>NZ_JBIVYF010000001.1:0-2047430 GCF_044769565.1 Ensifer sp. NPDC090286 | reverse complement strand
AGACGACCACGTTGATAGGCTGGGTGTGGAAGTGCGGCAACGCATGAAGCTTACCAGTACTAATCGTTCGATTGGCTTGATCGTTCCCATTGCTTATGCTCATCGAAGCGCCTTCGGCGCTGCGATGATGCTATATACGTCCTCACGCTGTCGGCCTTTGGCCTTCGCTGCGGACGGCGCGCCGGATACCGGCGGCTCGGCTTTGCCGGCTGCTGGAAATATCCGGATAAGACGTAAGACGTGTTCAAAACAAATGAAGTGAAAACTTCAACCAGCTTCTCAATCCGGTTTGAGCCCGCAAGCTCAAATCTTGCGCTTTGCCGACCTGGTGGTTCTGGCGGGGTGGCTGCACCCGTTCCCATTCCGAACACGGCCGTGAAACGCCCCAGCGCCGATGGTACTTCGTCTTAAGACGCGGGAGAGTAGGTCGCTGCCAGGTCTGCAAATCGCAAGATAAAACGCCGCTCCCCTTCGAGGCATAGCCGAGAAGGATAAGGTAGCGGCGAAAAAAACCGGAAATCTTCTCGACACACTCTTCGGCCCTGCCGAAACACAAGGGCCGCCAACAAGCGGCCTTTTTGATTCTGTAATGTCGAATAAGCAGTGCGTCCCTTACACGAGACAAATCCTCACGGATTTGCTCGGCAGAGACCATAAATCCCTTCGGGATTTACGTTACCGCGATAAACCGCTGAAGCGGTTTACGCTTGGCGCGGGGTGGAGCAGCCCGGTAGCTCGTCAGGCTCATAACCTGAAGGCCGCAGGTTCAAATCCTGCCCCCGCAACCAAATCAAAAAAGCCCGCTCGGAGAAATCCGGCGGGCTTTCCGCGTTCTAACGGTACCGCGACAAAGGACAAGACAGGCCATGGCAACCGCGAGCCGAAGGCGCCGAGCCTGAAGGGGAGGGCGCCGTAATACGATGCGTCCGCTTCCGCCGAGAATGACGTCGCGCAAGCATCGAGGTCAGGCGCGAGGCCTGAACGCCCCCGAGCAACCGATCCGTTACGCCGCCAACGCGGACACATAGCGACCCGACGCGCAGCGCATAGGCTTGGTCCCCTCATCGGAGGAGGGGCAGGACCTTCGTCGCAGTGTTCGGGAAGCAGAAGCATTGATCGACGCGCTCAAATCGGGCGCATTGTCGGGTTCGCTTCGGAGATGGGTGAGGCAGCTGCGTGGTCTGCCTCGATGATTGGCATTACCCGTTTATTAACGTATGCAATCGATAGTTGCTTTCATTCTTGATTCCCGCGATAGCATGAGGCTGTGCGCACCCATTTGGCAGGCCGGTGCAGGAGCACGGCCTTCGCCGCGGAGATCCACCCGTGACCACCATATCGCCAACGAGCAATGTCGCCTTGGAAATCCTCAGGCGGACAGCCACCGAGGCCGAGGAGAAAGCTGGTTCTGCCGACAGCGCGAACAGCATCCTCAAGGCCGCGAATGGCGTTTCAGCGGAGCCTGGCCGAGCAACGACGCAGGCGCAGGGTGCAATCAACAACAGCATGCTGGAACTGAAGGCGAGGGCCGACGCTTTTGTCGGGATGGCGCTGGAACTGGTGAACTCCGACCGCTTCAAATCCAGCGACCCGAATGTCAAGGCGACACTGAAGGCGATCCTCAACGAGCAGGGCGAGGTTTTCGCAGGCCGGGTCGAAGCGGAACTGCTCAACGATCCGGACCTGAAGCAGGAAGAGGCCATCGCCAATGCGTTGACGGCGACCGTGCGCGGCAATCGCAGCCGGTTTGCCGAATCCGAAATCGTGCTTGGCTATGATCTGAAGATCGCAGCGGACCAGTTGCACTACGTAGCCGATGCCGATGGCCATAGCACTGGCGGCTTCCTGGCGGATGCGCGGGAAGAAGCGCGGATCGGTTTGGGCATCGCGCGCGAGGCGCGGTTCAATGCGAAGGGTGACGCTGCGCTGGCGGAGGCTCTGAAGGTGGAAGAGGCGGCCGAGCGCATTTACCGGCGAACGCAACAGTCAGTGAATGATTGGAACGGCTACTGGACGAAGAAATTCGGCTGGCCGGAGGGCCCGGTGACGGCGCGATAATGGATCGCCGCGCGACGGACGGGCGGGCCGTTTGGGCAAGCCGCTCTGCGCTCAAGTCGGGAACGCGTCTTAACGGCTTGTCTTCGGGTAGCTTGTTCGCCGCATCAACGATGCCCGTGTCTTGCAGAAAATATCGATCCGGCGCACAGGTCTGACCTGCGCGCATTCGACGCGCTAAAGGATTGCCAAGCGCGTCGCAGCGGTCAGCTTTGCCCCTGGCGCTCTAGATGTTGCTCCTCCGTCTGCCGCGATCGCAAAACCGTTGCGCGCTTTTCGCCGACTGGCCTAGCTTTCCGCGCCGGTCTCTCGTTCGAAGAGATCCTGGCTTGCCAGTTCTCCGTGATCGCGGCCGGAAAGCCATGCCCGCGTCTCATCCAGAATTTCCGTCGACAGGTCAGGGTCGTCGGTCATACGCGCCAAGATAAGCGCGCCGATCATGGCTGCAGAACTGCCGATCGCCGCGCGGCGCTTCTCATGCTCATCCGTCCCGGGCGCGACCTTGCCGAACCGGGCAAACTGGCGCTTCAAGGCGCCCGTCATCTCCGACCGTGCAGCCCCCGGTTGGCGGCTCACCTCCGATGCGAGGGCCGCAAGCGGGCAGCCGTGGCCAAAGTCGTCCCGATGCTCCGGCGTGAGGTAACGTCGGGCGACGGATGCCAGGTCCATCGCTAGCGGCTCGGTTTCTCCCTGCAGCCCGGCCAACGTCTGCGCGATCAGATCCTCCTTCGACTTGAAGTAGCCGTAGAAGCCGCCATGGGTGAGGCCCGCCGCCTTCATGACATCGGTAACGGTGACGGCCTCAAAGCCTCGCTCCCGGAACAGCTGTCCGGCCGCCTCCAGGATCGTCTTCTTGTTTTCTTCGACCTGCTTCCGGCTCACGCGCATCATCGCCTCCTGAAATTTCGATTGACATTATACATGATAGCTATCATATATCCAAATACATGATTATCATCATGAATAATTCCAAGGAGCACAATCGATGAGCAGCAAGCCAGCAGTCCTTGTAACCGGTGCCTCCACCGGTATTGGTGCCGTCTATGCGGAGCGCTTTGCCCGTCGCGGTCACGATCTCGTTCTGGTCGCGCGCAATGCGGCGCGGCTCGACGCGCTCGCCGAGCGCCTGAAGAACGAAACCGGCGTGGCGGTGGATGTGGTGCCGGCGGACCTGACCGACGAGCAGGATCTCGCCATGATCGAACAAAGGTTACGCGACGACCGCAGCATCGGCGTGCTGGTCAACAATGCGGGAACGTCCATTCCGCGCGGCTTTCTGCAACAGCAGAACGAAGACATCGCAAAGCTGATCGCGCTCAACGTCACGGCCGTCACCCGGCTGGCGCATGCGGCAGCACCGGGTTTTGCGGAGAGGGGCGAGGGGGCGATCATCAACATCGCGTCGGTCGTCGGGCTTGCGCCGGAGATGGGAGCAACCGTCTACGGTGCGACCAAGGCCTTCGTGCTGTTCCTCTCCCAAGGCTTGAACGTCGAGCTCGCCACCAAAGGGGTCTACGTTCAGGCGGTGCTGCCCGCAGCGACACGCACCGAGATCTGGGATCATGCCGGCGTCGATGTTGACACGCTTTCAGGCGTAATGGAGGTCGGCGATCTCGTCGATGCGGCGCTGATCGGCTACGACCGGCGCGAACTGGTGACCATCCCGCCGCTTCCCGATGCCGATCAGTGGAACACGCTCGATACGGCACGGCAGGCAATGCTGCCCAATTTTGCACAGTCGTTGCCGGCCGAGCGCTATCGGCCCGCGGCCTGACCGGTCCAGGTAGGGGCGGGCGTTCGACGTCCGCTCGGAACCCCGCGTCTGTTGGGATGTTCGATGCCCGGACCTTTTCCGCTTGGGCGCAGCGGTCGCATCGTCTCTATGGTTTGTCCCAAAGGCGTTTGCCAAGCGCCCTTGGGCTGCTTAGAGATTGAGGATCAAAGATTTCGCAAGGTCGGCTGCGCCGCACCTTTGCGAAAATCCTTCCTCGAAACGATGTTGATGGTGCGAGCCGATGAAAAGATTCAATCTGGGACCAACCGACCTTTCCGTTTCTTCTGCCGTTCTCGGCCTGATGCGGATTGTCGATCTCAGCGATGACGCCATAAACCGGCTCTATGGCAAGGCAAGGGGCGTCGGGATCAACGTCTTCGACCATGCCGATATCTATGGTGGCGAGCTGCATGCCTGCGAGCGCCGTTTCGGCGATGCGTTGCGGCTGAAGCCGGCCGAGCGCGAGCAGATCGTCATCCAGAGCAAATGCGGGATCCGCCGCGGCTATTTCGATTTCTCCAAAGAGCACATCCTGCAGTCGGTCGATCGATCGCTGGCGGCGCTGAAGACCGACTATCTCGACCTTCTCTTGCTGCATCGCCCGGACGCGCTGGTGGAGCCGGAGGAGGTGGCGGAGGCCTTCGACACATTGCAGGCGGCCGGCAAGGTCCGGCATTTCGGCGTCTCCAACCACACGCCGCGACAGATCGATCTCTTGAAAACGGCGGTGCGCCAGCCGCTCGTCGCCAACCAGATCCAGCTCAGCATTGCCCATGCGCCCTCGGTCGCTTTCGGGATTGCCGCCAATATGGCAGGTCTCGAGCAATCGATCGATCGCGATGGCGAAGTGGTCGTCTACTCGCGCATCAACAGCATGACGCTGCAGGCCTGGTCGCCGTTCCAGCAGGGGGTCTTCGGCGGTGTCTTCGTTGGCGACGAAAAGAACTTTCCGGAGCTCAACCGGGTGCTCGACGAGCTCGCCGCCAAGTACGGTGTTTCGCCATCGGCCATCGCCTATGCCTGGATCGCCCGCCATCCGGCCAACATTCAGGTGGTGCTTGGAACGACGAGCCCCGAGCGGCTGGCCGATATCGCGCCCGGCGCTGACATCACGCTATCGCGAGAGGACTGGTATCGTCTCTTTACCGCGGCGGGACATGTGCTGCCCTGACGCAATCCTGATCGCCACGCAAAAGGCCCGCTCGGATCCGAGCGGGCCTTTTGCGTTTTTGTGACTGATGCCGCTCGATCAGCTGCGCGGCTTCAGGTTTTCCGGGTCGTAGAGCGGCTTGTAGCCGATGCCGACGACTTCGACCGGATAGGTCTCGGCGAAGTATTCGACGTTGAGCTTCCGGCCGACCTGGCAATGGGACCAGGGCAGGTAGGCAAGCGCGATGTTCTTGCCGACCGTCGGGCCGAAGGCGATCGAGGTGGTGTAGGAACGGCGGCCAAGCTCGTCGATGAGAACCTTGCCGGTTTCCGGATCGATGACCGGCAGCGTGCCGACCGGATAGCGCTTGACGCCGTTCCGGTCGGTGTTTTCCGTCAGGACAAGCGTGCAGAGCATGGCCGGCTGGTGGTCGCGCGCCTTGTATTCCAGGTGCTTGGCCTTGCCGCGGAAGTCGACGTCCTTGACCTTCGGACGGGCAAGGTCGGCCTCGATCAGGTTGTACTGGGTGAGCAGATCGGCGTTCTGCAGGCGCAGGCTCTTTTCCATGCGGCGCGAGTTCGCATAGGTTTCGACGCCGAAGGCCATGACGCCGGTCGAGCGCAGCGCGTCCCAGACGGCGAGACCGTCGTCGTACTTCATGTGCAGTTCCCAGCCCTGCTCGCCGACATAGGAGATGCGGAAGGCGGTCACATGTTTGCCGGCGATCTCGATCGGCTTGATTGCGGCGAAGGCGAAGTTCTCGATGTCGAGGCCTGCCGGATCGGCAACCACCTTCTTCAGGTTCTCGCGGGCATTGGGACCCCAGATACCGATGGTGATGAACTTCTCCGAGACATCGGTGATGGTGACGTCGAGGCCACGGTCCTCGGCGACACGGCGCATGTACTGGAAGTCGCGCGGGCCGGCGTCAGCGCCGTTCACGAGACGGCCGCGGTCAGCCATGCGGAAGACGGTGAAGTCCGCCCGCACCATGCCCTCGTCATCGAGGAAGTGGGTGTAGATGCCCTTGCCGATGTTGGCGTCGCCGCCGATTTTGGCGGCACACAGCCATTCCAGCAGCTCCACGTGGTCAGGACCTTCGATGTCGACCATGTGGAAGTGCGAGAGATTGACGATGCCACAATCCTCGCTCATCGCCAGATGTTCGGCGTTGGAAACGCGCCAGAAATGGCGGCTGTCCCACTCGTTTTCGCGCACCGGTACGCGATCGCCGTATTTCTCGAGCAGATGCTCGTTGGCGGCGTAGCCATGGGCGCGTTCCCAGCCGCCGAGTTCCATGAAGTAGCCGCCGAGCTCTTTTTCGCGCTCGTAGAAGGGCGAGCGCTTGACGTTGCGGCCGCTGGCATAGGGCTCGCGGGTGTGTACGGCGGGATAGTAGATTTTCTGCGCCGCCTCGAAGCAGCGACCCTCGATGAACTTCTCTTCGAGCTGGTGCGGATAGAAGCGGGAGTAGTCGATCGAGGCGTGGTCGATCTCGGTGCGGCCGTCGGTCATCCAGTCGGCGATCAGCTTGCCGTAGCCGGGACCGTCCTTCACCCAGATGGCAACGCAATACCAGAGGCCGCGCACCTTCTGGCTCTCACCGCAAGAGGGACCGCCGGCGGCCGATACCTGAAGCAGGCCATTGAAGGAATGGCTCTCGTTATAGCCGAGTTCGCCGAGGATCGGCGTTAGCTCCATGGCGCGCTCAAGCGGCTCGATGATCTGTTCCATCTCAAGGTCACGCTGCGACGGCGACAGGCGTGCCTCGTGCTTTTCAAGGGTGTTGCGCGGATGGCAGAGGCGGGGATTGGTGGTTTCGTAGTAGCCCCACTCGATCTGGCCACCTTCGGTGGTCTTCGGGTCGCCGGTGTCGCGCATATAGGCGGAGTTGCCCTGGTCGCGCAGAAGCGGGAAGCCGATTTCCTTGCCGGTGCCTTCGAATTCGTTGTACGGGCCGAAGAAGGTGAGGGGGTGGTCGACCGGCATGACCGGCAGATCCTCGCCGACCATTTCGGCGATCAGACGACCCCAGATGCCGGCGCAGACGATGACGTGGTCGGCCATGATCGTGCCGCGATGGGTGACCACACCCTTGATGCGGCCGTTTTCGACGATCAGCGACTTTGCCGGCGTGTTGCCGAAGACCTGCAGCTTGCCCGACTTTTCCGCGGCATCGACGAGCTTGCCGGCAACCGTCTGCGAGCGCGGAATGACGAGGCCGGCATCCGGATCGAACATGCCGCCCATGACCTGATCTTCCTCGATCAGCGGGAACATTGCCTTGATTTCAGCCGGCGAAACATAATGGGCGCGGGTACCGAAGGCCTTGGCGGAGGAAAGCTTGCGCTTGATCTCTTCCATCCAGACATCGTCACCGGTGCGGGCCACTTCCAGGCCGCCGATGCGGGCGTA
The DNA here is from genome assembly GCF_044769565.1 of Ensifer sp. NPDC090286. Lineage (NCBI taxonomy): Bacteria > Pseudomonadati > Pseudomonadota > Alphaproteobacteria > Hyphomicrobiales > Rhizobiaceae > Ensifer > Ensifer sp. NPDC090286. Next base: position 2,040,036 of record NZ_JBIVYF010000001.1, on the reverse strand, counting down.
GTGGCCCATCTTCTCGAAGAAATCGATCGAATACTGCGTCGTCCAGACCGAGAGATAATCGTGGCTGGTGGTGTAGCAGAAGTCCGAGGCGTGTGCGGTCGAGCCGATATCGGTCGGCACGCCCGACTTGTCGATGCCGACGATGTCGTCCCAGCCGCGCTCGATCAGGTGATGCGCGATCGAGGCGCCGACGATGCCCCCCAGCCCGATGATTACGACTTTCGCCTTTTGCGGAAACTCTGCCATTGATTGCGACCCTGGTTGGATTGGATGCCGGATTTTAGGGCCTGATCCGCCCCGACCAGAGCCTGTCTACGACATTCTCATCAAACTGCACGACCAGAGCCGAGCATTTTGCGGATCGCGGAACGAGAGCTGTCGAGACGGTCATGCCACTGATTTCGTGAGAAAAAGCGCCCCTCCGCGCCAATCTGATTTCATCTAGCATATCGCAAATGGCGACGCATCCGAATGCGTCATCGCCGTTGCCCTGTTTCTCCGCAGACCGCGCCGTTCGCCGTGAAAGATAATCCTATCGGGCAAGATTGACAGCGATGCCTGATCTTAATAAGTTCGGTAACAGAACGAATTAAAAGAGGTCCCCGTGAACGACAGCTTGCGCATCTCCCGGAAGTTCTCCCAGCGCTCCGTCATGGAGGCGATCGTCCAGGGCGGGCCGATTTCGCGTGCGTCGATCTCGAAGCAGACCGGCCTTTCCAAGCAGACCATTTCCGAGATCGTCCGCGGCCTGGAGGAAGAGGGCTGGGTGCAGGAGACGGGGCGCACCAGCGGTCATGTCGGGCGCACGGCCGTCACCTACGAACTGGTGTGCGATGCCGCCTTCATCATCGCCGTCGACCTCGGCGGCACGAAGGTGCGCGTGGCGATCACCGATCTCGCCTGCCAGATCTTTGCCGAAGACACGGCGCCGACCGATCCGCGTGGCGGCCGCTTCGTCGTCGAGCAGATCGCCGCGATGGCCTTTGAGGCGGCCGACCGGCAGAAGATTGCTCGCGAGAAGATCCGGCTTGCGGTGGTCGGTGTTCCCGGCGCGCCCTGCAGCGAGACCGGCCGCGTGCTGCTCGCACCGAACATCGCCGGCTTCGACACCATGGACGTCGTCGGCGCTTTCGGAGAGGTGCTCGGCTTCGGCGCCATGCTCGAGAACGACGTCAACCTTGCGGTTCTCGGCGAGAACTGGCTTGGCCAGGGGCAGGGGATCGACAACCTCGCCTATGTGGCGCTGGGCACCGGTGTCGGCAGCGGCCTGATGGTCGGCGGCCACCTGGTGCGCGGCGTCAGCAATGCCGCCGGCGAGATGGGTTTTCTGCCGCTCGGCGCCGATCCGTTCGAGGCGGAATCGCTGCGCACCGGCGCCTTCGAGCGGGCTGTCGCCTCGCATGGCATGGCGGAGCGCTACGCGGCACTTTCGGGCAACACGGTCACCGTGCCCACCATCTTTGCCAAGGCGGAAGCCGGCGATGCGGCAGCGCTGACCGTGCTGGACGACACGGCGCGGTATCTGGCCGCCGGTGTTGCGGCGATTGCGGCGATCGCCAACCCGCAGAAGGTCATTCTCGGTGGGTCGATCGGGCTGCGTCCGGAAATGCTTTCGCGGGTGAAGGCCTTCCTGCCGCAGTGCTTCCCTTATCCGGTCAATGTCGAGACCGGTGAACTCGGCGCGCGCGCCGCAATCATCGGGGCGGCGGCGATCGGGCTCGGTCAGTTGCATAATACACTCTTCGGGGTCGATGCACCCGACGGTCGGATTTCGCTGCCACGGGCAAACGTCAACGCGCTTCGGGAGGCGATGTGATGACGATGAATGACGGTCTGGTCGAACGTTTGCGCGCGGTGCTTGACCGCGACGCGGCGATCGATCTTTTTCGTGGCGCGATCGGGCGTGAGAGCATTACCGGCAACGAGGCGAATTTCGTCGCCTTTCTGGCCGAAACGATGCAGCGCCTTGACCTTGAAGGCTTGAAAACGGCGGAATTCCTGCCGGGTCGGCCGAACGTCTGGGCGGAGCGCAAGGGCCGTGGCAAGGGGCCACGCCTATTGTTCATCGGCCATACGGATACGGTGCATGTCGACGGCTGGCGCGAACATTGGGTCGGTACCGAGCGCGAGGATCCCTTCGCCGCACCGATCATCGACGGCGCGGTCTGGGGCCGTGGTTCGGGTGATCTGAAGGCCGGCATCTGCGCGTCGCTGGCGGCGCTGTCGCTGCTCGACAAGGCTGGCGTGGATCTCGTCGGCGATGTGGCCTTTGCCTTCATCGGTGACGAGGAAAGCGGCCAGCCGGGCACCGGCGTGTCGGCCGGCATCAAGGATCTGGTCGGCCGGATCGAGGCGGGTGAGATCGCGCGGCCGGATTTCGTCGTCTATGTCGAACCGACCCGGCTTTCGGTCTATCCGGCGCAGATCGGCTTTTTCATCACCGACATCACGATTACAGGAAAGTCGGCCTATTTCGGCGTGCCTGAGCTTGGGAAGGACGCGCTCCGCGCCAGCCATGCGGCGATGTCGGCACTCTGGAAACACTCCGATGAGGTTGCCGCGCGCGCCGAGCACAAGCTGATCGGCCGCAGTTTTCTGCTGATCACCGGCCTTGCCGGCGGCGGCTACATTGCCGTGCCCGAGCGCTGCACCTTGTCGCTGATCCGCAAGCTCCTGCCGGGGGAATCGCTGGACACGGCGGCAGCCGAGATCGAGGTTGCGGTGCGCTCGGCGATCACCGATCCGGAAATCACGGTCGAGTTTTCCTATCCGGCCGGCCGCGACCACGCGCTTGGTGGCACGGCGGCTGAAATCGACGAAACGGCTGGCGAAGTCGGTGCGCTGTCGACCGCCATGGCGGAAGCCATGGCCGGACGCGGGGTGATCGAAGGTGCCCCCTTCTGGTCGGAATCGCCGTTCTTCGTCAATCGCTTGGGCGTGCCTGCCGTCTATTGCGCGCCGGGCGACATCCGCAATTGCCATACCTACGAGGAGCGGGTCGAGGTGGAGGAATACCTCGCCGGGATCGTCGGATTTGCCGCCTTCATGGCGCGCTACTGCGGCGTCATGGACTGAACTGCCAAACAAGAGGGAGAACGAAAATGATCTTGAAGAAATTGATGGCTGCTGCGCTCGTCAGCGGTTTCGTGCTTGCCGCCAATGCCGCATCCGCCCAGACGGTCGGTCCGTCCGGGGAGACCGCGACGCCGAGTGCCGATGTCGCCTTGACTGATGCCGATATCGGCGCGCTCAAGGGCAAAGGCTACAAGGCAGCGCTGCTGTGGCACACCTCGTCCGATTTCACCAATGCGGTTTCGGCCGGTGCCAAGGACGAGTTTGCCCGCGCCGGCGTCGAGATCGCAGTGACGACGGATGCCGGCTTCGACGCCGCCCGCCAGCGCAGCGATATCGAGACCGCGCTTGCCGCCAAGCCGAACGTCATCCTGGCGCTGCCGCTCGATCCGGTCACCTCGGCCGAAGCCTTCCGCCAGGCCGTCACCGATGGCAGCAAACTGGTGTTCCTTTCCAACCTGCCAAGCGGCTACAAGCAGGGCACGGACTATGCCTCGATCGTCACCGACGATCTCTTCCAGATGGGCAAGCAGGCGGCCGATGCGCTGGCCAAGGCGATCGGCGGCAAGGGCAAGGTCGGCTACATCTTCCATGACGCCAGCTACTATGTGACGAACCAGCGCGACCAGGCGTTCAAGTCGACGATCGAGAAGGACTATCCGGATATCAAGATCGTTGCCGAGCAGGGCATCTCCGACCCGGCACGTGCCGAGGAACTGGCAAGCGCGATGCTGCTGCAGAATCCTGATCTCGACGGCATCTACGTGACCTGGGCCGAGCCCGCCGACGGCGTGCTCTCCGCCCTGCGCTCGAGCGGCAATACCAAAACCAAGATCGTCACGCTCGATCTTGCCGAACCGGTGGCACTCGACATGGTCAAGGGCGGCAACGTCACCGCGCTCGTCGCCGACAAGGCCTATGAGCTTGGACGCGCCATGGCTGCGACCGGTCTGAAGTCGCTGCTCGGGCAGCAGACGCCGGCCTTCGTCGTTGCCCCGGCTTTGACCGTAACCAAGGAAAACGTCGCGGACGGCTGGAAGCAGTCGCTCAACCGCGATGCGCCGCAGTCGGTGCTCGACGCGGCCAAGTAATCAGGCAGCGAAGTCATGCGATGGCCGCCGGGAGAGAGGACGTTTCCGGCGGCACCATCCCAAAGGGAGGCAGAGATGCACAGGGCAGTGAGACATTTCGCGTTGCTGGCGACGGTATTTGCCGCAACATCCGGCTTTGCCGCTGACGGCAAGACCACAGGGCCGCATGGCGAGGCGCCGACGCCCGCGAGCAGCCTGACGCTGACGGCGGAGCAGGAACAACAGATCAAGGACGGCAAATTTACCGCAGCGCTCGTCTGGCACGAGATGAGCGAATACACCAATGCGGTCAATAGCGGCGCCCAGGACGAGTTCAAGCGCCTCGGCGTCGAGGTGGTCGCACAGACCGATGCCGGCTTCGATGCCGCCCGCCAGAAGGCGGATGTCGAGACGGTGCTTGCCAAGAAGCCCTCGATCATCCTGTCGCTGCCGGTCGATCCGGCAACGGCTGCCGTGGTCTACGATCCGGCGCGCACCGCCGGCGTGAAGCTCGCCTTCGTCGACAATTCGCCGGCCGGTTACGAACACGGCAAGGACTATGTGACGATCGTCTCGGACGACCTGTTCCAGATGGGCAACAAGGCGGCCATGGCCATGGCGGATGCCCTCGGCGGCAAGGGCAAGCTCGGCTACATCTACCACGACGCTGATTTCTACGTGACCAACCAGCGCGACGGCGCCTTCAAGTCGACGATCGAGCAGGACTATCCTGACATGAAGATCGTTGCCGAGGCCGGCATGGCCGATCCCGCCCGCAGCGAGGAAATCGCGCAAGGCATGATCACCCAGAACCCGGATCTCGACGGCATCTATGTCACCTGGGCGGAGCCGGCGTTGAGCGTGCTTTCGACACTGCGCGGAGCGGGCAACACCCACACCAAGATCGTGACGCTCGACCTCAACGAACCGGCAGCGCTGGATATGGTCAAGGGCGGCAACATCGCAGCGCTCGTCGCCGACGAAGCCTACAATATCGGCGTCACCGCAGCGCGTGCCGCGGCCGGCTCGCTGGTCGGCCAGAAGGCCGAGCCCTTCCTGGTGGTCAACTCGCTTGCCGTCACCAAGGCGACGGTCGCCTACGGCTGGAAGAAGTCTCTGAACAGGGACGTACCCGCGACGATCGCGGATGCGATGAAGTGATGAAATGATGCCCGCTGCATGTGGGAAACATGCAGCTTCTCATAGTGCTACGGCGACCTTCGCGCGTCTGACCGGACGTGCGGCGCCGTAGTGCAGGGGGAGCATTCCCCCTGCCTTCGGAGGAAGAATAATGTCCAGTGCCCATTCCAGCGCGAGCGGCCAGCCGGCAAGCCTCGTCAGCCGCCTCAACCTGCAGCAATACGTCGTCTATCTCGGCTTCCTGGCGATCTTTCTGTTCTTCGCCATCGTCTTGAAGGACAGCGGTTTTCTGACGGTTCGCAACCTGTCGAACATCATGCTGCAGACGGCGCCGGTGACGATCATGGCGATCGGCCTCGTCTTCGTCATGTCGGCCGGCGAGATCGATCTGTCGATCGGCTCGACGGTCGCCGTCTCGGCGCTGGCGGCGGCGGTAACGGTCAATGAGTATGGCCTGGTTGCAGGCGTTGTCGCCGGCATCGGCGCCGGCGTGCTGATCGGGCTTCTGAACGGCGTGCTCGTCGCCTATGTCAAGCTGCCGTCGTTCCTGGTGACGCTTGCGACGCTCGGGCTCTTTGCCGGTGTTTCGCGCTCGATGACGAACCTGCGCTCGATCCCGGTCACCGACAGCACCTTTACCGGTTTCTTCGGCTCGGGCTCGTTTCTCGGGGTGCCGTCGTTGATCTGGTGGACCATCGTTGCCGTCGTCTGCGGTCACGTCATCTACCGCGAGACCCGCTTCGGCGCCCATGTGCTGGCGACCGGCGACAACAGCCGGGCGGCGAGTGTTTCCGGCATCAGCGTGCCGCGCATTCGGCTCGCCGTCCTGATGATTAGCGGCGGTCTCGCGGGGCTTGCAGGCCTGCTATATGCCGGCCGCCTGCAAGCCGCCAAGTACACGCTCGGCGAGACCGACCTGATGACGGTGATTGCCGCCGTCATCGTTGGCGGCACGCTGCTCAACGGCGGCAAGGGCACGATCGTCGGCGCGCTCGTCGGCTCGCTGATGATGGGCATGCTCAACAACGGCCTGATCCTGATGGGCCTTTCCGTTTCCGACCAGATGATCGTTCGCGGTCTCATCATCCTCGCTGCGGTCGCCGTGTCGCTGCGCGAAAAGTCCCGCTGAAGGAGGATTTCATGTTTCTCGACGTTCTGCGCCGCCGCAACCCGGCCTTCATCGAAGCGGCAATGGCCCTGCACCAGCAGGGCAAGATCCCGGCCAACGCCTATGTGCTCGACCTCGACACGGTCGAGGCCAATGCGGCGATCATGAGCAACGAGGCCCGTCGCCTGGGCCTGAAGACCTTTGCCATGACCAAGCAGGTTGGCCGCTCCAGCTCGTTCTGTGATGCCGTCCAGCGCGGCGGCATCGACCGTTCGGTTGCCGTCGACATGGCCTGCGCCCGCGCCACCCACAGGGCCGGCCTGAAGGTCGGCCATCTCGGCCACCTGCAGCAGGTCGCCCGTCACGAGGCTGCGGCCGCGGCGAAGACCTTCCGGCCGGACTACTGGACGGTCTTCAACGCCGAGAAGGCAGCAGAAGCGGCAGCCGGCGCGCATGCCGCCGGCTATCGGCAGGATCTGCTTGCCCGCATCAGGGCGGAAGGCGACACCTTCTACCGCGGCCATGAAGGCGGGTTCGATGCCAGCGACGTTGCCGCGGTCGCCGATCGGCTCGATGCGCTCGATGGCGGCCGTTTTGCCGGCATCACCACCTTTCCGGCGCTGCTCTTCGATCATGAAAGCCGCAAGGTGAAGCCGACGCACAACCTGGCCACGCTCTCGAAAGCGGCCGAGGCGCTGGCCAAGGCCGGGCGCAACGGGATCGAGGTGAACGCACCGGGCACGACCTCCAGCGTCATGCTGCCGGCCCTTGCCGAAGCGGGGGCGACGCAATGCGAGCCGGGCAACGGCCTGCATGGCACCACCGCGCTGCACGTGATGGAAGACCTGCCCGAACTGCCGGCGGTGCTCTACCTCACCGAGGTCTCCCATCTATCGGGCGGCAAGGCCTATTGCTTCGGTGGCGGCTTCTACATCGACCCGATCTTCCCGGATTACGACGTCAAGGCGATCGTATCGACTGAGCCGACCACGGCCGCATCGGCGCTTCGAAGCGTCGAAGTGCCACCGCCCTCGGCGATCGACTATTATGCGATGATCGACGCCAGTGGACCGGCTGCGCCCAAGCCCGGCGACACGGCGGTGTTCGGCTTCCGCGGCCAGGCCTTCGTCACGCGCGCCTATGTCGTCGGCGTGTCGGGCATCTCCAAGGGCGCGCCGAAGGTGGAAACGATCGAGAATGGTTTCGGCGAAACCGCAGCCTGGCCGGTATGAGGGGCGACATCATGAACGCGAACGTTAGTGCTGCAGCAGAGCCGGTCCTGAAGCTGAAGGACATCCGCAAGACCTTTGGCGGCGTCACCGCGATCGAGAACTTCTCGCTGGAGGTCCGTCCGGGCGAGATCGTCGCGCTCGTCGGCGACAACGGCGCCGGCAAGTCGACGTTGATCAAGATCATCTCCGGCGTCTACACGCCGACCTCGGGAACGATCACCATCGAGAACCAGACCGTGGCGATGTCGAACGCCACCATGGCGCGCGCCCATGGCATCGAGGTCGTCTACCAGGACCTGGCACTTGCCGACCAGCAGACGGTCTACATGAACATGTTTCTCGGCCGCGAGCCGGTAAACCGTTTCGGCCTGCTCGACCGTCGCCGGATGATTTCCGAGACGGAGACGCTGGTGAAGGAACTGGATGTCCGCATCCCCTCGGCCCATGCGACGATCCGCGACCTCTCGGGCGGGCAACGCCAGGGCGTCGCCATTGCCCGCGCCACCCATTGGGCGAGCAAGCTTATTCTTCTCGACGAACCGACGGCAGCGCTCGGCGTCGCGGAAACAGCAAAGGTCGAGGAGATCGTGGAATCGCTGAAAAGCCGCAACATCGGCGTGCTGATCATCAGCCACAGCCTCGATCAGGTCTTCAAGCTGTCGGATCGCATCTGCGTTCTGCGTCGCGGCAAGCAGATCGGCATTCGCGAGACGGCGAAGACCGACAAGAACGAGATCATCGCGATGATCACCGGGCTTCAGCAACACTGAGTCACAAGACAGCCAGCGCCGCCGCCTGCTCGGGCGGCGCCGCTTTCATGCTCACGGCGCCGCGCCGAAGAAGGTGAGGCGAGTGAAGAGCACGTAGTGCGATTCCGACACCATCAGCGCTACGAAGACCAGCACCAAGAGCGGTGGCAGCAGGATGGCGTAGATCAGCGCCAGCCGCTCCCAGGCCATGTGCATGAAGATCGCCACGATCAGCCCCGCCTTCAGCACCATGAAGATCAGGATCAGCGACCACCTGAGATAGCCCTGCAGCCCGACATAGTCGACGAGGTAGGAAAAGGTGCTGAGCACGAAGAGCAGCAACCAGACGACCAGATAGAGCCCGATCGGATGCTGCTGGTGCGTTTGGGCGTGGCTTTCCGCCTTTGCTGCCGGTGCCGCGTGGGTGTGAACAGTCGTTTCTGTCATGGCCATGCCTCACCACAGATAGAAGAATGCGAAGATGAAGACCCAGACGAGGTCGACGAAGTGCCAGTAGAGGCCGGTAATCTCGACGATCTCGTAGTGTCCCTTGCGGCTCGTGAAGAAGCCGCGCCGTTCGGTTTCGAAATCGCCGCGCCAGACCTTGCGGGCGATGATCAAAAGGAAAATGACGCCGATCGTGACGTGGGTGCCGTGGAACCCGGTGATCATGAAAAAGGTCGAGCCGAATTGGGCCGCTCCCCAAGGATTGCCCCAGGGGCGCACGCCCTCCGTGATCAGCTTCGTCCATTCGAAGGCCTGCATGCCGACGAAGGTGGCGCCGAAAAGGGCGGTCAGTAGCATCAGAAGTGCGGTCTTCTTGCGATCGCGCCGGTAGCCGAAATTGACGGCCATGGCCATCGTGCCGCTCGAGGTGATCAGCACGAAGGTCATGATGGCGATCAGGATTAGCGGCACATCGGAGCCGCCGATGTGCAGCGCGAAGACCTCGCTCGGATTGGGCCAGGGCACGGCCGTCGACATGCGCGCCGACATGTAGGCGATGAGGAAACAGCCGAAGACGAAGGTGTCGCTCAAGAGGAAGATCCACATCATCGCCTTGCCCCAGGAGACGTTCTTGAACGTCCGCTGGTCCGACGCCCAGTCTGCGGCAAAGCCGGCAAGTCCCGCCGGGCGGTGGAGCGGCTCTCGGACAGGCGAATGTGTCTCGGCGGACATGCCTTGGCTCCTTCAAGTCAAGAGGGATCGGCAGAGCTCGACGAAGTCGTTGGCCCAGCCGGAAAAGAGCGCGTAGAGCACCAGCCATACGGCCAGCATGAAATGCCAGTAGGTGGCGCAGAGCGTGATCGACAGCACGGCCTTGTCGCCCATCGCGCCGGCGCGCGTCTTGACGATGACCCGGGTCAGCGCGAACAGGCCGCCGAGAATGTGCAGGCCATGCATGCCCGAGATCATGTAGAAGAAGCTGTTGGCCGGATTGTCGGCGAGCAGGAAGCCGGCGTCAGAGAGTTCGCGCCAGGCAAAGACCTGGCCCGCGAGGAAGGCGAGACCGGCGGCAAGCGCCGCGATCATCGCCGTGCGGCTCGCCTCTTCACGATGCTGTTCGGCAGTGACGCGGGCCGCATGCAGAAGCAGGCTGCCGAGTGCGAGGATGGCGGTGTTCAGCCACAGGATCTTCGGCATCGGCGTCGACCACCAGTCGGTGGAGGCCATGCGCATGAAGTAGGCGCTGATGAAGAGGGAGAAGAGCGCTGCGACGACGGCGAGGAAGACGCCGAGACCGATTTTTGCTGGCGGGATCGAAGGCCTGCCGAGTGGGCGCGGGTCGTGGGCGTGGCCGACCTCCAGCCAGGGTTTCGAGAACAGCCGCTGCCGGCTGAGCCACCAGGCGGCGATCGCGAAGACCACCGCCAGGAAGACGAGGGTGACGTTCATGAGGCACCCTCCGGCGCGTGGCCTACCGGACCCGGCTCAGTTTGCGGAATGAAATCTTCCGCGGCTCCCGGCACGCTGTAGTCATAGGGCCAACGGTAGACGACCGGCAGCTCCTTGCCCCAGTTGCCATGGCGCGGCGGCGTTTCCGGCGTCTGCCATTCGAGCGTCGTTGCCCGCCAGGGATTGCCGCCGGCCTCGCGGCCATGGCGGATGCTCCAGACGAGGTTGAAGAGGAAGACGATCTGGGCGGCACCGACGATCAGCGCCATGATGGTGATGAACTCGTTGAGCGTGTGGGCGGACGCCGGCACGAAGGCGGTCTCGCCCATCTCGTAATAGCGGCGCGGAACACCGATCAGCCCGAGATAGTGCATCGGGAAGAAGATCAGATAGGCGCCGACGAAGGTGACCCAGAAATGGATCTGCCCCATGGCCTGGTTGAGCATGCGGCCGGTGATCTTGGGATACCAATGATAGATCGCCCCGAAGATCACCATGATCGGCGCGACACCCATGACCATGTGGAAGTGGGCGACGACGAACATCGTGTCGGAGAGCGGCACGTCGACGACGACATTGCCGAGGAAGAGGCCGGTCAGCCCGCCATTGACGAAGGTGACGATGAAGGCGAGCGCAAAAAGCATCGGCAGCGTCAGGTGGATATCGCCGCGCCAGAGCGTCAGGACCCAATTGTAGACCTTGATCGCCGTCGGCACGGCAATGATCAGCGTGGTCGTTGCGAAGAAGAAGCCGAAATAGGGGTTCATGCCGCTGACATACATGTGGTGCGCCCAGACGATGAAGGAGAGCGCGCCGATGATCACGATCGCCCAGACCATCATGCGGTAGCCGAAGATGTTCTTGCGGGCGTGGGTGCTGATGAGATCGGAGACGATGCCGAAGGCGGGAAGCGCCACGATGTAGACCTCGGGATGGCCGAAGAACCAGAAGAGGTGCTGGAACAGGATCGGACTGCCGCCGCCATGCTGCAGCTGTTCGCCCATCTCGACGATCGCCGGCATGAAGAAGCTGGTGCCGAGCACCCGGTCGAACAGCATCATGACGCAGGCGACGAAGAGGGCGGGGAAGGCGAGGAGCGCCATTACCGTCGCGGTGAAGATGCCCCAGACGGTGAGCGGCATGCGCATCAGCGTCATGCCGCGCGTGCGACCCTGGAGCACGGTCACGACATAGTTGAGCCCGCCCATGGTGAAGCCGATGACGAAGAGGATGAGCGAGGAGAGCATCAATATGATGCCCCAGTCCTTGCCGCCGGGCGTTCCGGACAGAACCGCCTGAGGCGGATAGAGCGTCCAGCCGGCGCCGGTCGGCCCGCCAGGGGCAAAGAAGCTGGCGACGAGCACGAGGACGGCGAGCAGATAGAGCCAGTAGCTCAGCATGTTGGCATAGGGAAAGACCATGTCGCGCGCGCCGAGCATCAGCGGGATCAGGTAGTTGCCGAAGCCGCCGAGAAAGAGCGCGGTCAGGAGATAGATCACCATGATCATGCCGTGCATGGTGATGAACTGGTAGTAGCGCTCGGCATCGATGAAGGCGAAGGCGCCGGGAAAGCCGAGCTGCAGTCGCATCAGCCAGGAGAGCACCAGGGCGACCATGCCGATGGCGATGGCGGTCGAGGCATATTGCACGGCGATGATCTTGGCATCCTGGCTGAAGACGTAGCGCGTCCACCAGCTATGGGGATGATAGAGCTCCACGTCCTCCACTTCCGCGGGGCCAATCGGTTCGCCCGTGCCTGACCGGATATCGACCATCTGCGAGAACCTCCCAACACCGGATCATCTCGATCCAACGCCTTGAACCTGCAATTCCGCACGTCCAACAATGGAATTGCGTCTCCTCACGAGCGGGATGCGGGCGGATACCGCGAGCACTTTTCCTCATCCCGCTTGGCCGTCGGGGCGCCTCTATTGCGCCGGGGCGGCATTTAATGCCTGCGCCGTTTCCTTCGTCTGCACTTCTGCTTGTGCCTGCAGCTGCGAGAAGGTCTGCTGCTGCGAAAGCCAGGCCTGATAGTCCTCCGCACTGTCGACGACGACGGTGCCGCGCATCTGCGGGTGACCGACGCCGCAAAGCTCGGCGCACAGAACCTCGAACGTGCCCGTGCGGGTGGGCGTCAGCCAGAAATAGGTGACCATGCCGGGCACCATGTCCATCTTGGCGCGAAACTCCGGCACGTAGAAATCATGCAGCACATCGACGGAGCGCAGCAGCATCTTGACCGGTTTACCGACTTCCAGATGCAGTTCGCCGCCCTCGATGACCACGTCGTCAAGCGCTGCCGGATCGTTGCGGTTGAGGCCGAGCGAGTTTTCCGGCGTGATGTCGCGGGTCTCGGATGTCCCGAGCTTGCCGTCGGCGCCGGGGAGCCGGAAGCTCCACAGCCACTGCTGGCCGACGACCTCAACCTGGGCCGCTCCGTCGGGAACGGTCACGAACTGGTGCCAGACGAAAAGGCCGGGGGTGAGCATGGCGGCGACGCCGAGCGTCGTGCCGCCGGCAAGCCACCCTTCGAGCTTGCGGTTTTCCGGTTCATAGGCCGCCCGGTTTCCCGGGCGATGGCGAAAGCGGAGCACGCAATAGGCCATGAAAAGAACCACGGCGACGAAGACGACGCCGGTAATCCAGAAGGTGATGATCAGCGTATTGTCGATGTAACTCCAGTTGGACGCGATCGGTGTCCACCACCACGGGCTCAACAGATGAAACAATACCGATCCGACGGCCAGTAAAACCAGAATAACGACCACGGCCATTTCTGTCCCTCCTCGCCGCTGGCGGCTGTGGGCATGAAGACGCAATCCGTAGATCTCTGCTGCACGTTTTCCTTGGTCGTCGCCGATCCAGGGATGAAAACATGCAGGAATTCAAAGTTCTACAGCGACCTCTCTGCGTCTGGTCAGGCGCGCGGCGCTGTAGATGCAATTATTGCACGAACGTCCAATAGTCGCAATTCGCCGCCGACGTGGCGAGCGGCGGTTGCGTTTCGTCTTTTCAGCCTACTGCGAATACTGCTTGAGATAGGCGAGAAGATTGGAGATGTCCGTGTCGTCCTTCAGCCCGACGAAGGCCATTTTCGTGCCCTTCACCTTGGCCTTGGGATTGTGCAGATAGTCGCGCAGCGTCGTCTCGTCCCAGACCAGGCCACCCTTGCCGGCATCGACCATAGCCGTGGAGTAGCTGAAGTTGGGATGGGTGCCGGCGGTTCGCCCCAGGACATGGTTGAGCGAGGGCCCGACCTTGTTGGTATCGCTGTCGACGATATGGCAGACGGCGCATTTCTTGAAGACCGTGGCTCCGGCCGTGGCATCGCCCTCTTGCGCGAGGGCGGCGAGCGGACAGAGCAAGGTTGTCGAAAAGGCAAGGGCAACAACAAGAATTCGCATGACACTTCCTCAAAATCGCCGGGCGCAGGCAAGGAAGGCTATCGTCAATCTGTCGTTTTGGCGGTGCTTGCTTCTCTTAAGTTGGCGCCACGGCGGTTGATACTTGCGACACCGAAACGGTACGCCTCGTCCTCAGGAAGTCAACCGGCGGCGTCGGCCAGTTCGCCGACTAATTTTTCACCATGGCCGGTGCCGGCAATCAGACGCGATTGCCGTCGGCATCGAAGAAGTGCAGCCGTTCGACGGGCAGGCGCACGGGCAGCGAGCCGGAAACGTTGAGGAACCGGCGGTCGTTGGTAAACGCCTTGAAGCCGGCACGGCCGAAGGAAAGGTGCAGGATGATGCCGAAGCCGGTCGGCTCGACCAGGTCGACATTGGCCTTCAGCGCATCCGGGCCTTCGACGCCGATCTCCACATGTTCCGGCCGGATGCCGAGCGTCGCCTTGCCGCCGTCGGCGAGGGCAGGATGCGGCTGAGCCGGGATGACGATGCCACCATCTGTTTCGAAGCGGGGAGCGGCGCCGTTTCGGTAGGTGCCCTCGAAGAAGTTCATGCCGGGCGAGCCGATGAAGCCGGCGACGAAGAGATTGGCCGGCCGGTCATAGAGGTCGAGCGGGCTTCCGACCTGCTGCACGAAGCCGCCGTTCATGGCGACGATGCGGTCGGCGAGCGTCATGGCCTCGATCTGGTCGTGGGTGACGTAGATCGAGGTGGCGCCGAGATCCTTGTGCAGCTTCTTGATTTCGGCGCGCATCTGCTCGCGCAGGCGGGCATCGAGGTTCGACAGCGGCTCGTCGAACAGGAACGCCTTCGGTTCGCGCACGATGGCGCGGCCCATGGCGACGCGCTGGCGCTGGCCGCCCGAGAGCGCGCGCGGCCGGCGTTCGAGCAGCGGATCGAGCCCAAGCTTGGCGGCCGCACCCGAGACGACGCTTGCGATCTTCTCCTTGGCGGTCTTCCGGAGCCTCAGGCTGTAGCTCATGTTCTTGGCGACCGACATATGCGGATAGAGCGCATAGGACTGGAACACCATCGCGATGTCGCGGTCCTTTGGCGCCAGCTCGTTGACGCGTTTGCCGGCGATGCGGATCTCGCCCGAGGTGACGCTTTCAAGGCCGGCGATCATGCGCAGAAGCGTGGACTTGCCGCAGCCGGACGGGCCGACGAGCACGACGAACTCCCCGTCGCCGATCTTGAGATCGACGTCGTGCAGGACCGGGTGGATGCCGTAGGATTTCTGGATATTGGCGATATCGATGGAAGCCATGAGAGCAATCCTCAGCCTTTGACCGCGCCGGCCGTGAGGCCCTGGACGAGATAGCGTTGAATGAGCAGGAAGAAGAGGCAGGCGGGGATGAGTGCGAGCACGCCGGCGGCCATCATCTGCCCGAAGTCGACGGAGAACTTCGACACGAAGGACAAAAGTCCAACGGGGAAGGTCGCCTGGTCGTTGCCGGAGATCAGCATCAGCGAAAACAATAGCTCGCTCCAGGCGGCGGTGAAGACGAAGCCGAGCGTTGCGGCGATGCCCGGCAGCGTCAGCGGCAGGATGATCTGGCGGAAAGCGACGAACTGGGTGGCGCCGTCGATCATCGCCGCTTCCTCAAGATCCTTCGGGATGCCGTCGAAGAAGGACTGCATCAGGAAGGTGGCGAAGGGCACGTTGAAGGCGGTGTAGACGATGACGAGGCCGGTCAGGCTGTTGGTCAGGCCCATCGGCGAGAGGATCTTGAAGATCGGCGCGACCAGCATCACCAGCGGGAACATCTGCGTCAGAAGCATCAGCGCCACCAGCCAGTACTTGCCACGGAAGTTGAAGCGCGACAGGGCATAGCCCGAGAGCGAGGCGAGAATGGTGACGATGACAGCAGTCGAGCCCGAGACGATCAGGCTGTTCTTGAAGAAGACAGGAAAGGCGCTGTGGCGGAGCACGAAGTCGAAGTGCTCGAGGCTGGCACGCGACGGCCACATCCGAATGCCTTCGGAGTAGAGCAGGTCGTTCGGCGTGACCGCGACCTTCAACAGCCAATAGAGCGGGAAGAGCGCAAACGCGATATAGGAAAGGATTGCCAGCCGGTGCGCGATCATGAGGAAAAGCGGTTTGGCGCGCATCGGTTCAATCCTTGCTCAGCAGCCATTGGCGCAGGATGACGATTAGCATCGAATAGGCGAGCAGCAGCGCCAGAAGCACGAGCGCGATCGCCGAGGCGTAACCGAAATCCAGCCGCTTGAAGGCCTGGGTGAAGATGTAGCTGGCGACGATCTGGGTGCGGTCGGCCGGTCCGCCATTGGTCATGACGATGATCAGGTCGGCGAAGTTGGAGATCCAGACAGTGCGCAACAGGATGGTGATGGCGATCGTCGGCGCGAGGAAGGGCAGGGTGATCGAGAGGAAGCGCTGGACCGGGCCGGCGCCGTCAATGCTTGCGGCCTCATAGAGGTCGCGCGGGATCGCCTGGAGGGCGGCAAGCAGCGTGATGGCGAAGAAGGGAATGCCCCACCAGACATTGGCGACGATTGGCCCCCACATGGCAAGCTGCGGGTCGGACAGGATGTTGTGCGGCTCGCTCATGAGGCCGAGCGCGTAGAACCAGTGCGGCAGGGGGCCTACGACCGGATTGAACAGCCAGGCCCAGTTGAGGCCGGCAAGGAAGCTCGGTACGGCCCAGGGCAGGAAGACGAGAGCCTGGGCGAGGCCGCGCCCATAGAAGGGTTTATCGAGCAGCAGGGCCAGGATTAGGCCGAAGACGAACTGGAAGAACACAGAGGCGCCGGTCCACCACAGCGTATTGCGCAGCGCCCGGTAGAAGGCCTGATCCTCGGACAGCGCCCGGAAGTGATCGAGGCCGATATAGGCGCCGGAGAACGGGTTCAGGAGCTGGATATCGCGGAAGGCATAGGAGACGCCGAGCACCAGCGGCACCAGCATCACGGTGACGATCAGGATCAGCGCCGGCGCGCTATAGAGATAGGGTGCGGCGCCATCGGCGATGCGCTTCTTCAGCGGCGTCCTGCTTGCCGGCAGGCCGCTTTGGCGGGCGACATAGGCCATCGATCGAAATTTCCCCTGTGCGGCCGCCGGTTTTTCGGGCGTGCCTCGATTCTAGGTCGGAGCGGAAAGGGCGGAGACCGCGCCCATTTTGTTCCGCGCGAGATCAAAAGGCCGGCGGCGGAAAGCCGCCGCCGGCCGAAGGCTTACTTCTTGCTGGCAAGGAACTTCTGCTGCGCCTTGGTGAGGTATTCCGCCCACTGGTTGGCGAGCTGTTCCGGCGTGATGTCGCCGAGCAGCGCTTCCTGGGTCGTCTTGATGGCGAGCGAATCCTTGAAGAAGGCGAATTCCTCGAGGTAGGTCGGCATGACCGTCAGGACGACGTCCTTGTCGGCGAGTTCGTCGAACCAGCCCTTGAACTGAGCGCTGGCATAGAAGGGGTCCTTCTCGGCAGACTTGTGCACCGGCAGCGCACCGGTGCGCTTGTTCCACTCGATGTTGCCTTCCGGCCCTTCGAGCGTCTCGATCAGCTTCCAGGAGAGGTCCTTGTTCTGGCTTGCAGATAGCATCGACCAGCCGGCAAAGCCGATGGTGGTAAACGCCTTGCCGCTCGGGCCCTTCGGCATGGTGGTGACGCCGAAGTCTTCCGACTTCATGCGCTCGGCAATGGCGATCAGCGCATCCGGATCCTGGTCGAGGAAGGCGCAGGTGCCGCTGTAGAAGCCGGCGACGATTTCGTTGAAGCCCCAGTTGACGCTGTCCTTCGGTGCCAGCCCCTTCTTGTAGAGGTCGATCACCCAGGTCAGGCCCTTGACCCAGCCTTCGCTGTTCATGGTCGAGGTGCCGTCCTCGTTGAAGAATGTGTTGCTGCCGGCCATGGTCGCGCCGAACATCACCCAGCCGTTGAGGCCGCCCGGGCCGCCGCGCAGGCAGTAGCCGGATTTGCCAGGAAGTTTCGAGACGGCTTCGGATGCCTTGACGAAGTCGTCCATGGTCTTCGGCGGCTCGCTGACGCCGGCTTCCGAGAGCAGCTTCTTGTTGTAGAACATCGCGCGCAGATAGAAGCCGTAGGGCAGCATGTAGGCGGTATCGTTGATGTCGCGGCCGAGTTCGAGCGCGCGCTCCGTCAGCCCGCCGGTGTGCTCCCACTTGGCGAGATAGGGCTCGAGGCTTTCGAGCATGCCGTTGTTGGCATAGAGCGACAGCCAGGTGTCGGGCATTTCCATGACGTCAGGCAGTTCGCCGGCCGAAACCATGGTGGCGAACTTCTGGAAGGCTTCGCCCCAGGGAAGCGAGATGATCTCGACCGTCGTGCCGGGGTTGGCGGCCTCGAACTTGGCAACGATCGACTTCAGCGTCTCGGTGCGCTCCGGGCTGGTGATGACTTCGACCAGTTTCAGCTTGGTGTCGGCGAGTGCGCTTCCGGCCATCAGGGTGGCGAGAAGCGTGGCAGTGATCAGTTTCTTCATGTCTGTTCCCTCTTTTCTCGTTGGTTTTGGTTCAAAGTGGGCGGAGCGGGATCTTGATCCCGCCCCTGTCAGTCAGTCGAAGCGACGGCGAGCGCCGCTTCGAGATCGCTCCAGAGGGCCTCCGTTCCCTCCAGACCGACATGCAGCCGTACCGACCGCGGCGAGATGCCGAAGGCGGCCGCGGAATTGGGTTGTGCTTTCTGCGACAGCACGACTTCGCCCGGGACGATGAGACTTTCATGGCCGCCCCAGGAAACGCCGAGCTTGAAGAGCTCGAGATGATCCGCGAAACGCCTGACGTCGACGCCTTCGCGGAAGATGAAGGAGAAGAGGCCCGAGGTGCCGGATAGGCCCGGCGGCAGCGTGTTGCCGAGGCCGGGGTGGCAGACGGTCTCGACCAGCGGATGGGCCTGCAGCCGCCGCGCGACTTCAAGCGCCGAGCGCTCGTGTGCCTTCATGCGGATCGGCAGGGTGCGCAATCCGCGGATCAGCAGCCATGCGTCGAAGGGCGAGAGCTTGCCGCCGAGATAGGGATAAGCTTCCGAGCGGATGCGTCCGATCAGGTCCTTCGAACCGGTGACGACGCCTGCGACGACGTCCGAGTGTCCGCCGAGGTACTTGGATGCCGAATGGATGACGAGATCGACGCCGAGCGAAATCGGCTGCTGGAAGATCGGGCTTGCCCAGCTGTTGTCGATCGCGGTGATGATGCCCTGGTCCTTGGCGAGGCGCGCGAGCGAGGCGACGTCATGGGTGTCCATCACCCAGCTTGTCGGGCTTTCCATGTAGAAGAGCTTGGCGCCGGGCAGAGCCTTCGCGACCGCCTCCTCGTCGCGGCCGTCGACATAGGTCACCTCGATCTTCATACGCTTCAGATGCGTGCCGAACAGGCGGAAGGCGTCGGGATAGACGTGATTGACGGCGACGATCCGGTCGCCCGGCTCGACGAAGGAAAGCACGGTCGACGAGATCGCCGACATGCCGCTGGCAAAGCCGATCGCGTCTTCGCCGCCTTCGAGTTTCGCCAGCATCTCCTCGAACATGCGCACGGTCGGGTTGAGGCCGCGGGTATAGATCGGCCGCACGCGCTCGCCCCTGTAGGAGGCGACCATGTCGTCGTAATCCTTGAAGGTGAAGAGCGAGGTCTGCACGATCGGTGGTACGACGGCGTCGAAGGCGTTGCCTTCGTCATGCGCGACGATCAGCGAGGCGTGGTCGAACGGATCGAGGCCGGTGGTCATTTGGACATTTCCTTGATGTCTTCCTCGACGATCGCGAGGATTTTCAGCGTTTCTTCGCGAGCAGTCTCAGGGTCCTGAGCGGCGATCGCGTTGAAGAGGGTGCGGTGGAACGGGAAGGAGCGCCGGGCGAAGTCCGTTCGGTCGAAAGGATGGTCCCAGAAGCGCTCGAAGGCTTCGCGCATCTGCTCGAGCAGTTGGCGAAACAGCGGATTGTGGGTGGCGTCGTAGATCGCCAGGTGAAAGGCGAGGTCTTCCGGCCCCGACGTGCCCTTGGCGATATGCACGCGCTCCATCTCGTTGAGCTTGATTTCGATGATCTTCAGGTCGTCTTCGGTGCGCCGGCGGGCGGCGACCATGTTTGCCTCGACCTCGATGCCCCGGCGCACTTCGAGCGTCATCAACAGCACGTCACGCAGATGCGCGGCGTCGAGCGTGAGCGGCATATGGACGGTGGCACCGGAGATCGTGCGCAAGAGATAGGTGCCGCTGCCCTTGCGTGCCTCGACGACGCCGAGTGCCTGGAAGTGGCGGATGACTTCGCGGATGGTCGAGCGGCCGACAGCCAGCGCCGTCATCAGTTCGCGCTCGGCTGGCAGGCGTTCGCCAGCTTTGAGGCCCGATTGTTCGATGTAGTCAGCCAATGCGGCAATCACCTGCTGGGCCCGATCGGCCGGGGGCAGGGGCATCAGTGCCGCTCTTGCCGGTTCATTCATTCGGCTCCCTCCCCAGAGGCCAAATTGGTCTGACATCTCACCAATATGATCAAGCTGGTTGGGGTCGTCAAGCAAGAACTGATAGACAGCGGCGGCCATTGACCTCTCTCGCTTCAGGCGTAGACAGGAGGCAAGGAGCTCGAAGATGACGAAATCGGAATATGTTGTTGTCGCCGCGCTTACCGCTGCGGTCCTTGCCGCAACGGCCGTCGCCGGCGATGCAGAGGCGCAGATGCGCATCAGAAAGGGCGAGTATTATCAGGGGATCCAGCGCAAACCCTATGGCCACTACTGGATCTGGCCGCCGGCCGACCAATTGCAGCCCGTCCACAAGGACAAGCCGGGAACGGCGAAACCGGCGCCAAAGCCCCGCAAACGCCCGGCACGCTAGGCGTTCCGGGGCGCACGAAAGGCAGGAAAGGAAGCGGCGCCCGAAGCCGCCGCGATAGGGCAAATCCAGGAAAGCATGAAACGGCTTTCCGTCCGGGCTCGCGTTCTTTCAGAGCGTTTCAGCGTTTCGCCGAAACACTGAAACGCTCTGGCGCTCAGACGCTTGCGACGTGAACGTCGCGGGGCAGGGACGAGAGAACCTCCGGCCCGTCCTCGCGCAGGATGACGATGTCTTCGAGCCGGATGCCGAAGCGGCCGGGCAGATAGATGCCGGGCTCGATCGAGAAGACCATGCCTTCTTCCAGAACCGTCTCCGAGGTCGCGGTGATGTAGGGCGGTTCGTGACCGTCGATGCCCATGCCGTGGCCGGTGCGGTGGACGAAGTACTCGCCATAGCCGGCGTCTGCGATCACCTTGCGGGCCGCTGCGTCAACCTCCTTGGCAAGCACGCCCGGACGGGCCGCCTTCAGTGCGGCCTGTACCGCTCTTTCAACGATGGTGTGGAT
Organism: Ensifer sp. NPDC090286; assembly: GCF_044769565.1. NCBI lineage: Bacteria > Pseudomonadati > Pseudomonadota > Alphaproteobacteria > Hyphomicrobiales > Rhizobiaceae > Ensifer > Ensifer sp. NPDC090286. Next base: position 2,019,054 of record NZ_JBIVYF010000001.1, on the reverse strand, counting down.
CTGGCCGTATCCCTCCGGCGCGCGGCCGACGATCGCCATGCGGGTGATGTCGCTCGGAAATCCCTGCTTGCGGCCGCCGATGTCGATGACGACGGCATCGCCTTCCTCGATCACCCGTTCGCTCGCCGAGTGATGCGGGAAAGCGCCGTTGCCGCCGGCGCCGACGATCCAGAAGGCCGGTGCCGCACCCTCGGACGCGAAGTGCCCGCGAATTTCGGCGGCCAGTTCCTTCTCCGTCATACCCGGGCGGATCTTCGCAAACGCCGCCTGCATGGCGCGGTCGGCGATGCCGGCGTTCATCTTCAGAAGCGCGTATTCGCTCTTGTCCTTGCGCATGCGCAGGCTCCCAAGCGTTGCCGGGGTGAATTCGCGGGCGGTATCGGCGGGCAGCGCATCGATGAGCAGCAGCGCGAAATCGGCGCGCATGGTTTCGTCGAGCACGACGCGGCCGGGCTTTGCGGCGCCGACATCGGCAAGCGCTGCGGTCAGGGCGTCGCTCGGGCCAATGTCGTCGGCCCAGTTGTGGAAGGCGATATCGGTGTGCTCGCGCGTGCCTTCGGCATTCAGCGCCGGCATCAGGAACGCTTCCTTTTCCGGGCCGATGAGAAGCAGGCAAGGACGTTCGTCCGGATGCGGATGGTAGCCAATCAGCCAATCCATGTGTGATCCCGGGGCCAGCGCGACGAGGCCGACATTGCTTTCGGCCATCGTGCGGCGGAGCGCCGCAAAACGGCTCTTGGTGAGTTCCTTCATGGTGTTTCCAATTCTGGCTTGAGAAAATCAGATGCCGCCAACCGGTCAGGCGGTTGTGGTCGACGGTGATGGGTGCAAGGAGCGCCGGAGATCGGCGCAAAGTCGGCTATGGGGAATGCTTGAGGCCCGCGCCTGTCTTGTGGCGGGACTTGGGTCTTTGGCTCTTCAAGCGGACTCCTCCCCCTCGAATGCACGGACATGAAGCCGGGAAGTTGCTCGCTTCCCGTCACTATGCGTCTGTATTTGCACGACTTTGGTGCCGTGATTGAACGTTGTCAATACGGAATTTTAGTCACACTAAAATTTTGACGGCAGTGATCTCACGCGGCCAAGCGCAGCAACCGCGCGACCGCCTGCTGGTCGAAGCCGCCGATCCCCTCGCGGATGTCGGCGGCGATCGCGTCAGCAACCGCATCCTCGTCACGTCGCCGCAAGGCCTCGATCGCCTCGCGGTGGCGGTCGACCACATAAAGCTCGGTGACGTGTTCCATGGCGATGCCGAGGATCGGGCCGAGCTGTAGCCAGACGCTCTCGATCAGCGGCATGGCAACGGCATCGGGATTGGCGGTGTAGATCAAACGATGGAACGCCTGGTTGGCGATCAGCGCTGCCACCTTGTCCCCGCGACGGATCTCCGTCTCGATGCTGTCGTCGATTGCTGTGATCCTCTCGATCTGGCGCTCGGAAAGGTGCGCGACGGCGCGCCGCGCCGCGTGGCTTTCAAGCGCGATGCGCAGCGATATCAGCTCCTCGAAGCGGGCAGGGGTGATGTGCGGCACGACGATGCGCCGGTTTTCGAGAAACTGCAGCGCGCCGATCGAGGTCAGCTGGCGCAGCGCCTCGCGCACGGGCGTCGGGCTACTTTCAAGCGCCTCGGCAAGGCCGCGGATGGTGACGGACGTTCCAGGCCGGAAGGCGCCAACCATGATTGCCTGGCGCAGCCGATTGAAGGCGTAGTCGTGCGTGGTCATGCCGTCGGGGCGCGAAAGTGGCGGCAACACAAGGGGTTTCAAGGGCGCATGTCCTTCTGCCTGGATCACGATGTGCGGGGGATGCGACATACACTTTCCCTCGTCCCGCGCTACGTCAAATGCCTGATAGCATTGCCGCTGCTTGACTCCAATTCCTCAATTATGTCAACTTTCGGAAAATGTGATCACAAAAAGAGATTTGCGATATGTCGCTCGACGCGGAAGATCCCAGCGCATTCAAGGCATGGCTCGAGCAGAACGGGCCGATCGAAAGCATCCAGGCGGTTGTCTGCGACCTCAACGGCATCATGCGGGGCAAACGCGTGCCGGTGGAACAGGCGGGCAAGGTTCTCGGTGGCGGCATCCGCATGCCGCTCTCGATCGTCGGCGTCGACGTGTGGGGCGAGGACATCATCAACAGCGAGCAGGTGTTTGCGAGCGGCGACCGGGACGGCATCTGCGGCGTCACCGGCCGCGGTGCGCTGCCGGTCAACTGGACCTCGCGGCCGAGCGCGCTTGTGCCGCTCTGGCTGCAGCTCGAGGACGGCAAGCCGTTCCTTGCCGATCCGCGCCAGGCACTGGCGGCGGTCGTGCGGGAATACAAGGAGCTCGGCCTTCGCCCCGTCGTCGCGACCGAACTGGAGTTCTACCTGATCGATCCGGAGCCCGACAGCGCGGTGCCGCCGATCTCGCCCTATACCGGCAAGCGTCTCGATTCCGATGCGATCCTGTCGATCGACGAGCTCGACGACTTCGGCGAGTTCTTCTCCGACGTCTACAAGGAATGCGCCCGGCAGAACGTGCCGGCGGATGCGGCGATCGCCGAAAACGGCATCGGCCAGTTCGAGATCAACCTGCTTCACACGGATGACCCGCTGAAGGCGGCCGACGACGCGATCTTCTTCAAGCGCATCGTCAAGGGCGTGGCGCGCAAGCATGGTCTTGCTGCGACCTTCATGGCCAAGCCCTATGGCACCCGCTCGGGCAATGGCATGCATGTCCATTTCAGCCTGCTCGACGAGGAGGGCAACAACGTCTTCAACGACGGCAGTGACGAGGGGTCACCGATCCTCAAGAATGCCGTTGCCGGTCTCTTGCGCGGCATGGCCGAGACGACGCTGCTCTTTGCGCCGCACTTCAATTCCTACCGGCGGCTGCGGCCCGACACGCATGCGCCGACAGCCGTGTGCTGGGGGTATGAGAACCGCACCTCGGCGATCCGCATTCCCGGCGGCAATCCCTATGCGCGCCGCATCGAACATCGTGTCGCCGGCGCGGATGCCAATCCCTATCTCGTCATCGCCGCGATCCTCGGTGCCGCCTTGGTCGGCATCCGCAACAAGTGGAAGCCGCCGGCGCCGGTTTCAGGGCGCGCCTATGCAACGGAGAAATTGCCCAAAATTCCCTCCGAATGGGGGCAGGCGGTCGATAGCTTCGAGGCAGGGCCGATTGCCGCCGAAATCTTCGATCCCGTGCTGCGCTCGATGCTGATCGCCTGCAAACGCCAGGAGATCGCAGGCTTTGCCGAGCAGGTCACGGACTACGAATTCAGCGCTTATCTGGAAATCGTCTGATGCTTTCGAAACAGAAATCCTATGCCGGCGACGGCAGCTACCCGACCAGCTACTACGCCGCCTCCCGCAACATCATCCGCACGCCGGTCCGGCTGCAGGGCCGCGTCGAGACCGACGTCTGCGTCGTCGGCGGCGGCTATTCCGGTCTGTCGACGGCGATCCACCTGGCCGAAAAAGGCTACAAGGTTGTCGTCATCGAAGGGGCTCAGGTCGGCTGGGGTGCTTCGGGCCGGAATGGCGGCCAGGTGGTCAACGGTCTCAACGCCAGCTTGTCGACCATCCAGCGCCGCTACGGCGACGATGCGGCGCGCTTCATCGGCGGGCTGGTGCAGGAGGGCGGCAAGATTATCCGCCGCCTCGTCAGCCAGTACCAGATCGACTGCGACCTGAAGCCGGGCAACATCTACGCCGCCTATACGCCGGCGCACATGAAGGAGCTCGAAGCCAAGCAGGCGCTCTGGCGCAAATACGGCATGGACGATCACCAGCTTCTCGACCGTGAGGCGCTCAGCAAGCTCGTCACGTCGGACGCCTATTGCGGCGGCATGCTGGATACGACCGGCGGCCACATGCATCCGCTCAATCTCGTGCTCGGCGAGGCGCGCGCCTTCGAAAGCATCGGCGGCACGATCTACGAACAGTCGCCGGTGACCCGGGTCGACCACGAGGCGGCGCGGCCGACGGTCTATACCGAAGGCGGCGAAGTCTCGGCGCGCATCGTCGTGCTCTGCGGCAATGCCTATCTCGGCGATGCGGTGCCGAAGCTCGTCTCGCGCGTCATGCCGGTCTCGACCCAGATGATCACCACGGCGCCGCTTGGCGAAGAACTCGCCCATTCGCTCATCCCGAGCGACATGTGCGTCGAGGACGTGCGCTACATTCTCGACTATTTCAGGCTCTCGGCCGACAAGCGCATGATCTTCGGCGGTGGCACCGTCTATGGCGGTACCGATCCGGCCGACGTTGTCGCCAAGCTCAAGCCCAACCTCGAAAAGGTGTTTCCGCAGCTGAAGGGGGTGAAGATCGACTATGCCTGGAGCGGCAACTTTGCGCTCTCCTTCACCCGTGTGCCGCAGATGGGGCGGATCGGCAGCAACACCTATTTCGCCCATGGTTATAGCGGCCACGGCGTGACCGGTTCGCATCTATTCGGCCGCACACTCGCCGAGGCGATCGACGGCGACACGACGCGCTATGATGTCTTCGAGAAACTGCCCTGGTACCCATTCCCCGGCGGGCGCATATTCCGCGCGCAATATTCGACGATCGGCTCCTGGTGGTACCAGTTCAAGGACGCCGTCGGTCTTTAGGCTGAAGACTGGCGACTGCAGCCTAAGAGAATGCGCATGCGGGAAGGGGCGTTTTCGCCACGATCGCGATATCGCCTCGCTGCCGGATGCGCTACTATCGGCTCCGGGATCGGCCTGTCCGCGGGAGGGCATGGCGCGTAGCAATTGCTGACATGGGGCCGACTGCGCGGCCCTGCCTACGGATACCAAGGGGGTGCCACGTCATCGGGCGGGGCAAGACAGACGGAAAGCATTGCTTTCCGTCGAGCTTGGAGGTCTGAGATGTTCGTACGCTTCGGCTATGAGATCGGTATTCGCTGTCCGCAACCAACACCGATGATGACCTATCTTTCCGTGGTGAAGGAGCGGCGAGCGGGGCTTCGCCGCGAGCACGGGCCATTGCCGTTTCCGCTTGTGCAGATGGAGGAAATTACCGACCCGCATGGCAACGGCTGCCTGCGGATGACGGCTCCGGAGGGGGATTTCAAGCTTTCCTATGACGCGGTCATAGAAGACGACGGCAGGCTCGACGCCTCAGATCCCTTGGCCGAGGCGGTGCCCGTTGAGACCCTGCCGCCGGCAACACTGCCCTATCTCGCGGCCAGCCGCTATTGCGAGACGGACCGGCTGGGGGCGCTCGCCTGGCGTCTGTTTGGCGACGTGCCGGCCGGCTGGGAGCGCGTCCAGGCGATTTGCGACTACGTGCACGAGCGGCTGGTGTTCAGCTACGGCTATGCCCAGGCGATGCGTACGGCGCTCGAGACCCATGAGGATCGTGTTGGTGTGAGCCGTGACTACGCCCATCTGGCGATCACCCTCTGCCGCTGCATGAACATGCCGGCGCGCTACGTGAACGGCTATATGGCAGACCTCCCGCAGAGCGAAAATCCTGCGCCGATGGATTTCAATGCCTGGTTCGACGTCTATCTTGGTGATCGCTGGCATACCTTCGACGCCAAGAACAACCAGCGGCGTGCAGGGCGCATCGCGGTCGCCCGTGGCCGCGACGCCGCGGACATTCCGCTGATCCAGACCTTCGGCAAACATGAGTTGACCGCTTTCACCGTCTGGACCTGCGTCGAAACGGACAGCGCGCTCAAGGGCTCGCACCGTGCCTCCGACGTTTCGCTGCTCACCCCATGGTTCAGCGAAACCTGGTCGAAACATCTTCAGGACCGCGACCGCAACCGCCATTGACGAGCGCGATTGCGGCGAACCGATTTTTTACGATTTCTGCGATTTGCGGAATTTAATATCTACAAACTCAATGGAGAATATAGGAGAACAAGACAGTCGATGGGCCATGGCCCCCGCAGGAACGGAGAGACGCGATGAACGCAGCGAAACCGATGATCCAGTCCCGCTACGCTGTTTTTGGGGCGACACCGCAACGCCGCTCACATGTTCATCTGGTTCCGCACGCAATTGCCATCGTGGCCGCGTTTTCCTTCGTCAGCGCCGTCGTCGTCGGCGCCTTCTGACCGATCCTTCGACCTTACTCGCTGCGGCGCGACAGATGTTCGTGCACGGCCACCCATTCCCCTGACGACAACAGTTGGAAAACGATCGTTTCCCGCTCGTCCGCGGTCGTCGGCGCGCCGTTGAATTCCAGGTCGGTTTCGACACGGTGGGTGAAGACCGCCACATCACCCACGGTTTGAACATGCCGCTCGCTCGACCGACAGGCGCGCACGCGAAACCCGTCGCGTTCCTCCCAAAGCGACCATTCTGCCTCGTATTCGGCACGGCTTTTCAGGGGCCGGTCGAGCGTGTGGAAGATGAAGGTCGCTTCCGGCGCAAAGGCCGAGAAATAGGCGGTCCGGTCGTGCCTGGCGAAGGCGGCAACCAGCCGGTCGGCGGCCTGAAGCACCGACTGCTCGAGATCGTTCATGGGGTTCCCTCTTTATCCGGAAGCAGATTGCTCCGGTGGTTTTTGTGATGGTCAGCGCACCGCGATCAGCGTCGCCAGCGGGCGGTTCTGGCGCGATACCCGCGCCTTGAGGTCGTCGAGCGTCATCGGTTCGCGCTTGGCGAACTCGGTGAACATCATGTTGAGATTGTTGAAGAACATCTCCCCGACCGCCTCGGCGTCGATATCGATTGCGACGACGCCCTTGGCCTGCAGCTTGCGGATCAGCGTCGAAACCTGATCGCACAGCCGGCGATCGAGTTCGGTATAGCGCTTGCTGAACGGGCTTTCCGGCTGCTGGATGGCGATCGCCATGGCGGTGCGCCACATCTCCTTGCTGAGATAGTAGAGCGAGTGGTCGTAGTATTCGCCGATCAGCGCATCGAGTGCACCCATGACGGAGGCGGGCGGGTTGTCGACGATCGATCCGCCGCCGGCGAGCACTTCCTCGACTTCCATCGACACGGTCGCAAGCAGGATGTCGCCCTTGTTTTCATAGTAGTTGTAGAAGGTGCCGACCGAGATTTCGGCGCGCTCGGCAATGTCCTCGATGCGCGCGCTGTCATAGCCGACTTCGCGAAAAAGCACGGCGGCGGCGTCGAGAATGCGCCTGTTGCGATCCGCCTTTTGCCGTGCGCGCAGCCCTGTCATTCCAGTGTTTCCCCGAATTATGAATTGGTTCAAAATTGAGATTGACTTAAAAAATGAATTCATTCAATCTTTTTTTGAAGACGCCGAAACGAGCGTCAAAACAAGAGGGCAACAGCATGATTCAGTCAGTTCGTGACGGTGCGCGCCTGCGCCGTTTTTTCTCCTCCACGGCCGCAATCGCGATCGCCGCTCTGTCGACGGTCGCAGCCCCCGCGCCGGTCTTTGCCCAGGAAGAGCTCAATGCGCTCGTCTGGTGCGACCACACAGATCCGGCGCTTCTCGAGCCGTTCGAGAAGGCCAACGACGTCAAGGTCAACGTCAAGGTCTATGAGGGCACCGGGGCAGGGCTCTCGATCCTCGACCAGTCGCAGCCGGGGGACTGGGACGTGCTCGTGATCGACGGTGTCGATGTGCATCGCGCCATCGATCTCGACCTTTTGGCTGAAATGCCGGCCGATGCGCTGCCGACCGCGGATATCTTCCCGGAAGTGCGCATGGAGGCGAATAACATGAAGGACGGCAAGACCTACGCCGTCACCGAGAAGTTCGGCTACAACACGATTTCCTACGACAAGACCAAGGTCGACCCGAAGGACATGCAGGACCTGTCGATCATCTGGTCGGACAAGTACAAGGGCCGCATCGCGCTCTATGACTACTACCTGCCGATGATCGGTCTCGTCGGGCTTGGCCTCGGCAAGAAGACTGCCGATCTGAGCGACGCGGACATGCCGGCGATCAAGGAAAAGCTCGCAGCGATGCGCGCGGTTTCCAAGCAGGTGAGCGACGTCGTCTCCTCGCAGACCGCACTTGCGACCGGCGAAGTCGACATCCTCGTCGGTGGCGGCGAATGGATCACCGCAGTTCTTTCGGCCGACAAGCCGAGCCTCGACTGGACCATTCCCGAGCAGGGTGCGGTGCGTTGGGCACAATCGATCGGCGTCATGAAAGATTCCACCAAGCAGGATCTGGCGCTGAAGTTCGTTCAGTACATCGTCAGCCCCGAGGGCCAGGCGCGGCTTGCAACCTCCTCCTGCTACTGGGCGATGCCGGCCAATGCAAAGGCGGGCGAGCACCTGACCGACCAGCAGAAGGCAGCACTTCGCTTCGACCAGCAGGCCGAATACCTGAAGAAGACGCAGCTCTATCCGATCCCCTCGGCCGAACTCGACCAGAAGTTCCAGGACGCCTGGACGGAGATGCTGCAGCAGTAACGACAGCAGCGGGCGCGTCGTGTCGCGCTCGCCATTTTTCTTTGCTCGCCCGAAATCCTTTGATCTGGGACGGTAATGGCAGACACCGCTTTGACATCAGCGACAGCGCTTGAAGACGCCGACCGCCGCAAGGCCTGGGGCTTCGTTGCTCCGGCGCTGTTGTGGACCGTCGCCTTCTTCGTCGTGCCCTTCGCCTTCATGGCGGCGATGAGCCTCTGGAAGCGCGAGGGGCGGGACATCGTCCATGCCTGGAACTTCGACAACTACATCCGCTTTTTCTCCGAGAACGCCCTGTTCCGCGGGCTCGTCAACTCGCTTGAGATCACGGTCATCGTCACGATAATCTCGGTGCTGCTTGCCTATCCGCTCGCCTGGATCATCGCCGAACGCGTGCCGAAGCGGCTGCAGCGCATGGCGCTGATCCTGGCGATCCTGCCGTTCTGGACCTCCTACGTGGTGCGCTCCTATTCCTGGCTGCTGGTCTTGTCGAAGAACGGCGTGATCAACCAGATGTTCATGACCATCGGCCTGATCTCCGAGCCGCTGGAACTGGCGAGTACCCGGACCGCCACGGTGATCGGTTTCGTGCATTTCTTCGTGATGCTCCTGACGCTGACGATCTATTCCAACCTGATCCAGCTGTCGCCGAACTACCGCCGCGCCGCAGCGGACCTCGGCGCCAATGCCTTTCAGACCTTCTGGCACGTGGTGCTGCCGCTGACGCTGCCCGGCATCATGACCGGCGCGTTTCTCACCTTCGTGCTCTGCATCGGTGACTATGTCACGCCGCAGATCCTTGGCGGCAACAACGAGCTGGTGCTGCCGCAGATCATCATGCTGCAGCTCGGACGCCGCGCGGATTTCCCGATGGCGGCGGCGCTGTCGATCGTGCTGATGCTGGCCGTCACCGTCGCCTATCTCGCCTGCGCCCGCTGGCTGAAGATCGAGAGGGCCTGACGATGCTGCGCCAGATCTTTGCAAGCGTGCTCTCCTGGACCTATCTCGTCCTCGTCTACGCCTTCATTTTCCTGCCGGTTGCCGTGCTGGTGCTGTTCTCGTTCCAGGACGGCCGTCTACCGGTGCCGCCGTTCAACGGCTTTTCGCTGCAATGGTACGAGGCGGTGTTCGCCGACCGCAAGCTGATGGCGGCACTCGGCAACTCGATGGTCGTGGCGCTCGTCTCCTCCACCATCTCCGTGCTGCTCGGCTTTCTCGCGGCTTACGCGCTCGCGCGATACAAACTGCCGGGCTCGGCCCTGCAAAGAGGGCTGCTGATCGCGCCGATGACGGTCAGCTACCTGATCATCGCGCTCGGCCTTTTGTCGCTGATGAACGCGCTGCATATCCCTCTGTCGCTGATGACGGTCGGCATCGGCCATGTGGTGATCAACCTGCCGCTGTGCTTTGCCATCATCTATGCCTCGATGGGCGACCACCACATCAACATCGAGCGGGCTGCACGTGATCTCGGCGCCAACGATTTCAAAGTGATGGCGCTGGTGACGGCGCCGATGCTGATGCCGTCGATCCTCGCCGCCTTCTTCCTTTCGGTCACCTTCAGCTGGGACGAGTTCATCATCGCTTTCCTCTTGTCGCGCTTCGACGTGACGCTGCCGGTCGAGATCTGGAGCATGCTGCGCTCCGGCCTCAACCCCAAGACCAATGCCATCGGCTCGCTGGTGTTTCTCGCCTCCGTCGCCGTGCTTCTCATCCTTGAGCTTTCCCTGTTCGGAAGGACGAAAAAACAATGACCGCCTCCGTCTCGATCGAAAACGTCAGCAAGATCTTCGGCGCATTTACGGCGCTCGATAATGTCTCCCTCGACATCCGGGCCGGCGAGTTCATCGTGTTGCTCGGGCCGTCGGGCTGCGGCAAGACCACGCTGCTCTCCATCCTCGGCGGCTTTCAGTCGCCAAGCGCCGGCCGCGTGACGATCGCCGGGCAGGACATGACCTATGTGGCGCCGGCGAAGCGCCCGACGACGACGATGTTCCAGGACTATGCGCTGTTTCCGCACATGCGTCTCGTCGACAATGTTGGCTTCGGGCTCCGGATGCGGGGCCTTGCCAAGGCCGAGCGCGACGAAAAGGCGCTCGGTTTTCTGGATCTCGTGGGTCTGAAAGCGTCTGCCGGCAAGCGGCCTCATGAGCTCTCGGGTGGCCAGCGCCAGCGCGTGGCGCTCGCCCGCGCGCTGGCCGTCGATCCGGACGTGCTTCTGCTCGACGAACCGCTCGGCGCGCTCGATCTCAAGCTCCGCCGCCAGATGCAGGACGAGCTGAAGGCGATCCAGAAGCGGGTCGGCACCACCTTCGTGCATGTCACCCACGACCAGGAAGAGGCGATGGCGATCGCCGACCGGATCGTGGTGATGAACCAGGGGCGGATCGAGGATTTCGGCCCGCCATCGGAAATCTACATGCGCCCGCGCTCGCTGTTTTCGGCGGGATTCATGGGCGAGGTCAATTTCGTTTCGGGCCGTGTGGCTGCGGCCGATGCCAGCTCCGCCCATGTCGAAACGCCGCTCGGCAGCCTGGCGCTGCCGGCCGGCAATTTCACCGCCTCGTCGCCGAAGGCCGGCGACCGCATCACGCTGACGATCCGGCCGGAACATTTCCGCGCCGACGACAAGGCAGAGGGACCGACAGTGGCGCTCGGCGAAGCGCGCGTCGCCGGCAGCGCCTTCTTCGGCACGCATTACCGCTGCCACCTGCAGCCTTGCGCGGCCGATACGAGATCACTGGTTGCGCACCTGCCGCAATCGGCAAGCGTGCGCGAAGGCGAGATTGTGCCGCTTGCCGTGCGCGCCGCCGACGTCGTAGCCTTGCCCGCCACAGGTGGACACGCGTAGCACGATGCAGAGAATTTCCGCTGAGAACTGGTACCGGGTGCGGCGGCTCGACGACGACGTCACCGCCATCGACGAGCCCTATATCCAGGAATTCTACCGCTGCAACATCTGGCATGTGCGCGGCCGCGACCGTGACATGCTCGTCGACAGCGGCATGGGCGTCGTGTCGCTCCGGCAATGGGTGCCGCTCGTCACCGAGCGCGCCCTGGATGCCGTCGCCAGCCACACCCATTTCGACCATATCGGCTGCCATCACGAGTTCGACTGCCGTTGCGTGCACTCCGCTGAAGCCGATCTTCTGGCGCATCCCACCCGCAAGAACACGCTCGCCGACCCCTATGTGGCCGACGAGATCTTCGATGCGCTGCCGCCCGAGCCCTATCTCTCGACCACCTACGCGGTGAAGGCGGCGCCGGCGACGCGGCTGCTCGAAGACGGCGACCATATCGATCTCGGCGACCGGGTCTTCGAGGTGATCCACACGCCCGGCCATTCGCCGGGCGGCATCGCGCTCTATGAGGCGAAGACTGGGATCATGTTCTCAGGCGACATCCTCTACGACGGGCCGCTGATCGAGGACACCTATCATTCCAATGCCGACGACTACCTGGCGTCGATGGAACGGCTGCTGAAGATACCCGCGCGTATCGTTCACGGCGGACATTTTCCGAGCTTTTCCGGTGAGCGTTATCGCGTTCTGATCCGGGGCTGGCTCGCTGAAAAACAAAAGACAAACTGACGGGAAGGAGGAGCGAATGCTCGACAAACGCAAGTTCTACATCAACGGCGCCTGGGTGGACCCCATCGTCGCCAACGATCTCGAGGTGCTGAACCCGGCGACGGAAAAGCCGGTTGCGATGATCTCGATGGGCACAGCCGCGGACATCGACCGGGCCGTTGCCGCCGCCAAGAAGGCCTTTGCCGCCTATAGCCGGACGAGCGTCGAAGAACGCCTGGCGCTGCTCGAAAAGCTGCTTGCCGTCTACAAGCGCCGCTATGACGAGATGGTCGACACCATCACCATGGAACTTGGCGCGCCGAAGACCATGACGCGTGAACAGCAGGCCGATGTCGGCGTCGGCCACCTTCAGGGCTTCATCGATGCGCTAAAGCGCCTGAAGAGCCGCGACCGGCTGCCGAACGGCGACGTCATCCTGCGCGAGCCGATCGGCGTTTGCGGCCTGATCACCCCCTGGAACTGGCCGATCAACCAGATCGCGCTGAAGGTGGTACCGGCGCTGGCGACCGGCTCCACCTGCGTGTTGAAGCCGAGCGAGTTCACGCCGCTCAACGCCATGCTTTATGCCGAAATGGTGCATGAGGCGGGTTTCCCCGCTGGCGTCTTCAACCTCGTCAACGGTGACGGCATCAACGCCGGTGCGGCGCTGTCGAAGCATCCCGACATCGACATGATGTCGTTTACCGGCTCGACCCGCGCCGGCATCGCCGTCAGCAAGGATGCGGCCGAGACCGTCAAGCGCGTGACGCTGGAGCTCGGTGGCAAGTCGCCGAACATCGTCTTTGCCGACGCCGATCTCGAAGATCGCGTTACCGGCAGCGTGCTCGAATGCTTCAACAATTCCGGCCAGTCCTGCGATGCGCCGACCCGCATGCTGGTGGAGCGCAGCGTCTATGATCAGGTGGTCGAGATCGCCAAGCGCGTCGGCCGCGAGGCCAAAGTCGGCGACCCAACCCAGGAAGGCAGCCATATCGGCCCGCTGGTCAGCCATGTCCAGTTCGGCCGGGTGCAGGCGCTGATCGAGGCCGGCATTGCCGAAGGCGCGCGCCTGCTCGTCGGTGGTGCCGGCAAGCCCGAGGGCTTCGAGACCGGCTACTTCGTCAAGCCGACGATCTTTGCCGACGTCAACAACGACATGCGCATCGCCCGCGAGGAGGTGTTCGGTCCGGTGCTTGCGATCATCCCCTTCGACACCGAGGAGGAAGCGATCGCCGTTGCCAACGACACCAATTACGGCCTTGCCGCCTATGTCCAGACCGGCAACCCGGAGCGGGCCGAGCGCGTCGCCGCGCGCCTGCGCGCCGGCATGGTGCACATCAACGGCGGGCCGCACCGCTATGGCAGCCCGTTCGGAGGCTACAAGCAGTCGGGCAACGGTCGTGAAGGCGGCATCTTCGGTCTCGAGGACTTCCTCGAAGTGAAGACTGTCCACGTTCCCGACGCTGCCTGAAATCAGCGCCACACGGTTTGAACGACGGCCGTCGCAATCTGCGGCGGCCGTTTTTCTTTCAGGCTTCGGCGCTGACAGGGCTGTCACCGGCCGTCCGCTTCTGGTAGCTCGTCGGCTTCCCGCCTCAGACCGCGCCTTTCCGGATGCCTCCCGTGACCCAAGCTTCTCAATCCCATAACCGCGTTGCCATGGCTGCCCTTCTCATCGGCGGCGCTGCGATCGGTGGCTCGCCGATCTTCGTGCGGTTGTCGGAAGTGGGGCCGATGGCAACTGCCTTCTGGCGTGTGGCCCTGGCCTTGATCCCGCTTCTCGCCTGGACCTGGTTTCGCCCCGAGGGCGCCGGCGGGCGGCGGCCGGAAAAGCTCTCGGAATATGCGCTTCTGATCCTGCCCGGCGTGTTCCTGGCGATCGATCTCGGTGCCTGGCACTATGCGCTGACCAAGACATCGGTTGCCAATGCGACGTTGCTGGCCAATCTCGCGCCTGTCTTCGTGACGCTTGCCAGTTGGCTCTTATTCCGGGCGCGGATCAGCGTTGTGTTTGCGGTCGGCCTGGTGACGGCTGTGATCGGTGTGATCACCCTCAAGGGCGGCCCGATGGCGCTGGGTGATGGCAATCTGCTCGGCGATGGCGTCGCCGTCGTCGCGGCGATGTTTTATGCCGGCTACATCCTGGCGATCGGGCGGCTGCGCAGTCTCTTCAGCACCGTGCGCATCATGATCTGGAGCACAGCCTCTGCGGCGATCTGCATGCTGCCGATGGCCATCCTGTTCGAGCCGACGCTGTTGCCGCCGACGGCGTTCGGTTGGGCAATGTTGTTCGGGCTGGCCTTCGTCAGTCATGCTGGCGGGCAGGTGGCGATCACCTATGCGCTCGCCTATCTGCCGCCAGCCTTCTCCTCGCTCACACTGCTGTTGCAGCCGGTCGTGGCGGCGATCCTTGCCTGGATCCTGCTTGCCGAGCCTGTCGGCATGATGCAGGCGATCGGCGGCGCGATCGTGCTTGTCGGTATCCTGATCGCGCGGCGCGGATAATGCCGCGCGCTTTCTTCAAAACAGGTCCGGGTCTGACAGCAATTCCAGGAAAAGTGTGAAGCGGTTTTCCGTCCGGAATTGCGTCATTCAAAGTCTCAGAGACCCGGCGGCGTGAAGTTCGCCAGCCGCTCTTCGAGCTGGCGGATCGTGTCGGCATCCGCGTTGGCGAAGGCGAAGCGAAGGTAGTTTTCCTGGCCCTCGCCGAAATAGTCGCCGGGCAGGCAGACGACGCCGGCGAGCTTGGCCAGCTTCTCGGCGATGAACTGCGAGTCGATATCCGGGTAGGGGTGGCGGACATAGGCGAAATAGGCGCCGACCGCCTGCAGCTTCCACTTTGGCAGGCGGCTCATCACGTCGCGCATTGCATCGGCACGGGCCGCGATCTCGGCGCGGTTGCCCTCGCGCCAGTCGGCAAGTGCGGGGATGGCTTTGGCGACCGCGGCCTGGGCCGAGCGCGGCGCGCAGATCTGCAGGTTGTCCATGATCTTCGTCACCTGCTCGATGACATCGGGACCGGCGGTGATCGCGCCCAGGCGATGGCCGGGGATGCAGAAGGATTTGGAGAAGCTGTAGAGGCCGATGAAGCTCTCCTGCCAGCCTTCGGTTGTGAGCAGGCCGTGCGGTGCCGCGGACGCATCCGGCAGGAAGTCGCGATAGGTCTCGTCGAGGATCAGCCAGACGCCCTTGGCACGGCAGGCCTCATGGATACGGGCGAGCAGCTCCGGCGGATAGACAGCGCCGGTCGGGTTGTTAGGCGAAACGAGCGCCAGCGCGCGAATGCCGGGGTGGAGCGCTGCGGCGATCGCATCGACTTCAGGCAGGAAGCCTGCGCCGGCATCGCAAGGCACGAGCTCGACATTGATGCCGAGCATCGACAGCGTCGTTTCCTGGTTGAAGTAATAGGGGTTGGTCATCAGGATCGTGTCGCCCGCGCCGGCAATGGCCATCGCCGTGCAGATGAAGGCCTGGTTACAGCCCGAGGTGATGTGGATGTTGTCGGCGGTAAGCGAAGCACCGTAGAGCGCGGCGACATGGGCCGCATAGGCGTCGCGCAGCACCGCTTCGCCCTCGATCGCCCCGTATCCGGTATAGGCGGTTGAGGCTGCGGCCTCACCGAGCCAGGCCAGCATGTCCGGGTGGGCGGGATAGCCGGGCACGGCCTGCGACAGGTCGATCAGCGGGCCACGGGAGCCGTCGTAGGATTTCGCCCAGGCCAGCACCGAAGGCACGGGCGGCGGCGAGAGCTTTTCGACGAGCGGGTTGAAATGCGGCATGGGGGGCTTCCTGTGGGTTAGGCCTTGGCTTTGCGTTTCTGCGGACGATCGGTACGGCGAGCATGGCTCGGCGCCGAAACCGGCTGAAAACCGTTCTTCTCCGATTTACGATCAGTCGGCTCGGATTTCGAGGTGCGGCTGCGAATAATCGTGCGCGCCGATGTCTGCAGTTCCGGCATCGGGTCGCTTTCGAGTGTTTCGAACATCCAGTCGATGAAAATGCGCACGATCGGTGCCGCCAGCACCTCGTTGCGGCAGGCGACGAAGAAGGCGTCGTTGGCGGGCACCGTCAAGTCGAAGGGGGCGATCAACTCGCCGCGCGCGATCAGGCTGCCGGCGGTGATCGTATCGCCAAGCGCCACGCCCTGGTTATGCAGCGCTGCTTCGGTCGAAAGCCGCGCGTCGCTCATGAAATGCTGCCGTCCGCGCTGCAGGTCGCTGGCGTCGGCCGCCGCCAGCCAGGTGTTCCACTCGCGGCCGTCGTCGCCATGCAGCATCACGTGGTCGCGCAGGTCCCGCACCGAGCGCAAGGGCCGCATGTTGAGCAGCGTTGGGCTGACGACAGGGAAAAGTTCCAGCCGGCTCCAGAGTTTTGCCCAGGCACCGGACCAGTTGCCGTCACCGTAGATCAGGCAGACATCGACATCCGGAGAATGCAGATAGGCCTCGTCATTGGAGGCGATCAACGTCAGGCGCACGTCCGGATATTGCTCGGTAAAGAGATGCAGCCGCGGGATCAGCCAGAAGGACAGCAGCGCCGGGACGCAGGTGATACGCAGTTCACCGCTCGTCGTCGGCCGCGTCATCGCCGCCGTTGCCGCGGCGATTTCGGCAAAGGCGTGGGTGACGGCCGGCAGTAGCAATGCGCCCTGCGGCGTCAGTTTCAGCCGCTTGCCGCCGCGCTCGAACAGTGCCGCCTTGACCGAGAGTTCAAGCGCCCGGATCTGGTGGCTGATCGCCCCATGGGTGACGTTGAGCTCGCGGGCGGCGGCCGAAACGGAGCCCCGCCGCGCCGTCGCTTCGAAGGCACGCAAGGGGTTCAAGGGAGGCAGGCGGCTGGACAAATCGAGACGATCCGGCGGTTGCTATCATGTGAATTTTTCTCACACGAAACGCTATAACAATGTCAATTGATTTTCTAGGGGAATTGCCGCCTAATATTCACCAACAAAGGCGAAAACGCCTGGGGAACATGAACGCGCCGGACGAGCCGGCCCCTTCCGCAGACAGATATCTGTGGCGCCTTCGCGCGCATGCCTCAGGCTATGGAAGACGGAGGATTGACTGATGGCCTGGAACGACAACAAGCTTGCCGAACTGAAGGCAAAGTATGGCGAAAGCCACGGCGGCGAGCTGTTCGACCCGACCTTCCGAAAGGTCGCCGACAAGATCTTCAACAAGAGCGGCACGCGGCTTGCACCCTATTCCGGCATCCCGACCCTCCTGACGGCGCCGCACATGCCGGTCGACGCGGAAAACCCGGATTTCGGCAATCTGCAGGTGGCGATCGTCGGCGTTCCGATGGATCTCGGCGTCACCAACCGCCCGGGCTCGCGCTTCGGACCGCGGGCGCTGCGCACGATCGAGCGCATCGGTCCCTATAACCACGTGCTCGGCTGCACGCCGGTGCAGGAACTGCGCGTTGCCGACATCGGCGACGTGCCGTTCCAGAGCCGCTACCGGCTGGAACTCAGCCATGACGACATCGAGAAGCGCATCAACCAGATCGTCGATGCCGGTGTGCTGCCGCTGTCGGTCGGCGGCGACCATTCGATCACCCATCCGATCCTGAAAGCCGTCGGCAAGAAGCGCCCGGTCGGCATGATCCACATCGACGCGCACTGCGACACCGGCGGCGCCTACGACCTCACCAAGTTCCACCATGGCGGTCCGTTCCGCAACGCCGTGCTCGACGGTGTGCTCGATCCGACCCGCGTGGTGCAGATCGGCATTCGCGGCTCGGCCGAATATCTCTGGGAGTTCTCCTACGAGTCTGGCATGACCGTCATCCACGCCGAGGAAGTGACCGGCCTCGGCATTCCCGCGATCATCGAAAAGGCGAAGAAGATCGTCGGCGACGGCCCGACCTATCTCTCCTTCGACATCGACAGCCTCGACCCGTCCTTCGCGCCGGGCACCGGCACGCCGGAAGTGGGCGGTCTCACGACCCGTGAGGTGCTGGAACTGATCCGCGGCCTCAAGGGTATCAACCTCGTCGGCGGCGACGTCGTCGAAGTGGCGCCGCAATACGACTCGACCACCAACACGGCCCATGCGGGTGCGCAGGTGCTGTTCGAAATCCTGAGCCTCATGGTCTTCAGCCCGGCGATCACCGGCAAGTCCGCCTGAGGCCTGACTAAGGGTTCGTCGGCTGCCGGACCGGAAACGGCGGCCGACCACCAGACTGCACAATCACAAAGCTTCCGGGTAGGGGAATTACCATGACGATCCATACCAAACTGAAGACAGCCTTCGCCGCCGCCCTGATGCTCGGGGCCGCCGCCGGCATCGCCAAGGCCGATGCGCTCGCCGATATCAAGTCCGCCGGCCAGATCAATGTCGGCATCTTCTCCGACTTCCCGCCCTTCTCCTCGGCCAGCGCCGACATGAGCATCAAGGGCTACGATGTCGATGTGGCGCAGCAGATCGCCGATGATCTCGGCGTCAAGCTCAACCTTGTCAGCGTCACCGGCCAGAACCGCATTCCCTATCTCAACGACAAGCGCGTCGACATCCTGATGAGCGTCGGCTTCTCCAAGGAGCGCGCCGAGGTGATCGATTTCGCCGCGGCCTACGCGCCTTACTACATCGCCGTCATCGGCCCGGCCGAACTCAAAGTCGCCGGCAAGGAGGACCTCGCCGAGAAGACCATCGCCGTCAACCGCGGCACGCTCGAAGACACATCGCTCACCGAGGCGGCGCCGGCCAACGCCGACATCCAGCGCTTCGACAACTACAATGCTGTCATCCAGGCCTTCATCTCCGGCCAGACGCAGCTGATGGTGGTCGGCAACGACGTCGGCGCCCAGGTGCTGGCCCGTCAGGAGGCGCTGAAGCCGGAACAGAAATTCCAGCTTTTGACCTCGCCGTCGCATATCGGCCTCAACAAGAGCGAGGATGGCCTGAAGAAGGCGGTCAACGACTCCGTTGCCAAAATGCTCTCGGACGGCAAGTTGAACGCGAGTTCGGAGGCCTGGCTGAAGACGCCGCTCAACCCCGACAACCTCAAGGACTAACAAGCTCGGAGGCCGCGGGGGCAGCCCCCTCGCGGCCCGCTTGAGGAAAGGTTGCGACGATGGGCTACGGCCTCAGCTTCGGTTGGCTCAAGGACGCCGCGGGCGCAATCGCCCATGGCGCGGCCATGACCGTGTTCCTGATCGCCTGCACCACGGTGCTCGGCATCCTGATCAGCATTCTCTTTGCCGCCGCCCGCCGCAGCCGCTACGGCGTCCTGCGCAAGGCGGTGGCCGTTTACGTCGAGGTCGTCAGGAACACGCCGTTCCTGGTGCAGCTGTTCTTCATCTATTTCGGCCTGCCGAGCCTCGGCATAAGGCTCGACCCGATCGTCGCGGCCATCGTTGCCATGACGCTCAACATGGCGGCCTATACGACCGAGATCGTCGGTGCGGGTCTCGATGCGGTGCCGAAGGGGCAGAGCGAGGCGGCGTTTGCGCTCGGGCTGAAGCCGCGCCAGGTCTTCGTCAAGATCATCCTGCCGCAGGCGCTGAAGGTGATTTTCCCGGCGCTCACCAGCCAGGTCATCATCATGATGCTGGAATCGGCCGTCGTCTCGCAGATCGCGGTGCGCGAGTTGGCGCATGAGGCGGACCTGCTGCAGGCGCGCACTTTCCGTTCGTTCGAGACCTATTTCGTCGTCACGCTGATCTATCTCGGTCTGTCGATGGCGCTTCGGCGGCTGTTCGTCGCCGGCGGTCGCCGCGTGCTTGGAGCGGGCGTGTCATGATCGAGTTCACCTTCTGGGATATCCTGCGTAACCTGATCTTCGCCACGCGGTGGACGATCCTGCTGTCGGCTGTTGCTTTTGCCGGCGGTGCGGCCGTGGGGCTGATGATCCTCGCCGCACGCATTTCCGAGCGCCGCTGGGCTCGGCGCTTCGGCTCCGGCTATATCGCGCTCTTCCAGGGCACACCGCTCCTGATGCAGTTGTTCCTGATGTTCTTCGGCCTGCCGATGCTGGGTTTCCGCATCGAGCCGTGGACAGCCGCCGCCCTTGGGCTCACCTTCTATGCCAGCGCCTATCTCGCCGAAATCTGGCGCGGCGGGGTGGAAGCGTTGCCGCGCGGTCAATGGGACGCCGGTGCGAGCCTCGGACTCCATCGTCTGCAAGAGTTGCGGCTCGTCATCCTGCCGCAGGCCTTCGCGATCACCCGGCCGGCGGCCGTCGGCTTTCTCGTGCAGTTGATCAAGAGCACGGCGCTCACCTCGATCATCGGCTTCGAAGAGCTTCTCAGAACCGCGAATGCGATCAATAATGCAACCTTCGAACCTTTCACGGTCTATGGGCTGGTCGCGGTGATCTTCTTCGTGTTGTGTTATCCGCTGACACAATATTCGCGCATGCTGGAGCGCAAAACAGCCGCGCACTGAGACTGAAAATGTGCAAGAAATCAAACAGAACAGGGAACAAGGCGGATCACCGCCGGAACAAAGGAGAACGCGAATGATCACCACTTCCATCAAGCGCCGCACGCTGCTCGGCGCCGGCCTTGCCGGTGCCTCCATGCTGGCGATGCCGTCGGTCCTGCGCGCGCAGGACAAGTCGCTGAAGGTCGGCGTCTATGGCGGCTATTTCAAAACCTCGTTCGACAAGAACATCTTCCCGGAATTCACCAAGGCAACCGGTATTGCCGTCGAATCGATCGCCGAGCCGACCGGTGAAGCCTGGCTCGTCCAGCTCGAGCAGGCTGCCCGCGCCGGCCAGGCGCCGGCTGACGTCTCGATGATGTCGCAGGTGGCGATGCTGAAGGGACAGTCCACCGAACTCTGGACCCCGCTCGACACCGCGAAGATGAAGAACGCCTCGAACCTGCTCGATCGCTTCGTCAACAAGTATCCGGATGGCCGCATCGCCGGCATCGGCGCCGTCTCCTGGTACATCACGCTGGTGACCAACACCGACGTCTACAAGGAAGCGCCGACCTCCTGGTCCGCCTTCTGGGATCCGGCAAATGCCGACAAGCTCGGTCTGCTGGCGCTCGTTTCCAACTCGTTCCTGCTCGAAGTGACGGCCAAGACCTTCATGGGCGGCACCAATGCGCTCGACACGGAAGAGGGTCTGCTCAAGGCCTTCGACAAGCTGGCCGAAGTCAAGCCGAACGTTCGCCTCTGGTACCGCGACGAAGCGCAGTTCGAGCAGTCGCTGAAGTCGGGCGAAATCCCGATGGGCCAGTACTATCACGACGTGACCGGCCTTGCGGCTGCCGACGGCCATCCGGTCCGTTCCACCTTCCCGAAGGAAGGCGGCATCCAGGATTCCGGTTGCTGGGCGCTGTCGCGCGCCTCGCAGAAGTCGGAGGAAGCGCATATCTTCATCGACTACATGTGCCAGCCCTCGATCCAGGCGACGTTGTCACGGAAAGTCGGCACGTCGCCGACCGTCAAGCGCGAGGTCACGGACCTGACCGACAAGGAATTCGCAGCCGTTTCGTCGGACATCGAGCCGATCATTCCGCGCTACGATCTCTACCAGACCAAGTCGGATTGGCTGAACCAGAAGTGGACCGAGCTGATCGTCGGCTGATCCCGACTGCTCTCCGCTTGCCGGGGAGCGCCAAAGCGTAACGACGGGGAGGGGCCTTCAGCCGCTCCCCGCCTGAACCCCTCCCATGAGGCGGAGGGGCCTTTCCCGCGGAGAAACAATGTCCGGACTTGCCCTTCAAAACGTCGT
Organism: Ensifer sp. NPDC090286; assembly: GCF_044769565.1. NCBI lineage: Bacteria > Pseudomonadati > Pseudomonadota > Alphaproteobacteria > Hyphomicrobiales > Rhizobiaceae > Ensifer > Ensifer sp. NPDC090286. The sequence continues at coordinate 1,997,440 of NZ_JBIVYF010000001.1, read as the reverse complement.
CAAGGAATTCGGAGCCTTCAGGGCCGTCAACAATGTCGACCTGACCGTGCCGCACGGCACCTTCGTCTGCATGCTCGGACCATCCGGCTGCGGCAAGACCACGCTGCTGCGCATGATCGCCGGTCTCGATCTGCCGACCGGTGGGGCGATCCGGCTCGACGGCGAGGACATCACCCGCGTGCCGACGCACAAGCGCAATCTCGGCATGGTGTTCCAGTCGCTGGCACTGTTTCCGCACCTGACCGTCGGCGAAAACATCGCCTATCCCTTGCGCATCCGCGGTGCGGCAAAAGAAGACCAGAAGAAGCGCGTCGACGAACTCCTGTCGATGATCCATCTCTCTGGCTATGCCGACCGGCCGGTCGCCAAGCTCTCGGGCGGCCAGCGCCAGCGCGTGGCGATCGCGCGGGCGCTGTCGATCTCGCCGAAACTGTTCCTACTTGACGAGCCGCTTTCGGCGCTCGACGCCAAGCTGCGCGAGGCGATGCAGGTGGAACTGCGCCAGTTGCAGCAGAAGCTCGGCATCACCACTATCGTCGTCACCCATGACCAGCGCGAAGCGATGACCATGGCCGATACCGTCGTCGTCATGAGCGGCGGCGAGATCCGCCAGGCCGCGTCGCCGATCGAGATCTATCGCCGCCCGGCCGACAGCTTCGTTGCCGACTTCATCGGCCAGACCAACCTGCTTGAGGTCCAGGCCGACAGCGCCGGCCGTGCCGAAGTGCTGGGCCAGGTCGTGCCGGGCCTTGTCCTGCCGGCTGGAGCCAACAAAGGCACGCTGTCGGTTCGCCCGGAAGACGTGCACCTGACGGCGCCTGGCGCCGGTGCGCTCACCGGCAAGGTCACCTTCGTGCGCGATCTCGGCGGCACGATCGAAACCTTCCTCGACATCGCCGGCCGCCAGATCGTCGCCGTCTCCACGCCGCGCGCCCGGCCCGACGTTTCGGTCGGCCAGGAGGTCGGCATCGCGCTCACCCCCGATGTCTGCGTGGTGCTGAAGAAATGAGACGCGAACCGCCCCAGACCCTCGGCGACTATCTGCCGCTCCTCTTTCCCGCAGCGATGCTGACGATCTTCTTCGTCGTGCCTTTCGGCACGATGATTGCCGTCAGCTTCTTCCAGCGCCAGCAGGGCGGCTTCTACACGCCGGCCTTCGTCTTCGACAATTACGCCCGCTTCCTCTCGGTCTTCTTCGGCGGCGTGCTCGGCTTTTCGCTGATGCTGGCCGTCATCGTCGCGATCTGCTGCGTCGTGCTCGCCTTGCCCTTCACCTACATGCTGACGCGCATGGCGCGGAAGGTGCAGGTCGTCTGGCTGGTGGCGCTTCTGTCGATCCTGTCGCTCTCGGAAGTCATCATCGGCTTTGCCTGGTCGACGCTGTTTTCGCGCACGGCAGGGATCACCAATATTCTCGTCGCGCTCGGAATCATGGCGGAAGCCAAGGCGCTGACGCCGAGCTTCGGGGCGGTCTTGACCGGCATGGTCTACCAGGCCTTCCCCTATACGGTGCTCGTGCTCTTCCCTGCGCTCGTCCGCCTCGACCCGACGCTGACGGAGGCCGCCCGCACACTCGGCGCTTCGCCACTTCGAGCCTTCTTCACCGTGGTCGTGCCGGCGCTGCGAAACACCATCACCGCCACCTTGATCATGGTCTTCATCTTCGCGCTCGGCTCCTATCTGTTGCCGCAGCTTCTCGGTCGGCCGCAGCATTGGACGCTTTCGGTGCTGATCACCGACCAGGCGATCTACCAGTCGAACATGCCGTTCGCCGCCGCCATGGCCGTCTTCCTCGTGCTCGTCACGCTCGGGCTGGTGGCGCTCACCGTGATTGCCGGACGCAAGGGAGAAGCGGCATGACCTCGATTTTCCGCAAGGTCTATTTCTTCCTGATCGGCCTGTTCCTGTCGTTGCCGCTGATCGTCGTTGCCGGCGTTTCGGTCAACGAGAAGCAGACGCTCGCCTTTCCGCCACAGGGCTTTTCGCTCTCCTGGTATGGCGAGATCTTCCTTAATCCGGAATGGCGCAATGCGCTCTTCGCCTCGGTGACGCTGGCGGTGCTTTCGGCAGCGCTTGCCGTCGCAATCGCGTTGCCGCTCTCCTGGTTCCTGTGGCGGCGCATCGCGCCCTGGGCGAACATCTTCCAGCTTCTGGGTGTCGCACCGTTCACGCTGCCGCCGGTTATCACCGCGCTCGGCATGCTCACCTTCTGGGCGACCGTCGGCTTCTACGGCCAGCCGTGGACGGCCGTCGTCAGCCACGCGATCTTCTTCGTGACGCTGCCGCTCGTGACCCTTTCGCTCGGCTTCACCTCGATCGACCGGTCTCTCGTCGAGGCGGCCTCGACCATGGGCGCCGATGAGCGCACGATCTTCCGCACCGTCGTGCTGCCGCTGATCCTGCCCTATATCGTATCGGGCTACGCTTTCGCCTTCGTGCTGTCGCTCAACGAGTACATCGTTGCCTACATGACAGTCGGCTTCACGGTGGAAACGCTGCCGATCAAGATCTTCAATGCGCTGCGCTACGGCTATACGCCGACCATGGCCTCGGTGACGGTTCTCTTCGTCACGACCGCCGCGGTGATCTTCAGCCTCGTCGCCCGTTTCGGCGACCTGCCGAAGCTGCTGGGCGCCATGTCGTCGGATGGAAAATGATGAAGCTCGCTGCCCTCCAGATGCAATCGGCGGCGGGTGACGTCGCCGCCAATCTCGACCGCATTGCCCGCGCGGCGGCGGAAGCCGCGGCCCAAGGGGCGACACTGCTTTTGACGCCCGAGCTCGGTGTCACCGGCTACGGCGCCGGAGAAGCGCTGACGGCACTCGCCGAAGCGCCTGACGGTGCGATCGTTCAGCGCCTCAAGGCGATTTCGGCGGAAACCGGCATTGCGCTCATCGCTGGCTTTGCCGAGCGCGACGGCAGCGACGTCTATAACAGCGCCGTCTATGTCGATGGCAATGCCGCACCGGTCGTCTACCGCAAGTCCCACCTCTACGGCGACTATGAGCGTTCGATCTTCCGCGCGCCGGAACCATCGACCCGGCTTTTCGCGCACCGCGGCGTCACCTGCGGCATGCTGATCTGCTACGATGTCGAGTTTCCGGAAAACGTCCGGCGCCTGGCGCTCGCCGGGGCGCAAGCCGTGCTGGTGCCGACGGCGCTGCCGGCGGGTTGGTCCGGCGATTTCATCGCCGAGCACATGATCCAGACGCGCGCCTTCGAGAACCAGGTGTTCGTCGCCTATATCAACCATTGTGGTTCGGACCCGCTGTTCTCCTTCGCCGGGCTGTCGCGCATTGCAGCACCCGACGGGCAGCTGCTCGCCAAAGCGGGATCGGGGCAGGAGGCCGTGCTCCTCGTCGACATCGACCCCAAGACCTACGCAATCTCCCGCCTTGAAAACACCTATCTCGGCGATCTCAATCGCCGTTGAGCGGGCGCCGACTGCAGTTGCGTCTCAGCGACGACAGCGCTGATGGGCCGTTTGTTGTTCACCTGAGGAGAACGTTCTGTTCTCTATTGGTCCACTGTCGGAAACGATCGGACATCCCATATGGTGCTCAACAGCAATGCCAACGCATTGGAGGCAATCATGAGCTTGCAACTGACTGGGATCCATCACCTGACGGCGATCACCGCCAACGCACCGGAAAACCTGCGCTTCTACACCGAAGTGCTCGGGCTGCGGCTGGTCAAGAAGACCGTCAACCAGGACGACACCACCGCCTATCACCTCTTCTATGCCGACGGGCGCGCAACGCCCGGAACGGACCTGACCTTCTTCGACTGGCCGGTCGGGCCGGAAGGGCGCGGTACGCACAGCATCTCGCGCACGGGCCTCCGGGTCGGTAGCGCCGAAACCGTTCGCTGGTGGAAGGACCGCTTCGACCAACTCAAGGTCATGGCCGGAGACGTCACCGAGATCGATGGCCGCATCTCGCTCGATTTCGAGGATGGCGAAGGCCAGCGTTTCCGGTTGGTCGACGACGGCGGGCTTCAGCCCTCGCATCCCTGGGAAAAGAGCCCGGTTCCGGCCGAGCATCAGATCAAGGGGCTCGGTCCGATCATCATCAGCGTGCCGGACATCACCAACACCGAGCTTGTCCTCACGCATGTGATGAACATGAGCAAGGGCCGGACCTATCCGTCGCCGGACGGCGAGGGAGAAGTCAACGTCTTCACCATGGGTGAGGGCGGTCCTGCGGCCGAACTGCATGTCGCGGTTCAGCCGGGTCTGCCGATTGCCCGGCAGGGCGCCGGTGCCGTGCATCACGTTGCCTTCCGGGCGCCTGACAATGCGGCGCTGACGGAGTGGACGGAACGGCTCAACGGCTTCCGCCTGCCGTCGAGCGGCGAGGTCGAACGCTACTACTTCCGTTCGCTCTACTTCCGCGAACCGAATGGCGTTCTCTTCGAGATCGCCACCGACGGTCCCGGTTTCGCCGTCGACGAACCGATGGAAACGCTTGGCGAAAGCCTGTCGCTGCCACCGTTCCTGGAGCCGAAGCGTGCCCAGATCGAGGCGCGGCTGAAGCCGCTCGTCTAACGGTCTGATCCGATCGAAAAGCCGGGGTTCGTCCCCGGCTTTTTTGTCTCTATCCCCCTGATCCCGTTGGACATCGGTTCCGCGCGGACCCATCATCACAGCTGTTGCGTTATCTCTATCGATCGCATGCCGCCTCGCTCTTCGAGGCGCGCCCGCACGGACTTGGAGTAGGAAGGACCAGATCCCATGACGAAAATCCTCGGAATTTCCGGGAGCCTGCGCAAGGCGTCGTACAACACCGGCCTGATGCGGGCGGCTGCGGAAAATCTGCCTGACGGTGTCGCGTTCGACACCGCGACGCTGCACGGGATCCCGCTCTATGACGGCGATGTCGAAAAGGAGAGTGGCATTCCTGATGCCGTGACGGTGCTGAAGCAGAAGGTGATGGCGGCCGACGGCGTCATTCTGTTTACACCGGAATACAACAACTCCATCCCCGGCGTGTTCAAGAACGCCATCGACTGGATGAGCCGGCCTTCCGCCGATATCGCCAAGGTGTTTCGCGGCCGGCCCTTCGCGCTTGCCGGCAGCTCGCCCGGCAATTTCGGCACCATCCTCAGCCAGAACGCCTGGCTGCCGATCATGCGCACGCTCGGCGCCGAACTCTGGTCCGGCAAGCGGCTGATGTTGCCGAAAGCGGATACGCTTTTCGATGAGGCGGGGACGCTGATCGATGCCGATGCTCGCGGCCGGCTCGTCGCCTTCGTGAAGGCATTCGCGGAGTTTGCCGGTGCAGAAGCGCGGTAGACGGCTGGGATATCGCGGGCACGACTGGCTATGAATGCTCGGGCAAAGCCCGAGCATGACGGAGCGAGCGTTGTTCGCTTTCCTAAAGCGTTCGCCGAAACGGCCCGAAGGACCTTTAGAGCCCCTTGTCCTGGAGCCACTGCTGGATAGCCGCGATATCCGGCGCACCGATCTCGTGACCCATGTCCAGTTCGACCGCGGTCAGATCCGTACCGGTGCGGGCGAGCTCTTCCTTGAGGCGTGGAGCGAAGTCGGCATAGCTGTCGTGCATGCCGGTCAAGAGCAACACCTTCGTACCCGAAAGATCCGGCGGCGGCACATCGTCAAGCACGAGCATCGAGCGCATCAGCACGACATTGCGGACAAGCCCCGGATGCAAAAGCATGAGCGCCACCAGCAGGTTAGCGCCGTTGGAGTAGCCGATGAAGACAGTCTTTTCGAGATCGATGCGGTAGCCGTCGCGCGCGCCTTCGACGAAGGCAGCGAAGGCTTCGGCTTCCGAGCGCACATCCTTCTGGTCGAAGGTGGTCGGTGAATAGCGGCGGAACCAGCGCGGCGTTCCCTCCTCGTTCGACCGGCCACGAATGCCGACCAGTGTCGCTTCGCGATCGACCTGGTGCGCGAGATGAAGAAGCTGCGTTTCGTTGGCGCCGCTGCCGTGCAACAGCATGAAGGTGCGGTCATCGAGCACGTCAGGGTGATAGAAGCGGTGCACGAAGGGCAGGTCGCGCTCGGTCAGCCGTGGTTCTCCCGGCAGCGCGAACTGCGGCATGGCGAGCAGCATTTCTTCGCGAGCGGCGCTGAAATGCGCGGGGACGAAGAGCTCGGTGCCGAGCGTTTCCTTGGGTTCGTCGACGGTGAAGCCGGGAACGTCGCTGGCCAGCTCGTAGAGCGACCCACCGAGTTCGCGGACGTAGAGCGAATAGAAATATTTGCGGTCATGCGCGTTGATTGCGCCGGCACCGTCGCGCTTCAGGTCGTCGTGCACCCGCTCCACGGCCGCGTGGTCCGGAGCGCGAAAAGCGATGTGATCGATCGTTCCGGTTCCGGGAGCCGACGTCCAGAAGCCGCTGGCATTGCGCACGTCGATGGTATCGCCGGAGGCGGAGGTGAGCCGCCGGATCGCATCGGTTGCGCCGGTTTCCGTGTAGCCGAAATGGGACGTCAGGAAGCGAACGGATTCCTCCGGCTTTTCGGTGAGGATCGTGGCGCCGCGCAGGCGGCGGATCGCGTCTTCAGCGGGGATATCGCGCGTACTCCAAGGCGCTGCACCCGAAACCGCCTCAGTGCCGACGAGCTTGACGATGACACCGTCCGGATCCTTGAGCCGCAGCACCGGCTCGCCGAATTCCTGCGCCGGCCCTGAGGTGGCGATGTTGAACTGCAGCGCGCGGGTCAGCCAAAAGCCGATGCTTTCCGGCCGGATGGCAAAGGCGATCTCGCTCGGCTGGCCATGGCCCACACGACCGCGACCGCCGTCCTCCCACATCAGGAAGGTCACAAGCGATCCCGGCGACCCCTCGGCGTCGCCGTAGAAGAGGTGCAGCTGGTTGGCGTCCTCATAGCCGCCCGTCCGCTTGACGAGGCGCATGCCGAGGAAGCCGACATAGAAGTCGACGTTTGCCTGGACCTTCCGGGCAATCAGGGTGATGTGGTGGATGCCGCTCGTCATTTTTTAGTCCCTCATGATCGTCGTCCCACAAAACACGATGTGTCCCGCGAGCACCAGAAGGGTCGCCGAGAACGCAGTGTCAACGCAGGAGGATCAATCGCGATCCTTGTCGAGGAACGCCTTGAAAGCCTCTCCGTATTTCGGATGCCAGCGCGACAGCGGCGGCCGGTTCTCGACGATGTCGCCGGCGGCCCAGAGGATGCGCCGCTCGTCGGTGGCGCGGGGCACGTCGTTGTCCGGGCAGAGGATGTAGAAGTCGCCGCGCGCCAGGCTCTCCATCATGAAGTCGACCGTCTGTTCCGACGTCCAGGCGCCGGCCGGTTTTTCCGTGCGGCCGCCAGCCGTCAGCCCGGTATAGACGAAACCGGGGATCAGCAGGTGCGCATGGACCTGGCTTCCGGCGGTGTTGCGCAGTTCGTGCTCCAGCGCCTCGGTAAAGACCTTCACGCCCGCCTTGGAGACGTTGTAGGCCGGGTCGCCGGGCGGCGTGGTGATGCCCTGTTTCGAGCCGGTGTTGATGATGACGGCCGCCTTGCCATGGGCGATCATCCGGGATGCAAAGACGCGCGAACCGTTGATCACGCTCCAGAGATTGACACCGAGCGTCGCCTCCCAGGCGGCCAGGGGGCCAAGGATCGCGCTGCCGGGCTGGATGCCGGCATTGTTCATGAGCACATGCACGTCGCCGAGTTGCCGATGCACCTCCCGTTCGAGTGCTTCGAGCGCGTCGAGCCGCGAAACGTCGGTTGCAATCGCCGTGACGTGCTGCGCCCCGCCCGGGGCGGCGGCTGCGACGTCGCTGGCAGCCTTATCCAGTTTCTCGCCTGCGAGGTCGGTGAGCACGACGCGCATGCCGAGCGTCGCGAAGTGCCGGGCGGCGGCAAGGCCGATGCCAGACGCAGCACCGGTAACGACGGCGACATTGCCGGGGGCGAAGGCAGGATGGGACATGGCGAAGCTCCTGTGGCGGGGTCGAGTGCCAAGAGATAGGGCGCCAAGGGCGGCCTGTCCATGAGCATGTCGGCGGGGACGCTTCGGAAAACCAAGTGTTTTCAGGGTTGTATCTTGCCACCTGCAATGCCGGCGCTACTTGCAGTTTTGGGCGCCAACGCCTGAACGAACGCATGTGGTGGATGGAACGATGAACGAAATGACAGCCCGCAACGAAAAGCGCACCCCTTGCGAAAGCTGTCCCTTGCGCAAGCTCGATCATTTTCGCGCCTTTATCAGCGAAGAACTGGCCTTCGTTTCGCAGTTCAAGACCGGTGAACTGGCAGTCGACGGCGGCGCGACGATTCTCGTCGAAGGCGCACACAGCGCCCACCTCTTCACCGTGCTTTCCGGCTGGGGCTTTCGCTACAAGATGCTCGACGACGGCCGCCGCCAGATCCTCAATTATGTGATGCCGGGCGACCTGATCGGCCTGCAGGGCAGCCTGATGGGGGAGATGCAGCATTCGATCGAAGCGCTGTCGCCCGTCACCCTTTGCGTCTTCGAGCGCGGAAAGCTCAATCGCTTGTTCGAGAACTACCCTGAGCTTGCCTATGATCTCACCTGGATCGCGGCGCGCGAGGAGCGGATTCTGGACGAAAACCTCTTGAGCATCGGCCGCCGGTCCGCGCTGGAGCGGGCCGCCTATCTCATCGCCTTCCTTTACCAGCGGGCGGCGGTGCTCGATCTCTTCAACAACAGCCGCGTCGCCATTCCGATCAGCCAGCAGCATGTGGCCGACACGCTCGGCCTTTCGATCGTTCACACCAACAAGACGCTGAAGAAGCTTGCCGAACGCGGCCTGATCCGCTGGGCGGAGAAGGGCTGCAATGTCCGCGATATCGATGGGTTGCTGGCGATTTCCGGCTGGGAAGGGCTGCGCGAGCCGAAGCGGCCGTTCATCTGACGCGCCCTGTCATAGGCGATCGATGCGGCGCTGTCGCCGCATCGATTTCAAAGTGCGCGCCGGTCAGGCGGCGACGATCGCCCGCAGCATCCACAGCGCCTTTTCGTGGAAATCGAGACGATCGGTCAGCATGTCCGTCGTGACGAGGTCGCTATTTTCGTCGGCCTTGGTGCCGGCGTCGCGTATGCGCCGCGCCGCGGCTTCGTGATCGGTGATCAGGTCGGCCACCATCTCCGCCGCCGTCGTGTGGTTGACCGAGGCGGCGCTGGGGGCAAAGGTTTTTGCTTCGGCAAGCTTGGCCGGCGCGAGGTGCCCAAGGGCGCGGATGCGCTCGGCAATGATGTCGGTTGCCTTGAACAGCGCATTGTAGTGCTCTTCGGTCAGTTCATGCAGCGGCTTGAACAGGGGGCCGACCACGTTCCAGTGGTAGATGTGGCTCTTGATCACCAGCTTGTAGGTATCGGCGAGGATATCGGAAAGCGCCGTCGCCATCTGCTGGCGATAGGCTTTCGTCAGGCCGATGTCGAATTCTTCGTCCCGGACCTTGGGTTTCAGCACGGCGGCAGTCTGTTTCATTCTCCTGCTCCAGTTCTGTCTTCGGAAATGTCGAGCGGTTTGCGGCCGGGGGCCACGCCGCATGAGTTGAACGCCGCGACGAAAGGGTTGTTCCCGATCCCGTCTCGACGCTCACATGTCTTTTTTAAATGCGAGGTCGGGCCATTGGGGCCTAAGCTCAGTCGTTGCCGTTGCCTCAGTGGAGGTTCCGGGACTCTGGACGGCATTCCGCCTGGAAATGCGCCTGCAGCGACGATGACTGCCGTCGCTGTACGTGAAAAATGGAGTGCATTGACATGGCCGAGCTTCCGCCGTCCGTCCGGACGGTCCTCGTTCTCGAGGACAACTTCATCATCGCCATGGACGTCGAGGAAATCCTCTCTTCGCTCGGGATCCTGCAGGTTACGATCGCCGGAAATGCGAACCAGGCATTGGAGCTGCTGACGCTCCAGGCCTTCGATTTCGCGATCCTCGACGTCAACCTTGGCGATCACACGAGTTTCGTGGTTGCCGATGCAATGCTCGCCCGCGGCATGCCGTTCGGCTTCACCAGCGGCTACGGCGATGCCGAGCATTTCCCGACCTATCTCAGGCACGTTCCGCGGATCGACAAACCGTTCAACGAGAAATCGATCGGCCAGCTGATCGCCGCCGGGATCCAGCCAAGAAACGTTTAGGTATCCAGTCCGGTCAAGGTTTGCCGCGCGACACGAACCAGGGATTGGCGAAGTCGCTGTCGTCCTTCTGGTTGCGCTTGCCGTAGGTGAGCGGCGTGCCGTCCATCGTCAGCGTTTCGCCGCCGGCCGCTCGAAGGATCGCGTCGCCCGCGGCGGTGTCCCATTCCATCGTCCGGCTGAAGCGCGGATAGACGTCGGCCAAACCTTCGGCAAGCAGGCAGAATTTCAAGGACGAGCCGACGGTCCGGTAGTCGGCGATGCCGTGTTTTTCGAGGTAGTCGATCGTCTCGGCGCTGTTGTGCCAGCGGCTGGCGAGCCCCACCATGCGGTCGCCGCAGCTGCGGCAGCCGATGATCGTTTCCTCGGTCAGGCGAAAGCTACCGTCGATAACCGACTTTACCGCCTTGCCGTGGCGCGCCGCATAGAGGATGCCAAGCGCCGGGGCGTAGACGACGCCCGCGACCGGCGCGCCGTTTTCGATCAAGGCGATGTTGACGGTGAAGTCGTCGTTGCGGCTGATGAATTCCTTGGTGCCGTCGAGTGGATCGACAAGAAAGAACGACATGCCGGACGTCTCCGGCACGAAGCCGGCGGATACCGCTTCCTCGGCGACCACGGGAATGTCCGGAAAGGCTGCGGCGAGATCCGCCAGGATGATGCGTTCGGCCGTCGTATCGGCATCGGTGACCGGCGAGCAGTCGGGCTTGTGGGTGACCTCCGGCCCGGCATTGTAAATGTCGAGAATGGCCCGACCCGCTGCTATCGCCGATTGTTGCAGTATCTCCAGCATTCGCCCTGTCTTTCGGTCCGTCATCAGGCCCATAGCATATTGAGAGGAAGAATATAGCCATGCTTTTGACATGGCAGGCGGCTCTTTACGCGTGGCCGCAGCCGATCTGCAGGGCGGGCCGTCTCAAGGTTTTTTGCACCTGCGAGAGGCTTTGCATCTTTGCTTCCGCCTTGCGGCTGTGCAAATGTGCCGGCGCAACTGAACTGGATGCCTTCATGCGTTATTCCGCCTTCTCGCTTGTCAGGAACGCCCTTTCCGGAAACCTGAACTGGAAACCGCATTGGCGCCAGCCGCAGCCGAAATCCCACTATGACGTGATCATCGTCGGTGGCGGCGGGCACGGTCTTTCGACCGCCTATTACCTCGCCAAGGAATTCGGCGTGAAGAACGTCGCGGTGCTGGAGAAGGGCTACGTCGGTTCCGGCAATGTCGGCCGCAACACCACGATCGTGCGCTCCAACTACATGCTGCCCGGCAACGAGCCGTTCTACGAATTTTCGATGAAGCTCTGGGAAGGGCTGGAGCAGGATCTCAACTACAATGTGATGCTGTCGCAGCGCGGCGTCATCATGCTCTACCACAGCGACGCCCAGCGCGACGCCTATGTCAGGCGCGGCAACGCCATGTGGATGGAAGGCGTGGCGGCGGAACTCATCGAGCGCGAGCAGCTGAAGAAGATGATCCCCTTCCTCAACTACGATCACGCCCGCTATCCGATCCTCGGTGGCCTGCTGCAGCGGCGCGCCGGTACGGCGCGGCATGATGCGGTTGCCTGGGGCTATGCCCGCGGCGCCGACCAGCATGGCGTCGACATCATCGAGCATTGCGAAGTGACCGGCATTCGTCGCGAAAACGGTGTTGTCACCGGTGTCGAAACCACCAAGGGCTTCATCGGCTGCGGCAAGCTGGCGCTGGCGGCGGCCGGCAACACCTCGCGCGTCGGCGAAATGGCCGATCTGAAGCTGCCGCTCGAAAGCCACATCTTGCAGGCCTTCGTGACCGAGGGGCTGAAGCCCTGTATCGATCACGTGATCGTCTATGGCGGCGGCCACTTCTACATCTCGCAGTCGGACAAGGGCGGGCTCGTCTTTGGCGCCGAGATCGACGGCTATTCGTCCTATGCCCAGCGCGGCAATCTGGCGACCGCCGAGCACGTGATGGAGGAGGGGGTGACGATGATCCCCGGCCTGTCGCGCGTTCGGGTGCTGCGCGCCTGGGGCGGTGTCATGGACATGAGCATGGACGGCTCGCCGATCATCGACCGCACCTCGATCGACAATCTCTACCTGAACTGCGGCTGGTGCTACGGCGGCTTCAAGGCAACGCCGGCTTCCGGCTACTGCTTTGCCCACCTGATCGCCAAGAACGACACCCATCCGGTGGCGCGTGCCTTGAGGCTCGATCGCTTCGCCCGCGGCTATGCCGTCGACGAGGCCGGCGCCGGCCCGCAGCCCAACCTTCACTGACAGCACACGGCCGCTGGCCCGTATGGAATGAACAGGAAGCCGGAGCGCGGCTTCAGGACACGGAAGACGATGGCAAGCCTGATTACCTGCCCGCATTGCGGGGTCCGACCGAAGGAAGAATTCGCGATCCGCGGCGACGCCTCGCGCGGCCGTCCCGAGCCGATGGATTCGGACGAGGCCTGGCACGATTACGTCTATGTGCGCGCCAACCCGCGCGGGCGCACGGTGGAGCATTGGCATCACATCGCCGGCTGTCGCCGCTTCCTGGTGGTCGAGCGCGACACGGCGACCCACGAGGTCTATTCCGTCGTCGATGCGGCCGAGTTTGCGCGGAGAGCGGCGCGATGACCGGCTATCGTCTTTCCTCCGGCGGCATCGTCGATCGCAGCAAGACGCTGAGCTTCACCTTCGACGGCCGGCCGCTGCGTGGATTTGCCGGCGATACGCTGGCCTCCGCACTGCTTGCCAACGACCAACTGCTCATCGGTCGCAGCTTCAAGTATCACCGGCCGCGCGGCATCGTCAGCGCCGGGCCTTCCGAGCCCAACGCGCTCGTCACTCTCGGTTCCGGCGCCCGCACCGATGCCAATACCAAGGCGACCGTTGCCGAACTCTATAGCGGGCTGACCGCCAAAAGCCAGAACCGCTGGCCGTCGCTCGGCTTCGATGTCGGGGCCGTCAACGGCGTGCTTTCGCCGTTCCTCGGCGCCGGCTTCTACTACAAGACCTTCATGTGGCCGAAGCAGGCCTGGGAACGGGTCTACGAACCCTTCATTCGCCGCGCTGCGGGCCTCGGCCGGGCGGTGCTGGAGCGCGACCCCGAGATCTACGAGAAGTCCTGGGCGTTCTGCGACCTGCTCGTCGTCGGTGCCGGTCCAGCCGGCCTGATGGCGGCGTTGACCGCCGGCCGCGCCGGCCTCCGGGTCATCGTCGCCGACGAAGATTTCCGGCTCGGCGGTTCGTTGCTTTCGAGCGGTGAGACGATCGATGGCGCCCCGGCCTCCGTTTTTGCCGACCGCATCGTCGCCGAACTGCAATCGCTGCCCAACGTCACGCTGCTTTCGCGCACCACGGTCTTCGGCTGGTACGACGACAACGTCTTCGGCGCGGTCGAGCGCGTGCAGAAACACGTCGCCGAACCATCGTCGAAGCTTGTGAGCGAACGCGTCTGGCGCATCGTTGCCAAGCGCGCGCTGATGGCAACCGGTGCCGAGGAACGGCCGCTGGTGTTCGGCGGCAACGATCGCCCGGGTGTGATGATGGCGGGCGCCATGACCACCTATGCCGAGCGCTACGGCGTCGCCGCCGGCAAACAAGTCGCGATCTTCACCAACGGCAGCGCCGGTTACCGGACAGCACGAGCGCTTGCGGCCAAGGGTGCCGCGATCGCGGCGATCGTCGATGCCCGCGCTGAGGCCGCCGATCAGGCGCCCGACGGCATCAGGGTCATCCGCTCGGCCTCGATCGTCGACACCAAGGGCCGGCAACGCCTCAAGGGCATCGTCGTCGAACGCTCCGGCTACGAGGAGCTGATCGCCTGCGATGCGCTGGGCATGTCCGGCGGCTGGAGCCCGGTCGTGCATCTTGCCTGCCAGCGCGGCGCAAGACCGGTCTGGTCGGAGGAATTGAAGGCCTTTGTCGCGCCTGACGTCGGCGGCAGCCTGCGTCCCGTGGGTGCGGCCAACGGCATCTATACGCTCGCCGGCTGCCTGTCCGATGGTGCGGAGAAGGCCGTAGCGATTGCCGCCGACCTCGGCTTCAGCGCCAGTTCGGTCGCAGCACCCGTCGTCGATGGCGAGGAAGCGGCCTCCTTCGCAGCGCTCTGGTACGTGCCGGGCGCCAAGTCGAAGGCCTTTGTCGATTTCCAGAACGACGTGCATGCGAAGGATCTCGGCCTGGCGCTGCGCGAAGGGTTCGGCCACGTGGAGCACGCCAAGCGCTACACGACCAGCGGCATGGCGACCGACCAGGGCAAGCTTTCCAACATCAATGCTGTCGGCATTCTCGCCGGCATGCGCGGCGTCAGCCCGGCCGAGGTCGGCACAACCACTTTCAGGCCGTTCTACACGCCGGTCTCCTTCGGTGCGCTTGCCGGTACTGCGCGCGACGAACATGCCGCGCCGGCGCGCAAGTCGCCGCTGCACGGCTGGGCGATGAAAAACGGCGCGACCTTCGTCGAGGCGGGGCTCTGGCACCGGTCCGCCTGGTTCCCGCGCGCCGGCGAAAAGACCTGGCGCGACAGCGTCGATCGCGAAGTCTTGAATGTGCGGGCCAATGTGGGCCTCTGCGACGTCTCGACCCTCGGCAAGATCGAGGTCTTCGGTCCCGACGCTGCGGAGTTTCTCAACCGGCTTTATTGCAACCCGGTCCTGAAGCTGCCGATCGGCAAGGCGCGTTACGGTCTGATGCTGCGCGAAGACGGTTTCGTCTTCGACGACGGCACCGTCAGCCGCTTCGACGAGGAGCATTTCTTCGTCACCACGACGACGGCGATGGCCGGTCCCGTCATGGCGCATATGGAATATTGCGCCCAGGCGCTCTGGCCGGAACTCGAAGTGCGCTTCACCTCGTCGACCGACCAATGGGCGCAGATGGCGATCGCCGGTCCAAAGGCGCGCGCGGTGCTGCAGCAGATCGTCGATGGCGACATTTCCGACGGCGCGTTTCCGTTCCTGTCCGCCCGCAAGATTGCCCTGAAAAGCGGCGTGTCGGCGCGGCTCTTCCGCATTTCCTTCTCCGGGGAGCTGGCTTTCGAACTGGCGGTGCCGGCAGGTTATGGCGAGGCGGTGGCCGACCAGATCATGGAGGCCGGCCGGCCGCATGAAATCTGTGCCTATGGCGTCGAAGCCTTGAATGTCCTGCGGCTCGAAAAGGGTCTGCTGACGCATGCCGAATTCGACGGACGCGTAACACCGGACGATGCCGGGCTCGGCCGTATGCTCTCGATGCAGAAGACCGACTTCATCGGCAAGCGCCTGTCGACCCGCTACGGGCTGACGGCGGCGGATCGCATGCAGCTCGTCGGCCTGAAACCCGTCGACGCCGACAAGGACATGCGCGCCGGTGCGCATCTTCTGAAGGAGGGGACCAAGCCCTCGACGCTGAACGACCAGGGTTGGGTGAGCTCAGCCGGTTTCTCGCCGGTCCTGGGCCACGCCATCGCGCTCGCCTTCGTGAAATCCGGGCGCGAACGCTATGGCGAGAAGGTCGTGGTGTTCGACAAGCTGCGCGATCAGGAGATCGTCGCCGAGGTCTGCGACCCGGTCTTTGTCGATCCGCAAAATGCAAAGCTGAAGGCCTGAGGAGGCGGTGATGGTTCGCGACTACAACAACCGCCACGCACTGGAGCAGAAACTGCGCTCGGCACCGACGTCGCCGGCGGCAGACCACCTGATGGTCGGGCATTGGCGCACGATGGCAACGGTTCTCGCACGTGCCGGCCGCGAGGAGACGGTGCGTCACGCGATTGCCGCACAGTCCGACTTGTCCATGCGGTTCTTGGCCCCGGCGGAGTGGCTTGTCGTCTCCGAGGTCGAAGCGCCGAGCGGGCTCGTGCGTCGGCTCGAAGCGCTTTGCGACGGCGGTGCCTATGTCGTCGACCAAAGCGACGGGCGCGTCGTCTTCCGGATCGCCGGCCCGAACGTGCGCAGCATCCTCGCCAAAGGCATCGGCCTCGACCTTCATGCCGCAGCCTTCACGGTTGGCGGCAGCGCCAATGCGCTCTGCGGTCACATCCCGGTCAATCTCGCCCGGACGGACGAGGACACGTTCGAGCTGATCGTGCCGCGGAGCTACGCGGAATCGCTGTTCGACGACCTGATGAAGATGGGGCAGGCCTTCGATCTCACCGCCGCCTTCTCGGACTGAACCGGCCCTTTCAAGAGGCTGAAATCAAATGCGGCATGAAATGCCGCAAACGGGTCGCCCATCCGCCAGCAAACGGCGGAAATGGACAAGCGTCCTTCGCAGCCATGTCTTTATCGGCGCCGTCTTTCTGACTAGGCTTTCATCGTCAGCCGCTTGCGCTTCTGTGCCTGAAGCAAGCGGTCGCCGTGCCTGAGTTTCTTCCTGACAATTTGGCCATGTCTCCGGCAGGAGCATGGGGAGACGGAGCGTACGCATGAAAAGCCATGCCAAGGTCGTCGTTATCGGAGGCGGTGTCGTCGGGTGTTCGGTGCTCTATCACCTGACGAAATTCGGCTGGACCGATGCCGTGCTGCTCGAGCGATCGGAACTCACTTCCGGCTCTACCTGGCATGCGGCCGGCGGCATGCACACGATCAACGGCGACCCGAACGTCGCCAAGCTGCAGAAATATACGGTCGAGCTCTACAAGGAGATCGAGGAATATTCCGGCCAGGATGTCGGCCTGCACATGACCTCGGGAATGATGCTCGCCGCCACCAAGGAACGCTTCGACTGGATGAAGTCGATCCTTGCCAAGGGCCGCTACATGGGGCTCGAAGCAGAGCTTTTGACGCCGAAGGAAGCGCACGACCTGATGCCGCTGCTCGATCCCGATCAGTTCGTCGGCGCGGTGTTCGATCCGGTCGAGGGGCACCTCGATCCCTATGGCACGACGCACGCCTATGCCAAATCGGCGAAGAAGAACGGTGCGGAGATCTACCTGCACACCAAGGTCGAGGATCTGGTGCAGCGGGAAGACGGTTCCTGGCGGGTGATCACAAACCAGGGCGAGATTGTCGCCGAACACATCGTCAACGCTGCCGGCCTCTGGGCGCGCGAGGTGGGGCGCATGGTGGGCCTGGAACTGCCGGTGCTTGCCATGGAGCACATGTATCTCATCACCGAGGACATGCCCGAGGTCATCGAGTTCAACCAGACGCGCGGCAAGGAGCTGATGCACTGCGTCGATTTCGACGGCGAAATCTATCTCCGCCAGGAACGCAACGGCATGCTGATGGGTACCTATGAAAAGGCGTGCCGCCCCTGGTCGCCGATCTCGACGCCCTGGGATTTCGGCCACGAACTCCTGGCCGAGGACATCGACCGCATCTCGCCGGAACTCGAAGTCGGCTTCAGGCACTTCCCGGCCTTCAACAAGGCCGGCATCAGGAAGATCATCAATGGCCCCTTCACCTTCTCGCCGGACGGCAACCCTCTCGTCGGCCCCGTGCGGGGCCTCCGGAACTACTGGTCGGCCTGCGCCGTCATGGCCGGTTTCAGCCAGGGCGGCGGCGTCGGGTTGGCGCTCGCCAACTGGATGATCCATGGCGACCCCGGCTTTGACGTCTTTGCCATGGACGTCTCCCGCTATGGCGATTTCGCCACGCTCGCTTACACCAATGCCAAGGTGCGCGAGAACTATTCCCGTCGCTTCTCGATCCGCTATCCGAACGAGGAACTGCCGGGCGCGCGGCCGCTGCTGACGACGCCGATCTACGACCGGCTGAAGGCGGCAGGCGCCGTCTTCGGCGCGTCCTACGGGCTCGAAACGCCGCTGTGGTTTGCACCCGAAGGGGTAAAGGATGCCTTCTCCTGGCGGCGCTCGACCGATTTCGAGACCGTGGGCGCGGAGGCGCGGGCCGTGCGCGAAGGCGTCGGCCTGATGGAGACCTCGGGCTTTGCCAAATATGCGATCACCGGCGACGGCGCGGAGGCGTGGCTCGACCGGCTGCTGGCCTGCCGCATACCGCTGACGGGGCGTATGGCGCTGGCACCGATGCTGAAGGACGACGGCAAGCTGATCGGCGACTTCACCCTGGCCAAGCTCGGCGAGGAGGATTTCCTGCTCGTCGGCTCCGGTATCGCCGAGGACTACCACATGCGCTGGTTCGAGGCGCATCTGCCTGCGGACAGTGCGGTTTCGCTGAAGGCGTTGAAGCTGGAGCTGGTAGGCCTGTCGATCGCCGGGCCAAAGGCCCGCGATGTGCTCGCGAGCCTTACCCATCTCGATGTCTCCGATGCGATGTTCCCGTTCATGGATATCCGCCGCATGGACCTCGGCATGGCGCCTGCGATCGTCGGCCGGGTCAGCTATACCGGCGATCTCGGCTACGAGATCTGGATGAAGCCGGAGTACCAGCGCTATCTCTTCGAGCTGCTGATGGAGAAGGGGGCCGCGTCCGGCATCCGCCTGTTCGGCCTGAGGGCACTGAATGCGCTGCGCGTCGAGAAATCCTTCGGCAGCTGGGCGCGCGAGTATCGTCCTCTCTATGGCCCGGTCGAAGCCGGGCTTGGACGGTTTGTCGCGACCGGCAAGGATGCCGATTTCATCGGCAAGGCGGCGGCCGTTAAGGAGAAGGCGGATGGTGGCGCACTACGTCTGAGAACCTTCCTGCTCGAGGCGAAAGACGCTGATGTCATCGGCGACGAGCCGATCTACCTCGACGGCGTCGTGCGTGGCTGGGTGACATCGGGCGGCTATGCGCATGCAAGCGGCGTTTCGGTCGCCATGGGCTACGTGCCGAAGGAAATCGCCGACCGCAGCGATGGCTGGTCGATCGAACTCCTGGGTGAGATCCTGCCGGCCCGTCTTCAGCCGCATCCGCTGTTCGATTCGAACGGTCAGCGCATGCGCGCCTGAGCAATCGGGGTGGAGTGCGGACCGAAATCGAGCGTTGAGGCTTCATAGAATACCCGACGCTTTTACGACTAAAGTTGATGATTTCGCGGGCGAAAGCTGCGGAAATTTTGATTTTTCTGGCTGTAAAAGCGTCAAATCGATTTTATCGAGGAAGTTTTTGATGAAGTCGCGTTTTTTAGCTTTCCTTTTCGTTTGAAAGAGGTATGGAATCGAGCAAACACAGCGCTCAACAATGAGCTCAAAAAACAAGAGACCGGACCGTTATGGATCTGGTCCAGGGGAAGATTGATGGAGTATTTCGTCCAGCAGCTCGTCAACGGGCTGACTCTTGGGTCTATTTATGGTATGATCGCTATTGGTTATACCATGGTCTACGGCATCATTGGCATGATCAACTTCGCCCACGGCGATATTTTCATGCTCGGCGGCTTTGCTGCTTTGATTGTCTTTCTTATTCTCACAACATTCATCGGGGGCGTCCCGGTTGTACTTGCTCTCCTGCTGATGATGGTCGTCGGCATGTTGACCGCAGGTCTCTGGAACTGGACGATCGAGAAGGTGGCCTATCGGCCGCTACGCGGTTCGTTCCGGCTTGCGCCGCTGATCACCGCAATCGGCATGTCGATTGCGCTGTCGAACTTCATCCAGGTGACGCAGGGTCCGCGCAACAAGCCGATCCCGCCGCTCGTTTCCTCGGTCTACGAGGTCTTCGGCATCACCATCTCGCTGAAGCAAATCATCATCATCGTCATCACGGCGATCCTGCTTACGGTCTTCTGGTACATCGTCAACAAGACGCCGCTTGGCCGTGCCCAACGCGCGACCGAACAGGACCGCAAGATGGCGGCGCTGCTCGGTGTCGACGTCGACCGCACCATCTCGGTGACCTTCATCATGGGTGCAGCACTCGCTGCCGTCGCCGGTACGATGTATCTGATGTATTATGGCGTGGTCGTCTTCACCGACGGTTTCGTCCCGGGCGTCAAGGCGTTCACCGCAGCCGTCCTCGGCGGCATCGGATCGCTGCCGGGCGCCGTTCTCGGGGGACTGCTGATCGGGCTTATCGAGTCCCTTTGGTCGGCCTATTTCACCATCGACTACAAGGACGTCGCGACCTTCTCCATTCTCGCAATCGTCCTGATCTTCAAGCCGTCTGGCATTCTCGGACGACCGGAAGTCGAGAAGGTATAATTCCATGGCAAACATTGCTTCTACGACTGCAAGCGCCGGCACTGACGTGACGGCGCGGGCCCTGCGCGAGGCTGTCTTCGCGGGCCTGATTTCGCTCGGTCTTTTCGTGCTGTTCGTCGGTCTCAAGTCCGACCAGAACATCCGCAACGAGCTGATCCTCAACCAGCGCTGGGGCCTGCTGGCGATCTTCGTGATCGTTGCCGCCGTCGGCCGCTTCCTGATGGTTGCCTATGTCCAGCCGGCCATGGCCCGCCGCAAGGCGGCCAAGGCCGAAGCCGAGGGCGCGGTGAAGGAGGAAACCTTCTTCACCCGCCACTTCTCGAAGATCGCGATCGCGTTCCTAATTCTTTATCCGCCGATCGTCCTCGCGCTTTGCATGGCGACTGGCTCAGGGATCCAGGGTTCACTGAAGTGGGTCGACAATTTCGGCATCCAGATCCTGATCTACGTGATGCTGGCCTGGGGCCTCAACATCGTCGTCGGTCTGGCCGGTCTTCTCGACCTTGGCTACGTTGCCTTCTACGCGGTCGGCGCCTACTCGTACGCGCTGCTGTCGACCTATTTCGGACTGTCGTTCTGGGTCCTTCTTCCCGTCGCCGGCATTCTTGCCGGTTTCTGGGGCATGATCCTCGGCTTCCCGGTGTTAAGGCTGAGGGGTGACTATCTGGCGATCGTCACGCTTGCCTTCGGCGAAATCATCCGACTTGTGCTGATCAACTGGACCGAGGTGACGAAGGGTACGTTCGGCGTGTCCGGCATCGCCAAGGCGACGCTGTTCGGCATCAAGTTCGATGCCTCCAAGGACGGCTTTGCCGCGATGATGGGCTTGCCGATGTCATCGGCCTACTACAAGATCTTCCTGTTCTATCTGATCCTCGCGCTCTGCCTGCTGACCGCTTACGTAACGATCCGGCTGCGCCGCATGCCGATTGGCCGTGCCTGGGAAGCGCTGCGCGAGGACGAGATCGCCTGCAAGTCGCTTGGAATCAACACGGTGACGACCAAGCTTACGGCCTTTGCGACAGGCGCCATGTTCGGCGGTTTCGCCGGCTCGTTCTTTGCGGTGCGCCAGGGCTTCGTCTCGCCCGAGTCCTTCGTCTTCCTGGAATCGGCGGTCATCCTGGCGATCGTGGTTCTCGGTGGCATGGGCTCGCTCGTCGGCATTGCAGTCGCGGCCGTTGTGATGATCGGCGGCACTGAAATCCTGCGTGAACTGTCGTTCCTGAAGGTTGTCTTCGGACCGGACTTCACACCTGAACTCTACCGTATGCTGATCTTTGGCCTGGCCATGGTCGTCGTCATGGTCTGGAAGCCGCGCGGCTTCGTCGGATCACGTGAACCGACAGCCTTCCTGCACGAACGCAAGGCAGTCTCCGGCAGCTTCACCAAGGAAGGGCACGGTTGATGGCCCGCGAGACGACGACAATGACAAAAGACCCCATTCTCAAGGTTGAGCACCTGTCGATGCGCTTCGGCGGTCTCATGGCCATCAACGACTTCTCCTTCGAAGCCTATCGCGGTGACATCACCGCGCTGATCGGCCCGAACGGAGCGGGCAAGACAACGGTGTTCAACTGCATCACCGGCTTTTACAAGCCGACGATGGGCATGATCACGATGAAGCAGAAGGCCGGCAAGGAATACCTGCTGGAACGTCTGCCGGACTTCGAGATCACCAAGCTCGCCAAGGTGGCGCGTACCTTCCAGAACATCCGGATGTTCTCCGGTCTGACGGTGCTCGAAAACCTGCTCGTCGCGCAGCACAACAAGCTGATGCAGGCATCCGGCTACACTTTCCTCGGCCTGCTCGGCTTCCCGGCCTACCGCCAGGCGTCGCGCGAGGCGATCGACCTTGCCAAGCACTGGCTGGAAAAGGCGTCGCTTATCGACCGTGCGGACGATCCGGCCGGTGACCTCTCCTACGGCGCGCAGCGCCGTCTCGAGATTGCCCGCGCCATGTGCACGGGGCCGGAACTGCTTTGCCTGGACGAGCCGGCCGCCGGTCTCAATCCACGCGAGTCCCTGGCGCTCAACGAATTGCTGAAAAGCATTCGCGCCGATACCGGCACGTCGATCCTGTTGATCGAACACGACATGTCCGTGGTTATGGAGATCTCCGACCACGTGGTGGTCCTGGAATACGGACAGAAGATTTCCGACGGCACACCGGATTTCGTGAAGAACGATCCGAGGGTCATTGCGGCCTATCTGGGTGTCGAGGATGAAGAGGTTGAAGAGGTGATCGAACAAATCGAGGAAATCGAAGGCGGGCAGGGGGGCACCAACTGATGACGGCGCCTCTTCTCCAAGTCAAAGCCGTCGAGACCTACTACGGCAACATCCGCGCGCTCAGCGGGGTCGATGTCGAAGTTCACCGCGGTGAAATCGTCTGCCTGATCGGTGCCAACGGTGCCGGCAAGTCGACGTTGATGATGACCATCTGCGGCAGCCCGCAGGCGCGTACCGGTTCGGTCTTCTTCGAAGGCCAGGACATCACCCGCATGCCGACGCACGAGATCGCCCGGCTGCGCATCGCGCAGTCGCCCGAGGGGCGGCGCATCTTCCCGCGCATGACGGTGTTTGAAAACCTGCAGATGGGCGCCAGCCTCGACAACCTGAAGCACTTCGACCAGGACGTGGAAAAGGTGTTCGCGCTTTTCCCGCGCCTGAAGGAGCGTCAGGCGCAGCGCGGCGGTACGCTTTCGGGCGGCGAGCAGCAGATGCTGTCGATCGGCCGCGCGCTGATGGCCCGTCCGAAGTTGTTGCTTCTCGACGAGCCGTCGCTCGGTCTTGCGCCGCTAATCGTCAAGGGCATCTTCGAAGCGATCAAGAAACTCAACAAGGAGGAAGGCCTGACCGTCTTCCTCGTGGAACAGAACGCCTTCGGCGCGCTCAAGCTTTCCGACCGCGGCTACGTCATGGTCAACGGCCGGGTGACGATGAGCGGTTCCGGCAAGGAACTGCTCGCCAATCCGGAAGTGCGCGCGGCCTATCTCGAAGGCGGCCGTCATTGACGGGCTGCATCTGGAGCAAGTGACATGCAGGGAATTCTCTACGAAGAAGTGTCGATCTGGCAATTTCTTTTCATCAGCTGCGTTCTCGGCGGCTGGACGGCGTGGCGTACCGGCAAGAGCGTCGCCGAAGGCTGGGAGGAGTTTCCGCGCCTCCTTCTCTACGTTGCGTTGCTAGGGCTTGGCATCCGCTTCGTGCATCACGCTCTCTTCGAGGGCACGATGTTCAGCCTGCACTACTATATCGTGGACACGATCGTGCTTTTGTTGTTTGCTACCGCAGGTTTCCGATACTACCGGACCAAGCAAATGACCAATAACTACTATTGGCTCTATGAGAAGGCTTCGCCTTTCTCATGGAAAGCCAAATAAAGGGAACAGCGCGCGCCGGCCGCCGCGGCCGGTGCGAAAGAAACACCGGCGCAACTATGGTGGGCATTGCGCAGGTTGGTAACGAGACCCGCTCGAATAATTGGGAGTAACAAGATGAAAAAGTCTCTTCTGTCGGCGGTCGCGCTGACGGCTATGGTTGCCTTCAGCGGCAGCGCCTGGGCTGATATTCTCGTTGGTGTCGCCGGCCCGCTGACTGGCCCGAACGCCGCTTTCGGTGCACAGCTCCAGAAAGGTGCAGAGCAGGCCGCCGCTGACATCAACGCTGCCGGCGGTATCAATGGGGAACAGATCAAGGTTGTGCTCGGCGACGACGTTTCGGACGCCAAGCAGGGCGTTTCGGTCGCCAACAAGTTCGTTGCTGACGGTGTGAAGTTCGTTGTCGGTCACTTCAACTCGGGCGTGTCCATCCCGGCTTCTGAAGTTTACGCCGAAAACGGCATCCTGCAGGTAACGCCGGCCTCCACCAACCCGCAGTTCACCGAGCGCGGTCTCTGGAACACGTTCCGTACCTGCGGCCGTGACGACCAGCAGGGTGCAGTTGCCGGTGCCTACCTCGCCGCCAACTTCAAGGACGCAAAGATCGCCGTCATTCACGACAAGACCCCCTATGGTCAGGGCCTTGCCGACGAAACCAAGAAGTCGATGAACGAAGCCGGCCTCACCGAAGCCCTCTATGAAGGCATCAACACCGGCGACAAGGACTTCTCGGCGCTCATCGCCAAGATGAAGGAAGCCGGCGTTTCGATCGTTTACTACGGCGGTCTGCACACCGAAGCCGGCCTGATCATGCGCCAGATGAAGGACCAGGGCCTCAAGGCTACCCTGATGTCGGGCGACGGTATCGTTTCGAACGAACTGGCTTCGATCGCCGGCGACGCCGTTGACGGCACGCTGATGACGTTCGCTCCCGATCCGCGCAAGAACCCGGCTGCCAAGGACCTCGTCGAGAAGTTCCGCGCTGCCGGCTTCGAACCGGAAGCCTACACGCTCTACGCCTACGCCGCTCTCCAGGTCATCGCAGAAGCTGCCAAGGCTTCCGGCGGCAACGACCCGCAGGCAGTTGCCGAAGCCATCAAGGCAAAGGGTCCGTTCAAGACCGCAATCGGCGAACTCGGCTATGACGAAAAGGGCGACATCACGCGTCCGGACTACGTCATGTACACCTGGAAGAAGGGTGACGACGGCAAGTACAACTACTTCCAGAACGAGTAGTTCTGATTTCGGACCTTGTGTCCGACTGGTTGGGGCCCGGCGAGCGATCGCCGGGCTTTTCTTTTTGTGAGGTGTCGGCGAGCGGTCGGCTATTTCAGCAGCGTGTCCCTGAGTGAGGAGACCTCGGCGCGCAGTCGCTCGAGATCGTCGGCGCCGAGCTTCGTCGCTTCGGTGAGGCCGCGCGGCACTTCCACTGCCTTTTGCCGCAAGGCCTTGCCCATGTCGGTCAATTGCACCCGCACCTGCCGCTCGTCCGCCTTGTCGCGCACACGGGCGATGTAGCCGGCGGCCTCCAGGCGCTTCAGCATCGGCGTCAAAGTGCTCGATTCCAGGAAGAGCCGTTCACCGAGGCTGCCGACCGTCTGGTCGTCTTTCTCCCACAACAGCACCATCACCAGATATTGCGGGTAGGTGAGATCAAGTTCCTCCAGCAGCGGCTTGTAGATGCGCGTGAAGGCGTGGTTTGCCGAATAGACTGCAAAACAGAGGAAGCTGTCGAGTGCCAGCATCGCCTCGTCGTTCTTGGAGTTGGTGTCAGTCATCGCTTTCTCCTGTCATGCGTTCAAAATAAATCGTTCACGATATAATCGCAAGGCATTGACAGCGGTGCGGGTGCGATATAAATGTTGTACACGATTAAATCGGTAGCGATATAAAGATATATAAATCGCGCACGACTTAATCGCCAGATATCTAACTTTAGCGCGGCACGACCGCAGGGAAGAAGGAGCGTTCCATGAGCAAGGCAATCAGCAAGACCGAAGCCAACAGCATCTCCCGCCGCACGGTTCTCTCGGCCGCCTTCGGCGCTGCCGCCACGGCAGCCGCGGTCAATGCGATCAACACGCCGGCCACGGCCGCATCCAGCACCGCATCAACCGCCGGCGCGTCCGGCACGAAGGGAGCAAACACCATGGGCAGCCGCATCATCACCCGCGATGGCGTCGAGATCTATTACAAGGACTGGGGGCCGAAGGATGGCCCGGTCGTCGTGCTCAGCCACGGTTGGCCGCTGTCGTCGGACAGCTGGGAGGCGCAGGCCTTCCACCTTGCCGCCAACGGCTTCCGCGTCGTCACCCATGACCGCCGTGGCCACGGCCGTTCGTCGCAGCCCTGGGACGGCAACGACATGGATCACTATGCCGACGACCTTGCTGACCTGATCAACGCGCTCGATCTCAAGGACATCTTCCTCGCCGGGTTTTCGACCGGCGGCGGCGAGATCAGCCGTTATATCGGCCGCCATGGCACCAGCCGGGTCGCCAAGGCCGGCCTGATCTCGGCGGTGCCGCCGCTGATGGTCAAGACCGACAAGAACCCCGGTGGTCTGCCGAAGGACGTCTTCGACGGCCTGCAGGCGGCGAGCCTCCAGGATCGCTCCAAGCTCTACCGCGACATCGCGTCCGGTCCATTCTTCGGCTTCAACCGGCCGGGGGCTGTCGCCTCGCAAGGCATGATCGACAGCTTCTGGCTGCAGGGCATGATGGCCGGCCACAAGAACACCTACGACTCGATCGTCGCCTTCTCGCAGACCGACTTTACCGAGGATCTGAAGAAGTTCGATGTGCCGACGCTGATCATCCATGGCGACGACGACCAGATCGTGCCGATCGATGCGGCGGCGAGAGCCTCGAAGACGCTGGTGCCGCATGCGGACCTCAAGGTCTATGCCGGCGCACCGCACGGCATCACCGACACCCACAAGGACCAGCTCAACGCCGACCTGCTCGCCTTCGCCAGGGCTTGATGGCGGTTGAAATCACGATGAGAGGCGCCGGCAACGGCGCCTCTTTTTTGCCTTTTGTGATAGGTGTTTCGCTTGTCGAGATAGCTGTCGCGTCGCGCCGTTTCGTGCACTATCTCGCAGCGATTCTGATCTGGAGGCAGGCATGAGCTCGAAACCCCGCATTCTCGTCACCCGTCGTTGGCAGGCAGCGGTGGAGCAGGTGCTTGCCGAACGCTTCGACGTCACCTTGAACGACGGGGACATGCCGTTGACGGCCGCAGAACTCGCCGAAGCACTGCGGACCTATGACGCCGTTCTCCCGACCGTTTCCGACCGGCTTCCGGCCGACCTCTTTGCCGGCGGCGGTCTCCGCGCGAAGATCCTTGGAAACTATGGCGTCGGCTACAATCACATCGACGTTGCGGCCGCCAAGGCTGCCGACATCGTCGTAACCAACACGCCGGGTGTGCTGACCGACTGCACCGCCGACATCGCCATGACGCTGCTGCTTGCAGTCGCGCGGCGGGCAGGCGAGGGCGAACGGCAGGTGCGGGCCGGCGAATGGACCGGCTGGCGCCCGACCCACATGATTGGCGGCAAAGTCACCGGCAAGACGCTCGGCATCATCGGCTTCGGCCGCATCGGCAAGGCGATGGCCAAACGCTGCCACTTCGGCTTCGACATGGATGTCGTCTTCTACAATCGCTCACGTATCGACCCGGCCGAGGCCAGCCGTTATGGCGCCCGCCAGCTCGACACGGTCGAGGACGTGCTGAAGGTGGCGGACTTCGTGTCGCTGCATTGCCCCGGCGGCGGCGAAAACCGGCACCTGATCAACGCCGAACGCTTGGCCCTGATGAAGAAAAGCGCCTACCTCGTCAACACGGCGCGCGGTGATGTGATCGACGAGCCGGCGCTGATTGCGGCGCTCGAAGACGGTGTTATTCGCGGCGCCGGCCTCGATGTCTTCGAGGCGGAACCGAACGTGCCGGAACGTCTGCGCGCGCTCGAAAATGTCGTTCTGCTTCCACATCTCGGCAGTGCGACGGAGGAGACGCGCGTCGCCATGGGCATGAAGGTGGTGGACAATATCACGGCGTTTTTCGACGGGCGCGAACCGCCGGATCGCGTGGCGTAGGCGGCTGCCCGTTTTCTGCGCAGAGCCTGCATGGAAATGCAGCATGTTGACGATTTTCTTTGCAAAACAATAACTTGACTTGTCGTGCCGCGATGCGGACGATAGCGCCGAGATAAGGCGGTGGGCTCAATGGGCACTGCGCCTGGAATGAAGGACGCCGCTTAGCGGTCTGACATGGACAAGGCAGCACGCATCGCCCCGCAGCGGGCCTGGGGCAAGGGACGGCTCGTCGCCAAGGCGGTGCTCGGCCACAGCCGCATTGCCGAACTCTACCAGGAAGGCTGCGCCAAGATTCGCCTGCCGAAGACCTTCGACAACTCGATGGAGGTGGTGCTCATCAACTCTTCCGGCGGGCTTACCGGCGGCGACCGGATGATCTGGGAGGTCGCGGCAGGGGTGGAAACCGAGGTGACGGTGACGACGCAGGCCTGCGAGAAGATCTACAAGGCGGGCGCCGATACCGTCGAAGTGGCGACCCGCATCGAGGTTGCCGCCGACGCGCGCGTCGACTGGCTGCCGCAGGAGACGATCCTCTTCGACCGGGCCTCGCTCTCGCGCTCGCTGGAGGTGGAACTTGCCTCGGACTCGACGTTTCTCGCGGTCGAAGCGGTGCTGCTCGGCCGCAAGGCAATGGGCGAGGCAGTTGAAACCGGGCTCTTCCGCGATCGCTGGCGTATCCGTAGCGACGGCAAACTGCTGCATGCGGACAATCTCGCCCTATCAGGAGAAGTCGCCAGTCTCGCCCAGCGCAAGGCGGTGCTCGATGGCGCGGCCGCCTTTGCCACGCTGCTCTATGTCGGTCCGGACTGCGAGCTCCAGCTGCCGCGTCTTCGGTCGCTCGTCGATGGCGCAGCGGGCGTCGGCATCAGCCATTTTCAGGTCCATGGCCGCGACAAGCTGGTTGCCCGTTTCGTGGCGCCGGATGGCTTCGCGCTCAGAAAAATCCTCATCCCGGTTATTTCGCACTTGCGCAAGCAGAAGACTGTGCCGAAAGTCTGGGTACTCTAGCGCGTTTCACATTTTATTTGAAACAGTGAAACGATCTAACGCATTGAAACTTTGTAATTCCTGGCGGAAGACCGCTTCGCAGATTTCCCAGGGAATTGCTTCACGAACAACCGGTGGCGACGCATGAATCTTACCCCGCGCGAGAAAGACAAACTGCTGATTTCGATGGCGGCCATGGTTGCCCGCAGGCGCCTGGAGCGCGGCGTGAAACTCAACCATCCGGAGGCGATCGCGCTGATCACCGATTTCGTCGTCGAGGGCGCGCGCGACGGGCGCTCGGTCGCCGAACTGATGGAGGCGGGTGCGCAGGTGCTGACGCGCGAGCAGGTGATGGAGGGCATCGCTGAGATGATCCATGACATCCAGATCGAGGCGACGTTTCCGGACGGAACCAAGCTCGTTACCGTGCACGAGCCGATCCGCTAGGCGCAGGGCGCGTGCCTGGCTTGCGGGCGCAGGGCGCCTGAAGCCTGAATGCGGGATAAAAGTATGCGGCCGGCCGAGGGCGGCTTGAGGAGAAGACCATGATCCCAGGAGAAATCATCGCGGCGGCCGGAGAGATCGAGCTCAATGTCGGCCTCGATACGACGACGATCGAAGTCGCCAATACCGGCGACCGCCCGATCCAGGTCGGCAGCCACTATCATTTCGCCGAAACCAATGCGGGACTGCAGTTCGACCGCAAGGCCGCCTACGGCCGTCGGCTCGACATTCCCGCCGGCACGGCCGTGCGGTTCGAGCCGGGCCAGACGCGCCAGGTGACGCTGATACCGCTTTCCGGCAAGCGCGAGGTCTATGGCTTCCGCCAGCAGGTGATGGGTAAGCTATGATGCGTTATGCTGTGGTCGCCGTCGCCTTTGCCCTACCGTTGGCATCCGCTTTCGCGCAGGAGGAAGAGGTCGATTGCCAGAATGCGGTGACGCAGTCGGACATGAATATCTGCGCCAACGAAGACTACGAGGCAGCCGATGCGGAGCTGAACAAGACCTACAAACAGGCGTTGGCGGCGACGCAGGCACAGGACCAGGAACTGGCTGACATCGATGCAGCCTATGTCGGCGCGGAGCAGGCACTCAAGAAGTCGCAACGCGCCTGGATCGGCTATCGGGACGGACAATGCGAACTTGCCGGTTTCGAAGCGCGGGGCGGTTCGATGGAGCCGATGCTTGTTTCTGGGTGCCTGGCCGAACTGACGAAAGCCCGTACGAAAGAACTCAACGCCATTGCCGCGCCAGAGGGGAACTAGACCTTTGAGCCGCGGCCGCACCATCATGATCGTAGGTAATGGCGACGTGCCCGAGGGGTTTGGCGCGATGATTGACGGCGCCGATATCGTCGTGCGTTTCAACGACTGCCGGTCGGTTGGATATGGTGGCCAAAAAACCGATATCGTCGCCGTCTGCAACACCGGGCGTCCTGGGATTTCCATGCTCGGCGGTGGCCGCTGGAAGACGAACGCCGCGGTGCGCCAGGCGCGGGAGATCTGGTGCGTTCGCTCCGGCGCCAAGTTTGCCGCGATGCGCGCCGGGCTTGCGGAAACGCATCCGGACCTCGACGATTTCTGCGACGATTACACAGTCGGTTTCGAGAGCTTCGCCCGCTCGACCAACCGCGGCTTTCGCGTCGTTCCGGTCGACGTGCACGAGCAGGTGGAGCAGGATCTCGCCGGCTTTTCGCCAGACCCTTACGTCGTTCCGTCGAGCGGGATGATCGTGATTGCCGATATTCTCGCGCATCTTGCGACGCCCGACGACGATGTCGTTCTTGCCGGCTTCGGTCATGTCGGCTGGGAATGGCATCCCTTCGCCGCCGAGCGCCGCCATGTCGACGCGCTTGCGGCCGGCGGCCGTCTTCGCCGCCCCCATCCCATTTCTTCTTCGTCCCAAGGAGCCTGAACCATGCCCTACAAGATGTCGCGCGCGGCCTATGCCAACATGTTCGGCCCGACGGTCGGCGACAAGGTGCGGCTCGCCGATACCGAACTTTTCGTCGAGGTGGAGAAGGATTTCACCACCTATGGCGAGGAGGTGAAGTTCGGCGGCGGCAAGGTCATTCGCGACGGCATGGGGCAGAGCCAGATGACGCGCGCCGAGGGTGCCGTCGACACTGTCATCACCAATGCGCTGATCGTCGACCACTGGGGCATCGTCAAGGCGGATATCGGCCTCAAGGACGGACGCATCGCCGGCATCGGCAAGGCCGGCAACCCGGACACGCAACCGGGCGTCACCGTCATCGTCGGTCCCGGCACGGAGGTCATTGCGGGCGAAGGCAAGATCATCACCGCCGGCGGCATGGACAGCCACATCCACTACATCTGCCCGCAGCAGATCGAAGAAGCGCTGGTGAGCGGGCTGACCACCATGCTCGGCGGCGGCGCCGGGCCGGGGCACGGCACGCTTGCGACCACCTGCACCTCCGGTCCCTGGCATCTCGCCCGCATGATCGAGGCGGCCGACGGCTTCCCGATGAACATCGCCTTTGCCGGCAAGGGCAACGCGTCGCGGCCGGGCGCGCTGGTGGAAATGGTGCTGGCCGGCGCCACCTCGCTGAAGCTGCATGAGGACTGGGGCTCGACGCCGGCGGCGATCGATTGCTGCCTCGGCGTTGCCGACGAATACGACGTTCAGGTGATGATCCACACGGACACGCTGAACGAGAGCGGCTTCGTCGAGGATACGATCGCGGCGATCAAGGGCCGCACCATCCACGCCTTTCACACGGAAGGGGCGGGTGGCGGCCACGCGCCCGATATCATCAAGATCTGCGGCCAGCCGAACGTCATCCCGTCCTCGACCAACCCGACGCGGCCCTACACCAAGAATACGCTCGCCGAGCATCTGGACATGCTGATGGTCTGCCACCACCTGTCGCCGTCGATCCCCGAGGACATCGCCTTTGCCGAGAGCCGCATCCGCAAGGAAACGATCGCGGCCGAGGACATCCTGCACGACATCGGCGCCTTCTCGATCATCTCCTCCGACAGCCAGGCGATGGGCCGCGTCGGCGAGGTGGCGATCCGCACCTGGCAGACCGCCGACAAGATGAAGCGCCAGCGCGGGCCGCTGCCGCAGGAAACCGGCGACAACGACAATTTCCGGGTGAAGCGCTACATCGCCAAATACACGATCAATCCGGCGATCGCCCACGGCCTCAGCCATGAGATCGGCTCGATCGAGGTCGGCAAGCGGGCCGATCTCGTCCTCTGGAACCCGGCCTTCTTCGGCGTGAAGCCCGACTTCGTGCTGCTGGGCGGCTCGATCGCGATGGCGCCGATGGGCGATCCGAACGCCTCCATTCCGACGCCGCAGCCGGTGCACTACCGGCCGATGTTTGCCGCCTATGGCAAGAACCGCACCAGCTCCTCCGTCACCTTCGTGTCGCAGGCCTCGCTCGATGCCGGCCTTGCCGCCAAGCTCGGCGTTGCCAAGCAGCTCGTGGCTGTCCGCAATACCCGTGGCGGCATCGGCAAAGCGTCGATGATCCACAACAACCTGCTGCCACATATCGAGGTGGACCCGGAGACCTACGAGGTGCGCGCCGACGGCGAACTTCTGACCTGCGAGCCGGCGACGGTCGTGCCGATGGCACAGCGCTACTTCCTGTTCTAGAGCAGGCAGGGACAGGGAATGAAGCGTGGTCTGAAATGGGCTTTCTTCGGCCTGCTGGCGGCGGTGCTTGCCGTCGTCGCAGGTACCCTGCTGCCGCGGCCGCTCCTTCCGGTTTCCGCCTCTGCGACCGGAACCGGGGGCACGCGCATCCTTCTGCTTTCCGGCCCGATCCACACGGACATCGCCATACCCCTGACGGAGGAAACCCGGGCGCGGTTCGCGTTTGTCGAGGCGGCCGGCGTACCGCTTGCGCATCCGCAGGCCGAATGGCTGATCTTCGGTTGGGGCGGGCGCTCCTTCTATCTGGAAACGCCGACCTGGTCGGAGCTGAAGGCCGGGCCGGTGTTCAAGGCGCTGACGCTCGACCGCTCGGTCATGCATGTGGATATCGCCGGCCGGATCGTAGAGCCGCAGGCGGCTGTCGCCGGCTTCGAGCTGAACGAAGCGGGATACGATCGGCTGCTCGACTTTGTGGCTGAGAGCTTCACCCGCGAGGCCGGAGCCGTCGTTCCGGTCGACGGCTTTTCCTACAATGGCAACGACCGCTTTTTCGAGGCTGGCGGCAGCTTCAACGCGCTCTTCGGCTGCAACACATGGACGGCGCGGGCGTTGCGAGAGGCCGGCTTGAGGACGGGCCTGTGGAACCCGGTTCCGCCAAGTCTTGGGTTGTCGCTGCGGCTCCATAACTGAGCAATGACGGGCCGATTGGAGCCATGCGGCCACCGCATGGCTGCCATGCTTGCATGTGAATTGGGGCCTTTCGTGCTGCGCCGCAGCGCAAGATCCGATAGGAAGACGGCTGACCTTTCTCGGTTGCCAGCAATCCTCCCAAGACCTGCCGACCGAGAGCTGCGCCAGAGCGGTTTGCGGTTTCCCGCATGTATCCCGCTCTAACTTACAAGAGACGATCACGTTCATGATTTTGGTCGAGCTGACCCAGATCATCGTGGTCCAAAGGAGATGACGATGCTTGGCAGAAAAGTACCCGCTGTAACGTTCCGCACCCGCGTTCGCGACGAGGCCGTTGGCGGCTCGAACCCGTTCCGCTGGGAGGACATGTCCTCCGACGATTACTTCGCAGGCAAGCGCGTCGTGCTGTTCTCGCTGCCGGGCGCGTTCACGCCGACCTGCTCGACCTTCCAGCTGCCCGATTTCGAAAAGCTGACGGCCGATTTCCGCGCCGAAGGCGTCGACGAAATCTACTGCATCTCGGTCAACGATGCTTTCGTCATGAACGCCTGGGGCAAGTCCCAGAGCCTCGAAAACGTCAAGCTGATCCCGGACGGTTCGGGTGAGTTCACCCGCAAGATGGGCATGCTCGTTGCCAAGGACAACCTCGGCTTCGGCATGCGCTCCTGGCGCTACGCTGCCGTCGTCAACAACGGCGTTGTCGAGCAGTGGTTCGAGGAAGAAGGCTATTCCGACAACTGCGACAGCGACCCCTATGGTGTTTCCTCGCCGCAGAACATTCTGGAGACGCTGAAGTCCCAGAAGCTCGCCGCTTGATGGTAGCGGTCTACCGTTCCTGATTGGAAAAAGCCCGAAGATCGGATCCGGTCTTCGGGCTTTTTCTTGCGCGGTCCCAGTCGCCGAAGGCGCCTGAAAAGCCGTGCTCGCCGCTGGCGCCAGTGCTTTTTCTTGCTAAAGTAGCCGACAGAAAAGATATCGAGGGTTCAATGGTTTACATTATCGCCTACCTGACCGCACACCCGGGCAAGGGGGATGAGGTGGTGTCGCTTGCAGCACCGCTGATCGAGGCCACGCGGCGCGAAGTCGGCTGCATCACCTATGATCTCTACCGCAAGCCGGCCGAACCCGATGTGCTGGTGTTTGTCGAGACCTGGAAGGACAAGGCCGCCGTCGACGCGCATTTCGAGGAGCCGCATCTGAAAGCCTTCCAGGCGGCGATGGCCGACCTGCTGGTCGAGGCGCGCATCGAGCTGGTGACGCCGGAAAAGGTCGAGGTTCTCTGACGATGCCCTATCGTTCGACAGAGGTTCTCTCGCCCGGCCCTGCCGAAATTGCGCCGCTTCACAGCGTGACATTGACGCATGACGCGCGGCATCTGCGCCGCAAATTGCTGCATCTCGAAAACGACGATGTGGTGATGCTGGATCTCAAGGAAGCGGTGATGCTTGCCGATGGCGACCTCCTGGTGCTCGAGGGGGGCGGCCATATCCGTATCGTCGCGGCACCGGAAGCGCTCTATGAAATTCGCACACGCGACGCGATGCATCTGATCGAGCTTGCCTGGCATCTCGGCAATCGCCACCTGCCGGCGCAGTTCGAAGAAAACCGAATCCTGATTGCCCGCGATCCGGTGATCCGCCAGATGCTCGAAGGCCTGGGCGCGGCGGTGAGCGACGTTTCGTTGCCTTTCCATCCGCTGCGCGGCGCCTACCATGCCGGCGGCCACAACCATGGCCATAGCCACCACCACCATGGCTGAGCGG
Organism: Ensifer sp. NPDC090286; assembly: GCF_044769565.1. Classification (NCBI taxonomy): domain Bacteria; kingdom Pseudomonadati; phylum Pseudomonadota; class Alphaproteobacteria; order Hyphomicrobiales; family Rhizobiaceae; genus Ensifer; species Ensifer sp. NPDC090286. The sequence continues at coordinate 1,962,800 of NZ_JBIVYF010000001.1, read as the reverse complement.
ATCGACACGCAAGGGCTGCTTCGCCTCGTGACATGGATGTCGCCGGCCTTTCCGGTCGGCGCCTTTTCCTATTCCAGCGGGCTCGAGCAGGCGGTTTACGACCGTCTGGTGACCGACGCCGGCGCGCTTCGTACCTGGCTTGAGACCGTCGTCTCTCAGGGCTCCGGCTGGAACGACGCGCTGCTTCTGGCCGAGAGCTATCGCGCCGTGAACGACCATGCCCGTCTGGCTGCGGCGGCAGAGCTTGCCGAAGCCCTGGCGGGGAGCCGCGAGCGCCATATGGAAACGATGCTGCAGGGTCAGGCGTTCGTCGCAGCCGCGCGGTCGTGGCCACATCCGGTTCTCGATGCGCTGCCAGAGAGTGTCGCCTATCCGGTCGCCGTCGGTGCCGTTGCCGGGGCCCATGAAACGGGCCTCGAGCCGGCGCTCGCCGCCTATCTCAACGCCTCTGTCTCGAACGCCGTGTCCGTAGCGATCCGCTGCGGCGTGACCGGCCAGCGCGACGGTGTCGGCGTCATCGCAGCTCTTGAAGCGGTCATCGCCACGACAGCCGTCAAGGCGGCCGGTGCCACGCTGGAGGATCTCGGCTCGGCCACGATAACAGCGGATATTTCGGCGCTGAGACACGAGAGCCTGCATTCGCGGCTCTTCCGTTCGTAACCCATAGAACTGCGCGATTTCGGACGGAAACTGCCTCACGCTTTCCCGGAATTGCTTCCACCTTGAAAGGACATCCAGATGGCATCGAAGAACGGTCCCCTTCGCGTCGGCATCGGCGGGCCGGTGGGCTCGGGCAAGACGGCGCTGACCGACAAGCTCTGCAAGGCGATGCGGGAGAAGTACTCCGTCGCCGTCGTCACTAACGACATCTACACCAAGGAAGATGCCGAGGCGCTGGTGCGCATGCAGGCGTTGCCGTCCGATCGCATCGTCGGGGTGGAGACCGGTGGGTGCCCGCACACGGCGATCCGCGAGGACGCCACGATCAATCTGCAGGCGATTGCCGATCTCAACCGCCGCATTCCCGACCTCGATATCGTCTTCATCGAATCCGGCGGTGACAATCTCGCGGCGACCTTTTCGCCCGATCTCGCCGACCTGACGATCTATGTCATTTCGGTCTGCCAGGGCGAGGAAATCCCGCGCAAGGGCGGGCCGGGGATCACCAAATCGGACCTTCTGGTCATCAACAAGAAGGATCTCGCCCCTTATGTCGGCGCCGATCTCGACGTGATGCAGCGGGACGCGACGCGCATGCGGGCGGAAAAGCCCTTCGTCTTTACCGACATGAAGCGCGGCGACGGCATCAACCGGATCGTCGATTTCCTGACGCTGCACGGCGGGCTTTGACGCCGTGCGCTTTTGTTGCTTCTGGCGCCTGAGCTTGTCAGTGCGTCAGAAGCGCTCCAGCGCCTGCCGGTCGTGGATCTCGATGACGCGGCCCTTGACGGTGACGCCGGAGCGGCGAAGGGCCGAGAAAGCGCGCGAGAGTGCCTCGGGCGCCAGGCCCAGCTTGCCCGCCAGCACATTCTTCTGGAAGGGCAGGCGGAAGGAAAAGTTGGTGATGCCGTCGGGGCAATTGCCGAGAATGTAGCTTGCGACCCGCTGCGGCGCCGTCAGCAGCCGGTCTTCGGCCAGGCAATCCTCGGCCATTTGCGCGTGTCGGCACAGAAGCTGCATCAGCGCGTCGGCGATCTCGGGTGACTGTTCGGCCAGCCTGCGAAGCCTGCGGCTGTCGATCCGCGCAAGCATCGTCGTCTCGATCGCCTGGGCGTTGGCGGTGGCGCGGTTGCCGAGGAACATCGCGCTTTCACCGAAAAGCTCGCCTTTCGGGAAGACGGCGATATCCGCCTCGCGCCCGTCCTTGCCCAGCCGGTAAAGGCGCACCAGACCGGAGAGGACGAAGAAGACTTGGTCCAGCGCCTCGCCCTGGCCAAACAGGATGTCGTGCTCCTCGTGGGTGGAAACCACGACATCATCGAGAATGGCGCTCGAGGCCGCCGCCGGCAGCTTTTCGAAAAAGCAGGAGCCGAGCAGCACCGCCCTGTCGTTCGAGTTCAATCGCAACGTCTTCATCGTACCCGTCCTGAGTAAAATCCAGCGCTAGGGTAGAGGGCTTTGCGGATCGTGGTTTGACCTCGATCAAATAGAAACAACAAAAAGCCCGCGCTTGCAGGGCGCGGGCTTGCTTTGGAATTGTGGCAGCCCAGGGTGGAGGGCCACGCCGGTGACGATTTACTCGGCTGCGAGCGCCGGATGATTGATGACCTTGCCGCCGGACCGTGCCTTGGTCTGGTCCGTTTCCAGCGTCTTCAGCCGGTCTTCCAGGCCCTCGATCGTCTTGCCTTGTTCGTGCACGAGGCCCGTGAGGGCTTCGCGGTCGAGGGGCAGGTTTTCCTCGTCCTTCTTGCCGACGAAGCGTCCGAAAGCCCAGGCGAGCAGGCGCGACAGGTCGTCCATGATCAGGAAGAACGATGGTACCACGACGAGGCTGAGAACCGTCGAGACGATGATGCCGCCGATCACGGCGATCGCCATCGGGGCGCGGAACGAGCCGCCTTCGCCGACGCCAAGCGCGGAGGGCAGCATCCCCGCCGACATGGCGATCGATGTCATGATAATCGGGCGGGCGCGCTTGCGGCCCGCTTCGATCATCGCCTGCGTCCGGTCCATGCCGTGATGCATCATCTCGATGCCGAAGTCGACGAGCAGGATGGCGTTCTTGGTGACGATGCCCATCAACATCAGGATGCCGATCAGCACCGGCATCGACAGCGAGTTCTGGGTCAGGATCAAGCCGGCTGCGACACCGCCCATTGCAAGCGGCAGCGAGAACAGGATGGTGAACGGCTGGATCACGTCCTTGAACAGGAGGATCAGCACCACCAGCACCAGCATCAGGCCGAGCAGCATCGCATTGACGAAGCTTTGCTGCATTTCCTCTTCGACCTCTGCGTCACCGCTCTTCAGCAGTTGAACCGTGGACGGCATCTTGGCTTCGTCGGCAATCTGCAGGAAGCGCGCCGAGGCGGTATTGAGCGCCACGCCGATTGGAAGATCCGCGCCGAGCGCCACGACGCGGTTGCGGTCGTAGCGCTTGATCGAGCTCGGTCCTTCGGAATAGTTGATGTCGGCGACGCTCGACAACGGTACCGTCAACCCCGAAGCGGTCTGGATCTTCAGATTGCGGATCGCGGCGATATCCGTGCGGAAGTCGCGGTTGATCTGCACGCGGATCGGGATCAGCCGACCGTCAAGGGCGATCTTCGTCAATGCAGCGTCGATATCGCCGATGGTGGCGACACGGATGACTTCCGAGATCTGCGCGGTGGTGATGCCGAGGCGCGACATCTGCTCGTCGCGCGGACGGATCTGCAACTCGGGACGCGGGAGGGCGCCGTCCGGGCTGACATTGGCCAGCAACGGATCGCTGCGCAGCTTTCCTTCCAGAATGCCGACGGCTTTGTCGAGATCGGCCTCGTTGTTGGAGAGCAGATTGAACGACAGTTCCCGCTCGCCGCGGTCGTTGAGCTTGATCACCCGGACATCCGGCAAATCGCGAACGCGGGCAAAGATTTCCTTCTCGATCTGCGACTGCGGAATGATGCGGCCCGATGGCGGCAACTTCGGCAGGTACTGGCCGACGACCGGCAGTTTGCCGAAGACGTCGTTGACCACCTTGTTGAGGAGCGAGTGGTCGCGCTTTTCGAGCAGTACCGTGACGGTCGCCCGGCGCAGTTCCAGGTCGCCCTTCGGCGAGGCGCCGCCAAGCACGAACACGCTTTCGACGCCGTCCAGGTCCTTGACCCTTTCGTAGATCTGCGCGGTCGTCCGGTCGGTGTCTTCCAGCATAGCGTCGGGCGCCAGTTCGACCGACAGGCTGACACGCGACGTGTCGTCCGGAGGCAGGAACCCGCCGGGCACGAACATGAACAAGGCGGCCACGGAGGCCACGGTCACCCCGATCGCGATGAGCACCGTCAGGTAGCGCATGTACCAGCGTTTCGTCGTCGCATGAACCAGACGCGTGTAGCCGCGCATCAGGGTGCCGTCTTCGGCATGATGCCCGTCAAGTTTGGACGGACGCATCATATAGGCGGCCATGACCGGCGTAATCAGGCGTGCAACGAGCAGCGAGAAGAAGACCGAGACGGCGACGGTTAGGCCAAACTGGATGAAGTACTGGCCAACAATCCCCGGCATGAACGACACCGGGATGAAAACCGCGATGATCGTGAACGTGGTTGCGATCACCGCGAGGCCGATTTCATCCGCCGCTTCGATCGCCGCCCGGTAGGGCGACTTGCCCATATGGATATGCCGCTCGATATTCTCGATCTCGACGATGGCGTCGTCGACAAGGATGCCGGTTGCAAGTGTCAGTGCGAGGAAGCTGACAAGATTGAGCGAGAAGCCGAGCAGTTCCATGACCCAGAAGGTTGGAACGGCCGACAACGGCAGGGCTACGGCGCAGATCAGCGTGGCGCGCCAGTTGCGCAGGAACAGCATGACGACGATGACGGCGAGCAGCGCACCTTCCATCAGCGTGTGCAGCGCCGCTTCGTAGTTGCCGTAGGTGAAGTAGACGGAATCGTCGACCATTTCGATGGTGACATCCGGGTTCGACGCGCGGATCTTCTCGAGCGATTTGGCGACCGTCTCGGCGACGCTGACTTCCGAGGCGCCCTTGGCGCGGAAAACTGCGAAGGTCACGCCGGGGGTGCCGTTGAAGCGCGAGAAGGAGCGTGGCTCCTCATAGGTGTCCGTGACCGTGCCGAGATCGGACAGGCGCACGAAACGGCCGCTCGGGACCGAGATCATCGTGTTGGCGAGTTGGTCGACATTGCGGGCGTCGCCGAGCGTGCGGATCGCCTGCTCGCTGCCGCCCACCTGGCCGCGGCCGGAGCCGAGGTCCATGTTCATGCGGCGCAGCTGGCCATTGACGTCGGCGGCGGTGATGCCGAGCGAATTCAGCTTGTCTTCGTTGAGTTCGACACGCACTTCCCGGTCGGCGCCGCCGTAGCGGTCGACGCGGCCGATGCCGCTCTTGCCCTGGATTTCGCGCTTGATGACGTCATCGACGAACCAGGAAAGCTCTTCCAGCGACATGCCGGGCGCCGAGACGGAGAAGGTCTGGATCGCCTGGCCTTCGACATCGACCTTGGAGACGATCGGCTCTTCGATCGAGGTCGGCAGGTCGCTGCGGATGCGGTCGATCGCATCCTTCACGTCCTGCACAGCCTGGGTTGTCGGCACTTCCATGCGGAAGATCACGGCGGTCGTCGATGTGCCGTCGTTGATCGTCGACTGGATGTGGTCGACACCGGTGACGCTGGCGACCGCGTCCTCGATCTCCTTGGTGACCTGCGTTTCAAGCTCGGCAGGCGAGGCACCGCTCTGGGCCACGCTGATCGAGACGATCGGCACGTCGATGTTGGGGAAGCGGGTGATAGGCAGACTATTGAACGACTGATAGCCGAGCACCATCAGCACGAAAAAGGCAAGGATCGGTGCGATCGGATTGCGTATGGACCAGGCTGAGAAGTTCATGGTCACTGTTCCTGTCAGTTGGTCGCTGGTTCGGCGGACTTGACGGGGTTGATGCGGTCGCCGTCACGGACATAGGCGCCGGCTCTCGCCACGACATCGTCTCCGGCCTTCACGCCGTCGACGACTTCGATGAACTTGCCGTCGGAAATCCCTGTCTTGACCGGCAGGATGCGGATCACACCGTCTTCCACCTTCCGGACGATCGTGCGGCCGTTCTCATTGGTAACGGCCGTTTGCGGCAAGACGACCGCCTGCTTCTGCTCGGCGGTGATCAGCGCGCTCGCATACATGCCGGAGCGTGCCTTCTCGGTATCCACCAGGCTGATGAAAACGGTGCCGAGGCGACTAACCGGATCGACCGTTGGTGCAATCAGGCGGATCTTGCCCTCGACCTTGGTGTTGCCGCCGGCGAGCGTCACGACGGCCGGCTGACCGACGGCGAGCTTGATGATATCGGCTTCGGCGACATCGGCCTTCATCTCGATAGCGCCATCGCGGATCATGGCGAAGAGCGGCTCGCTGTTGCCGGTGGCGATCGCGCCGACCTTGGCATTCTTGGCCGAAATGACACCGGCGACCGGCGCCTTGACCTCGGTCCGCGCGAGGCGCAGATCGATGTCGTCGATCTGCGCTTCGGCGACCTTGATGTCGGCACTGGCCACGGCCACGGCCTGCTCGGCCGAAAGCACACGGGCATGCGTCGCGATCGCGAGTGCGCGGACGCGATCGGCCTCGGCCGTCGAGACGGTGCCGTTCTTGGAGAGTTCGGCGGCGCGTTCGCTGACGCGCTTGGCCTCGTCGTTGTTGGCCTTGGTTTCGCTGAGCTGGGCGTTCAACTGGGCAAGCCCGGCCTCGGCCTTGGCAAGCGAGGCTTCGAGTTCGCTTTTTTGCAGGCGAAGCGCGTCGTCGTTCAAGACCACGAGAACGCTGCCGGCTTCGACCGTGTCGCCGACATCGACATTGAGCGTGCGGATGGAGAGGCCGTCGACCATCGGGGCGACGTAGACCTGCTCGACAGCCTGGATGGTGCCGGTCGCAACCACCCGGTCGCTGATCGACTGGTCGACCGCCGTCGTCACGACGATGGAGGGCAGGCTCGGCGCTGGTTTTGGTTGTGCTGCTTCCTCCGCCCGGGCGAAGGAAAGCGAACCAAGTGTCATCGCAGCGCACACGCTGAGAACAGGCAATACTTTTTGAGCCATCGGCTTAACAGTCCCGGCAATGGAAACAACATCGAGCGGATCACCGCTCGAGGCAGGATCCACGGGCAATCAGGCGATTTTATCGCGCCGACATCGCGCCCCGTCGATTGCACGGGGACAGAGGACTGCGCTTCTCCTCACTTCGCGCTCCGCGTGCACGGTATCAGACCGTAGACGCGGGCGGAACTGGGACCGGTTACCGCAGGCATGGCACTGGAAAAAAGACGTCCTCCATCATGCCTGCCTCCAACAAACATCGTCGCCTATGTAATCTCGGCCTTGCACGCTTACAAGAGTGCTCGAAGCGATGGTGCCTCAATATTCAGTTCGTTCTGCGGTTATGGTTGCGATCTTGACACGATCTTGACAGTGGCAAGCAAAGGTAGCGCCGTTGCTTGCCGCGTTACCACCCCCACGCCCGGTACCCGGCAGCAGCTTGGCGGATGCGAACGACCGCTAAGAAAACGGAAGAGGGCCGCACGATACTGAGCCGTGCGACCCTCTTTTGCTTTGTGGAAACAGGTCCTATTTCAGCGCGGCGTCGGTGATCTCGTGGGTCCAGGCGCCCTCAGGCTCCTTGGAAATCACGGGATCGGAACCGCCCGAAAGCAGCGACTGGACGGTGCGCTTGTAGTCTGCCTCGTCGAGCGAACCGTTGGAACCGGCGGTGAGCTTCGCCACTTCGCTCATCATGCGCTTCTGGTGCTTCTCCGTCTGGGCGCCGGTGGAGTCGTTCTCAAGAACGATATCGGCGGCCTCGTCCGGGTTCTGCTCGGCGTACTTCCAGCCCTTCATCGAGGCACGGACGAACTTGACCATCTTGTCCTTGAAAGCCGGATCCTTGAGCTTGTCCTCAAGCACGTAAAGGCCGTCTTCGAGCGTCGCCACGCCCTGGTCTTCATACTTGAAGGTCACCAGGTCGTCCGGCTTGATGCCGGCGTCGATGACCTGCCAGTACTCGTTGTAGGTCATGGTCGAGATGCAGGCAGCCTGCTTCTGGATCAGCGGGTCGACGTTGAAGCCCTGCTTCAGCACGGTGACGCCATTCGGCCCGCCGTCAGTCGGGATCTTCAGGTGCGACATCCAGGAGAGGAACGGATACTCGTTGCCGAAGAACCAGACACCCAGCGTCTGGCCCTTGAACTTGTCGGGGCTGGTGACACCGGTTTCCTTCAGGCAGGTCAGCATCATGCCCGACTTCTTGAACGGCTGGGCGATGTTGACGAGGGCCACGCCCTTTTCACGGGTCGCAAGGGCCGACGGCATCCAGTCGACGATGACGTCGGCGCCGCCACCGGCGATCACCTGGGCCGGTGCGATGTCCGGGCCGCCGGGCTTGATGTCGACGTCGAGGCCTTCTTCTTCGTAGAACCCCTTGTCCTTGGCGACGTAGTAGCCGGCAAACTGCGCCTGGGTCACCCACTTCAGCTGCAGCGTCACCTTTTCGGCAGCTTCAGCCTGGAACGCTGCGAGCGAAAAGACGCCTGCGGCGAGAAGCGATGCAAGTCTTTTGTTCATGTCAGTTCCCTCTTGTTTTTACTTCGTTTTATTCAAGTTCTTCAAGCAGGCTCAGGCGCGCCCTCCGCGGATGGAGGGATGCCAGAAGGTGACGGCGCGCTCGATGAGTGCGACCACCCCGTAGAAGGCGGAACCGGCGACCGCCGCAACGGCGATCTCGGCCCAGACCATGTCGACATTCATGCGTCCCACTTCCGTGGAAATCCGGAACCCCATGCCGACGATGGGGGTCCCGAAGAACTCGGCGACGATGGCGCCGATCAGCGCCAGCGTCGAATTGATCTTGAGCGCGGTGAAGATGAACGGCCAGGCGGCCGGCAGGCGCAATTTGACCAGCGTCTGCCACCAGGAGGCAGCGTAGGTGCGCATCAGGTCGCGTTCCATGTGGCTGGCGGCGGCAAGGCCGGCAACCGTGTTCACCAGCATCGGGAAGAAGGTCATGATGACGACGACGGCAACCTTCGACTGCCAGTCGAAGCCGAACCACATGACCATGATCGGGGCGACGCCGATCACCGGAAGCGCCGAGACGAAATTGCCGAGCGGCAGAAGGCCCTTCTGCAGGAAGGGCGACCGGTCGATCAGGATCGCGACGGCAAAGCCGAGGCCGCAGCCGAGCGCATATCCGATCAGCACCGCTTTCAGGAAGGTCTGGCGGAAATCGGCGCCAAGCGTCGGCAGCGAGTTGATCAGCCTCTGCCAGATCATCGAGGGCGCCGGCAAAAGCACGGAGGGGACCTGGAAGCCGCGCACGATGCCTTCCCAGAGGACGAGGATGGTGATGCCGAAAAGCAGGGGCACGGCAAAGCGCGCGGCGCTGTTGGCGATATCGCTTTCAAATTTCTGGCGCACCAGCCATTCGTTGAAGGCCCAGGCGGCGAGCCAGAAGATGATCGCAGCAGCAAGGACGGGGAGGTTCATGGCTTGGCTCCCATGCGCTTGAGGACGGCGGTATGGGCGAAGCCGACGATCATGACGAGAACGGCGGCAAGAGCCGCCGCCATGAACAGCGCCGCCCAGATCTGGACCGTCTGGCCATAGTAGGAGCCGGCGAGCAGCCGGGCACCGAGGCCGGCGACAGCACCGGTCGGCAGTTCGCCGACGATGGCGCCGACCAGCGAAATGGCGACGGCGACCTTCAACGAAGTGAAGAGATAGGGCATCGACGACGGCCAGCGCAGCTTCCAGAAGGTCTGGGCCGAGGAGGCATTGTAGGTGTGCATCAGGTCGAGCTGGATCGTCTCGGGGCTGCGCAGGCCCTTCACCATGCCGACGACGACAGGGAAGAAGGAGAGATAGGTCGAGATCAGCGCCTTCGGCAACAGCCCGGAAATGCCGATAGCGTTCAAGACAACGATGATCATCGGCGCAATCGCGAGGATCGGGATCGTCTGGCTGGCGATCACCCAGGGCATCAGCGAGCGGTCCATCGCGCGGTTGTGCACGATGCCGACCGCCAGCAGGATGCCGAGCGCGGCGCCGATGCCGAAGCCGAGCAGGGTTGCCGAGAGCGTGATCCAGGCGTGGTAGACGAGGCTGCGCTTGGAGGTGATCGCCTTGTTGAAGGTGGTGTCCCAGATTTCGGCGATCACCTGGTGCGGCGCCGGCAGGACCGGACGTTCCTGCGCCATGGTGTTGCGCACGATGTCGGAAAAGCTGATCTCGGTGCCGGCGCGGGCTGCCGTATCACGCTCGAAGGGCGCGTTGAGGAAGACGACCGCGACATACCAGATGGCGATCAGCAGCAGGACGACGGTGCCGACCGGCACCAACTTGTCCCTGATGAAACTTGGTTCCTGCATCGTCACGCCTTTCCGCTTGCGGGCAACAACATCAGGCCCATGGCGACGATGCCGAGAAGCACGCCGGCGGCCTGTGTGAGGCTCAGTCGTTCGCCGAACACCGTGAAGGCGATGACATTGACCATCACGAGCTGCACGATCGCCGACAGCGAGATGGCAAGGCCGAGGCCGCCCTCGCGCATGAGCTTCACCATGATGATGTTGCCGACCACGTAGAGCCCGAGTGCCAGGAAGAGCGTGCCGAGGTGGTTGTTGGAGACATAGGCGCGCGAGGCGGTGGCGCCGCCGAGGAAGATCGTCGTTGCGAGCAGCATCCAGAGGCCAAAGGCAAGGTTCATGCCCGCACCTCCCTGCCGCACCAGCGATAGAGGATATCCGGCAGCTGTTCCTCGTTGTCGCCGTTGGTCCGCCGGACAGCCTTAAAGCCCTGGTGCTCGTAGAAGCGCTGGGCATCACGGTTGTTTTCGAAGGTCCAAAGGCTCAACTCGTCCGGTGACATCGCCTTGGCGGTATCAATCAGCCGGGCGCCAATGCCGGCGCCTCGGTGCCGCTCATCGATATAGAGCGCAGTGACGTGGTGGTCGTCGGAGAGGGAAAGGAAGCCGGCGATCTCGCCATGCTCCTCGGCCAGGAACACGGTGCGCTCAGCAAAGACGGTTTCGGCGTAATAACGTTCGACATCGGCATGCTCGTGCACCCGCGGCATCCAGGCCGTCGCGTCGATCCAGCGATTGAGAATGCCGGCGCAGGCGGCCATGTCGGTCTGTTCGGCCCGGCGGATGCCGATGCTATTCGTCATAGCTGTGTCCCGCGCGCAGGCCTTCGCGAACGCGATGGGCGATTTCGAGGAACTCCGGCGTTTCGCGAATGCCGAGCGGCCGTTCGCGCGGCAACGGCGATTCGATCACGTCGGTGACGCGGCCGGGGCGAGGGCTCATCACCACGATCTTGGTGGAGAGATAGACGGCCTCGGGGATCGAATGGGTGACGAAACAGATCGTCTTGTTGGTGCGAGCCCAGAGCTTCAAGAGCTGTTCGTTGAGATGGTCGCGCACGATCTCGTCGAGCGCGCCGAAGGGTTCGTCCATCAAAAGCAGATCGGCGTCGAAGGCGAGTGCGCGGGCGATCGAGGCGCGCTGCTGCATGCCGCCGGAGAGCTGCCAGGGGTATTTTTTGCCGAAGCCCGTGAGGTTGACGAGGTCGAGCGTGCGCTCGATGCGCGCCTTCTTCTCTTCCTTCGAATAGCCCATGATCTCCAGCGGCAGGGCGATGTTGTTTTCGATCGTGCGCCAGGGATAGAGCGCGGCCGCCTGGAAGACATAGCCATAGGCGCGCTCCTTGCGCGCTTCCTCGGGCGTCATGCCGTTGACGCTGATCTTGCCGGACGTCGCCTTTTCGAGATCGGCGATTACGCGCAGGAAGGTCGTCTTGCCGCAACCGGAAGGACCGATGAAGGAAACGAAGTCACCCTTGGCGACATCCAGGTTGACGCCGGTCAGCGCATGGACGGGGCCATCGGCGGTGTCGAAAGTCAGGCAGAGGTCCCGGGCCGAAACCACGGATGCGGTATTGGACGTCATCGGCGAATACTCATTCTGGCTGGTCTGTGTCAGACTGCTATCCGGACCGGCAACATGCAATCGCGGATTTGGGTGCGAAGCCGTTTGTTGCTGGTTTTTCAGGGAATTCTGGAGAACGCTCATGTCTCGATCATCCAATCCGGGCTGTCGCGTGGTTCGTCCTGAAGGCGCCGTGGCCGGCCAGCAGGGGCTCAACTATTTCGAGGGTATTGCGGCGGAGACCGTCGGGGCGACCGGGCTCTGCATGCATATCGTCACGATCCCACCCGGCGCGCGCGCCAAGGCGCATCTGCACGAGAGCCACGAGACGGCGATCTACGTGCTTTCCGGAGAGGCCTGGACCTGGTTTGGCGAGAGGCTTGAGGAGCACGTCGTCGCTCGGGCCGGCGAGATGGTCTACATCCCCGCCGGCATGCCGCACCTGCCGGAGAACCGCTCGAACGAACCCTGTTCGGCTGTCATCGCGCGCACGGACCCGAACCAGCGCGAAAGCCTCGTGCTGCTGCCCGAGCTCGATCACCTCGTGCCCGGCTGACGGCTCCCAGGCCGAAGCGCCCCGCCAAAGTGGCGGGACATGTCCGGTGGGACAGAGCGGCGCGAAGACGTGCAAGCCGCGAAACATGAGGCCTCAGACGCCCGTGGCCGGAATGCCGGTGCGCTGGACAGCGCGGGGGGCGGTGACTTCCTTCCAGGTCGAAAGGGCGGAGCTGACCGCCGGGAAGGGATCGCGGCGGACGAATTCGCCCTGGCCCTCGCGGGTCTTGATCGTGCTTTCCTCGATCGCGACGACACCGCGGGTGAGGGTAAAGCGCGGCAGGCCCTTCACCTCCTTGCCCTCGAAGACGTTGTAATCGATCGCCGACTGCTGGGACTTGGCGGAGATCGTCTTGGTGCGCTTCGGATCCCAGACGACGAGGTCGGCATCGGCGCCGACGAGGATCGCGCCTTTCTTCGGGTAGATGTTGAGGATCTTGGCAATGTTGGTCGAGGTCGCCGCCACGAACTCGTTCATGGTGATGCGGCCGGTGTTGACGCCGTGGGTCCAGAGCATCGGCATGCGGTCTTCGAGGCCGCCGGTGCCGTTCGGGATCTTGGTGAAATCACCGACGCCGAAGCGCTTCTGCTCGGAGGTGAAGGCGCAATGGTCCGTCGCCACCACCTGCAGCGAGCCCGAGGCAAGGCCTGCCCAAAGCGAGTCCTGGTGCAGCTTGTTGCGGAAGGGCGGCGACATCACGCGGCGGGCCGCATGGTCCCAGTCCTTGTTGAAATATTCGGTTTCGTCGAGCGTCAGGTGCTGGATCAGCGGCTCGCCGAAGACGCGCATGCCCTTGGCGCGGGCGCGGCGGATCGCTTCGTGCGCCTGTTCGCACGAGGTGTGGACGATATAGACCGGGCATCCCGCCATGTCGGCAATCATGATTGCGCGGTTGGTCGCTTCGCCTTCGACCTCGGCGGGACGTGAATAGGCATGAGCTTCCGGCCCGTTGTTGCCTTCGGCAAGCAGCTTTGCCTGCAACTGGGCGACGACGTCGCCGTTTTCCGCATGCACCAGTGGCAGCGCGCCAAGGGCTGCGCAGCGCTGGAAGGACGAGAACATCTCGTCGTCGTCGACCATCAGCGCGCCCTTATAGGCCATGAAGTGCTTGAAGGTGTTGATGCCCTTGTCCTTGACGATGGTCTCCATCTCGTTGAAGACCTGCTCGCTCCACCAGGTGATCGCCATGTGGAAGGAGTAGTCGCAGTTTGCACGGGTGGACTTGTTGTCCCACATGGTGAGCGCTTCGAGCAGCGACTGGTTGGGCGAGGGGAGCGCAAAATCGACCACCATGGTCGTGCCGCCGGCAAGGGCTGCGCGCGTGCCGCTCTCGAAATCATCCGAGGAATAGGTGCCCATGAACGGCATTTCGAGGTGGGTGTGCGGATCGATGCCGCCGGGCATGATATAGCAGCCGCTCGCATCCAGCGTCTCGGTTCCCGAGAGATCAGGGCCGATCTCGACGATCCTGCCGCCCTCGACCTTGACGTCCGCCTTGTAGGTCAGGTCGGCCGTGACGATGGTTCCACCCTTGATGACAGTGCTCATGGTTCTTGATCCTCGCGATTGCGCTTCCGGCAGCCAGGCAGCCGCCACGAAAAAGGGCGGAACTTTTGTCCCGCCCGCAAACTCATTCGACGATTTCGGCCGTTTCGACGACGGCGTGGAAGAGGACGTCGGCACCGGCGCTGGCCCACTCCCTGGAGATATCCTCTGCCTCGTTGTGGCTGAGGCCCCCGACGCAGGGGCACATGATCATCGTCGTCGGCGCGACCTTCGCGGCCCAGCAGGCGTCATGCCCGGCGCCTGAGATGAGGTTCATGTGGCTGTAGCCGAGATGCTCGGCGGCATTGCGCACGGCGCTGACCAGCTTCGGGTCGAAGGTGACCGGTTCGAAATGGCCGATCGCCTCGATGGAACAGCCGACGCCGAGCGCCTCGGTGATCTTGGGGGCCTCGGCCTCGATCTTGGCGCGCATGCGGTCGAGCTTGGCCTTGTCGGGCGAGCGGATGTCGACGGTGAAGACCACTTTGCCCGGCAGTACGTTGCGGGAATTGGGCGAGAAGAACACCTGGCCGACGCCGCCGACGGCGCCCGGCTGGTTTTCCATGGCGACGCCCTGGACCATTTCCAGGATGCGGGCCATGGCAAGTCCGGCGTTGACGCGCATGTTCATCGGGGTCGAACCCGTATGGGCTTCGCGGCCGGTCAGCGTGAACTCCAGCCACCACAGGCCCTGACAGTGGGTGACGACGCCGATGTCCTTGCCCTCGGCCTCGAGGATCGGGCCCTGCTCGATGTGATATTCGAAATAGGCGTGCATCTTGCGGGCGCCGACTTCTTCGTCGCCGAGCCAACCGATGCGTTTCAACTCGTCGCCGAAGGTCTTGCCTTCCGGGTCCTTACGGCCATAGGCGAAGTCCTGGGTGAGCACGCCGGCAAAGACACCGGACGCAAGCATGGCCGGCGCGAAGCGCGCGCCTTCCTCGTTGGTCCAGTTGGTGACGACGACGGGATGCTTGGTCTTGATGCCGAGATCGTTCATCGAGCGAACGACCTCAAGGCCCGAGAGCACGCCGAGCACGCCGTCATACTTGCCGCCGGTTGGCTGGGTATCGAGGTGTGAGCCGATATAGACGGGCAGGGCATCCGGGTCGGTGCCGGGGCGGGTGAAGAACATATTGCCCATGGTGTCGACGCCCATGGTAAGGCCGGCCTTTTCGCACCAGGACTGGAACAGCCGGCGCCCTTCGGCGTCTTCGTCGGTCAGCGTCTGGCGGTTGTTGCCGCCCGCGACACCAGGGCCGATCTTGGCCATTTCCATAAGTGAATCCCACAGGCGGTCGGCATTGACGCGCATGTTCTCGCCAGGTGCAGCCACGGCGGTCTCCTCATCTTTTCAGGGCTTTGCCTTGATCGGCGCGCCCTTATGTTCCCGTGGTCAAATCCAGGCTTGGTTTTTTCTGGTGCCCTTCGATCAGCCGTTGCCTTTGGCGGTGAACTGGCTGATAATTTGACCGGTTGGTAAACATTACAACTTCCGTTGCGGCACTCAAGCCGGAAAAGCAAAAAAACGAAGTTGTTGCCCAAGAAGATGGCGAGGCCAGAAATTGGGCAGCCGGTTCCTGCGCGACGAGGCGCGGGCATCGCCAGGGGGACAGATGGTACTACCGAGAGCGGCCAGGACCCAGAGGCGGACCCGGATACAGGGGGAGAAGGAAGAGCGCATTCTCGAGGCGGCGCTCGAAGTCTTTTCCGCCAACGGTTTTCGCGGCTCGACCGTCGACCAGATCGCCGAAGTGGCGGGCATGTCGAAGCCCAATCTGCTCTATTATTTCCGCACCAAGGAGGCGATGCACCGGGCGCTGATCGACCGCGTGCTCGACACCTGGCTCGACCCCTTGCGGGAGTTCAACGCCGAGGGGAACCCGGTTGCCGAAATCCGCAGCTATATCCGGCGCAAGCTCGAAATGGCCCGCGACTATCCGCGCGAAAGCCGGCTCTTCGCCAACGAGGTGCTGCAGGGTGCGCCGCATATCGAGGACGAGCTGAAGGGGCCCTTGAAGTCGCTGGTCGACGAAAAGGCCGAGGTGATCCGCGCCTGGGCCAAGGCCGGCAAGATCGCCAAATGCGACCCGTATCACCTGATCTTCGCGATCTGGTCGACCACCCAGCATTACGCCGACTTCGACGTGCAGGTGCGCGCCGTGCTCGGCCAGGGCAATGCCGGGGATGGACGTTTCGAGGATGCGGCACGCTTCCTCGAGCGGCTCTTCGTCGACGGGCTGCAGGTGAGCGAGCAGCCGGTGGTCTGAGCCGCTCTTTCCGGTTTTCAATCGGGCAGCAGCGCCATCAGGAGCAGGCCGCAGGCGGTGGTGAGCGCACCGGCAAGCACCGGCAGGCTTGTCCAGCCATGGCCAAGCAGGCCTTCGAGCAGGATGATGAAGCTCGGCGTCAGGTAGCCGTAGCCGAGCACCTTCGATGCCGGCAGCCGCATCGAAGCGTACTGCAAAAGCAGGAAGGTGATCGCGGTCGTAACCACGGCAAGATAGAGCACGGCCATCCAGACGATTGCCGGAAGTGCGGCAAAATCGGCGGTGACGAGGCCGACGCCGCCGGGCACCAGCAGCCAGGGCACGGTGAAGACCGCTACCCAGAAGCCGAAGGCGAAAGGGCTTTCCTCGCGGCCGAACTTGCGGATCAGCGGCACATAGACCGCATGGCACACAACGCCGACGAAGAAGATCAATTCGCCCTGGCCGATAT
Organism: Ensifer sp. NPDC090286; assembly: GCF_044769565.1. Taxonomy (NCBI): domain Bacteria; kingdom Pseudomonadati; phylum Pseudomonadota; class Alphaproteobacteria; order Hyphomicrobiales; family Rhizobiaceae; genus Ensifer; species Ensifer sp. NPDC090286. The sequence goes on along the minus strand of NZ_JBIVYF010000001.1, from coordinate 1,946,347 downwards.
CGAAGGCAAGGATCGCGCCGACATCGGCGCGAAAGATCACCCAGACGGCGCCAAGGGCGGCGATGATGAGCCCGGCGAGCACGCCCGGGCGGGTATGCTGACCGAGCAACACGAACGCGAATCCGGCGCTCAAGAGCGGCATTAGCGTGAAGACCGCGCCTGTCGAAACCGGGCTGGTGAACTCCAGCGCCTTGAACATCGTCAGCATGTAGACAGCGATCAGCCCGCCGAGGATCACAAAGCGCCATGCTTGCCTGGGGAAATGAAACGGCACGCGGGCATAGCCGAAGGTGAGCAGGCCAAGGACCACGACGGTCAACAGATAGCGCCAGAGCGTCAGCGGCCCGGCGCCCATATGTTGGGTGGCAAGGCCGCCGAAGGAAAAGGAGCCGGCGATCAGGACGGCGAAGGTCATCATCGCCAGGTGCGCCTTCAGCTTCTCGGCGCCTTTCGCATGAACCTGGTGCGCGGTTTTCGGGGAGACGTCCTGTTTCATGCGGGCTTCCGGATTGGATCGGCGGCGAGGGCGGGAAAGATCTCTACTACTAGATCATTTCAGCGCCTCATTGAAACCGTGAAAAGATCCAACGGCTTGAACGTATGCAACGTCGGGCGTGAAACTGTTTCACGCTTTCAGCGTTGCCTTACGCGTTCGACGGTGCGGGTTGCAAGGCCTCGGAGATGCGTGCGGCGTCCTCGACGATCCAGGTTTCGAGCGTCGCCTGCCGGCCGCGCAGGCCAATGTCCAGCCGCTCGTGCCCTTCGATCACCAGGCCCGCACGGTTGACGAGCTCGGCCGAGACGGCCAGTTGCACGTCATGTTCCTTGGCAAGGCCCTCCAGCCGGCTCGCCGTGTTGATGGTATCGCCGACCGCCGTCAGCGATGTCGCCTGGCCGTAGCCGATCTCGCCGATGATCGCCGGGCCTGCGTGCAGACCCATGGCGATGCGCAGCGGCTCGTCGAGTTCGCCGCGGAAGGTCTGGTTCAGCGTTTCGAGGCCCTTGGATATGCGCACGGCGGCGGCAAGCGACTGACGGCAGGCCTCGGTATACGTGCTCTTCAGGCCGAAGATCGCCAATGCGCCGTCGCCGATGAACTTGTCGATGACGCCACCGGAATCCTCGACCGCTTCGCCCACCATCTCGAAGTAGCGGTTGAGCAGGAACACGGTGTCGAAAGGCAGCTTGTGTTCCGCAATGCTGGTGAAGCCGCGCAGGTCGCAAAAGAGCACGGCGATGCGCCGCTCGCGGCCTTCGCCGCCTTCGCGTCCGATCTGCTTCTTGATGCCGAGGCTGTCGCTGTCGAGGATCGGCACGACCGTCACATTGTGCACCGGGCGGAACTGGCAGGCGAGGCGGACATTGTCGGGGGCGCCGATCCGCGTGAGGGTCGCAAGCTCGGCATCCTCGGGCGGTGGCTGGTCTTCAAGGCCCTGGATGATGCGCACCCGGCAGGTCGAGCATCGGCCGCGGCCACCGCAGACCGAGACATGCGGGATCCCGGCGGCGCGGCTTGCTTCCAGCACGCTAAAGCCGAGATTGACGGTGGCGACCCGGCCGTCGGGGTAGCGGACGCGAATGCGCCCGCCCTTCGGCATGGCCCTCAGCAGGAAGGTGCCGGCGATCAGGCCGCCGAAGCCGAAATAGAGGCCGAGCCGAATATCCTCGAGGAGCGTCAGGTCGAACTGAGGCTTCGAATAGGAACGGTCGCCGTAGCCGCCATGTTCGGCGTAACCGTCCTCCATCGAGCGGGCGCCGCTGACGAAGCCGAGCAACGCGAAGATCGGCACAAGGATCGCGACCGTGTAGAGCAGGATTTCGTAGCGCGGGAACCAAGGGCGGCCGCGCATCCAGAACCAGGCGCCGAGGCAGCCGTGACCCCAGACGAGCAAGAGGGCGACCGATTGCCTAGTCGCATTGAACGAATTCGACCAGAGTATTCGCAGCATGTCCGGGTAATTGGTATCGATGCCTGTGAACAGCGGCTCGACGCGTGCGGCAGTGACGTGGCCGATCAGCAGGAAAGGCAGGCTGAGACCGAAGATGATCTTAAGCGCTTCGCGCGCGGGCATTCTGAGCGTCTGCCGACGATAGATGCTTTCGAGCGCCATGGTGAAGTGCAGGAGCAGGGCGCCGTAGAGGAGCACCGTGCCGGGGACGCTGTGCCAGATCAGATTGAAGCCCTTGCGGGCGGTCTCCATTGCGTCGATGGAGATCAGGCCGAGCGAATGGTTGAAGAAATGCGCCAGGACGAACGTACCGAGGATGGCCCCGGAGACGAGGTGTATTCGCTTGCGTCGGTTGGCCGAAATGATCGTCAAGCAACAAGTCCGGCTCTGCCGGAGCGTCGTCCGGCTGCAGTGTCAAAATCGTCGGAGACAGCGCTACCGCCCTGATCGAGCCCACGGCGCACCCCGTATGAGTTCTCCCTTATTATCCAGATCGTGCGAGCCGACAACTTACCATTTTTACACAATCTGTTTCGTTTTCGTGTCCTGTTCGTTATCGGCCGGGAAGGCTATTCAGCTCTGTTGGCCACCCGCTTCGATCGTCTTGGCGCCCATCCAACGCAATGCCGCCTCATTCCATCATCGGCGGCAGGCGTGCGACCAGCGTGTCGATGAGCAGACGCAGCTTTGACGGCATGTACTGGGTCTTCGGCCAGACGACATAGGTTCCGTAGGACAGCGCCGGCGTGTCCGTGAGTATCCGCACCAGCGAGCCAGAGGCGATGGCGTTGCGAACGAGCCAGCAGGGCAGCCAGGCGATGCCGAAGCCGCCGGCTGCCGCATCGGCGATCGACGTCAGGTCGTCGAGCCGCAGCCGCGATGGCGGCGTGACGGTTCGCACCTGCGTCCCCTTCCCCGGGAAGGACCAGGCGTGCGGCTGACCGCTGCGCCGATAGAGGATCGCCTGATGAGACATCAGGTCGTCGATCGTTTCCGGCGTGCCGTTTGCCTCGAGATAGGCCGGGGAGGCGCAGACGGTCATGCGCTGGTCGACGATCTTTCGCGTCATCAGGTCCGGTTCGCTGCGCAGCGGACCGGTGCGGATAGCGAGGTCGAAGCCGTCCTCGACGAGATCGACGTTGCGATCGCTGAAGTTGAGGTCGAACTCCAGGCGCGGATGCGTCCTCAGCAGTTCCGACAGCAGCGGCATGACGCATTGGCGTCCGAAATGCACCGGTATCGACAGGCGCAGGCGGCCCTGGATCTCCTGCTTGCCGGATTCCAGCAGCGCTTCGCCGGCCCGGATTTCGCCGAGCGCCCGCAGGCAGTTTTCGTAGAAAAGCTGACCCTCGTCGGTGAGGCTCTGGGTGCGCGTGGTGCGGTGGAAGAGGCGGACGCCCAACCGCTGTTCGAGCTTGGCAACGGTCTTGCCAACCGCGGAGCGCGACAGATTGAGCCTTTGGGCAGCGGCGGAAAACCCGCCGGCGTCAGCCGCTTCGACGAACACCGAGACACCATTGAGGTCGCTCATATTTGTATCCTTCAGGGAACCAATATGTCGAAATTATATCGCAACTGGAGAGATAACTTCAACGCTATGGTTTCTTCATCTGATCGAACCAATGAAAGGAAAGACCATGGCAAGACTGATGAAAGAATGGACCATCGACAGGTTCGGCGCCGCCAACCTGAAGCTCACCGAGCGGCGCGTTCCCGAGGCCGGTCTGGGCGAGGTGCTCGTTCGCACGACCGCCCTGTCGCTCAATTTCCGTGACAAGCTGGTCTTGGAAAACGGCATGGGCATGCCGCTTTCCTTCCCCTTCGTGCCGGGCTCCGACATGGCCGGCGTGGTCGAGGCAGTCGGCCGGGGTGTCACCCGCTTCCAGCCGGGCGATCGGGTCATCTCTGTCTTCGATCCCACCTGGATCGACGGCCAGAAGCCGGGTACAGCCCGTCATCCCACCTCCTTCGCGCTCGGTGGCCTCAATCCGGGTGTCGCTTCGCAATATGTCGCCTTTCCGGAGGACTGGTTCGTGAAGGCACCTGAAAGCCTTGACGACGCTGAGGCGAGCACCTTGCCCTGTGCCGGGGTGACGGCCTGGTTCGCCCTGGTCGAGAAGGGGCATCCGAAGGCCGGCGACCGCGTCGTCGTGCAGGGCACCGGCGGCGTATCGCTGTTCGGCCTGCAGATCGCAAAGGCACATGGCGCCGAGGTTATCGTCACGTCGGCCAGCCAGGAAAAGCTCGAGCACGCGCTTGCTCTGGGCGCCGACCATGGCATCAACCGCGTGAGCGAGGATTGGGCGGAGCGCGTTCTCGAGATCACCCGCGATCGCGGCGCCGACCATATTTTGGAGATCGCCGGTGGCGCCAATCTCGGCAAGTCGCTGCAAGCAGTGGCCGTGCAAGGGCGGATTTCTGTCATTGGGGTGTTCGAGGGCGCCGAGATCTCTGCGCCGGTGACCCCGGTTCTTCTGAAATCGCCGGTGATCCAGGGCATCGGCGTCGCCCATCGCCGGGCGCTGGAAGATCTTGTCGGCGCCATCGATCGGACAGGGATCAAGCCGGTGATCGACGCGCGCTACCGGTTCGAGGAGTTGCCGCAAGCTTTGGCGCATCTTGATCGCGGCCCGTTCGGCAAGGTGGTCGTCGAGGTCTGAGTTGAACGACGAAGCCGCCGGCTGGAGGTCCGGCGGCTTCGTTCGATGCGGTGCGGGCAAACCCGCTCGGGTATCGTTATTCCGCGGCTTGGCGGGCCATCGGGTTGTTCGGGTGCGTGGTCCAGTTGGCGTAGTTCGGATCAACCGGCTTACCGGTACGCTGATCGATCGTGCCGACCGGCAGCTCTTCCATGGTGATGCAGTTTTCGACGGGACAGACGTTGACGCAGAGATTGCAGCCGACGCACTCGTCTTCCATCACCTCGAAGTGGCGTACGCCGTTGACGAACTGCGTGATCGCCTGGTGCGAGGTGTCCTCGCAGGCGATGTGGCAGCGACCGCACTTGATGCAGGCATCCTGGTCGATCTTCGCCTTGGCGATGTAGTTGAGGTTCAGGTACTGCCAGTCGGTGACGTTCGGGACTGCGCGGCCGGTGATGTCGTCGAGGTTTCGGTGACCCTTGGCGTCCATCCAGTCGGAAAGGCCCGAGATCATTTCCTGGACGATTTTGAAGCCATAGGTCATGGCCGCGGTGCAGACCTGGACGTTGCCGGCGCCGAGCGCCAGGAATTCGGCCGCGTCGCGCCAGGTGGTGATGCCGCCGATGCCGGAGATCGGCAGGCCGTAGGTTTCCGGATCGCGGGCGATCTCGGCGACCATGTTGAGTGCGATCGGCTTCACCGCCGGGCCGCAATAGCCGCCGTGGGTGCCCTTGCCGCCGACCGTCGGGTTCGGCGCGAAGTTGTCGAGATCGACCGAGACGATCGAATTGATCGTGTTGATCAGCGACACGGCGTCGGTGCCGCCGGCCTTGGCGGCGCGGGCGGGCTTGCGGATGTCGGTGATGTTGGGCGTCAGCTTGGTGATGACGGGCATGCGTGTGTACTGCTTGCACCAGCGCACGACCATCTCGATGTATTCCGGCACCTGGCCGACCGCAGCACCCATGCCGCGCTCGGACATGCCGTGCGGACAGCCGAAGTTGAGCTCGATGCCGTCGGCGCCGGTCTCTTCGACTAAAGGCAGGATCGCCTTCCACGCCTCTTCCTCGCAGGGCACCATGATCGAAGCGATCAGGGCGCGATCCGGCCAGTTCATCTTCACCTGCTTCATTTCGCGCAGGTTCACATAGAGGTCGCGGTCGGTGATGAGCTCAATGTTGTTCAAGCCCAGCAGCCGGCGGTCGGCGCCCCAGATCGCGCCGTAGCGCGGTCCGTTGACGTTGACGACCGGCGGGCCTTCCTCACCGAGCGTCTTCCAGACGACGCCGCCCCAGCCCGCCTTGAAGGCGCGCTCGACGTTATAGGCCTTGTCCGTCGGCGGCGCGGATGCCAGCCAGAACGGGTTCGGGGATTTGATGCCGACGAAATTGTTGCGAAGATCAGCCATTGGTTTCTCCTCCCGATCCCTTAGGCAACTGCGCTCGCGCGCGGCTGAGCCGCGGCGAAGGCCCGATTGATCGATTCAGCCGCGTCGCGGCCCATGGCGACGGCCGAGACCGTGAGGTCTTCACCGCCGAGCACGCAGTCGCCGCCGGCCCAGACGTTGGGGAGCGACGTGCGCCCTTCGGCGTCGGCAACGATCCGGCCGCCTTCGAGCTGCAGCGCGCCGAGGCCTGCGCCGAGGAAGCTCTGGCCGATCGCCTTGAAGATCTGGTCGGCGGCAATGATACCGGTTTCGCCGGTCGCCGTCAGCTTTCCGTCTTCGAGCGTGGTGTATTCCAGCTCGATGCCAGCGACCTTGCCGTCCTTCTCGGCGATGCGCTTGGGCTGCAGCCAGTGACGGATGGTGACGCCCTTGGAGGCCGCCAGGTCCTGCTCGAACTCGGAGGCGTTCATGTGCTCCTTGCCGCGGCGATAGCAGATAGTTACCTCTTCGGCGCCGAGCAGCTTTGCCTGTACCGCGGCGTCGATGGCGGTCATGCCGCCGCCGAGAACGACGACGCGGCGCCCGACCGCAATGTCGGCCTTGGTCTTCGACTGGCGAAGGGCTGCGATGAAGTCGACGGCGTCGTCAACGCCTTCGGCATTTTCACCTTCGAGGCGCAACGCGTTGACGCCGGCAAGGCCGAGGCCGAGGAAGACGCCGTCATATTGCTCCGAAAGGTCGGCAAGGGTGAAGTCGCGGCCGAGTGCCTGCCCATGGCGCACTTCGATGCCGCCGATCGCCAGCACGTAGTCGACTTCCTTCTGGGCGAAGTCATCGACCGACTTGTAGGCGGCAATGCCGTACTCGTTGAGGCCGCCGGACTTCGGGCGGGCATCGTAGATCACGACGTCGTGGCCCTTGACGGCGAGCCGATGGGCGGCAGCAAGACCGGCCGGACCGGCGCCGACGACGGCCACCTTGTGGCCGGAGCTTTCCGCGCGGGTGTAGAACTGCTTGTTCTCCTTCATCGCCACGTCGGTCGCATAGCGCTGCAGGCGGCCGATCTCGACCGGGCGCTCCTCGGCGGTGTTGCGAACGCAGGCCTGTTCGCAGAGCGTTTCGGTGGGACAGACGCGGGCGCACATGCCGCCCAGGATGTTCTGATCGAAGATCGTCTTTGCCGATCCGATCGGGTTGCCCGTCGATATCTGCCGAATGAACAGCGGGATATCGATGGAGGTGGGACAGGCCGTCATGCACGGCGCGTCATGACAGAAATAACAGCGGTCGGAAGCGACGAGGGCCTCGTGCTTGTCGAGCGGCGGATGCAGGTCGGAGAAATTGCTCTCGTACTCCCCGAGCGGCAGGCGGCCGCCGAGGATCCCAGATTGTGTCGTTCCCATTTTTGGCTCCCAATGTTTTCTCAGGATGATGGAACGGTAACACGCTTTATTTTTTTATCAAACGGTAAAAATTTGGGGCCGAAACGGGCAAAAAGCCTTGTGCTCCCGGGCTTTGGAGCAGACCTGCCAAGCCCTTGTTCTTGGCCGATGTTTGACAGGGAGGGGCAATAGTGGCAGCAGATCAGCGCGGGGTGAGGAAAAGTGTGCGCGGTTTTCCGCCTGCACCCCGCTCTGCTTGTGAGGAACGATCACGATACTTTCGGATCGACAGGATCCGAAAGTATCGTGATCGCGGGGGGAACGGAGAACAGCGATGGCGCGCAGGGGCGAGGCGAACAACAGGCTTGACGATGCTGCCCGGGCTGGCTGGCTATACTATGTCGCCGGCCGAACCCAGGACGAGATCGCGACCGTCATGGGGATCTCGCGCCAGTCGGCGCAGCGGCTGGTTTCGCTCGCCATGTCCGAGCGGCTGATCAAGGTCCGGCTCGACCATCCGATTGCAGCGTGTCTCGAGGCCGCCGCCGGTCTTCGCGACAAATACGGGCTGAAACATGTGGAGGTGGTGCCGAGCGATCCGGGTTCGACCTCGACGACGGTCGGCATCGCGGAGGCGGGTGCTGCCGAGATCGAGCGCTGGTTGAAATCGCCCGAGCCGCAGGTGCTGGCGATCGGTACCGGCCGCACACTGAAGGCGGCGGTCGACCAGTTGCCGCCGATGGAATGTCCGCAGCACCGCATCGTGTCGCTCACCGGCAATATCGGCCTCGACGGTTCGGCCGCCTATTACAACGTCATCTTCAGCATGGCCGATGCGGTCAAGGCGCGGCATTTTCCGATGCCGCTGCCGGTGCTCGCCGCTTCGGCCGAGGAGCGCGAGGTGCTGCACAGCCAGAGCCTGGTGCAGGTGGCGCTTAAGCTCGGCGCCGAAGCCAATGTCGCCTTCGTCGGTGTCGGCGAACTCGGGCCCGATGCGCCGCTCTGCCAGGACGGGTTTCTGGCGCAAGAGGAGATGGCCGGCCTGACTAAGGCGGGTGCTGCGGGCGAGATCTGCGGCTGGATGTTCGATCATGACGGCGCGTTGCTCTCGGGCAGCTTCAACGAGCGCGTCGCCTCCGTTCCCTTGCCGCCGCGCGACAAGGCCTCGGTCATCGGCCTTGCCAAGGGCCGGCGCAAATATGAGGCGCTGAGGGCGGCGGTAAAGGGCGGCATCATCAACGGCCTTATCACCGATGAGGCGACTGCGAGCTATCTGCTCAACGCTTGAGCGTAATGCGAAACGTTTGAAAAGGCCGGCCAATGCGCCGGCCTTTCGCATTTGCGTAACGAAAAAATCGGCAGTCAAAACAATCTTCTAATGTTCCCGTGTGCAGCGCAGCAACGATTGCACATTGACATTTTGTCACGAGAAGTGAGTAATTGCCCATGAGCGAGGCAAATGCTCAATTTCTTCTGGGAGGAAGTCGATGAACTTGAGAACTTTCCTGCTGGGCACATGCTCGGCAGTCGCACTGTCGGGTCTGGCCCAAGCAGAAACCCTGACGATCGCGACCGTGAACAACGGCGACATGATCCGGATGCAGAAGCTGACGGAAGATTTCACGTCCAAGAATCCGGACATTCAGCTCGAGTGGGTAACGCTTGAGGAAAACGTGCTGCGCCAGCGCGTGACGACCGATATCGCCACCAAGGGCGGCCAGTACGACATCATGACGATCGGCACCTATGAAGTGCCGATCTGGGCGAAGCAGGGCTGGCTGTTGCCGCTCGACAATCTCGGCGCGGACTACGATGTCGACGACCTGTTGCCGGCGATCCGCTCGGGCCTCACCATCGACGGCAAGCTCTATGCGGCACCGTTCTACGGCGAAAGCTCGATGGTGATGTATCGCAAGGACCTGTTCGAGAAGGCCGGGCTGACGATGCCCGACGCCCCGACCTGGGATTTCATCGCCGACGCGGCGCGCAAGATCACCGACAAGAACGCCGAAGTCTACGGCATCTGCCTGCGCGGCAAGGCCGGCTGGGGTGAGAACATGGCCTTCCTGACCGCCACCGCGAACGCCTTTGGCGCCCGCTGGTTCGACGAAAACTGGAAGCCGCAATTCGATCAGCCCGAATGGAAGAACGCGCTCGACTTCTACGTCAAGCTGATGAACGACGCCGGACCGCCCGGCGCATCCTCGAACGGCTTCAACGAGAACCTGTCGCTGTTCCAGACCGGCAAGTGCGGCATGTGGATCGACGCGACGGTGGCTGCGTCCTTCGTTACCAACCCGAAGGAATCGACGGTTGCTGACAAGGTCGGTTTTGCGCTTGCTCCCGACACCGGGCTTGGCAAGCGCGGCAACTGGCTCTGGGCCTGGAACCTTGCTATCCCCGCCGGTTCGCAAAAGGTTGCTTCGGCCGAGAAGTTCATTTCCTGGGCAACCGGCAAGGGCTATCTGAACCTGGTGGCGGAGAAGGAAGGCTGGGCCAACGTTCCTCCGGGCACGCGCACCTCGCTCTACGCCAACCCCGAGTACCAGAAGGCGGCACCGTTCGCGAAGATGACGCTCGACTCGATCAACGCGGCCGATCCGAAGAACCCGGCGGTCAAGCCGGTTCCCTATGTCGGCGTGCAGTTCGTGGCGATCCCGGAATTCCAGGGTCTCGGCACGGCGGTCGGCCAGCAGTTCTCGGCAGCGCTTGCAGGCCAGATGAGCGTCGACCAGGCGCTTGCCAGCGCCCAGCAGCTCACCGAGCGTGAGATGACGAAGGCTGGCTACATCAAGTGAGGCTCCCAAGGGCCCGGGGTGCTGGCCGCAAATGGCCGGCGCCCCGGTAATTCTCCTCCGGGCAGCTCTCCTGGAGGACTTTCCGCGGCGCGCGCGGTGAGCCCACGCGCGCCCGGTCCGAGCTCTCGAACACGCGTTGAATTCCATCATTTGGGGGACGCCATGGCGACCTTGCACACACGCTCCGCCGCGCGGCTGATGATCGCGCCTTCGGTGCTTCTGCTTCTGGCCTGGATGATCGTTCCCCTGGCCATGACGATCTATTTCTCGTTCCTGCGTTACAATCTGTTGATGCCGGGCATGGAAGAGTTCACCGGCTTCACGAACTACAAATACTTCCTGACCGATCCCGCTTTCTTCCAGGCGATCTTCAACACGCTGGCGATCGTGCTTGGCGTCTTGTTCATCACCGTCGTCGGCGGCATCGCATTGGCGCTTTTGCTCGACCAGCCGATGTTCGGGCAGGGGATCGTGCGCATACTCGTCATTGCGCCGTTCCTGATCATGCCGACGGTGGCCGCACTCGTCTGGAAGAACATGTTCATGAACCCGGTCAACGGGCTCTTTGCCTGGATCGCCAAGCTCTTCGGGCTGCAACCCTTCGACTTCCTCGCCAACGCGCCCTTGATGTCGGTCATCCTGATCGTCGCCTGGCAATGGCTGCCCTTTGCGACGCTCATCCTTCTGACGGCCCTGCAGTCGCTCGACGAGGAGCAGAAGGAAGCAGCGCAGATGGACGGCGCCGGCGCCTGGAGCCGCTTCATCTACCTGGTGCTGCCGCATCTTTCCCGCGCGATCACGGTCGTCATCCTTATCCAGACGATCTTCCTGCTCTCGGTCTTTGCCGAAATTCTGGTCACCACCAATGGCGGCCCGGGCACGCAGAGCACCAACCTGACCTTCCTCGTCTATGCGCAGGCCCTGCTGCAGTTCGACGTGGGCGGTGCTTCGGCCGGCGGCATCATCGCGGTCATCCTCGCCAACATCGTCGCATTCTTCCTGATGCGCATGATCGGCAAGACGCTGGAGGCTTGAGAACCATGGCACGCAACGTCTCCACTCAAAGAAAGATCGTCGTCACCGTCGTCGCCTGGACGATCGGCATCCTGATCTTCTTCCCGATCCTCTGGACGTTCCTGACGAGCTTCAAGACCGAGGCCGAGGCGATCGCTTCGCCGCCGTCGCTGTTCTTCTTCGACTGGACGACGGAGAACTATCACGAGGTGCAGAGCCGCTCGAACTACTTCCTGCACTTCATGAACTCGGTCGTCGTTTCCTTCGGCTCGACGCTGATTGGCCTGATCATCGCCATCCCGTCAGCCTGGGCGATGGCGTTCTCGCCGACCAAGCGCACCAAGGACGTGCTCATGTGGATGCTCTCCACCAAGATGATGCCGTCGGTCGGCGTGCTGGTGCCGATGTACCTGTTGTTCCGCAACACCGGCCTGCTCGACACCCGCACCGGCCTGGTGATCGTGCTGACGCTGATCAACCTGCCGATCATCATCTGGATGCTCTACACCTACTTCAAGGAGATCCCCGGCGAGATCCTCGAAGCGGCCCGCATGGACGGCGCCTCGCTCTCCAAGGAGATCATCTACGTACTGACGCCGATGGCGATCCCGGGCATTGCCTCGACGCTTCTGCTCAACATCATCCTCGCCTGGAACGAGGCGTTCTGGACGCTGAACCTCAGTGCTGCCAAGGCAGCGCCGCTGACAGCGTTCATCGCCTCCTATTCGAGCCCCGAAGGCCTGTTCTACGCCAAGCTCTCGGCCGCCTCGACCATGGCGATCGCCCCCATCCTCATACTCGGCTGGTTCTCGCAGAAGCAGCTCGTACGCGGCCTCACCTTCGGCGCGGTCAAATAAGGGATACGACAATGGGAAGCATTACACTCAGCAAGGTTTCGAAGGTCTTCGGCGCCCATGCCGTCATCCCCTCGATCGACCTCGACATCAACAATGGCGAGTTCGTCGTCTTCGTCGGCCCGTCCGGTTGCGGGAAGTCGACGCTGCTCCGGCTGATCGCCGGCCTCGAAGACGTCAGCGACGGCGATATCGTCATCGACGGCAAGAACGCCACCGAACTGCCGCCGGCGCAGCGCGGTCTCTCGATGGTGTTCCAGTCCTATGCGCTCTATCCGCATATGAGCGTGCGTTCCAACATCGCCTTTCCGCTGAAGATGGCGGGCGAGGACAAGGCCGTCATCGACAAGAAGGTGTCCGATGCAGCCCGCGTGCTGAACCTCACCGACTATCTCGACCGCAAGCCAAGGCAACTCTCCGGCGGCCAGCGCCAGCGCGTCGCGATCGGCCGGGCGATCGTGCGCCAGCCGAAGGCGTTCCTCTTTGACGAGCCGCTGTCGAACCTCGACGCGGCACTGCGCGTCAACATGCGGCTGGAAATCAGCCAGCTGCACCAGGACCTCAAGACGACGATGATCTACGTCACCCACGACCAGGTGGAGGCCATGACCATGGCCGACAAGATCGTGGTGTTGAACCGCGGCCGCATCGAGCAGGTCGGCTCGCCGCTCGATCTCTACCACAAGCCGGACAATCTCTTCGTCGCCGGCTTCATCGGTTCGCCGCGCATGAACATCGTCAGCGGTGCGGCGGCTTCCGCCTATCAGGCGCATACGATGGGCATTCGTCCCGAACACCTGGCGCTTTCAAAGGAAAGCGGAACCTGGCAGGGCACGGTCGGCGTCGCCGAACATCTCGGCTCCGACACCTTCCTGCATGTCAATGTCGACAATGTCGGCACGGTGACGGCACGCGTCAGCGGTGACTTCGCGGTGACCCACGGCGACCGCGTCTTCCTGACGCCCGATCCGCAGCGCGTCCACAGGTTCGACGACAAGGGGCTGGCAGTTCGATGAAACGTCTTGAAGGAAAGAGCGCGCTGATCACCGGGTCTGCGCGGGGGATCGGTCGTGCCTTTGCGGAGGCCTATATCCGCGAGGGCGCCACGGTCGCGATCGCCGACATCAACATCGAGCGGGCGCGGCAGACGGCCTCCGAGATCGGTGCTGGTGCCTATGCGGTCGAGATGGACGTCACCAGCCAGGTGTCGATCGACGCGGCAATCGCCGCGGTCGTCAAGGAAACGGGCGGGCTCGACATTCTCGTCAACAATGCCGCGCTCTTCGACCTGGCGCCGATCGTCGAGATCACCCGCGACAGCTACGACCGGCTGTTTTCGATCAATGTCGCTGGAACGCTGTTCACCATGCAGGCGGCCGCAAAGCAGATGATCGCGCAAGGGCGCGGCGGCAAGATCATCAACATGGCGAGCCAGGCCGGACGCCGCGGCGAGGCGCTCGTCGCTATCTATTGCGCCACCAAGGCGGCCGTCATCAGCCTCACCCAGTCGGCCGGCCTCAACCTCATCAATCACGGCATCAACGTCAACGCGATCGCGCCCGGCGTGGTCGACGGTGAACACTGGGACGGCGTCGATGCGCTATTTGCCAAATACGAGAACCGTCCGCGCGGCGAAAAGAAGAAGCTCGTCGGCGCCGAGGTGCCCTTCGGCCGCATGGGAACGGCCGAGGACCTGACGGGCATGGCGATCTTCCTCGCGTCAGCCGAGAGCGACTACGTCGTCTCGCAGACCTATAACGTCGACGGCGGCAACTGGATGAGCTGAACCGGCGTCAGCCGGTGAAGCCTCGAAAGGATACGGGATCATGACGACCAAACTCTCAACTGCCGCCCTCGACACGATCAAGGCCAAAGCCGGCGTGCCTGCCTACGATCGGTCGCAACTGACGGCGGGCATCGTGCATTTCGGCGTCGGCAACTTTCACAGGGCGCACCAGGCCGTCTATCTCGATGATCTCTTCAACGCCGGCTTCGACAGGGACTGGGCCATCATTGGCGCCGGCGTCCTTCCCTCGGACGCGACGATGCGCGCCAAGCTTGCCGCGCAGGATTTCTTGACGACCGTCGTCGAGCAGGACAACAACCGCACAGGCGCCCATGTGACCGGCGCCATGATCGACTATCTGGAACCGGGCGACGTCGCCGGGATCGTCGCCAGGCTCGCCGATCCCTCGATCCGCATCGTCTCCTTGACGATCACCGAAGGCGGCTACTTCATCGATCCGGCCTCGGGCGTGTTCAACCCGACCCATCCGGACATCGTCGCCGATGCGCAGAACCCGGCCGCTCCGAAGACCGTGTTCGGACTGATCGTCGCCGGCCTGAAGGCGCGTCGCGACAGGAACGTGCCGCCGTTCACCGTGATGTCCTGCGACAACATTCCGGGCAATGGCGAGGTTACCCATGCGGCAGTGTCGGGGCTTGCCCGCCTTCATGATCCGGCCTTCGCCGACTGGATCGACGCCAACGTCGCCTTCCCGAACGGCATGGTCGACCGCATCACGCCGGCAACCGGCGCGCGCGAGATCGGCATCGTCGCCGACGACTACGGCATCGAGGACGCCTGGCCGGTGTTTTGCGAGGAGTTCAAGCAGTGGGTGCTCGAGGATCATTTCCCGCTCGGTCGCCCGGCGCTGGAGAAGGTCGGCGTCCAGTTCGTGCCTGACGTCGCGCCCTACGAGCACATGAAGATCCGCATCCTCAATGGCGGCCATGCGGCGATCGCCTACCCCGCCGCTCTTCTCGACATTCATTTCGTCCACGAGGCGATGGAGGAGCCGCTGATCCGCGCCTTCCTTGCCAAGCTCGAGCATGACGAGATCATCCCGGTCATTCCGCCAGTGCCGAACACCGATCTCGGCGATTACTACAAGCTGATCGAGACGCGTTTTTCCAATCCGAAGATCGGCGACACGATCCCGCGGCTGGCGCAGGACGGCTCCAACCGGCAGCCGAAATTCATCCTGCCCTCGACCGCCGATCGGCTGGCGCGCGGCGAGGATGTCGTCGGGCTATCGCTCGTCTCTGCGCTCTGGTGCCGATATTTCGCCGGCACGTCGGACAGCGGCAAGATGATCGCCTTCAACGACCAGAGCGCCGACCGGCTGAACAGGGCGGCGCTTGCCGCCAAGGACGATCCCATGGCCTTCCTGGCTCTTGGCGACATCTTCGGCGACGTCGCGCGCTCCGATCTCTTCCGCCGTCGTTTCGCCCATGCATTGAAAACCCTCTGGGAAAAGGGTACGCGCGCTACGCTCCAGCTTTATCTGGACGGCAAGCTTGAGGGATGAAGTGCGATGGCGGATGCGGCGTCGGGGTTGGTGATCTTCGATTGCGACGGGGTACTTGTCGATAGCGAGCCGATCTCGCTGGAGGTGCTGGTGGACGTGCTCTCGGCCGCCGGCGTCTCGATGACCACCGAGGAGGCGACCGAACGCTTTCTCGGACGCAGCCTCAAGAGCATGTCGGCGACCCTGCATGACGAATACGGGCTTGCGACCGACGATGCATTTCTCGAAGGCATGCGCCTTCGCCTTTACGACCGCTTTCGCACCGAGCTGCAGCCGATCGCCGGCATCCGGGGCGCCGTCGAAGGCCTGAAGGGCGCCTGCTGCGTCGCTTCGTCCAGTCAGCCCGAGCGCATCCGCCTGTCGCTGACAGTCACCGGGCTCATCGATCTCTTCGAGCCCAACATCTTCTCCGCCACTATGGTGAAACACGGCAAGCCGGCGCCGGATCTCTTTCTTCACGCGAGCCGCCAGATGGGCTTCGATCCTCACGACTGTGTCGTCATCGAGGACAGCCCGGCCGGGATAGAGGCGGCGAAGGCGGCGGGCATGCGGGTCTTCGCCTTTGCCGGCGGCAGCCATGCGCGTACCGACAAGCATCGGCAGAGTCTTGCCGCTCTCAGTCCCGACGTGCTGTTTGACGACATGGGCGAATTGTTACAGTTTGTCGGCCGGTAGCAGCAGGGACGAAACGGGAGCGGGACGAGGAACATGTGCGCGGTTTTCCGCCCGCACGTCCGCTCTCCTTCATGACAATCGATCACGGTTGTGATGGGGTCTGGCAGATCCTAAATCAGCGTGATCTTGGGGGCGGGGACTTTCTTTGATGCGTGAATTCGTCGTTGCGGTCGATGTCGGTACCGGCAGTGCGCGCGCCGGTATTTTTGACGGCAAGGGCAAGCTGCTTGCGCGGGTGGACCTGCCGATCGCCATGAACCGGCCGGAAGAAAACCACGCCGAGCACGATTCCGAAGATATCTGGCGCGCCGTCTGCGGCGCCGTCAAAGCGGCGAAGGAAAAGGCCGGTATCGCTGCGGAGGACATTGCGGCGATCGGCTTCGACGCCACATGCTCGCTGGTCGTGCGCGACCGTGAGGGCAAGCCGCTTTCGGTCAATCGCAAGGGTGAGGCGCGCTGGGACACGATCGTCTGGCTCGACCATCGGGCGCTCGCCGAAGCCGATTTCTGCACGGCGACCGGTCATCCGGTACTCGACTTCTCCGGCCGCGTGATGTCGCCGGAAATGGAGATGCCGAAGCTCATGTGGCTGAAGCGCAACCTGCCGCAGCAATGGCAGAAGGCCGGCTTCTTCTTCGATCTTGCTGACTATCTTTCCTGGCGGGCGACCGGCAGTGCTGCGCGCTCGCGCTGCACGCTGACGGCCAAATGGAATTACCTGGCGCATGAGAAGCGCGGCTGGCAGCCGGACTATCTCGCAAAGATCGGGCTCGAGGATCTCATCGAACGCGGCGGGCTGCCGGAAGAAACCCTGCCGATCGGAAGCTCCGTCGGCCATCTGAGCGCTGCAGCCGCTGCCGAGCTTGGCCTCGACGAGGCCTGCCAGGTGGCGCCCGGCATGATCGATGCCTATGCCGGTGCGCTCGGTGTCGTCGGCGGCTTCATCGGCAAGCCGGAGAAGCTCGAAAAGCAGCTGGCGCTGATTGCCGGCACGTCGAGCTGCATCGTCGCCTTTTCCAAGGACATGAAGCCGGGCTTCGGCATGTGGGGCCCGTACTACGAAGCGGTGCTGCCCGGCGCCTGGCTGATCGAGGGCGGTCAGTCGGCGACCGGTGCTCTGCTCGACCATATCGTGCGCCTGCATGGCGGAGGCCTTGAACCGACCGCCGAAACCCATGGCCGGATCATCGCGCGGGTTCTGGAACTGCGCGCCGAACAGGGCGTCGCCTTTGCCGAGCGGCTGCATGTGCTTCCCGATTTTCACGGCAACCGCTCGCCGCTCGCCGACCCGCACGGGCTCGGCGTCATCAGCGGCCTGCCGCTCGATTCCTCCTTCGACGCGCTCTGCCGTCTCTACTGGCGCACTTGCGTCGCGATCGCGCTCGGCATTCGCCATATCCTGGAGATGATGCGGGAGGTCGGTTACCAGCTCGACACGCTGCACGTTACCGGTGGCCATGTCCGCAACGCGCTGCTCATGGAACTCTATTGCGACGTCACCGGCTGCCGGGTTGTGGCGCCGGAAGCCCCGGATGCCGTCCTGCTCGGGACGGCGATGGCGGCAGCGGTCGCCGGCGGCATGCATGCGGATCTCGCCGCGGCCGGCGCAGAGATGGCGTCGGGTGGGCACGAGCGCCTGCCGAACACGGCGGTTCGCGACGCCTATGATCGCGACTATCGCCGCTTCCTGGCGCTCTATCGCCACCGTGACGAACTCGACAAGATGGCGTGACGGCTGCAGCCGAAAAGCTTGTTGCAGGGCCGTGGAACCTTTTTCCATGTCGCGCATTTTGTTGTTGACCGGACGGTGGCGCGCATAGCCCCCAATGCGGCGCCGGAGGCAGACCGCCGGCCTACAACTCACACTCCCCGAGTGAGTTGCACATACCAGCCAGTGCCTTCCCTCGGCACTGGCTGTTGTGTTTTCAGGGGGCTGTTTCTTGCGAGAAATCTGACAGCAGGTGGTGGCGCGCGACGGGAACAAGCCGCCGGTCACCGCGCAGGTCCAGTGATGAAATTGCCGATGTCAGGTCAGAGATTTCTCGTCGGGACGTTCCGGCAATCTTGCCGAACCAACTCGCGAAACGACCTGCAGCGGCCACACGCCGGAAGACGCGGGACCGCTGCAGGATCTTGATTGGCTGCATGCCCCCTCGACCTTACAGTCGAGGGAAACATGCAGTCGCGCTCAGGCCGCCGCCTTGGTGGATTCGTTGAAGAACAGAGCCTGGCTGATCAGCGCCTTGACCATGTCCGGATTGAACGGCTTGGTGACCAGGAAGGTCGGTTCCGGCCGTTCGCCGGTCAAGAGCCGCTCCGGGAAGGCGGTGATGAAGATCACCGGAATGGCGCTCGTCTTCAGGATGTCGTTGACCGCGTCGATGCCGGAGCTGCCGTCGGCAAGCTGGATATCGGCAAGCACCATGCTGGGCCGTGTCTTCTTGTAGAGTGCGATTGCTTCGTCACGCGTGCGGGCGATGCCGGTGACGCGATGGCCGAGGCTTTCGACCATCTGTTCGATGTCGATGGCGATCAGCGGTTCATCCTCGATGATCATGATGTCGGTCGCAACCTGGCGCGAGATTTCCTGCGAGGCGCGATCGAGCAGGCCGCCGACCTTGTCGGTGCTGACGTCGAGAACTTCGGCCGCTTCCTCGGGCCGGAAGCCTTCGACCGAGACCAGAAGAAATGCCTGGCGGGCAAGAGGCGAGACGGTTGCCAGATTGATCGATGCGCGCTGCTCCCAGGCAAAGGGTGAGACCGGTTCCGGGACGAGCACGGACGAAGAGCCGAAGAGCGAGGTGAACAGGCGGAACAGGCCAACGCGGTCATTGCTTGCTTCGGGGAAAATCGACGTGTCGGCGATCAGCGCTTCGAGAACGGCGGCCACATAAGCGTCGCCTGATGTCTGCGAGCCGGTCAGCGCGCGTGAATAGCGGCGCAGGTACGGCAGGAGCGGTGCGATCCGCGTGGACAATGTCATAGAGGAACTCCCTCGAAAATCGTTTTACGGTGACGTTGCGAGAACGCTCTTCGTAAAAAAAGGTTCCGCGAGGGAACATTTCAATTTTCAGCGGCGTTATGGCGGCTAAGGACAGTTTTGGCGATTACGGACAGTTGAAGGCGACAGTTTGAAAATGAAACATAAAACAGGGGCAGGGCGGACCACCGGCACGACCTTATGGACAGAAGATCCAAATGCGCAAATTGCAGCGAAGCTGAAGGCGCTCTATCAGTCCGTGCAGGAAGAGGCGATACCCGCGCGTTTTCTCGATCTTCTGGAAAAACTCGACGCGGCCGAGCAGCAATCGGCGCTGCAGGGCAGGGAGTGAGTACCGGAATGTCATCCGAAAATAATGATTTCAAACGTGAGATGCTGGCCGCGTTGCCGAGCCTTCGTGCCTTCGCCATGTCGTTGATCGGCCGTCACGATCGCGCCGACGACCTGGTCCAGGATACCATCATGAAGGCCTGGGCGAAGCAGGATCACTTCGAGATGGGCACCAACATGAAGGCCTGGCTCTTCACCATCCTGCGCAACGAACTCTATAGCCAGATGCGCAAGCGCGGACGCGAGGTTCAGGACAGCGACGGGCATTTCACCGAGTCGCTCGCCCATCATCCCGAACAGTACGGTTCGCTGGACCTGCAGGATTTCCGCAAGGCGCTCGAGATGCTGCCGCCCGACCAGCGCGAAGCCATCATCCTCGTGGGCGCCTCCGGCTTTTCCTACGAGGAAGCGGCCACGATCTGCGGCTGCGCGCTCGGAACGATCAAGAGCCGCGTCAACCGCGCGCGCCAGCGCTTGCAGGATATTCTTCAGGTGAAGGGCGAAAACGACTACGGCCCCGACGAGACGTCGGCCCCGATCACGTCGCGCGCCTTCGTTTCCTGAGGAAAGTTTCCAACCGGGCACCGTTGCAAAAGCGACGGTGTCCTGCTTTCACTGACGCTTGCGCCCGAGAGGGACAGGCGGTTGTTGGAGGCAGAGCGCAATCATGACGATTTTGGGTCGATATGCCCAGAACCGAGCGAGATGCGGGTGCAGCTCTCAAGGGGCTCCCCAGCCGCTCAGATTGGGAATTGAGACCGAATGCGCATGAGGACTGAAAGGACAGACCCGCCCGTCACGAGGCTGCTCGACGCGCCCGAGCGTCTGAGCGTCCTGCACGCGACCGTGCCCGACATGGCGGTGCCGGACCGGGATTTCGATGGCATCGTTGAAATTGCGGCCGGCCTCTTCGACGCGCCGATTGCGCTGGTAACCTTGATCGATCGCGAATGGCAGTGGTTCAAGGCGGCGGTCGGAACCACGGAGAGCCGGGCGTCGTCGGAGGAGTCCTTTTGCGTGCAGGTGGCGGCCGAGGCCGATGCCAGGCTTGTGGTGCACGACGCATCGACTGATCCGCGGTTCATGCGGAGCTCGCGGGTGGTCGGCCCACCGTTCCTGCGGTTTTATGCCGGCGCGCCGATCATGCTCGAGGGGCAGGCGGTCGGCACGGTCTGCGTTCTCGACGACAAGCCGCGCGCCGACGTGCCTCAGGCGCTGATGGACCAGCTGGGCCGGCTCGCCGGGCTTGCCGCTTCCCTCTTCAAGATCAAAGACGAAGCGCGCCGGCGCGCGCTGAAAGAGGCGGCGCTGTCACGCGAGGAGCAGCGCCATGCGATGGCGCTCGAAGCGGCGAACATCGGCAGCTGGCTGTGGGATATCCGCTCCGGGGCGATTGCCGGCAACAGCGCGATGAAACGCATGTTCGGCCTGCCGGCCGACAGTTTCGTCGGCGCCCGCGAGATCTTCGGTGCGATCCATATCGACGACCGCGGCGCGACCTTTTCGAAGCTGCGCCAGGCGATGAAGGCCGATGACGAGTACGACGGCATGTTTCGTGTCGGCGACACCGGCCGCTGGCTGCTCGGGCGCGGCCGCGTGCATGATCGCGACAGCAAGGGCAATCCGTTGACGTTCATTGGCGTCACCATCGATGTCACCGACCAGCAGGCGTCGGTGCAGCGCACCCGGCTGTTGCTGAAGGAGCTCAACCATAGGGTCAAGAATACGCTCGCGATGCTGCAGTCGCTTGCCCGCCAGACATTGCGCCAGACGAGCGATCCGGCGGAATTCATGACAGCCTTTGCCGGCCGTTTGCAGGCGATCTCCGAAGCGCACGGGCTGCTTTCCGATCACGAATGGGGCACGATCCGGCTTGCCGACCTCATCGCCAAGCAGCTGCTGCCGCATGTCAATTGCTATGCCGAGCAGATCGAGATCCACAAGGACGAGATATCGCTCGGGCCTGACCAGGCGGTCGGCCTCGGTCTGGTTCTGCACGAGCTTGCCACCAATGCCGTCAAATACGGGTCGCTGTCGGTGCCGAAGGGGAAGGTGGTTCTGACGGCGCGCAACATGATCGAGGATGGCGACAGCGTTCTGCATCTCACCTGGACCGAAGTCGGCGGCCCGCCGGTGCGCGAGCCGAAGCGGCGCGGCTTCGGCTCGATCCTGATCGAGCGCAGCCTCGACAAGGTCTTGGGCAGCTCGGTCAAGGTGGAGTATCTGCCAGCCGGCGTTACCGCGCTTATCCGCCTGCCGCTTTAACGCGTTGATCGCAACCGGGATTGACGCAAGCGCGCAAGCTTCTCCGGCCAGACACCAACGGTCTTCGGAGCGGGGAAAGTTCGCAACGGGCTGGGAAGCCCGTGCTTGATCGTCAGTCGTCGCGTCGCCGCTCGCGCCGTTTGCCGGTTCCGACCAGTGCCCCGATCGCAAGTGCCGTAGCGACAGCCAGCAGCGGCTGTTTGCGCAGGATGCCCGCGGCGGCAAGCAGTGTCAGGTTGGTTTGCACTTGTCTGCGGCGGCGACGTTCTTCGGCCAGGCGGCGGTCGCGACCTTGCAGCATCGCCATGATGCCGAACAGCACCAGCGCGGTCACGAAAAACGCGATCGCGATCGCGACGGAGGCCGTGACTGGACTGTACACTTCGCTGAGATACAGGAATGTAGCCGCGAGGCCGAAGACATAGGCCGTGGCAAGCAGCAATCCCATGATGCCCCACAGGATCGCGTTGCGTTTCACGCGCGCAGTGGCCGCGCCGATATCGGCGCTCATCAGCGCGGTCAGGGCTGCCGTCAATGGTCCCATGAATTGCCCCCGGTCATCTGTCCCTCGATCTCAGCGGATGGGTTGCACCCATCCACCTTAACGGCTCGCATCGTCGTCAGCGACGAAGAAGCGCGGCGATCGCCAGACCGATCAGGGCGGCGGCGCCAAGGGTGGCAACGGGATGCTCGCGCACGGCGTGCCGAACCTGCTTTTCCGTGCCGGCGTAGCGATCGCGAAGCTCCGCCAGCAGATCTTCCCCGCTTGCCAACAATTCGCTGAGGCCCGCTTCGGCCTGCTCGCGGGCGTCCTGCGCCTTGCTGCGGGCTTGCTGGGAAGCAGTCGATCCGCGATCGGCCAAGAGGGCGACGAGGGTGGCCACATCATTGCGCAGTTCGCCCAGTTGTTCCTCGATGGAGATGTCGGCGAGCTTGCCGTTGCTTTTTGTCGAACGCGAGCTCGAACCGGAGAAGAGGCCTGACGCCATGACGAATACTCCCTTTCACACATGCGCCGGCCGCGAACGGTCGGCGCTTCCTGATCAAACCGGCGGGCACAACTGCAGGCCTGCGCCGGCGCTTCGGGAAGACAACGCGCAAGTGCGGAAATTGTTTCGATAAATCTTGGTGTTGGCTCTCGGAAGAATCCGGGCGTGGGCTTACGTCAGAGCGATGCGGTTTGCGGCAGCACGAAGGGCACGGGTGCTGGCGGCGCGACGCCCACCCGCATGCGGCAGCCGAAGACCGCTTCCATCGTCTCGTCCGTCAGAACCTCGGCAGGCGCGCCGCTGGCACGGACCTTGCCGGCCTTCATCATCACCATATGGTCGGCGAACATGGCGGTGAGATTGAGGTCGTGCATGACGGCGACCACACCGCCGCCGCGTTCGCAAAAGTTGCGCGCGAGCTGCATGATGCCGAGCTGGTGGCGGATGTCGAGGCTGGAGACGGGCTCGTCGAGCAGAAGGTAGCGCGGCTCGCCATCGGTAACGGGTTCGGAGATTTGGCAAAGCACGCGGGCAAGCTGCACGCGCTGCTGCTCGCCACCGGACAGTTCCTGGTAGAAGCGGCCGGCAAAACCACCGAGATCGACCGCTTCGAGCGCTTCCGCCGCGATCCGGTCGTGCAGGGCGGCGTCGGCGTTTGCGCCTGCGGCAAGTCCGAGCCGAACCACTTCGCGCACCGTGAACGGGAAGGAAATGACGGTCGATTGCGGCAGAACGCCACGCATCGACGCGAGCTCCCAAGGTTTTAGGCCGCGTAGGTCACGGCCGTTGATGCGGATCGTCCCGCCCGCTGGCGCAAGCTCTCCGGATATGGCCTTCAGCGTCGTGGTCTTGCCGCAGCCGTTCGGGCCGACGATCGCCGTCAGCGCGCCAGGTCGTGCGTCAAGCGAAACGCCGTGGAGGACCGGTCGCCCGCCGAGGCGGACGGAGAGATTGGAAACGTTGATCATGGCTTTGCTCACAATCCCATGTTCGAACGGCCGCGCAGCAGGATCCAGAGGAAGAACGGTGCGCCGATAAAAGCGGTGACGATGCCGATCGGCAGCTCCGCCGGGGTAACGATGGTTCGGGCGATCATGTCGGCAAGGATCAGAAGCGTCCCGCCGAGCAGAGCCGAGGCCGGCAGGAGGTAGCGGTGATCGGGGCCGATGACGAGGCGCAGCAGGTGCGGCACGACGATGCCGACGAAGCCAATGCCGCCGCTGACGGCAACCGACGCGCCGGTCGCCGCAGCAACACTGACGATCGCGACGTTCTTCAGCCGCTGGACAGGAATGCCCATGTGGAAGGCGGCTGCCTCGCCAAGCGTGATCGCGTTGAGGCCACGGGCAAGAAACGGCGTGACGGCGAGCGAAAGCAGGATGATCGGCGCCGATGCCAGGATCTTCGTCCAGTTGGCGCCGGCAAGCGACCCGAGGCCCCAGAAGGTGAGGTCGCGCAACTGCTTGTCGTCGGCCATGAAGACCAGCACGCCGGTGACGGCGCCAGTCAGCGCGCCAAGCGCGATGCCGGCCAGAAGCAGGGTGGCGATCGAGGTCTGTCCGCCGCGCGTGGCTATGCGGTAGAGCAGAAGCGTGGTGACGAGGCCACCGAAGAAGGCAGCCACCGGCAGCGCGTAGAAGCCGAACAGGGCAAACAGCGGCCCGAAGGTGGCGGTGCCAAGCACGATCAGCAGCACGGCGCCAAGGCTTGCGCCCGAGGAAACGCCGACGAGGCCGGGATCGGCCAGGGGATTGCGGAAAAGCCCCTGCATGACCACGCCGGAAACCGCAAGCGACGCGCCGACGAGCATGCCGAGCACGGCGCGCGGCAGCCGGATATCGAGAATGATGATGCGGTCGCGGATGCTCAAGGCCTGGTCGGCCTCGCCGATCAGCCAGCGCCAGACATTGGCGAGCGACGCGTCGGCCGCACCGGTCATGATCGAGCAGACGAAGGTGGCGATGGCGATGACCGCGAGGGCGACGACGAGAAGCCGGGCGAGCCGCGAGCGATTGCCCGCACGCCATTCGTCGCGGATATCGGCGGCCAATCCGGTCAGGCGCATGCCGCGGTCCAATGCCTCACTGCGAGGCATTGGCCTTCTTCCCGTAGATGGCGGCATTCAGTTCCCGAACGGCGCTTGCCGTGCGCGGGCCGAAGCCGAGGAGATGCAGCCCGTCCATGCGCACGAGCGCCTTGTTCTTGGCCGCAGGGGTCAGGCTCAACGCCGGCATGGCGAAGAGCTCTTCCGCCTTGGCGGAGTGTTCGCCGCCGCGATCCATCATCAGGATGACGTCGGGCTTGGCTTCGACGATCGCTTCGTCGGTCAGCGCCTTGTAGCCGGGGAAGGTGCCGACGGCGTTCACCGCGCCGGCAAGTTCGATGATGCCGTTGGCGGCGGTACCCTGACCGGAGGCCATGACCTTGCCGCCCTGGGTGCTCAGGATGAACAGCACGCGCTTGCGCTCGCTGTCTGCACGCGCGGAACCCTCGGCCACGGCCGCATCGAGATCGGCTTCGACGCTCTTGGCGAGCGTTTCGGCCTTGTCCTCGACGCCGAGGAAGGCGCCAACGGCGCGGATCTTGGCGGGAATGCCGGCCTTGTCGAAGGTCTCGGGCACGCTGGTGAAGGCAATGTTGGCCTCCTTCAGCACGGCCAGCGCCTCCGGCGGGCCGCTGCCTTCGACGGCGACGATGGCGCTCGGGTTGACGGCGATGATGCCTTCGGGCGCGAGCTGGCGCATATAGCCGACGTCCGGAAGCGTCTTTGCCGCTTCCGGATAGGTGCTGGTGGAATCACGCCCGACGAGACGGCCTTCTTCGCCGAGCGCATAGATGATCTCGGTGACAGCGCCGCCGACCGAAACGACACGCGAGACGTCGACCTTCTGCGCATCCTCGGCCATGGCCGCCCGGATGAAGGCGGGGGCATCGGGAGCCACCGCCGGCAGCAGGAATGTCGCCGAAAGGGCGAAGGCGCCGAGCGCCAGGCCCGAGCGGCGAAGGCGACGGAAGTCGAGACCGTTGATCATCATCTTGCGTATCCTATTCTCTCGCTCAGGCGGCGACCGTCGTATCGAGGCGCGGCAGGCCCTCGGCGATCGAGCGCCATTCCGGACGCTCGGCCAGGCCCTCTTTGCGCTTGCCGAAGAACTGGATGATCATCTCGCCCTTGGCGTCGAGCGCCTCGATCGAGGTGACATGGCCGTCGGCCGTCGGCTTGCGCACGGCCCAAAGCTCGGCGATGTGGTCGGTGCGCAGGTGCAGGTGGAAGGTCGGATCCATGATGTTGAGCCAGGGTCCCATGGTCGCGATCTTGGCGATCGGACCGGAATGGATCTGGATCATGCCGCGGTTACCGACAAAGCACATGATCGGCAGTTCGACTTCGGCGCTCGCCTGCATCATCGCTTCGACGCTCTGCGGATCGAGCTGCCAGGCGAAATCGTTGCCGATGTTGCTCAGCGCCTGGCGGCGACCGATCTTCAGCTTGCGCAGAATGCCGTGGAACTGGTGGGTGTCCGTCATCTTCGTCCAGCGGTCACGCAATTCGACGACGTCGACGACGGTTTCCGGCTTGTCGTCGCTCGGCTGAGCGCTGGTGTCGGCGGCAAACTCCTGCGCCTGGTCGTCGAGGCGGAAATCCGCGACGATCTTTTCATAGGCCGCGTCGTTCGATGCGGCGCGCAGGTGCACCTTGTGCACGGCGTTGCCCCACTTGTCGAAGAACTGCAGGCTCTTGCGGACTTCGCCCTTGTCGTCCGTCTTCGTCACGGCGAAGGCGTGTGCCCAGGCGCTCGGGAAAACGCGAAGGTCGATCTGCTCGCCAAGCACGATGCTCGCCATCTCGCCGGTAGTGATCTTCTCGTAGACGCCGATCTTTTCGTGAACGGCGCTCTCGTTGCGGGTCAGCGCCATGACTTCGCCGAGTTCCTCGACGCGCGACAGGAAGCGGTTGGCGTCGGCATCGATGCGCACGGCCGTCAGCCCACATTCGGCAGCAACCAGCGCGGCTTCGGAAACGCCGAGCTGGGCTGCGATGTCACGCTCGCGCATCTTCGGGTTTTCGGCGCGGTAGGCGCGGATTTCGGAAGGAGTGGGGCGAAGGCTCTCGGTCATTTTCATCTGCCTATTTGTTCAGGATCAGCTTGCCTTGGCGGGTGATCTTCATGCGGTAGATCGCGCCGTCGTGGGAAATGAGGATCTCGTTTTCGGTGCCGAAGAGCTCGCGACTTTCGATGATCCTTTGCGCCCGTCCGGTCAGCACCGGAAGCTCCGAGGGGCGTGCGAGATTGTTGTCGTTGGTCACTGTGTTTCGGCCGTTTCGAGTGGGCAGGCCGCGCTGATTTCTCCGCATTTCCCGCCGTGCAATTCGATTACTATCTTGACTTCATTACTCATATTTATTTATGGACGCAATACCGGACTTATAAACTCAAGTTAGTTGCTGCCGGCTTGTGGACAAGGGCGTGCGGCCGGCGTTCGGTGGTGTGCTCGATCCTTTGGAGTGGTGTCGTCATGAAGTTTCCCAGCCTTCCGATTGTTTCCGTTGCTCTTGCGGCTCTCGTTGCCGCAACCGCCGCCAAGGCGCAGGAGACCGCAGCGGCAGGCGGGCTGACGATCGAGCTCAACGAGGTGGCGCCGTCGCAAAAGGGTTGCAAGCTCACCTTCGTTGCCGGCAACGAATTTGCGCAGTCGTTGAGCAAGGTTTCCTTCGAGTTCGTGATCTTCGACCAGAAGGGGCTGGTCGAGCGCATGGCCGTGCTCGATTTCCGCGATCTTCCCGCCGGCAAGACCAAGGTTCGCCAGTTCGATCTGCCCGGCACCAACTGTGATGCGGTGAAGAGCCTGCTGATCAACGATGCGCCGGCTTGTGTCGGCGACGGCGTTCAGCCGGGTGCGTGCATGAGCGGTATCAAGACCGGCTCCAAGTCGGCGGTCGAACTCAAGGGGTGAGCGGGACGGGGGCTAAGCCCGTCCGGCAATCCGAGCATGAGGTTTGCGTCGCCCTGGTGCGACGAAGGTAAGGCTGAAATGAAGCGTATCGTCATCTGGACCGGGGCCGCCGTCTTATCGCTTGCAACACATGGCGTCGTGCTCGCGACGCTGTTTGGTGGCAACCCGCCCGAGACGCAACTGGATCTCATCCAGGGTGGCGAAAGCGTCGAAGTGGCGCTCCTTGGCGATGCTTTCGAGGAAACGCTGCAGTCGGGCGAAGTGTCCGATGTCGTCGAGCCCACGGAAGATCTGCCCGAGGAGGTTCAGCCCGCCGAGATCCAGCCGGTCGAGGATGTCGCCCCCACGCAGGAGATCGCCGCGGAGCAGCCCCACGATCTGACGGCGACCGAGGCGGACGTGATCCTGCCGGCCGAGGAAATGCCTACCCTGCAGGTTGCCGAGGCGGTGGTGACGGCGAGCGTCGCGCCGGTCGAGACCGTCGTGCCGGAAGAAAAGCCCGAGGAGCCGAAGAAGGAAAAGGTCGAAAAACCGGAGCCGAAGAAGGAGCCGGTGAAAAAGAAGAAGGTGACCCGCAAGAAAGCGGGCGACCAGGGTGAGCAGGCTCAGAACCAGGTCAAGGGCAAGCAGGACGGTCAGGAGAACGGCAGTTCGTCCGCAGCAAATGGCAACAGCCGCGCGTCCGAGGTCGGCAACGCCAACATGGAGAATTACGGCGGCAAGATCCGAAAGCGGATCTGGCGCCGGTTCAAGGTTCCGGCCGCCGCACGGCGCGACGGTGTATCCGGCACGGCGACCGTTCGCTTCACGCTGACGTCGAATGGAAACCTGACGGGCGTCAGCCTCGCGAGCAGTTCCGGCTCGTCGGCGATCGATGAGGCTGCCATCGATGCGGTCCGCCGTGCTGCGCCATTCCCGGCGTTTCCGGCCGGATCGCCAAGCTCCAAATCCTTCATCGTGCCGATGGTTGCAAGCGTCCGCTGATCTTCTCCCCTTGCGGCAGAATTCGCGCAGAAGCTGCAAGAAAAAATATGATTAGAAAACTCATGTTTATACTTTACTCTGTTTATCAAGTTTAATAGGTTGCCCTCGTCACGCAGCCGAAGGGTGTGTGTCGAGAGGATTTCCCGATGCGACCGGCTGCCTGACGAAGGCCCTTGTCGCGCGACCAGGCGGAGAAGATTGCATGCGCGGCAAGCGTCACCAGAATGCGGCGAAGAACGGCAAGGGTCGCTCCGGTTCGGAACCGGTCGAGCCCCGCCAGGAGGCCGGCAAGGCGACGCTCGAAGGGCGCAGCTTTCTTTATGTCGGCGGCCGTGATTGCCAGGTGGCGCACTTGCGCGAAATCGCCAGCTCCTTCGGCGCCGAACTGCTGCACCACGATGGCGGCCTGCGCGAGGCCGTATCGCGCATCGACCGCGTGCTGCCGTCCGTCGACTGCGTCTTCTGCCCGATCGACTGCATCAGCCACGACGCATGTCTTCGCGTGAAGACCGGCTGCAAGAAGTGGGGCAAGGCCTTCGTGCCGCTGCGCAACGGCTCGAAGTCGAGCCTGGAGCGCGCGCTTCAGGACCTGACCACCAGCCGCAACGAGCGATAATCCTCCCAAGACCAGACGAGAATTTGCAATGAACGAAGAACGTCCCGACCTTGCGATGATGATCGGCCTGCACAAGCTGGCTGCCCAACAGGGCGACGGCCTTGTGCCTGAACTCTACGAGATCCTGACGCGACGGGCGCGCATGGTGGAAGAGAATGCCAACGTCGCGGAGTTCCCCACCTGGCAGGCCCGCCCGCCGGTGCGCGACCCGCTCGGGCTTGCGGAGCCGAAGGAAGGAACTATCCTCGCCTTTCCGCGTGCCGCTAACGACGCCCCCCGCAAGAAGGAAAGTGCCTAAAGCAATTCCAGGAAAAGTGCGAAGCGGTTTTCCGTCCGGGATTGCGTAAGCAAGGAAGCAATTCCAGGAAAAGTGCGAAGCGGTTTTCCGTCCGGGATTGCGTAAGCAAGGAAGCAATTCCAGGAAAAGTGCGAGGCGGTTTTCCGTCCGGGGTGCGTCCGTTTAAAGATTGAGATCCTTTCACGGTTCCGGTGAAAGGACCGAGGAGACCACGATGTTTGTTGCCATGAACCGTTTCCGTATCGCCATCGGCCATGAAGAGGCTTTTGAGGCCGTGTGGAAGGGGCGGGATTCCAGCCTTTCGGAAATGCCCGGTTTCGTTTCCTTCCACCTCTTGCGCGGCGACAGCGTGCCGGAGGAGGGCTACACGCTCTTCGTCTCGAACTCGGTCTGGAAGGACAGGGATTCGTTTTCCGCCTGGACGAAGTCGGACAACTTCCGCGCGGCGCACAAGAATGCCGGTGAGAACAAGGCGATGTATCTCGGTCCGCCGAAGTTCGAGGGTTTTTCGGCCGTCGAAGGCGCCTGATCCGCGCGCCAGCGCGGAGATATGATCCTGATTTCGCGTGTCATTCGCCTCCCGGATGGATCTCGCCGGGAGGCAAATTGTTTTTGTGTCAGGCCGTCTTCTTCGGCAGGAAGGCGCCGAGCGAAACGGCGAGCCAGCCTGCCATGATCGTCGTGCCGCCAAGCGGAGCGGACATCGGGAAGAGGCCGTGGCCCGCAACATGGCGCATGGCGAGATCGGCCGAAAACAGCGCCGTGCCGGCCGCGATCAAAAGTGCGGCAACGGCTGCGGTTCGAAAGTGTGGCCAGGCTGCGTAAAGCGCCACCAATGCCGGGGCGTGGGCGAGGCACATCGCCGAAATGCCGGCAAGCAGCCGCGGGTCTTCGCCATGCGAAGCGGCGGCCGCGCTGACAACGCCGGTCAGGCCCATCAAGCCGGCAACAAATAGCGTCGTTGCGCGAAATCCGCTGTGCGACATGGTCATTCCTTGTTTTGCATGTGAAGGGCGAGGCGGGTGATCGGGTCGAGGATGATCTGCCTGAGTTTTGGATGCTCGATGGTTTCCTCAAGCGCCCGGGTGAAGCAGAGCAGCCACTCGTCCCGCTCTTGCGGACCGATCTCGGCGACGAAATGGCGGCGGCGCAGCATCGGATGGCCACGCTTTTCGACGTAGATCGGCGGTCCGCCGAGCCAGCCGGTCAGGTACTCGTAGAACTTCTCTTCGCTGCCCGAGAGGTCGGGCGGGTGCACGGCGCGGCAGCGCGCGGCTTCCGGCAGCGTGTCCATCAACTCGTAGAAGCGATGCGTCAGCGCGCGAACCGTCGGGTCGCCGCCGATGGCTTCATAGAGGGTCGTGGTTTCCGGTTCCGCCATGGTCTGCGTCCTTCGTTCTGTCGGTCCTAGCGCGCGGCGACGGGGCGAACAACGATTTTTCAGGCCGCGGATTTGCGGCGTTTCATCGCGGTCGAACATCGCTTCTCTTGACAAACCGTCCAGACGGTATCTTTATGCGGGTATGACCGAAGCTCATCGCCGCAAGAAACAGCCGGAACAGGTGCGCCAGCAATTGCTGGAGGTTGCCGCACGCCTTTCGCACGAGCAGGGG
This sequence comes from Ensifer sp. NPDC090286, assembly GCF_044769565.1. NCBI lineage: Bacteria > Pseudomonadati > Pseudomonadota > Alphaproteobacteria > Hyphomicrobiales > Rhizobiaceae > Ensifer > Ensifer sp. NPDC090286. Next base: position 1,915,283 of record NZ_JBIVYF010000001.1, on the reverse strand, counting down.
GTGGCCGGCATCACGCTCGATGCCGTGTCGCAGGCGGCCGGGGTCAGCAAGGGCGGGCTGCTGCACCATTTCCCGAACAAGCTCGCGCTTCTCGACGGGCTGTTCGACGACCTGGTGACGCGGTTCGATCGTGAGATCGAGGCGGCGATGGCACGCGACCCGGCAGAGAAGGGGCGCTTCACGCGCGCCTACATCGACGTCTGCTTCGCGCTCGATCCCGCGACCGAGGTGCCGGGTTGGCGGATGCTGACGATCGCGCTGATTGCCGAGCCGCATCTGAAGAGCCGCTGGCGCGACTGGGTCAGCCGGCGATCGGCGGAGTTTGCGGAGACGGACGGCTCGACCGGCTGCGTTCTTGCGCGCTTTGCCTGCGACGGCGTGTGGCTCGCGGATCTGATGCAGAGCCACGATCTCGATGCCGAGGCACGGATCGGTCTTGTTGAAAATCTCAAGGCGCTTTCGGCGCAGTAACCCGGATGGAGTCTCCCATGAACCCCGCTATGCTCTATACCGTCCTGGTTGCAGCAATCGTATTCGAGGTGCTCGGCACCTCGGCGATGCAGGCAGCCCAGCACTTTACGCGGCTGGGGCCGACGGTGATAATGGTGGTCTGCTACGCGATCGCCTTCTTCTTCCTGTCCTACACGTTGCGCTTCATTCCGGTCGGTATCGCCTATGCGGTCTGGAGCGGTCTTGGCATCGTCCTGATTTCGCTCGTCGGCTATTTCGCCTTCGGGCAGAAGCTCGATCTGGCGGCCATCCTTGGTCTCGGCCTGATCATTGCCGGCGTGCTTGTCCTCAACCTCTTTTCCAAGTCGACCTTCCACTGACGTGGCCAGCCGCCGGAGGTCATTTGTCCGGCGGAGGGGGTGCAGTCGATTCCCTGAGGATCAGTTCGACCGGCCAGAGCTCGTGAACCTCTTCGGTCGGCCGGCCTGAGAGAAGCTGCAGCACGAGGTCGGCCGAGCGGGCGCCGGCCGCGCGCATCGAAGAGCGCGTCGCCGAAAGCGACGGCACCATGTTGTCCGCCGTGAGGTAAGGGAAGACGTCGTCATGGGCGATGACCGAGACCTCGCGGCCGATCTCCAGGCCCATGGATCGTGCCGCGCGGTAGATGCCGAGTGCCGTCATCATCGAGCCGGCGACGAAGGCAGTCGGGCGGGGCGTCTGTTCCAGAAACGAGCGCGCGAAGCGGAAGCCGAGCTCGTCGGTGAAGTTACCATGGGCGACAAGGCGCGGATCGAAGGGGATGCCGCGCGCCTGCAGCGCGTCTCGATATCCCTTGTCGCGATGAAGCGAGAAGGTGCGGCCCTGCCGGCCGTTGATCATGGCGATGCGGCGATGGCCGAGATCGATGAGGTGCGAGGTCGCGCGGCGGATCGCGCCTTCGTTGTCGATGTCGAGCCAGGCGTGCGGCACGTCGATATCGGAGCGGCCGTGCACCAGGAACGGCATGCCGAGCTTGTGGAGGAGGGCGATGCGCTCGTCGTTCGGTTCGGGCGAGTGCACGATCACGGCATCGACGCGGCCGCTGACGGCAAGGCGGCTATAGAGCTGGATTTCGCCCGTGGGGTTCTTGTCGTCCATCGGGCTGACGAGAATGTCGATATCCTCGGTGCCGAGCCGTTCGGCAAGGCCGCCCATGAATTCGGAGAAATGGAACTCGCCGGAGCGGCCCATGACGACGCCTATCGCGCCAGCGCGGCCGGTGGCGAGCCGCACCGCGTTGATGTTCGGACGATAGCCGAGGCGGGTTGCCTCTTCGGCCACGCGCTTGCGCGTCTTTTCGCTGACTTCGGGGTAACCGCTCAGCGCTCGGCTGACCGTTGTCGGCGAAAGGCCCAGTTGTTGTGCGAACTCCCTCAGCTTCATTCTATATGCGTTTCCTCAGCCTGGCCCGGTCCCAGAAGTATACACCTTCGCTGCCCGTAACAATCGGTTTGTCGGCGACGTCGGGTGCCGTCAAAGAATGCCAATTTTACCAAAGCGTTTTCAATTAATGCGAATCCCCTTTGATTTTACGGGGTGCTGCGATAGACAGAAGAATTTTGTCTTCTTCCGCTATTTATATGAAAAATAACGCGTATCTATGGTTTGTCCACGCTTGAATGACTTTTCTAAGTGTGTGGATTGACAGTTTTTCCATCTTCTGCCAACTTTTTCTCATCCAAACCGCTTTCGAATTTGCCGAGGAGCTTTCGGGCGGTGGAGGGGGAACAGGAGGAGTCGACCCAATGACAACCACGCTCAATGTGCTGAGTTTTTGTGCCGCAATCGTTGTAGCCGGGACGGCTGGCGCCGCCGAGCTTTCGCTCGCCGCCAACACGACCGGCAAGAACGTCCATTTCATTCGCGAACAGCTCGATATTTTCGAAAAGCAGACCGGACATAAGGTGAGCCTGGTCACCATGCCGCCGTCGAGCAGCGAGCAGTTCAGCCAGTACCGGCTGTGGCTTGCCGCCGGAAACAAGGATGTCGACGTCTACCAGACCGACGTCGTCTGGGCGCCGCAGCTGGCCGACCAGTTCGTCGATCTGACGGAAGCCGCAAAGGACGTCGTCGGACAGCATTTCCCGTCGATCATCGCCTCGCAGACGGTGAACGGTCGCCTCGTGGCCTTGCCGGTTTTCACCGACGCGCCGGCGCTCTTCTATCGCAAGGACCTGCTCGAAAAATACGGCAAGACGCCGCCGAAAACCTGGGACGAACTGGCGGCGACCGCCAAGGAAATCCAGGAGAAGGAGCGGGCCGCTGGCCAGGCCGATCTCTGGGGCTATGTCTTCCAGGGCAATGCCTATGAAGGCCTGACTTGCAACGCACTCGAATGGGTCAAATCGTCGGGCGGTGGCCAGATCGTCGAGCCGGATGGCACGATCTCGATTAACAACGAGAAGGCGGCTGCCGCGATCGACCGCATCAAGGGATGGGTGGGCACGATCTCGCCGCAGGGCGTGCTTGCCTACCAGGAGGAGGAATCGCGCGGCGTCTGGCAGACCGGCAACTCCGTCTTCATGCGCAACTGGCCCTATGCCTATGCGCTCGGCAATGGCGACGACAGCGCGGTGAAGGGCAAGTTCGCCGTCGCACCGCTGCCGACAGCCACCGATGGCGACCAGCCGTCGTCGACACTTGGCGGCTGGAACGTCGCCGTCTCCAAATATTCCGACGACCAGGAAGCGGCGATTGCGCTCGCCAAGTTCCTCTCGTCGGCCGAGGTGCAGAAGCGCCGGGCGATCGAGCTTTCCAACCTGCCGACGGTTGCAGCACTCTACGACGACGCGGATGTCGCCAAGGCCCAGCCGTTCATGCCGGCCTGGAAGCCGATCTTCGAAAGCGCGGTGCCGCGCCCGTCCGCCGTCACCAAGGTCAAATACAACGAGGTTTCCGCCAAGTTCTGGAACGCGGTCCACAACTCGCTCTCCGGCAACGGGACGGCTGCGGAAAACCTCGAACTGCTCGAAATCGAACTCACCGAGATGAAGGGCGATAGCTGGTGATCCTCCCGGGGGCGAGGGGAGTGCTTGTAGGCCTCCCTTCGCTCCACCGAGCCACCGCCATTCCTCTCCGACCAATCGCTCGGCCGCGCGCCGAATGGCAAAGGTGAGTACAGACATGACCGACCTTTCCGTCGCAGACCCGCCTTCCGCTCTCGGGCAGCAGGCGAGCATCCGCTCCGACCTCAATGCCGAGCGCATCCGCTCCGCCTGGATCTTTCTCGCACCGACGCTTCTGGTGCTGGCCCTCGTTGCCGGCTGGCCGCTGATCCGCACCGTCTATTTCAGCTTCACCAATGCGTCGCTGACCAATCTCGAAGGCGCCGAGTTCGTCGGCTTCAAGAATTACCTTTCCTGGATCACGCTGAAGAGCGGGCGCACAGTCTATAACGGCCTGCTTGCCGATCCCGCCTGGTGGAACGCCGTCTGGAACACGCTGAAGTTTTCAGCGCTCTCGGTCACCATCGAGACGGTGCTCGGTCTTGCCGTTGCGCTGGTGCTGAACGCAAACTTCCCGGGCCGTGGACTGGTGCGCGCGGCGATCCTGATCCCCTGGGCGATCCCGACGATCGTCTCCGCCAAGATGTGGGCCTGGATGCTCAACGACCAGTTCGGCATCCTCAACGATCTTCTGCTCGGCCTCGGCCTGATTAGCCAGAAGATTGCCTGGACCGCCAATCCCGAGACCGCGATGGTCGCCGTCTTGATCGTCGACGTCTGGAAGACGACGCCGTTCATGGCGCTGCTCATTCTCGCCGGACTGCAGATGGTGCCTTCCGATATCTACGAAGCGGCGAAAATCGACGGCGTGCATCCGCTCAAGGTCTTCTGGCGGCTGACGCTGCCCTTGATCCGCCCGGCGCTGATGGTGGCGGTGATCTTCCGGATGCTCGATGCGCTGCGCATCTTCGATCTCATCTATGTGCTGACGCCCAACAACGCCCAGACCAAGACGATGTCGGTACTCGCCCGCGAAAACCTGTTCGACTTCGACAAGTTCGCCTATGGCGCGGCTGCCTCGACGATGCTGTTCCTGATCATCGCGGCGATCACCGTCGCCTACATGTGGTTCGGCCGCGTCAATCTGGAGGGAGAACGCTGATGGTTGCCACCCTCGCCAAGCGCACGGCGTTCTACGCCCTCGTCGCCGCCATCATAATCGTCGCCGTCTTCCCGTTCTACTATGCGGTGCTGACGAGCTTCAAATCCGGAACGGCGCTGTTCCGGGTCGACTACTGGCCGACCGAGATCTCCTTCGACAACTATGCGGGCATCGTCACCAGCAGCGGCTTCCTGCGTAACCTTGCCAACTCGCTGATGGTCGCAACGATCGTAGTCTGCGTCTCGCTGCTGCTTGCGGTCACCGCCGCTTACGCCTTGGCGCGGGTGCGGTTTCGTGGGCGCGCGCTGCTGCTTCTGACGATCCTGTCGGTGTCGATGTTCCCGCAGATCGCGGTGCTTGCGGGCCTCTTCGAACTGATCCGAGCGGTCGGGATCTTCAACACGCCGTTGGCCCTGATCTTTTCCTACATGATCTTCACGCTGCCCTTCACGGTCTGGGTGCTCACCACCTTCATGCGTGACCTGCCGGTGGAGATCGAGGAAGCGGCCATCGTCGATGGCGCTACGCCGTGGGTGATCATCACCCGCGTGTTCATGCCGCTGATGTGGCCGGCGCTGGTGACGACGGGGCTGCTCGCCTTCATCGCCGCCTGGAACGAGTTCCTGTTCGCGCTGACCTTCACGTCGTCCGACAGCCAGCGCACCGTGCCGGTCGCGATCGCGCTGCTCTCGGGCAACAGCCAGTACGAAATTCCGTGGGGCAACATCATGGCCGCATCGATCATCGTCACCGTGCCTCTGGTCGTCCTCGTGCTGATATTTCAGCGGCGGATCATCTCCGGGCTCACGGCCGGCGGCGTCAAAGGATAAGGGGAGGAACCCATGGCAGAACTTCAATTGCGCAACATCCGCAAGTCCTTCGGCGCCTTCGAGGTGATCAAGGGCGTCAGCATGGATATCCGGGCCGGCGAATTCATGGTCTTTGTCGGGCCGTCCGGCTGCGGCAAGTCCACGCTGCTGCGGCTGATCGCCGGGCTCGAAGACATCTCATCCGGCACGCTGTCCTTCGACGGGCAGGTGGTCAACCAGCTGACGCCTTCGAAGCGCGGCATTGCGATGGTGTTCCAGTCCTATGCGCTCTATCCGCATATGACCGTGTTCGAGAACATGTCCTTCGGCATGCAGCTTGCCGGCAAGGACAAGGACCAGTGCAAGAAGCGCGTCGAGGCGGCCGCCGAAATGCTGCAGCTGACGCCCTATCTGCAGCGGCTGCCGCGGCAGCTCTCCGGCGGTCAGCGCCAGCGCGTGGCGATCGGCCGGGCGATCGTGCGCGATCCCAAGGTCTTTCTCTTCGATGAGCCGCTCTCCAATCTCGATGCGGCGCTGCGCGTTGCCACCCGCATCGAGATCGCCAAGCTGCATCGCAGCATGCACAAGACGACGATGATCTATGTCACCCACGACCAGGTCGAGGCGATGACATTGGCGGATCGCATTTGCGTGCTACGGGATGGCCGGGTCGAACAGATCGGCACGCCGCTCGAACTCTACGAGAGCCCGAACTCCGTCTTCGTCGCCGGCTTCATCGGTTCGCCGAAGATGAACTTTCTGTCCGGCGCGCTCGCAGCACCCTACGATGCCCACACGATCGGCATCCGGGCCGAGCATCTGGAGATCAAGGCGGCTGATGGCCGGTGGACAGGAACGGTGGTGCATTCCGAAATGCTGGGCTCCGACAGCTACATCTATCTCGATATCGGCGCTGGCGAACCGGTCATCGTCCGGGAGGGCGGCACCTCGCACCACCGGCCTGGCGAGACAATTCACATCTCGCCGCTCGGCGGCAACATCCACCGCTTCGATGCGTCGGGGCAGGCTCTCGGCCGCGCGCCCATGAAAGGGGCTGCCTGACCAGGACCCGATCAAGCTCAAGACACCCAAAGCTTCGGGGTCGCCAATTCCCGGCGGCCCCATCTATCGTAAGACGACAGGCCCGCAAGGGGCGAACACGCAAGGAGAATGACCGTGCCTATCAGAACAGTTGTTTGGGGCGAGAATATTCACGAGCAGACCAACGAGATCGTCCGCAGCATTTACCCGAACGGGATGCACAACACGATCGCAGCGGCGTTGAACACAGAAGGTGGCATCGAGGCGACGACGGCCACGCTGCAGGAGCCGGACCATGGCCTCAGCGTCGAGCGCCTGGCCAATACCGACGTACTCCTGTGGTGGGGCCACAAGGACCACGGCGCCGTCAGCGACGAGATTGTCGAGCGCGTTGCCAAGCGCGTCTGGGAAGGCATGGGCCTGATCGTGCTGCATTCCGGCCATTTCTCCAAGATCTTCAAGCGGCTGATGGGCACCCCTTGCGCGCTGAAGTGGCGCGAAGCCGGCGAGCGTGAACGCGTCTGGGCGATCAATCCGCGTCACCCGATCGCCGAAGGCATCGACGAGAACTTCGTGCTCGAAAACGAAGAGATGTATGGCGAGCAATTCTCGGTGCCGGAGCCGCTCGAAACCGTGTTCATCTCGTGGTTTGCCGGCGGCGAAGTGTTCCGCTCGGGCCTCACCTGGCGTCGCGGCGCCGGCAACATCTTCTATTTCCGTCCGGGCCACGAGACCTACCCGACCTATCACGACGCCAATGTGCAGAAGGTGCTGCGCAATTCGGTGAAGTGGGCCTACAACGCCGACAACCGCTACACGGCCATCCATGATGCGCCGAACGTACCGGTCGAAGAGGCGCTGGAGCCGATCGTCGAGCGTGGGCCGCGGCTGCACCAGGCCGGCGAAGCGGGATACAGGTGAGCATCATGCGTCTTCTCATTGTAGGAACCGGTGGCATGGCGAACAGCCATGCCCAGGCCTTTGCCAAGATCGAAAGCGTCGAGATGGTCGGCGCTGTCGACGTCGATCCCGCACGGGCCAAGGCTTTTGCCGACAAGCACGGCATTGCCGAGACCTTCACCTCGCTCGACGAGGCGATCGCCTGGGGCAAGTTCGATGCGGCGACGAACGTGACGCCGGACAAGGCACATCACCCGACGACGCTGGCGCTCATTGGTGCCGGCAAGCACGTGCTGTGTGAAAAGCCGCTCGCCGAGAACTATGCCAAGGCGGCGGAGATGGCGGAAGCGGCCGAACGTTCCGGTTTGGTGACCATGGTCAACCTCACTTACCGCAACGTCGCGCCGCTGCAGAAGGCACGTGCCATGGTGCTTGCCGGCGATGTCGGCAAGCTGCGCCACCTCGAGGCGTCCTACCTACAGAGCTGGCTCGTTTCCAAGGCCTGGGGCGACTGGGCGACGGAATCGCAATGGCTGTGGCGGCTCTCGACCAAGCACGGTTCGAACGGCGTGCTCGGCGATGTCGGCATCCACATCCTCGATTTTGCCGGTTATGGCGCGGGCACGGACGCCGCCCGGATCTTCGCGCGGCTGAAGACCTTCGACAAGGCGCCCGGCAACCGCATCGGCGAGTATGACCTCGACGCCAATGACAGCTTCGTCATGACGGCCGAGTTCGGCAACGGCGCCATGGGCGTCGTCCATGCCAGCCGCTGGGCGACCGGGCATCTGAACGAACTCCGACTCAGGCTGCACGGCGACAAGGGTGCGCTTGAAGTGGTGCACACGCCCGATGGGTCGACGCTGCGCGCCTGCCTCGGCGCCGACGTCGAAACCGCGACCTGGCGCGATGTCGATGCGGGCACCGTTGCGACGAACTACGAGCGCTTCGTGGCTGCCGTCCGCAAGGGCAAGACCGAAGAGCCGGGGTTCCGCCATGCCGCAAATCTGCAGAAGGTCCTCGACCTGGCCATGGAGACGGAAGCCGGGCGGCGCGAGCTTCCCGTCTGAAGCGCCCTTTGCGCGTTCGTATGAACGCGGGGCGCTCTAGCGAGAGTGACGGTCGGGGGTGGTGCTTTTGGCAACTCCCCCGCTTTGCGGCCCTGTCCAAGGCGTCACCGCCGAGCCGACGGTGTTTTCCATCGACTGGCCGAGCCGCCGCACCTGCGCGTCGTAGTTTCTGCGGGTGTTGGGGTCGAAAATCATGATCGGTGTCGAGACCGCAAGGCTTGCCGCACTGCCGACCGTCTGGGTGGCGCCGAGCGTGACGGCGCCGAGACGCTCGCCGAGCCCGACATCGGAATCGGTTACGGTCTGACCGGCGATCAGGCGGTTGCCAAGCAGCCGCACGACTTCCGGGCTTTCAGCGAACTTGCCGTGGTTCAGCTTGTCGCCGCCCTTCAGCGCCGTCAGGTCGATGACGCTGATGCCCGCCTGTTCCAGCTGCGTGCGGTAGGGCTCGGCGGTCGGATCGATCTGTCCGAGACGGTCGACATTGCCGGAAATGCGCCGCGACAGATTCAGCGCCCGGTCGTCGCGCGACACGAACAGCGTGAACTTCGGCCGCTTTTCGCCCATGGCGCGTAGCTGTTGACCGAAGACGTCGACGTCGAGATCGGGTGATGCGAGAATGACGTCGGTGATCTTGGGGGCGATGCGTCCGTCACGGATCGCCATCTGGCGCAGCGCCTCGACTGTTAGCCACGAGCCCATGGAGTGGGCCATCACGGTGATCTCACCAACCGAGGGATTGCTCGCGGCGCGCTTGAGAAGTTCCTCCAGCGCGTCGCGCGAATAGTTGGTGCTTTCCTTGTCGTAATTGTAGTCGAAGATGCTGGCGCGCGAAGGCCAGGTGAAGATCACCGGCGCGACGTCGGTGCCGCTGTCATGCACGATCTGAGCAAAACGGTAGACGGCGTCCTCGTAGCGGTTGTTGAAGCCGTGCACGAAGATCAGCACGCGTCGCGTCTTCGGCAGATTGCCCTTCAACCAACTCTGAACGTCGTTGCCCTCGTTGAGCGGGGTTACGCTGACGGTCGAGAAATCGCGCTCCGGATTGGCCGGCAGCTTCTTCGGCCACTGCACCTGGCCGACTTCGCGGTTCTTCTCGGGCGGAATGGAGACGACGATTTCCGTTAGAGAAAGCTGTACCGACCGTTCGCCGCTAAAAAGCACGCCCGGCTCTGCGGTCGGCGCGCGTGTCGTCGCCACCATCAGATCGACCTGCGAGGCGCCGCCCGTCGTGCCCGAAGGCACGAGCACGCCAACCGGGCGGCCGGCGCACGCCGCAAGTGTCGCGGCCAGCAGAAGTGTTGCGGCGATGCGGCTCCAGTGCCCCTTCGAGGTAGAAAACGGACGCAGCAACCAACCCCCCAGTGCCGCATCATGCGGCGCAACCGGCCCGAAACATCCGGACCGGTTGTCTCCATGCATGAGAAACGGCCGATTTTCACCCCTCGACCGACCCCAAGCGCCTGTGAGGGCTGCGTTTGCCGGCGGCGATGCGGCAATCATGCAACATTTCGCTACAGGCAGGCCTGGGTAAAACCCCCTTATATTCATTGAAAAGGCTTTGGGCTTTCACTAGCATCGCTTCGACTTTCCCCTGGACGTGACCCGAACGGCCCGTCCGATCTCCCTGAAATGATAAGGAAATTCAGGAATGCAGGCGGTTTTCGATGGCCACAACGACGTGCTTCTGCGTCTGTGGCAGAACGCCCGGAAGGGCCAGGACCCGGTACGCGAATTCGTCGACGGCATCGACCAGGGCCATATCGATGCGCCGCGCGCCAAGGCGGGCGGCCTCGTCGGTGGCCTCTCGGCAATCTACGTGCCCTCGGGTGATCTCGTCCTGCAGCCGCCGAACGAGAGCGGCCACTACGAAACACCGCTTTCGGCACCGCTCGAACACCTGCCGTCGCTGGCGATCGCCATGGAGCTCGTCGATATCGCCGTGCGCCTCGACCGGGCAGGGGCGTGGAAGCTCTGCCGGTCGACCGCCGAAATCCGTGGAGCGGTCGAAGCCGGCGTCTTTGCCTCGGTCCTGCACATGGAAGGCTGCGAGGCGATCGGTGCCGATCTTTCCGCGCTTGAAACCTTCTATGCCGCGGGCCTGCGTTCGCTTGGGCCCGTCTGGAGCCGCCACAACGTCTTCGGCCATGGCGTGCCGTTCTCCTATCCGATGTCTCCGGACACCGCACCCGGACTGACGGACGCAGGCTTCGAGCTCGTGCGGGCCTGCAACCGTCTGGGCATTCTGATCGATCTTGCACACATCACCGAGAAGGGTTTCTGGGACATGGCGAAGACCACCGACCAGCCGCTGGTCGCCAGCCATTCCAATGCGCATGCGCTGACCCCGGTCGCGCGCAACCTGACCGACAAGCAGCTCGACGCCATCCGCGAAAGCAAGGGCCTCGTGGGGCTCAACTACGCGACGACGATGCTGCGTGCCGACGGACAGGAAAATGCCGCAACGCCGCTTTCCGACATGGTGCGCCATGTCGATTATCTCGTCGAACGCATGGGCGTCGAGTGCGTCGCACTCGGTTCGGACTTCGACGGGGCGACGATCCCCGAGGGGATCGCTGATGCGGCCGGTAGCCAGGCGCTCGTTGCAGCGCTCAGAAGCGCCGGATATGGTGATGCCGAACTGGCAAAGATATGCCGGGAGAACTGGTGGAGAGTTCTGGGGCAGGCTTGGCACGAGGCCGCCTGAACCCATGAAGAAGGGGCCCAAAAGGGCGCAAACGAGGGAACTGCAAACATGATGCACAAGCTCAATGGACGTCTTCGTCTTCTGACGGCTTCTGCGGCGCTGGCCATGGTGATGGCTGCAACCGCACCGGCCTTCGCGGAAACGCCGAAGGACACGCTGGTCGAAGCCTTTGCGATCGACGACGTCATTACCATGGATCCGGGCGAAGCCTTCGAGCTGACCGCGGCCGAAATCACCGGCAACACCTACAGCATGCTGGTGCGCCTCGACATCAACGACACGACCAAGGTCGTCGGCGACCTCGCCGACAGCTGGACCGTGTCCGACGACGGCCTGACCTATACGTTCAAGCTGAAGCCCGGCCTGAAGTTCGCTTCCGGCAACCCGGTGACCGCTGAAGACGTCGCCTGGTCGTTCGAACGTGCCGTAAAGCTCGACAAGAGCCCGGCCTTCATTCTCACCCAGTTTGGCCTCACCGGCGACAACGTGACGGAAAAGGCCAAGGCAACGGATGAGCAGACCTTCGTCTTCACCGTCGATCAGGCCTATGCGCCGAGCTTCGTCCTGAACTGCCTGACGGCAACCGTGGGCGCTGTGCTCGACAAGAAGCTCGTTCTCGAAAACGTCAAGCCGGTCACGCCGACGGACGAGTACAAGTACGACAACGACTTCGGCAACGAATGGCTGAAGACCGGCTATGCCGGTTCCGGCCCGTTCAAACTGCGCGAATGGCGCGCCAACGAAGTCATCGTGCTCGAGCGCAACGACAACTTCTATGGCGAACAGGCCAAGCTCGCCCGCGTCATCTATCGCCACATGAAGGAAAGCTCGGGCCAGCGCCTGGCGCTGGAAGCGGGCGATATCGACGTGGCACGCAACCTCGAGCCGGGCGATTTCGACGCTGTTTCGAAGAATGGCGACCTTGCCACGACGAACGCGCCGAAGGGCACGGTCTACTACATCAGCCTCAACCAGAAGAACGCGAACCTCGCCAAGCCCGAAGTGCGCGAAGCCTTCAAGTACCTGGTCGACTACGATGCGATCGGCTCGACCCTGATCAAGGGCATCGGCGAGATCCACCAGAGCTTCCTGCCGAAGGGCGTTCTGGGTGCGCTCGACGAGAACCCCTACAAGCTCGACGTCGCCAAGGCGAAGGAACTGCTCGCCAAGGCCGGTCTCGCTGACGGCTTCACCGTCACCATGGACGTTCGCAACGGTCAGCCGGTCACCGGCATTGCCGAGTCCTTCCAGCAGACCCTCGGCCAGGCCGGCGTGAAGCTCGAGATCATCCCGGGCGACGGCAAGCAGACGCTGACGAAGTATCGTGCCCGTAACCACGACATGTATATCGGTCAGTGGGGCATGGACTATTTCGACCCGAACTCGAACGCCGAAACCTTCACCAGCAACCCTGACAACTCCGACGAAGGCAAGAACAAGACCCTTGCCTGGCGCAATGCCTGGGACGTTCCGGAGCTGACGAAGAAGACCAAGGACGCGCTGCTCGAGCGCGACAGCGCCAAGCGTGCGGAGACCTACAAGGAACTGCAGAAGACGGTGCTGGGCGAAAGCCCGTTCGTCATCATCTTCCAGCAGACCGAAGTCGCCGGCTACCGCGGCAACGTCAAGGGCCTGAAGCTCGGTCCGAGCTTCGACACCAACTTCGTCGCCGGCATCACCAAAGAATAAGCCGTCTCGAAGGAATAAACCGAAAGGATCGTTCCCTTGAGCATGAGCGGAACAGGGACAGTGGACGGGCGCAAACGCGCCCGTCCCGGTAAGATCGTGGCAGCGGTGCTGCGCTTTCTTGTCGTTGTCATCACCACCTATCTCGGCCTTCTGGCCGTCACCTTTTTCATCGGCCGGGTCATTCCGATCGACCCGGTTCTGGCCGTTCTCGGCGACCGGGCGCCGACGCATGTCGTCGAAAGGACGCGCGAGGCGATGGGGCTCAATCTGCCCCTCTACCAACAATTCTTCATCTATGTCCGCCAGGCGCTGACCGGTGACTTCGGCATTTCGGTGCTGACGACCAATCCGGTCATGACCGACATTCGCCGCGTCTTCCCGGCGACCATGGAACTCGCGACGCTTGGCACGCTCATCGGCGCCCTGTTCGGCGTTCCGCTCGGCGTGCTTGCCGCCGTCAAGCGCGGCAGCATCGCCGACCAGATCGTGCGCGTCATCGGCCTTGTCGGCTATTCCGTGCCGATCTTCTGGCTGGCGCTCCTGTCGCTGCTGGTGTTCTACGCGCGGCTGAAGTGGGTCGCCTATCCCGGCCGTATCGATATCGTGTTCGAATACACGTTCACGCCGATCACGGGCTTCTATCTGTTCGATGCGCTCTGGCAGCGGCAATGGGATGTGCTGTGGGACGTGTTCCGCCACATCATCCTGCCGGCCTCGCTGCTCGGCTATTTCTCGCTCGCCTATATCAGCCGCATGACGCGCAGCTTCATGCTCAACGAGTTGCAGCAGGAATATGTCGTCGCGGCGCGCGCCAAGGGCCTGTCGGAGACCCGGATCATCTGGGGCCATGCGCTCCGGAACGCGGCCGTGCCGCTCGTAACCGTGATTGCACTTTCCTACGCAGGCCTGCTCGAAGGTTCGGTCTTGACCGAAACCGTCTTCGCCTGGCCGGGCCTCGGTCTCTACATCACCAACTCGCTGCAGAATGCCGACATGAACGCCGTGCTTGGTGGCACCATCATCATCGGTTCGGTCTTCATCGGCATCAATCTCCTGTCCGATCTTCTCTACCGGACGCTCGACCCGAGGACGCGCCAGCGATGAGCACCGTTACAGAAACCCGTCCGATGACGCGTCGCGAATGGCTGCTGTCCGATCGCCCGCAGTCGCGCACCCAGGCGCGGCTCGGCCGCGCCTATATGACGTGGCAGCGCTTTGCCGCCAACAAGCTTGCCGTTCTCGGCCTGCTCATCCTGCTGGCGCTGGTCTTCGTTGCCGCCTTCGCCGATCTCCTGGCGCCGCATTCGCCCTATATCGGCGATCTCGCCAACGCCCGTCTGCTGCCGCCGGGAACTCCGGGCTACCTGCTCGGCACCGACGATCTCGGCCGCGATATTCTCTCGCGGCTGATCCACGGCTCGCGGCTGACGCTGGCCGTCGTGCTTCTCGTCGCGATCATCGCAGCGCCTGTCGGGCTCATCGTCGGCGCGGTCGCCGGCTATGCCGGCGGCTGGGTCGATGCAGTGCTGATGCGCATCACCGATATCTTCCTCGCCTTCCCGAAGCTGGTGCTGGCGCTCGCCTTCGTTGCGGCCCTTGGTCCGGGCATCGAGAACGCCGTTATCGCGATCGCCATCACCTCCTGGCCGCCCTATGCGCGTATCGCCCGCGCCGAGACGCTGACGGTGCGCAACTCCGACTACATCGCGGCTGTTCAGCTCATGGGCGCGTCGCCGATCCGCATCGTCTTCCGCCATGTGATGCCGATGTGCATGTCGTCGCTGATCGTGCGTGTCACGCTCGACATGGCCGGCATCATCCTGACGGCTGCGGGCTTGGGCTTCCTTGGCCTCGGCGCTCAACCGCCGCTGCCGGAGTGGGGTGCGATGATCGCGTCTGGCCGCCGCTTCATCCTCGACCAGTGGTGGGTGGCAACGATGCCCGGCATCGCGATCCTGATCGTCAGCCTCGGCTTCAACCTGCTCGGTGACGGCTTGCGCGATGCGCTCGATCCGCGGGAGAGCGGCCAATGAGTGCGCTTTTGACAGTTGAAGACCTCAAGGTCTCGTTCCCGACCCGCACCGGCCTCGTAGAGGCCGTGCGTGGCGTTTCCTTCACGCTCGGTCACGAACGCCTCGGCATCGTCGGCGAAAGCGGCTCCGGCAAGTCGCAGACCGGCCGGGCGATCATGGGGCTGACGCCGGGCCATGCGCAGGTGACGGCAAAGCAATTGAACTTTGACGGCATCGACCTGCTTGCGGCATCGCCGAAGGTTCGGAGGGACCTGAGGGGCAAGCGCATTGCCATGATCCTGCAGGATCCGAAGTACTCGCTGAACCCGGTGATGAGCATCGGCCGGCAGATCGTCGAGACGCTGAGGCAGCACGAGAATGTCAGCCGCAGCGAAGCCCGGGAGAGGGCGCTCGACATGCTCTCGGCGGTGCAGATCCGCGATCCGAAGCGTGTCTATGATCTCTATCCGCACGAGGTTTCGGGTGGCATGGGCCAGCGCGCGATGATCGCGATGATGCTGGTTGCCGGGCCGGAATTGCTGATCGCCGACGAGCCGACCTCGGCGCTCGACGTGACGGTGCAGCTCGAAGTGCTCGGCATCCTCGACAAGCTTGTGGCCGAGCGTGGCATGGGCCTGATCTTCGTATCGCACGACCTGCGGCTGGTCTCGTCCTTCTGCGACCGGGTGATCGTCATGTATGCCGGCCGGATCGTCGAGGAACTGGCCGCATCCGAGCTTGCCAATGCCAAGCATCCCTATACCCAAGGTTTGCTGAACTGCATGCCGGCGATCGGGTCCGATCGTCATCCGCTGCCGGTTCTCGACCGCAAGCCGGAGTGGGCCCAATGACCTCTGCCGTTTCCGTTTCGAACCTTTCCGTCACCTATGACGAGTTCAAGGCGCTGAACGACGTCAGCGTCGAGATCGCACCCGGCGAATCCTTCGGGCTGGTCGGCGAGTCCGGATCCGGCAAGTCGACCTTGCTTCGGGCGATCGCCGGTCTCGCACCGGTCACGGGCGGCACCATTCGCGTGCATGACCGCATTCTTCAGGTGGCAAAACGCGACAAGGCCTTCTACCGCGCCGTGCAGATGGTGTTTCAGGATCCTTACGGCTCGCTGCACCCGCGTCAGACGATCGACCGGCAATTGCTGGAACCGCTGGCGGTCCACGGCGTTGCCGACGGCGAGCGCCGCATCCTGAAGGCGCTGGACGAGGTCGGTCTCGGGTCGGGTTTCCGTTTCCGTTATCCGCACCAGCTTTCGGGCGGCCAGCGCCAGCGCGTTGCGATCGCTCGCGCGTTGATCCTCGAACCCTCGATCCTGCTGCTCGACGAGCCGACCTCGGCGCTCGACGCGTCGGTGCAGGCGGAAGTGTTGAACCTGCTCGAACAGGTCCGGCGCGACCATAAGCTGACCTTCATCATGGTCAGCCATGACCTCGGCGTCGTCACCCATATGTGTGAGCGGCTGGCGGTGATGCAGGGTGGACGCGTGGTCGAGCGCCTGTCCTCAGCGGACCTCGTCGCCGGGCGTATCGGTGAGGATTACACGCGCAGCCTCATGGTCGCGAGCAAAGGCTTTCAGCGCAAGGACGCTGCCGCGACCGCGTGACGGTATGGATACAAGCGGGGCCATCGTCCCGCTTGTATCGCTTCGTTTCGAAGCATCCGGTGCCTAAGCCCGGCGCGTTAAGCGCTTTGCCGCCAGACCGAGGTCGAGTCGGTGATCACCTTCTGGATGCGGCGCTGCTCGCGCCATTCCCGACCCATATCCTTGATGACCGGCTGCGACTCGGGCGAGAAGATATAGTTGCGGCGGCTGGCGACATAGGCCTCCATCGCCGGGTTGACGCCCGAATAGAACTGCTTCTCCGGATCGCGCGAGAGATCCATCAGACCGGCGCATTGGCGCGCGAAGTCGCCGCGAAGGATCGACGGCGACGTCGTGAACTTCGGGAACGTGCGAAACAGCGGGATCTTGATCCCGAACAGATACGCGTATTCGTTGCGCCGGTGGAAATGGCCCTTGCGGCGGATGTCCCAGTTCTGGTCCGCCGTATGGAACGAGACCTGGCTGATCGCCGGATCGGCGAACGGCGTCAGCAATTCCTCACCCATGTCCCGCAGCGAGATCCAGTCGTCCTCCAGATGGAAGACGTAGTCGGCGCTGGTGGCCGACCAGAGCTTCGCGACGGCTGCGCAAAAACCCGGGCTCTCGGGCTGGAATACGGTTCCGTCGGGGAAATGGTTGCGGAAAATCTCGACGCAGGCGCGATGATCCTCTTCCGACCCGAAAACCGGATCGAGATTGAGATAGGCGCCGCGCAGGTCGAGCCTGGAAAAGATTTTGTCCCGGAAACTCGCCAGCGTCTGGGCAAGCAGGTCCGGGCGCCGGGTGGCGACAAGGCATAGGTCAATCGTGGACATAGCACCTCCTTGGGTGCATTTTTTTCAACCGTCAATACCCACGCCACCCCTGACGTTCACTTAGATCGTGCCGAATTTACGGCAAAGTCACCGAATTTACGGCAAAGCGACCTAAGGCGATCAATAAAGTCGATTTTGGGTGGCTCAACGCGGTTTGGTTGAGAACTGTCCACACGTCCCGGTCTCTCGTATTAGAAGACGCTCAGCTTCGGAATGGCGACGACGAAGCGGCCGCCCCAGTCGCGAATTGCCTCGTTGTCTGCGACGATTTCGGTCTTCAGGTTCCAGGGCAGGATGACGAGATAGTCGGGCTTCGCATCCTCGATCACCGTCGGCGCGTGCACCGGAATATGGGTGCCGGGCAGGAGCTTGCCCTGCTTCAGGTCGTTGCGATCGACGGCGAAGGCGATCTCGCTGGGCGACAGGCCGCAGACATTGAGGAAGGTGTTGCCCTTCGCGGCGGCGCCATAGGCGGCTACGGTTTTTCCCTCGGCCTTGGCGTTTGCCAGGAAGTTCTGAAAATCCTTGCAGACGGCGGCAATGCGGTCGTCGAATGCCGTATAGGTCTCCATCCGCATCAGCCCGGCAAGCGCCTCGGTCGCCCGCAACCGCTCGAGCTCCAGCGTCGTCTCGCGTACGCCGGATCTCAGCTGTGCATAGACGCGCAGCGAGCCGCCATGGGTCGGCAGTTCCTCGACGTCGAAGACCTTGAGGCCGGAGCTTTCGAAGATGCGTTCGACGGCCGCCAGGGACAGATAGGAATAGTGCTCGTGGTAGATCGTGTCGAACTGCACGCCTTCCATCAGGCGCAGCAGGTGGGGGAACTCGAACGTCGCAACGCCATCGGGCTTCAGCAGGATGGCGAAGCCGCCGACGAAGTCGGCGATATCGGGAACATGGGCGAGCACGTTGTTGGCCGCCGTGAGGTCGGCGCGAATGCCGCGCTTGACGAGTTCCGTTGCCGTCTCCCGTCCAAAGAAGGCGACCTCGGTCGGCACCTGCCGCTCCTCGGCCAGTCGCGCCGCATTGGCGGCCGGCTCGATGCCGAGCGCCGGGATGCCCTTGGCGACGAAATACTGCAGCAGATAGCCGTCATTCGAAGCGATCTCGACCACCTGCGAATTGTTATCGAGCGCGAAGCGTTCGGTCATGCTCTCGGCGTAGCGGCGCGCGTGTTCGAGCCAGCTTGTCGAGAAGGAGGAGAGATAGGCGTAGCCGTCGGTGAAGATTTCGTCGGCCGGCACGTTTTCCGTCGTCTGCACCAGCAGGCACTCGGAGCAGACCATCGCCTTCAGCGGGAATGAGCGCTCGCGGGCGATGGCTTCCTGCGTCGGTTCGAGAAAGGAATTGGACCAGGGCGTGGAACCCAGGTCGGCAACGACGGTCTTGAGCGGTGTCGAGCAGAAACGGCAGTTGTGGGACATCGAAGTCGTTAGCCTCTCATGAATGCGTCGATATGGCTGAGTGTCAGGTCACGGGCGTCGGCGCCGCTGCGCCAGCCGTCGTACCAGTGCGCGGTCCAGGCGATGGCCTCGTCCTGGGATAGGCGTGTTGCCCATGGCAGCGTGCGTGCGGCGAGCGCCGGGTCGAGGCCGAGCGTCTTCATCTCGTGCGGCTGATCCTCGGATGAGGTGTCGCGCCATTGCGCGGGCAAGCCCATTGCGGTCTGGATCGCGGCGGCAACGTCCCGAACCGGGATCTGTCGCTCGTCGGGAGCCGGGCCGAAATTCAGCGCGGCCACATCGGTCTCGCCGCCATGAAGCGCCTCGGCATAGACGAAGTATCCGTTGAGGCAGTCGAGAACGTGCTGCCAGGGCCGAGTCGCCATCGGGCTGCGGATGTCCAGCGTCTCGCCCGAGAGGGCAGCGCGAACAATATCCGGAACCAGCCGGTCGGCGGAGAAATCGCCGCCGCCGAGCACGTTGCCGCCACGGGCGGTCGCCACCCTTATGCCGCGTTCACGCAGATAGGAATCCCGCCAGGTCGAAACGACCAGCTCGCAGGCGGCCTTCGAACCGGAATAGGGATCATGGCCGCCGAGCACGGCATCTTCCGGAAAGTGCCGGCCGCTTTCGTCGTTGCGGTAGACCTTGTCCGTGGTGACGACCAGAACGGTCTTGAGGGCAGGGGCCGCGCGTGCCGCCTCCAACAGGCGTACCGTGCCCATGACGTTGACGTCGAAGGTTTCGACCGGCGTCCGGTAGCTCTCGCGAACCAAAGGCTGGGCCGCCATGTGAAGGACGATCTGCGGGTCGCAGGCGCGCACGGCAGATGCGAGCGTGTCGCCGTCGCGGATGTCAGCGAAATGTTCGTCCGTGGCCGTTTCAGAGCCGAGCAGTGCGTGCAGCGAGGGGCTGGTCGCCGGCGACAGGCCGTAGCCGGTCACTTCCGCGCCCATCTGCGTCAGCCAGAGGCGGGCCCAGCTTCCCTTGAAGCCGGAGTGACCCGTCAGCATCACCCGCTTTCCGGCCCAGAAGGACGGGTCTGCAAGTCTGCTCATGCCCAGACTTTCCAGGGGGCCGCTCCGCTCTGCCAGAGGTCTTCGAGCTGGTTCTTGTCGCGCAGCGTATCCATCGGCCGCCAGAAGCCGGAATGCTCGAAGGCCATCAACTGGCCGTCTGCGGCGAGGCCTTCCAGGGGCTCCGCTTCGAACGGCGTTTGATCGCCTTCGATGCGATCGAGCACCGAGCGGTTGAGGACGAAGAAGCCGCCATTGATGTGGCCGTTGTCGCCTGCCGGCTTTTCGATGAAACTTCTGACCCGTCCATCGCTGACGGCCAGCGCGCCATAGCGGCCGGGCGGAACCACGCTGGTGACCGTCGCCTGGCGGCCGTGATGGCGGTGGAAATCGGTCAGCGCCCTGATGTCGATGTCGGCAACGCCGTCACCATAGGTGAGGCAGAACGTATCGCCGAGATGGTCGGCCACGCGCTTCAGGCGTCCGCCGGTCATGGAGTCCGTTCCGGTATCGACGAGCGTCACGCGCCAGGGCTCGGCTTTGTTCGAATGGAACAGGGTTTCGCCCGTCGCCATGCAATAGGTGACGTCTGAGGAATGCAGCACGTAGTTGGCGAAGTATTCTTTGATCATGTAGCCGCGATAGCCGAGGCAGATGACGAAATCCGAGAAGCCGTAGTGGCTGTAGATCTTCATGATGTGCCAGAGGATCGGCCGGCCGCCGATTTCGATCATCGGTTTTGGCCGGAGATGGCTCTCCTCCGAGATGCGCGTGCCATATCCACCTGCGAGAATGACGATTTTCATGCGACCCAGTCCCGTGCTTGCGTCCGCCCCCGGCACGACGCATTCCTGACTTCTAATATCCGGGCGAGCTTGCGCGTGGGTGGTCTCCGAAGCGCTGCGGTCAGGCGGCGAGGCAGCCGCGCAGGACGTCGACCACGCGACCGATTTCGTGCGAGGTCATATCGTGATAGCTCGGCAGGTTAATCGCGCGGCCTGGCAAGTCGTAGGCCACGGTGTTTGCCGGCGCCTCGTCAAAGGGCGGCAACGAACTCAGCGGCCAGAAGAAGACGCGGGCGTCGATGTTCTCGGCCGCAAAGGCACTCTGCAGAGCCTCTCGGGTGACGCCAGTTTCCGGCGCAAAGACGACGGTCGGCATCCAGAAGCCGTTCTTCGTTCCCTCGGGCTCCGGATTCATGGCAATGGCGTTCACGCCAGCAAGTTGCTCGCGATAGGCGTAGAAGATCTCGCGCTTGCGATCGACGAGCTCGCCGACGCGCTCGATCTGTGCGAGGCCGATGGCGGCCTGCAGGTTCGACATCTTGTATTTGAAGCCGATCTCGTCCGGCCAGAACTGCTTTTTCTGCCCGCGCGCCCGCCCGTGATTGGAAAGCGTCAGCACCTTTTCGTAGAGCGTCTCGTCGCTTGTGACGAACATGCCGCCTTCGCCCGTCGTCACGGTCTTGGTGCCGTGGAAGGAGAAAGCGCCAAAGGCGCCGAGCGATCCGGCCTTGCGGCCATGCCACTCGGATCCGAGCGCCTCTGCGGCATCCTCGACGACGGGGATGTTGTGCCGGGCGCCGATCTCAAGCAGGCGGTCCATGTCGCAGAGATTGCCGTAGATATGGACGGCGATGATCGCCTTGGTCCTTGGCGTGATCGCTGCCTCTGCCCTTTCCGGATCGATGCACCAGCTGTCGGCGAGCACGTCGACGAAAACGGGCTTTGCGCCCAAGTGGACGATCGGGGCGGCAGACGCGGTCCAGTTGGTGTCCGCAAGGATCACTTCGTCCCCGGGGCCGACGCCAAGTGCCGCAAGGCCCATGTGCAGCGCACCGGTGCAGCTCGATGTCGAGATCGCGTGCGTCGAGCCGAGATGCTCGGCAAAGGCCGCCTCGAAGCGGTTGATATAGTCGTAGCAGCGCTCGCCCCAGCCATAGGCCGCCGCATCGGTCGCATAGGCCACTTCACGGTCGGTGATCGAGGGTTTGGTGTAGAGAATGCGGGGTTTCATGGGGAGCACTTGGTGAACCGGGAGGTCGTAAGGGGCGTGGGGTGCCGGGCGGGATTTCACGATGTTTCGTCCCGCTCCGGCGTCTTGTGAGTGCTCTTGTCAGAGCCAAACGTGGTCGAGCCCATCCCGCTGCAGCCAGGGTTGCGCGGCAATCGCAGCGCGGGCCTTGAGCGGGTTGAGGCCGATGAACAGCGCTTCGGCTTCCTTCGGCAGTTCCTCGGGCGAAAGCACCGGGATGCCGAAATGGGTGGCGCCCTTCATGTTCTCGTTGCGGTCGAGGAATGCCACAACATCGACGGCCTTACCGATCCGGCAATAGATCCAGCTTCCGTAGAAGCCGGCGCCGTAGATCGCGACCTTGCGCTTGGCGTAACGCTCGACGCCGTCCTTCAGGGTTTCGGCTGCCTGGTTCCAGAAGGCGCAGATGTCGCGCGCCCGTTTGGCCGCGTCGGCAGTTTCAGCCGACGGCGCGGCTTTTTCGATCGGCGCCTCGGAGCGCCTTGCAACGACGAAGAATGCGCCGGGGAACGAGGTGCTGTCGACGGTCTGCACGTCGAAACCGGCGCTCGCCAAGGCGTGTTCGATCGACGCCGCGCTGAAATGGTTGAGATGATCAGCGACTGCCATGTCTCCCGGGTTGCCGGCGACGTCGGGCACCGAGAACAGGAAGATGCCGCCCGGTCGCATCAGGTCGCGCACCGTGCGCAGGAAGCCCACGGGGTCGGCTACGTGCTCAATGACGAAATGACTCATAACGGCGTCAAACGTACCCTGCCAGGCCTCGGGTACCGAATAGGTGGCTTGTGCCGCCTCCGGCACCCAACCCTGCCACGCGGGCGCATAATCGGAACTGACTTCGAAGACGTGCGGACGCAAATCCTTGCGGGCGGCGGTCATCTTGCGAAGCGTGTCAGCCTTGGCGGCGCCGTAGTCGAGGATGCTCGCGCCCTCAGGCAGGTCCAGCAGTCGCAGCGACAGGGCAGCCTGATGGTCGGTACGATAGGTGATCGTGCCATCGGCTGCGACCGAAAAGATCTGGTCGTGGTTCTCGCTGCTCAACGAGATCCGGTATTCCGTGTCATAAAAGGCCTGAATGTCCGGGATGTCGTCGCTTTGCGCGTGCCCGCAGGTTCCGCACACGAAGACACGCGTCGGCACGTCGAGCAGGGTCGTGCCCGACGTCAGCGCCGGTGCCGGAGCTTCATAGGACGGGGCGCCGATGTGGGTGCCGCAAACTCGGCACGCGCTCATGCAAGTTCCCCCTGCGGCGCGACGAGCTCGGGAAGCACCTCGGCATAATTGACGCCCGCGGCGAACGACCCTTGCCATCCGATGCGGATGCCGACCGGTTCGGCGTAGTTGAAATAGCGGAACTGGATACTCCAGCGCGGCGTCTGCGAGACATTGTGGCCGGACTGATGAAGCGTCAGGAAATCCATGAGGATCAGGTCGCCGGGCTTGCTGAGCGGGGCCACGTGCTTGTAGCGCGCCAGACGCTCCTCCGCCTTGTGCAGGAACAGCGAATAGGCACCGGTCTTGCCGAGGCCGGCATCATCTTCGTAAACCGGAACGAACCCTTCGGCCTGCGAGCCCTCGGCGATCTGAACCGGCCCCATGTCGGCGGTGACCGGCAAAAGCGGTGTCCAGAAGACGATGCCGTCGACGCTGCGCAACTGGCCGGGAAATTCCTGATGCCACTGGGCGCGGAACTTTTCTTCACCGGGGTTGTCGATGCGGATGCCATATCCCCCGGCAGCGAGACCCGGGATGCTTTCCGGTCGAAGCGCCTTGAAAACCTCGTCGTTGGCGGCGGAGCTCACGAGCCGCATGAAGGCGGGAATCTGCTTTACAGCATCATAGACTTCACCGCCCCAGGAGCGATTGACCGCAATCAGCTTGCGATAGGCGATAGTCATCGCCTCGTGCGCGGTGCCTGTCGGTGCATCGACGCCGTATTTCTTGCAGATCAGCTCAAGGATCTGGCGGATGCCTTCCTGGATCGGCTCGATCTGCGACTGGGCGTCGTAGAAGCCGGGCACGACGTGGTAGCCCTTGGTTGCGAATTCCTGGCGCGCGCTTTCGGAAATGATGGTGCCGTTTTTCATGATACGCCTGCTTCCTCCTTCAGGAATTCCTGCCGTGAGACGGTCGTCGGTAAAGTGCTCGGCGCATCGGGACCGGTGCGCGCGATGAGGTCCAGCATGGAACCTAGTGGGTGAAGCTTTCGCCGGGCTGTGGCGGTGCCCCGCCGTGGCGGACGCCTCCTTAAGGACGACCGGCCTTCAAGCAGGCAAGTCGCCGGCCGCGTCTGCCACGACGATCTTGTCGATGCGTCCACCAATCTGCGCGCCGATATAGAGGTTTTCATAGTGGCGAGGAGGGAAACCGGCCTGCCGCATGTGGT
Organism: Ensifer sp. NPDC090286; assembly: GCF_044769565.1. Lineage (NCBI taxonomy): Bacteria > Pseudomonadati > Pseudomonadota > Alphaproteobacteria > Hyphomicrobiales > Rhizobiaceae > Ensifer > Ensifer sp. NPDC090286. Next base: position 1,891,151 of record NZ_JBIVYF010000001.1, on the reverse strand, counting down.
ACGCGGTCCGGTCGATATCGTACGCGACACGGTGAAGTTCGATGGTGCCGTCTGACGCCAAGAGGGCAAAGGCTGCGCGGGGGTCGCCATCGCGCGGCTGACCGACCGAGCCCGGATTGCAGAAGACCTTGCCGCCGATCTCCAGGCGGACCTGCACATGGGTATGTCCGGCAAAAAGCCGTTCGCACCCGTCGGGAAACTGCGCTTCCGAGACCTTGTAGAGGTATTCGTCGATCGGATCCTGCCAGCTTCCGTGGACGAAATAGGTCGGTCCGTCGATGACGTGGGATCGCGAGCCGGCGAGCCATGCCCGCTGGTCCTCCGAGATGATGCCCCGTTGGTACTCGATGATGTCATTCACCGTCTTCGAGCGCGGGCAACCCTCTCCGCTGACGATGTAATAATCGTGATTGCCCATGAGATTGGTAATGCCGCGTGCCTTCAGCACGTCGATGCAGTCACCCGGCTGGGCGTAGTATCCGACGACGTCACCCAGCGACAGGATCGATCCGCATCCGAGTTCGTCGATGCGGGCAAGGACCGCCTCCAGGGCAGGGAGATTGCCATGGATGTCGGAAATGACCGCAATCACAGGACGACCAGGTCTTCGGAGTAGCGCCAGGCTCGACCGGATTTGACCTCCGGTTCCGCGGGCTCCTTCCCGTGCAGATAATAATCCAGCGCCATCGCCGCTTCGTTGTAGCCGAAGGCCGCGCGCAATGACGTGCTGCTCGAAAAGCGCGGGTTGATCTCCAAGAGGTAGGGGATCGTTCCCTCCAGTCGGAACTGGTAGTTCGTCGGCCCGAGTGGCTTGAAGTGTCGCGATAGCCTGCGCACGGCCTCGGTCAGCAGAGGCTCATCGACCACTTCGGCATATTGGGTGTTGCCGGCGACGGACAGCCTACGCTTGAAGGTGATCGGCGACAGCGTCGTGCCGTCACCGAAACCGAAGGCGCCGACGGTGTACTCCTGGTCATTGCTGCCGACATATTTCTGCACCAGGAAATCGTCAGCGCTTTTTCGCGTCCAGTAGTCGAAATCGGCGGCGTCCTTGAGCAAGGCAATTCCGCGCGAACCGTTGCCGCGACGCGGCTTCAGGAGCAGCGGCAAGGGGCCGAGCTCGCGCGTGCACTCTTCCAGGCTGCGACTGAGCGTGCTTGGAATGGCGAGGAAGCCCGCTTGCAGCAGCGCCTCGCCCATGTCCCACTTGTCCTGCCCGAGATCGATCAGCCCAGAAGTGTTCAAGACAATGCGCGCGTCCGTCGCATCGAAAAGCGCCCGGTGTTCGTTGAAGAAGAGGACATCGAGTTCCAGGCCCGGCAGCACCAGCGCGACGTTTTCTCGCCGCAGCAGTTCCAGCCAGAAATTGAGATATTCGGGAGACGTCTCGTCACAGGATGGCTTTGCGACAAAGTGGTCGCAGAAGTGTCGGCCGATGCCATTGGCGTCACGGTCGATGCCGATGATCCGGACCGGTCTATCGAGCATGCGCAGCGATGCGACGATGCCCTGGCCGATGATGGCTCCGACTGCGGTCACCACGACCGTCACGGCTTGCTTTGCGTCGTCGTACATCAATTCACATCCATCGGGCCGAACGCTTCGGCGGTGCCTGCCGACCGGATCATGCCAATACCGTCGCGCATCGCGATAAGCGGCGGCATCCCCAGTTTGGACAATGTTTCCCCACCATCCGGAAAGTTTACCTTGCGGAAGGGCGCTTTCTCCGCCGCAATCACGACGCTGCCCCCGAGCCCGAACGTCTCGTAGGCGATTGCAGCGATCGCGTCGCAGGTCATGGCTTCCGGGTGGACAACGTTGCAGATGCCTGACGCCTTCGTTTCAGCGGCCCGGATCATCATGTCGGCCGCATCTCTCACGTGCAGAAAGTTGCGCGTGCCGTGGGACGCGGGCATGCGGATGTCGAGCCCGCGGGACGCGTAGGCGACGATGCGTCCCATCCACGGCTGATGGAGGCAGCAACGGCCCTCTATGTCATAGAGCTGCGAAAACCGAAGGCTGCAAAAGCGAAAACCAAGCTTCTGCGAAGTCCATTCCAGGACTTGTTCCGCTATTTGCTTGCTGAGGCCGTAGGACGTCAACGGTGCCGCATCCAGCGTCTCGTCGGAGGAAAGCGAACCGGCATAGACGACGGCAAGGACCTGCAGCGATCTTGCGAGTTCGGCGACGTGAACGGCGCTTGACGCATTTGCGGCAAAGTTTTGCTTCACGCCCGATGGATCATCGGCGGCGAAGCTCGCAGCGCAATGGAAGAGGACGTCGGCCGTCAGGTTGCCCGATACCTTAGCCGGTCCCGCCGCGAGGTCGAAGGCGACGTCGTCCGTTTCCGTCCTCCCAACACTTATGGTTTGGACGCCTCGGTGCTGCAGGCGCGCGACAAGCTGGGCTCCCAGCATCGAACGCGCGCCGATGACGGCAGCAGTCTTCATGCCAGTTCCGCTTCCATCAGCAGGCCGACGCAAAGATCGGGGAACTCGATGCCGACCTTGAGCATGGCCTGCAGGTTGGCTTCGAAATCGGGCAGCGTTTGCAACACCGGCAGCGGCAGCGGCTTCAGATAGATGCCTTCCTCGTGCACCACGCGGAAGCCCTGATTTTCGATCTCTGCACGGAACGTATCGCGGCAATATTGGCGTTTGTGGCCGAGCGCCAGGTCGTTGGCATTCAGGCTGTAGATGTCGTCGATCTTGCCGAGCTCCACACCCAATCGTCTGTTCATGGACTTGGCGTTGGGAACGGCGGCAAACAGTCGGCCATTGGGCTTGAGAAAGCGGCGGAATCGGTCAAGGACAAAGGCGGGATCGTCGACGTGCTCGAGAACGAAGCCCATGATGATGACGTCGAAGCGCTCGTCCGTTTCGAAATCTTCGAAATAGGAGAAGACGATGTCGCCGGAGAAGTCCGGGCTGTTTTTCCTGAAGAGATCGATGACGAGTTGCGAGCCTTCGACGATAACGTGCCGGTCACACACCTTGTTGAAGAGGTGAGGGGTGTAGCCGTGGCCGATCCCGAGATCGAGCAGCGATTGGCATCGGCCGAAGCGCTCGACCATGCGCTGCGGGTACCAGTTGAGAATGAGATTGTTCTCGATCGATGTGACCGCGTTTGGAAGATATTCCGACGTCACATTGTCCAGGTTCTCGGCTTTCACTGGGTAAACTCCTTCCAATCGACGGTTCCGGAATGCACAAAATCTGCGCCTTGGGTTCCGCAATTGGCAACGAGGTCCAATGCGGTCACATAGGGCGTGAAGTCTCCGTGCATCTGCGGATAGGGTGTGCGTTCGTAGTTCATGTAGCGAACGGAGATGCCGTTCTGCCCGAAGAGGTCGTGATCGAGATAGTTCCGGGCGCCATGGCCGGTAATGTACGTCGTGCCTTCAAGATGCGCGGTGATGTCGTACACTCTCTCGCTGCTCGCCCCGCCAATGGTGAGCGCGTCCGATGAAACGAACGCCGGCCGGTCCAGCTTGAAGTAGCTTGCAAGCGCAAGCATGGAATTGCGCGCGATATCAGCAATCGTCGACGCGTCCCTAGCAAACACGTCATCGACCAGGTCCAGCATGTCCTTGAGGAATGGCGCCTTCCCATAGGCCTGCCGCAGCATGTCGCGATGGCTTCTGCGCCAATCGGTGCGATCGTCGATCAGCACCTCATCTATCCGCTGTCCGAGACGAAGATCTTTCAAAGGCACGCTCAGCCAGCGGATGCCGTTCTGCGTCTTGATCTGAACGCGGTTCGTGAAGCTGCCGCGCGAGAACTGCACATCGTCGTAATGGACGAAGACATCCGCCAGCTTGATTTGCTCCAGCATTCCAACCCAGGGAAAGTACATGGATTGTGAAATGACGATGTTCCGAGCCATCCGTTACCCGCGATCGAGAGTTGGAGAGCAGCGCCAGGGTGTTCTTACGGGCGGCCCTACTTGTTGATGCAGCGCAGATAGCCTCCGGGCGAGCTGGAAAGCACCAGCTTCCCGTTGATAACGTCGTCGGTCTCGAAGCGGTCGGTTTCCTTGAGGTAGGCGGTCAGCGCCGCATAGGGTTCGTCGCCCGGATGCCAGATCTTGGAACGTTTCGTCGGCGTCTTCGGAGCCTCGCCGTAGCCGAGCAACGTATCCGCGACGACGATGTACTGGCCCTCAGTGACGAGCGGGCCGTAGGTGCGCAATTCATCCAGCACGTGGTCGCGGCTGTGGTCGCTGTCGAGTACGACCATGACCGAAGCGCCCTCGGGGATCTCGGCCTTTACCTTGGCCAGCGTCTCGGCCGCCGTCGAGGGACCCTCGATCAGCGTGATGCGCGAGGACATCGGGTGCTTTTCGATGGAGTCGCGGTTATGGGCGCGGATGTCGATGTCGACACCGACGACCTTGCCCTTGCCGATAAGCTGCAGCATCGCGGCCATGAAGATCATGGACCCGCCGCGGGCGACGCCCGTTTCGATGATGATGTCGGGCTTGGTGTTCCAGATGACTTCCTGGGTCGCCATGACATCGGCCGGCATCTGGATGATCGGTACGCCCATGAACGACCAGAGATAGGAGTAGTCGTACTTGTCGAGCGTTACCAGGGTGTCGAGCGACTGCTGGAAGGCGTCCTCGTCCTTGCCGAGCGCGAGCGCCATTTCCGTCTTGTGGGCTTCGAATGCGAGACGATCGTCTTCCACTGCCATTGCTTCCTGACACCCTTTTTCGGATACAACCTACGGATACGCCTCGATCGCGAATCGCGATAAATGGCGCTTTCACCGATTCGTAACGCTTTCCTGTGAACGCTTTCATGTCGGCAATTGCAAATACGGTCAAGGCCGGTTTCTTAAGGGCGAAAAGACGGGTAGAGCTTGGTTCTGGCGGAAGGAACCATGTCGCGATTCGATCGAATATCTACACCCATAGCGGGTCTCATCGTCGTCGAGCGGCAACGCAGAGGCGATGATCGCGGTTTCTTCTCGCGCTTCTTCTGTCGCGAGGCGCTGGCCGATTTCGGTGGCGATGGAAAGATCGCGCAGATCAACCACACCCTGACGCAGGCAGCAGGCACGATCCGTGGCCTGCACTTCCAGCAGGCGCCGCACGACGAGGCGAAATTCGTCTCTTGCCTTTCCGGAGCGGTCTTCGATGTGGCGGTCGACCTGCGGCCGAATTCGCCGACCTATCTGCAATGGCACGGCGAAGTGTTGAGCGCGGACAACGGTCGCTCGATGATGATCCCCGGCGGTTTCGCCCATGGGTTCCAGACGCTGACCGAGGACTGCGAGCTGATCTATCTGCACGACAAGCCCTATGCGCCCGAGGCCGAAGGTGGGCTCAACCCGCTCGATCCGAGGCTCGCGATCGACTGGCCCTTGCCGGTCTCGCAGATGTCGCCGCGCGACCAGGCGCTCCCCTTGCTGCCGAACAGGATCGCCGCCGCCCGTCGTTGACTTCGTGAGGGATGGGAGGACAATGACCTCTCCGCGCCACCACGAGAGAGAAGGGGTGTCGACGATGACGATCGCCAGAAAACTTCAGGACTATATCGACGGTTCGGGTGTCGCCTACGACACCGTTGACCATCACCGCACGGCGACCACCAGCCAGACGGCACGAGCCGCGCATGTACCGGGCAGTCGGCTTGCCAAGTCCGTGGTCGTTCACCACGAAATGGGCTACGTGCTCGCCGTCGTGCCGAGCACGCACCGGGTCGAACTCTCGACCCTGCAGGACGTGATGGACCGCCGCCTCGGCCTCGCGTCGGAAGAGGAAGTCTGCAATCTCTTCGCCGATTGCGACATTGGCGCCGTGCCGCCGGTCGGTTCGGCCTATGACGTTCCGGTTCTGCTCGACGAAAGCCTGGGCGATGTGACTGACGTCTATTTCGAGGGCGGCGATCACCGGACGCTGGTGCATATGAGCGGTGCGAATTTCCGCAACCTGATGCGGGGCGCACAGATCGCCCGCTTCAGCCATCCGGCGTGACGGGCCGGTCAGAACGCGCTCACTTGCGCTGGCGTGCCGCTGGCCTCCGTGGCACCATCCGCTTGAAGCGGGAAGAACCGCCAACCGGTGGTCGAGAGTTGCTGTACCCGATTTTGGCCCGTCGGGCTTGTCAAAGCGCACGCTTGGCGGCACCATCGCGCTCGACGGACACCTTTATCTAGCTGGGTTGGGGGATCGATGGTGCGCATACGCTCTGCGAATATGTCCAAGTCTCTGGCAGTACTGCTGGTTGCGGCCAGCGTTCAGGCCTTCGGCTCTTCGGCACATGCCGAAGGCGTCCTGTTTGATCAATTTCCGTTTGCCGTCGCCTGCGAATACAAGGGCACGCAGCACGCCTTCTATCTGTCCAAGGCGACGGAGGACGGCACCGCGACCTACATGGCCTCGGATAACTTCGCCGGCACGATCACGCTGCATGGCGAGGCCAAGGCGGTTGGCTCCGATGCCGGCGGGAGCTGCCTTGGAAAGACGCTCGCCGAGCTGCGAGCCTCAGGGCAGGAACGCGATATCAAGTAATCTGCCCCGTAATGTCGGCGATCGTGGCTTATGCTCGCTCGGTGCTTGAGACGTGCCAGGCGCGGTTGCGCGTTGTGTCGGCGAGGCGAAGGGAAGCCGGTGTTTTATGAGCTTCTACGGTGTTTGCCGCCTGCTCGCTGACGGTCCACAGCGAGAAGAGCAATCTATTGGGTGGCCGTCATGAAAGAATCGATGCTTGAGAGTTTTCTGTTGTAGCAGTTCAAAAATCTGATTTACTGCAGCCTCGCTAATTGGCTTTCGGGGGATATTGCCGATGGTGTGGACCCGCAGGGAAACTATGCTTGGTGGTTTGGCGCTGCTTGGCGCCAACGCGCTTCAGAGCCCGGCACTCGCAAAGGCGACATCCTATTTTTCCGGCCCGGCCGTCGATAACGGCGTCACGTACCGGAGCACCAATTTCGCCAATATCGACAGGAAATGGCAGCGCCAGGTCGTCAAGTATTTCAGTAGCGAGCCGATCGGCACCGTCGTCGTCGATACCGGGCACCACTTTCTCTACCTGATCATGGAGAACAAGACGGCCATCCGCTATGGCGTCGGCGTCGGGAAAGAGGGCTTCAAGTGGTACGGCCGCGCGACGATCGACCGCAAATCGCTCTGGCCGCGCTGGACGCCGCCGCCGGAAATGCGTGAGCGCCACCCCGAACTGCCTGAGTTCGTCGAGGGCGGTTCGCCGAAAAATCCGCTCGGTCCCCGCGCCATGTACCTGCTGCGCGACGGCGTCGACACCGGTTACCGCTTCCACGGCACGCTGGAGCCCGGCAGCATCGGCAAGGATGCCTCTAGCGGCTGCATCCGCATGTTCAACGAGGATGCGATCGACCTTTACCAGCGTTGCCCGATCGGCACGGCGGTGCAGGTGCTGCCGCATATCGCCGACAAGGCCCCCGAGGTCAGCCAAGCAACCCCGGTCGCAACTCCGGTCGAATGAGGAATATCACCCGATGCCCGCTATGACCGGATTGACGAGGCTGCTGTCGGCGGCCGCCCTTCTCTTGACGCTTGCTTCCTGCAACACCACCGAAATCGCCGCGGTCGAAGAGCCCGCGGCCGTGCCGATGACCGGAAAAACCGACGACCCGGCGCCCGGTTTCGAAACCGTATCCGTCGGCACCGAGGAGGACTTTATCCTCAATGTCGGCCGCCGGACCTACTTCACACAGGATTCTTCCACACTCGACAGCGTCGCCAAGGCGACGCTCGACAAGCAGGCGATCTGGCTCAACAGCAACCCGCGCTGGCTGGTAAAACTGCAGGGCTTCTCCGACGACAGCGGTTCCGCCTCCAAGATGGAAACCCTGTCGCAGAAACGCGCCGACGCGGTGATGGCCTATCTGGTGTCCAAGGGCGTCGACCCCAACCGCCTCTGGGCCAAGGGCTACGGCAACGACCGCGAAGTGCGCGACTGCACCGAGCGCTCCTGCAAGGTCCAAAACCGCCGCGTTGTCTCCAATCTCAGGATGGAACGCGACGCCACGTGAGCGCGGCGCTGTCGGTTAAAGCGCAGCTCGACGGCGAGACCATTGTGCGCAGGCGCATGAGCGCTTTTGCTGGGCAGTTCGTTTAAAGGCGAACAGTCTGGCTGAAACTTAAATGGCGCACCCGACAGGATTCGAACCTGTGACCTTTGGAATCGGAATCCAACACTCTATCCAGCTGAGCTACGGGTGCATCCGTTTGGCGGCAGGGCCGCCGAAGCAGGCTGTGAGCGGTTCTTAGCCTAGCTTGCGCGTCGCTTCAATGGTCATTGCAAGAGATTGTGGTAGAAACAGCCATCCTGTGCCTGCGTTGTGATCGCGGCGCATCGCTTCGGGCAATGGCGCCGGGCGATAGCCAACCCAAATGATGGGATCACCCACCCGATGTAGCTAGAATTGGTCAGGCGAACCGCCTTGCGACGAGGGGCCGTGCGTTATAAATTCGTCATTATAGATAATTCTAAATTAAGATACCCAGTGCTCAAGTAGGCAAGCGTTCCAGTAACCTAGTGCTCTAGTACCCAGTGCTCGCGTAATTGCTTCAGGCGAGGGGGCAGGTTTTGGTCAACCGATATCTCACGACCGGCGAACCGGCGTTGGAGAGGCTGCGCTCCGATCCCGTATTGATGTGTCTGGTTGCGCTCGCGGCCGTGCTTTTCGTGCTGAACACCTGGAACGGTATCGGCATCCTTCCGGATTCGACGCGTTACATGCAGATCGTCAGCACGCCCTATGACGCGCCGCTTTACGCGTGGATGCTGGGTGCCGGGGGATCCCTTGGATTTGCGCTCGAGCATGTCGCGCTCGGCATCGCCTTTCTGCTTTATCTTCTCAATACCTGGCTCGTCGTTTCGCTGTTCAGGACGGCGCTGCCGGACCAGCCTTTCTTCGTGACCGTCGGAACGCTTTTGATCATCGTCAATCCGACTTTCCTCTGGACGAGCACGATCGCGATGTCGGAGGCGCTGTTCCTGGCGCTGACGTTTCTCGGCACCCGTTTCTTCATACGCTACATGCGGGGCGAGGGGCGGGGACCCTTGCTTGCCTCATCCGCCTGCGTCGGGTTTGCCATGCTCGCTCGCTTCGTGGCGCCTCCGGTGGGGGCAGCGTTTGCCACCATCGCGCTCTTCTACAATTCGGCGCGGTCTCTTCGCCAAAGGCTCTTCGATGTCGCCCTCCTGTTCGTCGGTAGCGCCGGTATCTTTCTTGCCTGGGTGATCGTCAGCAAGCTGCTCGTCGGACGGTCGGTCGGCCGCGCGCTCTGGTTCTATGGCAATGCCGATGCCGATCGCTGGCTGGGCGGGCTGTCGCTTCTGGCGAGCTTTCTCCTGCCGAGCCAGGTGCCGCAGGTGATCCGCATCCCGGTGCTGCTTCTCGCGCTCGTCGCGGCGACGGTTGTCCTGGTGCAGACGCTGAGGCGAAACTGGCCCGAACGCCGGCCGGACGACCGCGATCTGATGACGCTCATCTTCGGCCTGTTTGGGTATTTCTACCTGCTGTTCGTCGTGCTCGCCGTGCATGTGGAGGCGAACCTGCAGCTCAACACGCGCTACTCGCTTCCCTTCTATGTCGCCATCATCTTCGTCCTGGTGATTGCAGCGGCAGACTATTGCGGTCGCGTCGATGCCGCACCCGTCGTCCGGCGTTCGCTGGCGCTGATCCTGCTCTGCCTTCTTGCCATCCACGGACTGCGCAGCACCGCCCAGACGGCGGAAGCCTTTCGCGAAGGGGTGGGGTTTCAGAGCACGGCCTGGAAGTCGTCGCCGATCGTTCGCGCGGTCAGGGCGTTGCCGGCCGATGCGGTCATCTTCACCAATGCCTGCGACCCGCTCAATTTCCTGACGCGCCGCTCGACGGACTGGATACCATCCCATAGCGAGCGGCGCACCGGCCTTGAAAGCGATGCCGGTCCGCTCGACCGGCAGCTCGAGCAGTTTCGCGAGGATATGGCGCAGAAGAATGCCTATGTCGTCTTCGTCGATGCGATCGACTGGCGTTTTTACCTGGTGACGGAGAAGGAGCTCGTCAAGCTCGCCAAGCTGAAGCTTGTCCGCTCCGAAAGGGATGGCCGTATCTACCAGGCGTCGGACATCAGCGTGCGATAGGCGCGCGGAAGCAGGAGTGCGTGGTCTCTAAGCAAGGAGAGGGACATGCCCGCAAACCAGGAAAACACGACACGCGTCGACACGCTCGGTGGTCAGCCGCAAGGACAAGCGGGCGACTATCTGTCGCTTGCCCGGTTTGACCACGTCACCAAACATGTCTTCATCCTTCCCGGACTGATCCTCGCTCTGGCGCTCACCGAGCCGGATCTTTCAAGTCTGATCGTCAATATCCCGGTCGGGCTCTTGAGCGCCGTGTGCATCGCATCCTCGAACTATGTGATCAACGAATGGCTCGACCGGGAGCGGGACGCGGCGCATCCGGCGAAGTCGAAGCGTCGGGCGGTGGTCGTCGAGATGCGACCGGGGATCGTCTATGGCGAATATCTGCTTCTGGCCATCGGCGGCTTGCTGCTCGCCGCCGTCATCGGCAAGCTGTTCTTCGTCACCTCGGTGCTCTTCCTGATTTCGGGCATTGTCTACAACGTCGAGCCGATCCGGGCGAAGGACAAGCCCTATCTCGATGTGCTGACGGAATGCCTCAACAATCCGATCCGCTTCCTGCTCGGCTGGGCAATCGTCGACCAGGTGACCTTGCCCCCCATCAGCGTGCTTGCCGCCTATTGGATGGCGGGCGCCTTCCTGATGGCGGCTAAGCGGCTCGGTGAGTATCGCGACATCGCCGCCAATGCGGGCATTGCCGTCTTGAAGAGGTATCGGCGGTCGTTCGAGTACTACACGGAGGAGAGCCTGACCGTTTCCTGCTTCGTCTACGCGATGATGACGGCGTTTTTGCTGGGGGTCTTTCTGGTGAAATACCGGGTGGAATACATCCTCGTCTTTCCGTTCATCAGCGGGCTCTTTGCCGTTTATCTCTGGCTTGCCACCCGCCCGGGGTCGGTGGTGCAGCGGCCGGAGCGGCTGTTTCATTCGCGCCGGCTGGATGTCATGCTGACCTTGACGGTCATCGTTTTCCTATTCGCAAGCTTCGTCGACGTGCCGGTGCTGGACTTCATGGCCGCTTCCTTCCTCGTCCCTATATCGTCGCTCTGATGGTGGGCGATAGGCTGCCGAATGGTCCGGTGAACTGGGAACGGGTGCGTCTCGTCGTGTTTGATCTCGATGGCACGCTTTACGAACAGCGGCGGCTGCGGGCGCGAATGCTGCTGCGGCTGCTTGCCGACGCGGCACGCACGCGCAGCCTCGACACGCTTCGCATCCTCCGCGCCTTTCGCGACTGCCGGGAAGAGCTCGGGGATGCGCTGGCGACCGGCGTGACCGCCCGGCAATACGAGCTGACCGCCGAGCGGTGCGGGCGTTCGCCGGAGACGGTGCGAAAAACGGTCGAGGAATGGATGGAGCGCCGGCCGCTCGATCTTCTCCCGGGCTGTCGGTGCCGCGATGTCGAGCGCGTGTTTGCCGGCCTTGCGGCGCAGGGAAAAACGCTTGCCGTTCTGTCGGACTACCCGGCACTGGAGAAACTGAAAGTCCTTGGTCTTGGCGCCGACATCGTCGTCTCCGCCATGGACTCGGAGGTCGGCGTCTTGAAACCGCATCCGGCCGGCCTTGCCCATGTGCTCGGCCGCGCGCAGGTGCCGGCAGAGGCCGCGATCATGATCGGCGACCGGGTGGAGCGCGACTGGGCCGTGGCGCAGAGCCACGGCATGCGGGCCCTCATCCGCAGCGCAAGGCCGATAGCCGGCGTCGATACGTTTCGCGGTTATGACGACGAGGTCTTCTGGCCGGTGACGGAGCCGAAGCCGGTGGGCGCGCCAGCGCCCCGCTCGCTCACGACATCATCTTGAGCAGCCAGAGCGCGCCTTGTTTGAGGGGCGCGCGGTGCGGGCTCTTTGCCGTGACGGCAGAGGCGACCTTCGCGCTCTGCCGATACCAGTCGTAGCTCTCCTGCAGCATGGCTTCGTTGGAGTATTTCGGCCGCCAGCCCATGGCAAGCAGAGGCTCGACGTCGAAGTAGCATTCCTTGTGGTAGGTAAGGTAGTGCCAGGGCACAAGCGGCGAGACCCTCAGCCAATGCAGCGCCCGCAGCGTGTTGATGGTGGCGGCAGTCGGCAAACTCCGGACTTTCGAAGTGCTGCCGGCGTAGCGGATCAGGGCCTCCAGGTCGTGACGCAACGTGCCGAAGCGGTCGGTGCCGACATTGTAGGTACCGCTCCGGCCGGCCTTGAGCGCCAGCATGTAGAAATCCATGAGATCATGGGCGTGGACGAACTGGAACTTGATGTTGCCGGAGCCGATGACATAGACGGCGCGGTTTTCGCTGATCCACTCGAAGAGGATCTGGAAGATGCCGAGCCGGCCGCCGCCAAGGGTCGCCCGGGGGCGGATGGTGATCAGGGTCATATCGGCGGCTGCGCAGATGGCTTCGGCGACCTCTTCGCCGGCGCGCTTCGATTTGCCATAAGGCTCCACCGGACGAAGCGGGGTCGCCGCGGTAATCGGGCCGGAAGGCGGGATGCCGTAGGCGGCGGTCGAGCTGACATGGATCAGCGACCGGACGCCCGCTTTTGCGGCTTCTTCGCAGACGATGCGGGTCCCCTCGACATTGACGTTCCAGTAGTCGCGCCCCGCATCCGTCTGCGCCACCAGTGCCGCATTGTGGTGAACGACGTCGACGTCGCGCATGGCGGCGCGCACTCCGTCGCGGTCGAGCACGGAGCACTTGACGAACTCGATATCCGCCGGGCGGGAACTGTCCTCCCAGAGGTCGAGCACACGCACCTCGTCGCCGTGTTCGCGCAACCGTCGTGCTGCGAGGTTGCCGATGAAGCCCGATCCGCCGGTAATGAGATGTCGCATGTGTCCCTCCAGCCCCTGTCTGCGGGAATGTCCGATCAGATCGCCCGATCCTCGAGCGCGCGTGTGACGTTGCGATGCGCGACGGCCATCACCGTTCCTTGCGGATTGACGACCGTTGGCCCACACAGAAGCGAAGCGTCGGCGATGTAGAGATTGTTGGCGCCATGCACGCGCCCGAACGAACTCGCCGCGCATTTTTCGGCATCCTCGCCCATCGGGCAAGAGGAGAAGAGGTGAAGTGCGGTGGCGTTTGCCTGCTTCGGAGGAAGCGTTTCGGGAAGCTTGGCGATATCGGCCAGCGATTTCAGCACGGGATAGCCCGGAATGCTCGGATAGACCGCAAGGGCGCCGGCAGCAAAGAGAACCTCCGCGAGGCGTGCGAGGCCGACGGCCAATTCCTTCAGGTCCGAAGGTTGAAGGCCGACCCGCACCAGGGGATCGCGAAAGCCGGGCAGGGATCTTACCTTGCCGGATCCGCCGGTGCTCTGCACGTAGTAGATCGCCATGCGCCGCCAGTCCCGGTCGACCGCGTCGATCATCTCCGGATGCGCCGCCATGGCGAGCGCCAGGGCCGGCCGCTTGCTCATCGAGCAGCCCATGCTGAAGCGTGGGTCGAATTCCTTGATCTGGTGGACGGGTTCGAGTTCGCCAGGGGTGTTGAGCTCGTCGGGGAAGACCGCCACCACCTTCAGCATCGGATGGAAGCGCAGGCTGTCGCCGACATGACGGGTGATACCGGAGCGGCGCAGCAGCCACGGGGTCTGCACCGCGCCGCCGGCAACGATGACGGCTTTTGCCTTCAGCTCGATTTGGCGCGCCCCCGCCGCCCCCTTGCTGCGCGCATGCACGGTCCATTGCCCGTTCGCATGGGTAAGCTTTGTCGCGCAGGTATCGGCCAGCAGCATGCCGCCCGCGTCGAGGAAGCGCGGCACGAAGGTTGCCGACATCGATTGCTTTCGGCCCGGGGATCCGCCGGACCCGGCGGCGTAGGCATAGAGGCGCGGCACTTCGAGCGAAGACCAGCCGAGCCGCTGCGCACCCTCGTCGAGCCGCGTCGACAGCTGCGGTGCGGGGCCAGGCAGGTATTCGACCCGGGCGACCGCCTCGCAGGCGTCGAAATGCGGAGTCAGATCTTCGAGTGTCAGCGCCTCGACCCGATAGTCGCGGCTCCAGCGGTCGAGCACCGCCTGGGGCGTGCGGTGGTAGAGGCCTCGGTTGATCTCGCTGCCACCGCCGACGCAGCAACCCTCGACATAGGCGATCTTGGTAGCGCCGAAGCCGATGTTGATGCCGGCATTGCGGTACTTCTGAAGGATTTCCTCGCGGGAGAAATGCGGTGCAGACTCGAGCGCCAGATGCGGACCTTCCTCGATCATCAGCACGGATTTGCCCGCTTCCGCGCAGCGGGTGGCGGTCACCGCACCGCCCGGGCCGGAGCCGATGACGATGATGTCGGGGGCGAGCCTCTCAGGGGCCAGCCGGTGCTCCGGTAGCAGGTTCATGCTGGTAATCCTGGCCGTAAAGGTCTGAGTAAATACAGAATAATGCCAATGACATATGGAACTCGACGAAGCGCCGCCGGAACTCGAGGCGGGATTGCCGCCATTTGTCGAGTTCGCTCAGTCGGTCGTCGAGCGAAAGTTGATGAAAGAACTTGCCTCTGCGCAGCAGTGGCCAGGCATTGAAAAGAAGCACGAGACTATGGAAGGGCGGACGCAGATAGTCGGGCATCTGACGATGAACTTTCAGCAGGAACTCTGCCGCACGGACGCCCAGGGCGCCCCGGCTGTCATCGGTGGCCCCGCGTTCATGGGCGATCGTCTCGCCGAGCGCCAGGATGGCCTGCTGAAAGTGATGCGGCATGCCCGAGCCCCGTTATCAAGCAGCCGCCTCGAAAGGCGCCTGATGCTGTTTTGATGAATACGGTTGTCTGCTCTTTACTGCCTGTATTTCTAGCTGCTCTTATAAGCAAAAGCTACTAAAACGTTGTTCTCGGCCAGGCGGCGACCACCTATGCGCCAGTCGCTGGACGTCGCTCGATGCGAAAGGCACCGGATGAGACGCCTTCTGGATATGACCTTTGTTCGCTATTTCGCCTGCGGCTGCATCGCGGCGAGCCTGCAGGTGGCCACGCTCGCCGTCCTGGTCGAGACGGCGCGGCTCGAACCGGTCTTCGCGTCCACCATCGCCTTCTACTTTGCCGTCGTCGTCAACTATTGCCTGCAGCGGCGCTTTACCTTCCGATCCGACGCACCGCACCTGAAGGCGTTGCCGAAGTTCGTGGCGGTGTCGACCTTCGGCGCTGGAATAAACGCGGTTGCTTTCCTGCTGCTATCGACCGTCATGCACTATCTCGCTGCCCAGGCGCTGGCACTGCTCCTGGTCTTTTCGGTGAACTATGCGCTGAGCCGGATGCTGATTTTTCGTACTGGCAGCGTTGGCGAAGCGGGCGGCACGGAGCCGGCCCGTGCGGCGGGGCGAGCCTCATCGGGCAAATAGAAACGCCGCACCCGAGGGCGCGGCGTCGTTGAGAGCGTGGTTTGCGGGATGAAGCCGACAGCTTGGCCTACGCCACCTGCATGGCGCCGGGGCCGGGGATCGCCTTGGGCGGGACCTTGCCCATGATGATCATGCCGAGCACCTCGTCCTTGGTGACATCCTCGGTGCGGGCCTGGCCGACGACCTGGCCGTTCTTCATGACCGACACGCGATCGGCGAGGTCGAAGACGTCGTGGATGTCGTGGCTGATCAGGAAGATGCCGATGCCTTCGCGCTTCAGCTGCTTGATGAGATCGCCGACCTGGGCGGTCTCCTGCGGCCCAAGGGCTGCCGTCGGCTCGTCCATGATCAGGATGCGGGCGTCGAAGAGGATCGCGCGGGCGATCGCCACCGACTGCCGCTGGCCGCCCGAAAGTGCCTTCACCGGTTCCTTGAAGCGCTGGAAGTTAGGGTTGAGGCGCCCCATGACTTCGCGGGCCTTGGCCTCCATCGCCACGTCGTCGAGCGTGCCCCACGGCGTGCGCAGTTCACGGCCGAGATAGAGGTTGGCGGCGGCGTCGACATTGTCGGCGACGGCGAGCGTCTGGTAGATCGTCTCGATGCCGTATTTCTTGGCGTCGCGCGGGTTGTTGATGTCGGCGGCCTCGCCATTGATCAGGATCTCGCCGCCGTCGCGCTTGTAGGCGCCCGAAAGGATCTTGATCAGGGTCGATTTGCCGGCGCCGTTGTGGCCGAGCAGGGCCACGACTTCGCCGGGGTAGAGGTCGACGGAGGCGTTGTCCACGGCGTGGATGCCGCCGAAGGAGATGGAAATGTTCTTCATTTCCACAAGCGGAGTGCGTTGGTCTTTCATGGATCGTACTCCTTACTTGGCGCGGGCGCGGTAGACGGTGTCGAGCCAGACGGCGACGACGAGGACCACGCCGACGACGATGCGCTGGAACGGACTGTCGATCCCCAAGAGCACCATGCCCGACTGCAGGGATTGCATGACGAGCGCGCCGATCATGGCGCCGGCAATCGTGCCGACGCCGCCGGCAAGCGAGGTGCCGCCGATGACGGCTGCGGCGATCGTATAGAGCTCGTCGAGTTCGCCCTGCGCGTTGGTCGCGGCATTGAGGCGGGCGGTCGAGATCGCCGCGGCGATGGCGCAGAGGATGCCCATCAGCGTGAAGATCTTGACGGTAACCCAGCGGGTCTTGATGCCGGCGAGTTCGGCCGCTTCCGGGTTGCCGCCGAGCGCAAAGACATAGCGGCCGAAACGCAGGCGGGTGGCGATGAAGGTCATGACGATGCCGACGGCGATCGCCATCAGCACCGGTATGGCGATGCCGTGCGAGATCATGAGACCGCCGTCCGGCCAGGCGATGCCGTTGGCGTCGGCATATTTGCGGGCAATGTTGGTCGGCCAATAGTAGCTGTTGGCAACCGCGATCGCGCCGAGCACCAGGATACAGCCGAGGATCGCCAGGAAGTACTCTGCCCAGATCGGGCGCAGCGGGAAGCGGAAGCGCTTGCGCTGCTTGCGCGAATTGAGGATGGCGGCAACGATGGCGATGCAGGCGAGGATGCCGACGATCCAGCTGGCCGTTGCGCCGATCGAGCCTTCTGTGCCGCCGCCCATCAGGCGGAAGGTGGCGTTCATCGGCGCGACTGTCTGACCGCTGGTGACGAACCAGGTGGCGCCCCGCCAGACGAGAAGGCCGCCGAGCGTGACGATGAAGGCGGGCACATTGAGGAAGGCGACGATCGAGCCCTGCAGCGCGCCGATGGCGGCGCCGACGGCGATGCCGCTCAGAAGGGTGATGATCCAGATGGCCGGATGTTCGAGGCCGAGATATTGCGGCAGAAACTTCGCCTGCATGACCCCCATGACCATGCCGCAGAAGCCGAGCACGGAGCCGACGGAGAGGTCGATGTTGCGGGTGACGATGATCAGCACCATGCCGGTCGCCATCACGGCGACAGAGGAGGTCTGAACCGTCAGGTTCCAAAGGTTGCGTGGCGTCAGGAACAGCCCGCCGGTCATGATCTGGAAGCCGACCCAGATGATGACGAGCGCGCCGACCATGCCGAGCAGCCGGGTGTCGATCTCGGTGGCGCGGAAGAAACGTTTTACCGGGTTCTCGTCCGCTGTACGGGCGCGATTTGTCTGTGCGCCCTTTGTGTTGCCTTGTGTGATGTCGGCCATGGACGTGCCTTCCCCCCACTTATGTTGTTGATGTCATCGCGTCAGTGGCACCAAGAGCCCAAATGGACGCGACAAGTCCGGTGCGACGGCAGAAACCGAGCCTGCGTGCTGATTGTTGCGGTCGCGGAAGCGGTATTGTCCGCCGCGTCCGCACCTTGCGCAAGCGCCGCAACGGGTTGCGTTGCGGCGCTTGTCTTTTGTCAGCGCTCAGTTCTGCTGGTGCGGCTTATTTGCAGGCCGCGACGTCGCCCTTGACGCCCTGGCAGGCTTCAGCCTTGGAGATCCAGCCCGCGTCGATGACGACGTTCAGGTTGTCCTTGGTGATCGGCAGGGGAGCCAGGAAGACCGACTGCATGGCGACGCCCTTCGGACCGCCGTTGAAGGTGGTGACGCCAGAGACTTCTTCCATCTTCTTGCCACCGGCAAGTTCGACGGCGACTTCTGCGGCGCGCTTGCCGAGTTCGCGCGAGTCCTTCCAGACCGAAACGGTCTGCGTGCCGAGCGCAACGCGGTTCAGGGCCGCCTTGTCTGCGTCCTGGCCGGAGACCGGAACGGAGCCAGCCAACCCTTGAGCGTCGAGGGCAGCGATTGCGCCGCCCGCGGTGCCGTCGTTGGAGGCGACGACCGCATCGACCTTGTTGTCGTTGGCGGTCAGGAACTGCTCCATGTTCTTCTGGGCGTTTTCAGGCTTCCAGCCGTCGGTATAGGCCTCGCCGACATTCTTGATCTTGCCGGCGTCGACGGCTTCCTTCAGCACTTCCATCTGTCCGGAGAAGAGGAAGTCGGCGTTCGGGTCGGAAGACGAGCCCTTGATGAAGACGTAGTTGCCTTCCGGCTTCACCTTGAACACTTCGCGGGCCTGCATGCGACCCACTTCCTTGTTGTCGAAGGTGATGTAGAAGGCCGCCGGGTTTTCGATCAGGCGATCGTAGCCGACGACCGGAATGCCTTCGGCAGCGGCCTTTTCGATTGCCGGGCCGATGGCGTCGCTGTCCTGGGCAAGCACGATCAGTGCATTGGCGCCCTGGGCGATCAGCGATTCGACGTCGGTCAGCTGCTTGGCGGCGGACGACTGTGCGTCAGCGGAGATGTACTTGTCGCCCGAGGCTTCGAGGGCTGCCTTGATGG
Organism: Ensifer sp. NPDC090286; assembly: GCF_044769565.1. Taxonomy (NCBI): domain Bacteria; kingdom Pseudomonadati; phylum Pseudomonadota; class Alphaproteobacteria; order Hyphomicrobiales; family Rhizobiaceae; genus Ensifer; species Ensifer sp. NPDC090286. The sequence continues at coordinate 1,872,399 of NZ_JBIVYF010000001.1, read as the reverse complement.
CGGCTTCGTCGGTTTTCCAGCGCTCTTCCTGGAAGTTGGACCAGGAAACGCCGACGACCAGGTCCTTTGCCTGGGCAACGGAATGCAGGGAAACGATGACGGCAACGCCTGCCATCAGCTTCAAAACGGATTTCATTTCATCCTCCCGAGTGACGGCCGGCCGAGCGTGCGAACCTCCCGCACCATCCTCTGCCAGCCTTAGACGCTGTCGTAGATCGTGCCGCTACACCGTGCGGAATTATTTTCTCGACAGTCGAGAAAATGAATGTCATGGATTTTTGAGGCTGTCAACACGGCGTGAAAGCGTCGGTTGCGGCATCAACAAGGTGCTCCGCGAGCGGTCGTGTCCGATGTTTCTCGACCGTCCCGAAAATCGGTGCCACAAGGCTGTCGACAAGGTGTTCGGCGCCTTGTCTTGCCGGTCAACAGATGCTTTGGGAGGGGCATGTGTTCGAAGGATCCGCCACTGACAGGGACGTCTCATGCTGACCAAGTCCAGCACTGAGCTCGTGCGTCAGCAAAACAGCGCGTTGGTCCTTGCGGCGCTCCGGCGGTCCGGCAATCTTTCCCATACGGAAATCTCTTCCGAGACCGGGCTTGCCTCGGCGACCGTTTCGGCGATCACGGCGGAGCTGGAAAAGGCCGGCGTGCTCGCCAAGGCCGAGCAGCAGGTCCAGGGCGGGCGCGGGCGTCCCCGGGTGCTGTTCACGCCACGCCGCGATCACGGCCATCTGATCGTCGTCCGGATCTCGTCCGACATCGTGCAATATTCGCTGGTCGATTACGGCGGCACGTTGCTCGACCGCTTCGACGAGACCCGAAACCACGACGAGCGCGGTACCGCCCCTTTCGCCCGGGCATTCGTCGATGCGCTCGAGCGCCTGCTGCAACGGTCGAGACTGGAGCGCAGCCAGGTGCTGGCTGTCTCAATCAGCAGCAAGGGCCTGGTCGACGGCGCGTCCGCGCGGCTCTTGTGGTCGCCGGTGTTCGGACGGGAGGAGCTCGATTTCGCCGCGCTGCTCGCGCCGGACTGGCGGGCGAAGGTCATGCTCAGCAACGAAACCCTTCTGGTCGCGCAGGCACTTGCCGCCCAGGCGGAGCGCAAGCCGGAGAGCGGTTTTCGAGCGCTGGCGGCGATCTCGCTCGGGCACAGCATCGGGCTCGGGGTCGCGCGCAAGAGCCAGAGCGGCGAGATGGACGTCAGCGCGCCGAATTTCGGCCACATGCTGCACATGCCGTCGGCGGGCCTTTGCCGCTGCGGCGCCTATGGCTGCATCGAGGCGGCGGCCGGCTTCTACGGCATCCTGCGCGCAGCCTTCGAAGTGCCGGCCGATACCATTCCCGCCAAGTTCGTACCGGTAACGGAACTCGACAAGATCGCCGCCAGCGCACGGCAGGGCCACCGCATGGCCGGCTACGCCTTTCGCCAGGCGGGCATCGCGCTCGGCAACGGCATCTCGCGCATGTTGAGCCTCTATGAGCGGATGCCCGTCCATGTCACCGGACCGGGCCTGCGCTACTTCGATCTGATGCTGCCGGGGATCGAGGAGGGGCTCGCCCAATCGATGCAGATCCGGCTTCAGGGGGCGCCGGAAATCACCGTCGTTGCCGATGAGCAGCGCCTGGTTTTCGAGGGGCACCTGGCACGGGCGCTCGGCGCGATCGATGGCGATACCGCCAGCGTCGGCGCATCCGCGATGCACGGTTGAGGCGAATTTTCGGCGCAACCATTTTTGGGGTTGTGCCGAAGGTGAACAATTCCAGCGATGCAATTTACAGTTATTTAGCGACTCCTTGTCAAGGTGGGCCTGACGCGGGAGACGATTATGTTTTCAGTGATTGCATGCATACGCGACGATCATGACTGGCGCCTCATCCTGGTTGCCGCGATCGTCTGCCTGGCAGGCAGCGTCGCGACGATGCTGCTCCTGTTGCGCGCGCAGCGAAGCGAAGGCAGCCAACGCGGTTTGTGGATCGCGGCCAGCGGCTTTGCCTGCGGTATCGGCGTCTGGTCCACCCATTTCATCGCCATGCTCGCCTATGATGGCGGCGTTCCCGTCGCCTATGGCGCCTGGGGCACGCTCTTCTCGGTAGCCGTGGCGATCGCAGCGTCCTGGCTCGCCTTTGCGATCGGTCTTGCCGGGCGCTCGCATCTTTCGATGACCTGCGGCGGCCTGCTGCTCGGCGCCGGCATTGCGGCGATGCACTTTACCGGCATGCGGGCGATCGAGATCCAGGGGCATATTTCTTACGATCCCGAAACGACGGTCTCCGCCGTGCTCGCCGGGACGATGCTGGCCGGGGCCGCGCTCTACGCCTTTCAGCTCTTGCGTGGCGTGCGGCGCATGGTCGTTGCGTCGCTGCTTCTGGTCGTCGGCATCTGCGCGCTGCATTTCACTTCGATGAGCGGCATCACGCTGGTGCCCGAGGCCGATGTCGCCGTTGCCGATACTATCCATCCCGCCTGGCTTGCGGGCGGCGTCATTGCCGCTTCGACGACATTGATCGTGCTCGCCTTCGGCGCGCTCTTTCTCGACCGGCACCTGACGGACCTGCGCGGGCTCGCCAATGCATCGCTTGAAGGCATGGCGATCGTCTTCAATGGCGTGATCGTCGAGGCGAACGAGCGGTTTTGCGATCTGACCGGACGAAAGCTGTGGGAGCTGTCGGGGCGGGGCCCAGGAGAGATTTTCGTCTTCGGCGATGAGGGGCTTGAAGGCCACAGGCGCGGCGACGGTCCTGGCGAAATCGAACTTCTGAATACCGATGGGAAAACGATCCCGGTCGAGTTCATGTGCCGGACGATCGAGTATCGCGGCCGCGAATGCGAGGTGATCTTCGTGCGCGATTTGAGAGCGCGCAAGGAAGCCGAGCGCACCATCGAGCATCTCGCGCATCACGACGCGCTCACCGATCTGCCGAACCGCGCCTTCTTCGACCGCAGGCTGGCCCAGACGCTGGCGGCGGCGGCTGCGAGAAACGAGGAGCTGGCGATCCTCTGCCTCGATCTCGACCGCTTCAAGGCGGTCAACGACATCTTCGGCCACGGCGAGGGCGACCGCATCCTGAGGAAGGTCGCCGATATCCTGCGGGCGGCCGTCGGCGAGCAGGATACGATCGCCCGGCTCGGCGGCGACGAATTTGCGATCATCCAGGTGGGCGGCAGGGAGCCGGAGGCGGCGCGGCAGCTGACGGACCGGATCCTGGCGCTGTTTGCCGCCGAGATGGACACCAATCGCGACCCGACCGCCGTCGGCGTCAGCATCGGGGCTGCGATCTTTCCGGCCGACGGGCAGACGGCGGATCAGTTGCGCAACAATGCCGACACGGCGCTGTACCGCGCCAAGCAAAGCGGCAAGGGCATCGCCTGCTTCTTCGACCGGGAGATGGACGAGGCAGTCCGCACCCGCCGCCAGATCGAAAACGACCTGCGCCATGCGGTGCTTCGCCGGCAGTTCTTCCTCGAATACCAGCCGTTGGTCGAGGTCCAGAGCGACCGGGTCATCGGCTATGAGGCGCTTCTGCGCTGGGAGCATCCGCAGCGCGGGCTGATTGGCCCGGATATTTTCATCCCCATCGCCGAGGAGAGCGGCTCGATCATCCAGATCGGCGAATGGGTGCTGGAGCAGGCCTGCACGGAGGCGGCGAAGTGGAACGAACCCCTGCCGATTTCCGTCAACATTTCGCCCGTGCAATTCCTGTTGCCCAATCTTTTTGACCAGGTTGCGAACATCCTGCGCCGCACCGGCCTTGATCCCTGGCGGCTCGAGCTCGAGATCACCGAGGCGGCGCTGATGCACAATCGCGAGGATGTGCTGGCCGTGCTGGTGCGTCTGCGGGTGCTTGGCGTGCGGATCGTCATGGACGATTTCGGCACCGGCCATTCGTCGCTCAGCAACCTGCAGACCTTCCCCTTCGACAAGCTGAAGATCGATTGCAGCTTCACTGCGGCGCTGGAAAAGGACCCTTCGGCGCAGGCGATCGTCCGGGCGATCATCGCGCTTGGCCACAGCCTCAGGCTTGCGGTGGTCACCGAGGGCGTCGAAACCGAACGGCAAAGACAGATCCTCGCGGAGGAGGGCTGCCTGCAGATACAGGGCTTCCTCTCCGGTAGGCCGGGGGCCGCCCCCAGTACCGGCCAGGAAACCGCGCGCTGGGAGAAGGTGCCGGCGCGCGCCGACGGCTGAAGCGGCTACGACCGGGCAGTGTGGATAGGAAAAGGCCGGGCGCATAACGCCCGGCCTTTTCATTTGATCGTCTGTCGGCCGAACGCTCAGGCGACGCTGATCTGGCGCTTCTCGACGACCGACTTCACAGCCGCATCGGCAAGTGCGAGGGCCGCGAGGCCGTCCTTGCCCGATGGCGTGATTTCCGCGCCCTTTTCGATCGCGGCGATGAAGCTCTCGATCTCGTTGGCATAGGCTTCGGTGTAGCGGGTCATGAAGAAGTCGTGCAGTGGCGGGCGGGTGTAGCCGTCGCCATTGGCGATCTCGATCGAGACCGGGCGCTGGTTCTCGGCCGAAGCCACGCCCTTCGAGCCGTGCACTTCGATGCGCTGGTCGTAGCCGTAGGTGGCGCGGCGGGAATTGGAGATGATCGCCTGCTTGCCGGACGCCGTCTGCAGGATGACCGAGACGCTGTCATAGTCGCCGGCTTCGCCGATCGCCTTGTCGACGAGAACGGCAGCGGTTGCCGTGACCGAGACCGGCTCTTCGCCGAGCAGGAAGCGGGCCATATCGAAGTCATGGATGGTCATGTCGCGGAAGATGCCGCCCGAGCGCTTGATGTAGTCGACCGGCGGGGCGCCCGGATCGCGCGAGGTGATCGTCACCATTTCGACGTCGCCGATCTTGCCGGCGTCGATCGCCTTCTTCACGGCCATGAAATGCGGGTCGAAGCGGCGGTTGAAGCCGACCATCAGCTTAGCCTTGGTCTCGCTCACGACCTTGAGGCAGGCCTTGACGCGCTCGGCGTCGAGATCGACGGGCTTTTCGCAGAAGATCGCCTTGCCGGCGCGGGCGAAGCGTTCGATCAGGTCGGCATGGGTATCGGTCGGCGTGCAGATGACGACGGCGTCGATGTCCTTGGCCGCTTCGATCGCTTCGATGGTGCGGACCTCGCAGCCATACTGCTTGGCGATGGCATCGGCGGCGGCGGGGAAGGCATCGGCGACGGCAACAAGCACAGCGTCCGGATTGCCGCTGACGGCTTTCGCGTGAACCTTGCCGATGCGGCCGGCGCCCAGAAGACCAAATCTGACTGTCATCTCTGTTTCTCTCGAATTCCGGTTCGCGACCGGGAAGGGGCGTGATGATCGGCGCTCATCGCGCAAAGGCGCCGCGGAACGCTGCTTCCGCGAATGGGTTGGAGAATTGCCACGAAAGACCGCGCGTTGGAACGCTGCGCCAGCGCCTCTCCCTTGATGCCTCCGTTTCCACTCGGTCACTTCTTTCATTTGGAACGAAGTCGCCGATGTGGATTATTTCGGAATTTTTATTCCATTTTTATTGTGCCCGTCAAGGGGAGTCGGAGGCCATGGCCTTGCCGTCCGCGACGAATTTCCCCTAAATGGGACGCACGCGACAAGGCCACCAGAGGACAGAATGCTCAAGTTCATCGACCCGGACCATCCCTTCTACCGCCCACTGTGGATCCGCCTTCTGATCGTGGGCTTCTGCGGCGTCTGGACAGTGGTCGAATTCCTGGGCGAGCAGACGATGTGGGGGATGATCTTCCTCGCGGTCACCGCCTATGCCTCGGCAGCGCTCCTGGTTTTCTACAAGCCGAGCGAGAAGGGCGTCGAGAAAGCTGGGGGCGAGGGGCAAGGCAAGGGCGACGGGAGCGACGCTGCCGCCTGAGGTTCACGGCGCCGGGTTGATGGCGCGCATCTGCTTTGCGGCTTCGTCGATCAGCATGTTGGCGAGCTTCATGCGCACGGTGGCATTGGCACGGAAGGCGGCCGGTAGCCGGTCCGGGTGGTTCAGGGCCGCGAAGGCCCGCCGTTTTGCCGCAAGGGTCATTTGCGTTTCGCCGTCGACAAGCGCCAGTTCCTCGGCCACGTCGGCAAGCGTCGTACGGCTGAGATAATTGGGCATGACCGGTGGCGGCGGCGGCTCCACGAAAGACGCATCGAGATAGGCGCGCTCGACGGCGCCGAAGGCAGCCGAGCGGGCGCTTTCGGCCGCAAAAGTGTTGTCGAATGCCGGGGCATAAGGCGTGGCGACACGCGTCGCTTCGGCCGGTGCCGATTCGATATCCTCTTCCGATTTCAGCCGCTCGAGCACCGACTGAAAGACTGACATTCCAAACATGACGTCTCCGATCACCTTGCAAAATGGCAGGCGGAGATTATCCCGGGCTGATCAGCGTGATTATGCCCGGGCTGATCAGGCGCGGCCCTGCTTCAGGATCAGGTCGTAGAGCAGCTTGGCGCTCGGCGGCAACGCGCGTCCCTCGGCCGTGATCAGCCCATAGGGTTTGATGCGGATCGGGATCTCGGTCTTCAGGATGCGGATTTCCCCGGCCGGCGTGCCGTTGCCGGCAATCAGGTTGGCGACGTCGAGCGCCACTGGTGCAATTGCGTTTGTGTTGCGCACGATCGACAGCGTCAGGATGATCGACGAGGTGTTGATGACGGTCGCCGGCAACCGCACCCCGGCCGCGACGAAACTGTCTTCGACCGCGCGCCGCAGAAGCGTGCCGGGCGGCTGGAATACCCAGTCATAGGAGGGCAGGTCCTCGGCGACGACCATGGGCTTGTCGAGCAGCGGATGGCCGTCGCGCACGATCAGGCAGACCTCCTCGTAGCCGATCTCCACCATGTTGAAGAGCCGCGGCGGCTGGTCGTCGGGGATGCGGCCGATGATGAAGTCGTGCCGGGCGGCGAGCAGTTCCCTTGCCAGCACGTTGCTGTTTTCGATCTGGACGTTGATCTCGATGCCGGGATAGGCGGTCATCACCTGGCGGATGGCGGGTACAGCGAGGTTGAGAGCCGGGCCCGTGACAGAGCCGAGCGAGACCGAACCGCCGCTGCCGGTCTTCAGCTCGTTGATCTCGCGCGATGCCTCCCGCAGCTCCAGAAAGATGCTGCGCGCGCGCCGCGCCAGCGCTTCGCCATAGGGCGTCAACAGGACGCCGCGCGCCACGCGTTCGCACACCGGCGCCTTCAGCATGGTCTCGATTTCCGAGAGCATGCGCGATGCGGCCGGTTGCGAGATGCCGAGGGCGTCGGCGGCGGCGCTGATACGGCGGTGATCGTCGATCGCGAGAATCAGGCGGAGGTGGCTGATCTTCAGGCCCGAGCGGAAAAGCGTCGAATCGACGAGTTCGCCGGCGGTGCTCGGTTTCTGATCGCGCATTTCAACCTCTGCGTTTTTTTATTTGATTTTCAGGGATTTTCAAAAATCACACTGTTTGCGCTCGATATATCATTTTTGGTATGTATTCAAAGCAATATTGTATTTGACAGTTATATGGTTTCATTCCAGTTTTTGCTTATGTGCCAGCGCATGTAGGAGCATGCGAGGCGGGGAGGCCTCTCCTTCACCTTGACCGCAGCCGGAGACGAAGATCTCGGGCGGCGGATTGCTGCGCATAGACGGAAAGGCTCTCGCCTGCCGGCTTCAACTTTTTTGGGAGAGAACTGATGAAATTGATGACTTCGCTTCTCGCAGCCGCCGCGATTTCGATCGCGTCCTTCGCTGCACCGGCATTTGCGCAGGACAAGGGCACGGTCGGCATTTCCATGCCGACGAAGACGTCGACCCGCTGGATTTCCGACGGCGAGACGATGGAGAAGCTGTTCAAGGAAGCCGGCTACACGCCGGACCTGCAGTTCGCTGACGACGACATCCCGAACCAGCTCGCCCAGATCGAGAACATGGTGACCAAGGGTGCCAAGGTTCTGGTCATCGGCGCCATCGACGGCACGACGCTTTCCGACATCCTGCAGAAGGCTCATGACGCGGGCGTGAAGGTCATCGCCTATGACCGTCTGATCCGCGACTCGGGCAATGTCGACTACTACGCCACCTTCGACAACTTCCAGGTCGGCGTGCAGCAGGCAACCTCGCTCGTTCAGGGCCTCAAGCTCGACGGCGCAACCGAGCCCAAGAACATCGAACTGTTCGGCGGTTCGCCTGACGATAACAACGCCTTCTTCTTCTACGATGGCGCGATGTCGGTCCTGCAGCCGCTGATCGACAGCAAGAAGATCGTCGTCAAGTCCGGCCAGAAGGGCATGGACCAGGTTGGCACGCTGCGTTGGGACGGTGCCGTTGCCCAGGCCCGCATGGAAAACCTGCTGTCGTCGAACTACACCGACGCCAAGGTCGATGGCGTTCTGTCGCCTTATGACGGCCTGTCGATCGGCATCATCTCGGCGCTGAAGGGCGTCGGTTACGGCTCGGGCGACATGGCAATGCCTGCCGTCACCGGTCAGGACGCCGAACTGCCGTCGGTCAAGTCGATCCTTGCCGGCGAACAGTATTCGTCGATCTTCAAGGACACGCGCGAACTCGCCAAGGTCACCGTCGGCATGGTCAACGCGATCATGGAAGGCAAGGAGCCGGAAGTGAACGACACCAAGACCTATGACAACGGCGTCAAGGTCGTACCGTCCTACCTCTTGAAGCCGGTTGCCGTCGACAAGTCCAACATCAAGGACGTGCTGGTTTCCTCCGGTTACTACACCGAAGACCAGATCAACAACTGATCTTTTTGAGCGTGAGGGCCCGTGCATGCGCGCGGGCCCTTTTATCCAGATGACGGAGCCGGTACTCTCTTGAAGACTGCCGCTGGAATGACTGAACATGGACAATATCATTCTTGAAATGCGGGGCATCACCAAGACGTTTCCGGGCGTCAAGGCGCTGGACAATGTCAGCTTCAAGGTCCGCGAAGGCGAGATCCACGCGCTCGTCGGCGAAAACGGCGCCGGCAAGTCGACGCTGATGAAGGTGCTGAGCGGCGTCTATCCCGCCGGCACCTATGATGGCGAGATCCACTATGGTGGCGAAGCCCGCCGCTTCTCGACGATTTCCGACAGCGAAGACCTCGGCATCATCATCATTCACCAGGAACTGGCGCTGGTGCCGCTGCTGTCGATCGCCGAAAACATTTTCCTCGGCAACGAGATCGCCAGCAACGGCGTGATCCACTGGCCGCAGACCTTCGCCCGCACACAGGAACTCTTGAAGAAGGTTGGCCTCAGCGAGAGCCCGGCAACGCTGATCACCGACATCGGCGTCGGCAAGCAGCAGCTGGTCGAGATCGCCAAGGCGCTATCGAAGAAGGTGCGGCTGCTGATCCTCGACGAGCCGACCGCCTCGCTCAACGAAACCGACTCCGATGCGCTTTTGAAGCTCCTGATGGAGTTTCGCACGCAGGGCATGACCTCGATCATCATCTCGCACAAGCTGAACGAGATCCGGAAGGTCGCCGACCAGATCACCATCCTGCGCGACGGCGGCACGGTCGAGACGCTCGACTGTCACAGCGAAGACATCGGCGAAGACCGGATCATCAAAGGGATGGTCGGCCGCGCCATGGAAGACCGCTATCCGCCGCGCGAACCTGATATCGGCGAGACGCTGCTCGAAGTGAAGAACTGGAACGTCTTCCATCAGCAGCACCGCGATCGTCAGTTCCTGCACGACGTCAATTTTACGGTGCGCGCCGGCGAGGTCGTCGGCATTGCCGGTTTGATGGGGGCAGGGCGCACCGAAACGGCGATGAGCCTCTTCGGCAAGTCCTGGGGGCACAAGATCACCGGCGACGTGAAGATGCGCGGCAAACCCGTCGACGTCAGCACCATTCCGCGGGCGATCGATGCGGGGCTTGCCTATGTCACCGAGGACCGCAAGCAGCTCGGCCTTGTGCTGATCAACAACATCAAGGAGAACACGACGCTCTCCAACCTGAAGGCGGTGGCCGCGAACGGCGTCATCGACGATCGCAAGGAAGCGAAGGTCGCTTCCGACTATCGCTCGAAGCTGCGCATCCGCTCGCACTCGATCTATCAGGAAACGGTCAACCTTTCGGGCGGCAACCAGCAGAAGGTCGTCTTGTCCAAATGGCTGTTCACCAATCCGGAAGTTCTCATTCTCGACGAACCGACACGCGGCATCGATATCGGCGCGAAGTATGAGATCTACACCATCATCAACCAGCTTGCCGCCGAGGGTAAGGGCATCCTGATGATTTCATCGGAAATGCCGGAGCTGCTTGGAACCTGCGATCGCATCTACGTCATGAACGAGGGCCGCATCGTCGCGGAGCTTTCGAAGGCGGAAGCGAGCCAGGAATCCATCATGCGTGCCATCATGCGTTCAGGGGAGAAACACTAATGGTCGCCGATACGAGCACCCAAAACAACAAGCCCTCGATCGGGGACTACCTCAAGAACAACATCCGCGAATACGGCCTGCTGGTCGCGCTCGTCGTGATCATGCTGTTCTTCCAGTTCGTCACCAATGGCGTCCTGTTCAAACCGGTCAACATCACCAACCTGGTGCTGCAGAACTCGTTCATCGTCATCATGGCGCTCGGCATGCTGCTGATCATCGTCGCCGGGCATATCGACCTGTCGGTCGGCTCGATCGTCGCCTTCATCGGCGCGATTTCGGCGATCATGCTGGTCAAATGGGGCCTGCCGGCCATCGTCGTCATCCCCGCCTGTCTGATCGTTGGCGGCATCATGGGGGCGGCGCAGGGCTACTGGGTCGCCTACCAGAAGATCCCGTCCTTCATCGTGACGCTGGCCGGCATGCTGGTCTTCCGCGGGCTCACCTATGTGGTGCTCGGCGGCCGCCCGATCGGTCCGTTCCCGAAGGAATTCCAGCTGCTGTCGACGGGCTTCGTTCCGGATTTCCTCTATTTCCTCAACCCGGCGCCCGAGACAATCCAGAACATGGTAGCGCTCGTCGCCGTCATCGCGCTCGTCGGCTACGCGATCTATGCGGGCATTCGCGACCGCAAGATCAACGAGCAGCACGGCACGGAAAACGAGCCGTTCATCTTCTTCGCCGTGCAGATGGCGGTCATTGCCGCCGTGGCGCTCTTCATCGGGTTCCAGCTTGCGACCTATCGCGGCCTGCCAAACGTGCTGATCGCCATGGCCGTGCTGATTGCGCTCTACACCTTCATCACCACCCGTTCGACGATCGGCCGCCGCATCTATGCGATGGGCGGCAACGTCAAGGCGACGAAGCTTTCGGGCATCAACACCGAGCGGCTGACCTTCTACACCTTCGTCAACATGGGCGTGCTGGCGGCACTCGCCGGCATGATCATCACCGCCCGCCTCAATTCGGCAACGCCGAAGGCCGGCGTCGGCTTCGAGCTCGACGTCATCGCGGCCTGCTTCATCGGCGGCGCCTCGGCGTCGGGCGGCGTCGGCAAGATCATCGGGGCTGTCATCGGCGCCTTCATCATGGGCGTGATGAACAACGGCATGTCGATCATGGGCATCGGCATCGATTACCAGCAGCTGATCAAGGGCCTCGTGCTCCTCGCTGCGGTGTTCTTCGATGTCTACAACAAGAACAAGGGTTGAGCGGAAAGCCATAAGACCCGGCGTAAACCAGTAACATTCACCGGCAGCCGCGGCTGCCAGGATCGGCGGATTGGTCCGCCGGAATTGGGTGGCGTGAGCCACCCACGGGGACGCTTTTGCCTCGAGAAGGCGAATACAGCGACCCGAGACGATAGGAAGGATAGCATCGTGCTGATTTCGCAGATCAGGAACGAAGACGGATCGATCACGGTGGCGGTGCGGCAGCCCGGCGAGGCGGCGCATGCGGTCAACGGTGCGGCGAGCGTCTATGCGCTGGCGATGGAAGCGGCCAATGCCGGTCGCAGCCTGAAGGAGACGATCGAGGCCAAGGGTCTCGGGGTTGCCGTCGACCTCGACAAGGCCTATGCGGAGGGACGCTTCCTGCCGCCGATCACCCATCCCGATCCGGCGCACCTGCACCTGACCGGTACGGGGCTCACGCACTTGGGCTCGGCTGCGACCCGCGACGCCATGCACAAGAAGACAAGCGAGGCAGCCGAGGAAACGCTGACGGACTCGATGAAGATGTTCCGTATGGGCCTCGAAGGCGGTAAGCCGAAATCAGGCGAGACCGGCGTGCAGCCCGAATGGTTCTACAAGGGCAACGGCACATCAGCCGTGGCGCCCGGTGATGCGCTCGTTTCGCCCGCTTTTGCCGAAGACGGCGGCGAAGAGCCGGAAATGGCCGGCATCTACGTGATCTCCGACAAGGGCTTTCCGTTCCGCATCGGTTTCGCCGTTGCCAACGAGTTCTCCGACCACAAGACCGAACGGGTCAACTACCTCTGGCTGGCGCACTCGAAACTGCGTCAGGCGAGCTTCGGCCCGGAAATCCGCATCGGGGTTGCGCCGGAGGATATCCGGGGCATGTCACGCATCCTGCGCGGCGGCAAGGTGCTGTGGGAAAAGCCCTTCCTGTCGGGCGAAGCGAACATGTCGCACAGCTTTGCCAATCTCGAGCACCACCACTTCAAATATGGCCTGTTCCGCCAGCCGGGCGACGTGCATGTCCACATGTTCGGGACGGCAACGCTGTCCTTCGGTGACGGCATCCGCACCGAGGAAGGCGACGTGTTCGAGATCGAGGCCGATGGTTTCGGCCTTCCGCTTCGCAACGCGCTTGCGATCGCAGCTGACGAAGAAGTCGCGATCCGTCAGCTCTGACACATCTCCCAGGCGCGACCGTTCGAGAGGGACGGTCGCTCGCGTTCATGACGGAGGCTCGAAGCCTATGACATTGCACCAAAACCTGATTGCCGGCGAATGGGTCGGCGGTGACGGGGTTGCCAACATCAACCCGTCCGACACCAACGACGTGGTTGGCGAATATGCGCGTGCGTCTGCGGACGATGCACGTGCGGCGATTGCCGCTGCGAAGGCGGCGTTTCCGGCCTGGTCGCGCTCCGGCATCCTTGAGCGCCACGCGATCCTGAGGAAGACCGCCGACGAGATCCTTGCCCGCAAGGACGAGCTCGGCAGGCTGTTGTCGCGTGAAGAGGGCAAGACCTTGGCCGAAGGCATCGGCGAGGCGGTGCGCGCCAGCCAGATCTTCGACTTCTTCGCCGGCGAATGCCTGCGGTTGGCCGGCGAAGTGCTGCCGTCGGCAAGACCCAATATCGGTGTCGAGATCACCCGCGAGCCGGTCGGCGTCGTCGGCATCATCACGCCCTGGAATTTCCCGATCGCCATTCCCGCCTGGAAGATCGCGCCGGCGCTTTGTTACGGCAACACCGTCGTCTTCAAGCCGGCCGAGCTGGTGCCCGGCAGTTCCTGGGCCATCGTCGACATCTTCCACCGCGCCGGCCTGCCGAAGGGCGTCTTGAACCTCGTCATGGGCAAGGGCTCGGTCGTCGGCCAGGCGATGCTCGACAGCCCCGACGTGCACGCCATCACCTTCACCGGCTCGACCGGTACCGGCAAACGCGTGGCGATGGCCTCCGTCGAGCACAATCGCAAATACCAGCTGGAGATGGGCGGCAAGAACCCGTTCGTCGTCCTTGATGACGCCGATCTGTCGGTGGCGGTCGAGGCGGCGGTCAATTCCGCCTTCTTCTCCACCGGTCAACGCTGCACTGCGTCGTCCCGTCTCATCGTCACCGAGGGCATCCACGATCGCTTTGTCGCGGCCATGGGCGAGCGGATGAAGGGATTGACCATTGACGACGCCTTGAAGGCCGGCACCCAGATCGGCCCGGTGGTCGACCAGAGCCAGCTCAACCAGGACACCGACTATATCGCCATCGGAAAGCAGGAAGGCGCAAAGCTTGCCTTCGGCGGCGAGCTCTTGAAGCGCGACACGCCCGGCTTTTACCTGCAGCCGGCGCTGTTCACCGAGGCGACGAACGCCATGCGTATTTCCCGCGAAGAGATCTTCGGTCCGGTCGCATCGGTCATCCGGGTCAAGGACTACGACGAGGCGCTTGCCGTCGCCAACGACACGCCCTTCGGCCTGTCGTCGGGCATCGCCACCACCAGCCTCAAGCACGCGACCCATTTCAAGCGCAATGCGGAGGCTGGCATGGTGATGGTCAACCTGCCGACCGCCGGCGTCGATTTCCACGTGCCCTTCGGCGGCCGCAAGGGCTCGTCGCACGGATCGCGCGAGCAGGGACGCTACGCCGCCGAGTTCTACACAACCGTCAAGACGGCCTACACGCTCGCCTGAAGCGCGCCGTCATCGGGCCCGCGTGAACGGCGCGGGCCGCATAAGGAAGGAAGAGATGAAGAAGAAAGCTGAATGGCCGCGCAAGCTGCGTTCGCAGGATTGGTTCGGCGGCACCGGCAAGAATGCCATCATGCACCGCTCCTGGATGAAGAACCAGGGCCTGCCCGCCGACACCTTCGATGGCCGGCCGATCATCGGCATCTGTAACACCTGGTCGGAGCTGACGCCCTGCAACGCGCACCTGCGTGACCTTGCCGAGCGGGTGAAGCGTGGCGTCTACGAGGCCGGCGGCTTCCCGGTCGAGTTTCCTGTGTTTTCCGTCGGCGAAAGCACGCTGCGTCCGACGGCGATGATGTTCCGCAACCTCGCGGCGATGGACGTCGAAGAAGCGATCCGCGGCAATCCGGTCGATGGCGTCGTGCTGCTTGGCGGCTGCGACAAGACTACGCCGAGCCTGTTGATGGGGGCTGCCAGCGTCGATATCCCTGTCATCCTCGTTTCCGGCGGCCCGATGCTGAACGGCAAGTGGCGCGGCAAGGATGTCGGCTCCGGCACGGCGATCTGGCAGTTCTCCGAAATGGTGAAGTCCGGCGAGATGTCGCTCGCCGAATTCATGGACGCGGAGCAGGGCATGGCCCGCTCGGCCGGCAGCTGCATGACCATGGGCACGGCCTCGACGATGGCCTCGATGGCCGAAGCGCTCGGCATGACGCTTCCCGGCAATGCGGCCATACCGGCAGTCGATGCCCGCCGCCGAGTGATCTCGCAGCTCTCTGGCCGCCGCATCGTCGACATGGTCAAGGAAGACCTGAAGCCTTCGGATATCCTGACGAAGGAAGCCTTCGAGAACGCCATCCGCGTCAACGGCGCCGTCGGCGGCTCGACCAATGCCGTGCTGCACCTGTTGGCGCTTGCCGGCCGCGTCGGTGTCGATCTGACGCTCGACGACTGGGATCGCCTTGGCCGCGACGTGCCGACGATCGTCAACCTGCAGCCGTCGGGCAAGTACCTGATGGAGGAGTTCTATTACGCCGGCGGCCTGCCGGTCGTGATCAAGGCCGTGGGCGAAATGGGCCTGCTTCACAAGGATGCTGTGACGGTCACCGGCGACACGATCTGGAACGACGTCAAGGATGTCGTCAACTACAACGACGACGTGATCGTGCCGCGTGAGAAGGCTCTGACGAAGTCCGGCGGCATCGCGGTGCTGCGCGGCAATCTGGCGCCCAAGGGCTGCGTGCTGAAGCCGTCGGCCGCCTCGCCGCACCTGATGCAGCACAAGGGCCGCGCCGTCGTGTTCGAGAGCATCGAGGACTACCACGCCCGCATCAACCGCGAAGATCTCGACATCGACGAGACCTGCGTGATGGTGCTGAAATATTGCGGCCCCAAGGGTTATCCGGGCATGGCCGAAGTCGGCAACATGGGCCTGCCGCCGAAGGTGCTGAAAAAGGGCATCACCGACATGATCCGCATCTCGGATGCGCGCATGTCCGGCACGGCCTATGGCACCGTCATCCTGCATACCGCGCCGGAAGCCGCCGACGGTGGCCCGCTGGCGCTGGTTCAAAACGGCGACATGATCGCCGTCGACGTGCCGGCCCGCACCATCCATCTCGACGTCTCCGACGAAGAACTGGCCCGTCGCCGTGCGGCCTGGGTGTCGCCGGTGATGCCGCTCAAGGGTGGTTATGCCGGCCTTTACGTCAAGAGCGTGATGCAGGCCGACACGGGCGCGGATCTCGACTTCCTCGTCGGCCCGCGCGGCGCGGAAATCCCGATGAACCGCGACAGCCACTGAGGCTGTCGGCGCACGAGCGGACGGTCCGCTCGTGCCTTCTGTGTGCACCACAGCTTGCGTCATATCAGACGTGCAAAGGTCGCCGTCGCACCGTAATTGCAGTGCGACGGTCCCAGGTGTCGGCGTCGGGGCCACTGCGCTGAACAGGCCTGGCGCACCCGCAAGCATCGCCGCGGGGCGGACCTATAACCTTTACGCTGCGATTGTCTTCGCGCCTGCAATCCGCCTTTGTCCGCAGGCCTGTTCCTCTTCCCTTACCTCCGGGTAAGCACTTACCACTGGGTGCGTATTGGCGTCGCAGCGTCGACGTCATAGTTTGTCCCCGCGACGGTGCGTGCCTGCAGACGGGGCGGCCGCGGCAGTGCTAGGGCCATGTCGGAACTATGATCCGAAGGAGTGAAGAAGCGTGCCGTTGACAGATCTCATCGATACCTATTGCGCCGCCTGGTCGTCGGAGGACGCCGAGCGGAGGCGGGCGTTGCTGGTACCGATCTGGGCCGATGGCGCAACGTATACGGATCCAACGGTTCATGCCGTCGGCGCAGAGGAACTGCTCGCGCATATCGCCGGCATTCAGGCCAGGCATCCGGGCGCGCGCATTACGCGGACAAGCGACCTGGATGTTCATCATGGCATCGCACGCTTCGCCTGGCGGTTTGTGATGCCCGACGGATCATCTTTCCCCGAGGGGCTGGACATCGCATTCCTCAATCCCGGCCAGACGCGCATTACGCGCATCATCGGCTTTTTCGGGCCGCTGGTCAGCCTGACGGCGTCGCGCGTCTGATAGACCTCCTTTGATCGGCTACGATTGAGCGGAGCCTCAGACACGATCGCCGCATCGGTTTCGGCGCGGTGATCCTATGTGCGTGTCATAGGTCATCGTTTCGAAAAGGCACGCATCCGGCGGCATCTTTGCCTTGTGTTATCCACACAGCACAAAACCCTCTGTTTTCGGCTGATCCGCGGCAACCGGCGGCAACCCCCGAACGTATCCCTTTTGCCGGGGCCATTCCGGTCCCGAGCCTGAAAAGGAGGACGATCATGCGGAGGAATGTACTTGCGTTGTCGCTCGGTCTTCTTGCGACGGTGGCGCTGTCTCAGCCGGCATTTTCGCAGAGTGCCAACGGTCTTGGCGTCGGCGTGTCCGTCGGCGGTGCGAATGGGCCGAACGCCAATGTGGGCCTCGGCGGCTCGAACGGCCTTAAGGCCGATGTCGATGCGTCGCTCGGTGGCGCAAACGGCGTCAATGCCAACGCCAACGCCTCTGTCGGCGGATCGCAAGGCGTCAATGCCGATGTGCGGGCGAGCGCCGGCGGTGCCAATGGCATCAACGCCGACGCCGATGTCGGCCTTGGTGGCGGCAAAGGGCTCAACACGTCGGTCAACGCCACGGTCGGTGGACGGAATGGCCTGAGTGCCGGTCTGAAAGCCAATGCCGGCGGTGGCAACGGCGTCGGGCTTGGGCTCGGCGTGGGCGTTGGAACGGGATCCGGCGGCGGCAGCTCCGGGGGTGGCGGCAGCGTTGGTGGCGGAACCGGAGGCGGTTCGGGCGGTGCGGTCTCGCCGGGCGCCTCGATGGCTGCGTTCAATGCACTGCCCGCTGGCGAGCGGGTCAAGCTGATCAAACGCTGTCGCGATGTCGTTGGCGGCGGTTATGACAGCGGGCTGGTTTCGCTCTGCCGCATCCTGCAGGCGAGCGCTTCGCGGTAACGCCTGAGACTTGGGTCTGGATCGACGGGACGTACGCTGCGCCCCGTCGCGTCACCTACTGGCTTTGCGACTGGCTCTGGCTTTGTTGCTGCTGTTCGACCGTCACCGATACCTTCAGCGTCTCCTTGGCCTCGCCGTGGATCAGCCCGGAGATGGGAGCGGCGTCGCGGTAGCAGAGGCCCGAGGCGATGCGGACATAGCGATCATCCGGGCAGATCTTGTTGGCGGCGTCGAAGCCCACCCAGCCAAGCCCATTGAGGTGGACTTCGGCCCAGGCGTGGCTGGCGGTCTGCTCGGGATGCCCCTCCATCATCAGGTAACCCGAGACATAGCGTGCCGGCAGATCGAGGGAGCGCGCCGCCGCAATCAGGATATGCGCATGATCCTGGCAGACGCCACGACCGCTTTCGAGTGCATCTTCGGCCGTCGTCTCCGCGTGGGTCTCACCGGGCTTGTATTCCACGGCTTCATGGATCGCCGCCATCAGCGCATGCATGCGGGCAAGGTCGGTGTCGCCCTCGGCGGATTTCGAGAGGTCGCGAATGAGCTTGCCGGCCTTGGTGAGCGGCGTTTCGCGGGCATAAAGCCAGAGCGGCACGTAGGATTGGTGCGGCCCGAAGACGCCGGCACGATCCTCCGTGTGGACCTCGCCGGAGGCCGTGATGTGGATCGTATCGCGGTCGCCGTCGACGCTGACGAGATGAACGCGGTTGCCGAAGTGGTCGTCGTAGCTCACTTCGATCGCAGCGCCATCGACCAAGGTCTCCCAGCCGAGCACGGTCTGGCCCACCTGCGTCAGCGGCGTCAGCCGCAGGCGCTGCAGGGCATACTGCACGGGCTCGTCATAGTGATATTCGGTCGTGTGGCTGATCTTCAGGTGCATGCCATCCTCCGATCTAGAGCGATTCCGGTCAAAACGGAGTTGTGAAAGCGCTCTATCTCCTTGTTTTTACGCAATTTTGAACGCGAAACCGCGCCACGCTTTCGCTGGAATTGCACTAGTAGAACCGGTAGCCGTCGGAGATTTCCTGTCCCAGACGGTTGTTGTGGCTGATGAAATCTTCGAGATACTCGTGCAGCCCCTGGTCCATGATGTCCTTGATCGACTGGCTGCGCAGTGACGCGAGCGTGCGGTCGGCCGTGTCGTGCGCCGCGTGGCGCTCGCCGTATTCCCGTTCGAGGTAGCCGAGATTGCTGGCGATCTTCTCGTAGCAATAGGCAAGCGAGCGCGGCATGCGGCCGTTCGATATCAGGAAGTCGGCGATGTTGGCGGGACGAAGTTCGGCGTCGTAGACCCAGCCATAGGCGCGATGCGCCGAGACCGAGCGCAGGATCGATTCCCACTGCACGTTGTCCATCGATGAGCCGACGGCGGCGACCGCCGGCAGAAGCACATAGTACTTCACGTCGAGGATGCGGGCGGTGTTGTCGGCCCGCTCGATGAAGGTGCCGATGCGCGAGAAGTTGAAGATCTCGTTCCGGAGCATCGTGCCGTGGAAGGCGCCGCGGATGAGCCCGGCGCGTCGCTTGATCGTGTCGATGATCTCCGGCATGTCGGTCGGGCGCGCCTTCTTCGACAGCATCGCCTTCATCTCGAGGTAGCACTCGTTGGTCGCTTCCCAGGTCTCGCGGGTGAGCGCCGTGCGCACCATGCGGGCGTTGTGACGGCCGGCTTCGATGCACGACATCACGCTCGACGGGTTGGCGCGGTCGCGCAACAGGAAGTCGATCGCGTCGATGCTCGTCAGCTTGTCGTGCACCTCGTCATAATTCTCGCGGACGCCGGCGCTTTGCAGCACGCCGTCCCAATCGTCCTCGCTCGCCTCGCTACGGGTCAGCGACATGCGCAGGCCGGCATCGATCAGCCGGGCGCTGTTTTCCGCCCGCTCGATGTAGCGGAACATCCAGTAGAGGCCGTTTGCGGTTCTTCCCAGCATCTCTCAGTCCTCCAGCACCCAGGTGTCCTTGGTCCCGCCACCCTGGCTGGAATTCACGACGAGCGAACCGGCTTTCAGCGCCACACGCGTCAGGCCGCCGGGGATGATCTGGACCTTGTCGGAGACGAGGACATAGGGGCGAAGATCGACGTGCCGGGGCGCGATACCCTTGTTGACGAGGATCGGCACGGTGGAAAGCGAAAGCGTCGGCTGGGCGATGTAGTTGGTCGGGCGGGCCTTCAGCTTTTCGGCGAAGACGGCACGTTCCTTTCTGGTCGCCGTCGGGCCGACAAGCATGCCGTAGCCGCCGGAGCCGTGGACCTCCTTGACTACCAGCTCTTCCAGATGCTCGAGCACATATTTCAGGCTCTGCTGCTCGGAACAGCGCCAGGTGGGCACGTTTTCGAGCAGCGGCTTGCGGCCGGTGTAGAACTCGACGATCTCGGGCATGTAGGAATAGATCGCCTTGTCGTCGGAAATCCCGGTGCCCGGCGCGTTGGCAATCGTGATGTTGCCGGCGCGGTAGACGTCCATGATGCCGGGAATGCCGAGAGCGGAATCCGGTCGGAAGGTGAGCGGATCGAGGAAGTCGTCATCGACGCGGCGATAGAGCACGTCGATCGCCTCGTAGCCGCGGGTGGTGCGCATCTTCACCTTGCCGTCGATGACGCGCAGGTCCGATCCCTCGACTAGCTCGACGCCCATCTGGTCGGCGAGGAAAGCGTGCTCGTAATAGGCGGAATTGTAGATGCCGGGCGTCAGCACCGCCACGCGCGGCTTGCCGCTGCAGCCGGGAGGGGCGAGCGACGAAAGGCTCTGGCGCAGCAGATTGGGGTAGTTCTCGACCGGGCGCACGCGGTTCTGATGGAAGAGTTCCGGGAACATCTGCATCATCGTTTCGCGGTTTTCCAGCATGTAGCTGACGCCGGACGGGGTGCGCGCATTGTCTTCGAGAACGTAGAACTGGTCTTCGCCGGTTCTGACGATGTCGGTGCCGACGATGTGGGTGTAGACGCCGCCCGGCGGCCGGAAGCCGATCATCTGCGGCAGGAAGGCTTCGTTCTTCTCGATAAGTTCGCGCGGGATGCGACCGGCGCGGATGATTTCCTGCTTGTGGTAGATGTCGTCGAGGAAGGCGTTGAGTGCGATGACCCGCTGTTCGATGCCTTGCGCGAGCTTGCGCCATTCGCGGCCGGAGATGATGCGGGGGATGAGGTCGAAGGGGATGAGTTTTTCGGAGCTGTCTGCGTGTCCGTAGACCGCAAAGGTGATGCCGGTTTTCCGGAAGATGTTCTCGGCGTCCTTGGATTTCGCTATGAGCCGATTTCTGTCCTGGCTGGCATACCAATCATGATAGGTCGAATATGGCTGGCGCGGACTGCTGTCCGCATTCATCATTTCGTCAAATGCCAAAGGCGTGGTCCCCTTATTTTTGACCATTTGAGTACAAGGCTGGTTGCAATGCAAGAAGCGTGCTCAGTCGCCCGAAAAGAAAGTTGACCCCGCCAGAAGCGCCTGTTCGCGAGAAAATCTGCCCAACGGCAAGGCAGCCACATCCGGTCGCTGAAAGCGGTTGCGACCGGGTGGGCAAGAAATATGCACGTGCTCTAAATTTGGACGCAGGCGCCGAAGCTAGCCGAGGCCCAGGCAGACGATGGCGAGCACCGCAAGAACACAGAGCACCAGCAGCGACAGCGTGGCGGCAGCGCTTGCACGCGGCCCGCAATGGGCAAGCGCGCGGATGTCGACCTCAAGGCCGAGGGCGGCCATGGCGATGACCGTCAGCCAGGTGGAGACCGTCACGGCGCCGGTCGCGAGCGTGTCGGAGATTGCGCCGCTGTTGCGGGCGATGGCAACCGCCACGAAACCCAGGATGAACCAGGGAACGAAGTGGAGGATCGTGGCGAGCGGCGACTTGCGTTGTCCGGGCGCTTTGCATTCCGCCTCCTCGTCGCGGCTGCCGATCAGCGAGAAGCAGAAGACGACGGGGCCGAGCATCAGGACGCGCACCAGCTTGACGAGCGTGCCGACCTGGACCGAGAGCGGGCTGAAGGGGCTGGCGGCGGCCAGGACTTGTGGCACGGCATAGACAGTCATGCCGGCAAAGACGCCGTAGCCCTGGGGCGTCATGCCGAGCCAGCCGCCGATGAAGGGCAGCGACAGGACGACGGCGATGCCGAGGATGGCGGTAAAGGAAATGGCGGCCGCGACCTCTTCGCCGCGGGCGCCGATTGCCGGTGCGACGGCGGCGATCGCCGAGTTGCCGCAGATGGCGTTGCCACAGGCAATCAAAGTCGCCAGACGTTTCGGCAGGCCAAGCAATCGCGCGATCACGTAACCGGTGGAAATCGACAGGAGGACCATCACGACGATGGTGACGAGCAAGGTCGGCCCGCTCTTGGCGATCGCGTCGAAGCTCAGCATCGCGCCGATCAGCACGATCGCCGTCTCCAGCAGGATCTTCGCCGAGAAGTGAATACCGGAAAGGAAGCGCGCGCCGGGCGTCCAGAGGGTGCGGACGATAGCGCCGAGAAGGATCGCGAGAACGAGGGCTTCCAGCCAGGCGCGGCCGGTCCAGCGCCGCTCGATCCATTCGAGGCCGATGGCCGCAAGGGCGACGAGACAGCAGAGGAAAAGGCCCGGGAGAATGCACGTCAGGCGGGAGGCAGCTGAGGAAAAATGGGAGCGAAATGGGGGATGCGATCTGGACATGGGCGCAACCTACGCTCATCCATGAATCAGTCTAACGGATTATTCTTGTCATTCTGATCGATTTTTGAGATTGATCTACCATGACACTCGATCAGCTTAAAATCTTCGTCGCGGTCGCCGAGCGGCTGCACATGACCAAAGCCGCCGAGGCGATGAACGTCACGCAGTCGGCCGCAAGTGCGGCGATCGCAGCGCTTGAAACCCAGCACGATGTCCGGCTGTTCGATCGCGTTGGCCGCGGCCTGACGCTGACCGATGCCGGCAAGATCTTCCTGCCGGAGGCAAAAGCGGTGCTTGCCCGGGCAGCCGCGGCCACCGCCTGCCTTCGCGATCTCTCCGAGCTTCGCCGTGGCGAACTGTCGATTGCGGCGAGCCAGACGGTTGCGAGCTATTGGCTGCCGTCGCGGCTTGCCCGCTTCACCCACGACTATCCCCAGGTCGACGTGAAGCTCACCGTGCGCAACACGGCGGTCGTCGCCGAGGCGGTGGAGGAGGGGACGGCACAGCTCGGCTTCGTCGAGGGGCGCGTGGATGGCGCCAAGCTCGACCATCGCCGCGTCGCCGTCGATCGCATCGCTGTCTATGCCGCGCCTGGCCACGCGTTCGTCGGTGCCGCGGTCAATCTGGAAATGTTGCTGTCTGCGCGCTGGGTGCTGCGCGAGGAAGGCTCCGGCACGCGGGCAATGTTCCTGCAATCGATGGACGAGCATGGTGCAGACGTCGATCGGCTCAGGGTCGAGCTTGAGCTGCCCTCGAACGAGGCGGTGCTGACGGCGGTCGAAAGCGGCCCCTTCGTGACGGCCGTTTCCCGGCTTGCCGCACAACCCTTCGTCGATAGCGGCCGGCTGGTGGAGCTGCCGTTCGAACTGGCCGAGCGCAGCTTCGAACTTTTGACCCATCGCGAGAGGCAGTTCAGCCGCGCGGCACGCGCCTTCGTGGAACTGCTTTGAGAGCAGGTCCGTTTCTCTCCTGCGATGGCGGCGAAAGCCTGCCAATGTTTGCGGGATTGCCCGTTCAAAGAGGTGACCATGGCGTTCGAAATCGTGGAGAGACCCGCACAGCGCATTTCCGGATCGTTCTGGGAGGGAACCTTCGTCGAGGCGGCCGATGGCGCCGTGCGCAGGCTGATCGCCGAAATGCAGGGGCACCACCAGCATCTTCATCCTGGCGACCATACGGCATTGGTCGGCATCTCCTGGAACGATCGTCCGGATGGCTTTCGCTATCTCGTCGGCTATGTCTCCGACAAGGCCGAGACGACCGTGCACCCCGGCCATGTCGACCTGCCGGCCATGCGCTTCGTCACGGCCCTGCATCACCCTGACGCCGGCGACGTCTTTGCCCATTACCAGAGAATGTTCGACTGGATCGCGGCCGAAGGCCATGCGATCGATACCGCCTTGCTGCACTATCGCGAGGAGTACGATCCCGGTTTCGTCTCGCTCTCGCTCTCCTCGCTCAGGCTGATGGTTCCGATTGGCTGATGCTTCCCATCAGAAAAATTGCTTTGACCATCAATACCGGCGCGGATACTTGCATGAGTGCTTAAATCAGAGGATTTGAGCGCGAAATCAGCGGCAGATCAAAGCGTTACGGCGGCCAGGCGCGCTTCAGCGAGGGTGGCTCATGCTTTCCGCCTGCCGCCATCATTCCGATAGGCTCACCATGCTCGCCCGTCTGGCTCCCGCCATCTTCGTTCTGCTCTGGTCCACCGGCTGGGTGGTGGCGAAATATGCTGCGGTCTACGCAGATCCGCTGACCTTTCTCGTGTTGCGCTACACGCTGGCGATCGCGCTCTTCATCCTCTTCTGCGTCGTCACCGGCGCGCAGTGGCCGAAGTCCTGGAAAATGGCCGGTCATGCGATCCTGTCCGGCATGTTCCTCCACGGGCTCTATCTCGGGTCGGTCTGGTGGGCGATCGGCGAAGGCGTGCCGGCCGGCATTTCCGGCATCATCGCCGGCCTTCAGCCGCTGATGACCGCGGTTGCCGCAGCCTTCGTCATCGACGAGCGGCTGAGCGTGCAGCAGAAGCTTGGGCTGGTGCTCGGCTTCTTCGGCATTGCTCTTGCCGTCCTGCCGAAGGTGCTGGCGATCGACACGGGTGCGACGCCGATCCACTTTCTGCCTGTGATCATCAACGTGCTCGGCATGGGCGCCGTCACCTATGGCACGCTCTACCAGAAGCGCCATCTGCAGAGCGGCGACATCCGCACCATCGCAGCGCTGCAATATCTCGGCGCGCTGATCGTGACGATTCCGCTGGCGCTGATGCTGGAAGAGCTGCACGTGACCTGGAACCTCCAGGTGGTTCTGGCGCTTGCCTGGTCGGTTCTCGGGCTCTCGATGGGGGCGATCGCGCTGCTGCTTTATCTGATCCGTCGCGGACAGGTGTCGCGCGCAGCTTCGCTGATCTATCTCGTGCCGCCGCTCGCCGCCGTGCAGGCGTGGCTCTTCTTCGGCGAAGCGCTGACGCTGCCGATGGTTATCGGCACCATCATTGCCGTTGCCGGCGTCTATCTGACCAATCGCAAGCAGGCATGACGCACGACGAGCGAGAGCGTGCAGCGGTTTTGCTATAGCGACAGGCACAGCCCAAAACGAAAACGGCGGGCCGAAGCGACCCGCCGTTCATATTTCTAAGTACTACGATGGCTTTGCGCGCCTGATCGACGCGCAGCGCCTCGGTCAGCCCTGGTGGCCGCGATTGCCGCCATTGCCCCGACGCTGACCCTGGCCGCCTTCGCGACGCTCGCCACCGCCACGGTTTTCGTTGCGGCCGCCCTGGTTGCGGTCACGACGGTCGCCCTGCTTCTGGCCGGGACGTCCGTGGTGCTTCTTGCCTTCGTGGTTGCGGTTGCCTTCGCCACGGCCGTCGGTCTGCGGATGGCCGTGATCGCGGCGCTCCTGGCGCTGCGGGCGGCGCTCGTCGCGCAGCAGGTCGTCGCCGGTAAAGCCGCTGGTGGCTGCAACCGGTTCGCCGGCCGGGCGCTCACGACGCGGCGGACGGCCGCCGTTCTGGTGATGACCGCCGCCATTGCCCTTGCGGTGGCCGGCGCCGTTGTTGCCACGGCCGCCGCGGCCCTTGGCCGGACGCGCCTGGTCGGCCGGAGCCTCGCCGCTGGCAACGGCAATGTTGATGCCCATCAGCTTCTCGATGTCGCGCAGCAGGCGGATTTCGTCCGGCGCGCAGAAGGCGATGGCGATGCCGTCGCGGCCGGCGCGCGCGGTGCGGCCGATGCGGTGGACGTAGGCATCCGGCACTTCCGGCAGGTCGTAGTTGTAGACGTGGGTAACGCCGGGAATGTCGATGCCGCGGGCAGCGACGTCGGTTGCGACCAGCACGCGGATTTCGCCGTCGCGGAAAGCCTTGAGCGCGCGCTCGCGCTGGCCCTGGCTCTTGTTGCCATGGATCGAGGCGGCCTTGAAACCGACGTGGTCGAGATGCTTCATCAGCTTCTCGGCGCCGTGCTTGGTGCGGCTGAAGATCAGCGACAAGCCATCAGGGTTGTCGGTCAGCGACTTCTTGAGGATCTGCGTCTTCAGGTCCTTGCCGGGCACGAAGTGCACGTACTGTTCGACCTTGTCGGCAGCCTTGCCCGGAGGCGTGACTTCGACCTTGACCGGGTTGGTCAGGTACTCGCCGGCGAGCTCGGCGATCTGCTTCGGCATGGTGGCCGAGAAGAGCAGCGTCTGGCGGTTCTTCGGCACCAGCTTGGAGATCTTGCGCAGGTCGTGGATGAAGCCGAGGTCGAGCATCTGGTCGGCTTCGTCAAGCACCAGGTAACGGCCCTGCGTCAGCGTCACGGCCTTGCGAGCGACGAGGTCGAGCAGGCGGCCGGGGGTGGCGACCAGGATGTCGACGCCGCGGGCAAGCTGCTCGGTCTGCTTGTTGATCGAAACGCCGCCGACGACGACGCCGACCTTGATCGGCGACTTCTTGACGAACAGCTTGAGGTTGGCGGCGATCTGGTTGACCAGTTCACGGGTCGGTGCCAGCACCAGCGCGCGGATATTGCGCGGATCGGGACGCCGGCTTTCGGCGACCAGCTTTTCGATCATCGGCAGGCCGAAGGCAGCGGTCTTGCCGGTGCCGGTCTGGGCGAGGCCGATGAGATCGTTGCCCTTCAGCACCAGCGGAATGGCCTGTGCCTGGATCGGGGTCGGCTTTTCGAAGCCGTTGGCAGACAGGGTTTCCAGAATGTGCTCGGATAGGCCGAGATCTTTAAAGGTGGACAAATGCATATACCTTTTGGGGGCGCCAAACGCATTCGCCGGAACCGCGTTGTTGCTGTTCCGGTGTCGTTCGGCGTCAAGAACCCCGCGTGAATTGGGAACTTGTGGGTTGAATTAAGTCGTCAAGCGCCTGTGCTGTGCCGCCTATTGCGGTGATATGTGCGCTATCCTTCTTCACGGCTTTCTATGTCTGCCGAGGGCGCGCTCACGCGGCGGCCGGAAGGTGACGCTGGGCACCATGTCGTTGGTTTGGACGAAAAAGTCAAGGTCCATCTTTTCGCAGGTGCGAAATGAGATCTACTCAAGCGCGAGATCGAAGCCCGCTTCGGCCGCTTCCTGGCCGTTGACGAGGATGACGATCCGGTGGGCGCCGGGGTAATAACGGCGGGTGGTGATCGGCCGGATCGCATGGCGCTTCTCGATCTCGATCGAGGCGCCGGGGGCAAGCGTCGCCGACGTCCACTTGAACACTTTCGGCGAGGTTGCGCCGTTTGCCTTGCGGTGGTGCACGGCGTAGTCGATCATCACCTTCTGGCTCGTCTCGGCGTCATGGCTGACGGCGAGGCGCAGGCCGAGGCTTTCGCCCAGCACGATGTCCGAACGATCGAGCGAAAAGCGGGCATTGATGCCGGCCGGGGGCGCAAAACCGAAATTGCCGAGCGCGTCCGCGTGGCCCTGCTTCAAAAGCGTGCGCGAAGCGTGGCGTAGAAGCTGGCGGCGCTCCGGCGATGCGTCGCCGATATGCTCGGCGACGAAAGCGGCAACCAGGTCCGGATGGTCCTTGGCGATGTCGTTGAGGCTGTTGGCAACCGAGCGACGCACATAGTCCTCGGGGTCGTCGAGGAGGGCCGTCAGGATCGGCAGGATCGGCTGCGGATCGCGAATGAGCTGCGGCAGCCGCATCGCCCAGGGCAGGCGCGGGCGGGTGCCTTCGCTCGCCAGTCGACGGACGTGATGGTTGGGGTCCTTCGTCCAGCCGCGGATCGTCGCAAGGGCGCGCTCCTGGTCGCGATCGATGAAGACGCGGATGCCGAACTCGGCTGTGAAATGCGGTGTCAGCGCGCGCAGCAGCGAAAGCGAAAGGTCGAAGTCGTCGAGGCCGCGCAAGGCGACGTACTGGCTGACGGGCAGCAGCGACCAGCCGCTGATGCCCTCGGCGTCGTCACGGGGAAGGCAGGCGCCGAGGATGGCGGCCGCCTCCGGAAATGCCTGCGGCAGCGTCTCGACCAGCGCGTCGCGGATCTGCAGCGACCGCTGCATCAGCTCCAGCGCCTCCAGGCCTTCACCCGCAAGCGCCATGAACTTCCTGCGATCGAAGGTTCCCGCATTGCGTCCGAGCGCATCGGCGATGGCGACGACGACGCCGGGGTGCAGCAGGTTCTTCAGTGGTTCGGCCATCGCGCGGCAGTCCTTTGTTCGTCTCGTTCCGGGCCGGTCAGATCCTCTGGCCGCCGCTAAAATGCTGCACCAGCATTACAGCGCTGATGGTGGCTGCGTAAGGTGCGAACTCAGGGTCGACCCGGACGCGCTCGCCGGCCGATTTAGCAGCCTCCAGCGTTTCCCATTCGACGAGGTCGGCGAACATGCCCGAAGTCTCGCAGGAATCGACCGCGCGCCAGGAGACGAAGCCCGGATAGCGTGAAACCGCCTGCATGGCGCGCTGGCGCGTGGCCGTCGCGGCCGGCCTGTCGGTGACGATGCAGACGGCAAGTTCGAGGATGTGATCGCTGGTCATGAGGATGCTCCCGGTGAGTTGCCGCTTGATTTAACACAGGGCAACTGACAGCCTTATGGCCATTACCGACGGAGCCGTGGTTGTGGACAGACAAGGCGCGCGGTAGCCCTTTGATACGTCACCGGCGTCTTGCCGTTGGGAGGCCAGACATGAGACCCGCCGACCGGCTGTTTCGCATCATCCAGCTCCTGCGCGCGAGCGGCCGGGTGATGACGGCGCGTGAGATCGCCGAGAAGATGGAGGTCGCCCAGCGCACCATCTATCGCGACATGGAGCACCTGATCGCATCGGGCGCGCCGATCGACGGCGAACGCGGCGTCGGCTATCTCCTGCGCGGCGCGTTCGATGCGCCGCCGCTTGCCTTTACCTTCGAGCAGCTGGAAGCGCTCGCCTTCGGCGCGCGGGCGGTGCAGATGCTCGGCGACGGCAGGCTCGCCCAGGCGGCGCGCGAGGCGATGGAGAAAATCGCCCATGGTCTGCCGCCCGAACATCGGCAGCGGCTGACGGCAGCACCGCTTCGCGCCTTCCGCTCGTCGCTCCAGCCGGAACCGCCGGCGCTGCTCGGCGAGATCCGCCTGGCGATCGCCGGGCGCCGCAAGCTTCGCCTGGCCTATGACAGCCTCAAGGACGAACATTCCGAGCGCATCATCTGGCCGCTCGGTCTCAGCGTCTTCGGGCATTTCTGGCTGCTGACCGGCTGGTGCGAACTGAGGTCGGATTTCCGCGATTTCCGGGTCGACAGGATCAGCGCGCTTCACGTCCAGCGCGAACGCTATGAGGCGATGCCGGAGCGCAGCTTCGAAGCCTATATCGCGCGGATGTGACCGGCGCACCCGGCGAAACAATCAGCATCGTCGCCACCTTCCGATGGAACCGGATCGCCGCTCGTTCGTTTCCTTTGCAGGGTCTTCATGACCCTTCGCGATCCACACCTTTCACTGGGAGACAATCGTGCAGAACCGGACTTGGATACTGGCCGCGGATGGCAACACCGCGCGCATCGTCAAGGGCGTGAACCTGTTGAAGGAAGAGCGCCAGCGGCCGGAGGAGGAGACCTTTCACACCGAACCGAAACGCGTTCAGGACATCATGGCCGACAAGCCGGGCCGGTCGCATTCGTCCGTCGGACACGGCCGCTCGGCCATGGAATACAAGAGCGATCCCGTTCGGGAGGAGCAGCAGCGCTTTGTTGCTGATGTGGCCGGAAGGCTCGAAAGCTATGCCGCCAACCAGGCCTTCGACAGCCTGGTGATCTGCGCGGCCCCCCGGACGCTTGGCGATCTCCGCAAGCAGCTTTCCGCCCATGTCCGCGAACGGACAGTCGCCGAGATCGACCGCAATTGCGTGGCTGCCACCACCGAACAACTGATCGCAACGGCAAGGGCCGCAGTGTTCCCTTAAGGCTCGGCCGCAGCCGGGCTTCGTAGCGCTTTCCGGTATACCCAAGGCGTCCCGTCAGAAATCGGTCGGGACGCCGCCTTCCGCCTTGCGCTTGGCGACAAAGGCATCGAGTTCCTCCTCGATCGCGGGATCGAGCGGCGGGCGCTCATATTCGTTGAGCTTCTGTTTGAAGATCCGGTTGGCATGGTCGTAGGTGGTCGGTCGTCCGGCTTCGGTCCAGGTCTCGAAGTTGCGCCAGTCCGACAGGATCGGTGAATAGAAGGCGGTCTCGTAGCGCTGCAGCGTGTGCAGCGTGCCGAAGTAATGGCCGCCGGGACCGACATCGCGCACGGCGTCGAGCCCGAGCGCATCCTCGCTGACATCGAGCGGGGTCAGGTATTCCGCCACCATCTGCAGCATGTCGACGTCGAGGATGAATTTCTCGAAGGAGGCCGTGAGTCCGCCTTCGGTCCAACCGGCGGCGTGCATGACGAAGTTGCCGCCCCCTTGCGTCAGCGCCCAGAGCGACATGGCGGATTCGTAAGCCGCTTGAGCGTCCAGCGTATTGGCGGCGTTGGTGTTCGAGGTGCGATAGGGGATGTTGTAGCGGCGGGCGAGCTGGCCGCCAGCGACCACCGCCTTCATGTATTCCGGCGTGCCGAAGGCGGGTGCGCCGGTCTTCATGTCGACGTTGGAGGTGAAGCCGCCATACATGACCGGCGCGCCGCGCCGGACCATCTGGGTAAAGGCGATGCCGCAGAGCGCTTCGGCGTTCTGCTGGACGAGCGCACCGGCGATCGTCACCGGGGCCATGGCGCCGGCGAGCGTAAAGGGCGTGATCACGACCACCTGGTTGCGCGAAGACATCTCGATGATGCCCTGCAGCATCGGCCCGTCGAGGCGCAGCGGCGAGGAGGTGTTGATGATAGTGAAGAGCGAGGGCTCGCGTTCCATCTGCTCCATCGAGATGCCGCGGCCGATGCGGGCGATCTCGATGCCGTCGGTGTTGCGCTGCTTGCCGAGCGAATAGACGTGGAACACCTTGTCGGTGAGCTTCACCATGTCGGAGAGGCAATCGAGGTGGCGCACCGAGGCATGGATGTCGACCGGCTCGACCGGATAGCCGCCGGTCGTGTGGACGATGTCATAGGATTGCGCGAGCTTCACCAGCTTGCGGTAGTCCTCCTGGTTGCCGGTGCGCCGGCCGCCGTCGCGATCCGCCACGAATGGCGCGCTGGCGATCTGGGCAAAGACGAGATTGTTGCCGCCGATGGCGACATTGCGGGCCGGGTTACGGGCATGCATGGTGAAGGTTGGCGGTACCGAGGCGATCATGTCCATGATCAGCCCGCGGTCGAAGCGCACTCGGTCGGTACCGGGTGTCACGTCGGCGCCGGCAGCCTTCATCCGTTCGCGCGCCTCCGGCAGGATGACGTCCATGCCGATCTCTTCGAGGATCGTCAGCGATGCCTCATGCACCGATTCAAGCGCATCATCCGAAAGGACGGTGGATTTCGCCAGCGTATTGACAAGATTGAGATATTTTCCGCCGGGGGATTTGCGCACACGCTCGGCGCTGCGCCCGCCCGGGCGGCGTCGGCGCTCCAGCGGCGTCGAGGCTGCGTCGCCGGTTGCTGCATCGGGAAACTGATCGTCGTTCATGAAAGACCCACCGTGTTGCCGATGGGGAGTGTGTCGCAGATTCGAAGCGGCGATGGCCCGCCATTTGCGACAGTTCAGTTCTCTTGTGGAGTAAATCGCTTGCGCTGACGCATTTCTGCAGCCGGATGGCGCAACCGCTCAAGACAGGCCACAATCGCGACGAGCGCTAGGCTCGGTCGCCGCGCAGCATCTCGCGCTTGCCGGCAAAACCCTTGCGCTTTTCGACGGCAAAGCCCGCGGCCTGCAAATTGCGGCGGACGAAACCGGCAGCGGCATAGGTGGCGAAACTTCCGCCGGACGCGGTCTTGTCGAAGACGAGCCGCATCAGATCCTCCGACCACATGTCGGGATTGCGTGACGGCGCAAAGCCGTCGAGGTACCAGGCGTCGAACGGTTGTTCCGTCCGGGCGACGCCCTCGAGTGCCGGACCGCAGACGACCGTGAGGCTAACGCCGTCGCCGAAGTCGATCCGGACGTCGCCATCGGGCTCGGCCGGCCAGCGCGAGGCCAGCGCCTGGCGCTCCGTGTCGATCTCCGGCCAATGGCTAAGCGCGCGCGAAGTCTCTTCTGCCGCCATCGGGAAACGTTCGAAGGACACGAACTGCAGCCGGTCGCCGGCGGTTGCGGTCATCTTCCACTGACGCCAGGTTTCGCAGAAATTGAGGCCGGTGCCGAAGCCGAGTTCGCCGATGCGGAAGGTGCCTGCACCGACCCAGCGATCGGGCAGGCCGTTGCCCGAGAGGAAGACGTGGCCGCACTCCAGCCGCCCGTCGGTGCGGCAATAAAAGTGATCGCCAAACTCCCGGGAATAGGGCATATCGCCCTCGTGCCAATCAAGGTTCTGGTGCGCCGGGGGCTCGATCGGGTCTGCGGATCCTGTCATGGCCATGGCGATAATCCGCCGGCCGGAGAAGGTCAATCGATGAGCGAGCTTTTGGTCGTCGGCGGCGGCATCATGGGGCTGTGGGCCGCGCTTGGCGCCGCGCGCAGGGGCATGACCGTACGGCTCGTCGAGCAGCAGGCGATCGGCGCTGGCGCCAGCGGTGGCCTTTTGGGCGCGCTCATGCCGCATATGCCCGATCGCTGGAACGACAAGAAGCAGTTCCAGTTCGACGCACTCGTGGCGATCGAAGAAGAGATCACGGCGCTCGAGGCGGAGACGGGCCTTTCGACCGGCTATCGGCGGACGGGCCGCTTGATCCCACTTGCCAAGCCTCACCTGCGCGACATCGCCCTTCGGCACGAGCAGGATGCACTGAGCCACTGGCGCGCGGCCGACAGGCAGTTCCACTGGCACGTGAAGGACGAGGGGCCCGAGGGCTGGCCAGGCGCAGAGGCAGCAGCGCACGGAATGGTCTTCGATACGCTCGCCGCGCGCGTCTCGCCGCGTCGCATGCTTGCGGCCCTCCGCGCGGCGCTCCTGCGGGCACCGAACGCCCATGTGGACGAACGCCGGGGCGTGCGCCGGATCGAGCCGGCACACGGTTGGGCGGAACTCGACGACGGCACCCGGATCGGTTTCGAGCATTGCATCATCGCCGCCGGTGTCGGCAGTTTTCAATTGATCGACGACGTGTCAGCGCCGCTGGCGGAAACGAGCGGCACGGCGGTCAAGGGCCAGGCGGCACTGCTGCGGGCGGAGATCGACCCGGCACTTCCGGTGATTTTCGCCGACGGCGTCTACATCATCGCCCATGACGACGGCCATGTGGCGGTCGGCAGCACCAGCGAAAACAGTTTTGCCGATCCCCTGTCGACGGACGCGCAGCTCGATGAACTGCTTCGGCGCGCCGTGGCGCTTGCGCCGCGACTGGCGGGTGCCGAGGTGGTGGAGCGATGGGCGGGGTTGCGCCCGAAATCAACGGGCCGCGAGCCGATGGTCGGCCGGCATCCGGACCATTCGAATGTCTCGGTCCTGACCGGCGGCTTCAAGGTGAGCTTCGGCATCGCCCACCGGCTGGCGCGGTTCGTCGTCGACGAGATCGCCGGTTCACCGACGATCGGTATTCCCGATTCCTTCTTCTGCCGGAATCACATAGCCGCACTTCGCGACAAAAGCCTTTAGCCCCGGACATGCGAAAGGCCCCGCCGGCGGCGGGACCCGAAAGATCGAAAGTCAGGCATTACATCCAGTAGGGCGGGACGCCGTAGTAGTCGTAGACACGGCGACCGTTTTCCGCGTTCCAATCGTATTCTTCGGTGCCGTGATATTTCGGCGCGTTTTCGACCTGATCGCGAGTCACATCAGTGCGATAGCCGCCGAGCTTCTCGTCATAGGTCAGCTTTGCCCAGGGCAGCGGATAGTGATCTTCGCCGAGGCCGAGAAAGCCGCCGAAGCCGAGCACCGCATAGGCGACGCGCCCGCTGCGCTTCTCGATGATCACGCGCTCGATCGAGCCGATGTGTTTTTCGTCGGGGCCGTAGACCCTCGTGCCTTCAACCTTGTCGCTCGCGATCAGGTCGTGGGTCTCCTTGATCCGGGCGTCCTGAAGGTTCGCATTGTGATAGGTCACGCTTCTTCTCCATCCTTGTTTTCCTACCATTGGGGAACGGGCTATCGGCCGGATGGTTCCGAAAAACCAACGGCGACGTTCGGGCGGGCGCTGCGCTCATCCCCGGCCGACTTCGTCAATCTGTCACGCAAATCACCTAAGACGCGGCCATTGGACAAGTCGGGGTGAGGGCGGAAAACCGCATGCTTTTGCTCATCCCGCGCTGAGGGATATCCGGAGCCAGCCGATGCGCTATGCCATTTGTTTTACGCCGCCGATGGCCGACACGCTTTCCGCGACCGCTGCAAGCTGGCTGGGGCGCAACGTCTATTCCGGCGACCCCACGGAATTGCCGTCGGTCGCGGGCTTGAGCGCCGCAGATGTCGCCTATCACACGGCGGTACCCCGCCGCTTCGGCTTTCACGCGGTGATGATGTCGCCGTTCCGCCTCCACCCCGACATGACGGAATCGAAGCTTCTGAAGGCGCTGATGCATTTTGCCGGCGCCCAGACCCCGTTCGAAATCGATCGCCTGGAGGTTGCCCGCATCGGTCGATGCTTCGGGCTGATGCCGCAGGTGCCGAGTACGGCCATGCATCTGCTTGCGGCCAACGTCGTTCAGGAGTTCGACGCCTTCCGCGCGCTGCTCAGCGAAGACGAGATCGAGCGTTCCGATCCGGACCGGCTGACCGCGCCGCAGTTTTCCAACCTGTACCGTTGGGGCGATCCGCATGTGATGGACGAGTACCGCTTCCACATGATGCTGACCGGTCCGCTTGCACCAGACGCGATGCGGCGGGTCGAGGCGCCGCTTCGCGACCTCTTCGAGCCCTGCCTATCAAAACCGCTTTCGATCGGCAGCCTTGCGCTGTTTGTCGAACAGGAGACGGGGGCGCCCATGCGGGTGCATTCGCAGCACCCGCTCGGCAAGATCTCGACGAACACGCGCGCAGAGCGGGCAAAGCGCGCCGCCGCCGATCCGTCGCTGGCGCCGCAAGGCGCCGTCCGGCCGCTGCCGCTGATCGTCGCGGCGCTGATGGCGCATCGCTAAGCGGAAACGCACGCGGGCTAATCTTCAAGCAGCAGCGCTTTCGGATAGGGCAGACCGAGGGGCGGCATCTCCGCCGGCGCGAAGTAGCGTAGCGACTTCGTCTCGCTGTCGCTGATCGGCTGCTGGGAGCCAACGATCCGGCATCGATAGAGGGTAACCACATATTCGACGCGGTCGCCGTTCGGGTAGGTGTAGCGAAACGCTTCTCCGCCGAAGACGCCCAGTATCCGCTCGACCGAGACCGGATAGCCGGTTTCCTCCATGACCTCGCGAAGGATCGCGTCGACAGGCGTTTCGCCCGGCTCGATGGCGCCGGCCGGCAGGCTCCAACCTTCGCCGCTTGCTTTCTCCTGCAACAGGATCCGGCCATCGGGATCGAGAATGGAGGCCGCCACCGACGGGCAGAGAAGCAGGCCGGAACCGATTTTACCGCGAAGCGCTTGAATGTAGGATTTCATCTCGATCAGAGCCGTTGTCCTTGCCAATCCATTCAACGCCGTTTCGAAAAATCTCTCAGCCTAGGGCCCAGCGGAATTTTTCTGGTGATTTCCGTCAGGGCCATGGCGCTGCCGCTGCCCCGCTTCCCGTCATTTCGGTATCGACAATCCGGTCGGCGGTGATACCGTTCTTAAAAATTCGAAGGGTGATTTGATGTCTGAGACTAAGTATCCGCGCGACCTCGTTGGCTACGGCCGCAATCCGCCGAAGGCAAACTGGCCGGGCGATGCGCGCATCGCCGTGCAGTTCGTGCTGAACTACGAAGAGGGCGGCGAAAGCTGCATTCTCGATGGCGACCCGGCGTCCGAATGCCTGCTGTCGGAGATCGTCGGCGCACAGCCCTGGGCTGGCCAGCGCAACCTCAACATGGAATCGATCTACGAATATGGCGCCCGTTCCGGCTTCTGGCGGCTGTGGCGCATGTTCACCAGCCGTAATGTGCCGCTGACCGTCTATGGCGTGACGCAGGCCATGGCGCGCAATCCGGAAGCGGTTGAGGCCATGAAGGAAGCCGGCTGGGAAATCGCCAGCCACGGTCTGCGCTGGCTGGAATACAAGGACGTGCCGGAAGAGGTCGAACGCGAGCATATCCGCGAGGTCGTCCGCCTGCACACCGAACTCACCGGCGAGCGCCCGCTCGGCATCTACCAGGGCAAGCCTTCGGCCAATACGCTGAAGCTGGTGCTGGAGGAGGGCGGCTTCCTCTACTCCTGCGACAGCTATGCCGACGAACTGCCCTACTGGGTGCCGGGTCTTTCGCCCGACAAGCCGCACCTGATCATCCCCTATACGCTCGATGCCAACGACATGCGGTTTGCGACGCCACAAGGCTTCAACAGCGGCGACCAGTTCTTCAGCTATCTCAAGGACACCTTCGACGTGCTCTACGAGGAAGGCCGCCAGGGCGACGCCAAGATGATGAACATCGGCCTTCACTGCCGGCTCGTCGGCCGCCCGGGCCGGACCGCAGCTCTTGCCCGCTTCATCGACTACGTGATGTCGCACGACAAGGTCTGGGTGCCGCGTCGCATCGACATCGCCAACCACTGGTACCAACACCACAAGCCGGAAGGGGCGCTCTGATGACCGACCGTGATGCCTTCGTTGCCCGTTTCGGTGGCGTGTTCGAGCACTCGCCCTGGGTTGCCGAACGCGCCTACGACCGAGCCGCGGCGACGGGGCTGACGGCGGGCACGGTGCACTCGGCGCTCTGCCAGGCCTTTCGCACGGCGCTGCCGCGCGAGAAGATGCAGGTGCTGCGTGCGCACCCCGATCTTGCCGGCAAGCTGGCGATCGCCGGCAAGCTGACGGCGGACTCGACGGCGGAACAGGCATCCGCCGGCCTCGACCGGTTGACGCCAGAGGAGCATCAGCGCTTCACCGGGCTCAACGACGCCTACACGAAGAAATTCGGCTTCCCCTTCATCATCGCGGTGAAGGGGCTGACCAAGGCGCAAATTCTTGCCTCCTTCGAAAGCCGCATTGACAATTCGCCCGAAGAGGAATTTGAAACCGCTTGCGCACAGGTCGAGAAAATCGCCCGCCTGCGCCTGCAGTCGATGCTTCCTGGAGACGAAAATGCCTGACAAAACCGTTCGATGCCTGTCCCCGCTCATGAGGAGGGCGCTCGAACTGGACCGGACATCCGCAAGCGCCAAGTCTTCTTGCGAGGTTTCCGCATAATGTCGCGCCTGCTTACGATCGAACCGCTGACACGCGACGCCTTCGCCCCGTTCGGAACCGTCATCGAAGCCGATCCGGCAACGATGCGCTACATCAACGGCGGCAATACCGAACGCTTCCACGGGCTCGCGCGCGCCGATGTCGTCGGCGACGGCGCCAACGTCATCATCAACATTTTTCGCGGTCAACCGCGGGCTTTCCCCTATTCGGTGACGATGATGGAACGGCACCCGCTTGGCAGCCAGAGCTTTTCGCCGCT
This sequence comes from Ensifer sp. NPDC090286, assembly GCF_044769565.1. NCBI lineage: Bacteria > Pseudomonadati > Pseudomonadota > Alphaproteobacteria > Hyphomicrobiales > Rhizobiaceae > Ensifer > Ensifer sp. NPDC090286. The sequence continues at coordinate 1,835,024 of NZ_JBIVYF010000001.1, read as the reverse complement.
CGACGACCGTCCCTGGCTGGTGATCGTCGCTGAAGACGAGGACGGTCGTCCGGGTGCACCGCGGGTGTTTCAAGCCAACGGCCGGCAAGGCGTCAACTATGGCCGCAATGTCTGGCACCATCCACTGATGTCCATCGGCGGCGTCAGCGATTTCCTCATCGTCGACCGCGAAGGACCGGGCAACAATCTCGAGGAGTTCTTCTACGACGAGCCCTTCGTCATAGAGAGCGCTGTCTAGCGACTGATGAAAAATGCGGACGTTCTTTCGTCCGCCTCCCGTACCCGTTTATGAAGGAGGATGAGATGAGCAGCACCGGCCGCCTGACGACCCACGTTCTCGACACCGCACTCGGCAAGCCGGCCGAGGGTCTCCGCATCGACCTCTACTGGCTGGAAGGCGAGGAGCGGCAGCTGATCCGTACCGTCCACACCAACAGCGACGGCCGCGTCGACGGCCCGATGGTCGAAGGCATCGGCTTCATGGCCGGCAATTACGAGCTGGTGTTCCATGCCGGCGACTATCTGCGCCGGTCAGGCGCGACACTGCCGGAGCCGGCCTTCCTTGACCGCGTCCCCTTGCGCTTTGGCATCGCCGATCCGGCGAGCCACTATCATGTGCCGCTGCTGCTCTCGCCCTATGGGTACTCGACTTACCGGGGGAGCTGAGGGCTAAAGGGGGCTTGCATTTGCTTCGCGTTTTGCGGGAAGGGCCACTCTAGGCTCTATCATCCTCGCTCTATGGCGGGGATCCAGTAACCCGACGTCTGTCGGGTCGAAAGAGCCTTTCCGCCCAAGGACTTGGGCTGCTGGATTCCTGTGACAAGCACAGGAATGAGGGCGGGACTGGCCGATGCTGGGCCTATTCCGCCAGGATGCTGCGATCGACGTCGTTGATGTCGCGCTTGCCGCAGAGGGCCATGGTGATGTCCATCTCCTTGCGGATGATCTCCAGCGCCTTGGTCACACCGTCCTTGCCCATGGCGCCGAGGCCATAGAGGAAGGGGCGGCCGATATAGGTGCCCTTGGCGCCCATAGCGACAGCCTTCAGCACGTCCTGGCCGGAGCGGATGCCGCCGTCGACATGCACCTCGATCTGGTGGCCGACGGCATCGACGATGCGCGGCAGCATGCTGATGGAGGAGTGGGCGCCGTCGAGTTGCCGGCCGCCATGGTTGGAGACGATGATCGCGTCGGCACCGGTGGCGGCTGCCATCTTGGCGTCTTCCGGGTCGAGGATGCCCTTGAGGATCAGCGGCCCGCCCCAGCGTTCCTTGATCCAGGCGACATCCTTCCAGGACAGCTGCGGATCGAACTGTTCCGCCGTCCAGGCGCCGAGCGACGAGAGGTCGGTGACGCTTTTCGCGTGGCCGACGATGTTGCGGAAGGTGCGGCGCTTGGTGCCGAGCATCTTCATGCACCAGCCGGGACGTGTGGCCATCTGCCAGAGGTGCTTTGGCGTCATCTTCGGCGGAGCGGACAGGCCGTTGCGCAGGTCCTTGTGGCGCTGGCCGAGAATCTGCAGGTCGAGTGTCAGCACCAGTGCCGAGCATTTCGCCGCCTTGGCGCGGTCGATGAGGTTGAGCACGAATTCGCGTTCGCGCATGACGTAGAGCTGGAACCAGAAGGGTTTGGTCGTGACCGAGGCGACGTCCTCGATCGAGCAGATGCTCATGGTCGAGAGCGTGAAGGGCACGCCGAAGGCTTCCGCCGCCTGGGCTGCCAGCATCTCGCCGTCGGCGTGCTGCATGCCGGTGAGGCCGGTAGGCGCCAGCGCCACGGGCATCGACACCTTCTGCCCGATCATCGTCGTTTCGAGCGAGCGGTCGGTCATATCGACCAGCACGCGCTGGCGCAGCTTCACCTTGGCGAAATCCTCCTCGTTGGCGCGATAGGTGCCTTCGGTCCAGGCGCCGCTGTCGGCGTAGTCGAAGAAGAGTTTCGGCACCCGGCGCTTGGCGAGCGCCTTGAGATCGCTGATTTCGAGGATTTGCGTCATGGGAACGGCCTTCGTCCAACGGAGATGGAACGAGCCATTACCATGTTTGCCGGAGGCTTGTTAATAGGCAGAACGCAGAGAGGTCAATTTTCTTGACCTCTCTGCGTCAGGTCGATCAGGCGGCGGCGAGCGCCGATTTCGCCGGCTTGCCGGCCACGTAAGTTTCGACGATCGACCGGTCGTCGCCCATCGTCTGGAGCAGGAAGAGTTCGTCTGACAGAGAGTTGACCACTTCGGCCCGAAGCGCCATGGCCGGTGTGGCTGCCATGTCGAGCACGATGAAGTCGGCGTCGGTGTCAGCCTCAAGCGTGCCGATCTTGTCGACCAGCGACAGCGCCTCGGCATTGCCGCGGGTCATCATGAAGAAGCTGTCGAAGGGGTTCAGCCGCTCGCCCTGCAACTGCAGGATCTTGTAGGCCTCGTCGAGCGTCTTCAGCATCGAATAGCTGGTGCCGCCGCCGATATCGGAGGCGACCGAGGTGCGCACCGGCTTGTCACGCCTGCTGAGCGCGCGCAGCGGGAAGAGGCCGGAACCGAGGAAGAGATTGGAGGTTGGGCAGAAGACGGCGACCGAGCCAGTTTCGCTCATGACGTCCGCCTCGCGCTCCGACAGATGGATGCAGTGGCCGAACAGGCTCTTTGGTCCGAGCAGGCCGTAGCGGGCGTAGACGTCGGTGTAGTCCTTGGCTTCCGGAAAAAGTTCGCAGGTAAAGGCGATCTCGTCGCGGTTTTCCGAAAGGTGGGTCTGCACGTGCAGGTCGGGGAATTCACGCACCAGCGATTTCGCGACCTCCATCTGCTCGGGCGTCGAGGTGATGGCAAAGCGCGGGGTGATGGCGACGTGGTTGCGGCCCTTGCCGTGCCAGTCGCGGATAACCGCGCGGGTTTCGTCGTAGCCCATCTGAGGCGTGTCCAGCAGTCCTTGCGGGGCGTTGCGGTCCATCATCACTTTGCCGGCGATCATGCGCATGTCGCGGCGGAGCGCCTCGGCGAAGAAGGCATCGGCCGACGCCTTGTGCACGGAGCAATAGGCCGTCGCCGTTGTCGTGCCGTGGCGCACCATCTCGTCGAAGAAGCGCGTCGCGATGCGCTCCGCATGGGCGCTCTCGACGAACCGGCATTCCTCCGGGAAGGTGTAGGTGTTGAGCCATTCAAGCAAGTTGGCGGCATAGGACGCCATCACCTGCATCTGCGGGAAATGCAGGTGCGTGTCGATGAAGCCGGGCACGATCAGGTGCGGGCGGTGATCGATTTCCGCCACATCCTGTGGAGCGCCGGCCTTCACCGCGGCGTAAGCGCCGCTCGCGACGATCTGCCCACCCGCAACCAGCAAAGCGCCGTCGCTTTCGTAGCTGTAGGCGGCGCTGTCGTCGATCGACGTCGGCGCGCGGTGAAAGCTCAGCAATCGGCCGCGGATGAGGGTGGTCGTCATTGTGTCTTGCCTTCCTCGACGGCGCTTTCAAACCAGGCTGCCAGCAGCTGGCGCTCATCCGTCGTCATGTCTGTCACGTTGCCGGGCGGCATCGCGTGGCTGCGCCCGGCCTGGATATAGATTTCGCGGGCATGGGCGGCAATCTCTGCGTCGCTTTCCAGCATCACACCCTTCGGCGCCTGGGTGATGCCCTCATAAACCGGTTCGGCGGCATGGCACATGGAACAGCGGGTCGAGACCGTGTCCTTGACGGCGGGAAAATGCGCGTTAGCGGCGAAGCGCTTGAAGACCGGTGCCACGTCAGCCTTCTCGCCGCCGGTCAGGACCTTCGGCACGGTCGAGAGCCACATGATCAGGATGAAGATCAGCGCGGTGACAAGCCAGGTCCAGGTCGGCCGGCCCTTGCGGGCGTGGGTGGTGTTGAACCAGTGGCGGATGGTAACGCCCATCAGGAAGACGAGGGCTGCGATGATCCAGTTGAATGCCGTGGCAAACGCCAGCGGGTAGTGGTTCGACAGCATGAAGAAGATGACCGGCAGCGTCAGGTAGTTGTTGTGCAGCGAACGCTGCTTGGCCTGGGCGCCGAGCTTCGGATCCGGCGTGCGGCCGGCGATCAGGTCGGCGACGACGATCTTCTGGTTGGGAATGATGATGAAGAACACATTGGCCGACATGATCGTGGCGGTAAACGCGCCCAGATGCAGGAAGGCGGCACGGCCGGTGAAGACCTGGGTGTAACCCCAGGCCATGACGACGAGTGCCACATAGAGCAGCGCCATCAGCCCCCAGGTGTTCTTGCCGATCGGCGACTTGCAGAGCAGATCGTAAAACAGCCAGCCGATGCCGAGCGAGGCGAGCGAAATCAGGATCGCGGTGGTTGCCGAGATGTCGAGCACGTGCCGGTCGATCAGGAAGAGATCGGCGCCGCCATAGTAGACGACACAGAGCATGGCGAAGCCCGAGAGCCACGTCACGTAGGATTCCCATTTGAACCAGGTGAGATGCTCGGGCATCGAGGCCGGCGCCACCAGGTATTTCTGGATGTGGTAGAAGCCGCCGCCATGGACCTGCCATTCCTCGCCATAGGCGCCGACGGGCAGGTGATCGCGCTTTACCAGACCGAGGTCGAGCGCGATGAAATAGAAGGATGAGCCGATCCAGGCGATGGCGGTGATGACGTGCAACCAGCGCACGGCAAAGGCCAGCCATTCCCAGGCGATGGCGAACTCGTACATTCAGATCCCCTTTGTCTCCGTTGCCTCACTTTGCGCATAAACCGCGGAGGGGAAAAGGGGCTTGCGCGCTCCTCAAGCGCTATTTGCTTGCAGGAAGTTCGGCGCGCAAAGTTCGCCGAGGATCCAGTCGCGGAAAATCCGGATCTTTGGCGTGTTGCGGCGGGCGTGCGGATAGGCGAGCCAATAATCGCAGCCGTCGCTGCAGCGCAGTTCGAAGGGCTGGTAGAGGCGGCCGAGCGCCACGTCATCGGGGTAGAATTCCGGTGTCAGGATCGCCACGCCCTGGCCGGCGATGGCGGCGCGCGCCTCGAAGGATTGCGCGCCGAGGCGGCTGTGCGGCCGTCCCTCGAGATCGGGATCCTTGACACCGGCAGCCTTGAACCACATCGGCCACCAGGGGTCACCGGGATCGATGATGCGAAGCTTCAAGAGGTCTCGCGGCTCATGCACGCCGCCGATGGTGGCGGCAAGCGCCGGGCTCAGCATCGGGCTGAATTCCACCCGCATCAGCGGATGGGTGTCGAGGCCGGGCCAGACGCCGGCGCCTGAGCGAATGGCGAGGTCGGCCGGCTCGCGGGTAAAATCGGTGAGCGAGTCGCTGGTCGTCAGCCGGACGGCGATGTTCGGATGGGCGAGCTGGAAGCTGCCGATATTGCGGGCGAGCCATTGCGAGGCGAAGGTCGGCGTCGAGCTGATCAACAGCGCGCTGTCGATATCGCCGCGGGCATTCGAAACCGCTTCCTGCAGCATCTCGAAGGCCTCGGTGACGCGCGGCGCCATGCGCTGGCCGACTTCCGTCAGCGAGATCTGGCGCGGGCGTCGCAGGAACAGCGGCTCGCCGACATTCTCCTCGATCAACTTTACCTGGTAGCTGACGGCCGTCTGGGTCATGCCCAGCTCTTCGCCGGCCTTGGTGAAGCTGCCGAGCCTTGCGACCGCTTCGAAGACCCTGAGCGCATTCAGCGGAAACTGCTTCGACATCTTCATGGATAAGTTCTCTTGATGCATGCAGACGGATGTTCGATTGGATTTCGATCCTCCTTCACGGCATCCTTCAAGTCAACTTCCCAAGATGAAACAGGTGCTGAAATGACTTGCGACACTTACGAACATACTGAAAGAAAACCATTTCTTTCGTTCGAGCCGGTCACCCGGCTTGTAGCCGGCCTGTTCGGCAGACTTGTTGCCGCCAAGCCGACGCTGGACGTCAACGCGCTCCCTGATCATATCAAGAGAGACATGGGTTTCATGGATGGCCGCGGCCCCTATGGAGATGACGAAGAGGCAATGGCTGCCTCTCGCCGCCTTTTCAGCGTCGATGAAATGCCGCGGTTTTAACGTTGACGACGATGGCCGTCAGGCTTGCCGAAGGCGCTCGACGGCCATCAGCACACGCTCCGGTGTTGCCGGGGCGTCGAGGCGCGGGCACTCGCGATAATCCGCGACACTCGCCACCGCCATCGACAGCGCCTCCAGCACCGAGATCGGCAGCATGAAGGGCGGCTCTCCCACCGCCTTGGAGCGGCCGATGGTCTTCTCGGCATTGGCAGACCATTCGGCAAGCTTGACGTTGAAGATCTTCGGCCGGTCGGAGGCGAGCGGGATCTTGTAGGTGGAGGGGGCGTGGGTGCGAAGCCGGCCCTTGTCGTCCCACCAGAGTTCTTCGGTCGTCAGCCAGCCCATGCCCTGCACGAAGCCGCCCTCGATCTGGCCGATGTCGATCGCCGGATTGAGCGAGCGGCCGACATCGTGCAGCACGTCGACGCGGTCGACCATGTATTCGCCGGTCAGCGTGTCGATCGATACCTCCGAAACCGAGGCGCCATAGGCGAAATAGTAGAACGGCGTGCCGCGACCGCTGGCGCGGTCCCAATGGATCTTCGGCGTCTTGTAATAGCCGGCCGCCGAAAGCTGGATGCGGCCCATATAGGCCTGCTTGATGAATTCCGGGAAGGGGATCAGCTCTGCGCCGATCTTCACGTGGTTGGCGACGAAACTGACATTCTCGGGCGTCGTCTGCCAGCGTTCGCAGGCGAAGCTGATGAGGCGCTCCTTGATCTGGCGCGCGGCGTCGAACGCCGCCATGCCGTTGAGATCGGAGCCCGAGGAGGCGGCGGTCGCCGACGTATTCGGCACCTTGCCTGTGGTCGTTGCCGTGATGCGCACCCGGTCGAGATCGACCTGGAAACTGTCGGCGATCACTTGGGCGACCTTGATATAGAGGCCCTGGCCCATCTCGGTGCCGCCATGGTTCAGGTGGATCGAGCCGTCCTGGTAGATGTGGACGAGAGCGCCGGCCTGGTTGAAGGCGGTCAACGTGAAGGAGATGCCGAACTTCACCGGCGTCAGCGCGATGCCCTTGCGGATGACGCGGCTATTCCGGTTGAAGTCGAGGATCGCCTGGCGGCGTGCCTGATAGTCGGCGCTCTCTTCCAGTTCGGCGACGATCTGCGCGATGATGTTGTCTTCGACCTGCTGGTGATAGGGGGTCACATCGCGGCCGGAGCCCTTGTCGCCATAAAAGTTCAGCTTGCGGATTTCGAGCGGATCCTTGCCGAGCTGGTAGGCGATCTCCTCGATGATGCGTTCGCCGCCGACCATGCCTTGCGGGCCGCCGAAGCCGCGATAGGCGGTGTTGGAGACGGTGTTGGTCTTCAGCGGCTGCGAGGTGAGCTTCACATGCGGATAGAAATAGGAGCTATCCGCGTGGAACAGCGCACGGTCGGTGACCGGGCCAGACAGATCCGATGAGTAGCCACAGCGGGCGGCGTAATTGGCATGGACCGCGTGAATGCGGCCGTCGTCGTCGAAGCCGACATCGTAGTCGACGAGGAAGTCGTGGCGCTTGCCGGTCGCCGTCATGTCCTCGTCCCGATCAGGGCGGAACTTGACGGCGCGATTGAGCTTCTTCGCCGCGACCGCCGCAAGGGCTGCGAACTGGTTGCCCTGCGTTTCCTTGCCGCCGAAGCCGCCGCCCATGCGGCGCACGTTCACCGTCACTGCATTGGAAGGTACGCCGAGCACATGCGAGACCATGTGCTGGATCTCGCTCGGATGCTGGGTCGACGACCAGACCGTGACCTCGTCGTCCTCGCCGGGGATGGCAAGGGCGATATGCCCTTCGAGGTAGAAATGCTCCTGGCCGCCGATGCGCATTTGCCCTTTGATCCGGCGCGGCGCTTTTTCGAGCTCGGCTTCGGCGTCGCCGCGCTGCAGGGTCAGCGGCTGCGTGACCAGTTCGCCGCCGTGGGCGACGGCGTCGAGAATGTCGGTGAAATGCGGCAGGTCGCGATAGGTGATCTTCGCCAGCCGTGCCGCGCGGCGGGCGATGTCGCGGGTTTCGGCAATGACGGCGAAGGCCGGCTGGCCATGAAACTGCACGAGGCCATCGGCAAGCACCGGCTCGTCGTGCAGGTGGCTCGGGCTGATGTCGTTGGAATGCGGCATGTCCTTGGCGGTTAGCACGCAGACGACACCCGGCATGGCAGCGACGGCCGAAAGGTCCATGGCGGTGATTTCCGCATGCGCCCGGTCGGTCATGCCGAGCGCGCCATGTAGCGTGCCTGTGGGCTCCGGCATGTCGTCGATATAGTCGGCGTTGCCGGAGACGTGTTTGTGGGCGCTGTCATGGCGCTGTGAGACATGCATCTCGCCGCGGATCGCCTTGCGTTCTTCGAAGGTGGATTTGTCCATGGTCATCTGTCTCCCGCAGCGAAGCGCACCAGTTGTGCGGGCTCGCCGCCACTTTCCAGGAAGAAGCGCATCAGCAGGTTCTTCGCCGCCAGCATGCGATAGTCGCTCGTTGCCCGCCAGTCGGTGAGCGGCTGGTAGTCTGCATCAAAGGCCGTTTGCGCGTTGCGAACCGTCTCCTCGGTCCAGGGCTTGCCGATGAGCGTCGCTTCCACATTGGTTGCGCGCTTTGGCGTGGCGGCCATGCCGCCGAAGGCGATGCGAGCGGCGCGGACGACGCCGTCTTCCACCGACAGGCGGAAAGCGCCGAGCAGGGCGGAGATATCCTCGTCGCGGCGCTTGGAGATTTTGTAGGCGGCAAAGAGATCGCCTTCCGGCAGGCGCGGGACGAAGATGCTCTCGACGAATTCGCCGGGCTGACGGTCCTGCTTGCCATAGGCGATGAAGAATTCTTCGAGCGGCAGCGTCCGGCGCCCGCCCTTGGAGCGCAGTGTCACGGTGGCTCCAAGAACGATCAGCGGCGGAGGGCTGTCGCCGATGGGCGAGCCGTTGGCGATGTTGCCGCCAATCGTGCCCATGTTGCGTATCTGCTCGCCGCCGATGCGGTTGATCAGCGGGCCGAGGGCGGGAAACGCCTTTGTGAGTGCGGCATAGGCCATGGTGTAGCTGACGCCGGCGCCGATGGTCAGGCCCGCCTCAGCCTCTTCGATGCCTTGCAATTCGGCAATGCCGTTGATGAAAATGACCGGGTTGATCGGCCGCATCTGTTTGGTCACCCAGAGGCCGACATCGGTGGAACCGGCAACGACCGTGGCCCCCGGATTGTTGGCGAGCGCTTGCGCAAGGCCATCGCCGTCGGCCGGCACGATCAGACAGTTTTCGCCCTGGCGGACGGTGATTGTCTCAGCCGGCGCCAGCATCTTCAGGCGGGCAATGATCGTTTGCCGTTCCCGGGTGATCGGATCGAAGATCTCGGACGGTCGCGCCTCTGCGGCCGCTTCCGCGGCACGCACGATCGGCTCGTAGCCGGTGCAGCGACAGAGGTTGCCCTGCAGCGCCTTTTCGATGTCGGCGCGGCTGGGGTCGTCGTTTGCAAGCCACAGGCCATAGAGCGACATGACGAAACCGGGCGTGCAGAAGCCGCATTGCGAGCCGTGGAAGTCGACCATCGCCTGCTGCACCGGATGCAGCGCGCCGTCCTGTCCCGCCAGATGTTCGACGGTGACGACGTGGGTCGCGTGCAGCGAGCCGAGGAAACGGATGCAGGCGTTGACACTTTCGTAGACGAGCGTGCCGCCCGCAAGCCTGCCGACCAGCACGGTGCAAGCGCCACAGTCACCTTCCGCACAACCCTCCTTGGTGCCGGTTAGCCGGCGCTCCAGCCTGAGATAATCGAGCAGCGTCGTCGTCGGCGCGATGTCGGAAATCGCGAGCTCGCGGTCGTTGAGGATAAAGCTGATCGATCCGTTCGGCTGGGGCATGCCACTCGTTCCCTGCTGCTGCACTCGTCCTGAAATCACTTTGATCTTAGGTGGTTATGCAGAAAAGCAAAGGGCCGAGCAGACTTTTGCACGCCATACGGGCAGCGCGAGGGCATCCGCTCCGCGCTGCCGTCATCCTTAAAGATACCTGCCGTTATTGCGCAGTCCAGCCGCCGTCCATCGACACGTGCGTGCCGGTGATCTGGGCCGCGTCGTCGCCGGCGAGATAAACGGCAAGGGCTGCGACCTGCTCGACGGTGATGAACTTCTTCGTCGGCTGGCCCTTGAGCATCACGTCGTTGATCACCTGCTGCTCAGTGATCCCGCGGGTGCGCGCCTGGTCGGGGATCTGTTTTTCGACGAGCGGCGTCAGCACGTAGCCCGGGCAGATCGAATTGGCGGTGATGCCGTTCTCGGCAACCTCCAGCGCTACGGTCTTGGTCAGGCCGAGAACGCCGTGTTTGGCCGCCACATAGGCCGCCTTGAAGGGCGAAGCGACGAGGCCGTGGGCCGAGGCGATGTTGATGATGCGGCCCCAGCCTTTCGCCTTCATGCCGGGGATGGCGGCGCGGATGGTGTGGAAGGAGGAGGAGAGGTTGATCGCGATTATGCGATCCCATTGCTCGACCGGGAAATCCTCGACCTTCTCGACATATTGGATGCCGGCATTGTTGACGAGGATATCGACGCTGCCGAAGCGGGTCGTTGCGGTGGCGATCAGGTCGGCGATCTCGGCAGGCTTCGTCATGTCGGCGGCATGATAGACGACCGTTGCTGTCGTCAGCGCGCTGACTTCGTCCGTTGCCTTCTTTATGTCCTCCGGGCTGCCGAAGCCGTTGAGAACGATATTGGCGCCGCCCTTGGCGAAAGCCTTGGCAATCGCAAGCCCGATGCCGCTTGTCGAACCGGTGATGACCGCTGTTTTCGTCATTGCTGCTCTCTCCCTTTGTGGCGTCGCGGAATGCACTTGTTGCGGCGCAACAGCGTCAGCCTACGCGTAAAACCTTGGCGCTGACAATTGTGTTTTTGAGCTTGCGGCGACAGAGTTGATACGGGGGATGGCGAAGCGGCCTGGTTGCGTTTTGTTTTCGTTTGACATTCGTTTTGCCATCGTATTGAAGTTTTCGAAATGATAGCCCGCCCTTTAGGTCGGGTGAAGAAACATGCGTGTGGCCGGGGAGGGGCATATGGGCGGATATATTCTCGCGATCGATCAGGGTACGACCTCGAGCCGGGCGATCATCTTCGACGGTCAGCAGCAGATCGCCGGGGCCAGCCACAAGGAATTCAAGCAGTATTTTCCGAAATCCGGCTGGGTCGAACACGATCCCGAGGAAATCTGGCAGACGGTGCTTTCGACGGTCGAGGACGCGCTAGCCAAGGCCGGCATCATGGCCGGCGACCTCTCGGGCATCGGTATCACCAACCAGCGCGAGACCGTCGTCGTCTGGGATCGCGAGACCGGCAATCCCATCCATAATGCGATCGTCTGGCAGGACCGCCGCACCGCCTCCTATTGCGATCGGCTGAAGAAGCAGGGGCTGGAAAAAACCTTCACCAAGAAGACCGGCCTGCTGCTCGATCCCTATTTCTCCGGCACCAAGCTCAACTGGCTGCTCACCAACATCGACAGGGCGCAGGCGCGCGCCGCCAAGGGCGAGCTTTGCTTCGGCACGATCGATACCTTCCTCATCTGGCGGCTGACCGGCGGCAAATCCTTCGTCACCGACGCAACCAACGCCTCGCGCACGCTGCTCTATAATATCGCCGACAATGCCTGGGACGACGAACTGCTGAAGATCCTGAAAGTGCCGCGTGCCATGCTGCCCGAGGTCAAGGACTGCGCCGCCGATTTCGGCGTCACCGACCCAGCACTCTTCGGCGCGGCAGTCCCGATCCTCGGCGTCGCCGGCGACCAGCAGGCGGCGACCATCGGCCAGGCCTGCTTCAAGCCGGGCATGCTGAAATCCACCTATGGCACCGGCTGCTTCGCGCTCCTCAACACCGGCAAGGATATGGTGCGCTCGAAGAACCGGTTGCTCACCACCATTGCCTACAAGCTTGATGGCGAAACCACCTATGCGCTCGAAGGCTCGATCTTCGTTGCCGGTGCCGCGGTACAATGGCTGCGCGACGGGCTGAAGGTGATCAAGGCCGCCTCCGACACCGGCACGCTTGCCGCAAGCGTCGATCCGACGCAGGAGGTCTATCTGGTGCCCGCCTTCACCGGTCTCGGCGCGCCGCACTGGGATCCGGATGCGCGTGGCGCGATCTTCGGCATGACCCGCAACACCGGCCCGGCGGAATTTGCCCGCGCGGCACTCGAAGCCGTCTGCTACCAGACGCGCGACCTGCTTGAAGCCATGCACAAGGATTGGCGCAACAACGGCAAGGAGACGGTGCTGCGCGTCGATGGCGGCATGGTTGCCTCCGACTGGACGATGCAGCGGTTGTCCGACCTGCTCGACGCGCCGGTCGACCGGCCCGTCATCCTCGAAACGACCGCGCTCGGCGTCGCCTGGCTTGCCGGCAGCCGCGCCGGCGTCTGGCCGAAGCAGGAAGACTTCGCCAAGTCCTGGGCACGCGACCGCCGCTTCGAGCCTGCCATGGACGAAAAGACGCGCAAGACGAAGCTCAAGGGCTGGCGCAACGCGGTCAAGCGCACGCTGAGTTGAGAGGCCGGACGGCCGCGGATTTCGCGCGGCGTCCAGCTCTCCCGAACCGTGATTTGCTTTCCGATCCGATGGGCGGCGCTCGTCAGTCGATGACTGCGACCGCTTCCACCTCGAACAGCATGCCGGCGACCGCCAGCTTGGGCACCGGAACGAGGGTCTGTGCCGGCAGGGTTGTTCCGAACATCGCCTTGACGCTGCTGGTCAGGACCTCAAGCTTCGACATGTCGTGGTCGACCACGAAGATGGTGAGCTTGGCGACCTGGTCCGGCCTTGCGCCAAGGCCCTCGAGCGCTGCACCCAGATTGGCATAGGCCTGCTTGACCTGCACCGCGAAGTCGGGAGACAGGCCGCCGGTGCTGTCCTGGCCGCCCTGTCCTGAAATGTAGGCCACGCGGGCCCCGGCAGGCGCAATTACCGCGGTGCTGTAGCCATGCGGCGTCGGGTCGTAGAGGTTTTTCGGATTGACGATCGTCAGCTTCGTCGCCTGCTCGCTTGCTGTCGCCAGGGTGGAAACGCCTGTGGTCATGATGATGAATCCTCCGATCATGAGATGTCTGATTGCGTGTGACATGATGTTCTCTCGTCTCCGAGATCTGTGCGCGACGCGGCTTGCAGACCCGCAGGTTTGACCTTTCGCCGTCGCTCTTTGATATTGACTCGTACGGTGTACGATTGATTTACATCGTACGCCGTACGAGTCAATCGTTCAGGATCGACATCCAGCGTGTTGTCAGCGTAAATCGGTGTTTCAATCAGCAAGGAAGATGCATGGCGGGGAAAGGGAACGGCGGGCAAGGCAAGCGCTCCCAACGGGTGGAGGCGGCAGCTGAAGCCGGGCGGAAGCCGGGCGGCGAACCGTCGCTGTCTCTGGACCGCATCGTCGCAACGGCGGTGGACCTGCTGGACACCGAGGGGATCGACGGGTTGAAGATGCGCCGCCTTGCCGACAGTCTCGGTGCCGGCGTCATGAGCCTCTATTGGCATGTCAGCAACAAGGAAGAGGTGTTCGATCTGGCGCTCGATGCGGTGTTTGCCTACCGCGAAGCCCCGCAAAAGACCGAGCCAGAGGATTGGCGTAGCGATGTGGTTCACATGCTCGAAGACTGGCGTGCAATCATGTTGCGCCATCCCTGGTCGGCATCGCTGTTGCCGCGCCGGGCGCTCGGCCCGAACATCCTCGCCCGCCTGGAAACCATGAGCAAGGCTCTGTCGGGCGCCGGCGTTGCCGATGCCAGCATGAACGTCGCGATCTGGTCGCTGTGGAACTACGTGCTCGGCGCCACCGTCACCCGGGCGAGCTTCGCGCTTTCGGACGCCGACCAGACTGCGGGACAACAGCGCCTCTCGGTGCTCAGCGAACGCTATCCGACCATCGAGCGCACGCGCCTGCTGCTCGACAACGACTGGGACGGCACGTTCCGGAAAGGTCTCGACATTCTGCTCGACGGTCTGTCGCGCCGCTGACGTCCATTGGTGTTCATCCGGGAAACACTGTGTTTCCCGGATGCGCATTTGCTGCTCCCGCGCGCGCCAACTATCTGTTGTGCAAACAGAAAAAGGACAGGCACCATGGAACTCGGGCTTTACACATTCGCGGATGTCGATCCGAACGCCGATGACAAGGGCAGGGAAGGGCAGCGCCGCCTCAGCAACCTTCTCGAAGAGATCGAGCTTGCCGATCAGGTCGGACTCGACGTCTTCGGGCTCGGCGAACATCACCGCCCCGACTATGCGGCCTCTGCGCCGGCGGTCATCCTGGCCGCTGCCGCCGCCCGGACGAAGACCATCCGGCTGACCAGTGCCGTCACGGTGTTGAGTTCGGACGATCCCGTGCGGGTCTTCCAGCAGTTTTCGACGCTGGACCTGATCTCGGGCGGCCGCGCCGAAGTCATGGCCGGTCGCGGGTCGTTCATCGAATCCTTCCCGCTCTTCGGCCAGTCGCTCGACGACTACGACCAGCTCTTTGCCGAGAAGCTCGACCTGCTGATGGCGCTGCGCGAAAGCGAGAAGGTCTCGTGGGCGGGTGAGATGCGGCCGGCAATCCATGATCGCGGCGTCTATCCGCGGCCCCTGCAGCAGGAACTGCCGCTCTGGATCGCCGTCGGCGGCACGCCGCAGTCGGTGGCGCGCGCCGGGGCGCTTGGCCTGCCGGTGGCGCTTGCCATCATCGGTGGCGAACCCCGCCGGTTTGCGCCACTCTTCGATCTCTATCGCGAGGCCGCGCGGCGGGCCGGCCAGGATCCGGCAAAGCTGAAGACCAGCATCAACGTGCACGGCTTCATCGCCGATACGACCGATCTTGCTGCCGACCAGTTCTACGGTCCGCAGGCGGAGGTGATGAATCGCATCGGCCGCGAGCGCGGCTGGGGACCGACCAACCGGGCGCATTTCGACCAGGCGCGCAGCCCCAGCGGCAATCTCTTCCTCGGCGATCCCGAAACGGTGGCCGAAAAGATCGTCGAGAACTGGAAGCTGTTCCGCAACGATCGCTTCTTGCTGCAGATGGCGATCGGGCCAATGCCGCACGACCAGATCATGCGCGGCATCGAGCTCTACGGCACGAAGGTGGCGCCGCTGGTGCGCAAGGCCGTGGCGGAAGAGAAGGCGGCGGCCCCGGCCGCCGTCTGACCGGAACGCCGGGTCTTGTGCCCGGTTGCCGGTCATTCCGCTCGGCGCTGGCATAACGCCTGGCGACACGCTACATGTGAGCGCGAAAGCGAGAAACGGATGACCCTCAACAACGAAGAAGATCTGCTGCGGCTGAAGGAAATCGGCCGCATCTGCGCCAATGCCCTGCACGCGATGGGCGAGGCGCTCGAGCCCGGCATCACCACGGCGGAGCTCGATGCCATCGGCCGCAAGGTGCTGGAAGAGGCCGGCGCACGCTCGGCGCCGGAGCTCTGCTACAATTTCCCCGGCGCCACCTGCATCAGCGTCAACGAGGAAATCGCCCACGGCATTCCCGGCGGTCGGGTGATCAAGGCGGGCGATCTGGTCAACATCGACGTGTCAGCCGAAAAAGACGGCATCTTCGCAGACACCGGAGCCTCGTTCCCGGTGCCGCCGGTCACCGCCGCGATCGACCGGCTGTGCCGCGACGGCAAGCGGGCGATGTGGGTCGGCCTGAAGCAGGTGCGCCCGGACCAGCCGCTGGCGGCCATCGGCAACGCGATCGGCGACTTCGCCCGCAAGAACCGCTACTCGCTGGTCACCAATCTCGCCAGCCACGGCATCGGCCGCTCGCTGCACGAAGAGCCGACCGAGATCGCCACCTGGCCCGATCCCAAGGAGCGCCGCCGGATGACCGACGGCATGGTGTTTACGGTCGAGCCGTTCCTGTCGATGGGCGCACAATGGGCCGAAGGCGGCAACGACGACTGGACGCTCTACAGCGATCCGCGCGCGCCGACGGTGCAGTACGAGCACACGGTCGTGGTCACCCGCGGCGGGCCGTTGGTGGTGACGCTGCCGGGCTGAACCAGGGATACGGCGGCGGCCTACGGCCTCCGTCGTCCTCCAGACGATTTTTTGCTCCACCGCTGCTGTGCATGATCTGCCGCCGTGACGCCGCGCATCTTACCTTTCCGGCGATTGGTCTAAGCCATTGAAATCGGCGATCGTTCGATTTCTTCAATAGGTCCTTCAATTATTGTCGTTTGTGGTCTGCCGTGTTGCGGCGCAATAAACTGATATGACCACGCTCGACAGACCGCTGCAGACCAACATCGCCGCCACGGCAGCCGCCGGCGCCATCGCCATGGCCGTCGCCATGGGGTTTGGGCGTTTCTCCTACACGCCGATCCTGCCGTCGATGATGGCGGATCTCGGCTTGTCGCCCGGCGATGCCGGTTTGATCGCTTCGGCCAATTTCGTCGGCTACCTCGCCGGCGCCATTCTTGCCGCCTACGGCTGGGCGCATGGGCACGAGCGGCGGATCGGGCTCTTGTCGCTCGTGGCCACGACAGCGTTGCTGGCGGCCATGGGGCTGTCGTCCTCCGTTGTCGTGCTGGCGCTGATCCGCTTTCTCGCCGGTCTTGCCAGCGCCTTTGCGATGATCTTCATCTCCGGCATCGTGCTCGGTCATGGCGTGCTTGCACGGTCGGAAAACGTGCCCGCCGTCCACTTTGGCGGCGTCGGCCTCGGCATCGCGTTTTCCTCGCTTTGCGTCTGGGCGAACCCGCTTGCGGGGCACGCCGGCCTGACGACCTCCATGGGCGACTGGTTCACTGGCGCGCTGGTCGGGCTGGTCGGGACGATCGTCGTTGCCGCACTTCTGCCTGGCGTTCCTTCTTCCGGTTCAGGTCCGGTGCGCGAAAAGCCGCTGCGCTGGACGCGGCCGCTGACGGTGGTGACCTTCACCTATGCGCTCTTCGGCTTCGGCTATGTGATCACTGCCACCTTCCTCGTCACCATGGCGCGCGATCCGAGCGGCGGCCACAGCATCGAATTTCTCGCCTGGCTTTTGACGGGGCTTGCCGCAGCGCTCTCCGTCTTTCTCTGGCGCTTTGCCGTGCCGCGCTTCGGTCTTGCCGGTGTCTACGCGATCGGCCTGCTGGTCGAGGCGGTCGGGCTGGTGCTGACGGTCAGCCTGCCTTTGCCCTATGCCCCGCTTGCCGGCGGCCTGATGCTTGGCGCAACATTCATGATGATCACTGCCTATGGCCTGCAGATCGGCCGGAAGCTGGCGCCCGAAAGCCCGCGCAAGGCTCTGGCCCTGATGACGGCCGCATTCGGCATCGGCCAGATCATTGGCCCTCTGGTGGCCGGCTGGCTTGCTGAGCGCACGGGCAGCTTCGCCGCGCCGACCCTGATTGCGGCCGCCGTCCTCTTCCTCTGCGGCGGCGTCATTGTCGTCGAGCTGAAGCGGATTTCGCAGGCGTTGAGGGGCTAGCCAGCGGCCCTGGCAGCCCTCAAAAAACATCCGTGCAATACGGGCGGCAGACCGGATGAAATAACAGTAACGTTTATATTATCCGATTGTTGGCGACGGCGCTTTGCCCTAGTTTCGGCGCTTCGAGAGGTGAGTTGTTCGCCTCCTCCGAAACGAGAGTGCAGCACTTGTTCCTATCATTTTTCCCGAAACCGAAGGTTTTCTTCATATCCGCCACGGTCTGGACGCTTCTTGCTATTCTTGCCTGGTATGGTGGGGCGAGCGATCTTGGCGCATACATAGGACTGCCACCACTGCCCCCGGGTGAGAAGCCAGTGATTGGCGTCTCGGTTTTCTGGTCTCAGGCGTTTCTGTGGTTCTACGTCTACTATGCAATCGTCGTCGCCATCTTCTCTGCATTCTGGTTCCTCTACAGCCCTCATCGCTGGCAAAACTGGTCGGTTCTTGGCTCGGCGCTGATCATCTTCAACACATATTTCTCGGTTCAGGTGAGTGTTGCAATCAACGCCTGGTATGGGCCTTTCTACGATACGATCCAGCAAGCGCTAGCCAGAACTGCGCCTGTGACAGCCGAGCAGCTGTATATGGGTATGATCGGCTTTGCCGGCATCGCGTTCGTGGCGATCACTGTCGGTGTGCTCAATCTGTTTTTTGTCAGCCACTACATTTTCCGCTGGCGCACGGCGATGAACGAATTCTACATTTCCCACTGGCAGAAGCTGCGTCATATCGAGGGCGCATCCCAGCGTGTTCAGGAAGACACGATGCGCTTTTCGACGACCGTCGAGCGGCTCGGCGTGGGACTTGTTAGCTCTGTAATGACGCTGATCGCGTTCCTGCCAGTGCTGTTTGAGTTTTCGGAGAAGGTGACTGAACTGCCCTTCATTGGCGAAATTCCGCACGCTCTGGTATGGGCTGCAATCTTCTGGTCAGTTTTCGGAACCTTCTTCCTGGCCCTTGTCGGTATCAAGCTTCCCGGTCTTGAATTCCGCAATCAGCGAGTAGAGGCCGCCTATCGAAAGGAGCTGGTCTATGGCGAAGACCATGAAGAGCGCGCCGATCCACTGACGCTTGCCGAGCTCTTCGAAAACGTGCGGCGAAACTACTTTCGTCTATACTTCCACTACATGTATTTTAACATTGCCAGGATTTTCTATCTGCAGGCCGACAACCTGTTCGGCACCTTCGTCCTCGTGCCGTCGATTGTCGCTGGCAAGCTAACGCTTGGGGTCATGGGGCAGATCCAGAATGTCTTCGAGCAGGTGCGAGGCTCATTTCAGTTTCTGGTCAACTCCTGGACAACTATTGTCGAGCTGCTGTCGATCTACAAGCGCCTTCGCGCCTTCGAGGCCGCGATAGACGACGAACCGCTGCCGCACATCGATCAAAAATACATCGCCGTCGGTGGCGATGAAGAGCTCGCCTGAGCTGGATCGACGGGAACGAAAATCAGAAGGCGGAGCGACCCGCCTTCTTTTTTGCCTGCTCGATGAGCGGCAACGCCTGGGCGTAGCTGACGCAGGCGACGTCGGCCTTGCCGCAGACTTCGCTCAGCAGGCGGTCGAGCGCACGCCAGTAGGCGCCGCCGTTCATTTCGACGAAATGGAAACCGAGCTGTAGCGGGATGCGGTCGCCGGTATATTCGCGGTCGAAGGCTTTCTTGTAGGCCTCGTAGGTGCGCTCCTCGAAGCGGGCGCTGTCCTTCTTGTTCTCGACGCCCATGGAGTGGCGGACGAAGAGATTGTAGTCCATGCCGATGACCGGGCGCTGCGACGGCCCTTCGGGGATCAGCGGCAGGCCGAAGCGCGGCAGACCATCCTTCTCCGACGGCCAGCCCGGGCCCTTGGTCACCAGGCTCGCGTCATAGGTAAAGCCTCGCTCCTTCAGCGCCGGCACCAGGCCATCGCTCAGCGAAAGATAGGGCGCGCGGAAGCCTTTGACGCCGGCCTTGGCGAAATCCGCCCAGCCCTGAGGCTCGGCCTCGGGTGTGCCGGCCTTCTTCCAGGCGTCCTTGAGCGCCGTGTCGAACGTCGAAAACTCGCTTTCCCAGTCGGCCTTGCTCCAGCCCTTGCCGTCGAAGTGGCCGCAGGCGTGGCTGGCGATATCGTGACCGTCGAGATGGGCCTGCCAGATATGACCGGCGCGCGCCGCGATCTCCTCGCGGCTCTGGGCGAAGCCGACATTCGAGCGGCCCGCCTTCTGGCCCGGCGGCTTGTAAAGCGTCTTGCCGTCCGCGCGCGTCATCAGGAAGGTGCAGGAGAGGAAATAGGTGAAATGCGCGCCGGTGCGCTTGGCCATCGCCAGGCTCTTTTCCCAAAGCGCGTTGTCATGCGCGCCGTCGAACGAGACGATCACCAGCTGCTTGTCGCCGGCGGGCGCTGTGGCAGGCGACGCCGGCTCGGCCCTGGCAAGAGCGGGAAGAAGGGCGAGCGAGAGGGCAAGCGGAATACGGATCATGATCAACTGCACTGTTTTGGTTTTGTCGCAAATGGTTCGAAAATGCGGCAATCCTTTGATCGGTCTGGAAAAAACGCGCCATCAAGGCTACTCCATAACAACCTGGGCGGAATCGGTCCGGGAACCGAAGATACTGGAAATCAAAGCGCTACAGCGGCCTGCTCCCGTCTTTTCCGACGCGCGGCGCTGAGCTTGCCCGATACTCGAACAAAGCGGTGGCCCCATGGCGATACTCGTTCTCGGCATCATTCTTTTTCTCGGCCTGCATCTCATCCGCGTCGTCGCGCCCGGTTTCCGCGCCGGCGTCATCGAGAGCCGCGGCAAGGGCACCTGGATGGGGATCTATGCCATCCTCAGCCTCATCGGCCTCTGTCTGATCATCTATGGCTTCGGCCAGGCCCGCAGCGAAACGGGCATGCTCTACGATCCGCCGGTGTTCATGCGCCACATCGCGCTGCTGCTGATGCTCTTTGCGTTCATCTTTCTTGCTGCCGGCTTCCTCCCGGCGGGGCGCATCGCAGTCGCGGTCAAGCACCCGCAGGTGCTTTCGATCAAGATCTGGGCGCTGGCGCATCTGCTCGCCAATGGCGAGACGTCCTCCGTCCTGCTGTTCGGCTCGTTCCTCGCCTGGGCGGTGATCCTGCGTATCTCGCTGAAACGCCGCGAGCGGGCAGGCGAACGCGTGCTGCCGGTGTTCAAGTCGGCCACCAACGACGTGCTCGCCGTCATCATCGGGCTTGTCGCCTACGTGCTCTTCGTCTGGAAGTTGCACGAATGGTTGATCGGCGTCGCGCCGGTCGTCATGGGCTGACGCAATTTCCGGCAAAAATGCGCAGCGCTTTGCGCCGGGAACTGCAGTAACGGAAAATTTAGAGCGACGGAGGCGGCCTCGTGCCGGCCATCGGCGCTCTAAATCGCGTCGGCCCCCTTACAAGCGCCGCAAAATCGGGTAGAAGGCGCAAAATCCATGAGAGTGTGGCGGGTGCGGCAAAGGACCCGTCGTGCATGCTCGAACAGTTTGAGAGTGTCCGTTCCGCCGATCGTCATCAGACCGTTGGCGCGGCGGGCCAGTGTGCAGGCAAGGCCGGGGCAATAGATGGCGAACCAAGACGACAGCTTTATCCGCGAGGTCAATGAGGAACTGCGTTCCGACCAGATGAAGAGCATCTGGGCCCGCTTCGGCGGCGTCATCGTGGCGATCGCCGTGCTCATCGTTCTCGGCACCATCGGCAAGGTCGGCTTCGACTACTGGCAGGATGGCGCCTCCTCGAAGTCGGGCGATGCGTTCTTGCAGGCGCTCAACCTCGCCAAGGAAAACAAGACGGACGAGGCGCTCACCGCCTTGAACACGCTGGAGAAGGACGGCTACGGTGCCTATCCGGTGCTGGCGCGTCTGCGCGCTGCCACGCTGCAGGCGCAGAAGGGCGAGACCGACGCGGCCGCCAAGGCGTTCTCCGCCATCGGCAAGGACGGGAGCGTTCCGACGGCTATTCAGGAGGCAGCGCGCCTGCGTGCAGCCTATCTGCTGGTCGATACCGGCAGCTACGACCAGGTTTCGGCCGAGGTCGAGCAGCTTGCAACGCCGCAGAACAACATGCGCCACTCGGCGCGTGAGGCTCTTGGTCTCGCGGCCTACAAGTCCGGCGACTACGCCAAGGCGAAGACCTGGTTCCAGCAGATCGTCGACGATGCGCAGAGCCCGCGTAACGTCACCGGTCGCGCCCAGATGCTGCTCGACGTGATCGCCGCGAGCGGCAAGGCCTAAGACAACAGCAGCCTATCCCCGACGGGATGGGCACAGGGTGCAAGACCCTTTCGAATCAGCGCATGATCCCGATGTCGGTCTCGACCTTGGGATTGTGCGCTAAAGCGTTTAAAGCAGTTCCAGCAAAAGTGCGCAGCGGTTTTGCGTCCGGAACTGCGAAAGACAAAGCAGTTCCAGCAAAAGTGCGCAGCGGTTTTGCGTCCGGAACTGCGAAAGACACACAGGCAGTTCCAGCAGAAGCGCGTAAGCGGTTTTGCGTTCGGGATTGCCGAGTACAATCGGAACAGTTCCGGCTGGAACTGTCGCTGCCGGATGCGGCAGAGAACGAATTATGAGCGCAGACGCCTTGTTGGCAGCGGCGCTCCAAGCGGAAACGGATAGATCCATGAGCTTCACCGTCGCCATCGTCGGGCGTCCCAATGTCGGCAAGTCCACCTTGTTCAACCGTCTGGTCGGCAAGAAGCTGGCGCTCGTCGACGACACGCCGGGTGTCACCCGCGACCGTCGCCCGGGCGATGCCAAGCTGATCGATCTGCGCTTCCGCATCATCGATACGGCCGGTCTCGAGCAATCCGGACCCGACACGCTGCAGGGGCGCATGTGGGCGCAGACCGAGGCCGCGATCGACGAAGCCGACCTGTCGCTGTTCCTGGTGGACGCCAAGGGCGGCCTGACGCCGGCCGACGAGACGCTTGCCGAAATGCTGCGCCGTCGCGGCAAGCCGGTGGTGCTGGTCGCCAACAAATCGGAAGCGCGCGGTTCGGACGGCGGCTTCTACGATGCGTTCACGCTCGGCCTTGGCGAGCCTTGCCCGATTTCGGCCGAGCACGGCCAGGGCATGCTCGATCTGCGCGATGCGATCGTCGCTGCGATCGGCGAAGACCGGGCCTACCCGCCGGAAGACGACGTCGCCGAAACCGATATCGACCTGCGCCCGACGTTCAAGGACGAAGATGGTGAAGAGGAAGAGGCCGAGGCCTATGACGAGACCAAGCCGCTACGCGTGGCGATCGTCGGCCGTCCGAACGCCGGCAAGTCGACGCTGATCAATCGTTTCCTCGGCGAAGACCGTCTCCTGACCGGCCCGGAAGCCGGCATCACCCGCGATTCCATTTCCGTCGAATGGGAATGGCGCGGCCGCACCATCAAGATGTTCGACACCGCCGGCATGCGCCGCAAGGCGAAGGTTCAGGAAAAGCTCGAAAAGCTCTCGGTCGCCGATGCGTTGCGCGCCATTCGCTTTGCCGAAACGGTTGTCATCGTCTTCGACGCCACCATTCCCTTCGAGAAGCAGGACCTGCAGATCGTCGACCTTGTCCTGCGCGAAGGCCGGGCGGCGGTGCTCGCTTTCAACAAGTGGGACCTCGTCGAGGACTGGCAGACGGTGCTTGCCGATCTTCGCGAAAAGACCGAGCGGCTGCTGCCGCAGGCGCGCGGCATCCGTGCCGTGCCGATTTCCGGCCACACCGGCTATGGCCTCGACCGGCTGATGCAGGCGATCATCGAGACCGACAAGACCTGGAACCGTCGCATTTCGACCGCGCGGCTCAACCGCTGGCTGGAATCGCAGACGATCCAGCATCCGCCACCGGCCGTGTCCGGTCGCCGCCTGAAACTCAAGTACATGACCCAGGTGAAGGCCCGTCCGCCGGGCTTCATGATCTCCTGCACCCGCCCCGACGCGCTGCCGGAATCCTACGTGCGCTACCTGATCAACGGTCTGCGCAACGATTTCGACCTGCCGGGCGTGCCGATCCGCATGCACTTCCGTTCGGGCGACAACCCGTACGAATCCAAGGCGAAGAAGCGCCGCTGAGAGAAATCGACCATGCCGCTCAGGCGGCAGGAAGACTGCCTGCAAACCTTGAATAAGGCTAAGGTTCTCTAGCGGGAGGGTAACCTCATTCTCCCTCATCCTCGCCCTTGTGGCGGGGATCCAGCGACCCGACGTCCGTCGGGTCAGAAAAGCCTGTCAGCCCAAGGACTTGGGCTGGCTAGATTCCTGTGACAGGCACAGGAATGACGGAGATTTTGGCGGGCGCAAAGCTCTTTTCGGAAAACGCGGCGTCACTTAAGCCGCAGGCAGCTTTTCCCTGGGGACCAGCGCACCGTGATGTCCGATGACGCCGGCAGCAACGCTTGCCGCAAAGGCAGCGGCTCGGGCTGGTTTGTCGCCCGCCACCAGGCGGGAGACGAAGGCGCCGTTGAAGCTGTCGCCGGCGCTGGTGGTATCGACGACGCGCTCGACCGGGGTTGCCGGCACATGTTCAACCGGGGCGTCGCCAAAGGCGAGCGTCACGCCCTTTTCGCCATCCTTCACCACGATATTTGCGTCGCCAAGGCTCTTGTAGCGGGCAATCGTCGCTTCGATCGAAGCATCGCCGAAATGGGTGATCTCGTCGTCGAAGCTCGGCATCACCAGGGTGGCGGCGCGGGCACCGTCGGTCAGCGTGCGGCGCATGCGCTCCGCATCGTCCCAGAGACGCGGGCGAATGTTCGGGTCGAAGACCACCGTTTTGCCCGAGGCCTTGGCGCGGCGCAGTTCCGACAGCAGCGTTTCCACCGCATCGGGGGCAAGGATCGCCAGCGTAATGCCGGAGAAGAGGATGAGGTCGGAGCTTTCGATCGCGCGTCTGAGGTGCTCGGCATCCTCGGCAAGCAGCTTTGCTGCCGAGTGCGAGCGCCAGTAGGAGAAGCTGCGCTCGCCGTCCTTCAGATGGATCATGTAGAGGCCGGCTGAGCGGTTCTCGATGCGGCGGACGGCAGACGTGTCGATCTGTTTCTCCGCCATGAAAGCCAGCATCTCGTCGGAGACCGTGTCGGTGCCGACGGCGGAGCAATAGGCGACGGTCCAGTCAGCAGGCATAAACAGCCGCGCATAATAGGCGGCGTTGAAGGTGTCGCCGGCATAGCCCTTGCGCAGGAGCCCGCCTTCCGCCTGCATGAGTTCGACCATGCATTCCCCGATTGCAAGCATCTTACCGGCCACGTCTTTCCTCCTCACACGATTTTTGCCTGAGAGGGGATAAGGGGCTTGGCGGTTCTCGGCAAGAGATTGTTTCCCGGCGGCATTTGGACATGGCGGGGGAGAGGCGGCGAACGGCGTTTACTCCAGCGCCGGGCAACGCTACACCTTTGCGCGACAGACCGTCTTCAGGGGGCTTACATGGCGTCTCGGCAGGTATCGGGTGGCGATTGGTGGCGCGGTGCGGCGATCTATCAGGTCTATCCGCGTTCGTTCCAGGATACCGACGACGACGGCATCGGCGATCTCAAGGGCGTAACCCGCAGGCTGCCGCATATAGCTTCGCTCGGCGTCGATGCGATCTGGCTGTCGCCGTTCTTCACCTCGCCGCAGGCCGACATGGGCTATGACGTCTCGGACTATTGCGACGTCGACCCGATGTTCGGCACGCTCGCCGATTTCGACGCAATGCTTGGCGAAGCCCATCGTCTCGGCCTGAAGGTGATCATCGACCAGGTGATCTCCCACACGTCCGATCGCCATCCCTGGTTTATCGAAAGCCGCTCCAGCCGAACCAACGCGAAAGCGGACTGGTATGTCTGGGCCGATCCGAAGCCGGACGGCACCGCGCCCAACAACTGGCTGTCGATCTTCGGCGGGCCGGCCTGGGAGTGGGATGGCGTGCGCAAGCAATACTACATGCACAACTTCCTGGGCTCGCAGCCGGATCTCAACTTCCACAATCCCGAAGTTCAGGACGCGGTGCTCGATGCCGCGCGCTTCTGGCTCGACCGCGGTGTCGACGGCTTCCGCCTCGATACGGTGAATTTCTACTTCCACGACAAGCACCTGCGCGACAACCCGCCGCTCATTCCCGATCCGGATGCCACCAGCAACGACGCACCTGACGTGAACCCCTATGGCATGCAGGATCATCTCTACGACAAGAGCCAACCGGAAAACATCGCCTTCCTCGCGCGGTTCCGGGCTTTGCTCGATCTCTACGAGGGCCGTATGACCGTTGGTGAAGTGGGCGACGGCGCCCGTTCGCTGAAGACCGTGGCCGCCTATACCAGCGGCGGCGACAAGCTTAACATGTGCTACACCTTTGACCTCCTGGGCCCGGATTTCACCGCGGCCCATATCCGCCGCTGCGTCGAGAATTTCCAGAAGGCGGTGACCGACGGCTGGGTCTGCTGGGCCTTTTCCAACCACGACGTGACACGCCATGTCAGCCGCTTTGCCCGCAACGAAGCGGAGAGGGAGAGGGTGGCGCGGCTGGCGATCACGCTGCTTTCCGCCTTGCGCGGCTCGATCTGCCTTTATCAGGGCGAGGAACTGGGACTGCCGGAGGCCGAGCTGGCCTTCGAGGACCTGCGCGATCCCTATGGCATTCGTTTCTGGCCCTCCTACAAGGGCCGCGACGGATGCCGCACACCGATGGTTTGGGAAGAGAACGCTGTGAATGCCGGTTTCACCGGCGGCAAGTCGTGGCTGCCGGTGCCCGAGGACCATCGGCGCCTGTCGGTCGACGCCCAGCAAGCCGGTGACACGGTGCTCGATCACTATAGGGCGACGCTCGCCTTCCGCCGGTCGCAGCCAGCGCTCAGCGATGGCACGATGCGGTTCCTCGACACCAACAGCGACCTGCTCGCCTTTGTACGCGAGAAGGACGGCGAACGGATGCTCTTCGTTTTCAACCTCACCCGGGAACCCCTGGAGTTTCCGGCGCCCGCTGCGGTCGAGCCCCTGGAATTGCCCGGATATCCGGCGCGGCTGGAAGCCGGTAGCATCAGGGTTGCCGGACTGTCGGTCTTCGCAGGGAAATACTGATGCGCGTATTGTTGATGGATGATGAGGCCATCGGCCGCTGGGTCGAGATGCGCGTGGCGCTCTGGCCGGATACCCCCGCCGCGGATCATCGCGCCGAGGTCGAATCCTGTCTTGCGGAGGGCGACCGCTATGCTTCGTTCCTGTGCGAGGACGAAGCCGGCGTTGCTGCCGGTTTCGCCGAAGCGTCGATCCGCCACGATTATGTCAACGGCTGCGAGACCTCGCCCGTCGGCTTCCTCGAAGGCATTTACGTGTTGCCCGCCTACCGCCGCCGCGGCGTGGCGCGCGCCCTGATCACCGCGGTCGAACGCTGGGCAACGAGCCGGGGCTGCCAGGAACTTGCCTCCGACACGGCGACCGACAATCTGCGGAGCCAGAGCCTGCACATGGCGCTCGGCTTCGAGGAGACGGAGCGCGTCGTCTATTTCCGCAAGGAACTCTCGCCCGCCGTGGCCGACAACTGAGCACTGCCGCCAATCACCCGATCAGCATGAACTTGTCGACGTCGACCAGGCCGCGATCCGAGATCTTCAGATGCGGGATGACCGGCAGCGGCAGGAAGGCGAGTTGCAGGAAGGGTTCCTCCAGCGTCGCGCCGAGCGCGAAGGCGGCCTGCCTCAGATGGTGCAGCGTGTCGCGCACGCTCTCATAGGGCTCAAGGCTCATCAGGCCTGCGACCGGAAGCGCGATCTCGCCGGTCACCTTGCCATCCTCGACGACGACGAAGCCGCCCTTGATCTCGCCGAGCCGGTTGGCGGCGATCGCCATGTCCTCGTCGCTGACACCGACCACGCAGATGTTGTGGCTGTCATGGCCGACGGTCGAGGCGATGGCGCCCTTTTTCAGTCCGAAGCCTTGAACGAAGCCGTTGGCATGGTTGCCGTTGACGCCGTGGCGCTCGATGACGGCGACCTTGATGATGTCGCGGCCGAGATCGACGCCCGTCTGGTTGCCGACGGCAGGCAGGCGATAGCGGCGGTGCTCGGTAATGATCTTGCCCGGCAGAACGCCGATGACCGACGTGTCGCCGTCAGCGACCGGAATGCCGAAGGCGCTGGCGTGGACATGGCCCGCCTTGACGCTGTCGAGCCCGACCGGGGCGACCGGATTGCGGGTGGCAAAGAGTGCACCGGTGACGCGCCGGCCACCGGAAAACACCGTCTCGGCCTTGCAGTTTTCCAGGCTGTCGATGACCACGAGATCGGCGCGCCAGCCGGGGGCGACGAGGCCGCGGTCGCGCAGGCCGAAGGCGCGGGCGGCCGAGATCGAGGCGGCGCGATAGATTGCGAGCGGCTCGACGCCGGCGGATATGGCCGTGCGGATCATGTGGTCGAGATGGCCCTGCTCGGCGATATCGAGCGGGTTGCGATCATCGGTGCAGAGCGCCAGGTGCGGCGACAGCCGCTCGGTGATGATCGGCATCAGCGCATGCAGGTCCTTGGAGACCGACCCCTCGCGCACGAGGATGTGCATGCCTTTGCGGATCTTCTCCATGGCTTCTTCGGCGCTGGTGCATTCATGGTCGGTGCGTATGCCGGCTGCGAGATAGCCGTTCAAATCCTTGCCCGACAGGAGCGGCGCGTGGCCGTCGATATGCGCGCCCTGGAAGGCCTCGAGCTTGGCAAGGCAGACCGGATCCTTGTGCACCACGCCGGGGAAGTTCATGAACTCGGCGAGGCCGATGACTTTCGGGTGATGCCGGAAGGGCAGGAGCCTTTCGATCGGCAGGTCGGCGCCCGACGTTTCCAGATGCGTTGCCGGTACGCAGGAGGAAAGCTGGACGCGGATGTCCATGATCGTTTCGAGTGCGGAATCGAGGAAATACTCGATGCCCTCGGTGCCGAGCACATTGGCGATCTCGTGCGGGTCGCAGACGACGGTGGTGATGCCGAGCGGCAGGACGCAACGGTCGAACTCGTGCGGCGTGACCAGCGAGGATTCGATGTGCAGATGGGTGTCGATGAAGCCCGGCACGACGATGCGGCCGGTGATGTCGATTTCCTCGCGCCCCTCGTAGCTGCCGAAGGTACCGACGATGCGGTCGCCCGAGATCGCGATGTCGGAGGCGACGAGTTCGCCGGTGACGAGATCGAAGAACCGCCCGCCCTTCAGGACGATGTCTGCGGGCTCGCGTCCGACGCCCTGATCGATATAGCGTTCCAGCGCTTCGGACATGAGGCAACTCCATTTCTTATACGCGCCCCGGATGCTCTCTCGGTGGGACGACGCCTGGTTTCATTGTTGCAGATAAGAGTAACCCTTCCCCCGTTGCCGGGGGAAGGGTTCTGATGGTCTCGGTGAGGCCCGCTTAGATATTGCTGTTGAGAACCGCGCGCAGCTTGCCAAAGAGCTCGTCGATCTCGGCCTTGGAGATAATCAGCGGCGGCGACAGCGCGATGATGTCGCCGGTGGTGCGGATCAACAGACCGCTCTCATAGGCCTTGAGGAAGGCGGAGAAGGCGCGCTTCGTCGGCTCGCCGGCGATCGGCTGCAGCTCGATTGCGCCGATCAGGCCCAGGTTGCGGATGTCGATGACATGCGGGCAGTCTCTCAGCGAGTGCAGGCCTTCCTCCCAGTAGGGCGCAAGCTCGGCGGCACGGGTCAACAGGCCCTCTTCCTTGTAGGTGTCGAGCGTGCCGAGGGCAGCGGCCGAGGCGATCGGGTTGCCCGAATAGGTGTAGCCGTGGAAGAACTCGATCATGTGCTCCGGGCCGTTCATGAACGCGTCATGGATCTCGGAGGTGACAAAGACCGCGCCCATCGGGATGACGCCGTTGGTCAGGCCCTTGGCGGTGGTGATGATGTCGGGCTTGACGTCGAAATACTGCGCGGCAAACGGCGTGCCGAGGCGGCCGAAACCGGTGATGACTTCGTCGAAAATCAGCAGGATGCCGTGCTTGGTGCAGATCTCGCGCAGCTTCTGCAGGTAGCCCTTCGGCGGGATCAGCACGCCGGTGGAACCGGCGACCGGCTCGACGATCACGGCTGCGATTGTGGACGCGTCATGCAGGGTGACGATGCGCTCGAGTTCCGTGGCGATATCGCCGCCATGTTCCGGCTCGCCGCGGGTAAAGGCATTCTTGGCCGGCAGGTGGGTGTGCGGCATGTGGTCGACGCCGGTGAGCAACGTGCCGAACATCTTGCGGTTGGAGACGATGCCGCCGACCGAGATACCGCCGAAATTGACGCCATGATAGCCGCGCTCGCGGCCGATCAGGCGGAAGCGTGAGCCATCACCCTTGGCGCGGTGATAGGCGAGTGCCACCTTCAGCGCCGTATCCACCGATTCCGAGCCGGAGTTGGTGTAGAGAACGTGGTTCATGCCCTCGGGCGCGATGTCGACCAGGCGGTTTGCCAGTTCGAAGGCCTTGGGGTGGCCGAGCTGGAAGGCCGGCGCATAGTCGAGTTCGCCCGCCTGCGCACGGATCGCCTCGGTGATCTTCGGGCGACAATGGCCGGCGTTCACGCACCACAGACCCGCCGTGCCGTCCAGTACCGTGCGGCCGTCATGGGTCGTGTAGTGCATGTCCTTGGCGCCGACGAACATCCGCGGCTCCTTCTTGAACTGCCGGTTCGCAGTGAACGGCATCCAGAAGGCGCGCAGGTCGTTCGGCGTGTTAAGGCGGTTCGACATTCCAGTTCTCCTCGGTCTCTCTTGTCGTCCGGGCGGTGCTGCCGCCCATATTTTTACCCTTTGGTCAAACTATCAGGGCACCGGGGCGCGTCAAGCCTCGCGCCGGTCCGGCCGACGGGTCTTGGACGGGGCTTGGCAACAGCGAAATTTCGCCACGCCGCCGGATCTTTTCTCAAGCTTAACTTGTTTGCGGCAACGCTCTGCTGCCATGGCTTGTCGGCTCCGTGGCGCCTTTTGGATGACCGGCGAGTTCGGAGTTAGAAACGTGTCGAGGTTCGGGATAGCACACGCGGCGATTGCCGTGCTCTTCCTGCCGGGCCTGGCAAGGGGCGCCGAACAGATTGCTGACGGCCACTTTGACAAGGGACAGGACACGTTCTGGGCAAGCGACGGGCTGACGCTCGCGCGCGAGAAAGGCCGGCTTTGCGTCGAGGTTGCGCGGGGTGGCGAAGCCTGGAGCCAGCTCATCGGCACCAACGGTTTGAAGCTCGAGCCCGGTCGGATCTACCGCCTGTCGATGAAGGTGCTCGCTGAGCCTGCGCGCAGCGTCCAGGCAAGGGTGCAGCGCGCTGCCGATCCCTGGACCACGGTGGACGAATTCACGATGGAAGGCACGCCGGAGGGTAGCCTTTTTTCGGCGGAATTTGCAGGCCAGGAACCGGACGAAGCGCAGCTCGTGTTTCCGCTTGGCGGCGGCGAGGGCGGCCGCGTCTGTCTCGACGACATCTCGCTGGTGGCGACCGGGGCCCGTTCGCCGGCGGCGCGGCGGGCAGCCGAAGAGCCGGCCATTCGCGTCAACCAGCTCGGCTATCTGACGGATGGCCCGAAGCGGGCGACCTTCGTCGCCGACGCGAAGCACCCCATCGATTTTCAGCTGCTGGATTCTGCGGACAGGATGGTCGGCAAGGGCAAGACGCAGCCCCATGGCTTCGATCCGACCGCCGGCGTCGAGACGCAGGTTGCGGACTTCTCAGCGTTCAAGACGCCGGGGGATGGCTATCGTCTCGTGTCCGGCGACTGGGCGAGCGACCGCTTTTCGATCGGCGAGGATCTCTATACGCGGCTGCGGATCGATGCGCTGTCCTGGTTCTACCCGCAACGAAGCGGGATCGAGATCAAGGGCGCGATCGCCGGCAAGGCCTATGCCCGGCCGGCCGGTCACGTCGGCGTCGCGCCCAACCAGGGCGACAAGGCGGTTCCGTGCCTTGGCGGCGCGCAGGCCGACGCGCTCTATGGCGGCTGGTCCTGTTCCTATCAACTGGACGTCACCGGCGGCTGGTACGACGCCGGCGACCACGGCAAATATGCGGTGACCGGCGCGCTGGCTGCCGCCCAACTGCTTGCCACCTACGAACGCGGCCTGACCTTTGCGCCGAAATCGGCGGTGACCCGCGACGGGCTCTCGCGCATTCCGGAAAACGGCAATGGCCTCCCGGACATTCTGGATGAGGCGCGTTGGGAGCTGGAATTCCTGCTGCGGATGATGGTCCCGGATGGGGAGCCGCTTGCTGGGATGGTGCACCATAAGATCCATGATACGGCCTGGACCGCCGCACCGATGCTGCCGGGCGACGACCCGCAACCGCGCGCGCTCTACCGTCCCTCGACGGCGGCGACGCTCGATGTCGCGGCAGTGGCGGCCCAGGGCGCGCGGCTCTTTGCCGAACACAACCCGACATTTTCCGCCCGGCTGCTTTCGGCGGCGCGCAAGGCGTGGGTGGCGGCCAATGCCAATCCCGCACTTCTTGCGCCAAAGTCCGACGGGTTCGGCGGCGGTGGCGACTACGACGACGACAGCATTTCCG
Source organism: Ensifer sp. NPDC090286 (assembly GCF_044769565.1). Classification (NCBI taxonomy): domain Bacteria; kingdom Pseudomonadati; phylum Pseudomonadota; class Alphaproteobacteria; order Hyphomicrobiales; family Rhizobiaceae; genus Ensifer; species Ensifer sp. NPDC090286. The sequence goes on along the minus strand of NZ_JBIVYF010000001.1, from coordinate 1,803,165 downwards.
ACGAGCTCTTCTGGGCGGCGACCGAACTCTATCTGACGACCGGCAACGGCGAATATCTTAAGACCCTGCGGGCCTCGCCGCTCTGGGAGGCGGATGTGTTTTCGCCCGGCGGCGCCTTCAACTGGCGCGACGTTGCCGGCTTCGCGCGGCTGCAACTCGCCCTTTATGGCAAAGCCTTGCCGGCGGCGGACCGCGAAGCGATCGGCAGTTCGGTGGTGTCGGCGGCGCAGCGCCTTTTGTCCGTGCAGCAGGCCGAGAGCTTCGGCATTGTCTACCGACCGGAAAACAGGCGCTACGACTGGGGATCGAACCAGTTGATGCTGCAGAACATCGTCGTGCTGTCGGCCGCCTATGATCTCTCCGGCGACAGGGTCTTTCTCGACGGTGCGCGCGAGGGCATGGACTATATCCTCGGGCGCAACGCGATGGGGCTTTCCTACATAACCGGATATGGCAGCCGCTCGCCGCAGAACCAGCACAGCCGCTGGTATGCCCGTCAACGCGATCCGCAGTTGCCAAATCCGCCCGTCGGCTCGCTTGCCGGCGGCCCGAACTCGACCTTTGTCGACGACATCGCCAGGGAGCGGCTGCGCGGCTGCGCGCCGCAGACCTGTTATGTCGACGATATCGAAGCCTATGGGTCCAACGAAATCGCCATCAACTGGAATGCGCCGCTCGTTTATGTCGCGTCGTTCCTGGCCGACGCGCGATAGGAGACTGAAAGCGTGACCGGGATTGCCTTTGTCGGAACCGGCTTCGTCGCCGACTATTACATGACGACGCTCGCCAACCATCCGGAGCTGCGGCTCGTCGGCGTCTGGGACCGCGATGCCGAGCGTCTCGACGCGTTTGCGCGCTACTGGAAGGTTTCGCCCTTTGCCTCGCTGGACGCCGTGCTTTCCGACCCCGCGGTGTCGATCGTCGTCAATCTGACCACTCCGGAGAGCCACTATACCGTAAATTGCAGAGCGCTCTCGGCCGGAAAGCACGTCTATTGCGAGAAGCCGCTGGCGATGACGGTGGAGGAGGCGAGCGAACTCGTCGATCTGGCGAAGGCCAAGGGGCTGCTGCTTGTCGGCGCGCCGGCCAATGGCCTCAGCGACGCGCAGGCGCTTTGCGCCCGTCTGCTTGCGGGCGGCGCCATCGGCACGCCGCGGCTTGTCTATGCCGAGATGGAAGATGGCCCGGTGTTCAAGGCCAACTGGCGCGCCTGGCGCAGCCGCTCGGGCGCGCGCTGGCCGGGCGTGCACGAGTTCGAGGTCGGATGCACGCTCGAGCATGCCGGCTATGCGGCAAGCTGGCTGGTCTCGCTGTTCGGCCCGGTCGCCGAAGTCAGCGCGGTCTCGGCGCTCACCTTTCCGGACAAGGGGCCGGGGACCGAGACGCTGGCGCTCGGGCCCGATTTTTCCGTGGGTTGCCTGACGTTCCGCTCCGGTGTGACGGCGCGGGTCACCTGTGGCCTGGCGGCGCCGCGCGACCGCTCGCTGACGATCATCGGTGACAAGGGCCTGATCTCCGTTCGCGATCTCTGGGACAATCGTTCGCCGATCCATCTGGAGACCTTCGGGGCGAAGCGGCCGCTTCTTCACCGCGGGCTCGACTGGCTGGAGTGGAAACTTGGCAGCAAGCTTCCACTTCGGCTCTATCCCGGAACGAAGATGCCCTATCCGCCGGGGCCGGCGGCAAGGGCGCTTCCGGCCTTTCCGTCGCAGATCGATTTCGTGCGCGGCATCGCGGTGCAGGCGCAGGCGATCGAGCGCGGCGAGACACCGTTCTTCTCCGGCGCGACGGCACGACATCTGACGGAAGTGGTGTTGGCGCTCAACGGCGGCTGGCGGGACTACCGTCCGCTCGATCTCTAAGCGGCGCAGCGTCGGCACTGCTTCCGCTCCGTTTCGGCGCAGGCTTATCCGGCGTCAGGCGTCTTTGCGCGGATCGTCTCGATGATTTCCAGGGCCTTTATGCTGGCCGATAGCGGCATCGACGGATGTTCGCCGCGACCCTCGATAATGGCTGAACTTGCCGCCTCGATCTCGAATTGCAGGCCGCTTCCGGGGAAGTGATGATCGTGGCGGGTGAGGCCGGGCAGGGGGAGATACCGGGCCAGCCGGTAGGCCGCTTTTCCGTTGAAAGCCAGCAGCTTGCGCGCCGGTCCGCCGGTGGAAACGAAGAGGCGGCTTGCCTTCAGAAACGGCGCGTCGATCACCAGCGTGCCCCGCTCGCCCTCGATGACGAAGCGATTGTGGCCGTTTCGATCGAAGCCGCAGCCGAGCGCAGCGCTAAAGCCGTCATAGGCCAGCTTGAGCTTGGCCGAAGTGTCGACGCCGGTCGGCGCGCGCTTCCACGAGCCGTCGACGGACGTGGGGTCTCCGAACAGATTGAGGCAAAGGGCGATCGGATAAATGCCGAGGTCGAGCAGCGACCCGCCGCCGAGCGCCGGATCGAAGAACCGGCTGCCGGCGTCGAACGGTTTCTCATAGGCGAGTTCCGCCCGGACATGGCGGATCGTGCCGAGCGTTCCGACAGCGAGCAACTCGCGAAGCCGCGAAATCGCCGGAAGAAAACAGGTCCAGAGCGCCTCCATGGCAAAGGTGCTCCCGGCGGCGTTTACGAGCGCGCGCGCGTCGGCCGACGACGTCGTCAGCGGCTTTTCGACCAGAACGGCCTTGCCGGCGGCGAACGCCAGGGTGGCCTGTTGAAGGTGCTCGGCATTGGGTGAGGCGATATAGATCGCGTCGATATCGGGAGCGGCGGCCAGTGCCTCGATACCCTGATAGCTGCGCAGGCCGCCGAAACGCGCAGCGAAGCTCTCGGCCTTCTGCGCGCTGCGGGATGAGACGGCGACAAGGCTCGCATGGGGTGCGAAGCGGAAGTCTGCGGCAAAACTGTTTGCGATCGTGCCGGTTCCGGCGATGCCCCAGCGGACCTTGTCACGCATATCCCGATGTCCGCTTTCCGGCTTTTTCTGTCGCGGCGCATCGTGCCCCGGAAGTCTCAAGGCTCGGTAAATGCCGGCGAACGCCGGCACCTTTCACGTGCAAATCGGGAAGACTATCCGCCAAAGAATAAGCCCCGCGCGATTTCTCGTGTGGGGCTGTTTGAACGGGTCCGCAGATGCGGACCGAGTATCAGGCCGATTTGCGGACCGGAGTCTTTTCTGCAGTGGCGATCTGGTCGTCACCGTAGATTTGATTGAGCGTGCCTAGAATCCGCATGACCGCGTCGGATGAGCTAGAATAGTAAATCGTCTGCGCATCGCGACGGGTGCTGACGAGATTCTGAGCACGGAGCTTAGAAAGATGCTGGGAGAGAGCCGATTGGCTCAGCCCAACCTTGTTGGCCAATGCGCCGACCGCCATCTCTTCCTTGACGAGGGAATCGAGGATGAGTAGGCGCTTAGGGTTTGCCATGGCCGAGAGGAAACCGGCTGCTACCTCGGCTTCATCGTGTTTTTCAGGCGAAAGTGGCTGCATTGCGTGCTCCATGCGAAAATTACATCACACGTAGTTATGGTTGACGAAGCACGATAATTAGTCGTGATGCATAAAAGGGCAACCACCCACTGCAAGAAATGGGGGTACTTCTCCCGCGATTAACCGTTAAGTTCACGCAAAATTGCCCGTAAATTGGAACTTTCTTCGATAGGTGTCGGGAACTCAAGGCGTTTTAGCTGATCGCCATCTGCAAGATCGAGCCCTGCGGCGTCGATACCCACCACTTTCCAGTTGCCTTCCGGCGCTTTGCAAAGCGTCACCGCATAGCGCTGAACTGCGTCAGAATGATCCGTATTCATATGATCGATCGCGTTCGCCTCCATCGCGGCGAGCGAAGCGACGGCGGGCGTGTCGATCAGCAGGTCCCCGGCGGTCAGAACATAGGCGCGGCCGAAGCCTCCGTTGAGGCTGGCACGCAACGGCGTCAGCCGGAAGAAGCCGAAATCGGGAAAATCGACGTAAAGCTTCGACTTGGGGTGGCGGCGAACGAATCGCTCGCGGATTCGGACATGCGCCTCGCTGTCGCGCGCTACCTGTTCGGCCGTGCATTGTACGGTCAGGCGAGGATGGGCGAGCGGGTCGCCCTTGCCGGGTTCACCCGTCAACAGTGAAGCCCTGGCGTCGGCCAGCAGCGCCTGGGTGTGGGTCGACAGTTTCGAGATCAGGATGACAGGAACCCCGTCGACATCCACGCCGACGAGCACGCGGCTGACGAAGGGGAAGCCGCCGCTGTCCGGCTCGATCGCCGCAAGCGATGCGCTGCGCGCGCCGCGCAGAAGCGTGCGGGCCAGCGTGCGGGCTTCGTCGTCGGTGTCGCGCAAAACGTTCGGCTTGTCGCTCATGGTCTTTCCCTTTTCCTGCCATGCGGTCGTCGCCGGGACGAAAAAGCCCGGAACGACGCTCCGGGCTTTATTGGCTTGTTGAGGGGCGCCGTCAACTTTTGTTGCGGTGGCGCGTCAACCCTTGCACGATATCCTGGGCGTCGATGGTGCCGACGACGGAACCGTTGTCGACGACCCCGATGCTGCCCGGCTGGCGGGACATGGCGTCGAGAATGTCGACGAGCGGTGTCGTCGGCTTGGCCGTCGCTGTTACGCCGGCAACCGTCACCCCGCGCTGGACGCCGGTCTGCATCACGTCTTTCGCCGTCAGCATGGTGATCGGGTTCATGTGCTGGACGAAATCGGCGACGTACTGGTTCGCCGGGTTCTTGACGATATCCTGCGGCGTGCCGCACTGGATGATGCGCCCGCCCTCCATGATGGCGATGCGGTTGCCGATGCGAAAGGCCTCGTCGAGATCGTGGCTGACGAAGATGATCGTCTTCTTCAGCCGCCGCTGGAACTCCAGCAACTCGTCCTGCAGGCGGGTGCGGATCAGGGGGTCGAGGGCCGAGAACGGCTCGTCCATCAGAAGGATCGGTGCGCCGGTCGCAAAGGCGCGGGCAAGGCCGACGCGCTGCTGCATGCCGCCCGAAAGCTCGTTGACCTTGCGGCCCGCCCATTTCGAGAGATTGACGAGTTCGAGCTGCTCGCCGACGCGCGCCTTGCGCTCGGCATCCGGCATGCCGGCAAGCTCGAGCCCGAAGCCGACATTGTCGGCGACGGTGCGCCACGGCAGGAGTGCGAACTGCTGAAACACCATCGAGACCGTGTGCATGCGGAAGTCGCGCAGCGACTTCGCATTGGTTCGATAGGGATTGAGCGGCCCGTTCGCAGTCTTGACCTCGACCTCGCCGCGCACGACCGGCGCAAGGCCGTTGACGGCGCGAAGCAGCGTCGATTTGCCCGACCCCGAAAGGCCCATCAGCACCAGGATCTCGCCCTCGGTGATTTCGAGTGAGGCGCCGGCAACGCCGAGCACGAGGCCGGTCGCAGCGCCGATCTCGTCGCGGGTCTTGCCCTGGTCGACCATCTGCAGCGCGACCTGCGGGTTGTTGCCGAAGATGATGTCGACGTTCTTGAATACGACGGCGTTGGTCATGCGCCTTCTCCTTCGTCGGACGAGCGGAAAAGGCGGTCGAGAATGATCGCCAGGATGACGATGCAAAGGCCGGCTTCAAAGCCCTTGGCGATGTTGACCGTGTTCAAGGCTCTCACGACCGGAACGCCGAGGCCGCTGGCGCCGACGAGCGCGGCGATGACCACCATCGATAGCGACAGCATGATGGTCTGGGTCAGGCCGGCCATGATCTGTGGCATGGCAAAGGGCAGCTCCACTTTGCGCAGCACCTGTCCCGGCGTCGCGCCAAAGGCCTGTGCGGCTTCCACCAGCGACGGCGGCGTCGATATGATGCCGAGGCGCGTCAGCCGGATCGGTGCGGGGATGGCGAAGATGACCGTGGCGATCAGGCCCGGAACCATGCCGAGACCAAACAGGATCAGCGCCGGTATCAGATAGACGAAGGTCGGGATCGTCTGCATCAGGTCGAGGATCGGTCGCATGACGGCATAGACCCAGGGGCGACGGGCGGCGGCGATGCCGAGCGGCACCCCGACGGCCATGCTCACGGCAGTGGCGGCGAGCACAAGCGCCAGCGTTTCCGTCGTTTCCTTCCAGTAGCCCTGGTTGATGATCAGGAGCAGGCCAAGGCCGGTGAACAGCGTTATGCCGATCGAGCGGCGGAACCACCAGGCGAGCCCGGTGATGACGGCCACGACGATCAGCGGGTGGGGGGCGTAAAGGACCCAAAGCAGCGTATCGGCGACGGCCTGAAGGAAGCGGGCGAGCTGGTCGAAGAAGAAATCGAAATTCGTCGTCAGCCAGTCGACGAATGCCTTGGCCCAGCCCCCGATGGGGATGCGGTTCTCGGTCAGATATTCCACGAAGGTAAATCCGTCTCGTCAGGTCAAAAAGGGGCGCATGACGCGGTGAAAAAAGGCGGGGATTTCCCCCGCCTTGATGCCGATCAGAGGCCGAGTGCGGCCTTGACTGCGGCCAGGCCGTCGCCGCCATCCTTGGCGGTCACGCCGGCGAGCCACGGATCGACGACGGTCGGGTTGGCCTTCAGCCATTCCGCAGCTGCCTTGTCCGGCTCCTGGCCGTCGTTCAGGATCTTGCCCATGATCTCGTTTTCCATCTGGAGCGAGAACTTGAGGTTCGTCAAAAGCTTGCCGACGTTCGGGCATTCGGTGGTGTAACCGGCGCGCACGTTGGTGAAGACTTCCGCACCGCCGAAGTTGGCGCCGAAGATGTCGTCGCCGCCCGAGAGGTAGGTGAGCTTGAAGTTGGCGTTCATCGGATGCGGTTCCCAGCCAAGGAAGACGACCGGCGCTCCGTCCTTTTCGGCGCGGGCGACCTGCGCCAGCATGCCCTGTTCGGAGGATTCGACAACCTCGAAGCCCTTGAGGCCGAAGGTGTCCTTGTCGACCATGTCGATGATCAGGCGGTTGCCGTCATTGCCTGGCTCGATGCCATAGATCTTGCTGTCGAGTTCGGTCTTCTTGGCGGCGATGTCCTTGAAGTCCTTGATGCCGAGCTCGGCGCCCTTGGCGTTGGTCGCGAGCGTATATTTGGCACCGACCAGGTTCGGCCCGAAGGATTCGACCGACTTGTCGTCGAGGAAGGGACGTACATCGTTTTCCTGGGTCGGCATCCAGTTGCCGAGGAAGACGTCGATGTCCTTGTTCTTGAGCGAGGTGTAGGTGACCGGAACCGAGAGAACCTTGATGTCCGTCTGGTAGCCGAGGCCCTTGAGAACGGTGGAAACGGTGGCTGTGGTCGCGGTGATATCCGTCCATCCGACGTCGGAGAAACGGACGGTGCCACAGCTTTCCGGCTCAGCAGCTGCAGCCTGCTGAGCGGTGATGGCGACGACCGAAACGGCGCCTGCCAGCATCAGTTTGAGAGAGAGTCGTTTTTTCATCGTTGTCGTTCCCCTGCCTCGATTATTGTTTTAGCCAAACACCATTGGATAGCGAATTCAAGCGCTTTGATGTCGAAGGAAGTGTATTGCGTCAATATGCTGGCGGGGTGCACGATGCGACGCGCGATGTCGCAATGTCCACGAAATGGTCTAGTCCGCCGAAAAACTGTGGGTGCTGCAAACGGGCTCTGGCCTTCCCGGCCAAGCCTCGTCATTACCCGGAAAACGGAAAAACCGGACGCGGTGACAATGGCCAAACTCTATTTCAGCTATGCGACGATGAATGCGGGCAAGAGCACGATGCTGCTGCAGGCCTCCTACAACTACCAGGAGCGCGGCATGCGCGTGGTGATGCTGATCGCCGCCCATGACGACCGGGGAGGGGTCGGCCGCATTTCCTCGCGCATCGGTCTCGGCGCGGACGCCATTCCCTTTCACGGCGACGATGATCTCTTCGGGCTGATCGACCGGCTGCACCGGGATGGTGAAGGCGAGATCGCCTGTGTCTTCGTCGACGAGGCGCAGTTCCTCAACGAGGGGCAGGTCTGGCAGCTTGCCCGCGTCGCCGACCGCATCGGCATTCCGGTCATGGCCTATGGCCTGCGCACGGATTTCCAGGGCAAGCTCTTTCCGGGCTCGATGGCGCTGCTGGCGATTGCCGACGAACTGCGCGAGGTGCGCACGATCTGCCATTGCGGCCGCAAGGCGACGATGGTCGTGCGCCTGGACGGGCAGGGCAAGGTCGTGCACGAGGGCGCCCAGGTCGAAGTCGGCGGCAACGAGAAATACGTCTCCTATTGCCGGCGCCATTGGGACGACCTGATGCGCTGCGAGTGAGTGCGGCGTCGTGGCGGCTTGAAACCGCCACATGCGCGATGCCATTGTTCGCCCCTATCGCACGCCAGGGGTCTTCGATGTTGCGTCTCGTCACCAGCCTTTCCATCACACTCTGTCTTGGCACGTTCTCCCTCGGTGCAACGGTCGCCCATGCCGGTGGCGACGCCACGGCCGGCGCTGCCGTCTTTCGCAAATGCGCCGCCTGTCACACCGCAAGCGAACCGACAAACCGCGTCGGCCCGAGCCTGATGGGCGTCGTCGGACGTCCGGCCGCATCCGTTGCCGACTATAACTACTCCGACGCGATGAAGGCCTTCGGCGCCGAGGGTCATGTCTGGGACGAGGCGACGCTCAGCGAGTATCTGCTGAGCCCCAAGGCAATGGTCGGTGCCACCAAGATGGCTTTTGTGGGTTTGAAAAAGCCGCAGGACATTGCCGACGTGATTGCCTACCTGAAGGCGCCGCCGGCTGCCAAATAGGGACGACGCAGGTTCCGGACGGAAAACCGTTTCCCGCTTTTCCTCGGCTTGCGCGCGGCAATGCCGTCGATATCTCAAGCACTTCGCTGTGGTGGCTGATCAAAAAGCTGCCGGGAAAGGCTTGTTCTCTTTCGGTAAACACCCTTTATATAACTGCAATCGAAGGCTGAATAATTCAGCCGGGCTGGCGGATAACGCCACGGTGGACCGAGGGGCAGGACATGGCGACTCTTCAGAATTTTGACGCGGAGATCGAAAAGACGAAGGGCGTTGTCGAACAGATGCGCGGCAAGCTCGAACAATCCGGCGTCGTACTCGAACAGTTCGCCAAGGCCGAGACCAAACTCGGCGACGTCAATTTCGACATCGAGAATGCCCGGATCCAGGACGTGATCAACCAGCAAAAGGTGATGGAAGCCAACATCGCCGACCTGATCATCGGCCTTGAGGATGCGACCAATGTCTTCGGTTCCGAATTCGAGAGCATGAAGAACTATACGGGCTACGAGAAGTTCATCGGCATCTTCTCCAAGCAGAAGATGCAGCGCATGCGCACTGACCGCGTGCGCAACATGTCGCTTGCCGGCAATCTGCAGGAACTGCTTTCCAAGTCCGACATGATCGTCGGCATCCTCAAGGAACAGAAGTCGATCCTCGACCAGCGCTACAAGACTTCTGAGCAGAGCCTGATCCAGGTGATCGAGCGCCGCAAGGGCACGATGGCGAACCTCGAAGAGGTGCAGAAGCGCATCGAGGAGCTGAACCCGCTCTTGCTAGACATCGAAAACCGCATCGCCGCCTCGACCGAGCAGAAGGTGCGCACCGAGCTCGAAGGCGAGCGCTCCGCCCTTGCCACCGAATACAACGAGAAGCAGGCCAAGGAGCAGGAACTGCTTGCCGAAAGCCAGACGCTCGAACGCTACACCTCGATGTTCCAGACCTTCGTCGATTCGCTGAACAACCAGATCGCGGCGCAGAACACGCTGATCAACAAGCTGACGATCGATACCGAGCAGCGCATCGTGCTCTACAAGGCGCTGGAAGACTCGCTGAAAACGGCCGCCCAGCAGGACGTCGCCCACAAGATCAACACGCTCGGCAGCCAGGTCGACACGGCCGCCGAGGAAACGATGGCCGGCATCGGTGCCGCGGCCCAGCGCCACATCGGCGATCTCCTGGAAATGCATGAAAAGAACATGCTTTCGACGCAGGATATCCAGCGCCGCAAGAAGCTCGCCGACGACGCTTTCGCCCGCCGCTTCCAGGCTGTCATGGACAAGCACAACACTGCCAACTACGTGAAGCAGTGAACGGACGGCGCATGATCCGAACTGAGTTTGCCTTTCGGCGCGCGCCACGGGGATTTGCATGAAGGTCGCGGCTTCATCCGCTGTCGCACAGTATTTCGCGTCGATCCATGCGGCGCTCGCCGGGCTTGAGCTCTTTCTCGGCGATCGCAACTCGCCGCTCTATCGCAACACCGTCGTCGGTGAAGTGATCGTTCCCTATCTTGGCCGGCTGAAGGCCTCGATCGACTGCTGGGAGAACCGGATCGGCTTCGTCGACCAGTTCCGGATTTCGCGCGCCGAAAGCGGCTTTCCCGTCTTTCAGAACGTGCTCGAACTGGAGAACGATCGCCAGACGGCGACCAAGCGCCTTGCCGATATTCCCCAGGCCGATGCGCTGCGCGACGAGATGGTCGATTTCATCCTGAGGCAGAAGGCCTTTCCCGAAGCGCTGCAGACGCGCATGGCCGAGCGGCTCTATCTGGAGCAGATCGGCAAGGGCGAGATTTTTTCGCCGTTCATCCTGCCGGAGACCATCCGTGTTGCCGTCAACTCCAAGACGATGCGGCCCTATTACGTGGTGAGTTGGGGCGCCTTCGACGGGGCGAACACCCTGCCGATGGTCTATATGGCGACGATCGAGGACTCTTCGGAAAAGATCGTCGAGATGCTGGTGACTGCCGATGGCAAGCTCAACCCGCAGGTGGAGATCCCGCTGCCGGTCGGCGGCCTGCTCAATCCGGATCTCGCCAGCCGTTTCGACGATTTTGCCGCCAAGAACAGCAGCTATTCTCTGACGCCGGTGACGATCGCCACCAATCTCGACAAGGATTTCGAGGAACTACACCCGAAGCAGTTGCGCCGCATCGTGCTCGGGCCGTTCTATTCGGCCGGGATCACCGAGAACAATGCGCGCATCAACGATATCCTTTCCAAGGTACGCAAGACCGAGAATGCCTGGCTCCTGACCTGGACGGTGCAGGAGGTCTTCTCGAAATCGGAGCGACCGGCCAAGCGCGGCTTCTGGTCGTCGACCCCGGCGCAGGAGGAATTCCACATCGATACCGCCAATCTGGAAGCGACGCGCATGGGGGTCTCCTCCTACGAGAAACACGCGCTGGTGCCGCATGACGCCTATCAGGCGCTCTATGCCGCCGGCGAGGCGGAACAGGTGTTCGGCGACTACAAGGTCCACGTCATTTCCGGCAACCAGGTCGTGAGCGAGGTTTGACGATGACACTCAATACGGGGCTGACGACGCTGCACGAGGACGACATCGCCAAGCATCAGGCGGTGGCGCAAGGGTTGGTGACCAAGCTCATCATCCTGGAGCGGGAAGATGCCACCGCCGGCACCTCGCTTGCCGGCACCGGCCGTCGCTTCGTGTCGACGGTTTCGACCGGCGGCCAGCGGCGCACCCGCGAGGTGGAGCTGACGAAGACGATCCAGGCAGTGCGCCAGGGCGACCCGATGTTCTCTCCGGCCCAGCACGCGGTGCTCTACCGCACGCGCCGCGGCATCCAGGTGGCGCTGGCCGTCGCCGACGTCTTTGCGCGGCAGACGAGCCTCGAACAGCTGCAGGCGAAGAACGCCACTTCGCCGCTTGGCGGGGAGGAGGCCAATCAGTTCAAGGCGCTGCTGTCGGCCTCTGCCTACGTCGCGGCCTTCACGCTTGCCGCCTATCTCGGCGCGACGTTGGCAGGCGAGGGCGAGCCGGTTGACGACGCCATCGAGCCCGACTTCCTGTTCGACACGCCGCAGGACGCGCTGAAGAGCCTGATCTCGGCGCTCGATCGCGGCCTTGCCGGAGCGCCGGACGATCTGGCGCTGACTGCCCGGGCGCGCGCCTTCTCGCGGGTGGCGATCGAGGGGCTGATTGCCCGCAAGGCGCGCTTTACCGGGCTGCAGAGCTTCGAGAACGTCCATATCCGCCTCGACCAGGACGATTTCACGCTCAACGGTTTCGATGTGGCACCCGGCCAGAAGCGCAAGCCGCTGGTCATGACCTTCAAGAAGCCCGAGGAAATCATTGGCAACCACATCGCCAAGTATCAGGCGCTGAAGCTTGCCAAGATGCTGATGGCCTATGACTTCGACCGGCAGATGAACCCGTTCGTCGAGCTTGGCGGCTTCCTCTTCACCTTCATCGGCGACGGCATGCCGGGTACCGGCAAGACGATCCTGATCCAGATGCTTGCCGGCATGCTGAACGATTATTGCGAGATCGCCGGTTACGCCTTCCATTACGAGAATTTCGGCGTCGACCAGATCTCCTCCTATCAGGGCAAGTCCGGCCAGAACTGCAAGGAGTTCGTCAACAACGTCATCAATCCGCGGGCGATCGGCTTCGGCACGATCGACGATGTCGACCAGGTGGCGGCGAAGCGCTCCGACGATCGCGCCTCTGCCGGCCAGCACGAGGTGACGGCGGTGCTGATGGAGAGCTTTGCCGGCGCCTCGACGGTAGTGCGCGGCAATTGCACCTTCGGCATGTTCTCCAACTATCCCGAAAATGTCGACGATGCGCTGCGCCAGCGCGCCGGCGCGCGCTGGCTGGTCGACGGGCCGCAGACCGAGGACGACTACATCGACATCTTCGCGCTGCTGGTCGGCAAGAACCACAACATCCCGCTCGGCGAGCATCAGCTGTTCGAGGGCCAGGAGATCAAGCGCGCGGTCGCCCAGTCCTATGCCGAGCATGCGCGGCCGAAGGAGGATGGTCTCGTCGCCGTCTGGGAGCGCTACGAGAAGGAAAAGGGCGCGATCGGCTCGCTCGCCGATGTCGGCGCCTATCTGCACATGATCAAGGAGGCCGAGCCGCGCTTCACCGGCCGGGCGATCAAGAACATCACCGACGCGATCAAGCTCAGAGCCATGGACGTGGAACTGCCGGACGACTGGTTCAAGGACGCCGGCTCCTTCATGCACAAGGGCTATGATGAAAAGAAGGCGATGATCGAGGCGCTGCGCGGCCCGATCACCATCGACATGGTGCTGCAGGAGATCAACCGCTACGCCGACAGCGAGTTCCGATACACCGACAAGTCGGACGATGCCGCCGTCACCGACATCATCCGCCGCGAGCGCCAGCGCGAAAAGGCGATCCGCGAGATCGAGGCGATGAAACGCGACGGCCGGTGGCAGGGGTGATGCTAGGAAAAACTGACAGATGAACCGCCTGCTTGAAGCCGAATTGATCTATGGACGGTTGCTCGATATTTCCGAGCCGCATCTGATCGCGCGCTACAACAAGGCGCTCGAAGGCTTCGGCTTGCGGCCAACGGCGCTGACGCAGTTCAGCATCGACATGACCGGGTTTTCGCCCGAGATCGCCGAGGAGCTGGGGGATCGCGACTATCTCGATCCGAACCGGGTCAACCGCCGCTTCATCATCATGACGCCGGAACAGGCGGAGCTGCCGTGCGTGCATACGAGCTTCTCCAATACCGCGGCGCTGATGCACGAGTTCTTCAACGCCAACAGCCGTGCGATCAACGCCATCACCATCAAGGATGCGCTCTATGGCGAGATCGAGGATTCGGTCTCGGTCGTAAACGACATCGACGATCTCTTGTCTATCAACGAGGTGCGCTTCCGGGTGCTGTCGGCTGAGGACATGCTCGGCAAGGCGGCCGAGCTGCGTGGCCTTGTCGACCGCTTGAAAAAGGTGCCGACGGCCTGGGCCGACGACGAGATGCTGACGCGCATGGTCGAGCTTGCCAAGCAGACCGGCGACATCCGGCAGAACGCACTGGTGCCGGATCAGCTCGTCTTCCGCCATGAGGCGTTCTGGGCCAACCATTTCGGCGGCGTCTATATCTTCCTCGACCATAAGACGACGACGGTCATCTGCGACCCTTCCGTGCCGGGCTTCCGCCGCTCACGGCCCTGGCAGGTGAGCTACATCGCCATCAACGATCACGCCCGGATCTACGACTTCCTCGCCTCGACCAAGCGGCTGCAACTGCCGCAGGCGTCCTGGGTCGAGGATTCCGGGCTTTATCAGCACCGCGCCGACATGGTGGTGCGTGGGCTGATCAACGAGAGCGACCCGACGGCCGATCTTGCCAATGCCGACCGGATCTGGCTGCAGACCTGGATGCATCGGTATGCCGCCGCGGTCGCGAAAGACGGCGCCTATCCCTTCCTGCAGGAGATGATCCGCACGGTCGCTGCGACCGGCACGATCAAGATGCAGGACGTGGCGCCGGCAAACCGCTTCATGCTGGTGCGCGCCGCACCCGCCCATCCGGACCAGTGGCTGGTCAATCGGCTGATATCCCAGCTCGTGCCCCGCGATTTCGTCTCGCGCTTCGTTTTCGACAAGCAGGGCTTCTACGAAGCCTACGAGCGTTATAGCGAAAGCTTCAAGGCCTATGTTGTGGCGACGCTGACCGGCACATATCTGAAAGACAAGGCGGCTTTCCGCCACAAGCTTTACGGCCTCAGAGAGGAATAGGACATGTTCGACCCGATCGTTGCGTTTTTCCAGCGTGTCTTTACCGCGATCGGCCGCGGCATCGGGCTCGCCGTCGCCTGGCTGCTCTGGCCATTTATCGCGGTCGGCAACTGGTATCGTCAGCGCAGCTGGATCATCAAGGGACCGATCGGCATCGTCCTGCTCGGCCTGATCCTGTTCTACGGCTATTTCATCTGGCAGACCCAGGCCTGGACGAACTTCAACGAAGACTACGTCGATCGCTACAAGCTGGCCGAACGCAAGGTGCCCGCCGGCTCGCCGATGAGCGGTCCCGGTACCACCTCGACAGGCCAATCGGCGACCGGCGGTGCCAGCAATCTTGCGGGCGTGGCCACGCAGCCGATGGAATCGACGCCCGAGGCGCTTGCCGCCGTGCAGCTGCCGGCAGGCACCGTTTGCCAGACCTCGGCCATCGTCGATGTCACGGCTGATTTGATCGACTTCAACGTCAACGAGAACGCCTGGATCTCGTCGATGCTGCTCTACAAGCTCGGCTTCTTCGGGCTCGATTGGGACGATACGCCCTGGCTCGACAACAAGGCGTCGTTCCAGCGGGGGGTGAACCAGGCGATCCGCCGCACCTCGGTGGAGCTCGTCGATTCGCTCGGTCGCATGCGCGGCACCTCGGGCATCAACAACGCCCTGCAGAGCGCGCGTGGCAACATGCAGTTCGATGAAGAGACCTGGTATTTCGGCATCAACCCGTTCGGTCCGAAGACGCCGACGCCGAGCTTCTACCGGGCGGCGATGAAGGATCTGAGGTCCTTCAACACGACGCTCAGCAAGTGCGAGGCAATCTTCGACGGCCGCTCGGATAACCTCGTCGAGTTCCTCGACCGTGTCGCCAACGACCTCGGCAACACCTCGGCGATCCTGCGCGAGCGTTCGGAAAACCACAATGGCGGCTGGTTCGACACGCGCGCCGACGATCGCTTCTGGTTCGCCTATGGCCAGCTCTACGGCTATTACGGCATTCTCTCGGCAGCCGGCGCCGACTTCGACAACGTGGTTGCCCAGCGCGGCCTGCTGCCGATCTGGACCGAAACGATCAAGCAGCTGCGCGCGGCGCTCCGCATCCAGCCCTGGATCATCTCCAATGGCGAGGAAGCGGGCTGGATCATGCCGACGCATCTGGCGACTATGGGCTTCTATACGTTGCGGGTGCGCTCCAACATCGTCGAAATGCGCGACATTCTCGCCCGTTAAGGCAGACGACGAGGTGGCCGGCCGCCAAAGGGCGGCCGCCGCCGATCTTGAGTTAGCGGGATGTGGCGGAAGCCGCAGACACGTCTTCTCCTCCCGCTCCGGCATTGCGAACCGCGCTTTGGAAGGCGTGGACGAAAACGAGACCCTGGGGAGGGGACATGTCATGACGGAGGTCAAGTCCGATATCGAGATTGCGCGCGCCGCAAAGAAGAAGCCGATCCTGGAGATCGGCGCGGCGCTCGGCATACCGGCGGAAGATCTGCTGCCCTACGGCCACGACAAGGCGAAGATCGGTGCCGATTTCATTGCCCGGCAGCGCGAAAAGAAGAACGGCCATCTGATCCTGGTGACGGCGATCAACCCGACGCCGGCCGGCGAGGGCAAGACGACGACGACCGTCGGCCTTGGCGACGGGCTCAACGGCATCGGCAAGAAGGCGATCGTCTGCATCCGCGAGGCCTCGCTCGGACCCTGCTTCGGCGTCAAGGGCGGTGCTGCCGGTGGCGGCTATGCGCAGGTCGTGCCGATGGAGGACATGAACCTCCACTTCACCGGCGACTTCCACGCGATCACCTCGGCGCACAATCTGCTGGCGGCGCTGATCGACAATCACATCTACTGGGGCAACGAGCAGAACATCGACATCCGCCGCATCGCCTGGCGGCGGGTGATGGATATGAACGACCGGGCGCTGCGCAGCATCGTCGGCTCGCTCGGCGGGGTTGCCAACGGCTATCCGCGCGAAACCGGTTTCGACATCACCGTCGCCTCCGAGGTCATGGCGATCCTGTGCTTGTCGCGGGATTTGAAGGATCTGGAACAGCGGCTCGGCAACATCATCATCGCATACCGCCGCGACAAGAGCCCGGTGTTTGCGCGCGACATCAAGGCCGATGGCGCAATGACCGTGCTGCTCAAGGACGCGATGCAGCCGAACCTGGTACAGACGCTCGAAAACAATCCCGCCTTCGTGCATGGCGGTCCTTTCGCCAACATCGCCCATGGCTGCAACTCGGTGGTCGCGACGACGACGGCGCTGAAGCTTGCCGATTTCGTCGTGACCGAAGCGGGTTTCGGCGCCGATCTCGGGGCGGAAAAATTCTTCGACATCAAGTGCCGCAAGGCGGGGCTGAAGCCCGATGCGGCGGTGCTGGTTGCGACCGTTCGCGCGATCAAGATGAACGGCGGCGTCAAGAAGGACGACCTCGGCCGGGAAAACCTGGAGGCGCTTCGCAAGGGCTGCGCCAATCTCGGCCGACACGTGCAGAACGTCAAGAAATTCGGCGTTCCCGTCATCGTCGCGATCAACCACTTCACCTCCGATACAGAGGCCGAAGTGCAGGCAATCAAGGACTATGTAGCGACGCTCGGTGCCGAAGCCGTGCTCTGCCGCCATTGGGCCGAGGGCTCGGCCGGCATCGAGGAACTCGCGGTGAAGGTGGCGGCACTTGCCGAGGGCGGGCATTCGCAGTTCTCGCCGCTCTACCCGGACGAGATGTCGCTCTTCCACAAGATCGAGACGATCGCCAAGGACATCTACCATGCGAGCGAAGTGATCGCCGACAAGTCGGTGCGCGACCAACTGCGCAGCTGGGAGGATCAGGGCTACGGCCATCTGCCGATCTGCATGGCCAAGACGCAATATTCCTTCTCGACCGACCCGAACCTGCGCGGTGCGCCGACAGGCCATGCGGTGCCGATCCGCGAGGTGCGGCTGGCCGCCGGCGCCGGCTTCATCGTGGTCATCACCGGCGAGATCATGACAATGCCGGGCCTGCCGAAGGTGCCTTCGTCGGAAAAGATCTTCCTCAACGAGCAGGGCTATATCGAAGGGCTGTTCTAGGCGCTTCCTGCCTGCCTGAAAAGCAACGCCACGCATCCGGGTGGATGCGTGGCGTTGCTGTGTCCGGGTTCTTTCAAGGCGGAAGCTAGGCGGTGAGGCTGAGGAAGTCCGCCTTGCCGATCGGGACGCCGTTGTGGCGCAGGATGTCGTAGGCGGTCGTCAGGTGGAAATAGAAGTTCGGCAGCACGAATTTCTGCAGGTATTCCTCACCCGTGAGCGTCACCTTCAGCGTCGGGAAATTGAGCACCACCGCGCGGCTGCCGCTGTCTTCGAGATCATCAGGGCTGACCGTTTCGAGGAAGGCGACGGTCTTGGCGACGCGCTGGCGCAGTTCGTCCAGGGTCTTTTCCTCGTCGGCAAAGCGGGGCACTTCGATTGACGTCAGTCGGCCGACGAGACCCTTGCTCGTGTCACTGACACGCTGCACCTGACCGGCAAGCGTCAGCATATCGGGCGCCAGCCGGGCGTTGACGAGATCATCCGTGGAGATGCCTTTTTCCCGGGCAAAAGCCTCTGCCTTGTCGAGCAGCCTGGTGAGGACACCAAGGCCGCGAACGAGTGCGGGAATGGAGAGTTGGTACATCGTCAATGCCATGACAGATTTCCTTGAGAAGGGGCGTAAAACGGGTGGATTTTCCTCGCGCCGTATTTGGGAGCAGGGGCGGGCTCCTGCAAGGCGCGCGGCCCGGTATCTTTTGGGCTATGGGATGCTTGCGGGAGACCGCAGGACGCAGGCGCCTGTCTCTCGCCAGGACACGTGGTCTCGTGCATTGATCGGCGCAGGAACGCATCAGGGACGCCACGATGACGCCAGAGGAACTACAGGTCTATCTTCATAGCCACATCCCGCTGTCGGCGGCGATGCAGGTGCGGGTGGATACGGTAGCGGACGATCACGTGCTGCTCTCTGCACCGCTTGCGCCCAATATCAACCACCGCGAAACGGTGTTCGGCGGCAGCGCCTCGGCGCTTGCGATCCTGTCGGCCTGGTCGCTGCTGCATGTGCGCTTGCGCCAAAGCGGGGTGGCGGCGCGGCTGGTGATCCAGAGCAACCGGATGGATTATCTGAAGCCGGTGGCCGGTGCCTTCTCCGCACGCTCGTCGTTGGCGGATGCCGGGCAATGGCCGGGATTTCTGCGATTGCTCGAACGTCGGGGCAAAGCGCGGGCCGTGGTCGTTGCCGACCTCCTCGACGGCGACAGCGTGGCCGGTCGCTTCGAGGGCGAGTTCGTCGCCCTTGGCTACGGAAACGATTGAGGGCTGGCGAGCCGTTCTCCTAGCGGCAGTAGCGGTAGTCGTTGCGGCGTTCGATCACGTCGAGATGCAGGTGCGTCTCGTGGGCGGCGTCGCTGCCGGGGTCGAGCACGGTCTTGAAGTAGAGGCAGGCGGACGCGGTGACCGCGCGCTGGAACGCGCCGTCCATGGTGCCGTCCTCGTCGCGCGGCTGGATGGCGATCGTCGTGCCGTTGCTTAATGTGAAGGAGGCGATGTCGACGGCGTTGCCGTGCGCATGCTCGGAGATCTTGCCCGTCGTCGCATTGTTGCGCAGACGGCAGATATAGGTCGATGCCTGGTTCAGCGCCTTGATTTTGATGGTTTTGTCGAAGGCGACTTCCGCAGCCGGCTGGGCGGTCTCTTTGGTCCAGCGCGCCAAGGCGAGCGCGGTTTCGCAGCGCATCAGCCCCTTGGGTGCGAGCGTGACGTCGGGCAGAATGCTGGTGACCTCCAGCGGCTTGTCGATGCCGCAGCCCTTGCCGTCGTCGATGCGCTTGGCTTCGTCGAAGGTCGCGCCGATCGCCTTCAGATCGGCGACGCATTTTGCATAGTCGGCGACATTCTCCGCCTCCACCGGCGGATAGACGATCGGCGCCGGTTTTTCTTCTTTCTTCTCGTCGGCGGGCTGGCCCTTTCCGTCCGTAGCGGGCTTCTGGTCCCCAGCCGCGCCTTCACTCCCGTCCTTCGGCTTCGGCTCGGGCACAGCCTGTTCGTCGGTGGCCGGCGGCACCTGTGACGGATCGGCCTTGCCATCGTCCGTCGGCGTCGCCGGTTTTTCTTCGGGTGTTGGAACAGCCTCTTTCGTTTCCGCCTCACTTGGCGGCTTCTTGAGCGGGACGGGTCCGGATTTCGGCAGGCTGGCGCCGGTGAGGATCAGGAGTGACAGCAGGATCAAGGGAAAAGAGCGACGCATCCGGTTCCTTTCTCGTGCCCCCGCAGCGGGGCCTGGAAGGAAGGGAACGCACGGAACCGGATCTGGTTTCATCCGGCCTCCGGCAAAAGCGTTGCACTTTAGCAACGCCTCGAATTGGCACGACCCCATAAATTGTGGGGAGCGGCTTTGTATGTTGACAAGAACACTCATGTTTTTTATGCGGCATAAATGAGGCGACGACATGTCGCGCCGCTCTAGAATCTACCGCCCAGCCAGCCCCTTGAGTTCGCCGCTCAACAGCAAGCCCGGCCTCCGAAAATCAAAGGATTGGTCCATGCTCACCCGGCATCGTCGCCTGGCCCTGTTGGCTTGCACGACAACATTTGCACTTTCCGCGGCAACCCTCGCATTCGCGCAGAGCGCGACAACCCAGACCAAGCCGGAAGAGAAAAAGGCCGAGGAGACCAAGGCCGGCGAAACCTACCTCTCTCCGATCGTGGCGAAGGGCTCGCGCACGAGCGATCCTTATGCCAAGGCCGGCCCGGTCAGCGTCGTCACCTCGGACCAGATCGATCTGCAGTCGGGGCAGGAAACCGACGACCTTCTGCGCGGCGTTCCGGGAACGTCGACGGCGAACAATCCGCAGAACCCGGGTGTTGCTGTCAACATTCGTGGCTTTGAGGGGTCCGGCCGCGTCAACATGATGATCGACGGCGTTCGCCAGAACTTCCGTTTCACCGGTCACGAAGCCCAGGGCTTTGCCTATTTCGACCCGGCGTTCCTGTCCGAAATCGACGTGACGCGCGGCGCCGTCACCGGTGTCGGTGGCGGCGCGCTCGCCGGTTCCGTCAATTTCAAGACCTATGACGTCGAGGACCTGATCCAGGACGGCAAGAACTATGGCGGCATCGCATCGGCAACCTATGGCACGAACGGCGCCGGATGGTCGGAGTCGCTGATCGGCGCCTATCGTTTCAACGATGTCTTCTCGGTGCTTGGCGGTATCAGCAAGGCCGATCCCGGCAACTACGACAACGGCAACGGCGTCGAGGTCCCCTTCACCGAGGAGGATCTTCTCTCGGGCCTCCTGAAGTTTGAAGTGACGCCGGACAAGGATCACACGTTCAAGCTTACCGGGGTTACCTATGACAACGACTTCTTCGCGAACTCCTATTTCCAGAACGTGAAGAACCAGACGGTTTCGGCCAGCTACGCCTACACGCCGGACAACGAACTCATCGACTTCCGTGCCAATGCCTATTGGAACCGGCTGAAGATGAAGTACGACACCGACATTCGCGGTGGCGGCACAGCGGCCGGTCGTCAAATCACCGACACCGGCAAGGGCTTTGACATCTCGAACACCTCGCTGTTCGACCTTGGCGACGTTGCCGTGAAGGCGAACTACGGCGTCGAGTATTTCCGCGACGACTACGATGTCATCAACAGCACGGCCCGGCCGGGCGCCGGCGTAAATGGTAGCGGCACCAACGCCACCACCGGCGTCTTCAGCAACACGACTTTCACCTATGGCATGCTGGATCTGACGGCTGGCCTCAGGTGGGATCACTTCAGCCTCGATGGCTCCGGCGCTGTCGTTGCCGGTAACCCGATCGGCCTTCCGGCCGGGCCCTATACGGTCGACAAGTCCGATGGCCGCCTCAACCCGAGCGTCACGGTCGCGCTCAATCCGACGGACTGGTTCCAGCCCTATGTGACCTATGCGGAAACATCGCGTTCGCCGACGGTCAACGAGACCTTTGCCGGCGGCACCCATCCGGGTCCTTCGGGCCAGTCGTTCTTCCCCAATCCGTTCCTCGAGCCGGAAACGTCCAAGGGCTGGGAAATCGGTGCGAACTTCGCCTTCGACGGCCTGCTCGACTCGAGCGACAGCCTGCGGGTGAAGGCCAACTACTTCCATAACCGCATCGACAACTACATCACCGCCGTCCTGCTTAACGGTGGTCGCCAGATCTTCTTCGCCAACACCCCGGGCACGTCGACTGTACAGGGCTTCGAACTGCAGGCGGCCTACGATGCCGGCTACGTCTTCGGTGACCTTGCCTATACCTACACCGACAGCAAGCTGCCGAGCCAGGTCAACGGCTTCGGCGTCCAGAGCTACCTGCCTGAAAACATCATCAGCGCAACGCTCGGCGCACGTTTCCTCGAGGACCAGCGCCTTTCGGTCGGTACGCGTCTCTATGCCGTTTCGAACGCCTATGTCGGCGAGATCAATCGCACGCCGCCGAACGTGCCTGGCTACGGTCTGGTGGACCTTTTCGCCAACTACAAGTTCGAAAACGGCTTCGAAGTCACGGCCCAGGTCACGAACCTGTTCGACAAGACCTACACGCCGTCGTCGAGCACGATCGCCGGCAGCACGATCGATACCGGCCGCGGCCGCACGTTCCTGGTGACGGCTAAGGCGAAGTTCTGATAGGGTCAGATCAATTCCAGTCGGGCGGCTCTTCGGAGCCGCCTCTTTTTTTGACGCAACCGTGACGATGCGCGCCGCTTTCCCGCTTGCGCATGGCAGCAACCCAAGCTAACACTTTGGCCCATGGAAAACGCACGCAACATTTCGATCTGGTGGTGGGCTCGCTGAAGCGGCCTTGACCAGTCATGCGTGATTGAGAGATGAAGCCGCCCGGAGATTTCGAGGCGGCTTTTTTCATATTCAGGCCGCTCAAGGACCGGGCTTTTACGGAGCGAGGCGAATGGCAACGGTAATTCTCGAGGACGGCTCGGAGAGCTATACCACCAAGGGCGGCATCACGGTGACGCGCCGCCGGCGGGAGGCGTCCTATGGCCAGGCGATCGCGAGCTATGTGGACAAGCTCGACGAACGCCGCGGCGCAGTGTTCTCCTCCAACTACGAATATCCCGGCCGCTACACCCGGTGGGACACGGCCGTCGTCGATCCGCCGCTTGGCATTTCCTCCTTCGGTCGTTCGCTCTGGATCGAAGCCTATAACGGTCGCGGCGAAGTGCTGCTTGCGATCATCGCCGAGCATCTGAAGACCGTCGCCGACATCACGCTCGGTGCTTCGACCAGCCGCCGCCTGGATCTGACGATCAATGCACCGGATCGCGTCTTCACCGAAGAAGAGCGCTCCAAGATGCCGACGGTCTTCAGCGTGCTTCGCGCCGTCACCAACCTCTTCCATTCGGCCGAGGATGCGAGCCTCGGGCTCTACGGCGCTTTCGGCTACGACCTTGCCTTCCAGTTCGATGCGATCGACCTGAAGCTCAAGCGTCCCGACGACCAGCGCGACATGGTGCTGTTCCTGCCGGACGAGATCCTCGTCGTCGACCATTATGCGGCGAAGGCCTGGATCGACCGCTACGATTTCGCCAAGGACGGCAGGACCACCGAGGGCAAGGCGGAAGAGATCGCCAGCGAGCCCTTCAAGACCGTCGACACCATTCCGCCGCATGGCGACCATCACCCGGGCGAATATGCCGAACTCGTCGTCAAGGCGAAGGAGAGCTTCCGCCGGGGCGACCTTTTCGAGGTGGTGCCCGGGCAGAAATTCTACGAGCGCTGCGAAAGCAAGCCGTCGGAGATTTCCAACCGGCTTAAGGCGATCAATCCATCGCCCTATTCCTTCTTCATCAATCTCGGGAACCAGGAATATCTCGTCGGCGCGTCGCCGGAAATGTTCGTGCGCGTTTCGGGCCGCCGCATCGAGACCTGCCCGATCTCCGGCACGATCAAGCGCGGCGACGACCCGATCGCCGACAGCGAGCAGATCCTGAAGCTGCTCAATTCGAAGAAGGACGAATCCGAACTCACCATGTGCTCGGACGTCGACCGCAACGACAAGAGCCGCGTCTGCGTGCCGGGTTCCGTCAAGGTCATCGGCCGCCGCCAGATCGAGATGTATTCGCGCCTGATCCACACCGTCGACCACATCGAAGGTCGCCTGCGCGACGACATGGACGCCTTTGACGGGTTCCTCAGCCACGCCTGGGCCGTCACCGTCACCGGTGCGCCGAAGCTCTGGGCCATGCGCTTCATCGAAAGCCATGAGAAGAGCCCGCGCGCATGGTATGGTGGCGCCATCGGCATGGTCGGCTTCAACGGCGACATGAACACCGGCCTGACGCTGCGCACGATCCGCATCAAGGACGGCATCGCCGAAGTCAGGGCAGGGGCGACGCTGCTTTACGATTCGAACCCGGAAGAAGAAGAAGCCGAAACCGAACTGAAGGCCTCCGCCATGATCGCTGCCATTCGCGACGCGAAATCCGCCAACGCCGGCAAGGCCGGGCGCGATGTCGCTGCCGTCGGCGCCGGCGTCAACATCCTGCTGGTCGATCACGAGGACAGCTTCGTCCATACGCTCGCAAACTACTTCCGCCAGACGGGCGCAACCGTGACGACGGTGCGCTCGCCGGTCGCCGAAGAGATCTTCGATCGGGTGAAGCCGGATCTGGTCGTGCTTTCGCCCGGACCGGGCAACCCCAGGGATTTCGATTGCAAGGCGACGATCAAGAAGGCGCGGGCGCGCGACCTGCCGATCTTCGGTGTCTGCCTCGGTCTGCAGGCGCTGGCCGAAGCCTATGGCGGCGATCTGCGCCAACTGGCGATTCCGATGCACGGCAAGCCGTCGCGCATCCGGGTGTTGGAGCCCGGCATCGTCTTTTCCGGTCTCGGCAAGGAAGTGACCGTCGGTCGCTACCACTCGATCTTTGCCGATCCGGCAAGCCTGCCTGCCGACTTCATGATCACCGCCGAAAGCGAAGACGGCACGATCATGGGCATCGAGCACACCAAGGAGCCGGTGGCTGCGGTGCAGTTCCATCCGGAATCGATCATGACGCTCGGCGGCGACGCCGGCATGCGGATGATCGAAAACGTCGTGGCGCATCTCGCCAAGCGCGCCAAGATCAAGGCCGCCTGATATCCCAGACCACGGAAGCGGTGCGTCGGCGCTGCTTCCGGTCGCGGCCATTTGCTGGAGGTCCCATGACGGGAAAGGACGGCATGGCAGACGATACGCCCTTGAGCGGAGGCGGCCGCACGGCCGTCAGCCGCAGGGGCTCCACCGTGCTTCGGGAAACCGGGCCGTGGGCGCCTTCCGTGCACGCGCTGCTGCGGCATTTCGAGGCCGCCGGCTTTGACGGCGCGCCGCGCGTCGTCGGTTCCGGCTTCGACGACCATGGCCGCGAAATGCTGACCTATGTCGAGGGCGACATCCTCAATCCCGCACCCTGGTCGGACGAGGCGATCTTCGCGCTCGGGCGGCTGATGCAAAAGATGCATGACGCCGCCGCATCCTTTCAGGTTCCGGCGCAGGCGAACTGGCGCCCTTGGTTCGGGCGCACGGTCGGTACGGCCGATATCGTCGGACATTGCGATGCGGCCCCGTGGAACATCGTGTCACGCGACGGTCTTCCGGCCGCGTTCATCGACTGGGAAGCGGCCGGGCCCGTCGATCGCCTGACCGAGCTTGCGATGGTCGCCTGGAACAATGCCCAGCTTTATGACGACGGCGTTGCCGAGATGAACGGCCTGGCCGATGCTGCCTCAAGGATGCGGCAGGTGCGTCTCTTTGCCGACGGTTACGGCCTTGATGGGGGCGAGCGCCAGCGCCTTGCGGATCGGATCATCTTCTTTGCCGCCGAGAGCGCGGCCAACGAGGCCTTCGAACTCAATATCCGCCCCGAAAGCGAACACGTGCCGCGCGTCTGGGGCATCGCCTGGCAGGCCCGCAGCGTCGCGTGGATTTTGCGCAACCGCGCGATGCTCGACGCTGCCCTTTCCTGACCTAGGGCGCCGTCCGTGTGGCCGGCATACGCTCGCAGCGATCGGCGAACAGGCGTTCGCTCAGGAAATCGACGAAGACGCGGACCTTCGGCGAGAGATGCCGGTTTGACGGCCAGAGCAGGTGGAACTGCCCGGGAGCGTTGAGATAGGCGTCGAGCACGGTGCGCAGCCGGCCATCGCTGAGCGGCTGGCGCGCGAGAAAATCGGGCAGGCAGCCGATGCCGAGACCGCTGAGAACGGCACCGCTCAGCGCCTCCATGTTGTTGCAATTGAGCACGGTCCTGATCTGCGGCTCGGGTCCGCCCGGCGGCAAGGCGATCGGCCATTCCTGCAGCTTGCGGCTGTTGGGAAAACGGAAACGGATCGCGTGGTGGCCATCGAGATCGCGCGGGCATTCGGGCGTGCCATGTCGGTCCAGATAGGTGGGTGCCGCGCAAAGCAGAAGCTGGAAAGGCCTGAGCGCCCGGGTCATCAGCCGCGAATCCGGCAGCACACCGCTGCGGATGGCGACATCTACTTCCTCGTCGATCAGATCGACGATGCGGTCGTTGAAGTCGAGATCGAGTTCGACCTCGGGGTAGCGCCGCACGAAGTCCGGCAGGACCGGCAGCAATAGATGGTAGCTGACGATCGGCACGCTGACGCGCAGCCGTCCGCGCGGCACGGCCACCGCTTCGGCCAACGATGCCTCGGCGTCGTCGAGATCGTCGAGGATGCGGCGGCAACGCTCATGAAAGAGCCGACCTTCCTCGGTCAACCTTATGCTTCTGGTCGAGCGCTGCAGCAGGCGGACGCCGAGCTCTCGTTCGAGATTGGTGACGGCCTTGCCGACCGCTGAAGCGGACAGGCCAAGCACGCGCCCGGCGGCGACGAAGCTGCCGAGATCGGCGGTGCGGACGAAAGCGGTCAAGCCGCTCAGGCGATCCATTGCTTCTCCATTCGAGCGCTTTATTCCGGTATAAATGGCATTACTGTGTGATTTTCATCCGATTATGTCGAAACTATCCTGCATCCGTCAATCGATACCCGGCAACTGCCGACATCAAGACGGAGGTCCGGCGGGCCTGCGCGGGTATCTCCTTTGCTCGAACGGATGGAACGGGGAATGAGAACTGAAATTCGAGAATCACGCGGGCGCCGTCTCGTGCTCCTTGCGGTCTGTTGCGCCGCCGCGGCAATGCCGCTCACCTTCACCGGACCGGCGGTGGCACTGCCGTCGATCAGCCGCAGCCTCGGCGCCGATCCGGTCGCCCTCAACTGGGTCACCAACGCCTTCATGCTGACCTTCGGCAGCTCGCTGATGGCGGCAGGCGCCCTTGCCGACAGTTTCGGCCGCAAGCGTGTTTTCCTCAGCGGTCTTGCGGCCTTCCTGCTGCTTTCGGTCGGGCTCGCCTTTGCTCGCAATATCCTTTGGTTCGATATCCTGCGCGCCCTTCAGGGCATCGGGGCAGCCGCCGCCTTTTCCGGCGGCATGGCTTCCCTTGCGCAGGAGTTCGACGAGAGCGAGCGGCTACGCGCCTTCAGTCTGGTCGGCGCCAGCTTCGGTGTCGGCCTTGCCTTCGGGCCGATCGCATCGGGCCTGATGGTCGAGGCCTTCGGCTGGCCGGCGATCTTCGGTCTGGTGGTCGTTCTCGCTGGCTTGTCCCTGGCGCTCGGCGCGGTCTTCCTGCGGGAGACACGCGATCCGGATGCCGCCGGGCTCGACTGGAAGGGAGCGGCAAGCTTCACCGCGGCGCTCACAACGCTCACGTCAGGCATCCTGCAGGGTCCGGAAAGCGGCTGGAGCCATCCGCTGGTGATCGCGATGCTTGCTGCATCGGCGCTCTTCTTTCTGGCCTTCTGGCGGATCGAGCGTTCTGTTGTGCGGCCGATGCTGGATCTGACGCTGTTTCGCTATCCGCGTTTCATCGGTGTGCAGTTGCTGGCGGCAGCCCCTGCCTATGGCTTCGTGGTGCTGCTCATCCTGCTCCCGGTCCGCTTCATCGGCATTGAAGGCATGAGCGCCGTTGAGGGCGGACGGATGATGATCGCCATGTCCGCGCCGCTTTTGATCCTGCCGATCGTAGCCGGGCTTTTGACACGCTGGTTCACCCCGGCGGTCATTTGCGGCGTTGGCTTGCTGCTCTCGGCGGCCGGGCTCTTCTGGCTCAGCCTGTTTCCGGCGGGGGCTGAGCCGGCCACGCTGCTTGCACCGCTGCTGCTGATCGGCCTTGGCATCAGCCTGCCCTGGGGGCTGATGGACGGGCTTGCCGTCAGCGTCGTGCCGAAGGAGCGCGCCGGCATGGCGACGGGCATCTTCAGCACCACGCGCGTCGCCGGGGAGGGCATTGCGCTTGCGATCGTGACCGCCATCCTTTCCGCGCTCACGGCCTGGAACCTCGCGCCGGAGGCCGGAGCCAATGCCGCGCCGATGGCGCAGCGCATCGTCACGGGCAACCTTGCGGCGGCGACGCGGCTTGCACCGGAGACATCGCCTGCCGCGCTGATGCAGGCCTATGGCGATGCGTTCAGCGTCCTGCTTCTGGTTTTGACCGGCATCACCGTCACAACGGCGGCCGTCGTATTCTTCTTCATCGGCCGAGGCGATAGGGCTCTCGGCGACGCAGAGATCGAAGCCGGCGCGCTGCCTTTCGACGCGATTGCCTGCGGAGAAACCGGAACCGGCCGATCCAATCTTTGACAAGCGCCGCTTAATCCAGCATATGCTTGTCCATCGACCGCCTGCGCGAAAATTCGCGCGGGCGGTTTTGCGTTTGAATGGGCTTGCGTTTGCAACTCGTTTGCATCTGCACGAGGAATGACAATGACATCTGGAACCGAAAACCGCACCGTGCTCCGCCTTGCTTTCTGGGGCATACCGCTCTCGCTCGCTGTGCTCGGCCTGAAGCTGCTTGCCTGGTGGCTGACAGGCTCGATCGCGCTTCTCTCCGACGGGCTGGAGTCGACCGTCAACGTGATCGCGGCGGTCATCGCCTATCTGATGATCGGCTATGCCTCCAAGCCGGCCGATGCCGGCCACCCCTTCGGTCACCACAAGGCGGAGTATTTCTCGGCCGTCATCGAAGGCGTCCTGATCGTCGTTGCGGCATTGCTCATTGTCTGGGAGGCCGTGCCGGCAATGATGGCGCCGGTGTTGATGGAAGCCCCGGCCCTGGGCCTCGCGATCAACTTCGTGGCCGGCGTTATCAACGCCATCTGGGCCTATGTGCTGATCACCGCCGGTCGCAAGCACCGCTCGCCGGCGCTGAGTGCCGACGGCCACCACATCCTGTCGGATGTGGTCACCTCGATCGGCGTTCTCATCGGTCTCGTTCTCGCGATTGCCACCGGCTATGCGATCCTCGATCCCTTGCTCGCCGTCATCGTCGCCTGCAACATCCTCTACCAGGGCTGGATGGTGATCTCGCGTTCGATCGACGGTCTGATGGACCGGGCTGTGCCGGCCGAGGAGGAGGAGGCGATCAAGCAGGCGATCGCCACCAACGCCGCAGGTTCGCTGGGCGTGCATGATCTCAAGACCCGCCAGGCCGGGCCAGCTATCTTCGTGGACTTTCATATGGTCGTGCCGGAGCTGATGCCGGTCGGCGAGGCGCATGATATCTGCGACCGCATCGAAGACGCGATCCGTGCCGTGCATCCCGGCGCCAAGATCGCGATCCATGTGGAGCCCGAAGGCGAGAAGGCCCACGGCGTGCGCGTGAAGACGACAGTCGGGCGCCACTGATTCACCGTCGACGGCGCTTCAACCGTGACGAGGTTTCCTTCTTGAGGCAGTTCTGATTTAACGGCCGCAAACGGAGCGGGCCGGCGAGGGCAGAGGCCAGCGTCGACCGCATCCACGCGCGGATGTTCTCATGGAGCAACAGGCAAATGAGCAAGACTGACGTATCCGGCCTTTCGCAACTGGGCGCAAAGGTCGACCTGCCGCAGAGCCCGGAAGACGCTGTTCTGGAGCGGGTGCCGAGCGGCAACAAGGGCAAGGATTATCTGGTCCGTTTCACCGCGCCGGAATTCACCTCGCTCTGCCCGATGACCGGCCAGCCGGATTTCGCGCATATCGTTATCGACTATGTGCCGGACGAGTGGCTGGTGGAATCGAAGTCGCTGAAGCTGTTCCTGCATTCCTTCCGCAACCACGGCGCTTTCCATGAGGATTGCACCATCGAGATCGCCAGCCGGCTGGTCTCGCTGCTTTCGCCGCGCTGGCTGCGGATCGGCGCCTATTGGTATCCCCGCGGCGGCATCCCGATCGATGTCTTCTGGCAGACCGGCAAGCCGCCGGAGGGCCTGTGGCTGCCCGACCAGGGCGTGCCGACCTATCGCGGTCGCGGCTGAAGCGTGTACGCTGACATCCGGCCTTGAGTGACTGTGCGGGCGCTCCTCGCACAGATTTCCTCTTGTGAACCGCGCAAAGGAAGCGGGGCAGTATGGGTGGTCTGTGCTTGAGTTGTGAACTGACGTCAGGGCGACAGCCGACTCCTGGCGGGACTATCTTCGAGACAGAATATTTTCATGCCCATCAGGATGTGGCTTATCCCGTGCCTGGTCAGGTCATCGTGGCGGCAAAGCGGCATTTCACTTTGCTGAGCGACATGATATTCGATGAAACATCAGAGTTCTTGCCGCTTGTGCAAAAGCTGAGAAGGCAACAGCAAGAACAACTCGGTATCGAGCACGTCTACTATTTCTATAACGAGGATACCTCGCATCACTTTCATCTCTGGATGGTGCCCCGATATCGCTGGATGGCGAAGTTCGGGAAGTCGATCGAGGCAGTTCGTCCCGCACTTTTGTATGCGCAAACCAATATGAACTCGGAGGCCGAGCTCGCAGCCGTTGCTGCGGCTTCGGACAAGCTTCGATGCGCGATGCAAGGCGTTTAACTGTAGTCGCGGCAAAAGGATCCCTCGGCCGCGGGTAAAGCGCGAGATCGTCGCTACGCCGTGAGTGACTGGCGCTGAAGCCAAGCGTCGACGATGCGCGCAGCCACCTGATCAGTTGGGTCGCGCGTGTCCACTTCGAGGTCGTAGGCGCAGTGGTCATGTGTCTTCAGGTGAAAGCGCGCTTCGCCGATGGTGCGGTCGCCACGCTCGCGCTCGCGCCGTTCGAGGTCCTCGATCGGCGCGTGCACGCCGACCCAGAAGACGTCGAGATGCGCGGTTCGCGTCCTCAGATCCTCGGCCCAGCTCTTTTCCTCGACGATGTGCTCGACGATCAGATCGTTTCCGGCCTCGGCAAAGGCCGCGATCGACCGATGAAACCCGTCGAAGAACCGGTTGCGTTCGCCGCGCATGCCATGATGCATGCCGCGTTTGAGAACGCGGAACCCAGCGTCTGCAAGCTGATCAGACGCGTAATAGCAGAAGGGCTCCGGGAGGGTTTCCCGGAGCGCCTTTGCCAGCGTTGACTTTCCGGCACTCGACGTGCCGTTCAAAAAGATAATTCGTCCGTGCTGCACGCCTGTTTGATCTCAGCCGAAGATCAAGGCAGTGCCGGCCAGAGCCGTCACACCGCCGAGGATCCGCGCCAGCAGCCCGCTGCCGGAGAGGCGCTGAAGGGCGATGCCGAGGCCGATGCCGGCCACGTGAAGTGCTGCGGTGGCAAGGATGAAGCCGACCGAGAAGGCAAGCGCCCCGGCGCTGCCGAGTTCGCCGCCATGGGCATGGCCGTGGAACAGCGCGAAGACACCGACGATCGCAGCCGACGCAGCGATATCCAGACGTACAGCCATGGCGACGAGGAGGCCGAGTGCGACGACCGAGGCGAGGATCGCCGGCTCGACGAAGGGGAGGCCGACACCGGCAACCGCCAGCGCGAAGCCGACCGCCATCATCGAGACAAAGGCCGTCGGGACGACCCACAGCGCCCGCCCACCGATCTGGGCGGCCCAGAGGCCGACGGCGATCATGACCAGGATATGGTCAAGTCCGAACAGCGGATGCGAGAAGCCGGCGGCGAACGAGCCGTGCTCTGCCGGATTGAGATGGGCGAAAGCGGGTGCGGCGGAGGCGATCAGCGCCGCAGCGGCGATCAGGATGCGTCTGTTCATGCGTGTCCCCATGGATCGGCGGGACCTGGGAGGTCGGCCCCACTCTTGAGTGTTTGACGCTGACGATCTTATTGGGCGTTGCGGGCCTGTCTATACGGCATTTGGCGGTAGGTGTTTTTACCATAAGCGTAGTCGACCTTGCCGCTTTGTCGCCGCTTCGGTTTGTTGCATTGTCTTCGGGGTCGAGTCGCATTATCTGACTTTGACTGAAGACTTCATGAGACGCCGGAGAAAAACGGATGATGAACGACGACGAGGACGACAAGAAGACCGAATTGCCGCTCGGCAAGGAAACGGAGGCGAATCTTTTCAAGTCGCGTTCGATTTTCATCTACGGCTCTATCAATCAGGAACTGGCGCAGAAGGTCTGCTCGCAGCTTGTGGCGCTTGCCGCCGCCAGCGACGAAGACATCCGCATCTTCGTCAATTCGCCGGGCGGCCATGTCGAGTCGGGTGACAGCATCCACGACATGATCAAGTTCGTGAAGCCGAAGGTCTGGACCATCGGTACCGGCTGGGTCGCTTCCGCCGGCGCGCTGATCTTTGTCGGCGCCCCCAAGGAGCGCCGCATTTGCCTGCCGAACACCCGCTTCCTGCTTCACCAACCGTCGGGCGGCACCCGCGGCATGGCTTCGGACATCGAGATCCAGGCACGCGAAATCATCAAGATGAACGATCGCCTGAACAAGATCTTCGCTGACGCGACCGGCCAGCCGGTGGAGAAGATCGCCAAGGACACGGACCGCGACTACTGGCTTTCTGCCGAGGAAGCGAAGTCCTACGGTCTCGTTTCGCGGATCATCTCGTCTGCTGCGGACATCTGAGTTCGCACGCAAGCCAAGGTTTTGGAGGGCATCGGCAGTTCGCCGGTGCCCTTTTCTTTTGCGGTGATCCTCGTCATCGCGCGGCTTGCTCCGCTTCGGCAAGCCGTGTATAGGCTTTGAGCATGACCAAGGCTGACGCATATCGGATCGCCTCGATCCCCGCCGGACACGATACCAATCGTGCGCCGTCGCGCGCCTTCGCCTCGCTTCTTCTTCTCGGCCTTACTCGCGGTTGCCGGGTTCGCTGAGGAGCGCCCGGCGGCCGAAAAGCCACGCCGGCGGATGCTCCTCGACCCCATCAAGTGTTTTAGAATAAAGGCGCGTTCGGCGCGGCATTAGCCATCGCAATCCGATCCCTGATCGGCTATGGCAAGGCGGCCAGGACGTCCAGTGATGAAGAGAAGCTGCAATGATCCAGAAATCCCATCCCGTTAAGATTGGCATGCCGGAAGCGGCGGTGAAGTACCAGGCCTATCCGCAGATTGCGCTCACCGACCGCACCTGGCCGTCGAAGACGATCACCAAGGCGCCGATCTGGTGCTCGGTCGACCTGCGCGACGGCAACCAGTCGCTGGTCGACCCGATGGGCCACGACCGCAAGGCCCGCATGTTCCAGCTGCTGCTCGACATGGGCTTCAAGGAAATCGAGATCGGGTTCCCCTCGGCGTCGCAGACCGACTTCGATTTTGCCCGCTGGTGCATCGAGGAAGGCAATGTCGCCAAGGATGTGTCGCTGCAGGTGCTGGTTCAGTGCCGGCCGGAGCTGATCACCCGCACCTTCGAGGCCTTGGAAGGCGCTCACCAGCCGATCGTGCATTTCTACAATTCCACCAGTGAGTTGCAGCGCCGCGTGGTGTTTGCCAAGGATGTGCGTGGCATCAAGCAGATCGCGACCGACGCCGCCAAGATGATCACCGACATGGCGGCCAAGGCCGGCGGCGGCTACCGTTTCGAATATTCGCCGGAAAGCTTTACCGGCACCGAACTCGAAGTGGCGCTGGAGATCTGCAACGCGGTCACCGAGATCGTCAAGCCGACGCCCGACAACAAGCTGATCCTGAACCTGCCCTCGACCGTCGAGATGGCGACGCCCAACATCTATGCCGACCAGATCGAATGGATGTGCCGCAACCTCGACAACCGCGAGAGCCTGATCATCTCGCTGCACCCGCACAACGACCGCGGCACCGGCATTGCCGCCACCGAATTGGGGCTGATGGCAGGTGCTGACCGCGTCGAAGGTACGCTGTTCGGCAATGGCGAGCGCACCGGCAACGTCGACGTCGTGACGCTGGCACTGAACATGTTCACGCAGGGCGTCGATCCGCAGCTCGACTGCTCCGACATCGAGCGGATCAAGGAAGTCTACGAATACTCCAACCAGATGGTCATTCCCGAGCGCCATCCTTACGTCGGCGAACTGGTCTACACGGCCTTCTCCGGCTCGCATCAGGACGCCATCAACAAGGGCATGAAGGCGATCAAGACCGCCAACAAGCCGCTCTGGGAAGTGCCGTATCTGCCGATCGACCCGCGCGATGTCGGCCGCTCCTATGAGGCGATCATCCGCATCAACTCGCAGTCGGGCAAGGGCGGTATCGCCTACATCCTGCAGGAAGACTACGGCATCAACCTGCCGCGCAACCTGCAGGTCGAGTTCCGCGAGGACATCCAGCGCATCACCGACGAAGAGGGCAAGGAGCTTCCCTCGAAGAAAATCTACGAGCGCTTCATCGAGCGTTACGTCGAGCAGCCGGGCGCGCGCATCAAGTTCGTCGACCACCACACCTATCCGGTGGGCGAGCACAAGGGCGTGCGCGTGGTGGCCGCTGAGATCACCGACAATGGCGAGGTCAAGCGCATCGAAGGCAAGGGCACCGGCCCGATCGATGGCTTCATCAACGCGCTGTCGATCTATCTCGGCATCGACCTCTCGGTCGCCGACTATTCCGAGCACTCGCTGCAGCACGGCTCGAACGCAGCCGCGATCGCCTATGTCGAGATGGAGCATCCCGGCGGCAAGCTGTTCGGCGCCGGCATCAACACCAACATCGTTGCCGCTTCCCTTGAAGCCATTGTTTCGGCGGCGAACCGCGTGCTCGAGATGCAGCGCGGCTGATACGCTTCACCGTGACGAAATGCGGCCGCGTCGGGGAAACCCGGCGCGGCTTTTTCGTTTCAGGGACAGGGTCGTCTTACGGGTAGGGGACTGCCGTCGATCTCAGATCGTCGCAGCGGCGGCTTCGGCGATGTCCTGCATGCCGACATGGGAAGACGGGCCGACGAGCACGAACGAGGCGCCGCCTCGCTGCCAGGAGACCATGCCGAGATCGTCGCGGATGCTTTCGTCGAACTGGTCCGCCTGCGGGCCGGTGGTGCTCTTGAGGAAACAGATCGCGAAGATCTCGCCTTCGGCGCTGCGGTAGACGAGCTGTGCCACGGGCTTGCCGTTGGCCACGAGCAGCCGCGCACCCTCGAAGGTCAGGCCCTTGCCGGAGAGCTGCGGGATCTTGAAGGGAACGCCGACGCTAGAGGCAAGCCAGGTCTCGATCTTCGGCGCTTCCGTCGCCGGGACCTCGACAAGATGCTCCTTCTGCCGCGAATAGATGCGGTGATAGTCGGCGATGTCGTCGAGCCAGCCACGGGCTGCGGCGAGCTTGGCCGGCTCGCTGCCGGTGTTTGCCGTTCCGACGATGAAGCCGGCGCCGGCGCCGAGCAGCAGCAGGGCTACGGATGCGGCAACCATGCGTGGCCAGACCCGCGCGTGCCGGACAGTGGCCGTGGTTGCGGCAATCCGCTCGGTCTTCGGGTTGCTCCCGGGACCCTGCTTGATTTGCCGGACGAGAGCGAGCGGCACGGGATCGTGCAGGAAATCCTCGAAGGCGGTATCGCCAAAGCTGCTGCCGGCCTTCAGCCTCTCGAACAATGCCTTGGCGTCCTCGTCACGGGCAAGAATCGCGTCGAGTTCGGTTCGTTCAGCTTCGCCGATCTCGCCGTCGATATAGGCGGAAAGGCGCACTTCGAGCGCTTGACCCCTTGTCTGTTGCAACGGTCAGGCCCTCCTTTCGGTATTCTCTGAGATCATCGCCGCGAGCCTGAGGCGCGCGGTCGACAGTCTGCTCATGACGGTGCCGATCGGGATGCCCAGGATATCGGCGGTCTCGCGATAGCTATGGCCTTCGACATTGACCAGCAGGAACACGCTCGCCAGCCCCTCGGGCATCGACAGGATCATCTTCTGCAACTGATTGGCGTAGACGGCTTTTTCGGCCGACGGCTCGATGCTGAGCTCGTCATGTCCGAGTGCGTCGACGGTGCCGCTGCCGGTGCGGACCTTGCGCTTGCGGATTTCGTCGACCCAGAGATTGCGCGTCATCGCGTAGACCCAGCTTTCCAGCCGGCCCTCTCCGTTCCAGAGGTGGCTGCGGGTGATCGCGCGCTCGCAGGCTTCCTGGACGAGGTCGTCGGCGTCATTGGCATTGCGCGTCAGCGTCATCGCGAAACGGCGCAATTTGGGCAGCAGGCTGACCAAGTCGCGTCTGAAGTCCTTCGTTTCTGCCGCTGGACGCATTTCTCTTCCAATGAAACGTGCCGGATCATGCATTTATTCGCCGTGCTGGGCACGAGCGGATGATATGAAACATTTGCTCCTTAGTCTGCAAGGGAAGTCCCGGAACGGAAAGCAAATTCTGCTGCTTCATGGCGCCTTTTCCCAAAAAGCTTTCGCTTGCCCGCGCCCGTTAATCACGCGCTTCGTTACCGTTAACTGCAACGGGGGTCGGAGATCGCGTCAAAGTTCGGCCCGAATCTGACTGGACGTCATGCACAACTGCAGGTCGATGTCGGGGACACGCCAATGAACGCACAGCATCGCAATGGCATGAGTATTGTCAGGTTTGTCGGGAGACATTGTGGCGGACGCCGCATTCGGCGAGGTGCGGCCGTTATTCGCACGGCTGCGCTGGTTCCGCTGTTTGCGGGGCTCGCCGCCTGCCAGAGCGCTCAGGTCATGGAAACGGGGTCGCTATCCTCCTACAAGGACTTCGTTGCCAGCGACGGGATGGTGACCAAGACGAAGTACCGGGTGGATTCCGCCGCCACCAAGAACGTCAAGACGGTGCATGTGATCCCGACGACCTTTGCCGCCACTGCGGATCTCGACAAGCTCGGGGATCCGCAAAAGAAGCTGGTGGCAACTGCGATCGACCGGTCGCTTTGCGAAGCTTTGAGCGCACAGTTCGACGTCGTGCCGATCTCCAAGCCCGCCGACATGGCGGTACGCTCCGTGATCAGCAAGGTCAAATCGACCAACGCCGTCGTCGCCGGCGTGTCGACCGTCACCTCGGCCGTCTCTCCGATCCCGGTTCCGCGCATTCCCATCGGTCTTGGAAGCCTCGCGGTCGAGGCGGAGGCCTTCGACCCGCAGGGCAAGCAGATCGCCGGCCTTGCCTGGGCGCGTGGCGCCAACATCCTCACCAACGGCTCCCGCGCCTCGACGGCGGCAGACGCCTTTGAGCTTGCAGGCGATTTCTCGGGCGACTTCAGCGCGCTGCTCGAAAAATCGGGCGACCCGATGAAGTCCGATTTCGAGCTGCCTTCGATGAAGAACGTCAAGAACAGCGTCGCCTATGCGGTCACCGGTAAACCGACCGATCCGGATTGCGCCGTGTTCGGCAAGGGATCCGGTCTTGGCGGCATCGCCGGCGGCGCGCTCGGCCTGCCGCCGGAATGGTCGGAAAAGAAGAACGAGGCAAAGTCGATTGCCAACAGCACGACGGGAAGCGACGCCACGGCTGGCACGACGCAGGGAAGTGCGGCGCAGGGAAGTACAGCCAAGGGAACCGAGCCCAAGAAGGGCGGGGCGAAGAAAACCTGACGTCCCGGTGAGTCTCCGCGGCACGTCGGATCAAGGCGGCGCCTGGCGCCGCCTGTCCAGTTTATCGACCGGTCAGTACTGACGGACGCCACCCAGCGACTGAAGCAGGGCGCGGTATGCCCAGGTGTTTTCGCCGCCGCGGTCGCGGATCTCGACCAGTTGCACCCGCGCTTCCTCGACGCGGCCCTGTTCGATCAGCGCCTGGCCCATGTAGGAGCGGGCGAGGATGTAGTTCTCGTCGGCCTGCAGCGCGCGCTTGTAGTACTGCATGCCGAGTTCCATGCGCCCGGCCTTGCGGTTGGCATAGCCGAGATAGTTGAGAACCCGGGCGCTCTGCTGGTCCTTGACGGCGCCGAGCACCCTGATCGAATTCTCATACTGGCCGGCATAGGCGAGTTCGCGGGCAGCCTGGAATAGGATGTCGTCGCCAAGCTCGCTCTTCTTGGCATCGACGCAGGCTTTCTTTTTGGCGTCCCAGACCTTGCCGTCGGTGCATTCGCTGGTGGTCTTGGTTTTCTTCGGCGGCTCGCTCGTATCTTCGCCGGCGGCCATCACCGCATGCGCCATGAAGCTGGTTGCCCCGGCGGCGAACAGGGCGAAAACGAGGTTCTTGTGGTTCATCATGCCATCTCCCATTGCTGGCGCATGACCGCGAAAGCCTCGCGCTGGTTCAAACGACTGCGTGTCCTGCATTCGCGCAGAGGCGGGCGCGCTGCCATGCGGCGGCGGACCGGGGTATGACGCAGCAGGGCCGGAGTTTATTCGCCAGGCGATGAATTTTCTGCTGAGGGAGCCTGCGTTTGGCTAGAAGCGCGTGGTTTCGGCCAGCGACACCGTGGTGGCATCGTCGTTCAGCGCGTAGCGCTCGCGCGTCAGGTGCCAGTTTCCCGCTTCACCCGCGACCGTGAACAGGTTGTAGGCAGCCGGTGGCTTGTGCCCGCCCGGTCCTTGCGAGGCGGACGCGATGCCGACGACCGGGACGGGGGCATGCTGGCCCTTCAGCCAATAGACGGTGTTGAGGTGGGTGTGGCCGTGGATCACAAGCTCCGCGCCGCCCGACGAGATCGTCGCGGCAAAGCGGCGAATGCCGATCATGCGCTTGTGCATCGAGGTCGCGCCGCGGATTGGCGGATGATGGATCATGGCGATGCGGAAGAGCCCGGCCTCGCCGGCTTGCCTCAGCAGGTTGACGGTGGCGCGCGCCTGGCGCTGCCCGAAATAGCCGCTGGCAGCAAAGGGTGGCGTGGCAACCGCGGTCGAGCAGCCGATCAGCGCCACCGGGCCGCGCACGCGCATGTAGGGAAAGCAATGGTGCCGGTCATGCCAATGCGCCGGTGCATCGTCGCCGCGCATATAGGGATACCAGGCGCGGGTGGTCTTCTCGTAGGCGCCCGGCACATAGGCGTCGTGGTTGCCCGGAACGACGGAGATGTTTTCCGGCTTGCCCGCATCCTCCAGCCACTCGGTGACCGCCTTGATCTCGAGCGAGGAGGCGAGATTGACGAGATCGCCCGTCATCGCCAGATGGTCCGGATCCTTCTTCTCGATGTCGGCCAGCAGGGTGTCGAGCGTACCGGTAAAGAGATGGCGGCTGCGGTTGCGGTGCCAGTTGACGAAACCGGTGATGCGCTTGGAGGCGAGTTCCCTGAGGGATAGCTCGGGCAGCGGCCCGAGATGAACATCGGAGATATGGGCAAGTTTGAACATCGCCCCCGTCTAGCGCATATTCCGGCCGAGGGGAATCAGGTCGCCCGATGAATCGCGCGTGGCCGGGACGAGGAAGGAAAAAACGCCTGGAACAGGATCGGCCACCGGAGATGCGGCGCTGGTATCTCCGGCTCCTGATGTGGCTTGCGCATGGCTACTACGCTCTGGCGCGCGGCATGACGATGGGTGTGCGGGCGGCCTGTTTCGATGGCGAGGGCCGCGTTTTCCTCGTCCGCCACTCCTACCTGCCGGGCTGGCACCTGCCGGGCGGGGGACTCGACCGCGACGAAGCCTCGATCGACGGATTGTTGCGGGAGTTGCGCGAGGAGGGGAACCTTGAGGTTTCGGCGCCACCGGTGCTCGTCCAGGTCTATTACAACAGGCGTACCAGCCGTCGCGACCATGTCGTCTTCTACCGCTGCGATGGCGTCAGCCAGACCGCGCCGAAAACGCCCGATCTCGAAATTGCCGAAAGCGGCTTCTTCGCCCTGGACGCGCTGCCCGACGACACCACGCCGGCGACACGCCGCCGGCTTGCGGAACTTGCCGGCGGCATCGCAATCGATCGCTACTGGTAGCGATCGATCGTCCGTTTCAGGGCGGGCCTACAGCGCCTCACGGCCGTGCGGGGCGGTGAGGTCAAGCACCGGGCCCACCGGCACGACGCCCGTCGGGTTGATGGTCGTGTGGCTGCGGTAGTAGTGCTCCTTGATGTGGCGCATGTCGACGGTCTCGGCCACGCCCGGCACCTGATAGAGTTCCTGCAGATACGCTTGCAGGTTCGGATAGTCGGCGATCCGGCGGATGTTGCACTTGAAGTGGCCGACATAGACGGGGTCGAAGCGCACGAGCGTCGTGAACAGCCGCCAGTCGGCCTCGGTGAGACGGCTGCCGGTGAGGTAACGGTGCGAGCCGAGGCGCTCTTCGAGCTTGTCCAGGCGGGCAAAGAGTGCGCTCACACTTTCCTCGTAGGCGGATTGCGTGGTGGCAAAGCCGGCCTTGTAGACGCCGTTGTTGACGTCGTTGTAGACGTCGGTGTTCATCGCATCGATCTCGCCGCGCAGCTCTTCCGGGTAGAAATCGAGCGTCGAGCCGGTCAGGCCATCGAAGGCGGAATTGAACATCCGGATGATCTCGGAGGATTCATTCGAGACGATCGTGTTCTGCTTCTTGTCCCAGAGGATGGGAACGGTCACGCGGCCGGAATAGTTGGCGTCGGCGCGGGTATAGACCTGCCACAGCGCCTTCGAACCGAAGAGATGGTCGCCGGTGCCGATGCCGCCGTCCTTGAACTCCCAGCCTTGGGCGAGCATCAGCGGATCGACCACCGAAACCGAGATCAGGTCCTCGAGCTTCTTCAGCTTGCGGAAGATCAGCGTGCGGTGCGCCCAGGGACAGGCGAGCGAAACATAGAGATGGTAGCGATCGGCCTCGGCCTTGAAGCCGGCGTCGCCGCTCGGGCCGGCCGATCCGTCCGCCGTCACCCAGTTGCGGAACTGCGAAGCGCTGCGCTTGAAGTGGCCGTTCGTTGCCACCGTGTCGTACCAGACGTCCTGCCAGACGCCATCCACCAACCTGCCCATCGGACAAACTCCTTCGTGATCGTTGCCTCAATAGATAACGCTTCCAGCGCCATTCGATAGGTAGCGAAATCGGAACAGTGCGTTTTAGGCTTTGACAGAGGGCAAATTTCTGCTATCGGCGATTTCACAACTTTTTTCGTGTCTGGAAGAATCCACACAGATGATGTTCTCGGGAAACCTGCGACGACGCTGATGCTGCCAACGCCCTCATCGGGCGAAGCCATCCCTATGTCTGTTCGCATGCCTGGTTTCTCGATCTCATGAAAAAGCACGATCTCGTCTATCTGACCGAAGACGCGTCCCACGACGCAGCCATCGAAATCATCAACGAAGAAGCTTTCGGCCCCGGCCGGTTCGCACGCGCTGCCGCGCGCATTCGCGAGCAGGGGCCGCATGACCGGTCGCTGTCCTTCATCTGCGCCGACAATGGCGAGACGATCGCATCGGTCCGGATGACGCCGGTCATGGCGGGCTCGATCAAGGGCCATCTGCTCGGGCCGCTCGCCGTCCGGCCGTCGCACAAGAACCAGGGCATCGGGCGGGAACTGGTGCGCATCGCGGTCGAGGCGGCACGGCGGAAGGGCTCGCACGCGGTGATCCTCGTCGGCGACCCGCCCTATTACCAGCCGCTCGGTTTCGAGAAGGTGCGCTACGCGGCACTCGAGTTCCCGGGGCCGGTCGATCCGGCGCGGGTGCTCGTCGTGCCGATGGCCGAGGGCGTGCATGCCGGTCTTTCCGGCGTCATCGCCTGGCGGGATGACAAGCTGGTGCAGGCGCAGCCGATCGCGTTGCCGCTAGCCGGCTGACGCGGATCTTATCGCGTCACGAACGACTTCTTCAGAAACACCCGGGTTCGGCCAACAGGGAAATCCGGCAGTTCACCGAAGGCCGCATAGCCCTGGCGTTCGTAAGCGCGCAGGGCCTGCGGGTTGAAGGTGTCGATCCAGGCGCTGTGGCAGCCGCGACTGCGCGCTTCGTCCTCGGCCGCCTGCAGCAACTTGCCGGCAAGTCCCTGGCCGCGAAGATCTTCCGGCAGCCACAGCCACTGCACGAACAGCCAACCCCAGCCGGTGTAACCGTTCAAGCCACCGCGTCGACCCTTTGCTTCGGGACCACCGACCAGGACGGAGAGGGGGCGGCGCTCCGACGGGCCGATATCGGCGGCGTTGAAGGCGGTCAGGCCGTTGCCGATGGCTTCGATCGCTTCGGGCGGTGCGGCGTCGGTGACGACGAACATCGGTCCTTACCTTTCGACACGGCGCATGCTGAAAACATCCAGGCGGTCCTCGCCGACATCGGTCTCGTCGAGTTGCCAGCCGAGGCGCTCGTAGAAGGCGCGCTTGCCCGAGAGGGCGCAGAGATGCACGGCTTCGGCGCCCGTATCGAGCGCCGCCTGCGCTGCCTTCAGCACGATGTCGCCGCCGACGCCGGCGCCGCGGAACTGTGGATCGACCCAGACGGCAGCGACCCAAGGGGTGAGATCCGGCCGCTCCTCAAGGTCGGAGGCGATGACCGAGGCGGTGCCGACGAAATCGTCGCCGGCATGCGCCACCAGACACAGCTGCTCGGTATCGGCGGCAAGGCTCTCCTCAAGCAGGCCGGTGATGTGTTCCAGCGGAAAGCCATGGGGCTCCCACCAGGCGCGCCAGATGCGGTCTGCCACGGCATCGAAGAAATGCGGCGCTTCGCGAAGGTCGCTGACGATCATGGTGCGCTCGCTCATCGTCCCTCGCGATACCAGGTGGCGGAAATCAGTAGCAGCAGCGCCGCAAGGCCAAGGAAGCCGGTAAACAGCGGCACGGAATTGACGCCCTTCAGCACGGTTTCGTCGGTCATGCGGATCGAGAGCCGCTGGTCGTCTGCTGCGCGCACCGAGCCCCTGACCGGCAGAACCGTGGGCAGGTCGAGTGGTCCATCGACACTGGCAAGGCGCCGCACGAGGCCCTTGGTCTTGTCCGCCCAGGGACGCAGCTTGTCCTCGGTCGAGATCGCCGCCTTGAATTCCGGAGCGTTGGGGTCGCCGACATGGGCAAGAGCCGTGAGCTCGCCGTTCGACATCTCGAACAGCCCGGTTTCGGTGGTGGCGACTTCGGCCGAGTAGAGGCCCGGCTGCCGTTCGGTCAGCTTGACGTCCTGCTTCTCGCCGGACGGCGAGGTCAAGGTCACCGAACCCGGTTCGCCATCGATCGTCTGGCGGGTGATTTCCAGCGTGCGGCCGCGGGCGCGCGCGGTCAGCGCCTCTTCTTCGAGCGAGGGCTCCTGCATCAGCCAATGGGCGGTGCGGCGATAGAGCGACACGTGCGGGCCGCCGCCTTCGAAGCCGCGCGCCCAGAGCCAGCCCTGGTCGGAGAGCAGCATGGCGACGCGGCCCTTGCCGACGCGGTTGAGCACCAGCAGCGGTTTGCCGTCGGCCGCTTCCATGACCGTATGGCCCTGCGGCCGGTTGACGTCGACCGTGCGGAACCAGCGGCCCCAGTGCGGCGGCTCGCTGTCGGAGCCTTCGAGACCGCGGGTCACCGGATGCTTCTTTCCTTCCTCCGACAGGCGGGGGAAGAAGGCCTTTTCGTTCATCACACCCGTGGGTGCTGCCGGCAGCACGGCCTCAAGCGGTGTCGCTGCAATCGAATCGTCGCCGGCATGTTCGGGGCCGGCCGCGATCAGCAGCGCGCCACCATTCTCCACATATTGCGCGATGTTGTCGTAGTAGAGGATCGGCAACAGGCCGCGGTGCTGGTAGCGGTCGAGAATGATCAGGTCGAACTCGTTGATCTTGTCGACGAAGAGTTCGCGCGTCGGGAAGGCGATCAGCGACAACTCGTTGATCGGCGTGCCGTCCTGCTTTTCCTGCGGCCGCAGAATGGTGAAGTGCACGAGATCGACGGCCGCGTCGGATTTCAAGAGGTTGCGCCAGGCGCGCTCGCCGGCATGCGGCTCGCCGGAGACCAAGAGCACGCGCAGGTTCTCGCGGATGCCGTCGAGCAC
The DNA here is from genome assembly GCF_044769565.1 of Ensifer sp. NPDC090286. Lineage (NCBI taxonomy): Bacteria > Pseudomonadati > Pseudomonadota > Alphaproteobacteria > Hyphomicrobiales > Rhizobiaceae > Ensifer > Ensifer sp. NPDC090286. Next base: position 1,759,729 of record NZ_JBIVYF010000001.1, on the reverse strand, counting down.
GTGGACCGCACGGTTGTTGGCCGTCGTCACTTCGCCCGGAACAGCATCGACGGCAAATTCGAGCACGTTGTTGCCGCCGCGCGGAACGTTGAAGGCGAAGGGAACGTCGGTGCCAGGTTCGGCGCGCTCGCGGGCGATCTCGTTGCCGTTGAGGCGGATCGTGACTTCAGCGCTGCCGCCGGGGGCAGCGCCATCGTCGACCACCCGGAACGAGAGCTTCTGCTCCTCGCCGACGATGCCGAAGCGCGGCGGGTTGATCAGTTCCACACGCCGGTCGAATTCATCGGGCTTGCCGGTGATCAGCCCGTGCACGGGCGCGTCGAAGCCGAGCGTGCGACCTACATCGGGAACGTCATGGATCTGGCCGTCGGTGACGAAAATCGCGCCGCCGATGCGCGCCGGCGGAACGTCAGAGAGCGAGGAGGCGAGCGCGGAGAAGAGATTGGTCGATGGCGAGACATCTGCCGGATCGGTGTTTGCCTCGATGATGCGTGGCTCGATCAGCGGTATGGCCGACAGCCGTTCTTTCAGGCCCTCGACGGCGCGATCGGTCTGCGCGGTGCGATCGCCGTTCTGCTGGCTCTGGCTGCGGTCGACGACGACGGCGACGATGGTCGAGAGCGGATCGCGCAGTTCCACGAAAATCGAGGGATTGGCGATTGCCAGCCCCAGTGCTGCGAGTGCCGCCAGGCGCAGCCAGGCGCCGCGCACCTTCTGCCAGAGGCCATAGGCGATGAACAGCGCCGCGACTGCTAGCAGCGGGACGAAGTAGATCCACGGGATCAGCGGGGCAAAGCCATAGGTCATCGATCGGCCCTCACTGTCCAAGCCTTTGCAGAAGGTCCGGCACGTGAACCTGATCGGCCTTGTAGTTGCCCGTCAGCATATACATCATGATGTTGACGCCGGCGCGGTAGGCATATTCGCGCTGCATTTCGTCCGGCGGCACCGTCGGCAGGAGCGGCGCACCGTTGACATCAACGGCCCAGGCCCCGGCAAAATCGTTGCCGGTGATCATGATCGGCGTGACGCCGTCGCCGCCGCGCACGGGGCGATTGCTGCGGTCTTCGTCACCATTGGGGGCGGCCTCGACCCAGAGCTGGCTTTCCGCATAGCGCCCGGGGAAGTTCGAAAGCAGGTAGAAGGCCTTCGTCAGCACATGGTCGGAAGGCACCGGCTCCAGCGGTGGAATGTCGAGCCCGCTCAGCATCGCCTGCAGGCGCTGCACGTTGGGGCTGTCGCCGGCATCCGACGGTGTCAGCGACGAGAACTGGTCGCGCGTGTCGAAGAGCACGGTGCCGCCGTTGCGCATATAGGCGTCGATCCGGCTCATCACCCGGCTGCTCGGCATCGGGGCGGTGGCCGAAACCGGCCAGTAGATGATCGGATAGAAGGCCAGCTCGTCCTGTTCGAGATCGACGCCGACGGGTGCGCCCGGTTCCAGCGCCGTGCGGTAGGTCAGATAGTTGCTGAGACCGATGAGGCCCTGTTCGGAGAGGCGGTCGACCTCCTGCTCGCCGGTGATGACATAGGCAAGATGGGTCGTGTCCAGCCGTTGCAGCGTCTGCTCGTCGCTCGGCTGGCTGTCCTGCGCATGGGCGATCGCCGGGGCGACGGCAAGGCCGAGCGTTGCAAGGCCGAGAGTTGCGACCAGTGCCGCGGCCGCGGCGCCACGGCCTGCGCGCCGGCGCATCCCGGCGAGACCGCCGGCCATGTGGAGCACGATCAGCGTGTCGAGGACGAAAAGCGCCAGCGCCAGGCCGAAGAGATAGGGCCGGATCGAGAAAGGCCGGGCGCCCTCCAGTCCTTCGGCCCGTGCCCCGACGAGATTGCCGGTAATCGGGGTGAGCTTGCCGCCGTCAGGCAGCAGATTGTTGGCGACGAAACCTTCCTCCGAGCCGTAGAGCCCAGGGGGTGTGTCGGCGGAAACGGTGGGCGCGACGCCGGGTGCGATTTCGAGCGGGCGGGCGCTGCCGGTATCGCCGGTCAGTTCGCCGCGGGCGCTTACCAGGCGGTAGGGCGGCAATGTCTGGGCCTTGCTTGGTTGGTCGCCGGCAACGCCGCCAGCGCGCGACAGCTGGATCGACCGGCGCAGCATGTCGACGAACGAGCCTGAGATCGGCAGGTTCGACCAGTTCGGATCGGCGCTCACATGGAAGAGCACGATGCGGCCGCGGCCGCGCTCTGCGGTCGTCACCAGCGGCGTGCCGTCGGCGAGGTTGGCCCAGGTCCGCTCCGTCAGATCGGGTGTCGGTTGCGCCAGCACCTGACGCTTCACCAGCACGTCACGCGGGCGCTCCAGTCCGGTAAAGGGGCTTGTGGGCGGGTAGTCGGCAAGCGGCTGTGGCTCCGACCAGGAAAGCGCGCCATCGAGCGTGCGCTCGCCTTGGCGAAGCACGACCGGAACGAGCGGGTCGTCGGCGGGAGCGCCGGCGAGCCTCGGGCCGGCGAAGCGCACCAGCATGCCGCCATTTTCCAGCCAGCGCGTGACCAGCGGGTAGCTTTCGTCCGGCAGGCGGCCGACGTCGGCCATGACGAGGATCGACGGGTTTTGCGCCAGGAGCTCGGCGATGGCCTTGCCGACCGCCTCCTCGCGGGGCTCGATCAGGTCGGCATGCGGCTCGAGCGCGCGCTTGATGTAATAGAGCGGCGAAAGCAGCGGCTGAGACTGATGGACCTCGCCGCTGAGAAGAGCGACCCGGCGGCGGCGGTTGCCGTCATCCAAGAGGTGGATGGCGCCGGCCGTCGCCTGGCCCTCGATCGTCAGGCGCGTAAAGTCGTTGCGCAGCTCGAAGGGCGCTTTCAACAAGGCATCCGCCGTGGTGGCGCCGGTCGCGAAGCGAAGCTCGCCCTCGGCGATCGCGGTGCCGCGAATGTCACGGGCGAGCACGTAATAGGCGCGTGGTTCGCCGAGCGGCAGGCGCGAGGCGGTAACCCGCATTCCGTCGTTTTCGTTGGTTGCGGCGGTCAGCGCGATGGCGCTTTCCGCATTGCCTTCGACCCGGCGGACATTCGCAGCGCCGAGTTCCGCGATCTGCTCCATCGTTCCGCCATTCGACGCTTCGATGCCGTCGCTGAGGAAGGCGAGGGTTCCGGGCGGAGTGCCGGCAAATGCGGTCTTCATGGCGGCAAGCGCCCGGCCGCGGTCGGCCGGCAGCGGCTGCGGCTGCGCGGCGGCCAGGCGGTCGCGCGCCGTGGCGGCGGAGGCCGGCGTCGCGTCATGCTGGCGGTCGGTGGTAAAGACGATCGAAACCGGAAGCTCCTTGGCTTCGGCATCGTCGATCAGCGCACTGGCGGCTTCGACGCGCTGGTTCCAGTCGGAGACTGTCGCCCAGCTGTTGTCGACGACGAGCGCGAGCGGACCGGCTGCCGAAAGCGTGTTCTGCCGTGGGTTGATCACCGGATCGGCAATCGCAAGGATCAGCGCTGCAGCCATCAGCATGCGCAACAGCGTCAGCCACCACGGGCTTTGCGCCGGGGTCTCCTCGCGCTTCATCACCGAGGCGAGGATGCGCAGCGGCGGAAAGACTTCGGCCGACGGCCTTGGCGGCGTCATGCGCAGCAGCCACCAGATGACCGGCAGGGCAACCAGGGCGGCAAGGATGGCCGGATTGGTGAAGAGGAAGGCGAGGCCGCTCATAGCTGGCCTCCGTGGGTCGCGCGTCCCGGCATCCCGGAGAGATAGGTGTGCACGGCGACGAGTGCCTCGGAGGCGGGCCGGTCGGTCTTGTGCGGGGTGAAGGTCCAGCCGAGATGGCGGAGCGTTACGCCGAGCGTGTCGCGGCGGCCGATATAGGCGCGCTGATAGTCTTCACGCAGCACTTCGGCGCGGCCGGCGGTCAGCTTCTCGCCGGTCTCCGGGTCGGTGAATTCGGTCCGGCCGGAATAGGGGAACACTTCTTCGGCCGGGTCGGCAATCTCGACCACATGGCCGCGCAGGCCGCGCCTGGCCAGCGGGCCGAGGCGGTCCATGATCTTTTCGGCAGGATCGAGGAAATCGCCGATCAGCACGAGGTCGCTGGCGCTGCGGATCATTCCGGTTTCGGGCAGGCCCTCGGCAAGCGGGCTGAGCATGATGGCAGTCGCCAGCCGTTCGGCGGCGTTGCGCGCGGAGACAGGCTCCATGATGCCTGGGCAGCCGATGCGCTCGCCCGAGCGCGCAAGGATTTCGGCGAGTGCCAGCATCAGCACCAGCGCGCGGCTTTCCTTGGACACGGTGCCGAGCTTCGACTTGTACATCATCGACGGCGAGAGATCGGCCCACAGCCAGATGGTGTGGGCGGCTTCCCATTCGCGGTCGCGCACATAGGTATGGTCGTCACGGGCAGAACGTCGCCAGTCGATGCGCGACATGCTTTCGCCATCGGAATAGGGCCGGAATTGCCAGAAATTCTCGCCTATGCCGCGCTTGCGCCGACCGTGCCAGCCGGAGATCACGGTGTTGGCGATCCGTCGCGCCTCGACCAGGCAATCGGGAACGAGCATTGCGCGCTGCTGCGCGCGTGAAAGCACTTCACTGGCGGGAGTACGCGAGACTATGTGCCCGACGGTGGCCATGCGTCAGCCTCTGGCCTGCTTCACCAGATCGGCGACGACGTCGCGAACCGTCATGCCTTCGGCGCGGGCGGCGAAGGTCAGCGCCATGCGGTGCTGCAAGACGGGCTCGGCAAGCGCCAGGATATCGTCGATCGAAGGCGCCAGGCGGCCGTCATAGAGCGCGCGGGCGCGGGCGCAGAGCATCAGCGCCTGACCGGCGCGCGGGCCTGGACCCCAGGCGACGTTCTTGTCGGTCGCGGCATTGCCGTTGCCCGGACGGGCGGAGCGCACCAGCGACAGGATCGCGTCGACCACCTTCTCGCCGACGGGCATCTGGCGGATAAGGCTCTGGATCTGCAGCAGCCGGGCGGCATCGATGACCGGGTGCGCCGTCGCTTCGCCGACACCTGTCGTTTCGAGCAGGATCTGGCGCTCGGCGGCAAGGTCCGGATAGCCGACGTCGACCTGCATCAGGAAGCGGTCGAGCTGCGCCTCGGGCAGGGGATAGGTGCCTTCCTGCTCAAGCGGGTTCTGCGTTGCAAGCACATGGAAGGGCTGCGGCAGGTCCTTGCGGGCGCCGGCCACCGTGATGTGATACTCCTGCATGGCCTGCAGCAGCGCCGACTGGGTGCGCGGCGAGGCGCGGTTGATTTCGTCGGCCATCAGCAACTGCGTGAAGATCGGGCCGGGAATGAAGCGGAACGAGCGATGGCCGGCCGCATCCTGGTCCATCACTTCGGAGCCGAGGATATCCGAGGGCATCAGGTCGGGCGTGAACTGCACGCGGCTGGAATCGAGCCCGAGCACGGTGCCGAGCGTGGCGACGAGTTTGGTCTTGGCAAGGCCGGGAACGCCGACGAGCAGGGCATGGCCGCCGGAAAGGACCGCGAGCAGGGTCTGTTCGACGACGCTTTCCTGGCCGAAGATGACTTTGCCGACTTCCGCGCGCACCCGGGCGATTTCGCCCAGCGCACTTTCGGCCGCAGCGACAATCGCCTTCTCGTCGATCGCGTCAGCCGCGCCCTTCATCACACTCATGGTCATACTCCCCGGTCGCCCGTTGTTAAACCGAATCGCCCCTACAGCGCCGCGCGTCCTTATAGAGCGCGCCAGGCTCGCTGTAATATTGAGCCGCCGCAAGACGCCTGTCCTTAGATCGATCCCGATTTAAGGAATCATGCGGTAGCCGGGATTTCAGTCGCCAAAATCCAATTTAGACCCTGCCGGACGGCTGACAAGTCGGCGCCGACGCACTATCTCGTGAGATATCAAAGGTCTCGATGCAAAATCGAGGTCAAACGGGACGGAACAATGGCAGAAGCCGAAATTCAGCAAACCGGCGATGCGGCCGGACTGGCGGCCCTGATTGCGCGTGCCGCCGGGCAGGCCGGCGAAAAAGCGCGCGGCCTGCCACCGGTTGACCGCTGGAATCCGCCGTTTTGCGGCGACATCGACATGGAGATCCGCGCCGACGGTACCTGGTTCTATCTGGGCACGCCGATCGGCCGGCAGCCCTTGGTCAGGCTGTTTTCCACCGTTTTGCGCAAGGACGAGGACGGGCGCACCTATCTCGTCACGCCTGTGGAAAAGGTCGGCATCCGCATCGTCGATGCGCCCTTCGTCGCTGTCGAGATGAGCGTGACCGAGGGGGAAAAGGGTCAGCTCCTGACCTTCCGCACCAATGTCGGCGACGTGGTCGAAGCCGGGGCGGAGCATCCGCTGCGCTTCGTCATCCATGGCGAGAACCGCGAGCTGAAGCCTTACCTGCATGTGCGCGGGCGGCTGGAGGCCCTGGTGTCGCGGCCGGTCATGTACGACATCGTCGAGCTGGGTGAAACGGTCGCGATCGACGGCACGGAGATGTTCTGCGTGCGCTCGGGCGGCGCGGTCTTCCCGATCATGCCGGCGGCCGAACTGGAAGCGCTCTCCCGATGAATGCGCATCCCTTCTCAGCCGACGAGTTTCGTCGTCGGGCGCTGACCCAGATGGGCGGGCCGATCGAGACCTCCTGGCGCGAGCACGGCGACTTCCTGCTCAATCCGGGCATGGTGCCCTATCTGGAGACGCTGAAGCTCAAGGATGCCGCAGTCCTGGTGCCGGTTGTCGACGACGGCGACGATGCGACGGTTATCCTCACCCAACGCACAACCAGCCTGCGTAAGCATTCCGGCCAGGTCGCCTTTCCGGGCGGTGCCGTGGACCCCGAAGACCGGTCGATCGAAGTCGCAGCGCTGCGCGAGGCGCAGGAAGAGATCGGGCTCGATCCGCGCTTCGTCGAAACCATCGGCCGGCTGCCGCACTACATGGCGATGTCCGGTTTCCGCATCACCCCGGTGCTGGCGGTGGTCAAGCCGGGTTTCGAGCTCGTGCCCAACCCGGAAGAGGTCGAAAGCGTCTTCGAGGTGCCGCTGTCCTTCCTGATGGACCCCGGCAATCACGACCGCGGCAGCGGGCACTGGCAGGGCGAGGAACGGCATTTCTACCGGATGCCCTATGGCGGCCGCAACATCTGGGGTATCACCGCCGGAATTCTGCGCATGCTCTATGAAAGGCTTTATGCATGACCTCGGTTGCTGGCGAAGGCTGGTTCTCGACGCCCTCCCTGCGTCGCGTTTTCGATGTGCTCAATGTCGACGGCGGCGAGGTCCGGGTCGTCGGCGGCGCGGTGCGCAACAGCCTGATGGGCTTGCCGGCCGGCGATATCGACATGGCAACCACCTGGCGCCCCGAAGAGGTCGCCGAGCGGGCGAAGGCGGCCGGCATCAAGGTGGTGCCGACCGGCATCGACCATGGCACGGTGACGCTCGTCATCGACGGCATGCCCTATGAGGTGACGACGCTGCGCCGTGACGTTGCGACCGACGGCCGTCGCGCCGAAGTCGCCTTCGGTACCGACTGGAAGGCGGATGCCGAGCGGCGGGACTTCACCATCAACGCGCTCTATGCCAACGACCGCGGCGAGGTCTTCGACGATGTCGGCGGTCTCGCCGATATCGAAACGCGCACGCTGCGCTTCATCGGCGATGCCAGCGAACGGGTCGCCGAAGACTATCTGCGCATCCTGCGCTTCTTCCGCTTCTTCGCCCATTACGGCCGCGGCCGGCCGGATGCCGATGGCCTGCGCGCCTGTGCCCGCGCGCGCTCGAAGCTTGCGAAGCTTTCGGCCGAGCGGGTCTGGGCGGAAACGAAGAAGCTGCTTTCGGCCGATGATCCCGGCCGCGCACTGCTGTGGATGCGCCAGGCCGGCGTGCTCACCGAGATCCTGCCGGAAACCGAGAAATGGGGCATCGACGCGATCCCGGAACTCGTTGCCGCCGAGCGGGCCTTCGGTTGGAAGCCGGATCCGCTTCTGCGCCTTTCCGCGATCGTGCCGCCGGACGAGCAGCGTCTGGAGGCCATGGCGGAGCGTTTGCGTGTATCGAAGGTGGAAGCCGCTTTCTTCAGCCGCTGGGCCAAGGCGCCTGCGGTCCCGGCGACGACCGTCGACACGGCCTTCGATCGGCTGCTCTATCGTCATGGGGTGGAAGGCATTGTCGTGCGGCTGCGGCTGGCGATCTCAACAGCGCGGCGCAAGTCGGAAGGCGACCCGGCGTTCTTGTCCGAGACTGCTTCGCTGCGCCGTCTTCTGGCGCGGGCCGAGGCCTTCAAGCGGCCAAGCTTTCCGTTGAACGGCGGTGACGTGCTGAAGGCCGGTGTGCCGGCCGGCCCGCGGGTGGGCGAGATCCTCGGCGAACTCGAGAACCTCTGGATCGAGCGTAACTTCAATCTCGACCGGGCAAACCTCGTCGCCCGGCTCGAAGCCATGGTGCAGCCGTCCTGATCAGGCCGTCTTGGCCGGACGGCTCACGCCGCCTTGAGGACGGCTTAAGCCGCCTTGGACTCGTCGGTGATCCGGGCCTTGATGTTGTCGATCATGTTTTCGCGGATGACGGTTTCGCCGTGCGTTTCGCGCATGTGATCGACGACGCGGCGCACGATTTCGGCATCGTTGTCGGCGCGGGTGTGCCATTCGCAGCCCGGGACGAGGGAACCGCATTCAAACAGGCGCATGGTTGCTTCCTTCCCTGTGTAAGTTTGATGCGAGAGCGCGGCGCGCCGGTCGGGCGACCGCACGGTCAGAGTAGCATCAACCCCCGGCACGGCCAATTGTTCCCGCCGAACGCGCGACAAGAAACCGTTATAGACAAGCGGGCCGTTGGTGTTATGGGTTTGCGGTAACAAGAGACGCAAAGGCCCTTTTGCCCATGACCTCCACCGTTCAATCGGAACTGATTGCCGCCATCCGGAACATTCCTGACTATCCGAAGCCGGGCGTGATGTTTCGCGATATCACCACCTTGCTCGGCAATCCGCGCGCCTTCCGTCGCGCAATCGACGAACTGGTGCATCCCTATGCCGGCACCAAGATCGACAAGATCGCCGGTATCGAGGCGCGTGGTTTCATCCTCGGTGGCGCGATCGCGCATCAGCTTTCCTCTGGCTTCGTGCCGATCCGCAAGAAGGGCAAGCTGCCGCACGACACCGTGCGCATCGCCTACAGCTTGGAATACGGCGTCGACGAGATGGAAATGCACAAGGACGCGATCCGTCCGGGCGAAAAGGTGATCCTGGTCGACGACCTGATCGCGACTGGCGGCACGGCGGAAGCGGCCACCAAGCTTCTGAAGCAGATGGGCGCCGAGATCGTCGCCGCCTGTTTCGTCATCGACCTGCCCGAACTCGGCGGGCGCAAGAAACTCGAAGCGCTCGGCGTCAATGTCCGCACGCTGATCGAGTTCGAGGGCCACTGATCGGTCCGCGGGATGGGTGCGGAGAACCGCGCCCTTCCTTTGGCCTACATGCGGTTGATCGTCCGCAGCATCAATTGCACTTCGCGCTGGGCTGCCGGCGACAATGTCTCCACTTCGGTGAGCCAGAATTTTTCGGCTTCCGGCGGCTCGTCTTCCCAGCTTCGGACCGATGTCTCGTTATCATCGATGACGACGCGTCGGTGACCGCCAAGACGCAGATATTCGTCCGCCAGTTCGCGGGCGTGGGTTCTTTCCATAGCCGCTCCTCCGCTAGCAATGGTAGCTGCCCTGAAGCCGCTTCGGCGCGGCTGAGGGCGCGCAACCTGTAGCTTGGGAGTTTACACCCGGCGGAAGGCGATTTTAAGAAATGATGGTGCCTGACCGGTTTGGTCCGGTCAGACGAACTCGATGACCTTGCTCTCGAAACGGATCACCGCTTCGCCGTGCTGGTTTTCGCCTTCGCACAGGATCGTGTTGATCCGCCAGCCGGGTTTGGAGGCAAGCGAACGGCTTTCGAGGAAGGTGACGAAGTAGGTGACCGTGTCGTCGGCATAGACCGGCTTCAACCATTTCAGGTCGCGAAATCCGGGCGAGGGGCCGAGGTTCGGCGCCTTCAGGCCTTCGGCCGCAAGCCGCCGCTGCTCGTTTCGCCAGAACTTGACGAAGCACTGCATCCACCCCGCGCAGGTATGCCAGCCCGAGGCGCAGAGGCCGCCAAATAGCGAATGCCGCGCCGCTTCCGCATCGAGATGGAAGGGCTGGGGATCGAAGTCGGTGGCAAAGCGGATGATGTCCTCGGCCGTAAAGGTCAGGCTGCCGATGACGGTCCGGCTCTTGGCCGCGTAGAATTCTTCCATCGTCATCATCAGGCTTTGCCCTTGTCGCGGCAGCGAAAGAGAACCGAGCATTCGGAAACCGCCACGGGCTCGCCGGCCTGGTTGTTGATTTCGTTGCGGAACTTGACGATGCCGAGATCCGGTTTCGACTTCGAACGGCGCGCCTCGATCACCAGGCTGAAGCCAGAGAGCACGTCGCCGGCAATGACCGGCTTCCTCCAGTCCATGAAATCGATGCCGGGCGAGCCCTGGGACGTGGAATTGCTCATGAAGGCGTCGAGCATCATGCGCATGCCGACGGCGCTGGTGTGCCAGCCGGAGGCGGCGAGACCGCCCAGGATGCTGCGTTTTCCCGCCTCTTCATCAAGATGCATCGGCTGCTGGTCGAATTCGCTGGCGAACGTGATCATCTCCGGCGGCTTCATCTCGACCGGCTTGTAGTCGAACCGCCGGCCTTCGGAAAAATCCTCGAAGTAGAGCATGCTTGCCTTGTCCCGTCTGATTTGTTGCCGCATTACCTACTGCATAATTTCCGCAAGCGGAATCGATTTGCGCGGACATAGGCAACATCGAGGTCCTCCCGCGACGTTTCCCGGTTGCGCTTGGCTCTTGTCCATGCAACCAGCTGACTATCCGTCCCATCCGCTCGTGTCTTGACTGAGGAAAGCGCGTGACCGAACTGAACAGAGCGCTCGCGGGCGCAGCCGAAAAAGGCATCATCTCAGCGCATCAGGTGCGCGATCTCGAAGTGTATCTCGCCGATCGCGGCTTCCGTTTCGGACCAGTGGCATCGGATGCCGCGGCCGACAGGGCCGACGCCGCGCTCGATGCGCGGGCGGCGGAAGACAGCGAACAGCCCCGCTTCATCAGAGGCTTCCACGATATCCTGATCACGATCGGCGTCGTGGTGGTCCTCATCGGCTTGTGGGGCCTGACCGGCCCACTCGCAACGCTGCCCGTCATTCTCGTGCTTGCGGAAATTCTCGTGCGGCGCCAGCGTCTGGCGCTGCCTTCGGTGGTGCTGACGCTCGCGCTCGTCCACTGGGTCGCAATGACCTCGATGTGGTTCGTGGACGATCACGGGGATGCCTGGCACCCCCTGACCTTCGGCCTGACCTATGTTGCTGCCTTCCCGATCCCGCTGGCGCTGTTCTACTGGCGCTACCGCGTTCCGCTGGCGCTGGCCGGCCTGGTGCTGTCGATCGCGATGCTCTGCGTGGTGGCGGTGTTCATCGCCTTCCAGAAGGTCTTCGGTATCGACGTTGCCAACCCCGACCACGTCCTGCTCTTTCCGCTGACCCTGTTCGTGGGGGCGATGGCCGTGTTCGCGATCGCCATGCGCTACGACGTCTCGGACCCTCAGCGGCTCACCACCCGTTCGGACATCGCCTTCTGGCTGCACCTGGCAGCCGCGCCGGCTCTGCTCTATTCGCTGATGGGACTGGTGTTTCTGGCCAATGGTGGCGCAACATGGTGGGACGGACAGGCGAGCTTCAATCAGGCCGCTTCCGCAATCGTGATCGTCGCCGTGTTCATGCTGGTCGGGCTCGTCATCGACCGGCGCGCTTTCGTCACATCGGGGCTGTTGTCGCTTGGCGGTGCGATCTGGACCGTATTGAGCAAGACCAATGCGTCGCTCGATAGCTACGTCTTCATCGCCCTTGCAGTCGTCGGGGTGACCGTCTTATTCATCGGTATTTTCTGGCAGCGGCTGCGCCGCATGGTCATCGACCTCTTGCCGGAAACGATAACGGCGCGGTTGCATGCCGCGCCGTAGTATCAAGTTCTGAGGCGCTCCGATCCCGCGCCTTGAGTGCGGGATCGGACCGGCAGGCTTTACGTGTTGAAGCGGAAGTGGATGACGTCGCCGTCCTGGACGACGTATTCCTTGCCTTCGTCGCGCGCCTTGCCGGCTTCCTTGGCGCCCACTTCGCCGCCGAGCGCGATGTAGTCTTCATAGGCGATGGTGTTGGCACGGATGAAGCCGCGCTCGAAGTCGGTATGGATGACGCCGGCCGCCTGCGGCGCCTTGGTGCCGCGCTGGATCGTCCAGGCGCGCGTTTCCTTCGGGCCGACGGTGAAATAGGTGATGAGGTCGAGCAGCTTGTAGCCGGCGCGGATCAGGCGGTCGAGGCCGGCTTCTTCGAGGCCAAGCGCGCTCAGGAACTCCTTGGATTCGTCTTCCGGCAGCTGCGCCACTTCGGACTCGATGGCGGCGGAGATCACGACGCTTTCGGCACCCTGGGCCTTCGCCATTTCGGCGACCGCGCGGGTGTGTTCGTTGCCGTCGACCGCATCGCTTTCGGCGACGTTGCAGACGTAGAGAACCGGATGGGCGGTCAAAAGGTTGAGGCCCTGCAGGATGCGCAGTTCTTCGGCGTCGAGCGTCGCGAGCAGCGTGCGGACCGGCTTGCCGTCCTGGAGCAGCTTCAGCGAGGCTTCCATGATCGGCAGCTGGGCGACGGAGTCCTTGTCCTTGCCGACGGCGCGCTTGCGCGTCTGCTCGGTGCGGCGCTCCAGGCTGTCGAGGTCGGCGAGCATCAGCTCGGTCTCGATCGTCTCGGCATCGGCGACCGGGTTGATGCGGCCTTCGACGTGCGTGATGTCGTCATCCTCGAAGCAGCGCAGCACGTGCACCACGGCGTCCACTTCGCGGATGTTGGCGAGGAACTGGTTGCCGAGGCCTTCACCCTTCGACGCGCCGCGTACCAGGCCGGCGATGTCGACGAAGGAGATACGCGTCGGGATGATTTCCTTCGACTTGGCGATGTCGGCAAGCTTGCGCATGCGCGGATCCGGCACCGCCACTTCGCCGGTGTTCGGCTCGATGGTGCAGAACGGATAGTTGGCCGCTTGCGCCGCTGCCGTCTTGGTGAGTGCGTTGAAGAGCGTGGACTTGCCGACGTTCGGCAGTCCGACAATACCGCATTTGAAGCCCATGGGGTCTCGTCCGTATCTTAAAATTCCGTTGGCGTGGCTATGCGGGAAGGGCGCTCCCCGGTCAAGGGCGCAGGCCCTGTTCACGGTAAATAAGGGGCCACGCCCGTTGAACGGGTGCTCTTCGGGCCGCATATGCGCTCAGATTTCTGTCGACCTGCTCGGCGGCCAGGACATTTTTGAGGATTTCCGTATTGATCGACCAGAAGTTCATGTTTCCGCGCGTGCCGGTTGCGGTCGTCGATATCGGCGATACGCTCGAGGCACTGTTGGTCCGCGCGACGCTCGAAAGCATGGGCGCCGTCGTCACCCTGCATCTGCCGGGAACGCCCGGGGACTTTCTGACCTTGCTTGCCGGTGGCGAGCTGGTGCACCAGCATGTGGTCATTTCCGGACACGGCGACGAGAACGGCTTCGTCTTTGGCTACTATATCGAGGAGATCGACACATCGATGCTGGTCGAGGGCAGCCTGCCGCCCGCCGTTATCGCCGAACACGCCAGGCTTGACGGCAAGATCGTGCTCAGCACCTGCTGCGAGACCGGCGGCAAGAGCTACGGCGATGCCTTTGTCGAAAAGGGAGGGGCCGCCCTCTACGTTGCGCCTGACGGCTCGCCCGAGGGAGCGGACGCCCCGCTTTTCGTGCATTGCTTCTTTCACGCGCTTTTGGCGCGCAAGCAGGAGGCTAAGGCGGCGCTGGAAAAAGCCCGCTCCTATGACGAAGCGGCATCGATGTTCGTTGGCTATTGGGGAAAGCGTTGATTTCCGCCTGCGTCCGTGCGCCTGCTTTTGCTTGATCGGCACCTGCGGCCGTAGGATAGTGCGCCGACGGGGCCGGTGCGCCGAGACGGCCTTGTCCGCAAGGCGAGCCGCGGCAGCGGACAATCTGTCATCAACGGGGTGGTTCCGATGAGTGACAACGAGGTTGCCAGAAAAGTCAAAGTGAAGGTGAAGCTCGAGCGGCCGAAGCTTTACAAGGTCATGCTGCTCAATGACGATTACACGCCGCGCGAGTTCGTCGTCGGCGTGCTCAAGGCCGTGTTCCATATGAGCGAGGAGGCGGGCTACCGGGTGATGATGACCGCGCACAAGATGGGAAGCTGCGTGGTGGTCGTTTGCGCCCGCGACATCGCCGAAACCAAGGCCAAGGAAGCAACCGATCTCGCCAAGGAAGCGGGCTTCCCGCTGCTTTTCACCACCGAGCCAGAGGAATAACAAGCCTCATGAATAGCGAGCGGCGGCCGGGGAGATGCCCGGTGGCCCGCCCGCTTCACGCCTTCCGATGCAGGCGCAGCGGCTTGCTCGCTTCGCGCTCGATCGTGCCCTTGGCTTCGAGATCGAGCTGAACCGCTTTCAGCCACCAGCCCGCCTTCGCGCCCTCGGGGAAAAGGTCCTGTGGCAGCAACGGCAGCAGCCGCTCCTTCGCTTCCGCCACGCTCAGGCCGGGCGACGACGGCGGCAGCACCGCGAGCAGGGCTTCACGCATCGCCTCGTATTTCACCCGGTCGACGCGATGTTTGTGGCCGGGCGAGACGATGTTTTCGATCTCGATCTTCTCAGCCTGGGATGCCATTGGCCTCGCCCTTCACATAGTCGATCTTCGGCGCTTTGAATCCCATCGCCGCCCAGGCGGTCAGAAGCCGCCACATGAAGCGGCCCGAATGGGTCTTGTAGCTCGGCAGCGTGTCGGCAAACTCGACGCCGGCCCTGCGATCCCTAGTCATCGTGCGCATTTCCAGCGGCGGCTGTTCGTTCGGGGCAAAACGCTGATTGTAGACGCTCAGCCAGTGGCCACCCTTGAATTCCAGGAACATGGCGGCGTTGCAGCAGCTGGCGATGACCCGGCGCGTCGGCGCTTCCGGCGTCAGCCGGTGTTCGCGCAGGAGATCGCTGCCTCTCACGCAGCGGATCCGGTCCTTGCGGTAGAGCGCAAAGCGCGTCGAGCCGTCGGCCTCCATGACCGGCGACGCCTCCGGCAAGGCCTCGAAGCGCTCGCCGGCGGTGCGGCAACTGGTGCAGTAGCAGGCGGCGCCGACGATCGGCTCGCCGACGGCTTCAAAGGCAACCAGCCCGCAGCGGCAGGCGGCAATGCGATGTCTTCCCTGTGGTTTGGCCATGGCCATCTCCTGATCTGGTTTCACTAACTAGACTGGACCGTCCAGTTTGATTTGTCAATCCGACTGGCCTATTCTGCAAGCCGAGTGATTTGGCGAGATACGGCAGGGGGAGGGCAGGCTTGAGCAACGGCGCAAAGACGCGCATGGAGCGCACCCGCAAACTGATCGTGGCCGCAGCCAGCGATCTCTTCCTCAAGCACGGCTTTCTCGGTACCAACATGGACGAGATCGCAGCGACGGCGGAGGTGTCGAAGCAGACGGTCTATTCCCACTTCCACAACAAGGAGGCGCTGTTTCTCGAAGTCGTGCGCAGCATGACGGGGGGAGCCGGCGACGAGTTCCAGGAGCAGGTGGCCGACCCCGATGGCGACGAGCCGATCGAGGACTTCCTGCTCGACTATGCCACGCAGTTGCTGACGATCGTGATGACGCCACGACTGATGCAGGTCCGCCGCCTTGTGATCGCCGAAGTCGAGCGCTTTCCGCAGCTTGGCGAGGCGCTGCACGAGCGCGGGCCCATGCGCTCGATCCGGCGGCTGGCGGTCGCGTTCAGGCGCTATGGCGAGAAGGGCGACATCCGGGTGAGGGACGCAGAGGTCGCCGGCGGCTTCTTCAACTGGCTGGTCATGGGCGGGCCGGTCAATGACGCCATGCTGCTCGGCGACGGCGCCATTCCGACGCCGGAGGTGCTGCGGGCCCATGCGGCCGAGGCGGTGCGGATCTTTCTGGCGGCCCATGGGCCGGGGTGATGGATGGATACGGGTTGCGCTCAGGCGCGCGGCCTTCACCGCACGTGGGCGTCCCACCACTTGAGCACGCGCATAGCCTTCAGCGTCACCCACCGCGAAGGGGCATCGACCCCGTCGTCGATGTCGAACCAAACCCGTCCGGCTGGGCGCCGGTCGAGTGGCCATGCGCCGCTTTCGAGCTGCCTTGAACGCAGATGGTCGATCGCTTCGCTGAGCCGTGGATCGGGTGCCGCACCGCAAAGGCGCGCCGCGGCACGAAAGTAATCGAGCGCCCGCAGGATATCGTAGCGCCAGCGGCTCGGGTGGCAAAGGCACAGGAAGCGTTTGTCGGCGGCCTCGCCCGTGCTCAGGCGGCGAAACAGATGGCGCTTGAGCAGGTAATCCTCGCCGGTTCGGCGCGCCGCCTTGGACTGTGGCGTGCCACCGGTCGCCCGTTCGAACGCAAGCAAGCCTTCAAGCACGTTGATGGTGGTGGCAAAGGAGGACCGGAGCGAACCGTTTGCCCGTTCGCAGTTCCAGCCGCCATCGGCCTGGACCTCGCCGACGAGCCTCTCGACGATCGGCGAAACGTCGACGCCGAAATAGGCGCCGTCGGCAACGGTGCGGCCGTTGATGCACTCCTCGACTTCGCCTTGCCAATAGGGCTGGCCGCCTTCGTCCCAGCGGGAATGCGCGCCGATCAGGTCGACGGTTCGTTGGGCCCGCTCGGACGAAGGGTCGAGACCGAATTCCCGGAGCTGCGACAGCGAAAAGCAGGTTGCCGTCCAGGGTTGGCCCTGCGCGGTCCACTCGTGCTCGTCGAAACCGGCGGGGATGAAGGCGCCGCCCGCCCATTGGCCGTCATCGTCCTGATGCGCGAGAAGCCTGGCGCCCCAGCCTTCGATCTCCACCTTGGCCCTTTCGGCTTTCCACAGAGGCTCTGGAGCATCCAGCAGATCGCGCATTACCTGCCAGCGGATTGCGGGATCCGATGCGAGAAGCCAGTCAATCACCGGGTCGGCCACGGGCGTGCTCCAGGCTTATGCCATCGGGTCGATCTGACCCGTTCCGACTGCACAAGCTAGGGCGCTTTCCGATTAGGGGAAGCTAGTCGTTCTTCGAGCCGAACATCTTCTTCAGCATGTCGGCCATGGGGCCGGTCGCCGGCAGCTTCTTCGGCTGGGCGGAGTTGCGCGCCTGGTGGATATGCGATTGCGCGCCCTGCCTCTTCGGGCCTTCAGGCTTTTCCGCTTCCGGCTTGCCCCCGGTCGCGAGCGCGATCTTGTTCAGGAGCTGGCTGTCTTCGCCGCGCACCAGCATGTCGGCATTGTCGGCGATGGCATCGAGCAGGGGCACCAGCCAGGCCTGGTCGGCCTTGGCGAAATCGCCAAGCACGTGGGCGTGCACCAGATCCTTGACGCCGGGATGGCCGATGCCGAGGCGCATGCGCCGGTAGTCCTTACCGCAATGGGCATCGATCGACTTGATGCCGTTATGCCCGCCATGGCCGCCGCCGACCTTTATGCGCGCCTTGGCGGACGGCAGGTCGAGCTCGTCATAGATGACGGTAATGTCCTTCGGCTGCAGCTTGTAGAAGCGCATGGCCTCGCCGACCGCTTCGCCGGACAGGTTCATGTAGGTCTGCGGTTTCATCAACAGAACGCGCTCGCCGCCGATCTCGCCCTCGGCGATCTCGGCCTTGAACTTCTTCGACCAGGAAGAAAAGCTGTGCCGGCGGTGAATGACGTCAACCGCCATAAAGCCGATATTGTGCCGGTTGGCGGCGTATTTCGAACCTGGATTGCCAAGCCCTACGATGATCAACATGGTGCTGCGCATTCATGATTTCGGGGTGATGCCATCCAAAAACACCGCACCCCCCGGAAGTCAACGCCTATTTCTCCGCCTGCAGGCTGGCATTGGGCTTCAGCCCGTATTGCTTGAAGATCACATCCTGGGTGCCGTTGCCGATCAGCCGGTCGAGTTCGTATTGCATGGCGGCGACGATATCGCGCGGAAAGTCGCGGTGGCAGGCGATACCGTAGAGCTTGCCTTCCAGCACCAGCGCCGCCTCCACCGGTTTGCCTTCGGTGCGCATGCTTTCGAAGGTCTTCTCGGACGTCATCAACAGATCGACCCGGCCGGCGAGCAGCTTTTTCAGGCTGGAATCGAGATTGGCGGCATAGTCGATCTTGGGGAAGCTGTGCTCCTTGAGATAGGACGCCGAAAAATCCTCGCGCTGGGTGCCGACGGTATATTGCTGGGCGTCCTCCAGCGACTTGGGCGCAATCGCGGATCCGGCCTGCCGGACCATGACCATGTGGTCGATCAGCAGCGGCTCGACCCACTGGAACTTTCCGTCGCGCTCGGCGTCGTGGCCGGTGGTGAAAACACAATAGGCGGGATCGGTCTCGGCCAGCATAAAAGCCCGCGCCCAGGGGAGAACCTCGATCGTATAGGGCTGCTTCAGGCGCTCCATGATGAGCTTGATCTGGTCGACGGCCGCACCGCTCGGGCCGGCCTCGGTCGAAAAGTTGTAAGGCGGATACTCCTCGGTGACGAACTTGATCGTCTGGGCCTCGGCCGTCGTTACAAGGCCGAGGAAAAATGCTGCGATCAGCGCCTTCACATCTTTTCCTCCTCTTTTGCGTCCGCCTTGCGACGGATCCTTCTTTCTATCCCCGGCCCGTGCTCGACCTTTGGTCCCGAAGCTCTCCCGCGCCCCAGGGAACCAGGTGGGTGAACTCATGCCCGCATGCTGGGTGCGGAAGCCGCCTTTGCCTCGGAATCGCTTTCGAGCATGGTCAGCATCCGGTCGACCGGCATCGGCCGGCTGAAGAGATAGCCCTGGCCGCAATCGACGCCGAGCTTGCGCAAGAGTTGCCACTGCTCCTTGGTCTCGATGCCCTCGGCAACGACGGTGCAGCCCATCTGGTGCGAGATCGTGCGGATGCCCTTGATCAGCATGCGGCTCTTGCGACGGATGTCGGCTGTGCCGGAGCTCAGCGACCGGGTGAAGGACTGGTCGACCTTGACGATATCGACCGGGAAACGGTTCAGGTAGCTCAGCGACGAGTAGCCGGTGCCGAAATCGTCGAGAGCGATGCGGCAGCCGAATTCGTTGAGCTGCTTCAGCACCGAGTGGACCTCGGGATTGTCGAGCATCAGCACCGCTTCGGTGATCTCGACGACGATCCGGCTCGGCGAGATATGGTGCTTCAGGAGCAGGGCCGCGAGCTTGTGCGGCAGCGTCAGCTCGAACTGCAGCGGCGAGAAGTTGACGGCGAGATAGGTGTTCTGGGTGCCGTCGAGCTCGGAGATCGCCGCCAGGTGGCGGATCGCCTTTTCGAGGATCTGATCGCCGATGCGGGCAATCATGCCGGTTTCTTCGGCGATGCCGATGATCTTGCCGGGCGGCATCAGGCCCTTTTCCGGGTGGTTGAGGCGCATCAGCGCCTCGAAGCCGGCGATCTGGCCGTCGGCGAGGCTGACGATTGGCTGCAGCCAGGCTTCGAAGTGGTCGTCCTTCAGGCCGGCTTCGATGCACTGCTCGATCTCATGGCGCTCGCGCGAGGCGTCGAGCATGCCGGCGTCGAACACCTGCAGGCCGTTCTTGCCGTCGTGCTTGCGCGCATACATCGCCATGTCCGCCTTCAGCAGCAGGTCGGAGGCGTTTTCCGCATGGGTCGGGTAGACGGCGATGCCGACGCTGGCGCTGACGAAAAGTTCGTTGCCGGCGATCGCCATCGGTTCGTGCAGTGAAGTGACGATGCGCTCGGCGATTTCGGCCGCCAGAGTAGCGGCGTTCGGATCGGAAAGCAGGATGGCGAATTCGTCGCCGCCGAGCCGGGCCATGATGTCGCCATGCGGCAGGGCGGCCTGAATGAGCTCGACCGTCTGGCGCAGCACTTCGTCGCCGGCGGCATGGCCGAAATTGTCGTTGATCCACTTGAAGCGGTCGAGGTCGATGAACAGGCAGCCGAGCTGCATGGCGCATTGGTCGGCCTGGATGATCGCCTCGTCGAGCGCGGCCTCGAAGCCCTGGCGGTTCAACAGGCCGGTCAGGTGATCGGTGATCGCCTGGGTGTGGTTGCGGCTTTCCGCCTGCTTCAGCGCGGTCACGTCGGTCATGACCGACAGCGACAGGCTGCTTTCGCCGGTGGCCTTCGTCTCCTGGATCAGCACGGTCATCGCTTCGCCGTCCGCCTTGCGGAAGGGGACGGTCACTTCGCGGATCGCGTGATCGGCAACGGCGATCGTCTTGGCATGGCTGCGATAGGTCTCGTGCCAGTGCGGATCGACGAAATCGATGAAGTCGCGCCCGACGGCGTCGTCGCGGCTGTACCCGGTCGCCAGCAGCCAATAGTCGCTGACGGCGAGCAGGCGCCCGTCGACATCCAGCGAAAACAGCATGGCCGGCGTCAGGTTGTAGATATCGGTGACGCGCTCGTGGGCGTTCTTCAGCTCGGTCTCTTCGCGCTCGAGGCGGTCCTGCATCTCGTTGAAGTTGGCGGCGAGTGCGCCCATTTCGTCGTCGGAGGTCCAGTCGACGCGGTGGCGAGACCCGAGCCGGCGGGTGGCTTCGATCGCGGCGGTCAGGCGCATCAGCGGGCGCATCACCGTGAAGCGATTGCCGACGAGCGCTGCGGCGAAAACGATCGCGACCGCAAAGAGCAGGATGGCGAGGATCGCCAGCTCGTCCTTGCTGAATTGCGACAGCAGACCCGGCGTCGGAACCCTGACTTCGATGCGCCCGATCTCCTTCATGCCATCCACCGACTGGTAGGAAATGGGCAGGGTGAGAACCCGGTCCTTGGTGCTCGGCTGCACGCCGCCCATCGGCAGCTGCGCGAGGATGGAGCCGGACTGGTCGCGAATGGTGACGGAGAGGATGTCGGTGCCGTTTATCAGCGAGCGGGCGATGTGCTTGATGCCGTCGCTGTCAAAGTCCCAGATCGGCTTGCCGAGCGCCTCGGCGCTTGCAACCATCAACAGTTCGATGTTGTGCAGGCGCTCGCGTGCGATGCGATCGCTCGAGATGCTGAGAAAGAGTGCAAGCAGCGGGGCAATGAAGACGAGCATCGCGCCGCAGACAATCGCAATAAACCGGTTCTCCACGGAGTGCATCATCGCATGCACGCCCCAGAAGCAGCTGCCACCCATCTCATATCAGAATTCTCTTCAGACAAGCCCAATTTCCCCGTCAGAAGAACATCATCAAAACCTTAAATGTTGCTGAAATCGCTTCATGATAATTCGTGGGGCACGGCATAGATGCATCCGGGCAGCGGAGGGCTGTCGCCAATGCAAAAAGCCCGCCCCAAACGAATGGGACGGGCTCTTGAATGAAGTGCGGCGGGACCGGCTTTCGCCGGTCGCCCAGAGGCCAATCAGGCTTCTGCTTCGCCTTCAGCTTCTTCCTTCACGCCACCGGCCGGAGCAACGATCGTTGCAACGGTGAAGTCGCGGTCGGTGATAACCGGGGTCGCGCCCTTCGGCAGCTTGATGTTGGAGATGTGGATGGCGTCGCCGACCTTGAGACCGGAGAGGTCAACGGTCAGGAATTCCGGAATGTCGTTGGCCGAAACGTTGAGTTCGACGTCGTGACGAACGATGTTGAGAACGCCGCCAGCCTTGAGCCCCGGGGACTTCTCTTCGTTTTCGAAGTGAACCGGAACTGCAACGGTAACCTGGCTGTCCTTGGAGACGCGCAGGAAGTCGACATGCATCGTGAAGTCACGGACCGGATCCAGCTGGTAGTCCTTCGGCAGGACGCGGATCTTTTCGCCGTTGACGTCGATCGTTGCAACGGTGGTCATGAAACCGCCGGCGTGGATCTTCATCGTCACTTCCTTGGTGGAGAGCGCGATGGAAAGGGGGGCCTGCTTGTCACCGTAGATGACAGCCGGGATAAGACCGTTGCGACGAAGTTCACGGGAGGACCCCTTACCAACCCGTTCGCGCGTCTCGGCCTTGAGCTCGTAGGATGCGTGGCTCATGGATAGACCTTTCTAATGTCTAATGCTGGAGAGTTCGACCGCCATGCGGAAGAACTGAAGCCGCAAGGACTTCATCCGCGTTGCCTCCAAGGGTGTCTACGCGGACGGGCGCTCCTTAGACGAGATCCCCTGCAAATGCAAGCTTTGCCGCGGTTTCAGCTCTTTTTAGCGGTGAAACGCGCAAGCGCCAGCATCAACCCGCCGGCAATCAGACCCCAGAAGGCGCCGGAAACACCGCCGAAGCTGACGCCGGACGCAGTCACCAGGAACGTGATCGCCGCGGCCTCACGGGTCTTTGCGTCCGTAAAGGCGGCCATGGCGGAGCCGGCGAAGGCACCGACGAGGGCAAGGCCCGCCACTGCCTCGATCAGGACCGACGGCGCAAGGCTGACGAAGGTGGTGACGACGCCGGCCAAGAGGCCGAAGAGAATGTAGAAGGCGCCGGCATTGATCGCCGACCAGTAGCGCCGGTTGCGATCAGGATGGGAATCGCCGCCGGCGCACATGGCGGCGGTGATTGCAGCCAGATTGACCGCATGGCCGCCGAAGGGGGCGCTCAGCATCGAAAAGACGCCGGTCGTCGCAAACAGCGGCCCGGGTTCCGGATGATAGTCGTTGACCTTCAGCACGGCGATGCCGGGAATGTTCTGCGAGGCCATGGTGACGATGAAGAGCGGCAGGGCGATGCTGATCATGGCCGCGACATTGAACTGCGGCACCACGAATTCGACGGTCGGTACCAGCGCCGAAGACAGGGCGGAGAAGGCGCCGGCCGGGATTTCGACGCCGAAGGTGATGACGAGCACGAAGGCAATCAGCGCCGCCGGCACCGCATAGAGCTTGTTGATGCTGCCGACGAGGGCCCAGGCGAGCAGGATCGGCAGGCCGAAAAGCGGATTGAAGGCGATCGCCTTGACCGGCGCAAAGCAGAGGCTGAGCAGCACACCCGCCAGCATCGCATTGGCAAGCGGCGCCGGGATGGAGGAGACCAGGCGGCCGAGCGGCTTCCAGAGGCCGGCGATCACGACGAGCAGGCCGCAGACGAGAAAGGCGCCAACCGCCGCGTTGAAGCCGCCCTCGACGACGCCGGCGCTTGCAAGCAGCGCAGCACCGGGTGTCGACCAGGCGATGCTGACCGGCAGCCGCGTCACGGCACTGATGACAATGGCGCAGAGGCCCATGGAAATCGACAGCGCCATCAGGCCGGAGGCGGCCTGCGCCTCGCTGGCGCCTACGCCGGTCAGCCCGTGCAGTACGACGGCAAAGGAACTGGCGAAGCCGACGAAGGCGATCAGCAGGCCCATGAACAGGCTCTGGAGCGAAAAGTCACGAAGCATGGCGGCAACCGGCTGTTGTGAGGTTGAGTCGCGGCAATTTGATCCTTTCGCGTAGCACATTCGGGCGCGCTGTCGATATCGGCGGCGTGATCGACCGATCAAACTCGTTGACGGGTGCCCGCTCTCGAACCTTCGTCTGGCTGGACCTTCGCGGAAAACGACGGCTATAGTGGCCCCGTGGATGCGGCCCGCTTGGGAGATCGGCCGTGTCGACATTCCGCCGGACGACGCTTTCAGGGAGGAAGCCGATGGCTGCCGTCAGGGAACATTCGGACTATGTCTACAAGGTTGCGCACCAGCCGTCAGCCGCCGCAAGCTCGCCGATTGCCGCTTCGTGGCGCCGGTGCATGACGCTGCATGGGCTGGCACCCGAGGAGGGGCGCCAGCCGCTCCGACTGTCCGGCGCGGAGTTCGAGATTGCCCGGCAGAGGTCGGCCGAATTGATCCTGGAAGCGGGCGGTGAGCTCGACCGGCTGTTTGCGACCGTCGGCCGGGCCGGCTGCTGCCTGCTTCTGACCGACGACAAGGGGGTGGCGCTGGAACGCCGCGGGGCCGTCGGCGACGATGCCGGTTTCCGCGATCTCGGGCTCTGGTCGGGAACGGTCTGGAGCGAGGCGAGCGTCGGCACCAACGGTATCGGCACGGCGATCGCCGACGAGCGCGCCGTCGTCATCCAACGCGACCAGCATTTTCTCAGCAGCAATATCGGCCTCAGCTGCACCACGGCGCCGATCCGCGACCATCTCGGCCGGTTGGCAGCGGCGATCGATATCTCCACCTGCCGTGCGGACGCCTCCGAAATGACCATGTCGCTCCTGTCGCAGGCCGTGCGCGACGCGGCCGCGCGCATCGAGGCCGGGCTTTTCCGTCGCGCCTTTGCCAGCGCCCGCATCGTGCTGGTGCCGGTCGACCGCGCCGGCCCCGCGCTGCTCGCCGTCGACCGCGACGACCTGGTGCTCGGCGCAACCCGCGCGGCCCGGCAATGGCTCGACCTCGACGACAAACGCATCGCTGCCGGCGTTCCGGCCTCCGATCTGCTGCGGGAAGATACGTCGGGTGATGCCGGCGAGCTTCCGGATGCGGAGCGTGCGGCGCTCCGCCGCGTGCTCTCGCGCGCCAACGGCAATGTCTCCATGGCAGCCGAACTGCTCGGCATCAGCCGTGCCACGCTTTATCGCAAGATGAAACGGCTCCAGGTCAACTGATCAGTCACCGGCAAAAATGCCCCTCATGCATCGCTGCGAGCTGGTCCAGAGCATGCCACTTGCCTCCTTTCCTCGTGCCTACGAGGAGAGGCCCCCGGCAGGGGGACGAGGGGCGGACGCTGACGCCTGGTTCACCCTCCTTGCCGCATTGCAGCATCGTCACTCGCGCCAAGCTGTCTCATATCTGAAACAGTTCTCCTTACTGCTGATCGCACGGCCCTATCGAAGATCCGCGTTCAACTTCACCTTCCTCTCACAGCTCCATTGCTGGGTCTCAGGGAGGAATGACCATGTTGCATCAGAAGATCGTTGAAAGCCCGTTCAAGCAGAAATACGGCAACTTCATCGGTGGCCAGTGGCGCGAGCCGGTGGCCGGGCGCTACTTCGACAATACGACGCCGGTGACCGGCGGTGTGCTTTGCCAGGTGGCGCGCTCGGATGCGGCCGACATCGAGTTGGCGCTCGACGCCGCCCATGCGGTGCGCGAGAAGTGGGGCCGGACGTCCGCTGCCGAGCGCTCCAACATCCTGATGAAGATCGCCGGGCGCATGGAGGACAATCTCGAACTGCTCGCCCGTGCCGAAACCTTCGACAACGGCAAGCCGATCCGTGAGACCATGGCCGCCGACATTCCGCTTGCCATCGACCATTTCCGCTACTTCGCGTCCTGCATCCGCGCCCAGGAAGGTTCGATCGGTGAGATCGACCACGACACGGTCGCCTATCACTTCCACGAGCCGCTCGGCGTCGTCGGCCAGATCATTCCCTGGAACTTCCCGATCCTGATGGCCGCCTGGAAGCTGGCGCCGGCGCTCGCTGCGGGCAACTGCGTCGTGCTGAAGCCGGCGGAGCAGACGCCGGCCTCGATCCTCGTCTGGGCGGACCTGATCGGTGATCTCTTGCCGGCGGGCGTGCTCAACATCGTCAATGGTTTCGGCCTTGAAGCCGGCAAGCCGCTCGCCACCAGCCCGCGCATCGCCAAGATCGCCTTTACCGGCGAGACGACGACCGGTCGCCTGATCATGCAATATGCGAGCCAGAACCTCATTCCGGTGACGCTGGAGCTCGGCGGCAAGTCGCCGAACATCTTCTTTGCCGACGTGCTTGCCGAAGACGACGACTATTTCGACAAGGCGCTCGAAGGCTTTGCGATGTTCGCGCTGAACCAGGGCGAGGTCTGCACCTGCCCGAGCCGGGCGCTCGTTCAGGAGAGCATCTATGACCGCTTCATGGAGCGGGCGGTGAAACGCGTCGAGGCGATCCGCCAGGGCAATCCGCTCGACAGCGCCACGATGATCGGTGCACAGGCGTCGAGCGAACAGCTCGAAAAGATCCTCTCCTATATCGACATCGGCAAGCAGGAAGGCGCCGAAGTGCTGACCGGCGGCGGCCGCAACGTGCTCGAGGGCGAGCTGTCGGAAGGCTTCTACGTCAAGCCGACCGTCTTCCGCGGACACAACAAGATGCGCGTGTTCCAGGAGGAAATCTTCGGACCCGTCGTCTCGGTCACCACCTTCAAAACAGAAGCCGAAGCGCTGGAGATCGCCAACGACACGCTCTACGGCCTCGGCGCCGGTGTCTGGAGCCGCGACGCCAACCGTTGCTACCGCTTTGGCCGCGAGATCCAGGCCGGTCGCGTCTGGACCAATTGCTACCACGCCTATCCGGCCCATGCGGCCTTCGGCGGCTACAAGCAGTCCGGCATCGGCCGCGAGACGCACAAGATGATGCTCGACCACTACCAGCAGACCAAGAACATGCTCGTGAGCTACAGCCCGAAGGCGCTCGGCTTCTTCTGATCGGATCTGCCTTCCCCGCCGCCTGGGGAAGGTGAGGAGCCGGAGGGACGGTATTCTCCACCCTTTCCCTCCGGCTTGATCGACGGCTGAGGCGTGCTCTCCACCCGCGCCTCAGCCGGCCCATTGACCGCAATCGACAGCGAGGCGCGCAAATGTCCACGGAACTGACGGGAGGCAACGGAGACGAGCCGCGCGTGCTGGCGACCGACGCAGCGCTCGCCTTCATCGCCGAAATCCAGCGGGATCACCCCGATATCCTGTTTCACCAGTCCGGTGGCTGCTGCGACGGCTCGTCGCCGATGTGCTATCCGGCCGATGACTACATTGTCGGCGACAACGATGTGAAGCTCGGCGAGATCGGCGGCGTGCCGGTCTATATCAGCGCCAGCCAATTCGAAGTGTGGAAGCACACGCAACTGATCATCGACGTGGTGCGGGGCAGGGGCGGCATGTTCTCGCTCGACAATGGACGGGAGAGGCGCTTCCTCACGCGCTCGCGGCTTTTTGGCGGCGGCGAGGCCTGTGCCGTCGTCTTCCGCGGACGGTAGGCCGGGAACTATTTCCGTTCCCGCGTGACTTTTGCCGCCAGGTCGAGGAAGGCCCGCAGCTTCGGCTGCGTCTGCGCCTTGGCCGGGAAATAGATGAAGAGACCCGGCGACGTCGGCAGATAGGCTTCAAGCACCCGTTCGAGGCGGCCGCTTGTGACGGCATCCCGCACCGAAAGATCCGGCAGATAAGCAAGCCCGGTGCCGGCCTCGGCCATCTCTATCAGCATCTGAAAATCATTGACGGTGAGGGCGCCCGGAGCATCGACCGAGACGTTGCGCCCATCGCGCTCGAATTCCCAGCGATAGATGGTGCCGGATCCCGGATAACGATAGCGAATGGCTTCGTGGCGCGTCAGCTCTTCGAGCGTTGCCGGCCGCCCGTGCTTGACGAAGTAGGAGGGCGAGCCGACCACGGCCCAGGTGATATCCGGCGTCAGCCGGACGGCAATCATGTCGCGCTCGACCGCTTCGCCGATGCGCATACCGGCATCGAAGCCGTGTTCGGTGATATCGACGGCCGCATCGTCGATGGAGACTTCGACGGAAACGTCAGGATAGGCCTGGCGAAAGCGCGGCAAGAGCGGGGTCAGCGCCAGAGGGATCGCCATGCGCGGCACGGTCAGCCGGAGATTGCCCATCGGCCGGTCGCGAAAGTCGCCGAGCAACTCGTAGGCATCAGCGATCTCGGCGGCGGCCGGACGCACGCGCTTCAGGAAGGCAAGGCCTGCCTCGGTAAGCGCGACGCGCCGGGTGGTTCGCACGAAGAGCTGAAGGCCGAGGCGGGCTTCGAGCGCCCTGATCGTCTGGCTGACGGCGTTGGGCGTGACGCCGAGCGTCGCCGCCGCGGCAGTAAAGCTGCTTGCCTCCGCCACCGCCAGAAATTCTCTCAGTCCGTTGAAAGGGTCGTTCGCCATCTGCTGATTATGAAGCAACTCTTCCAAACCTATCAAGAGAGTGGCGGTTTTTCGCAGCAATCCACTTTGGCATGGTCCGTCCAACAGCAACTTGTCTCGCAGAGGATGGAGATCGACATGCAATATACGACGCTTGGAAATACCGGCCTGGTGGTCTCGCGTCTCGCCTTCGGGGCGATGACGTTTACCGCCGGCGACCGCAGCCTCGGCGCGATCTACAAGACCGGTGCCGAAGCCGCAGACGCCCTTGTCGGGCAGGCGCTCGATGCCGGCATCAACTTCTTCGACACGGCCGACGCCTATGCCTCCGGCCAGTCGGAACGGATCCTGGGTGCGGCGCTCAAGTCCCGCCGCGACGAGGTGGTGATCGCCACCAAGGTTGGTTTCCGCACCGGCACGCCGCTCAGCCAGGCGGGTCTGTCGCGTCGTCACATTCTCTGGTCGGTCGACGAAAGCCTGAAGCGGCTCGGGACCGATTGGATCGACACCTACATCGTCCACAAGGAAGACCCGCATACGCCGCTTGAGGAAACGCTTGTCGCGCTCGATGCGGTCGTGCGTTCGGGCAAGGTGCGCTACATCGGCTTTTCCAACTGGTCGGCCTGGAAGGTGGCGGCAGCGGCCGAGATCCAGAAGGCCAACGGGCTGGCGCCTTTCACCCACGGCCAGATGCACTATTCGCTGCTCGGCCGCGACGTCGAGCGTGATGTTATTCCGATGATGCAGCGCTATGGGCTGGGGCTGACCGTCTGGAGCCCGCTCGCCTCGGGCTTCCTTTCGGGCAAATACACTCGCGACAATCTCGGCGATCCGGACAACCGCTATTCCGGCTTCGACATTCTGCCCTTCGACAAGGAACAGGGCTTCAAGCTGGTGGAGCGCATGCGCGGCATCGCCGGCGAACACGGAGCAAGCGTCGCCCAGGTGGCGATCGCCTGGCTGCTTTCGAGACAAGCGGTGACCAGTGTGCTTCTCGGCGCTTCCAAGCCGCACCAGCTAAAGGACAATCTCGGCGCGGCGGATCTGGTGCTCACGGAAGCGGAGATCTCGGCGCTCGATGCCGAGACGGTACCGGTGCCCGTCTATCCCAACTGGTTCATCGACAACCTCGTCGACCAGCCGCTGGCGCAGGCGCTGGAGAAGTAATAGCGTCCTGTAACGAAAAACGCCGGCGCGTGGGCGCCGGCGTCTAAGAAATTCGGGGGCTCCGGACGAGCTCAGTCGAAGAGGCTCGATACCGATTCTTCCTGGCTCGTGCGGCTGATGGCTTCGCCGAGCAGGCCCGCGGTCGAGATGACGCGGATGTTGTGGGCGGACTGGACGGCGGTCGTCGGCTGGATCGAGTCGGTGATGACCAGTTCCTTGAGCATCGACGAGGTAACGCGCGCAACCGCGCCGCCCGAGAGAACGCCGTGGGTGATGTAGGCGGTAACGCTGGTCGCGCCGTTCTTCAGGAGCGCTTCGGCCGCGTTGCAGAGCGTGCCACCGGAATCGACGATATCGTCGATCAGCAGGCAGTCCTTGCCCTTCACGTCACCGATGACGTTCATGACTTCGGATTCACCCGGACGGTCGCGACGCTTGTCGACGATCGCCAGCAGACAGTCGAGACGCTTGGCAAGCGCACGGGCGCGAACCACGCCGCCGACGTCAGGCGAAACGACCATGACGTTCTTGAGATCGTAGTTTTCCTTGACGTCGCGCGCCAGGATCGGGATCGCATAGAGGTTGTCGGTCGGGATGTCGAAGAAGCCCTGGATCTGGCCGGCATGAAGATCGAGGGTCAGCACGCGGTCGGCGCCGGCTTCGGTGATCAGGTTGGAGACCAGCTTGGCGGAAATCGGCGTGCGCGGACCGGGTTTGCGATCCTGGCGGGCATAGCCGAAATAGGGAAGCACGGCGGTGATGCGGCGAGCGGACGAGCGGCGCACCGCGTCGATCATGATGAGCAGTTCCATCAGGTGATCGTTGGTGGGAAACGAGGTCGACTGGATGATGAAGACATCCTCGCCGCGTACGTTTTCGCCGATCTCGACGAAGATTTCCTGATCGGCGAAACGGCGTACCGTCGCTTTGCCGAGAGGCAGGTTGAGATAGTTGCAGATCGCTTCGGCCAGGAGCCGGTTCGAATTACCTGCGAAAACCTTCATTGACGGACCGCCTTGAGCTGGCGCGGTCACCGTCCGGTACTTTTCCGGTAGCGGTGTTTTCCGCGCAGATTCCGAGAGCCATTCCAATCGCGGTCATTCTTTGCGGATGGCCGCCGTTCAGAGCTGATCGGCCGCTTTTTAGCGAGACTGAACTTGAATGCAAGGGGAATGCTGCGCCGCGAAGGCCAATATCCTAAAAACTTTGTATCAACCGGCTTGAGATTGCCGCCATTCGAGATAGGCGTCGATGGTTTTCGTCGCAATTCCCTGCATGGTTGTAGCCGGAACGCCACTCCACAAATCCGTGCCGCCGCCCGGAACAGAGTCCTGTCCCTGGATCCGGTGCAGGCGGTTGCCGCTGCCGTCGAGCACGTCCCAGACATAAACAACGGTCGTCTTGTCGCCATCCTTCAGTGCGGAGAAATAGCCTTTGAGGATATGCTCGCTGCTTGAGTCTGCCGAGCCCTTGATTGTCAGGCCGCGGGCGCGAGCGTCGGCACCGAGCTGTTTGGAAAGCGGTGTCACGGCCTGGACCGGCGCGCCGATGATCGGCAGGAAGCGGATCGTGCCGCTTGCAGCTGAGCTTGCCTTCGGTAACGCGGCGACGGTCGGCTGGCTCTGGATTTCTTCGGCTGCGGCCGCCGTCTGCTGGACGGGCGTGTGCTGGACTGGCGCCTGTTCGACCGGTGCCTGGCGGCTCTCGATCGCGTTCTGGACCGGCGCCGAGCCGGCGGCAAGCCGGTTTGCCTGTCCCTCGAAGGTACCGGCCGGATCCGTATAGGTCGCGTCGCCGGTGGCATAGGCCGTCGGCGTGTTCGAGGGTGCCGGCTGCGGCGAATAGGCGGTGGTCTGGCTGACGGGTTCGCGCTGCACAGGCGCCATCGCCGTCTGCGTCGACATGGCGTCGAGGTCGGATTGCGTCACCGGCGGCGAGCGGAAGTTCCCCCCGCCGACGTCAACCTGTGGCGTCAGCATCTCGGTGCTGTTGCAGCCGGCGAGCGCGATGGCGAGGCCAAGAGCTACGATGGGCGTGGTGAGCTTTCGCATGTTCAAACCGTCCGTCCGTTTCTTCGCGGCAGTTTCCTGAAACGTCTCCTGTCGTCTGCCAGTACGAACGCAAGTCTAGGCGGATTTCCCTAAGCAGAAATGAAGTCCAGGCCGTAACGCGACAACGCACGCGGCGTGTCGGTCGTGGTGAGGTAGGTCTGGCCGAGTGTCATGGCGGTGCCGCTGTCGGAATCCATGATGATCATGTGCACGAACAGCGACATGTTCGGCTCGATCTCCTGTGGATTGCCGAGGTGAAACATCTGCTGCTCCATCCAGGAGGGGGAGAAGCGGGCGCCGAGCGAATAGCCGCAGGCGTTCAGCCGGTGGCGGGCAAGGCCACGCTCGTCCATGATCTTGGCATGCACGTCGAAGACGGTGCCGAAGGTGTTGCCGGGGCGAAGCACCATCTCGATCGCCTGGATCGTTTCGCGGCAGGCGCTGTAGAGTTCGCGGTGGCGGTTGGTCGGCTCGCCGATGACGACGGTGCGCATCATCGCCGCATGATAGTGGGCGCTGACACCGGCCCATTCCAGCGTGAGCTGGTCCTGGCTGTCGAGCAGGCGGCGCCCGGACTTGTAGCGGCACAGCAGCGCATCGGCGCCGGAGCCGATGATGAACTCGTTGGCCGGATAGTCGCCGCCGCCGGCAAGGATCGTGCCCTGCATCGCGGCCAGAATGTCGGCCTCGTTGCCGCCGGGGCGAATGAGCGGCAGGGCGGCATCGAGCGCGTCGTCGGCAAGGCTCGCGGCCTTTTCGACATGGGCGATTTCCGCATCGCTCTTGATCAGGCGCAGGCGGCCGACCAAATGCGAGGCATCGATCAGCTCGCCAAAGGTCTGCAGCTGCCGGTCGATCAGCCGCGCGGCGCGGCCGGTCATGCCGTGGGTGTCATATTCGATGCCGATGCGGCAGCCGAGCAGGTCGAGTTCGCTCAGAAGGTTCTTCAGGTCCATGGTCGGGTCGGCATTGGCCCGGTCGACCCAGATCTCGATGCGCTCGATGTTCGATGTATGACGGGCCTGGCGCAGGTCGGCCGAGCGCGTCAAAAGCACCATCGAGCCGTCCTTCTTGACGACCAGCGTCTGGAAGAAGCAGTAGCCGAAGGTGTCGTACCCCGTCAGCCAGTACATGCTTTCCTGGGCGAAAAGCAGCACCGCGTCCAGCTTCTCCTCGCGCATCTTCTCCGTCAGCCGCTCAAGGCGGCTTGCATATTCTTCCTGGGCAAAATGAAGCGCCATGTCAGGTCCCTCGTATGCAAATGGCGGAAATCTGTCGGCCGTAGTCCGGTTCCTGCCTGTGGGTCGTGCGCCGATAGGAGAAAAAACGCTCCTCGTCGGCATAGGTGCAGATGTCGAGATTCTCGGCGATAACGCCCGCTTCGACCAGGCGTTTGATCGTCAGCCCCGGCAGGTCGAACATCGCATGGCCGTCGCGCTCCGAAGGCCGAAAGAAGGAGGCGTAGCTTTCGTTGGCCGCGACGAAGCGATCCACGAACTCGGAGCCGACCTCATAGTTGCGGCGGCTGATCGATGGGCCGAGGCAGGCGACGATGCGCTCGCGCCGGGCGCCGAGCGAAACCATCCTGTCGATCGTGCTTTCGAGCACGCCGCCGAGCGCGCCCTTCCAGCCGGCATGGGCCGCACCGATGACATTGGCTTCGGCATCGGCAAAGAGAATAGGGCCGCAATCGGCCGACAGCACGCCGAGCACGATACCGGGCGTTGCCGTCACCAGCGCATCGGCCTCGGGGCGGGCGCCGTCATAGCTTTCGTCGACCACCACGGCGTCTGGGGAATGGACCTGGTGCACGGTTGCCAGACGCTCGGGCGGAGCCCCGAACCAGCGGGCGACGCGGGCGCGGTTCTCGTTGACATGGGCGCGCTCGTCCTTGGAGCCGAGCCCGACATTGAGGCCGCGATAGATCCCTTCGGAAACGCCGCCCGTTCGGGTGAAATAACCATGGGCGATTGCCGGTCCGGCCTTCTCGCTGAAGAGCGAGCTTTGCACAGGAGAGAGCGCGGCGTCATGCTGCATTGGTATATTCGCCTTTGCTTTATCAGGAAAATCAATGGGTTTGGGGGCGCGCTCCGGCCCGGCGACTGGCTCTTGATTTGCCGGCGCGATGTTGACCCGCGACGGCAGGGCTGTCAATTCCCGAACGGCAGGGGTGCCGTCCGGTGGCGGTTCAGGGCTTCGGTTTGCGGAACGGCGAGAGCGGAACCGGCGGGCTGCTGACGGCCAGAACCTTGAACAGTTCGCCCATCTTTCCCGCGCCTGCGCCGGCGAGCCTCTCGACGTCCTGGCGGATGGTTTCCTGCGTCAGCGCATCCTTGTCGCGGCCAAGGGATGCGGCGCGTTCCAGAAGACCGAGGCCGACAAGAAAATCACCCTGGTGGGCAAGACCGTTGATCTGCACGTCGTCCGTCTTGGCGCGGCGGGCGAGTTGCTCGAAATCGACGTGGCTGGTGAGATCGGCGCGGCCGGGGCTGGCCAGCGGCGGATCGTATTCGTGGTCGAGCACGGCCTGCAGCGTGTCGCCGTAGCCGGTGGCCATATGGCCGTAGTCGATGATCACGGCGGTGCCGCCGCTGACCTTCAGCCGTTCGCACAGAGCCGACATGACTGCGTCGCGGGCCGGGGCGATCTCGAAGATCGTGCCTTCGGCGATACCTTGGGCCGGCGTCGGCAGGAGATCGGGATCGATGCCGGCAACGCCGACGGCAAAGGTCAGTTCGTCATCGGCATCGAGCCCGACCATGCGTTCGCGGAAGCCTTGCGCGGTGCGCACGAATTGCCGGATCGGGATGGCGTCGAACAGCTCGTTGGCGGCCAGCAGCAGAAAGCCTTCCGGCAGGGTCTCGAAGCTCGTGTGCCACTCGACCTTGTGGCCATGGGCGGCGAGCGTTTCCGACTGGACCTTGCGCAGCCGCTCGCTGGTCTCGACGAGATGCACGCCGGCGGAGGCATAGAGATCGGGCGCGAGACGGCGCACGACGCGCAGCATGTCGGCCATCATCGTGCCGCGGCCAGGGCCGATTTCGGCAAGCACGGCACCCTCGGGCTTGCCGTGCTGCTGCCAGGCATGGACGAGGAAGATGCCGATCATCTCGCCGAAGAGCTGGCTGATTTCCGGCGCCGTGGTGAAGTCGCCTTCCTTGCCGAAGGGCTCGTGCACGCGGTAGTAGCCGTGCTCCGGATCCGCCAGGCAAAGCGAGAAATAATCGGTGACGCTGATCGGCCCGTGGGCCTTGATCAGCGCCTTGATCTTGTCCGCAAGTGGTGTCGTCATGCCTTCGTCCAATTCGCCGGGCGGCGGCCGGAAAAGCCGCACGCCCTTGCCCCATCCGCTCTCAGGCGGCTGCGCGCCGCGCCCGGGCAATGGCCCAGATGCCGGCGAGCGCCATCGGCAACGACAAAAGCATGCCCATGGTCAGCCAGCCACCGACAAGATAGCCGATCTGCGCGTCCGGTTCGCGGAAGAATTCGACGAAAATACGGCTCAGGCCATAGCCAAGCACGAAGATGCCGGTAACGAGCCCCGGCGACTTCAAAGCGTGGCGACGGTAGATGAACCAGGCAAGCACGGCGAGCAGGACGATGCCCTCGAGGGCGGCCTCGTAAAGCTGGCTCGGGTGGCGGGCGAACGGACCACCGGTCGGGAAGACGATCGCCCAGGGCATCGACGACAGACGGCCCCAGAGCTCGCCGTTGATGAAGTTGGCGATGCGGCCGAAGAACAGGCCGATCGGGACGACGGCGGCGACTATGTCGAACAGGCTCCAGATGGCGATCTTGTTCTTGCGGGCAAACAGCATCATCGCGAGCGTGGTGCCGAGGAAACCGCCGTGGAACGACATGCCGCCGTTCCAGATTTCAAGCGCCCGGATCGGATTGGCGAGCACGGAGCCGAGATCGTAGAAGAGAATGTAGCCGATACGGCCGCCGAGCACGATGCCGCCGGCTGCCCACAGCAGGAAGTCGTCGAGTTGCTGCAGCGTGATCGCCGGCTTGTCGTCGCGCCAGAGCGCGGTGTTCATTGCCAGGCGCCGGGCGTAGAACCAGCCGAGGAGGATGCCCGCCACATAGGCGAGCCCGTACCAGTGGATGGCCAGCGGCCCGATCTGGACGATGACGGGATCGATTTCAGGGAAGGGGAGGATGGCGAGGCGGGTCGCTAATGTTTCCAATTTATTGTTCTCGTGCCGGGCCGGTTGTTTCGGCGGAACATGGCGAGCGATTGCACCCCGGTCAAGGGCGACGATTTGCGCCCCGGACACAGGGTCGTGAAGCGGGCCGTGAAGGCGCGCGTGATTTTTCTTGCATCGGGCGGCCGGTGACCCTACCTGAAACCCATGGACCGCATCGCTCTTTAAGAGGCGATGGCTGAAATGGAGATCGCGACGATGAGCACAGGCACCAACCGCATGCTGGATGACTTCGCCAAGCTGATGACCGATGCTGCAGGCGCCGCCCAGGGCGTGCGCCGCGAGGTTGAAACCGCCTTCCGGGCGCAGGCCGAGCGGGCGCTGAATTCGCTCGACGTCGTCAAGCGCGAAGAGTTCGAGATGGTCAAGGAAATGGCCATCAAGGCGCGCGAGGAAAACGATGCGCTTCTGGCCCGTATTGAGGCTCTTGAAGCGCGTCTCGTCGATACGGGCAAGTAACGCGATTCCCTTGAAATAACGGCATTTCAGCGTTTTTACTTCGCCCGCGGACCTCATCCGCGGGCGTTTTGCTGTCGATCAGCCGCACAGGTCTGAAACGGCATGATCGGTGGTTAATAAAACCTGAAAAGTTTTCCACCTGT
The DNA here is from genome assembly GCF_044769565.1 of Ensifer sp. NPDC090286. NCBI lineage: Bacteria > Pseudomonadati > Pseudomonadota > Alphaproteobacteria > Hyphomicrobiales > Rhizobiaceae > Ensifer > Ensifer sp. NPDC090286. Next base: position 1,723,977 of record NZ_JBIVYF010000001.1, on the reverse strand, counting down.
GGACACTGCCAAAAAACCCTTATGGCAGAGTCAGTTAAGCTCAACCGCTTCATTCACATGACAACGTGGACGCGATTGTTCACGGCTATTTTTGGACCGAGGGGCTGGCAGCCTGACTCCGCCATTATACACTGATTTTAAATGATGATTCGAAACGAACCACGTAAGCTCCGGGCAGGGTAAGTCAGCCAGGATGGATGTGAGTTCAGCAATCATAGTGTGTTTGTAATCGGTGTTGGGTTTGCAGCGTTGCGTCTTGTGAGCGTGATGATGCATGCCCGTGCCACACCTATGCAGGGTGATGCATGAGCCTTTTGGAAATGGAAGTCGAGCGCCAATCCAACCCGGTCGATATGATCGAGTTCGTGGCTGCCAATAACGACTGGTCGTTCGAGCGATCCGGCGAAGACGAAATCGCCATGACGGTCGAAGGCAAGTGGGCGGACTACCACGTTTCCTTCTCCTGGATGGAGGAATTCGAGGCGCTGCACCTGGCTTGTGCCTTCGACATCAAGGTGCCGGAAAGCCGGGTCAACGAAGTCATCCGTCTGCTCTCCCATATCAATGGGCAGGTGCTGATGGGCCACTTCGATCTGTGGCGTCAGGAGGAAGTGGTGATCTTCCGCCAGTCGCTGCTGCTCGCCGGCGGCGCCGAGCCCACCAACCAGCAGGTCGAAGTTCTGCTTTCGAGCGCACTCGACGCTTGCGAATCCTATTATCAGGCGTTTCAATTCGTCGTCTGGTCCGGCATGGACGCGCAGCGCGCCGTCGATGCCGTGCTGTTCGAAACGGTTGGAGAAGCCTGATCATGACGAACGCCGCTTCCGGTCCCATCGTGCTCGTCGGCGCCGGCAATATGGGCGGCGCCATGCTTTCCGGCTGGCTGAAGAGCGGTGTTAAAGGCGGGGACGTTCTCGTCGTCGATCCCGGTCCGCCGCCGGCCATGGCGCAGCTGATCGCCGACAACGGCGTGACGCATGCGACCTCCGCACCGTCGGGTGTTCAGGCGGGCGTGATCTTCCTTGCGGTCAAGCCGCAGGTGATGGACGCGGTCCTGCCGCCGCTGAAATCGCTCGTTGGCCCGGAGACGGTCATCGTATCGGTTGCCGCCGGCAAGACGCTGGCCTTCATCGAAACCCATCTTGGTGCCGCCGCTACGGTGCGTGCCATGCCGAACACGCCGGCCATGATCGGCCGCGGTGTCACCGGCGCCTTTGCCAATGCCCGCGTCAGCGATCAGCAGCGCGCTCAGGTGCATGATCTCTTGAAGGTCAGCGGCCCGGTCGAATGGGTGCGCACCGAAGCCGAGATCGATGCCGTCACCGCCGTTTCCGGCAGTGGCCCGGCCTATGTCTTCTATCTCGTCGAGTGCATGGCGGAGGCGGGTCGCAAGGCCGGCCTTCAGGCGGACCTTGCCATGCGGCTCGCGCGGGAAACTGTCGCGGGGGCTGGCGAACTGTTGCACCAGTCGCCCGACGAGGCCGCGCGGCTGCGCCAGAACGTGACCTCGCCCGGCGGCACGACGGCCGCGGCACTGTCCGTGCTGATGGCCGACGACGGCATGCAACCGCTGTTCGACAAGGCGATCTCTGCGGCGCGCAAGCGCGCGGAAGAACTCGCAGGCTGAACATCAAACGCGGCCGGCGCCATGTCGGGGCCGGCAGGCGCCTGGCCTATGGCGTTCGCGTCGGGTAAGCGCCAGTGCAAGCCCCATGATCGCGGCTTGGCTGGCGGTTGAATAGACTTCTCCAGATTGCACGTATCGCGCGGCGGCTCATGTCGCCGATCGCAATGGCGCGTTGACGCCGCGCCCAGGAATGCAGCGCATAGCTCATCGGCAGACCGTCTTGCTGATTGCCCATTTCCGTCACTCCTCAAGCTTCGCTGTCTGAGTTCCGGCTTAGGCTACAGCCTGTCGCCTGCCGCTATAATCCATGTTAAATTCCGTTTATCTGTGACGAAATGGAATAGATAAGATGGATCGACAGGAAGCCATGGCGGTGTTTCTCGCCGTCGTCGAGGAGGGCGATTTCTCGGCGGCGGCGCGGCGGTTGCGCATGACGCCATCGGCGGTCAGCAAGATCGTCGGCCGGCTGGAGGCGCGCCTCGGCGTGCGCCTGCTGCAGCGATCGACCCGCAGCATCAGCCTGACGAGCGAAGGCAGCGCCTATGCGGAATCGAGCCGCCGCATCCTCGGCGACATGGAAGATGCGGAGGTTGCGATCCAGCCGGGGGCGGTGCCGCGCGGGCGGCTGCGGGTGAGCCTGCCCAGCGCCTTCGGTCACCGCCTGATCGTGCCTATGCTGCCTGATTTCATCGAACGGTTTCCGGAGATCGACCTGGAACTCGATTTCAGCGACGCGGTCGTCGACCTCATGAACGGCGAGGCCGATGTCGCGCTCCGGGTTGCGGAACAAAACGACAGCACGCTGGTGACCCGGCGGCTCGCTCCGAACCGCCGCGTCATCTGCGCGGCACCCGCCTATCTCGAACGGCACGGTGCGCCGCAGACGCCCGACGACCTGCAGCGGCATGCCTGCCTTGCCATCACCGCCCGCGGTCGCCTCAATGTCTGGGAGTTCGAGGATGGCGACGGCCGGCGTGCGATCCGTGTTCGTGGCTCCGTCGAGGCCAACAGCACCGAAGCGCTCCGACGGCTCGCGCTCGCGGGTATCGGCATCGTGCGCCTTTCCGAACTGCTCGTGGGCGGCGATATCAAGGCGGGATTGCTGGTGCCGCTGCTGACCGACAGCAACTATGCCGAGGCGGAACCGATCACGGTCGTCTATCCGCACCGGCGGTTCCTGCCGCCGCGCGTGCGTGTTTTCGTCGATTTCCTGGCCGAGCAGTTTGCGCGCCGCCCGTGGGAGGAGGCCAGATTTCGCGGGGAGCCTTCCGGGGACGCCATGCTTTCGGAATCTCGCCCGATGCTTTAATCCACCTCGTCGGAGAAGATTTCACATAGGAAATGACGATGGCTGAAACTATTGAATTTGCTGATTTCGAGCGCGTGGACATCCGCGTGGGCACCATCGTCGAGGCCGAACCGTTTCCGGAAGCACGCAAGCCGGCCATCAAGCTGAAGATCGATTTCGGCCCGGAACTCGGCATAAAAAAGTCATCAGCGCAAATCACGGTGCATTATCGTCCGGAGGATCTCGTCGGGCGGCAGGTGCTGGGCGTGGTCAATTTTCCGCCACGCCAGATCGGGCCTGTGCGCTCCGAAGTGCTGACGCTGGGCTTTGCAGACGAGGCCGGTGCGATTGTGCTGGCTGCCACCGAACGGCCGGTCCCCAACGGCAAGAAGTTGATGTGATCCCATGAACATTGCTTTCGATGCGATCCCCGAGCGCGTCAAGGTGTCCTGCCTTTGGCGCGCCGCCGATGCCGCGCGCGACTGGCGCGCAAGTCATGTGGTGTCCCTTCTCGATCCGGAACTGCCGGATGCCAACGTGCCGGTGATTGCGGACGCCAGCCACCGGATCGTGCGCATGCGCGATCAGGAAAACCTGAAAGCCACCCAGCATTTCCCGGATCTGGTGCTTGAGGTCTTCGAGGCGATGCGCCCGGTGGCCGAGCATGCTGAGAGCCGCATTCTCGTCCATTGCCATGCCGGCGTCAGCCGCTCTACTGCCTTTGCCTATGGTCTGATTGCGCACCAGCTTGGCGCGGGACGAGAGGACGAAGCCTTCCAGGCACTGCTGACCATCACGCGCAAGCCCTGGCCGAACCGCCGCATCATCGAGATCCTCGATGCAGCCCTTGGCCGCGACGGCCGGCTGCTCGCACCGCTCGATGTCATGCGCGCCCGTCATCCACGCCGCATCGACGCCTGGCACCGCTTCAACGAACGACGCGGCCTGACCTCGATCTATCAGCGCTGACGGTTCAACTCTCCGGCAACAGCATCTCGGCGTAGCGCTTGAGCGAGCGGTTGTAGCGGGGCAGGTGCCGCGACAGGCTGCCGAGCGCTAGGGCGGTTGCCTCTTGCGCCTGGCCGGTATCCACAAGGCAAAGCGCCAGGAAGGCGACGACGGCATCGTCGAGTTCGTCCGATGGCTTGTCGCGCTCGGCGGTGAGCAGGGCGACGCCTTCGTCGGCGCGGCCGAGATTGCGCAGGGTGCTGGCGAGCTGGATGGTGGCGCGCCGGCGGCGAATTCCCTGAAGGCCGTTTTCCAGCGCCTGCCGGTAGAGCGGCTCTGCCTTCGTCTCATGGCCGGTTGAATCCTGTGCCGAGGCTCGCTCGAATAGCCCGACGGCATGTCCCGCCGGCAGTTCGGTGGCGAGGGCATCGATGCGGGCGACAAAGCTTTCGCCATCCAGCGTGTCGAAGGCGGCCCAGAGTTCGGCCACCCGTCGTTCCCAGTCAGCCCAATCGATGACGTCTACCATTCCCGCTCCCCTCAGCCCCGTTCGCGGCCAGAAGTGGCCCGCCAGGGCAGGGACGTCAAGCCGGCACGCGCACCGTTGCCCTGAGGCCGCCGAGCGGGCTGTCGCCTAGCGTGACGTTGCCGCCGTGGCTGCGGGCGATATCGCGGGCGATCGCCAGACCAAGGCCGGTGCCGGAGCTGTCGAGATTGCGCGCTTCGTCGAGACGGAAGAACGGCTTGAACACATCCTCGCGCGAACGTTCGGGAATGCCCGGGCCGTCGTCGTCGATGGTGATTGTCAGCCACTTGGCACTGTGGCGCGCATCGATCTTGACGGTGTTGGCGTAGCGATAGGCGTTCGAGGCGATGTTGGCGATGAGACGGGTGAAGGCGTTTGGCCGGACGCGGATATCGTCTTCCCCCTCGACGGAGGTGGTGAGCGTCTTGCCGAGCAGTTCGGCTTCCGCGGCGAGCCGGGTCATCAGGTCCGAAAGTTTCAGCTGGCCGACGTCTTCCTCCGCCTCGCTGCGGGCGAAGGCGAGATACCCTTCCAGCATGTTCTGCATGTCCTCGACGTCCTGGTTCAGGCCTTCGAGATCCGGGTTGTTGCCGGCAAGCGCCAGCTGCAGCTTGAAGCGGGTGAGGATGGTGCGCAGATCGTGGCTGACGCCGGTCAGCATTGCGGTGCGCTGTTCGATCTGGCGTTCGATGCGCTCGCGCATCTGGATGAAGGCGAGGCCGGCGCGGCGGATCTCGTCGGCGCCGCGCGGCGCGAAGTCGTCGATCTTCTGGCCCTTGCCGAAGCTTTCGGCCGCCTTGGTCAAAGCCAGGATCGGCCGGATCTGGCCGCGCAAAAAGAGGACCGCGATCGTCAGCAGCACCAGCGAGGCCGCCACCATCCAGACGAGGAAGATGTGGGTGTTGGAGGCATAGGCCTGGTTGCGCCGGGCGTAGACGCGCAGGATGCGGCCGTCGTCGAGCTTGATGCGGATCTCCACGAGCTTGGAGTTGCCGACCGTATCGATCCAGAAGGGGCGGCGTACCTGGTTCGAAATCTCTTCGCCGAGGATCTGGTCTAGGATTTCGAAGAAGGGGCTGGGACGCGGCGGTGGCAGTTCGCCGGGCGGGTCCACGGAGATGCTGAGATCGAGCTGATCGCGGGCGATGCGGATGATCTCGGAGATATCGCGGTCGGCCGGGAAGGTGTCGATGAGATCGACGATCGCGGCAATGTCCCCGGTGACGGCGGCCGACAGGCGCTGCGTCACCAGCTGCCAGTGGCGCTCCATGAAGATGAAGGCGACCACCGACTGCAGGAGAACCATCGGAATGATGACGATCAGCAGCGAGCGGGCGTAAAGCCCCATGGGCAGGCGACGGCGCAGCCAGCGGGTGAAACGCCTCCAGGCGTTGTCGTTCGCCCCGGATGCACCGTGCTCTATGCCGTCAAAGCTTGCCATGATCTGCCGCGCTCATCGGAAGGGCTGCCATTTCAGTCCACGCTCAGCCGGTAGCCGATGCCGCGCACCGTCTGCAGCCAGACGGGGTTGGATGGGTCGTCCTCGATCTTGCGGCGCAGACGGTTGATCTGCACGTCGATCGTGCGCTCGCCGACTTCGGCATCGTCGCCGATCAGTTCGTGGCGCGGAATGGTTTCGCCAGCGCGCTGCGAAAACAGCGTCATGATCTCCTGCTCGCGGTCTGTCAGCCGGATATGGTCGGCGCCGCGCCGGAGTTCCTTGCGCACCACCGAGAAGGTGTAGGGGCCGAAGATGACCTGGTCGACCTTGGGTGCCTGGGCCGGCTGGTTGCGGCGCAGGATGTTGTTGATCCGCAGCACCAGTTCGCGCGGGTCGAACGGCTTCGACAGATAGTCGTCGGCACCGGCCTCGAGGCCCTCGATGCGGGAATTGGATTCCGCCAGCGCCGTCAGCATCAGGATCGGCACGGTCTTGATCTGCCTGAGGCTCTGGGTGAGCGAAATGCCGCTTTCGCCCGGCATCATCACGTCGACGATCAGGAGGTCGAAGTCGAGGCCGACGAGTTTGCGGCGGGCCTCGTCCGCATCGGACGCGGTCGTCACGCGAAAACCCTGTTCGACCAGGTAGCGGTTGAGCAGATCGCGGATGCGCCGGTCGTCATCGACGACCAGAAGGTGAGCGGCATCGTCCGAGACAGTCGCTTTTGTCGTCATTCCACGCTTCCCAAGTTGCAGGCCAGACCCGCGCTGCGGCGGGCGTCAGTCTGCGGCGTTGTTCTTCATACCGGCGAGAAAGCGCTTGACCGTTTCGCGCGCGCCCGGACCGGTTCTTGCCAATGCATCGGCTATGCGGCGGGACTGTGGCTCGGCGAGCGCACGCGCCAGCGCCTGGCCTTCCTCCGTCGTATAGAGCATGCGCTGGCGCCGATCCTCAGGGCCGGTTTCCTGGCGGATATAGCCGGAATCGATCAGCTGCTTCAGCACCCGCGCAAGGCTCTGCTTGGTGATCTTCAGCGTGTCCAGGAGGTCGGCGACCGTCATGCCCGGCTCGCGGTCGACAAAGTGCACGACACGGTGGTGCGCCCGTCCGAAGCCGCTCTTTTCCAGGATCGCGTCCGGGTCGGAGGTGAAGTCGCGATAGGCGAAGAAGAGCAGCTCGATGATCTCGAAATCGATCGTATCGTCATCGGCAGCGGCATCGTTCAGATACCGGGTGTTCTCTTTGGATTGGCCGGCCACGCGGTCATTTCCTTTCAGCCTGATTGCAACTTGCGAAACATTCGGAAAAATACGTCAGCTTTATTGACATATTTTTACCGTGTCGTTAGCGTCCATGCTCGGTAAGCGAGACATTTGGCGTTGGCAACATCTGAAAGGATATGCCGTGCCGTTCCGATCGCAAATCCAAAATCACGAAATTGAATTTTCCCTCAATCAGTTTGCCGATAAACTGAAAGCAGGACGATAATCAACTAAGAATGGCGCGCATGCGCCGGAGGATGACACCATGGCAGCGGTTCCTTTTGATCAGTTGGACGGACAGATCTGGTTCAACGGCGAGTTCGTCGCGTGGAAGGACGCCAAGGTACACGTGCTGACCCACGGCCTGCACTATGCCAGCGCGGTCTTTGAGGGCGAGCGCGCGTATGGCGGGCGCATCTTCAAGCTGACCGAGCACAACCAGCGCCTGCATCAGTCCGCCGAAATCCTCGGCTTCAAGATTCCCTATTCGGTCGAGGAACTGGACGCCGCCAGCGTCGAACTTCTGAAGCGTCAGGGCTTCTCCGAGGCCTATGTGCGGCCGATCGCCTGGCGCGGCAGCGAAATGATGGGCGTTTCGGCACAGAACAACCGCATCAACGTTGCCATCGCCATCTGGCAGTGGGGCAGCTACTTCAACCCGGCCGAAAAGCTCAAGGGCATCCGGCTCGATATCGCAGAATATCGCCGCCCGGATCCGCAGACAGCACCTTCGAAGTCGAAGGCCGCCGGCCTCTACATGATCTGCACCATCTCCAAGCATGCGGCCGAGGCCAAGGGCTATGCGGATGCGATGATGCTCGACTATCGTGGCCGCGTGGCCGAGGCGACCGGCGCCAACATTTTCTTCGTCAAGGACGGCGTCATCCACACGCCGGTGCCGGATTGCTTCCTCGACGGCATCACCCGCCGCACCGTGATCGAGCTTGCCAAGCGCCGCGGCTATGAAGTTGTCGAGCGGGCGATCATGCCGGAGGAACTGTCCGGTTTCAGCGAATGCTTCCTCACCGGCTCGGCCGCGGAGGTAACGCCGGTTTCCGAAATCGGCCCCTATCGCTTCACGCCGGCGACGATCTGCGAAACGCTGATGAACGACTACATGAAGGAAGTCTATCCGGTTGCCGCGGCAGCCGAGTAACGGCACCCGCGATACTCTCGAATGCAGAAAAGGCGGCCCCCGGGGCCGCCTTTTGTCTTGCTACGGATATGATCGCAGAGTTAGGCGGTCTTCCCCAAGAACTGCCCGACGATTCCGCTCAGCACGCCGCCGCCGACAAGGCCGCCGATGGCTTGCATGGCAAGACCGGTCGCGGCTGCTTCTCCGCCGAGCATCTGAATGAGGAACCCGCCGCCGAGGCCTCCGATCGCGCCGACGATGGTGCGTGCGACGATACCGAATGCCTGCTGCTTCAACACTGCGCTGGCCGCGTTGCCGCCGGCCGCCCCCGCGATCAATTGGGTAATGATAGGCATTAATGCTTCCATTGATCCCTCCGTGTCGTGGCTCGTCGTGGACGCGCCACTAAAAGCCGATGATCCGGCATCAATAGGTTGAAGCCTATTCTGGTTTATTGTCAATTTGAGTGAAATGACGTTCCCGCGACTGCTTCGTAGCCAATTGAAATGGCTCGATTTTAGGCAGAGGCAATATCATACAGGCAAAGCGGGAAAATGGAGCCGGCGGCGGGGGTGCCTTGCGGCATTGACCTTGCCGTGGATGATTCGTGCCGTCGGGAGGGCGAGGGAGCGTGGTGCAGGCGCATGAGGGAACCTCCGGCAACCGAATGGCTGCCGGAGATCTCGGCTGTTAGCGGTAGACGTAGACGATGCGTCGCGTTGCCGGTTCGACCAGAACGGGCTGGCCGTTGATGCTGACATAGTCGTAGCTGTAGTCGGGCACGCGGTGAACGGCCACGGTCTGTGGCAGTTCGGCACCGACGACGACTTCGCCATCGAGATAGACGGTCTCGCCGGGGTTGGACGTGACGTAGGTCCGCACGTTGTCCGGCGGCACGATCGGGTCGATCTGTTCGACCGGGCCGATCAATTCGTCGCCGCTGCTGACGATCACGGGATCATTGGGCTGCACTTCATAGGTGACTGCGGGAATGGCGAGGTCGGCACGACGCTCCTGGACCACGACGGCCGAGCCGCCAAGATCCGTCGTTAGATACTGGGCATAGACCCAGCCGCGCACGCCGCCGACGTCAATGCGGCACCACTTGCTGCCTTCGACGCAGCCGTCGATGACCGCGGTGCTGCCGCGGGCCGCAAGGCCGACTGTCGGATATTGAGGGCCCGGACCCGTGCGGATATTCAGGTCCGTCACTGTGGTCGCGGTCATGGCTGCAAAGGCGGACGGGGTACCGATCGCCAACACCAAACCCGCGGCCGCAGCGGCTCGCAACAGGGGGCGGGTAAGCTTCACCATTGTGTTTCTCCTTATATTGACGAGGGCCAAACGCCGGCAAGCGCGCGGATGTTCCCCCGGGAACGTCACGAAATATGACGCTGTGACATTCTCCAGCCGTCGCCGAGGGCAGGACACGCCAGGAGAACAGGCGACGGGAGAGGGGATACAATGCAGAATGCTCAGCCGGATCAGACCAATGTCGCCGCGCGCAGCCTCAAGCCGGTGGTGCGGATCGTCGTCGCTGCCGAGATCGCGATTTCGGCGCTGCTGATGACCACCGTGCAATGGCCGGCGCCCCAGCTGTCTGCGCCGCAAATAGCCTCGCTTCGCTGATTGGCGCTGTCACCGCCGTCAATTGCCGCTATAGGAAGATGACGAGATCCCAAAGCGCGTCGCGATCTTCCAGATTCGCTTCCTACGCTTTAGGTTCCTGATTTATCGCATGTCGTTATCGCAATACCGCTGCACAGTTTTGCGCGACATGCTCTAGAGAGGCAGACGCGCATGTTACAGGCGGGCATCATCCCGGTTACCCATTTCGAGCAGAACTGCACCGTGCTGTTCGACAGCGAGACCAAGGAAGGCGTGATCGTCGATCCGGGCGGCGATGTCGACCTCATCCTGCAGACCGTCCGCGAAAACGGCATCACGCTGAAGGCGATCTGGATCACCCACGGCCATATCGACCATGCCGGCGGCGCCAAGGAACTGAAGGACGCGCTCGGGCTCGAAATCATCGGCCCGCACAAAGACGACCTGCCGCTGCTCGAAAGGTTGGAAAACCAGGCCGAGCGCTTCGGGCTGGCGATGAAGGTCCAGAACGTCATTCCCGATCGCTGGCTCGAAGAGGGCGACACCGTCTCCTTCGGCAACCATGTCTTCGAAGTCCTGCATTGCCCGGGCCATGCGCCGGGCCACGTGGTCTATTTCAACCGAGCGCAGAACTTCGCCCATGTCGGCGACGTGCTCTTCCACGGTTCGATCGGCCGCACCGACCTGCCCGGCGGCAATCACCAGCAATTGCTCGATTCGATCCGCGACAAGATCCTGCCGCTCGGCGATACCGTCGGCTTCATCTGTGGCCATGGCCCGGGCGGCCAGATCGGCGAGGAGCGCCGCACCAATCCCTATCTGCGTGGGCTCACCCCGCCGGAGCGAGCCGCGTCGACTGCTCGGAATGAAAAAACGCAAGGCTCGTGAGAGCCTTGCGTTTCGTTGTTTAAGTCCGTTCGGGCCTGATCAGCCGGCGGTGCAGAAGTAGCTGCGGCCGTCGTAACCGCGGAAGGTGCCGTTGTCCGGGTTGAACGAGCGGTAGCGCTGCGAGCAATAACGGTACCAGGACGGGGTCCAGGGCTCGAGCGAGCGGTAACCGCCGCCGTAGCTGTCGACGACGACAGGGCGTGCCTGGTAAACCGGGCGAGGGCGATAGACCGGACGCGGCTCGTAGTAATCGTATTCCGGTTCCGGATCGATGTAGACGCGCTCGTTGTAGCCGCCGTTGTAACGCGGCTGCGAAGCGATCGCGCCGCCGATCAGAGCGCCGGCAACAAGACCTGCTGCACCGGCTGCCCATGCGTCGTCATTGTTGTGGTGATGCCTGCCGCCTGCCTCGGCGGCGCCAAAGGTCGGGATGACCATAGCGGCTGCGGCGATCGAGAGAACGGCGGCTTTGATGAACTTGTTCATTTGGCTTCAATCCTTCGCATGGACCGGATCAACCCGGTCTTCATGATGCAGGAAGGTTAACGCGGCCAAACTGAACCGAGCCTGAACAAAAAAACCCGGCAAGAATGCCGGGCTTCAACTTGGAATCTGTCAGCAGAAAACGGCGTTAGCCGGAGATCTGCAGGTTGACCGCCTTCGGGCCTTTGCCGCGGCGATCCGGTTCGGTGTCGAAGCTTACCTTCTGGTTTTCCGTCAGACCGGTCAGGCCGGAAGCCTGGACTGCGGAAATGTGTACGAAGATATCTGCACCACCGTTGTCAGGCTTGATGAAACCAAAGCCCTTGTCGGTGTTGAAGAATTTTACAGTGCCAGTTTCGGCCATGCGTCAGGTCCTTTTCTCTCCACCCGTTTGACGGACGGGCAGCATTGCAGTTTTGCCCGAATGGGCGTTGGCAGGCAGGTCTCGACGTTTGAGGAAAGGGTCCTGGTTACCGCAGCCAGCCATAGGAAAGGTCGCATTGCTGCTTCCCATCGGTCTGGCCGCCCGGAGTTTTTGCGTCTCCGGCCCGCTTTTATTTCAAGATCTTCCCGTGTTCGCAGATTGCCCGAACGGAAGTAAGATTGATGGGTTTATTTTGAATTGGCAAGCAAAACTTTTCGGGATTGGTATTGCGTCTTGTCATTGCTCAAAAATCGGTCATTTGCGGCTTTGCGGGGCGCTGCGCAAAATATATCGCAAGCTGTTGAAATCACAGCTTTTTGAAAACAATTGCTGCAAAATTGAGTGGTTTTCGCCGATTTCCCGTGCAGCGCTGGCAAAGCAGGCCAATCGCATATCGGGCATGCCGTCGGCAACTCCCTGATATGTTTGAGGCTTCTCATGTCGGCGGTTTCTTACGTAGATTCCTTGCAGAAAATCTACAACTACCGTTTCGGGGCGAAAACGCACGGCGAAGCCACGCCTTCGTCGCGAAGCAACGGGCCTGTTGCCCTGAGCAATAGCAAGTAAAGCCTCAGTCCAGCGTCTCGGCGGTGGGTGCTTATAGTTCCCTGAGGCGCCCTCAGGCAGCGGCTGCGGCGCGGCGGCCCTTCGTCAGTTCCGGCACGATCTCGACCGTCAGCATGGCGGCAAAGATGATGGCGCAGCCGGCATAGCCGATCGGGGTGATGACCTCGCCAAGCAGGAGAACGCCGAAGAGGGCAGCAAAGAGCGCCTCGCTCGACAGGAAGATCGCAGCCTGCGGTGCCGTGGTGTAGCGCTGCCCGACGACCTGGAGAATGAAGGCGAGGCCGCTCGAAAAGATGCCGGCATAGAGGATTTCGAAGAGCGCGCCCTCGATGGCGGCAAAGCTCAGCGGCTCGGTCGTCACGGCGAAGACAAAGCCGAGCACGGCGCAGACGGCAAACTGCGTCATCGACAACAGCATCGGCCGGCCGCTGCTTGGCGCGAAGAGGCCGATGAGCAACATCTGCACCGCCCAGAACAGGGCACAAAGGATCGTCAGGTAGTCGCCCCCCGTCAGCGCCGACAGCGTGCCGCCGCTCAGGAGGAAAATGCCGAACAGCGCCATCATTGCGCCGGGCCAGATGATCCAGTGCGGCTTGCGGCGCAGGAAGATCACCATCAGGACCGGCACGAAGACGACGTAGAGGCCGGTGAGGAAGCCGGAATTGGTGACGCTGGTGTCGAGCAGCCCGAATTGCTGCGTCACGGCACCGGCAAAGAGCGCCAGGCCGATGAAGATGAAATTGCGCACGGTCGTCAGCTTGATCGGTTCGGCTGCGCGTTTCGTTTCCATGATGGCGAGGGGCATGGCGACCAGTGTCGCGATTGCGAAACGCAACGCGATGAACCACAGCGGGCTGATTTTATCCATGGCCGTCGATTGCGCAACGAAGCCGGCGCCCCAGATGGCGCCTGAAATCAAAAGCAGCAAATTGGCCTGAATGCGCGGCATGTCGTTCTCTCCTCGGACAGGCGCGTCTAGCAGTTGCGTTTTCGCCGGGCAAGGCTCATCGTCGCCAAGGTTGGGCGGAGTTGCTTTCGATGGAAACGGCCGGAAACACAGTGCCGGGAAAGGGCGCTAAGGAGGGGGCTCGGCTCCTATCCTCCATCGGAGATCGGCGTCTATGAGCGATGCCGGCTATTCCGGCACACCGCTCGAGCGCAAGCTGGGGCTGAAGGACGGGCAGCAGGCCCTGCTTCTCGGGGTGCCAGCCGGGCTCGACGCGATCAGCGGTTTTCCCGGCTTTCGGAGGTGCGAGACCGAGATCGACGCGGTGGCCGCGCGCGACATCGATTATGCGCATGTGTTCGAAACGGAGCGATCGGCTTTGGAAGAGCTTGCGCCGAAGCTGGCTGCGAGGTTGAAGCCGGACGGCATGCTGTGGATCTCCTGGCCGAAGAAGGCGTCGAAACGGCCGACGACACTGACGGAGGACGTTTTGCGCGAAATCTTCCTGCCGCTCGGCCTTGTGGATGTGAAGGTTTGCGCGGTCGACGCGGTCTGGTCCGGGCTGAAATTCATGTTCCGGCGCGAGGTGCGCGACCGGCTGTCGTGAGCCGGTGGCGGACGCCGCCTATTGCTCTGCGGCCTTGGAGACCCTGAGCACGGCGCCGTCTTCCTCATCCGTCACCAACAGCAAGGCGCCGTCGGGTGCCACGACGACGTCGCGGATGCGGCCGAATTCGCCATCGAACAACCGCTCCTCTGAGCCGATCGCGCCGCTGTCGTCGCGTTCGAGCCGGGCGAGCAACTGGTACTTCAGCGCCGCCACCAGAAGGTCGCCGTCCCATTCGGGAAACATCTTGCCGCGATAAACGGCAAGCGCGCCCGGCGCGATCGAGGGATCCCAATAGAAGAGCGGCTGGTCGAGGCCCTCTTTCGACGTGCCTTCGCCGATCTCGGCGCCGGAATAATCCTTGCCGTAGGTAATGACAGGCCAGCCGTAATTGTGGCCGGCCTTCGGATTGTTGATCTCGTCGCCGCCACGCGCGCCGTGCTCGACGGTCAGCAACGTGCCGTCTTTCGGGTCGAAGGCGATGCCCTGCGGATTGCGGTGCCCCTTCGACCAGATCTCCGGCAGGCCGCCGGTGCCGCCGCGATAGGGGTTCGATCCGGGAATGCTGCCGTCGGCATTGATGTGCAGGATGGCGCCGGCATGATCGCGCGGGTCTTGCGCCCGGTCACCTTCGCCGCGGTCGCCGATGCCGAAGAACAGGCTGCCATCGGGCGCAATTGCGATGCGTGAGCCGAAATGCTGGCCCTTGCCGGTGAACTTGCTCATCCGGAAGAGTTCCTTGACGTCGGTAAGGCCGGTTCTGTCGGCTGCGAGTTTCGCCCGGACGACGGCAGTGCCGTAGCCGCCTTTGCCGTTGGCGGCTATCGTCAGGTAGAGCGTCCGGTTTTCGGCGAAACGGGGATCGAGCGCGATGTCGAGCAGGCCGCCCTGGCCACGCTCGGCGACCTCTGGCACGCCCGTCAGCGGCTTCGAGAGCTTGCCGTCGCGCAGGATCCTAAGCCGACCCGGACGTTCGCTGATAATCAGACCGCCATCGGGGAGCGCCTCGACCGACCAGGGGTGTTCAAGCCCGGTCGCGAGCGTCTCGACGCGCAGGGTGCCGTTCTCGCTCGGGAATTCGCGGGCATCCTGTGCGCTTGCAGGTGCGAACGCTGCCAGTGCAACGGAGAGGGTCAGGATGGCGACCGCACTCGGCCGCTTGCCAGCCCATCCCGATGTTCCAGCGCCCGTTTGCCGCATTCCGCTTCTCCTACACAGACTCGTCCAAGGGCAAGCTGGGGCGATCGAGGGAGCGGTTCAAGTCACATCCGATCAAAAGCGGTTTATTTGGAGATCGAGCCCGTCGTCAGCGGCACCGGGCGCTGTTCGCCGATGAGTTCGGCGTCGACGATGTAGCGCATCGGTCCCTGCTCGATCGCATCGAAGGGCCAGCAGGTGGCGAGCGCCAGATGGTGGCCGCTGGCAGACGCGTTGATGCCGCTTTCATCCCAGCGGGCAACCCGGCTTTCGCCGGCCCGAAACAGGAAGCGACGGCCATCCTTGCGCGTCAGCACCAGGAGGTCGCCAGGGTTGACGTCCTTCAGCCAGCGAAAATGCGTGTCGCGATGGGCGGCGATGACGGAGGTACCCTCGTCGCCGGGGAGCGGCGTCGTCGTCAGCCAGGCGGGCCCGAAGGCAAGCGCTTCGCCGCTTGCGCCTTCCAGCACGATCGCCGAGCGGTTGATCCGTGGCGCCGAGATTTCGGCGGCCGTCTGGAAATCGGCCCAGGGCCAGGGCTTGCCATCAGGGCTGCCATGAAGCTGCGCCTCGAAGGTGCGCTTCAACAGCACCTGTGAGACCTCAGCCTTGGCTTTCATGTAGAAGCCCTTGCCGATCAGAAGCAGGCCGGCAAGGGCAATGAGCGCGATGATCGCAAGCACGATCGTTTCGACCGCCGAGAGGCGGGCGAGAAAGCCCGGCCGTGGCTCGGACTGATCCTTGTCAGCGGCCACGGCGGCGCACTCCGGCAGTGACGACGGCGGCGATCGGCGCGCGCCAGAAGACGAAGGTCGTACCGGCAAGAAGCGCGAAGGCAAGCAGCATCAGGCCGATCAGGATCTGCTTGTCGGCTTCCGTCGCCGTCTGCGGCAGGGACACCTGGTTGTTGGCTTCAGCGATCAGACCGGCCGCCCGCGCCGTCGGTGCGGCGAGCATGCGGTCGGCCGTCACCATCGCAAGCTTGGTTCGGCTTTCGAGCGCGGCGCGTTCGTCGACCTTGCCGGGGACGGTCTCGACAGGGACTTCGCCGAAGACCTTGCCGAAGTCCCAGCCGGCCGGGAGATTGAGCGGCAGCTTCGTTTCGCTGAGGTTCTCGCTGCTGGGCCGCGATGGCGTCGCGTCGACGGCAACGAGGCTCGTGACGCGGGAGACGAGATGGTGGGCGAGCGCCACCGTCTCGATCCGCTTGTCGAGGGTCGCCGGGTCGGCGATCGTCGACGCGCTCGCTTCGAGGTCGTCGATCTTGCGGCGGGCCCAGAGCTTGGCGATGCCTTCGCCGGTTGAAGCCTTGGCGATGTCCATCTCCACCCGCCAGGGCTGGTCGCCGGCCTTGCCGAGGATCTGCAGCTTGCCTTCGGGGGCGGTGCCATCGAGTTCGGCCGTCAGCACCACGGGCTCGCCGCGATAAAGATCGGGCATCGGGTTTGGTGTGATGTCGCCGGCCGATGCGCCCTCGAAGGCGGCGGAGATATCCGTCATGGCGGGGCTTTCGAGCTTGGTGAAGAGTTCGCCCATGCGCGCGGCGACTTCGCTCTCCGAGCCGATCAGCGTGAAGGTGCCGCGGCCATATTCGGCGGCCTTGGTCATGAAGTGGCTGTTCGGGGCCGAGCCGATGCCGACGGTGAAGACGCGGGCGTCGCCGCGGTTCTTCTGGATCTCGTCGAAAAGCTGCGTCTCGTTGCCGATCGCGCCATCGGTCAGGAAGACCACCTGGCGAAGGGCGCCGGCCTTAACCGGTCCTTGCGTGCGAAGGGCCGCTTCCAGCGCCGGCAGCATCTCGGTGCCGCCATCGGCTGTCAGGCCGCGCACATAGGCGATGGCATCTTCCCGCTTGTCCGGCGTCGCTTCGACCAGTTCGGGGAAGTGCACCGACATGGTGTCGTCGAAGCGGATGACGTTGAAGCGGTCCTCGGGCTTCAGCCTGGAGATCGCCAGCGCCAGGCTTTCCTTGGCCTGCTCCATCGAGGGGCCGGCCATGGAGCCGGAATTGTCGATGACGAAGACGATCTCGCGCTTGACCGGCTTGGCGTCGGCCTCGCTCGCCACAGCTGGCGGCGTGACGAAGGAAAGCAGATAGGTCTTGCCGCCGACCGTCTCGCGGAACAGGCCGGCATAGGGGCTTTTGCCCTCGATCGCCTTCCAGGTGAGCTCGAAGTCGCGGTCGGCAGGCACGCTGTCGCCCTTCAGCGTCACCCGACGGCTGAGATCGTCGAGGCCGGCGATATCGACCGCGTGATAGCCGGACTTCACTTCGCCGAGCGGAAAGCCGGCCTTGAGGTTCACGGTCAGCGTGACGGGGTTGATCCTGGCGTTTTCCTTGGGATCGAGGACCGGGGCTTCGATCTTCTCGCGATCCGGGACCGGGTCGCTGACGGCGTAGCCGGTACGGCTGTCGAGATCGACGGTCTGGACGATCGGCTGCGGATTGTAGCGGGGCGCCACGACCATCGGGAAACGGAGAGAATAGAGCCCGTTCGACTGGCGCACCGCGCTCTGGTACTCGATCTGCACGACCACCGTTTCGCCCGGGCCGATATTGGCGACCTGGTTGGTGAATATGTTCGGGCGCTGCTGTTCGAGAAGCGCTGCCTTCTTGCCTTCGGCCTTTGCCTGTTCGTAGATTTCCTTGGCGGCCTGGCGCGGCTTGATCTGGCCGTCGATGAAGCGGTCGCCGATCTGCATCTTCAGCGTATCGACGGCCGAATCTTCGGGTAGCGGAAAGACATAGGTGCCTTCGACCCAGCCCTTGCTCGGGTTCTCGAACCGCTGGGTGACGCGGGTGCGAATGATCGGGCCGTTGACGTCGATCTGGACGTCGGTCGCAAGCCGCGGCGCCTCGACGAAATAGCCCGGTTCCTTCGACGGGAAGAGCAGGGCGCCGGCGCCGACGTCGTTGGGGCGAACGTAACCCGCCATCTGCCGCGGCTTGGCATCAGCCGTTTGCGCGGCCGCCTGGGTCATCAGCCCGATGAACATCAGGATGCAGGCGGCAAGGGCCGCGAGCGCCAGATACATGCCCCAGCGTGCTTCGCTCTGCCGTGTCTTCATGGAAGCGATTTCGTCGTCGAGAAACATTGCATAACCCCCGTAATGCGAATGTGTTCGGATCATCGGAGGAAAAGCCCGGAAGCCGGCTGTTGCGCGACGGAATTGCGGCGTTCCGCGACAGTTGTCGTGGCTAAATTATGGCATTTGCAAATTCGGCGGACTGTGCTGATTTTTTTGAATAAATCGCGATCAACAACCGTTTCTGATCGTTACGTTTCGTGGTCGTTCAAACGGGCGCCACAATCCGTTTTCGCAGCGCTCTACGGCCGGTCATGCATCGCGGCGTGTCGTGACCTGCGATCGACGATGCTGATCGCATTCATGAAACTTTGTCATGGTAACGCTTTTTGCCCGCGTTTCCGGCGTTTTTGCCGTTCCGGCGCTTGCAAGACCGGGCGTCTTTCGACATAGACCTAACCGCTATGGAGCCTGGCTTTTTAGTTCCGTAGCGATCACCTCGTCTCGAAACGATCAGGACCTTCACCCATGGCCTTCCTTGCCGATGCCCTTTCCCGTGTAAAGCCTTCCGCCACCATCGCCGTTTCGCAGAAAGCCCGTGAGCTGAAAGCGAAAGGCCGCGATGTCATCGGCCTCGGCGCTGGAGAGCCGGATTTCGACACGCCCGACAATATCAAGAAGGCCGCCATCGACGCGATCAATCGCGGCGAGACGAAGTACACGCCGGTCTCCGGTATCCCGGAACTGCGCGAAGCCATCGCCAAGAAGTTCAAGCGCGAGAACAACCTCGACTACACGGCTGCCCAGACGATCGTCGGCACCGGTGGAAAGCAGATTCTTTTCAACGCCTTCATGGCGACCCTGAACGCGGGCGATGAAGTCGTCATCCCGGCGCCCTACTGGGTTTCCTACCCGGAAATGGTGGCGCTGTGCGGCGGTACCCCGGTCACCGTCTCGACCAAGCAGGAGAACAACTTCAAGCTCAAGGCCGAGGACCTCGACAAGGCGATCACGCCGAAGACCAAGTGGTTCATCTTCAACTCGCCGTCCAACCCGTCGGGTGCTGCCTACAGGCATGCCGAGCTCAAGGCGCTGACCGACGTGCTGATGAAGCATCCGCATGTCTGGATCCTCACCGACGACATGTACGAGCACCTGACCTATGGCGACTTCAAGTTCGCGACCCCGGTCGAAGTCGAGCCCGGCCTTTATGACCGCACGCTGACGATGAACGGCGTTTCCAAGGCCTATGCCATGACCGGCTGGCGCATCGGCTACGCAGCCGGCCCGCTGCAGCTGATCAAGGCCATGGACATGATCCAGGGCCAGCAGACCTCGGGCGCGACTTCGATCGCGCAGTGGGCTGCCGTCGAGGCGCTGAACGGCACCCAGGACTTCATTCCCGAAAACAAGAAGATCTTCGAAGGCCGCCGCGATCTCGTGGTGTCGATGCTGAACCAGGCCAAGGGCATCTCGTGCCCGACGCCGGAAGGCGCCTTCTATGTCTACCCGTCCTGCGCCGGCCTGATCGGCAAGACCGCGCCGTCGGGCAAGGTCATCGAGACGGACGAAGACTTCGTGTCCGAACTCCTGGAGTCCGAAGGCGTCGCCGTCGTCCACGGTTCGGCCTTCGGTCTCGGCCCGAACTTCCGCATCTCCTATGCAACGTCGGAAGCCCAGCTCGAGGAAGCCTGCCGCCGCATCCAGCGCTTCTGCGCCGCCTGCAAGTAAGCGCGAGCAACCGCACCTGACAAAAAGAACCCGCCGGAAACGGCGGGTTTTTTCGTTCGCAAAGCGATTCAACGGCTGGCCATGCCGATTCAAGTCAGCCGGCTAAGGCCTTGAAATCAGATTCCATTCTCAGGCGCCGGGAACCTCGTCGTCACCGACGACGCCGCCCTCGCTTTCGAGGATCGAGAGGCGGCGGGCTTCGGAGCGGGTGAACTTCAGCCGCACGCCGATCCCGCGTTCGCCCTCCGGCAGAAACACCGCGCCGGCATTTTCGAGCGCATGCTTCAACGACAGGATCACCGCGTCGGCCGGTTTTTCCAGCTTTCGCTCGAACCTGAGGATTGTCTCTTCGTCGACGCCGGAAAAGCTCGAAAGCATCTCGCGCGAAATTTCGATCAGCGCCCGGGCGGCGCGGCACTGTGGACCTGTAATCATCGTCACCTCCAGTTGCGGTGAAGATGCGCGAAGGGCGCCCGAGGGTCAACAACAAGCCGGTGGCCCGCGACGTTTCGACCGCGGGCCACCTGCTTGTCGCTTGCTTGGCGAGCACCAACGGCGCGCACTTGCATCCGGACCTCTGCGACGGCCTCTATTTGCCCCGCATCGCCTCGATCAGGCCCGAGGCCTCGTCGCTGCCAAAGCCGGCGGCGAGGCGCTTTTTCGCCAGCCTTTCAATCGGCTCCATGAAAGCCGGATCGATGCCCAGGCTGCGGCTTGCGGCGACGATGTTGGTGATCGCCACCGATTGCATCTGAAGGTTCGACATCACGTCGCGGGCGTGATCGCCGCTGTCGATCCGTTCGGCGTAATCGGGTAGCGCCGTCATCATCGCGGCAAGCCAGGGTTCGACCAGCGGCAGGAACTGCTTCGCGGTGAAGCCGACGCTGCCGGCGAGCGCGGTTGCGTGCAGATAGCCGCCGAAGAGACCGTACATCGCCGACAGCAAGGCGAGGTCGCTGACCGCGGCGAGAACAGCATCCTCGCCGAGATAGTCGCTTTGGCCGAAGGCAGCGAGTTGTTGCTCGGCATCCCTGAATGCAGCGCTGTCCCCACTATAGAGAACGAAGGCGTGCGGCGTGCCGATCATCGGCGGCGTTGCCATGATGCCGCCGTCGAGATAGCGCGCGCCAAGTCCACCAAGCCGGGCGGCGATCGCCCGGACTTCGTCCGGACGACCATTGGTGAGATTGACGACCGTCTTGCCGGCGATGGTGGCGCCGACGTCCGCCAGCGTTGTTTCGACGGCGGCGTAGTCGGTGAGGCACAGGATGAGGATATCGCCGGCCGCAATGGCCCCGGCGACCGTTGCTGCCCGGCGTGCGCCGTGGGCAACGAGGGCGTCGGCCCGTGCGGACGTACGGTTCCAGACGGTGATGGTGTTGCCCGCGTCGATGAGGGTTTCGGCGAGTGCCGCGCCCATGGCGCCGAGCCCGATGATCGAGATGGATCTGGACATGTTGTCTCTCCGCTCCGGGCCGCGTCAGGCGGCAGGCGACAATTGCTGGCCAAGGCCACCATCGACGGTCAGGCGTGCGCCGGTGGTGAAGGTGGCGTCGAAGGCGAGGAAGAGCACGGCGCGGGCGACCTCGTCCGCCGTGCCGTTGCGGCCCATCGGCGTGATCGCATCGCCGAGCGCCTTGAACTCGGCACGCTCGGCGTCGGTGACGCCTGCCACGCCCTTGGTCGGCGTATCGATGAAGCCCGGGCTGACCGAGTTCACCCTAATGCCGCGCGGCAGAAGTTCGGCGGCAAAGACGGAGGCAAACGAGATCAGCGCCGCCTTGCTGCCGCTATAGACCGCCATTCCCGGATGGCCGCCGACATCGGCAACCGACGAGGTGAAGACGATCGAGCCGCCGTCGCGGATCAGAGGCGCCAGCCGCTGGACGGTGAAGAAGGCGCCCTTGGTGTTGATGGTGAACTGGCGATCGTAGGATGCTTCCGTCACCTGGTCGAACGGCTCGAGCAGCGATGTGCCGGCGTTGACGTGCAGGAGGTCGATCGAACCCAGCTTCTGCCCGACCGCCGCCCCGAGCACGGCGATCTCGCCGAGGTCGGCGATATCCGATTTTACCGCATGAACGCGGTCGCCGAAGCGCTGCTGGATCCGGGCGAGGTTCTCTTCGTTGTTTCCGGTCAGGAGCACCTCGGCGCCGCCGTTGACGAGACGCTCGACCGTCGCCAGGCCCATGCCATGCGTGCCGCCGATGACCACGGCTTTCTTGTCTTGATAGATACCCATTGTCTCTCTTCCTTCGATATCAAGCTTCGATGAGGAAGAGATAATTTTATGGACGATGTTGCGTAAGACGGGCAAATGTGGATGTATCGTTCACATCTGCAGACATTGGGAGCCGCGATGCGCAATCTCAACGACTTCATCGTCTTTGTTCATGTGGTCGATCACAAGGGGTTCGCGCCGGCGGCGCGGGCGCTGAACGTGCCGAAATCGACGCTGAGCAAGCGCGTGGCCGAGCTGGAAAAGACGCTTGGCGTCCGGCTGATCAACCGAACGTCGCGCCGCTTCACCGTGACGGAGATAGGCGAGGATTTCTACCGGCATGCCTCGGCGATGTTGATAGAGGCGGAGGCGGCCGAAGCCATCGTCAAGGGCCGTCTTGCCGAGCCGAGCGGCACGGTCAGGATCACCGCCTCGGTGCCGACGGCGCAGATGATGCTGGCCGGGCTGCTGCCGCCGCTGGCGAAGACCTATCCCAAGATGAAGGTGATGTTGCACGCGACGGATCGTTTCGTCGATGTGGTGCAAGAGGGCTTCGATATCGCGGTGCGCGATCACTTCGCGCCGTTGCCCGATTCCGGCATGGTACAGCGGCGGGTGGCAACGGATGCGATCCTCCTGGTGGCGGCGCCGGCCTATCTGGAAAGCAGCGGGCATCCGCGCGAGCCCAGCGACCTTTCGCATCACGACGGGCTGCTTGCCTCCTTGAGTGCAGAGGGATGGACGATGCGCAACGATGCGGGCGTGGTCGTCAGGGTTCGGCCAATGCCGCGGTTTCTCGCGGACGAATCCAACGTGTTACTCGAGGCTGCCGTCTCCGGTCTTGGCATCACCGCGTTGCCGCGAAAGATCTGTCGGGCGGCAATCGAAGCCGGAAGTCTCGTGCGCGTGCTTGCGGACTGGGAGGCCGGCAGCGTGACGACGACGCTGTTGATGCCGCACCGGCGTGGGCAACTGCCGTCGGTCCGCGCCGTCGTCGACTTCATCGTCGCGCATCTGCAGGAAGGGTGAGTTCGGCGGCAACGAAGGCGCACGCTCGAAAAGAAAAGGCCCGCTCTAAGCGGGCCCTGGAAGCTTGTCTCGATCGGTCGCTCAGCGTTCGGCCAGCGCCGGTTCGCCCTTCTTCTCGCGCACGAGGTTCATGAAGCGGCGGAAGAGGTAGTGGCTGTCCTGTGGGCCGGGGGAGGCTTCCGGGTGGTGCTGGACCGAGAACACCGGCTTGCCGGCGACGCGCAGGCCGCAATTGGTGCCGTCGAAGAGCGAAATGTGAGTCTCATCAACACCCTGCGGCAGCGACTTCGAATCGACCGCGAAGCCGTGGTTCATCGAGACGATCTCGACCTTGCCCGTGGTGTGGTCCTTGACCGGGTGGTTGGCGCCGTGGTGGCCCTGGTGCATCTTCTCGGTCTTGCCGCCGAGTGCCAGCGCCAGCATCTGGTGGCCGAGGCAGATGCCGAAGAGCGGGATATCGGTCTTCAAAAGGTCCTGGATGACCGGCACGGCGTATTTCCCGGTTGCTGCCGGGTCGCCGGGGCCGTTCGACAGGAAGATGCCGTCCGGCTTCTGCGCCAGCACTTCGTCGGCACTGGTCGTGGCGGGCATCACCGTCACGCGGGCATTGAGGCCGGCAAAGAGGCGCAGGATGTTGCGCTTCACGCCGTAGTCGAGCGCAACGATGTGGTAGGCCGCATCGGTTTCGCCGAGCGTCGAATAGCCTTCGTTCCAGACCCAGGGCTGCTCGTCCCAGCGCGACGACTGACCGGAGGTCGCGACCTTGGCGAGGTCGAGGCCTTCAAGGCCGCTCCAGGCCTTGGCTTCGGCCTTCAGCGTGTCGATATCGAAGACGCCCGAGGGATCGTGGGCGATGACGGCGTTCGGCATGCCGTTTTCGCGGATCCAGGCGGTGAGCGCGCGGGTGTCGATGCCGCAAAGGCCGATGATGCCGCGGGCCTTCAGCCAGACGTCGAGGTGCTTGGCGGCGCGGTAGTTCGACGGCTCGGTGATGTCGGCTTTGAAGATGACGCCGACCGCGCCGTGGCGTGCTGCCGGCGTCAGGTCTTCGATGTCTTCGTCATTGGCGCCGATGTTGCCGATGTGCGGGAAGGTGAAGGTGACGATCTGGCCGAGATAGGAGGGGTCCGTCAGGATTTCCTGGTAGCCGGTCAGCGCCGTGTTGAAGCAGACTTCCGCCTGCACCTTGCCGGTCGCGCCGATGCCCTTGCCCTCGATCACGGTGCCGTCGGCCAGAACGAGCAGTGCGGTTGGTTTTTCAGTGGTCCATGCGGGTGTCGCGGTCATCGTTCCTATCCCGTTGCGGCGTGGAGCGCGGGGGCTTGAAAGCCCGGCAGTCGATCGCCATTTCTTTGCTCAGGCATGGACGCGCGGAGACCCCGCGGAAAAGTGCTCTCATGCCGATGTTGTGCAGGTGCGGGAAAATACCCAAAGCGCTTAACCGGGTCAACCAGCCGCTGTGAATTGTCTGGAAATAAAATTCCTTATAATTCAAGCGGTTGCGTATTCCGTTTGATTGCACCTGTCACACTGGTTTAAGACGACGACAACAATAATGGTTTCGAACCGGTTCCGGGCAGAGCACCGCGGGCCGGTTTCGACATGGAGTATAGACATGCGCGACCTGTTCGCTGACGCACTGAAGGAAGCCCTCAAAGCCAAGGACGCACGGCGTACCTCGACCGTGCGGCTGATCCAGGCGGCGATCAAGGATCGGGACATTGCCAATCGGGGCCTCGGCAAGGACCCGGTCAGCGATGACGACATCCTGCAGATCCTCGCCAAGATGATCAAGCAGCGCGAGGAATCGGCTCGTATCTACGACGACGCCGGCCGGCCGGAGCTTGCCGCGCAGGAGCGTGAGGAAATCGTCATCATCAACCGGTTCCTGCCGGCCCAGCTTCCGGAAGCCAGGGTGAAGGAACTCTGCGCCTCGGTCATCGCCGAAACCGGCGCACATGGCCTGCGCGACATGGGCAAGTGCATGAACGTGCTCAAGGAGCGCTATCCCGGCCAGATGGACTTCGCCAAGGCCTCCGGCCTGGTGAAGGAACTGCTCAAGTAGCTCCGCTCAAGTGAGTGCCGGCGCCCGTCGCGATAGGACGGGCGTCGCCACCTCGGCTTTCGCCGGAAACGTCGCCTCGAAGGCGCGATCGATCAGGGCGAACTTCTCCGCCTGGTAATCCCAGTATTCACGGATGAAGGCTTTCGACAGCCAGACCGCGCCGCGTCCGGGCGTCCGCTCCCACCCCATATTTCCCAAAAGCGCTGCCTTGTCGAAGATCCGCTTGAGGTGGGTCTTGGAGATGATGAAGCGTTCGCTGAGATCGCTCGGCGAAACCGGCCCGATCGCGTGGCGCTCCGCCTCGGGGTCGAAGTCGCCGATGCGCGAGAAGAGATCGTCCATCACCACGCCGCCGGAATTGACCCAGGTGAAGAGGTCGAAGGTCGGGCCCGGACGGCGGACCGTGTCGTTGCCCACAAGCGCTGCGGCGACCGCGGCCTGCAGCCGCCCGAACCGGTCCTGCTCTTCGTTAAGCCGCGCCAGCCGCGACTGGCCGTCGAAGGCGTCGAGGATGGCCAGATGGGACTGCATCCATTTCCAGACATAGTCGAGTGCCGCCTCGGTGGGCTCCAGCGGCCGGCTGCGCTTGTCCGGCTGCACCGTGATGTAGCGGGCGAAGCGGTAGGCGACCATTTCCTGCACGAAGGATGCTGCGGTGTTGCGGCTGGCGATCCCGTGCATGACGGCATAGTTGATGAAACGGCCGCTGTAGAGGCCGCTCGAGGGATCATCCGGATCGCGGTCGTGATAGAGCGCAAGGCCGGATTGGGCCATCAGCCAGCGTTGCTGCGAGGCAAAGATCGAGGCGAGCCGTGGGTTTGCCGCATACATCTCCACCATGCCGCGCGCATAGCTCAGCACCGCGCTGAAGAAAGCCGGACTGGAGGCGAGCACTTTGACGGAAACGGCCATGGCAAGTGATCCAATTCGAGACGGCGAATTGATCCTTTTCGTCAAAGGGGTGTCAAGCGCTACTTTTGGTCTTTAGAAAATATTCACACACAACTTTTGATTGGTGATTCGACGTGCGATTCCCGTTTCGCTCCTGTGAATAGCGTGCAAGCAGGATCACCGTTGTAGCGCCCGCCGGCCATGCCGCCTATATGGAGGATCGACCAGAGGTATCCATGCGCTTTTCACAGTCCTTTCTTGACGAGATACGCGATCGCGTTCCGATTTCGGACGTGATTGCCAAGCGCGTTACCTGGGACCGGCGCAAGACCAACGTCTCGCGCGGCGACTATTGGGCCTGCTGCCCCTTTCACGGCGAGAAGTCGCCGAGCTTCCACTGCGAGGACCGCAAGGGCCGCTACCATTGCTTCGGCTGCGGTGTCTCGGGCGACCATTTCCGTTTTCTCACCGATCTCGAAGGCCTGAGCTTTCCGGAAGCCGTACAGCAGATCGCCGACATGGCGGGCGTTGCCATGCCGCAGCCGGATCCGCAGGCCGAGCGCCGGGAGAAGGAACGGACGAGCCTGCTCGACGTGATGGAAATGGCGACCGCGTATTTCGAAGACCAGCTCCAGACGGCGGGTGGCGCCAAGGCGCGCGCCTATCTGCGCGAGCGCGGGCTTACGGGGCGCACGATCGAGACCTTCCGTTTGGGCTACGCGCCCGACAGCCGCAATGCGCTCAAGGAACATCTCGCCGGCAAGGGCGTCGCCAAGGAGCAGATCGAGGCTTGCGGCCTCGTGGTGCACGGGCCGGACGTGCCGGTTTCCTACGACCGCTTCCGCGACCGCATCATGTTCCCGATCCTGTCGTCGCGCGAAAAGGTCATCGCGTTCGGTGGTCGGGCCATGTCGCCGGACGCGCCGGCCAAGTACCTCAATTCCAACGAGACGGAGCTCTTCCACAAGGGCAACGTTCTCTACAATTTCGCCCGCGCGCGCCGTGCTTCGCAAGGCGGCGCCCGCGACGCCGGCGGCGACGATGCGGCCGGAACGATCATCGCCGTCGAAGGCTACATGGACGTGATCGCGCTGCACCAGGCAGGTGTCGAAAACGCCGTGGCACCGCTCGGCACGGCGCTCACCGAAAACCAGCTCGATCTCTTGTGGAAGATGACGTCGCAGCCGGTGCTCTGCTTCGACGGCGATGGCGCAGGCATTCGCGCCGCCAACCGCGGCGTCGACCTGGCGCTGCCGCACTTGAAGCCCGGCCGCTCGGTCCGCTTCGCCATGCTTCCAGATGGCAAGGATCCCGACGATCTCGTGCGCCAGGAGGGCCGCGGGCCCTTCGACAAGGTGCTCGCCAATGCCCGTTCGCTGGCCGAGATGGTCTGGCAGCGCGAGGTCCAGGGCGGCGCCTTCGATACGCCGGAAAAGCGCGCCGAGCTCGAAGCGCGGCTGAAGCAGGTGACATCCGTGATCGCCGACGAAAGCGTGCGCCGGCACTATGGCCAGGATATGCGCGACCGGTTGCATGCCTTCCTGCAATCCTCAGGGGCAGGGCGGGGCGAGCGGCGTCCCTTCGAGCGTGGCGGTCGGCAGGGCGGTGGCGGCGGAGCGCGTGGCGCCGGTCAGCCACGGGGACCGAATGCGAGCGGGCCGACGGCGATTTCCGATCGGCTGGCGCGTTCGACGCTGGTCAGCGGACAACAGGTGGCCCCGCTTTTGAGAGAGAGCGTGCTGGCGCTTACGATCGTCAACCACCCGCAATTGCTGTTCGACGAGTATGACGAGATCTCGACGATCGAGTTCGATCACCGCGAGCTGCAGCGCTGCTGGGCGGCGGTGTTGAACGCTGCGGCCGCGCAGGGGCCACGACTCAACCGCGACGATCTGCTCGAACAGTTGCAGGGCGAGGGGTTTGGCGCGCTGATCGGCGCGATCGACCAGCAGATCCGCTATGCCAGGCTCTGGACGGCGACGACGGCGGCTGCGCCAGAGGATGCCCGCGAAGGTTATCTGCAGGCGCTGGCACTGCACCAACGCTCGAAGGCATTGCATTGGCAGGTGCGCGAGCTCGAACGTGAACTGGCCTATGCGACCGAGGAGGGCGACCTCGAAGCCGTGCCGCAGTTGCTGCGCACGCTTCAGGAGGTGCAGCACGAAGTGACGCGGCTTGAAAACCAGGAAGCGATCATCGAGGGCTTCGGCGTGCTGTCAGGCCGCGTGAAGGGGCCGGCGGCGCGCTAGCAGCTGGGTTTTTCCGGCCCGCACGGCGAAAGGATGCTTGTTCTCGACGAGGTCTCGACTACTCGCGCCAATGTTCGGCCACCCACGGCGATGGGCGAATGTAGTGGCGCAGGTAGCGAAACGCATTCTTCTCGTAACGGTCGGATGCAAACAGCCCGAGGATATGGCCGAGCGGCGTGGAGACCTTGTCCTTCTTGCCGAAGCGCCCCTCGATCGCATGCTGCGGCAGGATGTTGCGCGGGAACAGCACGACGCGTGCGTCCTTCGGCAGGCGCGGCGCCAGGAAGTAGTTGAGCGGGAACGGCCGGCGGCAGTCCTGCCGGAAATGCAAGACCCAGCGGCGGGGGAAGAGTTTGGCTCCGCCCGGCGCATTGCGCGTGACGAAGCGCTGTTCGAAACGGTACTCGTCGGCAATGCCTTGCGGGTCGGCGCGGAACCTCTCCTGCAATGGCACCAGCTTGCCGACCGGAAAGCGGAAAATCGAGGTCTGGCCGAGGCGCTCGAACGGCGTCGTCTGGTTGCGGGCGAGGATGACGTCGTCCGGTTCCCCCTGCTCGAAGAAACCATCGAGCGATCCGACGATGACCAGGTCGAGGTCCAGGAACAGGACGGGGCCCTTGAGATTGCCGAGCTTCGGGCCCCAGAGCCGCGACTTCTGCCAGATGCCGGGCGTGTTCTTGGGCATTTCGCCGATGTCCAGCGGCGGCAGGTCCTCGCAGAGAATTTCCGGACGCAATCCTTCGAAATTGTCGTTGAAGCAGGTGAAGGTGAAGGGTGGGGTGATGTTGCGCGCCACCATGGCGTAGAGCCGGTTGATGAACGGTGCGCCGTACTTCGTACCCCAATTGATGCAAATGACCTGCTTGACGCCGCCGCTCGCCGCGAGAATGTTCGCCATGGTGACTTCCTGATTTTTGCGGGTCACTAAAGTACTGATGTGTTATCAAGGTCAAGCTGGCAAACCGGGCAATCCCCGATGAAGCGCAGCAGGGCCTTCGGGGAAAAACAGCCCTTGTCTCTTCAGTTGCGGCAAGGGCTATGGCATTGCCTGCGCATGTGGCCATGATGGCCTAAGCTGATTCCCGAAGGAGATGTGATGGAGTTCGTCGAAAGGGCGACGCCCTCAAGAAGCGCTGCCAGCAAGCTCTTCGACGAAGCCGGCCAGGCACCGCTCGACGTGCTGAAGCGCGTTTATGGCTATTCCGCCTTTCGCGGCAGGCAGCAGGAAGTGGTCGAGCATGTGACCGCTGGTGGCGATGCGGTCGTTCTCTTTCCGACCGGCGCCGGCAAGTCGCTTTGCTTCCAGATCCCGGCGCTCTGCCGCCCAGGCCTGGGTGTCGTCGTCTCGCCGCTGATCGCGCTGATGCGCGACCAGGTGGAGGCGCTGAAACAGCTCGGCGTCAATGCGGCTGCGCTGAATTCGTCGCTGACGCGCGAGGAGGCGATCGCGGTCAGGCGCCAGATCCACGACGGCACGCTCGACCTTCTCTATGTGACGCCGGAGCGGACCGTGACCGACGGGTTTTCCGATCTCATCGGCAATGCCCGCATCGCGCTTTTTGCCATCGACGAGGCGCACTGCGTTTCGCAGTGGGGCCATGACTTCCGCCCCGAGTACCGCGCACTCGGGCTGCTTGCCGAGCGCTATCCCGGCGTGCCGCGCATCGCGCTCACCGCCACTGCCGATCCGCATACGCGTGACGATATCGTCGAGCGGCTGGCGCTCAACAATGCCGAGGTTTTTACCACCAGCTTCGACCGGCCGAACATCGCCTATGAAATCGTCGAGCGCGACCAGCCGCGGCAGCAATTGCTGCGCTTTCTCTCCCGCTTCAAGGGCGCGTCCGGTATCGTCTATTGTCTGTCGCGCGCCAAGGTCGAAGATACGGCGGAATGGCTGAACGCGCAGGGCATCCGCGCGCTGCCCTATCACGCCGGTATGGACCGGACGCTTCGCGACAAGCACCAGGACGCTTTCTTGAAAGAAGAGAGCCTCTGCCTCGTTGCGACCGTCGCTTTCGGCATGGGCATCGACAAGCCCGACGTGCGCTATGTCGCCCATCTCGATCTGCCGGGATCGGTGGAGGCCTATTACCAGGAGACTGGGCGTGCGGGGCGCGACGGCCAGCCGTCGGAGGTCTGGATGGCCTATGGCATGGCCGACGTCTTGCAGCGCCGCCGGATGATCGACGAGGGTGGCGCGGCAGATGACATCAAGCGCATCGAGCGCGGCAAGCTCAATGCGCTGCTTGCGATCTGCGAGACCGCCGGCTGCCGCCGCCAGGCGATCCTCGCGCATTTCGGCGAGGCGCATCCCGGCCGCTGCGGCCATTGCGACACATGCCTGAAACCGGTCGAGACCTGGGACGGGACGGAAGCGGCGATCAAGGCGCTGGCGGCGGTCTATCGCACCGGCGAGCGTTTCGGCACCGGTCATGTGGTCGATGTGCTGATGGGCACGGTCAACGAGAAGACCGAGCGTTTCGGCCATGTCGACATGCCGGTCTTCGGCGCCGGCAAGGACCTGCCGGCTCGCACCTGGCAATCGGTCTTCCGGCAGTTGCTGGCGGCAGGACTTGTCAGTGTCGATCATGCCGCCTTCGGGGCGATAAAGCTCGAACCGGACGCACGCGCCGTGTTCAAGCGCGAGCGCCAGGTGTTTTTCCGCAAGGACCGCCCGACCTCCGGCAAGGCCGCGCGTGGAGCGAAGTCGGGTGCGCAACGCGAACGGGCGGATCTCGCCGGTTCCGATCTCGAACTCTTCGAACTGCTCCGCGCCGAGCGCTTCTCGATCGCCAAGGAGTTGAACGTCCCGCCCTATGTCGTCTTCCCCGACGCGACCTTGATTGCGCTTGCCAAGGAGCGCCCGCGCGGCTTCGACGAATTGCTCGACATTCCCGGCATCGGTGAAAGCAAACGCGAACGCTACGGCGAGGCATTCCTCGCGGTCATCGACGGGTACGTGGAGGGGTGAAGGCGGTCGCGCGCGCGACATTCACGTCAGGATCGCTGAACGCAGCGCGTTGCCTTGACTTTGAGGCCGTCGCGCTGATGGTCTTGATTGGCCTCTCGCGCCGCAGACGCGGCGCTGCTGGATTCCTGTGACAAGCACAGGAATGAGGGAGGAGGGGAGGCTCAGTCTATTATCCCATCGCTGCGGATGGAGCTCCCTTCGCAGATCGGGATAGCAGGTATCACAACGCGTGCAGATGGTTCGAAATGTCGAGCCATTCCGGATTGATCGCCTCGATCAGGTTCACCTTCCACTTCCGCGGCCACTTCTTCATCGTCTTTTCGCGGGTGATTGCCGTGGTCAGCAGATCGAACTCCTCGAACCAGACAAGGGTTTTCACATCGTACCTGGATGTGAACCCGGGCGTCAGTTCGTTCTGGTGCTCATAAAGACGGCCGGGGAGGTCGCGGGTGACCCCAATATACAGCGTACCGTTCCGCCTGGATGCTAGGATGTAAACATACCCCTTCATATCCTCAGGCTGCCGAAATTGCGGACGGTTTCAAGTAGAAATTGTAGATTGTGACGGGGTCGCTAAAATTCAGCCCTCATTCCTGTGCTTGTCACAGGAATCCAGCAGCGCCGCGTCGGCGGCGCGAGGAATGGTGAGCATCCAGCTCGAAGCCGGACAGAAAATGTCCCTCAGGGTACCCGAAGCGACACAATCCATCGCCATCAGCGTCTCGCCATGAAATGCCCTGTCGTTTTTACGCTGGATCCGGTCAAGCGCCGGATTTTGCTGCAAGTCAAAAGCCGTCGTGATACTCGTCAGGCACGCGATGTTTTCTTGAAGCGAGAGCACCATGACTTCAGCCTTCCTCTCCCATCTCCGTTCAGAACTCGAGGGCCTGAAGTCATCAGGGCTGTACAAGGCGGAGCGTGTGATCACCTCGAAGCAGGCGGGTGAGATCAAGGTCGCCTCGGGCGAGCGGGTGCTCAACTTCTGCGCCAACAACTATCTCGGCTTGGCCGACAACGAAGAACTGGCCGAGGCCGGCAAGCAGGCGCTCGACCGCTACGGCTACGGCATGGCCTCGGTGCGCTTCATCTGCGGCACGCAGGAGGAGCATAAACAGCTGGAAGCGCGCATTTCGTCCTTCCTCGGGATGGAAGACACGATCCTCTATTCGTCGTGTTTCGACGCCAATGGCGGCCTGTTCGAAACGCTCTTGGGCGAAGAGGATGCGATCATCTCCGACGCGCTCAACCATGCCTCGATCATCGACGGCGTGCGGCTGTCGAAGGCCAAGCGCTTCCGTTATGCCAACAACGACATGGCGGCGCTGGAAGAGGAACTGAAGAAGGCCGAGGGCAGCCGCTTCAAGCTGATCGCCACCGACGGCGTGTTCTCGATGGATGGCATCATCGCCAATCTCCAAGGGGTCTGCGACCTCGCCGACAAGTACGGCGCCATGGTCATGGTCGACGACAGCCATGCGGTCGGTTTCGTCGGCAAGAATGGCCGTGGCTCGGCCGAACATTGCGGCGTCGAAGGCCGGATCGACATCATCACCGGCACGCTCGGCAAGGCACTTGGCGGTGCCTCCGGCGGTTACACCTCGGGCAAGGCGGAGGTGGTCGACTGGCTGCGTCAGCGCTCGCGCCCCTATCTGTTCTCCAACACGCTGGCGCCGGTGATTGCCGCGGCATCGCTGAAAGTCTTCGACCTGATCGACAACGGCGATGCGCTTCGCGAGCGGCTATACGCCAATGCCAGCCTGTTCCGCACCGAGATGTCAAAGCTCGGCTTTACGCTCGCCGGCGAAGGCCATCCGATCATCCCTGTCATGCTCGGCGATGCAGCCCTTGCCCAGGAGATGGCGGCACGCATGCTGAAGAAGGGCGTCTATGTCATCGGCTTCTCCTTCCCGGTGGTGCCGAAGGGCCAGGCGCGCATCCGCACGCAGATGTCGGCGGCCCACAGCGAACAGGACGTGCGCCGGGCGATCGCCGCCTTCGAAGAGGTCGGCCGCGACCTCGGCGTGATCTGAGGGAGAGACCGATGACGAACATGATGAAGGCGCTGGTGAAGTCGAAGGCCGAAGTGGGCTTGTGGATGGAGCGGGTACCGGTGCCGGAGATCGGCCCGAACGACGTGCTGATCAAGGTCAAGAAGTCGGCGATCTGCGGCACCGACGTGCACATCTGGAACTGGGACCAGTGGGCGCAGAAGACCATTCCGGTGCCGATGGTCGTCGGTCACGAGTTCATGGGCGAGATCGCCGAGGTCGGCTCTGCCGTCACCAAGTACCATGTCGGTGAGCGGGTCTCGGGCGAGGGGCACATCGTCTGCGGCAAGTGCCGCAACTGCCGCGCCGGCCGCGGACACCTCTGCCGCAACACGCTCGGCGTCGGCGTCAACCGGCCGGGCTCGTTCGGCGAGTTCGTCTGCCTGCCGGAATACAACGTCGTGCCGATCCCCGAGGACGTGCCCGACGAAGTCGCCGCCATCTTCGATCCGTTCGGCAATGCAGTGCACACGGCCTTGTCCTTCGATCTCGTCGGCGAGGACGTGCTGGTGACCGGCGCCGGCCCGATCGGCATCATGGGGGCGATGGTCGCCAAGCGCTCGGGCGCGCGCAAGGTTGTGATCACCGACATCAACCCGACGCGCCTCGCGCTCGCCAAAAGCGTCGGCATCGATCATGTCGTCGACGCGTCGAAGGAAAACCTTGCCGACGTGATGAAGGCGATCGGCATGACCGAGGGTTTTGACGTCGGGCTTGAAATGTCCGGTGCCGCACCCGCCTTCCGCGACATGATCGACAAGATGAACAATGGCGGCAAGATCGCCATCCTCGGCATTGCACCGGCGGGCTTCGAGATCGACTGGAACAAGGTGATCTTCAAGATGCTCAACCTCAAGGGCATCTACGGCCGCGAGATGTTCGAGACCTGGTACAAGATGATCGCCTTCGTTCAGGGCGGCCTCGACCTTGCCCCGGTCATCACCCATCGCATCACCATCGACGAATTCCGCGACGGCTTCGAAGCGATGCGCTCCGGCAACTCCGGAAAGGTCGTCATGGACTGGTGAGGCCCAAAGGGCCGTTGCACCCGTGAGGGGCGGCGGCTCAGTTGGCAAGGCCGAACTGGATCTCGATCTCGTGATAGCGGGCGCCCTGGCCCGCCCAGCGATGGTAGATTTCGCGGCTCTCGCCGGAGAAATTGTGCCTGGACATTTCGATCTTTGCGACCAGCGGCGCGTAGCCTTGGGTGAAAAGGCTGCGCATCGGACCCTGGTGCAGCGTGGACGCCACCATGATCGGCTCCAGTTCGACCAGATCGAGCTTACCGCAATAATCCTTGCCGCCGGAGACCGGGCGGCAGATCCGCCAGTCGAACAGGGTCTTGGCGTTTTTCGGCAGGTTCTGCGCGATGAAGATCCAGGGGCCTGCCGGCGTCAGACCGGCGCGCTCCATCTCCGCCTCGATGACAGGCGCCAGTGCGGCGCTCTCGCCTTTGACATCGGCTATGGTGAGCCGCCGCGCGATCGATAGCACGCGCATGGCGTCGGTTTCCTTGATGAGCATTCGAGCCTCCGTTTCGGAGCGAAGTTCCTGCGCGATCAGCTCAAGCGCAAGCGAAAAGCGGGAATAATCTTGCGAGTTTGCATCGATAATCGGCTCCTTCGGGAATCGTTTTGCGTGCATGCGCCTGGCTGCTGCCTGCGCTTGCTTGAGGGCAGGGACGCCCTATCTTGGTGGCAGAGGCGGCGTCGTTGCGCCGGGGAGAAGAGGAGAAGCCTGCATGCGTTATGAGGGAAGCTGTCACTGCGGCAAGATCGCCTTCGAGGTGGAAGGGGAATTCAACGAAGCGATCGACTGCAATTGTTCGCTCTGCCGTCGCCGTGGCGGGCTTCTGGCCTTCGTTGCCCGCGACAAGCTGACGCTGACGACGCCGGAAGCGGACCTCTCGACCTACCTCTTCAACAAGCATGTGATCCAGCACCGATTCTGCGACACCTGCGGCATCGCGCCGTTCGGCGAGGGCGACGGGCCGCATGGGAAGATGGCGGCGGTCAACCTGCGCTGCCTGCCCGAATTTGATATCGAGGCGGTGAAGGTCGTCAAGTATGACGGCCGATCGGTTTAGAATCGGGCCGGAAAATGCAGCTCTGGTTGCGCGTGCGGATATGGCACAACGAGACCTTGCCGATTAAATTGTTGCTACCCTTGTCTTTTGGCGGGCAGCGCCTACATCTTCAGCGGAAGCTGATAAACCCCAAAAAGCGATAGGAACGGTGATTTTTACCGAATCATCCGGTTTTTCAGCGGAAATGCTTGACGGGATCGAAAATTCTGGGAATCACCATTTCCGAATAAGAAATGGCGAGATGACACGGCGGTTAGGGAATCATGCCAGAGACGTTTCAGTGGCAGGACTGTCGGAGCTTGCCCGCTTTGCCACGAGTACACTCGTGGTTAAACAGGAATTAAACATCATCCCGTTACGTCAGGGGAAATGATTCGGTGGCGGGTGCGCGGCGCACCCGGACCTTCGAGCGGCATTGGCACCGGGCTCACGCCGGTTGCGACAAGGAAAGCGACGAACTAAATGGCAACCAAAGTCAAAGAAAACGAAGAAGCTGACGTAGAACGCGAAGGCGCTCCGGACGGCCCGCTTCTCGATCTTTCCGATGACGCTGTCAAGAAGATGATCAAGGCCGCCAAGAAGCGCGGCTACGTGACGATGGACGAGCTCAACTCGGTCCTTCCGTCCGAAGAAGTCACCTCCGAACAGATCGAAGACACGATGGCGATGCTGTCCGACATGGGCATCAACGTGATCGAGGATGAGGAAGCCGAAGAGGCAGCCAGCGGCGGTGACGACGAGGGCGGCGACGACGACGGCGACAGCGAAGGTGGCGAACTCGCGCCTTCCAGCGGCACGTCGCTTGCGACCAGCAAGAAGAAAGAGCCGACCGATCGTACCGACGATCCGGTGCGCATGTACCTGCGCGAAATGGGCTCGGTCGAGCTTCTCTCCCGCGAAGGCGAAATCGCGATTGCCAAGCGCATCGAGGCTGGCCGCGAGACGATGATCGCCGGTCTCTGTGAGAGCCCGCTGACCTTCCAGGCGCTGATCATCTGGCGCGACGAACTGAACGAAGGCCAGACGCTGCTGCGCGAGATCATCGATCTCGAAACCACCTATTCCGGTCCCGAGGCCAAGGCTGCACCGCAGTTCCAGAGCCCGGAAAAGATCGAGGCGGACCGCAAGGCTGCCGAGGAAAAGGAAAAGACCCGCAAGGTCCGTTCGCCTGCCAACGACGACGACATCACCAATGTCGGCGGCGATGTCATGCCGGCCGAAGAAGAAGAGGAAGACGACGACGAGTCGAACCTCTCGCTCGCCGCCATGGAAGCGGAACTGCGTCCGCAGGTCATGGAAACCCTCGACATCATTGCCGAGACCTACAAGAAGCTGCGCAAGCTGCAGGACCAGCAGGTGGAAGCCCGCCTTGCTGCCACCGGCACGCTTTCGCCCGCCCAGGAGCGCCGTTACAAGGAGCTCAAGGACGAGCTGATCAAGGCGGTCAAGTCGCTGTCGCTCAACCAAAACCGCGTCGACAGCCTGGTCGAGCAGCTCTACGACATCTCCAAGCGCCTGATGCAGAACGAAGGCCGCCTGCTGCGCCTTGCAGAAAGCTACGGCGTCAAGCGTGACTCGTTCCTGGAACAGTATTCGGGTGCCGAACTCGACCCGAACTGGATGAAGTCGATCAGCAACCTGGCCGGCAAGGGCTGGAAGGAATTCGCCAAGAGCGAAAACCAGACGATCCGCGACATCCGCCAGGAGATCCAGAACCTTGCGACCGAAACCGGCATCTCGATCGCCGAGTTCCGTCGGATCGTATCCATGGTGCAGAAGGGCGAGCGCGAAGCGCGTATCGCCAAGAAGGAAATGGTAGAAGCGAACCTGCGCCTCGTCATCTCCATCGCCAAGAAGTACACCAACCGCGGCCTGCAGTTCCTCGACCTCATCCAGGAAGGCAACATCGGCCTGATGAAGGCGGTCGACAAGTTCGAATACCGCCGCGGCTACAAGTTCTCGACCTACGCCACCTGGTGGATCCGTCAGGCGATCACCCGGTCGATCGCCGACCAGGCCCGCACGATCCGTATTCCGGTGCACATGATCGAGACGATCAACAAGATCGTCCGTACCTCGCGCCAGATGCTGCACGAGATCGGCCGCGAGCCGACGCCGGAAGAACTGGCCGAAAAGCTCGCCATGCCGCTCGAAAAGGTCCGCAAGGTCCTGAAGATCGCCAAGGAGCCGATCTCGCTCGAAACGCCTGTCGGTGACGAAGAAGACTCGCACCTCGGCGACTTCATCGAGGACAAGAACGCGCTGCTGCCGATCGACGCCGCCATCCAGGCGAACCTGCGCGAGACGACGACCCGCGTTCTCGCTTCGCTGACGCCGCGCGAAGAGCGCGTGCTGCGCATGCGCTTCGGCATCGGCATGAACACCGACCACACGCTCGAAGAAGTCGGCCAGCAGTTCTCGGTGACCCGCGAACGTATCCGTCAGATCGAGGCGAAGGCGCTTCGCAAGCTCAAGCATCCGAGCCGCTCCAGGAAGCTCAGAAGCTTCCTCGACAGCTAAAGTCGAGTACACGCAAAAGATCAAAAGCCGGGCCAAGTGCCCGGCTTTTTCGTTTCCGCCTCACCCATGCGATTTATTGTGGGTGCTTTCGCCGGGGAGTATAGTCGCCCCTTCGCAGTAATCTGGGGCACCCCGTCTTGTACGCGGGAGCAATCGCACCGCGGGCGTGAAGCGTGCCCCCGTGGAGGTGTCAGATGACGACGTATGTCATGCTCCTCAACTGGACCGAGCAAGGCGTCAAGAATGTGCGCGATTCCCCGAAGCGGCTCGACCTGGCACGAAATGTGCTCGGCGAGATGGGCGGCTCCTTCAAGCATTTCTTCCTGACCATGGGCGACTACGACATGGTGGCGATCGTCGAAGCGCCCGACGATGCGGTGGCCGCACGTTTCGCGCTCACGCTGGGCATGGCCGGCAATGTGCGCTCGACGACGCTGAAAGCCTTCCCTGAGGCTGCCTATCGCGAACTGATCGCCTCGCTTGGATGAGCAGCCGACGTTGCGGCCGTGCGGCAGATGGCGGTCATAACGCCGGATGCCTCATTCACGGCGCACCGTTTCCCGAGAGGATGCGGGCGGCGCCGCGCATGGCGTTGCGAAAGGCATCGTCGAAGCTGACGCCGCTCACTTGCCAGCGATAGCGCCTGCCGCCCGCGTCCATCTGCCATTGGGCGATCCAGCCGCGGGCAGCGTCGGACCAGACGAGCGTGCCGACAAGCGGCATGTCGCCGCCGGTCTGTGCCGCGGGCGAAAAGACCTGCGCGGGATCCGCTTGCGGCAGGGTGTCGAGCGCGGATTTGCGGGCAGTGACGGTCGCCGCATCCGGCAGCACGGCCGAGAGCGCCAGTGGCTCTGCCGCTGCCTGAAGCGAATCCACCATGTAGGGGCTTTCACTGCCGTCACGCGCCAGCACGAAGCGGCGCTGCTGGTCCTTGACCGCCAGCCACACGGCGATCCTGGGGCGAGGGGAGAGCCATGGCTTGCGGCCGAGGTCTGCGAGCAGCGGATCGAGCGTTGCCGGCCGATAGCGGCAGCTGAGATCATGCGGGCGGTCGTGCGTGCCCTGTTCGTCATGGATCGGGATGCCTTCGAGGCGGTCGCGATAGGAGAAGGTCGAAACGAAGCTGCCAGCCCTGGCCACCGCTGCAGCAAACCCGGGCGCCTCCGTGATCGCCGGATCGCCGGACAGTTTGACGAGCACCTCACGCAGGCATTCGCGAAAGCCGATTTCGCGGTTGGCTTCGCCCGTGCCGGTGACGATCGCGTCACTGCGATAAAGCGCATCGATGTCTGCCGCGCCGGCGCCGCCGCCGGCAAGGCAGAGGAGCGCCACGGCGAGTGCCGCGGCCATCGCTCTTTTCCGGGTCAGTTTGCCGCCGGCAGGACGCAACTGAGGTCGCCCTCCTCGCAGCTCAGATAGGTCTTGAAGTCGGCAACGCGCTTCTTCGTGCGGTCGTCGCGGCATTCAAGCGTGATCATCGGCTGGGCCGAGCCACCGGCGACGCCGGAGCTTGCAAAGTCGCATTCCGCATCGCGATAGGCGACCCATGCCCTTTGCGCCGTGACGAGCAGCTTCGTCTTTTCCGCGTCGTCCTTGAGGCGCCCCTGGATTTGCCGGTAGAGCGCGTTCAGTTCGGCGTCGGAAGCCTTCAGCGCCTTGCCGGCGCAGGCATTCATCGTCGCCTGGTCGCTGGCATCGGCGCATTCGTCGGCGCGCGCAGCGCCAGTCGTGGCAAGCAATCCCGCGACCAACAACAGGGTACGAAGGCGCATCAAGTCTCTCCCTTGCGCCATCCAGGCTTCGGCGCGGTTGCGGATGTGTGCGATCGTAAAACCTCCGGCCTGCGAATTTCAATGGCCTGACAGGGGAGGCGGGTCGTTCTCCTTTGAATCAAAAGAGATCCTTAACGTTTACGTTTTATCAATTTCTGGAGCGCCGCTGCCCCCGACGGGCGGCACGCGGTGTTCGAGCATATTTTCCCGAGGCCATATCTTGCCGCGTGCAAGCGGTTGCCCCGGGGAAGCAAGAGGTTCAGCGATGCGTTGCGTATTTGTCGTCGTCCTCCTGTTGCTGGCCGGCTGCGGAACGGTGCCGAGAGACACCCGGAATGCCTGCGCGGTTTTCGAGCAGCGAGATGGCCTTTTCAACAATTGGCGCCGGGAAGCCTACAGCGCCCAGCGTGAGTACGGCGTGCCCGTGCCGATCCTGATGGCGACGATCTATACCGAATCCGGCTTCCGCCATAATGCCCGGCCGCCACGCACCAAGCTTTTCGGCTTCATTCCCTGGACGCGCGCCTCGACCGCCTATGGCTATTCCCAGGCGCTTGACGGCACCTGGGCGCGCTATCAGAGCGAGACAGGCCGCTGGGCGGCGCGGCGCTCGGATTTCGGCGACGCAATCCGCTTTATCGCCTGGTACCACCGGGAAAGCGCCCAGCAGAACGGCATTGCGCTCAACGACGCCTACCGGCTCTACATTGCCTACTATCACGGGCATGCCGGTTATGCCCGCGGCAACTGGAGTGATACGGCCAAGACCGGCGCCAAGCGCGCGGCCGGCATGGCCTCCGCCTACAGCCGGCAGCTTCGAGGTTGCGGCAGCTGAGGCCGGCGCCAGGCTGAGCGCTGTCTTTCCGCCTAACCTGCGGCCGCTCGTTCGAGTTCCGCGACATCAATCTTGACCATGCCCATCATCGCCTGCTGGGCGCGGGCCGCACGCGCCGGATCGGGATCGCCGAGATGGCGCATCAGCGCGTCCGGAATGATCTGCCAGGCGAGGCCGAACCGGTCCTTCAGCCAGCCGCAGCGCTGCGGCGTGCCGCCATCAGACAGCCTGTCCCAGTAGTAATCCACCTCCGCCTGGTCGCTGCAGCGCAGGAAGAACGATACGGCCTCGCTGAACTTGAAATGCGGCCCGCCGTTAAGCCCCATGAAGTGCTGACCCTCGAGCTCGAAGGAAGCGGTGAAGGCCCTGCCGTCGGGACCGCGCTTGACGTCGGTGATGCGGGTGTTGCGGAAAATGGCGGTATAGAAAGCGATGGCGTCCTCCAGCTGATCGTCGAACC
The DNA here is from genome assembly GCF_044769565.1 of Ensifer sp. NPDC090286. Classification (NCBI taxonomy): domain Bacteria; kingdom Pseudomonadati; phylum Pseudomonadota; class Alphaproteobacteria; order Hyphomicrobiales; family Rhizobiaceae; genus Ensifer; species Ensifer sp. NPDC090286. Next base: position 1,683,122 of record NZ_JBIVYF010000001.1, on the reverse strand, counting down.
AGAGAAACGGCGTGATCTTTTGCATGGGTGTCTCCCGATTTGGATGCTACGCGCCAAGGACGAACGACGGAGCGCCATTCCGACAAACCCCGCGCTGCGGCCCGAAAGAAAATTCCGTGCCGATGTCGGAACTCTTGGCCGCCCTGCGTCCTATGTTCGTAGAACGAACAGAGGAGACTAAGTCGATGACCTATGTGGATGGCTTTATCGTTGGCGTGCCGAAGGCGAATATCGAGGCCTACAAGGCGATGGCGAAGGCGGCGGGCGTGGTGTGGATGGAGCACGGTGCGCTCTCCTACAACGAATGCCTGGCGGACGACGCGCCCTATGGCGAAGTGACGTCCTTTCCCCGTTCGGTCCAGGCCAAGGACGATGAAACGGTGGTTTTCTCCTGGATCACCTACAAGTCGCGCGCCGAACGCGACGCGATCGTTGCCAAGGTCATGGCCGATCCGCGGCTGCAGGGCGATGCCTGGAAGCAGGTCTTCGACGGCAAGCGCATGATCTATGGCGGCTTCGAGACCTTCCTGCAGATGTAGGCACGCCACCGCGACGGTTTGCGGCAGATCGTCTTGGACCGGGAACGGTCCGGGGATAGAAGCATTGGGCATATCAACCGGTCGCACCGCCACCCCGGCGGATGCGGCCGCCTGCCGGAGGCCTTCATGCCGCAAACGCGCATCACCATCGCCACTCATGGCCAGGGGCTCTATGAATTTACCGACGAGGCGGCCGCCTTCGTGCGCGCCAATGCGGGAGGCGAGGGGTTGCTCACCGTCTTCGTGCGGCACACCTCCTGTTCGCTTCTCATCCAGGAAAATGCCGACCCGGACGTAAAGCGCGACCTCGACGGCTTTTTCCGCCGCCTCGTGCCGCCGTCCTCCGATCCCTCCATGCGCTGGATCGTGCACACCCAGGAAGGGCCCGACGATATGCCGGCGCATATCAAGGCGGCGCTGACGCCGGTATCGCTCGGCATCCCCGTCGCTGGCGGCCGCATGCTCACCGGCACCTGGCAGGGGCTTTATCTCTTCGAGCACCGCGACCGCCCGCATGGCCGCGAGATCGTCCTGCATCTTTCCGCCTGATCGACCGGCGCGCGATTGAATGGCGGCGGAGCGGTTCTAGATAAAGGGGCACGAGTAGAGCCTTGAGAGCCGGCCTTTCATGCCGGGGAGGAGCAGGGATGACCGATGCACAGACGATTGCCAGCCGCTTCATCGAGGCGCTGAACCAGCGGGATTTCGAGGCGCTGGCGCCGCTCGTCAACGAGGACGTCGAGCTCGATTCGCTCACCGGTCAGCGCACCGTCGGCGTCGGCCCCTTGCGCGCCTGGCTGATGAATTATCTGCGCCGCTTCGACGAGCAGTTCGGCGATGTGGTGCTGATGCGTGACGCGTTCGGCCAGCGCGTCGCCGCCGACCTGACGGCGCGCGGCACCTACCGCGAGACAATGGAGGGATTTCCGCCCGCAACGGGCCAGAGCTACTCCATTCCGAGCGTGCTCGTCTTCGAGATCGAGGACGGCACGATCACCCGTCTCAGCCATTATCGCAACATTCGCGTCTTCGAACAGGCGCTTGCCGGCTGAGCGGCAGATTGCCGACGGTTGCCCACCGCCGGCGCCCTTCCTTTTTGCTTTTTTCACCGCCCGTCGGTCACGTAACCGTGCTCCGAGACGGAAATATCGGTGCGAATCTCCTCTCGCATGCCGATTTGTTCGCCTGATTCGTTGCCTGTCCGGGCCCGGGCGAGAACCCTTCGCAGCGCTTGCGTTTCGAGAAAAGTCCTTCGAAATATTCGTTTATAAGCAACGCCTTATCTAGATCGGTGTGCCTTGGCGCAGGGGCCGATCGTCAGGTTCTGGCAACCTGAACCTCCCATGAACATCGGGTTCCGCTGTCGTTCAGCTTGGCGACCCTATCCTCTGATCAATCGCTTGGGACGGTGATTGCCCTTTGAACCCTTCAAGCCTGGAGAGATCTTATGAAGAACCGCTTTTTTAACGCCGCTGCTGCTGCCGTCATCGGAATGACCGGCCTGCTTGGCGCTGCCTCCACCGCTTCGGCTGACTCGATCGAATTCGGCTTCGGCCCGCGCGGCGGCGTCGATGTGCAGTATCGCGATCACAACGGTGGCTATGGCGACGAGCGCGACTGGGGTCGCGGCCGCGACCGCCACTGGGACCGTGACCGCCGCGGCCGTTGCGCCCCCTGGATGGCCGTCGACAAGGCCCGCGACCGTGGCTTCCGCCGCGCCTATGTTGCCGACGTTTCCTCGCGCCGCGTCGTCGTCGAAGGCCGTCGTGACGGCTACCGCCAGACGATCGTCTTCGCAAACGCCCGTGGCTGCCCGACGATCGGCCGCTGGTAACATCCAAGCAATCTTCCCGCCTCGTCTCCCCCGGCCGGCGGAAGAATGGCCCCTCATGCTACGGCATGGGGGGCTTTTTTGTTTGTCATGCCTCTCGGGCCACGCAGCCTTCTCGTCGTGGCGTGGTAGAGGTAGGCCGCTGAGGGGTGGCTAGCATCCGTAGCTTGTCGTTCCCAATGCGGGACCGCCTGCGTGGCGCGGACACGCGGTTCGCCTTTCTCTCGACGATTTTTCCAGCGTTGCGGCGCGACGCCAGAGGGATGCGCGGCTCGGTACGATGGTCGGGCGGGCGTCCTTCTATCCGGTCTGAGGCCGCGCGCAAGCTTTACCGAACCTGCTGACATTTTTGACCGGTTCGAGGACCGCGTGCGCCTACCGAGCGACTGTCATGCCCGTCTGCTGATCTCCGGTACCTGATCGACGACCTTGCGGCCTGGCCGCGGGATAGGTCATCCGGTCAAAAGGCGCCGCGCCTTCTCCCTAAGACAAACGGCTGCTCACAATCGGAGAAGGGCGCGCGGATACTGCCGGGAGCGGTTTGCCGGAGCAGCCAGCGGTCATCAGGGCAACGGTCGGCGAAAGCTATGTCGTCGGCCGGTCTGGCCCGGCGAAGAGCGTCTGAGGTCCAGCAATCGTGTCCCCCAAAACGAACTTGCCCCTGACGCCGGTTCCGGAGCCAGGGGCAAGGAAGATGCGAGGGCCTGCGCTTAACGGCAGGCCCTGCTGGAAGCTTACTGCTTGATTTCGAAGGTCACGTTGACCGTCACGTTGTAGCTGTTTTCGCCGGTCGCGACCGGAACTGAGTCGGCGGCATATTCCTTGGCCATGCCGGCGCGCATCATCGGCACCGGCTCGGGGCGGAAGCCCTGCTCGGAAATGTTGACGATCTTGCCGACCGAGACGCCGGCAGCTTCGGCGAGCACCTTGGCCTTCTCGACGGCATCGGCAACGGCGGCCTTGCGCGCTTCGGTGATCACGGCTTCCGGCTTGTCGTTGGTGAACTGCACGCCGCCGCCCTGGTTGACGCCGAGCGAAACCGACTTGTCGATCACTTCGCCGAGCTTGGCGAGATCGCGAACGCGGACGCTGACGCCGTTGGTCACCTGGTAACCGATCAGTTCCGGCGCGCGGTTGCTGCCGTCTGTGTTGGTCGGATAGGTGTATTGCGGGTTGAGCATGAAGCCGCTCGTCTGCAGGTCGCGATCGGCAATGCCGCCGTCCTTCAGCGCCTTCAGCACTTCGGCCATGGTCTTGTTGTTGGCGTCCAGCGCTTCGCGCGCGGTCTTGCCATCCTTAACGACGCTCAGTTGCAGGACCGCCATGTCCGGCGCGGTCGTCGCGCGGCCCTCGCCGGCAACGATGATGGTTGCCTTGTCCTTGTCCGTCTCCTGCGCCTGAGCGGCGGCAACGCCAGCAAAAGCTGCAGCGAAGGCGGCGATCGAAAGCGTGCGGGCAGTGCGTGTGGAAATCATCTTCAATGTCTCTCCGGTTGTTCCGTCCCAAGCGTCTTCTTGGCTATCGATTGTGTGAGCATTGCGGCAATGGCTTGTCCGCAAAAAGGTTTTCCGCTAGAGCCTTGGCCACCCCGCAAACTGCCATTGGTTCGCGGGCCTGGATCAAGACGGTGCCACGCCTCGTTCAGAAGCGCAAAGGCCACCGTAGCACTTAAAGTTGCTGCACCCCGTGTCTTATCCTTGGACCGTTACGGTTTAAGGACAGGAGCGGATCCAGAGTGGGCCTGTAGCTCAATGGTTAGAGCCGGCGGCTCATAACCGCTTGGTTGGGGGTTCGAGTCCCTCCGGGCCCACCAATATATAACGATTTCAAATGCTTATATGGTGGTTAGCCAGTGAGGTTAGCCAAAGGGTTAGCCAGCCGGCTTTTTGGTGTGAACGCGGCGAGTTAAGCGCGTCATCGCGTCTCTGGCAAGCCGCTGCTGTTCGGCCTCACGGCTGTAGAGTTCAGCGTGCGCGATATCGTCATGCCCGAGCGTATCCATCAGCTGGCGAGTCGTTGCTCCGGTCTCCGCCAGCATCTTGCCCAGCGTCTTTCTGAGGCCGTGAAGGGTGCAGCCTTTCGGCATGCCGGCGCTATGTGTCCAGTCGGCCATGCGGCCGGTGAGTGACTTTTCCGAGAAGGGTTTTCCATAGGCGGTGACGAGCACAAATTCGCTCTCGCGTTTCAGCGGCTCGACAATCTCACGCAACATAGGCGTGATCGGCAGAGCGAGTTCCTTGTCGCCCTTCTTTTGCTTGACGGTCACAACACCGCGGCGGAAGTCGAACCAGTCCCAACGCACCCGCGCGACGTCCGAGCGGCGGTTGCCAAGCCAGAGTGCAAGGCCATAGGCGGTGCGGGGAGTAGAGCCGAGTGGCCAGCGAGCCTCGAACTTTTCGCGCTCTTCGACGGTCCAAGCTCGCCAGCCCTTGTATTCGGGCCGGTAGTTCATTTTCCAGGTCGGGTCCGCCTCGATCCATTCCTCGTCGAGAGCGACATAGATCATCTTGCGGACCGTCGTCAGGAGATGCTTCGCCTTGTGAGGCGTGGCGCTGAAGTGAGCTATGATTGCCTTAACATGGCGCCGCTTCAGGTCCTTTACGAGCATGTCGCCCCAGACATCTGGGTGCTCTTTGACAACGCGTAGTATCAGGAACTCGTCGGCGAGGCGGATATTCTGCTCCTTGGTGGCCGGATCGAATGCCAGCCACTCCGGCGTTTTCTGAACCCGTTTCCAGGCATCGCGGAAGCTTCCGGGGATAGCCCTACCGGGAAGATCCACAGCGGTGGCCGGCTTGTACTCACGGCCCTCGATCGCCGCCTGATAGGCACCCTCGAAATCTGGTTCCCCCGGCAGGCCTTTTATCTGGATCGTCTTTCCGGCACGGCGAAATCGCCAACGAGTTTTCCCGTGGCGGTCTTCGTAGGAGGAAAGGTAGGGGCGAGGTTCTTGTTCGTCGCTCATGGCGCGAAAGGTATGCGGCTATGCACGACCTGACAACAAGTCGTCGATGCGGTTGCTTCCTTCTTCGGGTAGGGCGGAAAAGGCGACATCGAGCGCGATTCGATCCCAGACGACGCGGCCACCGATTCGCTTCGGGCGCGGCATCAGCCGATCTGAAACCATCTCATCGAATTTAGTCTCGCCGACGCCAATGTACCGCGCAGCTTCCGGGCGGCTTAGCCCACGAGGCGCGTAGGCGATTTGGTCCGATTTTGCGGCGGTCATGCCTCGTCCCTCGAACGGAGCGCTCCGACTGCAGCCAGGCGCTGATTGATGATGGCGGTGCAGCGAACGATTGCCTCGGCCTCTTCATAGTCGCAGTAGACGCCCCAGAGAGCGTTCGCGAGCTCGTGGGGGTCAATGCCCTTCGAGGCCCAGTAGTCGCGCTCGGAGCCCAGCTTGCAGGAATGCTGCAGGTCGTGTTCGGCCGGCGACAGCGGAAGCGCGAAGCGATCCGGAACCTTCGTTCCTTTGCCGCGCCCGTAGGCTCCATGCCAAAGGCTCGGATAGGAGACGTGGGCAGCCTGGACGCCATAGACGCCAGAGACCGTGCACGGCAGGTGGTGCAGGAACGCCAGATAGGCGGGTTTCTTTGCGGGGCGTCGGGCTGGGGCCGCATCGAGGTGGTTGTTGTTGGCGATACGGAAGGCCATCACATGTTCTCCCGGAGAAGGCGCAGCATGTCGTTCTGCTGGTCTTCCTGAAGTTGTTTCGTTTTGCGGTGGTTCCGGCGAGCGGCGGCAATCGCCTCGGCGCGCTCGCGAAGCTGCGGGTGCTTGCGGTAGAGACCTCGTTCTATTTTCCGAAGGAACCACCAGGTGCGGAGAGAGCGGAGGAGGGAGCCTACAGGCATGATGAACCACCTCTCGCCTGATCGAGGGAGGCGCCAAGTTTTCCTATGCGGTCTACCAATTCGACAATCTGGTCGGGCCAAACCCACCAGACAGGAAAAGCGCCTTCCTCTTCGGCGCGCCTGAAGTCGCCACCGTTGGTGACGCTACGCCCAAGGCTATCGAAGCACATGGCGGTGAAGTGGTGGCCGCGCCAGCCCTTGGTCTCGCCGTGCTGGGTGTTGTTGTACTGCGGGTGGCAGGTGAGCCAGGACGATGCCTTGTTCACCCACTGCTGGTGGCTGGTGAACTGCTGGCCTTCGAAGGGGGGAGCTATGCGAAGTTCGGTCATGCCGCACCGCCTTTCATCGGCCAGATCGTCACGGTCTCGCCATGCTCAAGCGCTTCGCGAACCATCCAGACGATTTCCTCGTCCGTTTCGAACGGCGCATGCACCCGGCAAAGGTGGCCGTCGGCATCGCGGGTTTCCGCCTGCCACCCAGCCTTGCGGGTCTCTTCGGACGACTGAAGGTTGATGGGGTTCGGATTCTTCATGCCGCGGCTCCTTCACGATCGCCGCTCACCAGAGACATGCACCAGTCCAGGACCTTCTCCTTGCTTTCGGCGAAGGTGCGCTTGTCCATGGACCGGTAGTCTTGGCTGGTGGCGTGAAAAACGGTGACGATATTCTCGTCGGTGATGACGAGCTGATATCCGTCGTAGGGTTTGATCACGGCGGCGAGGCGCTCGGCCTCGGCCTTCGACTTGCAGACGTGCTGCTGCATCGTGCAGTAGCCCTTCTTGATCAGGGCATATTTCCGAAGGTGCTCCTCGGTCGGGAACTGCTCGGAAAGATGCTCCGGAAGGCTCTGCCAGATGTCGTGCAGCGTTGCGAAGTAGTGAGCGTGGGTCGCCGTCGAGCGCACGTGGATTTCATCCAGCGTGTAGGACTGCCCGACGACGAAGCGCTCGTCGCACTTCCTTGCCCAGTGCCGATTGACGGGCTGGAAGCTGTCTCCGGTCCAGATGAAAGGAAGCGGCTGCATCTCAACCTGCCATGAGCGGATGGTTGCGAAGCTCGTCGTTCGCCGGCCGCGAGGGCTTGCGAGCGATGGCGGCTCCGATTTCCTTCTTGAGCGCCAGCGCGTCGCCCGGCTGCAGAGCCCAGAAGCGTTTCAACGGCTCCCGGTTCACGTCCTGCCATTTCGCGACCGTATCCGGCGACGATTCCGCAATGAACCGCATAACCGCGTCTGCGAACTGCCCGACCGGCACATTCTCGAGCGCCCAGTTGTCGCCCCAGGTGACGGTGATCGAGTTTGCAGCGCCGATCGCGCGCATCCGGTGGTCTTCGCGTTCCTTTTCGACGACTTCGGAGGCAGTGAGGTCGAGGACCTTCGCGCGGTCCATCTCGGCTTCGTCATAGGTGCCGGTGAACTGCTCCGGCCATCCGGCGCGCAACGCCTGCATCTGCGCGCACTTCTCGATCATCAGGCGAGGCATGCGGCACCAGTTGCCGGAATCGTCCAGCACTTCGGTTTCTTCGCCTACGGCAACTTTCTTTCTCTTCGGCTTGCCGCTGTCCGGCCAGGTCTCGCCGGTGTCTTCCCACTTATACCCGCCGGCGGCTTTGCGCTTGATCGGCGCGAACTCGTCCCAGTAGGCCTGGCCCACGACCTCGAACCATTCGCCCGACTGGTCTCTCTTCCATAGATAGACGGTAGCGGCCACGATCCCGAGCGGGTTCGTCAGCGACACGAGTTCCTTGTCGGTTTCGAACTGTGTCGGCTTGCTGGCGGGGCGATAGTCGCCGCAGCGCTGAGCAATGACGCGCTGGCCGTCGCGGGTGATGATGATCGTCATCTTCCGCTTTTCAGCGTCGCCCTTGGAGAAGACCATAGGGATGATCTGCCCAAGGAAAGGGTCGAGACCCTTTGCGCGTGCGACTTCGCAGAAGAGGTTGAATTCTTCCTCGTTGCAGTCCTTCGCCACCGTGGACTTCACGAGCGCAATCTGCTTCGGGGTCATGTCATAGCGGGTGATCGCGTTCATGGTCACTTCCTCCGGACCGTGAGAGAGAATGAGCCGTTGTCGAGGGTGGCGCCGGGGATAGCGGCGGCATTCTCCTCGCGCAGGTCGGCGGTAAGGGCTTTCTTGTCGAGCTTCGGCGCGGGACGGGGTTGCTCAACCCAATACTTGGCCGGGATATCCGCCTCGTCGGTGACGATCAGGCCCGGCGCGCGCTGCGAAAGTGACAGCGTCGCGGTTGGCAGCTTCATCGACTTCTGGTCGGTCTGAAGCATCGCCTGTTCGATCAAGGCGCGGATCCGGTCGGCGCGGTTCTCGACCGCCTTCCGGCGCGCCTCGAATTCGGCTTCCTTAGCCTTGAGGCCAGTCACGAGAACGTCGCACTCGTCGAGTTCTGCGATCGCTTCCGCGAGCGCCTCCATGAGGTTGGTTTCGCCCTCGATGGTGTCGGCGACCAATTCGGCGTCGTCGTCGGCGCCCTGGTGGCGGAGATCGACGAGTAGGGCCTTTGCCGCCTCGGTCTGTCGGCGCACGTTGTGTTCGATTGCGGGAGCGGTCATCAGACGGTCCTCTCGGCTACGATTTTCCGGTGGATCTCCTCCGTGTTCGCAAAGCCGATCGCCATGAAGGCGAGGAGGGCGAACAGGAGGATCATGAAGTAGGCGGCCGCGCTGAAGTCGCGGTTCGCTTTGGCGAAGGCGTCCAGATCGATGTTTCGCGCCGGCGGGAGGCGGCAGTGGCCGCACTCGCAGTAGCGCTCGGCTGGGCTGCACGCGTATTGGATGGGGCGGGTCATGTCAGCGAAGCCCCGATCGACGGCGCGAACTCGCGAGCGGCGAGGCGGTCGTAAGCGGGCTGATCGACATACGAGCCCTCGGCGAAGCCGGAGGCGCGCAGGATCGACAGCGCATCGAGGATGGCCCGGTTGTAGGCTTCGCCCTGTGGGTCGGTGTCGACGCCGCCGAGCGCTTCAATCTCGCGGTACAGTTCATGCAGCTTCACGCGACGGGGCTTGAAGGATGAGATGTGCTTCATCGTGCAATCCCCTGAGCAGCGTGGTTCAAGGTGGAGTAGACCGGGATAAAGGCGGAGCTTTCGAACTCGCGTTCGCGGTCGATCTCGAAGAAAGCCTTGTCGGCGATTTCGGAAGCCGGGACGGCCTCGGCCTGAATGCACTTGCCGTCGGCGCCCATGTACCAAGCCAGAGACGACAGGCTCGAATAGGTCGCCTTCACGAACTCGCGCAGCGCTTCCTTGCATTCCTGGTCCGACGAGTTGCCGGTGACCTGCACGAACAACGCTTCAAGCTGCTGCTGCATGCCGGTCTTGATCTCTGCCATCGCCATTTGCTTCGTCCTCTCGTCAGCGCCTTGCTGATGAAAGGAAGCATGTCACCGAATTGGTGACGCGTCAACATAAAAAGTCACCGAAATGGTGACGATTTTGATTGAGTGGTGACGCGAACCTGCTAGAATCGCAGGCAGCAAAAAGTCCGCTGCCCGCGAGCCAAGCACAGTTCCTTAATGAACCCTCATTTACCGTCTAGTTTTCGAATAGGAGAATCGTCCTATGGCAGAGACCACAATCGAATGGACAGATGCGACGTGGAATCCAGTCGCCGGATGCTCAATAATGAGTGCCGGCTGCACGAACTGTTATGCGATGCGGATGGCGGCCCGCCTCGAAGCGATGGGCCTTGAGAAGTACAAAGGCCTAACGCGGAAAAGTGGCGGTCGGCCGAAATGGACGGGCGCTCTCTATCTAGACGAAGCTGCGCTGTCTGTCCCGGCGGGGTGGATGAAGCCAAGAAATGTTTTCGTCAACTCCATGTCTGATCTGTTCCATCCCGACGTGCCGGTCGATTTCATCCGCAAGGTCTGGGTAGCAATGTCGAACACGCGCCGGCACACGTACCAAATTCTCACCAAGCGTCCGGATCGCATGGCTGCAATCCTTAGTAATGGGTTCACGGTGCTGCCAAACGTTTGGCTCGGGACGAGCGTGGAGGATGGGCGCGTTCTTCACCGCCTGGACGATCTTCGCAATGTGCCAGCGGCGATCCGATTTGTATCCTTTGAGCCGCTTATCGGATCTGTCGCTGGCGGTCACCTGGACAACATTCAGTGGGCGATTGTCGGCGGCGAATCTGGCCCGAAGGCTCGATCGCTTAAACCTGTATGGGTGGATGAGATTTTCGACATGTGCACTGACGCTGGCGCTGCATTCTTCTTCAAGCAATGGGGCGGCGTAAACAAGAAAGCGGCCGGTCGTTCATATCGAGGAACGACATGGGATCAGATGCCGGCCTTGAGTATGTGATTGGCGATATCGGTGGCGACTTTTACCGCGGCCTTACTCGGGTTCGATACGGCGAAGAAGAGAGAGGCCATAGGAGCGCCGTTCGCATGTTTAAGGCGCAGAGGCTTCAAAACCGTCCCCTTAAAGACAGATTTTAGCCTTGCGTGCACCCATTCCTCAATCTTGTCAGCATCAACGATCCGCCTCTCACGGTTGAAAAGGTCTCCAAGAAGGTCCGTTAAGCCTTCCTCGGTTGCGTACCAATCTTGCCTCCAACTATCGGTTCCGAAGACGCGATTGAGCGCATCGATTTTGCCTTGGTCCAGCTTGAGCGGATCCTTCGGAGCGTTTCGGTACAAGCCCGACAATGGAAAGAAATACCAACAGTCGAGGGCCTCGGTGCGCGCGATGGATGCAACAGTATCCCAACTCACTTCCATCCCATAAGGGTCGAGAAAAATGACCCCGCGCATGCGTTCCTTCTTCCAACTGTAACGATTGCAAATGCGCTGCACCTCAGCGTTCGCATCACCTTCTCGGATATGCAGTCTGCGGTTGGGATATTCTTCTGCAATCGCACGCAGTGCGATCACCTTTTCGGGATCGTTTTCGATGAGGGCGATGGAGTGAAAAGCTGGCGCCGTTTCGATCGCGATACGCGCCGAGCCTGGCGTTGTAATCTCGTCAACTGATCCTACGTTGCCGTTGAAAAAGGAGGGCAGGGCAGCGCGAGTCTCAGTCCTGTCGCCGGTACCTGCGAAAGCATCTATGTAGATTCGGGCGAAGCTCTGTTTGCTCAACGCAACGGAATACGCTGCCAAGTAGCTCCGAAGGCAGTCCAATTTGCGCTCGGTCTCGGAGCTGCCAAACTCGTGTTTGACACGTGTCTCTTTCAGGCCTTCCGACAAGGTCATCCCCTTGGCTACGCGACGAACCGCCGACATTGATTCCGAGACAGCAGAATTGCACAACAGAAGGCGACTCGCAAAACGGGAAGTCTCGTCATCTGGTTGCCGTTAACGTGTGTGAATGATTTCCTAAATTGTTCTTGTTTCGTTCTTGTTTTCCCGCCATTCTTACCCCCGTGCAAGCCAACTGGGGAGAAATAGTATGGCAGAGTGTCTCGATCGGCAGTGTCCCAACCTCGGCAAGAATTTGCCGGAAGCCATTTTTGACACCGAAAAAATCTAGGGAGGGGCGAGCGATGGCGATCATTCACCAGATCAGGCGGAAGTATCGAACCAAGCAAGAGGAGATCGTCGGCGAGATAATGGAATCCGCTGGCGCTCTTTCGTCCCTAGACCCGGAGGTCGTCATCAAACGAAAGGCGGCAGAGGTCTCCTACCTCATGGCGCTTTTACACGGCGGGGAGTGGCGGGTTGAGATTGACCACGAGAATCCGTTTGTTCTGATTGCGCCGGCTTTGCCTTCTTAACGAAGGTGTCGATGACGGGCAGCAATGTGGCCAGCTGCGATTTGTCAACGCCATAGGCTATAAGGGCGGCGCGCAGTGCAGCCAGCGCGTCGGCCCCCATCTTCTCATCTTTTGACTTCGTGCTTGATCTGTCGCTCGGGCCGGCCTCATCCGGCAGAAGAAGCAGCTGCGCGGCGGTGACGTCGAGAATAGGCGCAATCTTTGCGGCCATTTCTGGCTTAAGAGCGCGCTCGCCGTTGGCCCATCGTTCAATGTTCTGTTTGGTCGTTCCCACCTGCCTTGCAAGCTCTGTCAGGCCAATGCTTTTGGCGTCCATTGCCTTTCGGAGGCCGTTTGGGAACTTTCCTTTTGTCATAGGCGAGTCATGTCACCAGTCTGGACGTCATGCGAGTATCCAAATTGGTGACATTTATGCTTGCGCCGTCACCAAAATGGTGACATGCTTGCTTTATGACCCTTACATCCTGGCTCTCAAAGACGAAAACCTCTGATGCCGAATTTGCCGAGCGTATCGGCGTCACTCGGCAGGCGCTCTGGCGATACAAATTTGCTGGTCGGATCCCCAAGCCGGAAATCATCGCCCGGATATCGAGGGCCACGAGCGGCAAGGTGACCGCAAACGACTTTGTCTTCGCTGTGAAGGCGGAGGCCGCCCAATGAGCGCCGAGACCCAGATTCCCGAAGACATCATGAAGGCGGCGGAAGAGGCGCTCGATAACCTGCTGTGCAACTGCGTCGAATCCTGCGGTGGTACCGCTGGTCTCCGCAAGGCCTCCATCGAGGAGATCGCCAAGGCGATCCACGACGAGCGCGAGCGGTGCGCCACCATAGCGAACGCTTGGAAAGGCCACCCCGCCGATTTTCATTTCGCCGGCAAGCAAGTGCGTGCCGAAATCCTTGCGGGTCGCCCGGCTGACAACGCCGCGTTTCTCGCGAGGGCTGCCGCATCGGCTCCTGCCCAGCGTGACGGCGAGTACGACCCACAAATTGCAGCCGATTACGGCTTCCCAGCCTGAGGACCGACCATGTCTGAAGCTCACATCGTCGCGCGTGACCAGCTCCGCGCCTTCATCGAACGCATTGAACGCCTCGACGCAGAAAAGCAGACCATCGCCGACGACATCAAGGATGTTTACGGCGAGGCGAAATCCTCCGGCTTCGATGCCAAAATCCTGCGCAAGGTCATCTCGATCCGAAAGCAGGACGCCGACGAGCGCGCCGAACAGGAAGCCATCCTCGACACGTATCTCCAGGCGCTCGGCATGATCCAGCACGATCTGTTCGACGAGCCGGAGGCCGAACCGAGCCCGAAGCTCGTCGCTACGGTCGCGACCGCCATGCAGACGAACGCGGGCAGGGCGGCATTGCTCACCGCCGTAGACATCCTGATCGAGCGCGAAGAGCGCTTTGATCCGACGACCGGCGAAATCCTCGACGACGCGCCCCGCGCTGACGGCGGCGCCAACATCGTCACCAAGCACACCGAGATCGCCACTGCCACTCACGGCGAAACAGAATCCCCCAGCGCTGCGGTGGAAGCTGCCGGCGCCAATGAAGGAGGCGAAGATGTAGATCGCAGCGCAGAGCGCGCAGGTCTCGAAGGAGGCCCCGTCAACCTTGAACCCTCTGGCCCGGAGGCTGAACGGGCACCCCAATCCATCGTGAAGGCGCCATCCCCGTTGAGGCCGCATTGCCGGAATCCGGGTGAGCAGTGCGGCGGCTCCGGCAGAAATCATTGCCACTCCTGCACCAAGGCGATGCGCGAGCACGAGGAGTTCGCATGAACTCCCAAACCCGCATCGAACACCATCACGAAACCCAGGAGAGCAGGGCAGAGGTCTACGCGATCGAGATCGAGACCGGAGTCTCGCTTCCAGACGAGCAGTTCGACCGCGCCGTGATGCTCGACGTCGAACGCCGGCCGCCCCGTACGAATTTCACCAGAAGAAGAGCAGCATGATTGCCGTTCAAATCTTGTTCGCCGCGACATTGGCGCTCGCCTTTCCGCTTCTGGCTGGTGTGGCTTGGTTCGCCGAGGCGCAGTTCCGTCGGGAGACGGCCCAGAAGAATTTCCAAGCCATGACGGACGACGAAATCGCGACGGCGGTCCTGTCCGACCTCCGTCGCCGCGTCATCCTGGATTGATCGCGCCTCTTCCTCCCTCGCGATCAATTCCGGTCCCGGCTGTCCTCCCGGTCGGGACCGGAAACCCTCAATCGGATCCGCTTGTTTGCCAGTCTCATGACCACGGCTTGAACAGCAGATCCCAAGGGAATGGCCGGTGACGACAGGGGATCGTCACCGGCGGCGAGGCCGAGTGCTGCGGCGGCGGCCTCGCGAAAGGGAATGACATTGGAGGGACCGGCAGCCGTTGGCGCGGCGCCGTCCTCTCCATCGGAAGTAATGCCTGTGCAGTGCATCACGCGTCTCCTTCAACGAGGACGAGTGATCGCACAGGAACCGAGAAATGTACGGCAAAAGAGTTTCCAGATCCGGAAAACCTGTTTCCGAGGCAAAGATGACAAGTTCAGCATTGATAGAGGCTAAAGGTTGGTACGCCGCCCTTATGGACGCTGAGTTCAAGGGGCGCGGAGATCGTGAAAAGGCCATCCGGGGCAGGATCTCGGACGAGACCGGCATTCCCGAAAGCTACCTCTATCGACTTCAGTACAAGACCCGTGGAATGAAAGACGTCGCCGGCTCAGCTTATCGGGCGCTGATGCTGGCCTATGACGATTTGTGCCTGAGAAACGAAGTTGCAGCGGCGCAACATCGCGCCGCTCGCAAGGAACTGAGGAGCACCCATGCGCCTGCTCGTAAGCGCTCTGATAAGAGCGTGGGAATGGGGGAGGCTTCAAATTGAGAAGTTCCTCCATTGGATGCGCCGGAAACGGCCAACGGAGTGATCCCATTGTTATCATCACTGAAAGGTCTTGGGATCAGGTCTTGGCAAGCCTTAACCTGTTTGAGGCGTTCGGGCTGAATTTGCCGATGTGGGTAAAGGGGGCCGGTGGGGCGTGCATCTGTTTAGTTCGTAGTCGCACCCTTGTTCCAGCGACGGAGAAATTCCTCGGCGCTATTGATGCAAGCAGCAGTGTATACTTCCAGATTATGCAATTGCATGTCGAGTTGCATGAAGTGGGCGGCTTTCAATTCCGGTTCCATTTGCAAGATGTTCGTCTCGGTAAAAGTCTCACGCACAAAAATTATAGACTGATCGATGAAAACTCGAGTCGCCTCGAGGCCTGCAAACAGATTACTCCCAATTCTGTCTTCAAATTCATCGAACTCTTTGCCGTCAATAATTTTCTTAAGGTTCTGAAGGAAGTGAAGGCCGACGGACCTCATCATGTGTGGGTTCTGTCCAGCTACGACGTTCTTGGCATAGGCTCTCGCTGTCTTGCTCTGGCTAATGATTATCCTGGCCAAGTTCGCGTCTTTGTGCACTTGCAAGGAAACCATGTCGTAGTGGTTTCTGTTTGCTTCAGTGATCTGTCTACTGAGGTATCGGATTGTCAAAAATGCCGCAAAGGCAGCCACCCATCCACTCAGTGCCGACAACCAACTTTGAATATTGCAGTTTCCTGGCCCACAGGCCTGCCAATTCTTCCAGGCCAAGAAATCCGGCATGAAACGCATCAGAACAACAAATGCGATGAGCGCGAGTGCCGATGCGATAGTCACACAAAAGTTGCGGTCCGACAGCATCTCAACGCTCCCGATTTCGACTACGCATCAAACTACGATTCTTGTCAGCTCGACAAGGCGACGGCCGTCAAGCGCATCGACCCGGACGAAGTCTGGAGAACGCGCCGATGACCGACCCCGCCGAGATGATCCAGTGGCTAGATCGCCGCATCGCCAGCGCCATGACCTGGCTCGAAGACCACGGCCACGGCTCCAAGAAGCCACGCCCCGAGGGGGAAATCGCCACCAAGGAATACGACGTCGATCGGTTCGAAGAGATCAAGGCCGCATATCTGAAGGCGCTTGAGCGGCGAAATCAGGAAGGGGCGGCAGCGTGAGCCAGAACACCTCCAGCGCCGTCATGCAGCAGCGTTCCGAACCGAAGCGTTCGCTCGACGATTTCCCGACACCACCTTGGGCCACTCGTGCTCTGTGCGAAACCTTGGCCGCTCTCGGCCACGACCTCTCAACGAAGACAGTGCGCGAGCCCGCTGCCAACCGTGGCTTCATGGTGCGACCGCTTCGCGAGTACTTCGGCGACGCCAGCGACATCATGGATTATGGCTGTGGCTGGGCGGTAGAGGATTTCTTGTTCCCGTATCGGCTCGAGGAAGTCGATTGGACCGTCACTAACCCGCCGTTCACTCTGGCCGACCGCTTCGTCGAACGTGCTCTGGATACCAGCCGGATCGGCTGCGCCATCATTGTCCGTTCCGCCTTCCTGGAAGGCGTTGGCCGATACGAACAGTTGTTCCGTGATACGCCGCCAGCGCTCGTGCTTCAGTTTTGCGAGCGTGTAGCCATGGTGAAGGTAGACCCTGAGGCGTCGAGTGCGACGGCCTATTCGTGGATCGTTTGGCTGAAAGGCGAGAAAGATACCCGCCAACGGTGGATAGCGCCCTGCCGCAAGCGGCTCGAGCGCGTCGACGACTACGAAGCCTGCCGAGACGAGGTTGCAGCATGACCTTCCTCGACGCCTACGCCCGTTTCGGCCCTGATTCCATTGCCATCTCCGATGCCTTGGACATCAAGGAGCATGAGGCCGATACCCTGATCAACGATCACTTGAACCGCGAGTATCTGCGCAAAGAGGCTGAATACATCGAATCCGTTCGGAAGCCTCAGGCTGCACCAGCTGCGCAGAAGCGTAAGCTCGTCCCCTACGCAGGGTACGATAGCACTGCCCACGTCCTCGGCCAGAGCGGAGGGCGTCGCGATGAATGGTGAACGTATGTCGGCCAAGGAGTACCAGGCGTCCCTTGCTACGCCGAAACGCGGCAACAAGTACGGTGCCAAGCGGACGTTGCTCGATGGGATCCTTTTCGACAGCAAGGCTGAAGCTTCCTTCTATGCCGTCCTGAAGCAACGCGAGAAGGCGGGAGAGGTGACCGACATCGAGCGCCAGCGCGAGTATGACCTGATGGTCAACGGCGTTCTGGTCGCGCGCTACCGTGCCGATTTCGTGTTCTTCGATCGCCGCGACAGATCGCGCCGCGTCGTCGACATCAAGGGTGTGGCGACCCGCGATTTCACCATGAAGCGGAAGCTGATGAAGGCTTGCTTCGGCATCGAGGTCGAGGTGATCCGATGAGCAACCGCGCCTGGATGCCTCTGCACATTGCCGACTACCTCGCTGACACTGGCCACCTGACTGCGACAGAACACGGCGCTTATCTGCTGCTGATCATGCACTACTGGCAGAACGGTGCACTGCCTGAGAACGAGCGCTTGATCGCCCGTATCGCCAAGCTCAGCCCGGAACAATGGGAAGAGAGCAGGGACATGCTTGCCATGCTCTTCGGGCCTGGCTGGACACACAAGCGCATCGATGCCGAACTCGCCAAGGCCGACGACATCATCGAGAAGCGCCGAGCAGCTGCTGAAGCCAGATTCAGCAAGGGTAAAAGCAAAAGCAATGCAAGTGCAGAGCATGTGGATAGCACCTGCAATGATACGGGCGCGTTACCGACAACCTCTGACCTATCCTCTCTTCGATCGGATACTTCCTCACTTCGTTCGGAAGACGCGAGCGCGCCCGATTCTAAAATCGATTTCGAAAATTTTTGGGATGCATACCCCAACAAGACCGGCAGGCCTTCGGCGGAGAAGGCTTTTTCCCAAGCCATCAAGCGCGCCAACCTCGACGAGATCATGGCGGGTGTTCGAACCTACGCCGCCAAAACCGATGATCGCCAGTGGTGCTCGCCTGTCAAATGGCTCTCCGACGACCGGTGGAAAGACCAGCCGGCGAAGCCGCCCGACAAAGCGCCTCCGAAGCCGAGTGGCTTGGCTCACCTGAAGCCACAGACCCGCGAAGAATACCTGGCTGCCGAGCAGCGACGATCCGAAAGGAGCTTCCAGTGAACACCGCAAAGGCCCTCAACAAGCGCCAGCGCGAGGCGATCTACCTTCTCTCGATCGGCAAGGGATACGCCGAGGCGGCGGAAATCATGGGGACGCGGAAGAACACCATCACCCGGTACGTGAACCGGGCGAAAAACGCGACAGGGTGCCCGACCACGATTGGATTGTTCGGGTACGCGCTTCGAAACAGGATCATCGCATAATGGCAAGACGCGGCCGCAAGGCAAAGATGAACACGATCTCCCTTCCTACGATCGGCTCGCGCCAGGCGCACGTCGAGTTGAAGCAGATCGACAATCCGCTCCATAACCCGGCGCACGACGGCGAGACGTGGAACCCAAAGCAAATCCTCGCCGCGGTCAACGTCAAGGAAAGCGCCCTCATCGTCCTCAAGCAGCGCAAGCTGATCAACGAAGCGCAGGAGAGGGCCGGCGAACGCTTCCGTCGCATCTGGGAAGCTCTAGGCGCTTCCGGAGCGGGATCGTTCGACTACAGCCGCGAGCCGGTCGACGGCGGCGGCCCGCGCTCGGCGCTGTCCGATAGCCAGATCCAGGCCGGCATTGATCTCGCGGAAGCTCGTCGGGTTCTCGGCATCGGCTACGACGTGATGGTCAAGGTGGCCGGCGAGGGGAAGGCAATTTCCGAGCTTTCGCCGAACCGAACATTGCAGCGCGCCTATACAGAATTTCTAAAGGAGGGGCTTACCGCTTTGTCTATCCACTGGGGCTTCGATAACGGTGGCAAATTAAGGAAAAATCAGCAAGAACACACTTCCCCCGTGTGCACGAGAATGCTATAGAAAAAATATAGTCGTGATTTGCGCTTAGGAACCGGTGTCGATATGGACAAAGATAGCGTTCCGCCACGTCCCTATCGGGTTTGGGTTCGACGAAGGGCCAACCGAATCGAGCGGCAAGTGCTTGCCGCCGGGCGCCCGAGCGAGCGTTCCAGCGTGACTATCCTTCGCAGAAGCAACAAGCCCGACCGCCTGACCTAACTCAGGCGCCTCGCGGCGTAGCCAACCAGCCGCATAATGCGGCAAACACGATACAGCGCCAGAGAGCCCCGCGCCGGTTTGTCACCCGGTGGGGGGCGCTTTCATTTCAGATTGCCCGGTAGTGCTGCTGGAAAATGCAGATAGACCCCGACTGGGCAAGAGCGACCACCCAATGACCGCAGTCTATGCGCAGGGTGGTCGCCTTCAAATCGAAGCGGAGGGATACGCGGACGCTATGCTCGGCTCCGTTTAATAGCTCCAGTCACGTTAAAGTCGGTTCCAAGAACGAATATGGCGGCATAGATCATCAAGACGCTCCTTTAGGTCCAGATGATGCAAGTCATCACCTTGCAACGCAGATGCTGCCGAGTGTGCGAGGCCCACCTTGTTCTCTTGGAACTGTTTAAGATAGCTATGCTGGGGAATTGCGTCGTAAATCCCTGCCTCGAAAGGTCCTTTGTTGACCAAAAGTTCATATACCCTTCTAGGGACGTAGTTCTCGATCTCGCGGCCTTCAGTTATCCAGACATACCCACCCATCGCTTCAACCTCGTCCTTGACGCGCTTTTTAGTGGAATTTATTGCCATCCGAGGCTTTTTCGCTTTTGCCTTGCCGACCGCGGGTTTTCCGAGATGTCTGTCACTGTCAATCACAATGGCTGCGTTCCGGTTTAGCCCAAGAATCGAGATCAGTTCTCGATTGTCGCCGGGAGGTGAGCTTTCCAAGTGGGAGAGCAATCGACCTCCATAGAACATCATTGAGTAATGAACGCCTTCTTTCAGCTCACCTTCGCTGGAGAGGTCTATCCACTTCCGAATGTAAATTCTATCAGATGGTCCCTCTACCCAGATAACGCCATTCGCCTGAAGGAGGTCGGATGCTCTAATATCTAGGTCATCGAGTATCGCTCGCTGCTCCAGATACATAGACGACGACGTCGCGGATGCCACACCTTTGACGTTTTGGACATGGATTATTTGGCTGTCCTCGCGGCGCGACGCCCAGTCGATACCAATTGGTGAGTGAGATGTGAGAACAAGTATAAAGCCGTGCTCCTCTCGTTTCCGGGCCAGAAAGTTTAAGAGGCGACGCAATAGAGCTGGATGTAAGTTGTTCTCGGGCTCCTCGACAGCAAATACGATCTTACCCCAATTGACCCCCGCCAAGACGGAATGGAGACGGAGGTAACAGAGGATGATGAATACCGATTGCAGGCTGCTACCAGATTGCGACAAGCGTACTTCACCTTTGACGCTCTCTTCGAGAAATATCTCCCAAAGGCCGTTATCGTCCTCCCGGCATGAAATTCGTTCAAACTCGCTGTCCCCCGAGTAAATTTCGTTTAGCTCCTCAAGCAAATCGACTTCGACGGTGGCGCGGTCGTATTGCTCTTGGTTAATGAAGCCACGGATCGTGTTCGTGGTTCCCTTCCCATTCGGAGACAGCGAAAGGGCAGGGTTCCTGACCTCAGGCACAACGTCCCGCTCAGCTGCCACCCTAATCAATGTGAAACCATCGAATGGCCAATCGCTGTTGCTGGCGAGATCGGAGCTCAGAGAACGTGCGGTGTCGTCTCTGACACTATCAAGTGTAATACCCTCAATCAGAGAAGCTTGACCTCGCTCATCGAGTGATTTGAGAATTCTGGCATCAAGGAATCTTTTACCATACTGCCAGTGGTTTCCGGGCAGATGGCCGCCGCTGGTGCTTTCTTGAAAATGTCGTCTGAGTTGTGTCTCCGTCAGTATTGTTGAGACGACTATCTCAAAGTGCTCTGCTCCCCTCCTATGTTGTCGCTCTTTGAATGACTTCCCTCGCGATGAAGCTAGGTCGAACAGATCGACTAGTGCCGATTTACCGGTGTTATTCTTGCCGATAATGACATTGATAGGTCTGATAGATTCAAAACCAGCTGCGACATCGCCAAAGCACTTGTAATTTTTGACCTTCAATAACGTATTTTCAAATCCTGAAAGTTTGGACATGTACTCGCCTAGTTTACAACAGAAGCCTTTTTGCCGGCGCGTATCCTCAAGCGATTGAATAAATTTTCTGTTTCTTTCGGGGGCTGGGTTTCAGGTTAGCAATCCGAGACAACGGCGACAGGACAGAAACAATCGATCCCGAAATGCCAGGCTAACGACCTCACCGGACTTCCACCCCGTTAGAGCTTGAATAACAACCAAATCAAGATGACTCACGGCGGCAAGCGTCAAGGCGCCGGCCGGAAGAAAGGCGCCGTCAGCCAGGCGAAGCGTGACCTGTCAGAGATCACGAGTTGCGCCATGGGCGGGTCGCGAGAAATCCAACGGCAAGTAATGCAGAGCCAATAATCGTGAGATTGATGCGCCCAGAACCTCCTTCTGCGATGTTTGACGACATCACTTCGCCAGCCTTCGCGCTAGCGTGTGACATGCCCGTCTGGGTGGATGCGACGTTCCTCGACCTGGCGTCCCCAGTGTTCAACCCGGACCACGCCCATTTGAAGCACGCTGACATCGGCTACCTCTGGACGACTGTCGGCAACAGCAAGAAGGGCCGCCGCGTCATCGGCCAGTGCGAGACAGGATCTCCCCAGGGCACGATGGGCAAGTGGTCCCGCGCTCGTGCCGAGATGCAGGTCAAGCAGTGGTTCGGCGACGTCCCGGATTTCATCATCACGTTGGACGCCGATTACTGCCGAGGGTGCGGAGACGCCGAATTCATGGCGCTGGTCGAGCATGAGCTGTACCACGCCGCCCAGCACGTTGATGCTTTCGGCGCACCCAAGTTCAGCAAGTCGACCGGCCGCCCGGTGTTCGTCATCCGCGGTCACGATGTCGAAGAATTCGTCGGTGTGGTCAGACGCTATGGGGCAGATGCCGCTGGTGTCCGTGCCATGATCGACGCAGGCAACCAGAAACCCGAGGTCGCCCGAGTGCAGATCGCGCATGCATGCGGCACCTGCCAGCTTAGGGTGGCTTAGGGCAGCGCTTTGTGAAAAATGTCGTTAAGTTCAATCGCTAGCTTGTCGAACCGCATGCACGCGTCGTCAATTCCTTCGATCGTCCATTCGACGTTCTTCCCATCCTTGTAGCGTCCTAGTCTTTGACCGTCAGTGGCGGTAAAGGGGTGGGCGTGGAGAAGATCGTTGCGGATCGCAACAAGGCGAAACAAATCCGCATAGCCATCCCGTAGGCGTGCATAGGTGACGTCGCTGACTTTTGTTTTCGCTGACTTCACCGTCGATTTGAACAGGGCGGCAATCTTTCCGCCGGCAAGCTCATTTGTCGATGAAATCGCGAAGCCCTGGTCAAGTTTCTGTGCGAGCCAGATCACCTGCCATTCAAGATATGAGTAGCTGTATGTCGCCTGTCCCAGTGCGAGAAGGTACGCCGGATCAGAGGGTACTCGGGATTTGTAGGTCATATGATTCTCCTGACGGGAGCCTGACACAAGCATGGCCAAGGGTACACTGAAGGACGAGGTCAAAACCTTCATCGTCCAAAGCCTCTCATGCTTCGACACGCCGTCTGTTGTCGTCGAGGCAGTCAGGAAGGAATTCGGCGCCACGATCACGCGCCAGTCGGTTGAAGGCTATGACCCGACGAAGAAAGCGGGCAGCAACCTCGCAGAGAAGTGGCGGATGCTGTTCGAAGAGACCCGCAAGACCTTCCTTGAGGATACCGCCACGATCGCGATCAGCCATCGCGCCGTTCGTCTCCGCGCTCTTCAGCGCATGGCAGACAAGGCAGAGAACCAGGGCAACATGGTGCTGGCATCGTCACTCTTGAAGCAAGCGGCGGAAGAGGTTGGCGGCGCATATACGAACCGGCGTGAGATCACCGGCAAGGATGGCAAGGACCTGCCGACGCCGGTCTCCCCGGTGACGATCTTCCAGTTGCCCGATAATGGCAGGGTTTGAGCAAGGGCAGGGCGCCCAGACGGTCATCCGGCCACAGCCGGGCCCGCAGACATCATTCCTCGCCTCGCCGGCGGATATCGCCATCTACGGCGGCTCGGCAGGCGGCGGCAAAACGTGGGCGCTCCTCATGGAGCCGCTGCGCCATGTCACCAACCCGCAGTTTGGCGCGGTCTTCTTCCGGCGCACGCTGGTGCAGGTCCGAAACGAAGGCGGTCTATGGGACGAGAGCGAGAAGCTGTATCCCAGCCTGAATGCAAAGCCGAAGGTCGCGCCCGACCTGTCATGGACGTTCCCTGCCGGGTCGTCGGTCAGCTTTGCCCACCTTGAGCACGACAAGACGGTATCGAACTGGCAGGGCTCGCAGATCCCGCTGATTTGCTTCGACGAGCTCACGCACTTCAGTGCAAAGCAGTTCTGGTACTTGCTGTCGCGCAACCGTTCGATGTGCGGCGTCAGGCCGTATGTCAGAGCGACCTGCAACCCGGACGCAGATAGCTGGGTTGCCGAGTTCATTTCGTGGTGGATCAACCAGGATACCGGTCTCCCGATACCGGAGCGGGCCGGCGTCCTTCGTTGGTTCGTTCGAATCGGCGACGCCATCATCTGGGCAGATGATCCGGACGAGCTCGCAGACTACAAGAACCCGGTGGACGGCAAGCCGATCCCGCCGAAGTCGGTGACCTTCATCCCGGCGAAACTGACGGACAACGCCGCGCTCATGGCGGCCGACCCCGGATACCTCGCCAACCTAATGGCCCTGCCGACGGTTGAGCGCGAGCGCCTCCTCGGCGGCAACTGGAAGATCAGGCCTGCAGCCGGCCTCTTGTTCCGCCGCGGCTGGTGTGAGGTCGTCGATGCAATCCCGGCCGGCGCGCGATGGATGCGAGGCTGGGACCTTGGCGCGACGCCAAAGACAGAGGGCAACGATCCGGACTGGACCGCCGGTACCAAGATCGGAAAGCTGCCCGACGGTCGATACATCGTAGCGCATCACTGCCGAGAGCGAATGTCTCCCTCCGGTGTCGAGCGCCTGATCAGGAACACGGCGGAAGCCGATGGCAAGGACGTGCATGTCTCACTGCCACAGGACCCCGGGCAGGCCGGTAAATCGCAGGTCACCAACCTGACCAAGCTGCTTGCAGGCTTCACCGTCCGGGCCACGCCCGAATCCGGTGACAAGATCACGCGTTTCAGCCCGTTCTCAGCCCAGGCGGAAGCGGGCAACGTCCTGGTCCTGCGCGGACCATGGAACGAGACTTGGTTTTCGTCGCTCGAGGGTTTCCCTGAAGCGGCACACGATGACGACGCCGACAGCACGAGCCGAGCATTCAATGCGCTTCTGAGCGCGAGCACGTACACGCTGGCGAACGTTTAGGGGCGGACATGGGAAACAACATCATCGCTTTCGTCCGCGACAGCCTGACGAACATGGTCGCCAACCTTGGCACCAGTCGGGATAAGGCGTCGGCGACCTTCTACTCGATGCCGATGCTTTCGGACGAGGAGTTGCTCAACGCCTATCGTGGCGCGTGGCTGCCGCGGAAGATCGTCGATATCCCGGCATTCGACAGCGTTCGCGCCTGGCGTGATTGGCAGGCGAAGAAAGCCCAGATCGAGGCTATCGAAAAGGAAGAGACGCGCCTCAACGTCAAGGGCAAGATCCTCGACGCCAAGGTCAAGGCTCGGCTTTGGGGTGGCGCCGCCATCGTCATAGGTACCGGCGATCTGGAACTCAGTACGTCTCTCGACGTCGAGCGCGTTGGCAAGGGTGGATTGAAGTACCTCACGGTCATGTCAAAGCGCAATCTCACCGCTGGCGAGATCGAGCGAGACCCGGCGTCGGAATGGTACGGCAAGCCCAAGCTCTATCAGGTGAGTTCGGCAGGCGGCCAGCAGCTTGAAATTCATCCGTCTCGCGTGGTCATCTTCAATGGCGCCGCCCAGCCGGACGAGGAGTTTTTCACCACATCTCAGGGCTGGGGCGACAGCGTGCTTCTCTCCGTCGTCGAGGCGATCAAGCAGGCCGACGGTACCGCGGCGAACATTGCCAGCCTCGTCTTCGAGGCCAAGGTAAACGTGATCCGCATTCCGGATTTCATGCAGAACCTCGGCAACGCCGAGTATCGCGCCAAGATCATGGAGCGCTACACGCTCGCGGCCACGGCCAAGGGCATCAACGGCGACCTCCTTCTCGACAAGGAAGAGGAGTTCGAACAGAAGCAGGCGAATTTCGCCACGCTGCCCGACGTCCTGATGTCGTTTCTGCAGATCGTTTCGGGTGCTGCCGACATTCCGGCAACGCGTCTCCTCGGCCAGTCCCCGGCAGGGATGAATGCCACGGGCGAAAGCGACCTGCGCAACTACTACGATCGCCTGCAAGCCATGCAGTCGGTTGAGATGACGCCGGCCATGGCGCGCCTCGACGAGTGCATCATTCGCAGCGCCCTTGGATCGCGTGACCCGGATATCTACTACGAGTGGGCGCCGCTGTGGGGCATGTCGGAGAAAGAAAAGGCAGACGTCTTCAAGACAAAGGCTGACGCCGCTCGCCAATTGGTGGGCACTTCACCGGGGCAGGAAATTATTCCTCGCGAAGCTGTGTCCGATGCATTGGTGAACGTCCTGGTCGAGGACGGTTCGTTGCCGGGGCTCGATTCCGCAATAGACGAATATGGGGAACTATCCGAGCAAGAGCCGCACGAGGCCGAAGAGCGTGCAGCGCTGGAAGCTCAGAAGCTCCTCTGATCACGGTTCATCGGGGATAGGCACTGTCCCAACTTTGCACCCCGCAGGCCGCGACTCATTCCAATAAATGGCGATCGTGCGCTTGTGCTTGCTCCACCATAACTGGATCATTTTCTCATGCCGCTCCAGACCGCGAGCTTTTGGAAGCCTTCTGCCGGTTAAAATACAGAAGCTGGCATCTTCACCGTTGTACCTCACATGGAAGTGAGGCGGAGGATGCTCGTTTGAGCGAACTTCTACGGTCAGCTTACCGTCAATCAAATCTACTCGGTGTTTCTCGTTGTATCCATTCGGCCCCGTGCTGCCCAAGAGCAGCCGAAGCTCTCTTTCTAGACGGTCGTCCAAGCGAAATCCGACGGTTTCCATAGTTTCCAAGCTTTCAAACGGCGTCGCAGCCGACAACGCAGAGGGCTTTACATGCAGTTTATCGATGCCGCAACCTTCGCGGGCACGCGACGGACCGCCGACGGCTACCTTGTCGCGGACGTTAAGACCGCCCGCACTGGCATCCAGCTTTATGCCGGCCGTGAGGTCGGGAAGCCGGAAATGCAGTCGGTGAAGGTCTACCGATCGGCAGAGCAGGTTTTCGACAAGGCCAGCCTCGGAAGCTACGCGCACAAGCCGGTGACGAACGATCATCCGACGCAAGCGGTGACCGCCGACACGTGGAAGGCCGTATCGGTTGGCCAGATCGGCGACGAGGTCGCCCGCGACGGTGAGTTCGTCCGCATCCCGCTCGTCGTCATGGATGCAGCGGCGATCAAGGCGATCGACGAGGGCAAGCGCGAGCTTTCCGCCGGCTACACCTGCGATCTCGCATGGGAGTCAGGCACAACGCCCGAGGGCGAGGCCTACGACGCCATCCAGAAAGATATCCGGATCAACCACGTCGCCATCGTCGAGCGTGGCCGCGCCGGATCACAAGCTCGCATCGGCGACGGTGTGGGACAGTGGGGCGCTGCCCCGTTCACCAGTGATCAGAAACCGCAAGAGGAAAAGATCATGACCCTGAAGACGGTTACCGTCGATGGCATCCCGGTTGAAGTAACCGATCAGGGTGCCACGGTGATCGGCACGCTGCAGCAGCGCCTTGCCGACGCCATTTCCAAGCTTACCGCCACCGAAACGGCACATCAGACGGCTCTGGCCGCCAAGGATGCCGAACTGGCGAAGAAGGATGCCGAGATCGATGCCACGAAGGCCAAGGTGCTTTCCGACGCCGACCTCGACAAGCGCGTCGCGGGCCGCGCCGATCTCATCGCGAAGGCCAATGTCCTGGCGAAGGACGTCAAGACCGAAGGCCTTTCCGATGCTGCCATCCGCAAGGCTGTCGTCGTCGCCAGGATTGGCGATGCCGCCGTCGCCGACAAGTCGGAAGCCTACATCGATGCCCGCTTCGATACGCTCGTCGAGGACGCGGCCAAGGGCGGCGCCGATCCGTTCCGCACCGTCGTCAAGCAGGGGCTTACCTCCGACGCGGACCTCACCGACTCCAACAAGGCCTACGAAGCAATGCTTGCCCGCGATCGTAACGCCTGGCTGGGCAATCAGAAGGAGAACGCATAATGGCCTTCCCGACAGTATCCTATTCTCGCGACACGCCGGCGGGCTATGCCGGCATGATCGCCACCACTGAACCTGGCTGGAATGTTTCAGCCATCGTCGAGGCGGGCTCCGGTGACATTCCGTTCGGTCGCGGTGTCATCTTTGGCACCGTCGAAGACACGGTGAGGCTGCCGACGGCGCTCGGCAAGTTCGCCGGCGTCGCGATCGCAGACCGGACCGTGCCGGCCGCGAATGGCGAAGTGTTCAAGCCGTACGACCAGCTCAGCGTTCGCAAGAACGGTTCCATCTGGGTCATCGCGGTTGTGGCCGTCGCCCACGGCGATGCGGTCTACATGACGCCGACCGGCACGTTCACAAACGTGTCGAACTCGGCGGCAAACCAACTCATCGAAAATGCCGAATGGGCAAGCGTCACGAGCGGCACCAACCAGCTCGCGCGCCTGCGCCTGGGCGTCACCAAGTAAGGAGAACGCACATGTTCACCACTGACGCGCCCGCGCTGGCGCTGAACTTCCTTCGCACGGCTCAGAATTACATCGAGCCAGGCATCTACGCTCGCCAGTATCCCGACTTCCAGTATCGCGAGCTCGTGCCGGTCGACAACTCGGCGCCGGACTGGACCACCGCCATCGACTTCTTCTCGATGGGTGATGACGTCGGCCAGGCTCGCGAGTTCGCGGCGGATGGCGATGACATCCCGTTCGTCGACTTCAAGCTCGACAGCGGCAATAGCCGTGTCTGGATGGCGGCGATCGGCTACCGGTACAATCTGCAGGAGCTTGCCCATGCCCAGGCATACGGCATCCGCCTGCAGAACGACCGCGCCGACGCTGCCCGCCGCAAGTACGAGCAGTATGTCGACAACGTCGCTTTCCTTGGCCGCGCCAAGCTCGGCATGACTGGGCTGCTCAACACCACGTCCGTCACGGCCATCACCGCGGCGAACGGGGCGGGCGGTACCGCGACCTGGACCACCAAGACGGCCGACGAGATCCTTGCCGACGTCAACAGTGTCCTTGGCGTCATCTTCACCGCCTCGAACGGCATCGAGCAGGCAGACACCATTCTGCTCGACCAGGATCGTTATGCACTCATCGCCACGAAGCGTCTCGACGCGACGATGACCACGACGATCCTGGAGCATATCCAGCGGGCGAACATCTACACCATTCGCACCGGTCGTCCGCTGACCATTCGGGCGGTGTTCGGTCTGGAGACCGCGGGTGCCGGCAGCACTCACCGCATGGTGGCTTACCGCCGCTCGCCCGACGTCGTGAAGATGCACGTGCCGATGCCGCTTCGCTGGCTGCAGGCCGAACAGCGTCTGCTGAAGTTCGAAGTGCCGGGCATCTTCCGTCTCGGCGGTGTCGAAGTTCGTCGTCCGGGCGCGATGCGCTACCTCGACGGCATCTGAGGAGTATTCGCTATGTCCAAGCTTACTATTCAGAATACGCGCCCGGGCGGCTTCGGCATTCCGGGCGGTCCGGTCATTGCCGGAGGCGGCTCGCTCGAGGTCGAAGCATCAGACTGGAAGACGGTCAAGGATCATCCCGTGGTCAAAGCCTGGGTGGATGCCGGCCATCTGACCCTTGATGGTGACGAGGATGCGGACGAAGGCGGCGGTTCGAAGTCAGTGACCGACGTCCTCGCAATGGCGGCCGACCCGAACGTGCAGTTCATGTCGTTCAAGTCCGCGGCCTCCAAGCTTCTCGGCGACAAGACGCCGGCGAAGAAGGACGAGATCATCGCGGCGCTCGAAGACCTCGCAACCAAGCCCGGCGCATAAGCGCCTGCTTCTACCCATCGGAGAACGACATGGCTGGATACGGCGATAACGACGGCTTCACGGCGTACGCTACGGCGGCCGGCTATGTCTTCCCCGACGGTACGACCGATGCCCAGAAAACCGCAGCGCGCCAGCGCGGCTCTCTGGTGATCGATCGGTACGAACCTCGGTTCAGTGGCCGTCGCATCGGCGGATACGCTCAAGAGCGGGCATGGCCGCGCACTGGGGCGCAGACCTATTACGGCGAGGCGATCCCGTCGGCAGAGGTCCCGGTCGCAATCATCAACGCTTCATACGAGGCGGCATTCCTTGAACTGACGAACCCGGGCAGCCTGTCGCCCGTCGTCACCGGCACATCGACCGTGAAGCGTGAGAAGGTCGGACAGATCGAGGTCGAATACGCGACATCTCCCTCTGGCGACATCGACTATGCAGTCGCGCTCACAACACCGGTTGTCACCGTGGTCGAGGGGATACTGTGGCCATTCGTCATGGCAAGTTCGCCGGCCATCGCAGTCGTCTGACGATAGAGTGATTTTTGCCGCACATCAATAAATTGCGTGTGATCTCGACAAATGTAAACGTACAGTTAATATTTGACCCTTCGAACGCGGGAGGGGGCAATGAGGAACTCATTGGGGTGCTTGTCGGCGATTGTTTTGTCTGGGTGTAATACACTACCCACATTGCCAGAAAGCGAACCGGAAAGTATAGCTAAATTATCAGGTATTATTCAGTGTGAAATACAAACGACGTTCGCAAACAACAAGGCGGCGGCGTCGAAATTTGAGCACTGGACGGCGACTTACATTATAACACAATACACGACTGATAATGCCGGAGTAGGGGTAAATCCAATAACATGGCTGGCCCCAGTCGGGGTGGATAAGCTACTTTACTCGGCCAATCTAGATGTGGCGCGGGAGTCGTATAGAAACGGAAAAGTAGAGTACAGCTTTAATCTCGATAGTGATCGAAAGTCTTGCGAAAAATCTGCGAGTTACACCAACATAAAGGTTGATCCGAGTGATTTCAGGCTGAAAGAGTGGGTGTCTCAAATGTCGAATGACGACACACCTATGAACAACTTTAGCTACTCGGTTCGCGTGCAAGTTACTACGGCGGCAGGCGTTGGTTCTGAATTTGAGAACGGAAAGTGGACTGCTGCTGGTGGGGCGGTGGGCAGCCGGGTCGCGGTGAAAACTGTTGATTTCGCATTTACACCGCCTCCGCCCGAGCAGAAGCCAATGGAAGTTACGATCGTATCTCAAAAGGCGAAGGGCCGAGTTCGCCGAGGGGCCGTGCCGCTTTTTAACATCTTGGAAAATCGTTCGATTATTCAAGGACAGCAATTGGATAGGGTTTCGCCTAACGGCATCTTGGACAGATGACAGGTATTGCGAGAACGATCAAAGAGGCTGGCATGGAAAACCGTACATACAGAGGTCTTCAGGTCACGGCGCAGCGCCTCATATCCAAGTTCGGCCAAGCCGGCTTGGTCACCTGCGTGACGCCGCCCGATCCTGTCCTCGGTGGCGACCCTGTCGTCACCTCATACCCCGCCACACTCGTCCCGATGGCCTACGAGGCCCGCTACATCGACGGCACGACCATCCGCAGCGGCGATATGCAGATCTACATCAGCGCCGTTGGGCTAGCGATCGAGCCGACCGTCGGCGACGTCGTCACCGCCAACGGTACTGACTACGCCATCGTGGCGGGTGACCCGAACCGTTACGACGGCGTGACCAACGTCGTGTTTATCGTCCAAGGAAGACCGGCTTAGCCGACGTCATTCTTCGAAAATGATTCGCTTTTTTAGGAGGGTGTGATTTGATCTACTCGCAACTTTAAGCGGAGGCTTGGAAATGATAAAATACGTCGCATTTTCATTTCTTGCTTTGATTACGGGTTTTGGCGCCAGGCAGGCATATGCCGAAGATCTGGTGCTGACATTTCATAACCAAACCGGTGAAGAGCATAGGGGTTGTGTACTGCTTGGCTACACGTCATCGGGCGAAAGGAAGAGCTCTTCAATTCGCCCTGTGCCGGGAAACGGAAGCTTCACGTTCCGTCTCCCGGACTGCGGTCAATACAAAGAGTGGAGATTCGTGGCCGCGCTTGATTATTCCGACAAGCCCGAAAACGCCGATGTCGTCCTGATGGATACAGGCAAAAGAGCGGTCACAAAGTGCGACTGGACGGTCACCGGCAAAAAAGGTGGCTAGTCAATTGGGGCCCGCTTCGGCGGGCCCATCTTAGCGCCACGCTAGGTTGGTTGCTTGTACGCAGGGCGAAAAATGACATTTGACGAACTGCTCGCCACGTTCGAGCCGAAGCTGGCCACTGCGTTCCGCGATGCGATCGACGAGATCCGCTCGTCCATCGTTCTGGCTCGTGTCATCGAGCGGCTTGAGCGCGGTGACATCAATGGTGCGGTCGACGCCATGCAGATCGAACCGGAGGCTTTCTCAGCTCTCGAAATCGCCCTCCAGGAAGCCTTCAATGCCGGCGGCACGAATGCCGTCGCAGAACTGCCAAAGGTGACAGACCCACAGGGCAACCGCGTCATCTGGCGCTTCGGCGTTCGAAACCCGGCCGCAGAAGCCATCTTGCGTGAACTGTCGTCGACGATGGTCACGCACATCACCGACGATCAGAGGCAGGGCATCTGCCATGCGCTGGAAGCCGGACTGGCCCGAGGCGCGAACCCGCGCGCGACAGCGCTCGACGTTGTCGGCCGCGTCAACCGGGTGACCAAGCAGCGCGAGGGTGGCGTCATCGGCCTCACTCGCCACCAGATCGCGTTTATTGAGCGTGCTCGCGTCAATCTGGCATCGGGTGACCCGAAGCTCATGAGCGAGTACTTCGAGCTCAAAACCCGCGACAAGCGGTTCGATCGCGCCATCGCAGCAGCCATCCGGGACGGGAGGCCGATCACGGGCGACGCGCTGGGAAAGATCATCGGTCGGCTCCGCGACAAGAACCTGGTTCTCCGCGGCGAGATGCTGGCGCGTACCGAAACCATGATGGCGCTCGGCTCGGCTCGCGACGAAGCGATCCGCCAACAGATCGAAGGCGGGAAGGTTCAGGCGCAGGACGTCATCAAAACCTGGCGTTCGGCCGGGGACAATCGCGTTCGCCACTCGCACCGCCATTTGAATGGAAAAACTGTCGGCCTCGACGAGACGTTCCAGAGCCCTTCAGGCTCGATCCTTCGCTATCCGGGCGACCCGCGCGCGCCAATCAGCGAAATTTCGGGCTGCCGCTGCCGGCTTGAATACAAGGTCGATTACATCGGCGCGGTGGCGCGACGCTTCCGAGCCGAAGCGGTCTGATGACGACGCTCTCGTTCAGCGCTGCAGTCGCTCAATGGGCCGACAAGGTCGAGGGCGCGGTTGACGCAGTCTTCAAGGAAAGCGTGCAAGAGGTCGTCGAGGAGATGCAGACGCCAGTCGGGCAGGGCGGGCGGATGCGGGTCGATACCGGCTTTCTGCGGGCGTCGCTGCTTGCATCTTCGACATCGATGCCGGCGATTGTAGCCTCTGCGAACCCGGTTGCGGGTACGGGGTACTCCGCGGATTTCGCGCAGATCGAGGCCGTCATTGCCGGCGCCGATATCGGAGACACGCTCTATTTCGGTTACACGGCCTCATATGCCGGACACCGAGAGTATGGCGCAAGCGGTCAGCCCGCCGATGGTTTCGTGCGGATGGCCGCTCAGAACTGGCCGATTATTGTTGATCGCAAGGCGGCAGAACTGAAGGCTCGCCTGGGACTTTGATCGCGGAGTTCGTCTCCGTTCCCTTATCCATGGAAACCAGCAAACCAAGTTGAAGCACGGTCAGTGCTTTGCGCGCCGCTTTCAAACTGGTGTCGCCACGAACCGTCGCGCCGTCGCCGCGTCCCAATGCCAGTAGGGCGGCGTAGATGCGCCCATAGACTTCATCGTCGCTGAGAGGCGGCTTTTCGGACATAGGCAATCGATACATGGCGACCGGTACCGACGCAATCATCTTCACGGCGCTGGCCGATCGGCTGCGCGCAATGCCTCAGGTGTTGCCGATCGCCGGGCCGAACGTCGTGTTTCCGGCCGCCGGTCAGCAACTGCCGGCGAAGTACCTGCGTCTGTCCTTCATGCCGAACCGCACGCGGCAGATCACCATGGGCGACGACCCGCAGCAGAAGCGGGGGCTGCTTCAAGTCTCGGTCGTCTGGCCGGTCGGGCAAGGCATCATCGGTGCGCTCGAAGTCGTCGACCAGATCATCGACCACTTCAAGGACCAGACACTCTTCGCCTCTGGCGTGAGGATCACGATCAGCAGCGAGCCATGGGCGGCAGGACCGCTCCAAGAGAGTGAGCGGGTGCAGATCCCGGTCACCATTCCCTACCACGCCTTCGAACCGGAGAACTGACATGGCAAACAAGGCAACGAAGAAGGGCAGCAAAGTCTATGTTTGCGCGCTCGCCCAGAATACCGATCTCATCCAGTCCGCCTATGTGGCGTTGACCTGGGTGCAGGTCGGGAAGGTCGGAAACGTCGGCGATTTCGGCGCCGACAGCACGATGAATAGCTACAACACGCTCGACGAGCCGGTGACCCAGAAGCAGAAGGGCACGGCGAACGCCGGCGACCCTCAGATCGAGGTCGCATCCGTCTTCGACGATGCCGGCCAGATGATCCTACGCACTTTCGGCGACCCGCTCAACCTCGACAACATGGCGATCAAGATCGAGCGCAACGACGGCGGCGCCGGCAAAACCAACACGATCTTCTACAGCCGTGGCGTCGTCTCGGGCCCGCTCTACCCGGGCGGCGGCTCCGACGATTTCGAGCTCGAACGCTTCACGATCGGCCTCAACCAATTGCCGATCCGCGTGAACCCGACCACCATCCCGTAAGCAAAGGTGAAACATGGACATTTCGAAGCTCGTCAATTCCGAGCAGCTCTACGAACTCAAGCTCACCGGCCCGGACACCGATGAGCCGATCGGCATCCGCTTCATGATCCGCTCGACCGAAAGCGATGCGGTGAAGCGGATCGCGCGCCAGCACAGCGACAAGTTCCTCGCCAGTCGGAAGAAGAAGCTGACCGCCTCTAAGGTCGAGGCCGAGTACCTGGACCGGGCGGCCGCTGCCATCGCCTCATGGGATTGGGGTGATCACGACTGGAAGGGCGAGAAACCCGAATGCAACTTCGAGAAGGCCCGTGAGGTCCTGGAAGAGGCCGGCTGGATCTATGACCAGGTTGCTTCTGCCGCGGAGGACCGCGCAAATTTTACGAAGAGCTCGGCGAAGCCCTAGCCGAGGCAGTTGCCGTCATTGCCCGGTATGACAGTGTCCGGGACAAGGACGGCGAGACCCGGCGAGATCGCAACGAGGCTTTCGAGACCGACAGCCCCGATCCGGACGTGCCTGAGCACGGCGCCTTCATCTGGGATTGGTTCTGGGAACTCCGGCAGTCACAGCCGCCGGGGTTCTCGGGGCCGGTTCCCATCTCAAACCTCGAACTTCAGGCCTGGTGCAAACTCTCGGGCAACATTGTCACTCGAGAGGAGGTGGGCATTCTCCGGGCGATGGATGTCCGGTTCTGCTCCGAGATCGAGAAGGAAAGCGAGGCAATCAGGGTACGGGAAGCAGATTAGGCTGCCCTATCCTGTCGTCCCCAACAGCAGAGTTTGGAACCGATAGTTGTTAGAAATAGGAGCGTAGTAATCCGCTTGGTGCGAAGCGACTGCTGCTCGGTAGCCAGGATCTTTGCAGACCTCTTGAAGGAGTTCGAGTGCTTGCTCTTCCTTGCCTATTTGAGCAAGGACCCCCGAAAGGTTGTACTGGGCATCCAGTTTGGCGCGGGCATCATGAGCGAGCTCCAAACCGATTCTGAGGTCGGCTTCAGCCTCCCGCAAACGCCCAAGGCGCTTAAACATTGCGCCTCGATAGACGAACAACTTCGATCTGGTATCTGGCGACAGGTCTTTTGGAGCAAGTGCGATTGCCTCGCCGTAGGCTCGAGCTGCAGAGAGGTTCGTCGCGTCCCCGTTTCGTTGGTTCGCGAGTGACACGCCGTGGGCGAGATGGGTGCGCCAATCTGCTGTGTCTGAAATCGCAACCTGTTCGAACTGCTGAGCTGCGAACTCATAGTCCTTGCCGAAAAAAGCGGACGTCGCGATTGCGCTTCGAAGTTCTGGTTCGATGGTTGGGACCGATTCAGCCCGCAGTTCGTCGATCTTCCTAATATCGTCCTTGATGGCGGCCCCATCAAGTTTGCTCGCGGGCGGTGACTGGGAAGGCTTCTCCTGAAGCAAAATCTGAGTGAACTCTTCAAGTGCAGGAGGCGTTGCCAGCCCTTGCAGTTTTTTCAACTCGTTGATCCTGTCGTCAATTTCCTTCAAGCGCTGGGCTGCTTTGATGTCCGCTTTTAGTTCGGCGATCTCGACGTCCTTTTCAGCGAGTTGGCTTCCAAGCGCTGCCTTCTCCGCGTCGTGCTGCGCAACACGGTTCTTGCTACTGCGATCGATCAGGGCGATTGCAACACCTAGAAGGGCTGCCACAACACCCGTAACTCCCGCGACGCCTTTCCAAAAATCTTCGTCTGCCAAAAGATTTGCGTCTGTCATGAGATTTGCCCCCTCGCGATGATGGCACAACCTCCTTTCGCGTCCATTCGCCCAAAAGTAGTACGGTGCGATTGTCTAAATCCCAAGCGGATCGCCGCCACCTTGCACCTCGCCCTCGGTCACCGGCAGATACCCATGCCCGATCAACCAGTCGCGGAGGATGCGGCGCAGCGCCTCTTCGCGGTCGGCGTTCTCTTCGGCCATATAGGAGGCGAGGGCGGTTTCGATGTCGGTGCCTTCGCTGACGGAAGTCATTTGTCGTCCTTTGGTGGCCATCCGGTTTTGGCGGCCGTCAGATGCCGCGCATTTTCAGGGGTGAAAGCTTCGACTTTGGCGTAGGACGTGCCGTAGTAGGTGATCTCAACATTGCCCGGATAATGCAATTCGTTGGACTTGAGGTGATCGATAAGAGCCTTCCTGCCGTGGTTTTGGTCAAATGCGAATTCACCAATAGCGCTCATGTGGAAAATCCCTGTGGATAGTCTGTCTGGGGGCCGATCGCTCGTAAACTGTTGAGATTAAAGCATCCGCCACTAATTTTTGGTCAGTGGATCCTGACTAACCTATTGTTCTTATTGATAGACGTTCCCCACCTGTCGGATGAAATGTCGGATGTCAGCCTGTTGCCAGACAACCGTTAGTCCTGACAGCTTGCGCGGGTGTTCAACGGGTAGAGGAGGTTATCGCTTGTCTTTCCCGGGGCTTTTGGGGCTGGGCACTTCGCTGGATGCCTCCCTTTTTTCCCGCTCTGTGCGAAGCCATGCTTTCATGATCGAGATTTCTTCTCGCGTCTCTCGCATCAAAGCTTCTTGCGTGTCGAGTTTTTTTGTCAGCACCTCTGCGAGCTCGGAAGGTCCCTCGTTGATTTTATCGTCAAAATCCATCGCAAAAGTGAGCCTCGTGAGGATTTCCGCGTGCATGGTGACGCCGCGAGACTCTGCTGCCTCGAAGATACGATCGTACAGCGTCTTGGGTAGGCGCAGGCTCGTCCGGACTATATCTTGATCTTTTTCCATTTGACGTCATTTTGGCGCTTGACGTCACTTTGACGTCTGATACGTTGGTGACGTCAATTAGACGTCAGAAAGAAGGAGTACATGGAAAACGTTAAAAGGTCGAGTCTCACGTTGCGCCTGCCGGCGCCACTGCGTGATTGGCTCGCGGCGAAAGCCAAGGAAAACTTCACGTCACTCAATGACGAGATAATCCGACTAATACGTGAAGGCCAAGAAAAGGAAAAAGGCGAAGCACCGGCCTAGGAAACCAGCTTCGCCTTTCCGAATGAACGCCGCCTTGCAGGGCGGCCTCCCTATCAACACGGTTTTAGGAGAACCGAGATGACTGACGTGATCATTACCACGGCGGCCGGCGCATTGACAATGTCTAGCCGCGAGATCGCCGACCTCACCGGAAAGCGTCACCCTGATGTCAAGCGTGACATTGAGAAGATGCTGGCCGACCTCGAGGAAGATGTGAGCAAATTTGCGCACATCTATCTCGACACCATGAACCGCCAGCAGACCGAGTATCTGCTTGATCGTGAACTGACTGAAACTCTGCTCCTGGGCTACAGCGCCCCGCTTCGCCGTAAGGTACTTGCTCGGCTGCGCGAACTGGAAGGAATGGTCGCAAATCCAGCGTCCGCGCTGAATGACCCTTCATCGCTGCGTAAGCTTCTTCTCGACAACGTCGAAAAAGTACTCGCGCTCGAAAGCAAGATCGATGCTGACAAGCCGAAGACATCTTTCTATGACGCCTACATTAACTCTGACGGGCTGTACACGCTTCAGAACGCGGCAAGGTCGATGAATTGCCGTCCCAACCTGTTCGTGCGGTGGCTCAAACAGAAGTACATGTTCTACCAAGGCACTGCGCTCGTGCCGCGGGTTCAGTACATTCAGGCGGGAATTTTTGAGGTCAAGAGCGAGATTGTCGACGACAAGGCGCGGCCACGGTCGTACATCACGGCAAAAGGGCTCGAATACTTCGTTTCACGCGTTCCCGAGGAGATCAAGATCGGGCGAGCAGCATGATCAAGCTCTCCTCTCTCGCCCAAAACCCGGTCGTCGCGGCATTTCTTGCCCGCGGCGAGCGCGACACCGGTAACACCTACGCCGTCCCCACCACTCCAAAGCCGGTTCTGACCGGT
Source organism: Ensifer sp. NPDC090286 (assembly GCF_044769565.1). NCBI lineage: Bacteria > Pseudomonadati > Pseudomonadota > Alphaproteobacteria > Hyphomicrobiales > Rhizobiaceae > Ensifer > Ensifer sp. NPDC090286. The sequence goes on along the minus strand of NZ_JBIVYF010000001.1, from coordinate 1,645,339 downwards.
GGAGAGGCGGTGCCAGCATGAATCGCAGGACCTTCATCCGCGGTGCGGTCGTCGCCGCATCCACTCCGGCAACGATTGGTTTGGTCGCTTACGATCCGCTGATGAGCGCGATCACCGAGTACAGGGCCGGATTGATTGCCTTCGGCCGCCTCACTGACGAGGAGTATGGAACAGTCGAGACGTATGAGCCGTGGCAAGCCATCCTCGACAATTGGAACGAGCCCGCTAGGACCAGAGAGAGTGCGCTCGAGGCACTTCGTTTTGCGTTGGGTGATGAAGATGGCGTCTACGGCTGCGAGGCGGCAGACCGGATGGTGCGAGCCGTGATCGGATACCTCGAAAACGCTGCTTAGCCTGCAACAACCAGAGGCGGCCTTCGGGCCGCCTTCTACTTGAATTCTTCCTTGGTGCCGTCTTCGTAGACCACGCCTTCTACGCAAGCCTCAACGACCACATCGGCCTTGTTGATGGTTAGAATGCGGGGGACAACCAAACTTCCGACATCTATGTCGAGCGCGAACTTGGAATTCGCAGGAACAGCGTCATCGCGAGGAATCTCGAAGGCGCCCATGTCTTTGCCCAGCGCATCGCGGAACGTGACGTAGCCAGAGACCATCCGGGCCGGCTTCTTGAGAGAGCTGGAAATTTCAAGCGAGTATTGGGTGGTAGCCTCGCCTTTCGCTGCGGCTGTCCAGCCAAGGACGACGAGAGGGGCGCCTTGCCCACACGCCGCCGACGCAGAAGGGGCGGCGGCGAGGAACAACAGCAAACTAGCCAAGCGCATGGATCATCCTCCGATTGAATCGGCGGGACGATAGCGCACGTTCTCCGAAAAGGAAAAGCTATGGCAGACATCGCCCAACTCGGCATCCAGGTAAAGACGGACGGGACCGAGCGCGCCACGACGGAACTGAACAAGGTATCCGGTGCGGCCGCGCGCGCGCAGGCAGAAGTTGAGGGGCTCACCGTGGCCAATCGCGGTGTGACTGGTGCTGCTTCCGCGGCCGCGAAGGCGTATGCAAGTGAGGGCGCGGCGGCCGCTGCTGCATCGAAGCAAATCCATTTGTTGAATGTGGCTGCCAATCAGAACAGCCACGGCGCGGCGGGGCGAGGCAATCTCGCCAATATCGCCGCCCAATTCCAAGACATCGCCGTTTCCGCCCAGATGGGCATGGGGCCAATGCAGATCGCGTTGCAGCAAGGAACTCAGCTCGCAGCTGTGCTGTCGACGATGGAGAACCCCGTCCGAGGACTCGGTGAAGCATTCCTGTCGGTCATTTCCCCGGTGAGCCTTGTCACCATCGGCGTCATTGCGCTTGTTGCAGCGCTACTGCAGCTTGCGAACTGGTCAAAACTCGCTCAGTCCGCATTGATCGGTCTCGCGGACGTACTTGAACCGGTCGCGCCATTTGCTGTGGCAGCAGCAGCGGCTTTGACCCTGCTATACGCTCCAACGATTGTCGGCGGCATCATCTCGTTGGTTGCGCTTCTCGCACGCCTCGTCGTGCAGCTAGGCATCGTCGCGGGCGCGTTCGCCTTGGCAAACCCTGCAATCGCGTTCGTGGCCGGCATCACCGCCGCTGTCGCAGCGGCAATCGTCTTCCGCGATGAACTGAAGGGGATCTTCGGACGCGACATCGTCGCCGACGCGAAAAACGGCGTCAACGCGGTCATCGGGGCTTTCGTCGGTGGATATGAGTCGATCAAGGCGGTCTGGGGGAAGTTGCCGGATGCCATCGGAGATTTCGTCTACTCAACTGCTGATAGGGTCATCGGCGGCATCGAAGCCATGGTTCAGAAGGCAGTGGATGGGCTCAACAACCTGGTCAACAATTACGCCCTTTGGATGGAGTCTATTGGGCAGCCACTGAAGAACTACAATGATTTCATTATTGAGCCGGTGAAGTTTGATCGGCCTGAGAACCCCTATCGTGGCGCTGCTGGCGCAGCGATGAAGGCCGCCAGTGATGCCTACAACTCGGCTCAGGGCAAAGACTACGTCGGGGGTGTGGTTGACGCGATCGGCCGCGGTGCATCGGCCGCGTCCGACAAACTCCGAGAGCTCGCCAAGGGTCTTACCGACGTCGATGAGAAGTCGAAGACGAAGCGCGGCAAAAGCGACCTTGAGAAATACGACGACATCGTGAAGGGCGCCGAGCGCCAGATCTCGATGCTTGAGGCGGAACGTGACGCTCTGGGCCTGACGGCCGAAGCCGCCGCCGCGCTCCGCTACGAACAGCAGTTCCTGAACGAGGCCCAGCAGCGCGGCATCTCACTCACCGACGTCCAGAAGAGCGAGCTTTCGGCACTCGCTCAGACCATGGCGTCGATCGAGGAGCAGACCCGCCTGATGGGCGAGGCGATGGATTTCGGGAAGCACCTGACGCGGGGCTTCTTCGACGACTTCTTTGCCGGCATTGAGCGCGGGAAGTCGGTTTGGGCATCCTTCGGAGATGCTGCACTCGGCGTCCTCGATCGGATCGCCGATAAGCTCCTGACCGATGTCATCGACGCGGTGTTCACCGTCGGCAACGCAGGCAAGGGCGGGGGCGGTCTGTTCGGCCTGCTTGGTGGTCTCTTCGGCGGTTCGTCCGCGGCCGATCCTTGGGCTGGAATGCGGGGCTACGCGGCAGGGACGCCTTCTGCCCGCCCGGGTGTTGCCTGGGTCGGGGAGAAGGGGCCGGAGCTCGTGCGCTTCAAGGGCGGTGAAGAGGTCATCCCGAACCACCGGCTTTCCGGCGTGACGCCGATGCGCGCACCGGCGAACCAGAACCAGACGACCCGCTTTGAGTTTCACAGCAAGATCTCTGTCTCCGGCAACGGCGACAAGGAATTGATGGAACGCATGAGGGTCGCGACCGAGCAGCAGATGCAGGCGGGCTTCGACGAGTTTTCGCGATCGGTCCTGCCCGGCCGCGTCAGCGAAATCAACAACGATCCTTATGCGGTGGGCTGATCATGGCGCTTGTTTTTCCACGGCCCATCGCGGAGTTCGCTGACAAGCTCCGGCTGTCGTCGGTCAAGTTCTGGCTCGACGGGCAGGAGGAATACTCCGGGCTCGGTTCCGGCGAGTTCCTGGCGGCGGATCTAGGGCCAAAGATCTGGAAGGCGGAGGTTTCGATCATGGACCTGCGCCATGCCGACGCGGCGGAGGTGCAGGCCTTGATAGAGAGCATGGATGGTTCGATAGGAACCTTCTACCTCTTTGACCCTCGCAAGCAGTATCCACGGTTCGATCCCGGCGGCGTAATCCTCGGCGCCGCCGCTCCGGCCATCGCATCGATCGGCGCCAACCGGAAATCGCTGACGGTGTCGGGTTTGCCGGCCGGCTATAAGCTCTCGGTCGGCGATCTCTTCCACCACGACTACGGCAGCAACCCGGTGCGCCGTGCGTTTCACCGTGTTGCGGAAGTAGCGACAGCCAACGGCGCCGGCGCCACGAACACCTTCGAAGTGCGTCCGCACCTGAAACCCGGCGCGGCAGTCGGGCAGGCAATCACCCTGATCAAGCCCGCCCCCAAGATGAAGATCATTCCCGGTTCTTTCGATCCGGGAGCCGGCGAAAACGTCTTCACGTCGGGCATGCGCTTCCAGGCGCAACAGACCCTCTAAGGAACCGACATGGTCAGAGCAGTAGACGGCGCAACGTCTGCCTATGTGCAGGCCCGCCAAGGTGTGATCCCGCGTAGCTTCGTCTGGATCACGGCGAAGAACCGGACAACCGGCGCGCTGGAATCGATCGGGTTCTGGAATGGCGAAGATACCGTCGACGTGACGGTCATGTCGGGTGAGACCGGCCTGCCAGTCACGCGCACCTATCACGCCTGGGGGGCAATCTTGAGTGTCGGCCAGATCAAGCGCTCTCCGGAAATCGCTATTCGCACGGTGCAAATCGCCCTTAGCCAGGTGAGCGCCGCCGTGCAGCAAGCGTTCCGGGGCTACAACACGCGGTTGGCGCCGATCGAGATCCATCGTGGTTTCCTCGATCTCGACACTCACGAGCTGATCGCGCCGCCGATCATTCAACAATTCGGCTTCATCAACAAGGCGCCGATCAAAACGCCGGCCAAGGGTGGCGAAGGCGGGATTGCTGTCGATGTCGTTTCGCATGCCCGCGTGCTCACCCGCACCAACCCGGCGAAGAAGTCGGACGAAAGCCAGAAGCGCCGGAGCGGCGATCGTTTCCGGCGCTACGGTGGCGTCGCCGGTCAATGGGAATTCTGGTGGGGCGAACACAAGGGCACGCTCACGCCGCCTCCGGCATCCAGCAATCAGGAACAGTTCAGGGGCGGTCAATGAAACGGCTCGACGATTGGTATCCGCGCCTCGCCGCCTACGTCTCGAGCGTGCGACGGCTGCCGTTCGAATATGGCCGGCACGACTGCGCGTTGTTCGCGGCCGGGGCCGTCGCGGCGATGACGGGCACCGACCCGGCCGCCAAGCTTCGCGGCAAGTACTCCACGCTTGCGGGCGGCCTCAAGAAGCTTCGCCGGCTCGGCTTTGACAATCATGCGGACTTCGCCGCGTCGATCCTGCCCGAAGTGATGGAGGGACCGGCCTTCGGCCAGATCGGCGATATCGCCGCCCTCGACCTTGGCGGCGGCGCGTGGTCGCTCGGGCTCGTGCAGGGCTCTCGCATCTTCGTCACGCAACCTGATAGCGCCGGCCTCGGCTCTGTCGACCTTCTCACGGCGTCTCGCCTCTTCCGGGTCTGATCCTTCATGCGTCTTTCCGTTCTGCTGCTGGCGGGCTGGTTCCTGCTGGCAACGACCTCCCATGCCTATGCCGATCCGGTTTCGGCTATCGTCGGCATCATCAGCGCCGTCGCCAAGATCGGCACGATCGGGCAGCTCGTGCTTGGTGTCGCGCTCAAGGCGGGCATGTCGCTGCTGGCGCGTGCCCGCTCGAAGCGCGAGGAGCAGCGTCCGGCCGGCGTCAAAGGCTCGATGACAGTTGGCGGCGACAATCCGATGTCGTTCATCATCGGCACCTATGCCACGGCGGGGCAGCTTGAATACGTCAATTCTTACGGGCAGGCCGGCAAGACGCCGAACGCCTACCTCGTGCTGGTGATCTCGCTCTCCGACCTGCCGATTGCCGGCATGTCCAGCACGATCTGGATCAACGGCGAGAAATGCACGATCGACTGGAACGCGGCGCCGGCCGAGGCCGGTTATCCGGTGCTTCAGTATCGTCAGGGCGGCAAGGATCACCTTTGGGTGCGGTTCCGCGACGGCACGCAGACAGCCGTCGACCCGTATCTGTCGAGCACGTTCGGTGGCGATGCAACGCGCCCGTGGCTCGCGGACATGATCGGCCGCGGGGTCGCCTATGCGATCATTACCGCACGCGTAAACCGCGAGGTGATGACCAGCCCGCCGCGCTGCAAGTTCGTGCTTCAGGGCATCAAGTTCTATGACCTTCGCAAGGACACGACGGCCGGCGGCTCGGGTCCGCATCGCTGGGGCGATCCGTCGACCTATGAGTGGAGCGACAACACGAAGGTCGCCCAATACAACCTGCTTCGCGGCCTCTCCTATAACGGCGAGTGGTTCTATGGCGGTCAGAACCTGGCCGCCTTCCAGCTTCCGGCATCCAATTGGATGGCGGCGATGAACGAGTGTGACCGGCTGGTCGCCGTCGCCAGCGGCGGTACGGAAAAGCAGTTCCGCTGCGGCGCCGAGATCGTTTTGAACTATCAGCCGATCGAGGCGATCAAGGAACTCGACAAGAGCTGTAATGGCCGCACTGCCGAGCTTGGCGGCATCTACAAGACCATCTGCGGCATGCCGGGGCTGCCCGTCTACGCGTTCACCGACGAAGACATCGTCATCACGAGCGAGCAGCAGCAGGATCAGTTTCCGGCGCACGAGCAGACCTATAATGGCGCGCATGCCAACTATCCGGAACCGGCCGAAGACTGGACCACGAAGGACGCCCCGCCGCGCTACAATGCGACCTATGAGGCGGCCGACGACGGCCAGCGGCTGATTGCGGACCTCTCCTATCCGATGGTGCCCTATGGCACGCAGGTGCAGCGGCTGATGTATGCGGCGATCGAGGAAGAGCGCCGCTTCATTCGGCACACGGGCACCATGCCGCCGGAGGCTTGGCTGCTGGAACCGCTCGACCCGATCGAATGGACCTCCGTGCGCAACGGGTACGACAGCAAAGCCTTCCTCATGGGCGACATGGACGATCTGCCGGGCGTCAACCAGGTGGTGGCGTTCCGCGAGATCGACCCGGCAGATTATAGCTGGTCGTCGGACAAGGAGCTGCCGGTCTCGGTCGGCCCGACCGGGCCGATCGTTCCGCCGCCGCAAGTGATGACCGGCTGGGCCGTAGAGCCCTACGAAAACGCGCGCCGGCCATCTATCAAGGTAAGCTGCTCGCCGGATCAGGATGACGTGAAGAACGTGCTGGTCGAGGTTCGCCTTAAAACGTCGCAGGAAGTGGTCTACCAGAGCGAGGCTATTTCGTATGCGCCACCCTATGCGTGGGTTTTACCGGGAACATTCCTTCCGAACACGCAGTATGAGGTGCGCGGCAGGTTCGTGCCGTACTCAAATCGGCCAACCGAATGGTCGGACTGGAAAACCGTCACGACGCCGAACGCTCTGATCACCGCCGTCGATATCCTCGACAACTCGATCATTGCTCAGAAGATCGCCGACGCCGCCGTAACGGCCGAGAAGATCATGAACGAGGCCGTGACGAGCCTCAAAATCGCCGAGCGGGCGGTGTCGTCGGCGAAGATCGCCGTTGGAGCCGTCACCGAGGAGCTGGTCGCGAACGGCGCGATCTCGGCCGGCAAGATAGCCGAGCAGGCGATCGGGCTGACGAAGTTTGCCGCCGGCATCACGCCGGTCGAGATCATCTCTGGCGCGCTCCCAACGACCGGCAACTTCGAAGGTCGGCAGGCGTTCTTCAATGGCAAGCTTTACCGTTTCACGGGCGGCAACTGGACGTCCGCGACGTCCGCCGGCGATGTCGTCGGTCAGATCACCGGCACCCAGATCGCGGATGACGCCATCACCTCGCCGAAGATTGCCGCGAACGCCATCACGGCTTCGGAGCTTGCGGCCTTCTCCGTTGTCGCCGGCAAGGTCGCGGCGGCGGCGATCGGCGCGACCGAAATCCAGGCGGCGGCGATCACGGCCGAAAAGATGGCCGTCGGCAAGGGCAAGAACCTGCTGCGCAACACCGAGTTCTATGGTGCCTGGCAGGGCTGGTTGACCTGGAACCAGAACGGCATCGCCAACCGGGCGTTCACCTTCAACCTCGCAGGCGACCCATGGGCGCTGGCGACGCAACCGCGCACCATGGTGTTGGGCCAAAACGACGCCAATGCGGACCCGAGCATCCTGCAGGTGGCGACCGGGAAAACCTTGTCTGTCATCCCCGGCAAGCGCTACGAGGCGTTCATCTTCGTCGCCGCCCACCGGTGCCCCGCCTACATCGGCATTTCGTGGTTTGACGCCTCGGGCAACTTCATCACCGAAAACGTCTCCTCGGGTTACAGCGGCTCGTTTGGCGGGACGGCGCTCTCTGGCTACTACCAGCTCGGGCTGATGGCGACCGCGCCGGCCAATGCAGTCGTCGCCGAACTCTACATCCGCAAGCAGCCGACGGTCGCGGGCAATGCCAACAGCTATGTCTTCGTCGTGCGACCGTATTTCGGCGAGGCCGGCCCTAACCAGATCGCGTATTCCGATTGGGAACCTGGCGGCTTCACCTTCATCGGTCCCGATTACCTCGCGACCGGCGCGGTGATTGCCGACAAGGTTGCTGCAGGGGCGATCACGACAGAGAAGCTGAATGCGGCCTCGGTCACCGCCGATAAGATCGCCTTTGGCGCGATCACCGGCGACAAGATCATGGCCGCTGCAATCACCGGCGAGAAGATTGCTGCCGGCAGCGTCGGCGCCAACCATATCGCCGCCAACTCGATCACAGCCAAGCAGCTCGTGCTGACGGACTTCTCCAACATCATCGTCAACGACTTCGCGACGGGGCTTACCGATGGGTGGACGCTCTACGGCCAGAACAAGGGCATCTTCAACAGCGCCTCCGAGGCCGGTGCGGATTATGGCGCGTGGCGCGTCTATGGCGACGAACGCAACGTCGCGATTTCGGCGGTCTATCCCTGCCAGGCCGGCGACGTGTTTTTCGCCTCTGTCTGGTGCTGGAATTGGGTGTCGACCTATCCGGCCTATCTCTCGATCGAGTTCATGGACGAGGCGGGCGGCTCCTCGCACTTCGCCACGGTTTCCTCTGTGCCGGCGAACACCGGCTGGGTGAAGCTCAGTGGCCGCGTGACCGCGCCGAGCGGTAAGAGCAAGATGCGTATGTTCCTGATCACCGATCGGCCTTGGGGCGTCTATGGAAATCCGGTCCATTGGTCGAAACCGGTTCTTCGCAGGGCGGCGTCGGCCGAGTTGATCGTCGACGGTTCGATCACTGCCAACAAGCTGAGCGTGAACAGCCTTTCGGCTATCTCGGCCAGCTTCGGCGATGCCTACTTCTCGGGCGTGGCCCGTAGCGTCAATGGCAAGCTTTTGATCGACTTCAACACTGGCGGGATTGAGGGCTTTACCTGATGGCGCGCTGGCGAATTGGCAACGACTACACCGGCTCGGCCGCCGTCAAGGTCATGAAGAACAACGCCGATGATCCGTATTCGACGCCGGACAACGAGCGCTGGAAATTCCTCTACAACAGCAAGCTTCCGAAAGTGAACATCGCCGACATGGAGCTTTGCAACGTCATATCGCGGCCGGGGCTGAACGACGGCGCGGTCTATAACTACCACCCGGCCGGCTCCGGGCCGAGCAACTTCCAGAAATTGGAGGGCTCTGGCGGCGGCATGAGCGAGTGGTTTTACCGCAACTCGGCATTCCCAAACCTGCGCTACAACGTTCCGCTTTTTGACTGGAAGGCCAAGAAAGGCGGCGGCAGCAATCGCTATAACCAGCAGATGGTCCATTGGACCGACAGCGGCTCCTACTATCGCGGCCAGGGCGGGTTTTATGCGGTCGGGAACTACGCGCAGGTTGGCTGGGTCGAGGGTTTCACAGGTTCGGTCAGCCAGTACGGTACAATGGCCTACGGAGCACTGACGAGGATTACAGCACGCGATACCATCGACGCCTTCAACAAGTTCCTGTCGCGCGACAAGCGCCTGATCGTTTGGAACCTGCCGGGAAACAATGTCCCCCTGGACGAAGCCTCGCCGCTCGCGCCAAACGGAACCAAGACCTTCAAGATCACGCCGCAGGCCCTCGTCATCGCAAAGCCCGGTTTTCACGTCGACTCGGCGACCCCGGCGCAACTCGCGATCGACACGTCGCGGATCCCGGTGAAGGTGATTGCCGCTGCAGACATCCCGCTTCCCGCTGGCGTCAGCTTCTATGAAACCGGCATCCCGCTTCCGGACATGGTGGCGCTGGATGTCCACTTCTATAACGGCTCGGTGATCAACTACCCTTCATCGTCGGTCGATCTCGACTTCGGTGCGGAGTACTGGTTCGACGGGACCAAGATCTATTTTGCCGCCAGCCAGGCCATGCGGGCGCGCTTCTACCTCTATCTCGAAGACAACAGTCCGCCGACGAGCGGCGGCAACAGAGTTTGGCGCACTTTCACTGAGAACGGCGTCGCCGTCTTCCAGCTACTTCGGCCCGGCTCGGCCAATCCGCCGAACTGGAACGACATCTACGTCGATACGCGTTGGCCGCAGGTGCAGATCCTCGCAGAGGGCTACTTCAACGTCGCCGCCGGCAACGACGTGATCGTTGACGTTCCTTTCGACGGAACCGGCATGTTCCCGATGGTCAAATATCTCACGGCTCACGGCGGCGGTTCCTACCAGACCCTCGGCTTCACGGTCAGCGGCTCGTGGAACGCCATGTATCGCCTGCCGTTCGTGAAGCGGCTGAAGTACATCTACAACGGCAACCAGTACCATGCCGGCGAAAGCACCTATTGCGAGCTGACGCAGAACAACGTCCGGTTCCATACCTTCCGGGGCAATGTCGGCGATTACTATAATCGTGGCGACAGTCCCGGAAACTGGCGCACCTCAGGCGCCTACGCCCCCATCGGCATCCGCTACTACATCTTCGGCATCCCCCAACCCTGAAGGAAACCAGCATGTACAGCATTGAAAGCAACTACAACCCGATGATGGAGGCACTTCACGCGGCGATGGCGGCCGGCACTATCCATCGCTCGATGGCCGCCACCGCATGGTGGCTCGGCCGGCAGCAGATCATGAACGAGCGCGAGTACTGGTTCCAGATTGCTGGCCGCGTCACGGCGCTGCTGCCGGCGGCCGATCGGGACGCGATCGTCGCACAACTCGGCAAGCAAGAGGACGCCTTTGTCGATAACCCGGTGTCGGACTGGCCGGCGCTGCCGCCAGCGCTGGCGGGCCTGTTCACCTCGTGGGACCCGGTTCAGCCCGCTCCGGATCTCGTCGCGCTGCGCGCCGATGCGATCGGCAAGATCGACCGCGAAGCCGAAAAGTATCGGCAGAATTTCATCACGCCCGGCTCCGGTCAGGTCATGGCCTATCAGCAGAAGCTCGCCGAGGCGCGTGCGGCCGTTGCTGTCCCGCCGGCACCCGAAGCCGAGATCCCGCACATCGTCGCCGAGGCGGCGATCGACGGTGTCACGGTCGCGACAAAGGCTGCCGAAATCATCGCGACCTTTGAGCAATGGCAGACCGTCTCGGCCGGTATCGAAGCCAAGCGTCTCGGCGCGAAGAAGGCTGTCGCCGAGGCGACCACGGCCGAGGCGATCATTGCTGCCGCCATCGTCGACTACGGAGCGTAATATGTCCTCTCTCGCGGCATCCCTGAAGAAACAGCTGGCGCTCGCGCTGGAAGAGAATGAGCGCCACGCGACCAGTCTGGACACGGTCGTCGCCGCGTTGAACGAGACGTTATCGGCCCTCGAAAAGCACGAGCCCGATTTCGTCATGGTTATGCGGGCGCGATTTGGGGCGGCGCAAGCGTCCCCGACTTGGCATGAGACAAGTGAGGCGGCGCTCCCTTCAGGGCAAGCCTAGCCTGCATACTTGATCAAAAGGGCCACGACTGCGACGACGCCGGCCGTGGGCCAAAAGTCCGTCGCCTGGTCCCAACTCCATCGCCACATCAAATAGCCTTTGAGGTGTGGCGGTCGCATCTTCACGCTGGTCTCATAATCGCGTTTCTCTCGGCCGTGAAAGTGACCGGCCGAGAAGGCGAGGCCGAGCAAAAATGCTGTCTTAGAGGGAAAGGCGACCATAAACAGCACGGCGACGATCACGGCCATAACCAGAGCTTCGACGATGTGGCCGAGCCAATCCCAATGCTTCTGAATGTAGTCCCAATCGATCTTCATTGGGATTGAACGAACTTCGGCCGCCGACGTTCCAATTAGATCGCTCGCGTCACCACCTGCGCCGCGACCGATACCAGCAGGGCCGCCAGTGCGACGGCCGTTCCAAATCGCGCGATCTTCATCCGGCGCCCGCGAGCGCCATTCCAATCATAGCCCATCATGTTCCCCCAGCCGGCATCATGCCGTGCTTGGATGGTGGCCTGTTTTCCTAACGAAGAGGTAAATTCGATGAACCGCGAAACGTTCTTCGCCTATGCGAAGCGCGCACCCTTTGGCGTGAGCATGAAGCAGTCTCAGAAGGATGGCATGATCGCCATCCTCGACGAGTGGGATCGGCGCCAGTCGACCGGCAAAGTGATCGACAATCGCCATCTCGCCTACATGCTGGCGACCGTCTTCCATGAGACCGGCGCCATGATGCAGCCGGTGACGGAGAACCTGAGCTATACCGCAGAGCGCATCGCCGAGGTGTGGCCGACCCGCCTTCCGACGATCGCCAGCGCCAAACCCTTCGCCCGAAACCCGCGCAAGCTCGCGAACAAGGTTTATGGCGGCCGGATGGGCAACACGGCTCCCGACGACGGCTGGCTCTATCGCGGCCGGGGCCTGCCGCAGATTACCGGCAAGGAAAACTATGAGAAGTTCGGTCTTGCCAAGACGCCGGAGAAGGCGGCCGAGATGGCAACCGCCATTCGCATCCTCTTCGATGGCATGATCAAGGGGCTCTTCACCGGCCAGAAGCTCACCGACTATTTCAACCAGGTCGACAACGATCCGGTCGGCGCGCGACGCATCATCAGCACCGACAAGGCGAAGCTGATCGCCGGGTATTACCGGAGCTTCCTCGACGCGCTCGAGGCGGCCCGATCGCCGGCCGAAATCGCGGACGTTAAGCCGGCAGCGGCGGCGGCCGACGACGTGCCGGCCGGGAAGAGCGGAACGGTGGTGACCACTGTCGGTGGCTTGTTCGGCGGCGCTGGTCTTTCGGCGGTGCTGGGCGTCAACAATCCCTACGCCGCCGGCATCGCCGCGCTGCTGATCGTCATCGGCTCGATCGCCCTGTTCATGTTCGTCACCGGCCGCTGGTCGGTGAACCGCGCGCCGGCCCGCTGACATGTGGCCGCGCTTCGTCGTCAGCGGGCTCGTGCTCGCCGGCATCACCTGGCTCGTCATCGAGATCCGCGCGGACGGCGCGCAGTCCGTCACCACCAAGATTGAAAGGCAGAACAATGCGAGCGGTGATGCAGCGAGCAATGCTCGCAGCGATTTTGACCTATGCCTCGATCGGGGCGGCGTGTGGAACTACGGCGCCGGCAAGTGCGGACGGTCTCCGGCGCGTGGTCGGCACTGATCTCATCGGCGCGCGCGGGGCGACGCCGGCAGATCAGCGGAAGATTGACCGGACCGCCGTCGGCATCTGCGCCGCGGCGATCTGGACGAAGGCGGAATGTACAAGACACGGGGAACGGGGCTGATGGCACCAGCAGACATTGATGCGGCAGTGCACCGCCAGCTTGGCGAACTGGCGGCGGGGATGCGAGCCCTGCAAGACACCATGCGCCGGATAGAGGAGGGCGCCGACCGAGCGGAGGACAAAGCCGCGGAGAGCCGTTCTGCTGTCCATCGCCGGATGGACGAGCTTGTCGCCCGCGTCGGACATCTCGAGACTTCTGCCGCGACTATCGTCGCCGACGTGGCGGAGATGAAGCCGGTAACCGATGACGTGCGGCGGTGGAAGCTTATGGGAATCGGCGCGCTCGGCGTCACCGGCATAGCAGCAATGGCGCTCGGGGTCAGTTTCGCCGAGGGAGTTAGGCGGATCGTTTTCGCTGTCATGGGAAAGGGCTAAGGACAGCTTGCAAAGGAAGCCGCTGGCAGCTTGCGGGCAGATGAGGGTCGATCAACCTCTATAAGTTGCAGTTTGATCATCATCGCCGTTTTTTTTCACGCAATCAAAATTCGGCGGAACGCTACGAGTTGACGCACCGTCCGCACAAGCTTAGCCAGTTCAACGTTGCAACGTTAGAGTTCTAGGGTCGTCGATTATGACCGCATATGCAAAACCACCGATCCTGGAAGCCGTGTTGGAAATCCAGTTCTCTTCCGATCCACTGTCAAATCGAGATATGGAGCGATTGGCCAAAAAGCTTGAGCGGAAATACCCGCACAGCGAGATCATGCGCGACTACACTTTCAGTTTGAAAGTCAATTCGGAAGGTGTCGCGAAGGAAGCTCGTCCTGACCTTGTGCAGCAGTGGTACAAGTGCATTGGTAACGACGCTTCAGATCTTTGCAACATTCGCCCAAAAAGCCTGGTAACTGCTCGTCTCACACCCTACCTTTCATGGGAAAAGCTATTCGAAAGCTTCGAGGCTGATTTTGAAGTGTTTCGCAAGGTGTGCGGGTACAAGAAAATCACGCGTTTTGCTACGCGGTTTATCAATAGGATTGACGTATCGTCCGATGGAAGTGTTCCGGTCGATCCGCGTCGCTACTTGAACTTGTATCCAAGCGCGCCGGGTGTAGACTACGATTCGCTTGCAACTCACTTTGTGAAGTTACAACACGTCGAACCGTCGGGGGCCTCCGTTATTCTGCAGGCTGGGCAGCTAGATCCGGTCCTAATTAACAAAGCCTCGATGTTGCTCGATATCGACGTCTTTGTTGACAAGGATATACCGGTTAAAATTGATGAAGTGTTGGCGAGCCTAAATGCTCTTCGAAATGTAAAGAACCGCGTATTCGAGCGGTTAGTCACTGACGAGGCAAGGATGACTTTCAGATGATCGAGCAGGGGCCAGAGGCTTCTATCGGGGCCGGAGCGAGTTACGCTCTGAAGTCCTATGAAAGTTCAAATCATAACGACAAGCCAGGCCCTGTTTCCTCTCGGTCAGGCTTTACTGACATGGGCCCTCCTCTTCCGCACGTCGCTATGGACTTTAAGGTGGCGACAGCGCAGTACGCCATGTATTTGTCGTTTGAGGATCGCGCCAGATTGTTTGCTGAACTCGACTATCTCTTAAATCCGGAAGGATGGGAGGAAGATGATGATTTACCCCGAAAGGCATCTTACGTAAACTTCCTAAAATGGCTTGTGGAAGCTCGGCACCTGGATTGGTCGTCTCTCGGATTTGATGCGGACGGAAATTTGCTCTGCGCATATGTGGGTGATGGAGGCACGGTTACTGCGGCGTTTCTGCCTAGTCCAAACGTCCACTGGACAAGTGATTTTTCGTCGGACGATGGGAACGAAATAGCGGCAGGACAGTCGCCGCTTCGCTCGTTTGTTCCCACATCGCTGGCTCTCTTGGCGAGGATCCATGGCCCTATCGAACATCCCCGATGACCACCATGTAGTTCGTGTATGCCCCCGGAATCGCGTCATTCGAAAGGACGGAGTAGCTGTTGGGGTCCATCCGCAACTCTATAAGCTGCGAGAGGAAAAACCCGACAGACCAAAAGAAACGTATCTCTCAACTTCCTACTTGGAGTTCTATGAGGGGGATCGAAAAAGCCGCTTGCGGGCTTGCGCCAGTAGCTCAAGTTTCCGTGTTGGCGCCGAAGACTTCATGGTGATTTTAAACGCGGGAAACATCAAAGAGATCGGGAAGAGCTACAAACTAGCCATTCGGGTAGTCCATGACACGAAGAATCGTAACCCTGCTTATGCACAAGTCATTGGCACACCGGACGATCCCGCCCACGCGATGTTAAAGGCGTTGGCCACTAGCAAAGTATCCACTTTGTATGCGGTCACTGCAATAAACGACGACAACAGCGTAA
The DNA here is from genome assembly GCF_044769565.1 of Ensifer sp. NPDC090286. Classification (NCBI taxonomy): domain Bacteria; kingdom Pseudomonadati; phylum Pseudomonadota; class Alphaproteobacteria; order Hyphomicrobiales; family Rhizobiaceae; genus Ensifer; species Ensifer sp. NPDC090286. Next base: position 1,630,168 of record NZ_JBIVYF010000001.1, on the reverse strand, counting down.
TAGCGTAGACTAACTCCCCGCAAATATTGGTGAAGATAAGGGGCCGGCGGCCGGCTCAATCGCAGCTAGGTTCCCGCTTCCAGCGCTTCGCCCGCACCTCGCAGGGCAGTTGAAATTCTCCCCGCCAGATCCCCAGCCCGCCCGCCTGCGCCGCGCGCTGCGCGTCTGCATACGCCCCTTTGCTGTATCGCGGCCAGTCCAGAGCGTGGCCGTTCTCAACGAGCCAGCGGTTCACGTCGGCGCCATCGGCACGAAAGCAAGTTCCTATGCGGCGGTCTCGATCGTGGCCCGCTAACTCGCACCGGGTCGGCCGAGACGCAGCAAGGAAGCGATCGAGCGCCAGGGCGGCCGCATGGCCGCATCGGTAGCTGCCTCCATCGCCATCCTGGCACCGTTGCCAACTTTCCGGCGCATCAATCCCACTGAACCGCACCCTGGTTTTTCCGATGTCGATCGTGTCCCCGTCGATGACGGATGCTCGACCTGTGATCGAGCTTCCGGCGCCGGCCGTCGAGACCACCAGGAGACCGCCGACCATCGCCGCAACCAATTTCTTCACACAACTCACCGCTTCAACCTGCCGATCTTGATCTTGTTGCCGCTCTTGTTGCTGCATTTCGTGCAACGCATCCGCAGCGCCAGCGCCAGGATCGATTGCGTCCTCCCGAAACGGCGTACCAAAGAGTGTCGATCCAGATGTTGCTCACGGCCGCAGCGTTTGCAGCAGCAAAATAGCTCGTACCACTCTGGAAGGTTTGCAAAGGTAACTTCCTCAGGTCTGCCGGCCGGCGCCGCGCTATTGCCGGCCGGTTCCTTCGGGAGGGCGAAAGCTCCGGTAGCGGATGCGCATAGCCGAGCCTGCAACGGTCACGGACCTGGTTCTCGGTCTTCGTGCATCCGTTGGCGCGCGCGATCCGGGGTAGAAGGCTGGGCATGCGTTCATCGCCTATACGGTCCAGAAGGGCTTTGGCGTCGTACTGCTTCTTGAGCCCGCACTCGCAAACCACCTGGATTTTCAGCACGAACTCTGACAGCCACCAGGCATCGTTTTTAGGCATTGCTCTTTTCACCGTCTTCGCGATGGGCATAGCAGTACCACTGCGACTGCCCCTTGCCGGAAGCAAAGCCCCATCCGCCCCAATCCCTGCAGCCCAGGTGTTCGCAGAGATGCACCCAAGGGCCTGAGGTCGACTTCTTTGCGCCTGGTTGCTCGTCGCTCATCGCTGGCCGTCCACGGAGCGATCAAGGCTGGGTCGCCAACCCCGGGCAAAGCCGACACTCATCGTTCCTCTCGCGAAGGCCAGTTGCTGGCGAAGGTGCTTGCAGTCATCGAGCAGTGTTCGAATGGTGGCGTCCTTATCTCCTAGGTGCCAGGCGAGGGCAGCGGCAAGCTCGTCGATCGGTTCCACGTCCTCAGTTTCGGTGCGTTGCTGTGCGGCGGACATGGCTTCTCCTTCTCCGGCAGGCGCCAGAGTACTTCAATTGTCGGTGTCTGGTTGACGGCGATGCTCGCCTTCGAATGTTCTTATATTGTTCTCGTGCGAGGCGAGAGTCAACGCCGAGAAATAGGGAGGCCGTCAGTGGACTGCTGGCGCCTTCGGTTTCCTGATGACCACGCCGGCCGCCTCTTCGAACATCGTGGCCTTCGCGTCGAGCGCGAACCAATGGTTATGAGCCAGTTCAATCAGGGCGTCGGCAGGCTAGCGGGCAAATGTTTGCCAATACAATTCGAACATTTGTTTGCAGGTGACATCGTGTTCGATGGTTGCTTCGTTTCTCCAGGAGCCACCGCCGATCGCGCCGTAGTCCAGCTCAAAAAGCCTGCCGATTTTATGGCGAACTGCCAATGCGTCCTGACGCGAAATCCCTTTGCCAGTTGAATAGATTAACTTGCGGGTCGGCTGCTTCGTTTCCTCACCTGAAAACAATAGCGTCATGTTCTCAGGGGTGAACCCGAAGCCCAGGAAAATCAGTTGATGGGAGTAGGCAATTGCGCTGCGAATTCGCTTCAGCGTCTCCACTTCCTCTACTCGCTCTGTGTACGTTTTGAGACGCTCAGCCCAGGACCATATTGGCGTTTCGTTGGTAACTGCCGCTCCAAATGGAGTTTCGTACTCACCCGGGCGTGCAGAGCCGGGGAGCCTACCCAGGGTTCCATAAGGATGGATTATGTCCATATCCTCAACGATCTGGTGAGCCTCCTCGAACGAAACGCCGTAGCTTTGTGAGATGGCGTGCATCAAGTAATGCTCGATGCAGCGATCGTAATTGAAGCAAATGATAGTGACGTCGCGGCCGACGTTGCTGGCTTCACGCACTCCGGTGAACAATTGCCGCGCAAATGGTTCCAGCCAAGTGTCCTTCATTTGCCCAAGCTTAAAGAGCCCGTTTTCACTTTCGAGCAGAGCGGCGGTAAGAGTGGATTTAGCCTCGGCTTGCGCTATGGCGCAACCGATTTGAATTTTGCCTATTTCCGCCACGTGCTGGTTGTCATGATGCCGATCGATGAACGCGTCTATCGAATTGTAAAGGTAGATTCGAGTGCGAATGAGTTGGAGCGCCTCAAGTCTGGCGTCGATTTCGGCCTGCGAGTACTTCTTCTTGAGGTGATATGAAAGCAGCTTGTCGTGGGCGGTTGAGTTCGCGGCTCCCCTTGCCAGCTGGGACATCTGCGCGATTTGTTCTCTAAGGCCGCTACCAATGGGGAAGGCGCCCGGGCCGTACTCGGCACTCGCGCCAGCCCCGATGACAAAAACTGTCTTCTCTTTAAACATCGCCTCTCCTTTGGGCCGGCGCCCAGTTGAGGAGACCACTAACTCAATCGGTGGTCGAGTTCCATATTCTTTGGAGCCAATTCAACTGGCGTCCAGGCCGCGTGCCCCACGCGGCGGCAAGCTATTGATTCGAGGCACTTAGCTTGCTCCGGCATGCGGCACCATTTCAAGCCACGGAGCGACGGATCGAGGAGCGGGGGGTGAGACGGTTCAGCGCTACCATGGATCTAGCAAGAACAACCAGGACGTCTCCGCGCTCGGCGGCAAGGTCAATTTACCCAGGCACGGGTTTTACGCCATGGAAGAGACGATCGAGCGGATCGTCAGCGTTTTCCAGCAGACTGCACAATGCGTCAAAGTGTTCAACGCGCCGATCAACGGGCTTTTGTAAAAAAGCAACGAAAACAACATTAGGTTAATTAAGTTGCGAAATTCGCGCCGCTTGCGAAGGTGTGAGGCCACCTGAAAAGTCAATGTTTATAGGCGTTCCCTCATTATGCATTGCATGTCCTTGCGGATATGCGACCATGCGCAGCAGCAGCAGCCTACTGTTTTTTGAAAGCAGAGGTGCGCGATGGAAAAAGTCACAGACTCCCTCACTATTGAAATCCTCGGCCTCAAGGCAACTGCTTTGGGAATTTACCCCGTTTCCCTATTGATCCTTTTTATGGCTGCGGTGGTCCTGAGTGGGGCCTTCGTTGGCCCTGCGAAGCTTTCGGTTTGGGCGAAGTGGGTGGCTAAGTGGTTGGCCAAATGAGGTTCGCCAGAAATCGAGAACATTCACTGAACAGCGTTGGCTAACCGATTCGGTAGCCAATTGATTTCGCTTGATCTTCGCAGGCCCTCCGGGCCCACCACTCAAAAAATCCAGCTTGTCATGTACATCCAGCTTGCCAGTTCGCCTGAAACGGGCACGCTCGGCTGCTTGGTCGCGGCTTTGCGGGTGGGGGAGTGTTCCAGTGCTGACAGGGCGATCGCGTCCCATTGGGTAAGGATATGATCGGCGTCGTAGCGCCTGACATTGGCTTCGGCGTTGGCGGAAAGGCGGGCGCGGAGGGGCTCGTCGGCCATCAGGTTGGAGAGGGCGGCGGCCAGGGCGTCGATGTTGCCGTTTTCGACGAGGATGCCGTCTTCGCCTTGGGCGATCATGTCGGTCGGGCCCCAATCGCAGGCGAAGGAAACGACGGGGAGGCCTGCGGCCATGGCTTCGAGCAGGGCGATGCCCCAGCCTTCGTAGCGGGACGACAGGACGAAGAGGTCGGCGGTTTCGACCCAGAGGCCGGGTTTCGGCGTGACGCCCGGCATTTCCACTCGCTCAGCAAGGCCAAACGCGTCGCGCTGGGCTTCCAGCGCTTTTCTCGCTTCGCCTTCACCCCAGATGACGAGCTTCCATTCCGGGTGGTCGGCGGCCACCTTGGCGAAGGCTTCGAGCAGCAAGTCGAAGCCTTTTTGCTCCGTCAGCCGGCCGACGGCGGTGAGCGCATTGTTGCCGCGCTTCTTTTGCCAGCCGGCGGGCAGGTTGATGGCATTGGCGATCACCCGCCCGTGGCGGCGGACGTCCGGCGGGAAATAGTCGAGGGCCCCCTTGGTCATGGTCACCAGCGCAAAGGCGCGCGGGTAGAGGCGAAGCTGCAGCCATTTCCAGAAGGGGCCGAAGGGCTGCACCGCCGGGTTGTTGCGCTCGGACACGATCACCGGAAGCCTGAGGCCCCGTGTTGCAAGAAGCGTCAACACGTTCGTGCGCGTCAGGAAGCTCAGGACGAAGTCGGGACGGGTGCGGCTGATGGTCGAGCGCAGCCGGTAGAGCCTTCTTGCCACCAGCCAGGTGGCGCGCAGCTTGCCGGCCTTCTGGGCCGGCACGTCGAGCCGCTCGATGGCGACGCGTGGATCGAGCCGGTAATAGGGGGCGGAGGTTGGCGCTTCGAGCGTGATCACCGTGACAGCGCAGCCGAGGCGGGCCCAGTGGCTGGCAACGAGGCTGACGACGTGCTCGGTGCCGCCGGCGCCGAGTGCGGAAACGATGATGGTTATGCGCGCACCAGCGATGCCGGCGGCTCCGACGATGTCGGTACCCGTGCCCTGATCCAATTTGGATTGCCCCTCGCTCTCCCCTTTTTATTATTAACAACTCCTTAAATTCGCGCAATGGGACTTTCGCAGTGTGGTAAACACGCAGGCGCGAAGCCTTTGCGGCTTCCTGGCCGTCCGGGTCAGGGGGCGGACCTTGAAAAGTTCTCAACCCGTGGGACGATTGCGGGCGCCGAGCGTCTGCGGCGCGCGCAGGAGGAGGGGGAGGTCTCGGGCAATGCCGGCCGGCAATGCGCTTGCGGCGAAGGGCCACAAAAAAATGCCCGCGGGAGGCGGGCAGTTTTGGAGTGGGCGCATACGCTCAAACATGTTGCGCCTCGCTCCAAGGTGGCGGTCAGAGGTCAAGGATCTGTAAATGCGCGGTAGCTAAAAATGGGGAATGAGTGAATCCGTCGTTCCGACGGCCAGCCGTGCTGCGGATTTCGCTGACGCGCCGGCGGCGAGGTCGATTTTTTTGTCAGGGGTATCAGCCGTGGCGTCAGCCGGAGATTGCCACCGGGCGTGGTGGTGCGGAAGCGGCGGAGACGGATCGCCGTTCGCCGATGGCGCGATGCGGCCGCCTCGGCAAGCCTTTGCTTTTGCGAAATTGTTTCGCTGATAGCCGACGCCGATGTCGTGCGCCTGTTGTCCGCAAGGCGCCGACGTCCGTCAGCGCGTGGCGAAAGTGGCCGGCACAACCATGGCGGAAAACGCCGCGAAAGGAATTTTTAATTTAAGCAATGAATAATGAAGGAGGGGGTTGAAGATCGCCGCCTTTTCGCCCTATGGAAGCCCCGGGCGGCTGGACCGCTATTCGAAAGGACGTTTATGCGAATCAAATCCGCATGTGCCGGCGCAAGCCGCACCGCCGTTTCGGGTTTCAAGTTTCTCGTACCGACAACATCAGTTCTCAGCCTCCTGCTTCTGTCCGCCGGCTGCTCGTCGACGGTCATCAGCGAAACGCCGCTGTTTGCTTCGGGCCATTCGAGCGCCTATGCGAGCCCGGCGATCAAGGTTCGCAAGGAAGCGAAGGATCTGAAAGTCGCCGAGGCGGACGAGGATATCGTCGAGCCGGCGCCGACGCGCAGGCGCACGACCGCCTATCTCGGCCGCGCACCCTATATCTGCTCGCCGAGCGGCTTCGGGCGCACGTCGCACTGCTTCCTGAGAGCATCGCTTTAACGGCCTTTCGCGTTCGGCAAGCCGGGCGCAGCCGATCATGGAGACTGCGTCGGTCGACAGCCGTAGCGGTCCTTTTCGCCATCCGGGCATGATGCCCACGGCCTCGCGGTCGCACAGGTTTCCAGCGCGCAGCAAGCCATGTCTGATTTCATGCGGTGCCACATATGGCCCGCCGGAGAATATCGTTGCCTATTGCAGTTCCAAGATCGGTCCTGGGCGCTGGCGCGCTGGTGCTTCTGGCGGTTGCCGGAGCCACGCCGGCCTGCGCGCAGGATGCCATCGACGGTATCGACCGAACGATGACGACCGCCGCCATCACGCCTGAGGCAAGAGGGCGGGACGCGCGCACGGTGGAGATCGGTGTCTACGACCCGCACGACGCGGTCGCAGACAGCGACGCGCTGACGCTCGAGCATGTCTTCGTCTACTGGCAGAAACCGGATCGGGCGCAGCTGAAGCGGAAATTCGCGAACGCGGCGCGACAGGGGCGGGCACTGATGCTGTCGGTCGAGCCCTATACCCACGCCGCCGACTGGCGCGCCGGTGGCAACCGGCTGTTTGCCGATATCGGCAAGGGCCGCTTCGATCGCGAGATCACCGACATTTGCACGCGCGCCGCCGATTTCGGCGGGCAGGTCTACATTCGCTGGGGCCATGAGATGGAGGAGCCCGGCGAGCGCTATCCCTGGGCGCGCCGCGACAGCGAAGGCTACAAGGCGGCGTTCCGCTATTTCGTGCGCAAATGCCGGGAACTGGCGCCGGCTGCACGCTATGTCTGGTCGCCGAAGGGGCACCGCAATCTCGCGGCCTATTATCCGGGCGACGATGTCGTCGATGTCGTCGGCATCCCGATCTGGGGCCTGCAGAAGATGGACGTCGACTATTGGGGCCGCGAGCGCCGCTTCGGCGAAGCGCTGAAAGAAAAATACCAGCGGGTATCGGGCTTCGGCAAACCGGTCATGATCGCCGAACTCGGAGTATCCGGTTCGGCCGATTACAAGCGTGCCTGGTATGCCGAAATCCTCGACCAGCAGACCTATCGCCGGGCCTTTCCGCTGCTGACGACCGTTGTCTTCTTCAACGACAAGGAGCCGTACAAATGGCCGCTCGGCTATGGCGCGCCGGACTGGCGGCTCGACAAGGCGGCGCTCAAGGCGCTTGCCGACCGCGGGCCGAAAGAAGCGGCCGAACTCGCGGACTGATCGCCGCGCGCGACTTTAAATCTTGCTGATCGCAGTAGAGGCGTCTTCGGTTGGGGCGACGCGCCGATCGTCCTTCGGCGCATCGTGAAAGCTTCAAACTCCGAGCGCTTGATGTGCCGGACCACGCTTGTGGTTCCGGATCATCCTGGTCGCCGGATCAGGCCAGCAACAGGCCCGATTCCCGGGCGGCGGCGGCAAAGCAGCGGCTCGCCCGGTCCGTACTCGTCAATCCATCCAGCGCATCCAGGCATCGCCTCAGGGCTGCGCGATATTCCCGTCCACGACGGCCCGGCCATTGCCGGAGCAGTTCCACGGCCTCGAACACCGTTCTGACCACAGTCTGCCGTCTTGCCGATAGTTTCAGGGGGATGGGCGTGGGAAAGAGTTTCTCGCTCATTGTATTCCTCGTTCACAGTCTTTTCGAGCGAGAGGGCAACGCGAGAGCGACGGGATGGTTCCACGTTGCTGGTCGATTTTTGTCCGTGTTGACGGCAACCGGCTCCTCTTCGGCTATGCGAGCGGGATCTTTTCGCGGGCGCATCTTCGCCGATGGCGGACGAAGGGACGTGCGGCAGGGAAGCGCCGTGGAGTTCGGACCGGTGTTGAAAGGTTTCGAAAATCCAGGCCCGGCGCAGGTTGTAGCCGCCTACCTGGAACACTGAGGCGCAAGCGGGATCAGAGTTCCAGCGCAGCCTTCAGGTCGGTCGATTTCAGAACGCGCAGGTCGAGGTCGGCTTCGATATGGTCGATGTGGTGGACCATCAGCCGTGCGGCTGCGTCGATGTCGCCGCGCTCGATGGCGTTGACGATCTCGTCGTGTTCGCTGTGGCCGCAGCTCGAAACCGTCGATTGTCCGTAAAGTGCAATGACCAGCGAGGAGCGGGCGACGAGTTCGTCCATGAAGCGGCGCAGGATCGCGTTACCGGAGAGGTCGGCAAGCGCCAGGTGGAAATCGCCCGATGCCTTGATCTCCGCACGACGGGCCGATTGGCCGCGCTGTTCGGTCAGTTGCCGCTCGGCTGCCAGCATGCGCCTGAGTTCGGCAATCTCCGCCTTGCCGATCCGGGCGGCGGCGGCGCGCACGACACCAGGCTCGATCAGCCGGCGGGTCGCAAAGATCTGGCGCGCCTCGTCGATGGACGGGTGGGCGACGAAAGCACCGCGGTTCTTCTCGACGTTGACGAGTCCTTCATAGGACAAAGCCTGCAGAGCGGCGCGCACCAGGGTGCGGCTGACATTGAAGAGTTCGCCGACGTCGCTTTCCGAAAGCTTGGTGCCAGGCGCAAGCCGCCGCTCGACGATCGCATCGCGCAACGTATCGCGGATATGCTGACTGCCGATGTCGGTGGTCGGGTCGGTGGCCAGTTCGGCCTGATGGGGCGTGGTGGTCAAGGACATGAATCGATCCGCGAAGCAACGCGCTATCTTATCGTCGGACGAGGCGAAGGGAAACGACAATCTGACGCGCAAAGGTTGCGTGCGATTACGCATGATCCTCAGGTCGGGGGAGGCTACTTGTCGAGTTCCGGATAGACCCGGTCGAGGAATCCGGGCCGCAGTTTCTCGCCGACCAGGCAGTCGGGGGCCGGGAAGGCATCGACATAGCGTATCCTCGGCGGCGGTTGCAGACCGCTGACTTCGAGCACCAGTTTCTGGCGGATCGCGATGGAGAAATCTTCGGGCTCGTGCACCGGCAGCACGAAGGAGCCGGGGCCGCCGATGACACATTCGGCATAATACTGGTCGAGCGGGCCGGTGGAAACCGACGGGCGGATGAGGATCGCAAGCCCGTTGATGGTGATGCCGCGCGCAATCGCGGTCTCGCGGGCCGGAAGCACCGGTGGGCCGATGTTGTTGGGCCCGTCGCCGGAGATGTCGATGACCCGCCGCACGCCGCTGTAAGCGTTGGAATCGATCAGTGCGGTGCCGTAGGTAATGGCGTTGGAGATCGAAGTGCCGCGCCGGGTCCCGACCGGGCGCTGCTCGATCAGCTTGGCGAAGGCATCCGCGTCGGCGGCGGTGTCGATCACCCGCCAGGCGACGACGGAGGATTCGTTCACCGTTCCAGCCCATTCGAAATAGCCGATCGCGATGCGGCCGAGCTGGCCGCTTTCGACGGCATCGAGAAAGTCGCGGTGCCGCAGCGCCTCGACATAGCCGGCCCGCTGGATGCGAGCCTCGTCGAGATCCATGGAGCCGGACATGTCGACCGCCAGGATCAGTTCGACGTCGACATTCGTCGCCTCGGCGGTCGATGGGCTCGGGCCACCACTCAATGAAAGGAGTAACGCCAACACGCTCAACATCGCTTCAACCAGTCATTGCGCGCGGTCAGATTAGAAGACTGTAACACAAGATTGGATTTCGGCGACCGTTTGGGTGTAGTTGGCCTTCACTAAAGAGTGATTTTGCCGGGTCATGCATGAGCCCGGATGCCGACCGGGAAAGGCGGGATGCAGCAGCGTAGCGAAAATACCGAGCGATTTCAGATCGATCGATTGCAGCAGGCGGCGTTCGGCTATTTCCTCGAACATTCCGATCCGGTCACCGGGCTGATCGCCGACACTGCGTTGCCGGGCGCGCCGGCGAGTATCGCTGCGACCGGCTTCGGCCTTTCCTGCTACCCGGTCGGCGTCGAGCGCGGCTGGCTTTCGCGCGGCGATGCGGCGCGGCGGGTGGTGACGACCCTGCGCTTCCTTGCCCAAAGCCCGCAGTCCTGCCACCGGCAGGCGACCGGCTATCGCGGCTTCTACTACCACTTCCTCGACATGCGGACCGGCGCGCGCGCCTGGCAGTGCGAGCTTTCGACCGTTGACACGGCGCTGCTGATTGCCGGCTGCCTGACGGCTTGCGCCTATTTCCGCCGCGACGACGCGGTCGAAGGCGAGATCCGTGCGCTTGCTGACAGGCTCTATGCGCGGGTCGACTGGCGCTGGGCGCTCAATCGCGGCGATACGCTGACGATGGGCTGGCGGCCGCCGGGGCGGTTTTTGAAACATCGCTGGCGGGGTTATAGCGAAGCGCTGCTGCTCTATGTGCTGGCACTCGGCGCGCCCGAACATGCGATCGAACCGGAGCATTATGCGGCCTATGCCGAGGGCCATGACTGGATCCCCGTCGAGGGCCGGCCGCACCTGCATGCGGCGCCGCTCTTCATCCATCTCTTCCCGCAGGCCTGGCTCGATCTGCACGCGCTGGCCGACCGACCGATGCGGGAGCGGGGAACGGATTATTTCGAAAATACCCGGCGCGCCATCGCGTTGCAGCGGGACCATGCGCGTTCCAATCCCGGACACTTTGTCGGATATGGCGAACACCTGTGGGGCTTCAGCGCCTGCCATGCGCCGCGCGGCCGAGTGCGCTTTCGCGATGGGCGCCAGCAGCGGCTTTTCGGCTATGTGAACCGCGGCGCGCCCTACGGCCCTGATGACGGCACGCTCGTGCCCTGGGCGCCGCCTGCCTGCCTGCCGTTCGAGCCTGAGGCGGCGCAGGCCTCGCTGGTGCATATGGCGGAGAGTTATCCGGGACTTCTGAACGAGGGGCGCTTTCCCGGCGGCTTCAACCCGAGCCTTGGTGGCGGCGGGCCGGAGGGCTGGATCGATGCGCGGGTCGTCGGTCTTGACCAGGGCCTCGTTGTCATGATGATCGAGAACTGGCGAAGCGGCCTTGTCTGGACGCTGATGCGCGGCATACCGGCGATCCGCCTCGGCCTTCAACGAGCCGGCTTCGACGGTGGCTGGCTGCGGCAAAGGGAGGGTGCGCGTGGCAATCCGCCCGCATCCAGCGCCAAGGGATGAGAATGGGCAACGGAGACGGCATGCGCTTGAACGACCACCGGCCGACAGCGGAGATCGCGGCGGCATTTGCGCCGCAGGCGCTGGCCGTCGCGGACCATCTGCGTGCCCAGTTTCCGGATGCTGCCGTGTCACTCGGGCCGGACAGCGAATTCAGCGCACCGGGCGACTTCTGGGCTGCGGGCAGCGCTGGGCTTGAGGCGGGGATGGCCTATCAGGATTTCTTCGGGGTCGGCATGACTGACCGGATCCGGGCGGCGCATCTGATCGCCTTCTATAGCCGCCAGCTGAGCGTAGTCCTCGGCGCGTTCCATCTCGGTGCCGGGCTGCAGCTGGAGGTCGCCGGCATTCGTTTCGAGGATTGGACGCGGCTTCACCGTGGCGCCGCAATCGCGGGCAAATGCTATCATTTTTGCCTCCAGCCGCCGGCGACGGAGCGCAAGGGTGGAGAGGAGGGCGTCAGAGCTTTCGAGCGGGGCTTCATCGCTCATCTGACGCCCGTCATTGCAGTTCTCAAGGCACGGACAGGGCTCTCGAGCGGGGCGCAGTGGCGGCTCGCGGCGGATGCTCTGGCTGGCGCGTTCCTCGAAATCGGCCGCGCGATCGGAGATGAGGCGCGCGGCATGGCCGAGGCGCTGGCGATCGTCAAGCGACCGGGCTCGCGGCTCTATTCAGATGCGCTTTGCTACGAGCAGATTGCGGCTGTCGATCCGGCAAGTGGTGAACACATTTCGCGCCAGTATCGGATCCGCTGCGGCTGCTGTCTCTATTTCAAGACGGAGGGCGGTAGCTTCTGCGACACCTGCGTCCTGCTGGAGCCGGAAGATCGCCGTGCGCGGCTGGTGACCCATCTCATGCAAAACGGCGGGGCCTGAACCCCGCCGTCGGTTTGCTGACGATCCGTGATCGGCGATCACTATGCTTTGACGAAGCGCTCGTTGATGAAGCCGGAGACGACGCCGAGCACGATCCAGAAGGCGAGCGTGGTGGCGAGTGCGGCAACCGCAAACTCTGCGCCGAGCACGGCCGGAACGTTGCTGGTGATGTCGAGCGGCTGCGGCGCACCGTAGACATGGGGCGCTGCGATCAGCACGAGGCCCGCGACCTTGGAGACGATCTCCTCGCGCAGGACGACGAGATAAAGGCCGACAGCCGAAAGCGCCACCGTTGCGAGCCACCAGGTCTGGCGGTCGCCCAGTTCGGCGGCCGGAAAGCCAGGCAGTTCCGGCGGCAGGCCGATCGCCGGCAGCATGTGCACGGCAAGCCAGCCGCAGGCGCCCCAGAGCGCGCCGTTCCGAAGCGTGATCGGGTAGCCGATCACCAGGCTGACGCCGGCGAGCAGCAGGCCGAAGCCGGAACCGGTCACGAGGTTCGCGATCAGCGTGCCGGAGAAGCGGCTCATGCCGAACATGATGCCGCCTTCCTCGTGCTCGCCCTCATGGGCATAGGCCGGCGTGATCGGCGACAGCGCGTCGAGCAAGGCGCCGAGCGGCGACACGGCTTTGAGCGACGAATGCTGGTCGTGGTTTTCCGCGGCAGGCTGTGCCGCACCCGGTTGGGCGGCGGGCTGTTCGGTGGGGGCCGGAGCCTCGCCTTCGAATTCTTCCGCATGCAGGATCAGCGGCGTGACGCGCAATTCCTGGGCGCCGGTCATGAAGACACCGGCAATCAATCCAGCCACGATCGCGGCCAGAAGCGTTCTGACAATCATCTTGAAATCCCTCGATAACGACAAAAGCCACGCGCTGCGGCGTGGTCCTTGAGCCTTCCCATTTTGCCTGTGCTGCGGATGGCTTTCGCACGCCGGAAAAACCGGGATGCACACAAGCCGACATCCGGCTCGGGCCGGATGCGTTCAGGTCCGCAGATTGTTCGATGCGGAACGTTGTTGACGTTCCGAGGCATCGGTCAGTGGCAGGGGAAGCCGTAGGAGTGGCGGGTGTCGTGCGCCGTGTCGTGCAGCACGGCCGAGTTGGCAAGGCCGGCGCCGAAGACGAGGAATGCGCCGATGAACAGCGCGATGACGCCAGCGGTCAGACGATCGCTGAGGGAGAGCGGGGTGCTCGAAATGGTAGACGTAGCCATGACAACCTCCGTGATGGCATCGGGAAATTCCCGGTTGGGCCCTATGCCCGCATCGAGTGGCAGGTTTCCTGGCTCACGGCGTTGGGCGGGAAGCCCTCGGTCTGCCTCGCCTTCCCAGTTCGGCCGCCCTCTCGCGGCCTTTCCAGTGGCTTCTTCCGGATCGCTCCGGAACGGCAAGATCGACGTCGCTCTACAGTCGCGGGGTCGGCCGTGATTTGAATGCCCAGAGTGGGTCCATCCGTCACGTTCCCGTTTACTCCCGAAACGCGTTCGCGTCCCGGGAACCAATCGATCCCAGATGATTAGGATTCTGTCATGGAGTTGTCAATTGAGCCTGCGCCGCCGCGCGGTCCATCCGCGACAAAATCCTTGATGGTCATGCGCTTGTAGGCCTCGACGATCTGGTCGCCCTCGGCGCGCTCGACCGAGACCGCAAGCCGCATGGTGCAGTCGCCGAGATGCATGATCAGGAAGGCGGCGCTGTCGATTTCCTCGCGCGGCGTCGCCGGCACAAGCCGGGCCCAGACATCGGCCAGCAGCTTTCCGCCGGCGCGGCTTTGCGCAAGGTCGATTTCGCGCAGCGCCTTGTCGGCCTGCATCGCCGACCAGATGTCGCGCATGACCGGCTCGGCGAGGAACATCTCGTAATAGATGTCGAACAAAAGCGAGAAGGCGTCGCGCAGCTCGGCGATCGAGGTCACCTTGGCCAGTTCGGCCGCGATGCACTCGTTGCAGACCGCATTGTAGCGCTCGGCGAGCGTGCGCACGATCGCCGCCTTGTCGGGGAAGTACTGATACAGCGACCCGATCGATATTCCAGCCTTTTCAGCGACTTCGCTCATGCGCATGGCGTCGCTGCCCTTTTCCTGGATGAGCGCCGTCGCGCAGGCAAGGATCTGCTCGACGCGCTCGCGACTGCGCTTCTGGCTCGGTGTCCGGCGCAGCGCAGGCTCGTCGTCAGCGGGAAGCGTGGCGGGACTTGCATCTGGAATCATGAGTAATGCTCACATTTTGACTTGACTCCTAAAATACGAGGATTTATCACATTTGCAAATGTGAGAGATACTCATGTTTGTTGGTGGAACCTCAGGAGGAAACGATGTCTCAGAAAATCACACTGGTTTTGGGCGGTACCGGCAAGACGGGGCGGCGGGTGGCCGAGCGCCTTCGAGAGCGGGGCGTCGCGGTGCGCATCGGCGCCCGTTCGGCGTCGCCTTCCTTCGACTGGACGGAAGAGCAGACATGGGCGCCGGTCCTTGAAAACGTCGATCGCATCTATGTCTGCTTCCAGCCGGATCTGGCGGTGCCGGGCTCCGTCGAGGTGATCGCCAAGTTCTCGAGCCTTGCCGTCAGCGCCGGCGTCAAGCGGCTGGTGCTGCTGTCGGGGCGTGGCGAGGACGAGGCGGAAGCGGCAGAGCGCGCGCTGCAGGCCTCCGGCGCCGACTGGACGGTCATCCGGGGCAGCTGGTTCTTCGAAAACTTCGACGAAGGCTTCCTCGCCGAGGGTGTCTTGAGCGGTTCCGTCTTCCTGCCCGTGGATACGGTCACCGAGCCGTTCGTCAGCTGCGACGACATTGCCGACGTCGCTGTCGAAGCGCTTCTCGACGACCGCCATGTCGGCAAGGTCTATTCGCTGACCGGCCCGCGGCTGATGACCTTTGCCGACGCCGTGGCCGAAATCGCCGCGGCTGCCAACCGCCCGATCTCCTATCAGGCGATACCGGTTGCCGACTTCGCGGCACACTTGCAGGCCGACGGCGTGCCTGATGACTATGTCGAACTCATCCGCTATCTCTTCACCTCGGTGCTCGACGGGCGCAATTCAAACCTGACGTCCGATGTCGAGCATGTGCTTGGGCGGCGTCCGCGTGACTTTGCAGCCTACGCTCGGGAAACCGCAGCAACTGGTGTTTGGAGTCTTGCCGCATGATCCCCCTGATCCCCGCTCTGGCGTTTGCCGCCGCGATCGGCTCCGGCCTGATGGCCGGGCTGTTCTTCATCTTCTCGGTCTGCATCATGCAGGCCCTGTCGCGGCTGCCGCCGGAGCAGGGGATCGCTGCGATGAATGCGATCAATGTCGTGATCCAGAACCCGATCTTCCTCAGCGCCTTCATGGGCACGGCGCTGCTCGCCCTGGCGCTCATCGTCGTCGCCTTCCTCTCGGGCGGCGAGGGGAGGTGGTGGCTTGCCGCCGGCGGCATCGCCTATGTCGTCGGCGTGCTGCTGGTGACCATCGTCTTCAACGTGCCGATGAACGATGCGCTCGCCGCCGCAGCGCCCGGCCAGGCGGCGACCGATCTCTGGCGTGAGCGCTATCTGACCGATTGGGTCTGGTGGAACCACGTGCGCACCTTCGCATCGATCGGCGCGCTGGCGTTCTTCATTCTCGGTTTCGCCCGTGCCTGACGAAAAGCGCCGGCAAGTGGATCCTTGCCGGCGCCTGCACGCGTCTTGACCTCAGAGCCCATCCCGCCGTCAGGGCTTGGGAATACGCGCGTCATATTGCGCTTCCAGGTCGGCAAATTTGCTCCAGAAGGCCGCCGGCCTTTCGCCTTCCAGCAGCGCGCGCAGAATGTCGAGATGCACGTGCCAGCCGGCGGAGAAGCTGGTCATGATGGCGCGGTCTGCGATGCGTTTATGGGTGACGACGAGCAGCACCTTGTCGCCGCGGGGGCTGAGCTCGAAACGGACCTCCGAGGGGGTGCCGGTTTCTTCGTTCCAGGTATAGGCCAGCAGCCGGGGCGGCTCCCAGGCGAGCACGTGACCGTAATTGCGCACCTCGCCGGCGTGCTCGGCATATTTCTGCGGTGGCCGGTCGTCTTCCGCTGTCAGTTCCGAGTGGCGGAAGACGTGCTCGACCTCGGCTCCTTCCTTCGACCCGATCGTTCCCGATGCCATCCAGAGCCGGCGCTTGCTTTCCTCCGTCAGATAGGACCAGACGCGCTCGATCGGGCCGGGAAGCAGGCGCTCGATGCGCACCGCGTCCGGTGCGACGACGCGGCCGTAATCGGCGCCGGCAAAGGCTGTGGCAGACGAAGTCATGGCTTATCCTCCGGATCAGTTTGGTTGGTGGCGTCTTCGGCGAGAAGCAGCGCCTCGAGTACGTCGATGCGGGTGCGCCAGAAGGCTTCGTAGTGGCGCATCCACTCCATGCCTGCATGCATCGGCGCGGCATCGAGCCGGCACACATGCGTGCGACCTTTCACTTCGCGGCGCACCAGACCTGCTCCTTCCAGCACCTTGATGTGCTTCGATGCCGCGGCCAGCGAGATCGAGAACGGCGCCGCAAGCTCGCCCACCAGTCTTTCGCCCTGCGAAAGGTCCTGGAGCATGGCGCGCCGCGTCGGGTCCGAAAGCGCATGAAACACGGCATCGAGATGTGCGTTCTGATATTCAACCATATCGTTGAATGTCGTCTGGATTGGCCTAATTGTCAACCGTTCGGTTGAATTTAAAAGTATCGCGAAAAGAGACCAGGCCGCGGCGGGTCGTCGTGGACGCGCCGTCCCTTCCAGGCGGCGAGAGCATCGGCGAGATCGTTGGTCGGCACCATCTGGGCAAACTGCTCGCTCTCGACCAGCAATCCCTCGGCGATCGACATGTTGAGGCCGCGGGTGACGGCAGTGATGATCGAGCGGACGGCGAGGGGTGAGTGCGCCATGATGCGCTTTGCCAGGTCACGGGCGGACGCGATCAGCTCGTCATGCGGGACGACGCGGTTGACGAGCCCCAGCTCCAGCGCGTGATCGGCCGGGAAATCCTCGCCGGTCAAAAGCAGTTCCAGCGCGCGCTTGCGGCCGGCAAGCCGCGGCAGCCGCTGGGTGCCGCCGAAGGTCGGCGGCATGCCGAGCTTGATCTCCGGCTTGGCAAAGCGCGCCCGGTCGCTGGCAACAGCCAGATGCACGGCCTCCGTGATCTCGCAGCCGCCGCCACAGGCAAGCCCGTTGACGGCGGCGATGATCGGTTTCGGGAAGGCTTCGAGCCGCGCCGTCAGGCCCTGGCCGCGACGGACGAAATCGCGCACCGCCGGGTTCACGCCCTTGGCGACGCTTTCCGAGAACTCATGAATATCGCCGCCGGCGGAAAAGGCCCGCTCGCCGGCGCCGGTGATGATCACCGCGCTGACGGCATGGTTCACCTCGATCTCGTCGAGAAGGCCCATGAGCCGGTCGATCAGCTCGTAGTTCAGCGCGTTCAGTTTCGGCGGACGGTTGAGGGTGAGGAGGGCGATGCCCTCGGAAATCTGCATCAGCACGGTGTTCGACATGGTTGCTCTCCGGCAGGTGTTGACGGGGAGAGGCTAGGTGAGGGAAGATAGGATGTATATTCACTAGTCGGTATACTTTAGAGATGACGAAAGCAGAGAAGTCGACCCGGGAGGTGATCGTCGCAGCGGCGGAAAAGCTGTTCTATGCCGAGGGCATCCGCGCGGTCAGCGTCGATGCGGTGGCGGAGGCGGCGGGCGTGACCAAGCGCACGCTCTACTATCATTTCGACAGCAAGGACGCGCTGATCGCCGCCTACCTCGAAAGTCGCGACCAGCCCAATCTCAAGCTCTTCCGGAAGTGGTTCGACGCGGGCGACGGGGACCTTGCCGACAGGGTCGAGGCGATCTTCGTCAACCTGGCGCGGGCGGCGCGCCATCCGAAGTGGAAGGGTTGCGGGTTCCTGCGCACCTCTGCCGAGCTTGCCAACATGCCAGGCCACCCGGCGATCCGTATCGGTGCGGCCCACAAGAAGAAGTTCGAGGCCTGGATGGCCGAGACCTTTGCCGAAGCGAGTGCCGCCGAGCCTGCCATGCTGGCAAAGCAGATCCTGCTGTTGCTCGACGGCAGTTTCGCCGTGGTGCTGCTGCATCGTGACGCGAGCTACATGGAGACGGCGGGCAAGGCTGCAGCGACGCTGGTGCGGGTCGCGCTTGCCGGCGCAAACGGGAAGGGATCCTGACGCGCTGCAACTTCCGCTTCAAACGGCTGCCATTGGCGGGCAGTATAGGATGCAGTGCCAGGAGCCGAACAACCATTGAGCGCCGATGTGGCCGCGTTGCGGCTCACCGGAGGAGGAAATGCATGACCGTCAAGCGTATCGTCTCAAACCTCTACGCCCCTGACCCGCAGGTGGCGCGCGCCTTCTACGGCGACCTTCTGGAACTGGACGTGGTGATGGACCACGGCTGGATCGTTACCTTTGCCGCCGAAGGGCAGGCCGCGATGCCGCAAGTGAGCATCGCCAGCGAGGGCGGCAACGATACGCCGGTGCCGGTGCTTTCGATCGAGGTCGACGACGTCGACCGGGCCTATCAGCGCGCCAAGGCCGCCGGCGTCGAGATCGTCTACGACCTTACCAACGAGCCCTGGGGCGTGCGCCGTTTCTACATGCGCGACCCCTTCGGCAATATCGTCAACATCCTGGCGCACTAAAGCAATTCCAGGAAAAGTGCGCAGCGGTTTTCCGTCCGGAATTGCGCCAGGCAAGCGAGCCAATTCCAGGAAAAGTGCGTAGCGGTTTTCCGTCCGGAATTGCGCCAGTCAAGCGAGCCAATTCCAGGAAAAGTGCGCAGCGGTTTTCCGTCCGGAATTGCGCCAGGCAAGCGAGCCAATTCCAGGAAAAGTGGGCAGCGGTTTTCCGTCCGGAATTGCGCCATCTGAAATCAGCGAAGAGGCCGCCGGCTGGACCGGCGGCCGATTGCGTCAGGCGAGCGACAGCGCGTTTGAAAGATCGGCGACGAGGTCGTCGGGATGCTCGATGCCGATCGAAAGGCGGATGGTTGATTCCAGCACGCCGATGCGGTGGCGCACCTCGATCGGCACGCCGGAATGGGTCATGGCCGCCGGGTGGCTGGCGAGCGATTCCGTGCCGCCGAGGCTGACGGCAAGCTTGAAGATCTGCAGCGCGTTCAGGAAGCGGAAGGCCGCCTCCTGGCCGCCCGCGATGTCGAAGGAGAAGGTCGAGCCGGCGCCGGTGCACTGTGCCTTGAAGGTGCGGCCGACGGGCGTGTCCTCGCCGTGGAAGGGCAGGTAGTGGATGCGCTCGACCTTCGGGTGGTCGCGCAGGAATTCGGCGACGATGCGGGCGTTGTCGTCGGCCTTCTGCATGCGCACAGACAGCGTTTCCAGCGAACGGCCGAGCATCCAGCAGGAGTGCGGATCGAGTTGAGTGCCGATCGCGCCGCGCAGCGCCTTCACCTGCTTCATCACCGCCTTGGAGCCGAGCGCCGCGCCCGCGATGAGGTCGGAATGGCCGCCGACATATTTGGTCAGCGAATAGAGCGAGATGTCCGCGCCGTGTTCGATCGGGCGCTGGAAGACCGGACCGAGCAGCGTGTTGTCGCAGGCGACCACAGGGGTGTGGCCCTGCTTCCGGCCGATCGCATCGGCAACGCGGCGGATCATGGCGACGTCGACGAGGCTATTGGTCGGGTTCGCCGGAGTCTCGACCAGGATCACCGAGACCCGGCCCTTGGCCATCGCCTCTTCGGCGGCGGCCGATACGGCCGCTTCGTTGACGCCATCGGCAAAGCCGACGGCCGCGACGCCGAGATTGAGGAAGGTGCGGGCAAGCAGCGTCTCGGTGCCGCCATAGAGCGGCTGGCTGTGCAGCACCGCGTCACCGGGCTTGACGAAGGCGAGCAAGGTCGTGGCGATCGCCGACATGCCGGAGGAAAACAGCGCGCAGCTTTCGGTGCGCTCGTAGACGGCGAGGCGGTCCTCGACGATCTCGCTGTTCGGGTGGTTGAAGCGCGAATAGACGAGGCCGGCGCCGACGCCCGCCGGCGGCTCCTTGCGGCCGGAGACGAAGTCGAAGAAGTCGCGGCCCTCTTCGGCGGAGCGGAAGACGAAGGTGGAGGTCAGAAAGACCGGCGGTTTGACCGCGCCCTCCGACAGTTCCGGATCGTAGCCATAGTTCAGCATCTGCGTTTCGGGATGCAGCTTGTGGTTTCCGATGTGGGTTTTGGAGGGATGCGGTGCGGTCATGGCTTGTCTCCTCAAGCGAAGCGGACTCGACTGACAGGCAAATTATATCAGATGCTTGGGCCGATCCTTGCTATTTCCGGCTCGATGTCTTTGAGTTGCGCAAAGATTTGGCTGAGTTGGAGAGATATGGCGCAGAAAATTGCCGACGAGACGGATCGCAGGATTTTGAAGGAGCTGGTGGCGGATGCCCGGCTGACCAACAACGAGCTCGCCGAGCGGGTGGGGCTCTCGGCGTCGCCTTGTCTGCGCCGGCTGCGGCGGCTGGAAGAGACCGGCGTCATCCGCGGCTATACGGCGCTGGTCGATCCCGCGGTCGACGGCTGGACGATGACGGCGATTGCGACCGTTACGCTCAGCCGCCAGCACGAGGACGAGATCGTCATGTTCGAAGAGGCCGTGCGTGGCTGGGACGAGGTGCTCGAATGCCATCTGGTGACCGGCTCGCGCGACTACGTGCTGAAGGTCATGAGTGCCGGCCTCGATCAGTACGAGCGCTTCATCAAGGAGAAGATCGCAAGGCTCAAATGCGTCGCCTCGATCGAGACGAGCTTCGTGATGAACACCATCAAGGAGCGGCGGATCTAGCGCTCAACCCCTCCATTAAACCTCTGAAGCACTTCGATAATCGTCGATCGGCTTTGAAACCGTCAGGGCTGCCCTAGATTCGGGTTAGGAGGGCGTCCCACACGCTCGGCGGGCGCCTCGATCTCTCGGAGAGAGACGATGGATTTCGCAACAGCGCTCGATGCCGCCGCTTCGTGGCTGCAGACGGTCTTTTTGAACGCATGGACCTATTACCAGCTCGCCATCATCGCCGCCGGTTACCTGGTCTGCGGCGCGCTGGCAAAGCGGATAGAGCCGCGGGTCGAAGCCCGGGCCCGCACGATCAAGGGCAATCCGGATCTGCTGCGCGTCATCATCGCTTTCATGCGCCGGTTGCGCTGGCTGTTTCTGATCGTCTGGCTCTGGATCGCCGACGGGATGATCCTGCGCTTCGGATGGCCGTCCTATCGCTGGCTGGTGGCGACCGCGTTGACGCTGACGGCGGCGTGGTTCGTCATCTCGGTGCTCACACGCATCATCCGCAACCAGATGCTGGCGCGCGTTACCGCCGTCGTCGGCTGGATCTATTTTGCGCTCTATGCGGTCGGGCTCGATCGGGTGATCCTGACGACGCTCGACGGCGTTGCGATCAGCCTCGGCGCGGTTCGCCTGTCGCTGCTGCTCGTCCTCAAAGCCATCGTGCTTTCGTCCGCGCTGATCTGGCTTGCGGTTTTGATCGGCAATGTCTCGTCTCACTGGATCCAGCGGTCAGCGGACCTGACGCCCTCCTTCAAGGTGCTGATCAGCAAGCTGGTGAAGATCGCGCTGATTGGCTTTGCCGGCGCAATCGCACTGTCGGCCACCGGCATCGACCTGACGGCGCTGACGGTGTTTTCCGGGGCGGTCGGCGTCGGTATCGGTTTCGGTCTGCAGAAGGTGGTTTCCAACTTCATCTCCGGCATCATCATCCTGCTCGACAAGTCGATCAAGCCGGGCGACACGATCACGCTCGGCGATACCTTCGGGTCGGTCCGCGACCTGCGCTCCCGCTTCGTTTCCGTCATCACCCGGGATGGCAAGGAGTACCTCATTCCGAACGAGGACTTCATTTCGCAGCAGGTGGTGAACTGGTCGTTCTCCAGCGACTTCGTGCGCATCGAGATCGATTTCGGCACCTCCTATGACAGCGACCCGCACGAGGTGGCGCGCATAGCCATCGAGACGGCCGCATCGCTGCCGCGGGTCGCGAGCAGCTATGCCCAGCCGGTCTGCTGGATGACCGGCTTCGGCGCATCGTCGCTGGACTTCAAGCTGAGGTTCTGGATCTCCGATCCGAGCAACGGGCTCACCAACATTCGCGGCCAGGTGCTGATGGCGCTCTGGGATGCGTTCAAGGCGGCGGGCGTTTCGATCCCGTTCCCGCACCGCGAAATCATCATGAAGACGCCGGTCGAGGTGACCCGCGCGTGAGGGCGAGCATTTCGCTCAAACGTCAGGAATAACGCGTCTTGCGGTTGCGGCAATTGACTGGGCGCGAGGGGGAGGCGACATTGCAGCCAACGCCTGCTGCATGTTTCGTCAAATCGTCGCCGATTGGGGGATAAATGTGCAGCAATTCAACGTGATAAAGCGACCTTCCGCCGGCTGATAAGCCGCAGGCTCGAGGGTTGGCCCGGACGGCCTCCGACCGTTCCGGCGACAGGACTGCATAAGGTGGGACCGGCCATGGAAAATCTTCAACGGACGCGACTGTCGAGACTGCCGGTGCCGCGTTTCGTCTCCGCGCTTCTGGCTTCGTTTTCGACCACGGGCCTGATCGTCGGCGTTTTCTTCTTCGCAATGTCGCTGACGCCGAGCCTGATCCCGCGGCCCTATGTGGTGCAGGCGGTAATCTCCGGCCTGTCGCTTTCCGCCGGCTATGCGATCGGCGTGCTCATGCGCTGGCTATGGTCCTTGCTCGACCTGCCGGAGATCCGCGGGCGCACCGGTTTCACCGTGAAGGTGGTGGCGGCGTTCGGCTGCATCGCGGTTGCACTCACCTTCCTTTGGCGCACGGCCTACTGGCAGAACACCGTGCGCGAGATCATGGGCATGCACCCGGTCGAAAGCGCCGAGCCGTTCAAGCTCGGCCTGATCGCGGCGCTCGTCTTCGTCGTCATCGTGCTGCTTGCGCGGCTCTTCCGGCTGACCTTCCAGTTTCTGACCCGGCGGTTCGAATATGTGCTGACGCGACCGATGGCGAAAGTCGCCGGCGTGGTTGCGGCGCTCGCACTGTTCTGGTCGGCCGCCGATGGCGTCATCTTCCGCTTCGTGCTGCATGCCGCCGACAGCTCGTTCCAGCGGCTGGATGCTTTGATCGACCCCGATGTCGCGCCGCCGAGCGATCCCTCAAAGACCGGCAGCAGCGCCTCGCTGATGCGCTGGGACGAGCTTGGCCGCCAGGGCCGCCAGTTCATCGCCTCCGGCCCGGCGGCGAAGGACATCGGCGGCTTCTTTAGCGGAGAGGCGAAGGAGCCCTTGCGCGTCTATGCCGGCCTCAACTCGGCCGAGACCGCCAAGGAGCGGGCGAAGCTGGCGCTCGAAGAACTGAAGCGCGTCGGCGGTTTCGAGCGCTCGAACCTCCTGATCGTCGTGCCGACCGGCACCGGCTGGATCGATCCGCCGGGCCTCGATTCGCTCGAATATCTGCTGAAGGGCGACGTTGCGAGCGTCGCGGTTCAGTACTCCTACCTCACGAGCTGGCTGTCGCTGCTGGTCGAGCCGGAATATGGCGCCGAGACCGCCGATGCGCTGTTCGATGCTGTCTACGGCTACTGGACGACGCTGCCGAAGGACAAAAGGCCGAAGCTCTATCTCTATGGTCTGAGCCTCGGCTCGATGAATTCGCAAGGCTCGGTCGATCCCTTCGACATCATCAGCGATCCGTTCCAGGGCGCTCTCTGGGTCGGCTCGCCGTTCCCGACGAAGACGTGGCTGCAGATCACGCGAAACCGCAATCCCGGCTCGCCGGAATGGCGGCCGCTCTATCGCGACGGCTCGGTGATCCGTTTCACCAACCAGGAGAATGCGCTGAACATTCCGGGTGCGACCTGGGGCAATGTCCGCATCGTGTATCTGCAATATGCCAGTGACCCGATCACCTTCTTCGATCCCCATTCCTTCTACCGCGAACCGGACTGGATGAAGGCGCCGCGCGGAGCGGACGTCTCTCCGGCGCTCCGCTGGTTCCCGGTTGTCACCATGTTCCAGCTGCTTGCCGACATGGCGCTCGCGACCACCTCGCCGATCGGCTACGGCCATGTCTACGCGCCGGAACACTATATCGACGCGTGGATGCAGGTGATGGCACCGCCCGGTGTGACCGAAGCGGATGCCGAGCGGCTGAAGACGATGCTCAAGGGGCGCTACTAGAGCAATTCCAGGAAAAGTGTGAAACGGTTTTCCGGACGGAAATGCGTAATTTCAAAGAGTTAGATCATTTCATCGTTTCAAGGAAACGATGAAATGATCTAGGCCTGCTTGTCGCCGGACCGCTCGCCGCGCAGGTGCGCGGCGATCTGGTTGGCGAAGGCCTGAATCAGCGGCTCCTCGGCCTTTTCGGTCGGGCAGAGCAGGTAGTAGCCGGCCGACGCCGGTATCGCCGTCGGGAAAGGCTGGATCAGGCGCCCCTCATAGAGATAGGAGCGCGTCAGCACGTCGGAGACGAGCGCGATGCCCTGGCCCTGCAGCGCCGAGGCGACGGCGATCGCGACCGATTGCACGCGCACGCTGCGGCTGCCTTCGAGCGAGATGCGCGAGGCGGCCGACCAGCGCGTCCATTCCCGGCCGTCATCCTCGTGCAGCAGCGTAACGTCGCGCAGCTTCTTTTCACGCAGCGGCCCTTCGAGCCGTGGAAACAGCAGCGGCGAGCAGACCGTGCGCAGCTTGACGTCGCTGACCGCCTGCCACCACAGGCCGTCAAAGGGCGGGTTGTCATAGACGATGGCGAGGTCGACATCGTCCCAGACGACGTCGCTGGCGCGGATGCAATTGCGCATCGAAAGATCGGTAACGCCGCGCGCACCCGCGAACTGTACGAGGAGGCCGGCCATCCAGGCAATCGCCAGCGCCGGCGGCAGGCCGACCGTCAGCTTGCGCTGGTGGCTTTCGAGCCTGCGGTCGGTGCCGTCCTCGACGGCTGCGGCAAGATTGCCGATCGCGTGGGAGACCGTCTGCGCGAACTCGCGGCCGGCGGCCGTGAGCTTGATGTTGCGCCCGGATTTCTCAAGCAGCGTCAGTCCCGTCGTTTCCGAGAGCCGGCGCAATTGCAGCGAAACGGCGCCAGGGCTGAGGCCCAGTTCGTCCGCCGCCTGGCGCACGGAACCGATGCGCGCGACCGCCTCGAACGCCCGGATGTAGGGCAGGAAATGCAACGCCTTCACGTGAGTTCTCCTGCTCCGATCGCGCCCTTATGGCGTGAAATCGTTTAGCCAGACTGCACAATATCAAGCATAAAAAATCGCTATTCCCAATCGATTTTTGCTCCTATGACTCTGTGCGGAGAGAGGGAGAACGATGATGATCGAGGCACAACCGTTTGATTTTCCTTATGATGGAAAGCTGGTACCGGCGCAGACTGCGCTGATGGTGATCGATCTGCAGATCGACTTCTGCTCGCCCAACGGCTACTTCGCGTCGATGGGCTATGACCCGGCGCCGCTGGCGGCCATCGTGCCGGCGGTCAACCGGGTGATTGCGGCGGCACGTCAAGCCGGCTGCCTGATCATCCACACGCGCCAGGGCTACCGCGCCGATCTCGCCGACATGACGCCTTACGAGAAATGGCGCCGCAAGCGCTCCGGCCTTGAGGACACGCAGGTGCTGTTGCGCTCGAGCCCGGGGTTCCAGCTCTTGCCTGAACTCGATGTCGCCGACACCGACGTCATCATCGACAAGACCTGCAACAGCTCCTTCACCTACACGGACCTCGAGCACGTGCTGAGATCCCAGGGCATCACCCACATGCTCTTTACCGGCTGCACCACGGATGTCTGCGTGCATACGACGCTGCGCGAAGCCTGCGACCGCAATTTCCAGTGCCTGACGATTTCGGACTGCTGCGCCAGCGGCGAGCAGTGGGCACATGAAGCGGCGATCAACATGATCTCGATCGAGAACGGCATCTTCGGCACGGTCTCGACCAGCGATGCGGTCATCGCGGGTCTTGCGAGAGCCGCGCGCTAAGCGCGACATCAACTTCACATCGTCAAAACGTTTTTGCCAACCGTTTCAACGGAATGATGCCCCATGCAAAGATATATCTCGCTGATGCGCCTGACCTCCAAGGGACTGGCCGAGCTCTCCGACAGCGGTGCCCGGCGCAAGGTGAGCGAGGATCGGGTCGCCGCACTCGGCGGCCGCTCGGTCGCCTTCTATGCCACGCTCGGGATCTACGACTTCGTCCAGGTTTTCGAGATGCCCGACAATGCGTCGATGATGCAATACGTGCTGACGGCGCGGCGCGACGGCTTCGTGGATCCGCTTATCCTTCCTGCCTTCGACAGCCAGACCTATGGCGACATCGTCGGCCGCGTTTCACCAGCACACTGAGGGGAATGAAGATGATCAGACTGGCATCCTGCGCAACCCTTCTTGCAACCGTCGCGCTTTCCGCCGGTGTCGCACAGGCCGAGCCGCCGGCTTTTGCCGCCGATGGAGAGGTCGGCGTCTGCACCACCGCGGCCTTTCCGCCGCTTTCCTTCAAGGAACATCCGGCCGATGCCACGCCGACCGGCATCGACATCGAGATCGCCGAAGCGCTGGCAGCGCAATGGGACGCGAAGGTGAACTACACCGTCACCGAATTTGCCGGTCTCTTGCCGACGCTCGGGGCCGGGCGCTGCGACGTCATCGTCAGCGGCATCTACATCAACGCCAAGCGGCGCGAGACCTATGATGGCGTGCCCTATATGAAATCGGCGACGGCGATGGTCACCAAGGCGGGCAGCGATGCGATCAAGGTGCCGGAGGACCTGAGCGGCAAGGTGATCGCGCTTGAAGCCGGCGCTTACTACAAGGAAGAGCGGATCGGGCCGCTGAACGAGGCGCTGACCGCCAAGGGCCTGCCGCCGGTCGAGGTACAGGAATATCCGACCCAGCAGGCCGCCTACCAGCAGGTGCTCGTCGGCCGCGTCGATGCGACCGTGACGGAGGAGGCTGAGGGCGCCTATCGCGCGTCGCGTTCCGACGGCGCGCTTACGCTCCCCTACATCTGGGCTTCCGACTTCAAGTACGGCATCTACAGCCGCCGCGAGGGTGGCGATGCAGCCGCGGTAAAGGCAGGGCTGAAGGCGCTCAAGGAGAAGGGCTTCTTCAGCGATCTCGCCAAGAAATACGGGCTCGATCCGGCGCTCTTCGACGTCGACTACGACTCCTGATCTGAAGGAGGCGGGGCATGAACTTCGATACGAAACTGTTTTTCGATGCCCTGACCATGCCCGTCATGCTGCAGGGGGCGGGCATCGCCATCCTGCTGTCGATCCTGGTGCAGGCGGCGTCGTTTCTGCTCTGCCTGCCTCTTGCCGTTGCACTCAACTCGATGGCGACGGTCAGGCGCACGGCAGCGCAGCTCTATGTTTGGCTGTTTCGCTCGTCACCGCTGATCCTCGTGCTGCTGATCGTCTGGAACGGCGCGCCGCAGCTCTTTCCGGGCCTGACGCGCGCGCCCTGGTACACGCCCTTCGTCGCCGCCTTCATCGCCTTCACGCTGGTCACGGCCGCCTACATGGCCGAAGCGATGCGCGGCGCGCTTGCGGCGATCGGCCAGGGGCAGACGGACGCGGCCCGCGCGCTCGGCCTCAACCGCTGGCAGACCTTCTTCCTGGTGGTCTTGCCGCAGGCGCTCCGGATCGTCATGCCGGTGCTCGTCAACGAATTCATCAACCTGATCAAGCTGACCTCGCTTGCCTATGTGATCTCGATGCGCGAGATCATGGCCGTCGTCAACGACGCGATCGCGTCCAGTTTCCGTTTCGTCGAGTGGTATTCGGCAGCGTTGGTCTACTACCTCGCGATCGTTTCCATCCTGATGATGGTTCAGCGGCTGATCCAGCGCCGCATGGCCTAACCCGTTTCCGAATTCGGCGCCGGCAGCGTTGCGAGAAGATCGGCCATGGCCGCGATGATTTTGCGGTGCTGGTGGGCATGGCGGGTGCGCAGGCTGGTGGCGGCATAGACGGTCTGCGCAATGACGGGGGCATCCTGAACGCGCGCGGCAAGTCCATCGCTCGCCAGTCGCTCGGCCGTCGCGGCCGTCACATAGGCCGACCCGCCGAGTGTGGACAACAGCCGGGTGATCGCCATGTTCTGCCCGGCGGCAAGCAGCGCTGCGGAGAGATGCGGCAGCGCCAGCCGGTGGGCGCGATCGAAGCCTGGCGAGTAACTTGAGCGGATGTAGCTCTCGGAGCGGATCTCGGCGAGCGTCCGCGCCTCTGTGCTCACCATAACGTAATGCAGATCGCCGATCCGTTCGTAATAAAGATCGGGCAGGTAGTGGGGCGTATAGAGGATCGCCAGATCAAGGTCGCCGGCGCCGAGATCGCGGTTCATCTGGTTGGAGTAGTCCGCCTCCATGTAGATCTCGATGCCGGGCATCTCCCGTCGGATCGTCGCCATCCATTCCCCGGCAAAGGCTTCCGCCAGATCATGCTGGACACCAAGCCGCATGGAGCGTTCGAGCGCGCCGGCATTGGTGACTGCGCGTGTGGCCTCATGCCATTGGTTTTGCAGGGCTTTCGCGTAATCGAGAAAACGCAGTCCTGCGGCCGTCGGCACGGTGCCGCCCTTGTTGCGGGTAAAGAGCTTGCGGTTGAACTGCGCTTCCAGTGCCTTCACCCGATGCGAGACGGTCGACTGGGTGAGGTTCAGCCGCTCGGCGGTGCGGTTGAAGGAGCGGCTCTCCATCAGGTCCAGGAAGGTTTCGATCAGCTCCACCTGCATGCCGTTCTCTCCCGCTGTGTTCGCTCCAATCTAATCGAAAACATCGATCAATAAAGACTGTTTCCGTTGCTTGATGACGCCCGGCTTCCCCGGCAAGAATTCGCCAAAACGAGGGAACAGTTGATGTCGAATTTGCCGTCGCACGCGCGTGTCGTGATCATCGGTGGGGGAGCGATCGGCGCTTCCTCGCTCTACCATCTCGCCAAGGCCGGCTGGACCGATTGCGTGCTTCTGGAAAAGAACGAGCTGACGGCGGGCTCCACCTGGCATGCCGCCGGCAACGTGCCGACCTTTTCGTCATCCTGGTCGATCATGAACATGCAGCGCTACTCGGCGTCGCTCTATCGCGATCTCGGCACGCTCGTCGATTACCCGATGAACTATCACGTCACCGGCTCGATCCGGCTCGGTCACTCCAAGGAGCGGCTGCAGGAGTTCAAGCGCGTCGTCGGCATGGGGCGCTACCAGGGCATGGATCTCGACATTCTATCGCCCGACGAGATGCGCGCCCGCTATCCGTTCCTCGAAACGCACGAGCTGACCGGGGCGCTCTACGATCCCTATGACGGCGACATCGATCCGGCGCAGCTGACGCAGGCGCTCGCCAAGGGCGCGCGCGACATGGGTGCCAAGATCATCCGGTTCTGTCCCGTCACGGCCGCGCGCCGCGAAAACGACGAATGGGTGATCTCGACGCCGCAGGGCGAGATCCGCTGCGAATATGTCGTCAACGCCGCCGGCTACTATGCCCGCGAGGTCGGCAAGATGTTCGGCCGCGATGTGCCGATGATGGTGATGAGCCACCAGTACATCCTGTTCGACGAGATCCCGGAGCTTGCCGCCTGGTCGAAGGAGGCCGGCCACAAGCTGCCGTTGCTCCGTGACGTCGACAGCTCCTACTATCTGCGCCAGGAAAAGAACGGCATGAACCTCGGGCCCTACGAGCGCAACTGCCGCGCCCATTGGACAACGCCCGACGACCCGATGCCGGAGGACTTTTCCTTCCAACTCTTCCCCGACGATCTCGACCGGCTGGAATGGTATCTGAACGATGCGGTCGAGCGCGTGCCGATCCTCGGCACGGCCGGCCTGTCACGCATCATCAACGGGCCGATCCCCTATGCGCCCGACGGCAACCCGCTGATCGGACCGATGCCGGGCGTGCCGAACGCCTTCGAGGCCTGCGTCTTCACCTTCGGTATCTGCCAGGCGGGCGGTGCCGGCAAGGTGCTCGCCGAATGGATCACCGAGGGCCAGACCGAGTGGGACATGTGGTCCTGCGATCCGCGTCGCTACACCGACTATACCGACCAGGACTATTGCATCGCCAAGGGCATGGAGATCTACGGCCACGAATATGCGATGCATTTTCCGAAGCATTATTGGCCCGCGGGCCGGGGCAAGAAACTGTCGCCGATCCATGACCGGATCGCAGCGCTTGGCGCCCAGTTCAAGCCCTATAACGGCTGGGAGCGCGCCATGTGGTACGCCAAACCGGGCGACGACACGTCCGAAGAGGCGACGCAGACCTGGGGCCGCGAAGGCCCGTGGGCGGAGCGCATCAAGGAGGAGTGCCTGGCCGTGCGCGACGCTGCCGGCATTCTCGACCTGCCGGGCTTCTCGCGCTTCCGGGTGAAAGGCGAGGGCGCGACCGCATGGCTGTCCAGCCTCATCACCGGCCGCGTGCCGAAACCCGGTCGCATCGGCCTTGCCTATTTCGCCGACGACAAGGGGCGGATCGTCACCGAAATGTCGGTTATGATGCTGGATGAGGACTTCTTCTTCCTGATCACCGCCGCAACGGCGCAGTGGCACGATTTCGAATGGCTGATGAAGCACCGGCCGGCCGACGCCGCCTTCAGCATCGACGACGTGACGACGTCCTTCTCTTGCCAGATCCTGAGCGGGCCGAAGTCGCGCGCGATCCTGGCCGAGGTCAGCGAGGCGGACCTTTCCAAGGGATGGCTCACGCACCAGACGGCGCAGATCGCCGGGCGCTATTGCCAGCTGGTGCGCGTCTCCTTCGCCGGAGAACTCGGCTGGGAGATCCACACCAAGGTCGAGGACACGGCCATCATCTTCGACGCCGTCTGGGCGGCCGGGCAGAAGCACGGGCTCAAACCCTTCGGCATGGAGGCGCTCGACAGCCTGCGCATCGAGAAGGGCTATCGCGCCTGGAAGGGCGATCTGTCGACCGATTACACCATCCTGCAGGGCGGGCTCGAGCGCTTCGTCGATTGGGGCAAGCCCGGCTTCAAGGGCAAGGCGGCGCTGGAGCGCGAGAAGCAGCAGGGCGTTACCAAGCGCTTCGTGACGCTGACGGTTGCCGCCGAAGGCTGCGACGCGCCCTATATGTCGACGCTCTGGTCGGGCGGAGAGGTGGTCGGCGAGACGACGTCGGGCAACTGGGGCCACCGCGTCGGTAAGTCGATCGCGCTCGGCATGCTCAGGGCCGATCTCGCCGTGCCTGGCAAGGAAATCGAGGTCGAGATTTTCGGCGACCGCTTCAAGGCGACGGTCGAGGCGGACCAACCGCTCTGGGATCCCTCCAACGAAAGACTGCGCGCATGACCAAGCCCATTCCCTCCAAAGCCCGTGCGGTCATCATCGGCGGTGGCGTCTCCGGCTGTTCGGTCGCCTATCACCTGGCCAAGCTCGGCTGGACCGATGTGGTGCTGCTCGAGCGCAAGCAACTGACGTCAGGCACCACCTGGCACGCGGCCGGCCTCATCGGCCAGTTGCGCGCCTCGCAGAACATGACGCGGCTCGCGAAATATTCGGCCGACCTCTACGTCAAGCTTGAGGCCGAGACCGGCATTTCCACCGGCATGCGTCAGAACGGCTCGATCACCGTGGCGCTGACCGAGGAGCGCAAGGAAGAGATCTATCGCCAGGCGTCGCTGGCGCGCGCCTTCAATGTCGACGTGCGCGAGATCACGCCTGACGAGGTGAAGGCGATGTATCCGCACCTCAACACCTCGGATGTGAAGGCGGCGGCGCACCTGCCGCTCGACGGCCAGTGCGACCCGGCCAACATCGCCATGGCGCTTGCCAAGGGCGCCCGGCAGAACGGCGCAACGATCATCGAGGGCGTCAAGGTCACCTCCGTGTTGAAGAAGGACGGTCGGGTCACCGGCGTCACCTGCGAGCAGAACGGCGAAAGCTACACGATCGAGACCGATCATGTCGTCAACTGCGCGGGCATGTGGGGCAGGGAGTTTGCGCGGCAATCGGGCGTTACCGTGCCGCTGCACGCCTGCGAGCATTTCTACATCGTCACCGAGGCGATCCCGGAATTGAAGCGCCTGCCGGTGCTGCGCGTGCCCGACGAGTGCACCTACTACAAGGAAGACGCCG
This sequence comes from Ensifer sp. NPDC090286, assembly GCF_044769565.1. Classification (NCBI taxonomy): domain Bacteria; kingdom Pseudomonadati; phylum Pseudomonadota; class Alphaproteobacteria; order Hyphomicrobiales; family Rhizobiaceae; genus Ensifer; species Ensifer sp. NPDC090286. The sequence goes on along the minus strand of NZ_JBIVYF010000001.1, from coordinate 1,598,213 downwards.
GCAAGATGCTGATCGGCGCCTTCGAGCTCACGGCCAAGCCCTGGGGCATGGACGGCATCCGCGAGGACTTCTGTTTCGACCAGTTGCCCGACGATTTCGACCACTTCGCGCCGATCCTCGAAATGGCTGTCAACCGCATGCCGATGCTGGAAACGGCCGGTATCCATACCTTCTTCAACGGCCCGGAAAGCTTCACGCCCGACGACCGCTACTATCTCGGCGAAGCGCCTGAGGTGAAGGGCTACTGGGTGGCGGCCGGCTACAACTCGATTGGCATCGTTTCCTCCGGCGGCGCCGGCATGGCGCTCGCGCAATGGATGAACGACGGCGAGCCGCCGTTCGATCTCTGGGAGGTGGATATCCGCCGGGCGCAGCCGTTCCAGAAGAACCGCGCTTACCTCAAGGATCGCGTCTCGGAGACGCTCGGCCTGCTCTATGCCGACCATTTTCCCTACCGCCAGATGGCGACGGCCCGCGGCGTGCGGCGCTCGCCGCTGCATGAGCACCTGAAGGCCCGCGGTGCCGTCTTCGGTGAGGTCGCCGGCTGGGAGCGCGCCAACTGGTTTGCGAAGGAAGGCCAGGAGCGCGAGTACCGCTATTCCTGGAAGCGGCAGAACTGGTTCGAGAACCAGAGGGATGAGCATCTGGCGGTTCGAAACGGCGTCGGCCTGTTCGACATGACCTCCTTCGGCAAGATCCGGGTGGAGGGGCGCGACGCGCTTACCTTCCTCCAGCGGCTCTGCGCCAACGAGATGAACGTCGAGCCCGGCCGCATCGTCTACACCCAGATGCTGAACGCCCGCGGCGGCATCGAGAGCGACCTGACGGTGACGCGTCTTTCGGAAACCGCCTTCCTGCTGGTCGTGCCCGGCGCCACGCTGCAGCGCGACCTTGCCTGGCTGCGCAAGCATCTGACCGATGAATTCGTTGTCATCACCGATGTCGGCGCCGGCGAAAGCGTGCTTTGCGTCATGGGGCCGAAAGCGCGCGAATTGATGCAGAAGGTCAGCCCCAACGACTTCTCGAACGCCGCCCATCCCTTCGGCACCGCGCGCGAAATCGAGGTCGGCATGGGCCTCGCCCGCGCCCACCGCGTCACCTATGTCGGCGAACTCGGCTGGGAACTTTATGTCCCGACCGACCAGACGGCGCATGTGTTCGAAGCATTGGAAGAAGCCGGCGAGGGGCTGGGCCTGAAGCTCTGCGGCATCCACACGCTCGACAGCTGCCGCATCGAAAAGGCCTTCCGCCATTTCGGCCACGACATCACCGACGAGGATCATGTGCTCGAAGCCGGCCTCGGCTTTGCGGTGAAGGCCGACAAGGGTGATTTCATCGGCCGAGAGGCGGTGCTCGCCAAGCACAATCGCGGGCTGTCGCGCCGGCTGGTGCAGTTCCGCCTTACGGAACCCGAGCCGCTGCTCTTCCACAACGAGGCGATCGTGCGCGACGGCAAGATCGTCGGCACGATCACCTCAGGCAACTATGGCCACCATCTCGGCGGCGCGATCGGGCTTGGCTACGTGCCGTCGGAAGGCGAGAGCGCAGACGATGTGCTCGGCTCGAACTTCGAGGTCGAGATTGCCGGAACGCGGGTGAAGGCCGAAGCGTCGCTGAAGCCGATGTACGACCCGCGATCGGAGCGGGTGCGGATGTAGGGCAGGCGCTCTGAATTGGTGTCTAGCCGTGCGCTCGATGCTTGAGCACAGCCCATCACCGCGCGGCTGATGGGCCACATAGAAAGCATACGCGTGCCGGATCGCGGGTTTCCGGTCTTCTTTCTGGAGTTCAATCCATGCTCGCATCGGAGCTTAAGGATACGGCAGTTGCGGGCGACCGCATCGATCAGCTGGTCGCCGCCCATCGTCCCGGCCATGGGCTTGCCCGCGCCTTCTATCTCGACCCGGAAATCTATGAGCGGGACCTTGAGCGCGTGTTCCGGCGTCACTGGCACTGCGTCGCCCATGAAAGCGCGATCCCGAACGCCAATGATTTCGAGGTCTTCCGCATGGCGTCCGAGCAGGTGATCGTCACCCGGACGGCGAGCGGCGAGATCCACGCGATGCTCAATGTCTGCCGTCACCGCGGTGCCGAGGTCTGCACCAAGGACAAGGGCAATGCCCGCGCCTTCGTCTGTCCCTACCACGCCTGGACCTACGGCAATGACGGCGCGCTGAAGGCAGCAAGGCTGATGCCCAAGGACTTCAAGCGCGAGGACCACGGGCTGAAGAAACTCAACGTCCGTGTCGTCGAGGGGCTGATCTTCATCTCCTTTGCCGCCGACCCACTCGATTTCTCCGAGGTCGAGCGGCTGCTGCACGCGACCTGCGGTCAATATGGCTGGGGCTCGGCGAAGATCGCCCATCGTCAGTCCTATCCGGTTGACGCCAACTGGAAGCTTGCGGTCGAGAATTACGTCGAGTGCTACCATTGCGGCCCGGCGCATCCGGAATATTCCGAAACCCATGCGCTGGAACAGCCGCTGCACATGATCGAGGAGCTGAACGCCAGGATGGAGGCGCGCACCTGCGCGCTCGGCATCGAGGTCGCGTCCGGCAATCACTGGCAGAATTCCACCGGCGGCAAGGAGACCATCCATGCCTTCCGCTACGCGCTCTATGACGGCGTCCAGACCGGCAGCAAGGACGGACAGGCGCTGAGCACGCTGATGGGCCGCTTCACCGATTTCGACGGCGGCGTCACCTCGATCCATCTCGGCGGCACCACCTTCCTCGTCTGCTATCCGGACCACGGCATGATCTACCGCTTCATACCGAAGACGGCCGAAACCTCTGAGATGGAGCTGATCTGGCTCGTCGACGGCAAGGCCGAGGAGGGGCGCGACTACGATCTGGAAAAGCTCACCTGGCTCTGGAAAGTGACGACCGACGAAGACAAGGCGATCATCGAGCACACGTCGCGCGGCGTGCGCTCGCACTATTTCGTGCCGGGCCCGATCGCGCCGATGGAGCAGAACGAACTGCGCTACATTAACTGGTACCTCGACGAGATCAGCCGGCCGGCCTGAACGTCAAGCCGTAGGCAAATCGCGTCGCCGGTGCAAGCGCGCCGGCGACGCATTTCGTTTCTTTAGTCCCGCCGGTTGAAATGCGTCCTCAGCGCCACGTGTGTCTGCACCGTCGCGACGCCCGGGATGATCGATATCTGCCGGCGGATGGTGTCGAGATCGCCGTTGGAGGCGCATTCGACCAGCACCATCAGGTCGGTGGCGCCGGCGAGCGACCAGCAGGTGACGATGGGCGGCATGGCCGAGAGATGCGGCACGATGTGGTCGCAGTTCTTGCCGGGCTGGAAGGTGATGGCGATCAGCGATTTGACCGTCGGGCTCTGGTCTTCGATGCCGAGGCGGATGGTGTAGCCGGCAATCACGCCCTTCGATTCCAGCCGCCGCAGCCGGTCATGGGCCGCGCTGCGCGACAGGCCGCTGTGGCGGGCCAACGCCACCAGGCTCTGGCGCGAATCCTGCCTGAGCGCCGCCAATAGCAGGCGATCCTTCTCATCGATTTCCGTCAAAACGTCGCCTCCTTGTCGCCATATCCGGACATTTGTCCGGTCAGGCGTCATCATGTCCAGTGAAACCGGACGATAGGCAAGATAGCGTATCCCTGCAATAACGGAGCCTTTCCATGCCCAAACTGAATATTCCCGAGAATGCCGTGCTGCTGCCGATCGACATGCAGCAGGCCTTTGACAGCGCCCCCTGGCCGCGCCGTTGGAACGACGCGGTCGATGAAAACGGCCTTGCGCTCCTTGCCGCCTGGCGGGCAAGCGGTCGGCCGATCATTCACGTGCGCCACGACAGCATCATGCCCGGTTCGACGCTTTCGCTGGGTGCCCCCGGCAACGGTTTCAGGCCCGGTTTCGGACCGATGGGAGACGAGGCGCTCGTCACCAAGGGCGTCAATGCCGCCTTTATCGGCACGGATCTCGATCTGCGCCTGCGTCGTCTCGGCGTCGACACGGTCGTCGCCTTCGGCATTTCAACCGACATGTGCGTCTCGACCTCGGTGCGCGTCGGCGCCAATCTCGGCTACCGCATGATACTGGTGGACGATGCCTGCGACTGCTTCGACCAGCCGGACGGCGAAGGTGGAGTGATTTCGGCGCGCGATATCCATCGCGCCCATGTGGCGACCTTGCGGGCGGAATTTGCCGAGGTGCTGTCGACGGCGAAGCTCGTCGAGGCTTTGCAGCGCCCCGCAGCGGCTTGACGGTCGGGCGCGGGCAGACGTGAGATAAAGCTTAGCTGCTTGTCTCTCCCGCGCCGCCGACTAACGGTTGGCGCCGCGGACTTCCTGGATCTCGGTCGTCCATTTCGGCGCCGTCAGGCTTTCGCCCTCGCGGTTGGGGAAGGTGAGGAAGGTTTCGAACGAACGGCTCTGGCCCGCCGGTACGCGGGCGAGGATCAGTGCTGTGTCGTTGCCGATCGTCTCGCACACGTCGTCGGGGCAGTTTTCGAGCGTGACCGCGAGGCGGAAATATTCGAGCAGCTGCGGTCCTTTGTTCGTCACCGTGCCGCGCAGCCGGAAGCTTCTTTCCGGCTGGCTCTGTTCGAAGGTCAGGCCTTCCAGGGCGACATCGGCGGCCGTGAGGCCGGCGGGCTGCGTCGTCTCGACGGGCTTCGGAGCGGGAGGCGTGCGGCCGTCGCGATCGACAAACCAGATGATGAAGGCGACGAGCAGGCCGAGCGCCACGGCGACGGAGAGGATCGGTTCGGCCCAATGACGAAAGCGGCTGAAGCGCGCTGCCAGATACACGACGATAAGACCCAGCGGTAACGCAATCAACCACAGCATCAAGATCCTCCTCAACCCCGCATCATTCCTTGGTCCGGAATCGACGCAACAGAGAAATCGTGCAGCCGATCAACGTGTTACAGCGACGCTCGCCTTCTCGGAACGGCGCGCTCCACCACCTGGCCTTTATATAGGGTGGGCGCCGACTGGCAACACGCCGGGGCGTCGGACGAAAGGAAGCACCCTGACGAATTGGTGAACACGCGTGACCACGTCATGCGCTCCCGCGCCCGCGTGTGCAGGACGCCTCCCTATCTGGCGGGTGTCAGGTCCACCCAATAGGTGCCTTCGAAAGGCACCGCGGCGAAGCGGGCGTTGATCTCGGCAAGGCTCTTTTGCGGATCGAGATCGCCGAACAGATCCGGCCGGATCCAGGTGGCGAAGGCTTCGGCGGCGACGATGTTGAGCGGGATCGCGTTGAAGAAGTTCCAGAGACCGTGCACGCGCTTTTCCTCGATGGCGCGGATGGTCTTCAGAGCCGGCGCCTCGATGGTGCGGGCGAGCGTCTCGCGGGCTTCGTCCTCGCTGATGCCGGGGCCGATCGAGAGCGTGCCGTATTTGCCGCCGGGCGAGGAGGTGGCGATATAGATTTCCGGATTGGCGGCCATGATCGCCTCGGCGTTGACGGTGCCGCCCGGCCGCGGCAGCACGCCTTCGGCAAAGTTGCGGCCCCCGGCCACCGTCAGGAATTCGCCGAGGCCGCCGGTGCCATAGGCCCAGCAACAGCGGTCGGGCTGGGGGAAGGCGTCCATCAGCACCAGCGGGCGCGGTTCCGGCTTGGCGGCGATGCGGTCGCGGATCAGCTTGAGCTTGTCCTCGTAGAACCGGGCGAAGGCTTCGGCCTGTTCGTCCCGTTCGAGGATCCGGCCGAGCAGACGCATCATGCGCGGCGTGCCGGTCAGCGCGTCGTTGTTGAAATCGACCACCACCACCGGCACGCCGATGCCGGTCAGGTACTCGATGGCGCGCCTGCCGGACTCGGTGTCGGACTGCCAGTTGTTGAGCAGCGCGAGATCGGCCTTCACCGTCAGCAGCGTCTCGAAGGAAAGGCCCGGGCCGGTGCCGTCGTCGATCTGCGGCACGTCGGCGATCGCAGGGAATTTCCGCCGGAAGCTCTCGTAGATCTCGGGGTTGTCGGTCTTCATGTCGCCGGACCAGGCGGCAAGCAGGCTGACGGGATCGGGATGGATGAGCGACAGGGCGACGAGATTGAAGCCGCTTCCAAGCAGGATCGCCTTCGGCTTTGCCGATATCGTCACCTCGCGGCCGACCGCATCGGTGACGGTCATCGGCCAGATGCCTTCGGCGCGGGCGGAGACGGCAAAGAGCAGGGCGGTGATGACAACGAACGTCAGCCGCAGGACGGCCGGGAAGGGGAAGCGGGAAGACAAACCTATTGGTTCCTTTGGCTCGGGAGGGCGCAGAGGCTGCCGCAGCTCGGGACCCCGGGCAGCAGATAGCGCAGGCAGCAGATCTTGCGCCGGCAGACACGCGCGCCGTCTTCCTCCTCGTGCCGCAGGCAATCGAAGAAGGGGTTGGGCGTGCCGTCCGGCAGGGACTTGCTGCCGATCAGCGCGTCGGCCTGCGCGTTCAGCGGCTCGATGCCGGAGGCGCGCAGCGCATAGTCGATATAGACGAGCGCATTGTTCCAGGCGAGCTTCGGGGCGATGCCGCCGACGGATTTGAGGTGGCCGACGACCTCGCGCAGATGCCCCTGCATGAGGGGAGCAAGTGTCACGAAAACGTCGCTGTCGTCTCCCTCCTGCCAATCGCCCGAGGTGGCGACGCCGAAGGCGCGGGGCAGGCCGTCCTCGGCAAGCGCCACCTTCATGCGGTCGAAGGAGACGGGAAGGACATGGTGGTCGAGAACGCGCGCCACCAGATAGGGGATGGTGAGGGCGGAGAAGTAATAGAGCGACCACATGGAGGCGACGGCGCGCCGGTCGCTGGCGCCGGACTTTTCCGTGTAGATGTCGAGCGCCCGATCGAAGGCGCCGGAGGAAAAGAAATCCGTCAACGCCACGCCGTCGGACAGTTCGTCCGCGAGCACCATCTTCTCGTTGCACCAGGCATGGGGGCCGGCAAAGGCGGCCGACAATGCCTTGGGACCACCGGTCGCCATGACCTGTTCGGAAACAGCAGCCGTCATCGCGTCACCCGCACAGGGGCAAGCCCGATCGGAACTACAGCCGTAGACGAACGCCGTCCTGCAAGCATTGGACACCTTCTGAGCGTGGTCAGAAACTCATAAGGTGATCGTGTTACTCATGATTTCGTGCTGTGCAAGTCATTTATGAGTTTTATGCTCATGATTTCGGGCTCGGATGCGATGGTCGCAAGCCGGAGCCTGCGGCCATCGGACTCGCCTATTGCATCAGGCCCAGCTGCTTGTAGAAGCCGAGCGCGTCGTAATAGTCGTTCTGGGTGGCGATCTTGCCATCCTTGACGGTGAAGACCGAGGCGCCGGTGAACTTGAAGCTCTTGTTGGTCGCCGCCGTGCCATCGGCCCAGGCACCGGAGTTGGTGCCGGAGAACTCCCATTCGAAAGAGACCTTGTCGCCGCTGGCGATCGGGTCGCCCTTCATCGTCCAGACGGCATCGGGAGCGGCGTTCAGGAAATTGTCGATGACGCCGGTCTTGGCGGCATCCTTGCCGGTCACTGGCGTGCCCACCGACGCGTCGTAATAGGTGACGTCGTCGGCAAAGTAGGATGCGGCCTTGCCTGAGTCGTGGGCGTTCCAGGCCGCGACATAGGCCGCGACCACGTCGGGTGCCGCATCGGCGGCAAAGGCCGCCGGCGTGAGCACGAGGGCGCTGAGGCCGAGAGCCCCAGCTGCAACAAGCAATTGACGACGGTACATCGCAAACTCCTCCCGTTTGTTTCGTTTGCATGCATTCTCCGCGTCCGGGGCGGTGAGCCTCAGCCGTGGTTGATCATGATGTGGCGAACGGCGGTGTAGTCCTCGAGCGCATAGACCGACATGTCCTTGCCGTAGCCCGACTGCTTGACGCCGCCATGCGGCATCTCGTTGGTCAGCATGAAATGGGTGTTGATCCAGGTGCAGCCATACTGCAGGCGCGAGGCCGCCTTCATCGCCCGGGAAATGTCCTTGGTCCAGACGGAGGAGGCAAGGCCGTAGTCGCTGTCGTTGGCCCAGGCGATCGCGTCGTCCTTGCCGGTGAAGCGGGTGACGGAGACGACGGGGCCGAAGACTTCGCGCCGCACGATCTCGTCCTCCTGTGTGGCGCCGGCCACAACCGTCGGCTGGAAGAAGAAGCCGTCGGCGCTGCCGGCCGCCCCGCCGGTGGTGATCTCGATGTGCTTCTGGTCGGCGGCGCGCTCGACGAAGCTTGCGACACGGTCGCGCTGGCGGCGCGAGATCAAGGGGCCGATCTCGTTTTCGGTGTCGTCGGCGAGATTGTAGCGGATGGTCGAGACGGCCGAGGTGAGGTCGGCGACCAGCTTCTCGTAGATGCCGGCTTCGGCATAGATGCGGCAGGCGGCGGTGCAGTCCTGACCGGCGTTGTAATAGCCGAAGGTGCGAATGCCGTTTACCACCGCTTCGAGATCGGCGTCGTCATAGACGATGACCGGAGCCTTGCCGCCAAGCTCCAGATGGGTGCGCTTCACGGTCTTGGCGGCCGCCGCCAGCACCTTCTTGCCGGTGGCGATGTCGCCGGTGATCGAGACCATCGAGATCTTCGGGTGGTTGATCAGCGCGTTGCCGACGGTTTCGCCGCGGCCTGAAACGACGTTCACCACGCCTTCCGGCAGGATGTCGGCAAGCACGCGCGCCAGCTTCAGCGCCGTCAGCGGCGTCTGTTCGGAGGGCTTGAAGACGACGGTGTTGCCGCCGGCGATCGCCGGCGCCAGCTTCCAGGCCATCATCATCAGCGGATAGTTCCACGGCGCGATCGAGCCGACGATGCCGATCGGGTCGCGGCGGATCATCGAGGTGTGGCCGGGCAGGTATTCGCCTGCGGTCGGCGCATGCAGGTTGCGCACCGCACCGGCAAAGAAGCGCCAGCAGTCGACGATCGCCGGAATTTCGTCGTTCCTCACCGCGTTGATCGGCTTGCCGCAGTTCAGCGCCTCCAGCGCTGCAAAGCCGTCGGCATCCTTCTCGATCGCGTCGGCGATCTTCAAGAGATAGTTGGAGCGCTCGGCCGGTGTGGTCTGCGACCAGCTGGTGAAGGCGCTCTCGGCGGCGTCGACGGCTGCCTCGACCTGGGCGTGCGAGGCTTCCGGCAGATCGACGATCTTGCCGCCCGTCCGCGGGTTCAGGATGTGTTCGTCGGCCTCGGTGCCGGCCTCGAAGCGCGATCCGATCAGCAGTTGGGTGTCCATGTCTGTTCTCCCTTGAAAGTCGAGTTATTTGCCGGCGCCGGCGATCTGGTCGCCGTCGCGGGTGAGGTAGTAGGCGCCGAGGATCGGCAGGAAGGTGACGAGCACCACGACCATGGCGACCACATTGGTCACCGGCCGCTGGCGCGGGCGGATCAGCTCTTCGAGCATCCAGATCGGAAGCGTCGATTGCTGGCCGGCGGTAAAGGTGGTGACGATCACCTCGTCGAAGGACAGCGCGAAGGCGAGCATGCCGCCGGCCAAGAGCGCCGTGCCGATGTTCGGCAGGATGATGTGGCGGAAGGTCTGGAAACCGTCGGCGCCGAGATCCATCGAGGCCTCGATCAGCGAGCCGGAGATGCGGCGGAAACGGGCGACCGCATTGTTGTAGACGACGACAATGCAGAAGGTCGCGTGGCCGAGCACGATGGTCCAGAACGAGAACGGGATATCGGCCATCGAGAAAGCGGAGCGGAGCGCAATGCCGGTGATGATGCCGGGAAGTGCGATCGGCAGGATGACGAGCAGCGAGACCGTTTCGCGGCCGAAGAAGCGCGTCTGGCTGACGGCGGCGGCACAAAGGGTCCCGAGCACCAGCGCCACGGCGGTGGCGATCGACGCGACCTTGACCGAGAGTGTCAGCGCCGCCCAGACATCGGGCCGGTTCCAGGCAACGGCAAACCATTGCGTCGTCAGGCCGGGCGGCGGGAACTGGTAGCTCTTCTCCTCAGTGGTGAAAGCGTAGAGGAAGATGAGCAGGATCGGCAGGTGCAGGAAGGCGAGGCCGATGCCGGCTGCGATCTTCAGACCCATCGGCGAGCGGTTGAGGCGATCAGAGCGCATCGAAGGCCCCCATGCGTTTGGCCATGAAGAGGTAGGCGCCCATGATGACGATCGGCACCACGGTGAAGGCGGCGGCGAGCGGGATGTTGCCGGCGGTGCCCTGCTGGGCGTAGACCGCCTGGCCGATGAAGAGGCGCGACGAGCCGACGATCTGCGGGATGATGTAGTCGCCGAGCGTCAGCGAAAACGTGAAGATCGAGCCGGCGACGATGCCGGGCAGCGCCAGCGGAAACAGCACGAAGCGGAAGGTCTGCGCTGGCGTGCCGCCGAGGTCGGATGATGCCTCGATCAGGTTGCCGGGCACGCGCTCCAGTGCCGCCTGGATCGGCAGGATCATGAAGGGCAGCCAGACATAGACGAAGACGATGAAGGTGCCGGTGTAGCTGACCGAGAGCGAGTTGCCGCCGACGATAGGCAGCGCCAGCCAGCCGTCGAGCAGCCAGAGCAGGTGCAGCTTGCCGAAGATCCAGGTGAGGATGCCTTCCTTGGCGAGGATCAGCTTCCAGGCATAGATCTTGACCAGATAGCTCGACCAGAGCGGCAGCATGACGCCGAGATAGAAGAGCACCTTCCATTTTCCCTGGGCGTAACGCGCCGCGTAATAGGCAATCGGGAAGGCGACGATGGCGGAAGCGATGGTGACGGTTGCGGCCATCAAGACGGTGCGCAGGATGATGTCGAGATTGGTCTCGCTGAGGAGCTGGCGATAGGTCGCAAAGGTGAACTCGTAATTGATCAGCCCTGAGAAATCGTCGATCGAGAAGAAGCTCTGCAGCAGAAGCGCAAAGAGCGAACCGAGATAGACGACGCCGAGCCAGAGCAGCGGCGGCGCGAGCATCAGTGTCAACAGCAGGTGCGGGTGACGCCAGAAAAAGTCCGACAGGCGGCCGGCGGGGCCGCGGCGCTCCGGCAACACGAGGGGTTCGGCAAAGGCGGTCATGCGTCCTCCATCGGGTGCAGCTCGTTGGCGGCGAAGCTGATGGTGACGGGGCTACCGAGCGCGGGCACGGCGAGGGCTGCGGGGCTGGCAACGGCAACGCGGGCGCCATCGACATCGACGACGACGCGGTTGACGGCGCCGAGGAAACTATGGGCCGAGACGGTGCCCGACAGGCTGAGCGCGCCATTGGTCGGCGCGGCGATGGCGATCGCCTCGGGACGCAGGCTGGCAAAGGGTGCCTTCAGCCCGAGCCGCTGGCAGAGCTTTTGCGGCAGCACGTTGGACGAACCGACGAAGTCTGCGACGAAGCGGGTCTTCGGCTGCTTGTAGACGTCTTCGGGGCTGCCGAGCTGTTGGATGCGGCCATCGTTGAAGACGGCGATGCGGTCGGCCATAGACAGAGCCTCGCCCTGGTCGTGGGTGACGAAGACGAAGGTGATGCCGAGCGATTTCTGCAGGCTCTTCAGTTCCTCCTGCATCTGCTCGCGCAGCTTCAGGTCGAGCGCGCCGAGCGGCTCGTCGAGCAGCAGCACCTTGGGCTTGTTGACGAGCGCGCGGGCGAGCGCCACGCGCTGGCGCTGGCCGCCGGAGAGCTGGCCGGGGCGGCGGGCGCCATAGCCCGGCAGCTTGACCATGGCGAGCGCGTCCTCGGCCGCCTTGCGGCGTTCTTCGCGGCCGACGCCCTTGACCATCAGCCCGTAGGCGACGTTGTCGAGGATCGAGAGATGCGGGAAGAGGGCATAGTCCTGAAAGACGGTGTTGACGCTGCGGCGATAGGGCGGCACGCCCTCGGCGGTTTCGCCGAAGATCTCGATGTGGCCGCCGGTCGGCTGCTCGAAGCCGGCCATCAGGCGCAGACACGTGGTCTTGCCCGAGCCGGAGGGGCCGAGCATGGCGAAGAACTCGCCCTCGGCAATCTCGAGGTTCACGCCATCGACGGCGCGCACGGCGCCGAAATGGCGGGAAACATTGTCGAAGAGAACGGCGGTGGTCATAGGATGGCTCCGGAAATGTGGCCCCTCATCCGCCCTGCCGGGCACCTTCTCCCTGCAGGCGGGGCGAAGGGGACGTGCGGCGGGCGTCTTGCCTCAGGTTCACGCCCTGCGGTTTGGCCGAGGGCGTTCCCTCTCCCCGCGTGCGGGGAGAGGGGCAGGGTGAGGGGCAAATGCTTGCGATAGGTCTGACGGCTCAGCGGCCGCCGATCACGCCGATATAGTCGGAGACCCAGCGGTGATAGGGCACGCATTCGCCCTGGCTTGCGCACTTCGTCACCGGCGTCTTCCAGAACTTCACCTTGTCGAAGTCCTCGTAGCCGTTGGTCTTGCAGCCGGCGTCGGTCAAGAGCTCGTTGCCCTTGCAGGCGGCACCCACCGACGGGTTGGCGCCGAACCAGGCGGAGACGTCACCCTGGACCTTCGGCGACAGCGAGTGTTCCATCCACATATAGGCGCAGTTCGGATGCTGGCTGTCGGCATGCAGCATGGTCGTGTCGGCCCATCCGGTCACGCCTTCTTCCGGAATGGTCGAGGCGATCGGCAGCTTCTCGGCTTCCATCAGGTTCACCTGGAACGGCCAGGAGCCGGAGGCGACGACGCCTTCGTTCTTGAAGTCGTCGATCTGGATCATCGCGTCGTGCCAGTAGCGGCCGACGATCTTGCGCTGGCCGCGCAGCAGCTCGAGCGCTGCCTTGTACTGGTCTTCGTTGAGCTCGTAGGGGTCCTTGATGCCGAGTTCCGGCTTGTGCGCCATCAGGTAGTTGGCAGCGTCGGCCACGTGGATCGGGCCGTCATAGGCCTGGACGCGGCCCTTGTTGGACTTGCCGTCGGGTAGGTTCATTTCCTCGAAGACAACGTTCCAGCTCTTCGGCGCTTCGCCCTTGAAGGCGTCCTTGTTGTACATCAGGACGTTCGGGCCCCAGACATAAGGCGTGCCGTAGTGTACGCCGTTGACCGTATACCAGGGGGCGTTCTGCATGCGCTCGTCGATGGTCTTCCAGCTCGGGATGAGGTCGGTGTTGATCGGCTGGACGCGCTTGCCGGCGACGAGGCGCAGCGAGGCGTCGCCCGAGGCGGTGACGAGGTCGAAGCCGCCTTCGTTCATCAGCGCCACCATTTCGTCCGAGGTGGCGGCAGTCTTGACCGAGACCTTGCAGCCCGTTTGCTTCTCGAAATCCGTGACCCAGTCATAGGCCTTGTCAGTCTCGCCGCGCTCGATGTAGCCGGCCCAGGCGACGATGGAGAGTTCGCCTTCACCCTTGCCGAGTTCCTTCAGCGGCTCCTGCGCGAATGCCGGGGCGACAAGGCCGAGCGACAGGGTCAATGCCGTGCAGGATTTGAGCATCTGCTTCATCTGAATTCTCCCAGTTTTGAGCCGCGTTTTGCGGCTTCGTTCCCAGGATGAAGCGTGCCTTCATTTCACCGTATTCGCAAATTCATTAAACAGAATGTCGCTTTCGGTTTTTCCGATATCTCTAGTCGGGAGGCACGCAAAAGGTGTGGTCAGTGACGGGAGAAGGCTAATAAATCCAGGGAATTAGCGCGGCCTGGCGCTTCGGAGCGCCTCGGCGATGCCGACGAAGTCGCGCGCCGATTGTGGCAGGCCGGAACCCTTGCGCCAGACCATGCCGACCTGCACGACGGGAAGGGCGCCGGAGACGTCCCGGCTTTCGATGCGGTCGCCTTCCAGCGACCAGGGGCGGTAGACGAGATCGGGCAGGAGCGCGATGCCGGCGCCGGTCGCGACCAGACTGCGCACCGCCTCCACCGAACGGGTGCGGAATGCCACGTGCGGACGGGCGCCGAGCGCGGTCAGAAGCTTGCCGGTGTTCTCCTCGATTTCGTCGACTGTCAGCATGATCAGCGGTTCCTTGGCGATATCGCTGACGGAGATGATGTCGGCGCTGACGAGCGGATGGCCGATCGGCAGCCACAGCCGATAGGGCGAGGTCTCGAGGATTTCCGCCTGCAGCGCCATGCGGTCGCGCAGGTTGGAGATGACCATGACGGCAACGTCGAGTTCGCCGCCGATCAGCAGATGTTCGAGATAGGAACCGTTGTCCTCGATGGCGCTGACCTCGACACCGGGGCAGGCGCGGCGATAGCGGGCAAGCAGATCGGAAAGCACATAGCCGGCGACCAGCGAAGTGACGCCGAGATTGAGCTTGCCGCCGGTCTCCTCGCGGCTGTCGGAGAAACTCCGACGGGCGTCGGAGACATTGGAGAGGATCTTGGTGGCGTGGCGCAGGAACTGGTGGCCGTTATGGGTGATCGACAGGCCGCGCGGGTGCCGGTCGAAAAGCTCGACGCCGAGATCGCCTTCAAGCTCCTTGATCGCCTCGGTGATCGAGGATTGCGAGATCGACAGGTTCTGCGCCGCACGGGTGATCGACCCCTGTTCGGCAACGGCGACGAAATACTGCAACTGTCTGAAAGTGAAGGCCATGGCGCGAGTTAATAGGTGTGGGGCGCGGCTGGCAAGCGGGTGAACCTTGCTCGTTTGCGCGGCGCCGTCGGTCGCCGTGACGCCGCGCTTTGTTTGGCTTGCGTCAGTTCACCCATCCGAAGCGGTCGAAACCATTGCGGTCGTTGAACAGGACCAGGGCGACCTTCGCAAAAATGTTGTCCTCGGGAACGAAACCGATGTCGTGCCGACTGTCGACGCTGAAGTTCCTGTTGTCGCCGAGCACGAAATATTGGCCGTCGGGGACGATGAATTCCGGCGTGTCGGCGACAGGCTTGTCTTCGGCCAGGCGGTAGGCGCGATCGTTGGGCAGCGACTCGCTATAGATTGCGAACGCGCCGTCCCTGACGTCGCTACTCTGCTGCACTTCTATTTGCTGCTTCGGCGCAGCTTGTCCGTTGATGTAAAGGTAGCCACCCCTCAATTGCACCTTGTCGCCGGGCAAGCCGATGACGCGTTTGATGTAGTCGGTGTCGGGCTGGGCCGGGTTGGCAAAAACAACGAGGTCACCCCGTTCCGGCTTGCGCGCAAAGATCTTCGATTGTGGCCCACTTCTGAAGGGAAGCGAGAACTTGCCGTAGCCATAGGCAAACTTGTTCGCGACGACACGGTCGCCGGGCTGAAGCGTCGGGTACATCGAATTCGCCGGCATGCTGAAAAATTGAAACAGCAGCGACGTGAAGGCGATGGGTGCGGCGATGAAGATCAGAACGAGGCCGTACCAACGGGCATACCAGGGAAAGACGTGACCCGAAGGAAGCCCGCCGGCGAGCCGATAGCCGTGCATCGCGCCGAGAACCCGGAATGCCAGCAGCGCAAGGCTCACCAGCCACGTCGCGTCGCCAGTACCGAAGGCTACCGCTATCGCCCAGGATCCACCAAAGTACAGCGCGACCTCCGCCACGAAATACAACAGCACGAGCTTCCAACGCCCGAGATATGCCATCATGACTGTCGGCGCGACGAAGAAGCCAATCAATGCGGCGCAAACAGGATGGCGATTGCGAAAGGCCTGCAATACTTTCATGGAGACACCACGGGACAGAGAATCGGAGCGGATTGTAGGTAGGAGGTCTAAATCAGTAATTGCAGGGGGTGGTGTTATCAACCCCGCAAATTCTGAGCCGACCCGCTCCCGTGACGACCTGAATGCCAGTGATGCCGCTTGATCGAGCGAGGACGTGAAATGGACAACAGGGCAAGCGCCAAACCGATGCCGAGCGAGCCCGGTATCCTCGCTTTCCACCGCCGCTGCGAGGACTTCTATCCGGCCGATGCGGTCGATGCCCCGATCGAACAGCAGCGCAAATGGTATGACGCGCTCTGCGCCGAATTCGATGCGCCGAGCCCGAAAGGGCTCACCCGCGAAGACACACTTGTCGATGGTCTCATCCCGATCCGGCACTACACGCCGGCCACGGTATCGACCGAGACGCGTATCTACTACATCCACGGCGGCGGCTTTGTCGTCGGCTCGCTCGACAGCCATGATGCGATCTGCGCCGAACTCTCCGATTTTGCCCACGCCGAACTGGTTTCGGTCGATTATCGCCTGGCCCCGGAGCATGTCTGGCCGGCCGCGTTCGACGATTGCTACGCGGTGCTGAAGGAATTGCTGTCCGATGGCTGTCCTGTTGTCGTTGCCGGTGACAGCGCCGGCGGCAACCTGACGGCGGGCATCGTTCTGAAGGCTCGGGCGGAAGGTCTCAAGGGCATTGTCGGCCAGGCGCTGATCTATCCGGGCCTTGGCGGCGATCTTGTCTCGGGATCTTACGAGGAGATGGCCGAGGCGCCGGGGCTGACGACCGCCGATGTCAGCTACTATCGCGATATCCTGAAGGCGCCGGTTGACAATCCTTTCGCCGCACCCTTGGCGGAAACGGACCTTTCCGGCCTGCCGCCGAGCTACATCACCGGCGCCTTCTTCGATCCCTTGCGCGACGATGCGCGAATCTATGCGGCACGACTTGCGGCCGCCGGCGTCAACGTCACCTTCCGCGAGGAGCCGCAGATGATCCACGCCTGGCTCAGGGCGCGGCACATGAGCGAGGGCGCGCGGGACGGCTTCCGCCGGCTGGCGAAAGGGGTGGCTGTTCTCGTCGGGACGCGCTGACGCGCTGGCAGCGGGTGCGGCAACGCCGAACCGTCGTGTCGGCTGGAACGGCCCTAACTCTTCGCCTTGAACACCAGCACCGGATTTGCCTGGAAAGCGTCAGGGAACAGGGTTCTCAGGTTCTCGATCTTCGGCAGGTCGTTATAGACGATGTAGGGATGGGTCGGGTTTCGGGTCAGGAAATCCTGATGGTAGTCCTCGGCGGCGTAGAATCCCTTGAAGGGCGAGACCTGCGTGACGATCCTCGCCGGGAAGGCGCCAGACTTGCCGAGCTGGTCTATATAGGCATCGGCGATCCGCTTCTGTTCATCCGTGACGGCAAAGAGCGCCGAGCGATACTGGGGACCATGATCCGGCCCCTGGTAGTTGAGTTGCGTCGGATTGTGGGCGACGGAGAAGAACACCTGCAGCAGCCGGCCATAGGTCACTTCGCGCGGATCGAAGGTCACTTCCACCGATTCCGCGTGGCCGGTCTTGCCGCCGCTCACCGTCTCGTAGTCGGCGGTTGCCGCCGTGCCGCCGGCATAGCCGGAGACGGCCTTCTTCACGCCTTTGAGGTGCTGGAAGACGCCCTGAACACCCCAGAAGCAGCCGCCGGCGAAGACGGCGACTTCCGTCGATGCGGATGATTTCTCGTCCAGCGAAGGCGGCGGAATTACGACGGCCGGTTCCTGGGCGGCGGCGACCGGCGCCGATGCCATCAGCGCGGCAAAGACTGCCGCTGCCAGGTTCATGAAAGGTCTGCCTGCGATCTGTGCCGACTTGCTGCGCGCCATCGCGTCCTCCCATCGTCCGGCTTCAGCGCCGGACGTTCGATGACCTCATGTTTTCATGGGATTGGCAACGGTCAAATCGCGATCGCGTGCTTCACGCCAACGTGACGATCCGCTACCACTGGACGGATATGAGGCGCCGAGAACAGGGGACGATGCCATGGCTGGAGAAACGGATCTCGCGAAACTCCTGGCGACGATGAGCCCGGTGCTGTTTCCGCAGACCTATGTCTATTGCACCGTCGCCTATCGGGACGCGGCGCGCTACCAGGCGCTGGAGCCGCTTGCCACCTATCGCGAGGACGAAGGGCTGACGCTGGTCGTTACCCGCGCTGCCGCCGACGGGGCGGGGCTCGGCTACGGCCCGTTGCTGCGCCGCATTACGCTCAACGTGCACTCGGCGCTCGAAGCGGTCGGCCTGACGGCCGCCGTTTCTGCGGCGCTGACGCGCGAAGGCATCAGCGCCAATGTGATCGCCGCCTATTACCACGACCATATTTTCGTGCCGGAAGCAGATGCCGAGCGGGCGCTCGATGCGCTCCGGGCGCTGACCGTCGCCTGACAGGCCGCCGCGCCTACATGAAGCGCGTGTCGGCGGGCGTGTTGAAGTGGTCGTCGTCGCGGCCGTTTTCAAAGATGATCGGCGCCGCGGCGAGTTCCGCGTCGCTGACGCCATCGAGGCAGGCGACATTGACCGCGTAGAAGTGGCCGATGAAATCCTTGTGGTAGCCGCGCGAGAAGGGCCGGACACCGCAGCGGCTGCAAAAGTAGTGATCGACGTCGCCTTCGATCCAGCTCGAATTGTCGGCCCGGTAACTCGTCAGCCGGTCCTTGCCTGACGTGATCTCGAATTCCTCGCGCAGCGCGAAGGCCTTCTGCATGCGCGTCTTGGCGCAGAAGGAGCAGTTGCAGCGGCGGATGCCCTCGGCAAGATCGAGCTGGCCTTCGAAGGTGACGGCCTTGCAGTGGCAGCTGCCGCGATAGAGCTTCTTCATCGGTTTCCTCCCTGGGATTGGGCGCAGATCACCACCCGCCGGCCGAGGCCGGCGCCGCTTGAGATTTGCGCACCTTTGCGTTTCCGGTCTGGCGTCTGGCGCCGGGCACCGTTATCCCGCGTTGCCCGAAGGCGCCGGCTGATCGGCGGCCACCTGCGCCTTGCCGTCACCGTCATCGCTGGCCTTGCGCAGGAGCAGGAAGGCGATGAGTGCGGTGCCGAGCGATAGCAGCACGCAGATCGAGGCGGTGAAGGCGAAGGACTGGGTGAAGACGTCGCGCGCCGCCGTCAGCAGCCGTTCGGCCTCTGCAGGTGGCAGGTCGGCAGCCACGGCGACAGCGCCGCCGAGTGTCTGGCGGGCGGCGGCTACGGTTTCCTCCGGCAGGCCGGTGACCACCAGCTGGTCCATGCGGCCGCGATAGGCCGAGGTCAAAAGGCTGCCGAGTACGGCAATGCCGAGCGCACCGCCGAACTCGAAGCTGGTCTCGGAGATGGCTGACGCTGCACCGGCGCGCTCCGGCGGTGCCGAGCCGACGATCATGTCCGTCGTCAGAGTACCGACGGGGGCAAAGCCGAGGCAGAGCACGACGAGGCCGGTCGTCACCAGCAGCGGGCTGCTTTCGGTGCCGACCTGGGTGCAGATGGCAAAGCCGATCGCCGTCAGCACGAAGCCCGCCGCAATCAGGTTTGAGGCGGCAAAACGGGTGGCAAGCATCGGCACGGTCATCGACGCGACGATCATCGCCACGCCCGTCGGCACGGACCAGAGACCGGCAACGAAGGGGGTGAGCCCAAGCACCAGCTGCAGGTACTGCGCCACGAACAGGAAGGCGCCGAAGCCGACGAACAGGCCGAGAATGTTGACGCCAAGGGCGGCGCTGAAGGCCGGCGTCCTGAACAGCGCCAGGTCGATCAGCGGGTCGGCGAGACGGAGCTGGCGCCGCGCAAACAGGATCGCGACGACGATGCCGAGCAGGATGAAGAAGGCCGCGATGGTATCGAAGCCGGCCTCGGCAACGTGCTTCATGCCGTAGATCACCGAAAGCACGGCGACGAGCGACTGGGCGGCGCTGACGAGGTCGATCCGGCCGGCCTCGGGGTCGCGGAATTCCGGCAGGAGGATCGGGCCGAGGATGAGGATCAGCACCATGACCGGCACGGCGAGCAGGAAGACCGAACCCCACCAGAATTGCGACAGCATCAGCCCGCCGACCACGGGGCCGATGGCGCCGCCGGCCGAGAAGCTGGCGATCCACACCCCAATCGCAAAGGTGCGCTGGCGATCGTCGAGGAACATGTTGCGGATGAGCGAGAGGGTGGAGGGCGCAAGGGTCGCCGCCGCCACACCGAGCACGGCACGCGCGATGATCAGGGTCTCGGCATTCCAGGCAAAGGCGGCGAAGATCGACGCCAGGCCAAAGGCGACCGAGCCGATCATCAGCAGCCGGCGCCGGCCGATGCGATCGCCGAGCGTGCCCATGGTGATCAGCGAGCCTGCGACCATGAAGCCGTAGATATCGATGATCCAGAGAAGCTGGGCGGCCGAGGGCTTGAGCTGTTCGGCAAGCTGCGGGACGGCGAGGTTCAGCACCGTCAGGTCCATGGAATAGAGCATGCAGGGCAGCGCCAGCACGGCGAGCCCGATCCATTCGCGCCGGGTCGCCTTCGGACCGGGCGCGTTTTCGGTTTCAAGGTTTGCGATGTTAGACATGGTCGACGTAATCCCTGAGCCGCTCGAGGCACTCGCCCCAGCCATCCTGGTGCGAGTCGCGCTCTTCGACGGTCTCGAATGGTGTTTGCTGGAAGACCAGCCGCGTCTTGCCGCCGATATCGGCAAAGGAAACGGTGATCAGCGTGTCGCTGCCGGGCTCGCCGTCTTCATCCCAGGCGAAGGTGAAGACCAGCTTCTCGGGCTCGCGCACTTCGCGAAAGATGCCGCCCATCCAATAGTCCTGGCCTTCGGGCGAACGGATGCAGGCGCGCCAAGCGCCGCCCGGACGGAAGTCCATGTTGACCGAATGCGGCGTGAAATCCCGCGGCCCCCACCAGCGCAACAGATGCTCCGGCGTCGACCAGACCTTGAAGACGAGGTTTATCGGCGCCTCGAAGTCGCGCACGATTTCCAAGCTGATATCCTTGCGTGCTGCGTTTGCGGTCGCCGCTGTCATGAATCCTCCTCCTCTGGGCGCCCCAATGTGCCCAGTCTTTAACCGTAGAGTTATTTAACTCATCGGTTAATATCCGGGCGCAAAGGCGATTGTCAAGGCTGGCTCAAGCAACGATCTGATTTTTGTCAATTTGGGTGAGGGAGGAAGCCTGGTCGCCTGCTTTACGATGATACCGTGAGGCACCGCGCCTTGAGGCGGGTCAGCACCCGGCCGAAGGCACCGGGGTCCTCCAGGCTGCGGGCAAGGATCAGCGCGCCCTGGATGCCGCCGACGATTTCCTCGGCAAGGCCGTCGCACTCGGCAGCGGGCGTGCCGGCGCGTTCAAGCGTGACGGAAAGATCGGCGCGCCAGTCGGAGAAATAGCGGTTGAGTTCGCGGGCGAAGCGGTCGTGCGCGCCGCTGGTGGCGATCACCCCCATCAGGCAGAGGCGTCTGCCCTGGCGGAAGTAGCCGTCGACGGCGGCAAACATCGCGTCCAGCGCCGCGGCGGGATCTTCGGCATTGCGTAGCGGCTCGAAGATGTGCGTGCGGAACCAGGCGGAGATAT
This sequence comes from Ensifer sp. NPDC090286, assembly GCF_044769565.1. NCBI lineage: Bacteria > Pseudomonadati > Pseudomonadota > Alphaproteobacteria > Hyphomicrobiales > Rhizobiaceae > Ensifer > Ensifer sp. NPDC090286. The sequence continues at coordinate 1,577,214 of NZ_JBIVYF010000001.1, read as the reverse complement.
CGCCAAGCACGGCCTCGGCCATCTCCTCCTTCCCGCCCGGGAAGAAGTGGTAGAGGCTGCCTTTGCCGAGCCCGGTCTTCTCGGTGATCAGGCTGAGGCTGGTGCCGTCATAACCGTGCTCGCGGAAAATTTCCGCAAGCATGGAGATGACGTCCTTTCGCTCCGTGACGACGCGGCTCATGCGGGCTTCCTCGCCAGCGGATACTCGACCTTGGCGAAGCGGTGGAACAGCGCGCCAACGGCGACGAGAATAAGCGAGCCGGTCAGCACCGGGAAGAGCAGGAATTCGAAGCCGGGATCGGCGGCAAAGACGACGAGTGGGTTGGCGCCCGCCGGCGGATGGGTGATGCGGAGCGCCGCCATCAGCGCGATCGCCGCACCGACGGCGATGGCGACCGCCCACCACTCGTTCGGAAAGACTGATCTGAGGACCAGGCCGACGAGCGTGGCGACGAAGTGGCCGCCGACGACGTTGGCCGGCTGCGACAGCGGGCTCGCCGTGACGGAGAAGATCAGCACGCAGCTGGCGCCGAAGGGCGCCATCAGCATGGGGTGGCCGACAAGGCCTGTCAGCGCGCCGACGGCGGCGATGGCGACGAGGCCGCCGATGCCGGCAATCAGGCCACGGTTGATATGAACGGGAGGCTGATGACGCGAGAAGAAATGGCGCATTTGTGTACCGATCGGTCAAGTATTTACCGATTGGTACAATGATGTGCCGACGATGTCAAGACAGGGCCGCCGGAGCGGGCGTGGCGCCGATCGGCCGCCGGCCCGCTCCGTGGGTGCCGCTCACATGAAATCGCGCGGGATGCGCTTCTTGAAGTGCTTCTCGAAGATCGGCGTGTCGCCCTCGTAGGCGACGACCTCGGCCTCGGTGATCCACTCGTTCTGTGTGCAGTGGAGCGTCGAGGTCGCGACGGTGCGCACCGACCAGCCCTCGCGCTTGGCGACGCAGGTCCAGGTCGAGGTGCCGATCATCGACAGCGGGTCGTCCGGTGCGATCGACCAGGTCTCGTCGCGGATGTCCTGGGTGGCAAGGCCCGTATCCGGATGTTCGGACAGCCCGGTGTCCTCGTAGATCCGGTAGTGGGTCATGCCGTGGGTCATGTCGCGCTCGACGGTGCGGCTCGAAATGCCGCGCGTCAGCTCGCGATACTTTGGCAGCGGATCGGGGTTCTCCGGCTCGGGCACGACGATCTCCTTGTGCGCGCCCAGCAGCGGAAGGGCGAGCGACAGGCTTGCCGTGTCGATCGAAAGACCCGGATCGGTGGGGGCGGGAAGGATCAGCGGCCAATAGGAGGTCGAGAGCGAGACGCGGATGCGATTTCCCGCGCGGAAGCGGTAGCCGCAGGCATCGAGCGTGAGCGTTATCCGCGTCTTGCGGCCGGGCTCCATGGCGCGCGGCTGGGTGTTGCTGTCGCGGTGCGCCAGGTTGAGCACGCCGAAGGCGACGCGGGTGGCGGTACCGTCAGGATGCACGTCGACCAGGCGGACGGCGAGATTGGCGGTCGGCGCCTGGCAGGTGACGTCGACGGTCAGCGTCGGCTGGCCGAGATAGTCGGCCGCTTCCAGCAGCGGCGCGGTTTCGAAGACAAGCGAGCCGGCATCGTCGATGCGCTGGTCGCCGGCCATTTCGGCATCGGGCTTCAGCGTGAAGTACTCGCCGGACGCCGTGCCGGTATCGAGTGGCGATTTCAGGTAGACCTCGCCGATGCCGGTGCCGCCGGCAGATGGCGTCAGCCGTCCGTCATGCGAGACGCCGAAAAGCTGCATTTCCGGTGCGGTCCAGGCGTCCTTCGCCACCCAGCGGCCCGGATCGCTGTCGCGCCGAAGCGACGGGCGCGGGCCGTCGAGGATATAGGCACGCACCTGCGGTCCGTTCTCGGCGCCGTTTTCCTCGTCGCGCAGCCAGCGGTTCCACCAGCGGATCGCCTCGCCATGGAAATCGGCGCGCGGCTTCGGGAAGGCGAAATGCGGGTATTTGTGCACCCACGGGCCGATCAGCGCCTTGGCCCTGTCGCCAAGGCCTTCGACCGCCTTCAGGGGCGTGTTGCGGTAGCCGTCGGCCCAGCCGGCGATGACCAGCGCCGGAATGCCGACCCTGTCGAAATCTTCGCAGATCGACCCGTGCTGCCAGAATTCGTCGCGACGCTGGTGCTCCAGCCACTCCTCCATGAAGAAGGGTTCTTTCTCCAACCGCTCCATCCACATCTGCTTCCAGCGGTCGCCGACGATGGCGGGATCCGGCGAGCGCGACTGGTAGCCGAGCATGGTCGCCGCCCAGGACAGCTGGGCCGAGAGATGGCAGCCGTTCTTGTAGTGGATGTCGTCGTTGTAGCGGTCGACCGTGGAGGCGATGGAGATGACGGCTTTCAACGCCGGCGGTCTCAAGGCCGCGACCTGCAGGCAGTTGAAGCCGCCCCAGGAGATGCCCATCATGCCGACCTTGCCGTTGGACCAGGGCTGGGCGGCAATCCATTCGACGATCTCGCAGCCGTCGGAAAGCTCGCGCCGCGTATATTCGCCGTCGATCACGCCTTCGCTTTCGCCTGAACCTCTGATGTCGACGCGGACGCCGGCAATGCCGGCGGCGGCAAAGACGGGGTAGGTGGACTCGTCACGCAGGCTCGTGCCGCCCTGCTTGCGGTAGGGCAGGTATTCGAGCACGGCCGGAACCGGATCGGCCTTAGCGCCGGCGGGCATCCAGATGCGGGCGGCAAGCTCGGTGCCATCCTTCAGCCGGATCCATTCGTTTTCTATGACAGTGAATTCGCGTTCTGACATTTTGGTTCTAACGATCTCTTTGGTCTCTCGGGAAGTCCCGGACGCGAACCCGCGTCCGGCTTTCATCGCAATGGCTTAGCTGTCGAACCAGACGCGGCTGCCGACGTAGCCGTTCGAGAGGTCGTTGCCGATGTCGTCGACAAAGCCCTTGAGCGAGGCGGAGGCGGCGTTCACGTAGTCGTTGAAGACCGGCAGGATCAGGCCGCCTTCGTCGCGCACCGTCATCGCCATGGTGTGATACATCTCCTTGCGCTTGGCTTCGTCGAGCTCGGAGCGGGCCTGAAGCAGCAGCTTGTCGAAATCCTCGCGCTTGAAGCGCGTGTCGTTCCACTCGGCGGTCGAGAGGTAGGAGGTCGAGTAGCGCGAATCCTGCGTCGGCCTTCCGCCCCAATAGGAGGCGCAGAACGGCTGCACGTTCCAGACATTGGTCCAGTAGCCGTCTTCCGGCTCGCGGCGCACTTCGATCTCGATGCCGGCCTTCTTGGCGCTTTCCTGGAAGAGCACGGCGGCGTCGGAAGCCCCGGGGAAGGCGGCGTCGGAGGTGCGCAAGAGGATCGGCCTGTCGTGGCCGGACTTCTTGAAGTGGAAGGCGGCCTTGTCCGGGTCATAGGCGCGCTGCTCGATGCCCTCAGGTGCCAGCGCATAGTTGCCGTTGACCGGATAGTCGTTGCCGAGCGTGCCGAAGCCGCCGAGCACCCGATCGAGGATCGCCTGGCGGTCTACCGCATATTTCAGCGCCAGCCGCAGGTCGTTGTTGTCGAAGGGCGCGGTGTCGCAATGCATCAGGAAGCTGTAGAAGCCCTTGCCGGCGGTGCGCAGGATCTCGACACGCGGGGCGCGCTTCAAGAGCGGCACGGTCTTCGGGTCGATGTTGTTGATGAAATGGACCTGACCGGAGGAAAGTGCTGCAATGCGCGCCGTCGTGTCGTTCATCACGATGATCTCGACACTGTCGACGAAGCCGCGGTCGGAGCGCCAGTCGTCGGCGTTCTTTTCAAAGGTGGCTCGCAGGCCAGCCTCGTAGCTTGAAAGCTTGTAGGGACCGGTGCCGATGGGCGAGGCCGGATTGTCGACGCCGCCCTTCGGCTGGATGATCAGGTGGTAGTCGGTCAGAAGCAGCGGCAGGTCGGCATTGCCTTCGGTGAGCGTCAGCACCAGGCTGCCTGCCTTCTCCTCGATCGTCTTGATCGAGCGCATCAGCCCGAGCGCGCCGGACTTCGAGCCTTCGTCCGCATGGCGCTTCAGCGTCGCGACGACGTCGGCGACCGTCAGCTTGCTGCCGTCGTGGAAGCTCACGTCGCTACGGATCTTGAAGGTCCACTGCGACGCATCGGCAGACGGTTCCCAAGATTCGGCGAGCGCCGGCAGCGGCGCGCCGGTCTTCGGGTCGGATTCGACCAGTGTGTCGCCCCACAGGTGGCCGATGACGAAGGAGACCGAACCACTATAGGCGGCGGGATCGAGCGAATCCGTGGTGGCGCCGCCCTTGAGGCCAAGTTTCAGATGGCCACCGCGCTTTGGCTCTTGCGCGCGTGCATCGGTTGCCGCGAGCGTGCCACCGAAGCCGGCGGCAAGACCCAGCGCTGCGGTGCCGGCCAGAAAGCCGCGCCGGCTGAGGCCGGTCGAAGCCATGTTCGCCGGGATAAGGAGGCCGTCAGGACGCTTCGCGAATTCGGTCATTTCAGGGTTCCCTTTGTGTGATGCTTGTGAGGAAAACCTAGCGTTTGCCGGCCGTCACACAATTTCGCGACTTGACGCGCTCTTACGCTCTTTTACGCTACCTGGGCGCCTTCGGTTCGAACGGGCTGAAACTGCGCTGAATGGGGTTCGGATAGTATCGTGCAGGACGTCGAAATCTTCGCCGCCAATCTCAGGTTCGCCTGTGCGACCAAACGGTCGATCTCGCAGATTTGCCGCGAGATCGGCATCAACCGGCAGCAGTTCAACCGCTATATCGCCGGCGAGGCACGGCCGTCGGCGCACAATGTCGCGCGCATTGCCCGCTTCTTCGGGCTCTCCGCGGAAGACTTCGCGTTGCCGGCCAAACAGTTCGAGGCGCGCATGACGCGGCCGGATCGGGATCGCTCGGATGCCGGCCTGTTGCTTGAGGGCTTTCCGGGCGACATCGCCGGCCTCAGGCGTCATATCGGCTACTATCAGACCTATCACGTGTCGCTCTCGTGGCCGGGCCTCGTCGTCTGCTCCTGCGCGCGGATCTACGAGGAGGCGGGCTCGATCCGGGTGAAATCGATCGAGCGCATCCGCGATCCCGCAAACGAGATCCAGCAGTTCTCCAAATATGTCGGCCTCGTCACTCTTTGGCGAAATCGGATCTTCATCGCCGAGCGCAGCATCGGGCGGGAGCCGATGCTGGCGCAGACGATCCTTTTGCCGTTCGAAGTGCACCAGCGGGTCTATCTGCGCGGCACCACCATGGGGGTCTCCTGGCGCAAGGAGAACCTGCCTTACGCATCGCGGATGATCTGGCGCTCGCTCGGGGAACAGCCGGACTTGCGGCAGATGCTCTCGCGCTGCGGCGTGCTGTCCTTCGGCTCGCGGCACCTGCCGCAGACGGTCCGGGCCTTCCTCGATACGCCCGATGCCGAGCTCTTGAGCATACCGACCGAATATTGAGGCGGCGTCGCCATGTGGTAGGTTTCGTCGAAAGGGGAGATTGAGGAGGGATCAATGAAATCTGTTGTGGTCGCCATCGCCTGCCTGTGCGTCGCCTTGCCGATGTCACCGGCAAAGGCCGAGGAAGCACGGACGCCGGTCCCGTCCTGTGCGCTCTCGGGTGCTTCCAGCGTGATGATCGGCGGCCAGCCGGCGCTCAGGCTCTCCGACGTCGCCAATTGCCCGCCGGAACTTTACGAGGTGGTGCCGAGCATCATGATCGAGGGCCAGCCGGTGGTGCATTTCCGCGCCGGCAGCGGCGAAAAGGGCGATTGCACGGCCAAGGGCGAGGCGACGGTGACCTTCGAAGGCGAGGCGGCGCAGCGGGTGGGCGACGTCGATTGCCGGCAGAAGTGACGGCTGTCGTCAGTCGAGCCGCGCCAACCGGGCACCCTCCCGAACGGCTGAAAGCGCCGGCGGATTGGAGATCGGATAGCCGGCAACGAAGCCCTCGACCGTGAACGACGGGAACTGGGTTTGCAGCCGCGCCGCGACCTCTGCCGCTTCAACCATCTCGCCAAGGTAGGCATGCGCCATCGCCTGGAACATCAGTGTGTTGGGCGATTCCTGCGAACTCTTTTCAAGCGCGGACAGGCATTCGCGATAGCGCCCGACGACGAAGAGAACGCGCCCGAACATGCCATGGTACCAGGGCGGGCCGAGTGGGTTGAGCGAGAGGGCGCGCTCGATGAAGGGAATCCCATCGGCGGGATCGCCGACGATCAGGGCCTTGGCTCCTGCGAGCAGTGCCAGCGTATCGGCGTTGTTCCTGCCATATTCGAGCGCCCGGGCATGGGCCTCGGCGGCGCCTGCGAGATCACCGATGCAGGCTTTGAAATCGCCGATGCAGGTATGGCCGGCAGGATCCGTCGGATCGAGCCGCAGCGCCTCCTCGGCGGCGCTTCGCCAGTTCTTTCTTGCGCTTTCGAGGTCGTCGCCGAAGCCGTTGGCCGCCTGGATGGAATGGGCATAGGCAAGCTCCGTCCAGGCGCGTGCGCGCGTCGGATCGAGTTCGATCGAGCGGGTGAGCAACTGCATGGCGGCGGCGTTGCCGTCGGGGCTGAAGCGATTGTGCTGTTCGACGCCCAGCAGAAAGTAGTCATAAGCCTGCAGGCTGCCCGGCGGCTTCTGCCGGCTCGCCTTGCGGCCGATGGCGGCCAGCGTGCCGAAGCAGCCGGCGAGCACGTTGATAACGCTTTCGGTGAGGCTGTCCTGCAGCGTCAGCACGTCTTCCATCGTGCGCTCGTAGCGCTCGCTCCAGAGCGTCATGCCGCTGCGCGTGTCGGAAAGCTGGATCGTCAGGCGGACCCGCCGGTCGTCGGCGCGCAGCTGCCCGGTGATGGCATAGGTGGCGCCAACCGCCTGGACATGGTCTTCGAAGCTCTCGGGCCTGTTGCCGAGCAGTTTCATCGTGTGGAAGGCGATGACCGGGATATCAGCGAAGCGGGCCAGGTCGACGCAGATATCGGACGACAGGCCATCGGCGAAACGGCGCCAGCGCTCCTCCGGATTGAGGCTTTCGATGGGGAAGACCGCGAGTGTCGGTGAGGCTGGCTCAGCCAACCGCGATGGCGCGACTGCTTGTGTTGCCGTCCTGCCGGCCACCATCTGCGCGACCGAGGCGGCAAGCTCGATCTTGTTGCGGACGCCGAGCTTGCCGTAGATCGTCGCCAGGTGCGTGCGCACCGTCGACGGCGCGATGAACAGTGCCTCGCCGATTTCGCGATAGGTCAGGCCGGCGGCAAAGCGCTCGGCCACGGCGCGCTCGCGGTCTGACAGGGTTTCGGTGGCGACCTGTGGTGTCGGGATACGGTTCATGGCTGCTTCCTGCCATCTGACCGGGCCGTTTTCAATGGCGACATACGGCAAGGTGCCACAGCGCCTCTCACGCGTCCAACGGGACACGCGGCGCTGCCGCCAAAATACTACAAATGCAGGAGAGGAAAACACAGCAGCTGCGCGATGTGGCGCGCGTCCGACACGCCTAAAGTTCCGACAGTGTTTCAACGCCCCAAGGGGCCAGAAGAGGTGGGAACGGCGATGAGCAGCCTGCTTTCCGGAATGTCCGATTTCTATCATGCTGTCCGGCTGGATCTCAGCCAGCCGGCCAAGTATCTGGCCGACAGCCTTGGCCGTCACGATCCCTTCCGTATCCTTGTCATCTGGGAGGACCGCGTTCGCGTCCGCGAGCAACTTCAGCGGATGGCCGACCAATATCCGGAGCGGCTGAGGGATATCGGGATGACCATGGCGCAGGTGCGGGCCGAGACGAGCAAGGCCTTCTGGCAACGCTGATTGATCCGGGGAGATGGGAAAAGGCGGCACGCGATTGTGCCGCCTTTTCGTTTTTCAGTTGCCGGCGCTTTCCATGCGGCGCGTCTTCAAGACGCGCTCCAGCCAGCCGATCTCCATCTCCGGAACCGACTTCAACAAGAGGTCGGTGTAGTCGTCGAAGGGCGGCGACAGCACCTTCGACTTCGGCCCGAAGCGCACGAGGCGGCCGCGATGCATGACCGCGACGCTGTCGGCGATCGCCCGCACGATGGCGATGTCGTGGGTGATAAAGACATAGGAAACAGCGGTTTCCTCCTGAAGCTTCAAAAGCAGATTCAGGATGCCTTCAGCCACCAGCGGATCAAGCGCGGAGGTCGGCTCGTCGCAGAGGATCAGCTCCGGCTTGGCGGCAAGAGCGCGGGCGATCGCCACGCGCTGCTTCTGGCCGCCCGATAGTTCGGCCGGGTAACGATCGAGGAAGCGGCTGCCCATCTCGATCTGGTCGAGCAACTCGTTCACCCGCTCGGTCTTCTTCTGGCCGTGCAGGCCGAAGTAGAAGGAGAGTGGACGCCCGACGATGTCGCGTACCGTCTGGCGCGGGTTCATCGCCGTATCGGCCATCTGGTAGATCATCTGGATGCGGCGAAGCTCGTCGTTGCTACGGCCCTTCAGGGCGCGCGGCAGCTCCTTGCCTTCGAACGAGATGCGACCCTCGGTCGGCGGCAGGAGCCCGGTGATGACGCGGGCGAGCGTCGACTTGCCTGAACCGCTTTCGCCGACGATCGCCAGCGTCTGGCCCTTCGGCAGATGCATCGAGACATCGTGCAGCACCTTGAAGCCGTTGGCATAGCCGGCACTGATATTTTCGATCTTCAGCTGCGTCCCGGTCTGGTCGGCAGCTTCCTCGCGTTTCGTCTGGCGGACGCTGACGAGTGCCCGGGTGTAGTCTTCCCGCGGAGCCTCGATGATCTGTTTCGTCGAGCCGTATTCCACCGTCTTGCCGTGGCGCAGCACCATGATGTCGTCGGAGATCTGGGCAACGACCGCAAGATCGTGGGTGATATAGAGCGCTGCCGTATGCGTTTCCTCGATCGCGTGCTTGATTGCGGCGAGCACGTCGATCTGGGTCGTCACGTCGAGCGCCGTTGTCGGCTCGTCGAAGACGATCAGTTCCGGGTTGGGGCAGAGCGCCATGGCGGTCATGGCGCGCTGCAGTTGCCCGCCGGAGACCTGATGCGGGTAGCGGTCACCGAAGGTTTCCGGATTGGGCAGGCCGAGCACCCGGAAGAGATAGAGCGCCCGTTTCTTTGCCTCGTCGCGGCTCATGATGCCGTGGCGCAGCGACGCCTCGATCACCTGATCGCCCAACCTGTGGGCCGGGTTGAAGGCGGCGGCCGCCGACTGCGCGACATAGCAGACGCGGGCGCCGCGGATCGAGCGGATGCCTTGTCTGTCGAGCGTCAGGATGTCCTTGCCATCGAGCAGGACTTCTCCGCCGGTAATGCGCACGCCACCGCGGCCATAGGCAAGCGCCGAAAGCCCGATCGTCGACTTGCCGGCGCCGGATTCGCCGATGAGCCCAAGCACCTTGCCCTTCTGCACGGTGAAAGACACGCCTTCGACGAGGGTGACGACCTTGGGCGGTTCGCCTGGCGGATAGCTGGTCGCTTCGATCTTGAGGTTCTTGACGGAAAGCATCTCAGGCATCGCCGCGTCCTCCCTTGAGGCTGGAGGTTCTCTTCATCAGCCAGTCGACCACGAGGTTGACGCAGATCGCGAGCGTGGCGATCGCTGCCCCCGGGATCAGCGCCGCCGAGATGCCGAAGATGATGCCGTCCTTGTTGTCCTTGACCATGCCGCCCCAGTCGGCCGCCGGCGGCTGGATGCCGAGCCCGAGGAAGGAGAGGGTGGAGAGAAACAGGATCGAGAAGGCGAAGCGCAGGCCGAATTCGGCGAGCAGCGGCGACAGCGTGTTCGGCAGGATCTCGCGGAAGATAATCCAGAGCGAACCTTCGCCGCGCAGCCGTGCCGCCTCGACGAACTCCATGACCGCGACGTCGAGCGCGACGGCGCGGCCGATGCGGAAGACGCGGGTACTGTCGAGCACCGCCATCACGAGGATCAGGATCCACAGGTGCTGCGGCAGCACGGCGAGAACGACGAGGGCGAAGATCAGCGTCGGGATCGCCATCATCAGGTCGTTGAAGCGGGAGAAGAGCTGGTCGGTGAAGCCGCCAACGACGGCGGCCGTGAAGCTCAACAGCATGCCCAGCGAGAAGGAGAGCACGGTTGCCGCCAGCGCCACGAAGATGGTGGTGCGGGCGCCATAGATCAGACGCGAGAGCAGGTCGCGGCCGAGATTGTCGGTGCCGAGCAGGAAGTCGCCGCCGGCCGGAAGCCAGACGTCGCCGACAACATCACGTTCGCCGAAGGGGGCGATGACGGGCGCAAAGAGGGCGCAGAAGATCGCGATCGCGATGCCGGCGATGCCGATCCAGGCGCTGAAGGGGATGGATCTCAGGTTCATCGCGGATGCCTCAGTCTCGGGTTGGCGATGATCGCGAGAATGTCGGCCGCCATGTTCAGGAAGATGTAGAAGGCGGCAAAGATCAGGCCGCAGGCCTGAACGACCGGCATGTCGCGCACGGTCACCGCATCCACCATGTATTGGCCCATGCCGGGATAGACGAAGACCACTTCGACGACGACCACGCCGACAACGAGATAGGCAAGGTTGAGCGCAATGACGTTGATGACCGGCGCCACGGCGTTGGGGGCGGCGTGACGCGCGATGATGCGGAACATGCCGAGCCCCTTCAACTCTGCCGTCTCGACATAGGCCGACGACATGACGTTGAGGATCGCCGCCCGGGTCATACGCATCATGTGGGCAAGTACGACCAGCACGAGGGTCGCGACCGGAAGGGCGATCGCCGAGAGACGCTCGGTGAAGCTCATGCTGTCATAGACGGTCGCAGGGAAGGTCGCGACGCCGTATTTGACGGCAAAGAACATGATCAGCAGATAGCCGACGAAGAACTCGGGCAGGGAGATGGCCGCGAGCGAGACGACGTTGACGATCTTGTCGGGCAGCCGGTTTCGAAACTGTACCGCCAGCATGCCGAGCCCGACGGCGAGCGGCACGGAAACGAGGGCCGCGAAGAAGGCGAGGAACAGCGAGTTGCCGAGGCGCTTGGAAATCTGTTCGCCGACCGAGTTCTTGCTCGCCCAGGAGGTGCCGAAATCGCCCTGCAAGGCGCCGCCGAGCCAGGAGACGTAGCGTTCGGTCCAGGGGCGATCGAGGCCGAGATCCTTGCGGATGTTTTCGACCGCCTGCGGCGTTGCCGACTGGCCGAGATAGGTGGTGGCGAAGTCGCCCGGAAGCGCCTCGATGCCGCCGAAGATCATCAGCGATACGGCAAAGAGCAGCCCGACGCTCAGGCCGAGGCGCTGCAGGACCAACGCCGCGAGCGGGCGGCGGAAGGTGAAGCGTCGCCAGAAGGTGCCGCCGATTTCACCATTCGAGGGATTGGCGGCAGGGATTGGTTTTGCTGGTACTCCGGAAAGTTCGGCAGACCGCGGGTGTGTTGCACCCGCGGTTCCATCCGTCGAAACCGGACCAGTGAGCGGTCCGCTTTCCATCATCATGCGTCCAGCCATACCCGGGTTGCGACGTAACCGTTCGACATGTCGTTGCCGATATCGTGCACATAGCCCTTCACCTGCTTGGTGGAGGCGTTCACGAAGTCGTTGAACATCGGCAGGATCAGGCCGCCTTCGTCACGCACCATCATCGCCATGGTGCGGTACATGTCCTTGCGCTTGGCCTCGTCGAGTTCGGCACGGGCCTCGAGCAGGATCTTGTCGAAGTCCGGGCGCTTGAAGCGGGTGTCGTTCCAGTCAGCGGTCGACAGGTAAGCGGTCGAATACATCTGGTCCTGGGTCGGACGGCCGCCCCAGTAGGAGGTGGAGAAGGGCTGCACGTTCCAGACGTTGGTCCAGTAGCCGTCGCCCGGCTCGCGCTTGACCTCGATCTCGATGCCCGCCTTCTTGGCGCTTTCCTGGTAGAGCACGGCCGCATCTACTGCACCCGGGAAGGCGACGTCGGAGGTGCGCAGGAGCACCGGACCGTTATGGCCGGATTTCTTGTAGTGGAAGGCCGCCTTGTCCGGATCGTAGGCGCGCTGCTCGATGCCTTCGGGGAAGAGGGCATAGGTATCGTTGATCGGGAAGTCGTTGCCGACCTTGCCGTAGCCGCCGAGGATGCGCTGGACCATGGTCTCGCGGTCCATCGAATATTTCAGCGCCATGCGCAGGTCGTTGTTGTCGAAGGGGGCGGTGTTGCAATGCATGATGAACACGTAGTGGCCGCGGCCGGAGGTGTTCAGGATCTCGACCGTCGGCGCCTTCTTCAGAAGGTTGACCGTCTTCGGATCGACGCGGTTGATGTAGTGCACCTGGCCGGACGAAAGGGCGGCGATACGGGCAGTCGCGTCGTTCATGGCGATCAGCTCGACTGAGTCCACGTAGCCGCGGTCGGTGCGCCAGTCGTCGGCGTTCTTCTCGAAGGTGGCGCGAACGCCGGCTTCGAAGCTCGTGACCTTGAAGGGACCGGTGCCGATCATCGCGTCCGGCTTGTCGATGCCGCCGCCCGGCTGGATGATCAGGTGATAGTCGGTAAGGAGCAGCGGCAGGTCGGCATTGCCTTCGGTCAGCACGAGCACCAGCTTGTCGCCGTCGGCCTTGATCTCCTTGATCGACTTCATCACGCCGAGTGCGCCGGATTCTGATTTTTCGTCGGTGTGGCGCTGCAGCGTCTTGATAACGTCGTCGAGCGTCAGTTCCTTGCCGTCATGGAATTTCACGCCCTTGCGGATATTGAAGGTCCAGGTCGAGGCGTCGGCTGACGGCTCCCAGGATTCGGCAAGGGCCGGCACTGGCGCGCCCGTCGTCGGGTGGCTTTCGACCAGCATGTCGCCCCAGTTGCGGCCGACGACGAACATGAACTGCGAAAGCGCCTTGGCCGGGTCCTTCGAGTCGGTGGCGGCAGCGCCTTCAAGACCGAGCTTCAGGTGGCCGCCGCGCTTCGGCTCCTGCGCCTGAGCGCTGGTGGCAAACAGCGTGCCTGCGGTCGAGGCGAGAATGCCGGCAGCGGCCGCGCGGCCCAAAAACTCGCGGCGGTTCATCTTGCCGAGCATGACCTGGCGTGTGAGGTAATCCTTGTAATCGCTCATTCCCCTGTTCCCTTCTGTTGTCGGCATTCGCCGTTCGTAGTGGTTGGTAGAGATTGCTGCGTACAGCCATTGTATCAGATGGCTTCGGATCGGCCTGACGGCCGCTTTTTCTTCTCTTTCTGTCGTCTTCTCCTTCCCCAGCCGGGGGCGTCCTTCGTTCAGATCGATAAGCGTAATCGCTGGAACTCTTCTTGTAACGCCCTAAATTACAATTTATTTCCATAAGCTTGGCTTATGGATGCGTGTTTGATGGCGCGCGGCTTTTCCCGCGCGTCTCGTCACGTCTTGGTGCCGGTCGCCCGGCTCGGTTGCCTGCGCCGCCAAGGCTTGGCGGGGATGCGCTTTCGGTGATTTCACGCGAAAGCGGGATGCTCTAGCGACCCTTCCAGACGGGGTCGCGCTTCTCGGTGAAGGCGCGCACGCCTTCCAGCTGATCTTCGCTCGAATAGAGAATATCGACGGTCTTGAACTGTCGCTTGGTGATCTTGTTCATCGTCCCCTGGAAGGTGTCGCCCTCGGCGGCACGCACCACTTCCTTGATCGCGGCATAAACGAGCGGCGGGCCGCTTTCGAGCAGGCGCGCCAGTTCCCAGGCGCGGTCCATCAGCTTGCCCGCCGGCAGGATCTCGTTGACGAAACCCCAGCGGTTGGCCTCGACTGCATCGAGCCAGCGGCCGGTGAGCAGCATGTCCATGGCGATGTGATAGGGGATGCGCTTCGGCAGTTTGATCGAGGCGGCGTCGGCAACGGTGCCGGAGCGGATTTCGGGCAGCGCGAAAGTCGCGTGTTCGGCGGCAAGGATCAGGTCGGTCGAAAGCGCGATTTCCAGCCCACCGCCGCAGCAGATGCCGTTGATCGCCGCGATGATCGGCTTGTTGAGATCGCGCAGCTCCTGCATGCCGCCGAACCCGCCGACGCCATAGTCGCCGTCGACGGCGTCACCGCCGGCGGCCGCCTTCAAGTCCCATCCCGGACAGAAGAATTTTTCGCCGGCGCCGGTGATGATGGCGACGCGCAAGGTGTCGTCGTCGCGGAAATCGCGGAAGATCTCGCCCATCACCCGGCTGGTCGCCAGGTCGATGGCATTGGCCTTCGGCCGGTCGATGGTGACTTCGAGAATGCCGCCTTCGCGGCGTGTGCGGATCGGTCCGGTCATCTCTGTCATTTCCTCCGGCGGATCAGGGCGTCGGCAGCAACGGCACCCTGACCGTTCGGCAACACCATCATAGGATTGATATCCAGTTCTTCGAGTTTCGAAGCGTTTGCAACGACATAGGATGCCGCTGCCGCGACAGCCTCGATCAAAGCGGCGTAATCGGCGGCAGGCGCCCCGCGATAACCGTCGAGCAGCTTGCGGATCTTCAGCCCGCCGATCGCCGCGCTGATCGCTTCCGGTGTCGTCGGCAGCGTCAGGATGGCGGAATCGTCGAGCAGTTCCACAAGGATGCCGCCGGCGCCGATGGTCAGAACCGGCCCGGCGACGGGGTCGCGCATGGCGCCGATGATGAGTTCGGCGACGGGCTTGCCCACCATCTTTTCGACGAGGTAGCCGGAGGCGACCCCGGCCATGGTTTTGGCCGCCGCATGGACCTCATCGCGGCTCGTGAGGTTGAGTTTCACTGCGCCCGCCTCGGTCTTGTGGGCGACGCCGAGGCCCTTCAGTACGACCGGGAAGCCGAGCGCTTCGGCAGCCGCTGCTGCCTCCTCGGCGGTTGCCGCCGTCTTGCCCTTCGGCACGGTGAGGCCTGCGGCGGCAAGCTCCACCTTCGCCTCGTGTTCGCTGAGGGTGACGGCTTCACCATCGTCGGCTTCAATACCGTCGAGCAGACGGGGCGGGGCGGGCTTTGCCCAGACAGCGCCGATATCGGCTGCCGTCTCGATCGCGGCCAAGGCCTCCTCGATGCCGAAGAAGGGCACGATGCCGGCCTTCATCAGAAAGAGCGCGGTTGCCTCCGGCATGTTTTCGCCGAGGCTTGCGACGATGCCGGCGCGAGCGCCGGTGGCTCTCGCCGCGTCGATCACGGCATGGCAGGTGGTCTCCCAGTCGGCCGGGTCGCAGCGGTCGAGACGGGGGAAGTCGAGCACGAGCAGATTGATGGCATAGCCGCCCTTCATCATCCCGGTGAAAGCGGTCGTCTGCTTCTCGCGGTTGCCCCAAACGAAGGTGTGGTAGTCGAGCGGGTTGGCGATCGTCACCATCTCGCCGAGCGCGTCCTTCAGCGGCTTCTTCTGCTCGTCGCGCAAGGGGCGGTAGTTCACTCGGTAGCGTTCGCCGGCATCCGCCATCAGCGAGGCCTCGCCGCCGGAGCAGCTCATCGAGGAGATGTCGCGGCTGTCGAGCGGGCCTGCCACGTGCAGCAGCTTCAGGGTTTCCAGAAGTGCGGGCAGCGTGTCGACGCGGCCGATGCCGAGGCGAGCAAGCAGGGCAGAGGAGACACGGTCGTTACCGGCAAGAGACGCCGTGTGCGACACCGTCGCCAGCTGCGCGGCCTCCGACTTGCCGACCTTCAGCGTCACCACCGGCTTGCCGAGTTCGCGTGCCCGGGTCGCCAGCCGCTCCAGCGCTGCCATACTGTCGAAGCCCTCGATGTGCAGGCCGACGGCGGTGACGCGCGGATCTTCGAGCACGGCGCAGGCGATGTCGGACAAGCCCGTTTGCGCCTGGTTGCCGGCGGTCATGACGTAGGCGAGCGGCAGGCCGCGCGTCTGCATCGAGATGTTGCAGGCGATGTTGGAGGACTGCGTCAGGATCGCGACGCCCTTTTCGACGCGCTGCATGCCGTGCTGGTCCGGCCAGAGCAGGGCGCCATCGAGCATGTTGATGAAGCCGTAGCAATTGGGCCCGACGATCGGCATGTCGGCGGCCGCTTGCACCAGCGCCTCCTGCATGTCGTTGCCGTCGTCAAGCTCGCTCGCCGCCTCTCGGAAGCCCGAGGCATAGCAGACAGCGCCGCCCGCGCCGCGGCTCGCGAGATCGCGGATGATGTCGATCGTCAGCTGCCGGTTGACGCCGACGAAGGAGGCGTCCGGGGCGCCCGGAAGTTCGGCGACGGAGCGGTAGCACTTGCGGCCGAAGATTTCGGTTTCGCGCGGGTGCACCGGCCAGATCTCTCCGGTAAAACCCATCTTGTCGCATTGTTCGATAACGCGCCGCGCTTCCTTGCCGCCAAAGACGGCGATGGTGCGCGGACGGATGAGGCGATCGAGGGAGCGGGGCGTGGAGGTCATGCCGCTTTGCACTCCGTCATGCCGATGGCTGTCGGAGCGCTCGCCACCAACGTCCTCATTCCTGTGCTTGTCACAGGAATCCAGCCGGCTTGCGTCGGCAAGCCGGTAAGGGCTCTCTTCACTTCGAAGCGCATGCGTTGTTTGCTTTGGCCGTGCGCGGTACGGACGTGCCGCTGCTGGATTCCTGTGACAAGCACAGGAATGAGGGAGGGAGAGGAAGCCTGGTCAAACATCCTCATTACGCCCCCAGCGGCCGCAAGAGGTCGCGGCTGATGATGTGGCGCTGGATTTCGGACGTTCCGTCCCAGATGCGCTCGACGCGGGCGTCGCGCCAGAAGCGGGCGAGCGGCAGGTCGTCCATCAGGCCCATGCCGCCAAAGATCTGGATCGCCTCGTCGGTGACGCGGGCGAGCATTTCGGTGGCAAAGACCTTGGCGGATGCGATCTCGCGGTTCGACGGCAGGCCGTTGTCGAGCCGCCAGGCGGCCGACAGCGTCAAAAGGTCGGCGGCGTCGATCTCGGTGATCATGTCGGCGAGCTTGAAGGAGACGCCCTGATTGGCGCCGATCGGCTTGCCGAACTGCTTGCGCTCGGCGGCGTAATTCAGCGCATAGTCGAAGGCGCGGCGAGCGCGGCCGACGGAGGTCGCCGCCACCGTCAGGCGGGTGGCGAACAACCAGTCATTGGCGACGTCAAAACCCTTGTGCACTTCGCCGAGGATCTGGGCGGAGGGCAGGCGGCAATCGTCGAAGGTGAGGACGCAGTTGTTGTAGCCGCGGTGGGAAACGGAGTTGTAGCCCTTGCGGATCTCGAAGCCCGGCGTGCCGCGGTCGACGAGGAAACAGGTGATCTTCTTCTTCGGCCCGCGCGGCGTGTCCTCTTCGCCGGTTGCGATGAAGACGATGACGAAATCGGCGATGTCGGCATGGCTGATGAAGTGCTTGGTGCCGTTGACGATCCAGTCGTCGCCGTCCTTTCGGGCGAAACACTTCATGCCACGCACGTCGGAGCCGGCGTCCGGCTCGGTCATGGCGAGTGCGTCGAACTTGTCGCCCTTGACCGCCGGCAGCAGGTACTTCTCACGCTGCTCGGCGTTGCAGGCCATCAGGATACCCGAGGGGCGGCCGAAGAAGACGGTGAGGCCCATGGAGCCGCGGCCAAGCTCGCGCTCGACCAGTGTGAAGGACGTGTGGTCGAGACCGGCGCCGCCCACTTCCTCTGGGAAGTTACAGCCGAAAAAGCCGATCTCCTTGCATTTGCGGGCGATCTCCTGGCCGAGTTCGCGGGGCACCACGCCGGTGCGCTCGACCTCGTCCTCATGCGGATAGATTTCGGTTTCGACGAAGCTCCTGACCGTATCGACGATCATCTGCTGTTCTTCGGTCAGTGCGAAATTCATTGTGTTGTTCCCCTCGTTTTCGCGCCGCTGACGTCGGTGCCGCAAACGATGGCCGCCTCCTCAAGCGTCCTTCGGCTGCGGTTTGCGGCTCCGCCACAAGGCGAAGCTGCCTGTCGTTGCCGGCCTGCCGCTGTTGCGGTCAGGCGCGCTTCTGGCCGACGAAGCGTCCGGCACCGTCAGGCGTCGGCAGCTGCGCATGGGCTTCGGTAATCGCGCGCAGCTTGCTCAGCACCGCCTCGGGTGCCGCGACCGCCTTGCCGGCCTTGCTGTCGACATGCAGCATCATCTGTTCGGCGGTGGCCACGGCCTCGTTGGTCGCGGCATTGTAGATCGTCGAGAAGATATGCAGGCGCTTTTCGTCGGACGACAGGATCTGGCAGGTCGAATAGAGCGCCTCGCCGAGCTTGGCTTCGCCGAGGTTCCGGATGTGGGTCTCGACGGTGTAGTAGCTGTGGCCGTCGCGCACGTATTCGAGATCGACGCCGATCAGGCGCAGCACGCCATCGGAGGTGTCGCCGAAGACCTGCAGATAGCGGTGCTCGGTCATGTGGCCGTTGTAGTCGACCCAGGCGGCACTGACCTTGGTGTCGAGGATGCGCAGCGGCTTGACGTCGCCGAGATCGGCTTCCGGCTTCTTCGCGTTTGCCCAGAGCTTGGCTTCGAAGTCGGCGAGCAGTTTGCCTGCACCCCAGCCTTCACCGCCGTTGCCAGATTTCAGCGCATGCATGATGCCGACGAGGTTTTCGTCGCGGATGCGCTCGAGCTCGCGGATCGAGCGGCCGGCGGCCTGCGCGTCCGACTGGGCGCCGATCTTTTCGACCAGCGCATCGTCGAGATCGACGACATCGGTGAACTTCGTCCACGGCCATTTGAGGCACGGGCCGAACTGCGCGAGGAAGTGACGCATGCCGGCCTCGCCGCCGGCGATGCGATAGGTCTCGAACAGGCCCATCTGCGCCCAACGCATGCCGAAGGAATAACGCATGACGTTGTCGAGCGTTTCGGTATCGCAGATGTCGTCCTGGATCAGCCAAAGCGCCTCGCGCCAGAGCGCCTCGAGCAGGCGGTCGCCGACGAAGGCCTCGATCTCCTTGGCGATGACAACGCCCTTCATGCCGATCTGCTCGACGCCAGACATGGCGCGCTCGATCGTCGCTTTCGACGTCTTCTTGCCGCCGACCAGTTCGACGAGCGGCAGGAGGTAGACCGGGTTATAGGGATGCGCCACGAACATGCGTTCCGGGTGGTGCATTTCGGCCTGGAGATCGGACGGCAGCAGGCCCGAAGTGGACGAGCCGATCAGCGCATCGGGCCGTGCGGCCGCATCGATCTTGGTGATGACGCCGCGCTTCAGCTCCAGCCGTTCCGGCACGCTTTCCTGAATCCAGTCAGCGCCTTCGACCGCTTCCTCGATGCTCTTGCAGAAGGTGAGTTTTCCCTTCGGCGGCAGCGGCGCCATGGTCAGCATGGCGTATGCGCGCTCGGCATTGGCCATGACCTCGCCGATGATGCGCTCGGCCTCCGGATGCGGGTCGAAAATTTTTACGTCGATGCCGGCAAGCGCAAAACGCGCCACCCAGGCGCCACCGATGACGCCACCGCCGACACAGGCTGCTTTCTTGATTTCAGTCATTCCTCACCTCGACTTCTAAAATTGCGGACTGCCGACATGCTTGCCTCTGACCTAGGGTTTGCCCCTCACCCTGGGGAGAGGGGACTGGGCGCCCTCGGCTTGCGTCCTTCTCCCCGTCATGCGGGGAGAAGGTGCCGGCAGGCGGATGAGGGGCCCTCTCCGGCACTAGGTAGGCTCAGCGCTTCGTCAGCTTCAGTTTCTCGCGGACCTCCTTCGGTCCGATGATCTTGGCGCCCATGCCCTCGATGACGCCGACGGCCTTTTCGACGAGCTGGCCGTTGGTCGCGAGCTGGCCCTTGCCGATATAGAGGTTGTCCTCGAGGCCGACGCGGACATTGCCGCCGGCAAGGATCGCCGCTGCCGGATAGGCAAGCGCATTGCGGCCGATGGAGAAGGCCGAGAAGGTCCAGTTGGCGGGCACGTTGTTGACCATCGCCATGAAGGTGTTGAGGTCGTCAGGGGCACCCCACGGAATACCCATGCAGAGCTGGATCAGCACCGGATCCTCGATCAGGCCTTCCTCGACGAGCTGCTTGGCAAACCAGAGATGGCCGGTATCGAAGGCCTCGATCTCCGGGCGCACGCCGAGTGCCGTCATCTGGCGGGCCATTTCGCGCAGCATCGACGGCGTGTTGGTCATGACGTAGTCGCCGAGCGAGAAGTTCATGGTGCCGCAGTCGAGCGTGCAGATCTCCGGCAGACATTCGGCCACATGGGCG
Organism: Ensifer sp. NPDC090286; assembly: GCF_044769565.1. NCBI lineage: Bacteria > Pseudomonadati > Pseudomonadota > Alphaproteobacteria > Hyphomicrobiales > Rhizobiaceae > Ensifer > Ensifer sp. NPDC090286. The sequence goes on along the minus strand of NZ_JBIVYF010000001.1, from coordinate 1,557,267 downwards.
ACACGCTCGGTGGCGCCGGCCATGTCGGTGCCGGTCTCGTTGACGGGGAGGGGCTTCTCGACATTACCGAATACGAGATCGCCGCCCATGCCGGCCGTCAGGTTCAGGACGATATCGATATCGGCGGAGCGGATGCGGTCGGTCACTTCCCGGTAGAGATCGAGCCTGCGCGACGGTGCGCCGGTCTCCGGATCGCGAACGTGGCAGTGGATCACGGCAGCGCCGGCCTTGGCCGCTTCGACCGCCGCTTCGGCGATCTGTTTCGGCGTGATCGGCACGTGGCTGGACTTTGAAACGGTGTCTCCCGAGCCGGTGACGGCACAGGTGATGAATACCTCGCGGTTCATGCTGAGCGGCATTGCTGTCTCCCTTTTATTGGCCCCATTACGAGCCAAGAAGGACCGCGTTGCTTTTCATTATCGGCTTCATTCTATACATTATCGGCGATGAGGCGGAGAAGTTTGGCCATGGATCAGAACGTTTCGCAGGTGCAGCACGTCGATATCCTGGTACTGCCGGAAACCAATCTGATCCTCGTTGCGTCAGTGATCGAGCCGATGCGTGCGGCCAATCGCATTGCCGGCCGCCCGCTCTACGATTGGACGATCTACAGCCCCGATGGGGCGCCGATCGAAACGAAGAGCGGCATTCCCATTCCGGTTTCCGGGGCTTTCCGGCCGCAGCGCGAAACGTCGCCGCTTTTCATCCTCTCGAGCTACAACTGGGAGCGCAGCGCCACCTCGCAATTGAAGATGCTGCTCTCGCAGACGGCAAGGCACCGCGAGATGATGGCCGGCATCGAGTCAGGCTCCTGGCTGCTTGCCGAGACCAGCCTGCTCGACAATTTCAAGGCAACCACCCACTGGGAGGATTTCGAGGATTTCACCGCCGCTTACCCGCAGGTGATTATGGTGCGCGAGCGCTTCGTCATCGACGGCAAGCGCATCACGACCGGCGGCTCGCTGCCGACGCTTGATCTGATGTTGGAACTGATCCGCCGGGCGCACGGCTACTCGCTGGCGCTCGAAGTCTCCCGCCTTTTCATCTACGAGCAGGAGCGCACCCGCGGCGACCTTCTGCAGATGCCGACGATCGGCAACATGCGCATTCTCGATCCGCGCGTCGGCGCTGCCGTGAAGCTGATGGAGGAAACGGTGGAGGCGCCGCTGACGCTCGCAAGGCTCGCCCGCCGCATCGGCGTCAGCACCCGGCACCTGCAGGATCTCTTTCGCGACACGATGGGGGTGGCGCCGCACGAACATTATCTGGCACTCCGTCTTAACGCGGCGCGCCGCAAGGTGATCGAGACGCGGATGGAATTTGCCGACATCGCCGCGATCTCCGGCTTCAACTCGTCATCGTCCTTCTCGCGCAGTTACCGGGCGCACTACCGCGAAAGCCCGAGCGAAACCCGCAGGCGGCTGAAGCTGAAGGGATGAACGGCGCCCTTCATGTGTTGAATGAAGCGGGGATTTCCGGAGTCGTTTCAAGTGGTTGGTGGCCGATGATCAGGAATTGAATCCGGTGCGGTGCGTGACGGAAAGGTTGCGAGCTGGTGCGCCATGTACGGAGCCCGCCTGAGTTCACGACGGCTTTTTCTCCCTCATTCCTGTGCTCGTCACAGGAATCCAGCGAGCCCAAGTCCTTGGGCTGAAGAGTCTATCCGATGCGCCGACGCGCATCGACTGGATTCCTGTGACAAGCACAGGAATGAGGGCGGGCCGAATGCAATGTCCTTGGCGTCGCGCAACGTTGCAAACGATCACGCCGCCGCGGTCGTCTTCATCATCGAAATCATCAGCTCGCCGATCTCGGCGGCAAACGCGCCGCGTGGCCAGACGAGGGTGAGCGACTGCCGATAGGCCGGGCCGAGCCGGATCATGGCCGGCGGACGATGCACGCGGGCGAGCGAGGATTGCGGCAGCACCGAGAGATAGCCGTGCTGGCGAACGAGGTTAATGATCACGGGGATGGAATCGACTTCGACGAGGGTGATGCGCCGCCGCTCGGCTTCATCGAGCGTGTCGTCGAGGAAACGGGCGGCCTCGCGGCGAAGGCCGCTCCTGACGCTCGGCACCGCGATCGGGCAGGCGGCGAGCAACCGTGGCAGGTTGCCGCCCAGGTCCGAAAGCGCGGAGGCTGGGCCGGCGAGAACCAGCGGCGTTTGCGACACCAGCCGGCCGTCGCAGTCGGCGGGGATTTCGGCGACATCGAGCAGGGCGGCATCGAAGCGGCGGCTGCGTAGACCGGCAAGCAGTTCGTCGGCCGTGGTGCTGGAAATGAACAGCGGCTGACGCGGGCGGGCGCGGTGCCAGTTCGCCGTCAGTGCGGCCAGCATGCGGGCGATCTCGCTTTCCGGACCAAGCGGCATGACGGCGCCGAGCCGCCAGGTGGCGACATCGCGGCGGAAACGATCGGCGGAGGCATGGGTCAGCCGCGCCCAGATATCGAGCAGGGCTTCGACGAGCGGGATGATCCTCTCGGCGGTCGCGGTCGAAAGGATGCCGCCATGGGAGCGCTCGAACAGCCGGATGCCGAGATGGCGTTCGAGGTCCGCCATCTGTCGCGTCAGCTGCGGCTGGCCGAGGCCAAGCGCCTTTGCCGTGGCACGGATGCTGCCGGATCGGGCGACCCGAACGAAGCGGTCGAGCGCGACGAGCCCGATCGGCGGCACGGGGTCGGTTGCCGCCTTGCCGGCGAGCGCCAGGATGCCGGCAATACCTGTGGTCGCCTGCCTGACATCGTCCGCGCGGCTGCGCGCCTCCAGCGTCAGGACCAGCGTTGTTTCCTCGCGCCGGAAGAGCGGCATCGAGACCGCCTGTTCGAAGCGTTTGACAGCGGCGCTGACGCTCGATGGTGCGCGACCTGCAAGCGTGGCTGCGCGGCGAATGCCCCCTTCGCGCAGCACCGCATCGACCAGCACGATCGTCGCCAGATCCATAGCCAAATCCCCGGAAACCACGAACGCCGAACGGCTGTTCTGAATTCGGCATCACCCGTTCCAGATTTGGGATATAGCATGGACGTGCGATAAGCGCATAGCATGCATCCTGCGAACCGGCATTTTCGAGCGTCGGTTGCGAGACACCAGAGCATCCGCGCACCCCATCGAAAGCATAGGCGGCCATGCGCGGGAGGATCCGTATCGGCATGCTGCACCAGGTCAAGACCATCGTTCTCTGCGGAAAACCGCTGGATTTCGCGACGCTCGAGGATATCGGGGCGGGGCGGGTGCGGCTGGTGGCGGATGGCGGCGGCATGGAGCGGGTGGCGGCCGCCCACAAGGTGATCGCCGACCGCATCGCGATGGGACTGCCGGTCTACGGCTCCAACACCGGCGTCGGCTCGATGAAGGATCGGCTCTGGACGGCCGACGATCTTGCCGAGTTCAACAATTCGCTGGTGCGCGCGCATCACTTCGGTACCGGCGAGTTCTTTGCGCCGGCGATCGTGCGCATGGCGATCGCCATCCGCGTCAACACCGCGATGCGAGGCCACACCGGCTGCAGCCCGGACCTGATCCGGGCGTTTCTGGCCCTCAGCGAACACGATATCATTCCGGCGGTGCGCCGCCACGGATCGATGGGCTGCGCCGATATCGGCCTGATGGGCCAGATCGCCTCGGTGCTGACGGGCGTCGGCGAGGCCTATTATCAGGGGCGTCTCGTCTCGGCCGAGACGGCGCTTGCCGAAGCCAGCCTGGAGCCCTTCGTGATGCAGCCGCGCGACGCGCTGGCGGCGCTCAGCGTCAACGCCATCGCCTTTTCGGCTGCCGCCAATGTGCTGCGCGAAGCGGCCTCGGCCATCCGCGTGCTGCTCGTCACCGGGGTCATGTCGTCGCAAGCGCTCGGGGCGTCTGCCGATCCCTGGCGGGTGGCGGCAACACTCTCGACCCGCGGCGAGGCGGTGGTCGGCTCATGGCTCTATGGCCAGTCCGGCATCTCCGACTGGCCGGTGCCGACGGCGATCCACGATCCCTTGAGCCTGCGCATGACCGCCCAGGTGTTCGGCGCGGTGGTCGATACGCTGCTGGTTGCGGCCGGCCGGTTGGTGGAGCAGACCTATCTCTCCGACGACAACCCTGTTGTCATCGGCGGGCAGGTGCATTCCTCCGGCGCCTCGCTGCCGCTGACGACGACGCTTTATATCGAGGCGGCGCAGATCGCCTTTTCGCATGCGGCGCGCAACGTCTTGAACCGCTGCATCCTTCTTGCGAATGGCGGCCGCCGCAATCTCTCGGTCAATCTGGTGGCGCCGGGCGAGGTCGCGACCGGGCTCGGGCCGCTGATGAAGCTTGCGGTCGAACTCTACATGCGCGTGCAGTCGCTCGCCGTGCCGCTGTCGGCGCAGTCGATCGTCGTGGCGGGCGGGCTCGAGGAGGAGGCGACATTCCTGCCGCTAATCGTCGAGCGCATGGAAACGCAGGTGCGCGATCTTCGTCAGTTGGCGGCGATCGAGGCGATGCTCTCGGCGCAGGCAATCGACCTCGTCGGCGACCAGCCGCAGGGGATCGTCAAGCGCGCCTACGACCAGACCCGCTCCGTCAGCGCGATCTATCTGAAGGACCGGCCGCTCTCGAAGGAGATCGAGGCGCTGCAGGCTGCCTTCACCTGCCACGATCTCCTGCGCTCCTTCGTCGCCTCCGCGCCGATGCCGGAGTTCGACGACTTCTTCGCGCTCGACAAATAATCCGATTGGGAGAGCAGCATGTCCGATTTCGATCTCGTTCTGAAAGGCACCGTTGTTCTCCCCGAAACGATCGTCGAGGGCGGCCATGTGGCGGTTCGCGACGGCAAGGTGGTGCATGTCGGGCAGGGGGCGGCACCGGCGGCGCGCGAGCGGCACGATCTCGGCAACGCGCTGATCCTGCCGGGCGCTGTCGATGCGCAGGTGCATTCGCTGTCGCAGAAGAACCAGGAAGATTTCATCTGGTCGACCCGCTCGGCAGCCGCCGGTGGCGTCACCACTATTGTCGACATGCCTTATGACGAAGGCAATCTCGTCTGCTCGGCCGACGCGCTGCGGCGCAAGATCGACCATGCGGGACCGCAGGCGCGTGTCGATTTCGCGCTCTATGGCACGGTCGATCCGGAGGAGGGACCAGCGCGCATTCTCGAAATGGTGGAGGGCGGAGTTGCCGCCTTCAAGTTCTCGACCTTCGGGACCGATCCCAAACGCTTCCCGCGCATTCCGGCAGCGCTGCTCGAAGACTGCTTCCGTGCGATCTCGCCGACGGGGCTTGCTGCCGGCGTGCACAACGAGGACGACGAGGCGGTGCGTGCGGCGATCGACAAGGTCAAGGCAGCCGGCATCACCGACTATCGCGCCCATGGCCTGTCGCGCCCGCCGCTGACGGAGCTACTCGCCACCAACCAGATCTACGAGACGGGGGTGGCCACCGGCTGCCCGGCGCATGTGGTGCACTGCTCGCTCGGCCGCGGCTACGAGATCGCTGCCGCCTACCGCGCCCAGGGCTACAGGGCGACGATCGAGTGCTGCATTCACTATCTCACGCTCGACGAGGAGAACGACGTTCGCCGTCTCGGCGGCAAGGCGAAGATCAACCCGCCGATCCGGCCGCGCGCCGAGGTGGAAAAGCTCTGGCGGCATGTGGCCGACGGCACGGTAACGATGGTCTCGACCGACCATGTCAGCTGGTCGGAGGACCGCAAGACCAATCCGGAGATGCTGGCCAATGCGTCCGGCGTGCCGGGGCTCGAGGTCATGGTGCCGCTCTTCGTCAAGGGCGCGCTGGAACGCGGCATCCCGCTGACGCGGGCGGCGGAGCTGATGACGCTGAACCCGGCCCGGCATTTCCGCCTTGACCACCAGAAAGGCGCGCTCGAAGCGGGCAAGGATGCCGACATCATCGTCATGACGCCGGAGCCCTATGTCTATGATGCGGCGGCAAGCGGTCACAACGTTGTCGGCTGGTCGCCCTATAACGGCATCCGGCTGCCCTGGCGTGTCTCTGCCACCTATCTGCGCGGCAAGCTTGCCTTCGATGGTCGCCAGGTATTGGCCGAGCCCGGTGCGGGACAGTTTGTCCGGCCGCTTCCAACCCTGGCGCTTCAGGAGGCGAAATGAGCAAGACCGCCCACAAAGTTCCAGCCAATCTGCCCGTCAATGCAAGCCGCATCGCCGGGATCGTCAACGGTCTCGCCGGGATAACCGAACCGGACCGGCCCTATACGCGCCGCGCCTTCACGCCGCTGTTTCTCGAAGGCCGCGCCTTTCTCGACCGGCGCTTTCGCGCCGCCGGGCTTGAAACCCGGATCGACGCTGCCGGCAACCTGATCGGCCGGCGCAAGGGGAAAAAGTCGGCGCTCGGCACCATCCTGCTCGGCTCGCACTCGGACACGGTGCCCGATGGTGGCCGCTTCGACGGCATTGCCGGCGTGGCGGCGGCGCTCGAAGTCGCGCGCGCGCTTGCCGACAACGGCATCGAGCTCGACCACGACCTGGAGATCGTCGATTTCCTGGCGGAGGAAGTGTCGATCTTCGGCGTCTCCTGCGTCGGCAGTCGCGGCATGGCGGGCGTGCTCCCGGATGGCTGGCTCAGCCGCACGCAAGGGGATCTGAGCCTCAGGCAGGGTATCGTCGAAGTGGGCGGTGATCCGTCGCGGCTCGCGGGTTCAAAGCGCTCCGACATCAAGGCTTTCCTCGAACTGCACATCGAGCAGGGGCCGGTGCTGGAGACTGGCCGGCTCGATGTCGGGGTCGTTACCGCCATCTCGGGCATCACCCGCATCGAGATTATCGTAGAAGGGCAGGCGGATCACGCCGGCACGACGCCGATGGGGCATCGGCGCGATGCGCTGGTCGCCGCCTCGCATCTGGTGCTGGAGATCGAGCGGCTGGCGACGGAATTTTCTCATGGCGACGGGCATTTCACCGCGACGGTCGGTGAATTCTCGATTGAACCGAACGCAGCCAATGTGGTGCCGTCTCGCGTCCGGCTGCTGATCGATGCGCGTGCCGAGCTGCGGCCGCAGATGGAACGGTTCCTGGCAACGCTCGGCTCCCTCTGCCAGGGTGTCGCCGAGGCATCGGGCGTGACCATCCCGCCCGCCAATGTGATCTCCGACAACCACCCGACGCCGGGCGATCCGCTGCTGCTTTCGACGCTGGAAGAAAGCTGCGATGCGATCGGCGCCAAGCGTCGACGCATGGCCTCCGGCGCCGGTCACGACACCGCCTGGATGGGGCGCATCACCCGCTCGGCGATGATCTTCATTCCCTGCCTCGGCGGACGTTCGCATGCGCCGGAGGAGTGGGCCGAAAACGACGATATCGCGCTTGGCGCCGCCGTTCTCTTCGATGCGGTGAAGAGGCTCGACAAGAAATTGCAGGAGAAGGTGTGAGATGGGCCGGATACTGAAGGAAAAGGACGTCGAGGCGGCGGTCAAGGGCGGTTCCGTCTATGCGGCGGGTGGTGGCGGCTGGGCCGACCACGGGCGCATGCTCGGCTATGCCGCGGTTTCGATCGGCAAGCCCGAACTCGTCTCGATCGACGAACTCGACGCGCAGGACTGGGTGGCGACGGCAGCCGCGATCGGCGCGCCGGCCTCGACCACGCCGTGGGAGATGCGCGGGGTCGATTACGTCAAGGCGGTGCAGCTGTTGCAGGAGGCGCTCGGCGAAAAGCTTTCAGGCCTGATCATTGGCCAGAACGGCAAGTCCTCGACGCTCAACGGCTGGCTGCCCTCGGCGATCCTCGGCACCAAGGTGGTCGACGCGGTCGGCGATATTCGCGCGCACCCGACCGGCGACATGGGCTCGATCGGCCTTGCCGGTTCGCCCGAGCCGATGATCCAGACGGCGGTCGGCGGCAACCGCGAAGAGAACCGCTATATCGAACTGGTGGTGCGCGGCGCCACCGCCAAGGTCTCGCCGATCCTGCGGACCGCTTCCGACATGTCCGGTGGCTTCATCGCCTCCTGCCGCAATCCGGTCAGGGCATCTTACGTCAAAGCCAATGCGGCGCTCGGCGGCATCTCGCTGGCGCTGGCGCTCGGGGAGGCGATTATCGCTGCCGAAGCCAAGGGCGGCAGCGCCATCATCGATGCAATCGTCAAGGCCACCAATGGAGCGATCCTGGCCGAAGGCACGATCAACGACAAATCGGTCGTCTACACCAAGGAAGCTTTTGACATCGGCACGGTAACGCTCGGGAAGGGCGCTGACTCTACGGTCCTCCACGTGATGAACGAATATATGGCGGTTGACTCTGCGGAAGGCACACGACTTGCGACCTTCCCCGACGTCATCACCACGCTGTCACCGGAGGGCGAGCCCTTGAGCGTCGGCCAGCTGCAAGTGGGCATGAAGATCTTTGTGCTGCATGTGCCGAAGACGGTAATCCCGCTGTCCTCCAGCGTGCTCGACCCGACGGTCTATCCCTCGGTCGAAAAGGCGATGGGCATCGAACTTGCCCGCTACGCGCTTGCAGGCAACTGAGGGGCGACGTCATGGCGCGCGATGCCGGACTGGAAGAGTTGATCCGTGAAGAGCTCGGCGACCGCGCCGGGCTCTCGGAAAAGGCGATGTTCGGTGGCTGGGCCTATCTGCTTCACGGCAACCTGCTGCTCGGTGCGCGCGAGGGTTCGCTGCTCGTCCGGCTCGGCAAGGGCAATGACGGCTGGGCGCTCGCTCTGCCTGATATCGAGCTGATGGTGATGAACGGGCGGGCGATGCATGGCTGGGTGCGTGCCGGGGCGGACGCCTATGGCGACGATGCCCTGCGAAAGCGGCTGCTCGATGGGGCGATAACCTTTGTCGAGACGTTGCCGCCGAAGTGAAGTTGGGGTCTGCCCCGCCGAGACAACAACAAGGAATGAGACGATGCCCAAGGCCAATCCCCGTCATCCTGGTTTTCCCATTCCCGGCGGCCCGGAGCTGCGCGCCAAGGGCTGGCGGCAGGAAGCGTTGCTGCGGCTCTTGGAAAACGTCCTTTCGGTCGGCGAGGACCCGGACAATCTCGTCGTTTACGCGGCTCTCGGCAAGGCGGCGCGGAACTGGCCGGCGCACCGCGCCATCGTCAAGGCGCTCACCGAAATGGACGAGGGCCAGACGCTCATCATCCAGTCGGGCAAGCCCGTCGGCCTGTTGAAGACCCATGCCAAGGCGCCGCTCGTCATTATGGCCAATTGCAACATCGTGGGCCAATGGGCGAAGGCCGAGGTGTTCTATGATCTGCAGCGAAAAGGGCTGATCTGCTGGGGCGGGCTGACGGCCGGCGCCTGGCAATATATCGGCAGCCAGGGCGTGATCCAGGGCACCTACGAGATCTTCATGCGCATTGCCGAACGCCGCTTCGGCGGTGATCTCTCCGGCCGTTTCGTGCTGACCGCCGGCCTCGGGGGCATGGGCGGCGCGCAGCCGCTTGCCGGCCGCATGGCGGGAGCGGCGATCCTCTGCGTCGATATCGACGCCGATCGGGCGCGAAAGCGCCAGGAGATCGGCTACCTGCAGGAGATCGCGCCCGATCTCGATACGGCGCTCGCGATGATCGACGCGGCGGTCAAGGATAAGCGGGCGCTTTCCGTCGGCCTCGTCGGCAACGCGGCGGAGATCTATCCGGAGATCGCCCGGCGCGGCATCGTGCCGGACGTGGTGACCGACCAGACCTCGGCGCACGACCTTGTCTACGGTTACGTGCCGAAAGGCATGAGCCTCGACGAGGTGAAATCGCTGCGCGACGACGGCCAGGGACAGCTGATGGCGGCAAGCCGGGCCTCGATCGTCGAGCACGTCAAGGCGATGCTCGACTTCCTGAAGAAGGGTGCGGAAGTCTTCGACAACGGCAACCTGATCCGCACCCAGGCGCGCGAGGGCGGCGTTGCCAATGCCTTCGACATACCGATCTTCACCGAAGCCTATCTGCGCCCGCTCTTTGCCCGCGCCATCGGTCCGTTCCGCTGGATGGCGCTTTCCGGCGAGGAGGGCGACATTGCCCGGATCGACGACCTGCTGCTCGACATGTTCCCGCACAACCGCATCGTCACCAACTGGATCCGGCTTGCGCGCCAGCATATCCCGTTTGAGGGCCTGCCGGCCCGCATCGCCTGGCTGGGGCATGGCGAGCGCACGGAACTGGCGCGGCGCGTCAACGAACTGGTGGCATCCGGCGAACTGAAAGGCCCGATCGCGTTTTCCCGCGACCATCTCGATGCCGGCGCCATGGCGCATCCCAACATCATGACCGAGCGGATGAAGGACGGATCGGACGCGATCGCCGACTGGCCGCTGCTCGACGCCATGCTGCTCTGCTCGTCCATGGCCGATCTCGTCGTCGTGCATTCCGGCGGCGGCGGCTATGCCGGCTACATGACCAGCTGCGGCGTGACGGTCGTCGCCGATGGTACCGTTGAGGCCGACGAGCGGCTCGACTATGCGCTCACCAACGACACGTCCCTCGGCGTCATCCGCTATGCGGATGCCGGCTATGACGAGAGCTTCGAGGAGATCGCCGCCAAGGGCATAGGGCATGTGAAGGTGTGAGAAGCTGCGGCTTTGCCGTAAGCAGCCTCACACCTGTCATGGCACGCGGGAATCCATTTCAGGATAGAGAACAAGGCTTTCCTGCGCGGTGGGCTCGTTGCGCGCCCCGACAAAGACGGCTGGTTGACCTCCCCGATTAACGGCCACGTGCAACACGTTGGCGGGGATGTAGAGATAATCTCCCGGGTGCATCACATCCCGGTGCTGGAGTTCATCGCCACTCCACAGTTCAAGCTCTTCGCCGCTCAACATGTAGAAGGCCGTCTCGTGGCGCTCGTGCACATGCGCCTTGGTGCGCTTTCCAGGCGGGATCGTCGCGATACCGAGCCACAGCGTGGTGGAGCCAACGGACTCCGCACTGACGCCGGGCAGGTAATCGGACCCCTGTTCGGCGCGGTAACCGGCGTCTCCTTTGGATATGAGGGCCTTGGCTCCCGAGAAGCCTGGTCGCGCGTCGGTTCGTTCTTCTGAAATCGTCATGTTTCGGCCTCCTCTGTGGTAGTCTGGTGACCTGCGCAAAAGGATCGCAAGAAGACCGGCTGGAGTCCTGAATGGAAGGGCGAAAAGTTCCGAATTCTTCCGAAGAAGTCGTGGCCGATAGCGTCGAGCCGCGACTGTTCGCGTTCGGGACATTCATGCTCGACATGCAGCGCGGCGCACTGACGTGTGATGGGCGGCGGGTCGCCATTGGCCATAAGGGCTTGCTGCTTCTGCACGCGCTGGTGCGAGCGCCGATGCAGGTCGTGAGCAAGTCTGCGCTGATGGAGGCAGCCTGGCCCACGGCCGTCGTCGAGGAAAGCAATCTCTCGGTTCAGATCGCTGCCTTGCGGAAATTTCTAGGCTCTCAACCGGAGGGCAGCGAATGGATCGCCACCGTGCCGCGTGCGGGGTATCGTTTTGCCGGCCGGGTCAATTGCCTGCATGCTGCCCTTGATGCGCCGCCGGCGTTGCCAGGGTCGCCCGCGAACCCGGGCAGACCATCGATCGCGATCCTGCCGTTTGCAAATCTGAGCAGCGACAAGCAACAGTCCTATCTGGTCGATGGAATCACCGAAGACGTGATCACAGCGCTCACGCGATTTCGGTGGTTTCGGGTCATCGGGCGCAATTCAAGTTTCGTCTACAAGCACAGGTCGGTGAGTGCCAAGCAGGTGGGCCGAGACCTTGGCGTCGATTACGTGCTCGAAGGAAGCGTGCGCCGCTCCGGTGGCCGTCTTCGGGTCTCCACGCAACTGGTCGAAACCAGCTGCGCCAGCCAGGTCTGGGCCGAACGGTATGACCTGGAAATGGAAGAGGCATTCGCAGTTCAAGACGCCATCGCAGAGAGAGTTGCAGGCGCAATAGAACCGGAACTGCTGAAGACGGCGTCACTCCCCGCGGCGTCGCGGCACACGGGAAATTTGACGGCGTGGGAGATCGTGCGGCAGGGGACCTGGTACTTTCACCACGTTGGCCAGCAGACCCATCTGATGGCGCGAGAGCTGTTCAGGGAGGCCTGTCGGCTTGATCCCGAGCTTGCCGAAGCGCATCTCTGGCTTGGCCGCGTAAGCGCCGGCATCGTCGCCTACGGATGGAGCGAGCATCCTTCCGATGACATCCGGGAGGGTTTGGACGCCGCCTTGGCGGCCGTTCGGCTCGACGAAAAGAACCCGTACACACACTATGCGCTCGCGATCTGCAGCGCCTATGCGAATGCGCCCGAGCAGGCGATTCTTGCCGCCGAAAGGGCGATCGAGATCAGCCCGAGTTTCGCCCTTGGCCACCTTGTCCGCGGAATGGCGGAGCTGTTCAGGGGAAACGCGTCCGGTGCCATAGCGCCGCTGGAACACGGTCTCATGTTGAACGCCAACGACCCGCAGAACTTCGTCTGGCTGAATTTTCTGGCGCTCGCCCACCTGTTTGCCGGCGACGGATCGAGTGCGCTCGCTGCCGCCGTGAAGGCCCAAAAGGTGCGCCCGTCCTGGCGACCGGTCCAGGAAACGCTGGCCTGCTGTTATGTGGCTGCCGGGCGTCTTGCAGAAGCTCGATCATCGCGCGCGTTGATGAGCGAAATGGAGAACGCGTCAGGCGATGCTTTAGGGCCGCTGAGACAGCGCAATCCGCATTGGCAACAACGATTGGCGGAATTGTTGCGACAGATCCCGGGCAACCCGCTTCCGACGCCTCAATCTTCCTGACTTCCTTGCAGCTTTGGCCATTCTCGAAATCACGCCCGCTCGTGCAGGCGACCGGACGACCGTTGCTCGCACCGTTGATGCTGACGGTGCTCGAGCGGTGACCCGGTGTCTTGGTGTCGCCCCTGCGGCACGTTACAATGCAGGTCTCACTGCCCGGAGGCGATCATGACATCGAGCTTCAATGTGCAGAGTGCTGCCGGTTACGAGCAGCTGATGGGGCGATGGAGCCGGCAGCTTGCGCCGCTGTTCATCGATTTTGCGGGTGTTGCCGACGGCGAGCGGGTGCTGGACGTCGGTTGCGGCACGGGAAGTCTGACATTTGCGCTGCCGCGTGCGGCCGATGTCAGCGACATCGTTGCGATTGACTTCTCGCCCGTCTTCGTCGAGGCGACGATCATAGCGAATTCCGATCCGCGGATCAAAGTCCAGCAGGCCGATGCCTGCGCGTTGCCCTTCTCCGATGCGTCCTTCGACCGGGCGCTGGCGCTGCTGGTGCTGCACTTCGTGCCGGAAGCCGGCAAGGCTATTGCCGAAATGCGCCGGGTCACGCGGCCGGGCGGCGTCGTTGCGGCCGCTGTCTGGGATCATTTCGGCGGCATGCCGGGCATGCGCATGGTGCTCGATGTGGCGGCCATGCTCGATGGCAATGCCGAGCAGGTGCGCGGTCGCTATTGTTTCCAGCCGATGATGCGGCCGGGTGAGATGATGCAGAGCTTCGTCTCGAATGGCCTCGCGGACGTCCGGCAGACCTCGCTGCTGATCCGCATGGACTATCAGTCCTTCGCCGATTTCTGGGAGCCGATTGCCGCAGGCGAGGGGCCGCTCGGCAAGTATGTCGGCTCGCTGGATGCGGGGATGCGGGCGAAGCTCGACGCGGCCATTCGCGCCGCCTACGAAGCCGGCCAGCCGGATGGGCCGCGGTCCTTTGCGGCGGTTGCGTGGGCCTGCCGGGGTGTTGTTCCGTCCTAACGGCTCGCTACACCACCGTCTCGCCGCCATCGACCACCAGGATCTGGCCGGTCATGTAGGAGGAGCGGTCGGAGACGAGGAAGAGGATCGACTCGGCGATCTCGTCTACGCTGGCCCAGCGGCCGAGCGGGACCTTTTCGCGGATATAGGATTCGATCGCGCCGCGGCCGCCCATTTGCGCGATGAAAGGTTCGTTGAAGGGCGTGTCGACCCAGCCGGGGCAGAGCGCGTTGACGCGGATGCCGTGGCGGGCGTAGTCGCCGGCCATCTGCTTGGTCATGGCGATGACGGCGTGTTTGGTGGTCGTATAGGCGATCATCTCGCGGTCGTAGAGCACGCCCGAGGAAGAGGACGTGTTGAGGATGACACCGCGGCCGGCAGCCCGCATCGACGGCATGACCAGGCGGGCCGCCATGAAATGCGCGCGCACGTTGAGGTTCCAGGAGCGGTCGAAGCCTGCGACCTCGACCTCCTCCAGATCGCCTGCGACCTGCGCGCCTGCATGGTTGTGCAGGATGTCGATGCGGCGATGGCGGTAGAGGATATCGGCTATGCCGTCGGAAAGGGCAGCGTCATCCGTCACGTCGATCGCCAGCGCCTCGGCGCTGCCGCCCTTCGCGGCGATGTCTTCCACGGCGGTTGCTGCTGCCGAAAGGCTGCGGTCGACCACGACGACATGGGCGCCTTCGCGCGCCATGATGGCGGCACCCGCCTGACCGATCCCGGAGCCCGCTCCGGTCACGATCGCGACCCGGTCTTTCAGGATCATGGTTTCACTCCCCGGATTTCGTTTTCTTTTCCCGCATCAGGATGCGGGCGGTCAGGATCAGAAGCAGCGAGGCGACGAGCACCAGCGTCGCGATCGCGTTGATCTCGGGCGTCACGCCGCGGCGGATCGAGGCGAAGACGTAGATCGGCAGCGTGGTCTTCGAGCCCGCGACGAAGAAGGCGATGATGAAGTCGTCGAAGGAGAAGGTGAAGGCCAAGAGGAAGCCGGCAAGGATCGAGGGCAGGATCTGCGGCAGCACGATCAGCCGGAAGGTGGTGAGCGGGGTTGCGTAGAGATCACCAGATGCCTCGACGATATCGCGGCCGAGGCTGGCGATGCGGGCCTTCACGATCATCGTCACCAGCGCCATCGAGAACAGGCCGTGGGCGGCGATGATCGAGCCGTAGCCAAGCCCGAGCTGCGGCGGCTGGTCGCCGGGCCAGATCGTCGCCAGCGCCGGGTTGACGAAGGAGAAGACGGCAACGAGCGCCACCAGCGTCGCAATGCCGATGACGACGCCGGGCACGACGATTGCCGCGGCAAAGAGCGCATCGAAGATCGCGCGGTTGCGCGGCGCCAGCCGCTCCATGCCAAGGGCCGCCATGGTGCCGAAGATCGCGGCGAGCGTGGCGCTGGTAAAAGCGATCAGCAGGCTGTTCTGCAGGGCCGAGACCAGGAAGGTGTTGCCAAGCGCCTTGCCGTACCAGGCGGTCGAAAAGCCGGTGAACTCGCTGGCGTTGCGTCCGGCGTTGAAGGAGAACAGCACGACCAGCGCGATCGGCGCGTAGAGGAAGAGATAGACGGAGGAGATGAAGGCGCGCATCAGACGAGATCCACCTGTCTTGTGCCGGCGACGCGGAAGGCGATGCGCATGGCCACCATCAGGATCACCACGACGACGGCAACCAGCGTGACGGCGATCGCCGAGCCGAAGGGCCAGTTTCTCGATTGCAGGAAGAGATCGACCAGCGCATTGCCGATGAAGAACACCTTGCCGCCGCCCAAGAGCTGCGGGATCAGGTACTCGCCGAGCAGCAGGATCGTCACCAGTGCGACGCCGGTCATGACGCCCGGCAGCGACAAGGGCAGGGTGACGCCGAAGAAGGTCGAGACCGGTCTCCCGCCGAGATCGGCGGAGGCTTCGAGCAGGCGGCGGTCGAGTTTTTCAAGGCTCACATAGATCGGCATGATCATCAGCGGCAGGTAGCCGTAGACGATGCCGAGCAGGACTGCGCCCGGGGTGTTCAGCATCCGGACGTCCTCGATGCCGATCATCGAAAGCAGGTTCGGGATGCCGCGGGAGCCGAGGATGTACATCCAGGCATAGGTGCGCACGAGCAGGCTGGTCCAGAAGGGCACGACGACGAGCGACACGAGGATCAGCCGGTAGCGCGGGTTCGCCTTGACCGCAAGGTAGTAGGCGACCGGGTAGGCGATCAGCAGGCAGGCAAGCGCGCCGATCGGCGCCAGGATCAGCGTGTTCCAGAAGGCGGCCGCTCGCGTCGGCAGGTTGGCAAATTGCGCAAAGGTGAAGGCCGCCTGGTAGCCGCCTTCCGGTGCGCGCTCGCCAAAGGCGAAGACCAGCATGGCGATGAAGGGCAGCACGAGGAAGATCATCAACCAGGCCGCGGCCGGCGCCACCAGCGCCGCCGTCACCAGGTTTCTCTTCGTATTCGTTGCCGCGGTCATAAGGTTTGGTCCGTTGTGTTCCAGAATGTTTTGGTCGTCGCGCTAAACGGTGAGGAAAGCCCTTCATCCGGCCTGCCGGCCCCCTTCTCCCCGTTTGCGGGGAGAAGGGGACTAGTGGCGCCCGCCCGGTCCCTTTCTTCCGGCAGAAGCAGGAGGGCAGGGAGCTCTCGGCTTGTCCCTTCTCCCCGTCAGGACGGGGAGAAGGTGCCGGCAGGCGGATAAGGGGCGCTTCCCTCAGATGCCGTCGCGTTTGATCAGGCCGACTTGAAGCGTGCCATCAGTTCGGCGCGGCCGGGGTCGGTGAGGGTCACGGCGGCGCCGAATTCGAGCGGCGTCAGCGATGCCTCGTCCGGGTAGACGATCTTGTTGGATGTCACGTCGACGGGCAGCAGCTTCAGGACGCGGCTGTCTGTGGTCGGCGCACCGTTGGCGATGTGCTCCTTCATGGCGTTTTCCGGCGCCATCAGGTAGTTGAGCAGCGCATAGCCGGCCGCCTTGTTGGCCGCACTCTTCGGGATCGCGTAGAAGTCCGACCAGATCTCGCCGCCGTCCTTGCCGAGCGTGAACAGGATTTCCGGCATGTCGCGGTTGAGCTGTGCGCCGTCATTGGTCCAGCACATGGTCATCCAGGCATCGGTCGCGCGCATCGACGGCTGGTAGTCGCTGTTGATGGCGTAGAGATGCGGCTTGACCTTGATCAGCAGTTCCTCGGCCTTGGCGAGTTCTTCCGGCTTGATCGAGTTGAAGGAATAGCCGAGCGACACCAGCGCGTTGCCGATGGTGGTGAGCTGGTAGTCGTGCACCATGGCGCGGCCGTCGCCGTCGGTCATGGCGATCTCGAAGAATTCCTTCCAGCTGGTGACCGGCTTCTTGATCTTCGCCGAATTGACCGCAATGCCGGTCGTGCCCCAGTTCTTCGGCACCGCATAGGTCTTGCCATCGACAGTGCCCTCGTTGGTGAAACGGGCGGTCTCGGTCGCGGCGTCGTAGTTCGGAAGCTTTGACATATCGAGCTCGTCGATGAGGCCGAGCTTCACATAGGTCGAGATCGTGTAGTTGGTGGGAACGAAGAGATCCCAGCCGGTGCCGCCGGCCTGGAGTTTGGCCAGCATCTCCTCGTTGGAGCCGAAGACGTTGACTTCGACGGCAACGCCGGTTGCTGCCTGGAAGGCCTCGAAGGTTGCCGGGTCGTGGTAGTTCGGCCAGGTGGCGATCGACATCTGCGTGCCGAGATCGCCGGCAAAGGCGGTGGAATTGAAGAGGCCCGGCTGGCGTGCGAGCACGGCGGTCGCAAGGCCGAGGCCGGTGACGCCGAGGAAATGGCGGCGCGTGACCGAGCCGCGCTTCAGGCGCATCAGTTCGTCCGAGAGCTGGTCGGCGTTAATCGGGGCATTTTCTCTGTACCATTTGCTCATGACGCTGTTCCCTTTATCGTTTGACGTTCATGCGTAGGCGGCAGAACCGGCTTTTCGAAGCCGGGCGATGTCAGGCTGGAAAGACGTGAAGCGCGTTCGGATCGAAGGCGAGGCCGACCTTTTCGCCGGGCTCGACGAGTTCGCTGTCCCCGAGCGTGCGGCGGTCGGCGGTGACCAGGAAATCGCCGAGACCGTCGACGGCGACGGAATATTCGACCGCCGACCCCAGGAAGATCCGGTGCGTGACCGTGCCGGCCAATGCTTCAGCGCTTGCCGCGCCGTTGCGGGCGAGCCGGATCGCCTCGGGTCTCAGCGCCACCGTTGCTGCACCTTTTGTGCCGTTGACGGCGGAGGTGGCGAAGCGGGCGCCATTGGCAAGGACGAGCGACGAGGTGCCGTCGACCGTGGCATCGATACGATTGGTCTTGCCGACGAAATCGGCGACGAAAAGGCTTGCGGGCCGGTCGTAGATTTCCTGCGGCGGGCCGACCTGGACGATGCGGCCGGCGTTCATGACGCAGACGAAATCGCTCATCGACAGCGCTTCTTCCTGGTCGTGGGTGACAAGCACGAAGGTAATGCCGAGTTCGCGCTGCAGGGTCTGCAGCTCGATCTGCATGGCGGTGCGCAGCTTCTTGTCGAGGGCCGCCAGCGGTTCGTCGAGCAGAAGCACCTTCGGCTTGTTGACGATGGCGCGAGCGAGCGCCACGCGCTGCTGCTGGCCGCCGGACATTTCGTGGATGCGGCGTTTGCCGAAGCCGCCGAGCCGCACCATTTCCAGCGCCTCCTGGGCGCGGCGTGCGATCTCGGCGCTGGCGATGCGCGGCCGCATCTGCCTCAAGCCGTAGGAGACGTTGGCTTCGACATCGAGATGGGGGAATAGCGCATAGTGCTGGAACACCATGTTGACCGGGCGGCGATAGGCGGCAACCCCGTTCATCGGCTCGCCGCTGATGAAGACCGTGCCTTCGCTCGGCTGCTCGAAGCCGCCGATCATGCGCAGGCAGGTGGTCTTGCCGCAGCCCGACGGCCCGAGAAGCGCCATGAAGGCGCCGCGCGGCACCTCGAGATTGATGTCGGAAACGGCCGTCACGGCGCCATAACGTTTGGCGACCGAACGGAACTCGATGTCGTTCGTCGAAGCGGATGTCACGTCTGTTCCCTGCGGTTGTTTTCGGATGTCGCCAGGATCTCGTATCCCGGCACTCCACCGTCATTGACACGCAGCCTAGTCACCACATGCCTAGCCGGTATATACCCCGAGAGAGGTATTTCAACGCGGATTGCTCTGTGTGAGGAGTATACCCCAGAGCAGGAAACACCGGCCGGGAGGGCGGTTTGAGCGTCGATCTCGAAGGACTTTTTCAGGTCATGGCGCCGCTGGTGGCGGGGGCGGCGATGGACGACGAGACCGTCGGCTCCACCTATCGGCGGCTGATGTCAAAGCTGATGACCTTCGACTACGTTGTCGTCTTCGCCTATCGCGGCAAGGAGCGGCCGATCGATCTCTACAGCACCTTCAACGCCAGGGATCACGTGCTCTTCGTCAGCCTCTACCAGGCCGGGCCGTATCTGCTCGACCCGTTCTACCACGCGGCGATCAAGAGTGAGCCCGGCGTCTGGCGGATGCGGGAGCTGGCGCCCGACCGGTTCTTCTCGTCGGAATACTACCGCACTTACTACGTACAGACCGGGCTTGCCGAAGAGGTCGGTTTCTTCGTGCCGGTCGACGAGCAGATC
Source organism: Ensifer sp. NPDC090286 (assembly GCF_044769565.1). Lineage (NCBI taxonomy): Bacteria > Pseudomonadati > Pseudomonadota > Alphaproteobacteria > Hyphomicrobiales > Rhizobiaceae > Ensifer > Ensifer sp. NPDC090286. The sequence goes on along the minus strand of NZ_JBIVYF010000001.1, from coordinate 1,538,005 downwards.
ACCGTCGTGCTTTCGCTGATGCGGCGCGAGGCGACGGGGACTTTCAGCACTGCTGAGTTCGCGCTTCTGAAAAAGGTGGAGCCGCTGGTCTCCGGCCTGGTGCGCCATCATTGGGCCGATCTCGGCCGCCGCTTCGATGCGGCGCTGGCCAAAACCGGGCGCAGCAAACGCAAGGCGACGCATCCGCCGGCCGACGGCGTCTGGCAACATCTCAATCTGACGGAGCGCGAAGCCTCGATCATCGAGTTGGTGCTGCAGGGCCATTCGTCGGAATCGATCGGGCTCCGGCTCGGCATCTCCACCGGCACGGTGAAGGTCCACCGCCGCAACGTCTACCGCAAGCTCGGCATTTCCTCGCAGACGCAATTGCTGTCGCTCTACCTCCGAAACCTCGGGCAATAATCCGGCGACCCGTGCACCGCCGACGGTCGGTCGATCGTCCGTCGTGCGGTGCCTTTCCCACTTCCCAAGAACGCCTGATCTCCGTTGCCTGCCGACGGCCGCTGCCATTGCGTGCAGCCGTCGCGACCGCTCAACCGCCTCTTCACAAACGTGATCGCTCATTTGTCAGGTGCTATTGACATTTTTTTCACGTCATGAAATTTCTTTCATTAACGGATAAAAATATCACGCGGTGCAAAAATTATCATGCAGCGCAACAAGAACCGGGTGGAAACAATGACGATCGGCGGGACAGGCATTCGGGACGACGAGACCAGCATGGCGACGCGGGCAGCGTGGCTGCACTATGCCGGCGGCCTGACCCAGGCGGAGGTCGCCAAGCGTCTGGGGCTGACCTCGCTGAAAGCCCACCGGCTGATCATGAAGGCCAACCAGGAAGGGCTGGTGAAGGTCTATATCGACGGCGAAGTCTCCGAATGCGTCGAACTCGAGCAGGCGCTTTCGGCCCGCTTTGGCCTCGACTACTGCGAAGTGGTGCCAGACTTTGACTCTGACGAACTGCCCTTGAAGGCGCTCGGCATTTCCGGTGCGCAGTTCCTGAAGCGCGAGATCGAGCGCGGCGAGACCGCGCTGGTCGGCGTCGGCCACGGCCGCACACTCGCCGCCTGTGTCGAATACCTGCCGCGGATCGGAAGCGGCAACACCCGCTTCGTCTCGCTGCTCGGCGGGCTCACCCGCAAGTTCTCCGCCAACCCGCATGACGTGATCCACCGGCTCGCCGAGCGCACCGGTGCCGAGGCCTATGTCATGCCGGTGCCGTTCTTCGCCAACACGATCGAGGATCGCGACGTGCTCTTCAGCCAGCGCGGCGTGCGCGAGGTCTTCGATCTCGCCAAGACAGCCGATCTCCTGATGGTCGGCATCGGCACCGTCGAGCGCGAGGCGTCGCTGGTTTCGACCGGCATGATCGAGACGAGCGAGATCGAGGACATCCAGAAGGGCGGGGCGATGGGCGAACTGCTCGGCCACTTCTTCGACCGCGACGGCAAGCCGGTCGAGACCACGCTTTCCGACCGCACGTTTACGCTCAGCCGCGAGGACCTGAAGAACCGCCGCACGGTCGCTGTGGCCGGCGGCAAGATCAAGGTGCCCGCTATTCGCGCCGTTCTCGCCAGCGGGCATTTGAGCGGTCTCATTACCGACGAGAGGACTGCGAGGGCGCTGGCCGCCGACGGCGCATGAGGCGCTGACACATTCGAGGCCATGAGGGCAGGGAGGATCTGCCCACGGTCTTAAAGGGAGGAATACCGGTGGGGTAGCCGGCAGTCGCAATCATACCCGCAACGGAGGAGAAGACGAATGTACGAGAAGGAGAAGGACCTCATCAGCGCATTCCTGCGTGGGGAGGTGGACCGCCGCGGCATGCTCAAGGGATTGGGGGCTGCAGGCCTGGCAGCCGGCACGGCCGGCACGCTGTTCAACATGATGTCGACGCAGGCGCTGGCCGCCGATTTCGACTGGAAGGCACATTCCGGCAAGAAGCTGAAGCTGCTTTTGAACAAGCACCCTTACGCCGATGCGATGATTGCCAACCTGCAGGCCTTCAAGGACCTGACGGGCATCGACGTTACCTATGACGTGTTCCCGGAAGACGTCTATTTCGACAAGGTGACGGCGGCGCTGTCGTCCGGCTCGGCCGAATACGATGCCTTCATGACTGGCGCCTACATGACCTGGACCTATGGTCCGGCCGGCTGGATCGCCGACCTCAACGAGTGGATCAAGGACCCGGCCAAAACCAACCCCAACTACAACTGGGACGATTTCCTGGCCGGCGTGAAGAACTCCTGCGCCTGGAACGGCCAGCCGGGCGGGGCGCTCGGTTCGGAAGACGCCAAGCAGTGGTGTATTCCGTGGGCATTCGAGCAGAACAACATCACCTATAACCGCGAGATGTTCGACAAGGCCGGCGTCGAGCTGCCGAAGAATCTCGACGACATGATCACGGTTGCGGCCAAGCTGCAGAAGGACATCGGCGGCATCTACGGCATCGGCGTTCGCGGTTCGCGCTCCTGGGCGACGATCCATCCGGGCTTCCTGTCGGGTTACGCCAACTTCAACCAGAAGGACCTGAACGTTTCGGCCGACGGCAAGCTGTCGGCAGCGATGGGCACGGCGGAATCCAAGGCCTATCACGCCAAGTTCGTGCAGATGATCCAGGAAAGCGGTCCGAAGGACTGGTCGACTTACACCTGGTACCAGGTCGGCACCGACCTTGGCGCCGGCGCCTCGGCAATGATCTTCGACGCCGATTGCCTCGGCTACTTTATGAACGGCGGTGACAACAAGATGGCCGGCAAGCTCGGTTATGCCGCCTTTGCCGCCAACCCGGAAGCGACCGCCTCGACGCCGAACATCTGGATCTGGTCGCTCGCCATGTCCAACTTCTCCAAGGACAAGGACGCCACCTGGTACTTCCTGCAATGGGCTTCCGGTCCGGAGCACGCGCTGTTCGGCGCCACCAAGATGGACTTCGTCGATCCGGTTCGCCAGTCGATCTGGAAGGACGAGATGTTCCGCGAGAAGCTCAACGGCAAGTATCCGGGTTATGTCGAAATGTTCGACGCCTCGGCCGCCGGCGCCTCCATCAAGTTCACGCCGCAGCCGCTGTTCTTCGACGTCACCACCGAATGGGCATCGACACTGCAGAAGATGGTGGCCAAGCAGGTGCCCGTCGATGAAGGTCTCGACCAGCTCGTCGAAAGCATCAACCGCCAGCTCCAAGAGGCGGGTCTCGGCTGATAGGCCTCCCAAGCGATGCCCGGCGCCACACTCAGAGTGCCAGAGCGTCCTTCGTGCGTTCGTCTGAACGCACGGCGCTCCGGTGGCGCCGGGCATCCCGCGATGCCGGCTGAGCCGGCCTGTTGCGACCTATTTGGGGCCGCATCGAAATCAACCTGAGATGCCGAGGAACTGGCGCGACGCCTGAAGGCCGCCGCGTGCCGCGTGCTCTTTAAAGACTTCAGGAACGGAGCTCGACATGGCTTCAACAGAAACGCTCAAGAGACCAGCCTCCGGTTTCAGGATCAGCAGGAAGATGCTTCCCTACGTGCTGAGCCTGCCGGCGCTGCTCGTCTGCATCGGCATCCTCATCCCGTTCTTCACGGCGGTCATCTACTCCTTCCAGCGCTACCGGTTGAGCCAGCCCTGGGCGCGCCAGTTCAACTGGGGCGAAAACTACCTCAACTTCTTCACCGATCCGGCTTTCTGGAACACGCTCAAGGTGTCGCTGCTCTATGCCGGCCTCACCGTGACGCTGGAACTGCTGCTCGGTCTCGGTATTGCGCTACTCTTGCAGCGGCGCTCGGCGGTCAACAACTTCATCTCGATCATGCTGCTCCTGCCGCTGATGATCGCACCGGCGCTCGCCGCCTTGATGTGGAAACTGATGACCAATCCGAGCTTCGGCATCCTCAGCTATCTCGCAAGCCTGATCGGGCTGCATGATTTCCGCTGGGCGTCCTCGCCGGATACCGCGCTGCTGACCGTCGTGCTGGTCGATATCTGGGTCTATACGCCCTTCATCATGATCCTGCTGCTTGCGGGCCTTCGCTCGCTGCCGACCCAGCCCTTCGAGGCGGCGGCACTCGATGGCGTTCCGCGCAGCTTCGTCTTCTTCCGCATCACGCTGCCGATGCTCACACCCTACATCCTGACGGCGACGCTGTTCCGGTTGCTCGACAGTATCCAGCAGTTCGACATCATCTACGCGATGACCCAAGGCGGGCCTGGCAACACGCTCACCGTCTTCCAGGTCGAGGCCTATCTCAACTTCTTCCAGTCGACCAATGTCGGCCGTTCGGCAGCGCTGCTGATCATCCTCTGGGCGATCACCTACACGCTGTCCAACGTCTTCATCAAGAACTGGCTGCGGCTGCGCGAACGCGCACGCGGCGAAGCTTAAGGGAGGGACCGATGGAAACCATGTCTCCGCTCGAACGGACTTTACGCGGTCTCGCCCTGACGCTTGTCGTCATCTTTTTCATGTTCCCGATCTTCTGGATCTTCCTGATGTCGTTCCAGACGAACGAGACGATCCTGGCCATCCCGCCATCGGTCGTGTTTTCGCCGACCTTGTCGAACTATGCGGCGCTGATCACCGGTAAGCTGCAGACGGCGGCCGGCACGCTCGACATCGCCTTCATGCGCAATCTCGGCAACTCGATCTTCCTGTCGGTCGCCTCCGTTGCCGTGGCGTTGGTGCTCGGCGTGCCTGCTGCCTATGCCTTTGCCCGGCACAAGTTCAAGGGCTCGGAAGACATCGCGTTCACGCTGCTGTCCTTCCGCTTCGCGCCGCCGCTTCTGGTGCTGTTGCCGCTGACCCAGTATTTCCAGTGGCTCGGCCTTTCCAACACCTATTTCGGCCTGATCTGGGTCTACCAGCTGATCTGCCTGCCGCTCATTCTCTGGATCGTGCGCGGCTACTTCGAGGACATCTCGGCCGACGTCGAATATGCCTATCGCATCGCTGGCCATTCGTGGTTTGCGACCTTCCGCAAGATCGCCCTGCCGCTCGCCGGACCGGGCATTGCCGCTGCCGGCCTGCTCGCCTTCATCTTCGCATGGAACAACTTCGTGTTCGCGTTGGTGCTGGCGTCCGCCGACAAGCAGCCGGTGACGGTGGGCGCACTTGCCTTCGTCACCTCCTCGGGCATCCAATACGGGCAGATCGCCGCGGCCATCGTGCTTTCGGTCACGCCGACGCTCGCACTTGCACTCTACGCCCAGCGCTACCTTGTCGAAGGCCTGTCGCTCGGCGCGGTGAAAGGGTAACTCATGACCACGCTGCAACTGAAGAATATCGTCAAGCGCTACAAGAGCCAGACGGTTCTCGACGACCTCACGCTCGATGTTGCCGATGGCGAGCGGCTGGTGCTCTTCGGCCCCTCCGGCGCCGGCAAGACCGTGCTGCTCCGGTTGGTCGCCGGCGTCATCGAGCCGGACGAGGGCAGGGTGCTGATCGGCGGCGAGGACATGACCGATGTGGACGCCGAGCACCGCGGCGTCGGCATGGCTTTCCAGAACTTTGCGCTGTTCCCGCATATGAGCGCCTTCGACAATATCGCAAGCCCGCTGACGGCGACGCGATCGTCGAAGGAGAAGATCGCCGCCGGCGTGCAGAAGGTCGCCAAGCTGCTGAAGATCGACCATGTGCTGACGCATCACCCGAAGGCGCTTTCGAACGGCCAGAAGCAGCGCACCGCCCTTGCTCGTGCGCTCGTCGGCTCGCCGCCGCTTTTGCTGCTCGACGATCCCCTGCGTAACGTCGATGCCAAGCTGCGTTTCGAGATGCGGCTGGAACTGCCGCGGCTCCTGGCTGCGGAAGGCGCGACGGTCGTCTACGTCACCCAGGATTACAAGGAGGCGATGGCGCTCGGCGACCGGATCGCGGTCATGGCCGCTGGCCGCATCCGCCAGATCGGTACGCCGCAGGAGATCTACAACGCGCCGGCCGATATCGAGATCGCTCGGCTCTTCGGCGACCCCACCATCAACCTGCTCGATGTCACGCCGCAGCGCAGCGGCGGAGACGTCTTCGTCGAGCTTTCGAACGTCCGGGTGCGGCTTGGGGATTACGGCGCCGATGTCGTCGGCCGCCAGTGCGTGCTTGGCCTGCGTCCCGAGACAATCAGCTTCGTCGATGCGGCAGCACCGGGTGCCATCCCTGTGACGGTGGAGGCGGAAACGCCGCTCAATGAAAAGACCGTAACGTTGGCGCTGACCGCCCGTGGTCGCGAAATCCTGGTGTCGCGCCCGGCCGGCACGCCTGGTCCGACCGCAGGGCCCGCCCATATTGCCGTCAATGGCATGCAAGCTTTCCTCTTCGACAAGGCGAGCGGCGTCCTGCTGCCGCGCGCCGACCTTGCAGCCAAGCGCGATGGAGAAGCGGCATGAGCGACACCGCTCTTTTGATCAAGGACGTCGACAAGTTCTACGGGCCGGTCGACTTCGGCGTGCACGCCGTGAAGAAGCTGAACATGGATGTGCGGAAGGGTGAGATCATCGCGCTGCTCGGCTCGTCCGGCTGCGGCAAGACCTCGACGCTGCGCATGATCGCCGGTTTCGAGGCGGTATCGCGCGGCACGATCTCGCTTGCCGGACGCGAGGTCCAGACCCTGCCGCCGGTGCGCCGCAACGTCGCCATGGCGTTTGAAGGCTACTCGCTCTATCCGCCGCTGACGGTGCGCGAGAACATCGCCTTCGCGCTGAAAGCCTCGAAGCTCTCGCAGAGCGTCGTCGACGAAAAGGTGGCGGGCATCGCCAAGCTGCTTGAAATCGAGGACATTCTCGGGCGCTACCCGAGCTCGATTTCCGGCGGACAGCAGCAGCGCGCCTCGCTCGGGCGGGCGCTCATCCGTGATGCCAACCTGCATCTGCTCGACGAGCCGATGGGACAGCTCGAGCCGCAGCTGCGCGCGCTTTTGCGCGGCCGCATCAAGCATTTCATCAAGGAACGCGGGCTGACGGCGATCCTCGTCACCCATGACCAGACCGAGGCCAATGCGCTTGCCGACCGCATCGCCGTCATGGAAGGCGGTGTGCTGCAGCAGTTCGACACGCCGCAGAAGATCAAGGAACGGCCGGCCAATCTCTTCACCGGCACCTTCGTCGGCGAGCCGCCGATGAACGTCTTTGAAGCCAGTGTCACCGGCTCCGAAAGCAAGATGGCCTTTGGCCTCAAGGACGGCGTGCGGCTCGAATATCCGGCTTCGGATTTTTCGCATGCGGTGCGCGACGAACTGATCAAGCGGCAGAAGGTGGTGCTCGGCATCAGGCCCTATTCGGTGCGCCGCAGCGTCGATGGTGTGACCGGACGGGTCGCTGTCAACCAGTGGCTCGGCGACCAGACCCATATTGCCGCGGACTTTGCCGGCGGCACCATGGTGCTCGTCGAGCATGACCGGACCGAACTCGATGTCGGCCAGCCGATCGGCATCCATCTCGATCCGTCGAGCCTGCACGTCTTCGACGGCGAGAGCGGGCGGGCGATCAGCCATGGACAGGAGCTCGCCTGATGCGGGACATCCTCATCGGCATCGATGCGGGCACCTCGGTCATCAAGTCGGTGGCCTTCGATCTGCGCGGCCGGCAGATCGCCGCGGCGGCGCTGCCGAACGCCTATGAGGCCGTCGGCCGCGCCGGCAGCGTGCAGGATCTCGACCGCACGTGGGCCGACGCGGCAACGACGCTGAAGCAGCTCTCCGAGAAGATCGAAAACCTCGCCGGCCGCGTCGCCGCGATCGCGGTGACCGGTCAGGGCGATGGCACCTGGATGATCGACAGAGCGGGCGCCCCGGTCGGCAAGGGCTGGCTGTGGCTCGATGCGCGCGCCGGCGAGACCGTCGAGCGGCTTCGCGCCGACAGCGGCGACATCGCCCGGTTCGAAAGCACCGGCTCGGGGCTTGCCGCCTGCCAGCAGGGGCCGCAGCTGCGCTGGATGAGCGACCATGCGCCCGAGATGCTCTCGGGCGTCGCCACCACGTTCCACTGCAAGGACTGGCTCTATTTCAAGCTGACCGGCAAGCGGGCGACCGATCCCTCCGAAGCCAATTTCAGCTTCGGCAATTTTCGCACCCGCAGCTACAACGACGATGTCATCCGCTTTCTCGGGCTCGAAAAGCTGAAACATGTGCTGCCGGAGATCGTCGATGGTGCTGCGACCCATCACGCACTTTCGGCGGAGGCAGCAGGCATTACCGGCCTCACCGAGGGCACGCCGATCGTGCTCGGTTACGTCGATGTCGTCTGCACCGCGCTTGGCGCCGGGCTTTATGATCCGGGCACCGATACGGGCTGCTCGATCATCGGCTCGACTGGCATGCATATGCGGCTCGCCAACGGCGCCGACGATGTGCGGCTGAACCGGGATCTGACCGGCTACACCATGTGCATGCCGATCCCCGGCGCCTACGCGCAGATGCAGTCGAACATGGCGGCGACGCTGAATATCGACTGGATCCTCTCGCTGGCCTCGGGCCTGCTGAAGGGCATGGGGGTGGAGAAATCGAAGAGCGAGCTGCTCGCTTATGTCGATGGCTGGCTGGCGGAGGCGAAGGACACGCCGCTCATCTTCCAGCCCTATATTTCGGAGGCCGGCGAGCGCGGGCCCTTCGTCGACGCAACCGCGCGTGCCTCCTTCGTCGGGCTCTCGATCAACCACGGCTTTCCCGACATGGTGAAGGCGGTCCTTGACGGGCTCGCCATGGCCGCGCGCGATTGCTACGCCGAGATGGGGCCGCTGCCCGGGCGTATTCGCCTGACGGGTGGCGCTGCCCGCAGCGCTTCGCTCCGCCGCATTCTCGGCGCCGCAATTGGCGCTAGCGTCCAGACGAGCGAGCGGGAGGAGGCGGGGGCCGCCGGTGCAGCGATGATCGCCGCCGTCTCGCTCGGCATCTATCCCTCGATGGCTGATTGCCTCGGCGATTGGGTCACGCCCTATCAACGGCCGGCGGAAGCCGCCGACCCGGCGCTTGCCCGCCGCTATGACGAACTCTTCCCCACCTACCAGCAGTCGCGCACAGCGCTCAGGCCCGTCTGGCACGCACTCTCCCAAGGTGCGGCCGCGGGAACTCAACAGGAAACATCGAAATGAAGAAGATAGCCATTATCGGCGACCGGTTCATGCTGCCGGACGTGTTTCGCGACAAGATCGTCGAGGCAACCGGCAACGGCCATGACATCCGCACGCTCGAACTGCCCTGGCCGGATGTGCCGATGGAGCACGGCTATGCCGTCGAAGGCATGGACGGTCTCAAGGAATATCTCGGCAAGCCGGAGGATATGATCGACTTCATCGGCGATGCCGAAATCCTGGTGACGCAGCTGGCGCCGCTGTCGCGCGGAATGCTCGAGGCGTTGCCCGGCCTTAAGCTCGTCGCCGTCTCGCGCGGCGGTCCTGTCAATATCGACATGGGAGCCGCGCGCGATGCGGGCGTTCGTGTCGTCAATACGCCCGGCCGCAATGCCAACGCCGTCGCCGAGTTCACGCTCGGCGCCATTCTTGCCGAGACACGGCTGATCCGTACCGGCCATGAGGCCCTGCGCAAGGGCGAATGGCGCGGCGATCTCTACCGCGCCGATCGCACCGGCCGCGAGCTTTGCGAGATGACCGTCGGCGTCATCGGCTACGGCAATATTGGCACCAAGGTGGTGCGGCTCTTGCGGGCCTTCGGCACCAAGGTGCTGGTGCATGATCCCTATGTGCAGCTCTCGGCCGACGATCTCAACGCCGGTGTCGAGCAGGTTTCGCTTGATGCGCTGCTTTCCCGCTCCGACCTTGTGACGCTTCATCCGCGCGTCACTGAAGAAACGCGCAACATGATGAATGCCGAGACCTTTGCACGGATGAAACCCGGCGCAATCTTCGTGAACACGGCGCGCGGACCGCTCTGCGACTATGACGCGCTTTACGAGAACCTGGTGAGCGGCCACCTGTCGGCGGCGATGCTGGAGACCTTCGCGATCGAACCGGTGCCTGAGGACTGGCCGCTGTTGCAACTGCCGAACGTGACGCTGACGCCGCATATCGCCGGCGCCTCGGTGCGCACCGTCACCTTTGCCGCCGAAATGGCGGCCGAGGAAGTCCGCCGCTACATCGCCGGTCTGCCGCCGGTCAATCCGTGCTGATGACAGGAGGAACGACGTTGAGTTCCGAGACCGGAATATACGATCTGTTCGTCGTCGGCGGCGGCGTCAACGGTGCGGGCATTGCACGCGACGCGGCAGGGCGCGGGCTCTCGGTGTTGCTGTGCGAGAAGGACGATCTGGCCCAGGGAACCAGCTCGCGCTCCGGCAAGCTGGTGCATGGTGGCCTGCGCTACCTCGAATATTACGAGTTCCGCCTGGTGCGCGAGGCGCTGATCGAGCGCGAGGTGCTGCTGCAATCCGCGCCGCATATCATCTGGCCGATGCGCTTCGTGCTGCCGCATAACCCTGAGGACCGGCCGGCTTGGCTCGTTCGCCTTGGGCTCTTCCTCTACGACCATCTCGGCGGCCGCAAGCGGCTGCCGGGCACCCGGAGCCTCGACCTTTCGACCGCGCCAGAGGGCGCGCCGATCAAGCGTGCGTATCGCAAGGCCTTTGAGTATTCCGACTGTTGGGTGGACGACGCGCGTCTGGTCGTTCTGAACGCGCTCGATGCACGTGATCGTGGCGCCCGCGTGCTGACGCGCACCGCGTGCAGCGCGATCCGTAGGCGCGACGGGATCTGGTCTATCGAAATGACCGATACGCGCACCGGCGCCAAGACCGAGGCGAGGGCGCGCTGCGTGGTCAACACCGCCGGTCCCTGGGTCAACGACGTCATCGGCCGGATCGGCGGCTTAAACTCCAGCCGCAGCGTGCGGCTGGTCAAGGGCAGTCACATCGTCGTGCCGAAATTCTGGGAGGGGCGGCAGGCCTATCTGGTGCAGAACCCGGACAAGCGCGTGATCTTCATCAATCCCTACCAGAACGACCTGGCGCTGATCGGCACGACCGATATCCCCTACGAAGGCCGGCCGGAGGACGTGGCCGCAGACGACAACGAGATCGCCTATCTCCTGAAATCGGTGAACCGCTACTTCAAGCAGCAGCTGACGTCGGACGATATCGTTCACAGCTTCTCCGGCGTGCGGCCGCTCTATGACGACAATGCCGAAAACCCGTCGGCGGTCACCCGTGACTATATCTTCGAGGTCGATGCGGCCGACGGGCAGGCGCCGCTGCTTTCGGTCTTCGGCGGCAAGATCACCACGTTTCGCAAGCTCTCCGAACATGCGCTGGAACGGCTGAAGCCGTTCTTCCCCAAGCTGGGACCAGCCTGGACGGCGAAGGCGCATCTGCCGGGCGGCGACATGGCGGAGGCCGATTTCGATTTATTCCTGGGCGAGCTTAAGGCGCGCTATCGCTGGTTGCCATCGGACCTCGCCAAGCACTACGCGCGGCTCTACGGCACCCGGACACATGCGCTGCTGGCTGGCGCCACGTCGCTCGACGATCTCGGTGCGGCCTTCGGCCCGCTCTTCCGTGAATGCGAGGCGCGCTTCCTCATCGAAAACGAATGGGCGCTGACGGCGGACGACATTCTCGACCGGCGCACCAAGCATGGTCTGCACATGACGCAGGCCGAGCGGCAGGCCTTTACCCATTGGCTGGACCGCCAGCAGGCCGCGGCCTGAAGGAGAACGGATGCGAAGTCTGGAATTCGAAGCGCTTCTCGATCTTTCGGCCCGCGTCGGGGCGGACCCGCTGCTGGTGCAGGGGGCGGGCGGAAACACCTCGATCAAGGAGGGCGGAACGCTCTGGATCAAGGCGTCTGGTCTGTGGCTGGCGCATGCCCGCCAGCGCGACGTCATGGTGCCGGTGGCGCTCGAGCCCTTGCTCGAAGCACTGGATGCGAACGACCCGGCAACCGAGAAGGCGCAGGATTTCGTGATCGCCGAGCGCAACCCCTCGGGCCTGCGCCCCTCGATTGAAACGACCGTGCATGCGCTGATGCCGCAAAAGGTGGTGGTGCATGTGCACTGCGTCGAGACGATCGCGACGGCGGTGCAGACCAACGGTGCGGCAATCGCTGCCGAGCGGCTTGCCGGCTACCCCCATGTTTTCGTGCCCTATGCTCGCCCGGGCCTGCCGCTTGCGCGGGCGATTGCCGAACGTATGCAGGACAACACGTCGGTGCTGGTGCTCGGCAATCACGGCCTGGTGGTCGCTGCTGAAACCGTGGTCGACGTGGCGATCCTGCTCACGGATATTACCCGTCGGCTGACCGGCGCACGCAGGATCGCTCCCGCCACCGATGTGGCGGCGCTTTCGCGCCTTGCGGTCGATAGCGATTACCGTCTACCGGAGGACGTTGCCCTGCATTCGGTCGCCGCCGATCTCGACAGTTGTCGGCTTGCCGCCGGCGGCAGCCTCTACCCCGATCATGTTATCTTCCTTGGCAAGGGTGTCGTGGTCGCCGCGCCCGGCGAGACCGCGCTTTCGATCGAGACGAAGCTGCGTGCGGCAGGTAACAGCCTGCCGCCGTTGCTGCTCTTCCCGGGCAAGGGCGTGCTGGTGCAGAAGGAGATCTCCGCCGGCGCCTTCGCCATGGCGCGATGCCTTGCGGACGTGACGGCGCGCATCCCTGCGGATGCACGGCTCCGTTATTTGACAGACGCGGAGAACGCCGAGCTTCTCGGCTGGGATGCCGAGAAATACCGCCAGCAGCTCAATCGCGCCGGGCAGGTGCTGCAATGAGCGGCCAATCGGACAAGCTCGTCATCGGCATCGATCTTGGCACTTCGGGCGCCCGTGCGGTCGCCATGGCGGTGGACGGGACCGTCGTCGCATCAGGTGCGGCGAAGCTTTCGGCTTTCTCCGCGGATCACCGCGATCCCGTGGGTTGGTGGAAAGCGGTGCAGGCGGCGCTTGAGGAAGCGCTTGGGGGTATCGACAGGCGGAAGGTCGTTGCACTTTCGATCGACGGCACGTCGGGCACGATGCTGCCGATCGATGAGAGAGGCGCGCCGCTGGGGACGCCGATGATGTACAACGATCCGGTTGCCGATCGCGCGCTTCTCGATGCGGTCTCCGCCCATGCGCCGCGCGAAAGTGCCGCCCATGGCGCGACATCCGGTCTTGCCAAGCTTCTCGCTTTCCAGTCGCTGCCGGGTGTCTTCCGGGTGATCCATCAGGCCGATTGGCTCTCGGGGCATTTCACCGGGCTCTACGATGTCTCCGACGAGAACAATGCGTTGAAGACCGGCTATGACCCGGTGTCGCGGTCCTGGCCGGACTGGATGGAAAGGACCGGCGCACGCGTCGATCTGCTGCCGGATGTGCTGCCGGCCGGCGCGCCGATCGCGACGATTGCGCCGGAAGCGGCCGATGCTTTCGGGCTTTCGGATGACGTTGTGATCGTTGCCGGCACGACGGACGGCTGCGCCTCGTTCCTGGCCACCGGCGCCGATCAGCCGGGTGACGGCGTCAGTGCGCTCGGCACGACGCTTACGGTGAAGATGCTGTCCGACCGTCCGCTGTTTGCGCCGGAATACGGGCTCTACAGCCACCGCATCGGCGAGATGTGGCTGGCGGGCGGAGCGTCTAATACGGGCGGCGTGGTGCTGGCCGAGCATTTCTCGCCGGAGCGGATCGTAACGCTTTCGGCCGGGATCGATCCGGCCATCGACACCGGGCTCGACTATTATCCGCTGGTGAAGCCCGGCGAGCGCTTTCCGATCGCCGATCCGGATTTCGCCCCGCGCATGAGCCCGCGACCGGCCGACGACGCGATCTTCCTCAAGGCAATCTTCGAGGGTATAGCCGGCGTCGAGAGCCTCGCCTATCAGCGGCTGACGTCGCTTGGCGGGCCGGCGCTGCGGTCGCTGCGTAGCGTCGGCGGCGGCGCGAAGAACGCGGTCTGGAGCGCGATCCGGGCGCGCAAGCTCGGCGTGCCATTCCTGTCCGCGTCTTCCGAGGAGGCGGCCGCCGGCACGGCGCGGCTGGCGCTGGCCGGCGCGAGAAAGGCTGGTGTGCTGTGACGTTTTCCCAAGCGACTGCAATCGAGGGACTGGGCGAGATTGCCGATCGCTACGACGCCTTCCTGATCGATCAGTTCGGCGTGCTGCGCGATGGTCGCGGGCCCTATCCGGGCGCGGCCGAAACGCTGGTTCGGCTGAAGGATGCGGGAAAGCGCATCATCATTCTCTCCAATTCCGGCAAACGCTCGGCGGAAAACGACCGTCGGCTCGCCGATCTCGGTTTTGTTCCGGGAAGCTGGGACTGGTTTCTGACGTCGGGCGAGGTCGCCTGGCAGATCCTCAGGCGGGAGGGCGCGGGCGCGAGCAGTGGTACGCGCAAGTGCCTGTTGGTCAGCCGCGACGACGACCAGTCGCCGATTGCCGGGCTTGATCTCCAACGTACCGAAAACGGTGCGGACGCCGACATCGTGCTTCTGGCGGGAAGCGAGGGAGACGTCTATCCGCTCTCCCACTATGAGGCGATGCTGGCCCCGGCGGCAAAACGCGGCATTCCCTGCCTCTGCACCAATCCCGACAAGATCATGTTGACGAAGGCCGGGAACGCCTTTGCCGCCGGCCGCATCGCCGAGCTCTACGAGGAGCTCGGGGGTACCGTGCGCTGGATCGGCAAGCCCTTCGCCGACATCTATGCGCTCGCGCTCGATTTCCTCGGGCAGCCCGAACCGACACGGGTCTGTGCGATCGGCGACAGTATCGAGCACGATATTGCCGGTGCCGCGAATGCAGGGCTTCACTCGGTGCTGGTGACGACCGGGATCCTTGAGAACGCCTCGGACGAGGAGCGCCGTCAGCTGTTTGCCGAACACGGCGCCAGCCCCGATTTCATTCTTCCGAAATTCATCTGGTAGGGGGAGCCGATCGTGGCCTTCACGCTGTCGCTCAACACCAATCCGCTGGTCAACCGCTTCGCCGAGCCCGATGACCTCATCGACACGATCGCCGAGAAGATCCGTATCGGCTACGTGCAGCTCACTCACGAATTCGTCAATCCGGGCTGGCCAGCGGCAACGATCGCCAAGACCCTCAGGCAGTTTCGACGGGCGCTCGACCGCACCGGCGTGAAGATCACCTCGGGCATGACCGGCCCCTATGGCCGCCTCAACCATTTCGGCCATCCGGATCCGGATGTCAGGCGCTACTATGTCGACTGGTTCAAGACCTTTGCGGATATCTCCGCCGAACTTGGCGCCTCCGGCATGGGCACGCAGTTCGCGATCTTCACGCTGAAGGATTATGACGACCCGGCGCGGCGCGAGGAGATGATGCGGATCGCCATCGACTGCTGGCGGGAGGTTGCCGAGCACGGCAAGGCGGCGGGGCTTTCCTATGTCTTCTGGGAGCCGATGTCGGTCGGCCGCGAGTTCGGCCACACGATCGCGGAATGCCGGACGCTCGACCGGCGGCTCGCAGAAGCGCAGCTGCCGATCCCGATGAAGATGATGGTCGATATCGACCATGGCGACGTTACCTCCGCCAACCCGGACGATATCGATCCCTATGCCTGGGCAGGGGCCTTCCCGGAGCGTTCGCCGATCATCCACATCAAGCAGTCGTCGATGAACAAGGGCGGCCACTGGCCGTTTACCGCCGCCTATAACCGCGACGGCCGGATCACGCCGGAAAAGCTGATCGGCGCGATCAAAGCCGGTGGCGGCACCGACAACGAGATCTGCCTGGAGCTTTCCTTCCGTGAGCGCGAGCCGACGGATCACAACGTCGTCGAGATGATCCGGGAGTCGGTCGAATTCTGGGAGCCGCACATCGACACGGGCTTCAATCGCACAGAAAAATCACACTGAAAGATCACAAAATCACGTTCGATAAATTGAAATATCACAAATAGGTGTTATCTTCTCACGGTGAGCGCGGCCAAGGCTGCGCGCGATCGGGACCGAGACGATGAAGCCGGAAGACAGGCGACAGGCGATCATGGATGTGCTGATGGAGGCGGGAACGGCCTCCGTCGAAGACCTGTCCTTACGCTTCGGCGTCAGCAAGATGACGGTGCACCGCGACCTCGACGACCTCGAGCAGGCGGGCCTCCTGCGCAAAGTGCATGGCGGCGCCTCGATCCAGTCGAGCCCGCAGTTCGAAAGCGACTTCCGCTACCGCGAGAAGATCGCCACCGCCGAAAAGCGACGGATCGCCGAACATGCGGCGTCGCTCATCGAGCCGGGGCAGAGCATCCTGATCGACGACAGTTCGACGACGGGCGCGATCGCCGAATGCATTCGCGACATTCGCCCCTTGACGGTCATCACCAACAATCTCGGCGTGATCACCAGCCTCTCGGGCGCACCCGGCATCAATGTCATCGCGCTCGGCGGCCAGTACAGCAAGAAGTTCAACGGCTTCTTCGGCATCGTCACGGACGAGGCGCTCAGGTCGCTGCGCGTCGATGTCGCCTTCCTGTCGAGTTCGGCGATCGAGGGCACGACCGCCTTCCACCAGGATCAGGAAGTGGTGCAGGCCAAGCGCCTGATGGTGAAGGCGGCCAAGCGCAAATACCTGCTGGTCGATCACGACAAATTCGGGCGCTCGGCGCTGCATTTCCTGACCGGGCTCGATGCCTTCGACGCGGTTTTGACCGGCGCCGAGGTTGCCGCCGAGCATGCCGCCCCGCTCGAAGAGGCGGGCATCCGGCTGGTCAGGATCGACAATTCCAAGGAGAAAGCATGAAGAAGTCGGGCCTCTGGGTCGGAACCAGCTGGAAGATGAACAAGACGCTCGCAGAGGCGATGGCCTTTGCCGAGGGGCTTGCGGCCGCCGACGCATCGCGTGACGAGCGCATCCAGCGCTTCGTCATTCCGCCGTTCACCGCGGTGCGCGAGGTCAAGGCGCGACTTTCCGGCACCAGCGTCAAGGTTGGTGCGCAGAACATGCATTGGGACGATGCCGGCGCCTGGACCGGCGAGGTGTCGCCGCTGATGCTGAAAGACTGCAACCTCGACGTGGTCGAGCTCGGCCACAGCGAGCGTCGCGAACATTTCGGCGAGACCGACCGCACCGTCGGCCTGAAGACGGCAGCCGCCGTGCGCCATGGCCTGGTGCCTTTGATCTGCATCGGCGAGACGCTTGCCGAGCGCGAGGCGGGCGAGGCGGACCAGGTGCTGAAGCGCCAGGTCGAAGGCGCGCTGACGCTGCTTGAGGGCGAGGCGAAGTCGGCGACGATCCTGCTTGCCTATGAGCCGGTCTGGGCGATCGGCGTCAACGGCATTCCGGCGACGGCAGACTATGCCGACGCGCGCCACAAGCGCATTGCCGAGGTGGCGGAAGCGGCCCTCGGGCGGCGCGTGCCGGTGCTCTACGGCGGCAGCGTCAATCCCGGCAATTGCGAAGAACTGATCACCCAGGCGCATATCGACGGCCTCTTCATCGGCCGTTCCGCCTGGGACGTGAATGGCTATCTCGACATTCTGCAGCGCGTCGCCAAGGCGATCTGAGCCTCCGGCCGTTGCAGCTCAAGAAGAACGAAAGGAACAATCATGAAGATTGCAATTGGAGCCGACAGCGCCGGCAAGCCCCTGCTGGATGTCATCGCCGCCCATCTGAGCGGCCGCAGCGACGTGGAAGTCGTCGACCTCAGCCAGTCCGGCTTCTATGCGGACCTCGCGCAGAACCTGGCGCAGCAGGTTGTCGAGGGCAAGCATGACCGCGGCATCCTGTTCTGCGGCACCGGCATCGGCGTGTGCATCTCCGCCAACAAGGTGCCGGGCATCCGCGCGGCGTTGACGCACGACACCTATTCGGCCGAGCGTGCGGCAAAGTCGAACAACGCCCAGATCATCACCATGGGCGCCCGCGTCATCGGACCGGAACTGGCAAAGTCGATCGTCGACACCTGGCTCGCCTCCGAATTCGATCCGAACGGCTCTTCGGCCGGCAATGTCGAGGCGATCAACCGCCTGGATGCGGCGCGAGCCGGTTGAGGAAAAGGGCGGACGGCTTGCCGTCTGCATCCGGTTCCCGGTTCAAGGCTTACCCTATCTCGCGATGCCGTTGATCCTCCCTCAGGCATCGTGACGACACGCCCGGCAGCGATGCCGGGCGTTTTCATGTCCGGTCTTGCGCTTCGTCTTGACGAGGCTTCTGCAAATATTTGAATATTCTTGCGGATCGTCAAATGGGGGGCGCTGCCGCATGAGTGAAACCACCTCGACCGAGCCGCATCAAAGCGCGCACCACCACGTGGCGCGCATGAGCGGCCGCGACACGCATGAACATCATCGGACCGCGACGACGCTCGAGCTGCTGTTCGACCTGACCTTCGTCATTGCCTTCAGCCTGGCTGCTTCGCAGCTTGCCCATTTCCTTGCCGAGGGGCACATCTTTGCCGGCCTCTTCGGCTTTGCGCTTGCGACCTTCTCGATCTGCTGGGCCTGGATCAATTTCAGCTGGTTCGCCTCCGCCTATGACACGGACGACTGGATTTTCCGCACCGTTACCATGGTGCAGATGGTCGGCGTGCTGATCCTTGCGATCGGCCTGCCGCCGATGTTCGAGTCGATCGACAAGGGCGCGCATCTCGACAATGGCATCATGGTGCTCGGCTACGTCGTCATGCGGGTGGCGATGCTCTTCCAGTGGCTGCGCGCGAGCCGCCAGGACCCGGCGCGGCGCAATGCCTGCCTCACCTATGTGAAAGCGATCAGCGTCGCCCAGATCGGCTGGATCGTGCTGATCTTCGTCGACTTCTCGCTGCTGGTGACCTTCGCCATGGTCGTCGGGCTCACGGCGATCGAAATGCTAGGCCCCTATTTCGCCGAGACGCGGGACGGCGGCACGCCCTGGCATGCGCACCACATCGCCGAGCGCTACGGGCTTCTTGCCATCATCGCCCTTGGGGAAGGGGTCGTCGGCACGGTCGCCTCGATCTCGGCCGTGGTCGAGGGGCAGGGCTGGGACCTCAATGTCGCGCTCGTCTGCCTCGCCGGCACGGGGCTCACCTTCGGCATGTGGTGGATCTATTTCCTGCTGCCGAGTGCGGAGATCCTGCACCACTACCGTCTCAAGCGGGCCTTCGTCTGGGGCTACGGCCACATGCCGATCTTCGCATCGATCGTCGCCACCGGTGCCGGCCTGCATGTGGCGGCCTATTACATCGAACACAAGGCGCATATCGGTTCGGTCGCAACGGTGCTGACGGTGGCGGTGCCTGTCGCGTGCTACATCGGGCTGCTCTACGCGATGTACGCCTATCTCATGCAGCAGGTGGACCGCCTGCATCTCTGGCTGCTCGCCGGCACAGCGCTGGTGCTGGCAGCATCCGTGGTTGCGGCGATCGCCGGGCTCGACATGGCCAAGTGCCTGATCATCCTGATGCTGGCACCGGTCGTCACCATCGTCGGCTACGAAGTGGCTGGGCATCGCCACCGCATGGCGGCTCTGGAGCGCAGCCTGCACAAGAGTGATGCGGTGCATTGATTTTGCGAGTCGAAACAGCGGGTTATTCGCTGTTGCTGGCGATGTGATTCAGCGGCTTCAGAGGTTGATTCAGCTACGGTTGCTGGCGCGATCCGCCCCTCTCCGCGGGTTCAATCCGAGGACCAATCCTCTCCTCGCAGGCGAGGACAGGGGGCGAGAACCCTCATAAGCTCGGAGCTTCTGGAACGCCGTGCTTGATGGCACCGGGCGGCTAGGCGGCGGTTCCTTAAGCGTGTCCTTCTCCCCGCGAGCGGGGAGAAGGTGGCGGCAGCCGTCGATCAGGCGTTGACCAGCGCCAGCTTGGCGCGGGCGTCGAGGATCTGGGCGCAGGCGTTGGCCGCTTCCGTGCCCTTGGTGACGAAGTGCTCGCGGAAGAAGGCGATCAGCGGTTCGCTTTCCTGGAAATTATGCGGCGTCAGCACGGCCGAAAGCACCGGCACGTCGGTGTCGAGCTGCACGCGCATCATGCCGTCGAGCACGGTGCCGGCGACGAAATCGTGGCGGTAGATGCCGCCGTCGACGACGAAGGCAGTACCGAGGATCGCGGCATAGCGGCCGGTTTTGGCCAGCGTCTGTGCATGCAGCGGGATTTCGAGTGCGCCCGGCACGTCGAAGATCTCGACATCGGCCGCCGAGCCGCCGAGCTTCGTCCATTGCGCAACAAAGGCATCGACGCAGCGGTCGACGATATCGGCATGCCAACGGGCACGAACGATCGCGATCTTGGCTGTGGGGTGGGAAAGAATGGTCATGGTCTCAAGCCTTTCAGGGTTTGGCGTTTTTCCAATGATCCCGTCGGGCGAACATGCATGCGCGCGAGGTCCCTTCGCGGGAACCCACGGTACTGCTTGCTCTCTTCCATCCGGACTGTGACCGTCGGCTCCGGAATCTGACCGGATCTGCTGACCCCTGGAGCGTAAGCTCCAAGGCGCTCGCGGGCTTCGGCCTTGCGACCGCTACCGCCGGTGGGGAATTTCGCCCCGCCCTGAGAACAACGCGACTATATAGGGCGACCGCGCGCGGTCAAACGCACGGTGCGACGAAAATGCCGGAAATCACGACAGATTTTTCCTTGTGCGACGGAGCGACGGCAAATTCGTTCCCCGAAGTGGAGCCGCCTCGGCCGGTGGTCGAGAGCGGATGCATGATGATCAGCGCAGATCGTCGTCTTCGGCGGCAAGCGCGCGATTGGCCCAATGGAGCAGTGCGTCCCGGTCGTCGAGACAATCCAGCGGCGCTTCGTAGAAGCGATGCACGACCACCGTCTTTCCGCCCTTCGCGTAGCTGAAGGGCTGGCAACCCTCGGCAACGAGCGCATCTTTCAGCCCCCGATCGACCCGGAAGTAAAGGCGGTCCTTGATGCTGACGGCAAAGCGCTTGTCGGCAACGAGATAGGCCCAGCCGCCGAAGAAGCGGTCGATCTGGACCGGCCCGATGCCGGAGAGTTCATCCTGGATATGCCGGACGAAGGCGCTGGGTTCGGCCTTGGCCATGGTCTCGATACCTCGTCGGCGGGTACCTTGCCGCAGCAACGCCACGATGGCTTCAGGCCGGCGCGTGACGCGCCGGCCTGTCGCATTGTCTCGCGCTACTCGCGAATGACGAGCAGGTCCTTGGCGGCAAAGCGCAGCGTGACGTTGTCGCCGGAAACCGGCGGGGCGACGCCCGGATTGTTGAACATGTCGAAGGAGATGACGTCGCCGCCGACGCGGAGGCGCGTGCGGATGACCGAGCCGAGGAAGCTCGTCGAGACGACCTCGCCGGCAAGCGAAGTGTCGCCCTTGGCACCTTCGGCGATCGAGCCCGCTTCGGGACGCAGCGCCAGCGAAATGCTGTCGCCGCCCTTCATGCCGGCGATCGGGTCCTTCAGCGCCACCTGCTGGTTGCCGATGGTGACCGAGCCCGCGGCCGGGTCCGCCACCTTGCCCTCGATGATGCTGAGCGTGCCGACGAAGGACGCGACGAAGCGGGTCGCCGGCGTGTTGTAGATCTCGAAGGGGGTGCCGATCTGGTCGGCACGGCCGGCATTCATGACCACGATGCGATCGGAGATCGACAGTGCCTCTTCCTGGTCGTGGGTGACGAAGACGGTGGTGATGCCGAGCTGCTGCTGGATCTGCCGGATTTCCTCGCGCAGCGACACGCGGATCTTGGCGTCGAGCGCCGAAAGCGGCTCGTCGAGCAGCAGCACCTGCGGCTTGACCGCAATCGCGCGGGCAAGCGCAACGCGCTGCTGCTGGCCGCCGGAGAGCTGGTAGGGGAAGCGGTCCGCTAGGTGCTCGAGCTTGATCAGCCCGAGCATCTGCTTCACCCTCGCGTCGATCTCCGACTTGTCTGTGCCTGCGATCTTCAGACCGAAGGCGACGTTGTCATGCACGTTCATGTTGGGAAACAGCGCATAGGCCTGGAACACCATGCCGATGTTGCGCTGGTTGGGCTTCAGCGAATTCTGGTCGCGGCCGTTGATGACGATCTGGCCGCTGGTCGGCGTCTCGAAGCCGGCGATCATGCGCAGCACCGTCGTCTTGCCGCAGCCCGACGGCCCGAGGAACGAGACGAACTCGCCCTTTTCGATGTTCATGTTGAAATCATGCACGACCTGAACCGGGCCGAAGGACTTCTTGATGCTGGTGAGTGACAGGAAACTCATGGGTCGGTCCTCAGGCCTTTGGAGGCGCGCTTTTCTGGAAGCGCGAAACGAGCTGGATGAGGCCGAGGCAGCCCCAGGTGATGCCGAATGCGATGACGGCGAGTGCGGCCGGCTCATAGGCGCGGTTGGCACCCAGAAGCTGCATGTACGGGCCGAAAGCCGGGCGGTTGAGCAGCGCCGCCATGGTGAACTCGCCGATGACGATGGCAAAGGTCAGGAAGGCGCCCGAAAGCACGGCGACGAGCACGTTCGGCAGGATGATTTTGGCAAGGATAGCCACCCAGCCGGCGCCAAGGCTCTGTGCCGCCTCGGTCAAGGTGGCGACATCGATGGTGCGAAGACCGGTGTCGACCGCGCGGTACATGTAGGGCAGCGCAAGCGTCGCATAGCCGAACATCAGGAGGATGTTGGTGCCGGTGAGCGAGCCCGTCAGCGGCAGCCAGCTCGAGGTGTTGTAGAGCCGGATGTAGCCGAAGACGATGACGATCGCCGGAATGACCAGCGGCAAGAGCGTGATGAACTCGATGATGGGACGCAGCCGCGGCAGCTTCAGCCGCACCCAATAGGCCGTCGGCACGACGAGCAGCACGCCGAAGAGGATGGTGAATAGCGCCTGCATCACCGAATAGGTGAAGGTCTCCTGGAAACGCGGATCGGCAAAGACCTTGGCGTAGGCGTCGAAGGAGTACTCGCCGCGACGCATCTTGAGCGAGAAGTTGGTCATGCCGATGAGCGGCAAGATGAAATAGAGGAGGCCGAAAACGAGGGCTCCCCACGCCCAGATCTTCTTCATTTCAGCCACCTTTCGCTGCGGCTGCGCAGCCAGATATAGATCGCGTTGGCGATGCCGGTGACGACGATCATGCCGAAGGCGAGAGCGTAGCCGAGATGCGGATTGCCGAGCACGTCGCCGCGGATCTGGGCGAAAAGCAGGATCGGCACGATCGACAGCGACGAGCCGGTGAGCGCGATCGCGGTCGCAACGGCGCCGAAGGCATTGGCAAACAGCAGCGCCAGCGTGCCGAGCAGCGACGGCAGCAGGATCGGGAAGGCGACCATACGCCAATATTGCAGGCCGGTTGCGCCGAGGATTTCTGCGGCCTCGCGCCATTCGCGCTTCAGCCCGTCGAGCGCCGGCGTGATGATCAGGATCATCAGCGGGATCTGGAAGAACAGATAGGTGACCGTCAGCCCCCAGAAGGAGAGCAGGTTGAAGCCAAGCATCCGGAGATCGAGACCGAAGTTCGACCGCAGGAAGACGGTGACGATGCCGACCGGGCCGAGCGTCGCGAGAAAGGCGAAGGCGAGCGGCACGCCGGCGAAATTGGAGGCGACGCCGGAAAAGGTCAAAAGCGGCCCGCGGATCCCCTTCGGCAAGCCGCCGAAGACGATGGCTGACGCCATGGCAAAACCGATCAGGCAGCCGAGAAGGGCGGAGGCGATGCTGATCTTGATGGAGATCCAGTAGGCGCCGAGGATCGACGGCGTGAACAGGCCGCGAATGTTGTCGAGCGTGAAGCCGCCATCGGGCGTCTGAAACGCGCCGACCACGATCTTCATCGTTGGCAGAAGCAGGAACAGCGTCACGAAGGCGGCAAAGGGCAGAATGCCCAGCCAGTGAAGCGGTAGGCGACGCGCCGGCGGGCTGGCGTCGGGTTTAGCAGATGACATTCCGTTCGCGCCCCTGAAGCCGCGTTATCGACGCGGGCGTTATCGATTGTTGCAAGCGAGAAGCGGGATGAAGACGGAAGCCGCACGCAGATTCCGGATCTCGCTCCAAAGACTTGAATTTCTTACGAATAACCTATGCGCCCCGGCCGGAAAACCGGCCGGGGCGACATGTCTGTGGAAAGGCTTACTGGACGTTCGCGCCGACGACGGCATCCCAGCCACCGGTGACGGCAGCCTTGTTGGCGTCGACTTCTTCGAGCGTCGGGAAGTAGGCCTTTTCGTAAGCTGCTGCCGGCGGCAGGGCGTCGATCAGTTCCTGCGGAACCTTGCCGGCCTTGACCATGGCGTTGAAGCGGGTCGGGTGGCAGAAGCCCTTGAGCCAGCCGAGCTGACCTTCGTCGGAATAGAGGTGCTCCATCCACAGCTTGGCAGCGTTCGGGTGCGGCGCGTAGGCCGAGATGCCCTGAACGTAGACGCCGGCGAGAACACCGCTGGCCGGAACGACGACTTCGGTCGGCGGGTTGCCGTTGAGCGTCTTTGCCCAGCCGAGAGCGTTGTAGTCCCAGGCGACGACGATCGGGGTCGAGCCCTGGGCGAGCGTGCCGGACTTGCCGATGACAGGAACGAAGTTGCCGTTCTTGTTGAGTTCGGCGAAGTAGCCGAGACCGGCTTCACCGGCTTCCTTGCCGGACTTTGCGCCCTTGGCGAGGCCAGCGGCGAGAACGCCGAGGATCGCCTGGTTCGAGGCGCGCGGGTCACCGGCAAGAGCAACCTGACCGGCATATTCCGGCTTCAGCAGATCGGTCCAGTCCTTCGGTGCGTTCTGGACGAGGTCCTTGTTCACGAGGAAGGACATGACGCCGTAATAGTCGCCGTACCAGTAGCCTTCGGCGTCCTTGACGCTGTCCGGGATCTCGTCCCAGGTGGAGACCTTGTAGGGCTGCAGCAGGCCTTCGGCCTTCATCTGCGGACCGAAGGCGAGACCGACGTCGACAACGTCAGGAGCCTGCGGGCCCTTGTTGTCCTTGTTGGCCTTGACGGCTTCGACTTCGTCGGCCGAGCCAGCATCCGGGTTCAGTTCGTTGACCTGGATTTCCGGATACTTGGCCTTGAAGGAGGCGATGACGTCGCCGTAGCCGCACCAGTCGTGGGGCAGGGCGATCGTCGTCAGCATGCCTTCCTTCTTGGCGGCTTCGATGAGCTCGGCGCTCGGCTCGGCAGCGGCGATTGCGGTCGTTGCCAGGAAAATGGCGGTGGAGAGCGAAAGCAGGCGTTGGGTTTTTGAAATCACTGGTGTTCTCCTTATGGGTTTAGTCAAATTCGTGGGGTTTCAGTCGATTTCGGCGAAGCTGTTAAAGAGATGCGATGAAAGTAATGTGACAGGGGTTTATCCGTTCGCGCCGCGTATGTCGTTGTAAGAACATTTCTTTTTTGGCTTCGGCGGGCCACTGTCGCATAACTGCATGAAATCCTGTGAACGTGTCGGCGAATTCTCCTAGACCGGTTTGCGAAAGATGCGGGTGGAATCGAACAGTCCCTCGAGCGTTTTCATCCGATCCCGGGTCTCGTCCCAGTTCGAACTCTGTACGGCCTCGATCAAAGCCTCGATCAGGAACAGGATGACGACGGAGCTGTCCCAGGCGGACGGCACCTCGATCTGCGAGCGGAACACTCTGGAGGCGGACTTGGCGACCGGCGAACTCCAGCGATCGGTAAAAAGGATGATTTCCACGCCGCGCTCGCGGGCGGATTTGGCGAGCGTCACCATTTCCTGCTCGTAGCGGCGAATGTCGAAGAGAATCAGCACGTCGCCCTGGCGCATGTCGAGCACGTAGTGCGGCCAGGCGCTGGCATTGGAGGCGATCTCGATGACACCCGGGCGGATGACCTGAAGGTGGGTGAAGAGATAGTCGGCGAGCGAGCGGGTGATGCGGCCGCCAAGCAGGTAGATGCTGCGCTTGCGGTCGGCGATGAGGGCCGCTGCCGCGTCGAATTCCTGCGGCTCGATCTGGGTCAGCGTCTCGCGCAGATTGCTGGTGATCGCGTCGGCAAAGCGGTTGAGCGTGTGGGTGCCGGGCGCATTGGCGGCCCAGCGGTCGTGCTTGGCGATCGGATTGGAAATCGTCGCTTCCAGTTCCTGATGCAGCCGCGCCTGGAAATCCGGGAAACCGCGGAAGCCAAGCTTCTGCACCATGCGGGCGACCGTCGGGGTCGAAACGCCGGCGTTCTCGGCAACCGTGGTGATCGAACCGAGTCCCGAAACGGGATAATTGTCGAGAAGCGTCTCCGCCAATTGCTTCTCCGCGCGGGTCAGCACGGTGAAGTGGGCGTTGATCACATCCGACACGGTGGTGGACGTCGCCTTGCTGCTCAAATTGTCTCCCCTGAACCGATCTTAAGCCGGTTTGTGACAGATTAAACATCGCTGTCACAATTGGAGTCAATCGCAATTTTGAAGAGATCGTTTCAGATTTTGATTGACATGTGCCATCCTCTGAAGAATTCTTTTCATTAACGAACGTCTAACGGGGCAAGAGGGGATGCCGGTGTTGACGCGACTTTTGACCGAAGCAGATGGCGATCCGGTTGCGATCGAAAACGCCGGAGGCAAGGGCGATATCGTGCTCGTCTGCGAGCATGCCTCGCGCCTGGTTCCAGAACGGCTGGGCACGCTCGGCCTCAGCGAGCAGGCGCTCGAAAGCCATATCGCCTGGGACCCCGGCGCGCTTGCGGTCGCCAAGCTGCTTGCGGCAAAGCTCGACGGGTCCTTGATCTATCAACGCTTCTCCCGCCTTGCCTATGACTGCAATCGCCCGCCGGAAGCGGACGCGGCGATGCCTGCCGTCAGCGAGGTCTACGAGATACCGGGAAACCGGACGATGTCGGCCGACGAACGCCAGGCCCGGGTCGACGAGATCTATCGGCCGTTCCACGATGCGGTCGCGCGGTTCGTGTCCGATCGCAAGGCCGCGGGACGCCCGCCTGTTCTCGTCACCATGCACAGTTTCACGCCCGTCTATTTCGGCAAGCCGCGCGCCGTCGAAGTGGGCGTGCTGCACGATGCCGACAGCCGGCTCGCCGACCACATGCTTGCGACCGCCACGAAAGGGCAGGTCGCCTACGATATCCGTCGCAACGAGCCCTATGGCCCGGCCGACGGCGTTACCCATAGCCTGATCGAATACGGCGTCCACAACGGACTGCCGAATGTGATGATCGAGATCCGCAACGATCTCATTCGCAATGACATCGGCCAAAGGGTCATGGCCGATTACCTGGAAGGGCTGCTGCGCAAGGGCACGGCGGCACTTTCGGCACAATAAAAGACCCTGGGGAGCGGCGTTGCCGCGGTCCTGTTCCGGCCAGCCGGGGCAGGTGGTTGATGGGACCCTGCCGCAATGGGGCGGCGTGGTCTGAAGAAATCAGGGGAAGAAAAATGTCGGACTACAGCGATTCAGACAAAAAGCAGGACATGAGTGTCCTGCACTCGATGGGCTATGCCCAGGAGCTCGAGCGGCGCATGAGCCAGTTCTCGAACTTCGCGGTGTCGTTCTCGATCATCTGCATTCTTTCGGGCGGCATCAACTCGCTCGCCCAGGCGACCGCAGGCGCGGGGGGCGCGGCGATCGGCATCGGCTGGCCGCTCGGCTGCTTCATTTCCTTCGTCTTCGCCGTTGCCATGGCACAGATCAGCTCGGCCTATCCAACGGCTGGTGGCCTCTATCACTGGGGCTCGATCCTCGGCAACCGCTTCACAGGCTGGCTGACCGCCTGGTTCAACCTCCTCGGTCTCGTCACCGTTCTCGGCGCCATCAACGTCGGCACCTACTACTTCTTCATGGGTTCCTTCGGCACGCCGTACTTCGGCCTCGCCGACACGACACTGACCCGCATCGTCTTCCTCGCCATCATCACCGGCGGGCAGGCACTGGTGAACCACATGGGCATCGGGCTGACCGCCAAGCTCACGGACTTCTCGGGCTACCTGATCTTTGCAACCGCGATCCTGCTTGCGGTCGTCTGCCTGGCCGCAGCCGACAGCTACGATATCGCCCGTCTCTTCACCTTCTCCAACTATTCCGGTGAAGCGGGCGGCAATGTCTGGCCGGAAACCTCGGGCACCTGGGTGTTCCTGCTCGGCCTGCTGCTGCCGATCTACACGATCACCGGCTACGACGCCTCGGCGCATACTTCGGAAGAAACCGTCAAGGCGGCCCATTCGGTGCCGCGCGGCATGGTCTCCTCGGTGCTCTGGTCGGCGCTCTTCGGCTACATCATGCTGTGCTCGTTCGTACTCATGATCCCGAACATGGACGACGCTGCCAAGCAGGGCTGGAACGTATTCTTCTGGGCGATGGAAGCGCAGGTTCACCCGATCATCAAGGACATCCTCTACCTCGCCATCCTCGTCAGCCAGTGGCTGTGCGGCCTGGCAACGGTGACCTCGGTGTCGCGCATGATCTTTGCGTTTTCGCGTGACGGCGGCCTGCCGGCCTCCAAGGCGCTCGCCAAGGTGAGCCCGACCTACCGCACGCCGGTCGCGGCGATCTGGGTCGGTTCGATCCTCGCAGTCCTCTTCGTCTGGGGCTCCTCGCTCGTCTCGATCGGCGAAACCCCGGTCTACACGATCGTCGTCTCGTGCACCGTCATCTTCCTGTTCTTCTCCTTCGCGATCCCGATCACGCTCGGCCTCTTCGCCTGGGGAACCTCGAAGTGGGACAAGATGGGCCCGTGGAACCTCGGCGAAAGCATGTTCAAGCTGTTCGCCGTCCTGTCGATCATCGCGATGGTGCTGATCTTCATCCTCGGCGTTCAGCCGCCGAACGACTGGGCGCTCTACATCACCGTGGGCTTCCTGGTGCTGACGGCGCTGATCTGGTTCGGCCTTGAAAGCCGCCGCTTCCGTGGCCCGCCGATCGGCGACGAAGTGGCACGCCGCCAGGCCGAGATCGCCGCCGCCGAAAAGGCTGTCGGCCAGGTCTAAGCGACAACAACAAGGCGGGAGCGCGACCGCGACTTCCGCCTTTTCTTTTGCCGGAACTGCTCCGGTTGGTTGAACGGATCACGTTCACGCGGCCCAAAAATATCGTCACCAAGGGAACGGCCGCGTGACCAAACATGGGATGGAAGTTGATGAGCTATACGTTTGACGAGTTGAAGGAAGACGTCGCCGCCGGCCGCATCGATACGGTGCTTGCCTGCCAGGTCGACATGCAGGGCCGGCTGATGGGCAAGCGCTTCCATGCGCAGTTCTTCGTCGATGGCGCCTGGAAGGAAACGCATAGCTGCAACTACCTGCTTGCGACCGACATGGAGATGGAGACCGTTCCCGGCTACAAGGCGACAAGCTGGGAAAAGGGCTATGGCGACTATACGATGAAGCCGGACCTTTCGACGCTTCGCCGCATTCCCTGGCTCGAAGGCACGGCGCTGGTGCTCTGCGACATGCTCGACCATCACACCCATGAGGAAGTGCCGCATTCGCCGCGCGCGATCCTGAAGAAGCAGGTGGCGCGGCTCGAGAAGATGGGCCTCAAGGCCTATATGGCGAGCGAACTCGAGTTCTTCCTGTTCGACCAGTCCTATGACGACGCCCGCCAATCCGGCTACCGCGACCTGCAGCTCGTCAGCGGCTACAACGAGGACTACCACATCTTCCAGACGACCAAGGAAGAGGACGTGATGCGGGCGATCCGCAACGGTCTCCAGGGGGCCGATATCCCGGTCGAGAACTCGAAGGGCGAAGCATCGGCCGGCCAGGAAGAAATCAACGTTCGTTACGCCGACGCGCTGACGATGGCCGACCGCCATGCGATCATCAAGAACGGCTGCAAGGAAATCGCCTGGTCGCGCGGCAAGGCGATCACTTTCCTCGCCAAGTGGAACTATCAGGCTGCGGGTTCCTCCTCGCATATTCACCAGTCGCTCTGGAGTGCCGACGGCAAGTCGTCGAAGTTCTACGACGAGAGCGGCAAATACGGCATGTCGGAGATGATGCGCCACTATGTGGCAGGCCTTCTCACCCATGCGAGCGAGATTACTTACTTCCTTGCGCCTTACATCAACTCCTACAAGCGTTTCATGGCCGGTACGTTCGCGCCGACCAAGGCGGTCTGGAGCAAGGACAACCGCACGGCCGGCTATCGCCTTTGCGGCGAAGACACCAAGGCGATCCGCATCGAATGCCGCGTCGGCGGCTCCGATCTCAATCCCTATCTCGCCTTTGCCGCTTTGATCGCGGCCGGCATTTCCGGTATCGAGAACAAGATGGAATTGGAAGCGCCCTTCGTCGGCGACGCCTATGGCGGCAAGGATGTGCGCGAGATCCCGCGCACGCTTCGTGACGCGACGGCGGCCCTGACGGAATCGAAGATGCTGCGTGCTGCCTTTGGCGACGAGGTCATCGAGCACTATGCACGGGCGGGGCGCTGGGAGCAGGAAGAATACGACCGCCGCGTCACCGACTGGGAGGTCGCGCGCGGTTTCGAACGGGCCTGACCCGCGACACAATCACTCACAAGGATGGCCGTTCCTGACCGGAGCGGCCATCGCATCATTCGCAATGAAAGCAGGAAGACGATCATGAGCATGATCAAGTGCATTTCGCCTGTTAATGGCGAGGTCTACGCGGAACGCCCGGCAATGCCGCTGGAAATGGCAAAGCAGGTGGTTTCCCGCGCCCGCCAGGCGCAGAAGGCCTGGGCGCGCCGTCCGCTCGACGAGCGCGTCAATCTGGTTCTGGCCGGTGTCGCGCGCCTCAACGAGATGGTCGACGAGGTGGTTCCGGAGCTTGCCTGGCAGATGGGCCGGCCGGTGCGCTATGGCGGCGAGTTCAAGGGCTTCAACGAGCGCTCGAACTATGTCGCGACGATCGCAGCCGATGCGCTGAAGCCGCTGGTGATCGAAGAGAGCGACCGCTTCGAGCGCCGCATCGCCCGCGAGCCGCATGGCGTCGTCTTCGTCGTGGCGCCCTGGAACTACCCCTACATGACCGCGATCAACACGGTCGCGCCGGCGCTGATGGCCGGCAACACGGTCATCATCAAGCACGCGAGCCAGACGATCCTCGTCGGCGAGCGCATGGTGCGCGCCTTCGTCGAAGCCGGCGTTCCCGCCGATGTCTTCCAGAACATCTTCCTCGACCATGAAACGACCGCGGCGCTGATCGCGGCCAAGAGCTTCGACTTCGTCAACTTCACCGGCTCGGTCGAAGGCGGGCGCTCGATCGAGCGGGCTGCCGCCGGTACGTTTACCGGGCTTGGCCTCGAACTCGGCGGCAAGGATCCGGGCTACGTCATGGAAGATGCGGATCTCGACGCGGCCGTCGACACGCTGATGGACGGCGCCACCTACAATTCCGGCCAGTGCTGCTGCGGCATCGAGCGCATCTATGTGCACGAGTCTCTCTATGACGCGTTCGTCGAGAAGTCGGTCGCCTGGGTCTCCAACTACAAGCTCGGCAATCCGCTCGACCCGGAAACGACGCTCGGGCCGATGGCCAACAAGCGCTTTGCCGCGACTGTGCGTGAGCAGATCGCCGATGCGATCTCTAAGGGCGCCAAGGCATTGGTCGATCCGAAGCTGTTCCCGGCCGATGACGGCGGCGCCTATCTCGCGCCGCAGGTCCTCGTCAATGTCGACCACTCCATGGCCTTCATGCGCGAAGAGACCTTTGGTCCGGCGGTCGGCATCATGAAGGTGAAGAGCGACAGCCAGGCGATCGAACTGATGAACGACAGCCAGTACGGCCTCACCGCATCGCTCTGGACCCGCGATGCCGAGCGCGCCGCGCGCATCGGCGCCGACATTGAGACCGGCACCGTGTTCATGAACCGCGCCGACTATCTCGACCCGGCGCTCTGCTGGACCGGCGTCAAGGAAACCGGCCGCGGCGGTTCGCTGTCGGTCATCGGCTTCCAGAACCTCACCCGTCCGAAATCCTACCATCTGAAGAAAGTCACCGCATGACCATCACCGCCAACTGGAGCTATCCGACGTCCATCAAGTTCGGTGCCGGCCGGATCAAGGAGCTTGCCGACCATTGCAAGGCGGTGGGCATGAAGAAGCCGCTGCTGATCACCGACCGGGGCCTCGCGCCGATGGCGATCACCCAGAATGCGCTCGACATTCTCGAGGCTGCCGGCCTCGGCCGGGCGATCTTCGCCGACGTCGACCCGAACCCGAACGACGTCAACCTTGCAGCTGGCGTGAAGGCCTTCAAGGACGGTGGCCATGACGGTGTCGTCGCCTTCGGCGGCGGCTCGGGCCTCGATCTCGGCAAGTGCGTCGCCTTCATGGCCGGGCAGAGCCGCCCGGTCTGGGACTTCGAGGATATCGGCGACTGGTGGACGCGCGCGAGCGTCGAAGGCATCGCACCAATCATTGCGGTGCCGACGACCGCCGGCACCGGCTCGGAAGTCGGCCGCGCCAGCGTCATCACCAATTCGGCAAGCCACGTGAAGAAGGTGATCTTCCACCCGAAGTTCCTGCCGGCAGTGACGATCTGCGATCCGGAACTGACGGTCGGCATGCCCAAGGTGATCACCGCCGGCACCGGCATGGATGCCTTTGCCCATTGCCTGGAAGCCTATTCCTCGCCCTTCTACCACCCGATGTCGGCCGGCATCGCGCTTGAAGGCATGCGGCTCGTCAAGGAATACCTGCCGCGCGCCTACAAGGACGGCACGGACATCGAGGCCCGCGCCAATATGATGAGTGCGGCAGCCATGGGCGCCGTCGCCTTCCAGAAGGGGCTTGGCGCCATTCACTCCCTGTCGCATCCTGTTGGTGCGATCTACAACACCCACCACGGCATGACCAATGCGGTCGTGATGCCGCCGGTGCTGCGCTTCAACCGCCCGGCGATCGAAGACAGAATAGGGCGCGCTGCCGCCTATCTCGGCATTTCCGGCGGCTTCGACGGCTTCTACGATTACGTGCTGAAGCTGCGCGAGGAACTCGGCGTTCCGGACAAGCTCTCGGCCCTCGGCGTCGGCACCGACCGGATCGACGAGATGTCGGAAATGGCGATCGTCGACCCGACGGCTGGCGGCAACCCGGTGGAGCTCACGCTCGACGCGGCGAAGAAGCTCTTCCGCGAGTGCATCTGAACGATTTCCGACGCCTTTGCCGCCTGGCGAAGGCGTCGGACGCCCGGTTTAGTTAGCCCCAAAATACCACTTGCCATTGCGGGCGATCTGTCACCTAATCGTCATCGAACTGTCACGTTTCGGGCTCACGGAGCGTTTTCTTTACGCTTTGTTTACCGCGGTCTGGAACGCTTGCATTAGGGTGTGCGTATGTATTGGTCCCGAGAAAATCCGGGCCTGCGTTGAGTTAGGGTCGACCGATGGCGATTGTTTCCCTCGCGAATGCGAAGGGGGGAGCCGGCAAGACAACGGCAGCCTTGCTGCTTGCCTGCGAATTGGCACGGCGCGGCGATCGCGTTGCGGTTCTTGATTGCGATCCACTCGCTTGCATGACCGACTGGTTCCGTCACGGCCGCAACGATGGCAATCTCTTCGTTCTCTCCGGTGTCGCGACCACGACGCTCAGCGATCATCTCCGGCGGCTGCGCGGCCAGGTCGAGCACGTGATCATCGATCTCTCCGGGGCGGCCGACGTGCTGGTGGCGCTGGCGATCGGCCTTTCGGACCTGACACTGATCCCGGTACAGGGTTGCGTCATGGATGCGCGTGGCGCCATCCAGGTGCTGGACCTGATCCGCTACATCGAAAATAACGCGCGCGCCAACATCAACCACGCCGTGTTCCTGACGCGTGTCAACCCGATCGTCACGACGCGGGCGATGCGCCGGGTCAAGCTGCTGCTTTCGGAGAACCGTATCCGGCTCGTCGATACCCCGCTCGTCGAACGCACCGCCTTCCGCGAACTGTTCGAGCAGGGCGATACGCTCTCCTCCCTCGATCCCGCGAAGGTCAGCAATCTTGCCAAGGCGCAGGCCAACGCCCAGACGTTTGCCAGTGACGTGCTGATGCTGCTCAGCCCGGCAGGCGAGGAAGTACGGCACGGGCCGTTCTCGTCGATGTGCTATCGATCACAGCACGTAAGCGAACCGGCGATTTTTCCGGTCTGAGGCCAGAACCCCAGTATTTTCATCGTCATAGCAGTGTCGCCGCCACGCAACTTTAAGGCAGACTGTCAGGTTTGACGTGCCGGCGTTACCGTTTCGTTAACCATCTTCTGTAAGGTTTCGTTAAGAAGCGAACCACCAGCCCTGCGCTCCGTGGTAAGCGCGAAACATGCAGAGAATGGGGAATATCATGGCGGTCATCACTTTCGCCAATGCAAAGGGTGGCGCGGGCAAGACGACCGCGGCGCTGATCCTGTCGACGGAACTGGCGCGGCAGGGGCACCGGGTGGTCGTCCTCGATGCGGATCCGCAGCGCTGGATCACCAGCTGGTCGGAGGCTTCCGGCCATATCGCCAATCTCACCGTCATTTCGCACATCACGCCCGGCTCGCTCGAATGTCATATCCGCGAGGCGAAGGACGAGGCGGATTACATCGTCATCGATCTCGCGGGCGCCAAGGACCAGATCGTAGCGCTTGCGCTTGCCATCTCCGACCAGGTGCTGATCCCGGTGCAGGGCTGTGCCATGGACGCCAAGGGTGCGGCGCAGATCCTTGAGCTGATCCGCCAGATCCAGGACCGTTCGGGCCTCAAGATCAACCATTCGGTCGTGCTCACCCGCGTCAATTCGCTGGTCACCACGCGCGCGCTGCAGACGATCAAGGCGATGCTTTCCGAGCGCGGCGTCTCGGTGCTCGATACGCCGATCGTCGAGCGCGCCGCCTATCGCGAGATCTTCGACTGTGGCGGCACGCTGCAGACCATGGATCCGAACCGGGTCAGCAATCTCGACAAGGCGCGCGAAAACGCCGCAGCCCTTGCCAAGGAAGTGCAGGCGCTGATGCCGGTCAAGGCGCGCCGCTCTTGGGCTGCGCGCATGCCGTC
Source organism: Ensifer sp. NPDC090286 (assembly GCF_044769565.1). Taxonomy (NCBI): domain Bacteria; kingdom Pseudomonadati; phylum Pseudomonadota; class Alphaproteobacteria; order Hyphomicrobiales; family Rhizobiaceae; genus Ensifer; species Ensifer sp. NPDC090286. The sequence goes on along the minus strand of NZ_JBIVYF010000001.1, from coordinate 1,503,315 downwards.
CTGGGCCTCGCGCAACGCCGCCTGATCCCCTGGCGTCCCACCGTTTATTGCGTATCAACCGGAATTGATATTCGTCAGTTCCGGTTGAGTTGTATTTCAGGCCTCGCGAAATAGCTGTTTCGCGTAAGGCTTCCTTTACCCTGCGCTTCTATCAGTGGCGCAGGATACAGCTTGCCCCTGCGATCGCCGCTACGGGGTAACCAGCCGCCATGATTGCGGCCATGATCTCAGACGCTTAAGCGCCCTTGATCCTGTCTCCATGATCCAGAAATGAGCATGCAGGGAAGTTCGCGCATGAAAACGGAACACGCCGCTGCCGGCACGCAAGACGTTGCCGGTCGTCTGAATTTCATGGCGCTCGATGACGCCGCCAAGACGAGCCTGAAGGCGCTGAAGCCGATCCTGGAAAAGGAACTGAAGCCCGCGCTCGACAAGTTCTACGTCAAGGTCAAGACGACGCCCGAGACCAAGAGCTTCTTCTCCTCCGACGCTCATATCGACCGCGCCAAGGGCGCGCAGGTCGGCCACTGGGCCAACATCGTCGATGCCAATTTCAACGAGGACTACAGCGCCAAGGTTCGCACCATCGGCCTGGTGCACGCCCGCATCGGGCTCGAGCCGCGCTGGTACATCGGCGGCTATGCGCTGGTCGCCGAGCATCTGATCACCGAAATCGTCAAGGCGCACTGGCCGAAGGCCGGCCTGTTCTCGCGCAAGGGGACCTCGGCCGAGGACATGGGCGCGATGCTGTCGAGCCTGATCAAGGGCGTCTTCCTCGACATGGATCTGTCGATCTCCGTCTACATGGACGCCTCCGACGTCACCAAGCAGCGCGCCGTGCAGGAAGAAGTGCTGGCCGCCGAACGCGCGCTGATCAGCAAGACCTTCGGCGCGGCGCTGAAGAAGATCGCCGATGGCGACCTGACGGCGCGCATCGGCGCGGACCTGCCGGTTGCCTATCAGGAGCTTGGCGAAAACTTCAACCACGCGATCGGCGAGCTTGCGCGCGCCATCGGCGGCATCGAGGCCGGCGCCAGCCAGATCCACACCAGCGCCAAGGAAATCGCGGCGGCTGCCGACGACCTTGCCCGGCGCACGGAGCGCCAGGCGGCCAACCTCGAAGAGACGGCCGCGGCCGTCGAGCAGGTGACGCGCACCGTCAAGCAGACGGCCGAAGGCGCCAACCAGGCGAACTCGACCGTGATTGCCGCACGCGCCAATGCCGAACAGAGCGGCGAGATCGTCAGCCACGCGATCGAGGTGATGCAGGAGATCCAGACGTCTTCCGCCAGCATCGCGCGGATCGTCGACGTCATCGACGAGATCGCCTTCCAGACCAACCTTCTGGCGCTCAATGCCGGCATCGAGGCCGCCCGTGCCGGCGAGGCGGGCAGGGGCTTTGCGGTCGTCGCTTCGGAAGTCCGGGCACTGGCGCAACGCTGCGCCGATGCCGCCAAGGACATTCAGGGCCTGATCGCCAAGTCGCGCGGCCAGGTGGACGACGGCGTCAACTCGGTCAACCAGGTGGCGCAGTCGCTGCAGCAGATCGTCGCCCAGGTGGTCGAAGTCAGCTCCGTCTTCGGCGCTATCCGCGCCAGCACCGCCGAACAGGCAACCGGTCTGCAGGAGGTCAACACCGCCATCACCCAGATGGACCAGATCACCCAGCAGAACGCCGCGATGGTCGAGCAGGCCAACGCCGCCAGCCAGGCGCTGACGGGCGAGGCCGAGACGATCGCCACGCGTCTTCGCGCCTTCCGCACGTCCGGCCAGGTGCAGGTCAGCGCCGCTTCGGGTTATCGCGCAGCGGCTTAAGCACGTTGCTCTTTTGATAGACGACGCCTCGGGTCAGGGATGATCCGGGGCGTTTTGCGTTGCGGGACCAGGTGCGGAACGGGATCAGGTCCGCATCCGGTGAGGGGTTCTTCGCGCCAACAGCGCCCGTGTCCCAGTGTCGGCCCGCGGGTGGCTCACCGCCGCCTCTTCTCTGTCAAGAAATCAACCAGCGCTCTCAGCTTGGCAGGCATTTGGTCACGCGAAGGCAGGTAGAGGTCGAACCCGTCAAACGGTGGACACCAAGGCTCCAACACCCGGACCAATGCGCCGCGCGCAACGTGATCTCGAACGGCAAAATCCAAGTGCATGACAAGCCCAACGCCCTGGAGCGCGGCACTCAACATCATATCGTCACCATTGGTAACGAATGAGCCGTTGGGTTCAATGGCGAAGTCACGGCTCGTATTGGGGTCAGTAAATTCCCAGGAGGACAGGGCACTGCTGTTGCCGTGCCGGAAACCAAGGCAATTGTGACGCTCCAGATCATAGGGCGTTCCGGGCGGTGGGCACGTGGCAAAATAGGCGGGTGAGGCAACGACAGCCATGGCGACCGGTGGACTGATGGGGATGGCGATCATGCTGTCGCCCACGCTCTCGCGAAGCCGTATTCCGCCGTCGCAACCATCCCGGATGATGTCTCCGAAACCATCGTCGATCACCACCTCAAGCCTTACCAAAGGATAGCGGCGAGCGAGCTCGCCGAGATACGGGTCGAGGAAATGCTGGGCTGCCACCCGCGAACTGCTGATACGTATCTCGCCTTCGGGCCGGTCCTTTGTGCCTTGGATTGCTCCGACCGCATGTTCGATCATCGCCAGGCTGGGATCGATATCCGCAAGTAGCTTTCGCCCTTCTTCCGTCAGGGACACGGACCGCGTAGACCTGTTGAGCAACCGCGCCGAAAGCCTTTCCTCCAGAACGCGTATCGTCTGCGACAACGCGGAAGGTGAGATGTTCAGTTTCGACGCTGCACGGGTAAAACTGCCTGCGCGCGCAACTTCTGCGAACGCCGCAATTGCTGGCAAAAGGTTGCGATCCATGGGGCTCTATTATGAAGGCTTGCTTCAAACTGATTGAAGAATGCCCCGGTTTTTCGCTGCCGTCCACGGCTTTATCTTTGTCGCCATAAACAAACGATGCCGCGGCCAACCAGCGCAGGCCGAACTGAAATGAGGAGGCAACAGATGAAGACTGTCAGTTTCAGAAACAAAGACATGTACTGGGATATTGCCGCCGATATCCACTTTCCGCCGAATTTCGACGAGGGCAAGACGTATCCCACCATCATCAGCGCCCACCCCATTGGGAGTTGCAAGGAGCAGACCTCGGGCAATGTCTATGCTCTCGCCCTGGCCAGGGAAGGCTTCATTGTCATTGCCTTCGACGCCAGCTTCCAGGGGGCGAGCGGTGGTGAGCCTCGCTCCATCGAGGACCCCGTGCAGCGCGTCGAAGACTTCCGTCGCGTCGTCGATTATCTCGTGACGCTGCCCTATGTCGACGAGGAGCGGATCGGTGTGCTGGGCATCTGCGGCGGCGGCGGTTATTCCATCAACGCTGCCATGACCGAGCGCCGGATCAAGGCTGTTGGCACGGTGACGGGTGCAAACTACGGTCGATTGATGCGGGGCAACTTTACCCGCCTCGACCCGATTGGCGCGATGGAAAGAATGGCGAAACAGCGAACAGCCGAAGCGCGGGGGGAGACCCTCCACGTCGATGACCTGCTTGCGCCCTCGGTGGAGCAGGCCCGCGCGGCGGGCGTCACCGACCGGGATCCGTTGGAGGCAACCGACTACTACCGCACAACGCGCGGACAGAAGCCAAATGGGCTGAACCGCTCGCTTCTGTCACATCAGGCCGCCGCCGTCGGATGGGACGCCTTCCACCTCGCCGAAGTGCTTTTGACGCAGCCGCTTTGCGTGGTCGTCGGAGATCAGGTCGGCGCCTTCGGCGCGTATCGCGATGGTTGCGAAATCATCGAGCGGGCCGCCTCTAAAAAGAAAGAGCTTGTCGTCGCTGAAGGCTGGTCACACTACGATCTCTACGACAAGCCCGAGCCTGTCGCCATCGCTCTCGCCAGGCTTATCCCGTTTTATCAGGAGAACCTTTAGTCGGGCCACTGTCCAACGATTTTGGCTTCTCTGCCAGCGGCCTGGTCGGCTCGGCATGCGGCGGCCTGGTTTGCCGCAACGCCTCGGGTCAGGAATGGTCCGGGGCGTTTTGCTTTTCGGAAAGGTTCGTCGCAAGACTAAGCCGGAACGTAAGCCAGCCTCACCACATCCTCGCCCATCCGGTCATGAGAGATCAGGCGAAGCCGTGGGCGCGGGCCGGCGAAATAGGGGTTGCCGCGACCAAGGACGACGGGGTGCAGGTAGATCCGGTACTCGTCGATCAGCCCAAGCTCAGTGAGGCTGTGCGCCAGGACGGGGCCGGCCACTTCGATCTCGCCGTCGTGTTCGGCCTTCAGCTTGCGCACTGCGTCGCCAAGATCACCGTCGATGAGCCGGGCATTGGGGCCGACGGATGGCTGCGAGCGCGAGACGACCCATTTCGGCTGTTTCCGCCACGCCGCTGCGAAGGCCTGTCTGTCGGCATCCCACTCAGGATACTCTTCATCCCAATAGCGCATGATTTCGTAGATGCGGCGTCCGTACAGGCTGCCCGTCTGCTGTTCGGCCTCCTTGATGAAGTGGCGGAAGAGCGTGGGACTTGGCGCAAACTCCATGTGGTCGACGTAGCCGTCCAGCGACTGGTTCATTCCGAACACGAGCTTAGCCATGGCCAGTTCCTTGTCTTGAATGGCGCGTTCACACGGGTCTGCTTGCGATGTGCGATCAGTTCAGGCTACGCCGACTGATCTCAAATCGCAAGCGGTTTTGGCCTTCAAGATTGAGGGTCGCCTTAAAACCGCCGGTCGATGAAGTGCTTGGCCTGGGCGCCGGCGTGGTAGAAGGCGGACTTCACCGTGCGCCAGGTGTCGGGCGTAACAGGCGTTTCGGCGAGCGGGATCGCCGAGGTTTCGCCGGTGACAAGGTTGGCAAGTGCGCGGCCGAAGACGGTGCCCGGTGCGATGCCGCGGCCGTTGTAGCCGCTGACGGAGACGACGTTCTCGGCGAGCGTGTGCATGGCCGGCAGGTTGTTGGTGGTCATGCCGATGCGGCCGTCCCACCAGTATTCGAAGCGGAAATCGCCAAGGAACGGGAAGAGCTTGCGCACGGAGCGGGCGGCAAAGGCGCGATGCGTACCTTCGGCCAACGCGTCGAGGCGGCCGATCGAACCGAAGATCAGCCGGTTCTGCTGGTCCATGCGGAAGGAGGTCATGACGAGGCCGGTGTCCCAGGTGCCCTGACGTTCCGGCAGGATGCGCTTGGCGACCGAGTCCGGCAGCGGATTGGTGGCGAACTGGAAATAGGGCAGGATCGTCAGTTCCTGCGTGTGCGCCTGCCACGGGCTTTCGGCGAAGAGACCGCCATAGGCGTTGGTGGCAAGGATCACCTGCTTGGCGCGCACCACGTTGTTGCCGGCCTTCAGCACCCAGCTGTCGCCCTGGCGCTCGGCGCCCGTCAATGGCGTGTCGGTGTAGATCTCGGCGCCGGCGGCAAGCGCCGCGCGGGCAAGCCCGCGGGCATAGGCGAGCGGCTGGATGGTGCCGGCGCGCCGATCGAGCAGGGCGCCGGAAAAGCCTTCAGCACCGGTGAGCGCGTGCGCGCGCTCGGCCGAGAGCGCCTCGACCGGGGCGCCGCGCTTCTGCCATTGCGCTTCGCGGTCCTTGATCTCGGTGACGCCTTCGCTGCCGACGGCCATGTGCAGCGTGCCGTTGCGCACCGCTTCGCAGACGATCCCGTGTTTTTCGACCAGCGCATAGACCATCGACGGTCCGTCGCCGAGCTCGGTCAGCAGCCGGTTGCCGGCCTCGGGGCCGAGCGTCGAGATCAGGTCGTCGGGCTTCACCCACATGCCGGCATTGACGAGGCCGACATTGCGGCCGGAGCCGCCGAAGCCGATCATCTTGGCTTCGATGACCGTTGCCTTCACGCCTTTTTCGGCCAGGTGCAGTGCTGCGGAAAGGCCGGTAAAGCCGCCGCCGATGATCGCCACATCGGTCGTCAGGTCCTGGCCGAGAGGCCTGGTCTCAGGGGCGGCCGGTGCCGTCGCATGCCAGAGGTTGGGCAGGGTGCGCTCCGTCGCCATTCAGGCCATCCTTCAAGTGCGGCCGCAGGTCGGCCATTGTCATAGAGATATCCGGTGATAGCCGATTGCCGGAAAAATTCTCATGACAATGTTTCATGAAGTCATGATGGACGGGGAGGGCGGGAGCGGGGTGTTGCAGCCGGCGCTTGAAAAAGAACCGCAGCTGGGTCGTCGGCAGCTGCGGTCTTCGTAAATGGATAGGTCTGAAACGATTTAGCCGACGGGTCGGCACAAAGACATTTAACAAGAGTGCCTTGTCGTGGATGGTCAACCAGGCAACCCCATCATCTATGCTGCAGACGCGAAGTCACTCACCCAATTGGGGGAAACGTGCAAAAAATGCCAAAAAAACAACGCTCCGCCTGAGGGCGGCGGCCGGTTCGTCAGTCGACGAACTCGACCGTGACGCCGGTGCTCACCATCTTGGCAAGTTCGGTCGCGTCCCAGTTGGTCAGGCGCACGCAGCCATGGCTCTGGGTCTTGCCGATCTTTGAGGGTTCCGGCGTGCCGTGAATGCCGTAGGTGGGCTTCGAAAGCGCGATCCAGACCGTGCCGACGGGGCCGTTCGGGCCGGGCTGCAGGGTCAGGACCTTGTCGTTGTTGCCCTGCTTGAAGTTGATCTTCGGATTGTAGGTGTAACCCGGATTGAGCGCGATGCGCTCGACATTGACCGTGCCTGACGGAGACGGCGTGTCGGACGAGCCGATCGTTGCCGGATAGGCGGCGATCAGCTTGCCGGCTTCGTCATAGGCCAGCACCTGCTTGCGCGCCTTGTCGGCGAGGATGCGGGCGACCTTGCCGGTCTTGTTGGCGCCGGGGTTGATCACCTTGATGATGGTGCCGGGAATGGTGAAATCGACGCCCGGGTTCAGCTCGCGCAGATACGCTTCGTCCATGTGGAACTTCTCGCCGAGCATTTCGGTCGTCGAGGTGAAGGACATGTGCGGAAGCTGCGCCTTGTGGGCGTAATCCTCGGGGATCGATGCGACATAGGGGCCGGCGGCGTCCGCAGCCGTGATCGTGTAGCTGGTGATCGGCATGCCGCCGCTCATGCGCAGCCGCTCGAGAATGTCGTCGGTGTTGTTCGGGTCGAGCGTTTCGCCTGTCGACTGCTGCCAGGCCTCGATCGCCTTGGTGACGTTCGAGCCCATCTTGCCGTCGATGACACCCGGCGAAAAGCCTTCGCGGTCGAGGAAGACCTGCAGTGCGGTGATCTCGGCGCGCGACTTCGACTTGACCGAAATCGCCGGTGGCATCGACGGGCCGGCCGGGCTGCTGACGTTTGGATCGATCGAGGCTTCCTGCGTGCCGTCGATCAGGCCGGGCAGGCTGTTCGGCAGCTCGTTGCCGTCGGTCGACGGCGGAACGACGTCGCGATAGTCGGGGATCGAGCCGGTGGTGACCTCGCCGGGTTCGGAGTACCCGTAGCCGCGCTCGGTTTCCCGGTAGCGCCGGTTGGAATAGATATCCACGTCACCCTGGCGGCGGTAGCCGCCATAGTCGCCTTGGCGGTTGCCGCCGTAGTCGCGTTGACGTCCACGATTGTTGGGCACGACGGTTGCGACCACATTGCCCCAGTTGTCGATCAGAAGCGTGCGGCCGCGGCTGTCGCGCATCGTCTGCACTTCGTCGGAGCGGGGCACATAGTCGAGGATCTCGCCATCGGGCGTGACCAGCATGACGTCTTCGCCATAGCGATTGTAGCCGCGATAGTCCTGTGCGAAGGCGGCCGTCAGATCCACGGCAAGAAAGCCGACTGCGGCGAGGAGCGAGAGGCCTGTGCGGGTCGCTGACGTCACGAGAGAACCTGTTTTCATTGTAGTGAATGTGGCGCGGTACATTTCGATTTCGACGTTAATGTGAAAAAAATGAACTCATCATGAACAAGCAGTTAAATTCTATCTAGGCGGTGCAATGCCGGGCTTCAACCGGTGAATTGCGCCTCTCCTCAGCTATCATCTCTTTGTGATTGCAGTGATTCTGCGGCCGATTTGAGGAAGAGGACATGCTGAAAACGCTGAGAGAACCTCAGGAGCCCCAGGAAAATCATGTGCTGTTCGACCGGCTTTCGGCGCTCGACATCGCCGCCTTTGTCGTCGATGGCGTCGACCTGTCGCCGGGTGCTGCGATCCCGTCCGATGGCGACCCGAGGATCGACCGGGCGCTCGTCGGCTTTCTCTTTACCTGCGGGCCGGACCATATCCGCCACCCCGAGGCGATCGAAGGTGGCGCGGAGGGCGCACGCTATCCGCTGCACGGGTCACTGGCCGGGACTGCGGTCAGCCATACGGAGATGGCGGGCGACGGGGCCGAGTGTACGGCGACGATCGATGTGGCGCTTGCGGGTGGCGGGCAGGCTCGCGTCGAGCGGCGCTGGCGGATCGATGCCGCGCGGCACGAAGTGGTGCTCGAGGATCGCGTCGTCAATTCCGGCGTCACCGCCTTTCCACCAATGATGATGTACCACCTCAACATCGGCGGCCGGCTGCTCGGGGAGGAGACCCGTATCGTCAGCGCGTCGCTTGCGGGCGGTAAGAGCGCGTGGCGCTTCGGCACGGGCGAGAGCGCGCATTTCTGCCTGCCGGCGGCCATCGGTTCCGATGGCTGGTCGGAGGTCACGCTTGCAGGCCTTGACGGTCTCGCCGGGCGAAACCTGAAGGTGCGGTTCCGGGCCGATACTTTGCCCTTCCTGCAGATGTGGCGCTGCCAGCGCGGCACGGCGGATGTGATCAGCATCGAACCGGTGTCGCACCGGATCGCCAAGCGGCCGGAACTGGCTGCGGCCGGCGAACTGGTTCCGCTTTCGCCGGGGGAGGCGCGGAGCTATGCCGTCGCCTTCTCGGTTGTTTGATCGGCCGTCTCGACGCCTGCGGCTTTTGATTGACGGGAGCGGAGGCTGCGCCTACATCAGAGGCCGAGAAAATTGCCTTAGGGAAGACGACCATGGACATCCGCCAGATCAACGACGAATACTCGGTCACCGGCCAGATCACGGTCGAGGATCTCGACCAGGTCAAGGCGCTCGGCTTCAAGTCCATCGTCTGCCACCGCCCGGACTTCGAGGCGCCGGACCAGCCGACCTTTGATTCCATTGCCGCGCGCGCCGAAGAACTGGGCATCGAAACCAAGCACATTCCGGTCGGCCCGATGGGCGTGACCGCCGATGCCGTGAAGAGCATGGTCGACGCGCTCGACGAGTTCCAGCGGCCGATGCTCGGCTATTGCCGCTCGGGTGCGCGCTCGACGGCCGTCTACCAGCAGACCCAGCATATCCGCGGCTGAGCCACGCAAAATCTAAACTCTCGCGCTCGGCCACATCGTTCCATCTGACAGTGGAGGATCGGCATGGCCGAAGCGCATCTCGTTACGCGCGCGCAATGGGCAGACGAGCCCGACGCCTGGAAGGGCGAATTCGAGGGCGGCGCCTATGGCGCCGGCCTCTCGGTGATCTTCGTTTCAACGGATGAGATCGGCTACGGGCCGAAACTGCACCGCCATCCCTATCCCGAAACCTTTATCGTGCGCGTCGGCCGCGCCCGCTTCACCGTCGGCGACCGGACCATCGATGCCGAGGCCGGCCAGATCGTCGTGGCGCCGGCCAATGTGCCGCACAAGTTCGAGAACCTCGGGCCGGGACGGCTGGAGACGACCGACCTGCACGAGGCCGGTGCGTTTTCGACCGAGTGGCTGGAGTAGGCCGACGGTTGGTCGCGGCAAACGTCTCATGTCCCTGCGCCGTGGACACGGCGCAACTGGATTCCTGTGACAAGCACAGGAATGAGGGGAGTACTTTGCGTACTCTGGGGGGTTGCAATCTAGGCTTGAAGCAGCATCGGAGATGCTGCAACTTTGGCAGTGTGAAAGGTTACATTTACATACTGGCATCCAAACGAAACGGCACACTGTATGTCGGCGTGACGCGCGACCTGTCCGGACGTCTCTACGATCACCAAAACGAGCTGACGCCGGGGTTTACGTCGAGGTATGGTGTCAAAACACTCGTCTGGTTCGAAGAGTTTGACTTGCTGACCACAGCAATTACGCGAGAGAAGACGATCAAGAAGTGGCCGCGCAAATGGAAGCTCAATCTGATCGAAGAGTCCAACCCTGAATGGCTGGACATTTCGCACTATCTGCATGCTCTTTAATGCCGGGCTTGGATTAAGCGCAGACAGTATTTCTTCCAAATAGCGCCTTGTCGCCAGCCCACCCGCAACCCTCATTCCTGTGCTTGTCACAGGAATCCAGCCACGGCGCGTCTGCGCCGTGATTGAACCCTTCTCAAGCAAGCAAGGCGTAATTAGCCGTTGCGGATATCCGTCAGCGTGCGCGTCGGGGTGATCGCTTCGGGATCGAGCTTGATCTCGATGATCGCCGGCTTGCCGCTGGCGCGCGCCCTCAGGAATGCGTCGGCGAACTTTTCCGTCTTCTCGACCGTCTCGCCATGGCCGCCATAGGCGCGGGCAAGGGCTGCAAAGTCCGGGTTGGTGAGGTCGGTGGCGCTGACGCGGCCGGGATAATCGCGCTCCTGGTGCATGCGGATCGTGCCGTAGATGCCGTTGTTGACGACGACGGTGATGACCGGCAGGCGGTAGCGCACGGCGGTCGCGAATTCCTGCCCGTGCATCAGGAAGCAGCCGTCGCCGGCAAAGCAGATGACTTCGCGATCCGGATGCAGCTGCTTGGCCGCAACCGCGGCCGGCAGGCCGTAACCCATCGAGCCGGAGGCGGGGGCAGCCTGCGTGGCATAACGGCGGAAGCGGTGGAAGCGATGCACCCAGGTGGCGTAGTTGCCGGCGCCGTTGGTGAAGATCGTATCCTCCGGCACATTCGCCTCGATCCAGTTCATGATCGGGCCCATCTGCACGGCGCCCGGGCCCGTCTCCGGCGGGGTCGACCACTTGAGATAGGCGGCGTGCATGATCTCGGTGCGCTCCGACCAGCTCGGTTCGCTTGGCGGTGCAAGGCCTTCAAGCGCGGCGACAAAGTCGCGCGGGCTGGCGGCGATCGCCAGTTCCGGCCGGTAGACGCGGCCGAGTTCGGAACTGTCGGGATGCACATGTACCAGCGTCTGGCGCGGGTAGGGGCTGTCCATCAGCGTATAGCCGGAGGACGGCATTTCGGAGAAACGGCCGCCGATAAGCAAAACCAGATCCGCTTCCTTGACCTCTTTTGCCAGAGCGGGGTTGATGCCGATGCCGACATCGCCGGCATAGTTCGGGTGCAGGTGATCAAACAGCATCTGGCGGCGGAACGAGCAGCCGACCGGTAGCTTCCAGCGTTCGGCGAAGCGCTGGAATTCAGCAACGCTCGCAGCCGTCCAGCGGGTGCCGCCGAGAATGGCGATCGGACGCTTGGCCGCGCTCAGCATTTCGCCGAGCCGCTTGACCTGTGCCGGGCCCGGATGGCTCTCGACCGGCTGGTAAGGCTTGGCGGCAGGCGCCTCTGTGCTGCGCGTCAGCATGTCCTCCGGCAGCGTCAGCACGACAGGGCCGGGGCGGCCGGAGGTGGCGACGGCGAAGGCGCGGGTGACGAATTCCGGAATGCGGGCGGGATCGTCGATCTCGCCCACCCATTTGGCGACCTCGGTAAAGGCGCGGCGGTATTCGATTTCCTGGAAGGCCTCGCGCTCGCGCGCCTCGCTCTGCACCTGGCCGATGAAGAGGATCATCGGGATCGAATCCTGCTTGGCGACGTGGAGGCCGGCCGACGCGTTGGTGGCGCCGGGGCCGCGCGTCACCATGCAGATGCCGGGCTCGCCGGTCAGCCGTCCCCAGGCGTCCGCCATCATCGCGGCCCCGCCTTCCTGGCGGCAGACGAGCACGTCGATGTCGGTGTCGTAGAGCGCGTCGAGCACGGCGAGATAGCTTTCCCCCGGCACGCAGGCGATGCGCTTCACCCCGTTGGCGACGAGCGCGTCGACGATGAGCTGACCTCCAGTTTTCATGATATTCCTCCCGATGGTCTTTCTTTGTTTTCAGATTGGCTTTTGTTTTCAGTTGGCTTTGTTGTCAGATGGCTGGCGACACCGGTGCGACGCTCGTGTCCTTGTGCACGCGGCGCTCGCGCCAGATGATGTAGAGGCCGGAGCCGATGATGATGGCAATGCCGAGCCACTTCAGTGCGTCGGGCAGGTCGCCGAAGACGAGCCAGCCGAAGATCGTGGCAGAGACGATTTCGAGATATTGCAGCGGCGCCAGCACGGAAGCCGGCGCAGCGCGATAGGCATAGACGCCGAGCACGCCTGATATGGTGGCGGTGACGCCGACGCCGAGCAGGTAATACCAGGTGTAACCTTCCGGCCAGACCGGATCGAATATGCCGGAGCCGGTGCCTTCGCCGAAATAGAGCAGCACGAGACAGAAGAGCGCGCCCCAGACACCGGCGTGAAACTGCATCGACCAGGGGTCCTCGTTCTGCGCCACCATGCGGGTAACGAGCAGGAACACGGCAAGGCCGAAGGCGGCGACAACAGGCAAAAGCGCAATCCAGCCGACTTCCTGCATGCTCGGCTGAATGACGAGCAGCGCGCCGAAGAAGCCGACGCCGCAGGCGGTGTAGCGCCGCCAGCCGATGGTTTCCTTCAGGAAGATGCTGCCGAGGATCGTCAGGATGATCGGCTCGACGAAGAAGATCGCGATCGCATCGGCGACCTCCATGACCTTCAGCGTGGTGATGAAGGAGAGCATGGTCACGACCAGAAGCCCGCCGCGCAACGCGTGCAGACCGGTCTTCTTCCAGGTGAGATCGAACAGGCTGCCACGGACAAGCACGATCGGCAGGATGAAGACGACCTGCAGCAGAAAGCGCACGGCGGTGATTTCGGCTGACGGGACGGTGGCGATCGCGAGCTTGGCGAAGATGTCGATCAGCGGCGACAGCAACACCGAGAACACCATCAGCGTCAGCCCGAAGGAGATGCGGTTGTGGTCTGCGGCGATCCTGGGAAGCGACATGTCGGCCATGATAATTCCGGTCAGTGCCGCCCTGCGACGGCGCGCAGGCACCAGGCGGCAAAGTCTGCCGTCGCCTTTTCCCGGCCGATTTCGTTCAGCGTTTCGTGGCGCATGCCGTCATAGACGGTGACGGTAACGTCTCTGAGGCCCGCCGCCTTCATCTTCGTGCCGAGCCAGCGGATGGCGTTGCCCATCTCGGTCGACGGGTCGGCGCTGCCGCCGACGAGATGGATGGGCAGGTCTTTCTTCAGCCGCGCCAGCCGCTCGGGCCGGGGACCATCGAAGGACAGTCGGAAGAGGTCGAGCCAGAGCGAGACTGTGGCATCGGAGCCGCACAGCGGGTCGGCGGCGTACTTCGCGACCTCGGTATCGTCGCGCGACAGCCAGTCGAGATCGGTCTTGCGATCCTTGATCGCGCCGCCCCACATGCCGAAGGTGAGCTTGGTCAGGAGCGGGCTCGGCACGTCAGATCCCTTGAGCGCCTTTTCGATCTTCAGGATCGCCTGCCCGCCGCGGCCGGCAAGGCCCGGACGGAAGTTGGAGTTCCAGACGGCGAGCGCGTCATAGAGGCCGGGATCGGCCTCGGCGGCGTTGAGCGCAATCAACCCGCCCATGGAATGGCCAAAGAGGATGACCGGCAGACCCGGATGGGCGGCGGTCGCGATCGCGCGAATGGCACGGATATCGGCAAACACCTTGTCGAGGCCGTCGCGGTTGGAGAACATGCCGAGCGGCGCGTCGGGCGCGCGCGTTGCGCCGTGGCCGCGATGGTCGTGGGCATAGACGTGGAAGCCGTAGCCGGCCATCGCTTCGGCAAAGCGGGCATAACGACCGGAATGTTCACTTAGGCCATGGCTCAAGAGAAGAATGCCGCAGGCATCGGCGGTCGCCGGCACGTGGCGCCAGCTCAAGCTGGCACCGGTCGGGCTTTGATGCGTCTTCACCTGCCCGAACATCTCTACTCCCGGAAACAATCGACAGACCTCAGCGATTTCAAATCGATTTGCACGGCAAAGGCAATCGTCGCTTGTTGATCGTTGCGCATGAGGTCACAAGCGATTTGACGGCAAGCGCATTAGGAGTTGCAATTTTCCCGTTTTGAGCGATATTCGTTCCTGTTTTGTTTTCGCGGGAGGATGCCATGATGAGTTTCTTTAAAGCGATGTCGGGTTCTTTGGCGGGCATCGTGGCCGCGTTGGTGCTGCTGCTTGCGCCCGCCGCCTTTGCTGCCGGTGAGGAAAGTGCGGATCAAGGGGCTACCGAAGGGACTGCGAGCCGAACCCAATATGTATTGGCGGTCAGCTGGCAGCCCGGTTTCTGCGAGACACGGCCGCAGCGCAAGGAATGCGAGAGCCAGACGGCGGAACGCTTCGATGCCACCAACCTCTCGCTGCACGGCCTGTGGCCGTTGCGCAAGAGCTATTGCGGGGTGGCGGCCGAGGTGCGGGCGACCGACCGCAAGGGCAGTTGGCTGGAGTTGCCGAAGCTTGCCATGGCCGACGACACGGCGGCGCGGCTGCTCATCGCCATGCCGGGCGTGCAGTCCGGTCTCGACCGGCACCAGTGGCTGCGAAGCGGTACCTGCCAGAGCGGCTCGGTCGACGACTATTTCTCGGTCCAACTGCGCATGCTGGAAGAACTCAACCGCTCGGCGGTCGGGGCACTTTTCCGCCAGCGTGTCGGCGCGGAACTCGATGAGGCGACGATCAAGCAGGCCTTCGACCAGAGCTTTGGCGCTGGCGCCGGCGACCGGGTGCGCATGCGCTGCCAGACGGTTCAGGGCCGCAGCATCATCACCGGGCTGACGATCGGGCTCACCGGCGACGTCATGACGGCGCCGACCCTCGGGCCGCTGATCCACGCGGCGGGGCCGACCGAGTTCAAGTGCGCCAAGGGTATCGCCGATACCGCCGGTCGCGGGTAGGGCGTTTCGCCCGGTTGGGCATGTCAGCGCTTAAGGCGCGGCCTTCACGGAGCCGGCTTGTGGCGCCTCCCCGGTGCGGCATGCCGGGCGTGCCGATTGGGGTGTTCGTTTTGGGATAGGCGGGGGCGGATGCCTTTGATCATTGCCCCCTTCCACTAATTCGCCTACATAGCGGGCAAATTTCCTTATCCCTGCGGAGCATTCCCTCATGGCACGTCAGTTCATCTATCATATGGCCGGGCTTAATAAGTCCTACGGCGCGAAGAAGGTTCTCGAGAACGTTCATCTGTCGTTCTACCCGGACGCCAAGATCGGTATCCTCGGCCCGAACGGCGCCGGTAAGTCGACGGTTCTGCGCATCATGGCCGGCCTCGACAAGGAATTCACCGGCGAAGCCTGGGTGGCCGAAGGCGCCACGGTCGGCTACCTGCCGCAGGAGCCGCAGCTCGATCCGACGAAGACGGTGCTTGAAAACGCCATGGAAGGCGTTGCCAAGAAGAAGGCGATCGTCGACCGCTACAACGAACTGATGATGAACTATTCCGACGAGACGGCGGAAGAGGGCGCCAAGCTCCAGGATATCATCGACAGCCAGAACCTCTGGGATCTGGAAAGCCAGGTCGAGATGGCCATGGAAGCGCTGCGCTGCCCGCCGGGCGACGCGGAAGTCACCAACCTGTCGGGCGGTGAAAAGCGTCGCGTCGCGCTCTGCAAGCTCTTGCTCTCGCAGCCGGACCTGCTGCTCCTCGACGAACCGACCAACCACCTCGACGCCGAGACGATCGCCTGGCTCGAAAAGCACCTGCGCGAATATCCGGGCGCCGTGCTGATGATCACCCACGACCGCTACTTCCTCGACAACGTCACCGGCTGGATCCTCGAACTCGACCGCGGCCGCAGCATTCCTTACGAAGGCAACTACTCCGCCTACCTCGTCGCCAAGGCCAAGCGCATGCAGCAGGAAGGCCGCGAAGAGGCGTCCCGCCAGAAGGCGATCGCCCGCGAACAGGAGTGGATCGCATCCAGCCCCAAAGCCCGTCAGGCCAAGTCCAAGGCGCGTATCCGTTCCTATGACGAACTGGTCAACGCGGCAGAAAACCAGCGTCCCGGCGACGCCCAGATCATCATCCCGGTCGGCGAACGTCTCGGCCAGGTGGTCATCGAGATGGAAGGCGTCACCAAGGGTTATGGCGATCGCCTGCTGATCGACGGCCTGTCGCTGAAGCTGCCGCCGGGCGGCATCGTCGGCATCATCGGCCCGAACGGCGCCGGTAAGACGACGCTCTTCCGCATGATCACCGGCCAGGAACAGCCCGACAGCGGCTCGATCCGCATCGGCGACACCGTGCACCTTGGTTACGTCGACCAGAGCCGCGACGCGCTCGACGGCAACAAGACCGTCTGGGAAGAAATCTCCGGCGGTGCCGAAGTCATCAAGCTCGGCAAGCACGAGATGAACTCTCGCGCCTATTGCTCGACCTTCAACTTCAAGGGCGGCGACCAGCAGCAGAAGGTCGGCAACCTCTCGGGCGGTCAGCGCAACCGCGTTCACCTCGCCAAGATGCTGAAGGCCGGCGGTAACGTCCTGCTGCTCGACGAACCGACCAACGACCTCGACACCGAGACGCTGGCAGCGCTCGAAATCGCGCTCGAAAACTTCGCCGGCTGCGCCGTTATCATCAGCCACGACCGCATGTTCCTCGACCGCCTGGCAACGCACATCCTCGCCTTTGAAGGCGACAGCCAGGTCGAATGGTTCGAAGGCAACTTCGAAGACTACGAGAAGGACAAGATCCGCCGCCTCGGCCCGGATTCGGTCAACCCGAAGCGCGTTACCTACAAGCGCCTGACGCGCTAACACGCGGTCGGCGCCGCCATGTTGCGGCGCTGGGGCATGCGGCGTCCGTCAAGGCGGGCGCTGCACCAACTGTTCAAGGAACGGGCGAGGCGCAGGCTTCGCCCGTTTTCCTTTGCCACCGTTCGCGAGGCGAGGCCGGCCAAGGACTGTTTGCGTACAAGGTTCGTGTCACCGCGGCCGCGCCTTGGCCGCACCTGCAGGACGCTCCGGAGGTGTAGCGAACCGCTCTCCAGTTGCCGTCCCGATGCCGGACGCGAGCAGGGCGTTTGCGGGCTTTTGTGGCGGTGTGGGGACGCGGGTAACCAAACAGGGCGCGGCGTGCCTGGGGCGGGCAGAGGCCCGGATAGCGTTGCTTCCCACCGGAAGGCTTCAAGTCTGTCACGAGTGAGTGGCGTTGCCCTTCTTCGGATAGTGAAGCAGACCTGTTGAGACGGCCGTGCAGGCCTCCTGACGCGCCGCCTGAAGCATCGCTTGTGGCGCATGGCGTCCATGCACAAGCATCTGTTCCGCCAGCGCCATTGTTTGGCCTCTCCGCGCAAATCTGCTTGCGTCACCACCGCAAATCACATAAACATATCTTTATGTGTTGATGGGGATCGCTATGGCTCTGCAGAGAGAACTGGGTCTGGATGCGTTGGTGGACGTGCTGAAGGCGGCGGGTGAGCCGACCCGCATGCGTCTCGTCGCGCTTCTCGCCGCCGGCGATCTGACCGTCACCGATCTTACCGAAATTCTCGGCCAATCGCAGCCACGCATTTCCAGGCATCTGAAGCTCTTGGCGGAGGTCGAGCTGATCGACCGCTACCAGGAGGGCGCCTGGGCTTATTTCCGCCTCCGTCAGGACGGTGCCCGGGTCGGGCTCGTGCGGGCGATGCTGGCTTCCGCTTCGGCCGACGACGCGGTGCTTGCGCGTGACGCGGCCCGGCTCACCACCTTGAAGAAGGCGCGGTCGGAAAAGGCGCAGGCCTATTTCAGCCGCAACGCCGCCGGTTGGGACGAGCTTCGCCGCCTGCATGTCAGCGAGCGCGACGTCGAGGCGAAGCTGCGCGAAATGGTGGGCGACGAGCCCGTTGAAAGCCTGCTCGACCTCGGCACCGGCACGGGTCGCATCCTGCAGCTCTTCGAGGGCCTCTATCGCCGCGGCATCGGCGTCGACGCCAGCCGCGACATGCTCGCGGTGGCGCGCTCCAATCTCGACCGCGCCGGCATCACCAAGGCGTCGATCCGCCATGGCGACATCTTCAACCTGCCGCTCGACGGCCAGACCTTCGACCTCGTCACCATTCACCAGGTGCTGCATTTCCTCGAGGAGCCGGAGGCGGCGATCGCGGAAGCCGCGCGCATGCTGATGCCGGGCGGACGGCTGGTCATCATCGACTTCGCGCCGCATGGGCTTGAGCATCTGCGCGACGAGCACGCCCATGCGCGCCTCGGCTTCTCGCACCAGGCGATGGCCGATTGGCTGGCGAAGGCTGGCCTTGTGCTCGAAAAGACCACGGATCTTTCGCCTGAGGGGGCGAATGATGGAAAACTGACGGTGACGATCTGGCTCGCGCGTGATCGGCGGGCCGTGAACGAGAATGAAACGCCGCGGCCGCGTGTCCAGGCGGGGGGAGTATGAATATGACGGCACAGACGCTTTACCCGGCCGAACGCGGCAATCTCCGGCTCTCCTTCGAATATTTCCCGCCCAAGACCGACGAAATGGAAGCGCAGCTCTTCCAGACGGCAGACGACCTTTCGGTCTTCGGCCCGGCCTTCATCACCGTCACCTACGGCGCCGGCGGCTCGACCAAGGCGCGTTCGCTTACGACGGTCAGGCGGCTGATCGCGGAAAGCGGTTTTGCCAATACCGCCGCGCACCTGACCTGCGTCGGCGCGCCGAAGGCGGAAGTCGATGCGGTGATCGACGAGTATCTCAGCTTCGGCGTCCGCCATTTCGTGGCGCTGCGTGGCGATCCGCACGGTGGCATCGGCAGCACCTACCAGCCTCACCCCGAGGGTTATGCCAGCAGCACCGACCTCGTGCGGGCGATCCGTGCGCGTGGCGACGACATCGAGATTTCCGTCTCCTCCTATCCGGAGAAGCACCCGGAGAGCCCTGACGTGACCGCTGACATCGACATGCTGAAGCGCAAGGTCGATGCGGGCGCGACCCGCGCGCTGACCCAGTTCTTCTTCGACAACAACGATTTCGAGCGCTACCTCGAACGGGTGCGGCGCGCCGGCGTCAACATCCCGATCGTTCCGGGCATCCTGCCGATCAACAATCTGGCGCAGGTGCAGAAGTTTGCCGGCCTCTGTGGCGCCACCGTGCCGGAGGCGATCGTTACGCGGCTGGTGCATCTCGAGGACCAGCCGGTCGAGCGCTTCAAGGAGGCGACCCACATCGCCGCCGAGCAGATCGTCGATCTCGCCCGGCGCGGCGTGCGCGACTTCCATATCTATACGATGAACCGCACGCCGCTGGTGACAGCCGTGCTGGATCTCGTCGGTTTCGAACGGGTCGCCGTGGAAGCAGCCGGCGCGATCGATGCACCGCTGATGGTGGCGGCCGGCGCGGCCGCCTGACCTTCGCCCGCACTTTTGCGACGGGCGCGGGCCGCTCCGTGAACTTGCGCGTGCCTGCGAAAGCGCCCTCGCGTCCTGGCAGGCCTCAAGGATCGCCGTGGCGCTTTATATGGGGCCATGCCCGTTGAGGCTTGATCGGCTGCGGGGCGCAGCAACGCGCCGCTCGCTACAGCATCCACCAAAAGGAAAGCGCCCGAAGATCGATCTTCAGGCGCCTTCTCGTTTGTCGCAGCGTCTAGACCTTAAGCTCTCTGGCGGTCTAACTGGCTTGGTGCTGCAAAATGGTTTCCCGGAAATTTAAGTCCCTATTCGGTTTGGACTCTCAGCGGCCGCTCCTCAGATGAAGAGCATCGTGGCCACGAATACGAACGCTGCACTGATCATGAGGACATTCAGCGAATGTGTAAGGCCCATGGAAGACCCTCCCTGCGTTAACGCGTTAAAACATAGGGCGAAATCACGACACGTTAAAGGGAAACTTGTGCTGCAGTGCGAAATGCGTGAGCCGGCGCCGCCTTATTCACAGGCCTATAGTTCTGATTTTATTTAAGTTTCTTGGCCGCCACATTTTTTTCACAATCGCTTCGGCAAGGTTAATATAAACGTTTGTAACCGTGCGTGAGTGGCTCGGAGCGGGACGAAAATCGGCTGTCGATTCCCCGCAAAACACTTCCTTTTCACGCGGTGCGAAGCATTCCAGGCGTCTGGTCTTTTCTCGGATTCGACCGCGACCAGGTGTCAGGCGACCCGCCTGAACCGCAGGATCCGACCGTCGAGCACGGCGAGGCCAAGGGCGATCAGCACCATGCCGGCAAAATCGGCCTCCTGCAGCGTCTCGCCGAGAAAGAGGTAGCCGAGCAGGATCGCGCTTGGCGGCACCAGCAGCGTGACCAGCGAGGCATTGGTGGCGCCGGCCGCGCGCATGATGCGGAAATAGAGGATGTAGGCATAGGCCGTCGAGACCAGCGCCAGGCCTAGGATCGACAGGATCACCTCGACGGGCGGCATCGGCAAGAGCCAGGGCGTGTCGGTAAAGGCGGCGACGGGCAGCGCGATCAGCGTCGAGGCGGTCAACTGGCCTGCGGCCGTCACGGGAGGGGCGAGATTGCGGAAGCGCTTGCCGTAGGTCGCCGCAAAACCGTAGCTGATGGCGGCAAGCACCGGCAGCAGCAGCGCCCAGAGCGGCACGCTGCTGGTGGTGCCGAACAGACCGGCAACGGCGCTCGGCCCGATCAGGACGACGGTGCCGGCAAGCCCGAGCAGGCAGCCGGCGATCTTGGCGGAACTCAGCTTCTCGTCCTCGGTCGCCATGTTGGCGATGATCACCGTCCAGACCGGGGTCGTGGCGTTGAGGATCGCCGCCAGCCCGGCGCCGATATGGGTTTGTCCAAGGAAGATGAAGGCATGCGGAATGGCGTTGTTGATCAGCCCCATCAGCGCAAATTCGCGCCAGCGTCCGGCCAGTGCCTCATACATGCCGAAGCGGCCGCGAATATAAATATGCAGCGCGAGCGCCGCCAGGCCCAGGCGCAGGAACACCAGTGTGAAGGGCGGCACATGCGCGACGGCAACGCGGGCGAAGAAGAACGATCCGCCCCAGATCAGGCCGAGCAGGGCAAGCAGCCCCCAGGTCCCGATGTTCATCTGATTGCCATCGACGGTGCTTCGCGCATTCATGGTGATGCCTATCCGTGCTGATTGTGTGCTGGCCGTCAGTCTTCCACCGCCGGGTGGACGCCGTGGCGCAAGCGCCTGGGTACCGCTCCCGGATCGGTTGTGCTTCGACACACGATACATAGCCCGGCACGTCCGGCGGAACCACCCGGTTCTTGCGGCGATCGTGAAGGGACATGATCGGGGCCGGCCGGCAAGCTCTCATCGATCGGGATCCGGCCGGTCGCCGCAGAATGAAAAAGCCCCGGAGATCGATCCGATCTCCGGGGCCATGATTTTTAAACGGCGGTTCGGGCTTAGAGCGCGTTCAGGAGTTCGAGCGTCGCCCAGCCGTCGGCCGGACGGCCGAGGCGGAGTTGCTCCTTCTGGAGTGCCGCGCGGGTGCCGGAACCGAGGATGCCGTCGATCTTGCCGACGTCGTGGCCGAGCGTCTGCAGCTTCGTCTGCAGCGCCTTCATGCCGGTGTCGTCGAGGCCGGGCTCCGGGTTGCCACCTTCATAGGTCGGCGCGCCGCCGAGGCGGGTCGCGAAGTAGGCGGCAGACGTCGTGTAGATGAACGACTGGTTCCATTCGAGATAGACGTTGAAGTTGGGGTAGGTGAGGAAGGCCACGCCCTTGCGGCCCTGCGGCAGTACCAGCGAGGCTTCAAGGTTGCCGAACGCGGTGTCGCCGTTGCGCGGCTTGACGCCGAGCGCGAACCAGTCGCTGGCCTTCATGCCCGGCTGCAGGCCGGTCTTTTCCCAGGGGAGCTCTTCGGGGACGCTGACTTCCTGGATTACCGGCTGGCCAGCCTTGTAGCCGAGGCTCTGGATGAACTTGGCGGCGGTCAGGATCGCGTCGGGCGAGCTCTTCTTCAGGTTGACGTGGCCGTCGCCATCGCCGTCGACGCCATAGGCGATGATGTCTTCCGGCAGCATCTGCACCTGGCCGATCTCGCCGGCCCAGGCGCCGGTCGTCGTTGCCGGGTCGAGGTCGCCATGCTGTACCATCTCGATCGCCGCGATCAGCTGCGGGCGGAACATTTCCGGGCGGCGGCAATCATGCGACAGCGTTACCAGCGCATCGCGGGTGTTGAAGTCGCCCTGGACGGCGCCGAAGTCGGTCTCCATGGCCCAGAAGGCGGTGATGACGGGTGCCGGCACGCCGAATTCTTTCTCGGCGCGGGCAAAGACGTCGGCATATTCCTTCATCTTCTGCTGGCCGATATCGAGGCGCGACTTGCTGACGGTGCGCTTGGAGAATTCGGTAAAGGTCTGCTTGAAGACGCCCTGGGTACGGTCGCGGCTGAGCACCTTTTCATTGATGGCGGCACCGGCGAGCGCCCGGTCGGCGACGTCGGCCGGAACGCCCTTGGCGATCGCCTCGGCCTTCACGCCCTGCAGGAACGCGCCGAGATCGCCGCCGCAGGCAACGGCCGGGGATGCCGCCTTCGCGCCTGTCGAGGCTGCGGTCTGGGCCGCAGCGCCCGATGCGGTCAGCGCCAGAAGAGCGACGGAGGCAAGCGCGCGTCGGGCTGTGCGGGTCATCATGAAATTCCTTTCTTTGCCGTGGGGCGCCTCGCACCGCCACGGGCAATCAAATCGCTACGAAATCTGTCGTTGCTCTTTCAGAGCATTATGACCGAAAGAAGAAAATGGGTTTTCCTGCAGCAGCTATCGGCAGGAATGTCAGTCCTGCTTCGGCTGTGAGACCGCAGCGACCCAGTTCTTCCAGTTTTTCGCCGAGCCGGCGAAGACATTGATATCGGTGGCGCCGTCGATGCCGGGGATGACCCCCGTGCTGGTATATTGCCAGAACGCCCAGCGGCGCTCGACATAGACCTCACCCGGATGCTTTGCGACCGAGCGCACCCAGAAGTGATGTTCCTTGAACTGGTCGACAAGATTGTCGCGGTGGAAGTCGACAGAGGTGTAGATGATCGGGCGCTTGCCATAATGGGCCTCGAGCCGGTCCATGAAGCGCTTCATCTCGACGCGCACTTCGTCCGGTGTCGGGCGGTGGCGGCAGGTCTTCGATTCGCCGTTCCACTCGACGTCGAGAACCGGCGGCAGGTAGACCGCGCTCTTCGGCACGTTGGCGATGAACCAGTCGGCCTGGTCGTCGGCGGTCGAGCAGAAGTAATAGAAGTGATAGGGCGCATAGGGGATGCCGGCGGCGCGCGCCTTCTGCCAGTATTCGGCAAAGCGCGTATCGACCCGATCCTTGCCTTCGGTCGCCTTGATGAAGGCGAAGGAGACGCCGGAGTTCTTCACCTTCATCCAGTCGATATCGCCATTCCATTTCGAGACGTCGATGCCGTGGATGTTGTGGTGCTGCGGCGTGCGTGTGCCGAAGTTCTGCGGGTCGGTGTCCTGGAAGCGCGGCGGGATCGAAGCCGTCTGCATCAGGTCATAGTCGGTCGACGAGCAGCCCGAAAGAAGGGTGGCAAGAGGCAGCAGAGCCAGGAGAAGCCGGCGCATGATTTTCCTGTCTAGAGACGATCGATGATCCTGCCTCACACGATGGCTTCCCTGTCGGTGATTTCCCCAGTGAGGCGTGAACCTCATTTTCACCATATCATCGTAAAAATTGAGTTAGCTCAAGCGGGAATTGCGGACGGTCGAAAAGCTAAAAAGCGCCGAAAACCAGGTGGTTTCGGCGCTCGCTGGACAGGCCGACGTCAGGCCGGGTGCGAGACCTTGCCCAAATGGCCTGCCGCCTCAGGCGGCGATCGCCACGGAAGGGCGGTGGTAGACGGCGAGCCAGGCATAGCCGCGGCCGATGGCGCGGCGCTCGAGATCGGCGCCATTTTCGCGGGCTTTCTCGCGCAACACGTCGAAAAGCCGCTCGCGCGGCGTCACGTGGAAGCGGTTGAGCCAGCCGTGCAGCGCCCGGCGGAAGCTCGTTGGCAGGCGTTCCTGCTGGCCGAAATCGGCAATGTGCAGCGAACCGCCCGGGTTCAGCGCTGCGATCGCCGCGTCGATCGCCTTTTGCCAATCGGGGATCATCGACAGCGAATAGGAGATGACGATATGGTCGAAACCGCTTTCGCCGAAAATCGCCGGGTTGAAGTCCGTCGCGTCGGCGACGCGGAGCGTGGCGCGCCTGTTGCCGCCGCGGTTGAGCTTCGCATCGGCCGAGGTCAGCATTTCCTGGGAGATGTCGAGCCCGAACAGGCGGGCCGAGGGGAAACAGCGGCTGATCAGCGCCAGATTGCGGCCGGTGCCGCACCCGACCTCAAGCACCGAGGCGCTGGAGGCCGGGTTCATTTCGCGGATCAGCGTGTCGCGGCCGAAGAGATAGTACTTCCGCGTCAGATCGTAGAAGTGCCGCTGATAGCGGTACATGTGGTCCATGCGCCGCGCGTGGGAGATCCCGGCCTGTTGCACGTTTCAGCCCTTCTTGCGGTAGATGTGGAAGCCGCCATAGATGGCGGAGCGGTCATCAGCGCCGAGCCGCAGCGCGGTTTCGGCGTCGTAGTCCCACTGGTCGAGCAGGGCCGGGGAGACACGGCCGGGCAGGATGCTGTCTTCCGCCGCCGTGCGGAAGATCACGACGGCACCTTCATCCGCCGTGCGGGTGATCTCGGTCCAGAGGTCGTTCAGCTGCTGGTCGGTCATCCAGTCCTGTGCGTCGAGCAGGATGTAGCGGTCGACGGAGCCGGCGGATTTTCCGGCCAGGAGCTCGGTGAAGCTTGCGTGATGCACCTCGACGCGCTCGGCATTGTTGCGGATCGCCTCATAGGCGCCAGCGTCGAGATAGGGCGGCAGGTCGCCCTCATGCGGCAGCGGGTAGCGGCGGCCGAAGGCCTGCCAGGCGAAGTAGTTTTCGCGCAGCGGGAAATGACAGGTGAGCTTTTCCAGGCGATGGCGCAGCACGGCGGCGAGCGACTTCTCGGCACTCAGGCTTGCGAGCTCGTCGAACTGCTGCGGCGGGATGCCGAGGCCGAACAGCGAGCTCTTGCGCCCGGTGATCCAGCGGATGACGGGGCGATCGAAGAGCGGCGCCAGGCGCTCGTCGAAGAACTGGCGTTGCTCACGCATGGATCGCGCCTGGACGAAGTCTTCCGGGTTGACCCCGTGCAGGCGGGCAAGCAGGTGGCTGGCTGCAATGAAGCGGCCGAGCAGGCCGGTGCGGTAGATGTTGCGCCCGAAGACGCCGATGCGCCGGCGGCCGGTCATGTCGCGGCTGTTCCAGTAGCTGCGCGTGGCCGTATCGAGCTTCGGCGCGAGGAAGAGATCGAAGGCCTGGACGTTGCTCGCCGTGCCCTGGGTCGCGAGAAACCGCGTAACGTCCTTGTGGCTCGGCAGATGGCGGAAAGCCGCGAGCTTCAGGCGGTTGAGCGCGATGTGGTGCGGATTGAGGTCGACAACGTCTATTCTGCGCGGGCCGGCCGACAGGTAAGTCAGCATGTTGCAGCCGCCGGAGCCGATGGTGACGATCCGGCTTTCCGGGGTCAGCTGCATCGCCTCCATGTCGACGATCGGATCCTCCCAGATCTGCGGATAGACGAGGCCCGAAAAAAGCAGGCCGAAGAGGCGTTCCGAGAGGCCTGCGAGGGAGAAGGTCTTGTGCTGGAGCAGGGCGTTTTTCAGCTTCGGATTTTTTCTGCCAAAGCCTACGTCGGGAGCGAGTTCATTCATCTCTGCCGGTCATCCAGTTGAAACTTAGGCGCTTCTAAAGTGACTCGGCTACACTTTGATGACGGGCTTTCCACAAGGGCCGGGCCGGTCTCCGGAGCTCAAATCTACAATTTTTCACCCATAAGAATTCATTAAACCCTGACGTGCTAGCACCTCCTCACATACGGGGGGCGTCGACATGATGTTAAGTACGTTTCTGCCGAAGCCCGAGCAGCGATTTGCGGCTGCCGGCGCGGCATTGGGGGCTCTGGTTTCTGCGGCGTGGCTTGCCGGTGGAACCGCTCTTCCCGGCGAAATGGCGCCGCACTGGGACGTTCCCGCCGTGCTGGCAGCCGGCGCGATGCCTTTCATCCTCGGCGGCTCCTTCTATCGCTGGCGCTATTCGCGCCGGCTCGAACTCGAGCTGCGTGCCGCGCGGCGCGCCGAGCGCCGCCTGCGCAACGAAGTCCATCGCGACAGGCTGACGGGACTTGCAAACCGCGCAGCCCTCGAAGCCGACATCAGCCAGGCGCTCTGTGCAGAAGGTACCGCGTTTGCCCGTAATGCCCTGCTTCTTCTCGACCTCGACCGCTTCAAGGTGATCAACGATACGCTGGGCCATGACGCCGGCGACCGGTTGCTGGCGCTGTTCGGCGCCCGTCTCAGGCGTGCCTTTGCCGGCGAGGCGACGATCTACCGGCTGGGCGGCGACGAGTTCGTGCTTGCGGCTGCGCATGCGCCGTCTCAAGCCGATGCCGAAATGCTCGCAACGCGGGTCGAGAAGCTGTTCGAAGCGCCGTTCGATCTCGGGGAGACGCGCATCGCGTCCGGCTGCAGCATCGGCATCGCCTTCATCGAGCGGTCGGACAAGTCGACATCCGACGTGTTGAAAAGGGCGGATCTGGCACTCTACGAGGCCAAGGCGATCAGCGGCAACAGCCATGCCTTCCATTCGGAAACCCTGAGCCATGCCGTTCGGCAGCGGGCGGAAGCCGAGCGCGATCTTACGCGCGGTTTCGAGGCGGACGAGTTCTTCCTCGCATTCCTGCCGATCCTCGGCATAGAAAGCGGCTCCATCGGCGGGTTCCAGGCGCTGCTGCGCTGGCGGCATCCGCATCTCGGCGTCATCGGCGCGGAAACGTTCGAGCCACCGGAACAGAGCGCGATCACCCTGGCGCTTGGCGCCTGGGCGCTTCAATCTGCCTGCAGGCAGGCGGCCGGCTGGAACTTCCCTAAGGGGCTGACGATTGCACCCTTCGTCTCGCAGCTGCGCGACCGCGATTTCGTCACGCAGGTAGAACGGTGCCTTTCGGATGCCGGACTTTCGCCGGAGCGGTTGACGATCGAGGTCGCCGAGGGCGTCTCGACCGACGATCTTGTCATCGTCACCGACAACTTGCGGGGGCTGCGCGCGCTCGGCGTTCGCGTCGCGCTTGGCGGCGGCTCCGCCTCGTCGCTGCCTCTGAACCAGATCTCCGACGTGCAGCCCGACCAGGTGACCGTCGATCTCGCCGCCGTTCGTGCCGCACATGGCAGCGAGCGCAGCGTGGCGTTGCTCGCCTGCCTGATCAAGACCGGACAGGTGCTACGGCTTTCGATCGCCGTCAGTGGTGTCGAGAAGGAGAGCGAGGCGGATTGCGCGCGTGCCTGTGGCGCTGCCGAGATCCGCGGCCCCTGGATTTCGCCGGTCATGGCCGACGTCTCGGTGCTCGTCGGCGACGGCGAGGCGGAAGAGTCGCGCCGTTCCGCGAGTGCGTGAGCGTGATCGCGTCTCGGCCGAAAGCGTTGCACTTTTTTCGACTGTTTCTGCCTCTTTCTAATATGAAAAGTTGAGCCGGCCGGGGCTTTCCCTTGCGGCAAAATGCTGGTTCTCTTTGCGCATCAGGCGGGAGGATCGCATGAGACGTTTGTTGAAGATTTCGGGAGCCGCGCTGGCGCTGATCGTCGTCGGCCTGTGCGGCTGGCTTGCGCTGGCGCCGCCGGAACTGCTGAAGGTCGGCGACGGCTATGCCGCGAAAATCGTATGCTCCAATGTCTTCATCGCCGGGCGCGACGCTCAGGCGGTGCTCGCCGACGACGTGCAGGCGCCCGGCCATCCTTTGCTCAAGCTCGTGCGCGTCGGCGTCGACAAAGAGAAGCAACTGGTGACGGCACGCATCCTCGGATTTGCCGCACCCGGTTATGCGGCCTATCGCCCAGGTGCCGGCTGCGCCAGCCTGCCCGACGGCAATGCCGCGGCTCTGGCACCGATCGAAACGAAAACCGCCGCGGAAGCGCCGGTGCCGGGTGCGGCCTGGCCCGAAGGCGAGAGAGCCGCGATCGAGCCGGCTCTGCAGAAACTCATCGAGGACGTCGATCTCGCCGGGCCCGGCATGCGGGCGATCGCTGTGATCCGCGACGGGCAGCTGGTGGCGGAAACCTATGGCCAGGGTTTTAACCGTTCGACGCCGCTGCTCGGCTGGTCGATGACCAAGTCGGTGACGGCGGCGCTGATTGGCCTTCGGATCACTGACGGGCGCATGGACGTGTCGCAACGAAACCTGCTGCCGGAATGGGCCGGGGACGAGCGGTCGGCCATCACGCTTGCGGACCTGATGGGGATGCAGAGCGGGCTCGCCTTCAACGAGAATTATGGCGCCGTCACCGACGTGACGCGCATGCTCTATCTGGAAAAGGACATGGCGGGTTTTGCCGCCACGCGGACGCTGGGTGCAAAGCCCGGCGCGAACTTCAGCTATTCGAGCGGCACCAGCACGCTGCTGTCGCGGATCTGGATGCGGACCTTCGACGACCCGGCCGCAGCGCTTGCCTTTCCCTATGACGCGCTGTTTGCGCCGCTCGGCATGACGAGCGCCGTTCTGGAGACGGATGAGGCCGGAACCTTCGTCGGTTCCTCCTACATGTATGCGACGACGCAGGACTGGGCGCGGTTTGCGCAGTTCCTGCTGCAGGACGGCGTCTGGAAGGGGAGGGCGATGCTGCCGAAGGATTATGTCGCCTTCATGCGCACGCCGACCAAGGCATCGGGCGGGAAATACGGCCAGGGTCAGGTATGGCTCGAGGAAAACGGCGCGCGGGCGGGAACGGGCAGTTTCCCGGCGGACGCCTTCTGGATGCTCGGCCATGACGGCCAGGCGATCATGCTCGTGCCTTCGCTGAAGCTGGCGGTCGTGCGGCTGGGCCTTACGCCCTCACGCCTTGGCTACGACGTGCAGAAGCTCAACGCCAAAATAATTGAGGCGCTCGATTGAGCGCCTCATAAGGGAATTCCTGAACCGTCGAGAAGCAATTTCGCTTCGGGCAAGCCGGATGGCCGGCTTACTTCATGCCGAGCTCTTCGAGCAGGCCCTTGCGCTTGGCGTGGTAGTAATAGCCGCTGGCATAGAGCTTGACTGCGCCGTCATGCTGGTTGTCGGCCACCATCCAGGCGCCATGCAGATACTTGGTCGCGTATTTGAGGTTGGTTTCGGCGTCGAACAGACCTTCGGCCGGACCGTCATAGCCGAGGCCCTTGGCGGTGTTGTAGCGGATCTGCATCAGGCCGTAATTGCCCTTGCTGTAGGCGCGCGGATTGTAGTTGCTCTCGCGCTTGACGACGCGGTGCACCAGTTCCACCGGAATGCCGTTGAGATCGGCATAGTACTTGATCATCTTGTCGAGTTCGGGACGCGAGCTCGTCGGCGTCTTGGTGAACTTCATCGAATCCGGAATGACGTTGGCGACTGCGGCCACCGTCGAGCCGATCACACCGGTTTTCGGGCGCTCGGTCGGAACGATCATGCGGTTGGCGACCAGCGTTTCGAGGCCGACCGGTTCGCCGGTGTCGAAGTCCGATTCCATTGCGGCCGCAACTGCGAGCGTCGAGACGGGCAGGTCCTGGACGCGCGTGGTCTTGGTTGCCGCCGGCGAAAGGGCGGCGGATGCAACTTGCGATGCGTCGGCGGGCGAGGGGGCTTCAGCGGCTGCAATCGCCGCGCTGGCGCCGTTCTGGGCCGTCGGGGCAACCATGGCAAGCGCCATCGTGTCGCCCGGCTTGGACGCGGGAACCGCGACCAGTGCGGGGGCAGCTTCGGCACCCTGTGCCAGATCGGTCGCGACCGGGTAGGTGGCGGCGACGCCAGCGGTCTGGCCTGCCGTCTGCGCCGTGAGCGCCGCGCTCGTTGCGGTGGCGGCGCCGTCGGGCGTCGGCAGCGCATAGGCCGTCATTTCGGTGCCGGGCTTGGCGAGGGGCGTGACCGTCTGCACGGCCGTGAGGTCTGCCAGCGACGTGTGCTCTACCGTTGAGCATCCCGAGACGATGGTCGCCGACAACAAAGCTGCCATGCCAAACGTCTGTTTGGAAAGGGAAATACGGTAATTCGCCATTCTGTCACTTTCGTGCTTCTGGGCCCCGTAGCCCCTGCAAATCAGCGGTTGCCAGCCGCCAAGCGTGAATCTCCATTAACCTATGAGGCTGGCGGCGGCAAGCGTGGGGGCGAATTTCAGGCCGTGGCCCGCTTCATCGTCGCCGTCAAAAGCCCGGCGCCGATCAGCATGGAGCCGCCGGCGCGGTTGACGATCCGGCGCACATTCGGCTTGGAAATCGTGCTGCGGGCGGCAGTCGCAAGGGCTGCATAGAGGCTGGCGTTGAGGATCGCGAGCGTCAGGAACGTCAGCTCGAAAATCGCCATCTGGGTAAAGAGCGGCTGGCTGAGATCGAGGAACTGCGGCAGGAAGGCGACGAAGAAGACGATGCTCTTCGGGTTCAGTGCGGTCACTGCATAGGTATGAAAGAAGATGCGCAGCGGGCGTTCCGTCGACGTGGTTTCGAGGTCGGCGTCGCCGCCGGCGGCCACCGGCGCGCGCCAGAGCTTGATGCCGAGCCAGATGAGATAGGCAGCGCCCACCCATTTCAACACGGTGAAGATGGCGGCGGAGGTGGCAAGCAGGGCGCCGAGACCGAGCATGGAGGCGGTCATGGCGGTGAAATCGCCGAGCGCCACGCCGGCGACCGTCGCGCCCGCGGTTCTGCGGCCATGGCCGAGCGCGTAGGAAATGACGAGGAGAATGGTGGGGCCGGGGATGGCGAGCAGCACGGCCGAGGCCGCGGCAAAGGCAAACCAGTGTTCGAACGACATGAAAAAGCTCCGCGTTTGAGGGCGTCTCGGCAATCAATTTGCCGAGCCAGCCACGGAAACGCGGAGCCGTCAACGTCTAATCAGGCGTTGTCGGCGGATGGCCTATACACCCGCCGGCAAGTGTCGGTCAGTGCTTCTGGGCTTTCCACTTCTGGCCGATGACGTCCATCACCTCGCCGAACCACTTGGTCGAGGTGTCAAACTGCTTGCCGCCCTTGATGCGCGGGAACTCGATGGTGCGCAGCTTGCCACCCTGGTCCTCGTCGTGACCGGTGACGCCCGAGACCTTGTTGAGCGCGCTTTCGACGGCGAGATCGACCATGCTCTGGATCAGGCGCAGGTCGTCGCCGTTGGCCGGAGCCGAGCGGGCGTAGTAGCCGGACTTCTGCACCATGGAACGCTCGGCGCCGAGAAGGGCTGCGAACTGCTTGGAGAACCAGTTGCCGACATTGATGGTGTCGATCTTCACGTGGCCGAAGGCGTCGCGCTTGACGGTCTCGCCGGCAGCTTCCCGTTCGGCGACGATGGCGTCGAGGCAGGCGCCTTCACTGACGAACAGCGTGACGAAGCCCGAGCGGTCCATGACCTGGCGCAGGCGGTCCGCTTCGGCCTGCAGGTCGAACTTCATCTCCGGCAGGTAAAGGCCGTCGATGTTCTTCATCTGCCGGTTCATCATGAAACCGTCGACGAATTCCTTGTCGTCGGTCATCTGGATGTAGGAGCGGGCGGTGGCCGCCGTCAGCCAGCCGCAGTGGCGGCCCATGACTTCATGGACGACGAGCGTGCGCGGGGCGGCGCTCTGTTCGTTGCTGACATTGTCGAAGAAGCGGGCGCCGTATTCGGCAGCCGTCCAGGCGCCGAGCGTCTGGCGGATCGGAACGACGTCGTTGTCGACGGTCTTGGGCAGGCCGACCACGGTCAGGTCGTAGCCATTGGCGCCGAGATAGGCGGCAAGGTCGGCAGCGGTCGTGTTGGTGTCGTCGCCGCCGATGGTGTGCAGGATCGAGATGCCGTCCTTGGCAAGGCGTTCGGCTGCGACACGCAGCGGGTTTTCGCCTTCCTTGACCAGGCCGCGCTTGACGCAGTCGGCGGCGTTGGTGAGCTTGACGCGGCTGTTGCCGATCGGCGAGCCGCCATGGCGGTGCAGGATATGGGCCTTTTCGCGCATGTCGCGGGTGATTTCGATCTGGTCACCAAGGAGCACGCCCTGGTAACCCGAGCGATAGGCGACCAGTTCGTATTCGGGCGCTATGTCGGTATAGCGCTCGATCAGTCCTCCAACGGCCGATGACAGACAGGGTGCGAGCCCGCCGGCCGTCAGCATTGCGACTTTTTTCTTGGCCATGTTTCCTCCTCGGGACTTTGGCATGCGATGGGTGCGGCCTCCATAGCGCAAATCGGATGGAATTTAAATGACGGCCCTGTGGATGTTGTGTCGAGGCGGGGAGGGAACGGTCGCCTTCTGCCGTGGAGACGAGAGGCAAGTCCGGCGCCGCGCCGATTGTCGCAGGCGCCGACCGGCGATCAGAAGGCTCGGCCTTCGCAGGCGGTGCATTCGGCGCGTTTTGCGGCATAAATTTGCCGCTTCGGATCGCTAGGGTGTTCCCAAGGGAACAGCTTTCCGTCTACCAGCTGTCGCAAGTTCCAATCGATGGATTGACAATAGTGAGGTGCCATCACAAATTCGTCATCCTCGTGGTTCGGACCATCCCACCGCTTGCAATTTGCCACCACACAAGTCCATGCTATATGCTGGAGAGACAGGGATTCTCGCATGTCATTCTGGGACAGCCTCCTCAAGATCGTTACCGCCACCGGCAATGCGCTTGCCGGTGTGGTCGAGGCCGTGCGTACCCTGTTTGAGGGCGATCCGGAGACACGGCGCAAGGTCGCCTTCTCCGTCGCGATGATCGCGCTTTCGGCCAAGATGGCCAAGGCCGACGGCGTCGTCAGCGAAGCCGAGGTCGCCGCCTTCCGCGACATCTTCCAGTTCCCGCCCGACCAGGCGCAGAACGTCGCACGTCTCTATAACCTGGCGCGCCAGGACGTCGCCGGCTACGAGGCCTATGCCGAGAAGATGGCGTCGCTGTGTTCGTCCTGCGAAGAAAATTGCCCGATCCTCGAAGATATCGTCGACGGCCTGTTCCATATCGCCAAGTCCGACGGTGCGGTTCACGAGCGCGAATTGGCGTTTCTGTTGCGGGTCGGCGAGATCTTCGGCATGGACGAGGCGCATTTCGGTCGCATCATGGCGCGTCACGTGCACGGCGACGGTCGCGACCCCTATCAGGTGCTCGGCGTTTCGCGTAAGGATGATTTCGCCGACATCCGCAAGCGCTACCGTGTGCTGGTTTCCGAGAACCACCCGGACATGCTGGTTGCGCGCGGCGTACCGCAAGAATTCCACGCGATCGCCAATGATCGCATGGCGGCCCTCAATGCCGCCTATGAGGCGATCGAGAAAGAACGCCGAGCTGCATGACGTCTAAATACTGCGACTATCCGGGGGCTCGCTTCATGCCGTCGCCGAATTTCGGCGAGCGCGCTGACAAGCGGGCGCCGGATATGATCGTGCTGCACTACACCGGCATGGCGACGGGCGCTTCGGCGCTCGAATGGCTGTGTCGTGAAGAGAGCCAGGTTTCCAGCCACTATTTCGTTCATGAGGACGGGCGCGTCGACCAGCTCGTGCCTGAGACGCTGCGTGCCTGGCACGCGGGCAAAAGCTACTGGAAGGGCGAGACCGACATCAACTCCTCTTCGATCGGCATCGAGATCGCCAATCCCGGCCACCCCGGCGGACTGCCGGATTTTCCGGAAAAACAGATCGAAGCGGTCGTCGAATTGTGTCGGGACTGTGGCCAGCGGTGGTCGATCGCCCCGGAAAGGGTACTGGCGCACAGCGATATCGCCCCCATTCGCAAGGTCGATCCGGGAGAAAAATTTCCCTGGCACGTCCTTCACCGAGAAGGGGTCGGGCACTGGGTTGAGCCGGCGCCGATCGGCGGCGGGCGCTTCTTTCAGCGCGGCGACCGCGGCCAGCCGGTCGAGGCCATCCAGTCGATGCTGTCGCTCTATGGCTACGGCATTGAAGTAACTGGCGATTTCTGCGAAAAAACCGAGGGTGCCGTCGCCGCGTTCCAAAGGCATTTCCGGCAACAGAGGGTGGACGGCATCGCCGACATCTCAACCCTCGATACGCTCCATCGCCTGCTTTCCGGGCTGCCGCAATTCATCGCCTGACGCGGAAGAATTTTTCGTCCTGAAGCCAGTTTTGCGGATGTTCGTGGCATGTTTTTTTAGCTTTGCCACATGTTTACCATGATGCGCCGTTCATTTCCCGCTCATTGAAACTGCAGGAGCTTCAGGGCGCAACGCTCACTTCCTGTGAATGAAACGATCGGGACGTGAGGCTCGAAGCGGGGTGCGCTTCGGTCCAATCCCCAGACCGGAGAATTCAAACTACATGAGAATATCGTCTGTTGCTGCGGTGGCGGCATGCCTTGGCATGTCCTTCGCCGGGATGGGTACGTCGTATGCGGGGAATGTCGACAAGACCATCAAGACCTCTTCCATCCCGTCCGTCACCCGGACCACAGGCTTCCCGAAACCGGACCTTCCCAAGAACGTTCAGTATTCAGCCCTCATCAAGAGCTATGCCAAGCAGTACGGCGTACCCGTCGATCTGGCGCATGCGGTCGTCAAGGTCGAAAGCAATTTCAATCCCAAGGCACGCGGCAGCGCCGGCGAAATCGGCCTGATGCAGATCAAGCCCGCCACGGCGCGCATGATGGGCTATTCCGGTTCCTCCAAGGGTCTCTACGATCCGGAAACCAACATCAAGTTCGGCATGAAGTATCTCGCCATGGCGCACGAGCTGTCGGGCGGCACCACCTGTGGCACAATCCTGAAGTACAATGCCGGTCATGGCGCCAAGCGCATGAACCCGGTTTCCAAGCGCTATTGCGGTAAAGTCCAGGACATCATCGACTAGAAGACCGTGCGTTTCATTGGACGCACGAAGAACGCATAGGCGTTCTCAGACCAGAGCATCTTTTCGCCTCGGTGGTTCCACTTGAGAGCGGGCGCTCCGGTCGATCGACAGACAAGCGTGGGTGACGCATTTGCCCGCGCGACGAGAGAGCACCATCCGCCGGCCACGCGGCCATGGCGGATGCTCCAGCCGGACAGGTCTCGCGTTCCGGCGCACCAATTAAATCCTTGAGTAGTGGTGTCCTGTCGGCGCCGATATGCTACCTCCTTCCCGTGTCAGCGGAGCGGGGATGGGCATGTCGGAAAGCTTTGATTTCATTGTCGTCGGCAAGGGCATGATGGGCGCGGCCGCGGCCCGGCACTTGGCGCTGTCGGGGGCGAACGTTGCGCTCGTCGGCCCGGACGAACCGAGCGACTGGGCCAGCCATTCCGGCGTTTTTTCCAGCCATTACGACAATGCCCGCATCACCCGCACCATCGACGACGATCCCGTCTGGGCGCGCCTTGCCCGGCGCTCGATCGAGCGCTACGACGAGATCGAGCGCGAGAGCGGCATCCGGTTCTATCATGAGGTCGGCTGCCTGATGGCCGGGCCCGCGCCGGGATCGAGCTACGACTATATCGAGCAGGTGGAGAGGGCACGGGATGCGCTCGGCGTCGAGGCTCCGCTCTACGACCGCGAGACGCTGTCGCAGCGTTTTCCCTGGTTCCGTTTTCCCGAGGGAGCGGCCGGCGTTTACGAGCGCCTTGGTGCCGGTTACGTCAACCCGCGTGCGCTCGTTGCCGCACAGGTCGTCTGCGCCGAGAGGGCCGGCGCGCGGATCGTGCGCGACGAGGTTCGCTCCATCGCAGAAACCGCCGGCCGGGTGATCGTTACCACGCTCAAGGGCGATCGGCTGACGGCGCCGCGGGTCATCGTCGCGGCCGGTGGCTTCTCGCTTTCCAACACGCTGCTGCCGCGGCCGATCGACCTGACGGTCAAGGCTCGCACGGTGCTCTTCGCCGAGGTGGCGGCAAGCGATCTGCCTGACTTCGAGGGCATGCCTTCGCTGATCGGTGCGGCGCCAGAGCAGGAGAAGAGCTACTACCTGCTGCCGCCGGTCGGCTATGCCGACGGCAAGACCTACATCAAGATCGGCGGTGATCCGAGCGATAGAACGCTTGATGATGAGCCGGCGATACGGCACTGGTTCCGCGGGCCTGGCGGTGCCGCCGCGGCCGAGCATCTGCGTCGGTTGCTGGCCGAGGTGATGCCCGCCTTCAAGCCGGCCTCCACTCATTTTTCGCCCTGCGTCACCTCGTTCACCCGGCATGGCCTGCCCTATATCGGTTTTGCCGAGAGCGACCGTATCGCTGTCGTCACCGGCGGTAACGGCCAGGCGGCAAAAAGCTCCGATGAAATCGGCAGGCTCGGCGCTGTCCTCGTACAGAACGGCCGGATCGACGAGCCCGAATACGGCGCCGATTTCGCGGTGGCCTTCCGTTAGGCGGAGGCGGCATCCGCCAGGCTCCAGTCGATCTGCCTGTTGGTGGCTTTCGAAACCCTGCCGTTTTTTCTGGCGCCGGGCGGGGGCTTGCGTTAAGGAGCGCCTGCCAGTTGGCCGGGCAGCCGCGCTCCGCAAGTGCCGAAAGGCCGCGGGGGGAGGAAAGTCCGGGCTCCACGGAAGTACGGTGCCGGATAACGTCCGGCGAGGGCGACCTCAGGGAAAGTGCCACAGAAAGCAAACCGCTCCGCTTGCGGAGTAAGGGTGAAAGGGTGGGGTAAGAGCCCACCGCGGACATGGCGACATGGACGGCACGGCAAACCCCACCGGGAGCAAGACCGAATAGGGATGACGCGGACGCGCAAGCGCCCAGCCTGTTTCCGGGCCAGTCATCCGGGTGGGTTGCAAGAGGCTGCGTGCAAACGTAGTCCCAGATGAATGGCTGCCACGTTCCGTTGCCTTCGGGTGGCGGGGCCATACAGAACCCGGCTTACAGGCCAACTGGCGATTTCTCTTTATGGTGGAACCGCGTCTTTACCACTTGGTTGTACCAGTGGTGTCAGCGAGTGCTGACAGGGGGGCGCAGGTGACAGTCGCAAAAGCTGTCGGAAAATGGTGCGGTGTCGGTCTGGCGCTGCTTGTGCTGGTGCCGGCAGCCGTTGCTCCCGTTTATGGCGAAAATCTGCCGGACCTTTCGCCGAAGAGCTATCCTGCCGCCAAGGTCTACAAGGGCAAAGTAAAACTCCCGGACTTCAACGGCCGTGGCAAGGATTTCCGTCTCTTTCGAACGACGATCGCCAAGGAAATGCTGGAAGGGGTGAACTTTGCCGGCGAGTACCGGGTGAACCAAGTCGGCTGCGGTACGCAGTGCACTTTCGTCGTTGTCTCAAGCAACCGAACCGGGGAGGTCTTTGATTTCCCTCGGGGCGGTGACGACAACCTTCTGATGACGCTTGGCTTCGGGCTTGATAGCAGGCTGATGATGGCGCAATGGGGCTCCTACGAGCCAGACCGATGCGTGCTTGAATACCTGGTTTTCGATGCTGGTCGTTGGAAAGAGCTCTACAGCCGCCAGGTCGGTACGTTCGAGGCGTGTCACAACTCGATCGACGAGAATGTTGCGCAGTCCGACCGCGGGCGAAAGGCGCCCTAAGCTTGATCTGAGGTGCGGCGTCGCGGGTATCTCCGCGATGCGAAGTTGCGTTCGTGGCGGCGGGTGGCGGGGCCATGCTGCGTCGGTTTTTCCGCCGGTTGGGTTCCGCGCGATCGCGCTCGGCGGTGGCAATGCGCATGTTCCTGCGCTTTTTCTCACATTCTGATTTTTCAACGATTTGAAGCCGTTCGACCGTCGCATTCCCGCACGGTGGGGGTCTCTTCGTAACCCTTCGTTAAACTTAACAACCTATCAATATTTGATCAGCCCGGCGGCTGTTTACGATCCATTCCCATTGACGCCCATATGGTCCCATGATATCCCATAATGGCACTGCGCAGGGGCTGCTTCGCGGCCCAACATCGCAAGATTCCAGTGCCTTCCGGCTTCGGAGGGTGGTCGGACATTCCACTGTTCGGCGGGGCTGTCTTGCGTGCGGAGTGACGTGTTCTCGCGGGTCGATGATCGTGGCCCGTCAGTCTTGGGCGGCCGTTTCGCGTTATGAACCGCTTCTTGTCACATGCCACCAATCGGATCGATGCGAAGGGGCGGGTCTCCGTTCCCTCGGCGTTTCGCTCCGTGCTGTCGGATGGGGGCGTTCGGGAGCTATACTGTTTTCAGGATTTCGTCTTTCCGGCGGTCAGCGTCGGTGGGCCGGAACTCCTGGATCGGTTCGAGAAGCAGATGGCGGCCGAGGATCCATTTTCTCCGGAAGCCAACGAGATGTCGCTGCTGGTTCACGGGGGCGGCGTCTTCGTCAAGCTCGATCCGGAAGGCCGGTTGATGATGACGGATTTCATCCGCGACTTCACCGGGATCTCGACCGACGTGATGTTCGTCGGGCGGGGCGATTATTTTCAGCTCTGGGAGCCGCAGGCCTTTCAAAAGGCGCAGGCGGCAGCCCGGGAAGGGCGCAAGTCACGGGGGTTGCGTCCAGAATAGAATGGAGAGAGGGAATGGTGACGGATCAAGGCGGAGGTGTTTCTGAAGCCGAAGGCGGACCGGTTCGTCACATTCCCGTTCTCTTGCCGGAAGTTCTGGCGGCGCTTGAGCCCGCGCCCGGTAAGGTCATCCTCGACGGCACGTTTGGTGCCGGTGGCTACAGTTCCGCAATCCTCAAGGCCGGTGCCGACGTGATCGCGCTTGACCGCGACCCGACCGCAATCGCAGCGGGACAGGCGCAGGTCTCCGAGTGGGGTGGCCGGCTGAAGCTCATTCACGCGCAGTTCTCCGAGCTTCTGGCGCATGCGCCCGAGGGCGGGCTTGATGGTGTCGTGCTCGATATCGGCGTCTCCTCCATGCAGATCGACGAGGCCGAGCGCGGCTTCTCATTTCAGAGAAAAGGGCCCCTCGACATGCGCATGTCGGCTTCGGGCGTCTCTGCCGCCGATGTCGTCAATCGCGCCAAGGTTTCCGATCTCATCCGCATCTTCGGCTTTCTCGGTGAGGAGAAGCAGTCGGGCCGCATCGCACGCGCCATCGAGAAGCGCCGCGCCGAACAGCCCTTCGAGACGACCCGCGATCTCGCCGGCCTGATCGAGGTGGTGACGCCGCGCAAGGCCAAGGACAAGATCCATCCGGCAACCCGCGTTTTCCAGGCGTTGCGCATCTTCGTCAACGACGAACTCGGTGAGCTGGCTCAGGCGCTGTTTGCCGCCGAGAAGGCGTTGAAGCCCGGCGGCCGCCTCGTCGTCGTCACCTTCCATTCGCTCGAAGACCGCATCGTCAAAGCCTTTTTCCAGGATCGTTCCGGCAAGGCTGCCGGCTCGCGCCATTTGCCGATGGTCACTGCCCGCGCCGCAACCTTCACGCCAGTTGGCAAGCCTATGGTGTCGGCCAGCGAGGAAGAAGCGTCCCTCAATCCACGCGCCCGCTCCGCCAAGCTGCGCGCCGGTATCCGCACTGAGGCTCAGTCGCCGGGAAACGATCTGTCCATTTTCAATCTGCCGGAACTGGCAAGCCTTGCACGGCTGGGGGGCTGACAAGACATGCTTCGAACGTTCGATATCGTTCTGATCGTCGTCATGACGGCCGCGGCCACAGTGACCTATACGATCAAGCATCGCGCCGAGAACAAGCTTGAGGAAGTCCGCAAGCTCGACGTGGCGATCAAGCTCGAAGAGGACACGATCGACCTGCTTCGCGCCGACTGGGCGCTTCTGACCCAGCCGAACCGGCTCGAGCGCCTCGTCGGCGCCTTCGGTGCCGACCTGCAGCTGGCGCCCACGCCGTCGACGCAGCTTGCACAGCCGCAGGAGCTGCCGATGCTGAAGGCCGATCTGCCGGTGCCTGAGGACAAGTCGGCCAAGGACGGCATCGCCTCGATCATCAACAAGACCGATGATATCGCAACTGGTTCGGTGGCGCGCTGATGTCGTTTCTCTCCCGCATCATGGTTTTGAAGAGCAAGGCGCATTTCTCGGCTGGCGGCAACAACCGGCCGGCCGAAAGCGGCGTCAACGTCACCTTCCAGGGGACGCGCAAGAAGACCACGAACCAGGCGAAGAACCGCGTCGCCATCGTGATCGCCAGCTTCGGCATCGTCTATTGCGTCATCGGCGGACGCCTGGTGCAATACGGCATGGCGCAGCCGGAGACGGTTTCGAGCATCGGCCGCGCCGACAACCTGATGGCTTCGCGCCCCGACATTCTCGACCGCAACGGCGAGATCCTCGCGACCGACATCCGCACCGTCTCGCTCTATGCCGAGCCGCACAAGATCGTCGATGCCGACGAGGCGGTCGAGCGGCTGGCGACGGTGCTGCCCGACATCAATAGCCGCGAAATCTACAACAAGCTGAAGTCGAAATCGCGCTTTCAATGGCTGCGTCGCCAGCTGACCCCGAAGCAGCAGTCGGAGATCCTGGCGCTCGGCATTCCCGGCGTCGGCTTCCGTCCGGAAAAGCGCCGCTTCTATCCCGGCGGCCACACCGCCGCGCATATCCTCGGCCACGTCAATATCGACAACCGCGGCGTTGCCGGCATGGAGCGCTACATCGACAGCCAGGGGCTGGCCGACCTTGCCGCGATCGGCATGACCAGCGACGCCAAGCTCGAGCCGGTGAAGCTCTCGATCGACGTGCGCGTCCAGAACATCGTGCGCGACGTCATCGATGCCGGCATGAAGAACTATCAGGCGCTCGCTGCCGGCGCGGTCGTGCTCGACGTGCATACCGGCGAAGTGCTGGCCATGGCGTCGGTTCCCGACTACGACCCGAACAAGCCGGCCGAAGGGGCGGAAGAGGGCTGGATGAACCGCATGTCGAACGGCACGTTCGAGATGGGCTCCACCTTCAAGACCTTCACCATCGCCATGGGGCTTGATTCCGGCAAGGTGACGCTGAACGACAGTTTCGACGCCTCGGCGCCGATCCGCATCGGCGGCTTCACCATCAAGGACTTCCACGGCAAGCGCCGCGTTCTGACCGTTCCGGAAATCTTCCAGTACTCGTCCAACATCGGCACGGCGAAGATCGCCGACCTCGTCGGCATTCCCGGACACAAGGAATTCCTGACCCGCCTCGGCCTGCTTTCCAAGCTGCCGACCGAGCTGCCGGAAGTGAAGACGCCCAGCCAGCCGCGCGAATGGAAGAAGATCAACTCGGTCACCATCTCCTTCGGCCACGGCGTCTCGACGACGCCGCTGCAGACGGCGGTCGCGGGGGCTGCGCTCGTCAACGGCGGCAAGCTGATCGAGCCGACCTTCCTGCCGCGCACCGAAGAGCAGGCCGACGCGGTCTCCACGCCGGTGGTCAAGAAGAGCACCAGCGACGACATGCGTTTCTTGCTGCGCTGGAACGGCATCGCCGGCTCGGGCAAGCGCGCGCTGGTTCCGGGCTTCAACGTCGGCGGCAAGACCGGCACGGCCGACAAGGTGGTCAACGGCCGCTATGCCAGCGATCAGAACTTCAACGCCTTCCTCGCGGCCTTCCCGATCGACAACCCGAAATACATCGTGCTGACCTTCATCGACGCGCCGAAGACCGGCGAGGGTGGCGGGCGCACCGCAGGCTCGAACGCGGCTCCCATGGTTCGTGACATCATCAGCCGCTCTGCGCCGCTGCTCGGTGTCGAACCAAAGTTTGGAGAAGACGGTTCTGCCTTGCTTGTGTCTTATTAGACATGAAATGAGAAAGCGGACGATTCGCGATTCTTGCGGATCGAAATCGATGCGAGACGTGCGTTCATGAAGATCAAAGACCTGGCGGGATCGAACTTCCCGGAACTTTCGGCGCAATTGAGCGGCGCTGCCGCCGATATCGACGTTGCCGGACTGACGGCCGATAGCCGGCAGGTTCAGCCAGGGGATCTCTTCGTCGCCGTTTCCGGCAGCAAGGCCAATGGCAGCACCTATGTCGCCGACGCCCTGAAGCGCGGCGCGGTCGCCGTCGTCACCGAAGCTGGCTCTGACGTCGACG
This sequence comes from Ensifer sp. NPDC090286, assembly GCF_044769565.1. Lineage (NCBI taxonomy): Bacteria > Pseudomonadati > Pseudomonadota > Alphaproteobacteria > Hyphomicrobiales > Rhizobiaceae > Ensifer > Ensifer sp. NPDC090286. The sequence continues at coordinate 1,461,539 of NZ_JBIVYF010000001.1, read as the reverse complement.
CATCGGCGGCGCCCGTGATCAAGCTTTCCGAACCCCGCGCCTTTCTCGCCCGCGCTGCCGCTGCCTTCTATGGCCGCCAGCCCGATACCATGGTCGCCGTCACCGGGACCGCCGGCAAGACCTCGGTCGCCTCGTTTACCCGCCAGATCTGGGCCCATTCCGGTCTTGCAGCCGCGATGATCGGCACGACCGGCGTCGTCGCGCCGGGGCGTAACGACTACGGTTCGCTGACGACGCCCGATCCGGTGTCGCTGCACAAGCTGCTCGCCGAACTTGCCGATGCCGGCGTCACCCATGCGGCGATGGAGGCCTCCAGCCACGGTCTCGACCAGAGCCGGCTCGACGGCGTGCGCCTTTCGGCTGCCGCCTTCACCAATCTCGGCCGCGACCACATGGACTACCACCCGACGGTCGAGCACTACATGGCCTCCAAGATGCGGCTGTTCGAGGCGCTGTTGCCGAAGGGCGCGCCGGCGGTGATCTTTGCCGACGACCAATGGTCGGACCAGGCGATCGCGGCTGCCCGCAAGGCGAAGCTCGACGTGCGCACCGTTGGCCGCAAGGGCGATTACATCTCGCTGAAGCGCGTCGAACATTTCCGCCACAAGCAGTCGGCCGAAGTGCATGTCGGCGACGACATCTTCGAAATCCACATTCCGCTCGCCGGCGACTTCCAGGTCGCCAATGCGCTCGTTGCGGCAGGCCTTGCCATGTCCACCGGCATCAGCGCCAAGGCGGCCTTCTCCGCGCTTGAAAAGCTGCAGGGTGCCTCCGGTCGCCTCGAACTGGTCGGCCAGACCAGGGACGGCGCGCTCGCCTATGTCGACTACGCCCACAAGCCGGATGCGCTGGAAAACGTGCTCGCCTCGGTGCGCCCGTTCACCACCGGTCGCGTCGTCGTGGTCTTCGGCTGCGGCGGCGACCGAGACAAGGGCAAGCGCCCGATCATGGGCGAGATCGCCACGCGGCTTGCCGACGTGACGATCGTGACCGACGACAATCCGCGCTCGGAAGTGCCCGACGTGATCCGCGCCGAAATCATGGCTGCGGCCAAGGGCGCGATCGAAATCGGCGACCGCGCCACGGCGATCCGCACGGCGGTCGGCATGCTGAAGACCGGCGACACGCTGATCGTCGCCGGCAAGGGGCACGAGGAGGGGCAGACGATCGGCTCCGTCACGCTGCCCTTCTCGGATCATGCGGAGGTCCGCAAGGCATTGGGAGGCTTGTGATTTGAACTGGCTCTGGACAAGCAGCGATCTCCTGGCCGCCATGAATGGCCGGCCGGTCGGCAATCTGCCTGAAGGCATCTCGGGGATCTCCATCGACAGCCGCTCGATCGGCAAGGGCGAAGCTTTCTTCGCGATCAAGGGCGATCGCGTGGACGGCCACGACTATGCGGGCATCGCGCTCGCCAATGGCGCCGCGGTTCTGGTCGTCAGCGAAGGCAAGCTGCCGGCGCTTGGACGGCTGAATGCGCCGATGATCGTCGTCGACGACGTGCTTGAGGCGATGATCCGGCTCGGCTGCGCTGCGCGCGACCGCAGTGCCGCCAAGATCATCGCCGTCACCGGTTCGGTCGGCAAGACGACCACCAAGGAGATGCTGCGCCACGTGCTGCAGCCGCAGGGCCGCGTGCATGCGTCGGTCGCCTCCTTCAACAATCACTGGGGCGTGCCGCTGACGCTTGCGCGCATGCCCGAGGCCACCGATTTCGGCGTCTTCGAAATCGGCATGAACCATCCGGGCGAGATCCGGCCGCTGACCGCCATGGTGCGCCCGCACGTGGCCATCGTCACCAGCATCGCCGCCGCCCATCTCGGCAATTTCGAGAGCCTGGACCAGATCGCGGAGGCCAAGGCCGAAATCTTCGAAGGCGTCGTCAATGGCGGCCACGCGCTGATCATTCACGACAGCCCGCAGTACAAGCTGCTCGAAGACGCTGCGGCTGCAGCCGGCGTCAGCCATATCCATTCCTTCGGCGCCAACCCGAAGGCCGAATTCCGGCTCGTCGAATTCAGCGGCGGTGCGGAAGGCTCGATCCTCTGGGCCGGCATCGGTGGTCGCACGCTCGAAGTCGCGATCGGCGCACCCGGGCGTCACATCGCCGAAAACGCGGTTGCGGTTCTGGCAGCGGTCAAGCTTGCCGGCGGCGATCTCGACTATGCGGCTTCGGCGCTCGCAACCATGCAGGCCGAAACGGGCAGGGGCCGGCGCCATACGCTTGTCATCGGCAGCGGTACGCTCAAGCTGATCGACGAGAGCTACAACGCCAATCCGAGCTCGATGCGGGCGGCGATTTCGCTGCTGCGCGACAGCGAGCCGCCGGTCGGCGGCCGTCGCGTTGCCGTGCTCGGCGACATGCTCGAAATGGGCGAACACGCGGCCGAGGTACATGCGGCCCTTGCCCGTCCGCTCATCGAAGCCGGCATCACCGATGTCTGGCTCGCCGGGCCACTGATGGCGCACCTGCGCGACGCGCTGCCGCCCGAAGTTTCGGTTGTTTACCGCGAGAGCGTCGAGGACCTCAAAGCCTACGCGCTGGCCGCTGTCGCGCCGGGCGACGTCGTCATGGTCAAGTCGTCCAAGGGGACCGGCTGCGCCAAGATCGTGCAGGCGTTGATCGACACCTATCCGGCGGCGCAAGCCGAGGAATATGCGGCCGAGGGATCTGAAGCCGAGGGATAGCGGGCAATAAAAGAGCCGGCGGCACCGCCCATGATGGCGTGGTGGATACAGTTTGAGGTTAGGTCGCGCGCCCTAACACTTTCTCATGCAAGCGCGTATCGTTTTTCAGATGATTCTGTTGGACGTGTTTCGAAATACTACGGCGCCGCGCTATTCCCGGGGCGGGAAAGCTTCGCTGTAACACTTTAAACTGCTGCATCATTGTGCAGGAAACCTTTGGGGAAAGGTCCCTTATGCTCATTTGGCTCGTGGAACTGGCGGACCACTTTCAGTTTTTCAATCTTTTTCGCTACATCACGTTCCGCACCGGCGCGGCGCTGTTCACGTCGGCCATGATCGTCTTCCTCTTCGGGCCCGCGATGATTGCCTCGCTGCGCATCCGGCAGGGCAAGGGCCAGCCGATCCGCGCCGACGGGCCGCAGACGCATTTCAAGAAGGCCGGCACGCCGACCATGGGCGGCCTGATGATCCTGGCCGGCATCGTCGTTTCGTCGCTGCTGTGGGCCGATCTGTCGAGCGTCTACGTGGTCTCGACGCTGCTCGTTACGCTCGGCTTCGGCGCCATTGGCTTCTACGATGATTACCTCAAGGTTACGAAGCAGTCGGACAAGGGCTTTTCCGGCAAGGCGCGCCTCGGCATCGAGTTCGTGATCGCGGCGATCGCCGTGTTCTTCATGATGCAGGCCTCGCTTTCGAGCGGCCCGTCCGGCTCCACCTTCGGCTCCTCCGTCACTTTCCCCTTCTTCAAGGACCTGATTGTCAATCTCGGCTATTTCTTCGTGCTGTTCGGTGGTTTCGTCATCGTCGGCGCCGGCAATGCCGTGAACCTGACCGATGGTCTCGACGGTCTGGCGATCGTGCCTGTGATGATCGCCGCTGCCGCCTTCGGCCTGATTGCGTACCTTGCCGGTAACGCCGTCTTCGCCAACTACCTGCAGATCCATTTCGTGCCTGGCACCGGCGAGCTTGCCGTCATTCTCGGCGCCGTCATCGGCGCCGGCCTCGGCTTCCTCTGGTTCAATGCGCCGCCGGCCGCCATCTTCATGGGCGACACCGGTTCGCTGGCGCTCGGCGGCCTGATCGGCACCGTTGCCGTCGCCGTCAAGCACGAGATCGTCATGATCATCATCGGCGGCCTTTTCGTCATGGAGACCCTGTCGGTCATCATCCAGGTCTTCTGGTTCAAGCGCACCGGCCGCCGCGTCTTCCTGATGGCGCCGATCCACCACCACTTCGAAAAGAAGGGCTGGACCGAAAGCCAGGTCGTGATCCGCTTCTGGATCATCGCCGTCATCCTGGCGATGGTCGGCCTCTCCACCCTCAAGCTGCGGTGAGCGGACGATGATCCCGGTCACCTCCTTCAAGGGCAGGAAAGTCGCTCTCTTCGGTCTCGGCGGTTCGGGGCTGGCCACGGCTGAGGCGCTCGTCGCCGGTGGCGCCGCGGTCACCGCCTGGGACGACAACCCGGACAGCGTCGCCAAGGCTTCTGCCGCAGGCGTACCGACGGCGGACCTGCGCACGGTCGACTGGGCGGCCTTTGCCGCCTTCGTGCTTTCGCCCGGCGTGCCGCTGACGCATCCGAAGCCCCACTGGACGGTGGATCTCGCCCATGCGGCGGGCGTCGAGATCATCGGCGACGTCGAGCTTTTCGTGCGCGAGCGCCGGGCGCATGCGCCCGATTGCGCGTTCATTGCGATTACCGGCACCAACGGCAAATCGACGACGACGGCGCTGATCGCCCACATCCTGAAAGAAAGCGGCCGCGACACCCAGCTCGGCGGCAATATCGGCACGGCGGTGCTGACGCTTGACCCGCCGAAGGCCGGACGCTTCTACGTGGTCGAGTGCTCGTCCTACCAAATCGACCTGGCGCCGACGCTGAACCCGACCGCAGGCATTCTGCTCAATCTCACACCGGATCACCTCGATCGCCACGGCACGATGCAGCATTACGCCGACATCAAGGAACGGCTGGTTGCCGGCAGCGGCACGGCGATCGTCGGCGTCGACGACAGTTTTTCGGCGCTGATCGCCGATCGCGTCGAGCGCGCCGGTACCAAGACCGTGCGCATTTCGCGCCGCCATGTGCTGGCAAGCGGCCTTTATGCCGAGGGCTCGCGAATCCTGAAGGCCGAGGGGGGCACGTCCAGCCTGTTCGTCGATCTCGCCGGCATCCAGACGCTGCGCGGCGGTCACAACGCCCAGAACGCGGCAGCTGCGATCGCTGCCTGCCTTGCGGTCGGCGTCAGCGCTACGGAAATCCACGCGGGCCTGAAGAGCTTCCCCGGTCTCAAGCACCGCATGCAGCCGGTCGGCCGCAAGGGCGCGGTGGTTTTCGTCAACGACAGCAAGGCGACCAACGCGGATGCGGCGGCGCCTGCGCTTTCGAGCTATGACCGCATCTACTGGATTGCCGGCGGCTTGCCGAAGGAAGGGGGCATCACGACGCTTTTACCTTTCTTCCCGAAGATCGCCAAGGCCTATCTGATCGGCGAGGCTGCACCGGCCTTCGCCGCGACGCTCGGCGACGCGGTACCCTATGAAATCTCGGGCACGCTGGAGCAGGCGGTGGCGCATGCCGCGGCTGATGCCGACAGGGACGAGACGGGCGGTTCGGCGGTGATGCTGTCACCGGCTTGCGCAAGCTTCGACCAGTATAAGAACTTCGAGGTACGCGGTGATGCCTTCGTCGGCCATGTGCGGGCGATCGAAGGCGTGACGATGCTGATTTGATCCCTCGACCGGCGCGCAGGCGTGCCGGTCGATGCGGAGGGTGGTGCGGGATTTCGGACGTGGGCGCGATGGGCGCCGGAGAAGGGGACTGACAAGATGGTAAGCCGAGCCGAACGTGGCCCCGTGGCCGACTGGTTCTGGACGATCGACAGGTTCTTTCTGGCGACCTTCATCCTGTTGATGGGCGTCGGCTTCATGCTGTCCTTTGCGGCGAGCCCCGCAGTTGCCGAGCGCATCGGCCTCGACAGCTTCCACTTCGTCCGGCGTCACGCGCTCTTCCTTCTGCCGTCGCTGGTGGTGATGGTCGGCATATCCTTTCTCTCGCCGCGTCAGGTCCGGCGGGCGGCCATCCTGCTTCTGGCCGGTTCGCTCGGCATGATGGTGCTGGTGCTCTTCATCGGCGAAGAGGTGAAGGGCTCGATGCGCTGGATCTCGCTCGGCGGGATTTCGATCCAGCCGTCGGAGTTCATGAAGCCGGCCTTCGTCGTCGTCTGCGCCTGGTTGTTCTCGGAGCATGCGCGCCAGCCGGAAATCCCCGGCAATCTCTTCGCCATCCTGCTCTTCGGCATCGTGGCTGCCCTGCTTGTCGCCCAGCCTGACCTTGGCCAGACGATCCTGACGACCGCCGTCTGGGGCGGCATGTTCTTCATGGCCGGCATGCCCTGGCTCTGGATCATCCTGCTTGGAGGTGCGGCCCTCGGCGGCTTCTTCGTCGCCTATACGATGCTGCCGCACGTGGCGGCCCGTATCGACAAGTTCCTGACCGGGGAAGGCGACACCTTCCAGATGGACACGGCGCGCGAGGCGATCATCCGCGGCGACTGGTTCGGCCGTGGCCCGGGTGAAGGCATCGTCAAGCGCATCATTCCGGACAGCCACACCGACTTCGTCTTCTCCGTTGCGGCCGAGGAATTCGGCATCGTCTTCTGCATGGTCATCGTCATGATCTTCGCCTTCCTGGTGATGCGCGGCCTCAACCATGCCTTCCGCGAACGCAACGACTTCAACCGGTTCGCCGTTGCCGGCCTGGTGCTCCAGATCGGCATCCAGTCGATGATCAACATCGGCGTGAACCTCGAACTGCTTCCGGCCAAGGGCATGACCCTGCCGCTGATCTCCTATGGTGGCTCGTCCATGGTGGCGATCTGCGTCACTGCCGGCTTCATCCTGGCCTTGACCCGTCACCGCCCGGAGAAGCGCGCCGTGGAGCGCAGCCTGTTTCGGTCCGGCATTGGCGTGCCGGCGGAGTAAAATATGACTAAAGGCATCATCCTGCTTGCCGCCGGCGGTACCGGCGGCCACCTCTTTCCGGCAGAAGCGCTGGCCCATGAACTGAAGGCCATGGGCTATTCGGTGCATCTGGTCACCGACAGCCGCGCCGAGCGTTATGCCGGCAAGTTTCCGGCCGACGAGGTGCATGTCGTGCCCTCGGCAACGATCGGCTCGAAGAACCCGGTGACCGTCGTCAAATCGCTCTGGACGCTGTGGGCGGGCATGCGCGCCGCACGCAAGCTGATTGCCCGGCTGAAGCCCAAGGCCGTTGTCGGTTTCGGCGGTTATCCGACCGTGCCACCGCTGCTTGCCGCCACCGGCATGGGCGTGCCGTCGATCATCCACGAGCAGAATGCGGTCATGGGCCGCGCCAACAAGGCGCTGGCCTCGCGCGTCAAGGCGATTGCCGGCGGCTTCCTGCCGGAGGGCACCGGCGCCTTTGCCGCGAAAACCGTGACGACCGGCAACCCGGTCCGCCCGGCGGTGCTTGCCGCGGCCAAGACACCCTATGCGTCGGCCGTCGGCGACGCGCCGTTTCATCTCGTCGTCTTCGGCGGCAGCCAGGGTGCGCAGTATTTCTCCAAGGCGGTCCCTCAGGCGATCTGCCGTCTCGACGACGAGGTTCGCCAGCGCTTCAAGGTCACGCAGCAGGCCAGGCCGGAAGACAAGGACGGCGTGATCGCCACCTATGAGAAGCTCGGCGTACCGGCCGAAGTCTCGCCCTTCTTTACCGACATGGCCGAGCGCATCGCCGGCGCGCAGCTCGTCATCTGCCGCTCCGGCGCCTCGACGGTTTCCGAGCTTGCGGTCATCGGGCGGCCGGCGATCCTGGTGCCCTATCCCTATGCGCTCGACCACGACCAGGCGGCCAATGCGGCAGCGCTTGCCGCAAAGGGCGGCGCGCGCGTGATCGCTCAAGGCGAACTCACGGCCGACCGTCTCGCCGGCATCCTCAACGATGCGATCGGCAAGCCGCAATCGCTCGCCGATATGGCGGCAAATGCCCGCGAAACCGGCAAGCCGGACGCTGCAAGCTTGCTTGCATCCCTCGTAGAGGCTATTGCCAGCGGTTTGACAGTCGAGAAATTCAGGGAAACACGCTCATGAAAATGCCGAAAACCATCGGGCTGGTCCATTTCATCGGTATCGGCGGCATCGGCATGAGCGGCATCGCCGAGGTGCTGCATAACCTCGGACACAAGGTTCAGGGTTCCGACCAGTCCGACAGCGCCAATGTGCAGCGCCTGCGCGCCAAGGGCATCGAAGTCTTCGTCGGCCACAAGGCCGAGAACCTCGGCGACGCCGAGGTGATCGTCGTTTCGACCGCGATCAAGAAGGACAATCCGGAACTGATCGCCGCGCGCGAGAAGTTCCTGCCCGTCGTGCGCCGCGCCGAGATGCTGGCCGAACTCATGCGCTTCCGCAATGCGATCGCGATCGGCGGCACGCATGGCAAGACGACGACGACCTCGATGGTCGCAGCGCTGCTGGAAGCCGGCGGGCTCGACCCGACCGTCATCAACGGCGGCATCATCAATGCCTATGGCACCAACGCCCGCATGGGCGAGGGCGAGTGGATGGTGGTTGAGGCCGACGAATCCGACGGCACCTTCCTGAAGCTGCCGGCCGACGTTGCCATCGTCACCAACATCGACCCGGAACATCTCGACCACTACGGCAACTTCGACGCCGTGCGCGCGGCCTTCCGCCAGTTCGTCGAGAACGTGCCCTTCTACGGATTTGGCGTGCTCTGCCTCGACCATCCGGAAGTGCAGACCATGGTCGGCAAGATCGAGGACCGCAAGGTCGTCACTTACGGCGAGAACCCGCAGGCCGACGTGCGCTTCCACAACATCCGCATGGACGGCGCCACCTCCGTCTTCGACATCGAGATCCGCCGCCGCCGCACCGGCCAGGTGATCCCGATGAAGGACCTGCGCCTGCCGATGCCTGGCCGCCACAACGTGTCGAACGCCACCGCAGCGATCGCCGTTGCGCAGCGCCTCGGCGTCAGCCCGGAAGCGATCGCCAGGGGGCTCGCCTCCTTCAGCGGCGTCAAGCGCCGCTTCACGCTGACCGGCGAGACGAACGGCGTGCGCGTCTATGACGACTACGGCCACCATCCGGTCGAGATCAAGGCGGTGCTGCGCGCCGCGCGCGAGGCCTGCCAGGGCCGAATCATCGCCGTGCACCAGCCGCACCGCTACTCGCGCCTTTCGAGCCTGTTCCAGGAATTCTCCGCCTGCTTCAACGATGCCGACACGATCCTGATCGCGCCGGTCTATGCGGCGGGTGAAGAGCCGATCCAGGGGGCTACGGCGGAAGAACTGGTCGATCGCATCAAGGCAGGCGGCCACCGCGACGCCCGTTTTGTTTCCGGTCCGGAAGCAATCGCGCCGGTTGTCAGCAAGATTGCACAGCCCGGCGATTTTGTGGTTCTCTTGGGCGCTGGCAGCATCACCTACTGGGCGGCTGCCTTGCCTAAGGAACTCGCGGATATTTCAGGAAATTGAGCATGAAACAGGTCAACGGTCAGAAACTACTGGAATCGCTCGGAAGTGGCGTCAGCGCTGTGCGCGGCCGCATCACGCCGGATGCGCTGATGGATCGTGTCACCTGGTTCCGCGCCGGCGGTCTTGCCGAGCTCATGTTCCAGCCGCACGACACGGACGATCTCATCACCTTCCTGAAGCTGGTGCCGGCTGAAGTGCCTGTCATGGTTGTCGGCGTCGGCTCGAACCTGCTGGTGCGCGACGGCGGCATTCCCGGCGTCGTCATCCGGCTGTCGGCCAAGGGTTTTGGCGATCTGGAACTCGTCGGCGAAAACCGCATCAAGGCGGGTGCGATCTGCCCGGACAAGAACATCGCGGCCATGGCGCTCGATCACGGTATCGGCGGCTTCTACTTCTATTACGGTATTCCCGGCTCGCTCGGCGGCGCGCTGCGCATGAACGCCGGCGCCAATGGCGCGGAGACCCGCGAGCGGGTCGTCGAGGTCCATGCGGTCGATCGCCAGGGCAACCAGCATGTGCTGTCGAATGCCGACATGGGCTACGCCTATCGCCATTCCGCGGCGGCGAAGGACCTGATCTTCACCCATGCGGTCTTCGAAGGCTATTCCGAGGACAAGAACAAGATCCGCACCGACATGGACGCCGTGCGCCAGCATCGCGAAACCGTGCAGCCGATCCGCGAGAAGACCGGCGGCTCGACCTTCAAGAACCCCGAGGGCCATTCGGCCTGGAAGCTGATCGACGAGGCCGGCTGCCGCGGCATGATGATCGGCAGCGCGCAGATGTCGCCGCTGCACTGCAACTTCATGATCAACACCGGCCAGGCGACCGGCTACGAGCTCGAATATCTCGGCGAAACCGTGCGCCAGCGCGTGCTCGAACATTCCGGAGTCCGGCTCGAATGGGAAATCAAGCGCATCGGCACCTTCATGCCGGGCTACGAGATCAAGGAATTCCTCGGCCGCGGCATCGCGTAAGGCGGGGTTGCGAGACACGATCGAAAGGGCCGTGGCGGAAGCGCTGCGGCCCTTTGTTTATCCGGACGGCGGTAAGCTGTGCCCAGCGCCACGGATAGGGAATGCCGTGCCCACACCCAATGTGTCCGAGGAGAAAGCCCGAGTGCATTGCCCGAAAAGACGATCGAATGTGAGCTTGCTTGCCGTTCAGGCCCTGCTGGTCAATCTTGTTTTCTTGACACCCGTCAAGGCCATGGACGAGGTTCGCCTGCAGGCGGCTATCGCTGCGCTCAGTGACGGTGCCGAGGCCCAACGTCTCGAGGCCAAAGTTGCCGAGCTCGTAAAGTCGGGCGACCAAGCCGAGCTTGCGAAGCTCGCCGAACAGATCCGGATGAAAGACGGTGATCTCCTCAACATTCTGGCAAAGGTCTATGAGCAGCCGGAGGACGTGAACGGAGCGTCCGAATGGCAGCAGATCGCGCTCTCGATGGGGCCATGCCACTACGCCAACGCGACCATCAGGGTTGTTGCAATGGCGATCGCGAGCGGCACTCAGCCAGCCATCCGAAACGGCGTCATCATGATCGACGGCACGGAGGTCGACAGCATTTTTGCGGAATCGATGCATCGGTGTGAAGTGATTTCCCGACTTCCCAAGGCCACACGTCAAGTCGGCTCGAGCTGCGCCATGACCGGCGATTGCGCCGACGACCCGGACCTTGTGGAGCCGTGAACAGAGGCAGCGGCGCCCTCTAGCGTGCCGGCCGCCACATGCTGGCATCTTCATCAGCCCTCAGAAGCCTGGTGAACAGAGCGCATTAAGCAAGAAAGGCCGCAGCGTCGCCGCTGCGGCCTTTCTTCGTTGTCGTCTGCCGCGCCAGGCGCGACCGGCCGTTATCAGGCCGAAACTTCGTCTTCCGTCGACAGCACCAGGCAAAGCAGCGTGATGGCGGCGGCGGCGAGCAGGTAGTAGCCGACGTAGTCCAAGCTGTAGTTGGTGGCGAGCCAAGTGGCGATATAGGGCGCCAGCGACGCGCCGAAGATGCCGGCGAGGTTGAAGGTCATGGACGCGCCGGTGTAGCGCACCGAGGTCGGGAAGGGGGACGCCAGCGCTGCGCCGATCGGGCCGTAGGTGAGGCCCATGAGGCCGAGGCCGATGATCGAGAACAGGAAGGCGCCGCCGATGCCGCCCGCCAGAAGCGGCGCCATGAACAGGCCGAAGGCGCCGATGCCGATGGTGGTGACGATCAGGATCAGGCGACGGCCGTAGCGGTCCGACAGGATACCGGCAACCGGGATCATCAGGCCGAAGAAGACGACGCCAGTCATCTGCACGACCAGGAACTGCTCACGCGAATAGCCGAGCTTCGCCGTGCCCCAGGAGAGCGAGAAGACGGTCATCAGGTAGAACAGCACGAAGGTCGCAAGCGCCACGAAAGTGCCGAGCACCAGGCTGCGCTTGTGGAAGCGGAAGATCTCCATGATCGGCACCTGCACGCGCTCGTGCTTGTCGACGGCCTTCTGGAACTCCGGCGTTTCGGTGATCTTCAGGCGGACATAAAGGCCGACGGCAACCAGCAGGATGCTGGCGATGAACGGCACGCGCCAGCCCCAGGCGAGGAAGGCCTCGTTGCTCATGACTTCGCCGAGGATGAGGAAGGTGCCGGCCGAAAGAATGAAGCCGATCGGCGCGCCGAGCTGCGGGAACATGGCGTACCAGCTGCGCTTGCCCTCAGGCGCGTTCTCGGTGGCGAGGAGCACTGCGCCGCCCCATTCGCCGCCAAGCCCGAGGCCCTGTCCGAAACGGCAAAGGGCGAGCAAGAGCGGGGCTGCGACGCCGATCGACGCATAAGTCGGCAGAAGCCCGATGACGACCGTGGAGATGCCCATGGTCATGAGGGCGGCTACCAGGGTCGCCTTGCGGCCGACCTTGTCGCCGAAATGGCCGAAGATCACGGCGCCGAAGGGGCGGGCGAAGAAGGCGATCGAGAAGGTCGCGAAGGATTGCAGCATTGCCGAGGTCGGGTCTGAGCCCGGGAAGAACAGGTGCGGGAACACCAGAACAGCGGCGGTGGCGTAAACGTAGAAGTCGAAGAATTCGATGGTCGTGCCGACGAGGCTTGCGAACAGCACCCGGGCAGGGGAGTTCACTGCCGCGTGCTTTGACGCATTGTTCTTCGGCGACAGGGAGGTTGTCGCGTCTGTCATTATCATAATTCCTGATGTGGATTTCATACCGTCTTGGGAGGCGGGTGAGGGCCTCTTAACGCAAGTTTCGGCATCGCGAAACCCTGATACCGTAAGAAGTGCGAACGATATCGCCGCCATGCGCAGCAATCTTCTGTCGCGGTGCGGCCCAGGGCCGGCCGCACGGAACCGGCTTTCCGGTTGCGCCCCAACCGGCCTGCTGCCGGCTAAGGCTCACGCTTTGCGGGTGCGTAGCGCGGCTCGACAACCCGGATTGACGGGAATCAAATTGTGGCAAACTCTGGGCAGTTGAAGCGATCGGCTTCGTTTTTCAGGAGCGAATGCATGTTCAAAAAGCTTTCAGCAGAATTTCTCGGTACATTTTGGCTCGTTTTTGGCGGTTGCGGCAGCGCGGTGCTGGCTGCTGCTCTTCCCGGCGTTGGTATTGGTTATCTTGGCGTCTCCCTCGCTTTCGGTCTCACCGTCCTGACCATGGCCTATGCGGTCGGCGGTATTTCCGGCGGTCATTTCAACCCGGCCGTTTCCGTCGGCCTGACGGTGGCGGGCAAGTTCCCAGCGTCGAACCTTGTCGGCTATGTCATCGCCCAGGTGCTGGGCGCGATTGCGGCTGCCGCCGTCCTCTATGTGATCGCCAGCGGCAAGGGCGATTTCCAGCTCGGCGGTTTTGCTGCCAACGGCTATGGCGAGCATTCACCGGGCGGCTATTCGCTGACGGCGGCGCTGGTGGCCGAAGTGGTGCTGACCTTCTTCTTCCTGTTCATCATTCTCGGCTCCACCCATGGCCGGGTGCCGGCGGGCTTCGCGCCCATCGCCATCGGGCTGGCGCTGACCCTGATCCATCTCGTCTCGATCCCGGTGACGAACACCTCGGTCAATCCGGCCCGCTCGACAGGGCAGGCGCTCTTTGTCGGTGACTGGGCGCTGTCGCAACTGTGGCTGTTCTGGGTGGCGCCGATCGTCGGTGCGGCGATCGCCGGCATCGTCTGGAAGATCGTCGGCGACGACGACTGATCAAGGTCAGGATACCGTCACGCATGGACCCGCCGCTTTCGATGCGGCGGGTTTTTTCATTTTTTCTTCTGTTTATGCATTAGATTCAAGATTGCTCCGCAACCCTTTGATCTCTCGCTAAAATGCCTTGTTCCACATGCGCTTGCGCCTGCAGGTGGCGTTTCATTTCCTGACTAGGGTTAACGAAAGTAAACGGTTCGTTAACCTTAATGACGTTCTAGTGACCCCAATGGCACAGCTGACTCGCGAGGGCGGGAGCCAGCCAGACGCAAGGAAACCTTGCGATAGTGGCGTATTGTCTGGGGGTTTGAATGAACGGCAAGCATGTGGCTGTCCTGATGGGCGGATTTTCTTCGGAGCGACCGGTTAGCCTGTCGTCCGGGGCTGCCTGTGCGGATGCCCTAGAGGCTGCCGGCTATCGCGTCACCCGCATCGACGTCGACCGCAAGGTCGCAGAGACGCTGGCCGCACTGCGCCCCGACGTTGCCTTCAATGCCCTTCACGGTCCGTTCGGCGAGGACGGCACGATCCAGGGCATCCTCGAATATCTCGAGATCCCCTACACCCATTCCGGCGTGCTTGCCTCGGCGCTCGCGATGGACAAGGCGCAGGCGAAGCACGTAGCGGCTGCTTCCGGCATTCCGGTCGCCGATGCGCAGGTCATGGATCGCCATGCCTTCGGTCCGAAGCATCCGATGAAGCCGCCTTACGTCGTCAAGCCGGTTTCCGAAGGCTCGAGCTTCGGCGTCGTCATCGTCAAGGAAGATCAGTCGCATCCGCCGCAGGTGGTGACGTCGAGCGAATGGCGCTACGGCGACCGAATCATGGTCGAGCGTTATGTCGCCGGCCGTGAACTGACCTGTGGCGTCATGGGCGACAAGGCGCTTGGCGTCACCGAAATCATCCCGCAGGGCCACGCCTTCTACGATTATGATTCCAAATACGTAAAAGGTGGTTCGCGCCACGTCATTCCGGCACAGATTTCACCAAATATTTACCAAAAAATACAAACACTCGCTCTGAAGGCGCATCAGGCAATCGGTTGCCGGGGCGTCAGCCGATCCGACTTTCGTTTCGATGACAGTTCCTCCGCTGAGGGCGAGCTGATCTGGCTGGAGATCAACACCCAGCCCGGCATGACTCCGACCTCCCTGGTGCCCGAGATGGCCGCGCATGCCGGCTACAGCTTCGGTGAGTTTTTGAGTTGGATGGTGGAGGACGCGTCGTGTTTGCGTTGAGGGGCAAAAGGGGCAAGAGGGTTCGTCACCTCGATGGCGCCGCCGCCGCCGATGTGGACGGCGCGCGCGTACTGCCGCGTCCGCTTCGTCGTGTCGTGCGCTTCTTCGTCAGCCTCGGTGCTGGCCGCATTCGTTTTCCCGCTCATACCGGCACGCTGTCGGCAATCGCCTTTTTCGCGGCAACCGGCTTTTACGGCATGTCGCTCGGCGGCCACACGCAGAATTTCGCGCAGGCCTCGACCACAGCCGCGGGCTTTGCGATCGAAGACGTCAAGGTTTCCGGCAACGACCAGACTTCGGAAATCGACATTCTCCAGCAGCTCGGCCTCGACGGCACGACGTCGCTGGTGGCGCTCGATATCGCCGAGGCGCGCAAGCTGATTGCGGAAATGCCCTGGGTGCAGGGCGTGACCGTTCGCAAGATCTATCCCGGCACGATCGAGGTCAGCCTCACCGAGCGCAAGGCCTTCGGCATCTGGCAGCATGGCTCCGACCTTTCGCTGATCGAGCGCAGCGGCAGCGTGATCGCGCCCTTGCGCGACAATAAGTTTGCAGCGCTGCCGCTCTTCGTCGGTCGTGACGCCGAAACGGCGGCTGCCGATTTCTACGACGAGTTTTCCCGCTGGCCGGAGATCCGCTCGCGGGTGAAGGCCTTCGTGCGCGTGGCCGGCCGCCGCTGGGACCTGCGCCTCGACAACGGCATCGTCGTCAAGCTGCCGGAGCACGACGTCGCC
This sequence comes from Ensifer sp. NPDC090286, assembly GCF_044769565.1. Taxonomy (NCBI): domain Bacteria; kingdom Pseudomonadati; phylum Pseudomonadota; class Alphaproteobacteria; order Hyphomicrobiales; family Rhizobiaceae; genus Ensifer; species Ensifer sp. NPDC090286. The sequence goes on along the minus strand of NZ_JBIVYF010000001.1, from coordinate 1,446,186 downwards.
CGGGCGATGAAGGTGCTCTCCGACATGGAAAGCCAGCACCAGCTCCTCGAGCGCGACATCGCTGCCGTGGATCTGAGGCTTGAGGACAGAACAACAGTTCAGTTGACGCCGGACGCAGTGACCCGGCGCGAAGTTGCCTTGAAGGCGAGGGACAAGATGCTAAAGGCGCAGGAGACCGAAAAGAAGAAAGAAGGCCGCATATGAGTCTGTTCGGTTCCTCCAGCTTTGGCCTGCCACGCCTGAAGCCGCTTTCCTCGAAGCGGTCTCATGTCGTCTCGGTGCTGGATATCGGTTCGACCAAGGTGGTCTGCATGATCGGCCGGCTGACGCCGCGCGCCGAGAGCCAGATCCTGCCCAACCGTACGCATAGCGTCGAAATCATCGGCATCGGCCACCAGAAGTCCCGCGGCGTCAAGAACGGCGTCGTCGCCGACCTCGATGCGGTGGAAAGCGTCGTCCGGCTCGCCGTCGACGCGGCCGAGCGCATGGCCGGTCTCACCATCGACAGCCTGATCGTCAACGTTTCGGCCGGCCGGCTGCAGAGCGACGTCTACACCGCGACGATCGATCTCGGCGGCCAGGAAGTCGACGCCAACGATCTGCGCAAGGTTCTGTCGGCTGCCGGCCAGCAGTCGCTGCGCTCCGACCGCGCCATCCTGCACTCGCTGCCGACGGGCTTCTCGCTCGATGGCGAGCGCGGCATCCGCGATCCGCTGGCCATGTTCGGCGACGTTCTCGGTGTCGACATGCATGTGCTAACGGCCGAACGGGCAGCGCTCAAGAACCTCGAACTCTGCGTCAACCGCGCTCACCTTTCGGTCGAGGGCATGGTTGCCACCCCCTATGCCAGCGGTCTTGCAGCACTCGTGGACGACGAAGTCGAGCTCGGCTGTGCGGCGATCGACATGGGTGGTGGCACGACGACGATCTCGGTCTTTGCCGAAGGCAAACTGGTTCACGCCGACGCTGTCAGCCTCGGCGGCCATCACGTGACGACGGATCTGGCGCGTGGTCTTTCGACCCGCATCGAGGATGCCGAACGGCTGAAGGTCGTGCACGGCTCGGCCCTGCCCAACAGCGCCGACGAGCGCGACATCGTTTCGGTTCCGCCGATCGGCGAGGACGACCGCGATCAGCCGACGCATGTGCCGCGCGCCCTCGTGTCGCGCATCGTGCGCGCCCGCATCGAAGAAACGCTCGAACTCATCCGCGATCGCATCCAGCGCTCGGGCTTCAGCCCGATCGTCGGCAAGCGCATCGTTCTGACGGGTGGCGCCAGCCAGCTGACCGGCCTGCCGGAAGCGGCCCGCCGCATCCTCGCCCGCAATGTTCGCATCGGTCGTCCGCTCGGGGTTTCCGGGCTGCCGGCCGCTGCCAAGGGCCCCGCCTTCTCCACGGCGGTCGGCCTGATGATCTATCCGCAGGTCGCCGACCTCGAGACGCATGCCTCCCACGGCGGCATGTTCTCGGCGCTCGGCGCCGGCAACGGCCGCATCGCCCGCATGGGCCAGTGGCTGAAAGAAAGCTTTTGAGTGACGGCTGGCTCCGAACAGGGACGGGGCCGGTGAAGACAAACTGAAAGATTTGGCCGGCTCGGCAAGGCGGCCAGAAAACAGAAGGAACGGGACTATGACTATCAACTTGCAGAAGCCGGATATCACGGAGCTGAAGCCGCGCATCACCGTCTTTGGTGTGGGCGGTGGTGGCGGCAACGCCGTCAACAACATGATCACCGCAGGCCTCCAGGGCGTCGATTTCGTCGTCGCCAACACCGATGCCCAGGCACTCACCATGACCAAGGCCGAGCGCATCATCCAGATGGGTGTCGCCGTCACCGAAGGTCTCGGCGCCGGTTCGCAGCCGGAAGTCGGCCGTGCGGCCGCCGAAGAGTGCATCGATGAGATCATCGACCACCTCAACGGCACCCACATGTGCTTTGTCACCGCCGGCATGGGTGGCGGCACCGGTACCGGTGCAGCCCCGATCGTCGCACAGGCCGCCCGCAACAAGGGCATCCTGACGGTCGGCGTCGTCACCAAGCCGTTCCATTTCGAAGGCGCGCGCCGCATGCGGCTCGCCGACCAGGGCATCGCCGAACTGCAGAAGTCGGTCGACACCCTGATCGTCATCCCGAACCAGAACCTCTTCCGCATTGCCAACGACCGCACGACCTTTGCGGACGCGTTTGCGATGGCCGACCAGGTTCTCTATTCGGGCGTTGCCTGCATCACCGACCTCATGGTCAAGGAAGGCCTCATCAACCTAGACTTCGCCGACGTCCGCTCGGTGATGCGTGAAATGGGCCGCGCCATGATGGGCACCGGCGAAGCTTCGGGCGAAGGCCGCGCACTGGCTGCAGCCGAAGCCGCGATTGCCAACCCGCTGCTCGACGAAACCTCGATGAAGGGCGCGCAGGGCCTGCTGATCTCGATCACCGGCGGCCGCGACCTCACCCTGTTCGAACTCGACGAAGCGGCAACCCGTATTCGCGAAGAAGTCGACCCGGATGCCAACATCATCCTTGGTGCGACTTTCGACGAAGACCTCGAAGGCCTCATCCGCGTCTCGGTCGTTGCCACCGGCATCGACCGTACGGCCGCGGAGGTGGCGGGTCGTTCCGCCGACTTTCGTCCGGTAGCAGCAAAGCCGGTCGTCCGTCCGTCTGCCGCGGTTCCGGCCCAGCAGCCGCAGGTCGTTGCCCAGCACCAGCCGGCCCCGGTTCACCAGCCGGTGATGCAGCAGCCGGTCGCCCAGCCGGTTCAGCAGCCGATGCAGCAGCAGGCTACCGCCGACCAGATCGCCGCCGCGATCCGCGAAGCCGAAATGGAACGCGAGCTCGACATCGCCACCCGCGCAGCCCAGGTGCAGGCCCAGGCTCCGGTCCAGCAGCCGATGCACGAAGACAACTTTCGTCCCCAGAGCAAGCTTTTCGCCGGTGCTGCACCGGTAGAGGCCGCTCCGGTCATGCGCCAGCCGCAGCCGCAGATGCAGCCGGTCCAGCCCCAGCCGCAGCCGATCATGCGCCAGGAGCCCGTCGCTCCGGTCATGCGCCAGCAGCCGGAACAGGTTCGCATGCCGAAGGTCGAAGACTTCCCGCCGGTCGTAAAGGCCGAGATGGACCGCCGCGCGCAGCCGGCTGCCCCGATCGCGGAAGAGCGCGGCCCGATGGGCCTGCTCAACCGCATCACCAGCTCGCTTGGCCTGCGTGAACGCGAACAGACCCCGGCAGCCGCCGACATGACGGCTTCCGCACCGACCGCTGCTTCCCAGCAGCGCCGCCCGCTCTCGCCGGAAGCGAGCCTCTATGCGCCGCGTCGCGGCCAGCTTGACGATCACGGTCGCGCTTCGCCGCAGGCGCGCCCGCAAGAAGATGATCAGCTCGAGATCCCGGCGTTCCTGCGCCGTCAATCGAACTGATTGGAAGGCCCGTTCCTTCACCTTGCCGAATGCCCGGGCAACTGCCCGGGCATTTTTGCATTTTGTTCATCATTTCAGGTGTTTGATTCCATGTTACGGACCGTCGCAAATGCGTAACAAAGCGAAACGAACAGTGATTTGGAATGGTGCCTCCAAACTCCTATTTTCAGACTCGGAATTGGGGACGCATGCGATTCGATCAAGCGCTGTCTGTTCGAAACGCAGAGGACCGGTCGTTGAGCCGGGACTCTCGGGCATCTTTCTTGTGCCCTGAAGATTGTTGCGTCCACCAGCAGGTTTTGGCCATCGGCCACAGGTATTGAAAGTGACGAGAATGGGAATCGAATTGCTCGGGTTTCAGACGACGATTGCAAGCCCGGTAACGCTCAAGGGAATTGGCGTTCACTCCGGTGCGGAAGTGTCGATCACCTTCCATCCGGCCGAAGCCGATGCGGGCATCGTTTTCCAGCGCGTCCTGTCCAACGGCCGGGTCAGCGAATACAAGGCGGTTTCCTCGCAGGTCGGCAACACCGATCTCTGCACCGTTCTCGGCATGTCGCCGGCGACCTCGATCGCCACGATCGAACATGTCATGGCCGCGATCTACGCGCTCGGCCTCGACAACCTCACGGTCGAAGTGCACGGCGCCGAAATGCCGATCATGGACGGCAGCTCCGAACCTTTCATCGACGCGATCGAGCTGGTGGGTGTTCGCGCCCTTGCGGTCAAGCGTCGCTACATCCGCATCGTCAAGCCGGTGCGTATCGAATCGGGTGCTTCCTGGTCGGAGTTCACGCCCTATGACGGCATGCGCTTCGAGGTCGAGATCGATTTCGATTGCCCGCTGATCGGTCGCCAGGCCTGGAAGGGCGACATGACGCCGTCCGTCTTCAAGCGCGAACTGTCGCGTGCCCGCACCTTCGGCTTCATGCGCGATGTCGAACGCCTCTGGGCCGCCGGCTTCGCACTCGGCTCCTCGCTCGAAAACTCCGTCGTCATTTCCGACGACAACGCCGTGATCAACGTCGAGGGCCTGCGCTACACCGACGAATTCGTGCGCCACAAGACGCTCGATGCGGTTGGCGACCTCTCGCTCGCCGGCGCGCCGTTCATCGGCTGCTACCGCTCCTACCGCGGCGGCCACAAGATGAACGCCAACGCGCTGAAGGCACTGCTCAGCGACCCGACGGCCTACGAAGTCGTCGAAACGGCAACCCCGCGCCAGCGTACCCGCGCGCGCGATATGGTTGCAGTGGCAGCTCCGGGCTTCGCGCCCTGGTCCGCATAACAAAAAAAGACATCATCTCCTCCAGTCGCCGGCCGAAAGGCCGGCATTTTCATGATAGAGCTGCCACAAATTTGTATGAATCACCGATCATGACGTTGCGGTCTCAAGGTAACTTGCTCTAAAAGCGCATGTCTGGCGGGGTCCATGCCCGCAGAGTGGAACGGGAATATCCGATGGTTCTTGCAGTTTCTGTGGATTTGAAGAAGTCAGCGCGCGTCGCCGCCGTCATTGTCGCGGCTGTTGCCGGCAGCGCCCTGATCACCGCCTGCCAGAACGATCCCGATATCGACATCACCAAGCTGACGGCCGAGACCGATCCGCCGGAAGTGCTCTACAATCAGGGCCTTGCCAACCTCAATGCCGGCAAGACGACGGAGGCGGCGCGCAAGTTCGAAGCGCTCGACCGCCAGCATCCGTTCTCGGAATATGCCCGCAAGGCGCTGGTCATGAACGCCTTCGTTTCCTATCGTAACGGTCAGTACCAGGAGGCGATCAACGCCACCGGCCGCTACCTCAATCTTTATCCGCAGTCGGAAGACGCGGCCTATGCGCAGTACATCCAGGGTCTCGCCTATACCAAGCAGATCCCGGCGGTGACGCAGGACCAGAAGCCGGCGTTCAAGGCGATCGAAGCCATGCAGGCGGTCGTCGACCGCTACCCGGACTCCGAATATGTCGACGACGCCAAGTCGAAGATCCGCTTTGCCCGCGACCAGCTGGCCGGCAAGGAAATGCAGGTCGGCCGCTACTATCTCGAGCGCAAGGAATACCTTGCCGCCGTATCGCGTTTCCGCGTCGTCATCGAGCAGTACCCGAACACCAACCAGGTGGAAGAGGCGCTGGCCCGTCTGACGGAAGCCTACTTCGCGATGGGCGTGACCCAGGAGGCGCAGACCGCTGCCGCCGTTCTCGGCCACAACTATCCGGACAGCCAGTGGTACTCCGATTCGTTCAAGCTGCTGCAGTCGGGTGGCCTGGAGCCACGTGAAAGCGGCAACTCCTGGATCTCGCGTGCCGCCAAGAAACTCGTCGGCGCCTGATCTTATCAGCGCCCTCTAGGAAGATATGACCCCGGATGCTTGCCCAGCTTTCGATCCGCGATATCGTCCTGATTGAACGGCTTGATCTCAATTTCGACGCCGGGCTCTCGGTGCTGACCGGTGAAACCGGGGCCGGCAAGTCCATCCTTCTCGACAGTCTGTCGCTGGCCCTTGGCGGGCGCGGCGACGGCTCGCTCGTCCGCCACGGCTCCGACAAGGGGCAGGTGACGGCGGTCTTCGACGTGCCGATGGGGCATTCGGCGCGGCTGATGCTCAGGGAAAACGGCATCGACGACGACGGCGACCTGATCTTCCGTCGCGTCCAGTCGGCCGACGGCCGCACCAAGGCCTATGTCAACGACCAGCCGATCAGCGTCCAGCTGATGCGCCAGCTCGGCCAGACGCTCGTCGAAATCCACGGACAGCACGATGACCGCGCGCTCGTCGACATCGACGCGCACCGCACGCTGCTCGACGCCTTCGGCGGCACCGCCGACGAAGCGGCGCATGTGAGCGAACTCTATCGCGCCTGGAAGGATGCCGAGCGCGGCCTGAAGAAACACCGCGAGCGGGTCGAGGCGGCCGCGCGCGAGGCGGACTATCTGCGGTCCTCGGTCGAGGAACTGGAGAAGCTCAGCCCCCGCGACGGCGAAGAGGACGAGCTTGCCGAGAACCGGGCGCGGATGATGAAGGCCGAGCGCATTGCCGGCGACATCAACGAGGCCTCGGAGTTCCTGAACGGCAACGCTTCGCCGGTTCCGCTGATCGCCTCGCTCGTGCGCCGTCTCGAGCGCAAGAGCCAGGAGGCGCCGGGTCTGCTCGAAGAAACGGTCGAGCTGCTCGATGGAGCGCTCAACCAGCTTTCGGACGCGCAGATGTCGGTCGAGCGGGCGCTGCGCAACACGGAATTCGATCCGAAGGAATTGGAGCGGGTGGAGGAGCGGCTGTTCGCGCTTCGCGCCGCCAGCCGCAAATATTCGGTTCCGGTCACGGAACTGCCGGCGCTTGCCGTCCGCATGATTTCCGATCTCGCCGATCTCGATGCCGGCGAGGAAAAGCTGAAGCAACTCGATGCCCAGGTCGGCGTGGCGCGGGTGGCGTTCGACGCTTCGGCGCGCTCGCTCTCCGAAAAGCGTCGCCATACCGCGACAGCACTTTCCGACGCCGTCATGGCCGAGCTGCCGGCGCTGAAGCTCGAGCGCGCGCGCTTCATGGTCGAAGTGCAAAGCGATCCGTCGCTGCCGACGGTCGACGGCATCGACCTTGTCGAGTTCCACGTCCAGACCAACCCCGGCACGCGGCCGGGGCCGATCATGAAGGTGGCTTCGGGCGGCGAACTTTCGCGCTTCCTGCTGGCGCTGAAGGTGGCGCTTGCCGATCGCGGCTCGGCGCCGACGCTCGTCTTCGACGAAATCGACACCGGCGTCGGCGGTGCGGTGGCCGATGCCATCGGCCAGCGGCTGAAGCGGCTTTCGGCGACGGTGCAGGTGCTTTCCGTCACCCATGCGCCGCAGGTTGCCGCGCGCGCGGCAACGCATCTCCTGATCTCCAAGGGTCCTTCGGCCGAGAAGGCCGAGATGATTTCCACCCGTGTTGCCCGCATGGACGACAAGGCGCGCACCGAGGAAATCGCCCGCATGCTGGCCGGCGCCTCGATCACCGAAGAGGCGAGGGCGGCAGCCGCTCGCCTGCTTTCCGGCAACGGCTAGATCATCCTGCCGCCAAGTGGAAACATTGGCGGCTGAAATGCGATGTCCTCAGAGTGCGCATCCGAACCCACGGCCTTGGGCTTCCTAAGCCTTTTGGTTGAATTGTTGCGCCGCTGCACCCGTGTTCTATTTCCTCTGCGGTTGGGGCACTTCGAGCATGTGGGAGAAACTTCAGCATAGACTGGAGATCCGGTTTGCGCAGATGCGTGCGCATCCGGAACTGATCCTGCTCATCGCGCTCGCCTATGCCGGCCTTATCCTGACCATAAGGGACGCGAACCAGGAGCTGGGTGGCTTCGGGGTGGTCGCGTGTGTTGCGATCGCCGGGATTGCAGCAACTCTTGTCGCAAGGCTACGACGTGGCTCACAGTTCGGGCCGGCGGAGGAGGTGGCCGATCCTCAACCGCCGAACGCGGACGAAGCCACCCCGTTGGCGCTTGTGGCGCCCTGCGCGCGTGTGGACCGTTCCTATCTTGTCCGCGTCCCGGCGCCGACGGCGGTCGCCTATGATGTGGTCCGCAAGGCACAGGATGTGTTTCGCAGCGGCGCGATCGATCCCGAAGAGGATATGAAAGCGTTCCATTCCGATCCCTACAGCCTGATTTGCCTGCAGGATCCCGACGAAAACATCTTCGGCTTCATCGACTACTACGCTTTCGAGAAGAACCACTTCAAACTGTTCCTGCAGGGCCACTATGCCTTCGACAATCTCTTGGCGAGCGGGCTGCTTGCCCATCCGCAGGCGCGAAAGGCAAAGGTCGTCTATCTCGCGACCATCCTCAATCTGAGCTTCCTGCTCGATTCCATGCGTGCCGAGCGTCGCCGGCAGAACGGCATCCTCGTCTGGGCGACGGTCTCGGCGATCCTCGAACACCACACGTTCCCGCCCGATGGCATCGACATCTACAGCATCGGCTGGGACAAGGGCGGGGCCGCGATCCTGAAGATGTTCGGCCTGCAGCCGGTCAGCCGGGTGATGCGTGGCCAGGCGAAAGGCAAATGGATCTACTGCAAGCGTGGCGTCCAGAAAAAGGATCTGGAGGCCATTCGCTGCCGGTATCAGAAGCGCTATGAACGCTGGTGCGAACTGGATGTCCGGCCGCTTGCCGGGATCGCGACGGGGAGGGCCAATGCCACGGGCGCGTGAGTTGACGGCGCCGGACGGTCTTTTCTTTCCCAGCGGTTGCTCTACAAAACGGTACCGAATCCGGAGTTGTCGCGCATGTCCCAAGAATTGAAACCCGTCGAGAATCTCAACGAAGCGGAAGCGGCCGAAGCGCTTGGCTTTCTCGCGGCCGAGCTTGCGCGCCACGACGCGCTTTATCACGGCCAGGATGCGCCTGAGATTTCGGATGCGGACTATGACGCGCTGAAGCGGCGCAACGATGCGATCGAGGCGCGTTTTCCGGCGCTGATCCGCGAGGACAGCCCGTCGAGGAAGGTGGGCGCGGCGCCGTCCGTCACCTTCCAGCCGGTCGTTCACGCCCGGCCAATGCTGTCGCTCGACAACACGTTTTCCGACGAGGACGCCCGCGATTTCGTCGCCTCGGTCTATCGCTTCCTTGGGCAGCTACCTGACAATTCGATCGCCTTTACCGCCGAGCCGAAGATCGACGGCCTGTCGATGTCGCTGCGCTACGAAAACCGCCGGCTGGTGACGGCCGCAACCCGCGGCGACGGCACGACGGGGGAAAACGTCACCGCCAACATCCGCACCATCGGCATGATCCCGCAGACGCTGCCGGCCGGCGCGCCTGACATCGTCGAGGTGCGCGGCGAAATCTACATGGCGAAATCCGACTTTGCCGCGCTCAATGCCGAAATGGCGGCGCTCGGCAAGCCGCTCTACGTCAACCCACGCAACACGGCATCCGGGTCGCTGCGCCAGCTCGATGCCAAGGTGACGGCGAGCCGCAAGCTGCGTTTCTTTGCCTATGCTTGGGGCGAGATCTCGGACATGCCCGCCGATACGCAGATGGGCATGGTCGAGGTCTTCAAGTCCTGGGGCTTCCCGGTCAACCCGCTGATGCAGCGGCTCTCCTCGGCCGATGCGCTGCTCGAACATTACCACCATATCGAGCGCGAACGGCCGGATCTCGACTACGACATCGACGGCGTCGTCTACAAGGTCGATCGGCTCGACCTGCAGGCCCGCCTCGGTTTCCGCTCGCGCTCGCCGCGCTGGGCGACGGCGCACAAGTTCCCGGCCGAGCAAGCCTTTACCCGACTGACGGCGATCGACATCCAGGTGGGCCGCACCGGCGCGCTGACGCCGGTGGCACGGCTCGAGCCGATCACCGTCGGTGGCGTCGTCGTCACCAATGCGACGCTGCACAACGAGGATTACATCAAGGGTCTCGGCAATTCGGGCGAGCCGATCCGCGAGGGCCGCGACATCCGCATCGGCGACATGGTGATCGTCCAGCGCGCCGGCGACGTCATTCCGCAGATCGTCGATGTGGTCATGGACGAGCGCAAGGAAGGCTCCGAGCCCTATCGCTTCCCGACGACATGCCCCGTCTGCGGCAGCCATGCGGTGCGGGACATCAACGAGAAGACCGGCAAGGTGGATGCCGTGCGCCGCTGCACCGGCGGCTTCGTCTGCCGCGCCCAGGCGGTCGAGCACCTGAAGCACTTCGTCTCGCGCAACGCCTATGACATCGAGGGCCTCGGCTCGAAGCAGATCGAGTTCTTCTTCGAAAGCGAGGATCCGACGCTTTCGATCCGCACGGCGCCCGATATCTTCACGCTGGAGAAGCGCCAGGAGGCGTCACTCACGAAGCTCGAAAACATCGACGGCTTCGGCCGCGTCAGCGTGCGCAAGCTTTACGACGCCATCAACACGCGCCGCTCGATCGCGCTACAGCGCTTCATCTACGCGCTCGGCATTCGCCATGTGGGCGAGACGACGGCAAAACTCTTGGCGCGCTCCTACGGCAATTACGAACACTTCGGCACCGCGATGAGCGAGGCTTCGACGTTTACGGGCGACGCCTGGAACGAACTCAACAGCATCGACGGCATCGGCGAGGTCGTCGCCCGCGCCATCGTCGAGTTCTACAAGGAGCCGCGCAACCTCGAAGTGGTCAACCGGCTGCTGTCCGAGGTGACGCCGGAGGCGGCGGAAGCGCCGGTCGCGAGCGACAGCCCAGTCGCCGGCAAGACGGTCGTCTTCACCGGTTCGCTCGAAAAGATGACGCGCGACGAGGCCAAGGCCAAGGCCGAAAGCCTCGGCGCCAAGGTGGCCGGATCCGTGTCGAAGAAGACCGATATCGTCGTTGCCGGCCCGGGCGCCGGCTCCAAGCTCGACAAGGCCCGCGAACTCGGAGTCCAGACCATGGACGAGGACGAATGGCTGGCGCTGATCGGCGGGTGATCCCCGCCGGTTGGCAATCGGCGGAGCGTCGTTACGCCTGCCTGCTGTCGTACTCTTCAGAGGCGGCTTTCAGGGCGGCAATATCGTCGGCGCAGATGAAACGGCGTAGCGCGTCGAACTTTGATCGTTCCCACCGGTAGATGCCGAGCGCAAGCAGCGTCTCGACATCGGCCGCGGGGAAACGCTGGCGGACGGGGCGGGCAGGGTTCCCCGCAACGATGGTGTAGGGTGCAACGTCCTTCGTGACGATGGCGCCCGACGCCACGACGGCGCCTTCACCCAGCGTCACACCCGGCATGATCATGGCCCGCATGCCGATCCAGGCGCCGTCGCCGATGATGGTGTCGCCCTTGCCGACATAGGCTTCGCCGATCACGTCGAGGAAGGGATAGAGGCTCACCCAATCGGTGCGATGGGTGTGGTTGCCACCCATGAGGATCACCGCCTCGGCGCCGATAGCGACATAGTCGCCGATCCGCAGTTGATCGATTGGCCATTGCGGCTCCCAGGCCTTTAGGCTGTAGTCGTCGCCATAGAGGTAGCGAACCACACTCTCCTCGAAGGATCCGGTCCAGGCGTTGCTGTAGTAGCTGTTGCTGCCGCGCACGTGAATGTTCGGGTTGCGCACGGTCTCGTGCAAAAGCTCGACCTTGGACCAATGCTTGGCTTCGACCTTCGTGGACATGGGGTTCCTCATTCTCAATGCTTGCAAGCGAAGCTGCGCGTCGCTCGCCTTTCGTATTCCGTCCCAATTATCGGATTTACCGACCGCTTTCTTCTCAAATCGAGCGCCGACCGGAAGCTCTGGCCGGCACTGCGACCATTCCATCACACAAAAACGCCCGCCGCTTTTGGCGGCAGGCGCAAGGTTCGGCGGGCAATGCTTGAGTTCATCAGCCCTGCTGCTGGGCTGCTTCCTGGTCCATCCACATGAACTCCCAGACGTGGCCGTCGAGGTCCTGGAAGGAGATGCCGTACATGAAGCCGTAGTCGAGCGCCGGCTTCCACGGCTTGGCGCCGGCAGCGAGCGCCTTGGCGAGCATGTCGTCGCATTCGGCGCGGCTGCCGGCCGAAAGGGCGGTGATGACCTCGGTGCCCTTGCGGGCATCGCTGATCTCGCCGGTGATGAAGTCGCGGAACTTCGGTTCGGTCAAAAGCATGACGAAAATATTGTCCGAGATCACCGTGCAAGCGGCCGTATCGTCGGAGAACTGCTCGTTGAAGGTGAAGCCGAGCGCGGCGAAGAATGCGCGCGAGGCCTTCAGATCCTTGACCGGCAGGTTTACGAAAATCATGCGCATGAAATGCTCCTTGGAATGGATTTTGTGTTTTACGGATCTGATCACTTCGTTGTTTTTTACGAAACCGCGAAGCGATCCAACTCTTTGATTGACGCAACTCCGGACGGAAAACCGCGTCGCACTTTTCCTGGAGTTGCCCTAAGGACGAACGCCGGTCGACGGTCCCGACATCGGCTCAAAGATTTTTTTGAGCCGGGCTGATGTGGGGCGCAACTTCAGGTTTTCAAGCGGAGCGGGGCCTGCGTCGAAGCTGCTATTGGATCGACGGTGCTAGCGGCTGCGTGCAGCCTCAAAGGGCGCGCGAAGGCGCGCGCCGCGGCTTGGTGCCATTGTCACTTCACGGTGCAGATGCCGTTGGCGCCGCCCTTGCCGGTGTAGGACACGCTCGGCGAGCCGTCGGGATTGATGCTGAGCGAGATGGTAACGCCCGCACCCTTGGCCTCGTAGTAGTTCTCGTTGAACACTTTCAGCTTGGCTTCCTTGCCATTGATGTAGATCGGGCCGCCTTCGTCGGCATGGACCTCGATCTTGCCGGGGCAGGTGGCGTTGACGAGCGGGATTTTGGCTTCGGCGGCCGCGGCAACGGCAAGCGTCGGGACAAGAAGGCCGAGAAGGCGCAGGCAGGGTTTCATCTCGCTCTCCAGCGTGGGTTGCAGGTGGCATCGATGGCCAACCGTGACAGGCTGTCGGGGGAAGTCAAGCGCGGCCGCGCGTCATCAACCTGTCATCAATCCGATTGTTTTTTTGCGCTGCACAAGATAGAGGATTGCAGCCGAATTTTATGCAAATGCCTTTTCGTGGAGCAGGTCGCGGCCATCTCCGAAGGCAGCGCGCCAGCACCCCAAAGGGCAGGGCGCCGGCGCGGATTGGAGGGTCCGGAGATGAAGACTTTCACCACCATCGCCGAGCTGCGTGCAGCGCTTGCAGAACATCGCCGCGCAGGCAAGACCGTCGGCTTCGTGCCGACCATGGGCTATCTGCATGTCGGCCATATGGAGCTGATGCGCCGGGCCCGCGAGGAAAACGGCATCGTCGTCGCCAGCATCTTCGTCAATCCGCTGCAGTTCGGCGCCAACGAAGACCTCTCCAAATATCCGCGCGATCTCGCTCGCGACCAGGCGATGCTCGAAGCGGGCAGCGTCGACTATCTCTTCGCCCCCGGTGTGGCCGACATGTATCCGCGGCCGATGGAAACGGTCGTCGACGTGCCGACGCTCGGCAGCGAGCTCGAGGGCTCGGTGCGCCCCGGCCATTTCGCCGGTGTCGCCACGGTCGTCACCAAGCTCTTCAACATCGTCGGGCCCGATCGCGCCTACTTCGGCGAGAAGGATTTCCAGCAGCTGCAGATCATCCGCCGCATGGTGGAAGACCTTGCCCAGCCGGTCACCGTCATCGGCGTGCCGACGGTGCGCGAGGCCGACGGGCTCGCCTGCTCGTCGCGCAATGTCTATCTGACGGCCGAAGAGCGGCGTGCGGCGGCGATCGTGCCGAAGGCGCTCGATGAGGCGGCCCGTCTCGTCGCATCCGGCGTCTATGATGTCGCGGCACTCGAAAAGGCCGTGACCGCGTTTCTCGCGAGCGAGCCGCTGGCGAAGCCCGAGGTCGTGGCTGTCCGCGATCCCGAGACGCTGGAGACGATCGAAACGATCGGCGACCGGCCGGTGCTGCTGCTTCTCTTCGTCCGCTTCGGCACGACGAAGCTGCTAGACAACCGCGTGATCGCCCCGAAATCCGCGTCCTTTGCAAAGGTTGCCTGACATGAGCGTGCAGTCACAGAAGCGTCGTCTCAGCCCCGCCAACATCGAAGCGCTGAAGGGCGAACGCCCGATCGTCAGCCTGACGGCCTATACGACGCCGATCGCCCGGCTGCTCGATCCGCATGTGGATTTCCTGCTGGTCGGCGATTCCGTCGGCATGGTGCTCTATGGGCTCGACACCACCGTCGGCGTGACGCTGGAAATGATGATCGCCCACGGCCAGGCGGTCATGCGCGGCTCGCAGCAGGCTTGCGTCGTCGTCGACATGCCCTTCGGCTCCTACCAGGAGACGAAGGAGCAGGCGTTCCGCAGTGCCGCGCGCATCCTGAAGGAAACCGGCTGCAGCGCGGTGAAGCTCGAGGGTGGGGCGGAGATGGCCGAGACGGTCGAGTTCCTCGTCAGCCGCGGCATTCCGGTTCTCGGCCATGTCGGGCTGATGCCGCAGCTCGTCAACACCACAGGCGGCTATCGTTCGGTCGGCCGCAACGACAAGGAAGTGGCGAAGATCCGCCGCGACGCCAAGGCGATCGACGATGCCGGCGCGTTCGGCATCGTCATCGAGGGGACGGTGGAACCGGTGGCCCGCGAGATTACCGCCGAGCTGCGCTCACCGACGATCGGTATCGGCGCATCGCCGGCCTGCGATGGCCAGATCCTTGTTTCCGACGACATGCTCGGCCTTTTCAACGACTTCAAGCCGCGCTTCGTCAAGCATTTCGCCGAACTGGCACCGGCCATCTCCAAGGCGGCCGAGGCGTATGCAAACGAGGTGAAGGCGCGTAGCTTCCCCGGTATCGAGCATACGTTCCAGGTCAAGAAGTAGGCGGCAGTTGCCCCGCGCCGGCCGCATGTTCCAAGCGATAAAGCGTACCGGTTTCTTGATCGGTGCGCCTTTTGTTCAAGCCTCGTTCGCCGAGGCATCATAAAATTCAATCATTGTATCAGCGCATTTGAATTGTTGCCGGGGGCGCAAGCGCCTATCAGTCCGGCACCGGCCGCGCGGCGCGTCATCGCCCCGGCCGGCGGAGGTTTCCATGAAAAAAGATGAATTCTGGGAAGGGGTCCGCGGCGGCTTTCCCATCATGCTGGCAGCATCGCCCTTTGGCGCGCTGTTCGGGGCGCTTGCGGTCGATAACGGCTTTACCATTGCCGATGCGGTGTTCATGAGCGCGACCGTCTATGCCGGCGCCAGCCAGATGGTCGGCATCGAGCTCTTCGGCAACCATGTCCAGCCCTGGCTGGTGGTGCTCTCGGTCTTTGCCGTCAACTTCCGCCACGTGCTCTATTCGGCCTCGATCGCCAAATATGTCCGGCACTTCACCTTCGGGCAGAAGTTCCTCGCCTTCTTCCTGCTGGTCGACCCGCAATATGCCGAGACCGAGAAGCGCGGCGAGCGCGGCTTGCCGATCACCTTTGCCTGGTATCTCGGATTCGGGCTGATCATCTACGTTCCCTGGATCATCAACACGCTGGTCGGCGCGATCTTCGGGCAGATGATCGGCGATCCCAAGGCGATCGGCCTCGATGTGCTGCTGCCGGTCTATTTCATGGGCCTTGTCATGGGCTTCCGCAAGCGGGACCGGTTTCTGCCGATCGTCATCGTCTCGGGACTGGCTTCCGTCGCCGGCATGCATTTCGTCGGCTCGCCCTGGCATGTCAGCATCGGCGCACTTGCCGGCATCTTGCTTGCCGCCATCCTGCCGCCAAGCGGACAGGCTGCCGCGCCAGCTGTCGAGAAGGAGGCATGACGATGGATCCGCAACACCTGAACCTCATCTATCTGATCGTCGCCGCGGCCGTTGCGACCTTCCTGACGCGTGTCGGCGGCTACATCCTGATCACCCAGATGAAGCAGATCCCGCCGCGGCTGGAGGCGGCGCTGAACGCCGTTCCGGCGGCCGTTCTCACCACACTCGTGGCGCCGGCCTTCGTTTATGGCGGGCTCGACGTCACGATCGCCATGTTCATCGCCTTTGCCATCGCGCTCGGGCTGAACCTCTCGACGCTGCGCATGCTTGTCATCGGCTGGGTCGTGGTGATGGTGATCCGCCACCTGGTGATGTAGGGCCAATAAGCGCCCGGTATCGGGAAAGCAAAAACGCCGCGCTCAAGGAGCGCGGCGTTTTTTATTGTATCGGGCGGCGACTGACTCAGCGTGAGAGCGCTTCCGTTGCGGCCTTCAGCCAGGCGCGGGTCTGGTCGCTCGCCAGCAGCGGCATCAGCTTTTCGCGGGTCTCGGCGTGATAGGCGTTGAACCAGGCGAGTTCCTCGTCGGTCAACAGCGCCGGCAGCACCAGGCGGCGGTCGATCGGGCAGTAGGTGATCGTGTCGAAGCCGAGCATCGGCAGGTCGCCACCGTCGACCATCGTTGCCGGCTGCACGACGATGAGGTTTTCGATGCGGATGCCGAAGGCGCCGGGGCGGTAGTAGCCGGGCTCGTTGGAGAGGATCATGCCGGCCAGCAGTTCCTGCGTCGAAAGACGGGCGATGCGCTGCGGTCCCTCATGCACCGAGAGATAGGAGCCGACGCCGTGGCCGGTGCCGTGGGCATAGTCGGCGCCCGCCTTCCAGAGCGCGATGCGGGCCAAGGGATCAAGATCGACGCCGCGCGAGCCCTTGGGGAAACGCGCCGTGCTGATCGCGATCATGCCCTTCAGCACCAGGGTGAAGAAGCGCTTCTGCTCTTCCGGTACTGCGCCGATGGCGACCGTGCGGGTGATGTCGGTGGTGCCGTTGATGTATTGCGCGCCGGAATCGATCAGGAACATGGTGCCCGCCTCGATCGCCTGGTCGGTGGCGGTGTTGACGCGGTAGTGCATGATCGCCGCATGCGCGCCGGCGCCGGAGATCGTGTCGAAGGAAATGTCCTTCAGCGGGTTCTGCATGCGTTCGCCGACAGTGGTGCGCGCCGCTTCCAATTGGTTGGTGGCAGCGATCTCGGTGACCGTGCCCGGCTGCTGGCCGTCGAGCCAGGCGAGGAACTCGACCATGGCGGCGCCATCTTGCAGATGGGCGCGGGTCGAGCCTTCGATTTCGGCCGTGTTCTTCTGGGCGCGGGGCAGGCGGGCGGGATCGACCGCCTCGACGATCTTGCCGCCCTTGGCGCGGATCAGCTCGGAAATGGCGAAGGAGGCGAGGTCCGGATCGATCATGACAGACGCGCCGGCAGTGCCGAGTGCGGCCAGGCGATCGTCGAAGGTCGACGGTGCGACGATCTCGGCGATCTGGGTGAGATAGGCTTCCTGCTCGATGCCGGTCTTGCGCTTGTCGAGGAAAAGCTCGGCGCGACCGTCGGCGTGGATGATGGCGCGAGCCAGCGGATGCGGCGTGTGCGGTACGTCGGACCCGCGGATGTTGAAG
The DNA here is from genome assembly GCF_044769565.1 of Ensifer sp. NPDC090286. NCBI lineage: Bacteria > Pseudomonadati > Pseudomonadota > Alphaproteobacteria > Hyphomicrobiales > Rhizobiaceae > Ensifer > Ensifer sp. NPDC090286. Next base: position 1,428,938 of record NZ_JBIVYF010000001.1, on the reverse strand, counting down.
GTCCAGGCGACGGAGGAGGGGTCGGTCAGCACGACGGCTTCGGCGCCCGCCTTGGAAAGGCCGGCTGCGATCGTCGCGATCTTGTCCTTGGCGAGCGTGCCCGCATGCTCGATCGGCTGGATCGTCACCTTGCCGAGCGGGGCGGCCGGACGGTTCGTCCAGATCCTGTCGAGCGGGTTGTGATCGAGGAAGACAAGCGAACCGCCGAGGGTGGCGAGCACCTTTTCCAGCCGGCGGACTTCCGCACCGGTGTGCACCCAGGGATCGATGCCGAGCTTGAAGCCCTTGGTTCCATGGTTTTCGAGCCAGAGATGCGGCGGCTCGCCGATGAGGTCGCCACCGGTAAAGATCGCGCCATCGACCTGTTCCTTCAATTGGGTGACGTAGCGGCCATCGACGAAGACGACGGCTTCACGTTTCGTGATGAGGGCGACGCCGGCCGAACCGGTGAAGCCGGTCAGCCAGGACAGGCGCTCGGACGAGGCCGGCACGTACTCGCCCTGGAACTCGTCGGCGCGCGGCACGAGAAAACCGTCGATGCCGAGGGCCGCGAAGGACGCGCGCAGGGCTTCGGTGCGCTCCTTGCCGAACTGCGGCGTGGAGGTGACTTCAAAAGACTGAAACATGAGGGAATTCCGGTAGATTGAGCGGCAAACCGCGGGAAAAGATGGGCCATGTTAGCGGAAACGGCCCTTTGGAGGAAAGAGGCGATATCCTGCGATGGCGGCCGGATTCCCGGTTGGTGCAAAGCTGCAGTTGTGCTGCGGTAAGAGAGCAATTGCCCATTTACCATACATATGCGCTCAGTGCATGGCACCCATGCTCAGAAAACTCTTTCTCTATCGGAATAATAGTTTATAAGCCGCCTCAACGAACACGGACGAACATCCGGTGGTTCAAAAAGCTGCGGTTCCGAGAATAGTTGGTCACTCTGTTCTCCTCCTCCCTCAAGGGTGGTCAGCTTCGGAACAGTAGACGCCCGCTCGAGCACTCCTCCTCCTCAGGCTCGCGGGCATGGTTGGCCACAAGCCAACCAGCAGGCGATGCCTCTGGCATCGCCTTAGTTTCGAAAGGCCGCCCGTCATGAAGGACGAGGCGGCCTTTTCGTTTTTCCCGCAGCCCGCTAAACCGCAGAGCCGACATTATCCCCCGTGCTTCCGGTGCGTTTGATGAATCCCACCCAGCCCTTGATGAGATGGATAAGATGCAGCGAGAGCCCGCGACTACAGACAAACGGGTCAAACTCCTTCAGGGCAACGACAACCTGAAGCGCGTTTGGATCGTTCAGCGCGAAGACGGCGCGTACGTTATCAAGCCTGAGGAGTGGTATCAAAACGTGATCGACGGAGAACGTATCGCTGAAGGTTGGAAGCCGATTTATGGAGACTTCGGTCTCTTTGGAGGCGCGGACTTAGCCGAGCGCGAAGCACTGGTCGAGTTTGATTGGTTGACAGAAACCCAGCGTCCTTCGGTGTAAAGCCTCCCAATACGCGCAAATCCTGGCGGCAATTGCTACCTAGTTTTCATGTCGATCCAAATCCCAGGCCGTAGCCCATCCCCGTCCCACGCGGGCGGAGGGGGTGCACGGTGGCGGTCGTTGTGATTTGGAGTTTAATCTCTGAGTGGAGTGGCGCCGCAAGCCGCTTCCCCGGTTGGCCGGGTAAGGGGCAGCGCCAATCGTTACCCGCTCACTTCTCCAGGTGAATCGTCACCCAGCCGTTGCGCCAGATGGTGCGCACGTGGCGCAGGTGCTGGCCGTTGTAGTGGGCAAGCACCTTCCAGCGCTGTTCGGCGAGAATGCCGGACAGGATCACCGAGCCGCCGGGGGTAAGGTTGGCGACGAGTTGCGGCGCCATCTTCATCAAGGGGCGGGCGAGGATGTTGGCGATGATGAGATCGAACGGGCCGTTGGTGCTGAAGGCTGTCGAGTGGAAGCCGGGGGCGGTCGCAAAGGTCATGCCGGTCACGACGCCGTTGACCCGGGCGTTCTCCTCGGCGACGCGGGTGGCGATCGGGTCGATGTCCGTCGCAAGCACCGGCACGTGCATCAGCTTCCAGGCGGCGATTGCGAGCACGCCGCTGCCGGTGCCAAGATCGAGCACGTTCTTCACGGTGCGGGTGCGCGCGACGGTAGCCAGCACTTCGAGGCAGCCGGCAGTCGTTCCGTGGTGGCCGGTGCCGAAGGCCTGGCCGGCGTCGATCTCGATGGCGATCTCGCCGGTCTTGACCTTTTCGCGGTCATGCGAGCCATGCACGACGAAGCGGCCGGCGCGCACCGGCGCCAGACCCTCGAGCGACTTGGCGATCCAGTCGATATCCGGCAGCACTTCGCGCTCGATCGGCAGATGGGCGAAGTTTTCGGAGAGGGCCTCGGTGAGACGCTCGTTCACGCTCTCCTCGTCGACCATCATCATGTAGATCGAGGCTTCCCAGATGTCGCGCTTCTCGTCGACTTCCGTCGTGCCGATGGCATAGTCCTCTTCGCCGAAGACCTCGCTCATGCGGTCGAGCACGGCTTCCGCCTGCTTCTCGGTGGTGGTGACGAAAAGTCTGATCTCGCTCAAGGGTCCGTCCTTCGGCTGGCAAATCCGCCGCTCGCACCAGGCTGTGAAAGGGGTGCGCTCGAGCGTCGGCAATCGTGTGCTGTGCGCTATCACGATTGCCCTGCAAAGGCAAAGCGCCGGACGGGGCCGGCGCTTGCATCTTCAGGTCAGGATCGAAGGGCTCAGCCCTTGGTCAGGTTTTCCAGCTTCTTGACCGCCGTCTCCGGGTTCTCCTCGTAGGCGATCGTGCCGGAGAACTTGCCGTTGGCGTCGAGCAGGAACACCGATGCGGTGTGGTCCATGGTGTAGTCGCCGTCGGGCTTTGCGGCGTCGACCGGAACCTTCTTGGCATAGACGCGGAAGCCCTTGACCATTTCCATGACCTTGTCGGCCGGGCCGGAAATGCCGGTGATGCGCTTGGAGACGTTGGAAACGTACTGGCCGAGGATTTCCGGCGTGTCGCGCTCGGGATCGACGGTGATGAAATAGGCCTGCAGCTTGGTGCCGTCAGGATCGACCTTCTCCATCCAGCCGTTCAGCTCGAACAGCGTGGTCGGGCAGACCTCGGGGCAATGGGTGAAGCCGAAGAAGAGCGCCGTCGGCTTGCCGGTGAAGGCCTTCTCGGTGATTTCCTTGCCGTCCTGGGCGACCAGCGTGAAGGGAACGCCGAAGGGGCCGGATGCCGCCTGTTGCTTCGACTGGGTCATTTCATAGGTCAGCCAGCCCAGGATACCCGCCATGACGACGACGGCGGCCCAGAGGACGATGCGGATGGTTTTCATGCGTGCTACCGATTTTGTTGGGGCCGAAGACGGCCGTGTCCGGTTGATCGGCCCTTGATACCGCCTTCACGGACCCCGCGCAAATGGGACAATTGCCGCAGGTTGTGGCGGTGCATTGCGGTCGGGAACGGCCCGTCAGCCCGCTGTCGCGATCTTCTCCCATCATGACGGGGAGAAGGGGCCGTATCGCAATCTCGCGCGTCAACACTGTCCGGGGAGAACTTAAAGGTCAGGGGCGGCGTCCGGTCTCGGCGACGCTCGTCTATGCTAGAGGCACCAGGAAAGCCCGGACTGGGCAAGCGCCAGGAACATCTCGGCGCCGTTTTCCATCCAGCCGCGGAAGGCGAGCAGCAGCACGACGGCGATCGCGGTCGCAAGGGTTGCGGCGAGGGGAAGGCGGATCGAGCGCGCGGTCTTCGTGTTCATGGCGTCATCATAGCAGTTCGGGCGGCAAGGGGAAGCGGACGTGCTTGCCGACGGACCGTGGTTCTGCATGGGCCCGACCAGACCGGGGTGAAAAGCGGCGGCCGGCGTGCCGATGGATTGTGCCCTTAAATGCCGGGAAAACCGGCGCTTGCAGCAAATATGCGCAAACTCGAAAATAAGGCGTTTTCCCTGGGGATCCATGGGGCGCCTTAGCGAATGTTTAAGGTCTGTTTGACAGTGTTTTTCCAGCGCGGGGGAGCGTTGTGCTCCGACATGACATGAGGTCATCCGGTTTGATCGAGCCCGGTTTTCCGCATCGATCCTAACGGAGGATCCGGCCCGCGCCGGGTCCGTGAGCATGGACTGTCTATGACTGCCGCATCTTCCCCATTGAAGCGCAATCTTTCCGTAAGCCAACGGCTGGCAACGCTTGCCGGTGCCGCTTTCGTCGGTTTCGGCTCCGTGCTCGGCGTCGGCTGGTACGAGGGCCGCCAGGCCAACGATGCCCTGCAAGGCGCGCTCGCCGCGCAGAACGGGCTGACCATGGTCGACGAGGTCCGGCTTGCGACCACCAATCTCGTGCTCAATGCGATGGACAGCATCATCGACCGCGAGGAGGGCGCGATCCAGCCGGCGCGCGCCGCCAGCATCGCCGAGATCCTGAAGCTGCTCGAGACGAAATCGACCGACATCAAGGCGCTTGCCGGCCTGCTCGGCCGCAGCGATGCGCTTTCGACCTTTGACGCCGATGTGGCCGAACTGCGCCAGGCGATCGGCACGGACCTGAAGGCGCTGATCGAGGGCAAGGCTTCGGCCGACGACTTCGGCAAGATCGACGACGCGATCGACGGCGCCGGCGAACGGGTGGCTCAGGCGCTCGCCAATCTCTCCGAGGCGGCAGCGACGCTGGTTCAGACGCGCGTCGCCGAGGCGCGCGCCACCTCCGACCAGGCGTTCCAGCTTCAGCTCGCCTCCGGCCTCCTTGCCATGGCGACGCTGCTTTATCTGCTCTGGTTCCATGGCAGCACGCTCAGGCGGGGCATTCTGTCCTTGCGCGACGGCATGCAGCGGATCCAGAAAGGCGAACTTTCGACCAGGCTGGAAGCACTCGACCGTGGTGACGAACTCGGCGCGATGGCGCGCTCCGTCGACCTCTTCCGCCTGTCGGCGATCGAGAAGCAATCGCTCGAACAGAGTGCGGCGATGAGCCGTCGCGAGATCGAAAAGGAACGCGAGCAGCAGCAGAACGAGCGCGAGGAGGCGGTGCGCCGCATCCAGGCGGCGATCGACAGTCTCGGCAGGGCGCTGACGCAGCTGGCCGACGGCGATCTGGCGGTTGCCATCGACCGGCCGTTCGACGGAAACCTCGATCAGCTCCGGCAGAACTTCAACCAGACGGTCGAGCGGCTGCGCGTCGTGCTGTCGAGCGTCAAGGACAATGCGCTCTCGATCGAATCCAACGGCAAGCAGATGCGCACCGCCGCCGACGACCTGGCGCGGCGCACCGAGCGCCAGGCCGCGTCGCTGGAACAGACCTCGGCCGCGCTCGACGAAATTACCGTGACCGTGCGCACCGCGACCCAGCGCGCCGAAGAGGCGAGCCAGATGGTCGACCAGACGCGCACCAATGCCGAGGAGTCCGGCCGCATCGTCGGCCAGGCGATCGCCGCCATGGCGCGCATCGAGGGTGCTTCGAACGAAATCGGCAAGATCATCAACGTCATCGACGAGATCGCCTTCCAGACCAACCTTCTGGCGCTGAATGCCGGCGTCGAGGCGGCACGCGCAGGTGAGGCCGGCAAGGGCTTTGCGGTCGTCGCACAGGAAGTGCGCGAGCTGGCGCAGCGGGCAGCCGGTGCTGCCAAGGACATCAAGGCACTCGTCAGCCGCTCCGGCACCGAGGTCGGCTCAGGCGTCAAGCTGGTGCAGGCGACCGGCGAGGCGCTTGGGCGGATCGGCACCGATGTCGCGCGCATCAACGAATTGATGACCTCGATCGTGATGGCGGCGCGCGAGCAGTCGACCGGCCTCAACGAGATCAGCACGGCCGTCGGCCAGCTCGACCAGATGACGCAGCAGAACGCCGCCATGGTCGAGCAGACCAATGCCTCCAGCCACACGCTGGCGCAGGACGCCGAGCGACTGACGGACCTCGTCGGCCAGTTCCGCGAGGGGCACACGATGCAGCGCGCCATGCCGACGGCGGCACCGGCGCCCGTGACGCCGGCGGCAAGGACCGCTGCGCCGGTGCAGGCAAAAGCACCTTCGGTTTCAGCCGTTCAGCGGCCGGCAGCCAAGGGCACCAGCGAAGCGGTGCCCCTGCGCAAGATCGGCACGGCCAAAATGGCCTCGTTTCCAACTCCATCCCCCGCCAAGGCCCTGATGGGCAAGCTTGCGGGCGCATTCGGCAACAAACCGGGCTCGGTGCCGTCGACGACGGCCTCCGGTGAGAACTGGGAAGAATTCTGATCATGAGCAACGCAATCAAGCAGTCCGGTGCCTATCTCGAAATCGTGTCGTTCCACCTCGGCGACCAGGAATTCTGCATCGATATCATGGCGATCCGCGAAATCCGCGGCTGGGCGCCGGTGACGCCGATGCCGCACACGCCGCCCTACGTGCTCGGTCTCATCAACCTGCGCGGCGCGGTGATCCCGGTCATCGACATGGCCGCCCGCCTCGGCATGAAGATGACCGAGCCGTCGGAGCGCTCGGCGATCATCGTTACCGACATTGCCGGCAAGCTTGTCGGTCTGCTCGTCGAGCAGGTCTCGGACATGATGACGATCAAGAGCGAAGCTTTGCAGCCGGCGCCGGAGATCATCCCGGAAGCGCAGCGCGCCTTCTGCCGCGGCATCGTCGCGCTCGAAAAGACCATGGTCTGCTTCCTCAACCTCGACACGGTCATCGCCGACGAGCTGGCCCAGGCCGCCTGAGGCAAGCTTGTTTGCCGCTTGAGAAAGCCCCGGCGCATCGGCGCCGGGGCTTTCTTGCGTTTCGGCATGATTTCGGCCCGGTTTCGCCCGTTCTGGAACGATACGGTCAAGTTAAACTTCGGCAATGAACTTCACGCTTGGGGGATGCCATTGTGACAAAACGTCATGCGGCCGGCGACGATACTTGTACTAACTTATGATTGTTGCTGGTGCCCGAACGGAGGCCGGGTGCCTGTCTCGCAAACAGGAGTTGAACCTATGACAATCTCTCTCAGGAAACTCGCCGCCGTGCTCTCCGTTACGATGGTCATCGCCGGACCGGCTTTGGCCGATAGCTACTATCCGGGCATCGACGTCAACAACCCTCCCGGAACGATGAACACGCACAAGACGATGACGCCGATGAAGCGGCCGACCGCTTCGGTTGACACGATGTCGACGGGCAGCATCAACAGAACAGCAGCACCGACCCCGGTCTATCGCGACCGCAATCCCTATGGCCAATACCAGGGCGGTGATGGCGATTACTACCAGGGCATCGTTCCGCCGACGGCCTACTAGACTATCCCGCTCCAGTGAAAACGCTTGAAGCGGACAGACGATTTGAAATGAATGTGCCGGGACGTCCTTGTGCGTTCTCTTGAACGCACGGCACTTCAGGCATGCACGAAAGCGGAACGGGTTGCTCCCAGACTTCTCCCTGTTCCGCACCGAAGAGGTTTCGGAAGCGCCTGCGAAGGGGCAGGCGCTTTCAACCTTGACCGATCGCCTTGCACGCCGATGCCGGCGGCAGGGGCCGCTCCTACTGCGGCTTGCCGTTCTGCCAATTGACCGTCTGGCCGTAGAGCGGAATGGTGGTGATCGACATCTTCGCCGAGCCATCCGTCAATTCGCGCGAATGCGCCAGATAGATCAGCGTGTCGTTCTTGCGGTCGTAGATCCGCGTGACGAGCAGGTTCTTCCAGACGAGCGACAAGCCGGCGCGAAACACTTCTTCGCCTTCCTTGGAAAGATCGATATCGCCGATTTCGATCGGGCCGGTCTGCCGGCAGGCGATCGAATTGTTCGACGGATCCTCGAACCAGTTGCCGTTCTTCAGCCGGTCGATGACGCTGCGGTCGAAATAGGTGACATGGCAGGTCACGCCCTTGATCTTGGGGTCGGTGACCGCATCGATCATGATGTCGTTGCCGAGCCAGTCGACCCCGACTTCGCCCACCGTTTCGGCGCGGGCAGGCAGAGCTGCGGCTGCGATGGCGAGGCCGGCAAAAAAGAGCGCACGAAGCGAACGCGACATGGATGTCCTCCTGCAGCGCCTGGCGTCTCACGCAAGGGCGCCGTATCGATATGAATTCGCGCGTGTTTTCACCGGGAGGGCCCCTAAGAAACGTGCGCGCGGGCAGCGAGGTTCACATAGGTTCGCGAGTTCGCTTTACAAGGCGCCGCCGGCTCAGGCGGTGCCGCGAAGCAACTGCGGCTCGAGGTTTCGGGTCTCGGCGGCCCGCATCTGCGCAGCGGCGGCGGCAAGCGCCCGTGCGCTGGCCTCGGGCTGGAAGCGGCCGGCGATGGTGCAGCGGTCGCGGCCGTCGGCCTTGGCGTCGTAGAGCGCCATGTCGGCGCGGATCATGATGTCGCTGATCGTATCGCCGGGCTCGGCTTCGGCAAGGCCAATGCTCACCGTCAGCCGGATCGGCCGGTCGAAGCGGCCGATCGGCGTATCGCGCACGGTGCGGCCGATCTCCTCGGCCACCGCAAAGGCGGCGTCCTCCGAGTGGTTGGGCAGGACGATGCCAAACTCTTCGCCGCCGATGCGCCCAAGCGTGCCGCGGCCGCCGAGACAGGCGGCGACGGTGCCGGCGAAATGGCCGAGCGCCGTGTCGCCAACCGCGTGGCCGTAGCGGTCGTTGATCTGCTTGAAATAGTCGAGATCGAGCAGCAGGAAAGTGACGGGCCTCTGGCGCGCGAAACCGACGGCCAGGGTGCGTTGTCCAAGGTCGAGCAGGGCGCGGCGCGACAGGGCGCCGGTCAGCTCGTCGCGGGCAATGGCGCTCTTGAGGTCGGTGATCACCCGGTTCTGGATCATCAGGATCACGCCGAGAAACAGCACAGGGAGGTAGAAATACCTGAGCGCGACGCAGGCGAAGTCCCAGCTGGCCGAGGCCAGCGGGGTTTCGGCGGTCCCGTGGGCAATCGGCGAGAAAATCGTGACCGCGATCAGGGCGGAACAGCCGATGGCGGCACAACCGATGATGCAGAGGCGCTCGATCGGCCCGGGTGCTGCGCGCCGATGCTGCGAACAGACGGCGATGATCAACACGAAGGCGGCGGCAATGCCGACGGCCGACAGCGCATGCAATGTCGCGCTCTGCGGGCCGAAGGCGGCAATCAGCAGCACCACGGCCGAAATCGAGGCGGCTGCGACCAGCGGCGTCGACATCGGCCGGAGGACGCCGAGCGCCCGGTGAAAGCCCGAGAGCACGAAAAGACAGGCGCCGACGAGAAAGACGATGCCGATCAGCGACAACGGCCGCAGCGCCGGGATCTCGGACAGCATCAGAAACAGCGTCGCCGCGGCTGCGATAGCGCAGGCGGCTGCGAAATCCGTGCCTCCCTCGACCATCGAGGCCCGCAGGGAAATCAGCACAGGGAGCATCGCCAGAAGAGCGATGATCGATATGGCAGGGAGAAAGCTCATTTCGAAACGGCCTGTCGTGCTAAAATCAACAAAGGCGGCTTGCGTCTCAGCCAGATATGTGACGCCAATTGGTAGCGATGGCGCCTTAACGAAACCCGGCGAAATCCGTTGCAATTTTAGCGATTGGCGGGGATTGGCGCGGTTGTTCACAGCGGCGCCGGATCAACCGGGAGAGGGCGCGCCGACAGGCGATGAGGCGTGCGCGAGCGGCGGCGCGGACAGGCCCGGTTGATGATCTTCAGACCGTGCGATCGGAGCCCTGGCCGGGCACTTGTGCCCCTGTTTTCAGGCCCGATGATGAAGCAGGAGAACGAGCCGGGAGAGGCGACGTGTTCACGGCAACATGGCTCTTCGAGGACAGGGCGGATGCCGGGCGCCAGCTGGCGCGCGCGGTCGAAGACGAGCGCCTTGACGATCCGCTCGTGATGGCGCTGCCGCGTGGCGGCGTGCCGGTCGCCTATGAAGTCGCCATCCATATCGCCGCGCCGCTGGAAATCCTGATCGTGCGCAAGATCGGCGCGCCGGGGCATGAGGAATTCGGTCTGGGCGCGCTGGTCGACGGTGAAGAACCGGAACTGGTGCTCAACCGTCGGGCGATCCGGCTGGTCCTTCCGCCGAAAGGTTATCTGGAGGCCGAGACCGAGCGCCAGCGCGCCGAGATCCTGCGCCGCCGCACCCTCTATTTCGGCGACCGTGCGCCGACGTCGCCCCGGGACCGCGACGTGATCCTCGTCGACGACGGTATCGCCACCGGCGGCACCGTGCGCGCAGCGATCAAGGCGCTGCGGCGAATGGGGGCAGGACGCATCATGCTTGCCGTTCCGGTGGCGCCGAAAAGTGAGCTCGCGGATTTGCGCAGCGAGGTCGATCGTGTCGTCTGTCTCGCCACCCCCTTCGCCTTCCGTGCTGTCGGGCTCTACTACCGCAATTTCGAGCAGACGGCGGACGAGGAGGTAATTGCGTTGATGGAGAAGGCGCGGCTGCGCAGCGAGCGCGATTGATCCTGTTCCGGGCAAGCCCGGCTCCGGTTGCCGCGACTTTCGCCAAGCATCCGAATAGTTGCGCGAGGCCGCTGAAACCGTCTTGCAAGCCTCCTTCTACCGCGCCACATTCCGGCGCGCGATGTTGCCGGGAGAGGGGCGCCGGAGGAGGCGCCCGGAGGAGATGTCATGGCCGCGAAACTGGAGATCGGAAAGACGCTTGAGGATTTCTGCCGGCCCGAGCGAATGGCGCTTATCGTCTACGACATGCAGGTGGGGATTACCAATCAGGTCAAGAACGGCCCGGCGGTGCTGTCCAAGGTGCTGAAGGTGCTGGACGCTGCGCGGGCCGGCGGGTTTCCGGTGATTTTTCTTAGGCATCTGTCGATGCCGAAGCCGCTGATGGGCGCCTTCCAGCTGCGCCAGGCAATGGCCTGGCAGCGCACCGATAATCCGGATGCGGTGCATCCCTGGTTCCTGCGCGGCACGCCGGGCTTCGAACTGGTGCCGGAACTTGCCCCTCGCGACGACGAGGCGATCATCGACAAGATCACGTTTTCCGCCTTTGAGGGTACGCCGCTCGCCATGATCCTGCGCGACCTCGGACTGACTTCCTTTGCCATTTGCGGCATCGCCACGGAAATCGGCATCGACCCGACCGTGCGCCATGCGACCGACCTCGGCCTCGTGCCCGTCGTCGTTCGCGACGCCTGCGGGGCGGGGCATCACGATGCCGGCGAACGCGCGATGGAAAACATCGCCTTCATGGGCGATGCGATCATGACCGACGTTCAGACAATCACCGCGGCGATGACCAAACGGTAACACCGCTTCAGCTATTCCTTCGATTTCATCCCGTTTCAGGATCTTGCAATGACCGAAAACCTTCACATCCGCCCGATCGCCCGCACCGACTACGAGCAATGGCTGCCGCTCTGGGACGGCTACAACGCCTTTTACGGCCGCTCCGGTGAAACGGCGCTAGACCCGGCGATCACTGCGATGACCTGGTCGCGCTTCTTCGATGCCTATGAGCCCGTTCATGCGCTGGTGGCCGAAAGCGAAGGGCGGCTGATCGGGCTGACCCACTATCTCTTCCACCGCTCGACGACGATGATCCAGCCGAATTGCTACCTGCAGGACCTCTTCACCAATGCGGAGGCGCGGGGCAAGGGCGTCGGACGGGCGCTGATCGAGGGCGTCTACGAGGCAGCACGGGCGGTTGGCGCGCCGCGCGTCTACTGGATGACGCACGAAACCAATGAGACGGCGATGGTGCTCTACGACAAGGTGGCGGAGAAGTCGGGGTTTCTGGTGTACCGGAAGGTGGTGTGAGAGCGTCTGTCCCGGACCCGGCCGATAAGAGCACAAGTTTCTCATGCCTCGCCGTTGATTTCATCATTTGTCGCGGCCGGCGGAGGCTGACATCTTCGACCCCGACCGGGCGCGAACGCGGCCCGGTTTTGCGTCGAGGATGTTTCCGTTGTCCAATGCCTGGCCTTTTTGCGTGTCCGGTCGAACCGCGGCGATCCTTCTTCTTCTCGCCGGCCAAGCCGTGCCGGCGATGACGGAGGCAAGCGATCTGACCGGACGACGCGGCCTTGCCGGCGCGGAAGAAACACCGGCAGAGGTCGTCGGCTGCGACGGTCTTGCCGAGACGCTTGGCGGGCTGAAGCTACCGGACGAGCGCGTCGACCTTTGGGCGTCAGGGCCGCTCACCCTGGTCGAGACCGACAAGGTGCTCTGGTATCTCGCCATCTGCGCCGAGCCGGGGATCCGGGTACTGTGCGTCACCTATTCCGACAACGGCATGAAGGTGGGCGAGCAGGCCACGCTTCGCGGCGCGATGCGGATGGAGGATGACAGGCACGTGGTGCTTGATCCGTGCCTGGCGTCGCGGGATTGAAGGTGCCGGCCCGTACTTCGGCGGCCTGATCGTCGCGCCTTTTCCCGTCACGCCTTCTCGACAAACCCGTCCAGCACGCGCTTCTGGCCGGCGCGGTCGAAGTCGATGGTGAGTTTGTTGCCTTCGATCGCGGCGATGTTGCCGTTGCCGAACTTCATGTGGAAGACGCGGTCGCCGACCGAAAAGCGCGACGGTTCGGTGGCGGTCGATTTCGCCACCAGTTCGCCGTCTATGGTGCGGCCGCGCGGGCCGCTTTCACCGTAGCCGATGCGCTCGACCGCATGGCCGGAGCGGGTGCCCCAGTTGTCGCGGGTGGCGTCGGAACGGTTTTGCTGCGCGCGCTTCCAGCCGGGCGTCGAATAGTTGTTCTGGAAGGGGTCGGCCTTGTCGAAGCGCGACTGGCCGTAGCCGCCGCGACCATAGCCGCCATAGGGCTGCTCGTTTTCGGCGACGTCGACATGGGCAAGCGGCAGCTCCTCGAGGAAGCGTGACGGCATGGTCGACTGCCAGAGGCCGTGGATGCGGCGGTTGGAGACGAACCAGATGTGGCAGCGATGCTTGGCGCGGGTGATGCCGACATAGGCAAGGCGGCGTTCCTCTTCCAGACCGGAGCGGCCGCCTTCGTCGAGGGCGCGCTGGTGCGGGAACAGGCCTTCCTCCCAGCCCGGCAGGAAGACGGTGTCGAACTCCAGACCCTTGGCCGAGTGCAGCGTCATGATCGAGACCGCGTCGAGGTTCTCGTTCTGCTCGGCATCCATGACCAGCGCCACGTGTTCGAGGAAACCACGCAGGCTTTCGAACGCTTCCATCGAGCGGATCAGTTCCTTCAGGTTTTCGAGCCGTCCGGGCGCTTCCGCCGTCTTGTCGTTCTGCCACATGGCCGTATAGCCGCTCTCGTCGAGGATCTGCTCGGCAAGCTCGGTATGCACGGTGGTCTCGAGCAGGCTCTGCCAGCGGCGGAAATCGGTGACGACGTCGAACAGGGCTTTCCGCGCCTTCGGCTTCAGCTCGTCGGTCTCGATGATCTCTGAAGCGGCGGCCAGCATCGGAATGTCGCGGGCGCGGGCATAGTCGTGCAGCGTGCGCACCGTGGTGTCGCCAAGGCCGCGCTTCGGCGTGTTGACGATGCGCTCGAGGGCCAGATCATCGGCCGGTTGGCAGACCAGGCGGAAATAGGCCATGGCATCGCGGATTTCGAGACGCTCATAGAAACGAGGCCCGCCGATGACGCGGTAGTTGAGGCCAAGCGTGACGAAGCGGTCTTCGAATTCGCGCATCTGGAAGGAGGCGCGCACCAGGATCGCCATGTCGTTGAGCTTGTGGCTCTTGCGCTGCAGCTGCTCGATTTCCTCGCCGACGGCGCGGGCTTCCTCTTCGGAATCCCAGGCCGCGTGCACCTGCACCTTCTCGTCATCCGGGTCGGTGCGGTCGGTAAAGAGCGTCTTGCCGAGGCGGCCCTCGTTGTGGGCGATCAGATGGCCGGCAGCACCGAGAATATGTTCGGTCGAGCGATAGTTGCGCTCGAGCTTGATGACCTTGGCGCCCGGAAAATCCTTCTCGAAGCGCAGGATATTGTCCACCTCCGCGCCGCGCCAGCCATAGATCGACTGGTCGTCGTCGCCGACGCAGCAGACGTTCTGCGGGACGCCCTTCGGCCGCTGGGCGAGCAAGCGCAGCCACATGTACTGGGCCGTGTTGGTGTCCTGGTATTCGTCGACCAGGATGTAGCGGAACTTGTCGTGATAATCCTTCAGCACGTCTGCATGCATGCGGAAGATGCGGATCGGGTGCAAAAGAAGATCGCCGAAGTCGCAGGCGTTCAGCGTCAACAGCCGGTTCTGGTAGGCGGCGTAGAGCTCGCGGCCCTTGCCGTTGGCAAAGGCGCGGGCGTCGCCCTCGGGGATCTGGGCGGGATCGAGGCCCTTGTTCTTCCACCCGTCGATCAGGCCGGCGAACTGCTTGGCGGGCCAGCGCTTGTCGTCGATGCCTTCGGCCTGGATCAACTGCTTGATCAGCCGCACCACGTCGTCGGTGTCGAGAATGGTGAAATCGGAGCGCAGGCCGACGAGTTCGGCATGGCGGCGGAGCAGCTTGACGCCGATCGAGTGGAAGGTGCCGAGCCAGGGCATGCCTTCGACCGCATGGCCGACGAGCACGCCGATGCGTTCCTTCATCTCGCGCGCTGCCTTGTTGGTGAAGGTCACCGCGAGCATCTGCGAGGGGAAGGCGCGGCCGGTGGTCAGGATATGGGCGATGCGCGTCGTCAGCACCCGGGTCTTGCCGGTGCCGGCGCCGGCGAGCACCAGCACGGGTCCGTCCAGCGTCTCGACGGCTTCGGCCTGTTCCGGGTTGAGGCCTTGGAGATAATCCGGGCGCGGCTGGGCGCGATCACGCGCCGCCATGGCGCGCGCAGCAATGCCGCCAGTTGCCGGAACACCTGCGGGGGCGGGCTGCTGCTTGCGCGGCGCCGGCTCCTCGTCGAAGAAGGGAATGTCGTCGAAACCACTCATCATGCGGCTCAATGTAGTGATTCGGTGGGGAAAGGCCAGAAAGGATGTTCTTCTTTTATTCCGTTTTCTGCGCCAGTCGTACCAAGCCTGTGGAAAGACAGGCGATTTCGAGACCGCTTATTCTTGGGCCTGTTTCGTTTGTCGCATGTCGTCGCCACAAAACCGCTTCACACTTTTGCGCGACATGCTTCACCCAGCCGTTTTGTCGAAAGCGGGATCGACAGGCACCTGCAGCGCCGTCGCCAGTTGGTTGGTGCGGGCGGCAAGCGAGATCACCCGGAGCAGGTCCGCGTGCTCGGCATCGCTCATGCCCTTGGCTTTTGCCGCCGCCGTATGGGAATGGGCGCAGTAACCGCAGCCATTGGTGACGGAAACGGCGATGTAGAGCATCTCCTTGACCAGCGGATCGAGGGCCGAAGGTGTCGCCATCACCGCCTTCACGTCGCGCCAGGTCTGCTCCAGTAATTCCGGGTCGAAGGCGAGCCACAGCCACATATTGTTGATGAAATCGGACTTGCGGGTGGCGCGGATATCGTCGAACACGGCCTTGACGCGTGGATCGGCTTCCGGAAGTGGGGGCGGGGTTACGGTGCTCATGGGGCTCCTTCGCTGTTGTTGGTGGTGGCGGCACGTGGGCTGGCCGGTCGCTTGCTGCGACGACGATAGCCGACGTTGCAGCGATTGCCAGCGCTGCGTTTGAGGAGCCGTCGCCGATGCGTTCAATTGGGGATTTCGCTGCAGGGCTGAATGTTGGAGCCGAACGGTCCCGTCGTAAACAGCACGCCCTTGCTCGAACCCTGATAGGCGTTGCCGTTCTGCGTGACGATGAAGACCCTGCGGCCGCAAAAGCCCGAAAACAACCTTGCTCTCGTCAAACGTGTTCCAGCCAAAAGCTGGTTGTGCTCCATAGGTCGGTGACCTAGAAGTAGCTTCGGACGCTCGAAGCGGCGTTCAGGCAGGAGCCCGACCATGATCAAGATGAGCGTCTACTATCCGGCCGATGGTGGCACGAAGTTCGACCACGACTACTACCGCACCACCCACATGCCCTTGCTTCAGGAGCGGCTGGGCGATGCCTGCCTGCGCTACGAGATCGACAAGGGCCTTGCGGGGCGCGAGCCTGGAAGCGCGCCACAGTTCGTCGCGGCGTGCCACGTCTACGCGCCGAACCTCGAGGCATTCCAGCAGGCGTTAGGTCCCCACCGCGCCGAGATTTCCGCGGATGTCGCCAACTATACGGATATCGCGCCCATCGTGCAGATCAGTGAAGTCGTTGAAGGTTAGGGTGCTTCGGCGCGTCAGGCGTCGCCGTTGACCTTTTCGCGATCGGCGTCGTGTTGGCGCACCGTGATCCATGGTGACGCAGCCGGTGCCGAACTGGTCGACGATCGCGAGCATGTGGTTGCCGTTGAAGCGAACCACCTTGCTCCCTTTAAGCTCGCCTCAGCCAAAACCTTGGTCCGTGACCTAGGCCAGCGCGAAAACGCGCGCCGGGCCGCCAGTGCCGCCGCGGTGTTTCGGTGCGCCGAGGATGAGCGTTGCGCCCTTGACCGGCAGCTTGTCGAGATTGGCCGCGGCCTCCAGCCCCCAGCGTCCCTCCGGCAGCCAGGCATAGTGCGTGGCGAAATCGGGCGAGGGGCCGTGGTCGAGCGAGAGCGTATCGACGGCAATGCCGGCCGCCTTGCTCTCTTCGAGGAGATATTTGGCCGCCTCGACGTGAAAGCCGGGGAAGTGCAGCTTGCCGGCGCCATCGGCATTGCGGAACTTGTCGGTGCCCATATGCGCGCCCCATCCTGACAGCATGGCGACGCAGGCGTTTTCCGGGATCTCGCCATTGGCGGCGACCCAGGCCTTGAGATCGTCGGGCGTCACCTGCGCATCGGCGTCGTTCTCGGCCTTCTTTCTGATATCGACGATCACGAGCGGCACCACCAGCTTGTCGACGGGCAGTTCGGCGACGGAGAGACCATCGGCCGAGAAGTGCAGGGGCGCATCGACATGGGTGCCGGTGTGCTCGTTCACCCGGAGCTCGAACATGTTGAACTTGTCTTTGGCGTAGTTGAATTTCTCCTCGCGGAAGAACTGCTGCTGGCCGAAGAAGGTCGGGAAATCCTCGTGCAATTCATGGGTCAGGTCGGTGACGCTTGAATGCCCCTGCGCCAACGCCGGCGGTGCCGCGCCCACGCTTGCGGCGGCAAGGCCCGCGGTTCCGACCGCGGCTGCTTTGAAGAAGCTGCGGCGCGAAAGCATGCGCTCTTTCACCGTTTCCATGACACAGGCATCGCACATCGACTTCTCTCCCCCAAGAGGCCTGAAGACAGGCGCTAAGCCGGCCAAAGACGCTGCCGGCGGTTGCAGGATAGCGCAGTGTCGGCGGCTGTAAATGGCAATTGTCTAGTGAATTTCTGGACAAAGCTGCGATGGGTCGAACGAAGCGTCGGTGCGTCATCATCCCGCCAACAAATTCGCTTTTATTACAATTGCGTAATGATGGTATTCTGTCATTGCCCCGACACGTGCGAACAGGGATACTCCGGGCAATCGGAACGAACCGCCGGCCGCGCCGCGCTGGGGCGTGTTTTTTGCTTAATTCGGAGACTTGAATGCGGGTTTGGAAACAGCTTGCGGTGAGCGCCGCTGTGCTTCTCGTGGGCGCAGGCGTCTGGGTACGGTTTGTGCCCGGCGCCGGTGAAACGCTGGCGGCGATCGGTGTTTCACACCCGCTGATCGATGCCTTGTCCAAGCCTGGTGCCGAAGGCGGCGCGGGCGGTGAACGCGGCAATGGCCGCGGGCAGGGCGGCAACAATGCCATCCTCGTCATGGTCCGCCCCTCGGGCACGTCTGTTGTCAACGACCGGCTGAACGCGATCGGCAACGGCGAGGCGATCCATTCCGTCACCGTAACGCCGACGGCAACCGGCAACCTCACCGAAATTCTCGTGCGCTCCGGCGAAAAGGTGGCGCAAGGCCAGGTGATTGCCAGGCTCGATAGCGACGACCAGAAGATTGCCGCCGACCAGGCGCGGCTGACACGCGACAGCGCCCGCGAAAAGGTCGAGCGCTACCGAAACCTCAGCACGGCGCGGGCGGTGTCGGCGGTGGATGTCCGCGACGCCGAGATCGCCATGCAGACCGCCGAACTGGCGCTGAAGACCGCCGAGCTCGACCTCAAGCGCCGCGATATCGTGGCGCCGTCGAAGGGCGTGGTCGGCATCATCACCGTCAATGTCGGCGACTATGTCACGACCACGACGCCGATCGCGGTCGTCGACGACCGCTCGGAAATCCTCGTCGACTTCTGGGTGCCGGAGCGCTTCGCCAACAAGATCAGCGTCGACCAGCCGGTCACGGCCTTCGCCATCGCCCAGCCCGGCAACCAGCTCGACGGTGCGATCCATGCGATCGACAACCGCCTCGATCAGGCGAGCCGGACGCTGCGCGTGCGCGCACGGCTTGAAAACCCTGACGACAAGCTTAGGGCAGGCATGTCCTTCTCGGTCACCGTCGCCTTCGACGGCGACACCTATCCGACGGTCGATCCGCTGGCGATCCAGTGGAGCTCGGAAGGCTCCTACATCTGGCGCGTTTCCGGCGACAAGAGCGAGAAGGTGCCGGTCAAGATCATTCAGCGCAACCCGGACAAGGTGCTGGTGGACGCAGCCCTTAAGGAAGGCGACGAGGTCGTCACCGAAGGCGTGCAGCGCCTGCGCGACGGCGGCGCCGTGCGCATTGCCGGCCGCGAGAACAAGCAGGAACCGCAGAAGGTTGCGGAGGAAACCAAGTGAGCGGCGGCGACAGTCAGTCGAGCGGCCATGGTGGTGGTCACGGGGGCGGTGGCGACAAGATGTCAGCCCGCGAGCGTGGCAAGACCGGCTTTACCGCACTCTTCATCCGCCGGCCGATCTTCGCGCTGGTCGTCAACACGCTGATCGTCGTTGCCGGCCTTGCGGCCTGGAACGGCATCGAAATCCGCGAACTGCCGCAGGTCGACCAGCCGGTGATCTCGGTCACGACGACGCTCGATGGCGCCGCACCCGAGACGATGGACCGCGAGGTCACCTCGGTGGTCGAGGGCGCCGTGTCGCGCGTGCAGGGCATCCGCGACATTTCCTCGACCTCGTCCTTCGGCCGGAGCCGGGTGACGCTGCAGTTTTCCGACACGACCGATATCGGCCAGGCTTCCAACGACATCCGCGATGCGCTCGGCCGGGTGCGCAACCAGTTGCCCGACAATGTCGACGAACCGAGCATCGTCAAGGCCGACGCCGACAGCCAGCCGATCATGCGCCTGGCTCTCACCTCCGACACCATGTCGATGGAAGACATGACGCTGCTCGTCGAAAACGAGATCAGCGACCGGCTCGCTGCCGTCGAAGGTGTGGCCGACGTCGCGGTCTATGGCGACCAGGAGAAGATCTTCCGCATCGACCTCGACCAGGCGAAGCTCGCCGGGCGCGGGGTGACGGTCGCAAACCTCAGGACAGCGCTCGCCAATGCCTCCTATGACGTACCCGCCGGCAAGCTGACCAGCGCCAGCCAGGACATCTCGGTGCGCGCCACGGCCGACCTGCAGACGCCGGAGCAGTTCGAAAACCTGATCCTCGTCAACAATGTACGCCTGCGCGACGTTGCGACGGTGACGCTCGGTCCCGACACCGGCACGACGGCGCTGCGCTCCAACGGCCGTCAGGGCATCGGCCTTGGCATCGTTCGCCAGGCACAGTCCAATACGGTCGATATTTCCGAGGGCGTGCGCAAGGTCGTCGAGACGATCCAGACGCAGATCCTGCCGGAGGGCACGCAGCTCAGGATCACCAGCGACGATGCCGTCTTCATCAACGGCGCCATCCACGAGGTGGAGATCGCGCTGATCGTCGCTGTCTTCATCGTGACGCTTGTCATCTACATGTTCCTGCTTGACTGGCGCGCGACGCTGATCCCGACGATCTCCATGCCGATCGCGCTGATCGGCACGGTGGCGGCGATCTACATGGCGGGCTTCTCGATCAACATCCTGACGCTGCTGGCGATCGTGCTGGCGACCGGTCTCGTGGTCGACGACGCGATCGTGGTGCTTGAGAACATCGTGCGACGGCGCGCCGAGGGCTTGGGGCCCCGGGCCGCCGCCGTGCACGGCACGCTCGAAGTGTTCTTCGCGGTACTGGCAACGACCGCGACGCTTGCCGCCGTCTTCGTGCCGCTGTCGTTCCTTCCGGGCCAGACCGGCGGTCTCTTCCGCGAGTTCGGCTTCGTGCTTGCGTTTGCGATCCTGCTCTCCTCCTTCGTGTCGCTGACGCTCTGCCCGATGCTCGCCTCGCGCATGCTGACGAAGGATACCCACACGGTGCCGGGGCCGATGGCGCGGTTCGGCGCGCGGGCGGCCGGCTTTTACCGGGTGACGCTGCGCGCATGCCTCAACGCGCCGCTGATCGTCTTCGTCATCGCGGGCTTCTTCACCGCCATGGGCGCCGTCGGCTTCCTGACGTTGAAATCGGAGCTGACCCCGACCGAAGACCGCTCGCAGATCATGATGCGTATCAACGCGCCGCAGGGTGTTTCGCTCGAATATGCCCAGGCGCAGATGCGCCGCATCGAGGACGGCCTGCAGCCGCTGGTCAAATCCGGCGAGATCGACAACATCTTCTCGATCTCCGGGCAGGGCGGTTCGGTCAACAGCGGCTTCATGGTGCTGACGCTCGCTCCCTGGGACAAGCGTGACCGAACGCAACAGGATATTGTCGCTGACATCAACAAGGTGACCGGGCGGATCCCCTCGGTTCGCGTCTTTGCCATGCAGCCGAACAGTCTCGGTATTCGCGGCGCCGGCAGCGGCCTGCAGGTGGCGCTGGTCGGCAACGACTACAACAAGCTCGGCGATGCGGCGGCAAAGCTGGTGCGCCAGATGGAAGACACCGGGCGCTTCGAAAACGTCCGCCTCAACTATGAAGCCAACCAGGCGCAGCTTTCGATCACCATCGACCGCGAACGCGCCTCAGACATGGGCGTGGATATCGGCGGCCTCGCCTGGGCGCTGCAGGCCATGCTCGACGGCAACAGCGTCGTCGACGTCTATGTCGACGGCGAATCCTATCCGGTGAAGCTGCTTTCCTCGACCAATCCGGTCAACGACCCGACCGACCTGCAGAACATCTTCCTGAAAGCCGGCGACGGCAAGATCGTGCCGATGTCGACGATCGCCAGCGTCGAGGAGATGGCAGTGGCGCCGCAGCTGTCGCGCGAATCGCAGCTTCGCGCCGTGTCGCTTTCGGCGGGCCTCAAGTCCGACCTGGCGCTTGGCGAGGCACTGACCATGGTCGAGCAGATGGCGGAACCCTTGCTGCCGCCGGGCTCGCGCATCATGCCGCTTGCCGAGGCTGCGACGCTGAACGAAAACGCCAATGGCCTGTTCGTCACCTTCGGCTTTGCGCTCGTCATCATCTTCCTGGTGCTCGCCGCCCAGTTCGAAAGCTTCGTCAGCGGCCTGATCATC
The DNA here is from genome assembly GCF_044769565.1 of Ensifer sp. NPDC090286. NCBI lineage: Bacteria > Pseudomonadati > Pseudomonadota > Alphaproteobacteria > Hyphomicrobiales > Rhizobiaceae > Ensifer > Ensifer sp. NPDC090286. Next base: position 1,407,670 of record NZ_JBIVYF010000001.1, on the reverse strand, counting down.
ATGTCGACGGTGCCGCTGGGGCTTGCCTGCGCGGTGTTTGCGATGATCATGACCGGCAACACGCTCAACATCTACAGCCAGATCGGCCTGGTGATGCTCGTCGGCATCATGGCGAAGAACGGCATCCTGATCGTCGAGTTCGCCAATCAGCTGCGCGATCGCGGCGAGGACGTGCGTTCGGCGATCGAGAACGCCGCCAACATCCGCCTGCGTCCTGTGATGATGACGATGATCGCCACCATCGTCGGCGCGGTACCGCTGGTGCTGGCCAGCGGCGCGGGCGCCGAGGCGCGTATCGCGCTCGGCTGGGTGCTCGTCGGCGGCCTTGGCCTGGCGGTGATCGTCACGCTCTACCTGACGCCGGTCGCCTATCTTGTCATTGCCCGCTTTACCAAGCCGCATGCGGACGAGGAGCGCAAGCTGCACGAGGAGATGGACGCCGCGGCGGCCATGGAAGTGCGCTAACCGAAATGGCCGTCAGCGGGCGGCTTACAATTCGAGCCAGGCGGCAACGAGAAAGATCGCTGCCGCCAGGCCGCCAAGCGCGCTGCGCCCGGCGTGGAGCCTGCCCCAATATTTGAGCAGCTCGCGACTGTCGTTGCCGGCGTCTTCGGGCCGGACTGCCTCCAGCTGGCGGTTGACCGGCAGGACGAAGAGCAGCGTATAGGGCCAGTTCAGGATGATGATGGCGGCGCCGAGGCCCCAGAGCACGTGGCCGGTCTGCCCCCAGGCGCCGGCGCCGAGCAGGCCCGAGATGAGCGCGAGCGTCGCCTGCATCTCGAAGCCGCGGCGATAGGACGGCACCCACTGCACGAGTGCGGCGCGATCGTCGAGATGCAGCCGTGCCGGCTGCTCGGCCCAGGTGATGTAGATGGCGGCGCCAAAGAAGACCGACGCGGTGAGCAAAGCGGTGAGACCCAGCATTTGCCTCTCCTTTCTTCACGCCGATATCATAGCGCAAGGCCGGGCAGACGGCAGGTGTTTTCCGCCGTTTCGCTCTCATACGTAGCGGTGCCGGAGTTCGGTCGGTCTGAGGCGTTCCTTTTGCCAGTGGCAAATCTGGTGCGACGCGGTTTGCCCGTTTGCAAGGCCCTCTGTCTACCGCCCCGCCCGCGCTATGTGCCGTCACGCCGCACGGCCAGTGCCGTCGCGCAGAGCACGACCTCCACCTCTTCTTCGAGTTCGAGGCAGATCTGCCAGTATTCGTCAGCGAGATCCGGGCGGCCGCCGCCCAACACGAGTGCGTCCCGCATGTTGACCGCAAGTTCGTAACTGCAGAACAGCTCAATCATGCAATCTGACGATGCCGACGCGATGCTGCCCCTCAAGTGCGGCAACCGCATCATCAGTCGCTTTCTGCCGATCTCTCCAAGCACGTCATACGTCCTTCCGCTCGGACTTTATACGCAAGGACTTCCCGAACGGATCACCGCGCGGCGCGGTGTGGAAATGACATTTCGGCAAACGGGGACACATCGTGTCGGCTTTTCAGCGTTGGTGTTTTCCACGCTGTCATACAGTCTTGTGACACTCCGGTCTCACGTCAGGCGTTTTCCTGCGCTACTGTGAGCGGGAAGTGGGCGAGCGTCTGGACAAAGTGATTCCGATTTGCACAGTAGCGCCTTGAAATGACTGCGCTTCCCGAACATCGAAAAGGCAGCGCGGCGGATGCAAGAGGAAGGGCGTTTTCCGTGGCATTGAAGGCGATCAGGGCTGGCGCGAGAAACGAGGCGGGGATTGCGGCGGCGAAGGCGGAGCTTTCCGCCCGCTTCGGCGACCGGTTCCAGACGGGCGAAGCGATCCGCGCCCAGCACGCCCACACCACCACCTATATTCCGGCGCAGCTTCCCGATGGCGTGGCGTTTGCCGAAAGCGCCGGCGACGTGCGCGAGATCGTCCAGATCGCCGCCCGTCACAAGGTGCCGCTGATCCCGTTCGGCACCGGCTCCTCGCTCGAAGGTCATATCAACGCGCCCCATGGCGGCATCTCGGTCGATCTCTCGCGCATGAACAAGGTGCTTGAGGTCAATGCCGAGGATCTCGACTGCCGCGTCGAGCCGGGCATTACTCGCGAGGAGCTCAACACCTACTTGCGCGACACCGGCCTGTTCTTCCCGATCGATCCCGGCGCCAATGCCTCGATCGGCGGGATGGCCTCGACGCGGGCGTCCGGCACCAATGCGGTGCGCTACGGCACCATGAAGGACAATGTGCTGGCGCTGACGGTGGTGACCGCTGACGGGCGTGAAGTCCGCACGGCGCACCGGGCGCGCAAGTCCTCGGCCGGCTACGACCTGACGCGGCTCTTCGTCGGCGCCGAAGGAACGCTCGGCATCATCACCTCCATCACGCTTCGGCTGCAGGGCATTCCGGAGGTGATTTCCGGCGGCGTCTGCCCGTTCCCGACGATCGAAGACGCCTGCAATGCGGTGATCCTGACCATCCAGTCGGGCATTCCGGTGGCGCGCATCGAACTGCTCGATGAGCTGCAGATGAAAGCCTGCAACGGCTATTCCGGCCTTTCCTATCAGGAGACGCCGATGCTGTTCGTCGAATTCCACGGCAGCCCCGAGAGCGTCGAACTGCAGGCGCGCCAGTTTGGCGAGATCGCCTCGGAGTTCGGCGCCAGCGACTTCCTCTGGACCACCAATCCGGAGGAGCGGGCGCGGCTCTGGAAGGCCAGGCACAATGCCTACTGGGCGCAAAAGAGCCTGATCCCGGGTGCTGCAATCCTGTCGACCGATGTTTGCGTGCCGATCTCGCGGCTGGCGGAATGCGTGGCGGCAACGCAGGAAGACAGCGCCGCCCACGGGCTGACCGCGCCGATCGTCGGCCATGCGGGCGACGGCAACTTCCATGTCGGCCTGCTGTTCGACGACAAGGATGCCGCTGATGTGGCGCGGGCCGAGGCGTTCGTCGAGCGCCTCAATGCGCGGGCACTGGCGATGGATGGGACCTGCACCGGCGAGCATGGCATCGGCCAGGGCAAGATGCCGTTCCTCGAGGCGGAACTTGGCGATGCGCTCGACCTCATGCGGCAGGTCAAGCGCTCGCTCGATCCGGACAACATCTTCAATCCCGGCAAGATTTTCGCCTGAGGCGGAGAAGGAATGTGACCGTCGGGCGTTGCGCTTTTTTGGGGCGATGCGCCGCGGCGAAAGTGTGATACTGCATAGTTCCGATGTCGGCATGGACGCCCGGCGATTTATGCGGCAAATCAAGATGCTACAGTGCCGGACACGGCGCTGTCGGCGGGCGCCAGGTCCTGGCGCTCCAATCGATGAGCGGCGCGCCATGCGCCGCTGAACTGATATGGGAATATAGGCACGGTGCTTTCGCGAATTCTGCTTGCCGTCGGTGGACTTGTGGTCGTTGCGCTCTTTGCGGCGCTGATCGCTCCGTGGTTCATTGACTGGACGGATTTCCGCAAGGAGTTCGAGCGCGAGGCAAGCCGCATCATGGGCAAGCCCGTCGTTGTGCATGGAAGCGTCGATGCGCGGCTGATCCCATTTCCGACCGTGACGCTCAACGACGTGCGCGTCGGCGCTGCCGAGGATGGCGACCCACTGATCCAGGTGGCGCAGTTCTCGATGAGCGCCGAGCTTGCGCCGTTCCTGAGCGGCGAAGCGCTGATCTTCGACATGAAGCTTGACCGCCCGAAAGCCAAGGTGCGCCTGTTGCCCGACGGCACGCTCGACTGGGCGAGGGGCCGGCGGGCCTCGATCCCGGCCAAGACCGTCGTGCTCGAAAATGTAGAGATCACCAACGGCCAGATCGAATTCGTCGACGAGCAGACCGGCCGGACCCGCCGCGTGAGCGGACTTGCCGCAGACATTTCGGCCCGCACGCTCGCCGGGCCCTGGAAGGTCGAGGGGCGCGCCGCGCTCGATGGCGAAGCCGGCAGTTTTTCGCTGACCAGCAACGAGGTGGACGAGGCGGGCACGCTCAGCCTGAAGGCGCGGGTAACGCCCGACAAACGCCCCTTCGGCGTGGAGACCGACGGCTCGCTGCGTATCGTCGATTTCAGGCCTGTCTATAGCGGCCGCTTCACGCTGACGGAGAACCGGCCACAGGGTGAGACGAAGAACGCGGACGGGCGGGCGCCGCTGCGCATCAACGGCAATTTCCAGCTGACCAACGAGAGCATCCGCGTCCCGGAATACCGCTTTGAAATCGGCCCGTCGGACGATCCCTATGTGGTCACCGGCGAGGCGACGCTCGATACCGGCAAGGACCAGAAATTCCTGCTGATCGCCGACGGCCAGCAGATCGACGTCAGCCGCATCGGCCCGAGCCGAAACAACAAGACCGGCCGCGATCCGGCGATCTCGATGCGCCAGCGGCTCGAAGCCATGCTCGCGATCGCCGCCGACATTCCCATCCCGCAGGTGCCCGGGCGCGCCAGCCTGAAACTGCCGGCGATCGTCGTCGGCGATACGACCGTGCGGGACGTGCGCATCGACGTACAGCCCGATGGCGCCGGCTGGGTGATCGACAATGTGGTGGCGCTGCTGCCGGGGCGCACGCAGCTCGAAGCCAAGGGGCGGCTGAACCTCAAGGGACAGCGCAGTTTCCGCGGCGACCTCTTGCTTGCCTCCAACCAGCCTTCCGGCCTTGCCAACTGGCTGGCGGGCTCCGTCGACCCGGCGATCCGCAAGCTGAGGACCGCCGGCTTTTCGGCCAAGGTGAACCTGACCGATACCTTGCAGCAGTTCGAGAACCTCGAAGTGGCCGCCGACGAGGCGAGCCTCAAGGGCCGGCTTGAGCGGCAGTCCTTCGCCGACCAGCAACCGAACCTCTCGCTGCAGCTGAAGGGCAACCGCATCGACTTCGAGGCGCTGCAGGCGCTGACCGGGCTGGTGGCGGGCGACGCTTCCACCGACACGCTGCTGCAGCACGCGATTGCCGCCGATCTTTCGGCCGACGAGTTTTCCGCCTTCGGCGAGGAGGCGCAGGACGTGCAGGCGGTGCTGACGCTGAAGAACGGCCAGCTCCAGGCCGAGCGCGTGGCGATCGGCTCGCTTGCCGGCGCGCAGCTCGCCTTTTCCGGCCGGGCCAGCGGCGACCTCGACAAGCCCGTGGTTTCGGCCAAGATGAAGCTTGCGGCCAAGAACCTGACGCCGTTCCTGGAAATGATCGGCCGCCACGCGGTCAATCATCCGGCGCTGAGGCAGCTGATCAAGGCCGGTCCCTATTACAGCGACACGGCCTTCGACGTGACGCTGACGGCCGGCAACAAGGAAGGCAATGCGCCCGCGACCTTCGGTATCTTCGGAACCGCCAACGGCACGAAGATCGCCGCCAGCTACCAGGCGCCCGACATGGCGCAGGCGCTGACCGGCAAGGCGATGCTCTTGGAAGCGACGCTCGAAAACCCCGAGACGCGGCTGCTGCTCGGCCAGACGGGTTTCGATCCCTTGCCGTTTGATGCGGATGCCAACGGCATTCTCTCGGTCAAGCTGCAAAGCACCGACGGACCAACGGCGAACGGCACGGTGACCTTTACCACCGAGAAGACGTCGCTTGCCGCCAAGGGCAGCGTCGATCTTTCCCGCGATCATTTCCTTGAAGGTCAGGCGAAGGTGACGCTGCAGACCCAGGACCTAGAGCCCTATCTTCTGCTCCAGGGCGTGGCCGTGCCGCAGATGGGCAGCGGCCTGCCGCTCACCGTCTCTGCCGATATCGCGACGACGCCCGAAACCATCGCGCTCACCACCGTCGAGGGCAAGGCCGACCATAACGGCTTTAGCGGCAATCTGACGATCGACCGCAAGACGCCGGGGGCGGCCAGCGGACAGCTGACGCTCGACACGCTCGATCTTGCCTGGCTCGGCGAGGGCATACTCGGCCCGATCGAGGATACGAACGGGGCCTTCTCGAAGGGCGCCCTGGCGCAGCCGGCCTGGACCGGCCTCAATCTCGCGCTCGACGTGCAGGCGGGCAAATTCTGGCCGGGCGTCTATGGCGCGGTCACGAGCTTTGCCGGCAAGTTGGAATGGAAGGGCGACGAGGTCGCGCTGACCGATGCGGCCGGCGACTGGCTGGGTGGCAGGCTCGCCGGACGGGTGCAGATCGGGAATGCCAACGGCTCTGGCTTCCTGCGCTCGCGCCTGGACGTCAAGGGCGGCGACCTTGCGCAGGCGGGCTGGGCCCATGCGGGCACGCCGGTCGCGACCGGGACCTTCGATCTTTCCGTGGCGCTTGAGGCTTCGGGTGCGACGCCCGAGGCAATGGCCCATTCGGCAAGCGGCTCGGGTACGGCAACCTTCAACGGCATGACGCTTGCCGGCATCAACAGCGGGGCGCTGCCGCAGCTGATCGCAGCCGCCGATGCGCTGAAGACGCAGATCTCTGCGGACGCAATCAAGGGTGCCGCGGAGGCGACCATCTTCTCTGGCCAGTCGCTGGTTGGCGTCGTCAAGGCGCCCTTCAGCATCGCCGGCGGGGTGCTGCGGGCGCAGAACGTGACGGCCGGCGACGGCAACGCGGCGATGACCGGCGAGGCCTCGCTGGACCTTGCGGCGGGCCGTATCGATGCCGGCATCGACCTGACCTTCCGGCCCGGCGACGAGGCGCTTGCGGGTGCTGAGCCGCGCGTGCGCATCGGCTATGCCGGCCTGATGGAAGATCCGGGCGTCGATCTCAACGTTGCCGATCTCGCGAATTTCCTGTCGCTACGCGCCTTCGAGCGCGAGCGCCGGCGGGTCGAGATCCTGCAGGCAAACGTGCTGGAGAAGCAGCGCCTGCGACGCGAACTCGCGCTTTACAAGGCGCGGGCGGAGGCAAGGGAACTGGAGCGCAAACGCGCCGTTGCCGAGGAACGCCGGCGGGCTGCCGGCGCTGCGGAGGCCGCCCGCCTCAAGGCGGAAGCAGATGCACGCGCAGAGGCCGAACGCAAGGCCGAAGCGGAGCGGCAGGCGGAAGCCGCGCGCCGGGCGGCAGAGGCAGCGCGCAGCGCCGTCCAGAGCCAGCCGCAGACGGGGCCGAACCCCCAGACCCAACCGGACGGTGCCACCGGCACCCCTCCCGGACAGAAGCTCAACTTCGACGTCCTGCCCGACGTCACGGTGCAGTAGCAGGCGATTGCGCGGAGCACGACGGTCCCGGCCTTTCGGGGCCGGTGATGTGCCGCCGCTTGCGCAGGCGGCCGTGATCCCATCCTTGGCTGGCGGCCCCTGAAGCCCGTCGCGATCCTAGCTTCACTTTCTCCGCTCTCGGTTTTGATGTTCGCATGCCGCTATTGCCAATGGCTGCGCACCGTTGCGCGACATGCTTCTGCTTCAGATTTCGAAGGTGGGTTCATCGAACCGGCGCTCGTCCTGCGCACCGTGGCGCGCGAAGGGATCGGCAGAGTTTTAACGAATTCTGAAGCACATCTTCCACTATTGATCGCTAAATTAGCAATTTGCGTTGGATGGGGCAGGGGGTGCGGCTTGCGGGCCGCGTCGTTAATCGACGCATGGGAAGGATGACGTCGATCGCTCCGGATTGACCTGAGCGGCGCGTCGCCGTCTGCTGAGGGGCCACGATCAGAGATGCGCTACAATTTGAGGAAGAGAGCCGCCCGCATCCTTGCGGACGAGAAGGGTAACTTTACGGTTCTGACCGCGCTGATAGCGGTGCCGCTGCTGAGCGCCGCGTCGATCGCCATCAACCTGGCGCGGATCAACCTCGAGGCCGCCAAGATGCAGACGGCGCTCGATGCCGCCGCCTTTTCGGCGGTCAAATCCTACGGCGAGGGGGAGACCGAGGCCAGTGCCAGGGATCTCGCCAACAACGTTTTCTTCGCGAATTTCGGTCAGGCGGAGGCCGTCGACCAGATCGGCGCGGAGAGCGGCGTGTCGGTGGCGGCCGCGCCGGTGCAGATCGCCTTCGGCGCCGCCGGCGTCGAGACCACGGCGACCGCGGCCTACGCGCTGAAATACAATCCGCTCTTCTTCGGGCTGCAGCCCTATACGATCGACCGGGAAAGCGTTGCCGCGCGCATGCCGGGGCGGGAGGCCTGCATCCTGGCGCTGCACCCGACGGCAAGCCGGGCCTTCGAGGTCAGCGGCGGGGCAAGCGTCGACACGTCCGGCTGCACGATCACGTCGAACTCCACCGACGCGCAGTCGATCTATCTCAGCGGCTCGGCCACGCTCAAGGCCGAGTGTCTCTATGCCGCCGGCGAGGTGTCGGCGACGCTCGCCAATCTCCAGCTTGCCTGCGGCAAGGCGGTCGAGGAGGTGGCCCCGATTCCCGACCCCTTCCGCTCGAAGAAGATGCCGACCACGGGAGGCTGGGTGAGCCTTGCCGGCTGCGGCCAGAATTTCGTCGGCGGCGGTGGCGGCAACGGCGACTGCAACGGCACCGGCAGGACACCGAACAACGCGCCCGACACTTACCGCGTCGAGTTGAAGCCCGGCACCTATGGCGCCCTCGAGATCAAGGGCAGGGTTCTTCTGAGGCCCGGCAACTACATCATCGACGGCGGCAGCCTGAAGTTTACCAGTCAGTCCGTGCTGAGCGCCGAAGGGGTCACCTTCTTCCTCCTGAATGGCGCCCAACTCGACATTCACGGCGGGGCAACCTTCCAGGTCAGCGCGCCGACGACCGGCGACTGGGCCGGTTTCTCGATCGTCGCCGGGCGCAACAATACGGCCACCGCCACCATCAACGGCAACAGTGCCTCGTCGCTCGCCGGCATCATCTACATGCCGGCATCGCGCGAGATCCAGTATGCCGGCAACGGATCGACCGGCGGTGAATGTGTGCGCATCGTCGCCCAGGAAATCACCATGATCGGCAACAGCAGCTTCAAACTGGATTGCAAGGCGGTGCTGGCCAACACCACGATCAACAATCCCGGTGCGATCCGTCTGGTGCGGTGAAGCGCCGGCAGGGCCGGTGCTGGAGGCCCGCTCTCGCTGGGCGCGTTGTCGGTGCACCGGAGCGGGCGTCTGTAACGCTCCGTAAAAAGAACCCGGCTGCGGGACAGCCGGGTGTTCTCCATCGCGACAGGCTCCGGCTTTAGAAGCGGATCGACAGGCCGAGGATCGGGCCCTGTTGCACCACGTCGAAAAGGAAGCCGTCATTATCGTAGTCGACGCCAAGGGCGCGATAGCCGGCTATCGCCGAGATGGTGTCGTTGAAGCGATAGCCAAGGCCAAGACCGACGTCCCAGTCGATGTCGGCGCCGCCGCCCCCGACGAGGCCCCAGCCGGTCAGATAGATTTCCGGCGTGAAGTAATAGGCGCCGCGCACGCCGACCATGCCGTCGACCCAGGTCTTGCTGTCATCGCGGCTGACGCCATCGAGCGGGCCACCACGGAAGGAGATGGTCGTGTCGACCGACCAGATCTTGGCGCCACCGACCACGTCGAGGTGTGATTTCTGGTCCTCGAACACCGTGTAGCCGACGCCGATGAGGCCGGAGAAGGTCTCCGATTCCACATCCACGGTGTCGGTGAAGATGCCGCGCGCCTTACCGTCACCGGAGAGCTTCGTGTAGATCAGATCGCCGAAGATGCTGAAGCGGTCCTTGCGCGCCTCCATCGTCGCCATGGCGGCGAAGTCGAGATTGCTCCAGATGTCGCTGAAGCTGGAATCGATGTGAACGGTCGGAAGGTTGAGCTGCGACGTGTCGCCGGAAAGGCCCGCCATCCAGAAGTAGGGCGCGAAGGCGAACTGCCAGCCGCTCTCGGTTTCTTCCACCGGCGCTGAAGGCGCCATCAGCGGCGTGATGTCGGCCGCATTGGCCGACAGAAGCGGTACCAGGCTCAGGCAGGCCGTAAGGCCCAGTCGCGTAGAGATACTCATGATACGCCTCCCGCTGAGCAGATCCGCAACGATCTTCGTCGGGAACCGCTGAAATCACAGGTCCGATGTCCAAGAGCAGCGCTGCCGCCCCGCACGAGCGCATTGTTGTATAAGCTTGTGCGAATACAAATGACTTTCCGCCGGATGCGCCGGTCGCGGCCGATCAAACAGCCGGAGTTGTTGCAGCGGGCACACAGTTATATCGGCGTGACAGGCTATTTCTGGCCGGGTGTCCGCCGGGGCGTGTGGGTCAGGTCTCGGTCAAGGACGTCGGGGCGCGCTGTTGTTTCAACCATTCAAGCACGTGGACGCGCAGTGCCGAGGACAGGTTGCTGCCGGGCGTGCGCTGGTCATCGATCTCGGCGATCAATTGGGCGAGCGGGATCGCCCTTGCCTCGGCGATCGCCCTCAATTCCTGCCAGAAGGCGTCTTCGAGCGAGAAGCTGGTGCGGTGGCCGTGGAGCGTCGCGGAATGCTTGCGGATCATCGTCCGGCCTTAGAAAATGATTCAGGTGCTTGGCACTTGGATTCGGGAACCGGTCGCAAGTCCTTGCTCCAGAATCGTTTTCGGTGGGTTCAGTCTTTGCTGCCGTCGGTTTCGTCGGCGGCCGGCCGCTCTATGCGGCCCTGGTCAAGGCGGGTTTCCGCCTTGTCGTTCAGCGCCTTCGTCAGGGATTTTTCGGCCTTGGTGCGGCCGAAGGAGATGCGGTTCTGCTCGGCCTGCTTTTCCTTTTCCGTGCGCTCGCGGCGCTTGCGGAACTGGCGCAGATTGACGACGTCGCCGGTCATGAGCCGCGGCTCCTCGGATCAGTTCTTCTTGCGGAAGGAATCGAGCGAAACGACGGAGCCGCCTCCGTTCTTCGGCTCGGTGGGCTTGTCGTCCTTGGCCGAGGTCTCGGCATTTTCTTCCGGAACGGGGTAGGCGGTGATCTCCGCCGATTCCTGTTCTTCCTCCTCGCCGGCCGCCACGTCGAACTCCAGTTCGAAATTGACCGACGGGTCGTAGAAGCCGCGGATGGCGTTGAACGGGATGACCAGACGTTCCGGCGTGTCGGAGAAGGAGAGGCCGATCTCGAAGCCGACGTCCGTGACCTTCAGTTCCCAGAACTGGTGCTGGACGACGATCGTCATCTGTTCGGGATACTTGGCTTTCAGGTGCTGCGAGATGCGCACGCCCGGCGCGCCGGTGAGGAAGGTGATGAAGAAATGGTGTTCGCCCGGCAGGTGGCCGGTCGTCGCGACTTCGGTCAAAACCTTGCGGATGACGCTGCGGAGCGCGTCCTGTGCCAGAATGTCGTAGCGGATGTGGTCCTGGCCCATGAGTGTCCCGTCTTTCCTCGAACTCAATCTTACTTGTCGGCTGCCGGCACGACGTCTTGCCGTCGGCTTTTCATTGCCCGTCTGAAGCAGACGAGTCAATTATTCAAGCATCTATAGACCATTTCGAAGCGGGGGAGAAGGTGAAGGCTTCTGTTGCCAGGTGCCTTCGGACCCCGCCTTACGGTGCTACCCGGAAGGACTTGATTTGAAGTGTCGCACCGCGATTAAGCAGCGAGACGTGCTTCAGCATAGTTGTCGTTTGCAACTATAAGTTTAGCCCGATAACGGTGGTACAATGCCGAGCAAAAAGTCGATCTTTACGCCCTTGTCGATCCTATTTCGCCCCCATCAAAAGCCGATCGGTTGTGATCGGTTTTTGGTGGAGGCGCCGGGTACCGCCCCCGGGTCCAATGGGTTTATTTCATCGCCCGTTTATTGCCATAGCCGCCCGAAGACGGCAGGGTTCATATAGGTCTTTCCGGCCTCCAAGAAAAGGGGGATGTGTCGGATATATGACTTTCTCCCGGACTGGCTCGCGCCGAACTGCCTTGACTTGACCGGCATCCGTGAAAAACTCCCGCTGCTGCCACGCGGCCGGCATTCTCCGGCTGCAATTTCGAAAAGCAAAGCAAGCTGGAGGACTCATGACGGACTACCTCGCAGATGTGCAGAAATACGACAGCGGCGCCGACGAAGCGATCGTCAACAAGATCGTGCGTCACCTTGGCATTGCGCTTCGCAACCGGGATTCCTCGCTCGTTTCGGCCTCGGATCCGAAGGAGCTCGAGCGAGTCAGGGAGAAATGGTGCGAAAAGAAGCTCGGCATCAGCGGCGCCGACGCGGACAGTGCGATCGACGCCACCGTCAAGGCGATGTCGGCGGACCGGTCGAAATCGCGCGTCACCTTCTATTATCTGGTGGCCAAGAACCTCGGCAAGCTGCAGACCTTGTAGCGCCTCGCCGAATTATCCGGGATAATCGCCCCGTGGTCATTGGTTCGCCGCCGGCTTCGTCCTAAATTTAGGGAAAATACGAATCGGCGGCGCCAGACCATGCAGCAATATCTCGACCTTCTCGACCATGTGATGACCAACGGATCCGACCGGGGCGACCGGACGGGAACGGGCACGCGCTCGGTCTTCGGCCACCAGATGCGCTTCGACCTTTCCCAAGGCTTCCCGGTGTTGACGACCAAGAAGCTGCACCTGCGCTCGATCATCCATGAACTGCTGTGGTTCCTGAAGGGCGATACCAATATCCGCTACCTCAAGGAAAACGGCGTCACCATCTGGGACGAGTGGGCCGACGAGAACGGCGACCTCGGCCCGGTCTACGGCTACCAGTGGCGCTCCTGGCCGGCACCGGACGGACGCCACATCGACCAGATTGCCGGCCTTGTCGAAAGCCTGAAGACCAACCCGAATTCGCGCCGCCACATCGTCTCGGCATGGAACCCGGCACTGGTCGACGAGATGGCGCTGCCGCCCTGCCATTGTCTGTTCCAGTTCTACGTCTCCGATGGCAAGCTCTCCTGCCAGCTCTACCAGCGCTCGGCCGACATCTTCCTCGGTGTGCCCTTCAACATCGCCTCCTATGCGCTTTTGACGATGATGGTGGCGCAGGTGACGGGCCTGAAGCCGGGCGATTTCGTGCACACGCTCGGCGACGCACACATTTACCACAACCATTTCGAACAGGCCCGGCTGCAGCTCACCCGCACGCCGAAGGCGCTGCCGCGGATGGAAATCAATCCAGACGTGAAAGATCTCTTTTCCTTCCGTTTCGAAGACTTTACGCTCGTCGGCTACGAAGCCGATTCATCGATCAAGGCGCCGATCGCCGTCTGACATATCCTGATGCTGCGGGTGGCCGGTCCGCATTTCTGAATTCTTCTCGATGCCGATGCCGCGCCACCCTTCGGGCGGGGCAGGTGCTTCCGTCGCCCACAAGCGCAGGGGCCGGCAATCCAAAGCTGCGGGGCGGCCGGGGAGGGCTGTCGTCCAAGGGAGGTATCGATGCTCACACTCGTCCATGCGCCGCTGTCGCGATCCTCGCGCATCGTCTGGCTGCTTGAGGAGCTGGGCACGGAATACGAGATCCGCTACGTCTCGATCCGCCGCTGGGACGGATCCGGCGCGCCGGACGACAACAACCCGCATCCGCACAAGCAGGTGCCGGCGCTCATTCATAATGGCGCGGTGATCTGGGAGTCGGCCGCGGTCGTGCAATATCTCACCGACCTTCATCCCAACAGCAGCCTCGGCCGCCCGCCCGGGCACAAGGAGCGCGGCGCCTATCTCTCCTGGCTTGCCTATTATGCGGGCGTGATCGAACCGACGGCGCTCGCCCATATCTCGGGTGCGACCATCAACAATCCGGCGCAAGCGCGGCTCTATAGCGAAATGTGCGCCCATGTGATCGACGTGCTCACCCGCCAGACCTATCTGCTCGGCGAAACGATGAGTGCGGCCGACCTGCTTCTAGCAAGCGCGCTGCAGTGGATGCGCAAGTTACTGCCGGAAAGCACGGTCGTCGATCGCTACATCCGCGTCGTGACGGACCGGGCCGCCCATGACCGGGCCAGAGAAATCGACAGCAAACCGAACGGGTTCCATGACTGAAGCGAAGACCACTCATCCGAAGATATCGATCGTCGTCGCCGTTGCCGCCAACGGCGTCATCGGCCGCGATGGCGATCTGCCCTGGCGGCTTTCGACCGATCTCAAGCGTTTCAAGGCACTGACGATCGGCAAGCCCGTGATCATGGGGCGCAAGACCTGGGCGTCGCTCGGGCGCCCGCTTCCCGGCCGCGCCAACATCGTCATCACCCGCAACGCGGATTTTGTCGCGGAGGGTGCAAGCGTCGTGCCGTCGCTCGATGCGGCGATCGCGCTTGCGGGCCGAGAGGCGCAGGTTGCGGGCTTGGACGAGATCTGCGTGATCGGCGGTGGCGAGATCTACCGCCAGTCGATTGCACTGGCCGATATCCTGCACGTGACCGAAGTTCAGGCGACCGTGGATGGCGATACGCGCTTCCCGGATATCGATCCCGACGTGTTCGAGAAGGTGTTCGAAGAGGATCTGCCGCAGGGTGAGAAGGACAGCCACGCCATGCATTTCGTCACGTTTAAGCGGCGTGCGACAGCCTGACGCGGCGGATCGTCAACTATTTTGAACCATTTACGGTGAACTCGGGTCTATCGCGTTGAAAGCGGTGCGGGTGATACCTATAACGGTTTCACATCATGAACGACCGTGCGGTGGCGCGGCCGTTCATCGTGGGAAGTATTCAAAAGAGAGGTTTTGATGCCCTGGAGCAATCAGAATGGCGGCGGCGGTGGCCCATGGGGCGGCGGCGGCGGTGGCGGCAATCAGGGAGGTCCCTGGGGCCAGGGCCCAAACCGGCCGCGTGGCGGCAAGGGCGGCCCGCCGGATCTGGAAGAGATCATTCGCCGTGGCCAGGACCAGCTTAAGAACGTCGTTCCCGGCGGCTTCAATGGTGGCGTCTTCGCCATTATCGGCCTGCTGATCGTCGGTTTTGTCCTGATCAATTCGATCTACACGGTGCAGCCGGACGAGCGCGGCGTCGAGATGCGCTTCGGCAAGCCGAAGGACGAGATCTCGATGCCTGGCCTGCATTATCATTTCTGGCCATTCGAGACCGTCGAATTCGTCAAGATCACAGAGCAGCAGCAGAACATCGGCGGGCGCTCCAGCGGTCAGTCGAATTCCGGCCTGATGCTGACCGGCGACCAGAACATCGTCAACGTCCAGTTCTCGGTGCTCTATTCGGTCACCGATCCGAAGGCTTACCTCTTCAACGTCGAGAACCCATCCGACACGCTGCAGCAGGTGGCCGAAAGCGCGATGCGCGAAGTCGTCGGCCGCCGTCCGGCGCAGGACATCTTCCGTGACAACCGTCAGGCGATCGCCGCGGACGTGAAGAGCACGATCCAGGCAACGATGGACACCTACGGTACCGGCGTTTCCGTCAACACGGTCGCGATCGAGGACGCCGCACCGCCGCGCGAAGTGGCCGATGCGTTCGACGAAGTGCAGCGCGCCGAGCAGGACGAAGACCGCTTCGTCGAAGAAGCCAACCAGTATGCCAACCAGGTGCTCGGCAAGGCACGCGGTCAGGGTGCGCAGATCCGCGAAGAAGCGGCCGCCTACAAGGACCGTGTCGTCAAGGAAGCACAGGGTGAGGCTCAGCGCTTCATCTCCGTCTACGACGAGTACTCCAAGGCGCCTGACGTGACCCGCAAGCGTCTCTATCTCGAAACCATGCAGGGCGTTCTCGGCAAGTCGAAGAAGGTGATCATCGACGAGAAGAACGGGCAGGGCGTTCTGCCATATCTGCCGCTGAATGAAATCGGTCGTCCGACGACGTCGGGTGCCGCAGCAGTTTCGGGAGCAGGCCAGTGATCAACAATCGTACCTCCGTTATCCTGATCCTGCTCGCCGTCGTCTTCGTCGGCATCTATTCCTCGGTCTTCGTCGTCAACGAGCGCCAGCAGGCGATCGTCGTGCGCTTCGGTCAGATCAAGGACGTCAAGAGCCAGCCGGGCCTCTACTTCAAGCTGCCCTTCGCCTTCATGGATGCCGACCGCGTCCAGTACGTCGAAGACCAGGCACTGCGCTTCGACCTCGACAACATCCGCGTCCAGGTCTCGGGCGGCAAGTTCTATGAAGTCGACGCTTTCGTCGTCTACAAGATCTCCGATCCCCGTCGCTTCCGCGAAACGGTCTCGGGCGACCGCGATTCTGCGGAATCGCGCCTGCGCACCCGTCTCGACGCATCGCTGCGTCGCGTCTACGGTCTGCGTGGCTTCGAAGCTGCCCTTTCGGACGAGCGCGCATCGATGATGCGTGAAGTTCGCGCCGACCTCAAAGGCGATGCCGAGTCGCTCGGCCTCAACATCGAGGACGTCCGCATCCGTCGTACCGACCTGACGCAGGAAGTTTCGCAGCAGACCTACGACCGCATGAAGGCCGAACGTCTGGCGGAAGCCGAACTGATCCGCGCTCGTGGTAACGAAGAGGGCCAGCGCCGCCGCGCCATCGCCGACCGTCAGGTCGTCGAGATCGTCGCCGACGCCCAGCGCGATTCGGAAATCCTGCGCGGTGAGGGCGAAGCCGAACGGACGAAGACCTTTGCCGACGCCTTTGCGCGCGATCCGAAGTTCTTCGAATTCTACCGTTCGATGACGGCCTATACCCAGTCGATCGGTAGCCCCGACACGACGCTGGTGCTGTCGCCGCATTCCGAATTCTTCCGTTTCTTCAATGACTCGGAAGGCACCGCACCGGCTGCACCTGCGCAGCAGCCGGCCGGAAACTAGGCGGACCATGTCAGATTTTCTGACAGGATTTGCTTTCTTCCTGATCATCGAGGGGCTGGTGTACGCACTGGCCCCTTTGGTTTTGGTGGAAATGGCGAAGCGTTTGCCGTATGTCCCCGAACATCAGCTTCGACTGGCGGGGCTCGTTTGCGTGGCCGCCGGGGTCGGACTTGTATGGTTGCTTCGAGGATAATGCGAAATGCCACATAAACTGCTGATCCGGCTGGTCGATGCCGAATACGCCATCACCCGCCTCAATATCGGTTCCATCATGCCCGAATGGCTGCCGGGGCCAGGCTTCTGGACCGTGTCTAGCTCCCGCGAGGAGATGACGCTGGTCTGCCGGGCCGCCCGCGTGCCTTCCAGCGTCCAGAGTTCGCTCGGCTGGCGCTGCTTCCGTGTCGAGCAGCATTTTGCCTTTGACGTGCCCGGCGTGCTCGCCTCGGTGCTCCGGCCACTTTCGGATGCCGGTGTCGGTGTCTTTGCCAATTCGACCTTCAGCACCGACTACATCTTCGTTGCCGGCTCCGATCTCGACAAGGCGGTGCAGGCGCTGAAAGACCACGGCCACGAGCTCACCACCTGATCAGCCGCGCCCGGCCTCGACGTAACGGCTTGGCCGGGAACGCCAGTCCTTTCGCACCCTTCTGCGCAAGGATCAGGAAATCGTGTTTGGACCCTTCCGAATTCCGCCTTATCTTCAGAGGAAGGTCGGACGCCGCAGCCTTGTGGCTTGCGTTTGTCAAATCCGCCGCATAAGCCCGGCCGGCGGTTTCGGTCGAGGCGGAATTATGCGAAGAATCAAAGTGCTATGGTGTGCCGGTGTCGCCGCACACAGCCAGAGGAGCTGAAGCGAATTGTCCACGCGATCAAAATCCCGAGTACACTCGCTTGGCGCGTCCCTGGGCGTTCTGGCGCTCGCAGGCGCGCTCGCCTTTAGCAGCACCGCACTCGCCCAGAACACGGCGATCCGCCCGCCGAGCAATGGCCCGGCCTCCGTTGCCGATCTCGCTGCCGGACTGCTGGATGCCGTCGTCAACATCGCGACGTCGCAGAAGGTCAAGAACGACGACGATGCGCCGGCGCCGCAGGTGCCGGAGGGCTCGCCCTACCAGCGCTATTTCGACGAATTCTTTAAAGGTCAGGGCAATCAGGGCGGTAACCGCCAGCGCACGGTCGAATCGCTCGGCTCCGGCTTCGTCATCGATCCCTCCGGCTATATCGTCACCAACAACCACGTGATCGAGGGCGCCGACGATATCGAGATCAACTTCGCCAATGGCAGCAAGCTGAAGGCCAAGCTGGTCGGCAAGGACACTCAGACGGACCTCGCCGTCCTGAAAGTCGAACCGAAAGGGCCGCTGAAGGCCGTGCCTTTCGGGGATTCGCGCAAGATGCGCATCGGTGACTGGGTGATGGCGATCGGCAACCCGTTCGGCCTCGGCGGCTCCGTTTCCGTCGGCATCATCTCGGCGCGCGGCCGCAACATCAACGCCGGCCCCTATGACAATTTCATCCAGACGGACGCTGCGATCAACCGCGGCAATTCCGGCGGGCCGCTGTTCAACATGGCCGGCGAAGTGATCGGCATCAACACGGCGATCATCTCGCCGACGGGCGGTTCGATCGGCATCGGCTTCTCCGTGCCGACTGAACTTGCCGCCAATGTGGTGCTGCAGCTCAAGGACTTCGGCGAGACGCGGCGCGGCTGGCTCGGCGTGCGGGTCCAGCCGGTGAACGACGATATCGCCGAGAGCCTGAAGATGGACGCGCCGCGCGGCGCGCTCGTTTCCGGCATCATCGAGGGCGGGCCGATCACGCACGGCGAGATCAAGGCCGGCGACGTCATCGTCAAATTCGATGGCCATGATGTCGGCGAGGTGCGCGACCTGAAGCGAGTGGTCGCCGAAAGCCCCGTCGGCAAGGCGGTCGATGTGGTGGTGATCCGCGACGGCAAGGAACAGACAGTCAAGGTGACGCTCGGACGCCTCGAGGATGGCGCGCTTGCAAGTGCTGACGCAGCGACCGGCGACGAGGGGGCGAAGCCCGACAAGCCGGAGGCTGTACCGCTTCCAGCGACCGACGTCGTGCTCGGTATGAAGCTTGCGACGCTCAACGAAGAGGCGCGCAAGAAATACGGCATTGCCGAAGACATCGACGGCGTCGTGATCACCGAGGTGACACCGAATTCGGTCGCGGCAGAGCGGCGCGTGGAGCCGGGCGACGTCATCGTCGAGGTCGGTCAGGAGGCGATGGAGACACCCGCCGACGTGGTCGATCGGGTCGAGGAGCTGAAATCCAGCGGCCGTCGCCACGCGCAACTGTTGCTCTCCAACAAGACCGGCGAACTGCGCTTCGTCAGTGTCAGGGTGGAATAGGCGTGTCGCGCCTTCCTTGATCCTACGGCATCGGATCGATGCCGCAGCACTGCTTCCGTCTAGGCCGATTGTCTGAGTCTTTTCAGTGGTATCGCCTCTGGGGCTGAGAGCCTGAATCCACTTCCTCAGGTTTTGATTCACGGCTGCGGTCCGCTCGACGGGCCGCAGTGCGCTTGTAATGGGTGTCAGGCTCAGCTCCTCATTTCGCTGCCGGGACCTTCTCCCCGCTTGCGGGAAGAAGGGACGTTGCCGCACCCGCTCGAAGACCTGCGCCATCCCCTTGCAACACTCCCTGGGCGATCCCGTGACTTCTCAGATCGTGCTGCAACAGAGCGTTCGCGGTGGCGTACGTTCCCTCTCCCGTGGGCGGGGAGAGGGCTAGGCTGAGGGGGATATTCCCGAAGCGGTGAGGTGCTTTCCTTCAGCAGTCGTTGCTCGCTTGCGTGGGGTGCGGGGACGACTTGCGTGCCGGCTGGAAGGTCATCAGCCTGAGAGCTTCGAACAGAATTTCGATGATCATCTGCATTGCCGCACCTCCTTTCCTGCAAGCATTTCACTCCACTTGCCGGCATCCCTCAAACGAGTTTACAGTCGCCTTCAAATGACTTGAGGTTATGCATGAAGCGTGGACGACTGCCCTTGACGGCGTTGCGGAGTTTCGAGGCGGCCGGGCGGCTGGAGAGTTTCACGCTGGCCGCGGCCGAACTCTTCGTCTCTCAGGCGGCGATCAGCCGGCAGGTGCGCGAACTCGAAGAGTTGATCGGCCGGCCGCTGTTTGAACGGCACCACCGCAGTGTACGCCTGACGGCCGACGGCCGCACGCTGCTTGCCACGCTGACGTCGGCCTTTGACATGGTCAGCGAAGGCCTTGATGCGCTATCCGGGCGAGGGCTGGTGCAGACGCTGAGGGTGAGCGCAGAGCCATCCTTTGCCGGCTGCTGGCTCGTGCCGCATCTCCAGGAGTTCCAGCGGGAGCACCCGGACATCGACCTGGTGATCGATGCCGATCCGCGACTTGCCGAGTTTCGCAGCGGCGAGGCCGACATCGCCATCCGCCACAGCCTGGCCTCGGAACGCTGGCCGCGGGTCGAGGCGCGACCGCTGGCGCGCGTGCAGATGATCCCGGTGATCGCGCCGGCACTTGCCACGGCCGGCCGGCCGCTTGACCGGCCCGAGGACCTTTTGCAGCATGCGCTTCTGCACGAGGACAACCGTGCGCTCTGGGAGCAATGGTTCGCAGCCGCGGGCGTTGCTCCGGTCAAGCTGGAGCGAGGCGCCATCTTTGCCGATGGCGCGATGGTGCTGCAGGCGACCGTCAGGGGCAGCGGCGTCGGCCTGATCGACCGTGACCACGCGCTCGACGATCTTGCGGCCGGAAGGCTGATCCAGCCCTTCAACGTCACCGTTCCCTACGGCGCATTCTTTCTGGTGACGCGACGTTTCGAGGCGTTGTCGCAGGCGGCGCGGGCATTTGTCGACTGGGTCGAGCGAAGCTATCCGGGGGCGGGGCGGCAGCCACGGTAAACGCTGGCGTCTGCCACTGGCGTCTCTCCCTCAGAAATGGCCGGCAGGGCAGTGAGGGGCACGCTCGAAAGCGGCGGCTTACGTCCCAGCCTTTGAACGGTGCGCGCGCCATTCCTCGGCGCTGATGGCGTAGAGCACATGCCGGATCAGGGCCGGCTGGTCGGTTGGGACGCGGGGGTGATCGAAGTCGCGGCGTGGGTCGCGGTGCATGCCGATCCGTTGCATCACGGCGGTCGAGCGGGTGTTGGCGGGAACCGCGAAGGAGACGACCTCGCTCAAGCCCCTGTCCTCGAAGCCATAGCGCAGCAGCGCGCTGGCCGCTTCGGTGACGTAGCCCTTGCCCCAAAAGGGCGTTGCCAGCCGCCAGCCGATCTCGACCGTTCCCTTGGGCAGGTGCGGCTCCAGATCGGTGAGCGCGAGGCCGCAGAAGCCGATCGGTTGGTCGTCGGCCTTGAGCGCCACGGCGAAGAAGCCGAAGCCGGTTTCGGCGATGCCGCGGCCGACGCGCGCAAAGAGCGCATCTGCCTCTTCGCGGCTGCGGCGGAAGGGAAAGAACTCCATGACCTTGGGATCGCTGTTGATCGTGAAGAAGAGGGCGCGGTCGCTCTCCTTCCACGTCCGGATGCGAAGCCGCTCGGTCTCGGAAATGATCATCCGGCGAAATCCGTCTTGCGATAGCCCTGCAGGTAGAGAAGGGCGGTCAGGTCGCCGTGGTCGATGCGGACCTTCGCCTGCTCGGCGACCACGGGCTTGGCATGCAGCGCCACGCCGGTTCCGGCAAGCTGGATCATGCCGAGATCGTTGGCGCCGTCGCCAACGGCAAGCGCATCGCCTGTGGAGATGCCGAGGCGGTCTGCGATCTCGACCAGCGAGTCGACCTTGGCCTGCTTGCCGAGGATGGGATCGGCGACTTCGCCGGTGAGGATACCGTCTTCGGCGATCAGCGTATTAGCGCGGTTCTCGTCAAAGCCGAGCATCTCGGCGATCGGGCCAGTGAAAACGGTGAAGCCGCCGGAGACCAGCGCGGTGTAATGGCCCTTGCTCTTCATCGTCGCGATCAGTTGTTTTCCGCCCGGGGTCAGCGTGATGCGCTTGGCGATGACCTCGTCGACGACGCCGAGCGGCAGGCCCTTCAGCAGTGCGACGCGTTCGATCAGGGCCGGCTCGAAGGCGATCTCGCCGTTCATGGCGCGGGCGGTGATCGTTGCCACCTTGTCTTTCAGGCCGACTTCGGCGGCGAGTTCGTCGATGCATTCCTGGCCGATCATGGTCGAGTCCATGTCGGCGATGAGCAGCTTCTTGCGGCGGCTCTCGGCCTCCTGCACGGCGACATCGACCGGCGCATCGCCGATCACGCCGCGCAGCAGGGCTTCGGCCTCATCCGGATCGGTGCCGTCGGTCAGCGCGATATCGCAGGCGACGCCATCGGCGAGCCAATAGAGGCCGGATGCCTTGACGGCGTCAGCGGCGGCTTCCGCCAGTGCTGGCGTCAGAACAGGATTTGACGGATTGGCGATAAGCGTGGCAACGAGAGCCATGGACAACAACCTTGATACCGAGAGCGACGCGATCCTGATAACCGGGCCGACCGCCAGCGGCAAGTCTGCGCTTGCTGTCGAACTGGCGCGCCGGCACGCTGGCGTGGTCGTCAATGCCGACAGCATGCAGGTCTACGACACGCTGCGGCTTTTGACGGCGCGGCCGGACGAGGCCGACATGGGCGGCATCGAGCACTGTCTTTACGGCCATGTGCCGGCGGCGTCGGCCTATTCCACCGGCGCCTGGGCGCGCGAGGCGCAGGCCCTGGTCGCGCGGCTGAAGGGCGAGGGGCGCTTGCCGGTCTTCGTCGGCGGCACGGGGCTCTATTTCAAGGCGCTGACCGGCGGGCTTTCGGATATGCCGGAAATCCCGGCAGCAATCCGGGAAAGGCTTCGCGAACGGCTGAAGGCGGAAGGGCCGGAGACGCTTTATCGTGACCTCGAGGCCAAAGATCCGGAAACGGCGGTGACGCTGAAGCCCGGCGACGGCCAGCGGATCGTCCGCGCGCTCGAAGTGGTGGAGGCGACCGGCAAGCCGATCCGCTTTTTCCAGCAGCAGACCGGGCCTGTCATCGTCGACCCGGACCGGGCCAAGAAATATGTGGTGCTGCCGGAGCGAAAGCTCCTGCACGATCGCATCAACCGGCGCTTCCAGTTGATGCTTGCCGGCGGTGCAATCGACGAGGTCAAGGCGCTGCTTTCCCTGCAGCTGCCGCCGGAAATGCCTGTTATGAAGGCGATCGGCGTCAGCCAGATCGCAGCCCTTCTGAAGGGCGAACTCGACGAGGCCGAGGTGATCGAGTTGGGCGCTGCCGCCACGCGGCAATATGCCAAGCGGCAGATGACCTGGTTCCGCAACCAGCTCGACGACAGCTGGCAGCGGATCGCCAGCGCCGACGAGGTGCTTTGACGAGCGCTGCTGGTGCGGATCAGTCGGCGAGGTTCAGCTGCCAGGACACGCCGAAGCGGTCGTTGACCCAGCTGAAACGCTGGCTGAAGCCATAATTGCCGAGCGGCATCAACACCGCTCCGCCTTCGGCGAGCATGCCTGAAAGCGTGATGATCTCATCCTCGCTCTGGCATTCGACGAAGAAGGAAAAGGACGGGGTGAAATCGAAGGCGTGCCTGACCGGGCTGTCGATGCATTTGACCCGCTGTGCGCCGAGTCGGAAGAGCGCCACCTTGACGCTGCCTTCGGGACCTTGCTCGTCCGGGCCGTAGCGCTCGACCTCCAGCACTTCGGCATTGGGAAACAGCGAGACGTAGAAGGCCATGGCGGCGTCGGCGACGCCATCCTGGAACATCAGGAAAGGGGTGATGCTTGTGACCATGGCGCGCTCCCGTCCTCGTCGGCCGTTCGACAGCCTCTTGAGCGATACTACCCCAAGGTGTCGCCACGACAACGGGCGGCTTGCCCGATTGTTCCCACCTTGCTCCCGACCGTCGTCACGCCAGAAGCGGCCACAGTACCAGTCCGATCCCGATGATGCTGGTCGCAAACAGGGCCGAGCGCAACACGGGGATGCCGATCGCATAGGCGAGCCAGAAGGCGAGGCGCGCCGAAAGCCAGACGATCGCACCGAGTTCCGTCGTTGCGTCGTTTGCGCCGGTGATTTCGACCGCCAGCAGCGCGGACGCAGCGAAGGGAAAAGTCTCGAGAAAATTTGCCTGCGCGCGTTTCAGCCGGCCGACCAGGGGCGTTGGCGGCGGCATGGCCACCTCGCGCGACGAGAGCGACCAGGCGAGCCCATGCTGGCGGGTCTGGAGTTGCGCCGCGACGAAAAGCTGGACGATGCCGAAGACGCAGCCGAGCGCCAGAACGGTCATCTCCGTGCTCATGGTTGCGCTCCGAATGCCGTCTCGGACGGCGCCAGTGAGTTCGCCCGGTCGCGCTTTGCCATCGTGCCTTCCTCCCTGCAATGTTTCGCTGGAAGGACGCTAACTCTTTGGTATGATATCGTAAATACGGACAAATAGGATAGTACGGATGGCCGCCTGCATGACGGAACAAGCCGTGGAACCCGGACGTGGCGTAGGCCCGAAAGTGTCCAGCCTGACCGGGCTCGACATGAGCCATATCCGGCTCTGCCCCGCCATCGCCTTTACCCGGATCGTCGGCGGGCGCTACAAGCTGCACATCCTCTGCGTGCTCGAAGGCGGCACGCATCGCTATGGCGAGATTGGGCGTTCGCTGCTTCGGGGCGGGCTTGGAAAACCGATCACGCCGCGCGTTCTCAGCCGCGAATTGCGGGAGCTGGAGGAGCGCGGCCTGATCAGCCGTCGGGACTATCCGGTGGTGCCGCGCAAGGTGGAATACAGCCTGACCGACCAGGGCAGAGCGCTGATGCCGATCCTGGCCGAGATCGTCCGCTGGGGCGCGACCGGGGCGCACGAGGAAATCCTCGGGATCTGAGTTTCTCCTGTCTACCGGCTTCAATAAGGTTGCCGGTCTCCCGCCTTCACGAGCGAGAAGAAGAGGAAGCGCGGCTCGGTCGCCAGGCTCTTGTAGGCCGTCGGAAAGAGCGTGCGGGCGCGCGGATCGGGTTCAGGCTCGCTCACCGTCTCGATGGCAAACCCGGCCGCTTTGAACGCGTCGAACATGGCATGCAGCGGGCGATGCCAGAAGCGCATGTGGATGGTCCTGCCGCCGCGTTCCCAGGTGTCGTCGAAGCGATAGGTCTCGAAGTAGTTGTCGTGACCGGAGAGCGGGTGGTCCATGAACGGGTGATGGGTGGAAAGAACCAACCGGCCGCCCTTCGCCAGAACGCGGTTGAATTCCAGAAGCGGAAGCGACCAGTCCTCCAGATAGTGCATGACGAGCGATGCCACGACGAGATCGAAGGCGCCGTCGCCGAACGGCAGGGGTTCGCTCAGATCGGCCAGCAGCAATCGCGCATGGCCTTCGAGGCGACGCCGGGCGATTTCCAGCAGACCGGCGCTCCGGTCGATGCCCGTCACCGTGGCGCCGCGCGCGATCAGCGCTGCCGCATGCGCTCCGCCGCCGCAGCCGGCGTCGAGCACCCGAAGGCCGGCGACCTCGCCGGCGAGAGACAGGGTCGCCGGTCGCTCGTAATAGGCGTTCCAGGCATTGTTTTCATTGTCGGCATCATAGTCTGCCGCAAAGGCGTCGTAGTCGTTCTCAGACAAGATTGTTCCTCCGCGGTCCGCCGGAAGGCGCCATTCGGCTGTCGAAGCGATTGAAATGACTATCCTATCGGCCGGTGCCGCGATCGGGCAAGGCCGAATGTGCGGTGCCGCCTGGTCGGCCGGTGACGTGAACTATGGCTTGCGGATGATGCTGCCGAGCGGGCGCTTCAACAGGCTTTCGCGAAGCGAGCCTTGGCGCGGGCGCTCGCCGGACGCGGGGTCCGGGCGGCGTTGGTCGGTCGCGGGCGGCTCGTTCAGGAGCTGCTGGCGGATCTGGTTGAAGCGCTCCAGCTCCGGGTTGACGGGGGCAGGGGCGCGCGGAAGCATGTCCGGACGATAGGGCTCGATCTCGACCTGCGGCTCGCTGAGGCCCTGTTGCGGCTTGGTTTCTGCCGTGGCGCCGAGTTCCGCTTCCCAGCGCTGCTCTTCGCTGGCGGTCTGTGCAGCGATGTAGCTTTGCTGGAAGTTCGAAATATCCGGCCCGTTGATGGCGCGCATCCGGCTGACGATCGCGCGCAGGTCGACGGTCGGCGGATGGTCCTCGTCAATGCGGTCGATGATCCCGTGGGCGCGCGGCAGGCGCTCTTCGGCAATGCGGGAGAACCGCATGCGCATAGGCACGGCGACAGCCTCACCGAACGCGATCGCCTCGCCGTTGCCGATCGAGGAAATGAAGCTGGTGGTCGAGGTCGACGAGTTCGGAATGGCCGAGCGGATGATGTCCTGGTCGCGGTCGTTGGCAAGGCGCATGGCAAAGACCGTCGAGCACTGCGATAGGATCGTCGGATCGAGTTCGCCGGGGCGCTGGGTGATGATGCCGAGCGAGACGCCGTATTTGCGGCCTTCCTTGGCGATGCGGGCGATCGCCTGGCGGGTCGGCAGAAAGCCGAGCGACGGATCGGCCGGCACATAGCGGTGCGCTTCTTCGCAGACGACGAGCATGTGGATGCCGCCATTGCTCCAGAGACCGATTTCAAACGCCATGCGGCAAAGCACTGAGGCAACGGAGTTGACGACTTCCGAGGGGATGCCGGCCAGCTGGAAGGTGGCGATCGGCCGCCCGTCGCCGGGAATGCGGAACACCCGGGCGATCGTGTCCTGGATGGTGTCGGTGATCGTGTTCGAGGAGAACATGAAATGATAGCGCGGATCGTTGATCGCCGAGACGATCTTGACCTTGAGCGAGCGCAGATGCGGCTTGTCGTTGCGCCCTTCGAGCCGGCCGATGCGCTCGTCGATCAGCGCGAGCAGGTCGGCGATGCGGTAGGGCACCGGCGTGTCGGCGGTGATCGAGCTCTTTTCGGTCTGTCGGCGCACGATGCCGTCGCCGCCACCGCCACGGAAGGCCTTCTTCGCCTCGGGGATGATGTCGCGCAGCATGTCGAGTTCGTCCGGCGGCGCCGGACGGCCGCGGAAGATCACCTCGGCGAACTCCTCCAGCCGGAAGAACCAGAAGGGCAGGTCGAGCGTATCGGTGTCGATGACGACGGCAAGGTCGGGGAAGGCGGCGGCGAATTCGTTGTGCGGGTCGAGGATCAGCACGCGCAGCTTCGGATCGGCCGATATCGCCTTGTTGAGCAGCAGCGTGACGGCGGTCGACTTGCCGACGCCGGTCGTGCCGACGATGGCGAAATGTTTGGCGAGCATCGAGGGCACGTGGATCGTGGCGTCGAGGCTCTCGTCCTGGGTCAGCTTGCCGATGATGCAGCTGTCGTTGCGGCCGGAATCGTAGATGCGCGCAAGGTCGGCAGCGCGGATGCGGTGGGCGATGGCGCCGAGATAGGGGTATTGGCTGATGCCGGCGGAAAACTCTTCGCGACCGTCAGGCCCCCTGTGGACCTCGCCCATCAACTCGACTTCGATGCGGAAGGTGTTGTTGGCCTCTTCGCCCCATTCGCTGGAGGCTGTCTGCATCGAATAGACCAACGCCACCACGCGGTTCCTGCCGACGGAAATGGAGATCAGCCGGCCGACGGACCAGAGTTCGGTCAGCGACGTCTCGCCGCTCTCAGCGATGGCGGCGATCGTGGCGCGCGCGCCGTTGCAGGCAACCACCCGTCCGAGGAAACGGTTGCCAGGCTTCAGGCCGTCACGGCGATCCTGCTCTCCGGCACGGATCGAGGAATGAAGTTCATTGTTCAGCAACGCGAGAAACCCCGGCAATACGGCGCTTCATGTTAGCCAAGGGGATTTAATAAGTGGTTTCGCAGCGTTTGGTCCCGTGAAGAGGCGCTCACTGCGCTGGAGCGGATCTGAGCAATCCGGCCCGTACTTTCAACGCGCGGCTGCAGGACTTGACGAAAGTCAATGCGGGCTCATGCCGAACGCGGGATAATCGCAGTGCGTTCAAGCGACTCGTCTCGCGCACCCGGAGGGCGCTTTGGACTGCGGATGCTCAAGGGGCTAGGGGGAAACGGCCATGAGCGATGCGCTGGATCATTTTCGTCGAACACCCATTCTCTGGCTGATCGTCTTCGTGCCCATCGCCATCGTCGGCGAGCATATCTGGCCGAACGCCCATACGCTGCTCTTCCTATTGTCGGTGGCGGCGATCGTGCCGCTCGCCGCACTGTTGAGCCAGGCGACGGAGGCGGTCGCGTCCCGCACCGGCGACACGGTGGGCGCACTGCTCAACGCGACGCTCGGCAACCTGACGGAGCTTGTCATCGCGCTGATGGCGCTCGCCGCCGGCCAGTATCTGCTGGTCAAGGCCTCGATCGCCGGTGCGATCGTCACCAACACGCTGTTCATGCTCGGCGGTTCGTTTCTGCTCGGTGGGCTCAAGTTTCACCTGCAGGAGTTCAACCGGGTCAATGCGCGGTTTCTGTCGAGCCTCCTGTTCATGGCGACGATCGCCGTTCTCGTCCCGTCGTTGATCGGGGCTGCCGACGGCCAGCCGCAGGCAGCCTTCACCCAGCAACTGAGCGCCGGTCTCTCCGTCGTACTCATCATCGCCTATGGGCTGTGGATGCTGTTTTCGCTGAAGACCCACAGCGAGCTTTTCGCCTCGGCTGCATCCGAGCATGGCGGCGATGAACCGCATTGGCCGCTTTCGGTGGGCATCGTCGTCCTGCTGGTGGTGACGGTTCTTGTGGCGCTCGTCAGCGAAGTCTTCGTCAGCTCGGTGCAGGTGGCGGCCGAAGAACTGGGCATGACGCCGGCCTTTGTCGGCTTCGTCGTCGTCGCGCTGGTAGGTGCTGCCGCGGAGATGGCGACGGCTTTCTCCGCGGCGCGCAAGGACCGGCTCGACCTCAGCGTCGGCATTGCGCTCGGCAGCGCCGTGCAGATTGCGCTCTTCGTGGCGCCGCTGCTGGTGCTCCTGAGTTATGTGCTCGGGCCGCAACCGATGGACCTGCAGTTCTGGCCGGGGGCGATCGTGATGATGCTGGTCTCGACCATGGCCGCGACGCTGCTTTCCAACGGCGGGCGGTCTGCCTGGTACATGGGCGTGCTGGCGCTCACCGTCTATGTGATCTTTGGCATGACGCTGTTCCTGCTGCCGCCGCAGGTCCAGCCCTGAGGCGGGCTGAAATCAGCGCCCGCCGGCCGCAATCAGGCTGCGGGCGCAGTCGAGGATGGTGGCGCTCACCGGCCTCGGTGCAAAGCCAAGCACGCGCCGGGCCTTGTCGGAAGACAGCGCAAACTTGCGACCGAGCAGCGGCGCCAGCGGCTTCAACTCGGAGCTGAGCGGGGCCAGCAGCCGCACGAGCGCGGTCGGTAGGCGTCGCCTCGGCACCTTGCGGCCATCGGCGCCGAGGCCCGACCGCAGCGTGGCGGCGATATCCTCCATCCACTGGAAGTCGCCGGCAGCGAGGAAGCGTTCGCCTGCAGCCTCCGGCGCAGTCATGGCGGTGACGTGCAGATCGGCGAGATCGCGCACGTCCACCACCCAGAAGCCGAGGCGCGGCAGGAACCGCGGCCGGCCGACGACGAGGTCGCCGATGATCTTCACCGAGCCGAGATTTTCACTCGAAAGCACCGGGCCGAAGACGGCGCCGGGCAGCACCGTGGCGAATTCCGTTGCCTTGCCGGCCATGAACTTCCAGGCGGCGCGCTCGGCTAGGATCTTGGAGACGCGGTAGTTGTCGAATTGCGGGTCGTCGGGGTCGGCCCAGCGCGTCTCGTCGCTGGTTAGGCCTGAGTCCAGCGGCGGCCGGGTGGTGGCGGCCGCCGAAGTCATCACCACGCGCCGGATGCCGGCATCGACGGCGGCGGAAAGCACCCGTAGCGTGCCTTCGCGCGCCGGCGTAACATAGGCGTCGCGACCGCCGCTGGAAACGCCGCCGAGCGGCGAGGCGACGTGCAGCACATAGGTGCAGCCCACCATAGCCTCGGCCCAGCCGTCATCGCTGGTCAGATCGGCTTTCGCGAAGGACAGCCGGTCGGTGGCGTCGCTGACGGTGGCGACGGAGCGCCTGATGGCCTCGGCCTTTGCCATATCGCGCAAGGTCGCGCGAACGTGGTAGCCGCGCTCGAGCAGGGAGACGATGCACCAGCGGGCCACGAAGCCGGTGCCGCCGGTGACAAGAACATATTCATTCATCGGTTTTCATCTTCTTTCGTTGCGTCAGTCGCAGGTCCTGCGCATGGCCGCGAAGGGCTGGCGCCGGCTGATCCGGTAGACGGAGGCGGGCGGGAAGTTTCTGATGGTGCCGCCGACGTGCCGGGCGCGAAGGCCGAGCCGGTCGAGCAGCGGCCGCGGGATCGGGCAGCGCGGACCGTAGGTGAACTGGTAGAGATGGCCCCCCGGCCGCATGTGCAGGAAGATACCGGAGAGGATTGCGATAACCTTGCGTGTGGGCATGGAAAGCAGCGGCAGGCCGCTGACGGCAGCGCCGATGCCGGCCGAAATCTCGGGCCGGCCTTCGGCGAGCCGCGCCGCATCGATCGCAAGAATGGTGGAGGCCGGGAAACGGTTCTTGAGCACGGCGGCGAAGTCCGGGCCGCTTTCGACGAGGACGAGGTCCTGCTCGCGTACGCCGCGCGCGATCAGGGCGCGGGTAAAGACGCCGGTGCCAGGGCCAAGTTCGAGCACCGGGCCATGGCGAGGGTCGATCTCGCGCGTGATCAGCCGGGCAAGCGACCGGGAAGAGGGCGTGACGGAGGCGACACGCAGGGGATCTGACAGCCAGGAGCGGAAGAAATTGAGACTGTCGCTGTAGGCGCAAATGCTTGTCACGTGGGGCTCCGTGGATGAAATGAAGGCTCTGCGGCGCGGTGCGTTGCGGCAGCATGTCTACATCCGTATACTTCCGATTCATGCGAATGTCTACACATGTATACTAAGGGGAAGCGATGTCTGCCGAAAATCCGTCCGCCGAAAAGCCGTCTGCGGAAAAGGACGGGCGCCGCCGCGACGCGGCCGCCACGCGCGCCGCCATTCTGGATTCCGCACGGGCCGCCTTCATCGCGTCGGGCTATGAGGGCGCCGGCGTGCGCGAAATCGCCGAAGGGGCCGGGGTGACGGCGATGCTGATCAACCGCTATTTCGGGTCGAAGGAGGGGCTCTTTGCCGAAGTGCTTTCGACCGCCAACAGGCGGCCGATCATCGCGACGCCAGAGACGCTTTCGGCACCGGATCGGGCGGCGCGCATCAGCAAGGCGCTGCTCAAGGTGACGGAACCGGAGGCGACCGCGCTCGACGGCTTCTTGATCATGCTGCGCTCGATCTCCAACGAGCGGGCGGTGGAGATCGCGCGTGCGGTGGTGGAAAGCCATCACCAGAAGAACGTGACCGAAGCCCTTTCAGGCCCCGACGCGGCCGAGCGTGCGGCGTTGTTGATGTCGCTCGTCGCCGGCGTCCAGATCATGCGCCAGGTGGTGGGGCTCGACGCGCTGAGCAAGGACCGCGACGCCGCGCTCGAGCGCGTGCTTGGCGATCTGGTCGCGCGACTTGTCGACGAATAGGGGTCGCCTCCGCGCTCCCTAGGGGATCGCAGGCGTGCGCGAGGCAGCCTTTGGGCGGACTATTTCGGAGCGTTCATATCGAACACGACCCAGCGAAAGAACAGGTAGATCGCGCCGAAACTGAGGAGGAGGGGAGTGAGAAAGGAAAGGTCAAGCATCTCATTGCCTTTGTTTTTAAGCTGCATCATGCAGCCAAGCTAATTTGCCACGGCAAGTGTTAATGCCGGGTGCATGCGCACGCGGCCGACCTCTAATATTGCTCTGGTATTCGGCGCTTGACCTCAACCATGCTTGAGCACCTACAAACCTCTCCATCGGCGTTCGCCCGAACGCCATCCCCGGCCTGAATCCGGCCCCGGGGAGCCAACGATGCGCGACAGGGAGGACGCATGACCGAGCAACTGCTTTTCCGAAACCTGATGAGGATTACGCCCGGCCATCTCGAGCCGTTCTGCGAGGCTGTGCGCAGCGCGATCGCCTTCGTCGAAGCGCATGCGCCGCAGCTGATGGTGCAGACCTTCATCGACGAGAAAGGGATGCAGGCGGTGAGCATCCAGCTCTACCGGAATTCCGAGGACGTGCTCCGGCACTGGCAGATGTCGGATGCGCACATCAACGACGTCTCCGCCCATTGCACGGTGGAGCGGCTCGAGGTCTATGGCAATCCGAGCGAAGAGGTGGCTGCGGGGCTCGCGCCGTTCATCAGCGATGGGCGCGGCTCCATCATGCCGCCGCTTGTCGGGTTCTCGCGGTTCTAGCGACAGGGGCCACGACGCGCCGAGAGCCGGCGCGTCGTGCGCAGATCAGCCTGACGGCGCCGTTGCGGTTCGCTGCCGCGAGGCCCGCCACAGAACCAGTAGCGCGACCGCAAGCAGCAGCGCCTCTGCGGTCGGGGTCGCGAACCAGATGCCGGGTTCGCCGAAGGTCGACGCGTAGAGTGCGACCAGCGGCATGGTGAAGAGATAGGGCTTGGCAAGCCCCAGGATCGCCGCCCGGCCGGCATCGCCGATTGCCTGGAAGTAGCTGCCAAGCATGATCAGCGGGCCGGAGAAGACATACATCGCGACCATCACCGGCATGATCCGCGCGACGTCGGCGATGACCGCATCGTTGTCGACGAAGGCCGCGCCGATCGGCCGGGCAAAGCCGACAAGCAGCACTTCTATGGCGAGGCAGTAGGCCAGCGCCACAAGCATGCCAATCCGCAGCATCCTTTCTGCCCGGCCCGCTAGGCCCGCGCCGACATTGTTGCCGACGATCGCCTGCATCGCCTGGCTCAAACCGAGCAACGGTAACAGGGCGAAGGTCATGATGCGGGTGACGATACCGTAGGCGGCGACCGTGGTGTCGTAGGTATCGGCCGCCGTCTTCTGCAACGCCGCCATGATCGTCACCGACACCAGCGCCATGCCGATGAAGCCGAGGCTCTGGGGACTGCCCAGCGCAATCATCCGGCTCCATCCCGTCAGCGGATTATGTCGGAGGAGGGCGGAGAGCCGCAACTCCGTGCGTCCGGACAGCCGGAAGAGGGCAATCAGCGCAAGCGCCAGGACCTGCGCCAGTACCGTGGCGGTGGCGGAGCCTGTTACGCCCATGTCCATGAGCGCGATCAGCACATAGTTGAGGACGAGGTTCGCGATCGAGACCAGAAGGCTGAGGCCGGCCATCAGCCCGGCACGCCCCTCGCAGCGAAGTGCATCCGACTGCACCGCCAGCAGGAACTGGACGGGCGCGCAGAAGATGATGATCGCAATATAGTGCTCGGCCATGCCGGCGAGCGATCCCGGGCCATTGGCAAGCGTCAGCACCAGGCGGTCGCCAAAGGCGATGAACAGCACGATCAATGCTGCCGCGATCGTCAGCGCCAGCATATGGGCGCCGGCGAAGATGCCGCGGGCCTCGGTAAAGCGGCCGGCGCCGAGGTGGCGGGCAAGCAGGCTCGCCATGCCGCTGACGACGAGGGTGGCCAGCGCTACCGTGAGAATGAAGATCGGAAACACCGTGGTTACGGCGCCGACGGCTTCGGCGCCCACATAGATGCCGAGCATGACGGCATCGACCACCGTCAGCAGCCCGTTCATGCTCATGACGAAGATGATCGGCAGCGCCGTCTTCAGGAAGATCGCACCGAGGGGTGCTGTCAGAAAGGCATTCGGCTTGGAGGTGTCCTTGGACATCCCGCGCTCCTGTTCTCGCATTTCGATTGGGAAGAGGAGGGGCTCGCATTGCCTGCCACACGAAATGCGTTCGGGGCGAGAGGATATCGTCAGAAGTCAGATTTCACCGAGACCGGAAGCCTGCGAGCGGCGGGGATCTGAAGCCCGGAAAGGGAGGTAGCGCCAAGCCGCACCGCCGTCAAGTCGGCGCCTGATGGTCTTCGGCCGTCCGCAGTCGCGCGGCTTTCTCGGGGCGGCCACGCGGTCACGCCCGTCGGCGCGCGCAACATTGTTCCGCGGCAAAGCCAGATCGCGTAACTAAAAGCCGTTGACGCCTTAGGCATTTGTGGTTATCAACTCGGCCCATGAAAAATTATGCGGTTATTCTTGTGGTGGGACGGCGCATGGGCAGGATGGTGTAACCATCCGGCGGTAGCCACCCATGCGCTGAACGAGGCTCCTGACGGGGCCTTTTTTTATGCCTTCAA
This sequence comes from Ensifer sp. NPDC090286, assembly GCF_044769565.1. NCBI lineage: Bacteria > Pseudomonadati > Pseudomonadota > Alphaproteobacteria > Hyphomicrobiales > Rhizobiaceae > Ensifer > Ensifer sp. NPDC090286. The sequence continues at coordinate 1,374,072 of NZ_JBIVYF010000001.1, read as the reverse complement.
ACAAGCTAAGCACCCAACTGGGAAAAGGGACGGAAGCAAGTCAATGAGCGGTACAGAAAACCAGATGACAGGCGCGGAGATCGTTCTCCAGGCACTGAAGGACAATGGCGTCGAACATATCTTCGGCTATCCCGGTGGCGCCGTACTTCCGATCTATGACGAAATCCACCAGCAGGACGATATCCAGCACATCCTCGTTCGCCACGAGCAGGGCGCCGGCCACATGGCCGAAGGCTACGCCCGCTCCACCGGCAAGGTCGGCGTCATGCTGGTCACGTCAGGTCCTGGCGCCACCAACGCGGTGACGCCGCTGCAGGACGCGCTGATGGATTCGATCCCGCTCGTCTGCATCTCCGGCCAGGTTCCGACCTCGCTGATCGGCTCCGACGCCTTCCAGGAATGCGACACGATCGGCATCACCCGGCCTTGCACCAAGCACAACTGGCTGGTTCGCGACGTCAACGATCTCGCCCGCATCATCCATGAGGCCTTCCGCGTCGCCCAGTCCGGCCGCCCGGGCCCTGTCGTCGTCGATATCCCGAAGGACGTCCAGTTTGCGACCGGCACCTACACGCCGCCATCTGCCGTCCCGACCCAGAAGAGCTACCAGCCGAAGAAGCAGGGCGATCTGAAGAAGATCGAGGAAGCGGTCGAACTGATGCGCAACGCGCGCCAGCCGATCATCTATTCCGGCGGCGGCGTCATCAATTCGGGTCCGGAAGCATCGCACCTCCTGCGCGAACTGGTCGAACTGACCGGCTTCCCGATCACCTCGACGCTGATGGGCCTCGGCGCCTATCCGGCCTCCGGCAAGGCCTGGCTCGGCATGCTCGGCATGCACGGCACCTACGAGGCCAACATGGCGATGCATGATTGCGACGTCATGATCTGCATCGGCGCGCGCTTCGACGACCGCATCACCGGCCGCCTCAATGCGTTCTCGCCGAACTCCAAGAAGATCCACATCGATATCGACCCGTCGTCGATCAACAAGAACGTCCGCGTCGACGTCCCGATCCTCGGCGATGTCGGCACCGTTCTCGAAGACATGGTTCGCCTGTGGCGGGCCGCTTCCAAGTCGACCGACAAGGCGCGTCTCTCGGACTGGTGGGAAATGATCACCAAGTGGCGCGCCCGCAACTCGCTCGCCTATGCGCCGAACGACGACGTCATCATGCCGCAATATGCGATCCAGCGGCTCTATGAGCTGAGCAAGGACCGCGACACCTACATCACCACCGAAGTTGGCCAGCACCAGATGTGGGCGGCCCAGTTCTTCGGCTTCGAACAGCCGAACCGCTGGATGACCTCGGGCGGCCTCGGCACCATGGGCTACGGCTTCCCGGCGGCGATCGGCGTGCAGGTCGCGCATCCGAACAGCCTCGTCGTCGACATCGCCGGCGACGCCTCGATCCAGATGTGCATCCAGGAAATGTCCTGCGCGGTGCAGTACGGCCTGCCGGTCAAGATCTTCATCCTCAACAACCAATACATGGGCATGGTGCGCCAGTGGCAGCAGCTGCTGCACGGCAACCGCCTGTCGCACTCCTACACGGAAGCCATGCCTGACTTCGTCAAGCTGGCGGAAGCCTATGGCGGCGTCGGCATCCGTTGCGACAAGCCGAGCGAACTCGACGCTGCGATCCGCAAGATGATCGACACGCCGGCGCCGGTTATCTTCGATTGCCGCGTCGCCAATCTCGCCAACTGCTTCCCGATGATCCCCTCGGGCAAGGCCCACAACGAGATGCTGTTGCCCGACGAAGCCACGGACGAAGCGGTCGCCAATGCGATCGACGCCAAGGGCCGTCAGCTGGTCTGAGATAGGTAGAGGAACCACGCACATGAACGCACACCTTCAACCGACCGGCTCCGCCTACTTCATCGCCAAGGAGACCGAAGTCGCCGAAACGCACACGCTATCGGTTCTCGTCGACAACGAGCCGGGCGTCCTTGCCCGCGTCATCGGCCTGTTCTCCGGACGCGGCTACAACATCGAGAGCCTCACGGTTTCGGAAACGGAACACGAGGCGCACCTGTCGCGCATCACCATCGTCACCCGCGGCACGCCGCATGTGCTCGACCAGATCAAGAACCAGCTCGAACGGCTGGTTCCGGTCCACCGCGTCGTTGATCTCACCGTGCGCGCCGGCTCGCTCGGCCACGACCGTCCGATCGAGCGCGAACTGGCGCTCGTCAAGGTGCACGGCTCGGGCGACCATCGGGTCGAGGCGCTGCGTCTCGCCGACGCCTTCCGCGCCTCGGTAATCGACGCCAACATCGATCACTTCGTGTTCGAGATCACCGGCAAGCCGTCGAAGATCGAACAGTTCATCGCCATCATGAAGCCGCTCGGCCTCATCGAAGTCTGCCGCACCGGCATCGCTGCGATGAACCGTGGCCCGCAGGGCATGTGATCTTGCTTTGGTGACGGGGCCGACAAGGCCTCGCCTCGCTTCAAATTGGGCAGCCCACGCTTCGCGCTGGGCTGCCCTTTTCGTTTTGAGTGGTCACTTCGATTGAAAACCACTGCGCCGTCAGGGTTACGGGCGCTGCCGAAGGTGTCCCCACATCCCCGGGGCCAGGCGCTCGCCACGGGGCCCTTTTCCCCGTGTGCGGGGAGACGGTGGCCGGCAGGCCGGATGAGGGCAGCCGCAGCCGAAACGTCGGCAGGCCGCCTCATCGGTGCACGCAGTCGCGACCGAAACCGCCAAACGCCAAGCCCATGGTTGACTTCGCCCGGCATTTCTCGCGGAGTAATCCCGAAGAAGATCTCTCACGATCGCAGGTGCCCGATGAATTCCACGAAGATGAAGGCCTTGGTCCTGACGAGATATCGTGGTTCCGATGCCGCGGAGTTGCGCGACGTGCGGCGCCCACGCGCAGCGCGCGGCGAGGTGCTTGTGCGGGTGCATGCCGCCGGCCTCAATCCCGTCGATTACAAGACACGGGACGGGATGCTGAAGGTCGTCCAGCGCTACTCCTTGCCTGCCGTCATGGGCAACGAGCTTGCGGGTGTCGTCGAGGAACTGGGAGAGGGCGTCACGTCGTTTGAACCGGGCGACCGGGTTTTTGCGCGCATGCCCAAGGGCGCCATGGGCGCTCTCGCCGAATATGCCGTCGTACCCGAACGGTTCCTGGCGAAGATGCCCGCATCGATCGATTTCAACACGGCCGCCGGCGTGCCGCTTGCCGGCCTCACGGCCCTGCAGGCGCTGCGCGACGAGCTTCATGTGGGGCGGGGCAGCCGGATCTTCATTCCCGGTGGCGCCGGCGGCGTCGGCACCTTCGCCATTCAGCTGGCGAAATGGCTGGGCGCGGAGGTCACGACCACCGCATCGCCGCGCGGCCGTGCGCTGGTCGAAGCGCTCGGCGCCGACGTGGTGATCGACTACACGAAGGAACGTTTCGAAGAGCGCCTGCGCGACATGGACGGCGCCTTCGATCTGCTGGGCGGCGACACGCTTCTAAAATCCTTCGGCGTCGTCAAGCGCGGCGGCAAGGTGGTGTCCATCGCCGGCATGCCCGAGCCGGAAACCGCACGAAAGGATCTCGGCCGCGGCCTGTTCCTGAGGGCGCTGTTCTGGTTTGCATCCTACAAGATCCGCGCCATCGCCCGAAAGCACGGCGTTGCCTACCGCTACCTCTTCATGCATCCGAGCGGACCCGAGCTAACAGAACTCGCCGGCCTCATCGACGCCGGGACGGTCCGGCCGGTGATCGACCGCGTGTTTGCACTGAACGATGTCGCCGTAGCCTTCGCCTATCTGGAGTCCGGCCGCGCCAAGGGCAAGGTGGTGGTGGAGATCGTGGGCGGATAACGATCATCGCTTGTCCGCGCTACTCGTAGATACTTGCCGCCTGGAGGACCTTGGCAAAGGTCCTCCAGCTTGGATTGACAGCATCCTTGTCACCGGAGTTGGCGATGTACCCGTCGATGTCGCGGACCCAGGCCTCCATCGCTTCGAGAAAGCTCTCAAGAGTTACGTTTTCCCATTCTTCGGGAGATTGCTGCAGGTGATCCCGCAGTTTTTCCACGAAACACGCGAAATCGTCCTTGGTGGTGATTTTGTCGATGTCATCGAGGGTCAAGATCTTTCCCTTCGTGCGTCGCGCCGTCCGCGTTTGATGCACAAGCGTTTCGCCAGACTGAGCTCTTGCTTTCAGTCTTTCTTCGCCTTCGCTTCGCTCTCCCGCTTGAGCGGACGGCTGACGGGGCAGACCTCCTGGGCAAAACCATTCAGCGTGTTGACCAGATTGTTTGTCACCAGCGTGTAGTGAACGAACTGGCCGCGTTTCTCCTTGGCAATCAGGCCGGCGTTTTCCAGCACACTCAGATGCTGCGAGATAGAAGGCTTGCTCATGTTGAAGCGTTCGGCGATTTCGCCAGCCGTCAGGCTCGATGCTGAAAGGTAGGCCAGGATCTTGCGTCGATGCAGCGACGACAGCGCGTTGAAGACACGCTGGACCGATCCGCCTGCGTCGCCTTCGAGCGCGTTCTGGGCCCTGTCGTCTTCCACGGTCGCCTCCTCCACAGTGCTGGCATTTGCCGCTAGATAATTAGTTTATTGCCTAATTATCATTTGGCGCGTACATGTATATTTAGCTTATTTCCTAATTACCTTCTGCGCCGGTTATTTTCAACCGGAGCCTTCGGTGTTGCCTGGCATCGGATGACGATGTCGCTACGGGGGGTGTCATGGATATCCAGTCGACAGGGCGAATGATCGCGCAAACCGGCAGCGATCCGGTGAACGGCAAGGCTGTCTGGGCTGCGAGCAAGTCGCTGTGGATCAGCGGCATGACGGTCGTGGCGCTCGTCGGCGCACCAGTGACGTTTTCCTTGGAGGCACTTGCGGTCTTCGTCACTCTCACGGCCCTGACGATCTGCCTCGGCCATTCGGTCGGCATGCATCGGTTGCTGATCCATCGTTCGTTCGAGGCGCCTCTCTGGATCGAGCGCATCCTCGTCTATCTCGGGGTGCTCGTCGGCATGGCCGGGCCGTTCGGCATGATCTACGCCCATGACATCCGCGACTGGGCGCAGCGCCAGCCGGCCTGCCACGATCTCTTCGCCCATCGCCGGCCGTTCTTTCAGGACGCCTTCTGGCAGATGCACTGCGTGCTGGCGCTCGATCATCCGCCGCGCTTCGTCATCGAAGATCGCGTCGCGCAGGATCGGTTCTATCGCCTCCTTGAGGCGACCTGGATGCTGCAGCAGGCGCCGCTGGCGCTGTTACTGTTCGTCTTTGGCGGCATTTCCTGGGTGGTCTGGGGCGTGGCGGTGCGTGTCCCAGTGTCGCTGACCGGGCATTGGCTGGTCGGTCATTTCGCTCATCGCGGTGGCGAGCAGGGCTGGCGCGTCGATGGCGTCGCGGTGCAGGGCTACAACCTGCCGCGTTTCGGCCTGGTGACCTTCGGCGAAAGCTATCACGGCAACCATCACGCCTTTCCCGAATCCGCCCGGCTCGGCATCGAGCCCGGACAGGTTGATCTCGGCTGGTGGTTCATCCGCGTGCTTGCACGCCTTGGCCTGGCCTCGACGATCAAGCTGCCGTCCAATACGCAACGCCGCGCCGGCCTCGTGCGCGTCGCTCCGGCGACCGTTCACGGCGCCAGAACGGACAGTGCCCCTAACCCTCTCCCCGCAGGCGGGGAGAGGGGACGAGGTTGCCGCTGAGATATGCGCCAGCCCTCCAGGCATGGGGCGGCCGTCAACGGTGTTCGATGGAACGTGCGAGTGCAGCGAAACTCCTTCTCCCCGCCGGCCGGCAGGCCGGATAGGCTTCCTCACGCGCGGGCGGCCTTGTCCGCGGGCAGAGCCCTCAGATCATCTCCAGAGACCGTTTGCGCTTCGGTGGCGGGAAAGCGTTGTCGAGGGCGGTGAGGTCTTCGGCGGTCAGGTGGATGTCCATCGCGTCGCGGTTTTCGCGGACGCGGTCGGCCGAGCCGGTCTTGGGGATCGAGATCACGCCGGGGCGGGTCTTGAGGAAGGCAAGGGCGATCTGTGACGGGGTCGCCTGGTGCGCCTTGGCGATGTGGATGAGATCGGGGTTGCGCAGCAGCCGGCCTTCGTCGAGCGGCGAATAGGCCATGATGGCGATGCCTTTGCTCTGGCACCAGGGCAAAAGGTCGAACTCGATGCCGCGGCGCGAGAGGTTGTAGAGCACCTGGTTGACGGCAACGTTCTTTCCGTCCGGTACGCTAAGCAGCTCCTCCATGTCGTCGACGTCGAAGTTCGAGACGCCCCAGGCGCCGATCTTGCCGGATTTCTTCAGCGCCTCGAAGGCGGCAACGGTTTCCGCCAGCGGATAGCCGCCGCGCCAGTGCAGCAGGTAGAGATCGATGTGGTCGAGACCGAGATGTTTCAGGCTGCGTTCGCAGGCGGCCTCGGTGCCGATGCGGCTGGCATTGGACGGCAGCACCTTGCTGACGATGAAGGCCACGTCGCGGCGGTCGCGTACCGCTTCGCCGACCACGCGCTCGGACGCACCGTTGCCGTACATTTCCGCCGTGTCGATCAGCGTCAGGCCCAGATCGAGGCCGAGTTGCAGGCTCTTCACTTCGTCGGCCTTGCGCGCGGCGCTGTCGCCCATGCGCCAGGTGCCCTGGCCGAGAACCGGGATCGCGCGGCCATCGGGAAGTGTCGTCGTCGGGATCGGATCGTGCATGCTGTTCTCCTCGCGGCCGAATTTGCCCGCACCCTTCACGATGCGCCAAGGTCATGTAGCACTTTGACGTGCACCAAGTTTCTATCCCTAAAAACGGAAACGCTTTCAGGAAACAGTCGGGTAGCGGGCAATCTAGCGCATCCCGCCGGTCTTTCGAGCCTTCATCCGGAAAGCCGCCCGCGCTCCTTCTCCATGCGTTGCAGAATCTCGACGAAGGCGCGCACGCGCGCCGGCCGGAAATGGGAGGGCGGATAGACGACATGGATGCCGCCTGAGCGCAGCGACCAATCGACGAGCAGGCGCACCAGCCGGCCCTCGGCGATGTCGGTTCGCACCTGATAGTCCGGCAGCACGGCAAGGCCGATGCCGGCGACAGTGCAGCAATGGGCGGAATCGGTGCTGTCGGCGGTGACAAGCGCCTTGCCTATGATCGTCGTCGCGGCGCCCGCTGCATCCGTGAAGGTCCATTCGAGCGGCGCCTTCAGCGCGCCATTGGCGATCCAGTCTGCCTCCATCAATTGTCCGGGATGCGCGATGGCGCCGAGCTTGGCGGCATAGGCGGGTGCCGCGACGAGGTGCTGCTGAAAGGTGCCGATGCGTTTTGCCCGCTCGGTGGAATCGACCAGCCAGCCGGCGCGGATGGCGAGGTCGAGGCGCTTCTCGATCATGTCGAGAACGGTGTCGCCGAAGCTCAGCTCCACCCGCATGTCGGGATAGGCCGCGAGATAGGCCGCGACGGCGTTGGTCACGACCTTGGCGCCATAGTCGAGCGGCGCCGTCAGCGTCAGCGTCCCGCTCGGGATCTCGGTTTCGGCCGAGACCGCGCCGACGGCCTCGCCGGCGTCGCGCAGGATCAGCGCACAGCGCTCGTAGAAGCGCTGGCCGGTGGCGGTCGGGCTCAGTCGCCGGGTGGTGCGCACGAGCAGGGTGGTGCCAAGCTCCTTTTCCAGTTGGGCGACCTGATGGCTGACGGCGGCCTTGGCAAGGCCCAGCCGTTCGGCGGCGGCCGTAAACGAGCCGCATTCGACCACGGCAACGAAATGCGAGAGGCGGTTTAAGTTTACAGTCATTCGAAATTCTTTGTGATTGTCTGAGGCCCTCAGACAGTTTGTTCGGACGGTCGGGCTTTTTCAAGAGCGCCCTTGCCGTCATCCTGCCAGGCAAGACAAAAGCCCAAGGAGCCCCCATGCAGATCCAGTTGACCCGGCGGACCGCACTCAAGACGGTGGCGGCGGCCGGCGCCGCCATCCTCATTCAGCCCATTGGCAGCAGCTTTGCCAGGGCTGCCTCGAAGCTCGAATGGCGCTATTTCCAGGCGGACGATGCCGGCTTCAATCGCACGCCGGTGCTCTTGACCGGCAAGAGCGAAGCGATCCTGATCGATGGCGGCTTTACATTTTCCGACGGCCGGGCGGTGGCCGAGGCGATCAAGGCAACGGCCAAGCGGCTGACGACGATCTATGTCAGCTGCAACGATCCGGATTTCTATTTCAGCCTCAAGCCGATCGTCGAAGCCTTTCCGGATGCGAAGGTCATCGCCGCTTCGGCGACCGTCGAGGCGATTAAGGCCAATGTTCAGGGCAAGCTCGAGACCTGGGGACCGCAGTTGAAGGACAATGGTCCGCAGACGCTCGCCGATGTGGTGATGCCGACGGCCGACGATCGCACCGCCCTGACGCTCGAAGGCAGCACGATCGAGATCGTCACGATCGAAGGGATGAAGGACCGGCGCTACCTTTTCGTACCGGACCTGCAGGCGATCTTCGGCGGCGTGCTCGTCTATTCCGGTTCGCATGTCTGGGTGGCCGACGAGGCGACGGTGGAAGGGCGACAGAAATGGATCGAGGCGCTCGACGCCATGGCAGCGCGCAAGCCCGTGGTCGTCGTGCCGGCGCACAAGAGCGCGGGCGGGCCGGAGGGCGTCGAGGCCATTCGCTTCACCCGCGATTATCTCGCAGCCTTCAACGAGGCGGCCGCCGCCGCCAAGGACAGCGGCGAACTGATCGCGGCGATGACCAAGCGCTATCCGGATCTGCCCGGCGTCTCCACGCTCGAACTCGGCGCCAAGGTCGCCAAGGGCGAGATGAAGTGGGGCTGAGCCGGGTGCTCGGCCTGGTCGGGCAGGCTGGCTTTGCCGCCTGCTGCAGCATGTCCCTTGCGTAAAGCCGCTCATATCCGCGTCCGCCTGACGCGGATATGAGCGCTGGTCGTTGGAGCTGAGGAGCCCGGGCCAATTGGGGGGGCAACCGGATGATCGGCGATATCCGGCGGTCGCGCGGTGCGCCGAACAGGCGGGCCGCAACAACAGCCGTCGCCCGATGTGCCGGGCCACCACCAGCAATTGTCACCATGACAAGTTCGCGGCTGGTGCCGGTTATTAGGACAGCTATGCTGACCCAATTGACCGGGAGGAAACCATGCAGGCCGATACGCTGCTGGCGCTGTTTTTGTTCGCATTCACCACCTCGATCACGCCGGGGCCGAACAACATGATGCTGTTCGCGTCGGGCGTGAACTTTGGTTTCGTGCGCACCATTCCGCACATGCTGGGCATCGGCGCCGGCTTTTTCCTGTTGCTCATCGCCGTCGGTTTCGGCCTTGGCGCGCTGCTCCATTCCGTGCCGGCCGTCTATACCGCGCTGAAATTTGCGGGCGGTGCCTATCTCATCTGGATCGCCTGGAAGATCGGCACCTCGCGTTCGCTGTCCGAAGGCAAGGCCAGCGCACAGCCGATGACCTTCATCGGGGCCGCGGCCTTCCAATGGGTCAACCCCAAGGCCTGGGTCATGGCGGTGTCGGCGATGGCGACTTATACCAGCAGCGACAGCTATCTCTTCAGCGTACTCGTCGTCGGCCTCGTCTTTGCGCTGGTCAACGTGCCGAGCGTTTCCACCTGGGCGGGCTTCGGCTCGGCGCTGCGCCAATGGCTGTCGGAGCCGTCGCGGCTGAAATGGTTCAACATCACCATGGCGGTACTACTCGTCGTCAGCCTCTGGCCGATGTTGAAATAAGCGCGCTTATCGCCTTGCGCTGCAATCCAGTTTCGGCTGATGCGATTCTGCAGTAGAAGTGGCAGCGAATTCCCGGCGGAGGAGCCAGGCAATGTCCGAACACCATCATGGCCACGATCACCACGATCACGACCATCACCACGACAACCATTTCACCGACATGGAAGCGCGGGTGAAGGCGCTGGAAACGGTGCTGACGGAGAAGGGGCTGATCGACCCGGCGGCGATCGATGCGATCGTTGAGACCTATGAGACGAAGATCGGCCCGCGCAATGGTGCGCGCGTCGTCGCCAAGGCCTGGGTCGATCCGGAGTTCGCCGCGTGGCTGAAGCGCGATGCGACGGAAGCGATCGCCAGTCTCAGCTATACCGGCCGGCAGGGCGAGCACATGCGCGCGGTGTTCAACACGACCGACACCCATAACCTCGTCGTCTGCACGCTCTGTTCCTGTTACCCCTGGTCGGTGCTCGGCCTGCCGCCGGTCTGGTACAAGGCGCCGCCCTATCGTTCGCGCGCCGTCATCGATCCGCGTGGGGTGCTCCAGGAGTTCGGCCTGAGCCTGCCGGAGACGACGCGCATCCGCGTCTGGGATTCGACCGCGGAACTCAGATATCTGGTGATCCCCGAACGCCCGGCAGGGACCGATGGCTTCAGCGAGGACGAGCTTGCAGGACTCGTCACGCGCGACGCGATGATCGGCACGGGCCTTGCCCTTTCCGCGGAGGCGCTTCGATGAACGGTCCGCACGATCTCGGCGGTGCCCACGGCCTCGGCCCGGTGGCGCCGGAAAAGGACGAGCCCTATTTTCACGGCGAATGGGAAAAGCGGGCGCTCGGCGTCACGCTCTCCTGTGGCGCCTTCGGCGCGTGGACGATCGATGAAAGCCGGCATGCGCGCGAAAGCCTGCCGCCGGCGACCTATCTTTCGGCGAGCTATTACGAGATCTGGACCCGCGCGCTGGAGACGCTGTTGAAGCGCCACGGCTTCGTGACCCAGGCCGAGCTCGATGGCGGGCACAGGCTGGAGCAGGGGGCGGCGCCGAAGCGGGTACTGAAGGCCGACATGGTGGCGGGTGTGCTGGCCAAGGGCGGCCCGTGCGATCGGCCTGTCGATGCCGCGCCACGCTTTGCCGTTGGGGACCGGGTGAAGACGAAGAACTTCAATCCAGAGACCCATACGCGCCTGCCGCGCTATGCTCGCGCCAAGCTCGGACGGGTCGAGGCGGTGCAGGGCTCCTTCGTCTTTCCTGACGACAACGCCCATGGCCGCGGCGAAAATCCGCAATGGGTCTATACGGTCGTTTTCGACGGGGCGGAGATCTGGGGCGAGGGCGCCGACCCGACGCTGACGGTGTCGATCGATGCGTGGGAGAGCTACCTTGAGCACGTGTAAGGTGACATCGCCGCTCGTCGCCTCGGCCGAATTGCCGAAATCGCCGGAGGGCGATCCGGTCTTTGCCGAGCCCTGGCAGGCAAACGCCTTCGCCATGACCGTGCGCCTGCACGAAAAGGGCGTGTTCTCCTGGCCGGAATGGGCAGAAGCGCTTTCGGCCGAACTCTACAAGCCCGGCCGCAAGGCCGATGCCAGCGACTATTACGACTGCTGGGTGGCAGCCCTCTCGCGCCTCGTCACCGAGCTTTCGCTCGCTTCCGGCCGCGAACTGGACGACCTGACGCTGAGCTGGCAACGCGCGGCCGAAGCAACGCCGCATGGGCAACCGATCGTCAGAGAGAACGATCCGCTCAGGTAGGCGCTGGATAGGAGGTTTTGCCCCTCATCCTAACCTTCTCTCCGCTCACGGGGAGAAGGGACGAGCCCTGCGGCGCGCGTCACCATCTGCAATTGACCGTAACTCGCGAGGCGATAGAGGCGAACTCTGGTGCGAGCGGCAGCGGCACGTGTCCTTCTCCACACGGGGCGGGAAGAAGGTGGTCGGCAGACCGGATGAGGGCCAGCGCTTCACGCAACGTGAAGCGACCATCAAGCGTAATAGGCCGGCTGATCCAGGTCAGAGAGCAGGCCGGGGCCGGCAGGGCGCCACCCGAGCACGGCGCGGGTATGGGCGCTGGACGCGGCCATGTTCCCGCCGGCCATGCCGGCAAACCAGCCGAAATGGGCGCGCGGGCGGGCTTCGACCGGCAGGCCGAGATGTCGGCCGACGACCTCGGCGATCTGCCGGAACGGGATCCTTTCGTCCGCCACGGCGTGGTAGACGCTCTCGGTCGTGCCACTTTCAAGCGCAAGCCGATAGACGCGTGCGGCATCGTCCCGGTAGACGCCCGACCAGCAATTGGCGCCGTCATCCAGGTAGGCCGATACGCCGGTCTGGCGCGCCAGGCGCACGAGGGTGGGGATGAAGCCGTAGTCACCCATGCCGTGAACGGAAGGCGCGAGCCGGACCGTTGCCGCCCGAACGCCGCGCTCGGTTAGGGCATGGGCGGCAGCTTCGGATTTGCGCGGCACGGCGGCATTGGGGCGATCGGTTTCCGTCGCGCCGGGCGGCAGACCGGCAAGACCCGAGGTCACCAAAAGTGGCCGATCCGACCCGGCGAGAACCTCGCCCAGAAGCGCGATGACGCGCTGATCCTCGGCCGCACTCTCCAAAAAGCTGGAAAAATCCTGGTCGCGCGGGCCGTGGACGAAGTCGTGCCGGAAGGCCGTGTGGATGACGGCATCGGCTTGGCCAGCGGCGCGCTGCAGGATCGCCGCGGACTGAAGGCTGCCTTCGACGACCGAAGCCCCGGTTGCGGCGAGCGCCACGGCCTTTTCGCTGGAGCGCGCCAGGCCGGACACCCTGTGCCCCGCCGCGATCAGGTCCCTGACCACGGCCGACCCGACCCAGCCGGTCGCGCCCGTTACGAATACATGCATTGCTATTCTCCTTGATTGGGCGGACCACGCGGGTCCGTGAGGCGATGGCGCCGCTCAGGCGAGGCGCATCGTCACTTCGATGTCGTCGGCAAATGGCGTCGACAGGTAGGCGCCGGGGGCCGAGCGGATGTAGTCGAGATATTCGGGGCAACTGTCGGCATCGTCGGCGATGATCAGGGCGCCTGAGCGCAGGCGAGGCTCGATCAGCTTGAAGACGTCGAGGTAGATCGGTTTTGCCCCGTCGAGCAGCACCAGGTCGATCGCATCGGGAAGATCGGCGAAAGTCGAAAGCGCATCGCCTTGCCGGATCTCGACGAGATCGTCGAGACCGGCTGCCGCGAGGTTCTGTCCGGCCCGCGCCACCTTCGCCGGTTCGAATTCGCTGGTGATCAGCTCGCCGCCGCCATTGTCGCGCAGCGCCGCTGCCAGAAAGAGCGTCGAGATGCCGAAGGACGTTCCGAACTCGACGACCCTTTGGGTGCGGCTCGCGCGGGCGAGCATGTAGAGGAGGTTGCCGGTCTCGCGCGAAACCGGCAACCACAGGTCCTTCAAGAGCCCGTAGAGCTGGAGATATTCGGTCTTGCTGTGCAGCAATCGTTCGCGTTCGCCTGCGGGCAGTTGCGCGACTGCGGGGCTGGTCGCGGCATCGGCCTCGTCGAACAGGCGGTCGAGAAGGCCCTTGAGAGGCTGGCTGGTAAGCGTGGACATCGGATGTTCCTTCGTTTTCGATGGGCTTGCGTTCACGAAGAAAAATACGAATAATTCGTCGCATTCGCTAATCGCATTGCAGGCGCTGCCAATGGCAAACAGATCAAGTGTCCGTATTTCTTCACGAAAAGCGCCCAAGCAGGCGCGCTCGAACGAGCTGGTGAGGGCCATTCTCCAGGCTGCTGTTCAGGTTTTGGAGGAGGAGGGGGCGCAGCGATTTACCACCGCTCGCGTGGCGGAACGGGCGGGTGTCAGCGTCGGTTCGCTGTACCAGTATTTTCCCAACAAGGGCGCGATCCTGTTCCGCCTGCAAAGCGACGAGTGGCGGCAGACGTCGGGGCTGCTGGCGACGATCCTTAGCGACGGGTCGCGCGCGCCGCTCGATCGGCTGCGAGCCCTGGTTCACGCCTTCCTGCGCTCGGAATGCGAGGAGGCGGCCGTTCGGGTCGCCCTGGGCGACGCGGCACCGCTTTATCGCGATGCGCCCGAAGCGCGGGAAGCCAAGGAGGCCAACGACCCGCTCATCGACCGGTTCATGATCGAGCTTCTTCCGAGCGCACCCGCCGACATCAGGGAACGCGTCGGCGACCTGATCATGACGACGATGACCACGGTGGGTAAGGATTTTTCGGGAACGGCGCGCAGCGATGCGGAGATCGAGGCCTATGCGGATGCGATGGCCGACATGTTTTCGGCCTATCTCGTGGCGAAAGGTGTCGGCACCTGAGCCATGCCGACAACCCCAAGCGTCCGGGCGATTTTAAGCGGAGGGGCCCGAGTCACGTAGGGTGAGGCGAGTGTGCGGAGCCGACCGTAACACTCTGATACGGCTCGCCAACAGGGCCGGAGTAGCTGGCGCGCTTGGTCCTCAGCTCTTCGTCGCCTCGCTCTTTTCGAACTGCCGGTAGCATTCATCCGCCACCTGCTGCAGCAGATCGCGCGGCACCTCGCCGGTGACGGCGTAGCCGAGCGGGCCGTCGATCCAGTAGAAGGTCTCGACGCCATCGTTCTCGTCGATGCGGAACGAGGTTTCGCGGTTGTCGTCGTTGCGGCCGAGCAGCACCGTCAGCCGCCGGCCGGTGCCATCCTCGTACATGAACATCGCGCCCGCCTTGCCGTTGACCGGCAGCAGCCGGCCGCCGACCAGCGAGAAGCCGAGCGAGGAGAGATCGGGGATCGAGAGCGGATGATCAAGACGCTTGCCAAGCCAGGTGGCGAGATGGGTCTGGTCGTCGGCGCCGACCTCGACGGCGTGGCGCACTTCGCTGGCATAGACCAGGAAGGCCGATTGCGCCTGGCGCGGCAGGCTGTCGGCCGTCTGCGTCAGCCGGGGGCTTTGCTCGGGCGAGAGCAGTGACGGCGCGTAGAGGCCGGTGAGGCCGCCGGCCACAAAGAGCGCCAGCCCGGCGGCGATGGCGCGGGCGATGCCGGCAAACGATCGGGTGTCCTTGACGGGGTGCTGTTGCGGGCGTTCGCTGCCGTTGCTGAGAAGCAGCGCCCGGTCATCGGCGTCGCTGCGGGCATAGCCGGCAAAGAGCGCGCGCAACTCGACCGCCTGCGCCCGCCATTGTCGGACCTCGTCGGCCTGCGCGGGGTTCTGCTCGAGCCATTGCTCGATCCGCAACCGCTCGCGCGGGCCAAGGGCGCCATCGACATAGGCGTGCAGGTCGTCTTCGGAGACGGTGTTGTGGCCTTCCGTCATTTCGGTCTCCGCATGCTGATCACATTGTCGTCCTTCATGGCTTCTGCAAGCTGGCGCCGCGCGCGCGACAGGCGCGACATCACGGTGCCGATCGGTATGACCATCATCTCGGCCACGTCCTGGTAGCGGTATCCTTCGATCACCACGAGCATCAGCACCGAGCGGTTCTCCGTGGAAAGCCCGTTCAGCGCCCGTTCGAGCCTGGAGCGCTCCAGCGGGTCGCTCTCGTGGGTCTCGGCCTCGAGCCCCAGATCCTCATCCAGCGCCACCTGCGGGTGCATCGCCACATAGCGGTGCCGGTTGCGGCCGAGATTGGTCATGATGGTGAAGGCCCAGGCGCGCAGGTTGACGCCGCGCCACTGCGCGCGGCGCGCAAGCACCTTCTCCACGCAATCCTGCAACAGGTCCTCGCCATCCGGGTCCGAGCGCACCAGGCTGCGGGCATAGCGCCGCAGTGCCGGCACCAGGGCCAGCACATCCTCTTCGAACCGGTCGGAGGCGGGGTGTTCCCCCGCATCCTCGTTGCCGCCGTTACGGCTTGGCGACATTCCATTCGCCCTTCTTCATGCCGTCGCCGGTCATGTCACCCATCTTCTTGTCCTTGATGAAGAAGTAGAGCGGCATGCCGTCCTTGGCCCACTGCTTCTTGCCGTCCTTACGCTCGACGAGCGTATAGGCGCCATCTGCCTTGGCGCTCGCCTCGGCCATGAATGGCGGCCAGTTCTTGGCGCAATCGTCGTAGCACATGGACATGCCGCCATGATCGTCCTTGTAGGTGTAGAGCGTCATGCCGTTTTCTCCGGCCAGCACCTTGCCCTTGGCGGTCTCGACTTCCTTGACCGGCGGCGCGGCGAAAGCCGTGACGCTGGCCGCAAGCAGCATGGCGATCGTCAGTGGAAACGTTCTCATGGCAATTGTCCTTCCTCAAGATGGTTTTCCTGTCCGGAAACGGGCGAAAAGCCTCCTCGTCCCGTTTCCGCGGGAGCCGCATGGTGCAGATCCAACCGTAAGACACGACACGCACAGGATTTATTCCCGGAGAACGGGCGGAAGTTTCGGTTGGCCCTGTCTCCGCTCGGGCCATAGGACGCAGCCGGCCACGCGACGTTCATCGCGTAGCCGGTGAGAGGGTGACAAGGATGGTGACCAGCTGGCGGCGATCCGCTCAGGGTATCAGAACCACCGAGCCGGTCGTCCGCCGGGCCTCCAGGTCTTCCTGTGCCCTTGGGGCGTCGCGAAGCGGATAGGTGGTGATCGCAGGCGCACGAACGACGCCTGCCTGCATGGCGCCGAACAGCTCCCGCGCTGCCGCTTCATACTCGCCTCGGTCGGCGGTGTAATGGGCGATCGAGGGGCGGGTGACATAGAGCGAGCCCTTGGCCGAGAGCGAGGCGACGTGGAGCGGCGGGACGGGACCGGAGGAGGCGCCGAAGGAAGCCAGCGTGCCGCGCGGGCGCAGGCAGTCGAGCGACCTGGCGAAAGTGTCGGCCCCGACGGAATCATAGACGACATCGACACCCTTGCCGCCGGTGATTTCGCCGACGCGGGCCCGGAAATCCTCTTGGCCGTAAAGGATGACGTGATGGCAGCCATTGGTCCGGGCGATCTCGGCTTTCTCCGCGGAGCTGACGGTGCCGATGACCGTGGCGCCGATGTGGCTCAGCCACTGGCAGGCAATCGAGCCGACGCCGCCGGCGGCCGCGTGGAAGAGCACCGTGTCGCCGGGCTTCACGGCAACGCAACGCCGGATCAGGTATTCGACGGTCAACCCCTTGAAGACGAGGGCTGCGACCCCTCGGGTCTCCAGTTCCTCCGGCAGCGCCAGCGCCCGGGCGGCGGGCAGGTTGCGGTGGGTGGCATAGGCGCCGGGCGGGCCGCCCACATAGGCGATGCGTTGGCCGAGCGAAAAACCCGCGACACCATCGCCAAGCGCGGTGATCACGCCGACGCCCTCGACGCCGATCCCGCTCGGCAGGGGCAAGGGTGCCGAGCCCCGGCGGTGGTAGATGTCGATATAGTTCACGCCGATGGCGAGATGGCGGATCTGGATTTCGCCGGGTCCGGGGTCGCCCAGCGTCTCAGCCTTGAAGGCGAGTGCCGACGGATCGCCAAATTCGGAAAATCGAAAGGTCTCGATATTGATCGTCATGCTGCTCTCTCTCCAGATTTTGCCAAAATCTGCTTGATTTTCCGATCTCGGTCGAGAAACCTTTCTGCAATACCAGTTCCCAAAAATGGAAAGCGAAGATGGACTGGAACGATCTCAAGTTCTTTCTGGCCGTTGCCAATGCGCGCTCGCTGACTGCGGCCTCCGCCAGGCTTAGCGTCAGCGCATCGACGGTGTCGCGCCGGATCGAGGCGCTGGAGGCGGCGTTGCAGGTCAGGCTTTTCCGGCCGTACCGCGACGGTTATGACCTGACCCCGGCGGGCGAGGCGCTTTTGGCGCCGGCCGAGCGGGCCGAGGCGCAGATGCGGGTCTTCGAGCGCACGGCACGGGAGAAGGACAGCGACCTCGCCGGCCCGGTACGCATCGACGTGCCGGAACTGTTGGGGCAGGAGGTGTTGATGCCGGGGCTCGCGGGCTTCCTGCTGGAGCATCCGGACATCCGCCTGGAGATGCATTCGAGCGTGCGCCCGGTGCGGCTGGCCGGCGAAGAGGCCGACATTGTTCTGCGCCTGGTGCGGCCGCAGCAGGGCAACTATCGACAGCGCCGGCTGGGGCAGCTCGCCTTCGGCCTTTATGCGACGCCTGGCTACATCGCGCGCCACGGCATGCCGGGCACTCCTGCCGACCTCCATCGCCACCGGCTGGTCGGCTGGAGCGAAGAGCTGAGCTACCTGATCATGGTCGCCTGGCTCGAAACCCTATGCCCCGGCCTGCAGCCAGCGATGCGTTTCTCTTCGCTCGGCGCGCAGATGGCGGCGGTGAAAAACGGGCTCGGTTTTGCCGTGCTTCCGGCCTTCGCGGCCGAAGCGGCAGGCTTCACGCCACTGTTGCCGCAGGTGCCGCCATTGGCCCCGGATCTCTGGCTGCTGGTCCATGAACAATCGGCCGAGCTGCCACGCGTGCGGCTCATCAAGGAGGCGGTCGCTACCGTGATGGCGCGCTTCGCTGCGCGATCGGCGGAAAGCGCCTGAGCATCGCGGACGTTTTGGTGAGCGAGCGGCCGATGCTGCTAGCCGGCTGGTTTCCAAGGGGCATCAGAACGGCGAACGCCCTGGAAGCCGGTCTCCACCTGTCGCAGAACCGTCTCGTCGTCGGTGGTGATTTCGTAAAACGTGCTGTCGATGGCGCGAATGACGATCCAGGGTCTGTCCGGAGCGCCGGGCAGGAAACCGGCAAACTCTCCCCAGATGACCTGGTGGACGTCTTGCACAGCGGCGGCGAGCTGCCGGCCCTCGACCATGCTGCCGGACTGGGCCCAAGTCTCGAGAACGTCGCCGCCGGGGCCGGTGGCATCGAACCATTGATAGCCTGCGTCGACCGCGGAAACTTTCCACGACGCGCCCAGCGAGCGCGGTGCGAGGCGTTGCAGGATGTCGCGCAGGTCGAAGGGAAGCGCGCCTCCCGGAGGTCCGTAGATTCTGAGCGTCTTCACCTGTGTCCTCCCGGCAGCGCATTGGAAACGTGCCGGACCAGCATCGTCAAGCCCGGTCGGCGACGAAGCGGGCGAGCGTCGGGCCGATCATGGTGATGATCAGCAGCCGGGCGGTCTGCAGCGCCATGACGAAGGAGAGGTCGACATTGCTCGAGGCGGCGATGACGGCGATCGAATCGAGACCGCCGGGGCTGGTGGCGAGATAGGCGGTCAGCGGATCGATGCCGACCACCTTGATCAGGAGCAGGGCGAGCAGGCCGGAGAACGAGATCAGCACGACGATCGAGATGATCGTCGGCACCAGCGCGCGGCGCGCATGGATGAGGATCTGGCGGGTGAAGCCAAGGCCGATGTTCCAGCCGAGCATGGCAAAACAGATCGCCAGCAGCCATTGCGGCAGCGCGGTGGTCATGACGCCCGAGACGTTGAGCACGGCGCCGAGAAGGAAGGGCAGCAGGAAGGCGCCGGCGGGCACGCGCAGGAAGCGGCCGGCGAGCGCTGCGCCCAGCCCGACGGCGATGGTCTCGAGGAAGAGCAGGCCATCGATCGGTGCGAACCAATGGGTGGTCTGCTCGACTTCGGCGCCGGTGACCCACATATGGGCAACCACGGTCGCGGTGCTGGCGACGAAGATCACGCGCAGATACTGCATGAAGGCAACGAGGCGCGCATCGGCGCCATAGGCATCGGCCATCAAGAGCATGGTCGACGCAGCACCGGCCGACGAGCCCCAGATCGCCGTCGTACCCGGCAGGATGCGCATGCGGGTGATCACCCAGCCGCAGAGCGTGCTGACGGCGATGACCGAGAGAATGACGGCGAGAAACAGCGGCCAGTTGCCGGAGAAGGTGACGAGCATGCCGGGCGTCATGGCGCCGGCAATCATCATCGCCAGGATGAACTGCACGCAGAAGAACAGCTGGCGCGGCAACCGGATGGTGCCGCCATTCATGCCGACGAGCACGGCGGCCAGCATGGGGCCCATGAGCAGCCCGGCGGGAAGGCCGATGAATTCGAAAAACGAGGCAAGGACGATGGAGACCGCCAGCAGCAGGCTCCATTGCAGCCAGGGCGTGAGCCGACCGATGCCGACCTTGTCCGGGGTGGGCGGCGCAGCTGGCTTGTCGGTTTTCACGGGCACTCTCCGGCATGACCCGGAAAGGCGGGAACGGCCATCGGGCCGGCCTTGACGGGCTTAGAGCGATGGTCTTCGCCAGCAGGAACGCGGGCGCCATCACGTCACGCTCGTTAACAACAATGCGGCGTTGCATTCAAGGGGCAGAGCAAGAAAGTGCCACAGGATCGACAGAGGGGAATACAAACGCCATGCGGGCAGGCGGCGAAATGAGAAAAAAACGTGAACAAATTCCGCCGGCCGAAAGCCCTGTTGCCAGGCGCGATGACGAGGCGCGACCTTGATTTTACGGGGTAATTTCGCGCGCGGCGGTGAAGCTTGCGAAGCTGGCGGCTCCTCGCCCTCCGGCAGGGCAGCAATTCCGGGCTTGCGTGTGCGGCCCGAATCCTGACACTCAGCCTCATGCAATTCGCACCGCAACAGGACGAGGCCCTGAAGGCCGTTTCGCAATGGCTGAAAGAGGGCCGCTCGCCGCTCTTCCGGCTGTTCGGCTATGCCGGTACCGGCAAGACGACGCTGGCCCGGCACTTTGCCGAGCATGTCGATGGCGACGTGCTGTTTGCCGCCTTTACCGGCAAGGCCGCGCAGGTGCTGCGCTCCAAGGGGGCGAGCAACGCCAAGACGATTCACTCGCTGATCTACCGGCCGCGCGGTGAAGAGGAGGTTTCCGACGAGGAGACCGGCAAGACCTCGATCGCGCCGATGTTTGCGATCAACCGCCAGAGCCCGGTCGCCAAGGCGGCGCTGATCATCGTCGACGAATGCTCGATGGTGGACGAGGCGCTCGGCAAGGACCTGATGAGCTTCGGCACGCCGATCCTGGTGCTCGGCGATCCCGGTCAGCTGCCGCCGGTTACGGGCGGAGGCTTCTTCACCAACCAGGAGCCGGATTACCTGCTGACGGACATTCACCGCCAGGCGCGCGACAACCCGATCATCCAGCTGGCGATGCAGGTGCGCGAAGGCAAGGAAATCATGCACGGCGACTACGGCACCACGCAGGTGATCGGTCGCGGCCAGGTCAACCAGGAACTGGTGCTCGAAGCTGACCAGGTGCTGGTCGGCACCAACAAGACCCGCCGGCGCTACAACCAGCGCCTTCGCGAGTTGAAGGGCTTCACCAGCGACTACCCGCAATCCGGCGACAAGCTCGTCTGCCTCAGGAACGACCCGGCCAAGGGCCTGCTCAACGGCTCGCTCTGGCAGGTGATGAGCTCGTCGAAGGAGACGGTGAAGCCTGGCATCAACCTGATGATCCGGCCTGAAGACGACGACATGGATCGCGGTGCCGCCAAGATCAAGCTGTTGAAGGCGGCCTTCGAGGATGTTGAGGGCGAGATTCCCTGGACGACGCGCAAGCGCTACGACGAGTTCGACTACGGCTATGCGCTGACGGTGCACAAGGCGCAGGGCTCGCAGTGGAACAATGTCGTGCTCTTCGACGAAAGCTGGGCCTTCCGCGATACGCGCGAGCGCTGGCTTTACACTGCCATCACCCGCGCGGCGGAGCGGCTGACGATCGTTCGCTGAGCGATCTTGCTGGTCGAGGCGGGCGCGACCTGGGGGAAGGGACCTCGTTGCCGATCAAAAGGATCATCCTTTACGCGCAGGATGTCGAGGCGACGGTTCGCTTCTACGAAAATCACTTCGGCTTTCAGGCATCGCGCGAAGCGGGCGACCGTATCGTCGAACTGGTCTCGGCCGAGGGTGGTGCCAATCTGATGATCCATCCGGCGGCGAAAGGGCAGCGCAAGGGGCAGTCGACCGTCAAGCTGGTCTTCGACGTGGCCGACGTCGAGGCTTTTTGCCAAGGCCGCGCGAAAAAAGGGCTGGTGTTCGGGACCATTCATCGGGCCGACGGCTACACGTTCGCCAATGCCGTCGATCCATCGGGCAACCCGATCTCGGTCTCGAGCCGCGCGTTCCGCAAAGTCCGGTTGTCGGAGTGAGCCGCGACGCCGCTGCAACGGCCGGCACCTCTTTCTCAATCTCCGAGTTGGTGCAGTGACGAAAACCGTAATCCTGGGACCAGAATACGATCAGGACCTGCGAAATGCAGTCATGGATGCCATGCGGCAGCGCGGCGCGGTGATTGCAAGTCAGAACTGGACGGTCGCCGGCTCGCAGGAATGGGACAGGGTCGTCGCAACGATCGCCGGTCGGGACGCCACCATCGAAGCGGAAACCTATATCGGTCTTTCGATCACCGGCGACGAGGAAATTGTCGATCAGATTGCAGAGTGCGTCGCTCTGTTGAAGCGCGCGCCCCTGTGACTAACTACCGCTTCGTCGCCATCCAAATCATGTGGCGGGCGCCGCCGCGTTTGCCGTTGGCGCGCACGTTCACCTCGTCGGTGGCAAAGCCGACTTCGCGCAGGCGGCGGGTGAAGGCGCTGTCAGGTGCCGACGACCAGACGGAGAGCACGCCGCCGGGCCGAAGGGCGGCTTGCGCGGCGCGAAGGCCGGTGTGGCTGTAGAGGCCGTCGTTGGAAGGGCGCGTCAGGCCGTCGGGGCCATTGTCGACATCGAGCAGGATGGCGTCATAGGCCGCCTTCTTCGAGCGGATCAGAGCGCCGACATCGCCGACATGGATGTCGACGCGGGGATCGTCGAGCGTGCCTTTGTGCAGCTCCGCCATCGGGCCGCGCGCCCAGTCGACGACAGCTGGAACCAGTTCGGCGACGGTCACGCGGGCATCGTCCGGCAGCACGCCGAGGGCCGCGCGCAGGGTAAAGCCCATGCCAAGGCCGCCGATCAGCATGCTCAGGTTTCTCCGGCCGGCGATGCGCTCATGGGCGAGCGTCGCCAGCGCTTCCTCCGAGCCACTCAACCGGCTGTTCATCAGCTCGTTCGAGCCGAGCATGATCGAGAATTCCTGCCCGCGCTGCTTCAGGCGCAGCTCGTCGCCGTCGCCGGGGATGGTTGCGCGGTCCAGCTCTATCCAGGGAAGCATCGGGGTCTCTCATCCGTATTTGTTCAGGCGCCCTCGTAACACGCGCATGGTGATGACGACACCGCAATGTCTCTCGTTCAAGTGAATTGTGCCGCGCGGACGGGTAAACTGTTCGGCGCGCCTTACGGTGGCAGGCCCGCGCGAAGGGGCTGCGGGAAAGCTCCGCGACCGACGCGAAGAGCAGCTCTACCTCGTCCCGGTGACGCACGAGGATGCTGACGGCAAGGCATCGGGGGCAGCGGCCGTGTTCGCGCTATTCCGCCGAGATCATGCCTGAAAGCACCGCCTTGGCGATCGCCTGGAAGCGGTTGTTGGCGCCGAACTTGCGGATGATGCCGGCCTCGAGGGTGAGTGCTGCCGCCACGTCCATGTCCATTAGCCCGGCGATGCGCGCAGCTGGATAACCGTCGGCCATGAAGGTCAGGCATTCGCTTTCGATCGGTGAGAGGTGGACATGGCCGTCCTCGTCGGTGGCTTCGCCTCCGTCGGTGGTTTCGAGCAGTTCGGTGATGCGCTGCATCTGCCGGCGCAGGTTGGCCTGCTGGGCGGCGAGTTCGCGCCTTCGGGCAAGCAGGGCGTCGCGAAACAGCTTGTCGGCTTCGGCCTGTTCCTCGGTGCCCGCAAGCCCGGTCAGCAGTTCCAGGATAGTCGAGATCGGCATGTCGATCTCGCGGCAGGCATTGATGACCGCCATGCGGCGAATGTGATCTTCGTTGTAGACCCGCATCGGCCCCATGCGGGCGGCGGTCAGGAGCCCCTTTTCCTCGTAGAAATGCAGCGTGCGATGGGTGACGCCGAAAGCGTCGGCCATGTCGGCGATCGCCAGCGGCGTGGTGGGGTCGTGGTGGGGAAGCGGCAGGTCCGGCAGAAAGCCGACGCGATCGGGCGCGGCCAGCACGCCCTCGAATTTCCAGTGGTCTCGCGGCATGTCGAAGGTCCCCGGTCTACAGCCTGCGCGTCTTTCGGCGCGCTGTTTCTGCATTTTCCTGAATCGAGACCGACCCAGGGGTGCGCGCAATCCGCGTCCGGAAGCGGTGGCGATCGCCGGGTCTCAAAGGTGCGGACGGATCCGCGCGGTGAGGCACTCGTTGATCGTCAACGACAATACCTGCTGCTCGGTTGGGGCACCTCCGCACGCAAGGCACGGTTTACTCAGGACATCGATGCTTGCCTGACGAGCACCCAGGCACCCATTCCCAACGCATGCGTGTACGGTATACGCGAATCGCTAATATGACCAGTCTTTAGTAAGGCGGGTGAGTATGCTGGACCGGGGTCCGCAGTTGCTTCATGCGGGCCGGCTCTTGCCGGCCCCGCCGGGCACGCTCAGTGTCCGATGACCTTGAGCGGGCTGTTGGCGCTGAGGATGAACAGCGGTTCGTCGCCGCGCAGCGGCGAGAGTTTCTGCTGGCAGGACCAGGCGGTCTCGAAAGTGTCGCGGGTCAGGTGCTTGCGATAGCGCTGGGTGGCGGCCATGCAGCCCATCAGCGGGCTTTCGATCTGCTCTTCGCGGGCGTGATTGTAGATCTCGCCATCGAGCGAAAACAGTTCGGCGGCGAGCGACATGCTCTCGAAAAGCAGGTCCGGCTCGGTCTCGAGCCGCTTCCAGGTGATGAAGTCCTGGCGCAACGGCACAGTCTCGCCGTCATGGGAGAGCGTGACGCGAATACCCTGGGCCGGCGCCTCGTACCAGGTCACCTGCACGGTGAAGGAGAGGGCGGAGTTGCGCGAAACGGGGCGGCCGGTGTCGCCGTCGGTGGCGCGCGCCAGCGTCTTGTGACGCTGGGCTGCAAGCCGAAGCGCTGTGGCGAAGGCTTTCGCGTCGCTGTTCTCGGCGCCGCTGAGCTTCACGGTGACGGCGGGCAGCACCCGCTCGGTGGCGTGGCGGGCGTTGAAGAGTTTGGCCTGGGCGTCGAGGTCCAGCGTCATTTCCTGCGACGGCATCGGCGCAAAGAGCAACAGCGGCAGGACGCTCAGAACGGAGAGCGGCGAAGAGAGCGGCGCCGGCGGCCAGGCGGGGCGATGCCCGGCAAAGCGTCGCTTGGCCGGCTTCGGCTGGCGCGACGCGGGGGCGACCGTTTCGGCCACTTCCGTCCGCGCGTGGCGGTATTCCGGAACGTAGGTGCCCTTGGGGATGGCGATGCGCCATTCCTCGTCGGCGCCATCGCCCTCGTAAAAGGCCTTGAGCAGCTTGCGCAGCTTGCCGGCATGCACGCGCACCAGCGGGTCGCTGTCGGCGTTGAAGGCCTGCGGCCGGTCGAAGACGTCGATGGCGATCGAGTAGCCCTTGAGCTGATGGCCTTCGCCGATCATCTCTTTTTCGACGACATAGGAAAGAAACGCCCGCAAGCGCTCGGAACGCGCGAAAGCCTTGCTTTCGAGGATGCGACGGAGCGTCCGCCGTATCGTCTCATCGCAGGGTCTTTCGACCGTCGTCATCGGTGCTTGCTCCAGGGTCATGTGATCTAAAAATCTATGAAGGCGATCGCGGCGTAGGCCAAGGCCATTCGATCTGATTCGGAAAGTTAAGGCCAAAAGAAGTGGTTGTCAGGGGTGATAGACGCCAAATTTGAGTTTTTTCTGAAATAAACGTAAAAATTGCGTCCTTAATCCCTGTGACAGATCGTAGCGGTGACCGCTCACCCGGAGCCGACGTGCCGTCGGCGCGAAGGTTTCGATCCGGTGATTGAGCTTTCCTGCATATTAGAGAGATCGATTGTCAAGATTCGATCAAGACAAGGCGGGCAAATGCACTGCGCGCCATTGCCGCGGCCATTGCATTGGTACTCCTTGGAATTGCTGCATAATCCCGACCTCAAACCGTTTCTGCTTTCGGTAAATATGCAGTAGAACATTGCATCCACATTGCCCGCATCGGGCCGTGAGCGGCCCCGCCTCTGGAAAGTTCAGACATGCCTGCAAAACTGTCCGTGAATCTGAATGCCGTCGCAATGCTTCGCAACCGGCGCGATCTGCCCTGGCCGTCCGTCACCGCGCTCGGGCGCATCGCGCTCGAAGCAGGGGCCGCCGGCCTGACGGTGCATCCCCGACCGGATCAGCGCCATGTCCGCTTTTCCGACCTGCAGCCGATCCGCGACCTGATCGACGGTGCATTCCCGGCGACGGAATTCAACATGGAAGGCTACCCGAACGAGGAGTTCCTCGGTCTCGTCGAAGCGCACCGGCCGGAGCAGGTGACGCTGGTGCCGGACGATCCGGCGCAGGCGACCTCCGACCACGGCTGGGATTTCCGCAAGAACCACAATCTGCTCGGCAATGTCGTCGGCCGGCTGAAAAAGAAGGGCTTTCGTGTCTCGCTGTTTGCCGATGGCGACGAGGACATGGAGGCGCTACGCATCGCCAAGGAAACGGGTGCGGACCGCATCGAGCTCTACACCGGCCCCTATGGCGGCTGCTATGACGATCCGGAGAAGGCCGAGAAGATCGCCGGCGAACTCGGCCGTACAGCGGCGATGGCGGCCGAACTCGGTCTCGACGTCAATGCTGGCCACGACCTGACGGTCGCCAACCTGCCGCTGCTTGCAAAACACATTCCGGACCTGGCCGAAGTGTCGATCGGCCACGGCCTGACGGCTGATGCGCTGGAATACGGCATGGCCGAGACCGTGCGCCGCTTCCGCCGCGCCTGCGGCCAGGAGGTCTGATCAGAGGTCTGAGGCGCCTTCGCCATGAAGGAAATCTTCGTCGTCACCCACACGCAGTCCGTCCACCATGTCGAGGGCAGGGTGGGCGGCTGGTACGACACCGGCCTGACCGAGCGCGGCCGAAAGGATGCGGCGGCCACGGCCGAGCGTCTCGCGACCCTTGTCGGTGGGAGGCAGGTCGAGATCTTCAGCTCCGACCTCTTGCGCGCCGCTGAAACGGCGGCGGCAATCGCCGCGCGCCTCGGCGCGCCCGTGACGGAAACTGCCGCCCTTCGCGAAATCAGCTATGGCGTGGCCGGCGGCAAACCGCAGGCCTGGCTCGATGCGCGCTATACCGTGGCGCCTGACGACGACAGGCTGGATTATGATTGCGGCATCGAGGGTGCAGAAACCCGCCGCGCCGTGGCGCTACGGGTCTACCCTTGCGTCGAAGCGATTGTGGCGAGGCCTTGTCCGACGCAGATCATCGTCACCCACGGCTTCACGCTGACGCTGGTGATGGCCGCCTGGATGAAGGTTCCGATCGAGGCCGCCGGTTTCTTGAGTTTCCCGGCGAAATCCGGAAGCATCACCCATCTGCGTCAGGATGATTTTTTCAGGAACCGAGCCGTCGTCAGCCTGGCGGATGCCGCGCATCTGCGGCTTCAGGCTGAAGGCGGTGGCATCGCTGCAGGCCATTGATCAAGAAGAGTATTTTCAAGGCTGACAGGGTGGTATGCGGCTGGCCCCATCTCGATGAGAAGCCGCCGAAGCGGACAATCGATCGAGGAGGCCGAGGTGACGTCACTGACAACGGGCAATGCAAAACAGTACGGCAACAGCCAAAACCTCGCAGCACGAGCGCGTCTTGCATCCCAGTACACTGTATCGGATCGCCCGTGGTTCCCGTGGATCGCAAGCCACCTTCCCTTGAAGGCCGGCGACAGGATCGTGGATGTCGGTTGCGGTCCAGCATGGTTTTGGGAGGCGGTGACGGACGCCGTCCCTCGCGATCTCGATCTCACCCTGACGGATCTATCTCAAGGCATGGTCGATGAAGCGATGAAACGCTGTGCGTCGTTGCCGTTCGGGTCGGTGAGTGGCGGGGTGGCGGATGCGGCGGCGTTGCCGTTCGAGGATGAGCGTTTCGACGGCGTTGTCGCCATGCACATGCTCTATCACGTGGCCGATCCCGTGGCGGCGGTCGCCGACATGTTTCGCGTTCTGAAGCCTGGAGGTTTCCTGGCGGTCACGACCAACGGCGCGAACAATATGCGCCGCCTCTACGAGTTGACGACGACGTTTGGCGGAACACCTTATGATCCGGCCGCTGCCGCCTTCGGGTTCACGCACGCCGAGGCGCTGCTTCAGGAGCGGTTTGGAAATGTTAAGCGCTACATTCATCCCGCCCATATGGTCGTCACCGATCCGAACGACGTGTACCTGGCGCTGACGTCCTTTCCCCCTGGAGACCAAGCCGGAGACGATCAACTTTCAACCTTCAAGGAAGCGATCCACTCTGCCTTCGCAGAAGGCGGCGGCGTATTGAAAGTGCAGAAGGAAAGCGGCCTGTTTCTTGCCGTCAAAGACTAAACCTGTATTTCGATGGTCGGGTGGTCGATGCGGTAGCTTCTTGTTTTCACGCGCTTCGTGGCGGGAAAGTACTCAAAAAATTTGCGGAGAAATCTCGCGATCGCCGCACGCATCTTGCGGCAAGACTGCTATAGGTTGAGCCTCAGTTCTCCCATATGTGCGGCCAATGACATCTCCCACCAGTTTTCGCGAGCGCATCGTTCTCTATGCGCTTCTGACATCGCTGACCTCGATCAGCATCGACGCGCTGTTGCCGGGGCTGCGCCAGATCGGCGCCGATGTCGGCGTCGCGCCGCCGCTTTCCACACAGCATGTGATTTCGCTGTTCATTCTCGGCATGGCGTTCGGAGAGCTTTTGCTCGGGCCGCTTTCCGATGCAATGGGGCGGAGGAGGGCGCTGGTCCTGGGCCTTGGCGTCTATGCGCTCGGAACGGTCGTCGCCATGGTGGCGGGCTCGCTCGAAATGGTCATCCTCGGCCGGTTTCTTCAGGGTGTCGGCGTCTCCGGGCCGAAGATCGCGACGAGGGCGATGATCCGCGACCAGTTCGAGGGAGACGCCATGGCCCGCGTGATGTCGTTCATGTTCACGCTGTTCATTCTCGTGCCGATGCTGGCGCCGACGCTGGCGCAAGGGATCATCGCCGTGGCCGGCTGGCGCAGCATCTTTGCCGTCTATCTTGCGGCGGCCGGCCTTCTTGGCCTGTGGTTGGTGATGCGGCAGCCGGAAACATTGCCGGCCGACAAACGCATCCCCTTTCGCCCGCGGCTTCTCGTGTCGAACGGCCGGCGCATCCTGTCGCATCGGCGGGTGACGTTGCTGATCGTTGCGACCGGGCTCGTCTTCGGCGCGCAGCTTCTCTATCTGAGCACGGCGGCCGACCTCTTCTTCGACGCCTACGGGATCGGCGAGACCTTTCCGCTCTATTTTGCCATGTTGGCGACGGGCATCGGGCTGGCCTCGTTCCTCAATGCCAAGCTCGTGCAGCGCTTCGGCGCGGAGGCGATGGCGCGCCGGGGCTTCGTGGGCCTGGCCGCCGCCGGCCTGGCGATGCTCGTGGCCTCGCTCTACTGGGGCGGGCGGCCGCCGCTTGCGGTGCTGCTGATGCTCGGCTTTGCCGCCTTCTTTGCGGTCGGCGTGCTGTTCGGCAATCTCAACGCCATGGCCATGCGTTCCCTGGGGCAGGTGGCAGGTCTCGGCGCGTCGCTGATCGCCTCCGGCTCCAGCCTTGTCGCGACGGTGTTTTCGATCGCGGTTGGGGCCTTCTACGATGGCACGACGCTCAACCTTTCGGCCGGCTTCTTTCTCGCCGGCATTGGGGCGCTTATTCTGGCCGAACTTGCGCTGAGGGCCGATGCTTCGCCGGTGGAGGCCATCCGCTAGCGAGCGGCAAACGCTGCCAAGCCCGTGTGGCGGCATCAACGTTCCCATGCCGGCGGGCCCGGCGTTTCGGATGTTCGGTTACGGTGCTCCGCCAAGGCAGCGATGGTTAACCGTTGTAGACAACGGAAATCTTGTTTCCGGCGGGATCGCGCATGTAGGCGGCGTACCAGTGAGGCCCATAATGCGGCCGCGGATTGGGGGCGCCCTCATCTGTTCCGCCATTGGCCATGCCCGCCTGGTAGAAGGCATCGACATCCTGACGGGACTGGACCATGAAGCCGACCATCGAGCCATTTCCTGCGCTTGCCGGCTCGTTGTTGAAGGGCTTGCAGACCCATAAGACGGGACCATTGCCGGTTCCGCCTTCGGAATAGGCGCGCCAGTCCGGAAATTCCGTGTGCGTCTTCCAGCCGATCGTCGCCAAGGCGGCATCGTAGAAGGCATTGGATCTGGCGGAATCCAAAGCACCGACGGTCAGATAAACGCTCATGATGTCCCCTTTTTTGAAGCGGTGAAGCCGGGAGAATTCATAGAGCGAAGATGTGAACAAAGCAAGAACAAATAACGCCGGCGATCATGGCGAGGATTGTCTCGCCGCGGGACGGGCGCCTGGTGCCCGCCCGATGCCGACAGCGTGGCACATCGTTGCGGGAGCCCGGCGCAAACGCCCGGGCTCCCGCCGGTTGGCTTACCGCTTAGCCCGCAAGTTGCGCTTTGCTCGCTTCGAGGAAGGTGGCGAGCGTCACTGGCGTTGCGCCGGTCAGCGCCGTGACATCGCTCGTCACCATGTCGATGTGGCCCTCGCGGGTGTTGGCGTCGAAGGAGACGACGATCGGGATAAGGAAGTCCGGCAGCCCGGCGCTCTTCAGACCGCCTGCAAGCGCCTCGTCGGAGATGTGAACGACGTTGAGCGGCTTGCCGGTTGCCTTGGCGACAAGGGCGGCAATCTCGTCCGTCGAGCGCAGTTCGCCGCCGGTCAGCGTGTAGGTGTGGCTCTCGCCGGTGGAGGAGGCAAGGGCTGCGGCTGCGGCCTTGGCGGCATCGGCGCGGGCGATGTGGGCGAGGCGGCCTTCGCCCGACGAGGAATACCATTGCCCGGTCTCAAGCGCATGGGGCAGCGCCATGAACAGGTTCTCCATGTACCAGCCGTTGCGCAGGATGGTGTAGGGAATGCCGGTTGCCTTGACGGCGTTTTCGGTGCCGAGATGATCGGGCGCGAAGGGAATGACCGAGGTCTCCGGGCTCGGCATCGAGGTGTAGACAATGTGCTTGGCGCCGGCCTTCTTCGCGGCCGCGACGGCAGCAAGGTGCTGCTTCAGTCGCTTGCCCGGCTGGTCCAGCGCGTCGGTTGAGATGATCAGGATCCGGTCGGCGCCGGCAAAGGCCTGGTCGAGCGAAGCGGGATCGTCGAAATCGGCGACGCGGGCCTGGACGCCCCTGGCGATGTAATCGGCGAGCTTGGCCGTGTCGCGGCTGGTGGCGATGATCCGGCTCGGTGCGGCGCCGGACGCAAGAAGCTGGTCGAGCACAAGCTTGCCGAGTTGGCCGGTAGCGCCGGTGACGAGCAATGTATCGGACATGGTCTTTACCTTTTCCTGTTTGGGCCGAGACGGAAAACGCGGGCGGAACGCCGCGGCGCAGGTCTCGCCGGCTCTTCATGCCGTCGCCTGGGAGGTGCGCCGGCACATGGTCTCTTTTTGAGACTTGCTCTTATCCCGTAATCGAGGTAGGGCTGTAAAGGAGGCAGTTTTTTCTGCTGTGGTTACAAAAAGGGTACCGCCGATGAACAAACCGACCGGGGACATGAAGGGCAGGCGCGTGGCGATCGTCTGCGGCGTGCCGATGGATATGGAAAACTGCCCGGTCCGCGACGTCATGGACAACATCGGCGGCAAGTGGAATTCGCTGATGATCCTGTCGCTCGCCGACGGTCCCTTGCGCTTCTCGCAGCTCCGCCGGCTGATCCCCGACATCTCCCAGCGCATGCTGACCCAGACGCTGCGCGACCTGCAGCGCGACGGCTACATCCACCGCACCGTCTACCCGACGCAGCCGCCGAGCGTCGAATATGCGCTGACCGATCTCGGCCGCTCGCTGCTCGGTCTGCTCAAGCACTTCGTCGATTGGTCGGTGGAAAACCACGGCGCCATTCGGGCCGCGCGCGAGGTCTATGACGCGGAGGGGTAGGGGCGATCGCTCCACTGTGCCTCGCTGGCGTGGGCGCGTTCGCGTGCCTGTGTCGCGCGCCTTCCTTATGTGTTTCCGACGATCGCTTGCGGGGGTCGCCCCTCTCTTCGGGTTGCCCGGCAGGCCACATGAGCGGCAGTCGCTCCTTTGCGGCATGACGCGACGTCAACCGTCACGCGCGACGTCGTGTCCCGCTGCCGTGACCTTGCCCTAGCACTTTGATTTTCCCTATAGTTTCGCCGATCATTGGCGTCACCTAGGGGAACCATGAAGACACTTCATATCGGCATAGCGGGCGCCGGCCCGGCGGGGCTGGCAGCGGCACTGATGCTGTCGCGGCGCGGCCATCGGGTGGAGGTCCTCGAGCGTTTCGACGTGGCGTCGCCTGTCGGCTCGGGGTTGATGCTGCAGCCGACGGGGCTCACGGTCCTAAACACGCTCGGTCTGCTCGATCCGATTCTCGCGCTCGGCAGCCGGATCGACCGGCTCTATGGCGCCGATGCCAGATCCGGACGCACCGTGCTCGACGTGCGCTATGATGCGCTTGCCGGTGGGCGCTTCGGGCTGGCGGTGCAGCGCGCGGCCCTGTTCAATACGCTTCATGACGCCGTCGCCGCGGCCGGGCTGCCGGTCAAGACCGGCGTCACGCTGACCGGTGTGCGCATGGCGGGCGGCAAGGCCGTGCTGCTGGATGCGCAGGGGCATGAGGCGGGCGCCTATGATCTGGTGATCGATGCGAGCGGCGCGCGCTCGGTGCTCGCTGCCGGTTCGACCGTCGCGCCCAAGGTGCGCGAGCTTGCCTATGGCGCCTTCTGGGCGACGCTCGACAGCGACGGTCTGAAGCATGATCCACACGCACTGGTGCAGCGCTACGACCGCGCGAAAGTTATGATCGGCATCCTGCCGGCGGGCCGCGCGCGGATAGGCGAGTGCGACCGTGTCGCCTTCTTCTGGAGCCTCAGGGTAGCGGACGCGGAGGCGATACGGCAGGCCGGGCTTGACCGCTGGAAGGTGCGCATTCTCGACTACTGGCCGGATTGCGCGCCGGTGCTCGATCAGATCAGGGACTGGGAGCAGCTGACGCTGGCGCGCTATGCGCACCGCACGATGCGCCCGCCGGTCTGCGGCCGCATCGCCTTTGTCGGCGACAGCGCCCATTCGACGAGCCCGCAGCTCGGGCAGGGGGCGAACATGGCGCTGCTCGATGTCGCAGCACTTGCGCATGCGCTGGAGACGGCCGGCGATCTCGATGCCGCGCTTGCCGCCTATGCCGCCGCACGCCGCAATCACGTCGCGCTGTTCCAGCTGCTGTCGCTTCTCTTCACGCCCTTCTACCAGTCGGACTCGACGGCTCTCGCCTGGCTGCGCGACCGGCTGGTGGCCACAGTCGCGCGCACACCGCCGATGCAGGCGCTGCTCGCATCGATCGTCTCGGGCACGCTGGTCGATCCGTTCAGGCCGGCGGGACTGGCCGAATGCGACTGGCAGGCGGTGGGAGGCGGCGCGGACGAGCGCGGCCAAGCGGGCGCCTCGGCGATTTCCACCTGAGACGGCCGCGAATCCTGTATCAAGGCGATCCGGATGGCGGATGGAGGGTTTGATGGCGGACGGCGTGGCGGCCATCCTCGTGCATGTGGCCGATACGCAGGCGGGTCTTGCCTGGTATCAGCGCGCATTTCCTGAGGCTGAACGCCGGTTTCTTGCCGCCTTTGATTTTGCCTATCTGCGGATCGGCGCGATCGATCTCGAGATCGTCCAGGCCGACGAGAAGGTGGCGAGCGGGGCTGCGGGTTCCGTCGTCTACTGGGCGGTCGCGGATCTCGATCGGGCGCTTGCCCATTTCGAGGCGCTCGGCGCGCATCTCTATCGCGGGCCGATGGCGATCCAGGAGCGGCTGTGGATGTGCCAGGTGCGCGACCCCTGGGGCAATTGCATCGGCCTTCGCGGGCCGCGCCCGGGAGAGGGCGGCGTCGACAACGAGGCAGAGCTCTGAATGGCGACGCGGGTGGAGATCGTTGCCTATGATACCAGCTGGCCGCAGCACTACTTGGAGATCGCGCAGGAACTCAGGCGCATCCTGGGTGCGCTGGTGATTGCTGTCGATCATATCGGCAGCACGGCCGTGCCCGATATGCCGGCAAAGGCCGTCATCGACATCGATGTGACCTTGAGGGGGCTGTCCGACATTGCGGCTGCCAGTGCCTTGCTTGTTTCGGCCGGCTATCAGGCGCGCGGCAACCGCTACGACGACGATGTCTGGGCCTTCATGCTGCATCGGAGTGAGCCGAAACAGCGGATCTATCTCTGCCCGCCGGACAACGAGACCCATCGACGGCGCCTGGTCTTCCGCGACCATCTGCGCGGGCATGCGGACACCGCCTCAGCCTATGCGGCGCTGAAGGCCAGCCTCGCCGAGACCTATCGCTATGACGGGGATCGCTACACCACTGAGAAGACGAGCTTCATCAACGCGATCGTCGAGCGCGAAGACCGGATGACGGGAGATCAGTTCGCTATGTCACAGACATCCATCACCTGCGAGATCCGCTACCGGCTGAAGCCGGGCGGCCTGGCGGAGTTCGAGGCCTATGCGCAGACCTGGATGGCACTGATCGAGCGGCACGGCGGGACGCACCACGGCTATTTCGTGCCGCGCGAAAAACCCGTAGGCGTCGGCGCCAGCTTTCCGGGGGTGGGCGAAGACGGCGCCGGCGACATCGCCGTCGCGCTCTTCAGCTTTCCGGACGAGGCGGCGTATCTGCGCTATCGCAGGGATGTCGCCGCCGATCCGGATGGCATTGCCGCCAATGCGCGATATGCCGACGATCCGCCATTCGTGAGCTACGAGCGTGTCTTTCTGCGGCCGCTTGCGCGCAACCCTTAAATCATCTCCGGGCCTGACCCGGACGAGTCATCCTCGGGTACAGCCTCAAGGCCTGAGCGTTGCGCTCAAGCCGCTCGCGCCAGGCAGATACCTTCCAGCGCGAACGCAACCGCCGCATCCGCGTGGATCGCGGTGGAATCGAAGCCCGGCAGCGGCAGGGCCCTGGGGTCGAGGGTCAGGCAGATCTCGGTGCAGCCGAGGATGACGGAGTCGGCGCCTTGCGCTTCAGCCTTGTCGATCAACTCGATCAGTGCTCGGCGGGAGGAGCGCAGCACCTTGCCGGCGCAGAGTTCGTCGAAGATGACGTCGTGCACGAGCGTGCGGCCGTCCGCATCCGGCACCAGGATGTCGATGCCGTGGCTTCTCATGCGTTCGGCGTAAAAGCCGTGTTCCATGGTGTAGCGCGTGGCCAGCAGCAGCGGGCGGCGGCTGCCAGCCGCCTTCAGGCGCATAGCCGTCTCGTCGATGATGTTGATGAGCGGAATGTCGATCGCCGCCTGAACGGCATCGGCGATCAGGTGCATGGTGTTGGTGCAGATCAGCACGCAGTCCGCACCGGCCGCTTGAAGGCCACGGGCGACATCGGCAAGGCGCTTGGCGGCGTCTTCCCAGCGGCCGGCCTTCTGCAGGTCGACGATCGACTGGAAATCGACGGAATGCAGCAGCACCTCGGCCGAATGCAGCCCGCCCAGTTGCTCGCGAACGGCCTCGTTGACCATGCGGTAGTAGACTGCCGAGCTTTCGAAGCTCATGCCGCCGATAAGACCGATCTTGCGCATAACCATTCCTCTCTGTCCGCTGTTGCCGCCGTCCGTTGCGGCCGTCGTTTGATGGGAGGAACTATGCCGCAGGGTCGGCGGCAATGGTTCGCTTTGATCGGATCGAAAGCGGTGTTTCGCGCGATCTGTTTGTGCATGTATGAGAAAATGTGCAAATATGAGGCGTATGAATTTCAGATCATGGGAGGGATCGGCGTGCTCGACGATAGAGACAGGAAGCTGCTCGCGCTGCTGCAGCAGGATGCAAGCGTGGCTGTCGGCGAATTGGCGGAGCGGGTGAACCTGTCGCTTTCGGCCTGTTCGCGCCGCATCCAGCGGCTGGAGGAGGCGGGCTACATCGCCAGGCGCATCGTCGTGCTCGACCGCGAGCGCATGGGCGTGCCGACCACCGTCTTTGCGCTGATCAAGACGGCGCATCACTCGGACGAATGGATCGAGACCTTCCGCCGCGCGATCAGCGACATCCCCGAAATCGTCGAGGCCCATCGTCTGACGGGAAATCATGACTATATCGTCAAGGTCGTGCTGCCGCGGGTCGAGCATTACGACGTGGTCTACAAGCAGATCGTGCGCAAGGTCGAACTCTTCGACGTCTCCGCCTCGATCTCGATGGAAATCCTGAAGAGCGGCACGGCGGTGCCGGTCGATTATGCGGTGTGAGGCGAAATGACGAAGGATGCAGTGAGCCAGGCGGTCGGCGGCGAGGTTGCCGATGCGCTGGTGATTGTCGATGTGCAGAGGGCCTTTATTTCCGGGCCGGAAGCCGTGCCCGGCCATGTCGACCTGCAGCGGGCCGTTGGCCTGCTTTTGCAGAATGCGCGCGCGGCCGGCGTGCCGGTGATCTTCCTGCAGAACGATGGACCCAAGGGCGCCGTCGACGAACCGGAGACCGAGGGCTGGCAGCTGTTCTTTCCCGCGAAGGCCGGGGAGGTGGTGGTGCGCAAGCGGAACGACGACGGCTTCGACGGCACTGACCTCGAAGACCAGCTTCGGGCGCGCAAGATCGAGACGATCGCGATCTGCGGCATGCTTTCGGAAATGTGCCTGGCGGCGACGGCCCGCACAGCGATGGCGAAGGACTTCACCGTGATCCTCGCCAACGATGCGCATGCGACCTACGACGTGCCGCCCGGTCCCGGCCGCTCGCCGATGGTGCCGGCGCGACTGGCCGCGCGGGCGGCCGAGTGGTCGCTCGGCGACGAGATCGTGCTCACGGATGCGGCGGAGGATATCGCCTTCGCGGCCACGTAAGTTTCCTCTCACCGATTCATGCTGTCGGCCAATTGCATGTCTGACAAGGCGCGTGGCGCTATAGGGCCGAAGCGCGCCTGATAGTCCGAAGGCGCGATGCCCTTGCGGCGCTGAAAGGCGCGGCGCAGGCGTTCGGCATTCCCGAAGCCGAAGAGAAACGGCGCCTGCGCGACGGACACATCCCCACGCTCTATCGCCTCGCAGGCCGCATCGACCCGCAGTTCCTCGACGAACTGCGCCGGGCTTGCCCCGATCTCTTGCGTGAACAGGCGGGAAAAATTGCGCTCGCTCATGCGCGCCATCTCCGCAAGCCGCGGCACGGAGAGGTCGGCTGCCAGGTCGGCGCGGATCTCGGCCACCAGCGTATCGAAGCGGTCGCTTCGGCTCGTCATCTGCTGGTGCAGGGCGGCGCTGAACTGGCGCTGGCCGCCCGTGCGCCTGACGTAAAGCACCAGGGAGCGCGCGAGCCGCAAAGCCTCGCTGCGGCCGAGGTCCTCTTCGACCATCGCCAGCGCCATGTCGATGCCGGCGGTGACGCCGGCTGAGGTCCAGATGCCGCGATCTTCCTCAAAGATCGAATCCTCCCGCACCTCGATCTCTGGGAAATCCTGCTGCAGCTGCGCGCAATCCTCCCAATGGGTCGTTGCCCGCCGCCCATGGAGATGGCCGCCGCGCGCCAGAATGAAGGCGCCGAGGCAGATGGAGCCGAGGCGCCGGCATCGGCCGGCCATGGCCGAAAGGAACGCCTGGAGCGCTTCCGAATTCGCCGCCTCGAGAGCGCTCTGCCCGCCTGAGACGAGCAGGATGTCGGGCGGGGCGCAATCGGCAAAGGGGCTTGTGTCGAGCGCAACGCCTGTATCCGTTGCGACCGGCCCGCCGCACTCGGAGACCAGGGTGATGCAATAGGCCCGGGAGCCCGACGCGGTGCGGGCGTCGTTGAAGACCTGCAGCGGGCCGGTCACGTCGATCAGCTTCGTGCGGTCGAAGAGCACGATCGCGACGGTTCGCGCGGCTTTTTCGGGTTTGGCGTAAAACGAGGGCATATTGTCATTTATGCCAAACGCTTTTCATGGGAGCAAGCGGGTCCATTATCCGTCACCCTTGGAGCCGACCATGCTGGAAATCAGACCGAACTGCGAACTGTGCGACCGCGACCTGCCGCCAGCCTCTCTGGACGCGCGCATCTGCAGCTACGAATGCACCTATTGCGCAAGCTGCGCGGAAACGGTGCTTCACAATGTCTGCCCGACCTGCGGCGGCGGATTTGCGCCAAGACCGATCCGGCCCCTGCGGTCCTTTCGCCCGGAAAAGCGCCTTGGCCTCGGCTTTGATCCCGCGAGCGACGTTCGTCGCCATTCGCCGTTCACGGCGGAGGATATTCAGGCGCATGTGGCGCGGATCCGGCACCTCGCGCCGAAGGAGCGCTGACCGGAGCGGCGGCTTTCCGCGCCGTTCTTGACTTTTTGCAAGGGTGACATGAGGTGGTTGCGCTTGTGCTTGGCTGCCACAACCCCAATGTTGTGGCATGTCCAACGGAAGGCCAGTCGAAAGCCGACTGGGAAGAACATGCAGGACAGGCATCATGTGGTCGTCGTCGGCGGCGGGTTCGGCGGATTGCAGCTCGTCAAGGGGCTCGCCGGCGCGCCGGTCAGGATCACGCTCATCGACCGCCGCAACCATCATCTTTTCCAGCCCTTGCTCTACCAGGTCGCAACGACGCTGATCGCGACCTCCGAGATCGCCTGGCCGATCCGCAGCCTTTGGCGCGACCGGCCGGAGGTGACGACGCTGCTTGGCGAGGTGAGCGATGTCGATGAGGCCGGAAAGGCCGTGGTGCTCCGGGACGGAAAGCGGATCGCCTACGACACGCTGGTGCTGGCGACCGGGGCGACGCATGCCTATTTCGGTCACGACGAATGGGAACCCTTCGCGCCCGGCCTGAAGACGCTGGAGGACGCGACGACGATCCGCCGCCGGGTGCTTCTCGCCTTCGAGCGCGCCGAGCTGGAGGAGGATCCCGATCTCCGTGCAGCCCTCCTGACCTTCACCGTCATCGGTGCCGGCCCGACCGGCGTCGAGCTTGCCGGCATCATCGCCGAGATGGCGCACCGGACGCTTCCCGATGAATTCCGCCGCATCGACACCCGGCAGGCCCGCGTGATCCTGGTCGAAGCAGGGCCGCGCATTCTCGCCGCCTTCAGCGAGGATCTGTCTGCCTATGCGGTCAAGGAACTGGAACGTCTCGGCGTCGAGGTGCGCACCGGCACGCCTGTGACCTCCTGCACGGAGGAGGGCGTTGTCATCGGCGACGAATTCGTCGGCAGCCGCACCCTCGTCTGGGCCGCCGGTGTGCAGGCATCGCCCGCCGCCCGCTGGCTGGGTATTGCGGCCGACCGCGCCGGCCGGGCCATCGTCGGTGCGGATCTCACGGCGCCCGGCCACCCCGACGTCTTCGTCATCGGCGATACGGCTTCCGTTACCTATGACGGCGGCAAGCCGGTGCCGGGTATTGCGCCCGCCGCCAAGCAGCAAGGCGCCTATGTGGCCGACGTCATCCGCGCGCGGCTTTCAGGCGCCAAGCCTCCGGCTGATTTTCGCTACCGCCACCAGGGCAGCCTTGCGACCATCGGTCGACGCGCCGCGATCATCGATTTCGGCCGCTTCAAGCTGAAAGGCGCGCTTGCCTGGTGGATCTGGGGCATCGCCCACATCTACTTCCTGATCGGCACCCGCAGCCGCTTCGCCGTCGCATGGAGCTGGTTCTGGACGTATCTGAGCGGCCAGCACAGCGCCCGGCTGATCACCCAGAAAGAGACGTTGAAGGAGAAGGGCTAAGGGCGAGAGGCGGCCAATGTCATGGCCGCCGTCGTGGCTTATTTCTGCACCTTCACGATCAGGATCATCGGCCGGTCCATCTCTTCGGCAAGCGCCGGGGTCTCGGCGATCTGCTCTTGCGTCGGCCGCCATTCTTCGACGTGGCGGATGGCAAAGCCTGCGCCCATCAGCGTATTCAGCGTCGTGCCGATCGTGCGGTGGTGCTTGATCACGCCCTTCGCCAGCCAGTTCGTCGTGCGCGGACCTTCGGCCGAGTAGTGGTCGACTGGCCAGGTGCGCTCGCCATCGGCGATGCGCCAGCCGGGGTTGAGCGAGGCCATGTAGATCGGGTGCTCGATGGTGAAGACGAAATGCGCGCCGGGGACCAGCGCCCGGTGGATGGTCGCGACCAGCCGGGCGAAATCCTCGACATAATGGAAGGCGAGCGAGCTGTAGGCAAAGTCGAAGCTCGCTTGCGGCATGTCGAGTTGGTCGAGATCGGCGATCTTGTAGTCGATCGCCGGATCCGACGTGTCGGCCTTGGCGCGGGCGATCATCTTTTCGGAGAGGTCGAGCCCGAGCACATGGGCGGCGCCGGCCTCGCGGGCATGGCGCGAGAACCAGCCATAGCCGCAGCCGAGATCGACGACGCGGCTGCCTACAAGATCCGGCAACAACCTACGGATGGCCGGCCATTCGGCGGCCCCTTCGAGCCCGTGCACAGAGCGCCCGAGCTGGCTGTAGCCTTCGAAAAATTCTTCGCTGTCATAAATGTTCTGGGCCATCTCGGTCTCCTTCGGGGCAGCGGGCAGGGGCGC
Organism: Ensifer sp. NPDC090286; assembly: GCF_044769565.1. Classification (NCBI taxonomy): domain Bacteria; kingdom Pseudomonadati; phylum Pseudomonadota; class Alphaproteobacteria; order Hyphomicrobiales; family Rhizobiaceae; genus Ensifer; species Ensifer sp. NPDC090286. Next base: position 1,334,071 of record NZ_JBIVYF010000001.1, on the reverse strand, counting down.
GCGTGCATGAGGCGCGCGATAGGACGGGCTGGCATCTGCCGCCGTTCCCCCGGGAACAGCACGCCGTCGAGGATCCTGCTCGAAAGCTGCGGCATTTCAAAGCGCTAGCGCATCGAACTGATAGGTCGCGCAGCAACCCGGCGTCAAGTCACGGTTGCGCGCAAGCTTTTGGTTTTGTTTTTCTAGCGTGGTGCTAATGTTCGATTCTCTCGCTTCAGCCCGTCTTGTGGAGGCCTAATGTCCGAAGCCGTCCATCCTCTCGCCATCCATCATTTGCCTGGCTTTATTACGGCACCCGGCCAGTCCGACTGGCTCCTCAATGCGGTCGCCGTCTTCCTGATCGTCGCCATCTTCGCGCTTGGCACGCTCTATCTGCGGCTGCACTCGCTGCCGGAGGTCATGGCGCACAAGACCAACAAGATCCAGCTGGAACTGGTCGCGGTCCTGGCGCTCCTGTCGCTGCTCACCCACAACAACCTCCTGTGGGGCGCGGCCCTGCTGCTGGCGCTGATCGATTTGCCCGATTTCTCCTCGCCGCTATCGTCTATCGCCGGTTCGCTGGAAAAAATTGCCGGCAAGGTTGTCGACCAACCTGTCACCGTGGAGAAGCCGGTGGCCGATACCGAGCCGGCAGCGTCCGAGCCTGCAGCGGCCGAGCCGCAGTTCCAGCCCCGCGCGTTGCCCATTCAGCCGACGACGGAAGGGAAGGCATAAGCCATGTTCGAGTTCATCCTTTGCTCGATGCTGACCATCCTGCCCGACTATCTCTTCCGCCGTTACGGCCAGGGAAAGCGCATCGGGCGCGAGATCACCATCTATTCTGTTTGGTTCGAGCTGCGCTGGGGCATCACCGCCTGCATCGTGCTGACGATCTCGCTGATCACGCTGATCTTCTACTTCCACCCGTCGACGAAGAACGTGACTGCGGCTTTCCGCACCGTCGCCGTGCTGCCGGAGACCAATGGTCGTGTCACGGAGATCTATGCCACGCGCTTTGAGAAGGTGAAGGCGGGACAGCCGCTGTTCAAGCTCGACAGTTCGGAGGAGGAGGCTGCCGCCGAAGTCGCCCGCCGCCAGATCGCCGAGGTCGACGCCGAGTTGACGGTCGCTCGTACCGAACTCGTCGCTGCCGATGGTGTCATCGTCCAGGCGCAGGCCGCCGTGCAGCAGGCGCAGGACGAGTACGACACCCAGGTCGAGCTCAACAAGCTCAACCCCAACGTTGTCGCCCGGCGCGAGATCGAGCGTCGGCAGGTCAATCTCGAAGGGCGCAAGGGCGCGCTGACGGCGGCTCAATCCAACAAGCAGACACTCGAGACGAAGCTCTCCTCGCTGTTGCCGTCGCAGAAAGCCAGCGCCGAAGCGGCGCTGAAACAGGCGGAGGTCGACATTACCAAGGCCACCGTGCGCGCCGGCGTGTCCGGTACGCTGCAACAGTTCACCCTTCGGGTCGGCGAAATCGTCAACCCGCTGCTGAGGCCCGCGGGCGTGCTCGTTCCCGAAGATGCCGGCCGGGCGCGGCTCGTTGCCGGCTTCGGCCAGATCGAAGCGCAGGTGATGAAGGTGGGCATGATCGGGGAGGCGACCTGTGTCGGCAAGCCGTTCACCATCATCCCCCTTGTCGTCACCGAGGTTCAGGACGTGATCGCCGCCGGCCAGGTGCGCGCCAGCGACCAGCTGATCGACGTCGCGCAGATCTCGCAGCCGGGTACGCTCACCGTGGTTATGGAGCCGCTTTTCCCGGGCGTGCTCGACGACGTTCCGCCCGGCAGCAGCTGCATCGCCAATGCCTATACCAGCAACCACGAAGAACTGGACAAGCCCGGGATCAGCACGCTGCAATGGGTCTATCTTCACGGCGTCGATGCGGTCGGCCTCGTGCATGCGGCGATCCTGCGCATCCAGGCGCTGATGCTGCCGGTGCAGACGCTGGTGCTCGGCGGGCACTAAGGGACAAGCCAGGCCGGCCGGGGTTTTCGATCCCGGCCGGTGCCTATCGCACGCAGATCTTGCCCTTCATATAAGCCACGGCTCCTTTCAGCCTTGCCCGGTCGGTCTGCAAATTCCCACTTTTGTCCTTCTCCATCGGGCCGATCCTCCAGCGCCAAAGCCCGCGCGGGGCGTCCTCGCTGTTGAAACGGTCGCATGCGCCGTCGAATTGTGACGCGAGGCACCGCATCTTCGCCCCGGCAAGGATCGTCACGGCTGCATCGTCGGTCTTGCTGGTCTCGACAGTTTCAAGGGCGGTGAAATCGACAGAGAACGTACCCGCCCGAAAGACCGCCAGCGCACCCGTGTCCGAAAGCTCCGCATTGAAGCTGCAAGCCCCTGTGCGCTCGACGGTAATTCGCCCGATTTCGGCGCGCTGGGAGCCTTCCACCATGGCGATGGCCACGGTCAAAGGCTTTGCCGGCGCGGAAAAGGTCAAGAGCCCGGGCGGTGCCGGGGCATGCCGATCCAATCCGAACAGGAGATAGGTTGCGACCTCCTCCTCGGACATGGTCTCGAAGGAACCGGCTGCGCTCGGGGAGGCAAGCAGCATCAGGGCGAGGGCTGTGTAAAGACGTCTGATTTTCAAGAATGGCCTGCGGCAATCGTGGCGGGAGCGACCCGTTCGGGGCGCTATCTTCCGTTGCGTCTACATCTTGCAACGATTTCTGGAAAGTCCCGACAATGCCAGTCGGTCACGGACCCAAAGGGGGTCTGCAAAAATGATTGAGCCCCCGTGGGGACGGAGGCTCAAGCGCGCAATCAAATTAATAAAGCAACTGCACTGCAATATAACCGCAAGCATGCATACTCTTCCGGGGATTGCATACTTCCGGGGCGCAATCGCAAGTACAGTGTGGCAAAACCGGCCGCTGAAAGCAATGGAATTTAAGGGGATTTTAATAGTCAATTTGGGTTACGGGAAAATCCCCAACTTATTCACCCGATAGGGCCAGGATTTTCCTGACAATAGCCCGCAGGGGCAAAGCCGGGATCCCGACACATTCTTTTAGGCGTCATCACTCCCGATCGAAAGCGCCCAGGGCTCCCAGATTGCGTCGAGCACGGCGCCCTGGCGCCGATAGAAGCGCTTCGCATCGTCGTTGCTCGCAAGCACCGACCACTCGATGCGCGGCGCGCCGATCGCCGCCGCGTGGCGTTTCAGCGCCGCGATCAACGCCGCGCCGGCGCCCAGGGAACGTGCTGTTTCATCGACGAAAAGCTCCTTCAGCACGAGCGTCGGCTTCAGGTCGTAGGTCCAGGGGATGACGTAGTGCACGGCGATGCCGACAACGCGGCCGTCAAGTTCGGCGACCAGCACGCCAAAGCGCGGGTTGTCGCCAAGCCCGTGCGCGATCAGATCGCCCTCGGTCACGCGGAAATCGTCGATGTAGCCTTCGAACACCGCAAGGTCGCGCATCAGCCGCAGCACGCAGGCGACGTCATCTCGTTCGAATGGGCGGACGATAAGGGGTGACGCGGTCATCGCGATACCTCGTGCAAAGGGGTTAGCGGGCCGGCGCGGGTTACGGAGGCCCGGTGAAGGGGCGATCCTACCGCATCATCGGCTGCAATCGCGATCGATTTCAGGCTGAAACCGACCGCGATCCAAAATGCTGCAGTGCCGTGCATCCGACAAGGCGTGCGGCGCTGCAAAGGGCCTTCGGCGCCGGCTCAAGCGGCGAGCAGCGCCTGCGCTTCGCCGGGGGCAGCGCCGGTCGCAAAGGCGAGACCTTCGTCCTCCCAGCCGGTGATGCCGCCGATCATGAGCTTCACCGGCCGGCCGAGGCGGGCGAGCTTGAGTGCGGCCTGGTCGGCGCCGTTGCAATGGGGGCCGGCGCAGTAGACGACGAACAGGGTGTCTTGCGCCCATTCGGCCAGACGCTCGGCCGAAATCTGCCGGTGGGGCAGGTGGATCGCGCCCGGCACATGGCGGCGGGCATAGGCCGCATCCGAGCCGACGACGTGCAGCAGCACGAAATCCTGATCGCCGCTCTTCAGCGCCTGGGCGACGTCGGAGCAATCGGTCTCGACGCTCAGGCGCCCGGCGAAATGGGCAATGGCGATTTCAGGCGATGCGGCGGCGATTTCGGTGACGGTGCTCATCGGGCTCTCCTTGGGGTGTGCGTGTTGACGAGGAGATGTGTAGCAGCGCTCGATCGGGGCTGGCAGTTGGCAACATTGCCATATATGCTCAAGATCATGCCAAAGTCGTTTTCCGCTGCCGTGCCACTCACAAACCCGCTCGTCGTGGCGCTCGCCTATGACGGGCTCTGCACCTTCGAGTTCGGCGTCGCCGTCGAAATGTTCGGCCTGCCGCGGCCGGAAATGGGCGAGGGCTGGTATCGCTTCGCCGTCGCCTCGGTCGATGCGGGCGAGCTTCGGGCAACCGGCGGCGTGCGCTTCGTCGCCGACGGCGGCATCGAGCTTTTGAGGCAGGCCGGTACGATCATCGTGCCGGGCTGGCGCGGCGCCGACCAGCCAGTGCCGGAAGCGGTGTGCGCGGCGCTACGCGATGCCCACGCCCGCGGCGCGCGCGTGCTTTCCATCTGCTCCGGCGTCTTCGTGCTGGCGGCGGCTGGGCTGCTTTCGAGCCGCCGGGCGACGACCCACTGGCGCTATACCGACAAGCTGAAGGCGCGTTACCCTGATATCGAGGTGGTGCCGGACGTGCTCTATGTCGATGGCGGCCAGGTTCTGACCTCGGCTGGCAGTGCCGCCGGCATCGATCTCTGCCTGCATCTGATCCGCCGCGATTTCGGCAGCGAGGCCGCAAACCGCGTGGCGCGCCGGCTCGTCGTGCCGCCGCATCGCGATGGCGGCCAGGCGCAGTTCATCGAGCGGGCGGTGCCGGATGTGCACGAGAGCGCCAGGCTCGGGCCGCTGCTTGACCGGATGCGCGCGCGGCTCGGCGAGGATTTTTCGATTGCGGCGCTTTCAAAGGCGGCCGGCATGAGCGAGCGCACCTTCCTGCGCCGCTTCGAGGCGGCGACCGGCACGACGCCGGCGCGCTGGCTCTTGTCCGAGCGGCTTTCCCGCGCCCGGCAATTGCTGGAGGAAACGGCGCTCGGCATGGAACAGGTCGCGGAGGCTTCCGGATTCGGCTCAACCCAGACGCTGCGCCACCACTTCCGCCAGCAGCTTTCCACGACACCCGCCGCCTATCGCGCCGCCTTCGGGCGGATGCCGGGTCCTGCACTGGCTACAGAGGTCGCGGCGGAGTAGCGCCGCCGCGCCTCGATTGCAGGCTTCAAGCCTCCGACAGGGCGGGCTCGCCGCCGTCCTTGCGGAAGAAGGAGCGGAAGAACACGGCGTCCGGCGCTAAAACGACCACCCGGGCGATGATCGCGGTGGCGAGGATGGCAAAGACCAGCCGGCCGAAGAAGACGCTGGCGAAATCCGCGCCCAGTGCCACCACCACCAGCGTGTCCTCGATCAGGCTATGGGTGAAGCCCATGAAGACGCAGGCGAGGAAGACCTGGCGCGGCTCGACCTTGGCCTCGCGCGCTTCGCGGATCAGAAGCGCGCCGCCATAGGAAATCCCGAGCAGCACGCCGACGGCGGTGAAGGGCACCGTTTGCGTCTGGATGCCGGCCAGACGGAAGAGCGGCGCCATGCCCCGGTTCAGCCAGCCGAGAATGCCGACAAGCTTCAGGATCTCGATCAGCCAGCTCAGCGAGAGCAGCACGACGAGCATGGTGGCAAGGGTCTTCAGCGTGCTCCACGCAAAACCGGTCCAGGTGGCCGTCTCGTTCGCCGGTATCCAGCTCGGCGCCAGCGGCGTCGAAAGCCAGCTGGTCAGCGCGAAGACCTGGTGGAGCAGCGCTGCGAAGACCAGGCCGCCGCCGATGCGGATCACGGCGGTCGCGAGAAAGCTCGGGCCGGCCTTCTGGATGATGCGCTGCTCGATCGGGATCGCGTGCGCTACCAGGATCAGCGCCGAAAACACCGTCATGTCGGCGGTCGTCAGCTCCGAGACCGGCACCAGCGTGAAGACGACCACCACGGCGCCCCAGATGCCGACGAGCAGGCCCGTCAACCAGGCAAAGGCAAACTCCGGCGGCAGGCCGACGATCGTCATCAGCGGCTCGAAAACCGGAGCGACGGCGCGGATGACGCCGAGTTCCTGCAGCACATGGGTGGCGATGGTGACGGGAACGATGATGCGCACCAGGTCCCAGTAGACTTCGAGCGTGGCGAGTGTCTTGCGGTAAAAAATGATCAGAACGGGCATGGCGGTCTCTCCTTGAATTTGTTGTCCAAGGACTAACGCGAGGCGCTTCGCAGTTGTGGTCAAAATATGCACTTTCGTGCAATAAAATTGCATTGGGCCGAAACGGGGACGAACATGGACAAGATCGACAGCAAGCTCTTGAGGCTCCTGCAACAGGATGCGTCGCGCACCAATGCCGAGCTTGCGGCCGAAGTCGGCCTGTCACCTTCGAGCTGCCTGCGCCGCATCAGGCGGCTTCATGAGGCGGGTGTCATCGACCGCATCGTCGCGGTTCTCAATCCGGCCAAGGCCGGTCGCACCATGAAGGCGATCATCACCGTCGAACTCGAGCGCCACGGCGAGCAATACATCCGCCGCTTCCTCGACATGGCGACCAGGGAGCCGGCGGTGGTCCAGGCCTATAGCGTCAGCGGCGAGACCGACGCCATTTTGATGCTGCGGCTGAAAGACATGGACGAGCTGGACGCGCTGACCGAGCGGCTGTTTCGCGAGGAAACCAACGTGGCGCGTTATTACACGGCGTTTGTGATCCGCACCGGCAAGGAGACGACGGAGATCCCGGTGTGAGGGTCGCGGAACGGCAGTAGCGGCGACCGCCGGCGACAGGCTTGCCGAACATGCGCCGGGGAACAGTCTCCCCGGCGCTTCGGCGGCCGTCACTTGACCGCTGCGTTGCCGCCATCGGCAAAGAGAGCCGCACCCGAGACGAAGCTTGCCATCGGGCCGGAGAGGAAGAGGGCGGCCTGAGCGATTTCCTCCGGCTGGGCGATGCGCTTCATCGCATGCAGGCCGGCGGCCCATTCCTTGTTCTCCTTGCTGCCGGCCGCCGGCGTGTCGACGCCGCCGGGAAGGAGCGCGTTGGCGCGGATGCCCTTGGCGCCATAGTCGGCGGTGATGCCCTTGACGAGGCCCATCAGCCCGGCCTTTGCCGCACCATAGGCGGCCATGCCGGGAATGCCGACGCTGGTGCCGACGAAAGTGGAGGTGAAGACCAGTGAGCCGCCATCGCGCTCAAGCATCGCCGGGATCTGGTGGCGGGCACCGAGGAAGGCGGAGGTGAGGTTGGTGGCAAGCGATTGCTGCCATTCCTCAAGCGTGATCTCGGCGACCGGCTTCATGACGTTGACGGCGCCGGCATTGTTGACGGCGATGTCGAGGCCGCCGAAATGCTTGAGCGCCGCTTCCACCAGCCGGATATGGGTGTCTTCCGCGGTGACGTCGCCGCCAACCGCGATCGCTTCGCCACCGTCCTCGCGGATCGCTTCGACGACGGCGTCGAGCTGCTCTTCACCGCGGGCGTTGGCGACGATCTTCGCGCCCTCGGCGGCAAAGAGTCTCGCGACCGCGCGGCCGATGCCGGAGGACGCACCGGTGACGATCACGATCTTGTCTTGCAGCATGGTCATGGACTTTTCCCTTCTCTTGATTGAGGCGCCCTGACTACTGCCGGCGGGCATCAGCGCCCACCCGATTTCCGATCGGCGATTGTGACAGCGCAGATTTTCAATCGCCCCGGCGGCATAGCCCGGGTCGACAAGGAGGGAGGAAGATGCTGAAGATCGAGAGCGGCAGCGGCCATTGCGGCGCAGTGCGGATCGAAGCGGCTGCGATCCGCCATGTGCGGCGCACCCAGACTGTACCAATCGCAGCCGCCCAATTTTTCACCGGGCGGCTTTTCCAATCTGGCAAGGGCGGCCGTGGCCGCCCCGTACCGGTTTGTCACCCGAGTAGGGTCACTTCTTTTTGTTGAGCGCGCTCTCGCTATTCTTTACCTGCGAGCCAAGGGCTGGCGCCGCCGATTTCTCGACCTTGTCCTTCTTCGGCTTGCGCACCTCTTTGTTGCTGCGAACCTGACCTTTAGCCATCACCTAGACTCCTCTGGTTGATGGACGAGAAATACCCGCTTTCACCCCACTATCCAAGGGCGCGCCAGGGCTGCTAATCCCGCATGCCTGAATAGGGAGCCGGACCTCAGGCCCGGTTCCCCTGGTCTGCAAGCCTCCACAACCTATTTTAGGGATCTACCTGTCTTTGGGCCAGCCCGAACAAACCGCCCATGTTTGAGGGAGGATTTAGTTTGCTCGGCTTCAGTAGCGCTTCAGCGATCCGCTGGATCGACATTCTCGTCCCGACCGAGCGCAGCGAGTTGTCAATCTCGTTGATGTTGTCGATCTGCTGCAAAAACTCATCGATGGTCCAATCCATATCGATGTACTTAAACGTGCTGTTTGCAGAGGTGGCGAAAAATTCAACTCCGTCAGACTGTTCACTTCGGCGGAACGGTGTGTGAGCGATGATGTTTCTGCTTTCGCCGCACCTCTTGGCCCGTTTGGCTAGGTCATCGAAAGCTCTGGCCTCTTCCTTGTCGTGGATGTATTCTGCAACGAGAGCGCGTAGAGTTTTAAGTTTGTCATCGAAGGACATGTTGCGAGCGACGATCGCCGCTCGAAGGCCTTTGATCTCAAGGACGCTGCTCACGGCGTCGTTGACGCCGGCCTCTAGAAGGGCAAAGTAGCCCAGGTAGGCACCCACGAGCGTGAACGCCCTAACGTCTGGGTCCAATGCAAGCAGGCCGTCCTTCGTAAACGCTTCCATTATGGGTCCCTACGTCAGCCCTCAAAATACTCGCGAAGGTGGCGCAAGCGCGGGACATAGGCAAGTGGTGATTCGATGTAACTGCAAGCCGCCATCGTAAATGTTCAACGACATCAACTCGCCAGCTTGCGCCACCCAGTCATTGGGCGATTGCAATCATACTAATACACAATCCAAGTACGCTGATTAGAAAAGCGCCCCATGTAAGAAATGGCTTCTGGCGCAATTCGATCTCTGACGCGATCTCCCGACGAAGAAAATGCTGCCCATCGTCTGTCAGATGCTTCGAGCCAAGCTGTCTGGATTCGTACCAAAAGTCGCTTTCCTTCGAGTGGCGCGGAACGGGAACCCCTAATCTAATAGCCTCCCGTATGAGTTGCTTGGTACGGATGGCGTCTATTAGGTCGTATTGGATTGATACTTCGAAGTATTCCTGTTCTTCAGCTTCGTGAAGGGCCTGAGCGGAGACGGTTTTGGCCTTTGCAATCTTTGGGGCGTGATGCGCCTTGATGGCCTCTATTTCGTATTCGTGCTGGGCGACTGTGTTTCGCTCATCGCTTAGCCTGCGCTGTCGTTGGAACCAGGTTTCTCTCATTTGAAGTCTTTCTCTTCGTTCATAGGTCCCCTATGCCCGTCTTAAAGAACGCGCGCCACGAAAATTCGCGCAGGCGTTGCCCAAAGGCAAGACAGCGAATTAGAGGCGGTGACGTCACCGCCGTGGCCTCCGAGAGATGAAGACGAGGGCAACCAGGGTCAGCAACGCCACAATCGCGAATTGACCAGTGGCTTCGGCTTGGAAGCCGGGGACGGATAGTTTGAGGATATCTGTAGCGGTTTGCATGGCGCACCTTTCACCAAAAAAATCGGTGCTGCCTGCTGCCGCAATATGCCTGAAATGGTTGCCGCGACAAGTCGCCGTCTCACTTGTCGGTTCTTGCGTTTCCTTGCGTCTGATTGTCAGTTGATGACGGCTATTGTCAGCTGATGTCGTTTGATGTCGTTTGCGGAACGTTCGGTACACCGCACTTGCTGTTCACTTTTTCGTGAGCGAGGGGTTATGAGACCGCAACCACCACCAACGATGTTCGACGATGCCAACTCGCCAGCCTTCGCCCCTGCCGAGGATTTGCCCGGTTGGATTGAGGCGACGTTCCTCGACCCCGCGTCGCCGGTGCACAACCCGGATCACGCTCATCTCGCCCACGTCGTTATCGGCTTCCTCCGGACCATCGTCGGCAACAGCAAGAAGGGCCGCTGTGTCATCGGACAGTGTGAGACAGGAGCGCCGCAGGACACGATGGGCAAGTGGTCCCGAGTCCGGGCAGATATGCAGGTCAAAGAGTGGTTCGGCGACGTCGCGGATTTCGTCATCACGCTGGACGCCAACTACTGCCGGGAATGTGGAGCCGCCGAGTTCATGGCGCTGGTCGAGCACGAGCTCCATCACGCCGAGTGGCGCGGCGGACCGTCACTGGTTCTTTCTGGGGAAGGCGGACCTGAGAGCGATGAAGAACTTGTAGATTACCCCAAACCAGTCATGTCCCTGCGGCAACGGCTCTCCGTACGTGTACGGAGGTCTTTTCGTAGATTCATCCGTTCTCTCGCTTTCGTTCTCAGCCATTCGAGTCTCCGGACATCAATCGAAGTACATCCTATACAACACGAGTGCGATGAGCATCGTTACGATCGCGATAACCGTGCGTTCAGCCCAGCGCATAGCTTTCGATTTCGAGGGATTGCCCGACACCAAGTTGCCCAAGATGTCTCCAAGGAACTGAAGCAAACCGTCCATGTCTTGCCGCGATGTCTCAACTTGTGCCGTCAGGAGAGGAAATTGGTAGGAATATCAAGTCACGAGCCGCCGGACGACGACATCGTCGGTTTCTTTGACGTTGATCGTCTTGCCTTCGCCATCGCGATCGGCGGATCGGCTGGCCGCCCGGTGTTCGTCATCCGTGCACAGGAGACGCTCGCTGGAGTAGCCAGACGTTTGGGTGCTGCCGGCGTCCGGGCCATGGTCGTTGCAGCCAACCAGAAGCCCGAGATCGCCAGAATGCAGAGCGCGCATGCATGCGGCGCCTGCCAGCTTCGACCTGCTTAGTCCTTGTCCGGCGCAGTCGACATATCGCGCAAGACTGCCTCGGCCGCGACTTCGGCATTGCGTCTCGAGCCCGAGATGGTTCCGGATTTGACGATCTGCTTGCCATCGAGCAGCAGCTGCCAGTTCCATGTGTTCAGGCCGCGTCCCTGGATGCGGAGTTTCAATCTATCGGGATCGTACTTCGTCACTTCTTGCTCCTTTGACGGACTTTGACAGATCAATGGCCAAACCAAAACTAAACGATGAGGTCAAGTGCTACATCGTTCAGGCTCCGGCATGCTTCGACAGCCCGTCTGTCGTCGCTAAGCCTTGAAAAGGGGTTTAGGGCTTGATTTCGGGCTGTCCAGGCGTCGCCGTCGTCTTCAGGGCGGCGAGCGTTTCGCGCAGGGCCCGGTCGAGCCGCTTGTCGCTTCGAAGCACCAGGGCGAAGCGGCGGAAGAGCGTTGGGGTGACGGGGCGCACCACCAGGCGTTCCCGATCGCCGGGCCGAAGGGCGATTTCCGGGACCAGGGCTGAGCCGAGGCCGACGGCGACCATTTCCTTGATCGCGTCGACGCTGCCGAGCGCCATCACGGGCTTGGCGGTCGTGCCTGAGGTCGCCAGCCATTCGTCGGTGATCCGTCGCGTATTGGCGCCGGGCTCGTAGAGGATCAGCGGCCGTTCAGCAAGCATCGCGGGCGTGACGGTATCGGGCAGAACGGTTCCGAGCGGCGCAATCGCCACGAAACGCTCGTCGAAGAGCGGGGTGATGTCGAAGATGCGGCCGGAGACGGGCAGGCTGACGAGGCCGATGTCGATGACGTTCTCGTCGACCGCGCGGACGATGTCGGCGCTGTTGCCTGTTGTCACGGTGATGTCGAGATCGGGAAAGCGGCGCTTGAGGTCGGCCAGGAGCGGCGGCAGCAGGAAGGCGCAAGGGGTGGCGCCGGTGCCGAGCCGGACGCGGCCGAGCACGCCCTTGGCGTGGCGGGCGACGGCCTCGATCGCCCGGCTGGTGGCCGCCTCGATGCTGCCGGCATGGGCCAGCAGTTCCTCACCGGCCGCACTCGGCCGCGCCTTGCGGCCGACCCGTTCGACCAGGCGCACGCCGAGCTGTCTTTCCAGCACCCGCACCTGCAGGCTGACCGCCGGCTGGGTCAGGCCCAAGCGCTCGGCCGCGGCCGAAAAGCTGCCGAGTTCGGCGACCAGCGCGAAGGTCTTGAGATAGTCGAGATCAAGCGCACTCATGCCCGGGTTTCTCTTGTTGTCAAAGTTTCTCTTATGCGTGGAATAGGAATGCTAAACTTCTTTTAGGAGATGTCGAGGCGCAGACTGTGTCCATGGTTGGAAACGAAACATGGATGTTCGACATGATCCGGGAACTTGGTCTTTATCTCGTTGCCTCGCCGCGCTCGCGGTACTGGCAATTGCAACACCTGCGCGACCTCGACGCGGAACAGCTTGCCGATATCGGCCTGACGGAGGCGGAGCCAAAGCTTGGGCGGCGCAAGGCCGCGCCGCTGCCGGTGCGCGAGGGGTCCATGGCCGTCCGGCATGCGGAAGCTGCGCGAGCCGGTGCGATGTAGTGGTCTCGGTCCGCGCGTCTTTCCCGGTCTCGGGCGGCGGGGTTGCCGTCGCAAGTGCGTCTCGCCTCAAGCCGGCTTCAGGTCCCAGCTTTCGATCGCAAGGCCCGGCCAAAGGGCGCGCCACCGTTCAACTTTGCGCTCGTAGATGGCGCGGGTGATCTGACCCTTGTTGGCGCGCACGATCGGTGCGAGCAGGTCCGCTAGGCCGAAAGGGGCGCAGATCTCCAGTCCGTCCCGGGACGGGCGAAGACCGACAGCGGTTGCCGTCGTCGGAAATGTCGCGATTGCGTCGCGCGTCGATCGATAGGGCCTGATTGGCGCGCCGAACTTTTCTTCGTACCAGAGGTGGACGCGCGCCTCGTTCTTGACGTCGATCCGCACGGGCAGGTCTGCAAACAGGCTGCCGATCCGCTTCGCATGCGCGGCCCCCGCCTCTTCCGAGAGATCGTCACCGTCAAAATAGACGATGTCGATATCGTCGATGCCGTGCGCTGGCGGCAGCGTGAAGGCATGGTTCCAGACGGTCTGAGCGATCGCGCCGGCCGCCAGCCAGGCGTCAGGCAGGGCAATCCGGTCCCAGCGATCCAGGATCGGAACCAATAGCGGGCTCTTCAGGATGATCGTCTGCAGGTCCGTCATGGCATCTGTATCCGCATGAAGCCCTGGAGCATGGGCTCCGTCGGCGGTCGCGCGGCACCACCCGAGATCCATAGAGGCTCACCAAAACACTCGATCCGCCCGCCCGAAACGACGATGCCGTCGCCGTCGTTGCAGGCAAGGATCGGTCGCGGCGTCGACAGGCTGTAGCGCAAGAGTGCGGGCAGGTAGCCGTCGTCGTCGCCGAGATGCGGGAAGAACTCGAAGGGCGTGAGACCGAGTGCAGCGCCGTCCTCGATGTCTTCGGGCCGTTCACCGATGAAGAGTGCGTCGGTCGCGATCGTCGGGGCCATGAGAATGGCGCCGGCGCTGACGCCGATGAGGATGCCGCCGGACCGTGCCCAGTCGCTGAGCGGCCCGAGCATGCCGCTCCGCTTCAGCCGTTGGAGAAAGCCGCCGGTGTGGCCGCCTGCCAGGTGAATGGCGTCCGAGGCGAAGAGCGCCGCAATGTCGCCTGCCGAATGCGGTTCGTCCAGATCGAAGAACAGCGCGAGATCGACACCCAGCCTGCCGTAATAGGCCTGCCCGGCGAGGAAGAAGTCGCGGTCCGGTTCCGGACCGGAGGCGACATAAGCGATCCGGTTACCGGCGCCGCGTGCCGCCACCATCTCCACGAGCCTGAGGTCGATCGCCGCGCAGGCCGGGACGATCTGGTCGCTGTAGAGGACGAGGTTGAGCATGTCTTTCCTGTCGTGACGAAGGGGTGCGGGCCGGTTTACTCGGGTTGGCCCGCGATCGCCTTCACCCGGCGGCCGTAGCGCCAGATCCCGAGCCAGCTGAAATAGTTGACCAGAAGGGACAGGCAAAGCCAGAGCAGAGGGGTGAGGTCGTCACCGCCTTCGAACTGGCCGGCAAATCGCACGACGCTGATCAGCGACAGGCCGCCGAGAAGGATGCCGAGCAGCCAGCTGTAGGGCCGCCAGAACCCGAAGGGGGGGACCTGCAGGTCAAAGGCGTAAGCGACGAGGCCGACCGCGGTTGCCAGCGCCATGACCAGGCTGATGCCGCCGAGGATCTTGATCCCGTATGCCATCTCGTCCCACAGGCCCAGGAGCAGTGTCGCGCCGATGACCAGGCCGAAGGCGAGGCTGAGCACGTAGAAAATTGCAAATGCCTTCCACATCGCGAATCATCCTGTATCTGCGCTGGTGGCAGCTTCGGCGGTGATGGGCGCCTTGTCCATCGTTCGGCGGGGCAGGTCGTCGCAAGGCCAAGCGGCCTGCGTGCCGCCGCTAGGCCATGGAGGCCGGTTGCTGCGCTATGCGGCGGCCATAGCGCCAGACGCTGAGCCAGCCGAAATAGTTGAGAAGGAGCAGGAGCAGCAAACCGAAGGAGGCCGACAGCAGGCCTTCGTCTCCGGGCTGGGGGTTGGTAATGAGCGTGACGAGATCCCAGGCATCGGCCAGCGACGAGTAGAGACACCAGCAGGCGAGAACCCAGCTGAATGGCCGCCAAAATGACAAGGGCGGGACCCTCAGGTCGAAGGCGTAGGCAAAGATGCCTATCATGGCCGCAAATTCCACGGCCAGGCCCGCATAGAACAGGGCCCGGTCGGCGGACGACAGCTGCGCGGCGATTTCAGGGGGTAGCGTGATGAAAGCCAATGACAGCATGAAAACGAAAATCAGCCCGTAAAGAACGGCAAACGCCTTCCACATCGCGAATCACCCCCAGCGTGCAGTGCCTGCCATCTTGGGTGGTGTTGCAGTCCTTGTCTACCGGTTGACGGGCAGGCCGTCGCTCGCGCCTAGTCCGCGCTCAGCGCCACTGCCGGCTGCAGCCGCGAGGCGTTGCGGGCAGGCAGGAAGCCGAAGACGAGGCCGGTCAGGAACGCGCAGGCAAAGGCGAGCGCCACCGGGCCGACGGTGAAGGAAACGGGCATGCCCAACTGGCCGGCGAGCGCGCCGGTGCCGAGCCCGAGCGCGACGCCGAGCGTGCCGCCGATCGCCGAGACAACCAGCGCCTCAATGATGAACTGCAGCAGGATATCGCGCTGGCGGGCGCCGGTCGCCATGCGCACGCCGATCTCGCGGGTGCGCTCGCTGACGGAGACGAGCATGATGTTCATGACGCCGATGCCGCCGACGAGCAGAGAAATCGCGGCGACCGATGCGAGGAACAGCTTCAGGGTGTTCGAGGTCTCGGTAAAGGCTTCGCGCACGGAGGACATGTTGGTGATCTGCGTGTCCTGGCGCTTGTGGCGCTGGTCGAGCAGCGCCTGGATCGTCTGCTGGGTGATGTCGATCGCCGAACCGTCCTTCACCTGAACGGTGATGGTGCGGATGTTGCGCTGGCCGAAGAGGCGGATGCTGCCGGTCGAAAGCGGCACCAGCACCACGTCGTCCTGGTCGTTGCCGAAGGAGGTGGCGCCCATTTCCGCCATCACGCCGATCACCTGGAACGGGATCTTGTTGACCAGCACATATTGACCGATCGGGTTGTCGCCATCGGGGAAGAGCGTTTTCACCACCGTCTGGCCTAGCACGGCGACCGGCGCATAGGTCTCCATGTCGTTCTGGTTGATGAACTCGCCCTTGGCGATCTTCCAGGATTTGGCCGTCGTAAACTGCGGCACTGTGCCGTTGGCGGTCGTCTGATAGTCGACATTGCCGCGACGTAGGGTGACGGAACTCGTCATCTCCGGGACGGCGAAGGCGACGTTCGGCACTTCGAGGATCGCGTCCGCGTCAGCTGGTACCAGGGTGACGTTGCTTCCCCCGGCGCTGCCGCGGAAATTCGCCATGCTCGGGCGCACGACGAGCAGGTCCGAGCCCATCGACGAGATGCGGCTCAGGACGGAATCCTGCGCGCCGGTGCCGATGGCGAGCATCGCGACCACGGAGCCGACGCCGATGACGATGCCGAGCAGGGTCAGGATGGTGCGGAACAGATTGGCCTTCAGCGCCCGAAACGCCATCTTGACGGCTTCGGTGACGTCGGCGATCGCGGCCGAGCCTTCGCTGACATGGCGGGCGAGGGCGGCAGCCCCCTCGGCGTTCACACGGGCTTTCTTGGCGCGGTCGGCGACGATGCGGCCGTCATGGATCTCGATCAGCCGGTCGGCCTGTTCGGCGACCTCGCGCGAGTGGGTGATGACGATGACCGTGTGGCCCTCACCGTTCATGTCGCGCAAGAGCGCCATCACGTCCGAGCCGCTCTGGCTGTCGAGCGCGCCGGTCGGCTCGTCGGCAAGGATCACCCGGCCGCCGTTCATCAGCGCGCGGGCGATGGAGACGCGCTGCTGCTGGCCGCCGGAGAGCTGGCTCGGCCGGTGGTCGAGGCGTTCGCCGAGCTTCAGCGCTTCCAAGAGCGCCTCGGCGCGGTCGTGCCGGTCGCGCGCCGACATGCCGGCATAGACGGCGGGCACCTCGACGTTTTCCTGGGCGCTTGCCGTCGGGATGAGGTTGTAGCTCTGGAAGACGAAGCCGAAGGTGCGGCGGCGAAGGGCGGCGAGCTCGTCGCTGTCGAGCGTCGCGACGCTTTCGCCGTCGATCAGGTAGTCGCCGCCGGTCGGCTGGTCGAGGCAGCCGAGAATGTTCATGAGCGTCGACTTGCCGGAGCCGGACTGGCCGACGATCGCCACGAACTCGCCGGCCTCGATATCGAGCGACAGGCCATGCAGCACCTCGACGGCGAGGTCGCCGTTGAAATAGGTCTTGCTGACGTGCTTGAGCGAGATGAGCGGGGTCATGGCCAGTATCTGATCCCTGATCAGAACATCGGCGGCATGCGCATGCCGCGCTGGTTTCTGTTGTCGCGGGTGTTGCCGCTGCCGGTCGATCCGGTGCTGACGACGACCTTCTCGCCCTCTTCGAGGCCGTTTCTGATCTCGGCGCTGACGCGGTTGCGAATGCCGACTTCGACGTCGCGGGTTTCGAGCGCGCCCGAGGCGGTGATGACCGTCACCTGCGCCTTGCGGGGCTCGCTTCCGGTCCCGTTCCTTTGGCCGTCGCGCCGGTTGCCGCCCTGGCCGGTTGCATCTCCGGAACCCTTGGCCGGGTGGCTCAGGGCGCCGCTCGGCACGATCAGCACATCCCTGGCGGCGGCCTGCACGAAGAACACCTGGGCGCTCATCGACATCATCAGTTCGCCTTCGAGATTGGGCACGTCGAAGAGCGCGTAATAGAGCACGACGTTGTTGGCGGTGTCTGGCATCGGCTGGATCTGGCGAAGCTTGCCGGCGAAGTGCTTGCCGGGCTGGCCGAGCAGGGTGAAATACGCGTCCATGCCGACCTTCAGCCGGGTGACGTCTGCTTCCGATACCTGCGCCTTCACCGTCATAGTCGAAAGGTCGGCGATGGTGACGATGGTCGGCGTCGTCTGGTTGGCGTTCAGCGTCTGGCCGGCCTTGGCGGGGTTGGCGACAATGGTGCCCGAGATCGGGGCATAGATCTTGGTGTAGCCGAGATCGACCTTGTCGCCGGCGAGCGTCGCCTGCTGCTTGCGGATCTGCGCCTCGATGGCGTTGACGTCGGCTTCGGCGGCGGCGAGATCGGCAATCGCCTGGTCGAGCGTGGACTGCGCCACGCTCCGGGTATCGACGAGGTTGCGCTGCCGCTCGATATTGGCCTGTTTCAAAACCAGCTGCGCCCTCTTGGAAATCAGCTGGGCCTGGAGGTTGGCAAGCTCCGCCTGATCGATCTCGATGCGGTTTTCGATCGTGGCCGGATCGATCTCGGCGACGAGCTGATTTTGCGTGACCGTGTCGCCGATCGCCACATGCAGCGCCTTCAGCTGGCCGGAGACCTGAGCGCCGGCATCGACGGAATTGACCGCATCGAGCGTGCCAACGGCGGTGACGCTGTTTTCGATGTCGCCGCGTGTCGCCACCTCGGTCACCATTGCGGTCGAGGCCGGGTTTTCGCCATAGCGCGTCCAGCCGTAATAGCCGGCGCCGGCGACGGCGAGGATGACCGGCAGCCACAGCCAGGACCGCGCGCGGCGCTTGCGCTTCACCGTCTTCACCGCACCGGGAATGAAGGTGACGTTGGGCGCCCCTTCGTCGCGGGGCGTGGTGTCGGCTCGCGCCGTCTTGGCTGTCTTGTTCATCGCTTGCGCCTAACCGGCATCGCCGATGCCAATAATGGATAGGTTCAAAAATAGAAGCGAATGGACGCGGCGAAAAGCATTGAGATCATTATATTTTCGTAATCTTCGCCATCTGCATGGCAGGACAAAGGCGCCCGCAGTCGCGGGCGCCCCGTTTTCAAAGGGGAATGACTTGTCTATCAGCCCCCGTGCCGCAATCAGCTCGGCGACGTCGACGACCGCACCGTGGTGGTCGGCAAGGCCGGCAAGTTCGGCCTCATGCAAGGAACGCGCTGAAATCGTGCCGCTTGTCGATGGCAGGTCGCGGGTGGTGCAGGCGTCGGCGGCGATGGTGATGCCGTAGCCGAGATCCTTGGCGGCGCGGGCCGTCGAAGACACGCAATTGTGGGTCATGAAACCGGCGAAGATGACGGGTGTCCCGGCCGGGCCGATGATTTCCGAGAGGTTGGTGTCCGAGAAGCCATTAGGCCGGATCTTCTCGACGATGGCTTCGCCCGCGATCGGCGTCAGCGCATCGACGATGGCACCGCGATGCGCCGTCCTGTCGAACATGCCTCCGGCGGCTCCCCTATGAGCGACATGGATGATTTTCGTGCCGGCGGCACGGGCGGCGACCAGCAGTTGGCGCGCCTTTTCGATCGCCGCTTCCGGCTCGACGAGCCGCACGGGGCCGGCCAGATATTCGTTCTGGTAGTCGATCAGGACCAGCGTCGCCTGCCCAAGCGGCGGCGGGGCGAGCGTGACGCCGGCAAGCGTGAAGAGGGTTGCAGCGGGGGCGGAATCGGACATCGGAAGGCTCCTTGTTTCAAGCGCGCGAGGGTCGAAATGGGTTTGTGGAAGGCGGGTCGGTCGGTGGACGTCGGCCCTGGTCGGGCGTTGGCTCCGGGGCCACGGCCCCTGGGTTTGATTCGTCGAAGCGGTCTGTCTATGGGCTTGATCTTAGCGGCTGCGTCAGCGCAGAGTGATCCGAATTTTTCGGAGGGCAATCTGCATGAGCGCAGGGTCATGGGCGGATCTCGAACTGCTCGATCATCTGGTGCGTGGCGCGACGCTCAGCCAGGCGGCGCGCTCGCTCGGCGTCGACCAGACGACGGTGTCGCGAAGGCTTGCGGCGCTGGAGCGGCGGGTGGGGGCGGCACTGTTCGACCGCATCGACGGCCGGCTGACGCCGACGCCGGTGCTGGCTCCCGTCGTCGAGCGCCTCAGGACGATCTCTGAGGAGGCCTCGCTGTCGCTGGCGACCTTGTTGCGGACCACGGCGGAACTCAAAGGCCAGGTGCGGGTGACCAGTATCGGCTTCGTCCTCAGCGCCATCCTGGCGCCGGCGCTTGCCCGCCTCGAACAGCGCCATCCGGGCCTGACGCTCGATCTCGTTGCCGACAACCAGATGCTCAGCATCGAGCGGCGCGAGGCCGACATCGCCATCCGCATGGCGCGCACCGGCGAGGACAGCGTGCGGGTGAAAAGCCTCGGCACGCTGCGTTTCCGGCTGTTCCGGCCCAAGGGCCAGGGGGCGGGGCCTTGCCCGGTCGTGCGCTACGGCTCGACACTGGCGCATGTGCCGGAAATGCAAGCGCTCGACCAGCTGCGCCCGGATGCCCGCGTGGCGCTGACGGCCGACAAGCTGGAGATCCTGATGGAGGCTGCCCTTTCGCTCGGCGCCGAACTGATGCTGCCGGACGTCTCGGGCTCACGCGACCCTCGCTTCGAGGCGGTGGACGAACCGGATGCCACCGCCGAGCGTCCGGTTTACCTGATGATGCACCCGGAGCGCGCACGGGTACCGAGCGTCGCGGCGGTTGCGGCCTTCATCGAGGAGACGATGCGGGGCTGGAAATGACGCATACGGCCAAGATTGCCAGCGGCGACCGCACGGTCTATTGAAGGCTTCACTCTAGAGGTCTGCCATGAACATGGTTCTGAAAATTGCAGGACGGCGACGCTGAAGCTCTCAACGCTTCCGCGCACCCTTTCTCATGCAATTTCAGGAAATGACCCATGTCCGTCACATCGGCAGCCCTTACCGCACTTGCCTCCGCCTATGAGCTGATCGGCATTGATGCCTCTCCCGCCATCGTCCGTTCGACACGGCCCGAATTCGGCGATCTCCAATGCAACGACATGATGCGGCTGGCGAAATCCGCCGGGCGGAACCCGCGCGCGCTCGCGGCTGATGTCGCAGAGGCGGCCCGGGGCGCTGCTTTCGAGGACGTATCCGTCGCAGGCCCTGGCTTCATCAATTTTCGCCTGAGCGATGCGGCCGTCGCGGCGGAAGCGAGCGCGATGCTCGCCGACGCGACGCTTGCGGCCGAGAAGGCCGAGCCGCTGCGCACGGTCATCGACTTTGGCGGCCCCAATGTCGCCAAGGCGCTGCATGTCGGCCATCTCAGATCCTTTGTCATCGGGGAGAGCCTGCGGCGCATCCTCATGGAGGTGGGCCACGATGTCGTGTCCGACATCCATCTCGGCGACTGGGGCCTGCAGATGGGCAAGCTTCTGCTGGGGGCGGCTGAAGCGGCCGGGTGGAAGGCAGGCGATCCCGCACCCTTTATCGATCCGCGCGCCTTCGATGCCATGACCGTCGATGCGCTCGGTAACCTCTACAAGGCGGGCAATGCTGCCTGCGAGGACGAGACTGCACTTGCGCATGCGCGGATGCTGACCACAAGATTGCAGGACGGCGATCCGCTTCTGGCTGAGGCCTGGGCGCGGATGCGGGCGATTTCGCTTGTTTCGATTTCGGCCACGGCAGCGATGCTCGGCGCGCATTTCGACCTCATCAAGGGGGAGAGCGATGCGCATGCGGAAGTCGCCCCCATGCTCGACGATCTGACGGTCCGCGGGCTGGCGCGCGAGAGCGACGGTGCCCTTGTCATCGATGTCGCCGGTGACGGACTTCCCGACAATGCGCCGCCCCTGCTTCTTCAAAAGAGCGACGGCGCGGCGCTTTACGGCACGACGGATCTGGCGACGCTGCGGCAGCGTGTGCGTGATATCGGTGCAAGGCAGATCGTCTACTGCACCGACGACCGGCAGGCGCTGCATATTGCCAGCGTTTTTGCGGCGGCGCGGGCGGCAGGCTATGCCGATGGCGTCACGTTGCGGCACGCAACTTTCGGCACCGTTCGCGGCCATGACGGCAAGCCCTTCAAGACCCGTGACGGCTCCGCGGCCTCGCTCGCCGACATGATCGATCTGGCGCTGGCCAAGTCGTCGGAAAAGGTTGCTGACAATCAGGCGGCCGTGGCCGTGGGGCTCGGCGCGTTGAAGTTCGCCGACCTCTCGACGCCGCGAAACACGGGCTATGTTTTCGACATCGACCGGATGACCTCCTTCGAGGGGCGGACCGGGCCGTATCTTCAATACGCTTACGCGCGGATCGCATCGATCCTCGACAAGGCGGCGGAGGCGGGCATGGTTCCGGTCGAGCGGGTCTCGATCAGCCATCCCTCCGAGCGCGCCGTGCTGATCGAATGCCTCTGGTATCCGCATGCGCTTTCACAGGCAGCGCACCATCTCGAATCGTTCGAAATCGCCGATCGGGCCTACCAGGTGGCGGACGCGTTCAGCCGCTTCTACGCGGATTGCCCGGTGCTGAAGGCCGACGACCCGTCGGGACGGCTTGCCACCTGCAAGCTGGTGGCAAGGGTCATCGGCAAGTGTCTCGAGCTTCTCGGGATGGAGCCGGTGCGGCGCATGTAGGGGGTGGGTGGCCGACCTCACCGGTCAGCCCGCCGAAAACTCCGCCAACAAAGCGTCGAGTGCCCCGGGTGCCGCGACATCCACACACCGGATGTCGGCCGTTCGGGCAGCTTCGAGCATTTCCCTGTTTTCGCGGAGCGAACGCTCGATGAATTTTTCGATGATCGCGGCCTTCTCATCGTACGCTTCGTCACGGCGCGCTTCGTCGATCATCCGCCGGCGCAGGAACTCGTCGTTGGCATGCAGGAACAGGGCGATGATGCTGCCGGGTTCGAGTGTGGCGACATATTCCGGCCGCAACGCCGCACCCTCCAGCACAAAGGGCTGCCCACGCTCCCGATGGCTATCGACGATCTGGCGGATGCGCGGCCACATGTTTTCGTGATGCACCTTCAGGAACCAGTGGATCGTCTCGTCCGTCAAGCTTGCATAGTACTCGGCGACCTCAGGGCGCAGCGAAGGCCAGGGCCGGCCGGGATGACGACCCAAAGCGTCGGTCGAGATCAGCTCGCGGCCGAGCGAACGGGCCAGGGTTCCCGCCAATGTCGATTTGCCGACATGGGAGGTTCCGCCAATCAGGATGCCGAGGGCTGGCTGCTGCATGCGTTGAACTCCTTCACACGATCGACTGGTCTAACTTCGCCGGGACCTGGCCGTTTTGACACGTTGCGCCGATTGTCTGCATTTGCGGGGCGCATACAATCAGCCCCAGGCGACGTAAACGAAGCGGGCAAGCACAAGTGTCCCGCCAATACCGGCAAGACTGCAGCACCATGCGGTGATCGCGTCCCGTTCGTAGTGGAAGTGCCGGACGCCCTTAATGCAAAGAGCGATGAAGAAAACCACGATAATAAGTATGTATGCCTTTTGATGCGGTGGCACCGTCGACCTTTCTCCAGTCTGCTTCTCCAGCTTATGGACAGAGACTTTCACCGTCACCGCCGAAATTTTGCCGCTTCTTGAGAATCGTCTTGACGCCTCCGGGAGGCTTCACTAGAAGAATGCGAACCGTACCGTACGGTACTGATTGGGGCGAGGCAGCGTGCAGATGACTGTGGCGATGAGGGAGGCGAGTGCCGGGGAGGGGCTGACGGAACGTCAGGGCGCCGTTCTCGAGCAGGCATTGCGGCTTCTCGTCGACGGCGGCGAAAAGGCGCTGACGACGGCCGGCATCGCGCGTGCTGCCAATTGCTCCAAGGAAAGCCTCTACAAGTGGTTCGGCGATCGCGACGGGTTGATCTCGGCGATGATCGGCTTCCAGGCGAGCAAGGTGCGCACGCAGGACGTTGCCGCCCGCGCGCTCGACGCCGAGAGCCTGCAGCGCCATCTGATCGTCTTTGCCAAGGATCTGCTTGAGGTTCTCGCCGGTGACGTGTCGCTGGCGCTCAACCGCCTGGCGATCGGCCAGGCGAGCCGCGACGGCTCCAAGCTCGGCCACATGCTGCAGGAGCGTGGGCGCCGGCAGATCGGCCGCCGCGCGGCAGCGCTGCTTGAAGCCGGCCGCAAGGCGGGGCTCTTGACGTTCGACGATGCCGAGGAGGCCTATGGCGCGCTCTATGGGCTGATCGTCTCCGACTGGCATCTGAAGATGCTGCTCGGCGAAGAAGCCGAGGAGATGAGACAAAGTTTTGGCCGCAAGGCGGAGCAGGCGGTTTCCGCCTTTCTCGCGCTTTACGGCACGAAAAGGTAACGGCGAGGGGAACCTCGCTTAAACGACTGACAAACAACGGGAAGGACCACAACAATGCGCGTCTATTACGATCGTGATGCCGATATCAACCTGATCAAGTCGAAGAAGGTCGCCATCGTCGGCTACGGCAGCCAGGGCCGCGCCCATGCGCTGAACCTGAAGGATTCCGGCGCCAAGGAAATCCGCATCGCCCTGAAGCCGGGCTCGGCAACGGCTGCCAAGGTCGAGGCCGACGGTCTCTCCGTTCTCTCGGTTGCGGAAGCCGCCAAGTGGGCCGACCTGATCATGATGGCAACCCCGGACGAACTGCAGGCCGAAATCTACAAGGCCGAAATCGCCGGCAACATCCGTGACGGCGCTGCGATCGCTTTTGCCCACGGCCTCAACGTTCACTTCGGCCTGATCGAGCCGAAGGCTTCGCTCGACGTCGTCATGATAGCGCCGAAGGGCCCGGGCCACACGGTTCGCGGCGAATACCAGAAGGGCGGCGGCGTTCCCTGCCTCGTTGCCGTTCACCAGGACGCTTCGGGCAACGCCCTTGACCTCGCGCTCTCCTACGCCTGCGGCGTCGGCGGCGGCCGTTCGGGCATCATCGAAACCAACTTCAAGGAAGAGTGCGAAACCGACCTCTTCGGCGAACAGGTCGTTCTGTGCGGCGGTCTCGTCGAGCTCATCCGCGCCGGCTTCGAAACGCTGGTCGAAGGCGGCTATGCTCCGGAAATGGCCTATTTCGAGTGCCTGCACGAAGTGAAGCTCATCGTCGACCTGATCTATGAAGGCGGCATCGCCAACATGAACTACTCGATCTCGAACACGGCCGAGTGGGGCGAATACGTCACCGGTCCGCGCATCATCACCGAAGAAACCAAGGCTGAGATGAAGCGCGTCCTCAAGGACATCCAGACCGGCAAGTTCACCTCCGAGTGGATGCAGGAATACAAGTCGGGTGCCGCCCGCTTCAAGGGCATTCGCCGCGTCAACGACAGCCACCAGATCGAAGAAGTCGGCGCCAAGCTCCGCGGCATGATGCCCTGGATCGGCAAGAACAAGCTGGTCGACAAGGCGAAGAACTAAGCCTTATCGAACGGTCGAATGAGACAAGCCGGGGCGTCAGCTCCGGCTTTTTTCGTGGCGTGGACAGGCGGATTGTAAAACCCCGTCATTGCTGTCGGATCGGCGCGATTGGTCGATGCAGGCGGGTGGCGGCGAACGGTCCATGGTGCAGGCTTCCGGCCTGGAGAGACGAGGGCACCAGAACCCGGCCCCGCGATTAGTTCCAGAAAAACCGAAACAGGCCGACAACGACATGCTCTAACAGGTCGATAAGCAACAGGTCGGGGAACCAGGCGGCAAAGGCCGAGCCGGCGGTGAAGCCAATCAGACCGAAGCCGAGCGCTCCATCCCAGCCGTGGCCCTGCCAGCCGTACAGGGCGCCGATCGTGGTCGCCCCGCCGACGACTGTGACCCACCAGAGAACCTTGAGGGTGGAGATTGCACGGCGCATGAACGTATCAAACATCTGCTTCCCCTGCCGTAGGCCGGAACACGCTGTGGTTCCGCACTGGACGTAAGTTCGCGCAGAGGTAAATTCCAGATCCGTCGAAGAACAATTGCGCGGCGGCGACCCGGCTCGGCTTAAAACTCCTGCCAGGCCTGCAGCCGCTCGACGGTCGTCGTCGCGCCGCCGCAGACGATCATGAGGATGCGCTTGAAGCGTGCCAGCCGGTCGGCGTGGGCGTAGGCGACGGCAAGGGCGGCGCCGCAGGCGGGCTCGACCAGCACGCGGTGGTCGTCGAGGAAGCGGATGCAGGCTTGGGCGGCCTCCGCGTCGCTGACGACGACGCTCTCGACCGGGCGCGTCTGGCTGAGTTCGAAGGCGCGCTGGCTCACCTGCCTTGCGCCAAGCGAGGTGGCGATGCCGCTGACGGCCTGAAGCGCCACCAGTTGCCGTGCCTCGATGGAGGCGGCAAGCGAGGCGGTTCCTTCGGTCTCGACGGCAAGGATCGGCACCTCGCCAAGCCCGTTGCGCTGAAGCCCCTCGGCGACGCCGGCAAAGAGCCCGCCGCCGCCGACCGAAAGCACCACCGCATCGAAGGCGAGGCCGGCCTTGACGGCCTCGTCGATCATGGTCGCGTGACCGGTCCAAAGCAGCGGATCGTCGAAGGGATGGATGAAGGCGGAGTCCTCGTCGAGGGAGGCAAGGGCTTTGGCATTGGCTTCATCCCAGGCGGCGCCATGCACGATGACGTCGGCGCCCTCCTGGCGGATCAGCGCCTTCGCCCTTTCGGTGGTCGTTTCCGGAACATAGACCGAAACCGGGATCGAAAGCTGGCGGCCCGCATAGGCAACTGCCATGCCGGCATTGCCGCCGGAGGAGGAGACGAAACGTCGCTTGCCCGCCCGCGCGTGGTGTTCGCAGGCGGCGCCCACGCCGCGGATCTTGAACGAACCCGGCGGCTGCAGCGCGTCCATCTTCAGCCAGACGTCCCGCCCTGCGGCAAGGCCGAGCGGAAGGGATTGAATGAGCGGCGTTTCGATATGAAGTGGCATGGGGCGCCTCGTCCGTGCCTGTCTCCCTGGATCGTTCTCGATACAGGAGAAAGGCATGCAGAAAATCAAAGTGTTACAGCGATCTTTGCGTGACTGACAAGAGACGCGCGGCGCTGCGGGTGAGAGGTTGGCCGGCGGCCGGCGAAAAGCCGGCGCCCGCGAATCTGCCCGCAGTCTGCCTCCGGTCGCCGCTTCGACGCAACAATGGAGGCGTTCCGTGGCGGCGTGATGGCCGCGACCGAAGACGGCGCAGCGCCGTCTACCAAAGAAGTCCGTTCAGGATCATCAGCACGACGAAGAGCAGGGAAAAGGCAAGCGATAGCCTGATGGCTACCGGCGCATAGTCATAGCGTCGGATCCTGCGTGCGAAGGTATGGAGCATGTGGTCGTCCGTCTTGATTGTTCGCATGAGCGACTGGCCGCGGCGCGCGGATCTCTTCCGTTTCGGAAGAACCGACCCTGGCGCCCTACGTTGCCGGGCGCTTGCAATTACACGCGTTGCGATTTTCGCGGCGGCTTGGATGGCGCCGCATCCACGGCCGGTTCGGCCGCGGCGCGCTCAAGGCGCTGTGCCTTGAGCTTTTCGGTCTTCCTGTCGCGCGCGAGTTTCTCGGCGGCGACGATCGCCCTTGCCGTGTGGTCGGTTGCTGCCGCCCTGTCACTTGCGGAGGTCTTGGCCGGCTTGGAATTGGCGCCCTGGTGTGGAGTCATGTTCTGTCTCCTTCAGGGGCCGGGTCTGCCGGCCCCGATCGTTAGCGTGTGCGCGCTGCTCGCTTGGGTGCGGGCAGCAGGCCTTCGCGCTGCAGCTTCTTGCGCGCCAGCTTGCGCTGGCGGCGAATGGCTTCCGCCTTTTCGCGAGCGCGCTTTTCCGACGGCTTTTCGTAGCTCGTGCGCGCCTTGAATTCGCGGAACAGACCTTCGCGCTGCATCTTCTTCTTCAGCACGCGCAAAGCCTGGTCGACGTTATTGTCCCTGACGAGTACCTGCAAAACTTGTTCTCCTGTTGTTGGCCGACGCAAATTCGAGCGCCGACATGCCTATCTCCCGTATCGAGAAACGTGGGGTCCAAAGACGCAAAAAGGTCGGGGTGTTGTCCCGACCTCTTCCCGTCATTCAAGCGCCTTCCTGCCAGTACATCCGTGGTCAGAGAAGGGCGAATGACAAATTATGCCGACCTCAGATTGTCGGCCGAGCTCTTGCCCGTCTTGCGGTCGCTGACGACGTCGAAGGTAACCTTCTGACCTTCGGCGAGCGAGCGCATGCCGGCGCGTTCGACTGCGGAGATGTGAACGAACACATCGGTGCTGCCGTCATCCGGCTGAATGAAGCCGAAGCCCTTGGTGCCGTTGAACCATTTTACCGTGCCTGAAGCCATGGTGATTTCCTTTCAATCACTGCGTTTTCCAGGAAATATTTCTCTGGAATTGATCGATATTTGAGAGGAGATCTGGCCACGCGAAAGCGCGCTGTCAAAGGTCACAAGCAATATTCGACGAGGTGATATATAGACGATACGCCTCAAAACTCAATGAAGATATTGAATTATTCAGTTTGGGGCATCCGTGAAAACCTCGTCAAAGCCCTGAAACAGCGGGCTTTTCGTGCCTTCAATTTTCCCTCTATTCTATGTCATTGTCCCCGGAATGGCCGCCGAAATGCTGTCGATGCCGGCAGCGCGAAGCAGCTGCCAGAGGTTGAACATCAGGGGATCTTCATTGGGGAAACTTGGCTTGGCCTTTGCGCCGTGTCACGCAATCGCGCCGGTTCGGCGCGGCCAAAGATAAGGTGAGGCGGCGGTACGCATGTCTGTCGCGCACCGCCCCCGCTTTTCAGGTGAAGGTCTGCGGCGAGACCTGCAATGCGGCGGCGATGCGCTGCAGCTTGGCGGGATCGGTATCGGCGCCGAGCTCGATCTTGGATATTTCAATTTCCGTCAGGCCTGTGGTGACCGACAGATCGTCAACCGAATAACCGGCGGTTTCACGCGAAAGCTTGATAGCGGCTCCGATTTTGACGCGGGACAGAGATGCGCCTGGAGCCTTGGTTAGGTCTTTCTTAAAGGACATGAAGTGTCTCCTTCGTTGGTCCACCGGCAAAGAACGCTGCCGGTTGAAGGGGGCCCAAAACTGAAATGCGACTCGGGCAGATGAGTGCGAACCTAGGGCGTCGCTAATATAAGCGAGAAGTCCGCAGGCGCAAGTTTGCGCCCGAATTTTTGTAAAAACTCTATTTATATCAATATTTTAACCTGTGATTATCGGGTGCTGGGCAGTCCTTTTCCGGGCAATCTGGCGTGCCAAGCTCGTACGTCGATCGCCATCGAAACGGGCGCGAAAACTCACGCCAGGCGCGCCTCGATCAGGAACGGTCCGCGTCGCGACAGGGCTGCGGAAAAGAGCGCGGCGAAGGCTTCGCAGGAGGTGGCGACGGCGGCTTCGACGCCAAGGCCGCGGGCGAGCGACACCCAGTCGAGCGCGGGGTTGTCGAGGTTCAGCATCTGCCGCGCATTGGTGCCGATCTCCCCGACGCCAACATTGCGCATCTCGGCATGCAGGATGGCATAGGTGCGGTTGGAGAAGATGACGGTGACGATGTCGAGGTTTTCGCGCGCCTGGGTCCACAAGCCTTGAATGTTGTACATGGCGCTGCCGTCGGCCTGCAGGCAGATCACTTTCCGATCGGGGCAGGCGATGGCCGCGCCGGTTGCAAGTGGAATGCCGTCGCCGATCGCGCCGCCGGTCTGCATGATGAGGTCGTGCGGTGCGGAGAAGGCGGACAGGGCAAAGAAGCGCCGCGCCGAGGTCACCCCTTCGTCGCAGACGATTGCGTCCTCCGGTACCTTGTGGGCGACGATTACGGCGATCGCGTCTTCGGTCAGCGTGCCCGAGGGCTCGCCTGTGTCGGTCGGGCTGCCTGCCACCGGCAGCGGGGCCGTCGGGGCGACGCCGAGTTCGTCGCCAAGCGCCTCCAGCGTCGCCTTCAGGTCTTCACCGTGGCGGGCAAGGGGCGCGACCGTGCAGCCCTCCGGCACCAGCCGGCCCGGCATGCCGGGATAGGCGAAGAAGGCGACCGGCTCCGGCGCGCCGACAAGGATGAGAACGCGGATGTCCTTGAGCGTGGCGAGCGCCATGTCGATCGGGTAGGCGATGCGCGCCGGCGCCACCCGTCCACGGCCGCGCTGGGTGTGGGCGACCAGCACCTCGTTGAAAAGCTGGATGCCGCACGCAGCCGCGATCCGCCCGGCGACGGCAAGGCCATCGGCCTGCGCCGCGGCGCCACTGACGACCATGGCGACCCCTTGAGGATTCGAACGTATCAGACGCGCCACTTCGCGCACGGTTTCGGTGCTGGCCGGGCGCGGGGCTTCAATGATCGCCTTTTGTGGCGGGATGGCAAGGGCAAGCGTTCCCCAGGCGGCGTCGGCGGGCAGGATCATGGTGGCGACGCCCGGCGGCGTCAGTGCGGCCTGAACGGCGGCGGCAACGGTGGGGCCGACATCGGCCGGATCCTTCACGCGCCGGACCCAGTTCGACATCGGCGCGGCCAAGCTTTCGATATCGGTCGTCAGCGGCGCGTCGAGCGCGAGGTGATGGGAGGCATGGTCGCCGACGATGTTGACGACAGCAGCCCGGGCGCGGCGAGCGTTGTGCAGGTTGGCAAGGCCGTTGGAAAGGCCAGGGCCGGTGTGCAGAAGGGTCGCCGCCGGGCGTCCGGCCATGCGCGCATAGCCATCGGCAGCGCCGGTGACGAGGCCTTCGCTGAGGCCCAGGATGCAGCGCAGCTCCGGCTTGCGGTCGAGCGCCGCGACGAAGTGCATTTCCGAGGTGCCGGGATTGGCGAAGCAGACGTCGACGCCGTTTACAAGCAGCGTGTCGACAAGCACATCCGCGCCGGTGGTGCGAATTCCCTGGCCGCCTTCTCCCATGCGCGTGTCCCTCGATCACCCTCAAGGGCATGATAGCGGCAAGTTGCGCCGGTGCAACCGGGGCATGGCGAGCCGCCCGGCGCAGGACCAGTCGGCCAATGCAAGTCGGCCAATGCAAGTCGGCTAGCGCATGGCCGGTTCACCTGTCGGGTATCAGGTCCGCTGCCAGGCGAGGTGGGCGCCAAGCCCGATCAGCACGGTGCCACCGGCGCGCTGCATCAGGCGCTGCGCCCTGCCGGAGCGGCGCATCCGCGAGACGACGGCGCCGGCGAGGAACACGCAGACGATATCGGCCGAGGAAAACATCAGGTTGGCAAGGGCGCCGAGCAGCAGGAACTGCACCCAGATCGGGAAGGCGGCAGACGCATCGGTGAACTGCGGCAGGAAGGCGACGAAGAAGATCGCAGTCTTCGGGTTCAGCACTTCGACAGTGATGCTCTCGAAGAAGGCGCGGCGCGCCGATTTCGCCTCGGTCAGGGGCAGGCTACCGTCGCCCGTCGCCTTGGTGCGCATCAGCGTGAAGCCCAGCCAGACGAGATAGGCGGCCCCTGCAAGTTTTACCGCCAGATAGAGCGTCGGCACCGCATGAAACAGGATCGAAAGGCCGGCAGCGGCGGCAATGACGTGCACGTAGCAGCCGAGATGGATGCCGAGCGAGGCCATCAGCCCGGCGGAGCGGCCGCGCGCCACGGTCTGCGCGG
Organism: Ensifer sp. NPDC090286; assembly: GCF_044769565.1. Lineage (NCBI taxonomy): Bacteria > Pseudomonadati > Pseudomonadota > Alphaproteobacteria > Hyphomicrobiales > Rhizobiaceae > Ensifer > Ensifer sp. NPDC090286. The sequence continues at coordinate 1,303,313 of NZ_JBIVYF010000001.1, read as the reverse complement.
CGGCGTAGAGCATGGCCGGGCCCGGAATATAGGCGAAGATCGCCGTGGTGACGAAGAAGGTGAGGAGGATTTCGAGCGATGGCATGCGGTATACCTCGTCTGCTGCTGCGTGGCCCCTTGCGGGAGTCGTTGTAAGGGCTTTCGCGGGAACGTTGAAGGAAAATCATAAGTGCCAGGACTGCGGGGGCAGGCGCCGGCCGCCCGCTCGTCCGTCGTCAGACCGGTATCTCCTCCGCGACGAGGCGATCCTCGCGGCGGGCGCTGGCCGCAAGCCCGGCTGCGACCCCGGCGCGGTCCTCGGCACTGCGGTTCTGGCTCAGCTTGCGCTTGCCGTCGAGACGCTCGATCGGCAGCCTGAGGCCGATGATGCCGCGAAGCTGCGCCTTGATGTAGGCGGTGGGCGCGTCGCTGACCTGCCAGCGCTCGGCCCGTCCGGCCTCATGCCGGTTGGTCAGGCGCGTGACGATGTCGAGCAGCCGGTCCTCGTCGGTGAAAAATTCTGCCGTGCCATAGGCGTGCACGGCGACATAATTCCAGGTCGGCACGACCTTGCCGTGTTCGCGCTTGGAGGCGTACCAGGAGGGCGTGACATAGGCGTCCGGTCCCATGAAGGTCGCCATGGCCGCGCCGATCGCCGGCGTCGTTCCCTGCGGATTGGCGCGAGCGACGTGGCCGTAGAGCGTGCCGTTCGGCCCCTCGTCGCGGACAAGCAGCAGGGGCAGCGGGGTCGCAAGCAGTCCAGCGGCCGTGGCGGTGACGAGGGTCGAGAGCGAGGCGGCCTCGATGATGTCGTGCAACACGCTCAGCGTTTCTTCCTTGAAGGCGGGCGGTGTGTACATGATCTCGCTCCTTGTGCTTGTCCCGTGATAGAGGCAAACTGGACGGACCAGAACATCCAGTTTCCGTGTAAATGCGTGGGCCAGTTCGTGACGGTGAAGGACGAAGCGACGATCGGGACCACCCGGCGGATCTATGAGGCGCTGAAGGCGCAGATCCTTGACGGCACCTATGGCGCCGGGGCGCTTTTGCCATCGACGCGGACGCTCGCCGCCGAGCTTGGCGTTTCGCGCACGACGGTAACGGCCGCCTACGAGCAGCTTCTGTCCGAGGGGTATCTGGAAAGCCGGCCGGGCGCGCGTTCGCGGGTCGCCTTGCTTGCGGCCCGAGAGGACCCCGGCTCAGCGGTCGTCCCCGGGCATCTGGCAAGCCACGGACATCGGGAGCAGCAGGCGGCGGTTGTTCGTCTGTCGCGCCTGGGGGCAGCCCTTTGCGACGGGCCGACCTGGATGCCGCCGGCTTCTTCGAGGCTGATCGCCGATTTTCGCTATGGCGACCTGTCGGCCGCGGATTTTCCGCAGGAGGCGTGGCGACAGGCGGTCAACGCCGCGCTCCGCCGGCGAAAGCCGCGACTTGCCTATGACCATCCCGCCGGCTCATCTGCCCTGCGCACAGAGCTGCAGGCCTATCTCTGGCGGGCGCGGGGGCTCACTTGCGATGCGGATCAAATCATCGTCGTCAACGGCTCGCAGCAGGGGCTGGACCTTGCGGCGCGCGTGCTTGTCGACGCCGGCGACCGGGTGGCAATGGAGGATCCGGGCTATGTGATGGCGCGCCGGGTCTTTGCGGCTGCCGGCGCGCAGGTGGTTCCCGTCGCCGTCGACGCGGAGGGGCTGCGGACCGACATCCTCGAACAATTGGCCGACGCCAGGCTCGCCTATGTCACGCCCTCGCATCAGTTCCCGCTCGGCAGCGTGCTATCGGCGCGGCGGCGCCAGGAGCTTCTGGCGTGGTCGAGGCGGACCGGCGCCTACGTGCTCGAAGACGATTACGATGGCGAATATCGCTACGACATCCGGCCGATCCCGCCGCTTCAGACCATGGTGCAGGCGGAAAACGTGCTTTATCTCGGCACGATTTCCAAAAGCCTGTCGCCGATGCTGCGGCTCGGCTATCTCGTCGCGCCGCCGGCGCTTGTCCCGGCCTTTGCCGCCGCCAAACAGCTGATAGACCGCCATTCGCCAAGCCTCGAGCAGGAGGCGCTGGCGGCGATGATTGCAGGCGGCGCCTATGAGCGCCACATCCGCCGGAGCCGGCGCAACAATGGCCGCCGGCGCGAGGCGCTGTTGACGGCACTCAAAGCGGAACTCGGCGACGCGGTGACCATTTCCGGCGCCGATGCTGGCCTGCATGTGGTCGTCTGGTTCGAGCAACTGGAAAAGGCGCAGGAAGACGCGCTGATCGCGCGGGCACGGGCGGCAGGCGTCGGCCTTTATCCGGTTTCGCCGCTCTATGCGGCGGGTGAGGCCAGCCACCGGCCGGACCGGGCCGGCATCGTCATGGGCTATGCGAGCCTGGAGGCGGTGGAGATCGGCAAGGGGGTGGCGGCCCTTGCGCAGGTGTTGCGGTCCTGGGACAACGAGAACGCGGACGCGAAGCCGTCATAGGCTGGAGCGGGCAATGTGGTGCCCGTGAGGGTTGGCATCCGGGCGACACGTTACGGTTAGTCGCTTGCTCCCGGCCAACGTCCCTTCATAGTGGCGGCCATTCCGCGTTGGCCCAGGCGATTTCCATGAGATCTCTTCGCATCCATCCCCACCTGCACGACGTTTTCGGCGAAGAGCAGCCGGTCGCCTATCTCGCCGCCATTCTGCTGTTCGGTGCCGCCGTTGCCGTTGTCTTTACGCTGTCGGCGGGGCCGCTGCTTGCCGATCTTGCCTGGTGGCGGGCAGCACTGGCGCTTGTTTTCGTGCTCGACATTGCCGCCGGCTGCGTCGCCAATTTCACGCCGTCGACCAATGATTTCTACGCCGCCCGGCCGCGCAACCGCTGGGTCTTCATCGCCATCCATTTCCACATCGTTCTCGTCGCGCTGCTTCTTGGCAGCGGGATCGCGGCGGCCGCCGTTGTCTGGGCCTATACGATCGCAGCGGCTGCGCTCGTCAACCGGCTGGCGGGGCAGGGCGCGCAGACCTTCGTCGGCGGATTGCTGCTTGCTGTCGGCCTTACCGCCCTGCCGCTTCTGCCCGGTCTGACGCCGGCGATGATGGCGGTCTCGGGCCTCTTCATGCTCAAGGTGCTCTTCAGCTTCGCCGTCGATCACTATCGCACGGTCCCGGCGCACGATGGACAGGCGTCCAAAAATGGGGGACGCGGCTGACGACCTTGCCTTGCATGGCGGTCTTTACTAGCCTTCGGAAAGCAGGCTCAGGGGAGAGACTCGATGGCAGTTTCAGCGGTGGACGAGGCAGTGCGTATTCCGACATTCGACGACGTGCAACTGGCCCGAAACCGCATCGCCGGCGTCGCGCACCGCACGCCGGTCCTGACCTCGCGCACGGCGGACGCCGCCACCGGCGCCCGGCTGTTCTTCAAGGCGGAAAACTTCCAGCGCGGCGGTGCCTTCAAGTTCCGCGGCGCCTATAACGCCATTGCTGCGCTCAGGGAAAAGGGATCGAGGCAGGGTGTCGTCGCCTTTTCCTCCGGTAACCATGCCCAGGCGATCGCCTATGCCGCGCGCCTGCAGGGTGTGGCAGCGACGATCGTCATGCCCGCGGATGCGCCCGACATGAAGGTGGCGGCCACGCGCGGTTATGGCGCCGACGTCGTGTTCTACGATCGTTACAAGGAAGACCGCTCGGCGATCAGCGCGAAGCTGGCGGCCGAGCGCGGCGCCGTGCTGATCCCGCCCTTCGACCATCCCGATGTGATCGCGGGCCAGGGGACGGCAATTCTCGAACTGATCGAGGAGGTGGGTGAACTCGACCTGATCGTCACGCCGCTCGGCGGCGGCGGGCTGCTTGGCGGCACCGCGCTCGCCGCCCGGGAGCGCTCGCCCGGCGCGACCATCGTCGGCGTCGAGCCCGAGGCCGGCAACGACGGCCAGCAGTCGCTGCGCCAGGGCCGGATCGTCGAAATCGCCATCCCGAAGTCGATCGCCGACGGCGCGCTGACCCCCAGCATCGGCGTCCACAACTTTCCGATCATCCAGCGCACGGTCGCCGACATCGTCACGGTGAGCGATGCACAGCTGGTCGAAACCATGCGTTTCTTCGGAGAGCGCATGAAGATCGTGGTCGAGCCGACCGGCTGTCTTGCGGCTGCCGCCGTGCTCGAAGGGGTGCTTGCCTGCGCCGGCAAGCGCGTCGGCATCGTCCTCAGCGGCGGCAATGTCGATCTGGCGACCTATGGGGCGCTGCTGCGGTAGATCCCCCGCGCTTAGACGGCCGACGGCCAACCAAGCGGTGTCATGGGCGGGGCGTTGCAATTGCCCGTCTTTCCGGTTGCCTTAAACGGCAAAAGTGGCAAACTGGGCGTCGCGCCAATTGCGACGGGCATCCGAACGGGCTTGCAACGGTTACTGTAACAATTTGATATTCCAAGAAATATTTCCTCCTGCCATTTCGGGCGGAGCGTGGAAATGGAAGAAACCGGAGACTTACAGCGGACCAGCCAACGCCCCGGCGGACGCGCCGCGTTGCCAAAAATCTAAGCGCTGCCACCGCTCCGGATCGGCGCGGTGCATACACAACTGGAGGGTATCGTGACGCTTGCAATCAATGACCTCGCACCGGACTTCGAGGTCGGGACGACCGACGGCACGATCCGGTTTCACGACTGGATCGGCGACTCCTGGGCGGTGCTGTTTTCGCACCCGAAGGACTTTACGCCCGTCTGCACCACGGAGCTCGGCTACATGGCGCGCATCAAGCCGGAATTCGACCGGCGCGGCGTCAAGATCATCGGCCTTTCGGTCGATCCGCTCGACCGCCATGCCGGCTGGGCCGCCGATATCGAGGAGACACAGGGCCACGCGCCGAACTTCCCGATGATCGCAGACGTCGACTACACCGTCTCGAAGCTCTACGGCATGCTGCCGGCGCCGGTTTCCGGCGATCCGACGAAGCGCACGCCCGCCGACAACCAGACGGTGCGCAACGTCTTCGTCGTCGGCCCGGACAAGAAGATCAAGCTGATCCTCATCTATCCGATGACGACGGGCCGCAACTTCGATGAAGTGCTGCGCGTCATCGACTCGCTGCAACTGACGGCCAAGCACAAGGTGGCGACGCCGGTGAACTGGCAGCAGGGCGACGACGTGATCATCGCCGGCTCGGTCAGCGACGAGGATGCCCGCAAGGTCTATCCCGAGGGCTGGAAGGCGCCGAAGCCCTATATCCGCATCGTGCCGCAGCCGAAGGGCTGAGGCGGCGCTGATGTTTCGCCAGGGCGCGGAAGCGCCCCGCGCTGAAGGTTCGTCCTTCGTCGCTGGGGTGAGGGTTTCTTCGCACTCCGCGGTGAGGGGCTGACCCTATGCCGCGGTGAGGGGACTACCCCTCATCCCGCGGTGAGGGACTGTCCCTCATCCGCCTTCCGGAACCTTTTCCCCGCGGGGAGAAGGGACGTTGCTGCGCCTTCCGGGTTTGCTACTCTTTGTCTGCGGGAAGCGGGTCGTTTGGATGGGCCCCGTTCCCCCACCCTCGGTGCTGTGGAGCGGGAACCTCGCGCCTGAAGCCTGTTTCCTCTGCGACAGAATCCCTCCTTTATCTGAACACGCCCCCGCCTATAGTGCCGCCGTTTGCGGTCGCAGCCGGAGCGCGCCGCCCCCTGACTGGATGACCCGCCCCATGACCGCAGCAAGCCGACCCGACCTGACAGACATTCACCGGGGTGACTGGGTGGATCGCCGGCTGCCGCGGGCGGTGCGGCCCTATACCCGTCTTGCGCGGCTCGACCGGCCGGTCGGTATCTGGCTGACGCTCTTTCCCTGCTGGGCGGCGCTGTTCCAGGCGGCGCACGGACTTCCCGAAATCCGCGATATTCTGGTGTTCACGCTCGGCGCGTTTCTGATGCGCAGTGCCGGCTCCACCATCAATGACATGGCCGACCGCAATTTCGACGGGCATGTCGAGCGGACGCGGTTCCGTCCGCTTGCAAATGGCGAGATCGGCATGTCCCGCGCCGTTCTCTTCCTGATCGCCCAGCTTGCGCTCGCGGCCTCTCTGCTTGTGTTCCTGAGCCCCGCGACCCGCGTGCTTGCGGTGTGCGTCGTGCCGCTCGTGTTCCTCTACCCCTTCTGCAAGCGGTTCACCCACTGGCCGCAGGCGGTCCTGGGCGCTGCCTTCAACTGGGGCATGCTGATGGCCTGGTCGCAGGTTGCCGGACATGTTCCGGCGGGCGCCGTGCTGATGTGGGCCGGTGCCGTTGCGTGGCAGATCGGCTACGACACGGCCTACGCCTATGTCGATGTGCGCGACGACACGCGCCTCGGTCTCAAGTCCACGGCGATCCTGTTCGGGGCTCGCGGCAAGGCCTGCATCGCTTTGTTCTACGGCCTGACGCTCGCCGCCTGGTCTCTCGGCGGCTGGATGCTCGGCATGTCGAGCCTCTATGCCGTCGGCATGGTGGTGATCGCGGCCCATCTCGCGTGGCAGGCCTGGCGTTTCGACATCGATCGCCCCGAGATCAGCTATCGCCTGTTCCTGGCGAATATCCTGACCGGCGTGCTTTTGGCTGCCACCGCTCTCGCCGGAACGTTTTGACGGACGCCGAGCGTCCGGCTTGGCATAGGAAGTCGACGATGAGGCCGGTGACGCATTGACGCCCGACGCGCGCGCTCCATGTCATATCCAGATGTCAAATCTGGGCGCTCAGCGCAGTCAAACGGGCAGGGGCAGGCCATGCAAAGGTTCTTCGTCAGCGTCGCCAAGGAATTCGAGGCCGATAGCGCCGAGGAGGCGGCCCTTCTGATGTACCAGTATCTGACCCGCGAGCCGGCGCCGCTTTCCTATGCCGTCACCGACGAGGCGAAGAACATCACCAGGCTGACGCTCGAGCGCGACAAGGCGGACGAATTCGCCAGCGTCGACCACACCGCCGATCCCGGCAACTGGTAACGTCTGCCGGCTGTCACGGCTGTGGGCGGAAGCCATCAAAGCGACATGTTCGGTTGCAAATCCTCCGGTGTTCGCGTCAACGCTGCGCCTGTTGGGTGCAGCCGTGGCCGCGCTTCGGGAGGAAGCCCACTTGTTCATTGCCCATCTGCCGGCCGGCTATCTGCTGAGCCGCCCCTTTGCGCGCCGCAACCCGTCGCAGGCCCGCGCTATCTTCGGTGTCGGGCTTCTCTGTTCCGTCCTGCCGGATTTCGATCTCGCCTATTTCTACCTGATCGACCAGCGCCGCACGCCGCATCACGACTACTGGGTGCACACGCCGATCTTCTGGCTGGCGCTGGCGGCGGCGATCGCGCTTCTTCTCATCGCCACCGGGCGGCGCAAGCAGCTCGTCCTTGTCGGGGTCGGGCTTTTGAGCGTGCTCCTGCATCTGGTGATGGACTCGATCGCGGCTGATATTCGCTGGTTCTTTCCCTTCGCCGATCTCAGGGTGAACCTGGTGCATGTGCAGGCGGTTTACAAACCCTGGTACCTGAACTTCATCCTGCACTGGACCTTCGCGCTTGAAGTTTTGATCTGGCTGCTGGCCGGTCATTTCGCGTTGCGCGATTTTCGGGCGCGGCGCGCAATCGGGACCGCATGAGGGCAAAAGCACGGCAATTCTAGGGGTCGCGAAAAGAATCGCTTAAGGAATTTATCATACCAATAGCTACAATTCGCATGTATCCCTTTTCGATTTGTTAGCTATAGGTCCCGCCCTCATGACTGGCCTGCCGTCTCTTTTTTCGTCCGATGCCAAAGCCATGCTCGATGCGATCAACCGGTCGCAGGCGATTATCGAATTCGATCTTTCCGGCACGATCCTGACCGCCAACGACAATTTCTGCCGCGCGATGGGTTACGATCTCCACGAGATCGTCGGCCGGCATCACCGCATGTTCGTGCAGCCGGAGGAGGCGGCGTCCGCCGCCTATGCCGATTTCTGGGCGCGCCTTGCCCGCGGCCAATACGACAGCCAGCAGTACCGGCGCATCGGCAAGGGCGGGCGGGAGATCTGGATCGAGGCCTCCTACAATCCGGTGTTCCGCGGCCGCAAGCCCTACAAGGTGGTGAAGTTCGCGACCGACATCACCGCGACAAAGGCAAAGAGCACCGACGACCAGGGCAAGATCGACGCCCTGTCGCGGGCCCAGGCCATCATCGAATTCACGCCTTCGGGCGAGATCATCACCGCCAACGAAAACTTCCTTTCGGCCATGGGCTACGCGCTTCCCGAGATCGTCGGCCGGCACCATTCGATGTTCTGCGAACCGGACGATGTCCATTCGCCCGCCTATGACGCCTTCTGGCGCGATCTTGCGGCCGGGCGCTTCGTCACCGACCAGTTCAAGCGCATCGGCAAGGGTGGCAAGACGGTCTTCATCCAGGCGTCCTACAATCCGATCCTCGACGATGCCGGCCGGGTGTCGAAGGTGGTGAAATTCGCCGTCGACGTTTCCGATCGCGTGCTTGCGGTCCAGGAGATCGGCGCCGGGCTTGGCCGCCTTGCCGAGTGCAACATCCGCATGACGCTGGACGAGCCCTTCGTCGGCGAGCTCGAAACGCTCCGGCGCGACTTCAATACCTCGATCGGCATGTTTCAGGAAACGCTGTCGGCGGTGCTCAGCCAGACCCGCGACCTCAACAGCAACAGCCACGAGATGAAGGATGCGGCCGAGCATCTTTCCGACCGCACCCGCCAGCAGGCGGCAGCGCTGGAGCAGACCTCGGCGGCGCTGGAACAGGCGACGGCGACGGTGCGCACCTCGACCGAGAATACTCAGCAGACCCGCGCGCTGGTGCAGAATGCGCGGCAATCGGCGCACAGCTCTTCCGGCGTCGTGCGCGATGCGGTGACGGCGATGCAGCGCATCAAGGCGGCGTCCGAGGAGATCAGCCAGATCATCGGCGTGATCGACGAGATCGCCTTCCAGACCAACCTTCTGGCCCTCAACGCCGGGGTCGAGGCGGCGCGCGCCGGTGACGCCGGCAAGGGATTTGCGGTCGTCGCCTCGGAGGTGCGCGAGCTTGCCCAGCGCTCGGCCAAGGCCGCCAAGGAGATCAAGGCGCTGATCCACAACTCGGTTGCCGAGGTCGCCGAAGGCGTGCGCCTTGTCGGCGATACCGGCAACGCGCTGAAGGAAATCGAGGACTTCGTCGCGGCGATCGACACGCGGATTGCGGCGATCGCGACGGCTGCGACCGAGCAGACGGCGGGCCTCGGCGAAATCAACGCGGCCGTCAACGACATCGACGTCATGACGCAGAAGAATGCGGGCATGGTGGAGCGCACCGCCGACGTCAGCGTCCGGCTGGCCGAGGGCGCGCAGCGGCTGACGGAACTCGTCAACCGCTTCCAGCTCAACCGCCGTGCCGAGCGGCGCGAGGCGGGCACGGCAGCGGCTGCGAGCGGCATCGGCGATCGTCGCCGCGCGAGCGACGCGCGCGCCGCCTGAGGCGACAAAGCGGGACGTGCGGGGCGATCACGCCCTGCCGTTCGCGGGCAGGCGGGCCGGGGGTGCGGCCCGCCTCATCCCTTTCACGGCAACCGTCCGTGCGTGTGAGCTCGAACGCCACGATGAATTCCGACACTGTCGTCTCCAAGGTCCGGCGTGGGATTGCCGGGTGATTGACGATCGGCAGACGTGTCCGTGCAACGTGTGGTATCGCTGATACGTTGACGAAGCCCGCGGTTCTATGCATCCTGCCGGCCAACGAGCGAAGATGCCGGATACGGCAGGGGGAAGAGCAGGGCCAAAGGCCCAAGGCATTGATAAGCTTCGCATTCGCCCACGGTGATCGCGCGTCTCGCTAGGTCGCCATGGCTTTCTGAAGAACTGCAGGGTCTCGCGATCCAAGGGAAACCTGCAGAGTTGCGGCGCGCTTCGGCGTCACAAAAGCACGACATACGCATTCACGACATCATTCGCATCGATTGCTCGAGGCCGGAGGGGATTGTGAAGGAAAAGTCGAGGTTTCTGCCAGCGGCGCTGGCTGCCATATTCGCCGCATCCGTGGCGCTGCCTGCCACTGCCGCCGATCTGGTGATCGCCATGCCGAACTGGCCGTCGGGCCAGGCGACGGCCAATATCCTGAAAGTGGGCATCGCCAAGAAGTTCGGGCTCGACGCCGAGGTCAAGGAACTCGGCACGCTCAATGCCTTCGTCGGTTTCGAAGCGGGCACGGTCGACATCCAGCCGGAAGTCTGGCGGCCGAACTTCGAAGACGTCGTGCGCAAATACGTGACCGACAAGAAGGTCGGCCAGCTGACCGAGCGCAGCGTGCCGGCCTGGCAGGGGCTTTGCGCCACGCCAGAAGCGGCAAAGACGATCAAGTCGGCCGCCGATCTCAGCGACCCGGAAAAGACCAAGATCCTCGACACCGACGGCGACGGCAAGGGCGAGATGTGGATCGGCGCCGCCACCTGGCTTTCGACCGGCATCGAGCGGGCGCGGGCAGCCGGCTACGGCTACGACAAGACGCTGACGCTGTTCGAGGCGGAAGAGGAGGTGGCGATGGCGGCTGTGGACGCGGCGGTCGCAACCGAGCGGCCGATGGTCTTCTACTGCTACGCGCCGCATCACGTCTTCGAACTGCACCAGATCGCACGGCTCGAAGAGCCGCCGCACGATGCCGCCAAGTGGAAGATCCTGCCGCCGAGCGATCCACTCTGGGTGTCGAAATCCAGCGCCTCGACCGCCTGGCAGGCGGCGCATTTCCAGATCGCCTATGCCACCGCCTTCGGCAAGAAACACCCTGACGTGGCGAAGTTCCTGGAGAAAGTGGATTTCTCGCCGGAGGAAGTGACCAAGATGAGCTACGCACTGGAGGTCGAGCGCCAGGCGCCGGCCGACTATGCGAAAAAATGGGCCGAAGACAATGCGGCGCGCATCGACGGGTGGGCCAAGCCATGAGCGGACGTTCTGACGACAATCGCCCTGCCGGCAAGGATCGGCCGATGTGGACGCGGCGCAGGTTCGGCATAGCGGTGCTTGCCGCTGCCCTGACGCTCGGGCCGCTTGCCGCCTGGGCGCAGACGCAGATCTACGACGCCCGCACCAAGAAATGGGTCAACTACGACAAGAAGAAAGCGCGGCAGTATTTCGCCCGCAACAACCAGTTGCCGGAGGCCTTCCGCCGCCAGGTGGTGACGTTCCGCACGGCGGAAAAGCCGGGCACGATCATCATCGATGGCAACCAGCATTTCCTCTATCTCGTCCAGCCCGGCGGTCAGGCGATCCGCTACGGCATCGGCGTCGGCCGCGAGGGCTTCGGCTGGGCCGGCATCGTGCGCGTCGGGCGCACGGCGGAATGGCCGACCTGGACGCCGCCGGCCGAAATGGTGGCGCGCGACGCTAATGCGGCGAAATGGGCGGCCGGCATGCCCGGCGGGCCGGACAATCCGCTCGGCGCCCGCGCGCTCTATCTCTACGAGGGCGACCAGGACACGATCTACCGCATCCACGGCACGGTCGAGCCCTGGACGATCGGGCTCGACGTTTCCTCTGGCTGCATCCGCATGAACAATGACGACGTCATCGACCTGCATTCGCGCATCGAGATCGGCGCCAAGGTGATCGTGCTGATGCAGGGGGCGGCGCTCTACAAGGGCGTTTGAGACAGTGGAGCAAGGCGGGCCGCTTGAGAGCGGCGCGCCGGCGCAGACATTTTGCGGGTGCAGGCGCCTTGCGGGCGCCAGGATGGAACCGATCGGCTGCTGGGGATACGCGTGGCCGATCGCGCGAAGGAACAGGGACAGAAGATCCGAAGGGGAGGATACGTGGTGAGCGAGGGGATATTGCGTATGAAGGGCCTTGTTCTGGCACTGGCGGCCACGGCCGCGATCGTCGGCTGCCAGTCCGCGCCCAAGCCCGAGGACATGGCCCGCACCAGCCTGCAGACGGCGCCGGCCGACCTGCAACTGCTCTGCGCCCATGCCGCGGCGGGGGCCGCCCAGGTCGACAGCACGAAGGTACTGCCGACCAGTTCGCGCGCGCTCGATGCCGCTTCCTACAGCGTCGACCTCGACGCCGCCGGCCGCAAGTTCACTTGCATCGTCGACACCGCCGGCAGCGTGAAGTCGGTCACGCCGGTTTAAGTCTGTCGGCAAAGTAGACGCCAAGCGCCGCTTCCGGCACCGATGCTGCCTGGTTCGTCTGTGAAGTGGCGGTGCATGCGTTCCGCCGGAGAGAGCAGCCATGCTTACGAAGAGGCAGACGCTCTGGGCATTGCCGATCCTCGTCGCGACGCTTGCGGGGTTATGCCTGACGGGCTACGTGTCCGAGGAATGGCTTTCCATAGCAAATAGCGGGCTTACCGCCTTGGTGGGGACTGCTTTGGTTGCGAACGTGCTCGCGTTGGCCTTCATTGTCTTCTCGATCTTTGCGTCGCTTGTAACAGCGCTCATTTTCAACGCCTCAAGTCCTGACTTCTGGGAGAAGACAGGTAACCCCCTTTACTACCTTCTGTGGAGCGAGTTGCAGGAAGCGACGAGACGCGGCGTAAACGGTCGCCCCGACTGATGCCGCTACCCTGCCAAAAGGAAATGTCGGCATTGGCCGCGGCCATGCCGCCGGCCGTCAATCACCGAGATTGAACAGCGTCGAGGGATCGGCAACGACGGGCGGCGCGTAGAAGGTCAATCGTGCGGCGTCCATCAGCAGCAGCGGCTGGTCCATCTCGACCGCAAGGCTGGTGATCCAGTCCTGGAAGTCGCGCACCCGGTCGGCGTAGTCGGCCGAAAGTTCATGTGCCTCCGACGGGTCGGCGCCAAGGTCGAAGAGTTCGACCTTTTGCGGCAGCGTCGCCTTCCAGACGAGCTTCCAGTTGTCCCTTCGCACGGCGCCCCCCATGGGGTCGACGTTGTAGACCACCTCGGTGCGCGGCGTCGGCTTGCCCTCGCTCAGGGAGGGCCACAGGTTGATGCCGTCGAGCGGCTGGTTCTTGTCGAGCGTCGCGCCGACGATGGCGGCCAGCGTCGGATACATGTCGACCACGTGGACCATGCCTGCGACCTTGCCGGGCTTGATCTTCTTCGGCCAGTTGGCAAGCGCCACCACGCGGGTGCCGCCCTCGTAGAGCGTGCCCTTGCCGTCGCGATAGTGGCCGTTGTCGGCCGGCAGTTCGCCGCTCACCTTGCTGTCTCCGGCAAAGAGCGAGCTCGTCACGCCGCCGTTGTCGCTGTGAAAGACGATCAGCGTGTTGTCGCGCATGCCGCGTTTTTCGAGCGACGCCAGCAGTTTGCCGATGCCGTCGTCGAGCACGGAGACCATCGCCGCATAGGCCCGGCGGTTCTTGTCCGCGATGTGCTTGTAGCGGTCGAGTGCGTCGTCCGGCGCCTGGAAGGGCGTGTGCGGCGCGGTGAAGGCGAGGTAAAGGAAGAGCGGGCTTGCGGGATCGTGGCTTTCGACCACCCGGGCCGCCTCGTCGCCGATCAGCGTGTTGTCGAAGCCGGTCTCCTCGATCGGCCTGTTGCCCCGGTACCAGTCCTTCACCCCATGGGAAGAGTGCTTGAAGTGGTCGATCTCGCCGACCAGCGCGCCGTAGAAGGTGTCGAAGCCGCGTTGCTTCGGCCAATATTCCGGCTTGGCATGGCCGAGATGCCATTTGCCGACGAGCGCCGTCCGGTAGCCGGCATCCTTCATCACCTGGGAAAGCAGATACTCGTCGAGCGCCAGTCCGTAGGAACCGGGCGAGGGGATCACGCCCGTCTGCAGGCCATAGCGCAACGGGTAACGGCCGGTGAGGAAGGCGGCGCGCGTCGGCGTGCACATCGGCTGGGTGTAGAACTGGTCGAAGGTTACCCCGGTCGCCGCCAGCCGGTCGAGATTGGGCGTCCTGATGTCCGAGCCGCGGAAGCCGACATCGCCCCAGCCGAGATCGTCGGCGATGATGTAGACGATGTTCGGCGCCATCGTGCCGGCTGCTTGCGCCGCATCCGGGGCAAGTGCCGCAAGGCCCGCCGGCAGTCCGGCGGCAAGGGCAAGCGCCGCACCGCTCATGAGAACGTCGCGCCGGGTCGGGCCCGCTTGCGGATCCGCGCCAGCGCTCTTGCCGCCGCATGCGTTTGCACGGGCGTTATTCGCTTGCAGTTCAGACATGCGCACCCCCTGGAAATGCGACCCGGCCGGACGGCGGATCCTTTTATTCTGAATAGCTAATATCTGCATCTTCCGGTAGCGCCGTCAATTAACATTGTCGTGGTGGCGAAGGGGCGAAATGCCGCGTCTCGGACGGCCTATCGGCGGCTGCATCAATGAGCTGTCGTGGCACTGAGGCCGATAATTTTCATGGGGTTAAGCTTTGTGCGGTGCAAATAAATAATGCTGCAGTGCAAATAGAATTTTGACTAATCGCGTTGTTTGATCAGTATATTTTTCAAAACTTCTTCCAAGTTTTGGAAATATGTGCTCTCATAGGTTTAGTTGGAAGGAGGAAATGCCATGCCCTCGTTCTTCGAGCACTTTGCACTTTTCGACGCCTTGATCGTTGCGGCGATCTGCACGCTTCTGATCCTGAGTTACTTCAGCCGCGAGGCCTGAGGACTGCGGTCGCGAAGGCGGGTTGATTGCCGACCCGGAGCGGTCGGAAAACGCCAGGCATGAGCGTCGTGCCAGCCGTCGTGGCGCCTCCGAACGGCGACAACTCCTGGCTATTTTCATTCTCTATCTGCACAACTTTACGGCTGTGAAGGTCTTTGCTACCTGAGACGCTCAGTCGAGGGGTAGCAGCATGGCAGTTTGGTACTATTTGACGGGACCGGATCAACACGGTCCTGTCGATGACGACGATCTCCGAGCGCTTGTTCGGGATGGCAGGATCACGCAAGAAACCATTGTGTGGCGCGAAGGTCTGGAGGAATGGCAGGCGGCCGGATCCCATCCAGACCTTGTCGATGCCTTTGTGCCGCCACCCATCTCGGCGACCGCAGCCGAGGCGGACGCCGCCGAACCCATCGTCGAGGAACCAGACGTTCAGCCCGGACTGATCCGCAATTCCCGGCCCTGGCCACGGTTCTGGGCGCGCCTCATCGACAATTTTCTATTCACGCCGCTGCTCGGGTTCGGTATCAGCGTATGGGCCGTTTTGTACGCGCCGAGCATCTACCTGCAAATCGTCTCCATAAATGGCGCTCTCTTTGTCTTGATGTTGTTGCCGCTTGTCGCTTTGGTGCTGGCGCTTAGCATGACGATCACGGGGACGACGCCGGGCAAGGCGATCGCGGGTGTGCGCGTCCCGGTGCCTGCGGCTCGCAACCGTGCCCTGTTCTTCCTCGTAAGGGAGTTCAAGGTATGGGTTATCGGCCTCGGGCTGGGCATTCCGATCGTAACGCTCTTCACCCAGATCCGACAGCGCCGCCGCGTCTCTCTTGGGCAACCCGCAAGCTACGACAGCGGGAACCCCGTCGTTGTCGCCGATCCCTCGCAGTTTCGGTTCGGAGTGACCCTGGTCGTGGCGGCCGCTCTCCTCATCGGTAGTTTCGCGCTGCAAGCGGAGGAGCGGGCCATGGAGAGCAATCTAAAGACCACTCAGAGCTGGTCCAACCCGATGACCCAGCGCGTGGCGACGATCGGGAGGTCCTGGAAGCCAGAGGAACTTGAGACCAATAGCGGTCGGATTTTCTACTTCGTTTCCGACGAACTTCTCTCCGAGGCGCTTTTCGGGCACGAAGAGTTACCTTCGGATGGCATTGGAGCGGACCTCTATGCGGAGGCGCTCGAGAAAGTGCTCCGCGAGGAGGTCGATATCACCACCGGGTGGCAGACCGTCACTATTTTTGACATGGCGGGCCTTCAGGCAGGCCTCAGGGCAACGGGTAAGGCAGTGAGCGCCGAGGACGCGTCTGTTGAAGTGACAGTCGCCGTCAGCGGTCGCGATGCGTGGAGAACGCTGGTTTACACCCGCGGCAATTCCGCTGAGCAGGAGGCGGAGAAGAGACGGTTTGTCGACGCCATGTTTGCGACGACGAAGTAGCGGAGGTCGGCGGCGAGGGCGCACGGGCGGCTCACTGAATGCGCTTCAGTCCGCGCGCTTCGCCGCGACATGCAGCCAGCGAGTCGGCTCGCCGTCATAACCGCCGCCGTCGGCCTCGCTGATGTCGACTTCGGGCCAGCCGGCGTCTTCGAAGCAGGCGCGTAGCCAGTCGGCTGAGGGGTAGTTGAAGTAGCGGCCGAAGCGGTCGTGGCCTTCCGTCTCGCCCGCCTTGAAACTCGCCTGCAGCATGCCGCCCGGCTTCAGCGCTCGGCGAACGCGGGTGAGCACGTCGGCGAGTTCCGTGCGCGGCACATGCAGAAGCGAGGCCTCGGCCCAGATGCCGTCGAACCGGTCTTCCCAAACGATCTCCTGAAACGCGATGACCTCGACCTTGCAGCCGATGCGCGCTTCCGCTTCCCGCGCCAGTTCCGCCGAGCCGTCGCAAGCGCTGACGTCGAAGCCATGCTCAAGCAGGACGAGGCTGTCATGCCCGCCGCCGCAGCCGAGATCGAGCACGCAAGCGCCGGGGGCGAGGCGGGCCATGAAGGCCGCCAGACGCGCTTCCGGCGGTTTACGGTCGCGCGCCGCATAGATCGCGGCATTGTCACGATAGAAGGCGAGGGTGTCGTCGTCGGGTTTTGTCATAGATGCTTTTCGGTGGTTGTTGCCGCACGAGATGGATGGGGCCGTTGCTTCGGACCGCGGAAAAGTCGTCTGCTCTGCTTCGGCTAGGCCTCCCGGCCGATCAGAGGCAGCGCGCGCAGCATGTTGCGGATGGCGATGGCGTCCCAAGGCAGGTGCTCGGTGATGCCGAGCCCGACGACCTCGACCTGCGCGGCAACGTCGTTGAGCAGGCGGACGACCTCGGGGATCGTCATGCGTCCCTGCGGTATGCCGGCGAAGGCGCCAGGGCCGGCATCGGGTCGAGAGAAATAGAGCGAGCGCAACCCGGAGGGATCGAGAACGTCGAGATCGAAATGGATGGCGACATGGCGCGCGCCGGTCGAACGCAGCCAGTCGAGCACCGGCTTGCTCGTTTCGGTGAGTTCGGACGGCGTGGCGAGGTTGAGCCCCAGGCGGTCGACGGTGGCGCGTTCTCCCGGCGACATGTCGTAGAGGCCGGCATACATCACGCGTTCCGGCTTGATCGGCCTTGCCACCCGCCCCACGAAATCCGCGTCGCCTTCGCCCATCAGTTGGGCAAGCACCATGGTGTGCGCATGGGTGCTCTGATCCGTTGTCCTTAAATCCGGATGGGCATCGACCCAGAGGATTGCGAGGTCGCCCTCATAGCGTTCGTTCAGATAGGCAAAGGGGGCGAGATCGACGGCGCAATCGCCGCCGAGAACGACGACCTTGTCCGGCGCCTCCCGCTTCAGGATTTCTTGCGTCGCATCGAGCTGGCGAAGAAGGGCGCTACGGGCGACGATGCCATCTTCAAGGGCAAGCGCCGAGCCCTCCGGTTCCGGCACCTCGACGGTTGCGACCGGTCCCGAGGCGGCCGGCGCCAGAAAGGCGAGCAACTGCGCACCGAAGTGATAGGCTTCCAGCGTCCCACCCTGCCATTGCGGGATCTGCAGACGCAGCGTTTTTCCGCTCATTGCTCCCTCCTGTCGAAGCCCGGCCACAGACTAGACGAAGATTGCTGCAGGCGGAGAAAAATATCGGCCTGCCGTCAGCGAAAGGGCTGATCGACAGGTCGCAGGCTTCTGGCTAAGGATGCGACAGCTGACCCGAACCGGAATCTCCGATGGCCGATTTTCCCATCCTCCTGACCTTCGTTGCCGCACTCTTCGTTCTCGAAATCACCCCCGGTCCGGACATGATGCTGGTTCTTGCCCGCGGGATCGGGCAGGGGCGCCGGGTGGCGCTGTTGACGGTGGTCGGCATGATCTTCGTCGCCGGCGTCGTGCAGGTGGGGCTGCTCGTTCTCGGCGTCGCCTCGCTGTTGAAGGCCTATCCCGCCAGGCTCATGCTTCTGCAATGGGCGGGGGCCGCCTACATGCTCTATCTCGGCGCGCGGATGGTCTGGTCGAGTTTCAGCGATGCGGGCGCAGCCAAGCGACTGGCGGCGACCGAGGTTTCCGACTGGCGCGCGGTTCGCGAGGGAACGATCAACAGCCTGACGAACCCGAAGTCGCTGCTCTTCATGTTTGCCTTCCTGCCGCAGTTCGTCGATCCGACCGCCGGCCCCGTGTGGCTGCAGCTTGCCGTGCTTGGCACCGTGCAGAAGCTCGCTGGCATCCTCTCGCTCGGTTCGGTGGCGCTTGCCTCGGGAACGGTCGGCCAGGCGCTTTATCGTTTTCCGCGACTGCTCGTCTGGCAGCAGCGTTTTACCGGCGCCGTCATGCTGGCGCTCGGCATCCGGCTGCTGCTCACAGGCAACGCCAGCGCGCCAGCGGTCCGAGCGTGAAGCAGCGCTTGCCCCCGCTGGTGGCGGGGACAGCTTGAATGGCGTTGCCGCGACGGCAGAGTGCCCAGGCCCTCTGTCGCGTCGTGTCGATCGGCCGGGTGGGAGCCGGCAATATCTATGGTCTCACTTGGCCGCCTGGGTGGTGCCGAGCACGTAGTCCCCGTCCCAGTGCCAGATCTGCTTGTCGTCGACCGTGACCTTCACGATCGCCTGGAAGCCGGCGAGCGTGCCGCTGCCGGCATGGAACGCGCAGGTGCCGAGTGGCGGCTTGGCCGTATCGTAGACGACGCAATATCCGACCGCCGAGTCGCCGTTTCCAACCGAGATGACGGCAGTGCTGCTGGAGAAGAGCGGGTTGGCGACCACCGGTCCATAATAGAGGATTTTGGTGCCCGCCGGGATCGCGTCGAGGTTCGATTCCGTGATGGTGCAGAAGCTCGGCGTATCGCCGGTAAACTGGCTGCACTCCTTGGCAATCTTGAGGGGTTGCGTCTCCGGCGCTGCGGGTGCTGCGAACGCCGCTTGTGCCAGCGCCAGGATGGTGCCAGCCGACAGGATAAACAGTCTGCTCATAGCCTAGTCCCTCCGGTCGAATTGAGGGGCGGGATTTTACGCTTCGGCCTCTCTCCCGGCAATTTGCTCCTTCGGATTATCAAGGCACCGGGTACTGCGGCCGGCCCGTTCGGAAAGCCTCGCAAGGCACCGCATCGGGTGGGTTGAGCCATCCGGTCGAAAGGCGACGAAGAACCATCCCGCAGGGCGCTGAGCTGCGGGATGGGGAAGGCAAGGGGCTTTCTGCTTACTGCTTGGCGTTCGACAGCTTGTCCATGACTTCGTCGAGATTGAAGCTTGCCGGCTTCTGGCGGATCGGAAAGTCCTTGAAACTTTCCAGCCATTTGCCGACCAGCACCTGCGACGGCACCAGCAGGAAGGCGCGCTCGGCCATCCAGCGGTCGTATTCGAAGGATTCCGGGCCGCGCTCGAAGGGATCTGCCCGAAGGTTGAAGATCCATGGCAGGCGCAGGTTGGTGAATTCGCGCTGCCAGACACCGATGCCGGTGTGTTCCTGGATCTTGAAGTTGAGTTTCCAGTCCTGGACCCGGACCGCGACCAGTTCGCCGTCGTCGTTCCAGTAGAGGAAATCCCGCCTGGGGCCGTCGGCCACTTCGCCGCGGAAGAAGGGCATCAGGTTGTAGCCGTCGAGGTGGACCTTGAAAGTCTTGCTGCCGGCCTGATAGCCGCCGAGGCATTTGGCGACGACATCCGGCTCGCCGGCGGCGGCACAGAAAGTCGGGATCAGGTCGTAGTGGGAGAACATCTCGTTATAGACGGTGTTCGGCTTGATGACGCCCGGCCAGCGGATCAGCATCGGCACGCGATAACCGCCTTCCCAGTTGGTGGCCTTTTCGCCGCGGAAGGGCGTGGTGCCACCGTCCGGCCAGCTCATCACCTCGGCGCCGTTGTCGGTGGTGTAGACGACGATGGTGTTTTCGAGCACGCCGAGGTCTTCGAGCTTTTTCAGGAGTTCGCCGACCATGCCGTCATGCTCCACCATGCCGTCGGGATAGATGCCCTTGCCGGTCTTTCCTTGGGACTCCGCCTTAAGATGGGTGAAGATGTGCATGCGGGTTGAGTTGAAGTAGCAGAACCAGGGCTTCTGCGCATTGTGCTGCCTGTCGATGAAGTCGAGGGCAGCCGCCAGGAACTCGGTATCGACGGTTTCCATGCGCTTTTTCGTCAGCGCGCCGGTGTCCTCGATCCGGCCATCGGCATAGGAATGGATGACGCCGCGCGGGCCGAAGCGCTTGGCGAAATCCGGGTTCTTCGGATAGTCGGGGTTTTCCGGCTCCTCCTCGGCGTTGAGGTGATAGAGATTGCCGAAGAATTCGTCGAAGCCGTGGGCGGTCGGCAGGAATTCATCCTTGTCGCCGAGGTGGTTCTTGCCGAACTGGCCGGTGGCATACCCCTGCGCCTTCAGGAGTTCGGCGACGGTCGGATCCTCGGCCTGCAGGCCGAGATCGGCGCCGGGCAGTCCAACCTTCGTCAGGCCGGTGCGGATCGGAGACTGGCCGGTGATGAAGGCGGCGCGGCCGGCCGTGCAGCTCTGCTCACCATACCAGTCAGTAAAGAGCGCGCCCTCGTTGCCGATGCGGTCGATGTTGGGCGTGCGGTAGCCCATGAGGCCACGATGGTAGATGCTCGGATTGAACCAGCCGATATCGTCGCCCATGATCATCAGGATGTTGGGCTTGCCGCCGCCGCCCGTGGCCGGCGTGCTCGATTGCTGGGCGTGCACGGCGGGGGCCGAAACGGTGAGGGCGGCTGCGGCGAGCGCGCTGCCGCCCAGTAGGAGATCGCGCCGGCTGACGCTTAAGGATTGGTCGTTCGGGGGCAGGTCGGTCTTTCGGGAATGATCGGATACCGGATGCTTGCTCATGACATGTCGCTCCATATCGTCAGGGGTTCGAGACGCAACGAAACTCGGGCTATCGGGACTTGAGCTGGTGAAAGGCAATCGGTCGGCGCGACTCTGCGCCCGCTTCCGGCAAGCGGCAAGCATGTAACGGTTACGCTCTGATGGGCATCGCGCGGAGCCCGCTCGCGACTGCCACGAACTGACGTAGCGTCAGTCATTCGACGTTAGGTTCAACGCGCTGAAAGGGCGAAAATCGCACGAATTTAGGTCAATAATGTTGACATAAATTGGCGGCCATGATCCTGTCGCTTCACCGTCTTCCGCAAGCAAGCGGGATCGCTTGAAGCGGAAAGGTGTTTTAGAACGAAAAGGCTAGAGCGTCCCTTGCGCGTTCGTGATAACGCATGGCGCTCTAAAACCCGTGGAGAAAGCGGAGAACCGCTTTCCGCAATAATCTTCTTGAGGAAACACCCCATGCTGGATTGGGAACATATCTTCGCGACGCGCTCTAGCCGTATGCGCGCTTCGGAAATCCGCGAACTGTTGAAGCTGCTCGATCGCCCCGACATCATCTCGTTTGCCGGTGGCATTCCCGATCCCGCGCTGTTTCCGGATGCGGAATTCAAGGACGCCTATGCGGAGATCTTTTCCGGTCCGGCCGTAAGTGCTGCGCTGCAGTACTCGGTCAGCGAAGGCTACAAGCCGCTGCGCGAATGGCTCGCCAAGGAGATGGAAAAGATCGGCATTCCCGCCGGCGCCGACAACATCTTCATCACGTCGGGCTCGCAGCAGGGCCTGGATTATCTCGGCAAGCTGTTCCTGTCGCCGAACGATACGGCGCTCGTCACCTGGCCGACCTATCTCGGCGCGCTGCAGGCGTTCAACGCCTACGAGCCGACCTACGACCAGCTGAACCCCAACGGCAACCGCACGCCGGAAGCCTACCGCCAGGCGGCAACCGATGCCGGCGGCCGCGTCAAGTTCGCCTACCTCTCGGCTGACTTCGCCAACCCGACCGGCGAGACCGTCGACCGCGCCGGCCGCGAGCGCGTGCTTGAACTTGCCGAAGAGCTCGACATTGCCGTCATCGAAGACGCGGCCTACCAGTCGCTGCGTTACGACGGCGAGCCGGTGCCGCCGATCCTGGCGCTCGAAATCGCCAAGAAGGGCGACATCAACAACACCCGCACGATCTATTGCGGCTCGTTCTCCAAGACGCTCGCCCCCGGCCTTCGCGTCGGCTGGGTCTGCGCCTCGGAAAAGGTTATCCGCAAGCTCGTGCTCCTGAAGCAGGCCGCAGACCTCCATTCCTCGACCATCAACCAGATGGCGATCTGCACCGTTGCCGAGCGCGGCTTCGACCAGCAGGTGGCCAAGATCCACCGGGTCTACAAGCAGCGCCGCACGGCCATGCTCGCAGCGCTTGAAAAATACATGCCCGAGGGCGTGTCCTGGACGAAGCCGGAAGGCGGTATGTTCGTCTGGGTGACGCTGCCGAAGGGCATGGATGGCGCCGCACTGCTGGCAAAATCGATCGAGACGGCCAAGGTCGCCTTCGTTCCCGGTCGCGCCTTCTTTGCGGATGGCTCGGGCGAGAACACGCTACGCGTCTCCTTCTCCTGCGCCAACGACCAGATGATCGACGAGGGCATCCGCCGTCTCGGCGACCTTATCCGTGGCGAAGTCGCGGCGCTGGCGGCTTAATTAAGGCACAGGCTTTCCGGAAATTGTCGAACGCGCTCGCTCCGGCGGGCGCGTTTTTCTTTTGGCTGGTAAAACCTTCTTCTTTTAGTCAAGATGACGCATTGATCGAAGCGGGGCCTTCCGATAGACAGGACGGACATGACCGGGCACGCCCGGCCACGTAAGCGTTAACGTCACTCAACGCGTATGATCGAACGGCCAGAAGCGGCTTCGATCTGCGTGACTGTGTCCTGCGGATCGAGCTTTCAAGGCCCCCAAAGGATGCAAATGGACAATTTTCCCGCCTATTCCCATCTCCCGACGCCGCGCATCGAACGTGTTCGCCACGAGCTGAAGCGCCGATCGCTCGTCGTTTCCGCCATCGAGCTGGTCACGCCCGGCATGCTGCGGATCACGCTTTCCGGCGACGATCTCGGCGACTTCGTCAGCCTCGGGGCGGATGACCACATCAAGATCTTCGTGCCCGGCGCCGATGGCACGGTGGAGCACCGGGATTACACGCCGCGGCGCTACGACACCGACGCCTGCACGCTGGTGCTCGACTTCGCGCTGCACGAGGCGGGGCCGGTGACGGCCTGGGCGATGAATGCCGCGGTCGGCGATCATCTCGAAATCGGCGGGCCACGCGGCTCGGCGGTCGTCTCGGGAGACTTCAAGCGCTGGCTGCTGATCGGCGACGAGACGGCGCTGCCGGCGATCGGCCGGCGGATCGAGGAAACGCCGGCGGGCCATCAGGTCACCAGCATTGCGGTCGTCACCGGGCCGCAGGAGCGGCAGGATTTCCGCACCGAAGCGGCGCTTGAAACCCATTGGGCCTATCGCCCGCTCGATGCGGCGCATGACCCGTCGGCGCTGCTTGCCGTCGTGCGCCAGGTTCCGCTCGAGCCGGGCACCTTCGTCTGGATCGCGGCCGAAGCCGCGGTCACCCGGGCGCTCCGCGCCCATTTCGTCGAAGAGCGCGGCTTGCCGCTCACCTGGCTGAAAGCCTCGGGCTACTGGGTGAAGGGCAAGGCCGACAGCACCGAGAAGTTCGAATAGACCATTCCGCGCTCCGGTGCCCTTTCAGGGCATCGCGACGGGAACGCTCGACCGGCGGATCGAAAAGATCCGCGCGGACCTTCCGCGGTTGCCTCAGGCGCGCCTTTCCGAAGGGGCGCCTGCCGCGCTGATGCCGACAGAGCAGGGCCGGCAGAACAAGGCCGGGAAAACCGCGCGGTTGCCCGGGTGCGCGGTTGCCTTGTCACGAAGAGTCAGCTCATTTCGCTTGCTAGGGCGCCGTCGATCCGATCCTGTGGAGCGACGGCTGCCACCCGTG
Organism: Ensifer sp. NPDC090286; assembly: GCF_044769565.1. NCBI lineage: Bacteria > Pseudomonadati > Pseudomonadota > Alphaproteobacteria > Hyphomicrobiales > Rhizobiaceae > Ensifer > Ensifer sp. NPDC090286. Next base: position 1,279,563 of record NZ_JBIVYF010000001.1, on the reverse strand, counting down.
GTTCACTTCGAGGGCAGGGCAGGCTTGGACCTCATCGACGATCAAGCGCAATCCGATCAGCCGACGCCGCGCATGTATGCCTGGGCGCGCAACTCGGCCGCCTATCGGCTGGCGCGGCAGATGCTGACGGAAAAGCAGCTCTTCGACGCCATCTCGCGCAAGGCGCGGGAGAAGTTCGAGGATATCAGTGTCAACCAGGTGGAACTGCTGGCCGCTGCCGCCGTGACCTTTGCCTATGACAACGGCGCGCTCAACGACAAGGCTTACGCCGAGATCATGACCCGCTCGGCCATGCGCGGCGGCAAGTCGAAGCGGGCGATCGCCCAGAAGCTGTCGGAAAAGGGTGTCGCGCGGGATGCCGTCGCTGCGGCGGTGGCGGAAGCCGACGATCTCTATGCAGCCGTCGTCTTGGCGCGAAAGCGCGCCTTCGGGCCGTTCCGCAAGGCGGCGCTGGACGAAAAGCGCACGGCCAAGGAGCTCTCCGCCTTTGCCCGGGGCGGCTTCGGCTTCGAGCTGGGCAAGCGGGTCTTTGCGATGTCGATCGACGAGGCCGAGGACATCCTGTTCTCCGGCCGCTCGCTCTGACTCAAGGGTCCGTTCCTGCCGTCTGAATTGCGAACGGCCACGCCCCAAAATAAACATATGAATGAGTCATTCATTTATTATGACATCGGCTCGTTTCATCAATCTGGTCGCGGCACTCGGGACGGCTCTCGCCGATGCCCAGGTCAGCGCCTGCGAAAAGCTCGGCGTCGTTCCGAGCGACGCCGCTGCCCTGATCACGGTCGGTTATCACAAGGGAATGTCGGTCGGCGCGCTGGCGCCGATCATCGGCTTTACGCAATCGGCCGCCGTGCGCTCGGTCGATCGGCTGGTGGCCCAGGGGCTGATCGAGCGGGGGCAGGGCGAGGACAAGCGCCAAGTCGCACTATCGCTCACGGCAGCCGGCATGGCCCTGCGCAGCGACATTCTTGATGCTCGCGGAAGGGCGGTCGAAAAGGCGGTTGCAGCACTCGATCCGTGGCAGCAGGTCGATCTCGAACCGATGGTGGAGAAAATGCTGGCGGCGCTGACCGCGGACCGCCACAGCGCCGACCATATCTGCCGGCTTTGCGACGAGACCGTCTGCACGCCGGAGACCTGTCCGGTCGAACGCGTCGCGGTCGCCCGAGAGGCCGGGCCGTGACCGGGCACGGGCAGGAGGCGGTTGCCGGTAAGCTCGGGCTTGGGGCCGCCGTTGCCGCCATGGTGCTTTCCGCCGCCTGCTGGGGCTTTGCCACCGTCATGTCGAAGGGCGCGCTTTCGGCCTTTTCGCCGCCGTTGCTGGTCAGCCTGCAGCTCGGCGCCAGCGTCGCCTTTCTCTGGAGCGCCGTCGGCGTGTCCCGGCAAAGTCTGCGCTTCGATCGCCATACGCGGCTGGCGGCGCTGAGTGGCGTGCTCGAACCGGGGCTTGCCTATGTCTTCGGCACCTTCGGCCTGCTCCTGACGACGGCCGGCAATGCCTCGCTGATCGCCACCACCGAACCGCTGCTGATCGCGCTGCTCGCCTGGCTCCTGTTTCGCGAGAGGGTCGGCCTGCCGACCGTGCTTGCGATCCTTGCGGCGATGGCCGGTGTTGCGATCGTCACGGGTGCGCATGGCGCCGGCAGCGGCTTCAGCCCGGCCGGCGATCTTCTCGTCATTCTCGGCACGGTGTTTGCGGCGCTCTACGTGGTGGTTAGCAGCCGGCTCGTGGCCAAGGTCGAGCCGCTGATGCTCGCGGCGCTGCAGCAGTCGGTCGGCCTCATCTTCGTGCTGGTCTTCCTGCTCGCCTGGGTCTCGCGCCAGGCGATCGGCAAGGACCTGGCCGCTGCGGAGGCGGGCATGCTGGCGCTCGCCCTTTTGTCCGGCATCGTCCAGTACGCACTTGCCTTCTGGCTGTACCTGATCGGCCTCAAGCGCCTGCCGGCCAGCACGGCCGCGCTGTTCCTGACCTTGACGCCGGTCTTCGGCATCGGCGGCGCGGCGTTTTTCCTCGGCGAAGCGGTGACGCCGTGGCAGGCGATCGGCACGCTCGTCATCATCGCCTCGGTCGCTGTCGCGTCGCAGGTCTCTCGCAGCTGACGCGGATGCGGGCGAGGGGGATAGCGAGCGGCGGCGTGAAAGCCGCGGGCAACTACCCGCGCTTCAGCGCCGGATCGTCCATCGCCGGATTGTAGAACAGCGACAGCGTCAGGCTGCGGGCGATGCGCTCGGCCGTGGCCATGAACCAGGCCTTGGCCTCGCCGTTCGGGGCGATGTCGTCGAGCGTCGTGGAAAAGAGATCCAGCCATTTCGGGAAGAGATCCGGCGTCATGTTGGCGACGCCGACATGGGCCTGGACCGGCTTGCCACCATAGGCGCCGTTGCGAAAGGCGACGGCCGACCAGAAGCTCTTCATCTTTTCCATATGCTCCGGCCAGCGGCCGGAAAGCCTGGCGTCGAAGACGGGGCCGAGCTCGGGATGGGCAAGCACCCGGGCATAGAAGGTCTCGACGAGACGGTCGATGAAGGCCGCATCGATGCCGATTGCCTTCATCTCGGCTTCCGCTCGCTCGCGGATCGCTGCGACATGGGCGGCGCGGCCCTGCAAGTCGTTGTCGTCCATCCCGATGTCCCTGTCTAAATAGCCTTGCGTCTGCGTGCTTGTATTTGGCGCCTTGCATATAGGCATGCGGGGTTGTCGCGCCAGAGGCGAAAGGGGCGGTTGCGGCAATCTGTCAGGATGGCGCCGGTCGAATTCTCCAAGGGCTGCTCACCCCGGCCTTGCAACGGATTGCCTGCAGTGCGCGGTGCAGTAACGGGTGCGGACCGCCACATCGTAACTGTTACGTACTTGGACACCCGCCCCCTCAAGCGCATCATTCGCCCGGTCCTCGACAGCAGTGCATTTCCGATCGCCTTAACAAGGAGAATACGATGAGCATGCATGACGATAGCAAGGCCACGCCCGCGATGGCCGAGAATGGGGTGACGGATGTCAGCCGCCGCGACCTACTCCTCAGCGGAACGATTTTTGCGGCCGCGTCGCTGGTGGCAGGCGCTGCTTCGGTAAGCCCGGCCAAGGCGCAATCCTCATCCTCCTCGAGCGGCAAGCCGCCGAACATCCTCGTCATCTTCGGCGACGATATCGGCATTCCGCAGATCAGCGCCTATACGATGGGCCTGATGGGCTACCGCACGCCCAATATCGACCGCATTGCCGCCGAGGGTGCAATCTTCACCGACAGCTACGGCCAGAACAGCTGCACGGCGGGACGCGCCTCGTTCATCCTCGGCCAGGAGCCGTTCCGCACCGGGCTCTTGACGATCGGCATGCCGGGCGACCCGCACGGCATCCAGGACTGGATGCCGACGATCGCCGACGTCTTGAAGACCAAGGGCTATTCCACCGGCCAGTTCGGCAAGAACCACCTCGGCGACCGCGACGAGCACCTGCCGACCGCTCATGGCTTCGACGAATTCTTCGGCAACCTCTATCACCTCAACGCCGAAGAGGAGCCGGAAGGCTACTTCTATCCGAAGGATCCGGAGTTCAAGAAGAAGTTCGGTCCGCGCGGCGTCATCAAGTCCAGCGCCGACGGCAAGATCGAGGACACCGGTGCGCTCAACACCAAGCGCATGGAAACGATCGACGAGGAGTTCCTGACAGCCGCCAAGGACTACATCGACCGGCAGGTCAAGGCCGACAAGCCGTTCTTCTGCTGGTTCAACTCGACCCGCATGCACGTCTTCACCCACCTGAAGCCGGACTCGCTCGGCAAGACCGGCAAGGGCATCCATGCCGACGGCATGGTGGAGCATGACGGTCATGTCGGCCAGCTCCTGAAGCAGCTCGACGATCTCGGCATCGCCGACAACACCATCGTGCTCTACACCACCGACAACGGTGCCGAACTGGCCCTGTGGCCGGACGGCGCGCAGACGATGTTCCACGGCGAAAAGGGCACGACCTGGGAAGGCGGCTTCCGCATTCCGATGATGGTGCGCTGGCCGGGCGTGGTGAAGCCGGGCACGCAGATCAACGACCCTGTGACCCTGATGGACTGGCTGCCGACATTCGCGACGGCTGCCGGCGTCGGCGACGTCAAGGAAGAGATGAAGAAGGGCTTCAAGGGCACCTCGAAGACCTTCAAGGTGCATCTCGACGGCTACGACCTGACCGATACCCTCAAAGGTGAGGCCAAGCAGCCGGCGCGCGAGACCGTCTACTACTTCGACCAGGGCGGCAACCTCAACGCACTGCGCTGGAACGACTGGAAGCTGAGCTTTGCCCAGGCGAGCCACGGCAACATCGCCACGGCGCAGCGCGAAGTCACGAGCTGGGCGGTTATCGCCAACCTGCGCATGGATCCCTATGAACGCGGCATGGAGGACGGCGGCGGAGCGATCGAGTTCCTGGCCCGCAACATGTGGCTGCTGGTGCCGATACAGGCAAAGATCAAGGAGTTCTTCCAGGACTTCAACGATTATCCGTACCAGGCCGGAAGCACGCTGAACGCCAGCGGTATCAACTACGGTTGGTTGGCGCAGCAGGCCGCGATGAAGCGGCTCGGCGAGCTGGAAAGCCTTGCTCCGCGGTAACCCGAAACCTTGCCTCGCCGCCGGCTTCGGCCGGCGGCGAAGTGCCTGACGGCCGGCCGGACCGGCTGTTCTTGCGGCCGCCGGCTGATCGCATGCGGCACTTGTGGAATGCCGGCACTCTTTTTCGAAGGCCAAGACCGCACCCTGCCGCGCCGCCCTGCTTTCGGCGAGCGTTGCGGCGGAGCCCGAGGGGTTTCATGGATTTTCTGATATCGCTTGCTGAAGTCAGCATCCTGGCCTTTGCAGCCGCTCTGCTCGTTATCCAGCTTGCCGCCCACGAAATCGGCTATCGCTTCGGCGTGCGCAGCAAGGAGCGAGCGGGCGGCCAGATCGAAAATGTCGGGGTCGTCGTTGCCGGCATGCTGGGGCTGCTCGCCTTCGTGCTGGCGCTGACGCTGTCCTTTTCGACGACGCGCTTTACCGAGCGCCGGCAGGGCACGCTGGCTGAAGCCAACGCCATCGGCACGGCCTGGCTGCGCGCCAAGGCGATCGGCACGCCGGAGGCGCTCGATATCGCCAAGCTGCTCGAAGACTATACCAAGGCGCGCGAGGACTTCGTGCGCGCCGGGCGCAACAGCGATGCGCTTGCCAAGGCCAACAGCGACACGTCTGCCTTGCAGCAGCAGATCTGGCAGCGGGTAACGACGATCGTCCAGCAGGACCCGGACGCCGTCTCGGCATCGCTGATGTCGGCCGTCAACGAGACCTTCGACGCCAGCACGGCCGAACGCTACGCGCTCGGCATCCGCCTGCCATGGCAGATCTTCTGGCTGCTGATCGGGGTGATGGTGCTGAGCATGGGCGCGCTCGGCTACCAGTTCGGCCTCAAGGGAAGGCCGGTGCGCTTCCTGATCGTGCTGCTCACGCTGGTCTGGACCTCGATCATCGTCAACATCCTCGATCTTGCCTCGGCAAGGGTTGGCAACTTCCGCACGGATACGTCCGTCTATCAGTGGACGCGGCAGGGGTTCAGCGGGAGCAACGCGCCGCAGTGATGTCGGCGGGATGGACCTGCGCGCAGGTTGTCGACGGAAACGGAGCCGCATCATCCTGTCGATGCGCGGCTCCCACTCGTTGGCTTGACCGCTACTTCACCTTTACCAGATCATCCGGCTTCCAGCTCTGGTCGAAGAATTCCGCGCCGGTGCCATAGAGGCGCAGTGTCGCGATGAAGTTGTGATCCGGTGCTGTCTGGATCCAGTTGTTGTCATCGGCGTCCGCAGGCTTGCTCGGGCCGAAATAGAGATCGACGGAGCCGTCGCTATTGGTCTTAACCTTGTTGAAGGCGTTGATGGAGGGCAGCAGCTGCGGGGTTTCGACCATGGTGCCGTCGGTGACGTTATAGGCGGTCACTGCCCAGAAGAGCTTGGCTGGCGGGTTCGGCGGCAGATGCAGCTTGTAGCTCTTTCCGCCGTCGAGGAAATCGCCGTCGGCATCCCGAAGTGCCGTCGGGTACTTCGAGCCCGCATCGAGCGTGTGCATGACCATGGCCGGGGCCGAGGAGTAGGCGACCTGGAAGAAGCCGGCACGCTGGTTGACGTCGAGATAGCTGTCCTGGAACCACTCGGCCGTGCCGCCGGCCCAGACGTTCTCGAATTGCCGGTCCTTGTAGTAGAGATTGCGGCCATCGGGGCGGCCGGTCTGCCTAAGCGCCATGATCATCCGTGGCGCGGTTTCCACCGCCTTCTTCAGGAGTTCCTGTTGTTTTGCCGTCGGCTCAAAGGGCTGGCCCTTGACGATGCCGATCGAGGCGAGCACGCCGCGCAGTTCCGGCGTGATGGCCGAAACAGGCTCATAATCGACGAAAGCCTTGAGCTTGGTCCAATAGGCATTGTCGACCGGATACATCATGTTGATGCGCTTGCCTGAGCCGTTCGGGAATTCCATCGGCTTGGCGTCCTTCTCGGTCGCAAACAGCGGATAGATGCGGGTCCGCTCGGCATTTTCGACGGCGGGCTTCGGGTCGGGGCCGTTTTCGCCCTTGCCCATGACGGTGCGGAAGAACAGGAAGACGTTGTAGGTGCTTGAGGTGAAGGTGTAATAGCCCTTCGGCACTTCGCCGTCATAGCCGGGCGGGAGCAGCAGATAGAGCCCGCCGCGGGCCTCGTCCGGCCCGATCGCGCCGACATCGGTGATGGTGCGCTGGAAGAAATCGGTGAACATGCCAATGACGTTTGGCGGGGCGGCGATCACCAGCGGGCCGGTTTCCTTGAGGTCGAGATAGTTCATCGAATAGATGACGTCGGCATTGGGCGTCGGCACCCAGGCGCGCGCATCCATGCGATCCTTCCAGACCGGCAGCACGTTGTAGCCCTTGCCGAACTCGGCCTCCGACCCGTCGCGCATGCCGATGACGTTGAGCGCCGGCAGCATGGTCATGTAGGCGTGGATGGCGCGCTGGTAGTAAAGCTCATCAAGCAGGCTGTCGGCCTCGGCTTTGTCCAGCCACTTGCCGTTGTTGATCTGCTCGACGAGCGGCGGGGCCTTGGCCTCCTGAGCCATCGCCGGTGCTGTGAAGACGACGGTGCTGAGCGCCGTTGCGGCCGCAAGATAAACGAAAGCTCTGGTCATCGGACTCTCCTTTAGCTGGTGGGCTGCTCGTGGGCCTGAAGATCGGCCGTTCCTGGCAGCACCTCTTTGACTGGCGCATTAGACGCCGCTCAACTGGCGGCGGCTATGCAGATCGTGCCAAACTTGGCTAGCAGCGTTCAGCGCCGAGCCGGCGCTTCTGCCGGATGGCCAGCAGCGTCTGGCTCGGGTATTCGCCGAAAAGCGTGTGGTAGCGCGCCGACATGCGTCCGGGCTCGCGCATGCCACAGCGGTGTGCGATGCGCGATATCGTACCGATCGTGCCGGCCTCGGCGATGAGCGCGCGACGAACGCCATGCAGCCGCAATCGGGTTACGTAGGCAGCCGGCGTTTCCTCGAGCACATCAGTAAAAGCGCGAATAAGCGTGCGGCGCGATGTGCCGGCGGCTGCCGCGATCTGATCCAGCGGCAAGGGCTCAGCGAGGTTGGCGCAGATGTAGTTCCGCGCGCGAGCGACGATGCGTTCGTGACCCAGGCGGGGCAGGCGGCTTTCGGCAGCACCGTGTTCCACGCAATGTTTTAGCAGCGCCCGAAGCAGGGCTGGGCCGTTGCCGATGGCGCGGTCTGCGCGCGCGCGGCCGCCGCGGTGAAGGTGCACCAGATCCTCGTGCAAGGCGGCGAGGGCCGGGTCTACGCCTTGGCCCGGTATAAGCCTGGTCTCGGCCAGCATTCGCCGTCCGATTTGAAGCCCGTTTCGCGCAGCGGCCTGATGCAGGAGCTCTTCCGGGAGCGTCGCGGCAAGGTAGAACGATCCCACCGAGAGGACGGCGTCGAGCGTCCCACCCGGGCGGATAAGGGCGACGTCACCGGAGCCGGCGCGGTCGAGAAAGAGCCGCGAGCCAGGTGCGAAGGGCAGCCCCACGGCAAGCGTGACGGCATCGTCGGACAGCGTGCCTGTTAGCGCAATCTTGCTGGCGATCCGGCCGCTGCTGAAGATAATGCCGTTGCCTGCGGCAAAGGCGAGGCTCCCCTGCGGCGGCCCCGCCATCTGGGTCGCTTCCAGTCGCGCGCCGAAGACGGCGTTGCTTAGGTCCTCGATCCGCCGGATGTCGAACCGCTGCCACGTCAATTGGTCTCGGGCCGCCTCTGCCAAGGGAAATCGCCTCGCATTGAAAGAACGCTGAACATCGCCTTTGAACCCGGGCAGAGTAGGGGCTTGGCGCATGGGCTGGCTATGCGTTGCGTGCCAATTGTGTGCATCTTTCGTCTCGCCGCCGGTTGCTGGGATAGACAGATCTGAAAGGTCAAAGAGAGGCGGCTGAGCGACCCCTTGGGCTGACGGTGTCTATGCGTTCCGCGATCTTTCAGATCCGCTCTGCGCGTCTTAAGTCCTTGATTTGTCGCATGTCGTAGTCGCAAAACTGCCGCGAACCTTTGCGCGACAAGGTTTAATGGTGCGACTTTGCGGGTGGCACGATCGGCCTGCTCAGCGTATCGCTCGGCTTTTCTCCGAACAGTTCATGGTACCAGCTTGCCATGCGGCCAAGCTCGCTGATGCCCCATTGGTTGGCGATCAGCGCGATGGTGCAGGCGCGTTCCTCGTGGCTTGCAAGATCATGGCGGATGCGGTGCAGGCGCAGGCGCCGCACATAGCCTTGCGGCGTGTCGTCAAGAATGTCGGCGAAAGCGCGAAACAACGTGCGACGGGAGGTATAGGCGGCTCTGGCGATTTCGTCCGGCGCGATCGGCTGCTCCAGATGCTCGAAGATATAGGCGCGCGCTCGCGCAACGATCCGCGCGTGGCCCTGCGCACCGCCCTGCTGATTGCGACAAAAGGGTTCACGCGCGATGTGGTGGATGATCGTCCAGAGCAGGGCTTCGCCGACGCTTCCCTCTCCCGGCCAGGCGGCGGGACGGCCGCGGTGGATGCGCTCGAAGGCAAGCTTCAGCCGCTCGGTTGTCTCTGCCGGGAGGGGGCGGTGGTAGATGCCGGTGCCGCCAAGGACCGGCTTGTCGAGCACCAGCCCTTCACGCGCCGCAAGCTCTTCGAGCCGTTCGATGGTCAGCGTGGCGGTCGCGTAGAGCGAGCCAGGTGTGTAGAAGGCGTCGTGCTCGTCGCCGCCGTGGAAGACGCCGACGGATCCCGACCGCGTTTCGTCGAGCCAATGGCGCGTGCCGGCACCCATGCCAAGACCGACGCCGACGGTCAGATGGTCACCCGAGAGCGGGCCGTGAAGCGCCACCTGGCCGTGAATCAGCCCGCTGCTATACAGTATGCCGTCATGCTGGGTGAAGGCGAGGTTGCCGGAAAGCGGCGCCGACGACATCTGCGTCGCGTCGAGCCCGGCGCCGTAGACGCCGTCCTTCAGATCCTCGATCCGCGCAATCGGGATCGCGGTCCAGGCTTCCGGTTGATGCATCGCGACCATGATCCCTGCCACCCTTGGGAGTATGTGCCTGCCTCTTTGCCGAGGGACTGTGGCATGTGCCCGGAAGCTGTTCAACCCGAGCGCTCCCCCGCTGGTGCTACGTAACTGTAAATGAGGGCGTAACGGCGGTGCGGTGCAACGGGTCGTTTTTCGCTGGCGGATTGCGCCGCGCGTTGGTTGGCTCTAGTTTCCGGCGAAACTTGCGGGCAACGAACTCATGCGCATTCGACCTGCCGTTACCGGCGACCATCGAGCGCTTTCAGCCATCGACACGATTGCCGTGAGCGAGCCGAAGCGGCGCGACGAGATCGCTTCGTGGATCGATCAGGGGCAATGCCATCTGGTCGAGATCGACGGCGTGGTCGCTGCCTATGGCGTTTTCACCCGGCATTTCTTCGGGCACGCCTTCATCGAGATGCTGATGGTCGGCCCGGACCATCGCCGGCGCGGGCTTGGCGCGGCGCTGATTGCGTATTTCCAGGCGATGGCGGCGCGGGAAAAGCTCTTCAGTTCGACCAACCTGTCGAACCGGGCGATGCAGGCGCTTTTCGTGAAGTCCGGTTTCAAGCTGAGCGGCGCGATCGACAATCTCGACGAAAACGATCCGGAGGTCGTTTTCTACTGTGCGCCGCGGCCGGGCAAGGCGTGATCGTCAGCGGGAAGGCGCGGACAGTGCCCGCGACCTTCTGAGCTCAGCCCTTAGGCCGCCGCACCCAGCTCGGCGAGGTGGCCGGCGAGATCGGTGCCGCGGCCGGCGGCGTTGATCGTGTCGAAATATTCATGCCAGCCCGATTGGGCGATGCCGGCGACGAGGGCTTCTAGTGCGGTCGCGTCCGGGCAGCGCCAGACGGCGAAGAAGGTCTGCGATGCCGCATGCAGCTTAGACTGGTCGACCTTGCCGAAGGTGATGAGCTCGACGCCCAGCGCCGACAGGCCCGGCATGGCGGAGCCGATCGCGGCCAGGAACTGCTGGCGCCCCTGGCGGGGAAGGGCGAGCCACGCCGGCTTGGCGCTGTAAAGTTCGGTCAGGTAGTGAGGCATGGTCTGCTTTCTTGTTGTCAGTCTGAGGTTATCGAAGTCCGGGCGCTCTCAAGCGGTTCCGGAACTGGATTTCGTGGCGATGGAGCGCAGCGCGCGCTGGCAGATGCGCGCCGTCGCGGGGCCTGGGTTTTCGGCGGACCAGCGTGCCGTGAGCGCTTGAACCCACGCAGGCCGATCCTTGGCTGCATCGTTCAGCCAGTTGCCGACCGAATCCTGCACGTAAGGCGAAGGATCGGCACGCAACGGCTCGAGCACGGGCAGCGCGCGTTCGGGCTCCTTCTTCAGCGCTGGGATATGGGCGCACCAGACGCCGCGCGGGCGGATGGATTCGGAGGCGAAACGGCGGACGCGTTCGGATGGATCCGGCGTCCAGTCGGCCGCAAGCAAGGCGATCGCCTGATCCAGATTTGTGGCGAGATGCGGGCGAACGGCGATCCAGGCCCATTCGCGCACACCGAAATGACTATCGTCGGCGAGGGGCCGGATCGCGGCCAACCGCTCGGCGAGGGACATGTCAGCCGCGGCCGCGACCATGAAACAGGCCCAGCCACGCACCGTGTCCGAGGAATGATGCGCAAGCGTCTCGAAGGCGGAGGGGCCGAGGCGATCCGCGATCAGTCTTGCCGCAAGCGGCATGCGCCGGGAGATGCCGGCCGAGCCGGCTGCTTTCATTTCGGCCAGAGCGTCGCAGCCGATGCCGGGAATGATGCTCTCCATCAGCGCCGCAAAATCGACAGCCAGGCACTCGGTCAGGGTCGTCGCTTCCGCTCCGGCGTTCAGCTGCGCCAGGCGCTCGGCACCAATGGCGCTGACGCCGCGTTCCTTGGTCCTGCTCCCGCTCACGTCTGTGTTTCCGGCGTGTTCCTGGGCTTGGCGCCGGCCTCGAGATTGCGCCAGATGCGCTGAAGCAGCGTGTGGAACGTCTGGTGTTCCTCGGCGCTGAAGCCGGCAAAGAGCGAAGCGATCCAGGCGCTGTGTTCACCGAGCAGATCGCCGGCAGTCTTGCGGCCGGTTTCGGTGAGCACGACCGCGATCTTGCGTCGGTCATTGAGGCCGGAGCGGCGCTCGACGAAGCCGTCGCGCTCCAGCCCGTCCAGCAGCCCGGTGATGGTGGCGCGCGTCACGCCGGCGCGATCGGCAAGCTCGTGCGGCGACAGGCCCTCGGGTTGATCGTTGAGCAGGAAGAGAATAACGAACTTGCCTTCCGAAAGCCGGTGGGGCGCCAGTCTTGCGGCGCAGTCCCGGTCGATCGCGCCCGACAGCGCCAGCAGTTCGAAGCAGGCGCGCATGTTGCCTGTTTCGGCGACTGCCCGACGCTCGGCTTCCTGCAGCAGGGCCCGGTGTTTTTGTTCCAGCATTGTCATAAGGCGACATATAATAAGGCGCCTAACTTTAGTCAACGGCTTCTTGCTAGTTGGCTGTGGATGGGGCGGCAGACTTGCCCTAACGCCCGATCATCCGCTCCTGCATTTCTTCGCCGACGAAGCAATTGTAGCCCTCGCCGAACCGGGCGGGGCGCACGACGGCGGGCGACAGGCGGCTTATCTCCAGGCCGGAGATTTCTGTGACCAGCTTGCGAAGGATGGCGCGGGCGAACTCGCTGCTATCGGTTACCTTCACCAGAAAGGCGCCGTCGCCGCCGATCACGCATTCGCGGTAATAGGCGTCGAGGTCGGGGATTGCGGCGGAGTCCCGGGCGGCGTGCGTCTCCAGCATGATCGGCAGGCCGTCGATGGTGATGCCGCGGGCAACGGTGGAGTTGCGGGCGACGGGGGCGGGCACGCCCGAATTGTTGGGACCGTCGCCAGAGATGTCGATGACGCGGCGGCTGCCCTGGAAGGGGCTGTAGTCGAACAGGCGCCGGGTGAAGGCCAGCGTGTTGGAGATCGAGGTGAAGGCGATGCGGCGGATCGGCTGGCGCCGTAGCAGCTCGGAATATTGCGCCGCGGTGCCGCGGCCGTCGATCAGCGTCCACGGCGTGATCTGCACCGCCGAGCCGCCCCATTCGACATAGGTGACGGCGATGCGGCCGAAGGGGCCGTTCTCGATCGCCTCGATGAGGGCGGGCTCCAGAAAGGCGGCGACATAACCCTGCCGCTGCAGCCGCTGCTCATCGAGTTCCATGGAATAGGAGACGTCGACGGCGAGCACGAGTTCGAGATCGACCCTCAGCGGCTCGGCGGAGGCGCTTCCGCAGACCAGGCAGGCGCAGGCAAGAAGAACCGATCCGTGCTTCATGGCAGCCGATACCGAAGGCGAGCGGGATATCCATGCTACGCCCAAACCGGTTGCGTGCAATGCGAGGTACTGTCGATGGATCAACGCCGACCGGGCGCCCTGCGGTCAGGCAGCAGGCCGCCAGTCTCTGGTCGGGTCAGCCGCGCAGCTTCGGCAAGAGCGGGTCCAGCGCTTCGATCAACGGTCCGGGTGACACCGGCTCGCCGCCGTCCTCCCAGACATCCTGAAACTCGGCGATTTCCAGCCCGACGACCTTGCTCTTGGCAAGAACCATGCAGGCCGCGTGCAGGTCATCGAGCGACAGGCCGTCCTCGTGCTGGTAGTCGGTGGGCACGATGCCGGGGTTCAGCACGTCACAGTCGAGGTGGATGTAGACCGGCCGGCCGGCGACGGCCTCCGTCAGCTTTTGCGGGAGATCAGTGCCGGGGCGGATATGCGGGATGCGCTTCGCCGCGATCAGTTCGGCTTCGAAGGGATCGAGGTCGCGCTGGCCGACGAGCACGATATTTTCGATTGCGAGCCCATCACCGAGGCCGGACTGCCAGAGGCCGCAGGGGCCTGACAGCGCCAGCCCGCCGAGATAGCCGGTGCTGCTGGCCTCGGGCGTGTTCAGGTCGCCATGGGCGTCGAACCAGACGACGACCGCATCCGCGTGGTGCCTGGCGACGGCGGGCAGCGTTGCCAGCGAGACGGCGCAACGGCTGGTCGCGGCCAGCGAGACCGAGCCTTCGGTGTAGACCGTTTCGAACCGATCACGCATGCGCCGGAGCGTCGGCATCGCGGCCTCGAGCTCGACCGTCCAGTGGCCGTTCAGCGCCGGTTCCGGCTCGCCGATCGTGACGGTTTCGAGGTCGAGCTTTCGGGCGAGATGGGCGGCAACGGACTTCGCGCCGGGAATGCCGAGGTCGTTGTGATCGCCGGCGCGACCCTGGAAGCAGGTGAGGGCAAGGGGCATTGGTGGCGGCTCCGGTTCGCGTTCGCAGCGAACGAAGCACGGACGCCGACGATTTGGCAAGGCCGGGAGCCGAACGGCGCAAAGCGGTTGCGTCCGTTCGGTTCCCGTCAGGCCACTGCGGTGCGCCGGCCAGTGCCGGTCGCTTAACCGAACACCAGCGAGCGGTGCAGTTGCGCGCCGGCCCAGGCGCCGTCGCCGATGGCAAGCGACACGGAATGGGGCACGCGGCCGACGTCGCCGCAGGCATAGGCGCCGGGAATGGTGGTTTCCTTGGCGGCCGTGGCCCGGATCTGCAGGCCCATCGGTGTCTCCTCGATCGCGCAGCCGAAGCGTTCGGCGATGTCGCTTGCGGGCGTGGTGCGGGTGGCGACGAAGAGGCCTGCGAAGGGCAGGCGGCGGCCATCCGCCAGCACCACGTCGGCATGGCTCTCTAGGCGCGCGACCGGGGTCTCGTCGATGGTGACGCCGCGCCGGATGAGGTCGGCACGGCCTTCGGTGTCGAGCGTGATCGCACCATTGGTGAAGAAGGTGACCTTGCCCCATTCGGGGATGAGCTGGGCCTGGTGGATCGACATCGGGCTTGCGGCGATGACGGCGATCTGGCCCTCGTTCAACTCGTAGCCGTGGCAATAGGGGCAATGGAAGGCGCTCTTGCCCCATCGTTCGGTCAGCCCCTCGATGTCCGGCAGGCCGTCCTTGACGCCAGTCGCAAAGAGCAGGCGCCGGCCTTCGAGGGCGGCGCCGTCGGCTGTGGTGACGACGAAACCGTCGATCTTGCCGCTTGCGGTCACGGCGCGGCCGTCGATCCAGGTGAGGGTGGGATAGGCGCGCAACTGCTTGCGGGCGGTCGCCGCGATCTCGCCGGGGTCGATGCCGTCCTGGCCGAGGAAGCCGTGGGAGTGGCTGGCGAAACGGTTGCGGCGAATGCCCTCGTCGATGATCGTCACGCGGCGGCGGGCGCGCAGAAGCTGAAGGGCGGCGGCCATGCCGGCATAGCTGCCGCCGATGATGATGACGTCCTGTTGCATGGGGATAGTCCTTTCGGTTGGGCGCAGGCCAGCCCACCGGTTTCTTCAACCAGTGTCTCGACCCGGGCTTTGGGCAATAGGGTTCCGGCCGGAAAACCGCTTATGCGGTTCCGGGGCGGCCGGATGTGTCGGGATCGATCACGTCAGGACGGATCGATCGGCTGCTGTCATTGCGATCGGAGCCGGTGCCGCCGGGCAAAATCGTCGGCGAGGTCGGCAAGGGTTACGTGGGCGAAACGCTCGAGCAGCAGCGCCTCGGCCTCGGCAAAGGCGGTGTCGAGGGCGGCGTTGACCGCCTGCTCCACAAGGCATTCCGGCATTTCCTGCCGGTTGCCGATGGCAAAGATCGCGGGCTCGCCGAGTGTTTCATGCAATTGCCGAAGCGTAACGGTCTTCAGGTCCGCGGTGATCGCCCAGCCGCCGGCATGGCCGCGGGCGGAGGAAACGATGCCGGCATCGCGCAGGAAAGCCATGGTGCGACGAACGACCACCGGATTGGTGCGCATGCACATGGCAAGCTCGTCCGAGGTCAAGGGTTCGCCGCGCTCGGCCATGTGCAGGAGCGCGTGCAGGACGGAGGAAAGGCGGCTGTCTTTTTTCATGTAACTTCAATTATTACGAATCGAAGTGTGATGCAAGAGGGCGTGGTGGGCGGTCGGTCCGGCCGTCGATTGGGAGCCGGCTCGCGATTGCAAGTCACGGGGTGTGCAAGCCATCTCCGCAGCCTTCATTCCCGTGCCTGTCACAGGAATCCAGCCAGCCCAAGTCTTTGGGTCGAAAAGACTCTTTCGCACCGCAGGCGCAGCGCTGCCTCATCCCCGTGACACAGGGATGAGGCGATATCCGCCACCCTGACTAGGACGCCAGGTGAATGGCGCCGTAGGGATTGTATTTGAACTCGTCCTCGCCGTAGGCGTCGATGGGCAGCAATCTGGCGCCGCGGCGCTTGAGCACCTGATCGACGCCGTCGGTGACGACCTCGTCGGCAACGGTGTCGATCAACGCGCTCAGGGCCAGTTCGTCGTCGGAGAGGGTTTTCGGCGCGTAGACTTCGGGTATGCCGACCAGGTGGAAGCCGACGCTGTAGAGATGTTCGTCCGTGCCGATCGGCCGCTTGGCAAAGGCGAGGCGGCAGGGGCGGGCAAGCGCCGCGCCGGCCTGGCCGTCTGCCTCACGTGCCAGCGCTTTCCATCTATCGACGCCGTGGGCGACGCCGGCGCTCTCGCCCTTGGCGGCGACGATGCCGTTATCGAGGGTGTGGGCGACCAGCCGAAGCGCGATGGCTGAATTCTGGACGGCATCCTCCGCCGTCATCGGCGGGCCGAGCACATAGATGACCGAGCGATGGTCGCCGACGGCCTCTTCATCCGCTTCGCTCCAGGCGCCCTTGTGGACGCGATCCCGGCAGACCTCGAAGGACATAGACATGCGGTCGTCGGGCGCGTCCTCGGAAAAGGTGTCATCGATCTCGAAGCCCGGCGCGAAACTATCGATCGCCGACTGGATGGTTTCACAAAGCTTAGAGAAGGGCGTCTGCCCGCCGAGCAGGCAGAGCACGTGACGTGGCTTGACTTCGGAAAAACTCATGGCCGCTCCCCAGTGGTCTGGAGCGAAGCTGTCGCAGACACCACCGCAAGATGCAAGCGGTCAGTGGATGGCTTTCCTAAACGTGCGTTTGGCTTTGCCCCCGTGCGACGATGACAATGCCGGCGAGCGAGACGACGAGGCCGGCGGCCATCGCCCAGGAGAGGGGCTCGCCGAACATGATAAAGGCCCAGATCATCGTCACCGGCGGGCTCAAATAAAGGATGGCGGTGACGCGGGCGGGCGAGGATTTTTTGAGCGCGAGATAATAGAGGCTCCAGGCGCCGAAAGTGGCGACGAAGACCAGCCAGAGGATGCCGCCGACAAAGCCCGGATCGAGCACCGGCAGCACGCTGCCCTCGTGCCAGGCAAAGAGCGCGAAGACGGCGGATGCCGAAAGGCACTGGATGCAGAGGCTCTGATGCACCGGCATGGCGCCCGCCGCGCTGCGCTTCTGCAGCAGTGTCGCCAGCGCCAGCGACAGGGTGCCGAGAACCGGCAGGCCATAGGCCCAGAGCGGCACGTTGCCGATATCGAGCGACCAGCCGGACGCGATCAGGACACCGGTGAGGCCGATGAAGGAGCCGAGCCACTGGCGGGCGGTGAGCGCCTGGCCGAGGACCGGCCAGGAGAGAATGGCGACGGCAAGCGGCAGCATGTCGGTGATTAGCGCCACGAGGCCCGTCGGCACGCCATGGGAGATCGCCAGCGCAAAGCCCGCGAGATAGCCGGACATGGCAAGCGCGCCGAAGAGCATCTGCGGCATGGCGTCCTTCACGCGGATCTTCGGCCCGATCGTCAGGGCGAAGGGCAGGAGGATGAGGCCGGAGACGAGGCTGCGCCAGAGAAGGATCAGGAACAGCGGCGCGTGGTCGATGGCAAAGCGGATGCCGACGAAACCGGCGCTCCAGGAGACGACAAGCGCTGCCTCGAGCAGGATCAGGATCAAGACCGCCCACACACGGTTTGGACGGCGGGAGGGCAGCGCAGCGACGTCGCTCATGGCAAGGGTCCGGCGTCAGCGGGTGGAAAGGGCCGCATCGATCGCGGCATCGGATGACCTGGTTCGGCGGCGCCGGCCCGGCATCGGCAGGGTGAGGATGAAGAGCGAGCCGACGATCAGCCCGATGCCGACCCAGCCCTCGGCTGGCAGGCGCTCGCCGACGATGACGACGGCAAGGACGGCGGCGATGACCGGTTCGAGCAGCGACAGCGTCGTCGCCATGGTGGCCGACACGCGGGCGAGGCCATAGGCAAAGAGCACGTAGGCGACCAGCACCGGCACAAGCGCCATGTAGATGCCGACGGCGATGTTGGTCGTGGAGGCGAGCAGCGGTGCGCCGGTAAAGGCGAGCACCGGCAGGAGCGCCATGCCGCCGAGGCCGAAGATCGAGCCCATCGCGGCGCGCGGCGGAATGCCCGCCTGCATCAACCGCCGTGCCACCCAGGAATAGAGCGCGTAGAGCAGGCCGGAGACGAGGCCGAGCAGGATGCCGTAGAGCACAGCCGTCGGGTCGGCGGCACCGCCGCTGCCGTGACTTTCCGAGAAGGTGAGAAGCACGGCGCCGCCAAGGCCGGCGGCCGCACCCAGAAGCCAGCGAGTGGTCAGCTTCTGACCGTCGAAGAAACGCTCGATCAGCGAGGCTGCGAGCGGGGCCGAGCCGATGGAAATGACGGTGCCGATGGCGACGCCGGCCAGGTGCATGGAGGAATAGAAGGCGAGCGGATAGATCGCGACCGAGAGCGAGCCGAGCAACAGCATCGGCCACTGCACAGTAAGCTTTGCCCGGCTTTTCACGATCGAGCGCAGCGCCGTCAGCGCGAGCAGCAGGCCGCCAAGGCCCATGGCGACGGCGCCGATGCCGAGCGGGCTGACACCTGAAGCAAGGGTAGCGGTGGTGCCGGTCGTGCCCCAAAGGGCGGAGGCGGTCAGCACGCAGGCGAAGCCGACGAAACTTGCGGAGGTCCTGGAGGTCATAGCTGGTCCATGATCGAGATGGCGATCCGGCGCGCGGTCTTCAGCCGGGCGTCATGACCGTCGAGGCCGGCGCGCGACATGGCGCCTTCGAGCAGGAAGGAGAGGTGCTCCGCCGTCTCGTCGATGGCGGCACCGGCGTCGGGCCTCATCTCCCGGAGATACTGCTTGAACAGCGTTTCGACCTCGTCCTTCTGCGAAGCGACGATGTCGCGGGCGGGATCGCCGACGGAGAGTTCGGCTGCGGCATTCAAGAGCCCGCAGCCGCGAAAGCCCCAGGAATAGGCCATTTCGGCATGGTCGACATAGCTGTCGAAGATCGCCAGCACCCGGTCGCGCGGCGTTGCCGCGTGGGCCAGGCGCTCACGGTAAAGGTCCTGCCATTCCCGGTGGCGCGCCTCGATATAGGCGTTCACCAGATCCGTCTTGGACGAGAAGTTGTTGTAGAGGCTCATCTTGGCGACGCCCGCATGCGCGGTGATCGCATCGATGCCCGTGGCGCCGACTCCGTCCCGATAGAAGAGTTCGGCTGCCGCCTTCAGCAAGCGCTCGCGCGCCGGTGCTTTCTCGCTCATGGCTTTCTCCTGCAATTATGTAGACCGATCTACCTAATTGCAGGATTTGTCAAGCCTGCGCCCGACATGAAGCGCTGCGCGCAAGGGAGCGATTGACGCCAGCGCTTGCGCCGCAGCGATCGAAAACCGGCATTCTGTAATGAAAATGGGTCAATTGCGGGCGATGAACCGCTCGCGCATTGTTTATCCGGAGGCAGTCCGGGGAGGGGCGAAATGGAGACCTTGGAAGTACTTGCCAATGTGGCGGAAATAGTGGCTGCGGGCGCAACGGTCGCTATTTCCTGGTTCATCTTCGACTACACCAGGAAAAGGGAGATTTTCGAATCCAGCGCTCAGATCCAGACAGAGTGGCAGATTCACAATCAGATCATCATGTCCGACAATTATCTTCTCGAGATGGAAGCAGACATGCATCCGTTCGGGGAAATCTCCTCAGAGCAGACGAAGCGGATGTATTCCTATTTCCTGAAGCTCAATCTCGCTTTCAACAGTTGGTCCGGAAGCGCGCTTCACGTCGACGAGAAGCTGGCCACGTCCACCGTGAACAACACCATCAATATTCTTTATTCGGACCGCGAGTTCATCAAGTCTCATGTGTTTCCGAGGGGATATCCACGAAGCTTCACGCGGATGATCGAAGACAAGTGGACGGAGATGGAAACCGGCGGAGGCAAGCCTCTGCCGATGGTGTGAGCGGGTGTCGGCCTTGACCACAGGCACTCGCCCTGTCAGGCGTGCCTCATGTCATGATAGCGCGACCAGTGACGGCGATGAGACGGTCATGCTCCGCCCGCGGGACGGTTCAATACTGACGGCGGCGTGGCGCTCGCCGAGCGGATGATCGCACACTTTGGAGAACGTTAGGCGTTGTCGTGCGCATCCGGCGGAGTTGGCGCTCCGCACCGCGCGTTTCCGACGATACGCGATCGTAACTGTTACGTTCTTTCCCATTTAGCGGCGGCTTTTTAAGCTCTCTCCCATCGCTCGACATCGATCGCTTCTTGGAGCGTCGCAGAGAGCAGTTATGGTTGGAGCAGCTGAAATGATAACAATGGCGATGCGGTCCGCGCTTTTCGGGATTGCCGTTCTGGTGACGGGTACCACGGCTCTTGCCGACAGCTTCAAGATGACGACCGACATACCCGAGGAGATCCTGACGCCCGGCAGCGTCGACACGCGCATCGGCACGTTGACCTTCGACGACGGCGTGCCGACCGCGGAGACGGCGAGCAAGGTCTGGGACCAGCTCGACTTCAGCCGCGGCATCGAGGCGTTTCTGAACGGCATTCCCGGCGCGTCGATGGTGGCGATCCGCACCGGACTTCGCGAGGTCGGCGCCGTCGGCAGCACGATCGGCGTCTTCGAGACGCTGATGGATTCCAAATCGCTCTACCTGACACCGAACTCCGAGACGGTCTATTTCTGGAACTGGATGGACCTGAAAGACGGCCCGGTCGTCGTCGAAAGCCCACCGGGAATCCTCGGCGTCGTCGATGATTTCTGGTTCCGCTACGTGACCGACCTCGGCAATGCCGGGCCGGACAAGGGCAAGGGCGGCAAGTATCTCTTCGTGCCGCCGGGCTGGAAGGGCGAGAAGCCCGAGGGCTATTTCGTCTTCGAAAGCCCGACCTACGGCAACTTGCTTTTCGGCCGCGCCTTCATGAAGGACGGCGATCCGGCCCCGGGTGTCGCGAGCCTGAAGAAGAACCTGCGGGTCTATCCCTATGAGAAGAAGGACCAGCCGCCGGAGACCACCTTCATCAATCTCTCGGGCAAGGCGATGAACACGGTTCACGCCAACAACATGAAGTTCTTCGAGGAGGTCAACCAGATCATCCAGGAGGAGCCGGCCGGCGCCTATGGGCCTGATATGACCGGCATTTATACGGCGATCGGCATGGAGAAGGGCAAGCCCTTCAAGCCCGATCAGCGCATGGAGAAGATCCTGACCGACGCGGTTGCCGTCGGCAACGCGACGGCGCGCGCCATCGATTTCCGCCCGCGCGATCCGGCGGTGCTGATCTATCCCGACCGCAAATGGACGACGCCCTTCATCGGCGGCAGCTACGAATGGCTGAAGGACGGCGGGCGCAATTTCGATGCGCGCACCCTGTTCTTCTATGCCGCGACGATCAACACGCCGGCGATGGCGGTCGCCATGCCCGGCATCGGCTCGCAATATGCGGCGACCAATTTCGACAAGGACGGCAAGCCCTTCGACGGCGCCAAGACCTACCGGCTGCACGTGCCCGCCAATGCGCCGGCCAAGGACTTCTGGTCGGTGGTGGTCTACGACACCCAGACCCGCTCCATGCTGCAGACGGACCAGCAGTTTCCGAGCCTTTCCAGCGAAAAGAACCTGAAGCAGAATGCCGACGGCTCGACCGACATCATCTTCTCGCCGACGAAGCCGGCCGACAATCCGAACTGGATCCAGACGATCCCGGGCAAAAGCTGGTTCACCATCTTCCGGCTCTATGGCCCGTTGACGCCCTGGTTCGACCAGTCGTGGAAGCTCGAGGATTTCGTCGAGGTCAAGTGACCCGGCGCGCCAACCCGCAATAGGAGAAAACAGATGCTCCGCGTTTCGCTCACGGCCCTTGCGCTCGTTGCCGGAACCATCAGCCTTTCGGCCCAGGACCTTTCACCCGAAAACCTCGAAAAGCGCGCGATCGAGCGCCGGGCGGTGGAAGCGGTGATCTGGGCGATGCCGGCGGTCAATGCCGACCTGATGTTGCAAGCGATGCTTTCGACCACCAAGGCCAAGGTCAACGAGATCGTCTACTGGTCGAAGCCGGTGAACTGGAAGAACCAGACGCTGACGCCCAACCCGGATTCGATCTACTTCATGTCGTTCTGGAACGTGAAGGACGGGCCCATCGTCATCGAGATCCCGCCGGCCGAAGGCGGGTCGATCGCCGGCAACATCGTCAACGCCTGGCAGATGCCGCTCGAAGATGCGGGGCCCGAAGGGGCAGACGAGGGCAAGGGCGGCAAATACCTGATCCTGCCGCCTGATTATATGGGCGAGGTGCCGGAGGGCTACATTCCGCTGCGCTCCGATACCTTCACCGGCTTTGCGCTGCTGCGCTCCAACCTCAAGAGCCACGATGTGGCCGATGTCGAAAAGTCGGTCGCCTATGGCAAGAAGATCAAGATCTACCCGATGCCGGTGACCGACAACCCGCCGGCGACGGTTTTCACCGATGCCTATGACGTGCTGTTCGACGCCACCATTCGCTATGATGCGAGCTTCTTCGAGAACCTCAATCGCGTCGTGCAGACCGAGCCCTGGCTCAACCGCGACCGGGTGATGATCGACCAGCTGAAGACGCTCGGTATCGAGAAGGGCAAGCCCTACCAGCCGAAACCCGAGACCAGGGCGATCCTCGACGCATCGGCCCGCGAGGCGCACGCGATCCTGTCGCAGCGTTACGACCAGGGTTTCCCGGTCATCAACGAGGGCATCCGCTGGTTCCCGGCGGCGATGGCCGACATGGTGAAGGCGGCGCAGGGCGGCTACGACGATCCCGATGCCTATCCGGTGGATGCGCGCGGCGTAACCTACACGCTCGGCTTTACCGGCATCAAGCGCATCGGCACTGCACAGTTCTACCTGATGGCCAACAAGGACAAGGACGGCAATGCCTTCGACGGGGCCGCCAACTACAAGCTCGTCGTGCCGAAGGATGCGCCGGTCAAGCAATACTGGTCGGTGACGGTCTACGACCGCGAGACGCATGCGCTGGTGCGCAACCTGGACAAGGCCAGCGTCGCCTCGATCGGCAAGGGCGTCGCGAAGAACGCCGACGGCTCGGTGGATGTCTATTTCGGCGCCCAGGCGCCCGCTGGCAAGGAAGCCAATTGGGTTCCGGTCGATCCCAAGGGGAAATTCGAGCTGCTCTTCCGGCTCTACGGGCCGGAAAAGCCGCTGTTTGAAAAGACCTGGAAACTGCCTGATGTCGAGAAGTTGCCGTGACCGATAGGGGCGGGGCGGCAACGGCCGCCGCGCGAATGTCTTCGCTGCCGAAAAGCACTCCCAGACGAACCGATTTGGAGACGAGCCTGATGCAATGCAAACCCAAGAGCCTGTTCATCCTTGCCGCCCTGGCCTCCGTGAGCCTCATTCACACGCTGCCGGCGCTGGCGAACGGCACGTCCGGCTACACCTTCGAGCAGGGCTACCCGACGGCCGAAACCAGCGCGAAGGCCTATGACGATGCCGACCTGCAGCGGGCGATGACCGCCTATCGCTTCTGGTATCCGACCGTTTCCGTCGAGGGCATCTTCAACGGCAACCGCTCGATCGGAATCAACGACAACGAAGCGATGGGGGCGGCGGCGGCCGGCCCGCGCCAGGTGGGCTTCACGCTCAACTCCGACACGCCCTATGGTTCGGCGACGATCGACGTTTCCAAGGGTCCCATGGTGATCGAGCTGCCGCCGGGCGCCTATATCGGCCTCGTCAACGACCACAACCAGGGCTGGGTGCAGGACATGGGCATTCCCGGCCCAGACGCCGGCAAGGGCGGCAAGCACCTGATCGTCGGGCCGGACTACAAGGATGCCATCCCCGAAGGCTATCTCGTCGGCCATACGCCGACCTACAAGAACCTGCTCGCCGTGCGCGCGCTGCCCGTCGGCGGCGACCAGGCCAAGGCGCTGGAAGCGCTGAAGGCGGTCAGGATTTATCCGCTCGCTGAAGCGGCCAATCCCAAGCCGATCAAGGTGGTCGACACGACGGAAATGGCGATGGATAGCACCTCGCTCAAATGGGAGGACAATATCCAGTTCTGGCAGAAGCTGAACGAGATCATCCAGCAGGAGCCGATCGTCGAAAAATACCTGCCGATGTACGGGCTGCTCTCCGCGCTCGGCATCGAGAGGGGCAAGGATTTCAAGCCCGACGAACGCATGACGGCGATCCTCGAAAAGGCGGCGCGCGACGGTCGCGACCAGCTGCTCGTCTCCGCCTTCGACAGCGATCGGCCGGACCGGCTCGCCTGGCCGGACCGCAAGTGGGAATGGGTGGGGCTGGTGCCCGGCAGCGCCCAGTTCGAGACGCCTGCCGGTGTCGACCTCGAAGCCCGCGACCGCTGGTTCGCCCAGGCGATCGTGACCTCACCGGCGATGTTCCGCCGCACGGCCGGCGCCGGCTCGCTCTACTGGCTGGCGGCGCGCGACGGCACCGGCACCTATCTCGACGGCGGCAAGACCTACAAGCTCTCCATTCCGCAGCCGGTTCCCGGTAAGCTCTTCTGGTCGGTGACGGCCTATGACGCCCAGACCCGCTCGGAGGTGCAGACCGATCAGGACAAGGCAGCGCTGCGCTCGCTTTTCGAACTGAAGGACGTCAAGGGAACCGAGCCGGTCGATCTCTATTTCGGCCCGGAGGCGCCAAAGGATAGCGACAACCGCTGGATCAAGACCGTGCCCGGCCGCGGCTGGTTTGCCTATATCCGCATCTACGGACCCGATGGCCCGGCCTTCGACGGCAGCTGGAAGCCGGCGGATTTCGAAGAGGTGAAGTAGGGCCATCATGGCGACAGGGAGCCGCTTTTGGGCGGCCCTTTCGCTGGGCCCGCCGTTGCCGGTTGAAATCCCACATTCCTGCCTTCTTATATATAGAGTTGACGTTGGAGAGATGTGCGGGAGCGGCAATATGTGCGGACGCGTCTATCTGAAGACCAATCTCGAGGGGCTGCTGCGCGCCTTTGGCTTTGCCGAGCGTGGCAGCATCGAAGGGATTGCCAACCAGTTTCCGCGCTATAACGGTGCGCCGACGCTGATCTATCCGATCATCATCCGCGACGTGATCCGCGATCCCGATCTCTTCGGCCCGGTTTTCGTTTCGGCGCGCTGGGGGCTGATCCCGAGCTGGACGAAGGACCCTGGGGCGGGCAGGCCGCTGGTCAATGTGCGCTCCGACACGATCGCGACGAAATTCCGCTCGTCCTATCAACGCCGCCGCTGCCTGGTGCCGATCGACGGCTTTTTCGAGTGGAAGGACATTCACGGCACCGGCAAGGACAAGCAGCCCTACGCGATCGCCATGAAGACGGGCGAGCCCTTCTGCCTCGCCGGCATCTGGGAGAGCTGGCGCAACCCTGCAACCGACGAGGACATCCGCACCTTCGCGATCGTCACCACCGACGCCAACGCGATGATGGCCGACATCCACGACCGCATGCCTGTCATCCTCAACCCCGACGATTACGAGCGCTGGCTCTCGCCCGAGCCGGAAGCGCCCGACCTGATGAAGCCGTTTCCGCCTGAGCTGATGATCATGTGGAAGATCGGCAGCAAGGTCGGTTCGCCGAAGAACGATACGCCTGACATTCTGGATCCGGTGGATTGAGGGCGACACGGCATCACGAAGGGTGGCGTCAGCACCTTCATGGACTTTCTCTTGTTCCCGCTGGGGAAACGCGTTGACGCCATGATGGGAACGGGTGAGAAACGAGGGACCGAAACTTGAGGTAGCGTAATGTCGCGAAAGATTGCCGTCATCGTCTGCGTTCTGATTGCCGGCATGTCTCTGGGAAGCTGCGCGCGGAACTCCTGCCGGGATTGGCCGGGAACCTGCATCATCCAGTGATGATGGGTGCCATCGCCGGAGCCGGAGTGGACGGCATCTTTGAACGCCGGTTCGAACGACAGCGATCGATAGCCACAAGTTTTCAAGGAAGGCCAGCTCTTGATCTATCTTCTGCGCCACGGCGAAACCGTCTGGAATACGCTCGGTCGGTTCCAGGGGCAGCTGGATTCGCCGCTGACGAGGCTTGGCGTCGCGCAGGCGGACGCCGTCGCCCACCTCCTGAGCGCCGAGATCGGTGAAGATGTGCAGTCGTTCGAGATGCATGTCAGCCCGCTCGGACGGACCCGCGAAACCGCTGAAAGGGTTCAGCGGGTGCTGCCGCTGGCGAGCCGCCAGGATGCGCGGTTGATGGAGGTTTCGGTCGGCTCGTGGGATGGCATGACCAAGTTCGAGATCGACATGGAGTATCCGGGTCGGCTCGACGGTTCCGATGTCTTCGACTGGTATTTCCGCTCGCCGGATGGGGAGAGCTTCGATGCCGCCTGCGCCCGGGCGAAAAGCTGGCTTGCGGATATCCGGCGGCCGACGGTCGCGATTTCCCATGGGCTGTTCGGCCGGCTGCTGCGCGGCGTCTATGCCGACCTCTCCCGGCGGGAAATGCTGGAACTGCCGGTGCCGCAGGATGGGTTCTATCGTCTCAGTGACGGGGCGTTCAACCTCGTCACCGTATCGACCGGCCGGCAGCTGGAGTCCGCCACCGTTCCCGCAATAGCTGCGCCCCCGGGCGGCGATGCGTTGGCGGCCGTTCTCAGAGATTCCGCGCGAAAATCTGGCCGGTGAGATCCTTGCCGAAGCTGTGGTGCTGTTCTTCCTCGATCAGCGCGAAGCCGGCTTTCTCGTAGATGTGGCGGGCGGCATCGAGGCCGGCATTGGTCCAGAGAATCATCCTGATATAGCCGAGAAGACGGGCGTGGCGCATGCATTCCTCGACCAGCCGCCGACCGATGCCGAGGCCCCGGGCGCTCGGCTCGACATAGAGCAGGCGCAGCTTCGCCGTCGTCTCGTCATGGCGGACGAGAAACACCGAGCCGACGACCTTGCCGTCTTTTTCGGCGATCCAGCAGCGGTCCGACTTCGCATCGTAGTCGTGCATGTATTTGACGACGATCTCGGCGACCAGCGCCTCGAACGCGGTGGTCCAACCATATTCCTCAGCATAGAGGGCGCCCTGGCGGTGGATCACCCAGCCCATGTCGCCCGGCTGCGGTTCACGCAGGATGAAGCCCGGCGTGCGCTCGTCGGCAAGCAGGCTCTCGATCTCGCCCATGGCGCCCACCAGTTGCCGTTGTTCCGGCACCGACAGTTTTTGCAGCATGGCGACCACTTCGCGCTGCGACGCATCCTCCAGCGGCTGGAAGATCGCGCGGCCCGCATCCGTCAGCGTGAGCTGCGTGACCCGGCCGTCGTCCGGCGAACGGCTCTTTTCGATCAGCCCCTTCTTCTCGAAGCCGGCAATGACGCGGCTCAGATACCCGGCGTCGAGGCCGAGTTCGCGGCAGAGGTCGCTCGCGGTCAGACCGGAGCGATGCGCGAGCTCATAGAGAATGCGAACCTCCGTCAGCGAATAGGCGCTGGCAAGCAGGTGCTCGTGCAGCAACCCCATCAGGCGGGTGTAAAAGCGGTTGAAGCGCCGCACCGTCTGGGCGCGGTCGTCGATGTGCTGAGGAGACATGGGATGTCCTTATGAATTTGCTTTGATCATGTAATTAGTTGCCTAAGGCAAGTATTGTCAAGTCGCAATGCGCTGAGGCCTACTGGATGGCCGGCCGCCGAGAGTCGGCGCGTATGGACCCCTTTCAGTTTGCATTTGCTAATTTAGGTAGGAGATCGTTTCGTGCTGCGATAATATCGGATCGGACATCTCCTTGGTCCGGAAGACCGGAACGGGCCGCTTTTCAACGTGTTGGCAAGCCCATGGAGCAGAGATTAGCTGCAGTGCTGGCGGCCGATATGGCCGGCTACTCCAGGCTGATGGAGGCCGATGAAGCGGGCACGCTTGCGCGGCTTCGCACCCACCGCATCGAGCTCATCGACCCGGCGATCGCCAAGAACAAGGGCCGGCTGATCAAGACCACCGGCGACGGGCTGCTGGTGGAATTCCAGAGCGTGACCGATGCGGTCAAATGCGCGGTCGAGATCCAGCAGCGCATGAAAAGGCGGAACTCCGACGTGCCGGAGGACCGGCGGATCGAGTTTCGCATCGGCATCAATCTCGGCGACATCATCTTCGAGGACGACGACATCTTCGGCGACGGCGTCAACATCGCCGCGCGCGCCGAGCAACTGGCCGAAGTCGGCGGCATCTGCGTGACGGCGGCGGTGGCAACGCAGGTGGCCGACCGGCTGGAACTGCCGATCGACGATCTCGGCGAAAAGACGCTGAAGAACATCAGCCGCCCGGTGCGCCTCTATCGCATCGGGCTCGAAAGCC
Source organism: Ensifer sp. NPDC090286 (assembly GCF_044769565.1). NCBI lineage: Bacteria > Pseudomonadati > Pseudomonadota > Alphaproteobacteria > Hyphomicrobiales > Rhizobiaceae > Ensifer > Ensifer sp. NPDC090286. The sequence continues at coordinate 1,251,578 of NZ_JBIVYF010000001.1, read as the reverse complement.
TCGGGCTTTCAAGTTCCATGGGGGACGGCGAGGCGAAAACCGGCGTCTGCAAGCCGACGATCGTGGTGCTGCCCTTCGACAATATGAGCGGCGATCCGGACCAGGAGTTCTTCGCCGACGGGCTGACCGAGGACATCATCACCGAGCTTTCGCGGCGGCACGAGCTCTTCGTCATCTCGCGCAACTCCTCCTTCGTCTACAAGAACCAGTCGGTAAACGTGCGCGAGGTGGCCGCCAGCCTCGGGGCGCAATATCTGGTGGAAGGCAGCGTGCGCAAGATCGGCGAGCGGGTGCGCGTCACCGTGCAGCTCATCGACGCGGTCAACGACGCCCATATCTGGGCCGACAAATACGACCGGCAGCTGGACGACATCTTCGCCATTCAGGACGAGGTGACGGCGGCGATCGCCGCGACCGTGCCCGGCCGGCTGGAGGCCGCCCAGCGCGACCAGCTTTCGCGCACCAAGCCGGCCAACATGGCGGCTTACGAATGCGCGCTCGCCGCCAAGGTGCTGCACCACCGCAGCAGCGCCGAGGACAACAGGCAGGCGCAGGCGCTGATCGACCGGGCCGTTTCGCTCGATCCCGGCTATGCCCACGCCCATGCCTGGCGCGCCTGCATCCTCGGGCAATCCTGGGTCTATGGCTGGTGTGCCGACAAGGAGGCGACCTGGGCCGAAGTCAATGCCGAGCTCGAACGGGCGCTTGCGCTCGACGACAACGACGCCGACGTGCATCGCATCCTTGCCGCCGTCAACGTCAACACCAACGCGCTGACGACGGCGCGCTATCACCAGGAGCGGGCGCTGTTCCTCAACCCCAATTACGACCTCGTCGTGGTGCAGCAGGGCGAGTTGCTCACCTGGCTTGGCCGGCCGGAGGAGGGGGCGGAATGGATCCTGAAGGCGATGCGCCTCAACCCCCATCATCCCGAGCGCTTCTGGAGCCACCTCGGCAAGGCTCACTTTGCTGCGCGCCGATATGGCGAGGCGATCGAGGCCTTCATGCACCTGACCTCGATGGACGAAACCCAGCACGCCTTCGTCGCCGCCTGCCACGGCTGGCGCGGCGATGCGATCGCGGCGGGCGCGCATATCGCCAAGGTCAGGGCGCTGTGTCCATCGTTTGACGTCGAGGCGCTTCTGGCAACGATGCATTATGCGCAGGAGGCGGACACCGAGCACCTGCGCGAGGGGCTCAAGAAGGCGGGGGCGGGGTGACGGCCGGTCCGCGCGCGGTAAAACAAGGCAACAGGCAGCCGCGAGGACTTCGACACCTTCGGGAGAGGTGGTCATGGAAGCAGTTCGCGCAGAACGTCGGCTGGTCGCCATTCTTGCCGTCGACATCGTTGGCTATTCGCGATTGATCGAAGCCGACGAGGCGAGCACGCTGGCCGCCATCAGGACGTGGCGATCCGAAATTTTCGATCCGCTTCTGAACGATTATCACGGGCGCATCGTCAAGCTCATGGGCGACGGTGCGATCGTGGAATTCGGCTCCGTGGTCGACGCCGTCTCGTGTGCGGTCGCGTCGCAGAGCAAGCTCGCCGCCCGTCAGGCGGACGTGCCTGCCGAGCATCGGCTTTTGCTGCGCATGGGCATCAATCTTGGCGATGTCGTCGTCGAAGGGGAGGACCTGCTCGGCGACGGCGTCAATGTTGCCGCCCGGCTGGAGCAGATGTGCGAGCCGGGAGGCTTGTTCGTATCGGGTACTGCTTTCGACCATTTGCAGGGCAAGTTCGAATTGCCGCTGGAGTTTATCGGCGAGCAGCACGTGAAGAACATCCAGCGGCCCGTGCGCGTCTACCGGGTGGAGTTTCAGGGAAATGCCCGGCCGCGCCGCCTCCACCGCCAGCGTATGCCTGGCTGGGGACTGGTAGCCGCCTTGGCCGCCCCTGTCTTGCTTGGACTTGCCGTGGCATGGATCGTTCTGGAGCGTGAGCGTGCCGATACCGCACCCGTTGGTCAGCGGGCCCTTTCATTGCCGGAAACACCGTCGATCGCGGTCCTGCCCTTCGAGAACCTCAGCTCCGACGCGGCGCAGAACTACTTCGCCGACGGAATGACCGACGACCTGATCACCGAGCTCTCGAAACTGTCGGGCATCTTCGTGATCGCGCGCAATTCGACCTTCACCTACAAGGGCAAGCCGACCAAGGCGCAGCAGGTGGCCGAGGAACTGGGCGTTCACTACATCCTCGAGGGCAGCGTGCGTCGAGAGGGGAGCCATGTCCGGGTCAATGCCCAGCTGATCGACGCGATCGACGGGCACCATCTGTGGGCCGAGCGCTACGATGGCGAAATGAGCAGCGTTTTCGGCCTGCAGGACAGGGTGATCGGCCAGATCGTCTCGACGCTTTCGATCAAGCTGACGAAGGCCGAAAAGAGCGTCGCGGCGGTGCCGGAAACGACCAATCCGCAGGCCTACGATACCCTGCTCAAGGGGTGGGAACACCTTCGTCGCGACAGCGAAGCGGAAACGGTCGCGGCCACCGATTTCTTCCAGAAGGCGATCGTGCTCGATCCGGGCTACAGTCGCGCCTATGCGTCGCTGGCGGCCGCGAACTGGCGTTCGAGCATCCTGTCCTGGGATTTTTACCGACGCGAGACCGCCTCGAAGAACCTGTTCAGAAATCTGGAAAAGGCGATGGAGAAGCCGACGCCGCTCGCCTACGCGATATCGGCGCAGGTGCTTGCGCAGCAGGGGCGCTATGGCGAGGCATTCGCCGCCATCGACCGGGCGCTGACGCTTGCGCCGAACGACCCTGACAACCATGTCGGCATGGCGCGCATCCTCAACGCGACGGGGCGTGCAAGCGAGGCGGAACAGGAGGCGCGCCTGGCGATGCGGTTTGATCCGCATCCGCCGCGGGCAACGCTGCGCATGCTCGCCATTGCGCTGTTTTCGCAAGGAAGAGACCAGGAAGCCGCCGATGCCTTCGAGCGGCTCATCGAGGAAAAGCCCGACCTTCTGGCGGACTATGCAACGCTGGTCGCGAGTTACGCCCATCTCGGACGCACGGGTGGCATTCCGCGGCTGATCGATCAATACAACAGGCTCGCCACGTCCGCCCTTATCGATTCGCTCACCGTTCAGGAAAGCGCTTTCGATTGGTATGGCAGCGCATTCGGCTACCACAGGCCCTATATCGCCCACCTGCAGGAGGGCCTGCGCAAGGCCGGATTGCCCGAGGGGGCGGGCACCGATCTTGCGCTGGACGACTATGTGAAGCTGATGACGCTGACGAAAGGCGAAATGAGCGTCGAGCGAACCATCAAGGTCGATGTGGCCGAGGCAAAGGCGCTGCTTGCACGCGGCGTGCCCTTCATCGATGTGCGGGCGCCGCTCAGCTACGACAGCGGCCATCTGCCCAAGGCCATCAACCTGTCGCTCGTCACCGGCCTGTCCAAAGAAAGCCTCGCAAGGGTGGCTGAAAAGGACGACGAGGTCGTCTTCTACTGCCAGGGCCGATATTGCGCCCAGGCCGCCTATGCCTGCGCCAAAGCGATCGCCTGGGGCTACACCCACGTCTATTATTTCGCTGGCGGATTTCTCGAATGGAACGACGAGGGCTATCCGCTGGTGATCGAGGTCGGCAAGCAGTAAGCGGCCGATGCGTCGGGCGCTTGAGCACCGACGCGTCCGTCAACCGACGACCCTGTCGGCATCAGGCTCGTGGTCGTGGCCGGCGATGATGCCGGTTGAAACGAGGGTTTCGAAGAACTCGACTTTCAGGTCGAAGGACTGCAGCAGGGCCTGGGTGCTCGGCTTGACGACGGCGTCGTCGAAGTTGCCTTTGATGAAGTGGTTGGCAGAGGCCATGTCTTCCCAGAGACTGATGACCACGAGTTCGTTCTGGCTTCCCTTCACCTTGCGCGCCAGCGTCGCGCCGAGGTGTCCCGGCAGTTCCGCCATCTCGGCGAAGGTCGTTGTCTTCAGATGCCTTGCATAGGCGTCCAAGACTTCATCCGTGCCGGCAACGGCGCGCCAAGAGCGAATGATCATGTCCGGTCCTCGTTCGATTGACGCCGACTGCCCGTCTCCTCACATCGCGCACGACTGAAGGACAAAGGCAGGCGGCAATTTAAAGGTCGCTGCGGGGCAGCTTAGCCTCAACCGGACGTGGCTCAAAAGCGCCTCTGTCAAAATCATGGCCATTGGCGGCGCGTTTCGCCAGGCGTTGGCTGCGCCGTCACATCATTCGCTGCCAAAGGTCATCAAGGCGGCCTGCATATGTCGTTGAACTTCGCTCGTGCGTTGCGGGCGAGGGCCGCTGGACAACCCGTCATGCGCGCGCCAATGATTGCGGCATGGACGAGACGATCATTCGGGCGCACAAGCATAGCGCCAACCACCGCGCGGAACTCGAAGCAAGCCCATCCTGCGGCTGCTTCTATTGCTGCGAGATCTACCGGCCGGCCGAGATTAAGGAATGGATCGACGACGACAGCACGGCGATCTGCCCCCGCTGCGGCATCGATTCCGTCTTCGGCAGCGCCTCGGGCTTTTCCGTGACCGTCGAATTTCTGGCGCGGATGAAACGCTATTGGTTTTAAGCGTCGGTCCACCTGTCCCCGGGCGGGGGCAGCATAACCGCAATCTCTGACCTGCGACGGATCGCCTTAAGGGCAACAGGCGCCGGGCGAAGCTTTGGGGCCGCAACATGCCGTCGGGCGGCTGGTTTCGGCAAGCCAGCGATCTCGCGGCTTGCAGCTCGCGGGCCTCGGCGCCAGGTGAACGTGAATGCTGCCATCCTTCACGACAGGAGCGCCGGCACAGTAGAGCTGCATTGGACGCACGCCGTCGCCGACCTCGAAGGTCAAGCGGGCGGTGGCGTCAAGGCGGACGTGTTCGGAAACCTTGCGGACGATGGCCGAGAATTTGCCGGCGGCGAGGTGGGTTCGGCCGGCTTCCTCCACGTCCCAGAGCTGTACGAAGATCTCGGCCCAGGCCTCCGGATTGGCTCCGCAATCGAGGCCTGAGAAGTGCGCGGCCTTGACCTCGGTGACGTGGTAGCCGGGTTTCACCGCTTGGCCGTCGTAGTGAAACACCAGCGGCAGATCCCCTGCGATCCGTAGCGCGCCGAGCAAGTCGGCGAGGGTGAGGTCGTGGTCGTCGATTTTGGGCTTGTCGAGAACGGTCATCTGCGTTAATCCTCATTTCAACGTTTCAAGGATTATTGAAATATGGATGAGCGTCAAGCCCTCGCTGCCTTCGGGGCACTTTCACAGGAGACCCGCCTGCAGATCGTTCGCCTGCTGGTGGTCGCCGGTGCGGGCGGCATGGCGGCCGGCGCGCTGGCGGAGAAGGTCGAGGTATCGCCCTCCAACATTTCCTTCCATCTGAAGGAACTGGAGCGAGCGGGCCTGATCACGCAACAGCGGGAGTCCCGTTCGATCATTTATCGCGCCGATTACGATGCGTTCGGCGGTCTGATCCGCTTTCTGATGGAAGACTGCTGCGGCGGGCATCCGGAGATATGTTCGTCTGCGGCTGCCGTTGCGCCATGCTGTGCACCTTCGGGAGGCGAGAGATGACGGAACTCGACATGCGCCCCATTCCCGGTAGCGATCCGGGGCTTCGCAATGCCCTCGCGGAGGCGCATCTCCCGATCGATGATCTTGAAGAGGAGGGGCGCCAGTTCTTTGCCTTCAGCCTCGACGGCGAGGTCGTCGGATACGGCGGCATGGAGCAGTGCGGCCAGCATGGGTTGCTCCGTTCCGTTGTCGTCCTGCCGGGGTATCGAGGGCGCGGCATCGGGAGCCGCCTACCGCCTCTCATGTTCGGGCACGACTACCGGTTCGCCATGAGGTCGGTGTTTCTGCTGACGGAGACGGCCGTGCCGTTCTTCGAGCGTCTCGGCTTCACCCGTGTCGAACGTTCGCAGGCGCCGGCTGAAATTCTCAAGACCCGGCAGGCATCGTCCCTCTGTCCCTCCTCGGCAACCTTGATGCAGCTCGTCCTCCCCTCGAACTGAAGGCCCTGAACCCATGTCCGACCGTATCTACAACGTGCTCTTCCTGTGCACGGGCAATTCCGCTCGCTCCATTCTCGGCGAAGCCATCCTCAACAAGGAGGCAAAGGGCCGCTTCCGCGCCTTCTCGGCGGGCAGCCAGCCGAAGGGGCAGGTGAACCCGCATGCCATTCGCGAGCTCGACGCTCTCGGCTATGCGACGGACGGCTTGTCGTCGAAAAGCTGGGATGTGTTTTCCGGAGCCGAGGCACCGCAGATGGATTTCATTTTCACGGTCTGCGACAGCGCCGCTGGGGAAGCCTGCCCTGTGTGGATCGGCCATCCGATGACGGCGCATTGGGGCATCGAGGATCCCGCCGCAGTCCAGGGCAGCGAGGCAGAGGTTCAGAGAGCTTTCGCGCAGGCCGCAAGATTCCTGAAGAACCGGATTACGGCCTTCATCAACCTGCCGATGGCTTCGATCGACCGCATGGCGCTGGAGCGCCATCTTCGGGAGATCGGCAGCATGGAGGGCTCGACGGCCCGGAGCGCTTCGTGATGACAGCCTTCGAGCGCTATCTGAGTTTCTGGGTCGCCGTCTGCATCGTCGTTGGCATTGCGCTCGGCCATCTCCTGCCCGGCGTGTTTCAGGCCATCGGCGCGGCGGAGATCGCCAAGGTCAACATCCCGGTCGCGATCCTCATTTGGCTCATGATCATCCCGATGCTGACGAAGATCGACTTCCGGTCGCTTTCAGGGGTAGGGCGTCACTGGCGCGGCATCGGCGTGACGCTCTTCATCAACTGGGCGATCAAGCCGTTTTCAATGGCGCTACTTGGCTGGTTGTTCATCGGCTGGCTGTTCCGGCCGTTGTTGCCTGCGGATCAGATCGATTCTTACATCGCCGGGCTCATCATCCTTGCGGCTGCACCGTGTACGGCGATGGTTTTCGTTTGGTCGAACCTGACGCGCGGCGATCCGCTGTTTACGCTGTCGCAGGTGGCGCTCAACGATGCGATCATGATCGTCGGCTTTGCGCCCATCGTCGGGCTTCTGCTCGGGCTCTCTGCAATTACCGTCCCATGGGCGACCTTGACCCTGTCGGTCGTGCTCTACATCGTCGTTCCGGTAATCGTCGCGCAGATCCTTCGCAAGTACCTCACGGCCGGTCAGACGTCGTCTCGTCTCGACGGATTCCTTGCGAAGGTTCAGCCGATATCGCTGGTCGCCCTGCTTGCGACGCTGGTGCTGCTGTTCGGCTTTCAGGGGGAACAGATCATTGCGCAACCGACGATTATCGCGCTGCTGGCCCTGCCGATCCTCATTCAGGTCTACTTCAACTCCGGGCTGGCCTATCTGCTGAATCGTCTGGCGGGCGAGAAACATTGCGTGGCCGGTCCTTCGGCCCTCATCGGAGCCTCGAACTTCTTCGAGCTAGCCGTTGCCGCCGCCATCAGCCTGTTCGGCTTCCACTCGGGCGCGGCGCTCGCCACCGTTGTCGGGGTACTCATCGAGGTGCCGGTGATGCTGTCGGTCGTCTGGATCGTGAACAGGTCCAAGGGCTGGTACGAGGCCGCGCCGGCCGTCGCCAGGAGTTCGTTGTCGGAAGGCGCTTAGCGCGTCGGGCGCGCTGTCCGCGAGGTCTAGGCCTCGGCCGCGTGGCAGACCGCCTCGATGTTGTGGCCGTCCGGATCGAGGACGAAGGCGGCATAGTAGTTGGCGTGGTAGCGCGGGCGCAGGCCGGGGGCGCCGTTGTCCTTGCCGCCGGCCGCAAGGGCTGCGTGGTAGAAAGCGTCGACCTGCTGGCGGGTCTCGGCCACGAAGGCCAGGTGAAGGTGCGCCGGCGTTTCCTCGGTCTGGTAGAGGCACAGCGACGACTTGCCGTCCGTGCTCATTTCCACGCCGTGGGCGCCGTGATCGACCACGGCGACGCCGAGCGGTTCGAGCGCCTTCAGGTAGAAGTCGAGGCTTGCCGGATAGTCGCGGACACCGAATTTGACGTGGTCGAACATCGCGTTCTCCTCTGCGGGTTTTGACGTGTGCTGGCGAGGCAGCGCTTCGCGGCCGGGACTCGGCTGATACCGCGATGACCTGCGACAGGCAACCGCGGCGGGCGGTCCCGACCCATCACAACGCATCGCCGATGTCGCTGCACACCCGTTTGCGTGGCTGGCGTCTTGCGCTGGTCTAAGCGGTGCACACCTCCCGAACGCAGGCCCGCAACCAGCGGTGCGCCGGATCGGCGTCGAGGCGGGGGTGCCAGAGCAGCGAGATGGTGATTTCGGGCAGGGCGACGGGCAGGGGAAAGGTGACGAGATCCTGGCGCAGCGTCCCCGTGTAGCGTTCGGGCACGCTGGCGACGAGATCCGTGGCGCGGGCGAGCGCCAGCGCCTCGGAGAAGCTGCCGACGGAGGCGGCAATCGGACGGCTGAGGCCGGCTGCCTCAAGCGCGTCGTCGATCGGGCCGGTGTCGTTGCCGCGGCGTGAGACGTGGATGTGGCGGGCTTCAGCGTAGCGGGCCGGGGTGATTTCGCCTGTGGTCAAGGGGTGCCCCGGGCGAACCACGCCGACGAAACGATCATGAAAGAGGGCCTGGGCGCGAAACTCAGGGCCGGTGTTCTCACCGACAACGCCGGTTTCAAGGTCGACGCCGCCTTCGCGAAGCGGGCTGCTTTCCCGGTCGAGCTTCTGCACGAAACGCAGGCGCACGCCGGGCACCTCGCGCGCGACACGGGCAATCAGCGCTGCGCCGAAGTTTTCGACGAAACCCTCGCGGTTCCTGAGGGTGAAGGTGCGGGTGAGCGTCTTCAGGTCCAGGCTCTCGGCCGGGCGAAGGCAGGCTTCGGCCGCTTCGACGATGGGGCCGGTGAGCGCGCGCAGCTCCAGCGCCCTTGGGGTCGGAACAAGGCCGCGGCCGGCGCGCACCAGCAGCGGGTCGCCGGTCGCTTCGCGCAGCCGGGCTAGCGCCCGGCTCATGGCCGAGGGGCTGAGCCGCAGGCGCCTTGCAGCGCGGGCGACGCTGCCTTCGGCAAGCAGCACGTCGAGGGTCACGAGCAGGTTGAGATCCGGTCTGGTCATCACCCTTCATAACACGAGTTCTCGTGAGATGTGGCGTCAAACGCACGAATGAAGTGCAAATGCTGCGCCTTCCGCCGTATGAGGCTGAGGTCTAATCTTTGGGAGAACCGAATTTGGAGGGTTTTCCGATGATGCCATGCCCGCTAATGCCCGCCCCGATTTTTCCGTCTGACCGGAAGTCGTTGCCGCATGTCTTGATTCATGAAGGCGCGCTATCGTCTTGTTTTTCCGCGATTTCCCGCACTGCAAATGGGCATCGTAAGGCGTCGATCGCGGGAGGTAGCCGATGAGCGCTATCGGGCCTGCCAAGGCTTCCGGCGCGCCGGTTCGCTGGGTGATCGCCAGTCTGTCGCTGTCGATGCTGCTCTCCTCGCTTGGCACCAGCAGCGCCAATGTCGCGCTGCCGGCGCTGGCGGACGCCTTCGGTGTCTCCTTCCAGGCGGTGCAATGGGTGGTGCTTGCCTATCTGCTTGCCATCACCACGCTGATCGTCAGCGTCGGGCGGCTCGGCGATATCGTCGGCCGGCGGCGGCTGCTTGTTGCCGGCATCGCGCTCTTTACCGCAGCCTCGACGCTTTGCGGCCTGACGCCGGGCTTTGCGCTGCTGGTCGCGGCGCGGGCCGTGCAGGGCATCGGCGCTGCGATCATGATGGCGCTGACCATGGCCTTTGTCGGCGGGGCGGTGGCGAAGGAGAAGACCGGCAGCGCCATGGGACTGCTCGGCACCATGTCGGCCATCGGCACGGCGCTCGGGCCGTCGCTCGGCGGTGCGCTGCTCGCCGGCCCCGGCTGGCGGGCGATCTTCCTCGTCAACGTGCCGCTAGGGCTCGTGGCGCTCATGCTTGCCCATCGGTATCTGCCCGCAGACCGAAACTTCGAGGGCAGGGAGCGCCCACGCTTCGATGGCGCCGGCACCTTGCTGCTCGCGCTTTCGCTCGGCGCCTATGCGTTGGCGATGACGGTGGGGCGGGGCAGCTTCGGGACGCTCAATGTCGCGCTGCTTTCTGTCGCTGCCGTGGGGCTTGCGCTGTTCCTGCTGGTCGAGGCCAGGGTAGCCTCACCGCTGATCCGGCCAGCGATGTTGCGCGATCCGGTTTTGAGCCGCGGGCTCTCGACCAATGCGCTGGTTTCGACCGTGATGATGGCAACGCTGGTGGTCGGGCCGTTTTATCTGTCGCGCGGGCTCGGCCTCGATGCGGCGATGGTCGGGCTCGTGCTGTCGGTCGGGCCGGTCATCTCGGCCCTCGGGGGTGTTGTTGCCGGTCGCATCGTCGATCGCCTGGGCGCGGGCTCGGTCGTCACGGTCGGGCTGGCGGCGATGGTTGCGGGCTGCGCGGCGCTCGTGCTGCTGCCGTGGTTCTTTGGCGTTGCCGGCTATGTCGCGGCGATCGCTCTTCTGACGCCCGGCTACCAACTGTTCCAGGCGGCCAACAACACGGCGGTCATGGCGGATGTCAGCGCCGACCGGCGCGGCGTCGTTTCCGGCCTGCTCAACCTTTCGCGCAATCTCGGCCTCGTCACTGGCGCATCGGTTATGGGCGCGGTCTTCGCCGCAGCGGTTGCGGCAAGCGACATGGCCGGGGCCGCACCAGCGGCGGTCGCCTGGGGCATGCAGGTAACCTTTGCAGTCGCCGGGCTGTTGACCGTGGCTGCGCTGGCGATCGCCATTGCGGGCAGGGCGCTCGGCGGAGTGCGCACACAACAGGCCGCGACCGCCCAGCCTGCGGGAGAGCGGTGATCCCGCCGGTCGGGCGGGATCGGCAACGGCGCCGCTCAGCGATCGGCACCCGGCAGATTGCGCCATGCGTCCGAGGTGAGGCTGTAGCTCTGGTGCAGGATCTCTTCGCCCCTTGAGCGGGAGGTCTTCCGCATGGCCTGCTGCGGGTGAAAGCCGAGCTTGAGCAGTACCTTGCCGGAGGCGGGATTGTCGGCCGCGTGGCCTGTTTTCAACGTTGCGAGCCCGAGCTGCTCGAAGGCGAAGGCCACCACCGCTTTTGCCGCCTCGAAGGCGTAGCCCTGGCCCCAGCTCGGCTTTTCCAGCCAATAGCCGAGTTCGCCTTGCTCGCCGTCGATCCCGTCAAGATCGACCAGGCCGATCATGCGGCCGTTGCGTTCGATGGCAAACCGAAAGGCCGTGCCGGCGATCCACTCCTGCGGGTGCTCGCCGAACCAGCCGGTCATGTCGTCGAGATCGGGAGGGAACTGCGCCATGCGCAGCATGCGCGTGACATCCCAATCCGACTGGATCTCGAAGGCGCGCTCAGCGTCGGCCGGCGTTGTCGGGCGCAGGAGGAGAAGATCGGTCGCCAGCGTGACCGCGGGGCGATTTCCGGTGTTCGTCGCGGTTGGCTTTGTGGTCACGGATTTCCCCATCGATCCGGGCTGGATGTCGGCCCCTCACCGAACGTCAGGCGGCCGGCAAGCGCTCGAGCCGGGCGCGAAGCGCTTCGAAATCCGGCACGAACCAGATGGATGTGCCCTTGTTCGTTTCGCGCACGAAATCGGTCAGCGCCTTGCTGGCTTCGAGCCGGGCGCTGATATCGCCGACAATGGCGAGCCGCATGCGGTAGTTGACGAATTTCTGGAACACTTCGCCGGCGACGCGGGTCGAGAGATCGAGAAAATCGGGGCCCAGCCGCTCCACCGGGACCGCCAGCAAGTCGGCCTCATGCGCCCAGCCGTCGCCCAGAAAATCATTGGCGTCGCCCGGGGCTGCAAGCAGGGGGCCATTGTCAGCGCAGTGCAGGACGCGCGCGGTTCCGATTTCGATGAGCTGTGTCATGCGCCAAGAAGTAGGCTGCAAAGCCCAGGGTTGCAAGGGCGGGCGTCTCTTGTCCTGCCGCCGGGGCAGGTTGCCTTTGCCGCGGGCAAGATAGCCGTTCAATTCGCAGGATCCGGCGGGCCTTGGTGATCAGGCGAGAGGCGATATATTCCTAGAAATATATCGGTCTGCATAAAAGCTGATTGGCGTCCGCAAGTTACGCTGAAGCGGCGCTTGAGAATTTCTGGCGAAACCGGCGGCTGTTTCCTTCCAATTTGACACAGATCAATGACCCCTTCTGTTTCGCATTTACTCTGAGGTCCGGTGAAAATCTGTCATCGGCCGGTCACGGGATTGATTTTTATTTCCGGTGGCGCATCTTACCTTGGATTGTGTTGGGGGACGCAGGAATGCCGGAAGTCGTTCAGGCACAGCCGATCGAAAAGCCGCCGCGCTCGCGACGCGCGGAGTTGATCACCTTCTTCGTGCTCGCCTTCGGCATCTGGCCGATCGTCGCCGTCGGGATCGTCGGCGGTTATGGTTTCCTCGTCTGGATGCTGCAAATCATCTTCGGCCCGCCGGGCCCGCCCGGGCATTGAGGTCGAGCCATGAAGGTCGAACCTCTTTCACGCCGTGAACTTTTTACCGGCCGCGCTGTCGCAAAGCCGGTCCGCATCCGTCCGCCGGGTGTTTCGGAGCTGAGCCTTGCCTCTTGCACCGGTTGCGGCGCCTGCGTGGAACGATGTCCCACCGCCATAATCCGTCTTTCGGACGGTCTTCCCTTCGTCGACTTTTCGGGCGGCGAATGCACTTTCTGTGGCGCCTGCGCGCAAGCCTGTCCGGAGCCTGTGTTCGAGGCGACCGACGTGCGGCGTTTTCCGCATGTCGCCGCTGTTACCGACAGCTGTCTCGCGCGCCGTTACGTTGCCTGCCAATCCTGCGGCGAAAGCTGTCCGGAGCAGGCGATCCGTTTTCGCCCGCGCATCGGCGGGCCGTTCCTGCCTGAGATCAACGAGGCGAAATGCACCGGCTGCGGCGCCTGTATCAGCGGCTGCCCGGTGAGTGCGATCGCGGTGAAGGCATTGGAATTGGAGGTGGCTCATGTCTGAGGCCGCAACGGCAAAGGCGGGCACGCCCTATCACATTTCGAGCGCCGTGGTCGCCACGATGCCGCAGAGCACCGAAGCGATCCTGGCGACGCTCGCGGACATGGAAAACGTCGAAATCCATGGTCATGGCGGCGGCAAGATCGTCGTCGTCATCGAAGGCAGAAGCACGGGCGCGCTCGGCGAACGGCTGACGCAGATCTCGCTGCTCGACGGGGTGATCTCGGCCAACATGGTTTTCGAGCATGTGGAAATGGAAGAGGAAGGGCAGGAGCCATGAGCGGAGAACTGACGCGGCGTGACATTCTGAAGGCCCATGCGGCCGGCATCGCCGCCGCCACGGCCGGCATTGCGCTGCCTGCCGCCGCACAGCCGGTGCCGGGCGGCGTCAACGCGCTGGAAATCAAATGGTCGAAGGCGCCCTGTCGCTTCTGCGGCACGGGCTGCGGCGTCATGGTCGGCGTCAAGGAAGGCCAGGTGGTCGCCACCCACGGCGACATGCAGGCGGAGGTCAATCGCGGCCTCAACTGCATCAAGGGCTATTTCCTCTCCAAGATCATGTACGGCAACGACCGGCTGACGACGCCGCTCCTGAGGAAGCGCGGCGGCACCTACGCCAAGGACGGCGAGTTCGAACCCGTCAGCTGGGACGAGGCCTTCAACGTGATGGCCGAGCAGGCAAAGAAGGTGCTGAAGGAGAAAGGCCCGACGGCGCTCGGCATGTTCGGCTCCGGCCAGTGGACGATCTTCGAGGGCTATGCGGCGACCAAGCTGATGCGGGCGGGCTTCCGCTCCAACAACCTCGACCCCAATGCCCGCCACTGCATGGCGTCTGCCGCCGTTGCCTTCATGCGCACCTTCGGCATGGACGAGCCGATGGGCTGCTACGACGACTTCGAGAATGCCGATGCTTTCGTGCTCTGGGGCTCGAACATGGCGGAGATGCACCCGATCCTCTGGACCCGCGTCGCCGACCGGCGCCTCGGCCAGCCGCATGTGCGCGTCGCGGTGCTTTCGACCTTCACCCATCGCAGCATGGACCTGGCCGACATTCCGATCGTCTTCAAGCCCGGCACCGACCTGGTCATTCTCAACTATATCGCCAACCACATCATCACGACCGGCAAGGTCAACGAGGACTTCGTCAACAAGCACACGAAGTTTGCGCGCGGGGTCACCGACATCGGCTATGGCCTCAGGCCCGACAATCCGGTCGAGGTGAATGCCGCCAACTCCAAGGATCCGGGCAAGACCGAGCCGATGGATTTCGAGGCGTTCAAGGAGTTCGTTTCCGAATACACGCTGAAGAAGACCGCCGAGATGACTGGCGTCGACCCGGAGTTCCTGGAGCAACTGGCCGAGCTTTATGCCGACCCGAGCCGCAAGGTAATGTCGCTCTGGACCATGGGCTTCAACCAGCATGTGCGTGGTGTGTGGGCCAACCAGATGGTCTATAACCTGCACCTTCTGACCGGCAAGATCTCCGAGCCCGGCAACAGCCCGTTCTCGCTGACCGGCCAGCCTTCGGCTTGCGGCACGGCGCGCGAGGTCGGCACCTTCGCCCATCGCCTGCCGGCCGACATGGTGGTGACCAATCCCGAGCACCGCAAACACGCAGAAGAGATCTGGCGCATTCCGCACGGCATCATCCCGGAAAAGCCCGGCTATCACGCCGTGCAGCAGGACCGGATGCTGAAGGACGGCAAGCTCAATTTCTACTGGGTGCAGGTCAACAACAACGTTCAGGCAGGCCCGAACACCGCCAACGAGACCTGGCAGGGCTATCGCAACCCGGACAATTTCATCGTCGTTTCCGATGCCTATCCGACGATCACCGCGATGAGCGCCGACCTGATCCTGCCCGCCGCGATGTGGGTGGAGAAGGAAGGGGCCTACGGCAATGCCGAGCGGCGCACCCATGTCTGGCACCAGCTGGTGCAGGCGCGCGGCGAGGCGCGCTCGGACCTCTGGCAGATGGTGGAGTTTTCCAAGCGCTTCACCACCGACGAGGTGTGGCCGAAGGAAATCCTCGACGCCAGCCCCGAATATCGCGGCAAGACGCTGTTTGAGGTTCTGTTCAAGAACGGCGAAGTCGATCGCTTCCCGATCACCGATGTCAGCGCCGAATACGACAACAACGAGGCTAAGGACTTCGGCTTCTACATTCAGAAGGGGCTGTTCGAGGAATATGCCACTTTCGGCCGCGGCCACGGCCACGACCTGGCGCCCTACGACACCTATCACGAGGTGCGCGGGCTGCGCTGGCCTGTCGTCAACGGCCAGGAGACGCGCTGGCGCTATCGCGAGGGCTTCGACCCCTATGTGAAGCCGGGCGAGGGCGTGAAGTTCTATGGCAACAAGGACGGCAAGGCGATCATCCTTGCGGTGCCCTACGAGCCGCCGGCCGAATCGCCTGACGACGAATACGATACCTGGCTGGTGACCGGCCGCGTGCTCGAACACTGGCATTCGGGCTCGATGACCATGCGGGTGCCGGAGCTCTACAAGGCGTTTCCGGGCGCGCGCGTGTTCATGAACGCGGAGGATGCGCGCAAGCGCGGCATTAACCAGGGCATGGAAGTGCGCATCGTCTCGCGGCGCGGCGAAATCCGCTCGCGCGTCGACATCCGCGGCCGCAACCGCATGCCGCCCGGCGTCGTCTTCGTACCCCGGTTCGACGCCAGCCAGCTGATCAACAAGGTTACCCTCGACGCCACCGATCCCATCTCCAAACAGACGGATTTCAAAAAATGCGCGGTCAAGATTCTTCCCGTCACCCTCTAGGGTGGTCACGGCTGGTCCGGGCCGTGTCGCTTTTTCGTGCGGCAACTCCGGACGCAAAACCACATCGCGCTCCGGCTGGATTTGACCGGCGCCGGCCCGCCTGGATGGCCCTTGCAGCCGGGCTGATGGTGTTCGTCACCACGGCCGCCGTCGCCCAAGTGGCGGAAAAGCTGGTGCCGCAGCTCGAAGGGCCGACGCCGCAGATGGCGACGGAGGCGGCAGCACCGCTGCCGAAATGGGTGGTCGACGACAAGCGCAAGATGCGCGCCTATCCCGACCAGCCGCCGGTCATTCCGCATTCGATCGAGGGCTATGAGCTTTCGGTCAATGCCAACCGGTGCCTGTCCTGTCACAAGCGCGAGTTCACCCAGGATTCGGGCGCGCCGATGATCAGCGTCACCCACTACATGACGCGCGACGGGCAGATGATCGCCGACGTTTCGCCGCGGCGCTACTTCTGCACCGCCTGCCACGTGCCGCAGGCCGACACCAGCCCGCTGGTGCCGAGCAATTTCAAGGACATGAGCGAACTGGGCTTCAAGCCGGCCGGAAGCGAGTGACGATATGATCGGTTGGATCAGGACAATCATCCTCTGGGCCTGGGGCATCATGAAGACGCCGGCGGGGACGCTCGGCCTCGGCTTCCTTACGCTCGGCGGCTTCGTCGGCGGCGTCATGTTCTGGGGCGCCTTCAATACGGCGCTGGAGCTCACCAACACCGAGAAGTTCTGCACCTCGTGTCATGAGATGCACGACAACGTCTACCAGGAACTGACGCGCACCATTCACTTCTCCAACCGCTCGGGCGTGCGCGCCACCTGTCCGGACTGCCACGTGCCCCACCAGTGGACCGACAAGATCGCCCGCAAGATGCAGGCCTCGAAGGAGGTCTGGGGCAAGATCTTCGGCACGATCAACACCCGGTCGAAGTTCCTCGAAAAGCGGCTGGAACTGGCGCAGCACGAATGGGCGCGCATGAAGGCCAACGACAGCCTGGAATGCCGCAACTGCCATTCGTCGGTTGCCATGGACCTGCAGAAGCAGACGCAGCGCGCGGCCGAGATCCACACCCGCTATCTGCTCTCGGGCAAGGCCACCTGCATCGACTGCCACAAGGGCATCGCCCACGAGCTGCCCAACATGGAAGGCATCGATCCCGGCTGGAAGATGCCGCCGGAACTGGAAGGCAAGAAGATGGCGAACCAGACCCCGATCGACGATCTGCGGCAGGCGATGGCGGACCTGCATATGCAGGCGCAGTAGGCGAGCGGAGCCGAGGTTTTCGGCAAGACACCACAGCGTTAACAGAGGGCCATGCCGGCGCGGCGTGGCCCTTTTTCGTGGGCTTTGGGCAGCAAACCTCCCTCGTGCCAAACGGTCGGGGAGGCGATGGGTTGTGGTGGCGCCACCATTACCTCCCTCATTCCTGTGCTTGTCACAGGAATCCAGCCGCGCCGCGTCCGCGGCGCGAGGGATTTTTCCCACCAAGCCGGAAGGCAGCGTGCCAGGACCGCATTTCCCGCCGTGCCGACGCACGGCTGCTGGATCTCTGTGACGAGCACAGAGATGAGGGTGGGTGGGCTGGCCCCGTGCCCAGCCGCCAGCGAAAGCATGAACAATTCCGGGCCAACAATGCCTCCCTCATTCCTGTGCTTGTCACAGGAATCCAGCCGCGTCGCGTCGGCGGCGCGAGGGACTTTTCCCAGCAGGCCGGACGTTCACGTGCCAGGACTGCATTTCCCGCCGTGCCGACGCACGGCTGCTGGGTCTCTGTGGCGAGCACAGAGATGAGGGTGGGTGCGGCTGGCGTCGTGCCAAGCCGCCAGATGAGGGTGGAAGGGGGCGGCCTCGTGCCCAACCGCCGGATGAAGGTGGAGGGGGGGCTTGAGCCAATGGAACACATTCGGATCGCCGGCGATGGTCTCGTCGAACAGCGCATTTTTCTCTTCGTTTCCCCGCGCCAATCTTTTTTCGGAAAATTTCGACACCGCTGTCGGCACCGTGATTTCCCGTTCGTCATTTAGGCAGGGAGGCAATCTGGCTTCCTCCACCGGAGCGGGATAGGAAAAAAATCCGCGCGGGTCTTTCGCCCGTAACCTGCTCTACCTATCTGGGTTTCACCACGCCGGCACCCCCTGAGGTCACGAGGACCGGGACTGGCGTGACAGAGGAGAATGGACAATGCGCGTAGTGGTTTTTGTAAAGGCGACCGAAGACAGCGAAGCGGGCAACATGCCCTCGACCGAACTGCTGGAAGCCATGGGCAAGTACAATGAGGAACTGGTCAATGCCGGCATCATGCAGGCGGGCGAGGGGCTGCATCCTTCGTCGCGCGGCGCCCGCGTCGCCTTCGACGGTGCGGACCGCATGGTCATCGACGGTCCCTTCGCCGAGACCAAGGAACTGGTCGCTGGTTTCTGGATCTGGACGGTCAAGGACATGGCCGAGGCGATCGCCTGGGTGAAGCGCTGCCCGAACCCGATGCCGGGTCCGAGCGAAATCGAAATCCGCCCGGTCTTCGAGATGGAAGATTTCGGCGACCTGGTGACGCCGGAGATCGCCGCCCAGGACGAGCGCCTGCGCGAGAAGATCGCCAACCAGTAAGGGCTCTTTGCTGAAGCTTGAGGCGGCCTTGCACCTCTCCTCGGGGTTAACCCGAGGACTAACCCTCTCCCCGCAGGCGGGGAGAGGGACGAGCCTTGATCGCGGCGTTTCGAATGCTGTCGCAACGAGCGCCAAATGGCGTTTGGTTCAGGCAGGCCAACGAGACCAGAGTGAAAATGAGACCGGCGTGGAGCTGCATCGCTTGTTGTCGAGGCGAGCGGGCGCCACGCGCGTCCTCCCCGCATGCAGGGAGAAGGTGGCCGACAGGTCATCGGGCGGATGGGCACTTATCGCCCTCACCGCGGGAGGCGAGGTGCCGCTGGTGTTGTGCGGCTCCAGAGTGTCGCGCGGCGAGCGGGACGAACGGCCGGCGCGATGAACGGCTGCCGCGATGTCCGGATCGTGTCGACGTTTGCAGGACGCCTGATCCGTTTCCCGTAGAGATTGTATTAACCGTGTTCGTTTACCTTATTTTCGGGGTTTGAACCGGAGTGGGGCAATGGTCAGGACGAGCAGTTTCGTCATTTTTCTTCTTTCAAGTGTTTCGATCGCGGCGGCTGCCGATATCGACGGGCCGCTGGTGGGGCCGCAGGACGCCTACGAGGTGCCGGTGGAGCAGGCGTCGGGCGGCATCGTCGGCTATGTCGAGACGTCCTATGGCGCGGCCGTGGACTCGCCCGGCGATATCGATGCGGATGCATGGGATCTGCGCGGCGCGGTGAACTTCGACGCCGGCGCCGGCATGAACCTGCAGGTCGATCTCGGCTACACGCGCGCCTCCTTCGAGGATATCGACACCAACAGCTATGACGGCGCGTTGCACGGCTATTACCGCAACGATCTCTTTGCGGCCGGCGTCTTCGTGCAGGGCGCACGGCTCGACCCGGGTATCGGCGTCGACCTCAACGACTACATGGGTGGTGTCGAGGCGGCTTATTTCCTCGATACCTGGACGCTGCACGGCGCGCTCGGCTACGGCCAGGCGAGTGTGGAAGACTTCGACGACATCGATGCCGACCATTACATGGGCTCGCTCGGCGCCCGCATCTACGCGACCGACAACCTGCGCTTCGACGTCGACGGCTCGCTGCATCGCATCAGCGAAAACGACCTGGATTACGACCTGCGCAGCGTGAAGCTGACGGCCAACTACCGGCTGGACGCTTTCCCGGTCACGCTCTTTGCCGGCTACAAATACACCAACGAAGAGCTTTCAGGGCTGAGCGCCTCGGTTTCCGGCGACACCAGCACCCTCTTCGGTGGCCTGCGCTTCTCCTACGGTTCGACGACGCTCAAGGAAGAAGAGCGCCTCGGCCCGGTCTGGTCCAGCAACCGCCTGGCCTTCTGATCGGACAGGAACAATCATCAGGAAAGAATAAAGGCACCGCGCGTCTGAAAAGACGCGCGGTGTTCTTATGTCATCGCAGGCTCCTCAGATAATCGGCCCGATCGAACGGGTTCGCGCCCAGCCGGGGCCGGGCGGGTTTTGTGCCTGCGATCGGGGCGTAGTGATCGAACGCGCTTTCAAGCACGCCTGCGCCGCTGGTAAGCCCCGGCAACTGCCGCTGGACGCCCTGGACGTTGGCCGAGGCGATCGTTCCCGTGAGCCGGGCGACGCCACCCTCGATGAGCGCATCCGTCGTCGATGCGCCTGATTTCGCGAGCAGCGTGTGGATGGCCGTCACCACGGATGCGGGCGCTTCGAGGCGGAAGCTGTCAATCGGCTCGCAGACGACCGTGCCGGCCGAAGACAGCGCCTCGGCGAGCACCAGCGGCGTTAGCCGGCGAAAATCGACGGCGGTGCTCGCCGGCGATGTCTGGCGCGCCGCCGTCATGGCGACGTGGCAATCGATCACCTGCCAGCCGAAGAGACCCGCCTTCAGCGTCTCGGCGACGGCCTCTTCGACCGCCCGGTAGAAGCTTGCCGGCATCTGGCCGACATCCACTTCCAGGGCAAAACTGTTGCCCGCTCCCGCCGGCCGCGGTTCGATCCTGAGGCCGACGGTTGCGAGAAACGGGTTCGGTTCGCGGAAGATGATCTCGATGCCGGTGCCGGTACCGACGGGCCTTTCGACGCAGATGACCGTGCTTTCCTCGAACTGCGCGGCGAGACCGAAATCGGCCAACAGGGTCGCCTCGATCACCTCCTTCTGCACCTCGCCATAGAGCGAAACGAACATCTCGCTGGCATCGTCGCTGGTGCGCAGGTTGATGAACGGGTCCTGTTCGGCCAGTTGCTGGAGCGCAAGCCAGAGCGCCGTGTTGTCCGACGGGCGCACTGGCCGCACCAGGGTTTCGAGCGTCGGCGGGGCGAAGTGAAACGCCCCGGCAGCACTGCCGCCGACGCCGACCCAATCGCCGATGCGGGCTTGAGCAAGTCCGCCGATCTTGGCGATGCGGCCGGCTGTCACCTGCTCGACCTTCTGCAGGTGGCCCTGGTCGAAGAGCTGGATGCTGGTGACCTTTGCCGCGCCGCCGGGCAGGGCGAGATAGTCCCGCGTGGCGATGGTGCCCGAGGTCAGGTTGAGGAAGGCGAGCTTTTCTCCACCCCAGCCGCGCTCGATCTTGAAGATCCGCCCTTCGACCGGTGCGCCGGCGGCGGGCGCCTTTGCCGGCAACAGCGTGTCGATGGCGGCGATCAGGTCCGGCACGCCGACGCCGGTCATGGCGATGCCGCAATAGACCGGGTGCAGAAGGCCGGCGGCAAGCTGTGTCGCCAAAGCCTTCTTCAACCGCTCGACGGTCAGGCGCTGAGGTGCCAGCACATAGTCGTCGAGCAAGGCCTCATCGTTGGCGGCAAGCGCCTCCGAAAGCGCCGAGAAATGCGGCTCCTGCGCAAGGTCGACCGGCACGGCTCTCGCCTGCCGGCTGCCGGCCCCGACCGCCGCCGACATGACGACGGGGCGGACCGAGAGTTGGCCGGCGATCTCTTCGACGACCTCGGCGGGACGCGCCCCGAGACGGTCGATCTTGTTGACGAAGAACAGGAAGGGCACGCCGAGACGACGCAACGCCCGCACCAGCACGCGGGTCTGCGCCTGCACGCCTTCCACGGCCGAGACGACCACGACGGCCGCATCGAGCGATTGCAGCACCCGCTCGACCTCGGCGATGAAGTCCGGATGCCCGGGGGTGTCGATGAGGTTTACGACCAGATCGCCAAGCCTGAACGAGACGACGGAGGCGGCGATGGTGATGCCCCGTTGCCGCTCGAGTTCCAGGCTGTCGGTCTGGGTGTTGCCGCTGTCGACGCTGCCGAGCTTGTCGATTGCGCCGGTGTCAAAAAGCAGTCTTTCCGTAAGGCTAGTCTTTCCTGCATCCACATGGGCGAGGATGCCCAGATTCAATGTGCGCATAGTCCATCAGCTTCTCAAAATTTCGGAAATGGTTCTTTTGAGACGGGACTCGGCGCATTGGGGCCTCCAGACGGACTGACTGCTGATGGCGCAACCCGCAGCATGCGAGGAGCGCGTGTGAAATCTAAGGACGCAACGTGAAGGGCGTCAAGCGCCGCCGCATAACTCCGGATGGGTGTTGCAGATTTGCTGGATGCGGTCGGGCGCGCAAGCGCGGCGTCTTCACCGGAGTGCGCGCGATGAATGTTGCGAGCACAATGTCTGGTCGTACTTATTAGTGTGTGCTAACCTCCCGGCGCCAAGGGAAAAAGGGGGAGGCGAACATGGATATGACGCGTCGTGCCGTCGTTTTGGGCGGTGCCGGTCTGCTGACATCGGTTTCATTTCTGCACGCAAATGCGCTGGAATCGCCGTTGATCGATCCGGTCGAAGGCGTGGATGAATTCTGGCTGGCGGTGGAGGCCTATATCTACGGCTATCCGCTGGTGACGACGGAGCTGACCCGGCGGATCTTCACCAATGTGGCAAAGCCTGAAGGCAGCCGGGGCCCGATGGGCAACATCATCAAGGTGCGTCAATATCCCGATGCGTCGTTCAAGGATGTGACGGCGCCGAACGCCGATACGCTTTATACGACCGCTTTCGTCGACGTTGGCAAGGAGCCCTGGGTGCTGTCGATCCCCGATATGAAGGATCGCTATTTCCTCTTTCCGATGCTCGACGGCTGGACGACGGTGTTTCAGGTGCCGGGCAGGCGCACGACCGGCGGCGGCGCGCAGGCCTATGCGATCACCGGGCCCGGCTGGCAGGGGACGCTTCCTGACGGCGTGACCGAATACAAGTCTCCGACCGCTATCGTCTGGATCCTCGGCCGCATCTATTGCGACGGCACGCCGGAGGATTATGCGGCGGTGCATGCGCTGCAGGACGAATGCAAGCTCTGCCCGCTCAGCGCCTATGGCAAGGACTGGACGCCGCCGGCCGGCAAGGTCGATCCGGCGATCGACATGAAGACGGCGGTGCGCGAGCAGGTCAACCGCATGGATGCGGTCGAATATTTCACCCTGCTTTGCGAGCTGATGAAGACCAATCCGCCGACGGCGGCCGATGGCGAAGCGGTCGCCAAGTTCGCCGAGATCGGCATCGTGCCCGGCCAGGATTTCGACAAGAGCAAGCTCGACGCCGCCTTCGTCTCGCGCATTCCGCCCATGGCGTTCCACCGCACCATGCTGCATTTCAAGTTCAGCGATGGCGACGTGCAGAACATCAACGGCTGGGGCTTTACCACCAAAACAGGCATTTACGGCACGAACTATCTGCAGCGCGCGCTGATTACGGCGATCGGGCTCGGCGCCAATCGTCCGCAGGACGCGATCTACCCGACCTCGCTGAAATCCAAGGATGGGCTCATCGCCCGCGCCTATCACGGGTCGAACAAATACGTCATCACCTTCGCCAAGGGGCAGTTGCCGCCGGTGCGCGGTTTCTGGTCGATCACCATGTACGACGACAAGTACTTCTTCGTCGACAATCCGCTCAACCGCTACTCGATCAGCGCCCGCGTCAGCCCCAAGGAAAACCCGGATGGTTCGACGGAGATCTACATCCAGAATGAATCGCCCGGCAAGGACAAGGAGGCCAACTGGCTGCCCGCGCCGAAGGGCAAGTTCATCCTGATGATGCGGCTCTACTGGCCCGATGACAGCCCACCCTCCATTCTCGACGGCTCCTGGGTCATCCCGCCGGTCAAGAAGGCGGGATGACAGGGGCGCTCTAGGCCCTGCGTCTTCGCGTGAAGGCGCAGGGTGTCGCGATCAGGCCCGCGTCAGCGCTTCGGCAGCACGAGATCGCCGACCGTATAGATGTGAAACTCGCTGCGCGAGACCTCGTCCAGCTTGCGGAACTTCTCCGCGAACACCGGATCGGAGAAGAACTCGTCGACATTTCCGGTGCCCTGGATCGCCTCGACATTGACGACGGTCTCACCGTCCGTGCTCTTCGACAGCGTGCTCCAGAGAAAACCTTCCTTCCGTTCGGCAACGTAATGCACGACTTCCTGGATGACGGCGAAGGCTTCTTCCTGCTTGCCCGGATGGGCGTGAATGACGTTGACGACGAAGGTCGTCGGAACGGGGGATGCCGAGAATGTGGGGCTTGGGATCGTGGTCATGCTTCTCTCCATTTGAACGTCGCGGCGCATCGGCCGCGACGGCATCTGGATATCGGCAGAGAAATAGCGGATAAATGAGCGCGTATTCTCATCACTTCGGAAAATAATTCCGTAATTGGCGCGCGATGGACAAGCTCGGAACGCTCAGCATTTTCATTCAGGTGGCAGAAGCGGGCAGTTTCGTCGCCGCCGGCCATCGCCTCGGGCTTTCGGGCTCGGCCGTCGGCAAGGCGATCGCGCGGCTCGAAGACGAGATGGGCGTGCGCCTGTTCAACCGGTCGACGAGAAGCATGGCGCTGACCGAGGATGGCAGCTTCTTTCTCGACACCTGCCGCCGCATCCAGTCCGAGTTCGAGACCGCCCAGGCGCAACTGTCGCGCTCGCATGCGACGCCGCGCGGACAGCTGCGCGTCAGCCTGCCGCTCGCCGGCATGCTGCTGATGCCGACCATATCGGACTTCATGCGCGCCTATCCGCTGATCAATCTCGACCTCGATTTCACCGATCGGCTGGTCGACGTGATCGAGGAGGGTTTTGACGCGGTCATCCGCACCGGCGACGTCAAGGATACGCGCCTGATGAGCCGCAAGCTCGGGACCTTCCGGCACCGGATCGTCGCTTCGCCGGAGTATCTTGGCACGCATGGCCGGCCGGAGGTGCCGGAGGATCTGCTCGGGCATCGTTGCCTGCATCATCGTTATGCCAATTCCGGCCGCCTCGAACCCTGGCCGCTTCATCGTGACGGGCGCGAAGTGAAGCTGGACCTGCCGGTGACGACGGTTGCAAGTACGCTCGACCCCCTGATTTTTCTTGCGGAGCGCGCCTTCGGCATCACCTGCCTGCCGCCCTTTGCCGTGTCGGCGGAACTGGCGGAAGGCAAGCTGGTCTCGCTGCTGGAGGATTACCTTCGCGAAACCGGCACATTCCGCGTGCTGTGGCCGACCAATCGCTATCTCTCGCCCAAGGTGCGCGCCTTCGTCGATTTCATGGCGGCGAACCTGTTTTCCGAGTGACGGTCGCGGGCTGTGCGGGCGGACGTCCCCGTGCCAATCCAGTCGTTGCTAAAGTGCGGCAAATGTCCGAAGCTTCGCTGACGCCCTCGGGTCAGGCGAGCCGGAGCAGCCATGACAGACGCCTCTTCCATTCAGCCTGCTGCCAGCCACGATGCCCGCATCTGCCGGGGATGCTGGGACCAGATGCATGTGCCGATCCCGATCCGCGGGCCTTTGGCGCTGCCGTTCCGCGCCTTCGGCATCACCCGCAGCAAAATGAACCCGAACATCTGCACGATCTGCGAGCGCTCCTTCCGCTACGTGAAGAAGCAGAGTCACGTTGCGGCAAGCGCCACCATCCTCTTCGCCGACATCCGCGGTTTCACCCACCTTTCGGAGCGGATCGAGCGGGTGCGGTTGAGCCAGATCGTCAGCCTGTTCCAGGATCGCTGCGCTGAAGCCATCTGGGCGCATGACGGCATCGTCAACAAGCAGATGGGCGACGGGCTGATGGCGATCTTCAACTTTCCGATCCTGCGCAAGGACCATGCGCAAGCCGCTATCCGGGCCGCGCTCGACATCCAGCGGCATTGCGCCGATGCCCTCGGCCGCCTCGCTCTCGACGATGTCGGCGAACGCCCGCTCGGGGTGGGCGTCGGCATTCACACCGGCGAGGTCGAGATCGGCGAGTTCTCGACATTCCGCAGCGATTTCACCGCGATCGGCGGCACGGTCAACCTGGCCGCAAGGCTCGAATCCCAGGCCGAGGCCGGGGAAATTCTGATCTCCCCGGAAACGGCTCTTGAGGCGGCAACGCTGACGGCGGGCGCCGGCACCAGGCTGCTCGCTCTGAAGGGCATCGACCAGCCGGTGGAGGCGCGGGTGATTGCGACGCATTGACGGCGCTCAAAAGTCCATCGCCGCAGTCGTTGGTCAATGCAGCGCGGCGCTTGCGGCTTGCCGTTCGTCCTTATCGTGCAATGCAAAGCGGTCGACCATGTCGGCGCTCGCCTCATTGAAGCCGCGCACCTCGACCTCGGTGCCGAGGCGGCGGAACTTGATCACCACCTTGTCGAGCGCGCCGACGGCGGTGATGTCCCAGAGGTGCGCCGCATTGAGATCGATCACGACTTTTGGGTCAGTTTCCGAGAAGTCGAAGGCCTGGATGAAGCTTTCGGCCGAGGCGAAGAAGATCTGTCCTGTTACGCGGTAGATCGTCGTGCCGGCGGTCTCCTCGCTTTTGGTTACGCTGAAGAGCTTGGCGACCTTCCCGGCGAAGAAGATGCCGGAGAGAAGCACGCCTGTGATGACGCCCTTGGCAAGGTCATGTGTTGCGACGACGGTTGCGACCGTTGCCAGCATGACGACGGACGACGGCAGCGGATTGCGCCTGAGATCGAGCATCGAACGCCAGGAGAAGGTGCCGATCGACACCATGATCATGACGGCGACGAGCGCCGCCATCGGAATGATGCGCACGAGATCGTTGAGAACGACGATCAGGAACAAAAGAAACGCTCCGGCAACGAAGGTCGACAACCGGCCGCGACCGCCCGAGGTAACGTTGATGACGGACTGGCCGATCATGGCGCAGCCGCCCATGCCGCCGATGAGGGCGGAAGCGATGTTTCCGGTACCCTGGCCGATGCATTCCTGGCTCTTGTTGCTCGGCGTATCCGTCATGTCGTCGACGATCTGGGCCGTCAGCAGCGATTCCAGCAGGCCGACGGCCGCGAGTGTCACCGAATAGGGCAGAATGATCTGAAGGGTTTCGAGGGTGAGCGGCACCTGCGGCAGCATGAAGAAGGGCAGCGACGAGGGAAGCTCGCCGAGGTCGCCGACCGTGCGCAGGTCCATGCCCGTCCACCAGGCGATGAGGGTGAGCACGGCGATGGAGACGAGCGGCGAGGGCACCGCCCGGGTGACGTATGGGAAGAGATAGATGATCGCCAGTCCGCCGGCGATCATGACATAGGTCTCGACCGGGACGCCGATCAGCTCCGGCAGCTGTGCCATGAAGATGAGGATCGCTAGCGCATTGACGAAGCCGGTGATGACCGAGCGCGATACGAAGCGCATCACCCGGCCGAGCTTCAGGAAGCCGGCTGCGATCTGGATGATGCCCATCAAGATCGTGGCGGCAAAGAGATACTGGAGCCCGTGTTCCTTGACGAGCGTGACCATCACAACCGCGGTTGCGGCGGTCGCCGCCGAAATCATGCCCGGACGGCCGCCGGTGATGGCGGCGACACAGGCGATGGCAAAGGAGGCGTAGAGACCGACCTTGGGGTCGACCCCGGCGATCACCGAGAAGCCGATTGCTTCCGGAATGAGGGCGAGGGCGACGACGATGCCGGAGAGGATGTCGCCACGGATGTTGGAGAACCACTCCTGACGGTAGTTTGAAAAAGCGCGCATGGGAAAATTTCACAGTTGCATGCAACGGGCCGAGGGGGGCTCGGTCCTGTGGGTACAGAAGTTGCGTTGCTGTGTTGTCTGGCGGATCGGCGGCCAGAAGAGCCACCCGGAGTTTCACCGGGTCCTTGTGGATGGCCTTTCGTAGCGGAGAAACCGGTGCCGCGCAACAATCGCTGCCGGCAGAGGCAAGTACGTTGGCGAAAAGCGGTCGAGGCTCAATCGATCCGTCTGACATCGCTGGCAAAGACACCCCATCGCCAGCCCCGCCCTGTGATTGACACCCGTGATCCGGGGGCGAGCGAGCCTGCCAATTCCTTGGCAAGACCGCAGAACCTGTTAGCCAGTAAGGGCAGTTCGGCGACCGTAATACTATTCGAGCATCTGAAGGCCGATTCCGTCGACTCGACTGTGAAGGTGTGTTCGATGTCGCCTCCGATGGCGAGAGCAACGAGCATCGGCGCGCCGAGTACCACGACCCGGTATCCGAGCCAGAAGCCAACAAATGGCGCGGCAAAAGTCAGCAAGACTGCCTTTGCACCCAGGCGCTGAAAGCGATTACGCGCAGCCCCTAGCGTGATCAACCATAAGAAATAGACTGCCGCGAGAATGCCGACCACGATAGCCGCTGAACCGCTCCAGGCGATCCAACTGGGCGTGGGGACGTAGGGAAGGCCTAACAGTTCCGGCAGAACCGGCGAGACAGCAATGCCGATAAATGAGAGGAAGACGTAGCCCGACATTTTGGGAGCCCGTGTCGGCTTCGCTTGTTCAAACATATGCGTCACAACTTATTGGGGTTATTATACTTTATTCACAACTGAAGTGCAGGTCGGAACCGTCTGACTGCTTCTTGCCTGAGGTTGCCATCTCGTGGTGGTGCTAGCTCCTACGCCCACATGTCGCGCACGCAGCGGCCGTCCGGCGCCAGGTCCTCGAACGTGTCGAAGCCGTCGAAATGGTCGATCGGGAGATGGGCGACCTGCTCCAGCGCGGCCAGCCTGACGTTGACGGCGATGCGTCGTCGGCCCTGTGGGTCGAGCGTGAGGCTGCGCCAGGCGACGACGCCGGCGCAGGTCGGGCAGAAGAGGATTTCGAGCGTCGGGTCCTTCTCGTCGGCCCGCGTGTACGCGCTGAGATCGCCGCTGACCGCGATGCGCTCGCCTTCGTAATCATAGGCCCAGAGCGTGCCGTAGCGGTGGCAGAGCGTGCAGTTGCAGGCGGTGATCGGGCCGGGATCGCCCTTCAATGTCCACTTTCCGTTGCCGCAATGGCATGAGCCGTCGAGCATGGGCCGCTCCCGCTGTTGTTTCGAGGCGGCATAGTGCCCCGTTGGCGGGGCGTCGGCAATCGGTGCCGCACGTCAACCTTGCTCGATCGCCAAGGCAGCGTCGATGAAGGGCGCCTTCAAGGCGAGATACTCGCCGATGCCACGCTGGTTCGTGGCTTCCAGATGCAGCTTCAACGCTTGATAACGGGCACAGAGATCCGGATCCTGCCGAAGGAGATCGCGAAAGCGCAGCATTCTTGCAATCTGCCAATGTCCCGATCGGCAGACATGGACCTTGTGGGTTCGAACGCCATTGACGTCGCGCCGGTAGAAGTGGTGGTCCTGCGAAAGGTCCGTGCCGCGAACATATCCAAGTGATTTCATGTGTTCTATCACATCGCCCACGTCGCGATGCTCGGAGACCTCGACCAGAAGGTCGATTTCCGGCTTTGCCGCAAGACCGGGGACGGCGGTGCTCCCGACATGGTGGATCATTACGAGCGCCTTGGCGAACACGCTCGTGATGCGCTCCCGCTCGGAGAGAAACAGATCGGGCCATCGCGGATTATAGGCCGAAATCTGACTGGTCAGCGGCACGGTGGCTTGCTCCGGGTTCTTGACGGTGGTGTCATCGTAGCACCCGGAACGAATTCATGGGACAGGGTCAATCGCGCTGCCTAGTTGCGGTCGAGCCGCATCACCTTTTCTTCGCCAAGCACCATGCCGGTCTCGCGGAAGCCGAAGCGGTGGTAGAGGGCGTGGGCGCGGGCGTTTTGCGGGTAGACGCCGAGATAGATGTCGCCGCATTCGGGGATCTTGGCCATGTGCTCGAGCAGGGCCGCGAGCGCCTTGGCACCATAGCCCTTGCCCTGGTGGCCGGCGTCGATCATCAGCCGGTAGATCCAGTGGTTGCCGTCATCAGGATCGAGCGCATACATGGCGAAACCCACCGGCGCGCCTTCGGCCATCACGGCAAAGCCGACGCATTCGGGGCGTTCGGCGAGTTCTTCGAGAGATTCGTCGTTGCTGGCGATGAAATCCATCTGGTTTTCGTGAACGTCGAGCCTTCGGATGACATCGGCATCGACGGTATCGACGGGCAGGAGTGTAATCGTCATTCGGTCCTCACGGTCGACGCTTTGGCCTTGCGCGGCGGTCTCCGTTCAATCCCGTCTGCGGTCGCCTTCTCCCCGCGGGGCGAGCGGGGAGAAGGCGACCTTGCAGCATGCTCGGCGTCCACATCCTGCGCCGGGGGGCGCGAGCGGTTTCCTCTGCGGGGCGAGCAGGGAAACCAAAGGGTAGGCGGAGCCGGGCCGCTGCCGTTCCCTCTCCCGATCAGCGGGCGAGGGAGTTGGGGGCAAGGAACCGGAGGCACGGGGACACGCGTCCAGCTTGGCCAAGCGTCAAAAACAACTTGATTATACGTTTTCAGTTTCTGCCGTACCGGCCCGGCCGCTGCAGGCGCCGAAATCCGGAAAGCGAGCCCTTCTCCAACGGGCGCATTACCGCAACATTGCGGTGGCAAGAAAGGATCGGCCGTCCTGTCGGCCGCTCAGGTCTCTTCCACGATCTTCGGCTCGGCCTTGCCCGTCCATTCCAGGGTGATGGTGCGGCCCTGGCGGACGTTCTGGATGACGGAGGGGCGGAAGACGGCGAGGCACTCGCCCTCGGGGTCGCGCGCCGACGGATAGATCAGGCCGTTGCCGCCTTCGGCAAGAATGGTGGCGGCAAGCGCCTGGCCGGCGGGATAGGCGACGGCAGTATCGGGCGAAAGATAGGCGGCATCCTTTTCGCCGCGCACGTCATGGACGCGGCAGGTGAAGCCGGCGATCAGCTCGCGGTAGCGGCCGATATCGTGGAAGCTGCCGGCTTCGCTGAGCGCCCGGGTGCGGTGATAGACGATTTCCGCCTGGCAGGTCTGAAGCGCGCGCGGGCCGAAGGCGCAGTACCAGGCGCCGCGCTCCTCGCCGTTGAAGCGGTTGCCCGGCGGCCGCGCATGGCAGAAGGCGGCATTGATCAGCGACCAGCCGTAGCCGAAGGTCTCGTTCAGGAGTTCGGCCGGATCGACGCCGACGGGCAGGGCGAGCGGGCTCAGCCGCGCCGAGGTCATCGCCTCCAGCCGGTTGAGGATCTCGATCTCGTCGTCATCGTCGGCGAGCGGCTTGACCGCGGGCTCGTCGATATAGGCGGTCGAGATCAGCCGGACGGTTGCCGGCTCGCTGAAGTCGATTTCCGGCAGCGCGATCATAGGCCGCCGCGCAACCCGTCGAGATAGCGCCTGACCTTCATCATCACGGGAATGCCGCCCTCGATCATCAAGTCGACCGGCGAACGGCCGGAAAACAGCGGGCCGGTGTTGACCGCCTTCGGCCATTGATAGGTGAGCGGCCCGTTGAAGAACAGCCGCAGGCCCTTGAAGATGCCGACGATCAGGCTTGCGCGCATCTTCTTGTCCTGGTCGAGCTTGCCCTTGAAGTCGCCCGCCTTCATGCGGTTCCAGGTGGCGATCGGCACGTCGAAGAGCTGGGCCGCCTCCCGGTTGGTGAGGTTCCAGAGGTCGCAGGCCTTCACCACCGCCCTGACGATAACTGCCTCTTCCTGCCGGGCAGCTTGCCGGTCGGGCGCGAAAGCCGGTTGTGCAAGGGCCATGAATGTCTCCTATGCGGTGACTGTGTGTATCATATGATATAAATTGATCGTGGGCGCGAGAAAGTCAAGGGTTGAGCCGGTTGCTGGCTTGGGATCTGCCATCACGTCAATTCGATTTTACTCCTTTGAAGGCGATCGCTAGGCTTTCGGGCACAGTTGATGGGAGAGAGAGTCATGAAGCGCGCACTTGCAGCAATCGCATTCGCACTCGCCTGTTCCGGCTCCGCCTATGCGCAGGACACCAGCATGAGCTTCTTCGTCACCAGCGCCAACCCCGGAAAGGGTGGCGACCTCGGCGGCCTGCAAGGGGCGGATGCCTATTGCGACACACTGGCCAAGGCGGCGGGGTCGACGGGCAAGAGCTGGAAAGCCTATCTTTCCACGGATGCGGAGAACGCCAAGGACCGGATTGGCACCGGACCGTGGTACAACGCCAAGGGCGAGAAGATCGCCGATGACGTCGCATCGCTCCACAGCGACAGCAACAACCTGACCAAGCAGACGGCCCTCAACGAAAAGGGCGAGGTGATCAACGGGCGCGGCGACACGCCCAACCGCCACGATATCCTGACGGGCTCGAAGGCCGACGGCACCGCGGCAACCGAGACCTGCGGCAACTGGACGATGGGTGGCGCCGACGGCTCAGCGATCGTCGGCCACAGCGACCGCACCGGATTGAACGATTCCGCCGAGGCCAAATCCTGGAATTCTTCGCACGCGACGCGCGGCGGCTGCACGGTCGAGGCGTTCAAGGGCACCGGCGGCGAGGGGCTGTTCTACTGCTTTGCTGTGAAGTAGGCGCCCTCAGTTCAGGCCGGCACGAGCCAGTCCCTCGACCAGGCGCGCCCGATCCTCGGCGCGCACGAAAGACGATGTTACCGCGACCGCGTTGCGGGAGATGTCGGGAACGAGCGACTTCAGCCGCCCGAGCAGGTCCGCGGCAGCCTCCCGGTTATCGAGAAGCCCGGCACAGGCGGTGCCGATGATGAGCGGAACCACGTGGCCGGAGCGCAAGCGATGCGCCTCCCGCGCGTAGTGCAGTCCACGCTCGTAATTCGCACCCTGAAAATGCGCCATGGCGTAGTAGAACTGAAAGTCGCCGAGAAAGGCTTCGCGCGGGCTCAGCCTGAGGGCGTAGTCGATGCAAGGAATGGCGGCGGCTGCGCGGCCTCCATTGGCATGCGCAAGGCCCAACTGGCCGTGGGCAAAGGCGGAGTTGGGGTTGATCGCGACAGCCTGGCTGATCGCTGCCATCGCCAGCGCATTGTCACGCGTCGCAAAGGCGATCATCGCCTGCGCAAGGTAGGTCCACGGCTCCTTGTCATCAGCGGCAATGGCTTGCTGGACGAAATCCCTGCCAAGGGCGAGCGCGTAGCCCATGTCCTCCCACCCCTGGAAGGCGCGCCACATGGTAATCCAGCCTTTCATGGCCAGCGCCTGCGCATAGCCGGGAGCCAGCGTGATGGCCCGGTCGAGCAGCGGCAGCATCTTCCCGCTGCTCTCCTCGGACAGTTGCGAACACAGGAACACGGCCCGCACGACGCATTCCCAGGCATCCAGGCCATGATGCGGCTTGGGGCTTTCGCGGGCGTGCTCTGCCGCCAGCAGTTCCGGCCCGATGCGGCCGACGACGCTTGCGGTGATTTCGTCCTGGATGGCGAAGATGTCGCCGAGGTCGCCGTCGTATCTCTCGGCCCAGAGATGGACTTCGGAGGCGGCATCGATGAGCTGAGCGCTCACCCGCATCCGGTTGCCGGACTTGCGCACACTCCCCTCGAGAACATAGCGGATGCCGAGTTCGCGCCCGATGGCGCGTACATCCACCGGTTTTCCCTTGTAGGTGAACATCGTGTTGCGGGCGATCACGAAGAAGCCCTTGAGCTTGGAGAGCGCTGTCGTGATGTCCTCGGTCAGCCCGTCGCTGAAGAAGTCCTGCTCCGGGTCGGCGCTCATGGCGCTGAACGGCAGCACGGCAATGGACGGCCGGTCCGGAAGGGCGGGCCTCGGTGGCGGCGCCCGTGCGGCCGCTTTTTCCAGTAGGGGGCGATACAGCCGCACCGGCCGGTCCATGTTCTTGAGCGCGCGTTCGCCGAGATACTCGTAGTCGCAGTCAAGCTTGCCCTGGAGGTGATCGTAGGCCGTGCCGGAAATGCAAATGCCGCCGGGATCCGCCACGGACTGCAGGCGAGCGGCGATGTTGACGCCATCGCCGTAGAGATCGCCATCGACCTCGTGGATCACATCCGCGAGGTTGACGCCGATCCGGAAGACGATGCGCCGCTCCGCCGGGATACCGGCCTGGTCTTCGGCAACGCGTTTCTGGATGGCGACCGCGCAGGCGACGGCATCGACGACCGAGCCGAATTCGACGAGCGCGCCGTCACCCATCAGCTTGACGATGCGGCCCTGGTGTTCGGCGAGCAGCGGATCGATCAGCTCCCGGCGCAGAGCCTTGAGAGCCGACAACGTCCCGGCCTCGTCCTGTTCGACGAGGCGGGAATAGCCGACGACGTCAACGGCCAGGATTGCGGCCAGCCGCCGCTCCGCTCTTGCAGGTGCCATGGCTGTCTCCCCCTCAGGAGATCCGCCGCATGAAGCCCAGGCGATTGACGGGATGCACCATCCGGCTGCCCGACACCGCGACCGTGCCGGCTGATGATACCACTCAGACGGTTCTGTGGCGACGCTTCACGAGTGCCGCCTTCAATGGCGCTTGAATCCACGATGCCGACGAAGCGTTGGCGAGCCGGATCGGGCGCTATTCTCTTACATACGGCCCGAGCAGCGACAGGTCCGCTTCGCCGAGCCTGTCCTTGGCGGTCCAGAGCTGGTGCCAGTAGGGATAGATGACCGGCGGCAGGCTGACGGCGTCGAGCAGTTCGCGTTCCTCGTCGGAGAGCTTCAGGCCGGCGGCGGCGAGGTTGTCGGCGAACTGGGCCTCGGTGCGGCCGCCGATGATGACGGAGGTGACGCCTTTGCGGCCGATCAGCCAGGCGAGCGCCACCTTCGCAGGCGACACGCCGCGCTCGCCGGCGATGGCCACGAGCATGTCGACGATCTTCCATAGCCGCTCCTCGTCGCGGATCGGCGGTTCCTTCCAGCCGGCGAGCTGCCGGGTGCCTTCGGGCGTCTCGTTCCGCCGGTGCTTGCCGGAGAGCAGGCCGCCGGCGAGCGGGCTCCAGATGAGCACGCCGAGCCCCTGGTCGATCGCGATCGGCATCAGCTCATATTCGGCCTCGCGCGCCTCGAGCGTGTAGTGGATCTGCTGGCTGACGAAGCGCTGGCGGCCTTCGAGCGCGCTGACGCCGAGCGCCTTCATGATGTGCCAGCCGGAAAAATTGGAGCAGCCGATGTAGCGGACCTTGCCGCTGCGAACGAGGCTGTCGAGCGCCTCCATCGTCTCTTCGAGCGGTGTGAGGCCGTCCCATTCATGCACCTGATAGAGATCGATGACGTCGGTGTTCAGCCGCTTCAGGCTCGCCTCGCAGGCGGCGATCAGGTGCTGGCGCGACAGCCCGCCGTCGTTGGGGCCGGGGCCCATGGAAAAGCGCGCCTTGGTGGCGACGAGCACGCCGTTCTTGCGCTTGCCGCCGAGCACCTCGCCGATGATCTCCTCGCAGGCGCCGGTCGAATAGATGTCGGCGGTATCGATCAGGTTGACGCCGGCATCGAGGCAGAGGTCGACATAGCGGCGCGCCTCCTTCAGCCCGACATTGCCGACCTCGGCGAACTTGCCGCGGCCGCCGATGGTCATCGTGCCCATGGTGATCACAGAGATTTTCAGGCCGGAGCGGCCGAGCAGCCGGTATTCCATGGTCTCTGATCCTTTGCTTGTGCGCGGAGCGGGAGAAGAAGCCTTGGCCCGCGATGAAAGCCGAAGGCGATGGGGGCGGTCAAGAGGTGGCCAAGGGGCGGGTCAGGAGGCGGGTCACGGGAGGGCGAGCGAGGGGCGATCGCATGGGCGCGGCGTCCGTGCGCGGGCAGGGTGTGTAGACCGGCAACACGCTGCAATCGGATGTTGCGGTTCTTTCGGCTCCGGTTTCTTAGGGCTGGCTTGGGGACGGCAAAATGTTATCGTTTGGTCGAGAGATTAAGGGGAATCACTCGATGAGCGTTGTAAGGCGTCTGCTGTCCGCATCGGCGATCGCTGCCGGTGTGGTGTCCTTTGTTGCACCTTTGACGGCGAATGCAGCCGAAAACGGCGCCGGGTTCTATCTTTTGGGTGCGCGCGGTCCGCTGGCCGGCCTGCTGGCACCGCCCGGAACCTATGTCCAGAACGACACCTATTTCTATTTCGGCGAACTCAAGGGTGGCAAGCAGTTGCCGCTCGGCGGCGAGATCGTCGGCGAAGTGGACGCCAAGCTCTTCGGCGATTTCGTCACCGGCCTCTGGGTGATGCCGGAGGAGGTGCTTGGGGGCAATCTCGGTTTCACCGCGATCGTGCCGTTTGGCGGGCCGAACGTCGAGGCCACGCTTTCGGCGCCGCGCGCCGGGCGCTCGGCCTCCGTCAGCGACAGCATCTTCACGGTCGGCGACCCAGTGCTTGGCGCCACGCTCGGCTGGCACAACGGCGATTTCCATTGGACGGCGAACGCCAGCGTCAACGTGCCGATCGGCGACTATCAGAAGGGCGAGCTTGCCAATCTCTCCTTCAACCGGTGGGCGGGCGACTTCACGCTCGCCGGCACCTGGTTCAATCCGGAAACCGGCCTCGATCTTTCGGGGGCTGCGGGCTTCACCTTCAACGGCGAGAACCCGGCGACCGACTATAGGACAGGTACCGAATTCCACGCGGAATGGGCGGTGACGCAGCACTTCAGTCCGCAGTTCTCCGCCGGTCTTGCCGGCTATTTCTACCAGCAGGTAACGGGCGACAGTGGCGCGGGCGCAAGGCTCGGTTCCTTCAAGGGCCGCATCGCTGCGATCGGCGGCACCGTTGGCTACAATTTCAAGATGGCCGAGACCCCGGTCTCGCTGACACTCAAGGTCTTCCAGGAGTTCGGTGCCAAAAACCGGCCGGAGGGTACCGCCGGCTTCGTCACCATCGCCTTCCCGATCGGCACGCCGCCGGCGCAGGTGAAGTAGGCCCGAACCGGGCTTCCCTTTCGTCCGCCGGCGCCGTTTTCGGCCGGCGGGACGAGGGCCATGCATGATCTGCGCCCGGGGCGAAGCGATCGCCCGCGGCAGGCTTCGCGCGTGGCGACGTTGCTTTATCTCCCGAACGGCGCATACTGCCGCCATCGCTGGGCAGTGATACGGGCCCCGGCGGCTGGAAGATCATTGCGCTTTCGCCCCAGTTCAGGAGGTCGCGCGATGTATTCCACGGCCCACGCACAGGCGCTTCTCCCACACGACATGAACAGAATAGAGCAGGTTTTCGCAGAGATCCTGCTCGAGCGCGGACTTTCGCGCGACTGCGCGATGGCGGAGGCAATCGCAAGACGCATCTTCAGTTGCTACCAGCGCGGCATTCGCGAGAGCGGTGCCCTCAAATACATGATCGGTT
Organism: Ensifer sp. NPDC090286; assembly: GCF_044769565.1. Taxonomy (NCBI): domain Bacteria; kingdom Pseudomonadati; phylum Pseudomonadota; class Alphaproteobacteria; order Hyphomicrobiales; family Rhizobiaceae; genus Ensifer; species Ensifer sp. NPDC090286. The sequence continues at coordinate 1,214,934 of NZ_JBIVYF010000001.1, read as the reverse complement.
TAGACCTGCGGTCGGCGACGCAAACGGATGCCGGCACGCCCGTCCATGGCAGCCAGGAGGTTTCAATGCAGGAGATTGCACGCGAACCGGACAGTCAGATCGGCCCTGACGATCTTGATATGTTGCAGCGCACCTTCGACCGCGTCTGCATCTGGTGCAGCATCCCGCGCTACGGCAAGCGCGCCGACCGGCTGGCCCGCCACATCACCGGCCAGTTCCGCCGCGGCGTTTCCGACGAGCGGGTGCTGTTTGAAAACGCCATGTGGCTGGAGCAGCAGGCCGATCCAAGGCGGTACCGGGCCGACAACTGAAGCCGGCATCACCTAAAGCGCGCTGCGATCTTTGAAACGCGCGACGCGCTTTAAGCCCTGATTTGGCGAATGTCGTTATCGTAAGACCGCTACGCGCTTTTGCACGATACGCTCTAGATCTCGAAAAACCGCTCCGGCATCAGCTTCCGGTAGGGGAACATGTGGAAATAGGGGCGCGCCTCGGCGAGCACGCGGCGCACGGACGCGCGTTCGAGCAGCCGCTCGAAATAGGCCGAAAGATGCGGATGCGTTCCGTCGAAGGGCTCGACGATGCCGCCGTAAAAGAGAGCCGGTGTGGCGGCGCAATCGGCAAGGCTGAAGGCATCGCCGGCGGCGAAAGCATGCGTGGAGAAGTGCTTGTCGGCCATGCCGTAGGCCAGAGCGAGTGCTGCGCGGGCATCGGCAACGCCGCGGGTGTCGTTTTCGCCCTCGGCCCGCAGGGTATCGGTGACGATCTTCTGCATCGGCACGTGGATGTAATTGTCGAAGAAGCGATCCCAAAGCCGGACTTTCAGGGCCGTGTCGGGATCATCGGGGATCAGCCGCTGGCGGCCCGGATAGTGGCGGTCGAGATAGTCGATGATGATCGACGTCTCCGGCATGACCACGTCGCGGGCGCTGTCGGTCAAGACCGGCATCTTGCCGACCGGCCAGAGCGCTGCGAAGCGGGCCGCTTCTTCCGGGTCGAGCAGGTCGACCAGGCTGCTTTTGAACGGCGTCTCGTTTTCGTAAAGCGCGATCAGCACCTTGTGGCAGAAGGAAGCGAGCGGGTGCTGGTAAAGCGTGAGGGACATGCGCGTATTCTCCAGTGCGGAAGGGACGCTTGCGGATCGGTCGTCAGGTCTTTACGGGCCCGTTTATTGCAAAACCGGTTCTGTTTTGCAATCGGTTTTCGAGGGGTGAGGAGCAAAAGATCGGCAGCAGCGGCGCAAACCGGCGACGCCCGCGCCGGATCCGGATCGTTTTTTGACGGACGCCATGCTGATCGATTCCAAGCGGTTAGCGCCGGAAACGGGGGCAGAAGCGCAAAGACTTGCCGCCATCGTGCCCGGCTACCATTGAAAGCGCAAAAGCTGCCCTAGAATTAATAGAACAAGGGCGTCGCAACGCTCGGCGCCCGTCGTCATCGCGACAGGGGAGGATTGCCGATGCGCTGCTTCACGGTACTAGGGCCCTCGCAGACCGGAAAAACCACGCTGGTAGACAAGCTGGCCGGTCTGGAGGGGGCCTCTCGAAAAGCCGCTTCACCCTATGGATTGAACCTCACGGAATTCGAATTTGGCAATGAGCCCTGGTGCGCGCTCGATGCACCCGGCGGCACCGAGGCGCTGGGCCACGCACAGCACGCGCTGATCGCCAGCGACGCCTGTGTTCTCTGCGTTTCGCCGGTGCCGGAGGAGGCGGTGCTGGCCGCGCCCTATCTGAAGGCGATCGAGGCGTCGGGCACGCCCTGCATTCTCTTCATCAACCGCATGGACGAGCCGCAGGGGCGGCTGCGCGATGTCATAGCTGCGCTTCAGGATTACTCCGGCCACATGCTGCTCCTGCGCCAGGTGCCCATCCGCGAGGGCGACAAGATCGTCGGCACCTGCGACCTGATCTCCGAGCGCGCCTGGCGATACCGCGAGGGGCAGACCTCGGCACTGATCGAAATCCCCGACACGGTGATGGATCGGGAAAAGGAGGCGCGCGCCGAACTGCTCGAGCATTTCTCGGAATTCGACGACTGGCTGCTGGAAGAGCTGATCGAGGACCGGGCGCCGGCCAACGATACGATCTATGCGATCTCCACGCGGCTCCTGAAGGAAAACCGCATCATTCCGGTGCTGGTGGGTGCGGCAAGCCACGCAAACGGTATTCTCCGGCTGATGAAGGCGCTGCGCCATGAAGCGCCTCAGGTCGATGCGCTGCGAAAGCGACTGGCCGAGGCCGGCCCGATCGCCGAGGCGGCGCTTTCAGCCGTCAGCTTCCACGCCTATCACAAGGCGAATGTCGGCAAGACCGTGCTGGTCAGGGCGCTGACATCCGGCATCAAGCAGGGCGCGACGCTTGGCGGCGGCAGCCTCGGCTCGCTGCAGGACCCGGCGACCGGCAAGCCGCTGCCGAATGCCACGCCGGAGGCGGGCGCAATCTTTGCCGCCGTCAAGGCCGACCACCTGCCTGTGCCGGCGCTTCTTGCCGCCAACACCAGTGCCGAGGCGCCGGACTGGACGGCGCCGCCGACGCCGATGCTGGTGCGCATCCTGGTGCCCGACAGCGAACGCGACGAGACCAAGCTTTCGGGCACGCTCGCCAAGCTCGCCGAGACCGACCGCGCGCTTGCGGTCATGCAGGAGGAAGGCAGCGGTGCGCAGCTCGTCTGCGTGCAGGGGCCGATGCACCTGCGCGATCTCTGCAAGACGCTTGCCGACGTCTTCCATGTCGGCGTCACCGACCGGCCGCCGAGCCCGACCTATCGCGAGACCGTGCTGAAACCGTCGGATGTGCACTACCGCCACCGCAAGCAGACGGGCGGTGCCGGGCAGTTTGCCGACGTCAAGCTCAGCGTGCACCCGAACGAGCGCGGTGCCGGCTTCTCCTTTGCCGAGACGGTGAAAGGCGGGGCGGTGCCGCGCAACTTCATCCCGGCGATCGAGGCCGGCGCGCGCGAAGCGATGGAGAAGGGTCCGCTCGGCTTTCAGGTGATCGATGTCGGCGTGACCCTGACGGACGGCCAGCATCATGCGGTCGACAGCAACGACTTCGCCTTCCGCGCAGCCGCCAAGATGGGCGTGCGCCAGGCGCTGTCGCAGGCGTCCGCGGTCCTGATGCAGCCGGTCATCCGCGTCGAGATCCACATCCCGTCGATCTATTCCGGCAGCCTGGTGCCGATCGTCTCCACCTACAAGGGCCAGGTGCTCGGCTTCGACCGTGACGAGACCGCCAAGGGCTGGGACATCTTTCGCGCCCTGGTGCCGGGGTCAGCCCTCGACGACCTCGCCCGGACGCTAAGGGCAGCGACGCAAGGGATCGGCTACTTCTCAAAAAGTTTCGACCATTTCGAGGAGCTCTACGGCAAGGAGGCGGATGCGGTGATCCACGCGCATGGGGCGCCGCAGGCGGGGTAGCCAAGGCAGGCCACGAAATCGACGCGTGACGATCTCAGCGCCGCCAATGCCAGCGCACCCGCTATTGCCAGCGGGTGCGGCGACAAGACTGTGGCGCGATCAGTCGGCAAAACCGAGGCCTCCTGGATATCTGGCGGAGACAATCCTACCCAATTTGGTTTGCCCGAGCAGAAGGGGCGTGTGGTGATGCCTTGGACGTCGCACGGCCTCTCTGCCGATGTCATTTATACCCTGCGCCGGCGGGTGGGGGTGTCAGGTCGTGAGATGAATCGGCTGGCCCTACCTTTGCACGCGGTCGTTCAGGGCCACGCCCTGGCCCTCCTTCACCGGTTCGAGAATGATGTGCTGGTCGTCGAAGATCAGGTCCTGGCGGATGCGCGGAAGATTGAGGCCCGGGGAGGCGATCGGGCTTTCTAGGGACTCCACTGTGCTTGACAAAGGCGTCGATAGATTATTTATAACCATCCGGTCGGATATAAATCGGATGGAACCATGGGCCGGAAACGCGCAATTGATCAACAGCAGGTGCTGGATGCCGCCGAACGGGTCGTCGGTCGCGATGGCGCTGCCAACCTGACTGTCGACGCCGTCGCCAGGGAAGCCGGCGTCAGCAAGGCGAGTGTGCTTTATGACTACAAGTCCAAGCAGGCGCTGATCGAGGCCGTCGTCGACCGCGCGTTTGAGCGCGACAACGCGCACCATGCCGGGATTGAAGCGACGATCGGTGATCTTCAGGATCGAGCGATCAGGGGGCGCATCGTTGCGGCGGCCGAACCGCCGCCCGAGGAATTCCGGGCTGTGGCACTGAACCTCAGCGCGGCGCTTACGCTCGATGCCGGTTTGCGCCGGAAGATGCAGGCAAGCCAGGATGCGACGGTCGCGAGAATTCTCCAGGATTCCCGGTCGCCGCGCGGGGCGTTGCTTGCCTATCTCGCGCTCGAGGGCCTCAAGTTCCTTGAATATCTCGACTTTCACCATTTTGCGCGTGCGGACCGCGACGAGGTGCTGCGCGAAATCAACTGGCTCGTGACTGCGACCCCGCAGGCAGCCGATCTTCCGGGCGAGCGCTAAGCGTCCAAACCTCATAGGTGTAGTGAAATGAACCAAGCATGCGATGCCACATCCGCCGTGGCCACGGACGAACACGTCCCGTTCCGGCGCATCTTCATCACCGGCGGCAGCGGCTATGTCGGCCGCAACATCATCCGCCATTTCGTCGCGACAGGCGTTTCTGTCGTCGCTCTGGCGCGCAGCCAAAAGTCGGCCGACCGCGTCCACCAACTCGGTGCGACTGCCTTTATGGGCGACCTGCTGAGCCCAGACATCGCCGCGGGAATGGCGGGCTGCGATGCGCTTGTCCATGCGGCGGCCGATACCGATCATGGACCGGGCACGCCGCAGCAGCGCCGGGTGAACGAGGAGGGCACGCGGATCGTCATGGAGGCGGCCCGCGTCGCCGGTATCCGCAAGGCGATCCATATCAGCACCGAATCCGTGCTTGCCGATGGGCACCCGCTGGTGCAGGTGGACGAGACGGCGCCGTTTCCGCTCCGCCCGGCCGGCAGCTACTCGCGCAGCAAGGCGGCGGCCGAGCGTGTCGCACTTGCGGCCAGCAGTCCGGCGTTCCCGGTCGTTGCCCTTCGGCCGCGCTTCGTCTGGGGGCGTGACGATACCACGGCGCTGCCGGCACTGGTGGAGGCTGCCCGCTCCGGCAAGCTCGCCTGGATCGCGGGAGGCACCTATCTGACCTCGACCACGCATATCGCCAACCTGTGCCAGGTCGTGGCGCTTGCGCTTGCAAACGGGCGGGGCGGGGAGGTCTATTTTGTCGCCGATGGCGGTGCCGTGCCGTTTCGAACGTTCGTCTCGCAGCTTCTGGAAACGCAAGGGATCGTCCCGCCGGACAAATCCGTTCCCCGCGCTGTCGTGAGAGCCGTTGCCTGGGGCGGCGATATGCTCGCTGCCCTCTCCAGGGGGAGGATCAGCGTTCCGCTGACATCACAGGCCTATGCCACGTCGGCCGTCGAGATCTCGCTCGATATCGGCAAGGCAAAGCGGGGACTGGGCTATGTTCCCGTCATCTCGCGGGAGCAGGGACTGGACGAGCTTCGGACCGTCAGCACCGGTAGTCCTCCAGTTGCGGCGCCGTGTCCGGCTTGCCTGCCTTGATCCAGTCCACCTTGCCGCGCAGGAACGAGAGAGCCGCGTCCAGCGCGGCCTTCCGCTCCTCCAGTCGCGCGATCTGCGTTTGCAGGATCTCGACCGTTCGTGCGGGCGAACTTTCGCCGGCGCGGTACGCGTCATTGAGGGCCTGAATTTCCCGCAGCGAATAACCCAGCGTCTGTTGCAGCCGGATCATCCGGGCGGCGGTAACGTCTTCCTGGCTGAACAGCTGATAGGGATTAGAGCCGCCCTTGGCGCTGCGCTCCGGCTTCAGCAGCCCCTTGGAAATATAGAAGCGGATCGTATCAACCGGCAGTTCCGTGGCTTTGGCAAATTCCGAAATCAGCATGCAGAGAACCCTTGACCATGGAGTATAGTCGATACTTATAAGGGCTGCTTGTCTGGAATTGGAGACCCATGATGACAAGCAAGGAAAAGATTCTACACCGCGTCCAACTCGGCCCGCATGGCCCACTGATCGGAGCCCAGGGCCTCGGCTGCATGGGCATGAGCGAGTTCTACGGCACGACGGACGAGGCCGAATCCCGCGCCACGCTGGAACGGGCGCTCGAACTCGGCGTCACCCTGTTCGACACGGCGGACATGTACGGTATCGGCGCCAACGAAGCCTTTCTTGCGTCCTTCGTCAGGACGCATCGTGAAGCGGTCCTGATCGCCACCAAGTTCGGCTATGCGCGCACGCCGCAAAACCCTGACGATTGGAGCATAGACAACCGGCCCGAGTTCATTCGTGCTGCCGCCGACCGCTCGCTGAAGCGCCTGGGCGTCGATGTCATTGACCTTTATTACATGCATCGCCGCACTGATGCCGTGCCACTCGAAGAATCCGTTGGCGCGATGGCCGATCTGGTCGCGGCCGGAAAGGTCCGTTGGCTCGGCCTCTCGGCGGTGACTGCGGCAGAGCTGCGGGCCGCGCATTCCATCCATCCGATTGCAGCCCTGCAGTCGGAATGGTCTGTTTTCACGCGTGAGATCGAGGACGATGTCGTTCCCGCTGCATTTGAACTCGGCGTGACGCTCGTGCCTTACTCCCCGCTTGGACGCGGCATGCTGACCGGCCAGGCCTTTGCCCAATCCCTGAAGGAGGGAGATGCGCGCAAGCATTTCCCGCGTTTCGCATCGCAGAACGAGCAGGCGAACAGGCAGGTGGTGGCAAAGGTCGAGCAAGCCGCGCGTGGCCTCGGCATTACCCCGGCCCAACTGGCACTCGCCTGGCTGCACACGCAGGCCCGCAAGTTGAATGCCAAGGTGGTGCCAATCCCCGGAACACGCAGGTGCAGCCGGCTTGAGGAGAACGTCGCGGCGGCGTCCGTCATCCTCCCCGATGATGTAGTGGCCATGCTTGATCCGCTCGCCGGGGCTGTGCAAGGCGCCGCCGTCTAAGGGCGCGATCGCCGTGCGCGACGGGCGTGCGGTGGCCGGTTCTTCCGTTGGGAAGGAGGGACGTTCGCGGCCGCCGACGGCTAGCTTGTGGCAGATGTCTGCACCGCCTCCACGCTCCGCCGCTCGCGCTCCTCAATCTCGGCGATCAGCCAGTTGAGGAAGGCCTTCGTCACCGGCTTGGTGCGCAGCAGCTCCTCCTGGCAGACGAACTGGTAGGTTTCGGCCGGCTCGTAGAAATGGTCGTGGGCGAGGCGGATCTGGCCGGATTTGAACTCGTGTTCGGCCATGGTGCGGTCGATCAGCGCCACGCCCTGGCCCTCCTTCACCGCTTCGAGGATGATGTGCTGGTCGTCGAAGATCAGGTCCTGGCGGCTGCGCGGCAGCGCCAGGCCCGAGGAGGCGATCCAGCTTTGCCATTCCTGAAGGCCGCGATAATGCAGCCGGTTGCCGGAGAGCAGCGCCTGCCTGTCTTCCTGCCAGAGGTCGCGGCCGCAGACGGGCACCAGGCGTTCGCGCAGCAGCTTGCGGGTGAAGCGTCCGGCCGGCGGCTGCAGGCAGTAAGCGATTGTGACATCGGCCGGGCCGGTGCCGGCGGTGATGGTTTCGAGGTGGGAGAGATGGATCTGCACACCGGGATTGGCGGTGAGAAACTCCGAGATGCGCGGCGCGATCACCTTCATCGAGAAGAACGGCCCCACCCGGACGCGCAGGATCTTGTCGCTCGTGCGTGGGCGGATGTGCTGGACGACGCCTTCGAGATCGTCGAAGGCGCGCTGGCAGGAGGCGTAGAGCAGCCCACCCTCCGGCGTCAGTTCGACACCGTGCTGTTTCCTCACGAAAACCCGAAGGCCAAGATTGAGCTCCAGGTTGCGGATCTGGTGGCTGATCGCGCCCTGGCCGATGCAGAGTTCGTCGGCGGCCGCCGTCAGGCTGCCATTGCGCGCGGCGGCCTCGAAGGCGCGCAGGGATTTGAGGCTCGGCAGATCACGCATCCGCTTCTCCGGGTCTGGGTCGACGGCAGCGTAGCATGAATTTTTTCGATGTCTGGAATGATTTCTTTCACATTGCGAAGGGCGGCTGTCTTCGCGCATTGTCGAAGCATAATAAAGCAAAACGAAAACTGAAATCGGCCGAAAACACAGGCAGTTCCGCGCATAAGGGCATGTTGGGTGCGACCCGAATGCGGCTGCGGATGAGGCTGCCTGCCCGGTCGAAGGGAAGGACAGAGGGAGCGAGATGATAAAGAAGTTCATGACCATGTCTGCGCTTGCGGCGCTGCTTGCGGCCGGCACAGCCAAGGCCGAGACACTGGCGATCGGCACCGAGGGCGACTACGCGCCGTTCAACTATGTGACCGCCGCCGGCGAGATCAAAGGCTTCGACTACGATATCGGCCAGGCCGTCTGCGCCGAGATCAAGGCGGATTGCGTCTGGAGCACCAACGAATGGGCGGGCATCATTCCCGCACTTCAGGCGAAGAAGTTCGACGTGATGATCGCCTCGATGGCGATCAATCCGGATCGCAAGACGCAGGTCGACTTCACCGCCCCTTACTATTTCAACGCCATGCGCTTCGTCGCCCGCAAGGATCTCGGCCTCAAGGACATTTCGCCCGAGGCGCTGAAGGGCAAGGTGATCGGCACGCAGTCCGGCTCGGTCGCGGTCGAAGCGCTGCAGCAGTTCTTTCCGGATAGCGAAGTGAAGCTCTATCCGACGATGAGCGAGGTGTTTCTCGACATGGAAAATGGCCGGCTGGACCTGATCCTCGAAGGGCAGATGGCCTTTACCGAGTGGCTGGCCAAGGAAGAAAGCGGCTGCTGCGCCTTTGTCGGCGAAAGCTTCGTGCTGGATACCGCCGAAGGCAACGCCATGGCGGTGCGCAAGGGCGACGCGGCGCTGCTCGCCAAGCTCAATGCCGGCCTGAAGACGATCATGGAAAACGGCACCTACGACAAGATCCGCAAGCAGTATTTCGATTTCGACATCATGGCGAAGCCGAAGACCACGAGCGAGTATTTCCGCTGAGCGTGACACGCGCCCGCTGAGATCTGCGGCCGCGCCGGCTGAGGTTTGCGGTTCTGCCCCGCATCTGGCCTGCCGGCCACCTTCGCCCCGCTTGGCGGGAGAAGGAGGGTGCGGCAGGCGCTCGCTCCACTCTCGGCGGTCCTGTTCCCTCCTCCTGCCTGCGGGGGAGAGGGTTCGTCCTCGGGTTCAACCCGAGGAGAGGGGCGACCTCCTCGAAAGATGCGTGAGGGACGTCTCTTCCGAGGTGCCGTGAGCAGCCGCCGCGGATCCAAGCTCAACTTCATCCAGACTTCGCCTGTCGCGCCCTGCGTTCGACGCATCGCGCGGCCGGCGGACAGGCGCGGCGCCGGGGTTTCGCGTTTTCCCCGGCGCCCGTCTCCTTCTCCAATCCGAAAATGAAAGTGCATGCGATGAGCTTCAGGGTCGCCGTTCTCGAATTCAACCAGGAAACCAATACGTTTTCGAAGCTCAAGACCGGGTTTCGCGATTTCGAGGCGTGCCACTATTTCGTCGGGGCCGAGATCGAGAGCCATTGCCGCGGCACCAATTCGGAGATTGGCGGCTTCATCGACTGCTGCGATCGCTATGGCTGGCAGCCGGTCTATACGGTGGCGGCGCGGGCCGAGCCCGGCGGCAGGATCGAGGAGGCGATGCGGCAGCGCTTCGTCGCCGATCTCCAAAACGCGCTTGAAGGCGAAAGGCTCGACGGCGTCTTCATCGTTTTCCACGGCGCCATGTGCACGGAGACCGCGGACGATGCTCAGATCCAGTTGCTGCAGGTGGTGCGCGGCATCGTCGGGCCGGAGCTTCCGATCGCCGCGACCTTCGACCTGCACGCCAATTCGGCACCCGAAATGGCCGGCCTGCTCGATATCGCCGTCTCCTTCCGCACCTATCCGCATGTCGACATGGCCGAATGCGCCCACAAGGCCGGCGGGCTGTTGAACCGCGCCATGCGCGGCGAAATCCGCCCGGCGCTTGCCATCCGCCAGCCGCCGATGCTGAACGGCTGCAACGACGGGCGCACGACCCATGCCTGCGCTATGACCGAGCTTCTGGAAATTGCCGACGGGATCGCGGCCCGCGACGGCATACTCGCGACCTCGATCAACGCCGGCTTCTACGATGCCGACATCTTCAACACCGGCCCTTCGGCCGTCATCTGCTACGACCGCAACCGGGTTTCGCCCGAAGAGGCGGAAGCGGAAGCAGAGCGTCTCTGCCGCGAGATCTGGGACCGGCGCGAGCACCAGGATGTGCAGTTGCCGCTTGACGCGCTGTCCGGCATCGTCGCGGCGCATTCAGCGAAAGATGGGGCCGGGCCACTGGTGATCGCCGACTTCTCCGACAATCCCGGCTGCGGCGCCTACAGCGATTCCACCTGCGTGCTCGCCCGGCTGCTGGAGATCGGCGTCGAGAGGGCGGCCTTCGGCGCGCTCTGCGATCCGGAAGTCGTGGCCGAGCTGATCGCCGCCGGCATCGGCGCGACACGCGAGGTGACGCTTGGCTGCAAGATCGATCCGCAGGTGGGCGGCGGGCCGATCAAGATCAAGGGCAGGGTGGAGGCGATCTCGGACGGCAGGATCGTGTTCGAGGGGCCGATGTTCCAGGGTCTGCCGGCGACGATGGGGCCGAGCGTGCGCTTTCACGTCGAAGGCATCGATATCCTCATCTGCAGCGAACGCCAGCAGATGCTCGACCGCAACCTCTTCCGCGCCGTCGGCATCGAGCCATCCGATTACGCCATCGTCGTCGTCAAATCGCAGCAGCACTTCCGCGCCGCCTTCGGGCCGATCGCCTCCGAGATCGTCGAGATCGACGGCACTGGCCTCAGCAGCGCCAATATCGGCGCACGCAAATTCCAGCGCGTGCGGCGGCCGGTCTATCCGCTGGATCGGGGTGAATTCGGCTAAGGCGGGCTGTCGCTCATCGGCCCATGCGGCGCGGATGGTAACTGTTACGTACTTCCGCGCGCGAGGCCTGCGGAGCTAGCCTCCCCATCACGAAGGGGAGCGAAACGTCATGAGCTTCATCGATCTTTTCGCCTGGATCGTGCTGATCGTGCTCGTGGTGAGTACGGTCGCGGTCCTCGTGTTTCTCGCCATGCTGCCGGGCTCAATTGCGAGACGCCGCAACCATCCCTGGAGCGAGGCCGTCAATGTGGCCGGCTGGGTGACGCTGTTCCTCGGCTTCGCGCTGTGGCCAGTTGCGCTCGTCTGGGCCTATGTGGACGTGCCGCGTCCGATAGGGCCGCATCCGGGCGCTGCCTCCACCGGCGACGTTCATCCGAGCGAGGCGCGCCAGCCATGATCGTCTTTCTCTTCAACGTCTATCTGGCGATCCTCTTCCTCCTGGTGAAGCTCCGGATCGTCACCTTCAACCTCTTCTGGAAGGTATCGCCGGCGATCGTGTTCCTGCTGCTGCTCGTCGGCCTGTTCATTCCGATGAACTGGGGCGCGCCGCAGGGCGAGGCGCTGGTGGTGCGCAATTCGGTCGCGATCGTGCCCGATGTCTCAGGCGAGGTGCTGGAGGTGCCGGTCGTTTCCAACGCCCCGCTCAAGGCCGGTGACGTGCTCTTCCGCATCGATCCCGTGCCCTACCAGGCGAAGGTGGACGCGCTGCAGGCGCAACTGTCGCTGCAGGAGCTCCGGCTTTCGCAGATGACGAAGCTGCAGTCGCGCGATGCGGCGACCGAATTCGACGTTCAGCAGCGCCAGGCGGAGGTCGACAATCTGAAGGCGCAGATCAGCAGCGCCGAATGGGACCTCGGCAAGACGACCGTGCGGGCGCCGGCCGATGGCTACGTGACCAACCTTGCGCTGCGCAAGGGCGCGCGCGTGACGACACTGCCGCTGTCGCCGGCCATGGCCTTCATCGACACGTCGGAAACGATCATCGGGGTGGAGATCAACCAGATCGACGCGCGCTACATCAAGCCCGGCCAGATGGTGGAGGCGACCTTCAAGTTCGCGCCCGGCGAGACCTATACCGGCACGGTCGAAAGCGTGCTGCAGGCGATCGCCTCCGGGCAGGCGCGAGTGTCCGGCACGGCGGTGACGCCGGAGGCGCTTTCGGCCGCGCCGTTCATCGTGCGGGTGAAGCTCGACGACCAGGCCTTCGCCGCACGGCTGCCGGCCGGTGCCACGGGCGATGCGGCGATCTTTACCGAGCGGGTGAAGGCGGCACACGTGATCCGCCGGGTGCTCTTGCGCCAGATCGCGATCACCAACTACGTCAATCCGTTCTGATCCCGTTCTGATCCTTTGTCGTTCGCAGGCTTTTGCGCGTGGTTGTTCCGTGGCCGTTTGGGACGTAGCATGGCGTCCGCAAACCCGGATCAGGACGGCGACAGATCATGACACTTTCCGCAATCCAGACGCCGCAGGTTCTGTTGACGAGCGCCGGACGGGCGTGGAAGGGGCTTGCCGCGGATTTCATCCATATTCCGCGTGGGCTGGTGCATGTGCCCGGCGGTGACATGCATCGGCTGGGCATGCATTTCGGGCCGCCGGTCAACGCCGATTGCCGCTGCGGCGGGCGGCGCATGCGACGGGTGCAGAAGCCGGGCGATATCGACATCGTGCCGGCGGGCGTCGACGGTTCCTGGGAGGACGATGCGGACTGTCGGATCCTCAGGCTGAGTTTCTCGCGAGCCCTGCTCGATGGCGTGGCGGCGGATCTCGGGCGGGAAAGCGTCGAGCTGCGGCCGCAGATGCAGGTGCGCGATGCCCGGCTCGAGGCGATCGGCTGGGCGATCAAGGCGGACCTCGAAGCGGAGACGCCGTCCGATCCGCTCTATGTCGATCTTCTCGCCAATGCGCTGGCCGTGCGGCTGATCGAAAGCGCGACCGGCGGCGCGCGGGCGCAAGGGCGCAGCCAGCCCAAGCTCTCGGCGCGGCAGTTGCGGCTCTTGACCGAGTATATCGAGACCAATCTCGACGGGAAGCTGCATCTCGCCGATCTCGCTGCTGTGGCGGGCCTGAGTGCCACGCGGCTGAAGATCCTCTTTCGCAACAGCACCGGCCTGCCGGTGCATCAATATGTCATCCGTCGCCGTGTGGAACTTGCCCGCGCGCTGATGACCACGACGAACCTGCCGGCGAGCGAGATCGCGGTCGCCGCAGGCTTTTCCCATCAAAGCCATATGGCCTCGACCATGCGCCGGCTGCTCGGCGAGACGCCGGGCGCAATCATGCGGCGCTCCGGCGAAATCTGACCGAAGCTGCAAAATCCTGGCTGAATCTGTGCGACTGGGTTCCGCCTGATCCCTATGCCTTGCCCGTCTTCAGCAAGGAAAAAAGATCATGTTCGTCATTCTCGGAGCGGCCGGAAAGGTCGGGACATCAACGGCGTCGGCCCTGCGCGCGGAGGGGCTGCCGGTGCGGGCAGTGCTGCGCGATCCGGCAAAGGCCGGTCCATTGCAGGCGATCGGCTGCGACGTCGCCTTTGCCGATTTGCGTGACACGGCAGCGCTCGGCGCGGCGATCGTGGAAGCCGAGGCCGTGCAGATCATCCTGCCGCCGCCGCTCAAGGCCGAAGATGCCAGAGCGGAAATGCGTGCGCTCACCGAGAGCATGGTCGAAGCGCTGGCGCAGGCGCGGCCGAAACGCGTGCTGGCGATCTCCGACTATGGCGCCCATGTGCCCGAGGATATCGGCATGCCCACGGTCTTCCGTCTCTTCGAGGAGCGGCTTCGCGGGCTCGACATGCCCAAGATCTTCCTGCGATCGGCCGAGCATATGGAAGGCTGGGCGCGCAGCATCCCGGCGGCGATCGCGACCGGTGCCCTTCCGAGCCTGCACCATCCGGTGGAGCGGACCTTTGCCGCCGTTTCGACCGGAGACGTGGGGCGCATGGCTGCGGACCTGCTCCGCCGCCCGGGGCCGGAAACGGTGGAGCAGATCGTCCATGTCGAGGGACCGCGCCGCTACAGCGCCAGCGACGTGGCCGCGGCCCTGGGCCAGTTGCTCGGGCGTACGATCACGGTCCAGGCGGTGCCGCGCGGCGTGTGGCAGGAGGCGCTGGAACGGACCTTGAGCGCAAGCACCGCCCGGCTTCTGGTCCATCTCTACGACGCCCATAACAAGGGCGGTATGATCGACGTCGAACCGGGCGGCGAGGTTCGTTATGGAACGACCGGATTGGTCGAGGCCCTGCGGCCCTTCGTGCCGGCCTGATGGGAGGGGTCGGATCGCGGCGTGACGCATTGCGCAGATGCGGCAATCGAGTGATCAGCCGCTTCCTGTCGATCTTATCAGACACGTGACATGCGTTACTTCTGAGGCGAAAACCCCGCGGTCGGATCACCGCGGGGCGTCAAAGCTTGGTGGTGGGAAGCGCCTCATTTTCGCTCGCCTGTCGACGGAGCGGAGAGGGCGAGGGCTGGCCCCGTCGGGCTTGAGACGAGTCCGCCGAGACCGCGTGAGCCCTACTGCCGTGCCTTCTTCGACAGCAGGGTGAGGCCGAAGAGGGCGAGGCCCGCAGCCGTAAGGGCAAAGCCTGCCCAGACGGCCGAGAGCAGACCATGGCCGGCGGCGATCGCCGCACCTCCGGCCTCGGCGCCGACGGCATTGGCAACGTTGAGGGCGGCAAGGTTCATGGCGCCCATCAGGCTCGGGGCTTCGGGAGCGAAACGGGTGAGCCGCACCTGGATCGTCGGGATCGGGGCCATGGTTGCTGCACCCACACCGAAGAGGGCGGGGAAGAGCACCCAGGGATTTGCCGCGCCCATTGCGAGCACTGCAAGCGTTGCGAGTGCTGCGGCAAAGCCAAGCACGATGCCGCGTGCGGGATAGAGGTCGGCAAGCTTGCCGCCGACGAGGTTGCCGGCCGTCATGCCCATGCCGAACAGGGCAAGTGCTGCCGGGATCATGGCGGGCGAAAGGGTTGCAATGTCGGTGACGATGGGGGCGATGAAGGTGTAGACCGCAAAGATGCTGGCGATGCCGACGGCTGCGACCAGCATCACGCCCCAGACGTTTGCCTTGCGCAGCGACGAAAGCTCCTGCACCACCGGCACGCCATCGAGCGCTGTCGTGCGCGGCACCCAGGCCCAGATCGCAAGGAAGGCAAGCACGGCGAAGGCGGCGATCGCCAGATAGGTTTCGCGCCATCCGAGCGTCTGGCCGAGGAAGGTGGCAAGCGGCGAGCCGATGATGGTTGCGACCGTCAGCCCGGTCATGACGATGGCAAAGGCCTTGCCGGCCTGGCCGGGGCCGACGACATAGGATGCGACCACGGCGCCGGCGCCGAAATAGGCGCCCTGTGGCAGGCCGCTGATGAAGCGGGCGACCATCAGCATGCCCATGTCTGCCGCAATCGCCGAAAGCACGTTGCCGAGGATGAAGAGCCCCATCAGTGCGAGAAGCAGCGTGCGCCGGTTCGCCCTTGCAGCGGCCAGGGTCACGAGCGGCGCGCCAATGACCACGCCGAAGGCGTAAGCCGTAATCGCGCTCGTTGCTTCCGGTACACCGATGTGCATGGCCTGCGAAAAGAGCTGGATGATGCCCATGCTGGCAAATTCTGAGGTGCCGATCGCAAAGCTGCCGAGCGCCAGGGCCAGCAGCGTCAGGCGATTGTTCTGCGGGGTCGGGGCCTCGCCGGCTGGCTGGGCGACGCGCTTTCGCGTAGCGATCTGCGAGCCACCGATCCGCTGGCGCAGGCTGGCGAAATCGAAGGCGGCGGTCTGTGAGGCGAGGCTGGCTTCGGCTGCTTGGGACATCTCGGTGATCCTTTTCCTGTTGTATTGGACCGTCGCTCACTGGACGGTTTGCTTGAGACAACAGATCTCACGGCGGATGGCGCAGCAGTAGACGGTGAGGGTTCCCAGGATCTGATAAGAAAATTCACAGATGGTGCGACGAGGCCCTGCAATATCGCGACAAAGCGGGTTTTCAGGGCTAATCTGACGGCAGATCTATGAATTCAAATCAGGTGGCGTCATGGACAACCGGGCAGGCGAGATGATGGTTTTCGTCCAGGTGGTGGAGGCCGGCAGCTTTTCGGAAGCGGCCCGCCAATTGATGATGACGCCGTCGACCGTGTCGAAGCTGATCGCGCGGCTGGAAAGCCGGCTCGGCATCAGGCTCGTCGAGCGCTCGACACGGCGGCTGCTTCTGACCCGGGAAGGCGAGTTCTACTACGAGCGCAGCCAGCGTCTGCTTGCCGAGCTGGACGAGACCGAACAGCAGATCGCGCACGGAGGTGCCGAGCCCGAGGGGCTGATCCGGGTGAACTCCTCCGTCAGTTTCGGCGCAACCGCACTGGAGCCGATCCTGCCGGCCTTCTGGGAAGCCTATCCGAAGATCGTCATCGACCTTTCGCTGTCGGACGAGGTGGTCGATCTTTATCTCGAGCGGACGGATGTGGCGATCCGGGTCGGGCGGCTTCCGGATTCCAACCTGGTGGCGCGCAAGATCGGCACGACCAAAAGGCGGATCGTCGCGTCGCCCGCTTATCTCGAAAAATGGGGCGTGCCGGAAACGCCGGAGGACCTGCTTCATCACAATTGCATCGGCTTCAACTTTCGCCGGGCCAATCCGGTGTGGCCGATGCGTGAGGGCGGGCGGATCGTCGAGCGGATGCTGAGCGGCTCGCTTCTGACCAACAACGGCGAAACCATCCGCCGCATGGCGATGGCAGGCGTCGGCATCGGGCGGATTGCCGACTATCACGTGCGCGGTCCGATCGCCCGCGGCGAGCTGGTCGAGGTATTGGCCGACAGCGCGATAACAGAGGCCGACGATATCCATGCGCTGTTTCGTGGCGCCCAGCTTCTGCCGGCGCGTGTGCGCGCCTTCCTCGATTTTGTCGTGCCGCGCCTGCAGCGCTTTCTGGCGGAAGAGCCGGCAGAGCTTGCCCCGCCCGGGGGATGACGGGCGGGGATGATGGGTTTCAAGTGACGCCAATTTCCGACGGAAAACCGGTTCCCACTTTCCTGGAATTGCTTGACCAAGCGACGCAATTCCACACGGAAAACCGTTTCACACTTTTCCTGGAATTGCTTAGCCGGCAACCGGCAGCGGCGCTTCCGGGTTGACGAGGCCGGCTGCGCGCAGGTCCCGCCAGAAGTCGGCCGGCACGACCTCGTTGAGGGCGGCGCGGTCTTCGGCGATGCGGCTCGGCTGGCTGGCGCCGGGGATGACGGCTGCGACCGCCGGGTTGGCGAGCGAGAACTGCAGGCCGGCCGCCTTCATCGAGATGCCGTGACGGTCGGCGATTGCCTTGATGCGTGCGACCTTCGCCAGGATTTCGGGCGTCGCCGGCGCATATTCGAAGTTCGGGCCGCCGACGAGCGCGCCGGAGCTGTAGGGACCGCCGACGATGATGCCGAGGCCGCGCCTGGTGACCTCGGGCATGACGCGCTGCAGCGCCCGGTCATGGTCAAGCAGGGTGTAGCGGCCGGCAAGCAGGAAGCCATCGGGGCGAGGGCCTTCGAGCGCCAGTAGCAGTTCGATCGGCTCGACCCGGTTGACGCCGAGCCCCCAGGCCTTGATCACGCCCTCGTCGCGCAACGTGTCGAGCGCCTTGAATGCGCCCTTGCGCGCGGTCTCGAAGACGTCGAGCCATTCGTCGCCGTAGAAATCCTGGGCGACGTCGTGGACGAAGGCGATCTCGATCCGGTCGGTCTTCAGGCGCTTGAGGCTGTCTTCGATCGAGCGCAGCGTCGCGTCGTAGGTATAGTCGTTGACGATCTTGTTGGGGCGGCCATAGCGGAAGACGTTGCCCTTTTCGCCGAGATCGCGGGCGCTGACATCCTCGATCTCGTCGAGGATCACCCGGCCGACCTTGGTGCTGATGACGTATTCGTCACGCGGGCGTCCGGCGAGCGCCTCGCCCATGCGGATCTCGGCAAGGCCGGCGCCGTAGAAGGGGGCGTTGTCGAAATAGCGGATGCCGTCGTTCCAGGCGGCCTCGACGGTCGCAAGCGCTTCCTGTTCGGGGATTTCGCGGAACATGTTGCCGAGCGGGGCTGCGCCGAAGCCGAGCTTGCCGGGCAGAATATCCTTGAGTGTCATGTGTCCTGTCCTTTGCTGTTGAATGGCAGGTGTTGATGTGCGGTGCTGCGATCGGTGAGGCATCGCTCTCGGACTGAGAGATAGGTCGGGCTGTGGATCGGCACTAGGCAGGCGGATTTCGCAGGAATTGAGAAACGAATTCACAGATGGCTGGCTGGAAACCGCATCGGCGGCTATCGATCGCCGGTCGCCGGCTTTCGCCGCGATCGCCGATTTTTGTTGTTTCCGGCTGTCGGCAAACGCCGCCTTCGTTCGTCTTCATGAAGTGTAACAGGGAGCGACGCCGCATGAAGCTTTATTTCAGCCGAAACCCCAATCCGCGTCTGGCCGTTGCAACGGCGCGGTTTCTAAACGCCGAGGTCGCCTTCGAATTTGCCGAGCCGTTGGCGCCGGGGCAGGCGGACCGCTATCGGCCGCTCAATCCCAACCTGCTTCTGCCGATCCTGGAGCGTCCCGGCCGGGCGCTCTGGGAGGCGGATGCGATCGCCTGCTTTCTATCCCGAACGCTCGGTTCCAATTTCTGGCGAAGGGAT
Organism: Ensifer sp. NPDC090286; assembly: GCF_044769565.1. NCBI lineage: Bacteria > Pseudomonadati > Pseudomonadota > Alphaproteobacteria > Hyphomicrobiales > Rhizobiaceae > Ensifer > Ensifer sp. NPDC090286. The sequence continues at coordinate 1,196,374 of NZ_JBIVYF010000001.1, read as the reverse complement.
GACGACGAGCCGGAGATGATCCGCTGGATCAGCTGGGGCAAGGAGAACTTCGTGAAGGCCTGCGACATGGTGCATTGGGAGCGCGGCACCAAGCTGCGCTACGGCATCGGCCCTTGCGAAGAAGCGATGGTGGAGGAGGGGTTGAGGTCCTTTCACAGGGCGGCCAGGCTGCTCGAGGCCGAGCTTTCCGGTCGCGCCTGGCTGCTGGGCGATAGCATTTCCTATGCCGATTTCCGCATGGCGACGTTCCTGCCCTACAACGACGTGGCGCGGCTGCCGATCGCGGACTATCCGGCGCTTGCGCGCTGGGCCGGGCAACTGGACGAAATCGAGGTCTGGCGCGATCCTTTCGGCGGGCTCGCCGCGCCGGAGATGCCGCCGCTTCCGGCTTGACGGGCGGATCGGCGCGCGGCCTGCGCGGGTCGCCTTCGGCGGCAGTCGTGGGTGGCTTGGAAGCGGGCGCTTCCCGGCCTGGCGGGAGGTGTCCGGACGCTGGATTTCGTCTGCGATCCCAGTATGATGGGTCTGCAACCTTCCTTCCGGTCGGCCGCCATCCCGCGCGGTCGACCCTGCCGAAAACTCCCGATCATGTCGTTGTCCGTCGTTTCCGTTGCGGCGCTGTCGCCGCCCTATACTGCCGAAGATCTGGTCCGGATGGATCGTTTTCGCGAGGGGCTCGATTCCGCTGCGCGCGAACTGCTGGAAACGCATCTCGCCTTGCCGCGGGAAGTGCACTACGTGGCGGATCTGCGGCGCTGGATGCTCAGCCAGATGACGATGGCCATGCATTTCGAGCATCTGCAGGATAGGGCATGCCTGCCGATTTCACCGGGCAATCTCGCCCGCACCATGAGCGCGATGGCAAGCCGCAACACGGTGCATGCCTTTCTCCTGGAAATGCGGAGATACCGCTTTGTCGAACCGCTGGAGCGTGGAGACGGCCGGCAGCGCGCGGTTCGCGCAACGCAGATGAGCGAGGCGCTCATCCGGCGCTACTTCGACATTCATCTGCGCGCGCTCGATCTCATCGATGGCGGCGACCGCTATGCGCTGTCGCGCCAGCAGCCCGGTCTCTTGCATGGCGCTCAGCCCCGTTTCGCGCGCCTGCTGCTGGCGCGTCGCGACTGGCACAAGCCGCCACCAAGCATCGCCAAGTTCGTCCGTTCGGATTCCGGAAGCAGCGTGCTGCACGACCTGATCAAGAATGCGCCGGCGCTGCCTGACGAAAGTGCGGCGCCGATCTGGATCGGAAAAGTGTCTCCCAATGCCTTGTCGAGCCGGTACCGCATTTCCAGAACCCATACGGCGCGGCTCTTTGGGCTGGCGCGCGAGGCGGGGCTGATCGGCTGGGCGAAGACGAGCAATCGCGGCGCGTGCTGGATTTCGACGGCGCTGGTGCACGACTACCGCTATTGGCAGGCCATCAAGCTCTCGGCCGTTTCGATCGCCTTTGCCGAAACCTGTCGCGCAAGCGGTGTATTGGAGGCCGCCTGAAGGCGCATGCGGCGGGGGTCCGCTGAGGCTCCCCGCCGGGCGTTCATTACTCGTGGATCGTGTAGGAACCCATTTCGCAGAGGTCCTGCGTATCGGTCGTCGTGTCGAGATCGTCGCCCTGGAACTCGAAGCGCATGTCGTACCGGCAGACGCTGCGACCGTCGGCAATGGTGATTTCCATCTCTTCGCCGGGGCCAAGAGCCTGCCGGCCGAAGATGTCGTCTTCCCAGTTGTCGACGCCGGTCGGAGAGGCGTAGAAATTGTTCAGGACAGAATTGGTCCCGTTCTTCAGCGTGAAGACGAGATCCTCGGCTTTTGCTGTTGTCGATAGGCACATGACAACTGCCGACGCCAGAAGGGCGAAGTTAAACTTTTTCATGTTTTCAACCTGTTGGAATATGTTATTGCGAGAACTCGCGAGAAATTCTTTAGCTGAACTCACTACCAAGCTGAAGATTGCTGCCGTACCATCTTTGGGTCTATCCGGGCCCGCTTGACCGGGCTTTCGGGTGCCGCGGCCCGGTCGGAAGTCGACCTTGGACGCCGCTGCCAATCGGCCCGAATGAGGCGTCGGAACGGCCATTACCTATTCCCGCCCAAAACCCGAAAGGTGTTTCGCCTTTTTTAGGAAGACGAGATTTGTCCTCCTTCGGTTACCTTTTTGCTTGTCCCGCTGGAGACGGGGCAATCGCACAAGGTATGGAGGAGATACCCTTGGCAAGCATTGCAGAGGAAAATGCACTACCGGAAAATCCCGAAGACGAACGGCTGAGTGTCGGTGCCAATCTGGCCTACGGGCTGCAGCACGTCTTGACCATGTATGGCGGCATCGTCGCCGTTCCGTTGATCCTCGGCCAGGCGGCCGGGTTGAATTCCGCCGATGTCGGCCTGCTCGTTACCGCCTCGCTTTTTGCCGGCGGGCTTGCGACCATCCTGCAGACGATCGGCGTGCCGTTCTTCGGCAGCCGCCTGCCGCTGGTGCAGGGCGTTTCGTTCTCCGGCGTTGCGACGATGATCGCGATTTCGGGCAATGGCGGCATTCCGGCTGTTCTCGGCGCGGTGATCGTGGCTTCGCTGATCGGTCTTCTGATCACGCCGGTGTTTTCGCGCATCACCCGTTTCTTTCCGCCGCTGGTGACCGGCATCGTGATCACCACCATCGGCCTGACCTTGATGCCGGTGGCGGCCTTCTGGGCCATGGGCGGAAACAAAGCGGCGCCGGACTTCGGCAGCACCGCCAATATCCAGCTTGCAGCGGTGACGCTGATCATCGTCCTGCTGTTGAGCAAGCTCGGCAATGCGTCGATTTCGCGGCTTTCGATCCTGCTTTCGATCGTGATCGGCACGGGCATCGCCTATGTGGCCGGCATGACCGATTTTTCGCAAGTTGCCAACGGTCCGGTCTTCGCACTGCCGAAGGTCTTCCATTTCGGCTACCCGACCTTCGAACTTGCCGCAATCATCTCGATGCTGATCGTCATCATGGTGACGCTGGTCGAAACCTCGGCCGACATTCTCGCCGTCGGTGAGATCGTCGAGACCAAGGTGGATTCGCGCCGGCTCGGCGACGGCCTTCGCGCCGACATGCTGTCGAGCATTCTCGCGCCGATCGTCGGTTCCTTCACCCAGAGCGCCTTTGCCCAGAATGTCGGCCTCGTGGCGGTGACCGGCGTAAAGAGCCGCTACGTGGTGGCGACCGGCGGCATGTTCCTGGTGACCCTCGGCCTCTTGCCGGTCATGGGGCGTATCGTTGCCTCGGTTCCGACCTCGGTTCTCGGCGGCGCCGGCATCGTGCTCTTCGGCACGGTTGCAGCCAGCGGCATCCGCACGCTGTCCAAGGTCGAGTACAACAACAACATGAACTTGGTGATCGTTGCGACCTCGATCGGCTTCGGCATGATCCCGATCGCAGCCCCGGGTTTCTACGAGCACTTCCCGACCTGGGTCGCGACGATCTTCCATTCGGGCATCTCGTCGGCGGCGGTCATGGCGATCCTGCTCAACCTCCTGTTCAACCACTTCACCGTGGGCAATTCCGACCAGCAATCGGTGTTCGTGGCGGCAACGGAGCGCACGATCCGCTACCAGGATATCGCCCGCCTGCATGACGGCGACTACTTCCTCAACGGCAAGCTCTACGACGCCAAGGGCGTGGAGGTGCCGCTGATCGAGGCGCACTGAACAGGCGCGATCTCTAAGCATGCCCAATCCCGGCGGGAGGTCGCTTCAGACTTCTCCCGGGATTTGCTCTGAAATATGCAATCCCGCACGGAAAACCGCTTCGCACTTTTCCTAGGATTGCTTTGAGATACCGCCATTCCGGGCAGGGGATCGTTTCCTGTTTTTCCTGGCGTTGCTTTGAACCCCAACGAAAGGACACTGGGAATGACACAGCAGACCGACAACTACGCGCTCCTCGATGCGCTGCTCGGCACGATGGAGAAGGGCATCATTCCGGCGACGGAAGCAGGCGTTGCCGCCGGCAACAAGATCTTCGGCGCCGCCTTGATGCGCAAATCCGATCTTTCGACCGTGCTCGTGGAAACCAACAACGAAACGGAAAACCCGCTCTGGCACGGCGAAGTGCACACGCTGAAGCGCTTCTACGAGATCGAAGGAACGGAGCGCCCGGACAGCCGCGACCTCATTTTCCTCTCCACGCACGAGCCGTGCTCGATGTGCCTTTCGGCGATCACCTGGGCGGGCTTCGACAACTTCTTCTACTTCTTCAGCCACGAGGATTCGCGCGACAGTTTCTCCATCCCGCATGACCTGAAGATCCTGAAGGAGGTCTTCACGCTGGAGCCGGGCGGCTACAACCGGACGAATGCGTTCTGGAAGGGCCAGTCGATCCACGCGCTGATCGACGCTCTGCCCGAGCCGCAGCGGGGCGGCCTGAAGGCCCGCGCCGAGGCAATCCGCGCGAAATATGACGAACTCTCCTCCGCCTATCAGGACAGCAAGGACGGCAACGCTATCCCGCTGAACTGAGGCAAGAAAAGCCTTCACCTGAACAGGGCCATTTCATTCTCTCGTCAGGGCATGAAATGGCCTATTTCTTTGAAAGAATATGCATTCCTCCTTATGAATGCAGGTGCTAGGGTCGCCGGCGTACAGTCGCGTTTCGGGGGAATTGCGTGAACTGGTCCAGGCCTCTCAGGGTGCATCTCAGCGTGCTCGTGGTCGCGCTGCTCGTCTTAACGGCAACGCCGATCATCTGGATGGCCTTCAGCCAGGGGCGGCAAGCGGCGATCCTTGCCGGCGAGAAGCACATGCGCGAGATGAGCCTGCGGCTGATCGAGGGCTACAGGAATGCGCTCGAAGGCGGCCACGAGGCGGTGGCGCTTGCGTCCACCGTGCCGCAGCTGGCCGTCGCGCCACCCGGCGACCTGGAGCCAAAGGAGCAATTCTTCCTGGAGGTGCTCAGAAGCGTTTCCAACGCGACGAGCATCTATGCCGGCTATCCCGACGGCTCCTACCTGCAGGTGATCAATACGGAGCGAGACTATGTGCGCCAGGCGCTCGAAGCGCCTGTGGGGACGGCCTTTGCGGTCCGCCTGCTTGCCCATGGGCAGGACGCGGGCACAGTCTCGACGCTTCGCTTCCTCGACGCTGGCGCCAAGCAGATCGGGGAACGTCCGTTCGAGCGCACGAGTTTCGACCCGCGTCAGAGCCCCTGGTATCAGGCGGCCCTTCGAACCGCCGGTCCGGTTTCCGTCGGGCCCTATGTCACGGGCACGCTCAAGGTGCCGACCCTGGCGCTGGCAGCGCCGCTGCGGGGGACCCGCGGCATCGTGGTGGGCACCAACATTCACCTGCAGACCGTCAGCCGCCTGCTCGATGCGCGCGAAATCTCGCCGCGGGCCCGGTCCTATGTCATCGGCAGCGACAACAACCTCGTCGCCCATTCCGATCCCGCGGTCATGAGCATGATCCTCGGGGCCTGGTCGGGCGGGCGCGGGGCCGATATGCACAGCCTCGATCCGAGCCTCGACGTCGTCGCCGGGCTGCGCAAGGACCCCGCCTATGTGGGTGGGGGGCTTACAGAGGCCGAGTTTGCCGGCGAGCGCTATCTGGTGCAGATCGCGCCGGTCAGCGTTGCCGGCCTGTTCAAGGGCAGCTCGGTCGCAATCGTCGTGCCGCTGCAGGACCTGGTGGCGCAGGCAAACCGGCTGCTGGTGCGCAACCTGATGATTGCCGGGAGCCTGCTGGTGGCGGGTGTCATCGGCTCGCTGATGCTGTCACGGGTGATCAGCCGCAAGCTCTATCACCTTGCCGACGAGGCGCGGCGGATCGGCGACCTGAATTTTGCCAGCAACGACGCCCCGCATTCCTGGATTACCGAGATCAACACGCTTGGCGGCGCGCTTTCCGCCAGCCGGCGCGCCATCGTCCAGTTTGCGCTTTACGTTCCGCGCGAGGTGGTTCGCCGGATCATCGATCCCGAGGGCGGCGCGGCGGTTCGCGGCAGGAGACAGGAAGTGACGGCGCTTTTCACCGACGTGCGCGACTTTACCACCATCTCCGAACAGCATTCGCCCGAGGAGGTCGTCGATATCCTCTCGGCCTATTTCGAGATGCTGAACACGGTGGCCGAGCAGTACCACGGAACGGTGATCCAGTATCTCGGCGACAGCATCTTCGTCATCTGGAACGCGCCGGTTGCCGATCCGCAGCACATCGAGAATGGCTGTCATTGCGCGCTGGCGATGAAGGCGGCGGTCGATCGCCTCAACGAGACCAACCGCAAGGGTGGCCGTCCGGAACTGTTCACGCGCTTTGGCGTGCATACGGGCCCGGCGGTCGTCGGCAGCTTCGGTGCGATTGCGCGCCAGCAATACACGGCCATGGGCGACACGATCAACGTCGCTTCGCGGCTCGAAGGGCTGAACAAGGAATACAACACCTCGATCCTGGTGAGCGGGGCGGTGCATTCCGCCGTTGCCGATCTCTTCGACTTCCGCGCGATGGGCATGGTGCATGTGAAGGGGCGCTCGGGCGGCATCGATCTCTGGGAACTGGCCGGCACGCGCGGATAGTCTGCACCACGGCGGTCGTCGAGACCGGTTCGTTGGCGGATCAGCGATCCGCGAGCAGCCCGGTCGCCATGGCGCGGAAGGCGTCGATCGCTTTCGGCAGAACCGTCTTCGGCTCGTCGCTGGCGGCAACCCAGAGGGCGGCGTTGAGCGCAGCCCCGCTGAGCAGGCGTGCGGCCGCTTCCGCATCGACCGGCTTCAACACGCCCTTGTCCAGCAGATGCTCCACCGACCGCTTCGTCGCCAGCAGGCAGCTGTTCTGGCTCGGCCATTTCGAGGGATCGCCGAGCACGGCCGGGCCATCGAGCAGCACGATGCGCTGCACCTCGGGATCCAGCGCCATCTCGATATAGGCGGCCCCTTCGGCAAGCATCGCCTGCCAGTGGTCGCCCGCTGCGGCCCCGGCGCCGATCTCCTTGGCGCGGGCGGCCATCTCGCCGTCGATCTGGGTGACGACCGCGGCCAGCAGCCCGCGCTTGTCGCCGAAATTGTGATAGAGCGCGCCGCGCGTCAGCCCGACATCGGCGGTCAACTCATCCATCGAGGCGGCGGCATAACCCTTTTCCGCAAAGGCCTTGCGCCCCGCCGAAATCAGCTTCGCGCGGTTTTCCTCCATCGTTTCCTGGCGGCTTCTGGCCATCATTGCCCTCAATTTCAGATACGGTGCGTATATGGATTTGACATACGCGTCGTATTTCGCTATTTCAGATACGTGCCGTATATCAAATTGGAAGGCATTTGTGAAGGAGGGCCCGGCATCCCGCTCGTCCTCCTTTGTGCCGATCCCGTAAACCAGAAAGGCAAGTCCCATGACGTCACGCGACGCAATCTTTCCCGCCGGCCGGCATGCGCTCTACGAGCAGCACCGTTACTCCGCAGCTATCCGTTCCGGCGATCTGCTGTTCGTTTCCGGCCAGGTCGGCAGCCGCGAGGACGGCACGCCGGAGCCGGACTTCGCCCGCCAGGTGGAGCGCGCCTTCGACAATCTCGAAGCGACGCTGAAGGCGGCGGGCGCCACCTTCGACGACATCGTCGACGTGACGAGCTTCCACACCGATCCGGAGAACCAGTTCGAAACGATCCTGGCGGTCAAGGATCGCGTCTTTTCCGAAAAACCCTATCCGAACTGGACGGCCATCGGCGTCAATTGGCTCGCCGGCTTCGATTTCGAGATCAAGGTGATCGCGCGGATACCCGAAGCGGGTGGTGCCGAGCGGGGGCGGGCGGCTTAGCGCCTGCTGGGCATTTGGGACGTTGGAGGGACGTCGCGTTCTATGCGGCGCCCTCCGGCACCGCACGCCATGTCAAACAGAGGGATCGTTCCTTGGGTGCCGATCCGCGTGCCTCTATCGAGGGCCAGCGCTCCGACAATTGAAACGCGAGGCGACAGGTCGCGACAGCTTGGCGCTAATGCAGATGCGCCAGCTTGTCCGGATTGCGCACCACATAGATCGCCGCGACCTTGCCGTCCTTGATCTCCAGCGCGGTCGTCTGCAGCTCGCCGTCGGCCTCGCGGGTGACGAAGCCGGGCAGGCCGTTGATGAAGCCGGCGCGCACCAGCGTCGAGCCGTGCTTGGCAAACAGGGCGGCCAGTTGCTCGTGCACCTTCATCACCGCATCGAAGCCGAGGATCGGCTGCATTGCGGCCGGGCGTTTGCCGCCGCCGTCGGCATGCACGCTGACATCGGCTGCGAGCATCGCGCCGAGCGTCTTCATGTCGCCGTGGCGGGAGGCTGCAAAGAAGGCGTTGGCAAGTTCGAGGCCCCGCTGCTGCTCGATCTCAAAGCGGGGGCGTTCCGCGCGCACATGGGTGCGGGCGCGGGCTGCCAGCTGGCGGCAGGCAGCGGCGTCGCGCTCGATCGTCACGGCCACCTCGTCAAAACTCTGGCCGAAGACGTCGTGCAGCAGGAAGGCGGCGCGCTCCAAGGGCGATAGGCGTTCGAGCGCCAGCATCAGGGGCAGGGTGACGTCGTCCTCCGGCTCTTCCTCGACGACAGGTTCGGGAAGCCAGGGGCCGACATAGGTCTCGCGCTTGAGGCGCGCGGATTTCAACTGGTCGAGGCAGAGCCTCGTGACGGTGCGGCGCAGGAAGGCTTCCGGCTCACGCACGGAGGTGCGGTCGGCCCCCATCCAGCGGATGAAGGCCTCCTGCACCATGTCCTCCGCATCGGCGACCGAGCCGAGCATGCGGTAGGCGACGCGGACGAGTTTTGGACGCAGCGGATCGAAGACCGCCGCTGCGTCCTCATGGGCGCTCACCGCCATCAGGCGGCAGCCTGCGCGGCGGCCTTGGCGGCTGCCGGGTCGACCCAGAGGCCGAAGCCGACGGCGAGACGGTTCCAGCCGTTGATGACGTTGATCATCAGCGTAAGTTTCACCTGTTCCTCCTCGGTGAAATGGTCCTTCAGCGCCTGATAGGCCGCTTCGTGGCCGTGGCCCTCGGACAGGCGAGTCAGCGCTTCGGTCCAGCCTAGCGCGGCGCGCTCGCGATCGGAATAGCAGGGTGCTTCGCGCCAGGCGGAAAGCAGGTAGATGCGCTGTTCCGTCTCGCCCTTTTCGCGGGCCTCCTGGGTGTGCATGTTGATGCAGTTGGCGCAGCCGTTGATCTGCGAGGCGCGGATTTTCACGAGTTCGATGATGGTGGTGTCGAGGCTCGCGGCAACGGCCACCGAGACGCTTGTCCAGCTCTTCATCAGTTGCGGGGCAGCGGCGAAAAGGTCGATCTTGGCAGTCATGGTTCCGTTTCCTTTCGTTGGTTCCGATACCATGACGAGCGAGCTTAGCCCGGTGTGACATCGCGCCTAATTTTTCTTCAAGAAAATTCGGGCGGCATCGGTCGATGGCTGTGTGTGGATAAAATGTTCATCTTCTAATATAAGTAGAAACGACCTGCGTCCGAACGGGGTGGCTGTACCGGGCGATCGACGCGGTGGCTGGCGAAGGAAAGGGGCGCATGACGCGATGGTGGGGCTATTCAAGTCGCTCAAGTGGGTGATGACCGGGCAGGTCATCCGGAAATCCGACGTTCCAATCATGAACGGCAACTGCGTCCTCTCGCTACGCATGAAGCGCGAAAGCGGGAGCGGCCGCCTTTATGTCGTGCTCGCGATGACGTCCTCGGGCAACTATCAATACTTTCCGCTGGAGGCAGACGAATTCGAACGGTTCGTCGACGGCGCCATCGAGATCAGAGGCGCGTTGCAGTCTGCGACCGATGAGGTGCCGGTCTCCTGATTTCAGGTGCTGCCCGCAGACCGACGGCGACAAGGCTCTTCCTGAAAAGCCCGTGAGGTGCTTCTTGAAAGGCCCGTGTTCTTCTTCTTGAAAAGTAAGTGTGGACAAACCGGCCGAACCGGGTCCCGCGTGCCTTTTCTAACCCGTTTGGATGACTATGACGCCCTCGGTCGATATGTGAGTGTAGGCTGGGGGGACCACTCTATTTCAGGTGGCGGTGCCGAGTGCTTCGGGAGGTACTCAATGGCGGACGAATTCAATGCCGCACTCGATATTCCGTACGTCTTCGAGATCACCATCAACGACTTTGCGGCGCTGTGGCGGAAGCTGGAGCGGCGAAGCTTTGCGCTGAAGGCGCTTTTGCCCAACTGGTACGGCCAGTTGCAGGGGGAATTCGGGGCGACCTTCGGCGCGCTCGATGCCTATGTCGGCCACGGCACGGCGGTCATTCCCAGAAACGGCATGGAGAAGGCCGCGGTGGAGGCGGTGATCGCGACGATGCTGATGGGCCGGCTCGGCATGGCCATTCGCGAACTGGCCGTCGAGGCGGGGCAGGCTTCCGGCAAAAAGGGCGAGTACATCAAGGGGCGGCTTCACTATGGCGAGGACAACCGGATCACCGGGGTCGACGACGAGTACCTGCGCCGGGTGCTCGATCCGGCCGAGGACTATGAGGCCGACGGCTGCGTCTTCGAGGTACTGGGCTACTCGCCAAGCAGTCCCTTTTCCATGACGTCGCGGATCGCCTCGATGATGCTGTTCTTCAACCGCGGCATGGCGCCGTTGAGCGGGAGGCCTGTCGATTACAACGTCATCCTGAAGACGATGCACGCCTTCATCGCTGCGGAAAACCTCGGCTATGTCGTGACCTTCGAGTACCGCAACACCAATGACGATCTGTCGATCTTCACCACCAACGAGTTCAACAAGCTGACCATCCAGTCGGAGGAGGGCGACCTTCGCCTCATCCAGAAATATCTGAAGGCCATCGGCTTTTACTTCGGCGATGTCGACAATGCGTTCGGACCGGAGTTCGAGGTCGCCGCCCGGAACTTCGCGCGGGTCTACAGGCTGGACGACTATGCGCACTACAGCGACCGCGAGTTTCTATACACGCTGGCCAATGCCTATGTGCGCCACCGCAGTCAGATGTCGACTGGGCCACGCTAGGTCCGTCGCGTGAATCCGCCGCGCATATTTGCGCGAGACGCGTCGAGGATCGCCGATTACGCTTCCCCCCGGTTCTGTCATACCCCTGTAAAAGGGTGGCCCTATCCCTCGGCGCCAGTTTCAACACGAGGGTATATCCATGAAATCGTTTGTCTCCGTCCTTGCCGGCGCCGTTGTCGCAGGCCTGCTTTCGACCGCGGCCTATGCCGAAAGCCTGGTGCTCTATACCAGCCAGCCGAACGAGGATGCGCAGGCGACGGTCGATGCGTTCCAGGCGGCCAATCTCGGCATCGAAGTGGAATGGGTGCGCGAGGGCACGACGAAGATCATGGCCAAGCTGATGGCCGAGATCGAGGCCGGCAATCCGGTGGCCGACGTGCTTCTGATCGCCGACACCGTGACGATGCAGCGGCTGAAGGAAGCCGGCCATCTCGCCGACTACAAGTCGCCGGAAGCGGCGAATTACGACGCGGCACTCTATGATGCCGACGGCGCCTATTACTCGACCAAGATGATCACGACCGGGATCGTCTACAACACGTCTGCCGCCATGAAGCCTGAAGGCTGGCAGGACCTCGCGAAGCCGGAAGCCAAGGGCCTTGTCACCATGCCGAGCCCGCTGACCTCGGGTGCCGCTCTCATCCACGCGCAGACCCTGACCGGCATCGATGGCCTCGGCTGGGACTACTACAAGGCGCTCGCCGCAAACGGCGCCACGGCTGCCGGCGGCAATGGCGGCGTCTTGAAGGCGGTTGCGACCGGTGAGAAAGCCTATGGCATGCTCGTCGATTTCATGGCGATCCGCGAGAAGGCCAAGGGCGCCCCGGTGGAATTCGTCTTTCCGGCCGAGGGCGTGTCTGCCGTGACCGAGCCGGTCGGTATCCTGAAGACCGCCAAGAACGTCGAGGCTTCCAAGAAGTTCGTCGACTTCCTCCTGTCCGAGGAAGGCCAGAAGACGGCGGTGAAGATGGGCTATATCCCGGCCCGCAACGGCGTGGCATTGCCTGAGGGCTATCCGGCGCGCGAGACGATCAAGGTGCTGCCGGTCAATGCGGCCGAGGCCGTGAAGAATTCCGACGCGGACCTCAAAACCTTCTCCGGCATCTTCGGCACGAACTGATCGGTTCAATGCTGAAACGTAACGATGCGCGCAGCCGGCCCCGCTGGCTGCGCTTTCCCATTCAAGGCCGGACGATGGGCGCGCCCAAGCTACGGGTAGGCGCCAGCCCCGCTGCCGAGCCGCGCTGGCTGGCGCCCTTCGTTCTCGCCTGCCTGTTTCTTCTCTGCCTGCTGCCGCTCTTCAGCCTGGCGAGGGCCGGTTTTTCCGGGCTCGTCTCCGGACGGTCGATCGGGGTGCTCACGGAGCCCGCGACCTTTGCGGCGATCCGCAACACGCTTTTGACCGCGACTGGCGGCATGGTCGTCTCCGTCGTCATCGGCGCGCTCTTTGCCTTCTTGGTGGCGCTGACGGATGTGCGCGGCAAGCTTACGCTCAGCTTCGCCTTCATGCTGCCGATGATGATCCCGCCGCAGGTGACGGCCCTTGCGTGGGTGGAGATGACGGGCCCGGCGAGCCCGCTGTTAAAGACGCTCGGCATCGCGCCGCCGCTCGGCAGCCCGCAGCCGCTCTATTCGCTCATGGGCATATCGCTGCTTCTCGGCGTGCAGCATGCGCCGCTGGTCTTCCTGGCGCTGAAAGCCGGGCTTTCCGCCTCGCCGCGCGACGGGGTGGAGGCGGCACGGCTTGCCGGGGCCACGCCGCTTCGCGTCTTTCGCGACATCGTCGCACCGCTGTCGCTGCCGGGGTTGATTGCAGGCGCTGCGATCGCCTTCGTTTCCGGCGTCGGCAATTTCGGCATTCCGGCGATCCTCGGCATTCCGGCAGGAATCGAGGTGCTGCCGACCCTGATCTATACGCGGCTTGCCAGCTTCGGCGCCGGCACCTTCGGCGAGATCGCGCTGCTCTCCAGCCTCATCGCCTTCATTGCCGCGGCCGGCTTGATGCTGCAGCAAAAGGCGCTTGTCGGCCGGGACTACCGCATCATCGGCCTTTCCGGCGCGAATGCGGCCTTTTCGCTCGGCCGCTTCCGCCTGGTCGTCGAACTGCTCCTCGCGGCGATCCTGCTTCTCGTGCTGGTGGCGCCGCTCGCCGCGCTTGTCGCAAGCTCGCTGGTGCCGGCCTACGGCGTGCCGCTCAATTGGCAGACCGTGTCGTTGGGCGCTTACGAAGAAATCCTCTTTCGTCAGTCGATGACGCTGAAGGCGCTCGGCAATTCCATGTTCCTTGCCATCAGTGCAGCGCTCGGCCTGCTCGCGGTCTCGGTGCCGGCGGCCTATCTCATGACCCGGCGCAAGGGGTGGCTTTCGAATACGCTCGGCATCCTGATCGAGATCCCCTATGCGTTGCCGGGCATCGTGCTCGCCGTCGCCTTCATCCTCACCTTTGCCGCACCTTTGCCGATCCTCAAGGTCTCGCTCTACGGCACCATCTGGATCATCCTGATTGCCTATTTCTCCTCGTTCCTCGCCGTCAGCCTCAAGCCTGTGATGAGTGCTTTCCTGCAGATGGACCCGTCGCTGGAAGAGGCGGCGCGTCTCGCGGGCGCCGGTTTCTTCAGGCGGATGCGCGATGTGATCCTGCCCTTGGTGGCGCCGGCGGCGGGGGCTGCGATCATCCTCGTCTTCCTGATTGCCGCCAACGAGCTGACGGTCTCGGCGCTGCTCTGGTCGGCCGGCACCCAGACGCTCGGCGTTGCCATCTTCAATCTCGACGACAGCGGTTCGTCGGACCTGGCCGCAGCCCTTTCGGTGCTCGTGGTCGTCATGGTCGTGGTGTTGATGGCAGCACTCGAGGCGCTCGCAAACTATCTCCCGGAAGGCGTGCTGCCATGGCGCAACTGATCCTCAACCACCTCACCAAGAATTTCGGCGGCGGCCGGCCGGCGGTGTCTGATGTGTCGCTGACGGTGCGGGAGGGCGGCTTCCTGGCGCTGCTCGGGCCGTCCGGCTGCGGCAAGACGACGGTGCTCCGGATGATCGCCGGCTTCGAGCAGCCGAGCGACGGCTCGATCGATTTCGGCGAAAGGCGGCTTTCGGATGCCGCGCGGGCGCTGCCGCCGGAGCGGCGCAACATGGCGATGGTGTTCCAGTCCTATGCGCTCTGGCCGCATATGACGGTGGCCGAAAATGTCGGCTATCCGCTGAAGGTGCGCGGTATTTCGGGCTCGGCGTGGCAACGGAGCGTCGCCGATGCCCTGGCGCTGGTGAAGCTCACCGACTATGCCGACCGCCGACCCGCAGCCCTTTCCGGCGGTCAGCGCCAGCGTGTGGCGCTCGCCCGCTGCCTGGTGACTTCGCCGGACGTCGTGCTGCTCGACGAACCGCTTGCCAATCTCGACCAGCATTTGCGCAAGTCGATGGAGGAGACCTTCCGCATCTTCCACGAGCGCTCGGGCGCAACGATGATCTATGTGACGCACGACCAGGCGGAAGCGATGGCGCTTGCGACCGATGTCGCCGTGATGTCCGAGGGGCGGTTGATGCAGATGGCGCCACCCGCCGAGATCTACGCCAGACCCGAAGGCGCCGTCGTCGGCGGCCTCATCGGCCGCGGCTCGGTGCTCAAGCTCGCGGTGCCGGAGGGCGCGCCTCGCGCGGTCGAATGGCCGCTGCTGCGGACAGCGCTTGCCGGGGTCGGCATGGAAGGTGCTGGCGATGGCGCCGTTCGTGACGTCCTCGTGCGCCCGGAACACGTGCGCCACGACGGCGAGGGCATGGCGCTCCGCGTCGTCTCCTGCGTCTTTGAGGGCGAGCGTTTTGCCCTGACCTTGGCTTTGCCGGATGGCCAGTCGTTGAAAGCCTTTGGCGACAGGGCGATCATACCGGGAGACACGGCGCGCTTCGTGATGAGCCACGGGTGGCGGCTTTGAGAGGAGGCGGTAGCGCCTCCTTGGAAACGCCACTTCCAAATGCTATATCGTAGCTATGGCCAAGAATGTCAGGAAGACAACGGGAAGAGTTGCTGATGCCGCGAACAAGCGTGAGCTTTACCGCGACAAGGACGGCATTTTTCACGAGATCTTGAAGTACAATAGCGAAGTGATTTCTCGATCCGTAGTCGGATCTTCGCGACCTGCCTCGAACCTGCGAGCGCAAACGGTTGTCGTAAAACAGGATCAACCGCCTTTGGCAGCCAGCGCCGATGAAACCTACGACGTCTCGATGAAGGCGGCGGAGGATATCTTCGCCCGCTTCGATTGGACGCTCTCCGAACTTGCCAAATGAAGCCAATATCCTTCGATGCTTTGGTACAGGCCCACGACCTGACCATCAAGCGGCACGGAGGTTTGCCCGGTATCCGGGATGAAGGCGCAATTCGTGGCGCGATTGCGCGTCCTGTCAACATTGCGCTCTACGAGGATGGCGTCACGATCGGCAGGCTAGCGGCCGCGGTGTGCGTCGGGATAGCCAAGGCACACGGCTTTACCGATGGCAACAAGCGCGCCGCGCTCTTTGCGCTTGCGATGCAGCTGGGGATCCTGGGCTACAGGCTCGATGCCAGCCAGAGGGATGTGCGTGACGTCATCTGGTCCGTTGCCGATGGCAAAATGGGAGAGGCGGAGCTTGCGGGCTGGGTGGACGGTCACCTCCTGCCAGCGGGCGCGTGATACCGTCTTCAAATACCGACTTTCGCCCATAATTCTGCAACCGTGTGAGCTCACTCGCAATCGGGCTTGTCGAGTTCGACCTCGAACTGGCGCGGGCCGACGACGCCCGGCTTTGCCGGCAGGCCGACGATCCTCGCGATGACCGTGCACTTTCCGGCGACGACGGCATAACGGTCGCGGCCCTGGCTGATGACCTTGTCGATCGGGTGTTTGGGAACGGCGACGGCGACCGCGTTGATGACCGCGTTCAACTCGCGCGCCCGCTGAAAATTCGGTGCAAGGGCGGCCGTGGCCTGACCGGCGGCAAGGAGGAGGGCGAGGCAGGCGACGGCGGATCGGACAAACATGGCAAGCTCCTGTTTTCAAGTGAAGGAAGCATGACGCCCTGACCGCTTCAAGTGGCTGGGCTCGGCCGCCTGGGACGACTGACGGGATTCCGCCATTTGCCGCGCCAGCCCACAAAATTCATCACACCACGAAATAAACCGTTGAGTTAAATGAAACCGGTTGCTATAAACAATCAGTATCCCGCTTAAACGCGGCTCAGGAGGAACGGGGCGGTCGCCTCATCGACAGGAGGATAGGATGAAGCTTTATCAGGGCATGGGACCGAATTCGTATCGCGTGCGCATCTTCATGGCGGAGAAGGGGATTTCGCTGCCGATGGTGGATGTCGATTTCGCCAAGGGTGAGCACAAGGCGCCGGAGTTCCTGGCGGTCAATTCGCTCGGCCAGATCCCGGTGCTGGAGCTCGACGATGGCACGATTATTACCGAGAGCGTCGCGATCTGCCGTTATCTCGAAGAGACCAAGCGCGAGCCGCAGCTCTTCGGCCATGATGCCGTCAGCCGCGCCAAGATCGAGATGTGGAACCGTCGCGCCGAACTGGTGATCCTGGGCACCGTCGGCAATGTGGCGCTGCATTCGGATGCCTTCTTTGCCGAACGGCTGACGCAGTTTCCGGCCTTTGCCGAGACCGAGCGGGTGGCGGTGCCGAAGAAATGGGGCTGGCTCGACGACGAACTTTCCGACGGTCGGCCGTATCTGGCCGGCGATCAGTTCTCGATCGCCGACATCACTGCCGGCGTTACCGCCTGGCTCTGCGACGTCTTCGGCATGGAGATCCCGGCCTCGGCCAAGAACGTGCAGGGCTGGCTGGAGCGGGTGCGCTCGCGGCCGAGCTTTGAAGCTTAGGGGGCAAAGTGCAGGGGCGGCGGTCGGCCTCGCATTCCCTGCCGGGACCTTCTCGCCGTTTTGACGGGGAGAAGGGGGCTTGCGGCAGCCGCTCGCTCGCCCGTCAACCTCAGCGGAAAGAGGCTCGATCAGCCAATCGCGGCAGCGGTCTTCGCTGCCGCGCGTCCCTGTTTGGGAGCCGGCCGTCGACCACGTCCCCTCTCTCCGCGCAGCGTGGAGAGGTTTAGGGTGAGGGGTGGATGTGGCGTAACGACTTGATTGTTTGTATGTTTTCGCCAATCTGCGGCGGAATCCCGGCCGCCTCTGCGCCCCCGCTAAAATTCATATGTGGATAGGCGCGTCGCCCTTTTTGCTTGCCTTCTCCATGGCTTTTTTCAATTCCTAAAATACAAGCTGCCCGATTCGCCGCTGCCGGGCGCCCGCAAGGCGCTGGCTCTAGGAGACAAGCCATGACCGATTTCAAGAAGCCCACGATCACCGAAATGCGCCCGAAGATCACCGTGATCGGGGTCGGCGGCGGTGGCGGCAACGCCATCAACAACATGATCAACGAAGGGCTTCAGGGCGTCGATTTCGTGGTCGCCAACACCGACGCGCAGGCGCTCGCCATGTCGAAGTCGTCGCGCATCATCCAGCTGGGTGCAGCCGTGACCGAAGGCCTCGGCGCCGGCTCGCTGCCGGATGTCGGCCGGGCGGCGGCGGAAGAATCGATCGACGAGATCATGGATCACCTCGGCGGCACGCATATGTGCTTCGTCACCGCCGGCATGGGCGGCGGCACCGGCACGGGTGCGGCGCCGGTGATCGCGGCGGCCGCGCGCAAGGCGGGCATCCTCACGGTCGGCGTCGTCACCAAGCCCTTCAGCTTCGAGGGCAAGCGCCGCATGGAGACGGCAGAGCAGGGCATCGAACGCCTGCGCGAAGCGGCTGACACCGTCATCGTCATCCCCAACCAGAACCTCTTCCGCATCGCCGATGCCAAGACCACCTTTGCCGATGCCTTCGTGATCGCAGACCGCGTGCTTTACTCCGGCGTCGGCTGCATCACCGACCTCATCGTCAAGGAAGGCCTGATCAACCTCGACTTCGCCGACGTGAAGTCGGTCATGAAGGGGATGGGCCGCGCCATGATGGGCACCGGCGAGGCGACCGGCGAGGGCCGGGCGCTGAAGGCCGCGGAAGCGGCGATCGCCAACCCGCTGCTCGACGAAGTGTCGATGCGCGGCGCGCGCGGCGTGCTGATCTCGATTTCCGGCGGCATGGACATGACGTTGTTCGAAGTCGACGAAGCCGCGACCCGCATTCGCGAAGAGGTCTATGACGAGGCCGACATCGTCGTCGGCTCGATCTTTGACCGCTCGCTCGACGGCACCTTCCGCGTTTCCGTCGTCGCGACCGGCCTCGATGGCGCACGCTCAGCCGTCAACCCGGCCGGCGCCGCCGTCGGCCAGCCGGCGTCAGAGCCTGTACCGACCCGCACGCTGCAATAGCATACGCATCCATCGCCTGCTTCAAGGACCCTCCCGATGTGATGACGCCATATCGGGAGGGTCCTTGCGTTTGGAGGCTCGAATGAGCGACGAGGGTGTACCCGCCGATGCGGGGGCAAAGCGCGCGCCAGCGGCCGTGGGCCGTGCGGCGAGGGCGGTGATGGCGGCCGAGGCGGTGCTTGCGGAACGCTTCCCGAAGGCGATCTTTGCGATCGTTGCGGGCTCAATCCTGCGCGGCGAGGGTACGGAAAGCTCGGATATCGACCTGGTGGTTTTGCACGAGGCCCTGCCGGCCGCCTGGCGGGAGAGCTTTCATTTCGACGGCTTTCCGGTCGAAGCCTTCGTGCACGATTTCGAGACGCTCAACTGGTTTGCCGACCAGGACATGGCGGGCGGCTGCCCGGTGCTTACGGACATGGTGGCGGGCGGCGTTGCGATCGGGCCTGAGCGGGCGCGTGCCGAAGCGCTCCAGGCCGAGGCGCGACAACGCCTGGAACAAGGGCCGGCACCGCTGACACCGGAAATCCGCAACGGACTGCGCTACCAGATCACCGACCTGGTGGACGATCTGCGCGATCCACGCCCGGCCGCCGAGATCCGCGCCATTGCCGCCGAACTGATGCGGCCGCTCGCCGATCTGATGTTGCTTGGCCGCGGGCGCTGGTCTGGGCGCGGCAAATGGCTGCCGCGGCTGCTCCTGCGGGCCGACGCGGCCCTTGCCGAGCGTTTCGACGCGGCCATCTGCAACGCCGGTGCAGGACAGGCGGCGGATTTGATCCGGCTGGCCGAAGATGAGCTGGCGCCGCATGGCGGGCCGCTGTTTGCCGGGGATCGGCGGACGGCGCCGGTGGGCGCCCGGCGTCCTGGTCGTCTCGTGGAGTGAATGCGCGTCCGGGGCGTTCTCAGGCGAGCGCTGACGGAACCGACCGCTGCGAAGCGCTGGATGAGGCAGCAGCGACGGTGCGTGCAGAGGCGAGACCTTTGGCCTTCACTCACTACGCGGAGGGCGTGGCTCCCGGAGCTCTGCTTCCTCGATCACCGAGAATGGAAGTTCCTCGTACATTGAGCGGTTGAACTCGGCGAAGGTCAGCCTGCCATCGACGAACACTTTGAAGTAGCGCCGGCAGACGTCCTCCGCCATTTCCTCGCGACTGGAATAGGGCGTTCCCTCCAGCGCATCGTCCTTGAGGTCGGGCAGGTACTCCGACACGCAGGCCTCGACATATTGCGGTTGTGCGCCCGGGCGCTTGCGCAGCGCCGACAGGGTCCATTCATATTTGGAATAGCTCATGTATTGCTCGGTTCGCGGCGCGAACAGGACGATTGCGACGATGCACAGGAGAGCGACGGACATGCTGCCGGCGACGAGACGAAGGTTCATTTATTCAATCGTATAAATTGTTGCCCATGCCTATGTAATACAACTTTAGCGGTTAGCAAGATGTGCGCTTTCGCCTCGGGTGGTTTCACGAAATGTTCCTCCCCCAAATGGGGGAGGAGGCTACGAAAAAACCACTTTCGTGCTCGGACCGTTCTCCGATCGTTCGGCGTCTATTAGAGGTTGCGAAATTGGGCGCTCCCAATTGCACCGCTCGACCGAAGCGGGGTGGGACGGGCAGGGCGCGATATGGCGGCGGCGTGCCTTTGTCGGTCCGGCTGCGGGGCAGCGGCAAAAGACGTTTGGGATGGAAACGGTAGCGGTTTGCGGGCGACGCGGACCGCGACCGATGTCCTTCGCGCCGATTGGACAAAGGCAATCCCCGTGGTGGCACCTCGGGTGCGGGTGCGGGTGCGGGTGCCGCCTTCAGTCAGAGATGGGAGCGTAGGCGGCGCCGGGCCGAAGCATCGTTCCGCTTCCAGTGCGATCAAAGAGGGAAACCTTCGATCAAAGGGGGAAACCTTAAAGTGCGGCCAGCTGTTCGGCTGTTGCAACGATCTGCGTGTTGCCGAGCGAATGGTCGGCATATTTGAACACCAGGATGCTCATGACTGAGGCGACAAGGGCTACCAGGATGATGCGCATGGTGTTGCTCCGACTTCCTTCTTGCCCGGCCTTGATCCTTCGTTTCACCGGGCGTTGATCGATCCGGAAGCCTTCAGCTTTCCGGTCAAAGGCCTTTCGGCCTTTCGTTGAACCTGCTCTAGCAAATGGCCGGGGCCGACTATTG
The DNA here is from genome assembly GCF_044769565.1 of Ensifer sp. NPDC090286. Classification (NCBI taxonomy): domain Bacteria; kingdom Pseudomonadati; phylum Pseudomonadota; class Alphaproteobacteria; order Hyphomicrobiales; family Rhizobiaceae; genus Ensifer; species Ensifer sp. NPDC090286. The sequence goes on along the minus strand of NZ_JBIVYF010000001.1, from coordinate 1,175,921 downwards.
TTCCCGCGGGGACAGCGGGAAAGTGCGGGCGCATGCAGCTTTGTGGTGTGCTGCGGGCTGGTCCCTTTGAGAAACGGAAGGGCGCCGGGCGCAGCCATGCGCCTTCGGACGCCTGAGGGGCGCCTGCGCATCCGCTCGGTTTCTTCTGCACGCTCGATGTCGGGGGATGGAGGTCGGACGGCCCTAGAGGCCGAGGAGCCAGAAGAGGATGCCGAAGAGCACGATGAATGCGCCGACGGCGAGCAGGAAGCGGGCCATGCCGGTGTTGGTATCCTTCGTGCCGACGAGGCAGTACCAGAGGTGATCGTTATCCATTCCCGAATGCTCCATCGAAAGGCGCTCCTGTCGCGCCCGCGTGGCCCACCATACACGCAAAGGTCGTCGCGGCACGTGGAATGATTGCGTGTCCTTGTCGCCGGATCGCGGTTGGCGGAGATGATGTCTTGGCGGCGGGAGTTGTCGCGCCCAGGCTGCGAGAGCAGGGTGGGCAGCTTTCGTTTCGCCACAGCACCGGCCTGTCCCCACCGCTGCCGCCAGCGTATGCCAGCTTAACCCTCCGCGTCCGCCGTTTCGGCCGCTACCGGCTTTCGCGCCAGTGCGAGGTTCGCGGCGGCCGCCTCGGCCTCGGCTGCACCGGCGGCGCCGGAGCGCACGGTGACGGCGTTGGAGGCGAGGTCGAGGCCGGCTTCGCGCAGCGCCGGCAGCAGGCGCTTCATCGACTCGCGCTGCAGGATGCTGGGGTTGCCGGGGCGGGCGGTGAATTTCAGCCGCACGACGAGCGAGTTTTCGGTGACGTCCTGGATGCCCTGCATCTTCAGGGGCACCAGGAATTCGCCGCCGATCTCGGGGTCTTCGAGCATGGCAAGCCCGACCTTCTTGATGGTCTTGCGGATCTTTTCGGGGTCGGCATCGCGCTCGAATTTCAGCTCGAACTTCACCGTGCTCCAGTCACGACTGAAATTGGTGACCGCCTGCAACTGGCCATAGGGGATCGTGTGGATCTGGCCGTTCTGGTGGCGCAGCCGAAGCGAGCGCAGCGAGATGCGCTCGACCGTGCCCTTGAGCTTGCCGGTATCGACATATTCGCCGACGCGGAAGGCATCGTCGGCGATGAAGAAGATGCCGGAGACGACATCCTTCACCAGCGCCTGCGAGCCGAAGGAGAGGGCAAGGCCGAGCACGCCGAAGCCGGCGATCAGCGGCGCGATGTTGATGCCGAGCGCGGAGAGGATGACGAGGCTGGTGACGGCGAATATGCCGCCGAAGATGAGGTTGCGCACGAGCGGCAGGATGGTCGAGAGGCGGCTTGTCTGCTGGACCACCGTGTCGTCTTCGCTATCGCCGGGCAAAGCGAGGCGGGCGGTGGGCGCGAAGGCTTCGAAGCTGCGCCAGAGGAAGCTGCAGATCACCCAGGCGGCGACGACCGCAAGGCTGATGCGCTCGAGAACGACGATCCAGCCGACGGCAGCGGCGGTGTCGTGCTGGACCATGACCGAGCGCCAGAGCTGGATGATGATGTGCAGGCCGATCAGCCAGGTGGCGCCGGCAAGCGCCGTCTGGATGCTGCCGGAGATCGCCGCGTGCAGCCTCGATGAGGCGGGCGTGCGACGGCGCTCGGCGGCGGCGCCTACCAGCGAATGGATGCCGAAGGCGAGGATCGGAAGGGCGAGCAGGATGATCTGCGTCATGCCGCCGGCAAAGCTCCAGGCCGCGCTGTTGGGGCTGCCGGCGACGATCACGCTCATCAGCCAGAGCACGATGGCGCTCAAGGCATAGAACTCCGGCACGCCGAAGGCGATGGCGCGACGCACGGGCCCGGGGTTTTCGCCGGCAAAGAGCGCGCGGATGTCGCTGGCGCCGGCGATGAACCAGTGGAGCTTGACGAGCGTCAGGATCGTGACCCCGATCAGCAGCCAGCCATCGGTGGCGGCAACGTCGAGCCCGCGCTGGTGGGCGAAGCGCAGGCTGGCGCCGACGACGGCTCCGAGCGCGCCATAGGCGAACAGCATGTTGGCGTGAAAGCGCGGGTGGGCGATGTCGAGCAGGCGGATCTCGGGCCGCGTCGGGGCAAAGAGGAAGCGCGCGCCGACGGCATAGGCGGCGGACGCGACGGCAATGGTGATCAGCGCATGGGCAAGCTCGGCCGAGGCGGTGCCGCGCGCCAGGAGCAGATGGGCAAATCCGTGGGCGACGGCGGCGAAGATCACGAGGTAGGCGATGTCGAAGCCGAGCCGGATGATCGAGGCGCGCATGCGGTGCAAGAGGTCGACCACCTCGAAAGAGGCGCCGAACAGGCGATGGATGACGAGGCGGCAGGCAAAGGCGGCGGCAAGCCCGGCGGCAACGGCAAGTGCGGCCACTGCCGCGACCGAGGCCACCGACCAGCCTTCGACACGAATGCCTGCCGCAACGTCAGCCATGACCCCGGCGATGCCGGACATGCCGGCAAGGCCCATTTGCAAGCCGTTGATAAATCGTGCGGAAAGGGTGTCGAGAGAATCCTCCGGCTCGGCGGCCGGCGTGGGGGTAGCACTCTCCGCGCTTGCCGGGGCTTGAGCGTCGGCCGCGTTCGGCGTGGCCGCTGGCGTTGCTGTGTCGGCCGGGGCAGGTGTCGCCGCATCATCCGGCGTTGCGGCCGTGGGCGCAGCCTTGCCCGAACTCTCCCGCCACTCGACGGTCACCGGCCCGCCGGCCTTGGCGGCAGCCCGCAGGATCTGCTCGATTTCGGCAGGGCTTTGGCCGGGCGTCAGGATGACGGTGACCGGCGGCGGCGTCGTCTGGGCGAGGGTGGGCAGGGCAACTGCCAGAAGGAGCACGAGGCCTGCCAGGAGGCGACGGACGAGAAACGGGATATGCGTCATGAAGTTCATCCACTGAGATCGGTTGTCCGCCATGCGGCCGCATGCATCACATTACATAACGTTCTAAAATTCCAATCGAATTTTGTAGGGCAGGCACGCGGCGGTAACGGACGTGCCTTGATGCCCTTGAGAGGCAATCGCGCCAGCCGCTGACCCTCACCCTCTCCCCGCAGGCGGGGAGAGGGGATGCGTCGAAGATGTGGCAGGCGTGGTTGCCCATATCGGAGAGGCCCGCCGGGAACCGCATCTGCAGTCATCGCCCCGCTTTGCTCGCGTGCTTTGAGACGAGGCGCGCGGGTGCCGCGTGTCCCTTCTCCCCGCAGGCGGGGAGAAGGTGCCGGCAGGCGGATTAGGGGCGACGTCGCCGTCCGGATGAGAGCGCGACCCTCGTCGCGCGATACGGTCACTTCGTCGTGTAGCCGCCGTTGACGAGGATCGTCTGGCCGGTCATCCACCAGCCGTCGGAGACGAGGAAGCGGATATAGGGGACGATGTCCTCGATGTCGGTGAGGCCGGTCTTGGAGAAGGCCGAGAGGGCTGAGGCGGTCTTGTGATAGGCGACGGCGTCGGCGCCTTCGGCCGGATAGAAGAAGGGCGTATCCATCGGGCCGGGGCCAATGGCGGTGACCGAGATGCCGCGCGCGCCGAATTCCTTGGCGGCGGCCCGGGTGAAATGCTCGACCGGCGCCTTGGTGCCGGCATAGGCCGCATAGAAGGGCGTGAAGGCGCCGAGCAGCGAGGTGACGAGGGTGCAGACCTTGCCGTTGTCGCTGACATGCCTGCCCGCCTCGCGCAGGAAGAAGAAGGCGGACTTGGAGTTGACCGCGCTCATCTCGTCATATTCGGCCTCGGTGATCTCGACGAAGGGCTTCTTCAGGACCTTGCCGACGGTGTTGACGGCGATGTCGATGCTGCCGAGCGCCGCCTTGGCGTCGGCAAAGAGCTTTTCGACATTGGCGGCGCTGGTGAGATCGCCAGCAAAGGCGTGGGCCGCGGCACCGGTCGCCTTGATCGCGGCCACGGTCTCGTCGGCTGCCGCCTTCGTCGCCGCGCTGTTGTAATGGATCGCGACGCCACGGGCGCCGTTTTCGGCGAAATCGCGCGCAAGCAAGCCGCCGAGGTTCTTCGCGCCGCCGGCGATGAGGACGGTTTTGCCGTTGATGCTGTGGTCTGCCATGGTCGTCTCCTTTTGTCGGCCGCTTGCTGCGGCCGGTTTGCGGCGAGCGGGGATGCCGGCGTCAGCGCACTGTCCCGGGACTGCTCCGGTGTTGACGGCCGGTCGCGGGCCTGTTGATCGTCCCGAACGCCGTACGCCGCGTTTCGAAATAGCGCGGGCCGTGCCGCCGCCAACGTGAGGGCGGGCTGCGACGGGCATCGCAAGGGAGAGAATATCGTCGGCGTCGCTGGCATAAAGCGTCCGTCCGTGACATGACTTGTCAGAAATGACGAACAATGGATGTGGCCGGCATGGACAGGATCGAGCTTTTCCGCATTTTCACCCGCGTCGTCGAAAGCGCCAGTTTTACCCGCGCGGCCGACACGCTGGGCCTGCCGCGCTCCTCGGTGTCGGCGGCGGTGCAGACGCTCGAAACAAGGCTCGGCACGCGGCTCCTGCATCGCACGACCCGCAAGGTGGCGCCGACACAGGATGGCGCCGCCTTCTACGAGCGCTGCCTGCGGCTGATCCAGGACATGGACGAGGCGGAGAACCTCTTTCGCCGCAGCGCTTCCGGCCCGACCGGGCGGCTGCGCGTCGACCTGCCGAGCCGCATCGGCCGGCTGATCGTGGCGCCGGCGCTGCCGGAGTTCCTCGCGCGCTACCCGGGCATCGACATCGATCTCGGCATGACCGACCGGGCGGTGCACCTGATCGAGGAAAGCGTCGACTGTGCACTGCGCGTCGGGCCGCTTGCCGATTCCGGCCTGATCGCCCGGCCGTTCGGCACGCTCAGGCTGATCAATGTCGCAAGCCCCGACTATCTCACCCGCCACGGCACGCCGAAAATACCCGCCGATCTCGCCGAACATTTCGCGGTCAACTATGCGTCTCCCTCGAGCGGCCGGGTGGAGGACTGGGAATGGATCGAAGGCGGCGAGGTGCGCACGGTGACGGTTACCGGCCGTGTCAGCGTCAACAGTGCGGAAGGCAGTATCGCCTGCTGCCTCGCCGGCCTCGGCCTCATCCAGATCCCGGCCTTCGACGTGATCGACCACATCCGCGAAGGCCGGCTCGTCGAGGTGATGCCGGATCACGTGGCTGCCCCGATGTCGATGGCGCTGCTCTATCCGCACCGCCAGCATCTGTCGCGCCGGCTCAAGGTGTTTGCGGATTGGCTGGAGGGGCTGATGCGGGGTGTGGTTGCGGCGTGAGAGGGCTGGGCCCGCTTTTTTGCGAAAGACGGGTTTGTTTGTGCGCGCTAGCTGATCGCCTGGTGGCAGCGGTGGCCGTTCCACGGCAGAAACTCTGATCCGCCTGCATTCCACTTCCCGACGAATTCGGAGAAATCCGAGGTGAAGGTGACGAGCAGCTGGCCGTAGCCGTATTTGTCGCGCCACATGAAGCTTCGGGTGAGATCGCTGCCGTCGCCATCGTCGCCGGTTTCGGCAAGCTCGCCGTCGACGGACTGGCCCTGATCGGAAAACACGTATTTGCCGACGACCGTGCCATCGGCGGCGGTTTCGAAATGCGTCTCGGCATCCGAGAGCACGCCGGCGGAGGAGAGCTGGCCGCAATAGGTGCCCGAGGGCGCGGTGCTCGTCTCGCCGGCCATCGCCGCAGAGGCGGATGCGGTCGCAAGCAGCAATGCGGCGGTGAAGGAAAGGCTTGCTGTCAACGCGGCACCTTTGGCGTTTCGGGACTTCGCGGTCTTCTTGTGATCGCCGGGCAGCGGCGAGTCGCGACGGTTGTCGCCATGGGCGGTCAATCGGAAGGCAAAATCAAGGTGCGCATGCATCCAGCGCCGGCGCCGTGCTGACGCTGCCGTTGCCGAACAGGCGGCCCTTCTCGGCGACGAGGAAACAGGCGAGCACGCAGGCGCCGAAGAGGCAGAGGCTCGCCATCACCGGCACGAGCGTGCCATCGAAGGACTGCGCCACCGCCCAGCCGAGGATGGCGCCGCCGACGGTCTGGATGGCGCCGAAGATGGCAGAGGCGGTGCCGGCGACCTCGCCGAGCGGCTCCATGGCGAGCGCGCCGGTATTTGGAAAGCCGAAGGTGACCATGGGTGTGACGAGCACGACCATCAGCAGGAACAGCCAGAGCGGCGGAGTTGCGACCGCGACCATGGCGAGCCAGAGGATGCTGCCGGTAAGGAAGGTGAGCATGGCGCCGTGCGCCAGCCGCCGCATGCCGAAGCGTGCGACCAGGCGCGAATTGGTGAGGAAGCCGATGATGGCGGCGGCCGGCATGGCGGCGAAGGCGAGCGGATAATAGGGGCCGAGGCGATAGATATCGACATAGACCTGCTGCGACGTGTTGATCAGCGCCAGGATGATGCCGAGCAGGAAGGCGCCTGACAGGCCATAGCTGAAGGCGGCGCGGTTGCGGATGACGCGGGAAAAGCCATCGGCGATACTTGCGAAATCGAGCGGGCGGCGGCTGGCAAGGGCCAGGGTTTCGGGCAGGCGCAGCAGCGTCCACAGCCCGACGATCGCCGCAAGCGCGCCCATGGCGACGAAGATGAGCTGCCAGGGACCAAAAAGCAGGATTATCTGCCCGACACCGGGCATCAGCAGCGGCACGAGCAGGAAAATCGACATGGCGACCGACATGACCTCGGACATGGCCGCGCCTTGATAGCGGTCGCGCACGGCCGAAAGGATGCCGACGCGGATGGCGGCCGCGGCCACCCCTTGGGCAAAGCGCAGCGACAGCAGTGCTGCAAAGTTGCCCATGGCGGGTGAGGCGAGTGCGCAGGCGAGGTAGACGGCAAGGCCGATGAGAACGGGCGGGCGGCGGCCGAAGCGATCGGAGAGCGGCCCGAACAGCACCTGCGGAAGGCCGAAGCCGATCAGGAAAACGGTGAGGACGAGGGAGCGGTCGTTCGGATCGCTGACCTGAAAGGCAGCGCCGATCTCCGGCAAGGCCGGCAGCATGATATCGAGCGCCAGCGCCTCGATGGCCATCAGCGCGGCCACGAGCGTGACGAACTCCCTTCGGGAAAGGCCCTTGCGTTCCACCTTGCGCCCCCGAGCCGCAGGGGCGGCAGTATACTCGGTCTTGTGAGCGGCGTCGAAACGGTGCGTGTTACGTCCCCGGTGTCGGCGAGCTGTCGGCCCTGCGCCTGGAGCAGCCACCGCCGGACGTTGGCCGGGCGCGAAGGTCGAACCGTTCGCTGTCGCGCCACTCCGGTTGAGGCCGGCCATGCGCTTGTCCCCGTCCAGGCTTGCCGACCAGCGACCGACAAAGACGTGCAGCGGCTAGCGATTGGCTGGCACCGATCGGAGCGGGATCATCCCGCTCCGAGGCATGTGGTGAGGTCAGCTTGCGTCGAAGCCCGCGTGGTAGCGGACGCGGCCGGAGGGCACCGGGCCTGCGAACGCCTGGGCCATGAAGTACTCGGCCGGCACGCCTTCGAGGTACAAGCCGGCGTGGTGCTCGAAGCCGAAGCGCTGGTAGTAGTCCGGCTCGCCGAGGACGACACAGCCCTTGGCGCCGGTGCCGGCCAGGCGCGCGAGGCCCTCGCGGATCAGCCTGCCGCCAATGCCGCCCTTCTGGCGGTCGGGCCAGACGGAGACCGGGCCGAGGCCGTACCAGCCCATATCGTCTCCACCAAGGTCCTCTCCGTCGATCGTGACCGGAGAGAAAGCGACATGGCCGATGATCTCGCCTTTATCGCGGGCGACCAGCGAGAGCGTCAACGCGCCGGCGTCGCGCAGGGCGTCGATGATTTCGGCCTCCGTCTGGCTGCTATAGGCCATCGGCGCGAAAGCTGCCTTGGTGATCTGTCGAATGGTGGGGATATCGCTCCCTTGTTCGGAGCGGATGTCGATGATTGTCATGGTAAAACCTGTTCTTGAAACCGTGGTCGCGCGCCATCGACTGCGAACGACGGATATCGTTCGCCGGTGGCGCGGTTTCGCGTCTCGACCGATCGAGACGCTCAGTGGGTGAGAACAAGCTCCAGCATCGACAATTCCTCTGCTCAGTTCAGGCGAGCATCTTGGTATAGAGCCAGGCCTTTGTGGCGGTCAACGGGCGGGCAGCCGCTGTGCCCGCCTTCATCGCTGAGGCTCGCTGCCTGCGCCCTAGTTTTCCTGAACCGAAACGCCGTCCTGGCCGATCTTGATCTCGACGCCCGGCTTCGTCTCTTCCTGGTAGACATAGATGCCGAGGCCGACGACGGCGACGGCAAGCAGGGCGATGACGAGATAGAGGCCGTTTCGGTTCATGCGGAGCTCCTTTTTCGGTGGTTCGTCTGGGAAATAGGCGCTTCTCAAGGAAAGACAATGGGATAACGGCGACGATGCGCGCAGAGGGCGATACGGCTTGGGAAGCCAACCTGACCCACTATGCTGGCTTCTTTGACCGCGCAGGGAACCTCCAGCGCGTTCGCAGCGCCCTCCATTCACCAAGGCGTACAAAGGTTGATTTGCCTGCATTGGTTGATTTTCGCTAATTGAGGCAAATAGATTGAACGACGCGAACGACTGAATGCGGATGGTGGCCGGAATGATGGTGCTTGGAAGTTTCTACCGAAAAACCTTCGACATGGACCATTCGGATACGAGCGCCGCCGCGTTCTTCTCCCGGGTGATCAGGCTCGTGCTCTCTTTCTGGGCGGCCGAGTTTTTCATGACCGGTGGGCTCTGGGTGGTGCTGGGCGTCAATCCGGTCGACTACGCGCCGATCAAGCTGGTCGTGTCGCTGGTATGCGTGCTGATCACGCTGATGATTTCCCACATCGTGGCGATGATGCGGGCAAAAAACATCGCGGCCCAGGTTTTCGTGTCGGCGGTCCTGTCCATTCTGGCATCGACGGTCGCAACCACCGTCGACTATCACCTGTTCACCTACGTGAAGCCCGCAATCGGCATCGACTATACGATCGAGAACGTCTGCTACACGCTGTTTTACGGCATCTCGCTGTTCTTCGGCTGGTCCTGCTTCTTCATCGCCTACATGTACAACCTGAAGGTTCGCGCGCAGGAGCGCCGGCTGGCGATCACGCGCGAAGAGGCGCTGACCGCGAAGATGCAGGCGCTCTACTACCAGATCAACCCGCACTTCCTGTTCAACACGCTGAACTCGATCGTCGGCCTGATCGAGGAGGGCGCGTCGTCGCAGGCGAGCCGGGTCGTGATGTCGCTGTCGTCGTTTCTGCGAAAGACGCTCGAAATGGATCCGCTGCGGGATTTGGCGCTTTCGGAGGAACTGGCGCTGCAATCGGAATATCTGGCGATCGAGAAGGAGCGCTTCTCCGATCGCATCAGCGTCACGCTCGACATTCCGCAGGAGTTGAGGACGGCGCTGGTGCCGAGCCTGATCCTGCAGCCGCTCGTCGAGAATGCCGTGAAGCATGGGCTCGGGCGCTCGTCCGGCGATCTGAAGATCACGATCAGCGCATCGCAGGCGGAAAACCGGCTGCAGCTTTCGGTCGACAACGTGTCGGATGCCGGCGAGGTCTTGCCGACGGTCAAACGGTCCGGGCTCGGCGTGGGGCTCGCCAATGTCGAAGAGCGCGTCAAGGCGCGCTTCCCCGAAGGCGGTTCGCTCATCGCCGGACCGGTCTCCCCGGCGCATTTCCGCGTGACCGTGACCATGCCTTTGAGAGCACCCGTTGCCGACCGGCTTGCCTATGCTGCCATCGACACCGCGCCGGTCGTGACGGCCTGAGCGAGGCGACAATGGCTTGCGCGCGCCCGGTGAGGCGCGCGACGGGGCAACGGGGGAGGCTCGCGCTCAGACCGAGCGCGTCAGGCCGCCATCCACCTTCAGGTTCTGGCCGGTGATGTAGGCGGCACCATCAGAGGCGAGGAAGGCGACGGTGGCGGCGATCTCGGCGCTGGTGCCGTAGCGCTTCATCGGCACGGCGTCGCGGCGCTCTTCGGTCGCCGGCAGGCTGTCGATCCAGCCGGGCAGAACGTTGTTCATGCGCACGTTGTCGGCCGCATAGGTGTCGGCGAAGATCTTGGTGTAGGAGGCAAGACCGGCGCGAAAGACGGCCGAGGTCGGGAACATCGGCGAGGGCTCGAAGGCCCAGGCGGTGGAGATGTTGATGATCGCGCCCGCCTTCTGCTTCTGCATGATCGGCGTGACGAGGCGGACCGGGCGGATCACGTTCATCAGATAGACGTCGAGGCCGGTGTGCCACTGTTCGTCGGTGATTTCGAGGATCTGGGCGCGCGGGCCATGGCCGGCGCTGTTGACCAGCACGTCGATGCGGCCCCATTTTTCCACGGCCGTATCGACAAGGCGCTTCAGGTCGTCGTTCGACTGGTTGGAGCCGGTGATGCCGATGCCGCCGAGCTCGGCGGCGAGCGCCTCGCCCTTGCCGGAGGAGGAGAGGATGGCGACCTTGTAGCCGTCGGCGGCCAGGCGCCTCGCGCTCTCGGCGCCCATGCCGCTGCCGCCGGCGGTGATTACGGCCACTTTTTCTACTGCCATTTTATCAATCTCCTCATTCGTATCCGTGGAATACCGCTTTCGCGGGTGCTGCCATTGAAATACCATCTCCTTCATGCAACCGCGAAACAGTTTCGCTTTCATATGGCAGTAGAAAAACTATTCGATGAGTGACGCACCGGGAAAGCTCCCTTCGCTGAATGGCGTGAAAGTGTTCGAGGTGGCGGCGCGCCACCTGAACTTTCGCCTCGCCGCCGAGGAACTGGGCGTGACGCAAGGCGCCGTCGCCCAGCAGATCCGCGGGCTCGAGGCGGAGCTTGGGGTGAAGCTCTTCGAGCGGCTGCCGCGTGCGCTGGCGCTGACGGGCGAGGGACGCGCCTATATCGCCGATGTCAGGCGGGCGCTCGAAATCATCGCGCGGGCGACCGACGGGCTGAAGCCACAGCCGGTGCGGCTGACGATCAGCACCACGCCGTCCTTCGCGTCGCGCTGGCTGATCCCGCGCCTGCCGGATTTCACCGCAAGGCATCCGGATCTCGACCTGCATATTCTGGCGACCGACCGCATGTCGAGCTTCCAGGCCGATGGCGTCGATCTCGCCGTGCGCTACGGGCGGCCACCCTTCGGGCCGGGGCTGGCGGTGGAACTGCTGTTCGAGCAGGAGATCGTCGCGGTCTGCAGCCCGATGCTGCTCGCCGGGCGGCCGGCACCGAAGACAGCCGAGGAACTGGCCGGCTATACGCTGCTGCACGACGCCCATAATTTCTGGCCGGAATTCATCGAGCGTCATTTCGGCGGCAGCCGGCAGGCCTCGTTCAAAGGCATCAGCTTCAACCAGACCTCGCACGCGATCGAGGCGGCGACGGCCGGCCAGGGCATCGTGCTCGCCAACCGCGATTTCGTCGCGCGCGATCTCGCCGAAGGGCGGCTCATCCGCCTGTTCGAGGCATCGATGACCGGGCCTTCGGACTTCTATCTGGTCTGGCCGCGCTACCGAAAGTCGCCGGCGCTGCAGACCGTAGTCGCCTGGCTCAGCGATGAGGCGAAAAAGGAGCGGAGAGGCTCGGCGGACCCGAACCTTGCAGAGGGAGCGCAGAGCGCGCGTTCTTGATCCGCGATCAGGGACGCAGGGCCATGTCGAGCCGGTAGAGGAGGGCGTGAAACGCACCCTTGCTGGGCTTTCGTCCCGGCAATTTGCCGACGATGCGCCGGATTTCCGGAGATGCGAGCGCGATCAGCTGCCGGAGTTCAATTTCGGTGGCGGCTGCCTCGTCATCTGCGCCAAGCGAAAGCGCCTGGATGGCGTAGGCCGCGGGACCGAGCACGTGGTTGATCTGGTGCGGCGACTCGATCGGATGGGTATAGGGCGCACCGGCAGCCGCGATGGCGGCGCGGGCCGCAGCCTTGGCGGCGGGATCGTCGACCGCACGCGCCGCTGCCTGGGCGCCCCAGGCGGCCTTGCGCAAGGCGGCCGTGCGCGGACCGCCCTCGGCAAAGGCGGCAGCCGCGGCGATCGCCTCGCGCGGTCGCGGATCACCCGGAACAATGGCCTCGAAGACCGGCAGCGCGCGGGCGGCGCAGAGGATTGCCCAACGCGTAATCTGGCGCAGGTCGTCTTCGCTCAGGAGCGGTGGAGCGTTATCCTCGTACATGGTTGAGGTCCCTCGTATGGCAGACCGACACGCGGCACCCCGTTAGACGCGGAAGCCTCGGGCGTTTGAAATCCCGTCGCCGTGAGCCGTGGCAGAACTTGCAGTGATCCGCAACAGACCTATTGTGCGCCCGCCGCACCGGACCATGGGATGACGCGAAAATGATGCCTGCCGAACTCGAGACTCCCAAATACGCGCAGATCGAGAACGAGCGGCGCTTTCTCGTCGATCGCTGCCCGGATCTGTCGCAGCACGACTATCGGACGATCGAGGACCTCTACGTGACCGGGAGCCAGCTCCGGGCTCGTGCCATCACCTTCAGCGATGCCCGCCCGCCCGCGTTCAAGTTCTGCAAAAAGTACCCGTCTGACAGCACCACATCTCAGCCGATCGTCAACATCTATCTGACTGCCGAAGAGTATGAACTGCTGTCGCAACTGCCCGGAAACAGGGTTCGCAAGCGCCGCTACCGCCGCGAGTTCGACGGGATGGTCTACAGCATCGACGTCTTTGAAGGCGCGCTTTCGGGGCTGATCCTGTCGGAGGTCGAGGCCGGCTCGGCCGAAACGCTGATGGCCCTGGCTCCGCCGCCATGGAGCAGCCTGGAGATCACTGACGACACCTTTTTTCACGGGGGCACCCTCGCAGGTATCGGTGCCGTTGAGCTTCAGGCGAAGATCTCGTCGCTCGGGCGGTGATTGGCCGGATGTGTGCCGATGCCCGTCACGGCTGGGCGAAGATCTCTGAACGTCACCGCACCTTCCTGAATCCGGTAGGTTCGGTTGACGCCGGCAGGCACCAGATTTCGGTAAAGCCATGGGCGGATCGTAACGAGAGCCAATCGTTGTACCGGCTACGACGGCCAACCCATCGCGTTCAGCGCTCCCAGCCCTGCGTAAACGGAAAGCGCTCCGCCCAGAGGGTGGCCAGCCTCGGGTCGGAATCGACGCGGCGGATGACGTCTGCGAGCTTGGGGGCGACCTCGTAGAAGCGGCGGCGGCCGGGAGACCAGCGCGAGGCGGTGGCGACGTAGAGGTCGAGGACCGAGAGTTCGTCGCCGAGAAGATACTTGCCCGGTTGCAGCTCCGCGCCCATTCGCTGCCAGCAGTGGGCGACGCGGTCGAACACGCGTGCCTTGACGGTTGCGTGGTCCTCTTCCTGTTCCGCAATGCGGGACGGGTCGTCGGCGATCCAATAGAGGGCGTAGATGGCGGCGGATACGAAGGTCATCCACCGGAGAAAAGCCGGCCGTTTTGCGTCGCTCACGGCCGGGGCCAAGCGGCCCTCGGGGTGGGCGTCGGCGAGCCAGATCAGGATCGCGGCACTTTCGGTCATCAGTTCGCCGTTCGGGAGCACGAGCGCCGGAACCTGGCGCAGGGGATTGATGCGGGCCAGCCTGTCCGCCTCCTGCTTTCCGTCCCAGGGTGCGTGATCCTCGACGCGATAGGGCGCGCCGAGCAGGCTGAGGGCCGCCTCGATCGGCACGGAGCCGGAGCCTGACGCTCCATAGACGACAAAGGGTTCGGCCAACGATCATTCTCCCCGCATCAAAAAGCCGGGGCGCATACCCGCAGGCTCGTTCATACCCGGGGTTGTCGCACGGATCGCGGCTTTCGCGCTATAGTGAGCGTTCCGCTATCCCCGCGGGAAATCGGGCACAGTTCGTCGGCGGCTGCCATTCTTCGCATATGGGCCGGGCGGAAATGCGTATAGTGTTGATCGGCCGGCGAGGGGACGCTATTGCACCCGCCGCGTCCATCCTGCCCACAAGCCATACGGAGTTCTAAAGATTGAGCGTTGCCTTCACCAAGGAAGAAAGTGCCGAAACCGCCGCCGAGACGTTGCTGCCGGACCGGGCGATTTCGCCGCATCCGAACCTGGTAACGGAGGCCGGGCTGAAGGCGCTGGAGGCGCAGATGCAGGAGGCGCGCGTCGCCTATGAGGCCGCCGCCGGGGTCGAGGACGTCAACGAGAAGCGCCGGCAGCAGGCGGGTCCCTTGCGCGATGTGCGCTATCTCTCCGAACGGCTGCGCACCGCGCAGCTGATGCCGGAACCTGTCTCGAACGAGATCGTTGCCTTCGGCAGCACGGTGACCTTCAGCCGTGACGACGGGCGGGTGCAGAAGTACCGGATCGTCGGCGAGGACGAGGCGGACCCCAAGGCGGGGTCGATCTCCTATGTGGCGCCGGTGGCGCGCATCCTGATGGGCAAGGCGGTGGGCGACGTCGTCACTGTCGGCGACCAGGAGCTCGAGGTCGTGGCGATTTCCTGATCCCTGACGTGCCGGCGTGAGAGCACCGGTTTGCAGCTATAATAATCGTATCCGATTTAATAGTGCAATCTTGACATTCCGTCGTTCGGCGGTATTTATGTCGCGTCCGATCTAATTTGGCGGTGCCGGATGATCGGAAGCGCCTGTCGGAAGCAGGCGGCCAAGAGGTTTGCTCGGGTTCGTCGGTACGGAGAATGGACATGCCCAACACTGGTGACGCTGCGCCCGTTCGCGCCTATCGCGAGTTTTCCCGCGTGCTCGATCCCGATGTTTACGAGCCGCTGCCGGACGACTGGCTGATCGGCATCACCGACGTCGTGAATTCCACCGGCGCGATCCGGGCCGGGCGCTATGAGGACGTCAACTATGTCGGCGCCTCGGCGATTGCCGCCATCGGCAATGCGCGCGGCGATTTCGACTTTCCCTTCGTGTTTCGCGGCGATGGCGCGGCCTTTGCGCTGGCGCCGGGCGCGGAGGCCGTGGCAGGTTCGGCGCTGCGGCAGCTCGCGGCCTTCGCAACGGACCGGTTTAACCTCGATTTGCGTGTCGGCCTGCTGACGGTCCGGGATATCAGGGACCATGGCCAGGATGTGCGGATCGCCCGCTATGCCGCATCGGAGCATGCGACCTATGCGATGTTTGCCGGCGGCGGGCTCAAATGGGCGGAGCGGCAATTGAAGCAGGGGCGCTACCTGCTTTCGCCGGAAAGCCACGGCAGCGAGCCGGATCTGACCGGCCTTGCCTGCGAATGGCGGCCGTTTCCAAGCCGGCAGGGGCAGATCCTGTCGCTGCTGGCAGAACCCGCCGACGACGTCACGCCCGAGCGCTTTGCCGCCGTGGCGCGCGCGGTGATCGCCGTCTTCGATCAGGGGCCGCGGCAGTCGCATCCTCTGCCGGAGGAAATGGGCGTGCCGAAGGACGCGCGGGTGCGGGTTGCGCCCGAGCGCTGGGCGGGCGTGGCCGCCAGTTCCGATTTTCGCAAATATGACGACGGCCTGCGCCTGACGGTGGATTGCACTGCGGAGCAGATCGACCGCATCGAGGCGATCCTTGTGGCGGCCAAGGCGCGCGGCGAGGTCATCTTCGGGCTGCACCGGCAGAGCCACGCGCTGATGACCTGCCTTGTGCCGTCGGCGCGGCCGGATGCGCACTTGCATTTTCTCGACGGCATGGATGGCGGCTACGCCAAGGCTGCGGAAATGATGGCGCCGCGTGAACGCTTGAGCGCCTGATCGTGCCAAGCGGCAAGGGCGGCGCGCCGCCCTCCGGTGCAATGCTGAAATCCGCCGATCAGGGCGCCGACCTTTTACGCAAGCGATAGTCGCGGTGGCGGCGGGCGGGCGTTTCGGCGACTATTTCCTGTTTCCGGCCTGGCCAGCGCTCAGCAGGTTGTCGCGCAGCTTTGCCACCGACTGCTGCACCGTCTCAAAGTCGTCGCCGAGGCCGATCGCGTCGGTCAGCGCGGCACCCGGGTCGGCATCCACCACTGCCTGGCCGGCCGGCGTCAGCGTCAGCCGCACCTGGCGTTCGTCCGTGGGATCGCGGCGACGCTGAAGATAACCGTCAGCCTCGAGCTTCTTCAGGATCGGCGTCAGCGTGTTCGATTCCAGAAAGAGCTTTTCGCCAAGCGTGCTCACCGTCTGGTCGTCTTCCTCCGACAGCGCCACCAGGGTTACGTATTGGGTATAGGTCAGGCCGAGCTTGTCCAGCAGGGGCTTATAGGCGCGGCCGAAGGCAAGATTTGCGGAGTAGATGGCAAAGCACAGGAAGTTCGAGAGCTTCTTGCCGCCCTTGGCCGATGCAGTGCCGGGGTCCTTGGCAGTCTTGGACGTGGACATGGGAATCTTTTTTCCTTTTCGTTGTCTGCACTTAATATAAATCGCATCCGATTAAATCGCAATGGTGTTGACGGCGTCTCGTGCTTCAACTATAAACATCGCATCCGATTAAAGCGGGTCCGATAAAAAATCAAACAGAGAGGAAATGACATGACCGAGAAGCTCCTTTTCACCGGCAAGACCCACAACACCAGCGGCCGCGACGGCGGCACCATCAGCCAAGACGGCACTTTGGAACTCAAGCTCACCCAGCCGCATCCGGCCGCGGAAAACCTGTTCGGCGCCGCCTGGTCTGCCTGTTACCTGGGCGCGATCGAGCTTGCAGCGCTGCAGCGCAAGGTGAAGCTTCCCGCCGGGCCGCAGGTCGATACCGAGATCGATCTCAACGTCAACGACGGCTCTTATTTCCTGCGTGCCCGCCTGAACGTTCGCCTTGACGGTCTCGACCGCGACGTGGCGCATGACATCATCCACGCCGCCCATGACATCTGCCCTTACTCCAAGGCGGTAAAGGGCAACATCGACGTCGAGACCAATCTCCTCTGATTTCGGCTTAAAAAAAACTATCGATATCATCGGGATGTGCCGGAGCTGGTCACCAGCCGCGGCGCATCCCGATTTCGTTTCGGCAGCGCGCTCCCCTCCACGCATGTCGCCCGGCGGCTGGGGCGTAGGGATTTCCCCGACGACACCTCACAAGAATGTAATTTGGCCGACCGTCCCCCTTGTTGGTATTTTCGCACCTTCGCATGGACAGGGGACGGCTTCGGCCGATGGTGTCATGCCTTACAATCTCACTGTGAATGGAAAGAACTATGCCGTCGATGTGGACGGCGATATCCCGTTGCTCTGGGTCCTGCGCGACACGATAGGGCTCACCGGCACCAAATTTGGCTGCGGCATCGCCATGTGCGGCGCCTGCACGGTCCATGTCGACGGGCAGGCGGCGCGCTCCTGCGTGATGCCGGTGTCCGAGGCGGTGGGGAAGCCGATCACCACGATCGAGGCGATCGGCGACACGCCCGAGGGCAAGCGGGTGCAGCAGGCCTGGCTCGACATCGACGTCGTTCAGTGCGGCTACTGTCAGTCCGGACAGATCATGTCTGCGACGGCGCTCATTGCCGCCAATCCGACGCCTGATGACAACGACATCGATGCGGTCATGGCCGGAAACATCTGTCGATGCGGCACCTATCCGCGCATTCGTGCAGCCATCAAGCTTGCGGCGCGGGGGTGATGCCATGTCCATCTTCGACAGAACGAACCTTTCCTTATCGCGCCGCCAGCTTCTGATCGGCGCATCGCTGACCGGCGCGGGGCTGGTCATCGGCTTCAGGCCGCAGGCGGCAACAGCGGCAGGCGATCCCTTTGCGCCGAACGCCTTCATCCGCATTCCGCAGGAAGGCAAGATCACCTTCGTCATGCCCTCGGTGGAAATGGGGCAGGGCATCTATACGGCGGTCGCGATGATGCTCGCCGAAGAGCTGGAGGTTGGGCTCGACCAGGTGGTGCTGGAGCATGCGCCGGCCGATCCCAAGCAATATGCCAATCCGCTGCTGGGCGACCAGATCACCGGCGGCTCCTTTGCGATCCGCGGTGTCTACGAGCAGATGCGCAAGGCGGGTGCCACAGCGCGCATCATGCTGGTCAGTGCTGCGGCGCGCGACTGGGGCGTTTCGCCCGACGCCTGCAAGGCGGAGGCCGGCCAGGTGGTCGAGACCACCGGCAACAGGCGGGCCGCCTATGGCAGCCTGATTGCGGCTGCGGCATCGCAAACCGTGCCTGAGGACGTGCCGCTGAAGCCGGCCTCGAGCTATCGGGTGATCGGCAAGCCCGTCCATCGCCTCGACAGCCCGGAAAAGGTCAACGGCACAGCAAAATTCGGCATCGACGCCCGGCCGGAGGGCCTGTCCTACGCGGCGATCGCGATCTGTCCGCACTTCAACGGCAAGCTGCGCGCGGTCGACGAGGCCCCGGCCATGGCGGTCAAGGGCGTGAGCCAGGTGGTGCGCATCGAGGAGGCTGTCGCGGTTGTCGCCAACAATACCGGCGCCGCGCGAAAGGGGCTCGCGGCCCTTTCGATCGAGTGGGATCCGGGGCCGAGCGCCTCGGTTTCGCAGGCCGAGCTCGAGCGCCTCATGGATGCGGCGATCGACGGCAAGGCCTTGCCGCATTTGCATGAAGGCGATGTCGCCAAGGCCGAGGCCGAGCATGGGCCGGTGCACGAATTCGTCTACCGCATGCCGATCCTGACCCATTCCGCCATGGAGCCGATGAATTGCACCGTGCATGTGCGCCCCGATGGCTGCGAGGTCTGGGTGGGAACGCAGATCATGAGCCGGGCACGACAGGCGGCAGCCGACGTGACCGGCCTGCCGGTCGAAAAGGTGGTGGTGCACAATCACCTGCTCGGCGGCGGCTTCGGCCGCAGGCTCGATGTCGACGGCGTGATCCTGGCGACCAAGATCGCCAAGCAGGTGAAGGGCCCGGTGAAGGTGACCTGGAGCCGCGAGGAGGACATCCGCCACGACTGCTATCGCTACCTCAACTACAGCAAGGTGACGGCGACGCTCGGGGCCGACGGCATGCCGGTCTCCTGGCGGCACCGGGTCATCGGGCCGTCGGTCATGGCGCGCTGGTTCCCGGGCTTTACCAAGGACGGCGTCGACCTCGACCAGATGGCGGGGGCCGAAACGCCCTATGCGATCGAACACAGGCAAACCGATTTTGCCCGGCAAGAGGCGCCGGATGGCATGCTTACCGGCAACTGGCGCGGCGTCGGCGCCACCCGCAACATTCCCCCGGTCGAATGCGGCATCGACGAACTGGCCGAACTCGCGGGCGTCGATCCGCTCGAATACCGGCGGCGGCTGCTGCAGCACAAGCCGCGCCTGCTCGGCGCGCTCGATCTCGCGGCCGAGAAGGCCGGCTGGTCGGCGCCGCTTGCCAAGGGCAGGGGGCGGGGCATCGCGATTGCCGAGGATTTCGGCAGCTTCGCGGCGATGGTCGCCGAAGTCAGCCTCGACGAGAACGGCAGGTTCAAGACCGAGCGCATCGTCTGCGCGGTCGATTGCGGCCAGGTGATCAACCCGGACACGGTGGAGGCGCAGATCCAGAGCGGCGTCGTCTATGGCCTGAGTGCGGCGCTCTACGGGCGCATCACCGTCGAAAACGGCGCGGTGGTCGAAGGCAATTTCGACGATGCGCCTGTGCTGCGCATCCACGAGACGCCGCCGATCGAGGTGCATATCGTGCCGAGCGCCGAGGCGCCCGGCGGCATCGGCGAGGTGGGCACGCCCGGCGTGGCGCCGGCACTTCTGAACGCGATCTTCATGGCGACCGGCAGGCGGCTCAGAACCCTGCCGATCGACCAGGGCGACCTGAGGAGGGTGTGACCATGAACAGGCCAGCCCTTGCTCTCTCGCTTGCCTCAGCGCTCGTGGCGGCAGGTCTTGTTGCCACCTTCGAGCCGGTCAGCGGCTTTGCCGAAACCGGCAGCGGCGGCGCCTTGAAAGGTGCCGCCGACTTTGCCGCGATCACCGATGCAGGTGAGCGCTCGAAGGCGATGTTTGCCGAGGCGAGCCGGGTGCTCACCCATCCGCGCTGCATCAACTGCCACCCGGCGACGCGCAGCCCGACGCAAGGGGAGGACATGCACCCGCATGTGCCATTGATGATCGCTGCCGACAGCTCGATGGGGCCGGCCGGCCTTGCCTGCAGCACCTGCCACGGTGCGGAGAACCGGGCGATCGTCGGCAGCCGGCTGAAGTCCATCCCCGGTAACGCCCATTGGCAGCTGGCGCCCGCAAGCATGGCCTGGCAGGGCCTCACCGTTCGCGAGATCTGCGAACAGGTGAAGGATACCGAGCGCAACGGCAACCGCTCCCATGCCGATCTCATCAAGCACATGGGCGAGGACCACCTGGTCGGCTGGGCCTGGCATCCTGGCGAGGGCCGCAGCGCGCCGCCCGGTTCGCAACCGGAGTTCGCCGCGCTGATCACCGCCTGGGTGGAGACCGGCGCGGAATGTCCGGACTGAGCGAAGGCAGATGTGCGGACTGAGTGCGGCACCGGTCCTCCTTGACAAGGCAGCCGGACTGTTCGACCTTCACCACCATGACCTGCCGCCTCGCAAAACTGACGACTGTGAAAAAAGCCCCGTATCCGGGGCTGACGGTCGTTGCGCGCAGAGCATAGCAAGCACAAGGATCAGATCGACCCCGCCGGTTCGGACGGGGTCTTCGCTTGCGCTCTCCGTCTCCGGTTTTTCAAAGGAGATGGAATTTCATGGAAAGCACAGCTTCAACACGATCGCCGGGCCCTAGCGGCCTCTGGCTGCCGCTGATCACGCCCTTTCGCGATGGGGAGCTGGACGAGCGCTCGCTCCGCCGGCTGGTCGTCCACTATGCGGCCGAGCCGATCGACGGCTTCATTCTCGGCGCGACCACGGGCGAGGGCATGGCGCTGGACGAGGCGGAGTGCGAGCGGGTGGTTGCGATCACCAATGAGACGCTGGCTGCAGCGGGGCGGCGCATCCCCGTCTATTTCGGGCTTTCCGGTAGCGATACGCGGAAGTCGGTGAAGGCGCTGGAGCGGACGGCGGCCTGGGGCGCCGATGGCTACCTGATTGCCTGCCCCTATTACACCCGGCCGTCGCAGCGCGGTCTTTATGCGCATTTCTCGGCGCTTGCCGACGAGACGGACCGGCCGATCCTGATCTACAACATTCCCTACCGGACGGGCGTCAACCTCGGCAACGAGACGTTGCTGCAGCTGGCGGAACGGAGAAACATCGTTGGCGTCAAGGATTGTTCGGCGGATGCGACGCAATCCTTCGATCTGTTGCGTCACAAGCCCAGCGATTTCGCGGTGCTGACCGGCGAGGATCCGCTGTTCTACACGGCGCTGACGCAAGGGGCGGAAGGCGGGATCACCGCGTCCGCCCATGTGCAGACGGCAGCCTTTGCCGACATCCGCAACAGGCTCCTTGCCGGCGACCAGCCGGGAGCACTTTCCGCCTGGCAGCGCCTTGCCGATCTGCCGCGGCTGCTCTTTGCGGAACCGAGCCCCGGGCCGATCAAGCATTGGCTGTGGCGCGCGGGGCTGATCGACAGTGCGGAGATGCGCCTGCCGATGGTGCCGGTCAGCGATGACCTGGCGCTGAGGATCGAAAGGGCGATGGCGGCGCAAGACGGCCGGCGCTGAGCCTGCAGCGGTTTCTCAAGGCGGGGCGGTCGGTAAAGGGAAGATCGCCCTGCTTTGCGTCGCCGTTTGCATCGTATTTTAACAGTTACGTACTTTCGCCGAACGGCTTGTTTCGGCAGGATAGCGGTCCTCACGCGCGGTGTCCGATGGCGCTGCGCGGACCGTTCTGCCGGGCATTGAAATGCCGCAGTTGAGGAAAAAAACAGAGAACCATTCTGGCGAGCGATCCGTGCCCTGAACCGTCACGGGTGAGGGCGAAAGCCGGTTTCCCGGCGCGAGGACCAAGCCGAGCGAGATGGACGGTGTGCCAAAAACGGGGCGCCAGTGCGGGTGCCCGTCACAAAGCTGATTGATCAGGACGCCTGGAGACGATGATGAAGACATCCGGCAGCAATCTTGAAATCACTCGACGCGACATGATGAAAGGCGGGATCGGCGCGGCCTCGCTTGCCACGATCGGCGTCGGCGCGGCCGTTCCGGCGGCGCTGACGGCCGCCTCGGTCGTTACCGCCGCCACGCCCGCCGCAGCACAACAGGCGCTCGGGCCGGGAGCGCCGACGCTGCCTGTGACCGGTGTCGCCATGCATCCGGGCTATGCCCGCACGATCGCGCAGATGGCCTATGTCTGGGGCTGGCCGATCGTCAACATGCTCAACCGCAAGGCCAAGATCACCCAGGCGCCCTATGCGGGCGTGCTCGGCGGCATTCTCCCGGTTGCCCCGCGTGGGCAGGTGGGCATGCTGCACGACTATATCGAGCCGTCGGAAACCTTCGTCACATGCCCCAACCAGGATGTGGTCTACGGCCTTGGCTTCTTCGAACTCGACGACGAGCCCGTCGTCGCGCAGGTGCCCGATTTCGGCGACCGTTTCTGGGTCTATGCGCTTTACGATGCGCGCACCGACCAGTTCGGCCAGCTTGGAAAGCCTTATGGCACCAAGCCCGGCTTCTACCTGCTTGTCGGGCCCGATTGGGACGGGCTGAAGCCAGCGGGCATTACCGATATCATCCGTTCCCCGACCTCGCTTGCCAACGCCATTCCGCGCATCTTTCAGGACGACACGGGCGAGGACAACAAGGATATACAACCGTTCATCAACCAGGTCGTCTTCTATCCGCTCAAGGATTTTACCGGCCAGATGAAGACGATCGAATGGGCGAAGCTCATCGATATTCCCGCCCCGCCAGTCGATGATGCGGAAGCCGAGGGCGAAACGAGATGGGTGGTTCCGGAAAAATTCTTCGAGCAGTTCCCCGATGCGCTTGCCGCCGTAGATCCGCTGCCGGGGGAAGAGGCGCTCTATGCGCAATTCCGCCTGCTGATCGACGCCACCGAAAGAGACGAAGAGCTGAAGCAGATGCTCGTCGATACGGCGATCGAGACCGAGGACAAGGTAATCGCCCCGTTCTTCGACTGGCAGCGCAACGGGCTTCCGGCCGGCAACGGCTGGAACCGCTCGGTCAACAATGCGCAATGGGGCATCGACTATTTCAACCGGACGGGAACGGCCAAGTCGAACATGTTCGACAACAGGCCGTCCGAAACGCAATATTTCTACACCGATTTCGACGGCGCGGGCGACCAGCTTACCGGCGTGAAACTTTACGAGATCACCTTTGCGCCAGGTGAGGACCCGCCTGTCAACGGTTTCTGGTCGCTGACCCTCTACAACGACAAGCATCTGTTCCACCCCAATGAGTACGAGCGCTATTCGATCGGCACAAAGTCCCGGCAGCTGAAACGCAACAAGGATGGCTCGCTGACGCTTTATGTGAGCGCCGAGCGCCCCGGCGGGGAGAAGGACAGCAACTGGCTGCCGGCGCCGCACGGGATCTTCTCGCTCTACATTCGCGCCTATTGGGGCAAGGACGAGATCCTCGACGGCTCCTGGCAGCCGCCGAAGATCACGGTTTCGGCCTGACATCGGCACGTCAGGCCCTGGCGGGAGCGGCGCCGGGGTCTGCCCGCTCCGGCAATCCCTTGCGCTCTCTGGCTCCGTTTCGCAATTTCGTGTGTAGTTGAACGGCAAAGATCGTGATTCGGAACGGAGACTGTCGATGCATCCACGTGTCGTGTCAGTGGGTTTGGTTGCCGCGCTGCTCGCCGCGCCCCATGCCTTTGCGCAGGATTCCAGCGCCGACCTCGCCAAGAAGCTCTCGAACCCGGTCGCCTCGCTGATCAGCGTGCCCTTCCAGTTCAACTACGACCGCGGCTACGGCCCCGATGACGGCAACAAGGTGACGCTGAACATCCAGCCGGTCATCCCGATTTCGCTCAACGACGACTGGACGGTCATCTCCCGCACCATCCTGCCCGTCGTCTGGCAGAACGACATTGCCGGCGACAGCGGTCACCAGTTCGGCCTCGGCGATACGCTGCAGAGCTTCTTCTTCTCGCCCAAGGAACCGACATCCGGCGGCCTGATCTGGGGCGCGGGGCCGGCGTTCCTGCTGCCGACGGCGACGGACGATCTGCTCGGCGGCGAAAAATGGGGTGTCGGGCCGACGGCCGTGCTGCTCAAGCAGGAAAACCACTGGACCTATGGCGTGCTCGCCAACCACATCTGGTCGGTTGCCGGCGACCACAACCGGGACGACGTGAGCTCGACCTTCCTGCAGCCGTTCCTGTCCTACACCACGCCGGATGCCTGGACCTTCGCGCTCAACACGGAAAGCACCTACGACTGGAAAAACGACCAGTGGAGCGTGCCGGTCAATTTTTCCGTGTCGAAGCTCACCAAATTCGGCGAGCAGCCCGTGAGCCTGCAGGTTGGCGCGCGCTATTGGGCGGCTTCGCCCGACAGTGGCCCGAACGGCTGGGGCGTGCGGGCCGGCATCACCTTTCTCTTTCCCGAGTGACGCCGGCGCTCTTTCCCCAGTGACGTCGGCCGGCAGGCGCTCAGCGCCAGAAACGCTTGACGTCGATCACGTCGTCGAGCGCGGCCTGTGCACGGTCGATGAGCTTGTCCTTGTTCGCCTCTACGACGAGCGTTCCGGCGTCCGGGTGGTCCTCAAGGCCGATTTCGCTCAGCACATGCGGCGCCGAGACCAGGTCATTGAGCGTGCCGAGTTCATCCTGCAGCGCGGCCATGGCCGTGGTGAAGCGCTTGTGGCGCCTGGCGCCGCGCTTGTCGTCGAACAACGTCGCGAAGAATTCGGCGGCATAACGCAGCTTCTTGGCGTCCTTGCGGGCCTCGTGCCGTTCCTCGTCGTTGACCTTGGCGAGCGCGCGACCGTGCTTCTTCAGCTTCCGGCGCTCGCGGTCGAGCACTGCCTCGGCGAAATCGGTCACCGGACGATCGTGAAGTTCGGCGGGCGGTGACGAGAGATAGGCGCCACAATGCAGCCATTCGTAGAGGTCGAGCATCAGGGCGCGGCCGCGGCCGTCGTCGAGCGCTTCAAACACTTCGCGATAGCGGGCGGCGCGGGCTGCCTTCAGCCGGTCGAGAAGTTCCGGCTGCGATGCGCGCGCCAGGAGAACGTCGACGTCGCGGGCCTTGCCGAAGATGCCTGCCAGCCATTTCAGCTCGCCTTTCAGGCGGGTGCTTTCATCTTCCTGAAGCAGATCCCTGAAGAGCGAGAAGGCTGAACGCAGGCGCCGAAGGGCAACGCGGGCCTGGTGCAGCGCCTCCGGGTTCTGGCGCACGCGCAGCACGTCCTCGTTCAGGCGGTGGTGACGAAGACAGGAGAGGGCGACCGTGCGAAAACTCTTTGCCACCCGCATCTCGCGGTCGATTTCGACCGGCTCGGCCTTGAAGACAATCTGCTCGGCATCGATGAGACGGAAACCGCGCTCGGCCTTGGACATGACGCCGAAGCGGATGGGAACGATCGCCTCGATGCGGCGGGCAAGCGTGAAGAGCGCTTCGGGCGTGCCGTCTTTGAGCTCGAGCTCGATCTCGCCGATCGTGGTCTGGCGGGTGCCCGCGGTGATCAGGCCGCGGTCGAGCACGACCTCGATGTCGGCGCCATCCTGCTTCACCTTCCAGGTGGTGCGTTCGACATCGACGGCAAAATGCGCCTGCAGATCGCCCGGCTCAAGGTCGAACTGGGCGGCAAGCGGCGTGGTGTGGTCGACCACCGGCTCGTCATCGTCCAGCGGCTGCTCCCATTCCGGCCGGGCAAAGACCGAGGCGCTCGCGCCCGTGGCCTTGATCGTCTGGGTGCGGGCAGAACCGACCGTGCGGATGCGCAGGGTGAAGCCCGACTGGAACAGGTCGCGGGCGCGCGTGTCGAAATAGACCGACCGCTGGCTTTCGACGCTTGCCGGCTCACCCAGAAGTCCGGATTCGGTAAAGCGATCGAGATCTTCAGGGAGAAGCTCGAGCTTGATTTCGATTTCCGTGTTCAACCCCATCCTCCAACAAGTGCGATAGACAACGCGATAATGCCATATGAGCACATTGGTTCGTGTTCTGAATGACATGGATCATATTTGCGTGGCGGCCCGACGCGATAGGTCGCGTTCGAAGCGGAAGGCCGCTGAGGCGTACGGGATCTCAATGGATTCCGGACGGAAAAGCGCTTCGCACTTTTCCTGGAATTGGAGTTTGTGAAGTCGCAATCCCGGACGGAAAACCGCTTCGCACTTTTCCTGGAATTGCTTTTGAGATGACGCAATTCCGGACGGAAAACCGTTTCACACTTTTCCTGGAATTGCTTAAGCTCCCCACATTTCATGCCACGGAATTGATAAATGTCGCTTCGCCTTGCCACCTTCAATATCGAAAACCTTTTGAGCCGCTTCGATTTTTCCGGATTTCGCAACCAGTTGAAGCAGGACCGGGTGCTGCGGCTCTTCGACGTGAAGACGGAAGCCGAGTACCAGCGGCTGGAGGAGGCGCGCACGATTGCGCATACGGACGATACGCGGCAGATGTCGGCGCTGGCGATCGCCGATTGCGATGCCGATATCCTCTGCCTGCAGGAAGCCGACAACATGGCCTCGCTGCAGGCCTTCGAATACAACTACCTCTTCCGCATGGTCGGCAACGGCTATCGCCAGAAGTACCTGATCGAAGGCAACGATTCGCGCGGGATCGATGTGGCCGTGCTGATGCGCGAGGAGACGCGCGACGGCCAGCCGATCGAGTGCCTGGAGGTCAAAAGCCATGCGGGGCTGACCTATGAGGACCTCGACCTCTTCAACGACCAGATCGCTCATACCAACCGGCCGGCCGACCGGATCTTCAAGCGCGACTGCCTGGAGCTCGATCTTCGCATCGGCGGGCGGCCGCTGACGCTCTATGTGGTGCATTTCAAATCGATGGGGCCGGCGCGCGAGGGGCTCGACGGCCGGCAGGCGACGATGCCGCTGCGCGTCGCCGAAGCCTCGGCCGTGCGCCACATCATCGAAAGCCGCTTTGGCCGCGGGCACACGGCAGACAAGATGTTTGCGATCTGCGGCGACATGAACGACTACCAGGAAAAGGTGAACATCCTCGGCGACCGGCGCACCGGCTACCAGTTCGTTCCGCATGAGGAGGAGACGAGTTCGCTCGACGTCTTTACCCATGACGGCTTTGCTGAAAACCCGATGCTGCGCCGGCCGGTGATGGACCGCTGGACGCTGTTTCACAGCCGCGGGCCGCAGGAACGGCATCTCTGCCAGCTCGACTATATCTGGCTGTCGCCGGCACTTGCCAAGCGCAACGCGCACCAGGTGCCCGAGGTCATTCGCGGCGGCCAGCCGTTCCGCACGATCTTTCCGCCGGAGCTGGAGGTGGAGCGTTATCCGCGCACCGGCTGGGACCGGCCGAAGGCATCCGACCATTGCCCCGTGGCCATCACCCTGGATGTGTGAACATGAGCGCGCTTGAGAGCAACACGGCTGAGTGGCCGGCCGAAGGCGTCATTATCCCGATCGATGCGGTGGAAGTCCGCGTTGCCGGTGCGGCCCATCCGTTTCACCTGGAGGAGGTGGAGCGCGCGCAGGAAAACTGGCAGCGGGAGATCGCCGCCAATCCGCATCTCTTCGATGGGCGCATGGTGCTGCTGAAGGCGCTTCGCATCGACGACGGCCGGCTACGGGGCGAGGGGCATGTGGTGCCCTATTCGACGTTTCTCTGGTGGCGGAAGACGCGGGCAAAGGGTGCCTTTCATCTCTTTGCCATGCCGGCGATCCTTTCCTCCGACGGTGCGCTGATCCTGGTGCGCATGGGCGCGCACACGGCCAATCCGGGGCGGGTCTACAGCCCCTCCGGTTCGCTGGAACCCGAGGATATCGTCGATGGCAGCTGCGACATCGACGGCAATATCCGCCGCGAGGCGATGGAAGAAACCGGTATCGACCTTTCGCTCGCGACGGTGGAGCCCGGCTATCACCTGCTGCATATGGGCCGCGCCGTGACGCTCATCCGCGTCTACCGCTATCCGGAGAAGGCGGCAGCGCTGGTTGCGCGCGTTGCCGCGCATATCGCAGTCGATCCCGAACCGGAGATCGACGAAGCGATCGCGGTTTTTGGACCGGACCCCGTGGCGCACAACTATCCGCCCTTCATTCCGCCGATCCTCGACTGGCTGTTCCGGCGTGAGAAGCGGCTCTGATTTTGAGTCAACGGGGCGTCGTATCCTCTTGTATTTTCGTGCTTTAGCGCGGGTTGCCTGATGGCCGCGCGACGGCGGATGGGCGCCGGCTGAGTCCGGGTGGGCTTTTGGCCGCTCGGACGGCGAGGCATGCTGCGGAAGTGGGAGCTAAAGAAAACGTGATCCGCGCCGAGCTGTGTACCGGTGCTTTTAAGCCTTGCCGCCCGCGTCCCGACGCTGCAAAGTTCGGGCATATTCGCAAGGGGACATGAATGGCGCTCAGTTACGCGATCTACGACGTCTTCACCGACAGGCAACTGGAGGGCAATCCGCTGGCCGTGGTTTTCGGTGCCGACTGGCTGGAGGACGGGGCGATGCAGGCAATCGCGCAGGAATTCAACCTGTCCGAGACGGTGTTCATTCGCAGGCCCGGCGGTGCCGCACATACGGCAAAGCTGCGGATCTTCACGCCCAGCCAGGAGCTGCCCTTTGCCGGCCATCCGACCGTCGGCGCGGCCGTGGCGATCGCCGAGGCGCAGCATGGCGCGATCGAAGAGGGCATCGACCTCGTTCAGGTGCTGGAGGAAAAGGTGGG
This sequence comes from Ensifer sp. NPDC090286, assembly GCF_044769565.1. Taxonomy (NCBI): domain Bacteria; kingdom Pseudomonadati; phylum Pseudomonadota; class Alphaproteobacteria; order Hyphomicrobiales; family Rhizobiaceae; genus Ensifer; species Ensifer sp. NPDC090286. The sequence continues at coordinate 1,147,408 of NZ_JBIVYF010000001.1, read as the reverse complement.
GCCGGTGCGCTGTGCCGTGCGGCTCAAGGCCGGGCAGGCGAGCTTTGCCGAATTCGACCTGCCGCGCAAATCCGTCAGGCTCGACGCACGCTTCGACCGGCAGGCGATCGCAGATGCGCTGAGCCTGAAGCTCTCGCAGATCGGCTTCGAGAATCACGTGCCCTCGTTCTGGAGCGCGGGCGCACCCTTCGTCATGGTGCCGGTGCATGATGTTGCGGCCGCTTCGTCGATCGAGTTCGATTCGCTGCGCTGGGAGCAATTGACGCCGATGGCCGAGGGTCGGCTTGCCGCCGCTTACGTCTATTGTCGCGGCGGCGTGAACCACACGGCGCGCTTCCATGCCCGCAAGTTCGGCCCCGGTGCCGGCAACCTCGAAGACCCGGCGACCGGCTCGGCCGTCGCTGCCCTTTCCGGCGCAATCCATTATTTCGACCAGTTCGTCGACGGACATCATCCGGTGCTCGTCGAGCAGGGCGTTGAAATGGGGCGGCCGTCCTTCATCCACCTGCATCTCGACATTACGGGCGGCGAGATCAGCAATGCCCGTATCGGTGGCCATGCAGTGAAGATCGCAGCCGGCGAACTCTACGTCTGAGGCATAGATGCATGCTTTGGAAAATTGAGCTTAATCAGCGCTTTAAGAGAAGTTTTGGTGGGTGATCACGGGCTCGAACCGTGGACCCGCTGATTAAGAGTCAGCTGCTCTACCAACTGAGCTAATCACCCATCCATGGCGTCGCTTTAGCGCACGACCTCATCACACTCAAGAGGGTATTTGCATCTCGCGATGAGAAACTCACAGCCGTTTCCGCCGGAGCGGTCGGAAACGGCCAGAGTCTTGCCTTCAATCGTTCCCGGGATCAGCGCACGTCGATGAAGTTGCCCCTGAGGTCGAAGCGGCAATTGAAGAAGGTGGCGCCGCGGCTGCCATCGTAGTTGCCCTGCACCCAATAATAGCGGCCGCTTCGGAAGGCCATGTTGACGGCGATGCGATTGGGGCGCACGCCGAAGGCGGCGGAGGCTTCGCCCTGGCAGAAGCGCGGCATCATCCTTGCGCCGACACGATCCGGCTGTTGCGTGTCGTCATATTGCGGCGGCCGTTCCGGGCGTGGCCGTGTGTTTCCGCCGGCCGACGTGACACGGCAGACGCCATTGCCGGCGCCCCGGCGGGTGTAACTGATCGAGGGCGAACCATCGCGGTTGACGCTGATCGAGACGGTGGTTCGTCCCTGGCTCGCCTCGTAGTAGTCGTTGCTGAACCGCTTCAGGCGTGCCTCGCTGCCGTTGATGTAGACGGGACCGCCCCGATCGGCGTGGACCTCGATGCGGCCGGGGCAGGTGGCGTTGAAGAACGGCACGTCTGCTTTCGCCTCCGTGGCGATGCCGGCAAGGATACCGACGAGCATTCCTGTGGCGATCGTGCTGCGCATGGGGATAACCTCTCCAATCATCGCTCGTTTCGTGTGCCCCGCTTCGTTGCAGTATGCCGAGCATGCGGCTCGCGTAAAACGGGTCTTTCGTCGCGTTTCCCCTTTAGCCTGTATCGGCAGGGCGCGCGGATGTGGTCGTAACGCGCTTGGCTGAGGCGGGGCAAGTTCTCCACAGGGGGTGCGCTAGCCCCATGAAATTTTTCAAAAGATTTTCACAAAGGCGCTGGACAACCAAACCGAACGCCTTTATACGCCCCCTCACGACAGCAGCGGGACACACCGCAGCGGTCGCGGATGGGTGATTAGCTCAGTTGGTAGAGCAGCTGACTCTTAATCAGCGGGTCCACGGTTCGAGCCCGTGATCACCCACCAAAACTTCTCCTAAAGCCTTGGTTCTGCTGTGTTCCTCAAGCCTCGACGATTGTCCGGGTTCAGGAGGCTTGGAAAGATCTGCGGTCCGTTTCCCTTGTAGAAAACACCCGGTTCGGCCTTGGCGCCGCCGCGCGGAGCTGTGTCAACCGCATTGGCCTTCCAGGCAGGGCGACCATCCACGACTTGATCGCGGCCACGGCGCAGGCACGGCCACGATCAGCGGCGGGTCGAGCGGAAGCGACTGCTCTACAGCCTTTGCTTCCGTATGTTGCCAGATTCACTTGGCGGGAAAATACCTCAGGGTTCCGGCGAGCCGGGGGCCGGTCGATCCCTTGGTGTCCATCGGATGATTGATGCCGTCGTTGACGGGCAGTTCCTCAAAATCGAAAGGGCTGACGCCTTCGAGGCACGCGGCGTTGACGCCGTAGAAATCGGGGTTCGAGCGCGGCTTGTGGAAGGTGTAGATTCCGCATTTCGAGCAGAAGTAATGCTCGGCCGCATGGGTGTTGAACTGATACTTGGTCAATGCCTCACCGCCCGAAAGAACGGTCACGCCGTCCTTTGCTGCCGAAACCGCAACCGCACCCTTCAGCTGGCAGTAGGAGCAGGTGCAGCGGCGGGCCGTATGAAGGCCGTTCTTCAGCCGCACATTGAAGCGGACTGTCTGGCAATGACAGGCGCCGTTGATGTCCTGAACGTCGAGATTCATGAAAGCATCCATCTGATTTTGAAGCCCAATCGGCGTTCTTCCAATAGGGGCTGCAGTGCCGATGCTCAAGAGCGGGCAATCTGAATCACGTGACGGGCGGCAAGGGCGCCACAGCCGGGCTCGGGCTCGAAGCCTCACGCTGCTTCAAAGTGCCACTTCACTCTTTGCCAGCCTTTTCGTCCGGCCCGACCGAGAAAACGGCCGGTCAAAGATATGCGCCGTGTGGCGGCAAGGTTGAACTGTCCGTTGTTGCGCAAAGTTACAATGTCACTTGGTGCTTCGGCGCGGCACGGCGTGTTCCCTCTTTTGCCGCATCCTATTCGGAGCATGATTCGAACCGGACGTAAGGCGGAAGGAGGAAGACATTCTCGCTGCGTTCTCTTTCGCTGAGCGCGCCAGCGTCCGCCACGCGAACGGCGAGATATTTTCCGCATCCCATGGAGTAGCCCGTCAACAGCCCGAACGCCTTGTAGCGGATTTGGCCCTCTTCAAAGATATCCTGCATCGTGACCGGGATCGAAGAGCACTGTTCGCGTTGCTCGTCCTTGTCAGCAATCTGATTCTTTTCGAGATTGAGAAAGCACTCGGGGTATCCACAGGACACCTTGCCAGCCAGCGACCAGAGCAGCTTGCCGTTCTTGAAGGTTTCGAAGCTGACCGGGTGGTCGCGCGGAATCAGATCGTTAGGGCCTGGGGGCGGGTTGCTGTACTCCCGATAGACTGTTCGGATTTTCGGCTCCTCCCCGCCATCCTCTCCATTCCAATCAAACGCGTAGGTTGCTTTTCCCGGTCGACAAGCCTGTGCTTCGGCATTCGTGGTTGTTGCGGCCAGAAGGCTGGCTGTCAGGATCGTGGAAAATCGTTTGATCAATTAAGTCCTGCTCCCGTTGGGTCGGGGCTTCAATAGCCGCTTGCCTGTTTTTGACAACGGGCTGCTGAGGGGAAGGCGTCGAGCTCAATCGACCGCGCAATTTGCAAGGTTTCCATTGACGACGGTAACGCCCGAGCCCGGGGTGGTTGCAAGGCTGCGAAAGCCTGCTGCGGCGACACGGCTGGCGGCGTTGTTGGTGGGCACTGCGCTGATCTGCGAGCGCGGAATAGCCCAATGACCCGCAGGATTGTTGTCGAACTCGGCGCTCCAGGGAAATGGATGAGGCTGATCCATTCGGCCTGCGTCAACGGAGATCCGAGATTCTCCAACCGGAGCGGCGCTGCCGGGCTTGGGACTGGCGATCTCGGGGAGATCGATTTTCAACAGGCACGGCGCATTCGGCATCGCGGCGCGCGCAGCTGCATCGTTTGCGTAATGGAAGAGGTGAAGCCCCGGCGAAGGGCCGCTGACGCCGAAGTTGGCGGCGATCCATCGGAGGGAGCCGCTCCGATCTGTCTGCATCGTTCGATAGAGCGAATAGGCTTGAGCGGGAGCTGAACCGGCTGCCGCTGCAAGCAGCGTCGCGATCGTGAACACGGAACTCTTCTTTGCGTGCTGCATTGCGGACACCATGATCTCCCTCTCTTCAACGGCGGCGAGTTGTGGCGAGCAGTATCTCATGGCGCAACCAGGAATTGTCAATGCCCGGCCCAAAAATGGTGCGAACGATCGCTGTTGCAGACATGCAACAGGCGCCTCTTCATTCCTGCGCTTCCAGATTGTCCTCTTGCCGGGGAAGTAAACTCGTGTAATTTTCGCCAAATCGGAACTCAAACTAGAGGAGGCATACGATGAAGATCAATTTTGTGCAGATGCTTGCCTCTGGTGGAGTGGCATGCTCGTCACGACGACCACGCCGCAATGCTATGGGTTACTTTGGCGCATAAGCGCCGCCCACGTTCCGCCTTTTCGCCTTTTCGTATTTTCCATTTTGACTTGATGTGACCGGTTCCCGGAACGTATTTCCGTGTCCGCGCGCATCTATAATCTAGAAGGCCCGACCGCTTTGCGCGGCGGGAAACAATCATGCGCGAATTGCACTTGAACGCCGCCGGCACCTTGCCGGCGATCATGGACGACTTGTTTCGAACGTTCGGCTTCCGCCGTACGGTCGGTGCTTTCCTCCGTGCCGTCTGGAGGCGTCAGCGGACGCTCAACCAGATCAGCCACCTCTCCGACCGCATGCTGCGCGACATCGGCGCGGAAGCGGAAGAAGGCATGAAGAGGCGGGAAATCGCCGACATTTCGCTTTGGCAGATGCCGGTCGGCTACCCGGTGATGATCAAACACAATTGAGGCCCGCTTCGGCGGGCCTCTTTTCCCGCAGCAACCGGTGGCCGCTGAACGTCGGGTCCAAGGACAATCGGCTCATTGGGGGACTGGCGCGGCGAGCTTGGCCGCGCAGTCATGCCTGATCATTGCCGCGGCAAGGTTCTCCCGCCCCTTGCCGGTCGCCTTGGCCTTTGCCGCCGCCATATCCCGGCACCAGCCTGCATCGAGAACCTCTTCCGGAATGTGCGGGATGCAGGACGAAAGAAACAGCAGCGAACAGAGGAAGATGACGCGCATTCAGGGCTCCACGGGTGGTGCTGAATTCATAGCACCGGCAAGCCAGAAGGGAACAGGGTGGTGAACCGGCCAACAGGTGGTGCCGGGGGCGCTGGGAGTTCGACGTTTCCGCACTCGGCAAACGCGTTCCGAGGATGGAACTTTGTAGCGTCGGCAGGTATATCGTCGACGTGCAATCAATGCGAGTAGGAGAGAATGGGATTGAGCGGGATCAGGCGCATACTCTTTTCCACCGTCCCGCTCGGCCGGCTGGATTATCTTTTCGGCATGGTGGCTTGCGCCGTGCTCCTTGCGGCGCTTTTTCCATTCGCTGCGGCCGACGAAGCGTCGCTGGTTGCAAAGTCGATGCTGATTTTCGGCCTTGCCTCTATGGTTTTCCTGACGTTGCGGCGGCTCGTCGATCTCGGCGTCGCCAATACGGGAATCGCGTTCCTGTTTCTTTATGGATGTTCCGTCGCTGCCGGCGGTTTTGGCCGTGCACCCGGCGCCTGGGGTGCGGTTGCCCTTGCGGCGCTGGCGCTTTTTTTGTTTCGCAGCCCGACGGCGGCCGGCCGCGCGGCAGCCTCTGACCAATCAGACTTGGCGGGCTAGCGTCCTATGTTTCGGGAACTCGATCTGAAATCGGCCTTCACCTTTGGTCTGCTGCCCGGCGTGTGGGTCGAGTTCGATTTCGATTACGACGCCGGACCCGAGGCGCCTGCGCCAGATGACGTGACGTTTCTGCTGCAACTGGAAATCGGCACCAAGGAAGACAGCTGGGCGGAGAGCTTCTCCGTGTTCGTGGTCACCCCGAACAACAGGCCAAAGCGAAGCCCACGTACGCGCGTTCTCGAGTTGCCGCGCTATAGCCACTTGGCTCTCAAGGGGCACGTGATCAAGGCGATCGCTGCTTGCCAGCGCGACAATTGGCATGAATGCATGCTGGAACTGCGAAAGCGTTTTCTATGGGAGTGGGAAGGCAAATGACTTTCTGCGAGATCTGGCCGACGTGTGACCACGGCCTTCCGCCGGCCGCATAGGCGGGTTTTCCCTGATTATATCGACGAGCGTGCTTGCCCGCTTTGCTCAATTAGCTATGACGGTAACAAGGTCGGGACATCCGGCATCTGAAACCGCGGGTGGAAGTGCAGCAGCGATGACGGGCACCACGAATATTATTGACGCGCGCGCGTGCAGCGACGAGGCCCTGCAGGCGATCGGCTCCGACGTGCTGATCGTCGGATCGGGGGCCGCGGCCTGCGCCATGGCGACGCGGCTTCTGGCAGCAGGGCTGAAGGTCACGCTGCTTGAAACCGGCGACAACCTCGTCAACTCCGACAGCTCGCCCTTCTTCGAGATCGCCAACCAGGAACCGTTCGGGCTTTCATTCCAGATCGGCGGGGCGACCAACCTCTGGTCCGGGCGCGTTGCGCCGCTTGAAGACGTCGACCTGACGTCGGGCAACGACTGGCCGCTGGAGCGGGCGGAACTCGACGGGTACTACCAGCAGGCGATCGAGCTGCTGCAACTGAAGCCGATCGACGATATCGACCGGGTGCCCGCCTATGACGGCGGCGCGGCGCCTTGGCAGGATTTCGTCTCCGACCCGGAGGTCTCGGTCAAGCGGTTCCAGTGGAGCCGCCCGGCCTTCAACGGTCAGGACTATCTGAAGGCGCTTGCGGGCAAGAACCCTGATCTCACCATCGTCTATAATTGCCGGGTGCTGCAGGTGATCCCGACCGCTGCGGGGGATCGCGTCGGCGCAGTGCGGGCGGCGATCGGCGAGGGGCGGACCGTGGAGCTTTCCGCCCCGGAATTCGTGCTTTGCGCCGGCGGGCTTGAAAACCCGCGCATCATGCTGAACAGCCGCCAGGGCGGGTTTCTGGCAAACGACAATATCGGCCGCTTCTTTTCCACCCATCCGAAGGCGAATGTCGGGCGTATTCACCTGTTCAAGACGGTGAAGACGGCAGGACCGCTGTTCGGCGACCACAAGAGCGGTAGCAGCTCGCTGCGCTTCGGTGTCGGCGTGCGCAAGGATCGGAAGAGAGACCAGCTGAACCACTATGTTCAGTTTTCGCCACGGTTTGAATCGATCGGGCTCAAGCTTCTCGAACATGCGCAGCACGTGGTGGCTGCCGGCGAGGGTGGCGATCGCCCGCAATCGACCTTGCGTCGTCGCCTGACCTCGGCGCTGGCGGTTGTCGGCCAGGTCGCCTTCAACGTCATCGGCAAGATGGGGTTGCTCGGGCCGGGCGGCTCGATTCTGGTCGTGCGCGGTTTCTTCGACCAGCATCCCAATGCCGAGCACAGGGTCGAGCTGAGCGAGGCGCGCGATCCCCATGGCTTGCCGAAGGGGGTGGTGCGCTGGTCGCTGACGGAAGAGGACCAGGCGTCGATCCGCGAATTTCTCGACGAGCTTTCTGGGCTGCTGTTGCGCCACAATATCGGCAAGCTGATCCCGACGCTGCCGCCGGTGGGCAAGCCCTGGGACATCACCGGCATCCATTCCCATTTCATGGGCACGACGCGCATGGGCCGCTCGGCCGACATGTCCGTCATCGATCGCGATGGCCGGGTGCACGGCGTCGACAACCTCTATGCGGCGGGCGCGTCGGTCTTCACCTCCTACGGCTACGCCAATCCAGTACTGACAGTCATGGCGCTTGCAATGCTTACCGCCGATAAGATATGCCAGCGCCACAAAACAAAGGCGGGTAATCCATGACGGAAATGACTTCCCCGGAACTCAGCGGCAAGGAACAGCGGGCGAAACGCACACGCTGGCAAAAGCTCTCGCGAAAGAACTACTTCGGGGGAAAGCTTTCGACGAAGAACCTGGTGCGGCTATGCCAGGAAAATGCTTCGAACAAGCGCACGATCATCGTTCACACCGAAGACGTTGACTATACTGAGTTTTTCCCGAACTCGTTCCTGGTCTCGAAGTCCGATCGCAAGAAGGCCGATCTCGTCGTCGACACGCATTACCATCTCGATGCGATCGAGAGCGAAAGCTACGACATCGTGCTCTGCACCGGACTGCTCGAGCATGTTCCCGATCCGCAGCGGCTGATCGACGACATGCGCCGGATCCTGAAGCCGAACGGCAAGCTGATCATCTCCGCCTCGGCGGTGTTCTCCTTCCACGAGGGGCCCGAGAACTATTTCCACTTCACGCCCTTCTCCTTCAAGATGCTGTTCAAGGACTGGAGCGAGATCGAAGACCTGCGCGGCTCGAGCATGCCGTTCGAGACGATCGGCATCCTGATGCAGCGCATTCTCCTGCAGTGCGACGTGTTTCCGCTGGCGCGGCCGTTCATCGAGCTCATGGCGCGCTCGGCCCGGTTCTTCGACGTCTTCATTACCCAGCAGTACGATACGACGTGGAAATACACCGACGATCACAAGATCGATTCGATGATGCCTTCCAATATTCAAGCCGTGGTGAGGAAATAGCGCGGGCCTAGCTCGCGAACGGGGCGATACCCCGTCGCCACCTCGCTTTCGCAATCCGGATAAAGATCACCCACGGGCGGAGCCCGTGGGTGATTGCGTTTTCGGCGCCGGGCGCTATCGAGAGATTACGGGCTCGTCGCAGGCTGCGTCGTCGACGGCTGCGTGGTTGTTGCAGGCGGTGTCGCCGACTGGTCTGTCGTTGCGGGCTGCTGGGTCGTCGCTGGCTGCTCGGTGGTTGCCGGCTGTGTCGTCGTCGTTGCCGGTGCTGTCTCGGTTGCCTGCTGGTTCGCCCCCGGTTTGAGGAACATCACCGCAAGTACAATGAGCACGACCACAACCACGATACCGATGACGGTGTTTCGATTCATCAAGGCTTCTCCTCAGGTTAAGTGCCTCGAAGCTGTAAATGGAGCGGTTGGTCGAATTATCAACAGGCCGGTTCGCGGGTCGGTTGAAAAAGACATGCCGAGCGTGGCGCAGAGAGGCTGGGACCGCCCCGGCACATGCATCCGCAACTGGTATGTGGGGGTCGGCGAGGTGGTTTTACCCCAAAGACAGCCGGCTAAATGAAGCTGCAAGCGCGAGTCGACAAACCCGCTTTAACGGCCTTCGTCGGCCGACTTCGGGACGGCGGTAATGAAGCCGAGCCGCAGCAATTGCTTCGATCCATCGAACTTCATCGAGGACTCGGAGAAAAGTTGCAGCGCGCCGGTGCTCGACAGCGCATCCGTCATCTTGGCGTAGGCCGCCGAGCCGTCGAAATATTGTCCATCGGCCACCGCGTCGTTGATGACCTTCTGGTAGTCGGCAAAGAACTTGAAGTGCAGCAACGTGCCGAGAATAGATGAGAAGTTGCGTTGATAGGGGAGCGGCTGGTGGATGCTGGGGCCGAAGCGACAGTCCTCGTCCCAAAAGATCAGCGGATACTTGATCAGCTCGAGGTCCGATTCGAATTCGCGGTGGCGGGCGCCGCCCTTGATGGTGATCGCACGCTTGGTCGTCGTGAGGGTGTAGCCCCGGCTGTCGAAGTGATCGGCGACCTCCCAAGGGGCGCTGGTCTTCAGCTGGTCGATGTCGGCGGCACCGAGATCGACCGGGTACATATCCAGCATCGGCGCCGGCAGGCGCGAGATCTTCAGGCTCTCGAGCGCGTGGATGACGGACCAGAGCGTGCGGTTTTCGCAATCGTCATAGATCAGGAACTCGTCGGAATCGACGTTCACATACCAGCGCTCGCCGCCATAAAGCGCAAAAAGCGATTCTCTCCAGGCGCGTCCGCGCCGGGCATCCTTGTAGCGGACCGAGGATGACCACAGGTCGACATCCGGCTGACAGAGCAGGAATTCGCGCGTGCCGTCGCTGGAGGCATCGTCGACGCAGATGAAGCGGGTGATACCGAGCGACCGGTAATGGGCGAGAAAGCCCGGCATCAGCTTGGCGTCGTTGCGGGTCAAAAAGATCAGCGGCAGGTCATCGGGATAGAGCGACGTCTGCCCCTGGGGGCTGACGCAGCGCAGATCGACCGCATGGTTCATCCTGCGCTCACGTCGCTCGACCTTGGTCGTTTCGTACCAGGTCGCGATGCGATCGAAGAAGCTTCGATCGGTGATCGACTCGGCATCGGAACGATTCTGGAAGGGATAAGCGATATCGGTCATGCTCATTCCGACATTTGTCATAAATAATATAATCCCGGACTAAATCAAAAGCACAGACGTGGCAATCCATACGATCGCACGGATATGGGGATCGGGAAGCTGCCTTTCCACCGGCCCGCCCACGTTGAGCAGGCCGTGGCGCCACAGTCTCTGCGGGTGCAAAAAGCCCTTCGCCGGCGATACCCGACGGCATCGAGCCCGGGCCTGCGGATGGCGTTTCGTTGTTTTTCCTCGAAACTTTTCGCCCGCTGCCCTGTTTCTCCTTCATCCACGTTCGCGCTGAAGCGCCAGGAGTGGAGGAGGCAGAAATGACAAACTTGATGAGCAAGCTATTGATGGCGGCCCTGGTGGCCGCGGGATCGGTGACCGCAATGCCGGCCGTTTCACCGGCGCAATCGCTCGACCTCTATATCGGGCGCGACCGGGATTATTACGGCGACGACTTCCGCCGCGAGCGGCGCTATGACGACGAAGATTACGTTCGCCCACGCGGCTGCAGTTCCAGCCAGGCGTTGCGCCGGGCCTATCGCGCCGGGTTGCGTGATCCGGAAATTGCCGCGATGAGCCGCAACCGGATCGTCGTCGAAGGGGAAACCCGACGTGGCCAATATGCCCGGATCTATCTGGCCAATCGCAGCGGCTGTCCGCGGATCGGGTAACGGGTGGGCGGTCGCATCAAGATCGCCTTCGTTCTCTCGTCTAGGCTGACGCCCCTCGTCTAGGCTGGCGCCGGCAATCGCTCGGCGTCGGCGGCCGCGGCAGGCTCGATGTTTTGCGGGTTTCCTTGCGGCCGGCCGCGGTGATAGACCACGCCGCATGACCGCATCTTCCGATTTCAGCGCCATCCCGCTTGCCGAGCGCGTCTGCGGCACCTGCACGCTCTGCTGCCGGCTGCCGGATATCGACGCGCTGGAGAAGCCGGCCAATGCCTGGTGTCGGCACTGCACGGGTACGGGGTGCCGGATCTACGAGGATCGGCCGCAGCTTTGCCGCGACTTTCTCTGTCTTTGGCGCACGGACGAGACGCTCGGCGAGGCGTGGGATCCGGCGCACGCGCATATGATGATTTATCGCCAGGGGCCGCAGGTGACGGTTCTCGTCGATCCGGATCATCCGGACGCCTGGAAGCGCACGCCCTATGCGGAGGTGCTGCAGGGCTGGGCGCGCGAGGGTGAGGGCGGGCAATATGTCATCGTCTTTGTCGGCGACGCGGTGTTCAAAGTGGAGTGAGACGAGGGCCGAGCGAGCGGTGATAACGGCCCGGCGGCTCCGCGAAAAGAAAGAGCCCCGCACGAGGGCGGGGCAAGCAGGCACCCAAAATGGCTCGGGGTGCGGGGAAGCGCAGTCCAGAAAGAACGTACTGCGCGGTACGGAAGCTAACGTGCATCCGGCGGCGCGGGAAAGGCCGGATTCGCCGATTCTGGTACGGTTGCCAAAATAAAGTGGCCCGGCCGGATGGCGGGGAGGCCGGCCCTGCGGTCGCTCTACCGTACGGTTTTCAAGGCGATCGATTGACTTTGTCGGCCAGCGCTTCATTTCCGATTGGAGGAAATGACGGAGACGATCATGTCAAAAGCAATGCTGACGCTCCTGTGCCTGGCGGTGCTTACGCTCTCGGCTTGCGCCAACACGGCGCGCGGCTTTCGGCAGGACGGTGTCGAAACCGGCCACGCGCTGGATGATGCGACCCACCGCGTGCTGAAATCGACATCGAAGTGACGCGAGGCGAGGCGCGCCGCATGGCGGCGGCCTGCCTACCGCAATGGAGCGGTGCTGGCGCGCGTGGCACTTTCAGCGCTGCTGAAGATCACCACGGCGAACAGCAGCACGCCAAGGAAGGCGACGATCGATGCGACGGCGACGATGGGCTCGATCTCCGGCCTGCCTGTCGTCATCAGGTAGAGCGATGGCACGAGCACCGCGACGCCTGACGTGTAGACATAATACTGGACGAGGGCCAGACGCCGCTCGGCCTTGGCCGGGTTGAGCGCGTAGTAGATGCCGAAGATCGCCATCGTCACCCAGCCGAGCAGGTTCGTATGGGCGTGGGCCGGTGTTGCCGCATGGTCCTGGCTGATCGCCATATGCAGGCCCATGCAGAGGCCGATGATCAGGAAGATGATTGCGGTCTTGAAATAGAGTTGCGCAAGCCGTGGCATGGATTCTCCTCCGCGATGCCTTCCTTATTTATTAGCATGTTCGCAAATGAATGGAGATTGCCAATATTGGGCGCGTGAGGGCGTTGCGGCGGGCGGAGGTCACGTGGGCCGGGCGGTGGCTGCGGCGAGTGCGGCGCGCTTGCGCGTCGCCATGCCGTCGAAGGTGGCAAGCCCCTGGCGCTGCAGGTAGGCCAAAATCGCCGCCTCGATACCTCGGTCGTTGCCGCCTTCGGTTTCCCAGAAGGCTTCGATGGCCGCAAAGAGGGCGGATCTGTCGAGCGTGACGGTCATCGCAGGCTGGTTCCGAACTGCTGGCGGTGGTTGAGGGTGCCGTGGGCGGTTTGGTTGAACGGTGCGCGCCGTACACCGAAATCGGCGCACCAGCGTTCCCAGGCCTGCGACGTTCGCACGAAGGCGGGCAGTCTGTGTTCCTGTTCGGGGCTCTGGTCAAAGCCGTTCAGCCAGGCATCGGCGACAGTCTCGGTGACGTCTTCGCCATGAAGTGCGTCGAGATCGAAGCGGATCAGCCGCTCCACATGCTCGCCGTCATGCACATGGAGCCAATCGGCCGCCGTTTTGTAGGTGGTGCCCGTCGTGTCGGTCTCGTCGAAGAAGGTGCCGGCACCGAGCGTCATCATGGCGAGAATGAGCTCTCGGCGCTGGAGAAAGGGCGCAGCGCTCATCGCCGTTGCGGCGCCCACGGAGATCGCATCCGACATCGTTCACCTCGTCTGTTCGAGGTGCACGCTGGAACACCCTTCGCGGGTTTCCTGTCGGCCCCTCCGGCTGTGTTTTCGTGCTGAATATAGGAAAAATCCTATCGATAAGTCAATAGGAAAAACACTGTCGGCAGGAAGTGCCTCACGCAAGTTGTCGATGACGGGCCGTTTGTTCTTGTTTTGTTCGTTGGATTGCGCCACTGTGGGCTCGCCATTCCAGGTGGCGGAAAAGGAGCATGGGATGATCACCTACTTCGTCGTTCAGAGCTTCACGCTGGGGAGCCGCGGCGCATTCCTCGCCGACGACCCGGTGCAGGCGACCGGGCCCGAGCATGCGCAACGGCTGGCCGAAAGGCTGTCGGCGACCAAGGTTGGGGTGATCGCCTTTAGCCGCTCGGGCGACCTGGCGACGGGGGAATTCGAAGAGGCCAAGGTGCTCTTTACGATCGGCGACCTGCCCACGGAGATTGCGGAGGCGATGGCGGCGTGACGGCTGTCGCCGGGCAGGGGTGGCCCGTAACGGTCACATCCGTGAGCGGTCGAAGAAAGGCGCTCACCGCTTGGGAGCCACTCAATGTTCATTGGTTACGAGCTGGGCGCGGCGTGGTAATGTCGTCACGCTATGTTGGGAGGCGTGAAATGATGTCCGTCGGCAAGCGGCGAGCCGTCTACCGGTCAATATTGGTCTTCGCCCATTCCGGTTGACGAGGCAGAGTTGAGCCCCACTCTCCTGCGACAGATCAATTTTTGCGACGACAGGCGCGGATTTCGGGCCTATGTCGTGCAGGTGTTTGCCGATCCTGCCGGGCCTCCAGAGGCCATGTTCGAGCTTGCGTACAATCGCAGGAGCAAGCGCGCCTGCGCCATTTTCGAGGCGGTTCGGGCGGCTGACCTTGGTGGTTCCGGTGATAGGGTCGTCGCTGCGGCCGATCCGATCTGGGTGGTCGCAAACAGCCCGCGGGCAGCGGTTGATGCTGCTTTTCAGGCCTTGGTCGATCGGTCTTCCGACTAAGGCAACTCGCTTATTTGTGCTGTTTGCGGCGGCGATGGGCGAGAAATCAAAGACTTAAAGCGCGACGAGCGGGCTGGAAGATTGCGGCGTGCCTAAGCGGGCGGCTGCCCGGCGATCCCGACTGGATTGCCGCTCAATCTCTTTAAGATCCTGTGATTGTTTGTGGTGCTCGCCCCGCTTACCGCGCGCTGTATTTGCCGACGACCCGGTGGCAGAAGGACCATTCGACCCGGCTCTCTGTGAATTCGAGAAACGGGTTGTATTGCCGGAGCGTCCATTCGCGGTCGTTGAACGAGACGAGGCGCTTGATGATCGCCTCGGCATCGTTGGCAGGCGGCACATGGTAGAGCACCACGTCCTTGTCGCGGGCCGGCGGCAGGTGCGGGTGGACGAGCGCCATGTCGCCCGGCTCATAGGCCGGGATCATCGAGCTGCCGGTGAGGTAGATGCCATAGGCGCCCTTGACGCCCTCGAGCACGGACGGGCGCTTCACGTATTCGACCGCATCGAAGGTGACGATCACATGTCCGTCGCCGCCTTGCGCGGCCGCAAAGATCGGCAGATCGCGATGGCCGACGAGTTGTTCGCCCGGCACGATTTGCGGCGCAAAGCCCGGCGCGCGCCTGGGCGCGGCCTCGCCGGCGGTCGCAGCGCCCTGGATCAGCTCGACGATCGCGCGGGCGTCGCGCTCGCGCAGTTCCCGCGGCGTCTCCCGCTCCACGAACTGCTGGATATAGGCATGGTTCTTCCCGATCGCGATCGACAGATCCTTGTAGGTCGTCTTCTTCGCGTCGACTGCTTCCCGGATGAGGTGGCGCAATTCGTCCATGACACTGGCATCCCAGATTCCGTTTCTGTCGTCAAATAGGAATTTTCCTCTTGATGGCAATAAGAAATCCTACTATGAATAGGATGTCAACGGAAATGAGCAGCAGAAACCGCTGCAATATCCGTCATGGCGCCACCGGCGCCACCGGCGCCACCGGGGCCGGCGAACGGCAGGGGCGGATCCTCGATCCGTTTCCGGCCGATGCCGACCAGGGCGCATGCAGTATCGATCGCCGCACTCTGTGCGGTGGTCCAGGCGAGAGGTCGTCGTTTCCTCCCCGGCGACCTCTCGCTTTTCCAATCGATGCCGGCGCGCCGGCGCAGGGTTTGCCACGCGGGCCGATGATGGTCCGCGGTCGGCGACGTGCGCCCCGTCGGCATCCGGCACCCGGCGCGCGGATCGTGCGCGCCGGGTGCTCCAAGGTCGCGGGCTCCGGCCGTTGACGCGCCACGCCTTGGGCGGCGGCGTCTCGGCACCGGGAGGTGCCGGAACTGCCTGACGGTGGGCAGCCGGTGGGTGACGGGAAGAACAATCGGAAGCGGGCGCGCGGCAGGCGCGACGAATGGCCGTGCCAATGGGTACGGCCAAATGGGGAAGGCATGGGAAACGACATGGCTGACGGTGATGTGACAGGGAGGGCGCCGGGAGGGCGCGGGGTTTTGCCGATGCGCGGAGCTCGAGCGCGGCTGGCGAGCGGGGAGGCCGGTTCCAAGGCCGGGCTTCGTCGCCGTAGCGAGGTGTCGAGCCCTGTTTCCGGTCAGGCGCGGCGCCTTCATTCCTGCCTGCCGGCGAGGGGTTGAGCAGATGCGCATTACCGCAATCGTCGAAGCCCTGGTTCAATCGGGCGCGTCGCCCGAGATGATCCTTTCTGCCGTGCGCGCTGCCGAGGCGGGGGACGTCTCCGAGATCGAGCGGCGCCGGGCAGGGGACCGCGAAAGGCAGCAGCGCCGCCGGGCGCGCGTGACGTCACGCGACGTCACGGTGACGGCGAACGGTGCCCTCTCTGATAAAGAAAGCTCCCCCGTACCCCCTAAAGAAACTAACTCTCCCGACCCGAATCCGGGTGGGGATGCCGACCGGCCGGTCCGGGCCGCAGCCGTGCCCGACGCGGCAGGCCCGCGGCGCAAGGGGAACGGCCGGGCGATGCGGCTGCCTGAAGATTTCGAGCCCGACTGGGGCTTTGCCGCCGGCCTCGGCTTCGGCCGGGCCGAGGCGGGCGTCGAGTTCGACAAGTTCCGCGACTACTGGCGCGCCAAATCCGGACGCGATGCGACCAAGCTCGACTGGGCCGCCACCTGGCGAAACTGGATGCGCAACGCCGGCGGCCGCGGCTTGCGCGGCGGCGGACAGACCCGTCGCGGCCATCACCCGCAGGCGCCGCCGCAGGAAACCGCCTTTGCCCGCCACCAGCGGGAATGCAGGCAGACAATCGAAAACCAACTGAACGGAAACGAGACCAATGACCTATTCAGAACTGATGATTTCGCCGGCGGAGGCCCGGCTTTCGACCTTGGGCCGGGAGATTACCGCGCTCACTGAGAGGCTGGCCTGCGTCAGCGAGGCGGCGGTGCTGCGCAGCCTCGATGCGATGCAGACGGCCGGCATGACGATGCCCCCGACGATCGAGCCGAGGAAGATCGTTGCGGTCTACCACTATGCGCTTTCGGGCGTGCCGGCCTCGGGGCTTTCGGCGGCGACGCAGAAGCTGATCCGCGGCGATTATGCCGCCAATCCGAACGTGCTTCTGGGCACGATCCCCAAGCCGCCGGTGCTGGCAGCGCTCGCCAAGGCGGAAGCGCTGGGCCTCCGGGCAGATCTTGCCCGCAAACGCGAGATGGTTGCGGCGCTGACGCCACGCCCGGCAGACGGTCACCGATCGCCGGCAAGTCGCATCCGGGTGCGGGCGCTGGTCGAAGGCTTCCGTCAGGCGCATGCGGCAGCCAAGGCCGGGCGGGACGGCGTTTCCACTGACGGGCGGGCGCAAGGTGCAAACATACCGGCCGAAAGGGGCGCGGTTGATGGGCGCACGGATCATGCAACTGCGCAAACCCCGGCCGCGGCAAACGCCTCTCGCGGTTTGGCCGCGGCGGGCGTCGAGCGCGCAAATCTCAATCCAGCCATTTCGAGGGAGGCTTTCCATGCGGTCTGAAGGCATTGAATTTACGACAGGACAGGTAGCGGAAGGGGTGGCGGACACGATGCCCTTCGGGGCGGACGACGCGGGGAGCGTAGCGGCAAAGCCGGCGACGCTCGACGATCTCGTCGGCATCGTCGCCGTTCAGGTGCGGGCGCAGGCAGGCCGGATCCAGGAGTTGGAACTGGCGCTTGCCGATGCCGAAGCGCGCATCCTCTCGCAGGCGCGGATGATCTGCGGCGCGACGGCGGCGGCAAACAGCGACCTGTTCAACCGCCGGCCGGTGCGGGCGATCATCGAGGAGGTGCTGGTCGCCTATCCGGGGATCAGCTTCGAGGAGATCATCGGCGTCGGCCGCGAGCGGCGGCTGGTCGAGCCGCGGCACCGCTGCATGACCGCCGTTTACGATGAGCGGGCGGATCTTTCGCTGCCGGCGCTCGGGCGGATTTTTCGGCGCGACCACACCTCTGTGCTGCATGCCGTCAACAAGCGCGAGCCCGGCAAGGAGCGGCGGCGTGTACGGGCGCAGCGGCCGGGCCATTTGCCCGCGAATGCCGGTGCCGACGGGATCGGCGCGCCGGCACTTTGATTTCCAGACGAGTTTCATCCCGCCCGCGGTCGCAGACAGGTGCAGCGGGCGAGAGCACATGCAGATTGCAAAAGGAGAAGAGACGATGACATCCAAGGCAGAGCGCATTCGCATCAAGCGCGCCAGCCGGGCGGGCCGGCCGCGCAAGGCCAATGTGGCGCGCTATCCGGGCGGTCAGATCAAGCATGGCGAAAGCGAGCGCGAGGTTTGCTCCGTGGCGCTGGAGGCGCGCCGGCGCATGCATTTTTCCGGCAGGCGTGACGCCGATGTTGCCAGCCCCTTTGCCGGCTACACGCTCGGCCGCATGTTCCTCGACGGCAAGCTGACGGCGCACGAGCGCGAGGCAGGAGACGAATACAGCCGCCAGATGGCGCGCTATTACAGCCTCACGGGCATTCCTTTCCCGAGCGTGCGGGCGCAGTCGCTGTTCGACGTCAAGGGCTTTGCCGGCGAGACCAACGCCGAGCGCGCCCGCGGCGCACGCCAGGCGGCGAACCGGATGATGGAGCTCGAAGGCGTGCTGTTGAAGCTGAAAGACGGGCCGCAGGTGAAGACCACGGTCTTCAACGTCTGCATCATGGACTACGAGATGCTGCGCACCATGCCGGAACCCCAGCTCGCCTGGCTGAAGCGCGGGCTGACGGAGCTGCACTGGCAGCTGGGGCTCTCGCGGGAGAAGGAAGGGGCGTGAAGGGGAGCGGCGCGGATTGGCCACTACCAGCGGCGCCGTTTCATGCGCGGCTCGCGCCTAGCAGCCTGATCGCCGCGCGGCGGTGGGTTCGAATCCTCGCGCGTCGGCGCGGGCTGTGCACCGCGACGAGCGTCGCATGTTCGGATGAACATGCGACGCTCGAGCCGGCCTGAGGGGCGGGCGGACAGCGACCGGAGCCGTGTGGATGGGGGCGGCGTCGGTCTCTCAGGCACGGTAACGATTATCGCGGGAAGGCTCTTCCTTCCGGCGTGGCGGCCACCTCCGGTTCGTAGGAAAACATCATGTAAGTGACCGTGACCAGGATGACCGCCAGAAACAGGACGCTGGTGACAACAGTGCCAAGGCCGAGGCCGCCATATTCGATCGGCTGCGCCAGGAGGTCGCCGACCGAAGCGCCGGCAGGCCGGGTGAAGATGTAGGCGAGCCAGAAGGCGGCGACGGCGTTGAGCTTGAAGGCATAGTAGCCGAAGGCGATGACGGCGATGACCGCGGCAAAGAGCAGGGCAGTGGTGAAGTAGCCAAACTCGAAGCGCTCGGCGACGAGGTCGCCCGCCGCCGTTCCCAGCGCGAAGGTGAACAGGATCGCTAGCCAGTAGAAGGCTTCCCGCCGGGTCGTGTAGATCGAGTGGATCGACAGCGTTCGCTCGCTCGCATACCAGAGCGCGAACGTGGTCACGAGCGCCATGCTGAAGACGATGGTGGAGGTTTCGAGCGGTACGCCCAGATTGTCGGTGAGATTGTCGGTGATCAGCGTTCCGACGACGCTGATCAGCACCACCGCCAGCCAGTAGGCCCAGGGAACGTAGCGCTTCTGGGCGAATTGCAGGCCGAGCGTCAGGATGAGGACTACGCTCATGATCAGCGACGTGGCCGTGAGCCCGAGGCCCAGATTGACCGCGAGATAGTCGGCCGCGGTTTCGCCCATGGTGACGGCCATGAGCTTGATCAGCCAGAAATCGGCCGTGACGCGGGGAACGCGGTTGATGTTGGACATGTCAAGGGACTGGGGACGCATGGCGATCGCTCCGGTTTCGCTTACTTGCCCATCGCGGTCATGGCCTGCTTGAAGAGCCCGTTGGCCCTGTCGTCATCATCGGCATTGCAGCGATCGATGCCCTTGTTGATGAGTTCATCGACCTTGACGGCATCCGTGGTGCTGAGCGTCGCAGCCGATCGGGCGCTGCGGACATCCTTCAGCGTGTCTTCGCAGGGGACCTTGGCAAGGCTTGCCGAATGCATGGCGAGGGCGAACAGGCTGGCGAGCGCGAAGCGGACGTAAGAGTTCATGGAAGGCTCCATCGGCTGTTGACGTTGCAGGGTGCGGCGCTGAAACTGGCTGCCGGATGTTGCCTCCGCTTTGCCGGAACCATACCAATTCGTAAGGTGACAATGGCGCGCATCTGTGCGCCGAATGGTTGGTGCCGATCCGTTGCTGCGGCAACCGCAACGGGACGGATCCGAGGCGATACGGCCTCTGCAAGCGCATGGACATTCCGGGGCGACTTGATGCGAATCCTGCTGATCGAAGACGACCGAAAGACCGCCGAGTTCGTGCAGCGCGGCATGGCGGAAGCGGGCCATGTCTGCGACCTTGTGGACGACGGCCGCGACGGGCTCTACCAGGCGACGCGCGAAACCTATGACGTGCTGGTGATCGACCGGATGCTGCCGGGGCTCGACGGCCTGTCGGTGGTAAAAGCGATCCGCGCCGCGCGGATCAAGGTGCCGGCCCTGTTTCTGACCTCGATCGGCGGCGTCGACGACCGCGTGGAGGGGCTCGAAGCCGGCGCCGACGACTATCTCGTCAAGCCCTTCGCCTTTTCCGAGCTGATGGCGCGGGTCAACGCGCTGGCGCGCCGGCCGCCGATGTCGGAGCGGCCGACGATGCTGACGGTGGCGGATCTTGAAATGGATCTCGTGCGGCGCTCGGTGACACGGGCGGGCGAGCGCATCGACCTGCAGCCAAGGGAATTCACCCTGCTGGAGGTGCTGATGCGCGGCGAGGGCCGGGTGCTGACCCGGACCATGCTTCTGGAAAAGGTCTGGGACTTTCATTTCGACCCGAAGACGAGTGTCGTCGAGACCCATGTCAGCCGCCTGCGCGCCAAGGTCGACAAGCCCTTCGACGTGCCGCTGATCCATACCGTGCGCAATATCGGATACAGCCTGCATGCCGCGCGCTAGGCTGTGGCGCTCGACCCCGTTTCGCCTGGCGGTGACCTTCGGGCTCGTCTTTTTCCTCACCTTCGTTGCGGCCGGCTTCGTCACCTACCAGTTCATGCGGCGGGAACTGCAGCGCTCGCTCGACAGTTCGGTCGCGGATCTGCACGCGGTGATCGCATCCTCAGACGATCTGGAGGATCTGATCGCCATGGTCGATGCCTATTCGCGGGTGAACCGGGCGCGCGAATGGGTGTTTTGCGTCTTCGGCGCCGATGGCCGGCAGATTGCCGGCGACGTCTCGACACCACCCTTGCCGGACGGCTTTTCGACGGTGGGGTCCGTGGCGCTGGGCCTGCGTGACGGCGCCGACTATCGCGCATTCTCGGGCGTGATCGGCAGCAACCGGCTGATCGTCGGGCGGAGTTACGCGGCGACGAACCGGCTCGAACATATCGCCTTTCTGAGTTTCGTCTGGGCCACGCTTGTCGCCATGGCCGGCGCGATCATCGGCGGCATACTTCTGGCGCGAAAGGTGCAGCGCAGGCTGGACGGCATCGCCGGGGCGATGACAGCGGTTTCGCACGGCATGTTCGATGCGCGCGTGCCTTTGCGCGGCAATGGCGACGACATCGATGTCGTCTCCGGCCAGGTCAACGAGGCGCTCGACCGGCTGTCGGCACTGATGGAAACAATGCGGCAGGTGAGCTCCGACATCGCCCATGAACTGAAGACGCCGCTCAACCGTCTGAGGATGCAGGTTGAGGCGGCAATCAGCGGCGACGAGCGCGGCGAGAACGTGACGGACGCTCTTTTCGACGCGCGCGCCGAGGCCGGCCAGATCAACGCCACTTTCGAGGCGCTGCTCAGGATCTCGCAGATCGAGGCGGGTGCGCGCAGAACCCGTTTTCAAAGCATCGACTTGACCGACCTCGTGGCCTCGGTTGCGGAAATCTATGCCGGTGTTGCCGAGGATAGCGGCCACATTCTTTCCACCTCGATCGAGGCGGGGGCGCTGACGATCAGCGGCGACCGGGAACTGCTGACGCAGATGTTCGTCAACCTCGTGGAAAACGCCATAAGGCATTGCCCGCCCGGTGCTGCGATCTCGATCGCGCTGGCGCGGAAGGGTGACAGCGCGGTGGTGGCGGTGAACGACGACGGCCCGGGCATTCCCGCCGGCGAGCGCGAGAAAGTGTTTCGGCGGCTCTACCGGCTCGACAAGAGCCGGACGACCGACGGAAGCGGCCTTGGCCTCAGCCTCGTTCGCGCCATCGCCGATCTCCATGCGGGCGCCGTCAGCATCCGCGACAACCGGCCGGGGGTCTCCGCCGAGGTGATCCTGCCGCTGGAGCAGCCGGCGCTCAAAGGCAAGCACTGACAAAGCCGGTGGAGAGGGCCTCAGCCGGCGGGCGTGCCCGGCGCATCATCCGTTCGGGCCGTGCGGTAAAGGGCGCAGCGCGCAATCGTTGCGGCCGGCCTATGGACCTTTGCCCTTCAGCGTCGCCAGAAGCTGCGGTGAGGGCTCAGCAGTTCGTCCTCGATTTCGGGGAAAGGGCCAACGACCTCGATCGGCTTCTGGCCGGAGGCAAGCACGGTGCGCGAGGACAAGTTCATGGTCGGGTTGTCGGGGTGGTCGCCGGTCTCTGCCAGCAGCTTTTCCTCCTCGAAGCCGTAGACCAGGCGGCCGATATTGGCCCAGTAGAGCGTGCCCGTGCACATGGCGCAGGGCTCACCGGTCGAAACCAGCGTGCAGCTCCAGAGAAACTTCGCCGGATAGGCCGTCGCCGCGCGCCGGGCAAGCTCGGTCTCGGCGTGGCGCACGGTGTCGATATTGCCCTGGCGCATCAGGATGCTGTCGTCGGGGCCGACGAGCACCGCGCCGAAAGGGTGGTGGCCGTGCACCGCTGCCTCGCGCGCGACCTCGTCGGCAGCGCGAAGGTGGGCGAGCATCTGATTGCGGGTCATGTTTGGGCACTCCCTAAATGCCGTCGACGACAGCGGTTGGAACTGGCTCCATTCGGGCGATCATAGCTTGAAAATCCGGGGATCGATATCGGGGCGGGCCGGGCAATCTAGGCAGACAGCGGCCTTGTCTTCTTTGACAAGACGCCGCGACGGGCCGGTTCAGAGGAGCCGTCGATTTCGTGGAGTTTGCTGACCGAAAGTGGCTGCTCTACGCCGGCGGTGTCACCGTGCCCTGGTGGAACAGCATCTGCCATTTCGTGCCATCCCATTTCCAGATCGAGCTTCGAAGCGCGTTCCGCTGCGATCCGTCGGCTTCGATGCGGTGCGTTCGATAGGTGAGCAGCACGGCATCGGGCGAAATGGCCGTCAGCCGGTAGTTGTCCGCGCGCAGTTCGCCGTCGTCCTCGTCGTTTTCCTGAAGCAGCAGGTCGATGATCTCGGCACGATGGTAGACGGTGCCGGAGGCGCCGAATTCGACGAAGCCTTCGGCAAGCAGCTCCTCGAGGGCTGCGCGCGAGCGGCGCACCTCGGTACGGTGGAGCGCCTCTTCGAGCGCGCGGATGTCGTCAAGCTGGGGCAAGGGGGGCGTCATCGCTTGGTTCCTGATCTTCGCCGCCTATGGGCTTTCTTCTTGCGAGGCCATTAGGGCCGCAAGGATGGATATTGCGCAAGGTCACTTGCGAGGGGCTTGCCCCTCATCCGGTTGCGGCGAGCTTTTCCCGGTCAGACGGGGAGCAGGGGGAGGCCGTGCCCGCTCGTTCCTCGCAACGGATCCGCGCTTGCTTCAGGAAGTGCTTGCCACCTTCCGTTCGCGGAGGATGCGGGCGTCGAGTTCTTTCAGGCGGTGCTTGATGGCGGGGTCGGCGGGCAGCAGGGAAAGGGCGGTTTCGAGCATTGCGCGGGCCGAAAGAATATCGCCGTCGCCGATGTGGCGGTTGGCGCGGTGATAGAGGAAGTTGACCCGCTCAATCGGGGCGAAGCGGTCGCCGAAGCGGGCGTTGAGCGCGTCCGACCAGGCGGGATGCCGGGCCATGGCGGCGACGGCGATCTGGTAGGGGCGCATGGGCGCGTCGACGCGGGCGGTACGGGCAAGCGCCCGCAGGGCCGGGTGATCTTCGGTACGGCAGGCGGCGATCAGGGAAAGCGCGCGTTCGGTTCCGGTAAAGACACGGACGGTGCCGTGGCCGGTCATGTGCACGGGCACGAGATGCGTTTCGGGCTGAAGGAAGGCGATGCGCTCGGCGTGGCGGCGGTCGATCGCGTGGAAGGGATCGTAGAAGATGTAGGCGCGGCCGGCGGCCTGGTCGGGCGAAATGCCCATGTTGCCGTGCAGATCGGGCGAAAAATGCCTGACGAAGCGGTTGTCGTAGGGAACGGACTTCGGGTCGATCGAGACCTGCGGGCAAAACGCGATGGCCGTGGTGGCATTGAAGCGTCGGCGATAGCGAAGAGCTGCATAACCGCCCTGCGAATGGCCGTAGAGAATGCGCTCGGGCGCTGCCTTGAGGATCGGCGCTGCGGCCTCGACCGCCTTGACGACGCTTGCCGCCGGGAACCAGTTGGGCCGCCGGCTGATGAAGCCGAGCGCCGAGATGTCCGCCTTCTCGCAAAAGCGCTGGCCCCAGTAACGGCTGCCGTTTGCCTGGATTTCCATCTCGTTGAAGGTGACGAGGAGGTAAGGCGATGCGCCCGGCCGATGGATGACCTCGAGGTTTTCGTCCGAATAGATAAGCACGGCTGCTCCGGAATTATTTCAAGTTTTGCATTAGAATAATTTCATCTTTCGCAAGTGTGTGTGGCTAAACTTGCGATTTATACTATCGACAGTTTGTATCCTGAATTCCAGTCAAAAGCCGTTTGACTTTCTCAGCGGCAAATCCGTTCAGCTCCGGCTGGCGTGTTGGTCGCGCTGAACTTGCCGCTGTTTGCGGCAGCGACCTCAGGCGTGCTCACGAGGAAGGGGGCTGGTCCGTGAGGCTGGCCTTTTCGCAGGGGCGGGCGACAAAATCGGCCATCAGCGATGCCGCCTCGGCGGCGTGCGTCTCCAGCAGGAAATGGCCGGCGTCGAAGATATGGGCCTCCATGCGCGGCAGCGCCTCAATCCAGGAGAGGACTTCGGCGATACCGAAAAAGGCGTCGTGCCGGCCCCAGAGCATGAGCGCCGGTGGCTGCCAGCGGGCAAGATAATAGGCGATGGCATCGAAGCGGGCGACGTGGTTGCCATAGTCCCTAACGAGCGCGCGCTGGGTCTCCAGGCGTCCGGGCAGGGACATGACCCGCCAGTCTTCCTCCCAGCTTTCAGCCGGAATTTTGGCCGCCACATCCGCCGGGACGCCCGCGATATACTGGTCGCGCGTGCCCTCGAAGGTCAGGTGGGCGGTGGCATCCGCCTCGTTTTGCGGGGTCGGCTCCGCCCAGAAGGCCCGCGTCGCCGCCCATTGCGGGCCGAACCCGGTCTCGTGGGCGTTGGCATTCTGAATGATCAGGCCCAGGACCTGTTGCGGCGCCTGCATGGCGAGGTGGAGGCCGACCGGCGCGCCGAAATCATGGAGGTAGATGTAGCGCGGCCCGACGGCGAGGTGATCCAGCAAGGCGCGGATGGCTTCGCCAAAGGCGGCAAAGGAAACCTTTGCCAGGACGTCTGACTGGCCGAAGCCCGGCAGATCAGGGGCGATCACATAGGCCGATTTCGAAAGAACGGGCACGACGTCGCGGAAGGTGCGGGCCGAACTCGGGAAACCATGCAGAAGCAAGACCGCCGGGTTCGAGGGGTCGCCTGCCGTGATGAAAGACAACTCACCGCCATCGGCGAGGCGGAGGCGCTGCCGGTTCTGCGTGGGCATGATCTCTCCTTTGCCAAACGTCGCTCTTGCTAACGGTGGGGGTTGCGGCAAGGTTCCGTCCGGTGTCATCGGCCTGCGGCGCTCAGACCCTCTCAAGAAACGCCAGCACGCGCTTGGTCAGGAGCGCGGTGGCCGCAGCGTCATAGGAGGGCAGTGAACTGTCGGCAAAGTAGTGCTGGTCGCCGGGGTAGAGGAAAAGTTCGGCATCGCTGACCTTCTCGACGATCTCGCGGGCGGCGTCGATGTCGCCTTCGCCGACGAAGATCGGGTCGTTGTCCATGCCATGGATCTGCATCGGTACGCCTTCCGGCCAGGGACCGAAGGCCCATTGGCCGCTGATCGGGATGCAGGAGTAAAACAGCAGGGCGCCGCGGGCGCCGGGGCGGGTCTGGGCGAGTTTCTGCGCCGGCAGGACGCCGAAGGAGAAGCCGGCATAGACGAGGTTTTCCGGGAGGGCATCAGCAAGGCGTACGCCGCGCTCGCGCATCTCTTCAAAGCCGACCGCCTCGATATGGGCAACTCCCTCCTCGATGCTCGCAAATGTGCGCCCCTCGAAGAGATCGGGCAGGTGGACGACGTGGCCGGCCGCGCGTAGGTTGTCGGCAAAGGCATGCATGCCGGGTGTCAGCCCCTGGGCGTGGTGGAATACGAGGACCTCGGCCATCGGCAGTTTCTCCTTCAAATCCGTGTTCGCGCATCACTTGTACTTCGTCCGGATAAATTCAAGCGGCAAGGTTGCCGGAGAGGAAAATTTTCCTTCCGTAACGATGGCGCGTGTCCCGACCTCTTCTTGCCATGTTCGCTCGCTTGGTTGCGCAGGATGCACCACGATTCTGGAGGGAAAAGGATCATGACAGGTAAGTTGCGCATTGCCGTGCTGTTCGGTGGCCGGTCGGCGGAGCATGAGGTTTCGCTGATGTCGGCGCGCAACGCAGTCGCGGCGCTCGATCGCACGCGCTACGAGATCGTGCCGATCGGGATCGCCAGGGACGGCCGCTGGATGCTGGTCGATCTCGAAGACGGGGCGTTGCCGAAGGCAATCCCGGCATCGGGAACGCAGGTGGCGCTGATCCCCGGCGGGCGGGGGCAGGCGGTGACCATTGGTGCCGACGGCAGCCAAGGGCTGCTGCCGGCGATCGACCTGATCTTTCCGGTTCTGCATGGCCCCTTCGGTGAAGACGGGACCGTGCAGGGCTATGCGGAAACGGCCGACGTCGCCTATGTCGGCTGCGGCGTCGCGGCTTCGGCGGTCGCCATGGACAAGGCGCTCGCCAAGCGCCTGCTGGTCGCTGAAGGCATTGCCGTTGCGCGGGCGATCGGCCTGCATGCGGGCGAGGCCTATTCGAGCGAGACCATCCTCGAAAGCCTGGGACTTCCGGTTTTCGTCAAGCCGGCACGGCAGGGATCTTCCGTCGGCGTTAGCCGCGTCGACAGCCTGGACGCGCTGCAGGCGGCGCTCGACGAGGCGTTCCGGCACGACGACAAGGTGCTGATCGAGGAGTTCGTCCAGGCACGCGAGATCGAATGCTCCGTGCTGGAGGATGCCGCAGGGCGGCTCACCGTGTCGCGGCCAGGCGAAATCATTCCGGCCGCCAGCCACGGCTTCTACAGCTACGACGCCAAATATGTCGATGCCGGCGGCGCGGTCGTCGAGGCGCCCGCCAAACTCTCCGACGACGTGATCGCCGAGGCCAAGGACATGGCGGCGCGGGCTTTCCGCGCGCTTGCCTGCGCCGGCATGGCGCGGGTGGACTTCTTCCTGCGCGCCGACGGCAGCCTCATGATCAACGAGATCAACACCATTCCCGGCTTCACCAATATCAGCATGTACGCCAAGGCGCTGGCGGCGGACGGCATCGCCTACGGCCAGGTGGTGGAGACGCTGATTGCCCATGCGCTGAAGCTGCGCGGCAAGGCGGGCGCGCAGGCGTGAGGGGATGACAGCGGCGACCCCCGGGGATGGCGGCCCCCGGGACAGCTTTTCGGCCCCGGAGGGCGTGGCTGCGGTAATGTAGAAATACAACCTAGAAGTTGCGCCGCATATTAGGATTGTCGCATTCATTGTAGGTTCACGTCGCCCCGGCCAAAACTCGCACCTGTTACAAACGGACAGGTGATGAAATGAAGAAGATTGGCATCGTCGTGCTTGCGGCGATAACGGCTCTTTCAGGCATCACGCCGGCAAACGCCCTGCCGGCTGTTGCGATCGAGCGGGTGCAGAAGAGCGACGTCGAGCTGGTGCGCGACCGCGGCTGGCATGGCGACCGGGACTACCGGCGCTATCCGCGCGGCTGGCGCGACGACTATCGCCCAAGATACCGGCCCGGCTACCGGGAAGGCTGGCATGGCGGCGACCGCTATGGCTACTACCGGGGTTACCGCGGCTATCGCTCCGAACGTTACGGCTATCGCCGCCACAATGACGGCTGGTGGTATCCGCTTGCCGCCTTTGGCGCGGGGGTCGTGATCGGTGGCGCAATTGCCGCTCCGCCGGCCCGCCGCTACGAGACCGGCGTCAACCCGCGCCATGCCGACTGGTGCTATTCGCGCTATCGCTCCTACCGCGCCTGGGACAATTCGTTCCAGCCCTATGGCGGCCCGCGCCAGCAGTGCTACTCGCCCTATTTCTAAGGCGAGCGCGATTTAACGGAGGCCCGCCGGTTGCTGACCGGCGGGCCTCTTCTTGTTTTCAGGCGTTCAAATCGGCTGAGGAACGCGGCCATCGATGGGGGGAGGCAGCCGCTATCGACTGCTGCGCGGCATCTCCTCGTCGAAGCGGGTCTTCTCGCGCCCCGGATCATCCTCAAGGATCTTCTCTTCGCGGTCGTCAGGCAGGGCATCGTCCGGATCGACATTGGCTTCGTCGCGGCTCGGAACGGGCGGCACGCGACCCTGGTCGGTTGGCGTCGGGTCGTCACCCGCGGGAATCTGGTCGACGGGGAGCGGCGGGATCTTGCCTATGGGCATGATCGTCGGTTCGGCCGGTTGCGCGACGTCTTCCGGTGTCTGCCTGAGATCACGCGTTTTGGGGGTCGCCTTGCTCATCTTCGCATCTCCTCGGTTGTTCCTGTCGAAGGAGTATGGCGAGGGGACGGGAAAGGTTCCGGTGGGGCGGGCACGAGCGAGCAAGGGGAGGAAGTCAACCTCCATTGCACACGGTCGAGCCGCAAAGGAGTTCGTGATGCGTCATGAGCCGCGCTACTGCTTTCTGGATACCTCGGCTCTGGACGATAGCGGCCTCACGAGATGCTCCCTGATCTGTCTCGCCCACGTCTGGTTTGCGGGGGAGAGTTTGCCGCAGCATGGAGCGGTGACGCGGGCGACCAGACCGGCGATCAACAGGCGGGCGAGGGTTTTTATGGAGGGACCTTGCAAGAACGCGCGGGCGATGCGCGTGAATGATTCTCGCAAGCATTGCAAAATCGGCATCGCTAGCGAGCGTCGAGCAGCTAAGCGCCTCAGGCGTCGCTTCGGGGCGACGTCGTGTTGTGGAAGCGTCGCGCCTTAGAACTTCAGTCGCGCGTCGTCATGTTCGGGAGGGCGGTGCGCGTCCTTGCGACGAAAACCGTAGGCGAGCGCGAGCCCCAGGATTGCGGAGCCGACGACGATGGCGGCGAGTGCGAAGAAATTCTCCATGGCATTTTCCTCCCAAGGGGAAGCTTAACACAGAATGCGCGCAAACAAATGGCGCGGCAGCGAGAATGCGCGTCATGGTTACTCAACGCATGTCGGCCCAACTTGTTCAATCCGATCGGCGCTGTTGCGCGGTGCGTTCGGCCGAGGCTTTGCACGGGAGCGACACTGCGCGGGCAGGCGACTTGGACCAAGGTCGAGCCGGGCCAGCTTTGCGTCTGCTGGGCATCGGCGCCTCAATAGCCGCCAGCGCCGCCGCCGCCCTGGCTCATGCCTTGGGCGCCCTGCATGCCCTGGTAGCTGGGGCTCGGAGCAGGCGTGCTGTTGCGGCTCGCCTGGTCGGTGGTGCAGCCGGCAGCCGCAAGAAGCGCCACGCAAAGGGCAGCGATCAGGTATTGTCGTGACATGGGAACCTCCCGTGGTCGCGAGACCGGCGTTCGCGCCGCCTCATCGAAACGGATCGGCATGCAGCCGCGAGGTCCGAGATCCTTTGGCGATGGACCGGCGGCGCAAGCGGCTTTGCATGGTGGCCGTGATTATATCACCAATCGAGCACAAGCGCCTTTAGAGGCAGCGGGCAGACGCTCCCGCCCAGCTGAAAAAATCGAACAAAACGGAAACAAATTTTGGCAAAGGGTCTTGCCAAACGACGGGAAGCGGGCTAAGGATATTACAGGCTGGCCGTTTCGTCATTGAAGCGGCCTTTTTGATTCCGGCGAGTCGGGCGCGGTCTTGTGCCTGTGCGCTGATGCCGATGTTCAAAAATTCAAATCCGCGCCGGCTGCGACATCTGACCGTTGAGATGCGGGCCGTGGCCGCTGCTACGGCGCCGGGACGCGCAATTTTTAGGGTTCGCACTTAGGTTTGTCGTCGTTGGCGCCCGCATGCTGGTGTCGCAAAACCGCTGCACACTTTTACGCGAAGAACCTTAGGCTTCCTGCTTGGCGATCTTGCCGGAGACGGCGGCGCCGGACTCATGTCGGGGGCGGGGCTGGCCGATGCTGCGAAGCCAGCGCGAGGCTTCCTTGGGATCGCGCTCGACGCCGAGGCCTCTCTGATAGATGGTCACGAGGCGGGCCTGGGCAGCCGGATGACCCTGGCGGGCGGCCTGGCGGTTCCAATGAAGCGAAGCGGCATAGTGTTCCGCGCCGCCATCATTAAAATAGATTTCGGCGAGTTTCGCCTGGGCGTCGACATTTCCTGACGTCGCCAGTTCAAGCAACCTGGGCGAGATATTCGTTGCGGACGGCCGCGGGGTGAAAATGGTCTTCAACTTGCTGAACGTGTTGCGGATCATCTGGCACCTGTTGCATTCATTGCATGGTTCCCGCGGCTGGACTGCTAGGCCGAAAAACTACTCAAAATCTTGAACTAATTTGGCTTTTCCCTGGCCACTGCCGGCGAGGCAGGGGCGCTTGCGATGCATTGCGCCAGAAGCACCCGATATGGAGCAACCCGGTGAGCGGTATTGATGACCGAATGCAACCTGAAGTCAAGGTTGCAAGCGTGACATCAGGCGTGACACACGCATTTTTCTGTGACCGGCTGTCACGCCTGCTGCGTGCGGGGCGGGGGCGCTGCGATCGAAGTGTCGCCCGTCAATCCCGCTTCATCTGACGCTCGAGCCGCTCTATGAGCGCCATTTTTTGTTCGTCGCTCAACTTGCTCAGGACCCACCGGTAATAGGGATCGACGAGTTCCAATTGTTCCGGATCGCCTCGGGCATTGAGATAGGAGAGCGACGCCCAATAGGCCGCTTCCGGCAGATCAGCCTTCACGACGGTACCGCCGACATAGGCTGCGGCGACCATCAATTGTGCGCCGCGGTGATTTTGTCGGGCAGCGCTATACCACCAGCGAAACGCATTCTCGGGGTCGCGCTCCACGCCGAGCCCCTCGTGATAGATCGTGGCCAGCCGGCCCTGAGCGCCGATGTGCCCCGCCTGGGCCGCGAGCCCGTTCCATTGGAAACTGGCGGCATAATGTTCCTCGCGGTCGCCAAAATAATGTTCGCCGAGCGCGGCCTGGGCATCGACATCACCCGCTTGGGCAAGCTCGAACAGCCGCGGCGACACGATGGTGTTACCCGCAGACATCGGCGTTCCCGACTTGGCCGCCAAGACCTTCGCAGGTGTCTGCTCGCCGACTTCGGCCAGGGGCGGAGCCGACCTTTCGAACATGCCATGCAGTTTCGTCCACAAACGCCGGATCACCTGTGATCGCCTCCCAATACCACTGCCGGAACGGTGGGCGGTATTGATGGCAGAATGCAACTTTTGGTCAAGCGGTGGCCGACCCAACTTGCGCAGGAGGAGCATTTTCCTCGTGCCCAGGAGCAAATCCCGATGACAGTGAAACCCGCCAAGGACCCGAAAACCGGGCGCTTTCTGCCGCGCACCGGAGGCGGTGGCACCGTCCCCCGGGCGCGCACGCGCAAGGCAGTGCGCACCAAGCTCGGCGAACTCTTTCTCGAAGACATGCTTTCGGCCTGGGAAGCCAGAGGTGCGGCTGCGATCCACGCGCTGATCGAGAAGAACCCGAATGATTTCCTGAAGACGATAGCGGCGTTGATGCCGAAGGACGTGACCATCAATGCCAACCAGATCGGCGAGATGACGGATGAGCAACTTCTCGAGCGGATCCGCAAGCTCGACCAGACCATCAAGCCTTTCCTCGCTTCTCAGGGAGCGGATGGAACTGGCGATGGAGATCGGGCGGCGGCAGAACACGAATAGGCTCTCCTACTATCAGCCCTATGCGAAGCAGACGGAATTTCACGCGGCAGGTGCAACCTTTCGCGAGCGGCTGTTCATGGCCGGCAACCAGCTCGGCAAGACGCTGGCGGGCGCTGCCGAAGCGGCAATGCACCTGACCGGAGACTATCCTCATTGGTGGGCGGGCCGACGGTTCGACCGGCCGATCACGATGATCGGCGGCTCGGAATCGCACGAGCTGACGCGCGATGGCGTGCAGCGGCTGCTCGTCGGCCCGCCAATGAGCGAGGAGGACTGGGGCACCGGCTATCTGCCGAAAGCGGCTCTTGCCGGCTGGACCCGACGCTCCAGCGCGTCCGGCGCGCTCGACAGCGTGACGGTGCGCCATGCGAGCGGCGGTACTTCGACGCTGCTTCTCAAAGCCTACGAGCAGGGGCGGGCGAAGTGGCAGGCCAACACGGTGGACTATGTCTGGTTCGACGAGGAGCCACCGGAGGATGTCTATTTCGAGGGCATCACCCGCACCAATGCGACCGGCGGCTCGGTCGCCGTGACGTTTACGCCGCTGAAGGGCATGAGCTCGGTCGTCAGCCGCTATCTGCTCGAACCTTCGGAGGACCGGACGGTGGTGACCATGACGATCGACGATGCCGAGCATTATACGCCGGAAGAACGGGCGAAGATCGTCGCGAGCTATCCGGCGCATGAGAAGGAAGCGCGCACCAAGGGTGTGCCGACGCTCGGCTCGGGCCGGATCTTCCCGGTGACGGAGGAGCAGATCCGGGTCGAGCCTTTCGAGATCCCGAGACACTGGGTGCAGATCGGCGGGCTCGATTTCGGCTGGGACCATCCGTTCGCAGCGGTGCTCTGTGCCTGGGACCGGGACGCCGACGTCTTCTACGTGACCCGCTGCTACCGCGAGCGTGAGGCGACGCCGATCATCCATGCGGCCGCACTGAAGCCTTGGGGGCCCTGGCTGCCCTGGGCCTGGCCGCATGACGGGCTGCAACACGACAAGGGCTCGGGCGAGCAGCTTGCCGCGCAATATCGCGGGCAGGGGCTCGTGATGCTTCCCGAGCGCGCAACCTTCGACGACGGCAGCAACGGTGTCGAGGCGGGGGTGCTGGATATGCTGCAGCGGATGCAGACCGGACGTTTCAAGGTGTTTTCCACCTGCGGCGACTGGTTCGAGGAATTCAGGCTCTACTCGGCGCGGGCCGGGCAGAAACGTCAAACGGCGGACTTCGGTCCGAACGTAATCGAAACATCTAACGGAGGAGCCCCTGATGGCCGAGCCGACTTCAAAGTTTCAGCCGGAGACGCTGGATTTCATCGCCCGCAACGCGCGCGTCGCGGACCATGTAACAAAGATACTGGGTGTATCTCCGAGGGCGGTTTCAGGCGCACTTGCGAACGAGTACGACACCCGCCACAACAACAGCTTGCTCGCGAGCTGGTCTGGAGCGCCCGTGCAGTGGCTAGGGGATGTCTTCGCCAAGAGAAATTACTTTGGTGGCGTTGACCATGAAGCGCTCGAGGAGAGCTATGCGACGACCGCGCTCACCCCGCTCGCGCGCGATCTCGTTGGTGATGCCACCGCTGCCGCGATGAAGACGAGGCTTGGGCTCGCAGCCGTGGCGTCGTCTGGATCGGCGGGCGACCTGACGACTGGCAAGCTCTCTGACGACCGGTTGCCGTCCACGATGACGGCAAAGACCATCACGGGGGCTTTGACGGCTCAGGGGTTTGTGACCACGGGGGCAAACCATGGGATTGAGTTGGGGCCGCCGAACACGGCGAACACCCCGTTCATTGACTTCCATTCAGGCGGGAATGGAGCCGACTACGATGCACGCATTATGGCCTCAGGCGGTAACGCCTCGCTCGGACAAGCAGGCCTGACGTACATTGCGCATGGCGGACATTACTTCACGGGTGGCATCATCGGCGTCGGCGCGGCGTTTTCAAGCAACGTGTCGGCGGTCAATTTCGTTGCTTCCGGCGGTTCCGGCGGCGCAATGTACATCCTGTCCAACAGCGACAGAGTACTTGCATTCCAGTCGGCGGCGTCGGTAACTCGCGGCACGATTGTTTCGAGCCAAGCGAACTCAGCGATGCAGATCGGCGTGTGGAACACTTCCGGTGTGTTTCAGCAGTTGGCGAGCTGGCACGAAACTGGTCTTTATTCGTGGTCTGGCCACATCGCTCGAGTTGGAGGCAGCGGACTATCCGGAGAAATCCAACTGCTCACCAACAACATCGGTCACAGCTATCGCATGATCGGGGTGAACGACGGCGGCTTGTATATTCAACGGTCCAGCGATCGTTTCGTATCAAATGCACCGACGCTGCTTTCTTGGAACGGGATGAATGAAGCGACGTTCCCGAACTATATATATGCCCCTCGGTTTGTAGCAACCGCGAATGGTGACGGCCAAGCTATCAAGGTCGGCGACGATGTGTGGCTTGGTGACGTTAACCAAGCAGACACACTCTCCGTTCGCGGTCAGGCCAATTCGGCCAATGGTTGGATACAGTTCGGCTATGGTGGCAACAAGCTCGGTGTCAACGGCTCCGTCGGCGATCGTCTATACTGGGGCGTCAGCTTCTTTATTCAGTCGGACGGCAATATGTACATGCCGATGTGGGGGGACTACCTCGGCAACGTCGTGAACGGTAAGGCCAGCGTCTACACCGGCGGCACCCGCGACGAAACCAATTTCCCGATCGGCCACACCATCCTGGTCGAGACGGGCAATGCGGACATCAAGGAGAGGAATTCCGCCCATGCGATTTATCTCAATTCCAGCTATGGCTACGGCTTTGGCGGGGGTGGGGCGCAGCTTGCTGGAACTTGGCGTGCTCGGGGCGGCTACGATTCGCCGGGGTCGGGTGCGTGGGCTTATTGCTTCGTGAGGACGGCATAATGACATCGATGTCTGTGAATATGGTTCATGCCGTTCGAGCTACCCAAGAAGCCGACGTCTACAACATCCACTGCAACATTACGGATTATCTCGGCGCGTCCTATGACACCGACTACTGCAGTCGTCCTGATGACTCCGTCGGCGTTAATCCGCTGATCCGCCAATGGCTGCGCGACAATCCCGGTTTCCAGATCGAGCCATACATCCCTCCCGATCCGCCCACGGAAGATGAATTGCGGCAGCGGATGCGCAGCCTAACCGCTCGCCAATTCCGCCTCGGTCTGGTGAATGCCGATATCTCGCCATCGACCGTGACCGCAGCGATCGCGGGCATGCCCGTCGGTCCGGATCAGGACAAGGCGCAAATCGAGTGGGAATATGCGACGACGTTCAACCGGACGCATCCGTTGATCGCCACCGTTGGTACGGCGCTTGGCCTTTCTGACGCGCAGATCGACGCCCTGTGGGTGGCTGCGGCCGCGCTTTAAGCGGAAAATTTCCAAGAGGTGAATGCATGAACAGAGCAGCGTTTCACGCAGCCCTGCGCGATCCCGCGTCGGGTGTTTTCAAGACCTATTCTTCAAAGCAGTTCGAAAGCGCGGAAGCGATCGTCCTGGAGGGGCGGCGGCGTGCGGTGAGCCTTTGCCATCTGGCCGCAATTCTCGCCGAGGCCCATCACGAAACGGGCGGCGCAATGCGACCGGTCGAGGAGAACCTGAACTACTCGGCAAGGCGGCTTACTCAAGTGTGGCCGGCCCGGTTTCCGACGCTTGCAAGCGCCGAGCCCTATGCCGGCAATCCGCGCAAGCTCGCGAACCGGGTCTATGGTGGGAGACTTGGCAACGTCGAAGACGATGACGGGTGGGTCTTTCGCGGGCGGGGGCTTGCGCAGATTACCGGTCGCGCGAATTACGGAAAGTTTGGCCTGGTGGAAACGCCTGATCGAGCCTGTGATCCGGCGACAGCCATTCGCATCCTCTTCGACGGCATGGAGCGCGGTCTCTTCACCGGCAAGCGGCTGACCGATTTCGACATGGACGATAGCCGGTCGGCGGTCGCGACCGGTTATCGTTATGCGGCCTCGCGCGCGATCATCAACGGCGACATCAGGCAGAACGGCCCGAAGATCGAGGCCTACGGCCGCGCGTTCGAGGCGGCGTTGCGTGCGGCCGGCTATGGGAGCGAGAGCGCTTCGAGCGATCCGGCTGTCGTTGTGGTCCTACGGCCCGGCGCGTTCGAAAAAACGCCCGGCGCGGAAGGCGTCAACGCGTCGCAAGGGGCCAAATCCAATCGCCTGCGCGGTCTCATCGAGGCGGCTGTCGCGTTTCTTGCACGGTGGGCGAAATGAGTGCCATCGTCATCCGCATCCTGTTGCGATATGGCGCGGGCCTGCTCGTCGCCAAAGGATTGTTGGCGCCGGACGCAGGGCTGGTGCTCGCCGACGATCCGGACGTGCAGATGCTGATCGAGGTGGGCATCGGCCTTTGTGCGGGCCTTCTCTCCGAGTGCTGGTACGTGCTGGCGCGACGTCTTGGCTGGG
The DNA here is from genome assembly GCF_044769565.1 of Ensifer sp. NPDC090286. Classification (NCBI taxonomy): domain Bacteria; kingdom Pseudomonadati; phylum Pseudomonadota; class Alphaproteobacteria; order Hyphomicrobiales; family Rhizobiaceae; genus Ensifer; species Ensifer sp. NPDC090286. Next base: position 1,111,365 of record NZ_JBIVYF010000001.1, on the reverse strand, counting down.
CGAAGTGATGTTTGCCTGGCCGAAGCTCCTCATCGCCGGCCTTATCCTCGCGGGTCTCGTCTTGCTTATCCATGAGATCCGCGCGGACGGCGCCCGATCCTACGCCAATGCCATCGAAAGGCAGAACAATGACGCTCAGAGCCGCGCTCGCGAGAAGCGCCTTGATTACGATTCCTGCCTTGATGCTGGCGGGGTGTGGGACTTCGCGTCCGGCCAGTGTTCCCGGGCTGCGCGCCGTGGTCGGGACTGATCTTGTCGGCGCGCGCGGAGCGTCGGCGGCCGACCAGCGCCGGATCGACCGCACGGCCGTCGGCCTTTGTGCCGCGGATATCTGGACGAAGGCCGAATGCGCGAAGCACGGGGGCGACGATCATGTCGCAGGCTGAAATCGATATCGTCGTTCATCGCCAGTTGGGAGAACTGGTTGCCGGTATGCGCGGCCTGCAGGAATCCATTCATAGGATCGAGGATGGTGCCAGGCGGGCGGAAGACAAGTCTTCTGCCAGTCAGGCCAGCGTTCACCGGCGCATGGATCAGCTTGCCGAGCGGGTCAACGAACTCGAAGCATCGGCTTCTGCTATCGGCGCCGAGATCTCGGACATGAAGCCCGTGACCGATGATGTCAGGCGGTGGAAGCTCATGGGCATCGGTGCTCTCGGGGTGACGGGCATTGCAGCGATGGCGCTCGGCGTGAGCTTTGCCGAAGCAATCCGGCGGGTCGTGTTCGTGATCGTCGGAAAAGCCTAGCGCCCAGGGCTGCTGGTCCCACCTTTTTTTGATCAAAGCGCCGCGCACCCGAAAGGGTGCGCGGCGCTTTTTGCGTTTGGTGCGCTAAAGGGCTCTGCCCGTCGATGATCACACGGCCGGTATCGGGCTTGCCGGAGCGCCCAAGGCGCGTCCGCTCTCCGAAACCGAGAAGCGAAGGCGATACTCCTTCGGTGACAGGCCCAGGATCTTGCGGAAGATCTTGCGGTAGGCGTTGGTGTCGTCATAGCCGCTCTGCCAGGCAACCTGCTCGATCGAGAGATGCGAGCGCTCAAGGAGGTCGCGGGATTTGGCGATCCTCAGCCGCTGGCAGTATTCGGTCGGGTTGAAGCCGGTCGCCTTCTGGAAGCGGCGCAGGAAGGTGCGGTCGCCGAGCCCCGCGCGCTCGGCCATCATCTGCAGCGTCACGCCCTTGGTGTTGGCGCCGTGCAGCCAGTGCTGGATCTTCAGGATGATACTATCGCCGTGGTCGAGCTTCGGCGCGAAGATGCTGTAATAGCTCTGTTCGCGTGCGCCGGGATCGATGATCATGTAGCGTGCGGTCGCCAGCATGACGTCGGTTCCCAGAAACCGGTCGACGAGTTTCAGGCCGAGGTCGATCCAGGCCATCATGCCGCCGGCGGTGATGATGTCGCCTTCGTCGATCAGCAGCCTGTCGGTGTCGACGCGGATATCGCTATAGCGGTCGGCGATCAGGTCCTGGTGCGACCAATGCGTGGTGATGGTGCGGCCGGCGGCAAGACCGGATTCCGCCAGCAGATAGGCGCCGCCGCAGACGGAGCAGATCGTCGTGCCGCGCTGATGCTGTTCCCGCACGAAGGCGGGCAGGGCGCCGATGCGATCGCCGACCGGCAGATCGGCAAGCGTCGGCGGCAGGATCAGCGCCACAAGGCCTGATGAGGCCCCCTCCTGGGTGTCGCGCGATTTTGCCACCGAACCGTCTTCCTGAAGCTTCCAATGGCTGATGCGGATCTGCGGCGCGTCCCTGCCGCTCTGTTCGACCGACTGCATGCTCGCCACCTGGAACATGTCGGTCAGCCCATGGATCGCCGACATCAGGGCGCGGGGATAGACGACGATACCGATCTCCGCCGGTTCGCTTGTCGATCGTTTTGTCACTTCTGCCCCCATCGTTGTCAGCTTTGCCGGTCGAGAGGTTAGGCCCGCCGATTTATCAATTCAACCATCGCTTCCACGGTTCGGAAGCAGGGCAACAGAGATCGAAGAGGTGACGACAATGACACAGGAAAAGGCAGTTTCCGCAAGCGTTTCCAACAGCATCTCCCGCCGCACGGTTCTCTCGGCCGCCTTCGGCGCTGCCGCCACGGCAGCCACGGTCAATGCGATCAACACGCCGGCCAAGGCCGCATCAACCACTGCAACAACCGCCGGCGCGTCCGGCACGAAGGGAGCAAACACCATGGGCAGCCGCATCATCACCCGCGATGGCGTCGAGATCTATTACAAGGACTGGGGTCCGAAGGATGGCCCGGTCGTCGTGCTCAGCCACGGCTGGCCGCTGTCGTCGGACAGCTGGGAGGCGCAGGCCTTCCACCTTGCCGCCAACGGCTTCCGCGTTGTCACCCATGATCGCCGTGGCCACGGCCGCTCGTCGCAGCCCTGGGACGGCAACGACATGGATCACTATGCCGACGACCTTGCTGACCTGATCAACGCGCTCGACCTGAAGGACATCTTCCTCGCCGGGTTTTCGACCGGCGGCGGCGAGATCAGCCGTTATATCGGCCGCCACGGCACCAGTCGGATCGCCAAGGCCGGCCTGATCTCGGCGGTGCCGCCGCTGATGGTCAAGACCGACAAGAACCCCGGTGGCCTGCCGAAGGAAGTCTTTGACGGCCTGCAGGCGGCGAGCCTCAAGGATCGCTCCAAGCTCTACCGCGACATCGCGTCCGGTCCGTTCTTCGGCTTCAACCGGCCGGGGGCTGTCGCGTCTGAAGGCATGATCGACAGTTTTTGGCTGCAGGGCATGATGGCCGGCCACAAGAACACCTACGACTCGATCGTCGCTTTCTCGCAGACCGACTTTACCGAGGACCTGAAGAAGTTCGATGTGCCGACGCTGATCATCCATGGCGACGACGACCAGATCGTGCCGATCGATGCGGCGGCGAGAGCCTCGAAGACACTGGTGCCGCATGCGGAGCTCAAGGTCTATGCCGGCGCACCGCACGGCATCACCGACACCCACAAGGAGCAGCTCAACGCCGACCTGCTCGCCTTCGCCAAGGCGTGATGGTTGTTCGCCGGTGCCGCCCCGCAGGCGGCACCGGCCCCCTTTGTCAAACGCTTCAGCCAAGGATCAGAACCATGACCTCTTCCCACAATCCCACCGATGCTTCCGGCCCAGATCGTCGTGAATTTCTTGCAGGTACCAGTGCGGTTGCCGCTGCCGCCCTTCTCCCGAAAGGCGCCCATGCCGCAGACATCAAGCGTTTGCGGCATGGCGACTTCGATATCTCGGTTGTCAGCGACGGTTTCATCATGCTGCCGGTCGGCATCGTTCTGCCGGATGCAACGGCGGAAGAGCGGCCGGAGATCATGCGCCGTCTCGGCGGCACGCCGGAACGCGCGCCGTTTCACACCAACATTCCGGTCATTCGCAGCGGCGACGATCTGATCGTGGTCGACGACGGCTCGGGCACTCGGTTTCAGGAAAGTGCCGGCAAGCTTCACGCCAACCTGCTCGCAGCCGGCATCGACCCGAGCGCTGTGACGAAGGTGGTGCTGACACACGCCCATCCCGATCATGCGGGTGGTACCGTTGGCGCCGATGGCAAGCTCGCCTTTCCGAATGCGCAGTATTTCGTCTCGGAGGGGGAATGGCAGTTCTGGACCGATCCCAACTTCGAAAAGGCGATGCCGCAGGTGCTCCATGGCTTCGCCAAGGGCGCGCAGCGCGATCTCTTCGCGGTCAAGGACCGGCTGACCCTGGTAAAGCCCGGCGACGAAATCGTCAGCGGCATGCGGGTACTCGACACGCGGGGTCATACGCCCGGCCATATCTCGCTTCAGCTTTCCGGCGGTGACGGCGCGGGACATGAGGGGCTGGTGATCACGGGCGATGCGGTGACCAGCAACATCGTCTTCTTCGAGCATCCCGATTGGCATTTCGGTTTCGACACGGATGCGGAGCTGGCCTTGAAAACCCGCAAGGCCCTGATCGACCGGGCGGCGTCCGAGCGGCTGGCGCTGCTTGGCTATCACTGGGCCTATCCGGGTATCGGGCGGGCCGAGCGCAACGGGGCGGCCTATCGTTTCGTAGCGGCGGAATGACCGCCTGGAGCCGGTCATCACTGGGACAGTTGACGGGCGCGCCTCCTGCGAGGCGCGCCCGTTTCTTTGCTTCAGAGGGCCAGTTCGCTGTCCTTGATGTCGCTGATCGGCGCAAGGAAGGACAGCTCGAGCGGGCGCAGATCCCTGCGTTTGCCGGTGAGCCGCGGCCAGTCGGGGTTGACGAGCGCACCGCGGCCAAGCGCGATCATGTCCGCTCCGGCAGCCATCACCTCCTCGGCACGGACGAGATCGTGCAGGCTGCCGTTGGCGATGAGGAAGAGGCGCGGCGCGTGGCGGTGGGCCAGCGCGACGAGCGAGGCGTCGCCACCCTCGAAGGCCGGCTGCCAGGCTTCGAACTCTGCCACATGCACGAAGTCCGCCGGGCTTTCGGCGAGCGCCGCGAACACGCGGGCAGCACCTTGTTCGCGTTCTGCCCATTTGTGCCGGAAGTCGTTGACCTTCCCCTGCGAGAGCCTCAGACCCAGCGGAACGTCGGGGCCGATCGCAGCGCGCACAGCCTTCAGCACCTCGAGCGACAGGCCGAGACGCTCAACGATATCTCCGCCCCAGCGATCCGTCCGCCGGTTCGAAAAGTCGGTGAAGAACTGGTCGAGCAGGTAGCCGTTGGCGCCGTGAATCTCGATGCCGTCGAAACCGGCAACCTCGATCGCAAGGCGAGCGGCACTGGCGAAACCTTCGATCGCCTCGGCGATTTCGGCGTCGCTGATCTCGCGAGGCAGGGCATAGGGTCCGTCGCCGTGATAGCCGGTCATCTGGCTGCCCTTCGGGCGCACGGGGGAAGGGCCTACTGTCTCGGGCCGGTGCGGATTGCCCTGCGCCAGCGCGCCGCCGTGCATGAGTTGCGCGAAGATGCGCCCGCCTTCTGCATGGACCGCCTCGACGATGGGCCGCCAGGCGAGGGCCTGTTCCTGGTCGGTCAGGCCTGGCTGGTCTTTATAGGTCTGGGAATAGACCTTGTCGGTGTAGATGCCCTCGGTCGTGATCAGGCTGAAACCGCCGCGGGCGAAGCGCTGGTAGTAGCTCCGCATACGTTCGCCGGGTACACCCGCGGCCGAGGCGCTGATGCGGGTCATCGGCGCGACCGAGAGGCGATTGGCGAAATCAAGCCCCTTGAGACGGGTCCCGGTAAAGGCGGGGGACGCGATGCCAAATGGCGCGTTCATGTCACTTGCCTCCATCGAGCGCGATCGCTTCGATCTCGATCAGCGCGTCCGGTGAATAAAGCGAGGAGACCTCGATGATGCTGTCGGCCGGATAGGGGGCTGAAAACCACTTGCGGCGCAGTTCGATGATTTTTCCGAAATTTTCCATCGAACGCAGGAAGATCGTGACCTTGACGATCTTGTCGAGCCCGGATCCCGCGGCCTTCAGCGCCCGGTCGAGGTTACGGAAGGCCTGTTCGGCCTGGCGGTCGAAATCGCCGACGCCGACCAGATTGCCGTCGTCGCCGATTGCCGCCTGACCGGAGACGAAGACGAAGCCATTGGCCTTGATCGCCTGGGAAAGCAGGAAGGGCGCATAGGGATCCGGCTGGGTGACGACCTGTTCGAGAGACATGGGATGTCCTTTCATGCTTGAGATTTTCTCAGCTTGGCGCTGTTGCCTTGGCTGTTGATCCCAATATGCTAGGGCGAGCATGGGCTGACAAAGAGTGATTTCTCAGTCAATGGATGAGGTGAAATCATCTATGAGGATGGAATGAGAAAGTTGCCGCCGCTCGGTGCACTCAGGGTTTTTGAAGCGGCTGCCCGGCGGATGAGCTTCAAGCTGGCGGCCGAGGAACTGAACGTTTCTGCCACTGCCGTCAGCCACCAGATCCGCCAGCTGGAGGAGATTTTGGAGGTCAAACTCTTCGAGCGCGAGACGCGGCAGGTGCATCTGACGGCTGCCGGCAAGGCGCTGTTTCCGGTGCTGCGTGATGGGCTCGACCGTTTCGAGCAGGCGATTGCCGATGTGCGCCGCCAGCAGGCGGGCAAGGTCGCGCGGCTCACCTCCACCGTCGCCTTCGTTGCCAAGCGGCTGGCGCCGCTCGCCGGGTCGTTTCGCGAGGCCTATCCGGACTGGACCTTGCGGCTCGACGCCTCCAACAGGACGATCGACCTGGAGGCGGATGCGGATGCCGCGATCCGGTTCGGCGGCGGGCACTACCCGGGTCTCGTCACCGAGCCATTGTTTGCCGATCGTTTTGCTCCGGTCTGCGCGCCGAGACTGGCGCCGGCAAGTGTGGCCGATCTCAAACGGGAAACGCTCATTCATTTCGACTGGGGCCCGTCACGCCGCAATGATCACCGCGCGCCCGTCTGGCGGCATTGGCTGGAGCGGGCGGGCGCGCTCGATGTCGATGCCAGCGCACAACTTTCCTTTACCGATGAGATCCACGCCGTCCAGGCGGCGGTTGCGGGGCAGGGCATCGCACTCCTGAGCCTGACGCTCGTGGCGGACGAACTCGCCTCGGGCATCCTCGTTCAGCCTTTCGACTTGACGCTCGAGAGCGACCGCTACGACCTCGTCTACAGTCCGCGCATGGCGGACCGGCCTGCAACTCGCGTGCTTCGCGATTGGGTACGCGCGCAGTTTAGCGGCGATGCCTGATCCGTGAGGTGATCTCGCTCAGTCGTCGAAGCCGAGGAAGTCCGGCGCCCAACGGCGGCTGGTGAGGCGCAACGAACGGTCGGGCTCGATGATGTACGTCTCGTAGACCTTGCGGCCGTAGGAATCGATGAACTGGTGCGGCACGATGCTGCCGACGGGCGCCTTCTTCAGCTTGGTGCGTGGCTGGCCGCCATAGGTGATGCTGCCCGGAATCGGCTGGAGGTTCGGCGAGTAGCCGTAGGTGAGGTTGGAGGGGCCGGTCGAGGCCGTGCAGCCGCTGAGAAGCAGCACGACGGAGAGGGCGGCAAAAGCGTGTTTCATGTCGGCGATCCTCAGATGGCTATGTCAGGCGCACACCGCGTCAAACGTCAGGCGGAAACGCCTTGGACGATCGTTACCGGTACGGTCCAGCACTCTCTTCTAAAGAGTAGCGCTTAAACGGAAAATTCCAAGTTCTGTCATGCGGAATCCCGCAAGCAATGCTTGCAAATGTTCACGAATTGTACCAGTTGTGGAAAGTGTGATCGCCACAGTTGCGGCCGGTTTGCGTGCAACCTGAAGTTCGAATGTGTTACGAGCGGTTTGGACGCGCTTTGGGAGGTGAAATGGCAGCGTGGCACTATGTGATCGGGTCGGAGCGAAACGGGCCCGTCAGTGACAACAGACTGCTGGCGATGATCGCGCGAGACGAGCTTTCACCGGATGTACTGGTCTGGCGGGATGGGCAGGCGGAATGGATCCCGGCACGCGAAACGCGGGAGATCGGGGCGGCAGTGCGGCGGGTGATGCCGATGCCGGCCCCACAGGCGGCACCGCCACCGTTGCCTCGCTATCCACTGGCCCGCCCGTGGCCGCGCTTTCTGGCGCGCGTCTTCGATCTGCTGCTGCTTTACATACCGGCCATATTCGTCTTGTCCCTAGCGGCGTTTGCGCTGCCGGAGGACATCGTCGATCTCAACCCGTTGGTGCTGCGTGCGGGGGCGGGCGATCTCTCATCGGTGTTTTCCCTAATTCTTCTCGTACAATTGGTGAGCTTCGCCATTCTGGCGCTGATCACGGCCGCCTTCGGAACGTCGCTCGGCAAGCTGATCTTCGGCGTGCGCGTCGTGCCGCTTCTCGGGCAGAAGCGGCTCGGCTTTCACCTCGAGCGCGAATTCACCGTCTGGCTGCGCGGGCTCGCGCTTTCCATCGTCCCGGCCTCGATCGTCACAGCGATCCTTCAGTATCGCCGCGTGACCGAGGGGCAGCCAGCCGGCTACGACGAGCGCAAGGCACGGGTCGAGGGCAAGCCGATCTCCGGTGTGCGGCTTGCCGGCGGCGTTGTCGCCACACTGTTGGCACCGATCCTCCTTGCTGTATTGCTTACGGTCGGTCTCAACCAGTTCCCTATGTCCAAGAAGGACTTGGACGTCGTGGCGTCGACCCGATGGATGAACCCGGAAACACTGGGCGAAGCCCGCTTCGATCGCCCCTTCAAGGCCGACACGGTCAAAGGCGCCGGAAACGTCAATACCTATTTTGAGGCGCAGGACCTGTCGGTCACCATGCTCTTCGAACACGACACCGACGTCGGCGTAGCCGTCGGCTCTGCAGAATATGCCAAGCTCTGGGACGCCGACCTGCAGAAGTTCTTCACCGTTACATCGCCCTGGCGACCTCTGACGATCGACGGAAAGCGTGCCTATCGCGCATCGGCCGCGTCTGTGGGCAATGCCTTGGGGGATATCGAGCTGACCTTCGTTTTAACCGAAGCAGGGGCCTGGAGAATTGTCGTTTACGCCGGTGCTGCAAAACTTGCCGATCTCGACATGGAGCGAAACGTGACGGCGCTGTTTGAAACGATCGATTGAAATGGGGCGCCTTGCGCGAACGGGCTTTCCGGTTCGCAGCGCATGAATTTATTCGCGCACGGGCGCGTGAGGTCTTGGGGGAAGAAATGACGCTCTGGCACTATGCCGTCGGCAGCGAGGAAAAGGGTCCGATTGACGAACCGGAGCTCCTTGCTCTCGTCAGGACGGGCGCTTTGGCGCTTGACACGCTGGTCTGGCGGTCGGGCAGCGGCGACTGGAGGCGCATCGCCGATGCGCCCGAGCTGATCGTGGAGCTCGAGCCGGAGCAGCCGGCGAGCGAACAGCGGCACGAAACGTTGCCGCCGATCCCGAGCCTGCCGCTGGCACGGCCCTGGGCGCGATTCTGGGCAACGTCGCTGGACCTCGCCCTGCTGTTCTATGCGGCGAACCTCATGCTCACGTTCGCGGTCCTTCTTCTTCTTCCCTGGCCAGTTCTGCAACTCTATTATCAGGAGTGGCGCATCGCCATCCTTGCGGCGGCAGTATTCGCGAGCGCCACGATCGCCGTTGTGCTGCGCGCGTTCATCATGGCGCTGTTCGGCACGTCGCCCGGAAAGGCGCTTTTCGGCGTTCGTGTGGTGCAGCTGAACGTGCAGCCCCGAGGGCTGTTCCATCTGACCCGCGAGCTGATGATGTGGCTGAAGGGCCTGGCGCTGCATATCTTCCCGCTGGTTTTCGTCACGCTCATCCTGCAATACAGCCGTGTCGCGCACGGCGAGCCTGCCGGTCATGACCGGGGACGGGCCCGTGTGGAGGGGCGCCGGATTTCGGGGACGCGCTTTGCCGTCGGTGTCGTGGTGGCGTTGGTTATTCCGGTCGCATTGGGCAAGGCCATGGACCCTGCGGCGACCTGGATGGTGTCCGCTCTGACCCCGCCGCCACCGATGCAGACCTTCGTCAATCCGGTGACCAGCAGGCAGACGACGTTCGAGGCGGCCTGGGTCGTTGAGGATCTCTCGCGCGACAACATGCTCTTTGCGATCAGCTCGGACCAGGCAGGCGGCGGCATCTATTTCGGGCACGAGCAAATCCCGGCAACAATGGACGAACGGCAATATGCCGAGGTGCTCGCCGAGCTGCAGGCAAGGGCGGGATACGAGGCGAGCGCAGACTGGGCGCCGGTGATGATCAACGGCCAAGGGACGATGCGCCTGGCGATGAAGTCGATCAAGGAACCGGACACCACCGCGGAGATCACCATTGCACTGCGTGGGCGAGACGCCTGGCGGATGGTTACCTTTCTGATGGAGGGTAAGAAGCGGGACGAGGCGTTCGCCGCGCTGGAGGCGGCCGTATTTAGGACCATCGAGTAGCGAGGCGGCAGGACGTCCACCTCGCCCTCGGACGCGGCCGCGCGATCGATGCGCTTCGCACTCATGCCCAGATTTGTCGCTGAGGTGAATTCCGATTTGCCGAAACATGGGTTACGTCTTGTGTGAACTTCTGGGCGGATCGCGCGTTTCGGCCTTTGCCAGCCGCACGTTCCGTCCCGCCCAGTCCCTTCGCCGAACCCGGATATTGCATGACCGCCGATCAGTCCCTCGCGTTTATCGTCATCGGCGCCATGATGGCCTTCTTCATCTGGGGGCGGTTTCGATACGACGTGATCGCCTGTTCGGCGCTGATGCTGGCGGTCGCCGTCGGCATCGTGCCCTACGATCACGCCTTCGATGGTTTCAGTGACGACATCGTCATCATCGTCGGCAGCGCCCTGATCGTCAGCGCCGGGGTGGCGCGCTCGGGCATCGTCGACGCCGCCATCCAGCGGTTCCTGCCGAACATCTCCTCGGTCCGCGCACAGCTCGCCCTGCTGGTCATCACGGTGACGGTGCTATCCGCCTTCATCAAGAACATCGGGGCGCTGGCGATCATGCTGCCGGTCGCCTTCCAGTTTGCCCGGCGGTCGAATGTTCAGCCTTCGGTCTTCCTGATGCCGATGGCCTTCGGCTCGCTGATCGGCGGGCTCATGACCCAGGTCGGCACGTCGCCGAATATCGTCGTGTCGCGCGTGCGCCAGGAACTGACCGGCGAGAGCTTCACGATGTTCGATTTCACACCCGTCGGCGCGACGCTGGCGCTGGTCGGCTGCATCTTTCTGCTGTTTGCCTACAAGCTGGTGCCGCAGCGCACCAGCCAGCAGATTTCCGTGCATTCGGCGATCGAGATCACCGATTATACCTCCGAGGCGGTGGTCGCCGCCGGTTCACCGGCGATCGGCAAGGCACTCAGCAATCTGGTGAAGCTCGGCGACGGCGGTGCCGTCGTCATCGCCATCTTTCGCCGGGGCCTGCATCTGGCGCCGCTGCCCGACGTGACGCTCGAGGCCGACGACATCCTGCTTTTTGAAGGCGGCCCCGGAGCGCTCGATCGCATCGTCTCGCAAGGCAAGCTGAAGATTGCCGGCGACCGCGCGCCGCATGGGCGGGAAAAGGCCGGTGACGAGATCGAGGCGATCGAAGCCGTGGTCGGCAGCGGTTCGCCGCTCGAAGGCATGTCGGCGCAGCGCCTGGCGCTGTTCAACACCCACAACATCAACCTGCTGGCCGTCAGCCGCCAGGGCGAGAGGCTGAAGCAGCGGCTCGGCAGCATTCGCCTAAGGGCCGGCGACATCATCGTGCTGCAGGGTGCACGGCGCGAGCTGACGCACTTCCTCCAGGACTTCGGCTGCCTGCCGCTGGCGCAGCGCGAGATCCTGCTCGGCACCACCCGCAAGGCGCCGCTTCCGCTTCTGGTTCTGGCGGCCGCCATGGGCTCGACGGCGGTCGGTCTCGTGCCGGTGCCGATCGCCTTCTTTGCGGCGGCTCTTGCCATGGTCGTCTTCCGCATCATCCCCTTGCGCGACTTCTATCGCTCGGTCGATGGGCCGATCCTTGTGATGCTGGCGGCGCTGATCCCGGTCAGCGATTCCTTGCGCACGACCGGGGGGACCGATGTCATAGCGCAGTGGCTCGGCACGGTTGCCGCCGGTCTGCCGCCGGCCGGCGCGCTGACGATCATCCTGCTTGCCGCCATGGCGGTGACGCCGTTCCTCAACAATGCCGCGACCGTGCTGGTCATGGCGCCGATCGCCGCCAGCTTTGCCGGTGCGCTCGGCTACAAGCCGGAAGCCTTCCTGATGGCGGTTGCCATCGGTGCCGGCTGCGATTTCCTCACTCCGATCGGCCACCAATGCAACACGCTGGTCATGGGGCCGGGCGGATACAAGTTCAGCGACTATCCGCGCCTCGGCCTGCCGCTGTCGCTGGTGATCGTGATCGTCAGCATCCCGACCCTGATGCTGGTCTGGCCGCTGCGTTAGGCGGTCTCGGTACGCGGTTCGCAGCAGTCCTCACCTTCGGAAAGTGACACCATGGAAGATCGCCAGATGCTGACCCTCAAGGCACTTGCACTGATGGTGCAGCAGTATCTTGAGGAGCGTTCCGATGGTTCGGTCGATAGCTACGCTATGTCGGCTGGCGAAAGTGCAATCGAGGCGCTTGCGGCATTCGGGTACATGGAGGTGTCGGAGTTCGGCGCGCGATTTGGACGCTGGACCGATGCAGGTCGCGCGCTATTGTCCTGGGACGACAGCCGGTCGGCGGCCTCCGAAGCTTTCCCTGCGCCACATCCGTCTCCACGTAGTCGCTAGCCGGGGTGCGGAAAAATCGGCCCGCCGGCTGCCTGATGACGACCCGGCAACTGTCAGCAGCCGGTGCTGATGCCGGTCTGGCCGCTGCGTTATGTGTGGCTGCCGCGCACACGCGTGCTCTCGCAGAAATAGCGGTTACCGTGTACAGGTAGACGCGCGGTAGTACCGCCGCAGGCTTGCCTATCCGTGAGGACCAAAGGGAGAAGACGGTATGAGCCCCAAGCCCACCGGCCACGTCAGTGGCAACGACCTGATCCTGACGCGCACGTTTCGTGCCCCCATCGACGACGTCTGGACGAGCGTGACAAGGTCCGAGAGCACCGCGCTGTGGTTCGGGCGCTGGGAAGGCGAAGCCGGCCCCGGCAAGACCGTGCGGCTGCAACTGCTCCATGAGAAAAGCCAGCCATGGACGGATGTCTTGATCGAGGAATGCGCTGCGCCGCACCGCCTGGTCGTGGTGATGAAGGATGACGCCGGCGCGTGGAGGATCGAGCTGACATTCACGCAGAAGGGCGATGAGACCGAGTTGCAGCTGCTGCAGACGCTGAGCGACCCGAAACTCGCGGGAGACGTCGGGCCGGGCTGGGAATACTACCTCGACATGCTGGTCGCGGCGCGCGCCGGCAAGTCCCTGCCGTCATTCGATGACTACTACCCCTCGCAGAAGGCTTATTATCTGAAAGAGGTCTAGGGTGTGTCCGTCTTGGCCTCTTGCCACAAGTCGGTCAGTGTGACGCCTTTCCGGCCCCAATTGTCGGTATCTATTTCATCGATCACGACAAATACGTATTCGGGGTTGCGGCCCAGCTCTTCGACAAGAACTTCTGTCATCCTTCGGATAACGGCGCGCTTCTGATCGACGGTCGCGATCCCTTTTGCGATCTCAATTTTTACGTAGGGCAACTGCTAACCTCCGCGTTTCCAGATCCGCTCCCGTCTCATGACGGCGGCCGATGATGACTGGTCCGGCGCAGAGTTGCCATCCCCGTCGAGTCCTCCAGCACTCGGCGCAAGCGAGACTGTCGCAGCCTATGGTGATGGGGTATGGCCGGCAATCATTGTAGGCAGCGTCAGGCGCCTAACCCAGCACCGTAACAAGGATCGCGCCCCATAGGGCGAGCAGCACGTTGCCGATCGCGTAGCCGAGGCCGTAGCCGAGTGTCGGGACCTTGCTTCCGGCCGCCTCCTGCACGGCGGCAAGCGCCGGTGCCGAGGTGCCGGCGCCACAGCAGGTGCCGGCGAGCACGCCTTCGTTCATGCGGAAGACCCAGCGGCCAAGCGCGAGCGCTGCGACATGCGAGATCGCGCAGATCAGGAAGCTGGCGATGACCAGTGCCGGGCCGGACTGGACGAGGCCGGCAACGAAGCTCGGGCCGGCGGAGATGCCGACGCAGGCGATGAAGGCGCAGAGCCCGACGCTGTCGAAGAACCAGAGCGTCGCCTCCGGCACGAAGCCGAAGGTGCGCCGCACCGAGCGCAGCCAGCCGGCGCAAAGGCCGGCAATCAGCACGCCGACTGCGACGCCGAGGCCGATTTCGAGCGCGCCGAGCTTCAGGGCGGGGATGCCGACGAGGCCGCCGAGGAAGATGAAGACGCCGACGAAAACCATGTCGGTCGCCGTCGTCTCACGGTCGGCATAGCCCAGAAGCGTGGCCGCTTCCTCGACATGGCGCCTGGCGCCGGCAATCGACATCACATCGCCGCGGCGCACCGTCAGCCCGGGAAAGATCGGGATCGGCTGGCCGGCGCGCAGAATGCTGCGCAGGAACACCGAGCGCGATTCCGGCTGCTGCCGCAGCTGCCACAGGCGTTTTCCGGCGACATCCTTGTTCGTCACCACCACGTCCAGCACTTCGACGGGAATGTCGAGAAGGGTGCGGTCGTCGATTTCGGTGCCGATCCGGCTGGAATATTCGACGAGGAAGCCGCGAAGGCCGGCAACGGCGATGACGTCTCCGGCCTGCAGGCGCTCCTTGGGTGCTGGGGTGATGATCGCCTCGCCCCGGCGGATCTGCTCGATATAGGCCTTCTGGTTTTCGGGGACCTTGGCTTCCGCTTCGGCAACAGTCAGTCCCACCAGGGCGTCGGCAATGACGAAAGCGCGCGCCTCGATCTCGCGGCGCGCGGTATCGCCGCCATTTTGCGGGGCGATCTTGAGCTCCGCTTCGAGCTCGGCGCAGGCGTCCTTCAGGCTGCGGCCGAACATCCGCGGCGCCAGCTGCGACTGGACGAGGATGGCGGTGACGACGCCGACGAGATAGGCGACCGCGAAGCCCGTCGCCACGGCGGATTCGAACTGGCTTGCCGCCTCCGGCGTCGGTGCCGTCTTGCGGAAGGTGTCGATCGCAACGCCGACGGTCGCCGATTCCGTCGCACCGCCGGCAAGAACGCCGGCGGCCGTGCCGAGGTCGAAGCCGAAGAGCATGGAAAGCACGATCGCCACGCCGAGGGCGACGACGCAGAGCGTTACGGTCACGGCGATCTGCGGCAGGGCATCGGCGTTGAGGCTCTGGAAGAATTGCGGGCCGGTGCGGTAGCCGATGGCAAAGAGGAAGAGCAGGAAGAAGGCCTGCTTCACGTCGTTGGAAAGCTCGGCTCCGGTCTGGCCGATCAGCACGCCGGCGAGCAGGCAGCCGGTGACCGCGCCAATGGTGACCCCGAAGACGGTGATCTTGCCCACCGCGTAGCCGATGCCGAGCGCCAGGAACAGGGCGAGTTCCGGATGCGCGCGCAGAATGCTGAACAGGTGATCGATCACGCGGCGTTTCCTCTCGGTGCCAAGCCGAAGGATGCCGCTTCAGCTGGATGATGCGCTGGTTGCTGGGCCGGCGGAAGACGGTCGCCAGCCGGAAATGCGGGGATGCTTGCCGGGCGAAGGAAACGCCGGCCAGGTGTTGGAGAGGGCGGCCGACATTTTGCCGGCCGCCCTCGGTGGTCAGCTGATTTTCAGGCCTTTCGCCGCCTGGTAGGTCTGGACGTAGCCGCGCGCCACCGAGCGCACGGCGCGGCCGATCTGCGAGTAGGCATCGTCATTGAGGTTGGCGAAGGAGACGCGCGCCGACCAGCTCGGCGCGTCGAAGCCGGAACCGTTCAAGAGCACGATGCCGTGGTCCTCGGCAAGCCTGAAGGGGATGTCGAGCGGGTGGATGTTTTCCTTCACCCAGGCGACGACGTCTTCGCCGACATATTTGCGCAGCCAGAACTCGAAATCGATGATGCCGTAATAGTGGTCGAAATAGATGCCCGGATTGGAATCGACCCCCATGCCCTCGATCAGGTTCCAGAACCGCTTGGTGCATATGGCGATGCAGGCCTTCTGGTAGACCTTGTCGACATCCATCAGCTCGACCAGGCTGAAGAGCGACATCATCACCTGTTGCGGCAGCGACAGGCCGGCGGTGTGGTTGAGCGCCACGTCGCGGCTGTCGGCGACGATGCGGTCGATGAACTTCACGTCGCGCGGCTTCGGCGTCATCGCCTTGTAGCGCTTTTCCAAGAGCTTCTGGATGGGCTCGCCATGGGCCTTGATCTTCTCGTCGAAGATGTTGTCCTGCGCCACGGCGATGACGCCGAGGCGCCAGCCGGTGCAGCCGAAATACTTCGAGTAGGAATAGACGCCGATCGTGTTGCGCGGCAGATGGCCGAGCAGCGACTGGAAGCCCGGTACGAAGGTGCCGTAGACGTCGTCGGTGAGCACGATCAGGTCGGGGCGCTTCTTGTTGACCAGGTCGACGAGGCGCTTGATCGAATCCGGGTCCATCGCAACGGCGGACGGGTTACCGGGGTTGACCAGGAAAAGCGCCTTCACCTTGGGGTTTTCGAGTGCCTTGATGTCTTCGTCGGTAAACTGGAAGCGGTCCTCCTGCTCGGCGCTGACATTGATGGTCTTGAGGTCGTAGTCCTCCAGTTCCGGCATTTCGAGATAAGGCGTGAAGATCGGCGTGCCGAGCGCGATCGTGTCGCCGGCGTTGAGCAGGCGGGCGTTCTTCAGCGCCTTGAAAATGTAGCACATGGCGGCGGTGCCACCTTCGACCGGATAGAGGTCGAACTGCGCCTTTGGCCGGTGACCGGCGCACATCGCCCACATCAGATATTCGTGGGTGATGATCTCGTTGTGGTGCAGCGCGCGGTCGGGCACCGGGTAGTTGTCGCCGATGATCGAATCCGTCAGCTCGTGCACGAAGGCGTCGGCATCGAAGCGGAAGGTTGTGATGGCGTAGTTGACGGCGTCGGAGAGCGTCTTTGCCGGCGGAACGCCTTCGTCCTCTTCGTCCCAGTCGGCGGTGCTTTGAAGCAGCTTCTTCGTCCACTTCTCAAACCGCGCATGGGCGCCGTCCTGCGGCGGCATGCCGGCGACACCTGCCTTCGGATCGTAATAGGCGCGCTTGGCTTCCGTCAGCGCGAACTGGCCGAGCAGGAAGAAGGCTTCGCGGGCGCGCGTCGCCGTCCAGTTCGGGTTGCCGCGGCCGGCATTGAGGAAGGCCTTGGCGGCCTTCTGGGAGCTCGTCTTGGCGAGCTTGATCAGTTCGTCCTTGATTTCGAACGGGCTGAGATCGGAGATGCTGTCGTAGAATTTTCTGTCCAACATGATCCACACTCCCTGTGATCTGTGAATTGTGATCGATGGTCCCGACTGTCGCCCGCCTCAGGCGAGCATGATGACGATGACGAGGCCGAAGATGGTGAGCAGCGTGTTGCCGATGGCGTAGGGCATGCCGTAGCCGAGTGCCGGCACCTTGCTCTTGGCGGCCTCCTGGATCATGCCGAGCGCTGCCGTCGTCGTCCTGACCCCGGCGCAGGCGCCAAACAGGATCGCCGGGTGGAACTTGAAGACGTAGTGGCCGATGAGCACCGAGGCGATCATCGGGATCGAGGTTGCCACCACGCCCCAGATGAACAGCGATATGCCGACCTCCTGAAGACCCGCGACGAAGCCCGGGCCGGCGCCGATGCCGACGACGGCGATGAAGATGTTGAGGCCGAGCGTGTTCATCAGCCAGAGCGCCGGCGACGGGATCCGCCCGAAGGCCGGGTAGGTGGTGCGCAGCCAGCCGAGCACGAGACCGGCCAGCAGTGCGCCGCCAGAGGTCGAAAGACCGATCGGGATGCCGCCGATCGTAATGGTCAGGGCGCCAACCATTGCACCGATGAAAAGCCCCCAGCCGAGGAAGGCGATGTCTGTCGTCTCGACAGGTCGATCGGCAAAGCCGAGCGCCTTGATCGCCGCTTCGACATGCCGCTTGGCCCCGCCGATGGTGACGATGTCGCCGCGCTCGACGGTGGTCCCGGGCAAGACCGGGATCTCGACCAGCGAACGGATGATCTTGCGGGCATAGACGCCGCGCGCCCAGTCCATCGTGCTGACTTCCGCAAGCGTCTTGCCGGCGAGCGCCTTGCTGGTGACGTAGACATCGAGGACTTCGGCTTCGGCGTTCAGAAGTTCCTTGTCCTCGACCTCGACAAGCTTCGAATCGAGATTCTCGACGAGCAGGGAACGTCGGCCCGAGAAGGCGACGACGTCACCCGGCAGCAACACGGTGTTGCCATCGGCCTCGATGATCTGGCTGCCGCGCCGCAGGCGCTCGACGAAGACGCGGATGCCGGGAAGGATGTCCTTCACGGGCGTTCCGGTGAGCCCGCTCGCCTCGTCGACGCGATAGGCCCGAAGACCGAAATCGTGGTAGGCGCTGGTGATGCCGGGCTCGCTGCTGGATGTGCCGCCGCCGAGCTTGGCCTCGTATTCCCGGCAGGCCGCCGGCAGGTCGATGCCGAGAAGCTTCGGACCGAGTTGGGCGAGGATGATCGCCGAGCCGATCGTGCCCCAGATATAGGTGACCGCGTAGGCGATCGGGATCTGGTCGGAGAAGGTCTTGGCCTGTTCCGGTGTGAGCCCCAGCGAGTTGATCTGGTCCGTGGCGACGCCGATAGCCGCCGAAATCGTCTGCGAACCGGCATACATGCCGGCGCCGTAGCCGAGCGGAAGCCCGGCGATTAGCGCGCAGAGATAGGGAACGATGAGGCAGAGCACGAGGACCGAGAGCGCAAAGGCGATCTGCTTGGGTCCGTCCGTGCTAAGGCCCCGCACGAATTGCGGGCCGACGCCATAGCCGACGGCGAACAGGAAGATCAGGAACAGGGTTGATTTCAGATCACCGGAAACCTGGATGCCCAGCTGCCCGATGAGAACACCCGCCAGAAGCGTGGCGGTGACATTGCCCAGGTTGAAGCCCGCGACCTTGATGGGGCCGATCAGGAAACCGATGCCGAGGGCAAGGAAGATGGCGACGGGCGGATAGGTCCGAAGCGTGTCGACGAAGAAATCGATGGGATTCACTGCTGTCCCCTTCAGAAAGTTGAATTGCCATCACTTCATTTTGGGATCTGCGCGGCTAAGTTGAGCTTGTTTCCGGATCGTGTCGATGCCCAATCTTAATCCCGGCAATTGTTGCCTCGGTCGTCGAAATTCTCAACCGCCATAGGGTTACGTGAGCGTAACGTATGTTACATTTCAGCGGTTTTACTTGGGCTGCGCGCTTGGCGGGCGCCGCGATGCGTCCCCCGCATGCGATCGAAACACGGATGCGCGCGGCCGGGTCGCGCCGGCACTTCAACTCTGGTGTTGTAATTCGTAATGTTATCTCGCAACGTGAGGCATGAGGCGCTTTCTCTTGGCTATGCTTGAACATACGGCTGGAGGCGCAAGGAACGGTGGGCCTTTCTGCTTGCGATAGGGGCGACAGAACTTCGAGGGTCGAGATGAAACGCGGCATCGTCTGCGCAAGCGCGGCCGGTTCGTAAGGTGACGAGGAGGGGGGAGCAATGATGGATGAGGTTATCCGTAGGCTGGGGGCGCTAGGCGTTCAGCTTCCAACGCCGCCGAAGCCGCTCGGCGCCTACCGCGCGGTGATCGAGGCGGGCGAGATGCTTCATGTCTCGATGCAGGGGCCGCTGCTCGACGGGCGCTTCGTCCATACGGGGCTGCTCGGGCGCGAGGTGACGATCGACGAGGGGCGCAAGGCGGCCGAGCTGGCGGTGCTCAATGCGCTGGCGCAGATCCACGAACATCTCGGCCGTTTCGAGCGCATTCGCCAGATCGTCCGGCTGGAGGGGCATGTCGCCTGCACCGAGGATTTCCTCGACCACCCGAAGGTGCTCGACGGCGCCTCCGAGTTTCTGGCTGCCGCCTTTGGCGAAAGGGCGGGCCATATCCGCTCCGTCTGCGGCGTGCGCAACCTGCCGGGCAACGCAGCGGTGGCGGTGACGCTGACGGCCGAGCTCTTTCCGCCGGAGTTCTGAGGCGGCACGGCCGCCTGCCGGCCGTAAGGCGGATTTCGTCTGTTGGGCGTCGGATCGTGTCCGGCGCTCAATTTTCGGCTTGCGTTATGTAATGTTATTTAATAACAAACTGCGCATGACGATACGCCGCATGTTGATAGATCCTTCCCGCCTGTGCCGTGCGGTTGTCTCCCCTGCCGATTCATGCGAGGAAGGCGGTGATGGTGCTGCGTCCGCGACAATGCGGAGGCGGCTGAAAAGGGAACACGGAACGGACGACCCTGATGGGGCCGAGACCGTGGCTGCCCCCGCAACTGTGAGCGGAAAGCGCATTCACACCATGTCACTGGCGATAAGCCGGGAAGACGTGGATGCGCCACGACCCGCGAGCCAGGAGACCTGCCATCGAACCGATCAACCACAACGGACGGGGTGTTCCGATGGAAAAGAACTGGCTTTCGCACGACGGCTATCCGTCCTTCTGCCGTTTCGCCATCTCTTGCCGTCAGTCCGGCGGAGGGCAGGAATGGCTGAGCCGAATTTCCGACAGCACAAGATAACGGTCTGCACCGATTGCCGCTTCACCGGTGGCCCCTGCGCGCCCGGTGCCGAGCTGATCAAGCGGCTGAACGGCAGCATTGCCGCGCTTGGCGCGCCGCTCGATCGTGACTTCTCGATTGCCGGCACGGTGTGCATGGCGGCCTGCACGCGGCCCTGCACCATTGCCTTCCAGGCGACGGGGAAGGCAACCTATCTCTTCGGCGACGTCTCGCCGGAAGAGGATATCGAAGATCTCGTACGCTTTGCCACAACCTATGCGGAGCGTGGCGATGGCATGACGCGGGCGGCCGAGCGGCCACGCGGGCTGAAAGGCAAGACACTTGCCCGCATCCCCGCAGCGATGCTCGTTTCCGAAGACCTCGGCGGGCACTTCCAATGAGGGCGCAGGGAGGGATCAACCCATGAGCTGCACGGCGACGGGAGCGGCACTCAAGGTCGAGGGCCTTCACTGGGGGCCACGCGCGGGGCTGACGCTGGTCAAGGACATCGGCTTTTCGATCGCGGCGGGCAGCCGGCTTGCGATCCTGGGGCCGAACGGTGCCGGCAAGACCTCGCTTCTGCGCTGCCTCTACCGGGCGGTGCAGCCGAACGCCGGCCGTGTTTCGGTCGATGGCATCGATCTCTGGTCGATCTCGGCGCGCGAGGCGGCAAGGACGATCGCCGTCGTCCTGCAGGAAATGCCCGGGGACTTTCCCTTCAGCGTGCGCGACGTCGTGATGATGGGGCGCATTCCGCGGCGGGAAGGCTTGAGCGGCTGGAGCGATTTCGACCGCGATCGGGTGCAGCATGCGCTGGCGCATCTCGATCTCGCGCATCTTGCCGGTCGCCAGTTCTCCACGCTTTCGGGCGGTGAGAAGCAGCGGGTGCTGATTGCCCGTGCGCTGGCGCAGGAGCCGCGCATCATCATCCTCGACGAGCCGACCAACCATCTCGACATCCGTCACCAGCTCGAAATCCTCGAGTTGCTGCAGACGTTGAAGCTGACGATCGTCTCGACGCTGCACGACATCAATCTCGCCGCCGAGTTTGCGACCGACGTCGCGATCCTGACCGCCGGGCGGCTGACGGCCTTCGGCACACCCGAAGAGGTGCTCAGCCCCGGCGAACTTTCGGCCGCCTTCGGCGTCACTGCCACCGTTCACAATGCCGCCGCCGGCGGCGCCCGCTTTTCCTTTTCACTTCCTCGACAGGGATCTATTTCATGAAGATCAATATTGCCCCGTTTTCCCTTCTTTTCGTGCTTGCCGCCGCCACGCCGGCGCTCGCCTATCCGGTCACGGTCAAGAGCTGCAACCGCGAAGTGACCTTCGACGCGGCGCCGCAGCGCGCGATCGCCAACGACGTCAACCTGGTGGAGATGATGCTGGCGCTGAGGCTGCAGGATCGCATGGTCGGCTATACCGGCGTTTCCGGCTGGAAGACGCTGGACGAGAAGCTGCGCGAAGGCGTCAAGGAACTGCCGGAGCTTTCGGAGAAGTATCCGACCAAGGAAGTGCTGCTCAACGCCGATGCCGACTTCTTCTTTGCCGGCTGGAACTACGGCATGAAGGTCGGCGGCGAGGTCACGCCCGAAACCTTGGCGCCCTTCAAGATCGGCGTCTACGAGCTGACCGAATCCTGCATCCACGTGATGGCCAAGGCAAAGCCGACGATGGACGACATGTTCGTCGATCTTCTCAATCTCGGCCGCATTTTCGGCGTCGAGGATCGCGCCGAGACGCTGGTCGACGGCTACCGCCGCCAACTTGCCGAGATCACCAAGGCGAACGCCGGCAAGGCAAAGCCGACACGGGTCTTCGTCTATGATTCAGGCGAGGAAAAGCCCTTCACGTCCGGCCGCTTCGGCATTCCGACGGCGATGATCGAGGCCGCCGGCGGCGCCAACATCATGGACGATGTTGAAAAGAGCTGGGTGGAGATCTCCTGGGAGCCGGTGATCGAGCGCAATCCGGAAGTGGTGGTCGTCGTCAACTACGGCGAGGTGAAGGCCGAGGACAAGATCGCCTTCATGAAGACCAATGCGGCATTCAAGAATGTCGATGCCGTCAGGAACGATCGCTTCGTCGTGCTCGACTATGTCGAGGCGACGCCGGGGCCGCGCAACATCGACGCCATCGCCCGCCTCGCCAAGACCTTTCACGGCGAAGGCCTGTAACCGATGCTGGCTGAGGATACGTCGGCTGACACCGTTGCGGTTTCGCGTGCCGCGTCTCAACGGGTGGCCCGCAGCGGTCTCGGCCTTGCCGCGGGCCTGCTGCTGCTTCTCCTGACGGTGACGGCCGCCGTATCGCTCGGCTCGGCGCAGATCCCGGTTGCAACCGTCTGGTCGATCATCGCCAGCAAGATCTCGCCCGGTAGCGTCGAGGTCTTCTGGTCGGCGGGCCGCGAGAGCATCGTCTGGGACGTGCGCCTGCCGCGGGTGATGTTGGCGAGCCTCGTCGGGGCTGGGCTGGGGCTGACCGGCGCCGTGCTGCAGGCGGTCACGCGCAATCCGCTCGCCGATCCGCATCTGCTCGGCGTTTCCTCCGGTGGCGCGCTCGGCGCGATCGTGGCGCTGCTGCACACCGGCATGATCCTCGGCCTTGCCACGGTGCCGCTCTTTGCCTTTGCCGGCGCGCTGCTCGCAACCGTGCTGGTCGCCTACGTCTCCCGCGTGCTCGGCAGCAGCGCCGACCGGCTGGTGCTCGCCGGCGTCGCGGTCGCCTTCGTCTTAACGTCCGTCGGCAACCTCATGATTTTCCTTGGGGATCCGAGGGCGACCCATACGGTCATCTTCTGGATGCTCGGCGGCCTTGGTCTGGCGCAATGGTCGCAGCTCGTCTATCCCGGCGGGGTGCTCTTCGTCTCGCTCGCCTGGCTGATGATCCGGGCGCGCGAGATCAATGCGCTCGCCATGGGCGACGAAACGGCGATGACGCTCGGCATTCCCGTGCGCCGCTTCCGGCTGACGCTGTTCGTCGTCACCGCACTTCTGACCGGGGTGATGGTCGCCTTTTCCGGCGCGATCGGTTTCGTCGGGTTGATGGTGCCGCATTTCGTGCGGCTCCTGGCCGGCAGCGACAACGTGAGGGTCATTCCGCTTTCGGCCTTCTTCGGGGCGCTGACGCTGATCCTTGCGGATCTGACGGCCCGCGTCATCATGGCGCCGGAGGACATGCCGATCGGCGTCGTCACCGGTCTCGTCGGCGGCATCGCCTTCATTGCCATCCTGAAGCGACGCGCGTAAGGCGGGTAGCAACAAGTTATGGACAAGGGCCGGTTCCGGCCTATGTGTTAGCGGGGGCCGGGCGATCGGCCATTGGGCCGCAAGAGGAGCATATGGCGAACGAAGCTGACATTTGCACGCCGCAGGACGTTCTCGACTTCTGGTTTGGCGAACTCACCTATGACGACTGGTTCGGGACGAGCCACGAGCTCGACCAGGCCTGCATCCGCCGCTTCCAGGCGTCGCACCTGGCGCTGGCCCGGGGCGTCGACGAGATCTGGCGGGCGAGCCCGGAAAACCGACTGGCGGCGATCGTGCTTTTGGACCAGATGCCGCGCAACATGTTTCGCGGCACGCCGCTCGCCTTTGCCACCGATTGCCTGGCGCTGCACGAGGCGAAGCTTGCCGTCGGCACCGGGGCTGACATGGCGATCAAGCCGGAATGGCGCGCCTTCGTCTATCTGCCCTTCGAGCACTCGGAAAACCTTACCGACCAGACCATGTCGGTGAAGCTCTTTACCGAACTCGGCGATGCCGATTATCTCGACTACGCCATCCGGCACCGCGAGGTGATCGAGCAGTTCGGCCGCTTCCCGCATCGCAACGCCTTTCTGGCGCGCGCCTCGACGGAGGCCGAACTTGCCTATCTGGCGCAGCCCGGCGCGGGTTTTTAACGGGAAAGCGGGCGCCGGCGACGATTTATCGCCGTTCTTTGCATCTTTCCGCCGTCTTTCGTATTCACATCGAAACGTGAAGACGGCCGGAGCGATTCCGGGCCACGGTCTCAATCTGCAAGGATCATGAAATTGCGTTCTGTCGGAAAACTGCCCGCCATTCTCGTCTGCCTGCTGGCGCTTGCCGTGGGCGGCCCGGTCATGGCCCAGAAGGCGGCGCAACCGGCACAGGCAATCGCACAGGCCGGGCAGAAGTCGGCACAGCCGGCGCCATCCGCACAATCGGCCCAGACCCCGTCGCAACCGGCGGGCCAGCCTGCGACCGACGAGAACGGACAGCCCGCCGCGGCCGACACGACGCCCGATGCCGCCACCACCACGCAGCCCGCTCAGAACGCTCCGGCTCCCGCGCAGGCAGCCCCTCAGGCCGAGGCGGCCGCGCCTGCCGAAAACCAGGCGGCGGAGCAACTCGCGAAGGCGGGCGACGAGCTCAAAAAGCTGACGGATCTCGTCGCGAAGGCCAAGGACGACGACATCAGCCTGGCCGATCTCAAGGTTCAGGTCGACGCGCTCGCCAAGCAGATCATCGGCGTTTCGGTTTCGACGCGTCCGCGGCT
Source organism: Ensifer sp. NPDC090286 (assembly GCF_044769565.1). Taxonomy (NCBI): domain Bacteria; kingdom Pseudomonadati; phylum Pseudomonadota; class Alphaproteobacteria; order Hyphomicrobiales; family Rhizobiaceae; genus Ensifer; species Ensifer sp. NPDC090286. Next base: position 1,086,883 of record NZ_JBIVYF010000001.1, on the reverse strand, counting down.
CGACGAGATCAAGGCGCGGCTGACCGAACTTGGCGATCCGCCGGCCGAGGGGCAGCCGGCAGAAGCCGACATCGTGACTGCCGAGCGCAAACGGCTGGTCGCCGAACGCGGTGCGATCAACGCGCTGACCGGCGAGGCCGAAGGCCTGTCGGTGCAGGCGACGAAGCTGTCCAACGCCATTACCGCGACCCGTCGCGCGCTGTTTTCCAATACGCTTTTGAAGAACACCGAAGTGTCGACCGGAATGTTCGACGACGCGCTGGCCGCTACGGCGGACGAAACCCGGGTTCTGTCGCGCAGCGTCGGGAGCTGGCTGAGTTTCGCCTGGAACTACAAGCGCGTGCCGCTCCTGACGGCGCTTTTCCTGTCGATGCTGGCGGCGCTCGTGTTCCTTTCCGGCAGCCGCAGGCTCTTTCGTCCGCTGATCGAGCATGACATTACCGATGAGGAGCCGAGCTACTTCCGGCGGCTCTCTGTCGCGTTCTGGTCGACGCTGATCCCGACGATCGCTTCGGCCGCCTTCGCGGTATCGAGCTTCCTGTTCCTGCGCGGCTTCAACGTGCTGCGGTCCGACATCGCGCCGATCATCGCCATCACGCTCGGGGTGGCGGTTGTGGTGTTCTTCGTGACGAGGCTCGCCCAGGCGGTGCTGTCGCCACGCGATGCGCGCTGGCGGCTGGTGCGGGTGTCCGATCGCGGCGCCCGGATGCTGATGATCGCCATCTTCGCCATGGCGCTGGTCAACGGCCTCGATTTCCTCTTCGGCGGCGTCAGCGAGGCGCTCGGCTCTCCCGTCGTCCTCACCGTCGTCAAGAGCTATATCGCCTCGATCGTCATCGGCCTCATCATCATGGCGTCGGCGTGGATCAAGCCGACGCTCAGAAAAGACGAGTCCTTCGATGCACATGGCCGCGCCTGGCCGAAAGTGGTGTCCTTCGCGCTGCTTGCGACTGGCGCCCTGCTAATCATCGCCGCCGTGTCCGGCTATGTCGGTCTTGCCCGCTTCATCGCGACGCAGATCATCATCACCGGCGCGATCCTGGTGACGATGTATATCGGTATCCTCACCGGCCGGGCGGTCGCCAAGCAGGGTGCCTTCGCCGAGACCTCCGCCGGGCGATATCTCGAGCGGCGCTACAATCTGGAACAGGTGGGGCTCGACCAGATCGGCCTTGTCGCGGGCCTCAGCATCTACGCGCTCGTGGTGATGTTCTTCATCCCGCTGATCCTCCTTCAGTGGGGCTTCCAGGTTGCCGATATCGAGTCCTGGGCCTACCGGATGGTCACCGAGATCAAGATCGGCTCGATCACCATATCGCTGGTCGGCATTCTCGCGGGCATCCTGTTCTTCGCGCTCGGCTATGTCGTCACTCGCTTCGTGCAGCGCTGGATCGACGGCAATATCATGGCGCGCAGCCGTGTGGATGCCGGCGTGCGCAACTCGATCCGCACCGGTATCGGTTATACCGGCGTCGGCCTTGCCGGCCTGATCGGCCTGTCGGCGGCGGGCATCGACCTCTCCAACCTCGCGCTCGTCGCCGGTGCTCTCTCGCTCGGCGTCGGTTTCGGCCTGCAGAACATCGTCTCCAACTTCGTCTCGGGGCTGATCCTGCTCGTCGAACGGCCGTTCAAGGTGGGCGACTGGATCGTCAGCGGCACGACGGAGGGCTTCGTCAAGCGCATCTCGGTGCGCGCGACCGAAATCGAGACCTTCCAGCACCAGTCGATCATGATGCCGAACTCGCTGCTCATCAACGCGTCGGTCGGCAACTGGACGCATCGCAACAAGCTCGGCCGCTCCGAAATCGCCATCACCGTCACCTATGCCAGCGAGCCGCGCCGGATCATGGAACTGCTTTCCGAGATCGCCGCGGCCCATCCCATGGTCTTGAAAAACCCGTCGCCGAGCGTCGGCTTCACCGCTTTCGGCGATGACCGCATGACCTTCGAGTTGCGCATCTACGTCGCCGACGTCCTCACCGGCGGCGGCGTGCGCAACGACCTGCGCGTCTCGATCTACGAGCGTTTCCGCGACGAGGGCATCGGTGCGCCGTTCCCGGTCAAGATCGAGGACGTGCCGGTCGAGGACCAGACCGGCATCGAAAGCCATCACCCGGAAGAGGTGGGCGAGCCGAAGGGCGCCACCTCGGCCGAGGCAAGGGCCGCGGGCAAGTCTACCGCTTCGGACAAGAAGACCGCCGCTGCGGCGCCGCTCGACGAGGAGCGCGACGCGGAGGAAACGGGCAGTCGCCGGGTGGCCAGCCGCCGGACAACCCCAAACCGCTGATAAACGGACCGTTCAGCCACTATTCAGCCGGCCTGCCATAAAAAGCATGCAATTCTTCTGGTGACCGACTACGCTGGTCATCGGCTGAAGAGGTGGCCGGCGCAGCGTCGCGAACCGACGGGGCGGCCGGCTCGGCAAGAGGGCGGCGCGTCTGGCGTCGATGGGCGATGAAGAAATTTGTGATTGCTTTGCTTTCCGGTTTGCTGATGGCCGGTGCGCCGATGGCGGGTGCTGCCAGTGCCGCGACTGTCACGAACAAGGACAGCGAGACCGCCGTTCTGATCGTCGTCGAGGGCGAAAGCCGTGTGGAAGTGGCGATCGCATCCGGAGCGACTGAAATGATCTGCCCGAGCGGCTGTTTCGTCACCGCGCCGAGTGGTGACCGCATTGGCCTGCAGGGCGACGAAAACGTCGAGATCGTCAACGGCAACGTCGTCGTCAAGTAACCTTCCATTCCGCTCAAGCGGCGCGACAGGCGCGCCGCTGACCGGCGTCCATCCTTCATTCGACATTCGCGCAGGCGCCGTTGCTGATGGCGCCCGAAAGCCCTTGCGAGCGATCGCGGCGGCTCTTGCTAATCCCAAGGGATGGGCGAGGGCGGCGACCGCCTCACTCCTTCGGGCGGGCAAGGTCCCGTCAGAGCCGCCGGACACCCTCCTTGCATTGACAGGCCGCATTGCCGGTAGCACGCTTGGGCGTTGGGGCTGACGCGTGGTCGCGATCATCCGCGAATTGCCGGGGGGAGCCATGCCATTCCTTCGCATCGCCTTGTCCGTTCTGCTGGTGCTTTTCGCATCGGAGGCGCTGGCCGAAAAGCGCGTGGCGCTGGTCATCGGCAATTCCGCCTATCAGCATGTGGCCACCTTGCCCAATCCCGGCAACGACGCACACGACATGGCGGCAAAGCTCGAAGGTCTGGGCTTCGAGGTGGTGACAGGTGCGGATCTCGACCTTGCCGGGGTGCGTCGCGCAGTGCGCGACTTCGTCGGCCGGCTCGACGGTGCAGACCTCGCCTTGTTCTTCTATGCCGGCCACGGCCTGCAGGTGAACGGCGAAAACTACCTCGCCCCCGTCGATGCGACGCTTGCTTCCTCGGTCGATCTCGAATTCGAGGCGGTGCCGATGAACCTGATCCTGTCGGCGATGGAGCGCAGCACGCGGGTCAACATCGTCCTGCTCGACGCCTGCCGCGACAATCCTCTGGCGGTCAATCTCGCCCGTTCGATGGGCACGCGTTCCGCCTCGGTCGGCCGCGGCCTTGCCAAGGTCGGCACCGGCATCGGCACGCTGATCGCCTTTTCCACGCAACCCGGCAATGTCGCCCTTGACGGATCGGGGCGGAACTCGCCATTCACATCGGCGCTGTTGAAACATCTCGGCCAGCCGGGTCGCGACATCACCCGCGAGCTGATCGACGTGCGCCGCGACGTGCTGGCGGCAACCGGCGGCAAGCAGGTGCCCTGGGACAATTCCTCGCTGACCGGCGAGGTGGTGCTGAAGCCGGCAATCGACGGCACGCCGGCGCCCGCGGAGGCGCCCGCGACAGGGCAGGCGGCCGAGCTTGCCTATTGGGAAACGATCAAGGATGCGACGGACCGCGACCTCTTCGACGCCTACCTGCAGCAATATCCCGACGGTGCGTTCGCTTCGCTCGCCAGGGCAAAGATCAAGATCATCGAGCGGGCTTCAGCACCGTCATCCGAAGGCGTGCCCGACGGAGCGGGTGGCCAGGCCGTGGCGGCCATCGATCCGGCGCTGGCTGCACCCAATGCCGATGACACGACATTGGCCCGGTCCGTACAGGTCGAGCTCAACCGGCTTGGCTGTCGCGCCGGTAGCGAAGACGGGGTCTGGGGCGAAGGTAGTCGCAAGGCGCTCGAAGCCTTCTCCAAGTTCGGCAAGGTCGACCTTGCGACGCTCGAACCCTCCAGCGACGTGCTCGATCGCCTGAAGTCGGAGAAGGCGCGGATCTGCCCGCTTGCCTGCGGCCGCAACCAACAGGCAAAAGACGGTCGCTGCGTCACAATCCAGCGCGAGGCGAAACTGCCGCAGCCGAGCGAGACGCAAGGCACGATCAAGACACCGCAGAAAAACACCGGCACCCGTGCGATCAACCCGCCGGCCGAACTGCAGAAAAAGAGTTTTTCGAGTTGCCCCGAGAGCGCGAACGTTGCCTTCCGGCAGATGTTCTCCCGCGGCTCGGGCCGAGGCCGGATGACGATTTCCGCCACCCACTCCTGCGGCCGCGCCTATGCCTGCCACCGCACGGCGCGGGGGCAGCCGTGGGATTGCGGCTGGCGGTGAGGCGGACGACGCGTGCCACCGTCATCGAACGGGGGTGGCGTTACTGGGCGGCTGCCTTTCTCAACCCTTGCGCGCCAATTCAGGGCTTGATTTCATCGCTGCATGCGCAAGGATCGGCGCTACGGTCAAGGCCGGTTCCGGCAAGGGAGAAACTCGATGAAACTCCAGCTTATCCGCAACGCTACCCTCAAGCTCGACTATGGCGGCCATACCGTGCTGATCGATCCCTTTCTTGGGCCGAAGGACAGCCTGCCGTCCTTTGCCGGGCGCGCGCCCAATCCTTTGGTCGAGCTGCCGTTCGACACCGACACGATCCTTGCCGGCGTCGAGCTCGTCATCGTCTCGCATCTGCACGAGGACCATTTCGACGACACTGCCAAGCATCGCTTGCCGAAGGGACTGCCGATCTTCTGTCAGCCGGGTGACGAGGAGGCGATCCGCGGGGCCGGTTTTCGCGACGTCACGCCGCTTCTCGGCAAGGCGCAGTGGCAGGGCCTGAAGCTTACCCGACGCGACGGCAGCCACGGCCTTGGCCCTGTCGTTCAGGACATGGGGCCGGTCATGGGTTTCAGCCTCGAGGCCAAGGGCGAACCGACGGTCTACTGGGCCGGCGACACGGTGCTCTATCCGGCGATCGAAAAGACCATCCACGACACGAAGCCGGATGTGATCGTTACCCATTCCTGCGGCGCGCGCTGGGACGGCGCCCTGATCGTGATGGATGCGGCGCAGACGATCGCGGTCTGCGAGGCCTCCAAGAAGAGCATCGTGGTTGCGACCCACATGGAGGCGCTCGACCATGCGACGGTCAGCCGAGGCGACCTGCGCGCCGCCGCCAGCGCCCACGGCATCGCCTTGACCAGGCTGCTCATTCCGGATGATGGCGACGTGCTGACGTTGATACCACCTGTCGTCTAGGGGCCGGCAGATTGCAGCAGGGCAAGCCTTCACACTGCGGAGCGCGTTATCGCTCGGCGGTGGCTGTCATCCGCTCTCGCTTGCCACTGGCATCTGTGAATATTCTAGAATTCGCGCATATTAGGCTCAGCGAAATCCTCCGCCGCAGGAGCGGTCACCGTTGTGGATCGAAAGCTCGCAGCCATCCTTGCGGCCGATGTCGCCGGCTTCAGTCGCCTCGCAGCGCTCGACGAGGAAAACACGCTTCGCGCGCTCGAGCGGTGCCGGGGGCGGATTGCCGAATTGGTGGGTGACCATGGCGGTCGCATCTTCGGCAGTGCCGGCGATGGTCTCGTCGCCGAGTTTCCAAGCCCGGTTCAGGCGGTGCGCTGCGCGGTGGAAATCCAGCGCGGTCTTCTCGACATGGAGGATCTGCCCGCGGAACGCCGCCTGCAGTTTCGCATCGGCGTCAATCTCGGCGACATCGTCGTGTCGGGAGACGATCTGCTCGGCGACGGGGTCAATATCGCCGCGCGCCTGCAGGAGATCGCCGCTCCGTCGGGCATCTGTATTTCCGGGGCGGTGCGCGAACATCTCGACGGCAAGGTGCCCTTCGCGCTGACCAGCCTCGGCGAGCGGAACTTGAAGAACATCCCGCGGCCCATTCTGGTTTTCCGGGTCGACTGGCAAGATGAGGTCGCTGTCGGAGGCGGCATCCTCGACGGGGTGCCGCCGGTCGGTCGCAGCAAGGACCAGCCGTCGCTCGTGGTCATGCCCTTCGACAATCTGAGCGGGCCGGGCGACGACTACTTCGTCGATGGTGTCGTGGAGGAAATCACTGCGGCGCTCTCGCGCGTCCGCGACTTCTTCGTCATCGCGCGCCAGTCCGCCTTCACCTACAAGGGGCGCTTCGTCGATGTGCGGGACGTCGGCAGCGAGCTCGGCGTCACCTATGTGGTCGAAGGCACCGTGCGACGCGGCGGCGACCGGCTGCGCATTTCCGTGCAACTGGTGGACGCCGAGACCCGGACCCAATCCTGGTCGGATCGCTACGAGGGCGCCATCGAGGATATTTTCGAGTTCCAGGATCGGATCGCCGCGCAGGTGGCTGGCGCCATCCACCCGGCCATCCGCGATGCCGAGATCGAGCTTGCCAGGCGCAAGCCGCCGGCCAGCCTGCGCGCCTATGATTTCGTCATGCGCGCCTTCCCCAATCTCTGGGGGCGCCGCAAGGAAACCAACAACCAGGCGATCGAACTGCTTCGGCAAGCGATCTTGGTCGATCCCGGCTACGGCCGCGCCCATGCGCTTTTGGCCTGGTGCCATGCCTCGAGCGCTTCCTATCTGTGGACCGACCAGCCGGAGCGCGAACTGGACCTGGCACGGGCGGCGATCGAAGGCGCGGGCGCGATCAGCGACGATCCGACGGCTTTGACTGCGGCTGGTGCGACAATGAGCATCTGCGGCGATCAGGAGCGCGCCGCCACCTTTATCGAAAAGGCGTTGGCGCTCGATCCGAACAATGCCTGGGCATGGGCGCGCCTCGGCTGGCTCGCGCTTTTCACCGACGATCCCGCGCGTGCGACGGAGCGCTTCCGGCGTGGGATGACGCTGAGCCCGAGGGACCCACTCGCATTCAACATGAGACTGGGGATGGCCTTTTCCATGGCGATGCAAGGGGATCTCCCGCAAGCCATCGCGATAGCCCACGACGTCGTCAACACTTATCCTGATGTGACCTGGTCCTATCGCCACCTCGCGGCCTGGTCGGCGCTAGCAGGGGACATGGAGACCGCCCGATGGGCGGCGCGGAAGCTGCTGGCAGCGGAGGTGGGGTTCACGATCGAGCGGTATCGGGCGCTGCCCTGGTTTCAGAGGATACCGCAGTGGCGGGATCGGATGGCCGAGGGGCTCCGGCAATCCGGAGTGCCCGAACGCTGACCGCCGCTTGCGCGACATGCGCGTTGCGTTTCCGGCAAGCTTCACGGGATCGAGAAGATGCTGATCTCGTTGGTGATGCCGCGCAGCGCGACATTGTGCGATTGCGGATTGAGGCCGCGATCGCTGAGCAGGCTTGAGGCGCGCGGATCGTCGAGCACCGAACCGGTCGCAAAGATTTCGCGCGAGCTGGCCAGATGCTGGACCCGAGAGGCGATGTTGACCGTCTGGCCGAAATAGTCCTGCCGCTCGTTGAGGCTGACGGCGATGCACGGTCCCTCATGGATGCCGATTTTCAAGAGCAGGTCTTCCGAGCCGCGGTCGTCGTTCAGCTTTCGCATGGCGTCGCGCATGCGCATGGCGGCGGCGACCGCCCGGTCCGGCGTCGGGAAGGTGGCCATGACGGCGTCGCCGATCGTCTTGACGACTGCGCCTGCTTCCGCCGCGACGATCTCGTTGACGACGCTGAAATGGGTCTTCACCAGATCGAAGGCGGCGAGGTCGCCGACCCGCTCGTAAAGCTCGGTCGAGCCGCGCAGGTCGGAGAACAGGAAGGTGAGGCTGGTGATCTTCAGCCGCTGGTCCACGTCGATCGTGTCGGTGCGGTAGATGTCGCGGAAGGTCTGGTTGGAGAGCAGCCGTTTGGCGGTCAGGAAAGGACGGCGCCGGCCGAGGATACCGTGCAGCGCGTCGTTGGCGATGCAGACCGAGGGCAGGGTGCGCACATCCGTGTGGTTTTCCACCTGGATGCGCAGGGGGCCTGGCTGCATGGTCAGCGCTTCGTCGTGGCGATGGCCGCGGTCGAAGACCAGCGACAGCGTGCGTCGCTCCTTGGTCGGCTCGCCCTTGACGTCGATGAACTGCGCGGCATGGGTCACCGGCTCGAAGATGATGATGAATTCCGCCGGCATCTGCAGCGAGATCACCGCCTTTTCTCCGGGCGGCAGTTCCAGCGCCTCGATCATGAAGTCGTCGACCTGGGCCTCGTAGCCCTCCTCGGGCAGTTCGATGCCCGAGCCCCAGTAGATCTGGCGGAAATATTCGAGCGGCGGCAGTTCGTGCGGGCTGTGGGCCTCGATGTGGCGTATGCGCGGGTTCACGGTGAAGGTCACCTCCACCATCTCGTCCAGCGTCGGCTCATAGCCGGCGGCGCAAAGCGAGCAGGTATAGGTTTCGCTCTGCACGGTCTTCAGCGACGTGTTGGCATCGAGCACGCCGCCGCAGCCGGGACAAAGCACATTCCAGGAAAGCTCGAAAAGGCCAAGGCGGGAGGCATGCAGGAAGGCGGCGATCGCCTTTTCCTCGTCGAGCCCGTGCTCGGCGGCAAAGGCGAGTGCGTTGATGCGGCCGAGCTTGCGGTCCGGCGCTTCCCGGACAAATCGCTCCAATACGCCGGCGATTTCAGGCTGCACGGTCTGGCGCAGCATATCGAACAGAGGCTGGGCTTCACTCATGCCGGCATCCTACACCGAAAACGAGCGCCGGGGCAGACGGTTTATCGGCGCTTGATCTCGAGCGGGGCAGGTGCTGTCACTTTCCTGCCCTTGTGCTGTGCCGATCCGGCCTACGCCGCCGTGCGGTCGCGGCCAAAAGGATCGCCGAGCAGCGATTCCGTATGCAGGCAGGCTCGCCATCCACCGTCCTCGCGCACCCAAGTGGTTGCGTCGGCCGCCTTCAAGGTCAGGGATTGGTCGTCGACGTCCATCTCCTCGGTCACCGTGTAGGCGATGACGGCGACGTCCGCGCGCGGAAACATCACGCTGACATCGTCGAGGCGGAACGACTTGAGCTTCCAGGATCCTTCGGCCTGGTCGGCCATCCGGCGATAGTCGTCGCGGGTGAGAAGAGCTGCACCTTGTGCACCCACGACCATCGACCTGTCCGGCAGCATCGCGACCGACGCGTCGGTATCCTTCTCCATGATGGTCCGCCAGAATTCCTGTTCGAGATCGATGATCTGCTGTTCGTCGGCATGTACCATTGTTCGAACCCTCCGTTTACATCAGGCAAAAGTCCGCGGACGGCCAAAGGTTCCGGCAGATCGACGGGAACTCGTGAGCTGCCTGCGCCGTTTTCCAGGCTCAACAGTTTTTCAAGCAGGATGGCCACCTATGACGACCCTCTCGGGAAAATGCCTTTGCGGTCAGGTGACGCTCTCGGTGCGCGGCGAACCGATCCGGGTCGGCATCTGCCACTGCATGGACTGCCGCAAGGAGAGTGGTTCGGCGTTCACCTTCTACGGCATTTGGCCGGCGGATCAGTTTGAATATTCGGGTGAAATCTCGGACTTCCAGGGTCGGTGCTTCTGTCCGCATTGCGGCTCGCGCGTCTTTTCGGTCGATGCACACGAGGCCGAAGTCAAGCTCGGTGTGCTCTCCCAGGCGCCGACGCCGCTGAAGCCGAGCTACGAACTCTGGGTCAAACGCCGGGAGCCGTGGCTGCCTCCGGTCGAAGGGGCTGCGCAGTACCAGGAAGACCGCGTGCGCGCGGGCAATGACGGGCCGGCCGGCACCCGCTACTAGGGGCGTTTCGCCACAAATTCCAAACCCCTTAAATGAGCATCGATTCATGCAAGGAATTGTGCTTTAGATCAAAGCGTTGCCGCCCATCTGGCCGAGACGTCGTCGGCGAGCGGATGCTGGGGGAGTGAATGTCGGCACGGCTTTCCTTACGAATTTCCACGCCGCTCAACGGGCTGCTGGCAGCGCTCGGCCTTGCCGCCGTCGCGGCGCTGACGACGCGCAATATCGGCGCGACGACGCGACTGTCGCTGGAGCTGGTGCTTGGCGGCCTCTGGCTTTTCTATGTGCTGCAGCTGGCCGATACGCTTGCCGCCTGGCCCACGGCGGACCGCCGCGCGCTGATGCCGCATCTCGTCATCGATGCGGTGGCCGTCGTCGTTCCGCTGGCCGCCTTCCTGTTCGCCGATCCGCGCGACCAGAGCCTCTATTGCGGCGTCTGGCTCCTGAAGCCCTTGCGCCATTCCACCTTCTTCCGGCTGCTCGGCCGGGTGGTGGCGCGCGCCGCGCCCAATCTCGTCGGCGTCACTTCGCTCTTCGGCATCGTGCTCTTCGGTGCATCGCTGGTCGCCTATCTGATCGAGCGCGACATCCAGCCGGATAAGTTCGGCAGCATTCCGCAGGCCATGTGGTGGGCGGTGGTGACGCTGTCGACCACCGGCTACGGCGACGAGATCCCGCAGTCGCTGGCCGGCCGGGTGCTTGCGGGCCTGGTGATGATGAGCGGCATCGGCATCTTCGCGCTCTGGGCGGGTATTCTCGCCACCGGGTTTTTCGAAGAAGTGCGCCGGCAGGATTTCGTGCGCAACTGGCAGCTGGTCGCGGCGGTGCCGCTGTTCGAAAAGCTCGGCTCGGCCGCCTTCGTCGAGATCGTCCGGGCATTGCGCTCCCGCGTGGTGCCGGCAGGGAGCATCATCTGCCGCAAGGGCGAGCCGGGCGACCAGATGTACTTCATCGTAGAAGGGCGTGTGACGATCGCAACGCCGTCGCCGACGCCGGTCGAGCTCGGGCCTGGCAGTTTCTTCGGCGAGATGGCGCTGATATCGGGCGAGCCGCGCTCTGCGACCGTCACCGCCGCCACCGAGGTCTCCTTGCTGTCGCTCTATTCGGAGGATTTCCAGATGCTGTCGAGCAGCAATCCGGAGATCGCCGAGGTCATCCGCCGGACCGCCGAGACGCGGCGTGGCCGAACCCCGGAGGCATGAGGAATGCAGGCGTCCGGAGCCGTTGGCGTCTCAACGCGGCACGCCCTTCTCATTAATTCGCCGGCCGCCCATTAACACCGAAGAAAGCCTTTCTCCTCTAGCATGGAACCTGCAAGTTACAGCGACTAGGCGGGCATGAAGAACGCGCGGAGCTGTAGGGGGACACTCTTTTACATAGGCGTTCAATGTCATTTTTTGGCGTTTCCGGGATGTATTATTCCGGCGAATCCCTTGCCGAGCACCGCATCGTGCTCGCCGAGGACTCCAACCTCTTTTCCTCGATGGTCTCGAAGCGGCTGAAAGAGCTGTTCGACATCGATGTCATCGTCTGCCGCGATTATGACGATCTGCAGTTCGCCGTTGAAAACGCGACATTCCCGGCTTCGCTCGCCATCTCCAACATCAACCTACCGGGGGCCGAGAACGGCGAGGCGCTCAACTATCTGATCGAGATGAGCGTGCCGACGGTCGTCTTCACCGGCTCGTTCCAGGAATCGACGCGCGAGAAGATTCTTGCCAAGGAGATCGTCGACTACGTCATCAAGGACAGCGTCTTTGCCGTCGACATGCTGGCGGAATCCGTCTGCCGCTTCCTCACCAACCACAAGCACCACGTGCTGATCGTCGACGACAGCCCGACCGCACGCGCACTGCTGACGACGCAGCTGAAGCGCTACAACTTCCGCACCAGCTCGGCCGAAAACGGCGCGATGGCGCTGGAGCTTCTGAAGAACAATCCGGATATCGGCCTCGTCATCACCGACTACAACATGCCCGATATCGACGGCTTCGAGCTGACGCGGCGCATCCGCGGTTCCTACGGGCCGCACCAGTTGCGCATCATCGGCGTTTCGTCGTCGACCAACCGGCTTCTGTCGGCGCGGTTCCTCAAAGCCGGCGGCAACGACTTCGTCGTTCGCCCCTTCGTCAACGAGGAGTTCTACTGCCGCGTCAACCAGAACCTGGACACGCTGACGAAGATCCGCACACTCAGTGAAAAAGTTAGGGTTCCTGCTTAACCATCAAAACAAGAAGGGCGAAAACCCCTTAGAATTATTGGGCGCGTGCATCAAAAATGCCGCGCACAGGTTGCTGCATTAACGAAATTGCAATCCGATCGGTCTTCAATCCGCCGCAGCAGGAGCGGGGAGCCCGGTCACACGGATCACGCCGGCCAGGCGCGGCAAGTGGCCGGGTTGAAGATATCGGGAGCCAGCGTCACCCCTTGAGGGAAGCACGCCTGCGGCTCGAGAGGGGTTGCAGGGACGTGAGATTGCGCCGCACGCCAGGCCGGGTGAATTCTGTGCAAAAGCACAGCGACAAGCGCATGCTGCTTGTCGAGGACTCCCGGATGTTCGCGACGGCGCTGAAGTACGGGCTCGAATCCGTCCACGGCATTCGCGTTACCCATTGCAGCTCGCTGGCGGCGCTGAGAGAAGCGCTGGAACAGGCGCCGGACAGTTTCTCTCTCGCCGTTCTCGATCTCAATCTGCCGGATGCGCCCAATTGCGAGGCGCTCGACTTCATCCTCGACAACCAGGTTCCGGCCGTCGTCTTCACCGCGGCCTTCAACGACCATACGCGCGAGGAGATCCTCAGGCGCGGCGCGCTCGATTGCGTCATCAAGCACCAGCCGGAATCGATCAATCTTTTGATCGGCGCCGTCGACCGGGCGTTGACCAACGGCAAGACGACGGTGCTGCTTGCCGATTCCGATTCCGCCTCACGCAGCGAACTGGCCGGCATCTTGAGGCGGCAGCGGATTTCCGTCTGCGAGGTCGCGTCCGCCGCCGATGCGCTGCAGGTGCTCGATAGCGGCGAAGCCGTGGATCTTGTCGTCACCGACCTTGATCTCTCCGACATGTCCGGCGCAGCGCTGCTTGCCGAGGTGGAGCGGCGGCGGGGCGATGGTGCGGTGCCGGTCATCGGCCTCTCCGACAGTGGCGACCGGCGCGCCGGCGCACGTTTCCTGGAAGCAGGCGGTACGGATTTCATCCAGAAGCCCTTCCTCGAAGCGGAGTTCAACGGGCGCATTGCACAGGCCGCAGGCGTGCAGAAGCGGCTGCAGACACTGCAGCGGCAGGCGGCCAGCGACTATCTCACCGACCTCTACAACCGGCGTCACTTTTTCGTGGCGGGTCCGCGGGTGGTCGAGCAGTGCCTCAGGCGCGGCGAGCCGACGGCAATAGCCGTGCTCGACATCGATCATTTCAAGCGCCTCAACGACACCTATGGCCACGAGATCGGCGACATCGTGCTGAAGCACGTGGCCAAGCGCCTGTCCGCGCTTGTCGGCGAGGATCATCTGCTTGCCCGCCTCGGCGGCGAGGAGTTCGGCATCCTCTTTAACGGCTGCGACGTGCGGCGCGCCTTCGCCTTTTGTGACGCGCTGAGGCTCGAACTCGCAAAATCCCGCATCGTCGCCGACGACGAAGAACTGACGATCACGGTCTCGATCGGCCTTGCCACCATCGAGAGCTCGGAAGCCTTCGAGAACTACCTGCACGCCGCAGACCAGTTTCTCTACATGGCCAAGCATGCCGGCCGGAACCGGGTGATTTCCGAACTGGCGCTGCTCGACGCGCTGGCGTCGTAAACTGCCGGGCAAGCCGGCGGGCCCACCTTCAGAAATAAAGATCTGCCACCTGTCGGCTTGGAACGAAGTCGATCGTCCTTCGGTTACCGCACATGATCAGGCGGCACGAGGAGGACCAAATCATGACCAATGTCGTTTCAAATCTCTGGTTTGCGAAGGAGGCGCGCCAAGCGGTCGACTTCTACATTTCGCTCGTTCCCAATTCGGCGATCATCCGCGTCACCACCTTGCCGGCGGAAAGCCCGAGTGGGCCACCCGGCAGCGTGACGACCATTGAGTTCACGCTCGGCAATCAGGAATTCCTGGCGCTGGAAGCCGGGCCGCTCGATCCGTTCAACCATGCATTCTCGATCATGATCCAGTGCGATACCCAGGAGGAGATCGACCGGATCTGGAACGCGATCAGCGAAAACGGCGGACAGATCGAACAATGCGGCTGGATCCGCGACCGCTGGGGGCTGTGCTGGCAGATCGTGCCACGGGTGCTCGGCGACATGGTCGCCCATTCCGACCGTGCGCGCGCCAAGCGCGTGACGGAAGCGATGCTCGGCATGATCAAGCTCGACATCGCCGAACTGGAGCGGGCGTTCCACGGCTAGGGGATGGCTGTCTCGTGGGTGCGGGGCCCGTGAGCGGCGGGGGCGGCAAGCGGGCTTTGGCCCGCTTCCGACGACGCTCAGGATGTCACGCACAAGCCCGCCATCGGCGCAACCATGGGGCGTTTTTTGGTCGCCATGACATCTACCCGTTTGTGAGCGAAGCGTTTATAGGATCACAAGGCTGGCCTGCGCGAGGGCGCTTGGAAGCGCATTGGTTGTTGGGGGAAACGACGTGAATTTGCAGATGTTTACGAGTGCTGATGGCCGCATCGGACGTCAGGCCTGGTGGTTGGCGCAGATCGTTATCTGCGTTGCGGCAGTGGTCGCTGGCTTCGCGGGCGCGGCGTTGCTGGCGCTTTCGGGCGTCGACAATTATGCCGCGGGCTTCAGCCTTATGCATATGCTTGCCTCCATCATCATCGCCGCGACTCTCTATTTCAGCTTCACGGTCAACACCAAGCGCTGGCACGACCATGGCCGTTCCGGATGGTGGAACCTTGCGCTGTTCGTCCCGGTGGTCGGGCCGCTGCTGGGCCTCGTTATGCTGGGCTTTCTCGCAGGCGAGGAGGGTGACAATCGGTTCGGCCCGCTGGCCGTTCGCTACGCCGGAGACGATGCACAGCGCTTCGGCCGCGCCGGTCAGTGAAGCCGGGCGCTAGGTCAAAAGGCTACGGCGCCGCTTGCGCGTTGTCGTCGCGCTGATTTTCACCCCTGCACGTGCCGAGCGCGTGGCGGGGCCGGCATGATCCGGCAGAGCCGTTTTGAGTGTGCGCCGGTGCACACGGCTTTCGCGTCACTCGTACACCGTCATTTCAGTTTCTGCGGATAGATCGTCTCGCCGCGCTTCAGCATCTCGACGAAGGTCTCGATCTTCTTCTTGCGGCCCGCTTCGGTCTTCATGTTGTGGGTGCGGAAGGCGAGCGCGAAGCGGTTCTGGGCGCTGAGTCTGGCGAGCATGTCTCGGGCTTCGGGTTCAGCGTCGATCGCCGTCTGCAGGTCGTCGGGGATCTTCATCTCCTTGCCGCTCGCATAGGCACGGTCCCAGCGGCCGTCGGCCTTAGCGGCATCCACCTGTTCCAGGCCATGCTCGGTCATGCGGCCTTCGGCAATCAGTCGCGCGACATTGTCGACATTGATCTTGCTCCAGATGCTCTTCTTCCCGCGCGGCGTATAGCGCTGCAGGAAGCTCCTGTCGTCGAACCCCTTGCGCACGCCGTCGATCCAGCCCCAGCAGAGCACCGCGTCGATTGCCCCCTTGGGCGTGATCGAAGCAAGGCCGGAGCCGACCTTGTGCGTCTTGATCCAGACTTCTGTTTCGCTCTGGTGGTGGGCGGCGAGCCAGTTGTAGAAGCTCTGGAAATCCTTGAATTCGTGGACCTTGGCGGGATCGATTTCAACGGGTGCCATGTCGGCTCCTGCTCGTGGTGATGGCGGCGGGTCTGGTCGCGGCATGTGACGGACACGCCGATTCCCGGTGCGCACCGACATTCCTATCTAAGTTGTGCGGGTGCAAGCTCCGTCATGCACGCCGTGCCGGTTGTGGTATCGGCAAACGGAGCGGAACCGCAAACAATCAAAGGCAGGCTGTGAGCAAGACGACAACCCGCGTGATGACCTCTCGATTCGTCATCCTCGGGCTCGACCCGAGGATCCATGCCGAGCGACGGTTTGGCGCCTGGATACTCGCGCCTAGCCGATGCTGGGGTAAGCCCGAGCATGACAGCGAGGAAGAGGAAGCGTCTGCGAGCAACGCTGCCTGTACGCGAAAGGCAAACGAAAAGGGCGGATCGCTCCGCCCTTTGAGTGTTTCCTTCTATCGGCCGTTACCGCGCCATCTGCAGCGTCAGCTTGCGGTCGGCGCGCTCCTGCTGCGGCGAGCGGTTGTAGAGTTCGCGATAACACTTGGAGAAGTGCGAGGCGGAGACGAAGCCGCAGGCAACCGCCACCTCGACCACCGGCATCGACGACTGGATCAGCAGGTGCCGGGCGCGGTCGAGGCGGATCTCCAGGTAGTAGCGGGCGGGCGAGCGGCCCATTTCCTGGCGGAAGAGGCGTTCGATCTGGCGCCGCGAAAGGTCGGCGCCCTCGGCGATTTCCAAGAGCGACAGCGGCTCGGCGAGATTGGCCTCCATCAACTCGATGATCGACAGCACCTTGGCGTTCTGTACGCCGAGGCGGGCGCGCAGCGGCAGGCGCTGGCGGTCATGCGGCCCGCGCACGCGGTCGGTCAGCGCCTGTTCGCAGACGCGGTTGACGAGGCTCTCGCCGAAATCCTGGTCGATCAGGTTCAGCATCATGTCGAGCGAGGCGGTGCCGCCGGCGCAGGTGTAGATGTTGCTGTCGATCTCGTAGAGATCGGCATAGACGTCGACCTGCGGGAAGCTTTCGGAAAAGCCCGGCAGGTTCTCCCAATGGATGGCGCAGCGCTTGCCGGTCAGAAGACCGGCGGAGGCCAGCACATGGGCGCCGGTACAGAGGCTGCCGACGGCCACGCCGCGGTTATAAACCTCGCGCAGCCAGGCATTGACCGACTTGTTGTTGAAGTCCTCGACGTAGATGCCGGAACAGACCAGCACCATCGAGGGGCGGTTTTCGCCGCCCAGGAACTTGCGCTCGTCGGCGAGCGACGAATTGACCTCGAGGGCGATGCCGCTCGACGACAGGACCTTTTCGCCGTCCGACGAAGCGAGGCGCCAGGAATAGGCCTCGTAGCCGAGCATGCGGTTGGCGATGCGGAGCGTTTCGATCGCCGCCGAAAAGGGCAGCATGGAAAAGTTCGGCACCAGGAAGAAGACGAGAGAACGCTTTTTGGTCAGTGGCTTGTTCATGAGGCTTCCCATGCTTGGCGATGCGGGTATATTCGTCGCTTGGAAGATACTCTTCGGCTTGTCTGTTTGCGACATTCGCATGGATAGCAGCGACCGCAAAGAGATTTCGCATTGCGACATCGCGCGGCAAAAGGCGGTTCGGCCCCGCTTTCCGGCTTTTGTAAGGAAAGCGACAGTTTTTACTGTGCCGTTGACGCTATCGGACAAGAACTGCCAGAGATACGCAACATCTGCAAAGTGCGCGCAAGGGTTGTGTTTGCCGATTGCGACTCTTTTCGCGGATACTGCGGGTGTCGGTAAGAGACAAGTCCGGGGGCTGCGCGCTGACGATTGCTCCCCGCTTGGGCCCATTGGGAAGCAACGGCTCGAAGCGCATGACTGAAAATCGGCAAAGCATCGATCCACCAGTCGGCGTAGCAGCCACCCTTCAGCGTCGTCGATGCAACGTTGACGGAACTCGTCCTCGGAAGCCGCGATCAGCGCGATCGAGGCAGCGGAGACCTCCAACATGTGGATTGCTCCAGCGGCATCCGCGAGGAACACATCTCCGAAAAGGTTAGCCCGCAAGATACGGCACGGTACGGGCAGGAGGTCTGACCACGCGTCAAGGTGGACAGCGTCTATCTCACAGGCAAGGAAATCCGAGTGCTTCTGTTGCATCCGGCAATTGTGATGGGTCGGCAGTTTCGCTGCAAGCGCGGGCGCCCCCGATGCACAACTTATGATCACGAGAGAGATCGGTGCAGTTGTCACAGGCAATATGGTGACAACGGTTGGGGCCATACCAGAACCATCCGCGCAAACGAAAAGGACATCGCCTCCTCGGCGATGCCCTTCGATCGATCGTTAACGTGACGCTCAGAAGAGACAGGTCACGCCGTCATTCATTGCTCGGTCTTATGCACCGCATCGTCCACCGACGGGAAGCCGATGTCCTTCAGCGTGTCATAGGACAGGTTTTCGAGAGCCCGTTCCTGGCGATGACGCTTCCACGCTGCCCAGGCACGAACCTGCAGATTGAAGAGACCCGGAAGGGACGAGTGGGAGGATGCCCGTTCCGAGGCCGATGAAAGATGAGTGTTGGACATTTCATGGCTCCTTCTGAGTGTCTCAGCAGGTCGCGACCATGATGATATTTATGGCCTAACCTGACTTATCATTCCAACGAATATGTTTGATGCCTTCCATCAAACATGGTGATTGATTAGCGGGTCCGCAAACATCACGTCGTCACGGACTCTCTGGGGCAGTTTGGCGAGTTCGCGCCGGGCTTCCACCCGATTCCGCGCGATCTGTTTTTCGCGTCGTTGCCGTGCAACACCGTCGAGGACGGCGATCATCTGGTTGAGGGCGTTGAGGACCATGTCGTTGCTCCTGCTATGCTCCTTTTTTACCACTGCCTGCGGCAGGCAGCTGTTACGGAGGGAACTCTTCGAAGCGGCGATAACAAGGGCTGCGGTGGACATGCGTTTCTCCTTCCTGCGTCGTCCTTGAGCTTGACTATCGATCATCGCTGATGTTCAATCAAACGAAATGAAGTGAAGCTTTCTTTCAGTTTTTTTGAATGAGGTTGACGCCATGAACATGCTGATGCGCCATGCGCTTCCGCTTCTCGAAATGGACGTGCTGAAGACTTTCATCGCGATTGCCGAGACCGGCAACTTCACCACTGCCGCCGAAACTGTCTACCGCACGCCGTCGGCTGTCTCGATGCAGATCAAGAAGCTCGAGGAGATGCTCGGCTGCACGCTCTTCCTGCGCGACGCGCGCTCGGTCACCTTGACGCCCAAGGGCGAGCTACTGCTCGGCTTTGCCCGCCGGCTGCTGTCGCTCAACAACGAAACGGTGTCGCGCTTCCTGTTGCCGGACATGAACGGCGTCGTGCGCGTCGGCGCGCCCGAGGACGTGGGTGAGCGCATCCTGCCCGAGGTGCTGAAGCGTTTCGCCGAATCCTACCCGAACGTCACGGTCGATGTGTCGATCGGCATGAGCAACGCCATGCGCAAGAAGGTCGACGAGCACCGGCTCGATATCGCCATCTTCAACAGCCTGACCGAGGGTGTGCCGCGCAACGGCGAAATCCTGATGCAGGAGAAACTGGTCTGGGCCGGCGCCAAGTGCGGCAGCGCGCACCTGAAGGATCCGCTGCCGGTGTCGATGTGGGAGGACGGCTGCGTCTGGCGGGCGGATGCGGTGGAAAAGCTGGCGCGGGCCGGCCGCAAGTTCCGTATCGCGTTCCTCAGCGCCTATACCACCGGGCAGCGCGCCGCCGTGCTTGCCGGTCTCGCGATCGCGCCGCTGCCGCGTTACCTCGTCCAGGGGGAAATGGTACAACTCGGCGAGCGCGACGGCCTGCCGGATCTCGGCCACTACAATATCGGCCTGCAGGTGATCTCGGATGCGCCGGCGCCGGTGCTGGCGGTTGCCGACCATGTGCGTGACGCCTTCGCCGATCTGCAGGTCCAGTAAGGGGAGGTATCGCGGTTGCGCGCTTCCCGGTCGCTGCCCGACGCCTCCCTGTCGTCCCGGTCACGTTCAGCGAGTGCCCGGGCATGAGCGAGCGGTCGCGCATTCTCGATCCGATCGATCGCCTGTCGGAGATCATCTTCGGGCTCCTGATGGCGCTGTCCTTCACGGGAACGATGAGTTCGGTTTCGGGCGGCGAGGGCGGGGTCAATGCCGTGCTGGTTGCCGCGCTCGGCTGCAACATCGCCTGGGGCATCGTCGACGGCGTCATGTATGTGCTGACGACGGTGGTGGAGCGCGTCCGACGGCGCGGTTTCCTCGATCGGCTCAGGCATGAGCGGCTCGATCGCGCCCGCGAATTGTTTCTCGAAAGCCTGCCCGACGATGTGCGTCGCGTCTCTTCGCCCAAGGAAACGGAAGCGCTGCTCGTCCGGGTGAGGGCGCTTTCCCCCGATCCCAGGCACAGGGTGGTGACCGCGCGCGACCTGAAGGCGGCCGTCGCGATCTTCCTGCTCGTCGTCGCCTCGACCCTGCCGCCAAGCATTCCGTTCCTGCTGACGGACAATGTGGCGCTCGCCATGCGCGCCTCCAACGCCATCGCGCTCGCCATGCTCTTCGTCATTGGCGCGCGCCTTGGCCGTTACATGGGCCGCAGCCCCTGGCCAATGGCCTTCGCGATGGCGGCGATCGGCGCCGTGTTGGTGGCGGTGACGATCCTCTTCGGCGGATAGTCAAGTCCAGGGTGCCGCCAAGGCTCAGATCTTGATCGGCGCCTGGCGGATATGGATCTCGATCAGCCGTTTCAATTCGGGCAGGTCCCGGGCTTCCAGCGCGTCGACCATCAAGTGGTGCTCGCGGGCCGATTGTTCGATGCGGGCGCGGGTGCGCCATTGCGACACCGGGGCGGATACGGTGCGCTGGCGGATCTCGGCGACGACGTCGACGAGTTCGGAATTGCCGGCGAGCATGAGAAGCGCGCGGTGGAAGGCGAGGTTGGCGTCGTAATGCTCCATGATGGAGCCGCGAAACGACATCTCGTCGAACTGCCGGGCAAGTTGCCGCAACTCGGCGATGGTGGCGGGCGTTGCATTGGCGACCATGCGGTCGGCGACGCCGGTTTCGAGAATCACGCGGATGTCGCTGATTTCCTGCGTGCGCTGGTCGTCGAGTTCGTAGACCTGATAGCCGCGGTTGGGATTGTGCTGCACCAGCCGGCGCTGTGACAGCCGGTCGAGCGCCCGGCGCACCTCCGGCCGCGTGCAGTCGTAGCGGCGCTCCAGGTCGATCTGCTTCAGCCAGGCGCCGGCCGGCAGGGTTCCTGTCAGAATGTCGTGCAGCAGGAGGTCGGTAACGTCCCTCTTGTCCCCTGCCTTTTCCTCGGGCGCCAGCATTTCCGTCAGATCGTCGCTCATTCCTGCCTTACACTCTCTTTCCGCCTGTCGCCGGCTTGCCGCATGGTTCTGATGCATGTCCCAGGCTGCCTGCTGCGGCGGAATTGGCTCCATTTTTGGAGAAACTATGATGCCGTCCCGAACAATTCAATGCGCGAGAGCGGCGTTGCGAGCCTGCCTCTCGCCGTTGTGCACATTGTGCGAAATGTTTCAGGGCCCTCTTGTGTATCCAAAAATGTTATCATAAATTGGCGCCAATTCTGGTTACTATTGTTGCGGAAGTCAAGAAACGATGAAAAATGCCTGTGACGTCTGGGACCTGCTCGAAGCCAAGCGCGACCGGTTTTTCGTGCTCAGCGACCGGGTCTGGGATACGCCGGAAACCAATTACGAGGAGTTTTCCTCATCGGCCGAACACGCCGCGTTGCTGGAGGCCGAAGGTTTCCACGTGTCGCGCGGCATAGCCGGCATGCCGACGGCCGTCATGGGCGAGGCGGGCGAGGGCGGACCGGTCATCGCCATCCTCGGCGAGTTCGATGCGCTGCCGGGCCTCAGCCAGGAAGCAGGCATTGCCGAGGAGCGGCCGCTGGTCGACGGCGGCAACGGCCATGGCTGCGGCCACAACCTGCTTGGCGCCGGCGCGATGATGGCGGCGGCCGCCGTCAAGGATTATCTCGCTGCCAACGGCATCAAGGGGCGGGTGCGCTATTACGGCTGCCCGGCGGAAGAGGGCGGATCGTCCAAGGGCTTCATGGTGCGCGCCGGCGTGTTCGACGATGTCGATATCGCGATCTCCTGGCACCCGGCACCCTTTGCCGGCGTCAACAACCCGATCTCGCTGGCCTGCAACGAACTCGACTTCCGCTTCAGCGGCCGGGCGTCGCACGCTTCGGCCGCCCCCCATCTCGGCCGCAGCGCGCTCGATGCACTCGAACTGATGAATGTCGGCGTCAACTATCTGCGCGAGCACATGCCGTCATCGGCGCGCATCCACTATGCGGTGACCGATACGGGCGGCAATGCGCCGAACGTGGTCCAGGCCCGCGCCAAGGCGCGCTATCTCGTGCGGGCCCGCAGCCTGCCGGAACTGCTCGATCTCGTCGAACGCGTCCGCAGCGTCGCCAAGGGTGCCGCGATGATGACCGGCACCACGGTCACCGACGAAATCGTCAGCGGCGACGCCAACCTTGTCGGCAACACGCCGTTGGAAGCGCTAATGCATCGCCAGTTGGAACGTCTGGGACCGCCTGAGTTCGACGCGGACGACCGGCGGATGGCGGCCAAGTTTCAAGACACCTTCACGCAAGAGGATATCGCCTCTGCCTTCGAGCGCTTCGGGCTGAAGCTGCGCCGCGGCATCTCCCTCTGCGACACGATCTTCCCGCCGGAAAACGGCGCGGGAACGCTCGTCGGTTCGACCGACGTCGGGACGGTCAGCTGGGTGGTGCCGACCGTGCAGATGCGCGGCGCGACTTACGCGATCGGCACGCCCGGCCACTCCTGGCAGCTGGTTGCGCAGGGCAAGCTGCCGGCCGCGCACAAGGGCATGGAGCATGCGGCCAAGGTGATGGCGAGCACGGCGGTCGAGCTTATCCTCGATCCCACGTTGATCGCTGAGGCCAAGGCAGATCATGCTGCAAGGCTGGAGGGCACGCCCTTCGTCAATCCCATTCCTGACGATGTCGATCCGCCGATCCCCGGGGTTGGCGACGTGAAAGCGCCGATCCCCGGGGCAGCCCATGGTTAAGTCATCGATCGATAAGCGAAGGGAGGCGCTGCGATGACTGAGCCCGGTTTCCTTGACATCATCAGCTTCGGGTCGGACGGCTGGGGGGCGGCGCTTGCCGCCGGCGCCTGGATGACGATCCTGATCGCCGTCGCCGGTTTTGCGATCGGTGGCTTCATCGGTACCTTCGGCGCCTGGGCGAAGATCTCCGGCGGCCCGGTCGTTCGCGGTTGCGCCGAGGCCTATACCACCGTCCTTCGCGGCATTCCCGACCTCCTGGTCATCTATCTCTTCTATTTCGGCGGCAGCGCCGTGGTGACGGCGGTCGGCCAATTGTTCGGCGCGGAGGGTTTCGTCAGCTTTCCAGGTTTCATCGCCGGCGCGCTTGCGGTCGGCATCACCTCCGGCGCCCAGCAGACCGAGGTTTATCGCGGCGCCTTTCGCGCCGTGCATCCGGGCGAGCTGGAGGCGGCAACCGCCTGCGGCATGGGCCGGCTCCTCAAGTTCCGCCGCATCACCGCGCCCCTGACGCTGCGTTATGCGCTGCCGGGCCTCGGCAATGTCTGGCAGGTGGTGTTGAAGGAATCCGCACTGGTCTCGGTCAGCGGCGTCGTCGAACTCTTGCGCCAGGCGCAGATCGGTGCCGGATCGACCAGTCGTCCCTTCGACTTCTTCTTTATAGCAGCGATGATCTATCTCGCGATTTCCACCGTCTCGGGCCTCATCCTTCAGGTCACCGAGCGTCGGTTCTCGCGCGGCGTCAGGAGGGGCTGATGGATATCAAATTTGCCCTCGAAACCTTCTGGAGCCTGGCGGCGGCCCTGCCGCTGACGCTGGAGCTCGCCGTAACCTCGATCGCGCTCGGTTCGGTGCTGGCACTCGGCCTGGCGCTCGCGCGTCTGTCGGGCATCCTCGCGCTCGATCTCTTTGCCCGCACTTATGTGTTCCTCTTCCGCGGAACGCCGCTGCTCGTGCAGATCTTCCTGATCTATTACGGTCTCAGCCAGTTTCCGGCCGTGCGCCACAGCATCTTCTGGCCGCTCCTGCGCGAGCCCTACTGGTGCGCCGTGCTGGCGCTGATGCTGAACACGGCCGCCTATGCCAGCGAAATCATTCGCGGCGGGCTGCTCTCGGTGCCGCACGGGCAGGTGGAGGCAGCGCGGGCCTGCGGCATGGGTCGCCTGATGATCTTCCGACGCATCGTCATGCCGCAGGCGCTGCGCCAGGCGCTGCCGGGCTATGGCAACGAGATGATCTCCATGGTGAAGGCCACTTCGCTCGCCTCGATCATCACGCTGATGGAAATCACCGGCGTCGCCGCCAAGCTGATCTCGGAGAGCTATCGGGTGATCGAGGTCTTCGTCGTCGCCGGTCTCATCTATCTCGCCATCAACTTCGCGCTGACCCGGCTCGTTGCGTTGGCTGAACACCGGTTCAACCCGCAACTGCGCGCGCCGCTGCCGATCGCCGCCGAACTCAAGGGAGAAACCCATTGAACATGTCCGCTTCGGTCACCGCACCGGTCGCGATCCGCGTGCACGACCTTCACAAGAGTTTCGGCCCGGTCGAGGTGCTGAAGGGCGTGTCGCTCGATGCGCGCGAAGGGGAGGTGATTTCCATCCTCGGATCCTCCGGCTCCGGCAAGTCGACGCTGCTTCGCTGCATCAACATGCTGGAGGTGCCGAATTCGGGCACCATCGAGGTGGCGGGCGAGGCGATCCGGCTGAAGGCGTCGAGTGACGGGCGCAGCCGCCCGGCTGACCAGAAGCAGGTAGACCGCATCCGCTCGGAACTCGGCATGGTGTTTCAGAGCTTCAATCTCTGGTCCCACAAGACCGTGCTTGAAAACATCATCGAGGCGCCGGTGCATGTGCTGAAGCGCCCGCGCGCCGAAGCGATCGAGGAGGCGGAAGCCCTGCTTGCCAAGGTCGGTATCGCCGACAAGCGCAACCATTATCCCTCGCATCTCTCCGGCGGCCAGCAGCAGCGCGCCGCGATCGCCCGGGCGCTGGCCATGCGCCCGAAGGCGATGCTCTTCGACGAGCCGACCTCGGCGCTCGACCCGGAACTCGTCGGCGAAGTGCTGCGCGTCATGCGCGGGCTCGCCGAGGAGGGGCGCACCATGCTGGTCGTCACCCACGAGATGGGTTTTGCCCGTGACGTCTCCAGTCGCGTCGTCTTCGTGCACAAGGGCACGATCGAGGAGGAGGGGCCGCCGCACGAGGTCTTCACCCATTCGAAGTCGGAGCGCTTCCGCCAGTTCATCAAGAGTTGAAGCCTGCCGTGATCGGCGGGCCGAAAAACAAAGCAACCAACATCCACAAAAGGGGAATGCTGTAATGAAAAAGACCACCGCAATCATGGCATCGGCGCTTGCCGTTGCCGCGGGGCTGATGTCCATGCCGGCGCAGGCCGAGGACAACAAGTGGACGAAGGTGACCATCGCCACCGAAGGCGCCTTTCCGCCCTACAACCTGACCAAGGCCGACGGCACGCTCGACGGTTACGAGATCGAGCTCAGCAAGATCCTCTGCGACCACATGAAGGTCGAGTGCACCGTCATCGCGCAATCCTTCGATGGCATGATCCCGGCGCTCAACGCCGGCAAGTTCGACGCGATCATGGCCGGCATGTCGGCCACCGAGAAGCGCAAGGAAGTTATCGACTTCTCGATTTCCTATGGCAGCACCGGCCAGGCCTTCGCGACGCTGAAGGGTGGCGACCTCGAAACCCTGCCGATGAAGGGTCAGCTGTTCTCGCTCGCCTCGAACGAGGCCGGCGCGCGCAAGGCGGTCGACGAGCTGAAGCCGCTGATCGAAGGCAAGACCATTGGCGTCCAGACGGCCTCGATCGCCGCCCGCTTCATCGACGAATACCTGAAGGACGTCGTCGAGGTGCGTGAATACAAGACCACCGAGCAGCACGATCTCGATCTCGTCGCCGGCCGCGTCGATTTCGTCATGGCCTCGATGGGCTACCTGAAGACCACGGTCGAAAAGCCCGCCAATGCCGACATGGTCATCGCCGGTCCGCGCTTCCAGGGCGGCTTCCTCGGCGCCGGCAGCTCCGTCGGCCTGCGCAAGACCGACCCGGAACTGAAGGCGCTGTTCGACGATGCGATTGCAGCTGCCAAGGCGGATGGCACCATCAAGCGCCTGTCGGAGAAGTGGTTCGGATTCGACCTGACACCGCAATAAGCCGGGTCGGTTCGCCCCTCAACCGAAGCGCCGCGTGTTCCGCCAACGCGCGGCGCTTTTGGTGTTCGGAGTGTCCGGTGCTCGTGTGCTTGCGAAGCGGTTTGGTCGGGCTGTTCTATTTATAGCAGCGCGCAGCGCGTGCGGTCATCTTTCGGACACAATCGCTGCGTACAAGCCCATCTGTCGACGTTTGCTTATGAGCGCTGAATGTGTTCGCCGCTCGCAACTGTCGCGTCGCTTTAGACTTTTGACCACGGATGTACTGGCACTGGTGTAAGAGCGATGATGAGGAAGGTCGGTGCGGTTTCGCCCCGGCCTTTTTTATTGCCGGATGATCACTTCAGCGTTTTCGACGCCAGCACGAAGTCGACCAGGTCGCCGACCGTGATGAGCTTTTCGGCCGAGTCGTCGGTCAGGTAGATCTCGAACTCCTCCTCCACCAGCATCGCCAATTGAGACACTTCGAGCGAGTCGGCGCCCAGATCGTCTTCGATCTCGGCATCGTCTGTCACTTCGGACGGCTTGACGCCGAGCAGCTCGACGAGGATCGCCTTCACGCGTTCGGAAATATCGGATCGTGTGGGTGCCATGGATCTACTCCCTCCCATAAAGCATAACACAAAGGTCGGTGAACAACCGTCTAGGCCTATCGGATCATTCGCCGATTTCGCCATGATCCAAATGGGTTAGGCCACTTCGGTCAGGAAGCTTGACCGGCCGTTATCGGTGCCTCACCCGGCATTTTGAAACGCACTTGAAATTACATTAGCGCTAATGTATTTCGATGACATGAGCACGAAACACAAACCCGGGCTCGGCGAACTCCTGCGATATGTCGGCGAACTCGTCGACCAGGGAGCGGCCGAGCGATATGAAACCCTGAAGATCGACTACCGGCCGCGCTATACGCCCGTGTTGCGCGCGCTTGCCGCGGGCGCCGAGACCGTCACCGAGATCACCAGCAGCAGCAGTCTCACCCAGGGCGCGATCAGCCAGACCGTGAGCCTGATGCTGAAGGACAGGCTAGTTGCCCGGCACGGCCTCGACGATGGCAGGAAGACTGGCCTGCGGCTGACGGAGAAGGGCGCGGCGCTCCTGAAACTCCTGGAGCCGCACTGGCAGACGACATTTCTGGCGATCCGGGGCCTCGAGGAGGAAATCGGTTATCCGGTCCTCGAGGTGCTGCAGGCGCTCGGGGCGGCGCTCGAGCGGGAAGGGTTCGCGAGCCGCCTGGAGGCGGCCTCGCACCGTCAGGAGAAGGAGGTTTCCGATGGCCGCTGAAGTCGGGACCAGAAACTGGTTTGATGCCGGAGGCAGCGCCTATGCCCTGTTCCGGCCGGAATACCTGCGGGCTTGGCGACGTTCCTGGCGGGCACGGTAAAGGGGCAGGGCCGCGCGGTCGACGTCGGCTGCGGCAACGGCCAACTCACCTGCCAACTCGCCGACCATTTCACCACGGTCGTCGGGATCGATTCAAGCGAGGACCAGATCGCGCATGCGACGCCGCATCGACACGTCGAATACGTCTGCGCGCCCGCGGAACGCCTTCCCCTTGCCGTTCGGAGCGTGCACCTCATTGCCGCAGCACAGGCTGCCCATTGGTTCGACCGGTCGGCCTTCTACAGGGAAGCGCGCCGGATCGCGGCGGAGGGTGCGGTGATTGCGCTCGTCAGTTACGGCGTGTTGCAATTGGAGCCGGCCGAACTGCAGGCGCGGTTTGCAACCTTCTACACGGACGAGATCGGCCCCTATTGGCCGCCCGAGCGCAAGCTGGTCGATGGCGGCTATGCCGGCATCGAATTCCCGTTCGAGGAGATGGCTTACCCGGACATGAACATCGAGCGGGCCTGGGATTTCGGCGAATTCCTCGGCTATCTCTCGACCTGGTCGGCGGTTCGCCGCGTCAACGAGGCCGGGCGCGACGACATTCTCGACATCTTCGTTCGCGACCTCTCGGATATCTGGGGCGATCCGATGAAGAAGCGCCCCGTGTCGTGGCCGATCAAGATGCGATTGGGGCGGATATGACTGAGATCGACCAGCCTCCGGTGCTCACCGCCGGTCTGCTGCATGCCGAAACCCTGGTGGTGGTGGCGCTGCACACGGTGCCGGAAATCGATGACACGTGGCCGGGCTTCCGCGACATGCCGCCGGTGTTCGCAACGGCCATGATGGTCGCCTTCATCGAAGAGACCTGCGTGCGGGCCTTGCGCCCCTATCTCGCCCCGCACCAGAGAACCGTCGGCACATCCGTCAATGTTTCGCACGTTGCAGCCACACCGGTCGGCATGGCAGTCACGGCCGAAATCGAGCTTGTCGAGATTTCAGGACGAGCGCTGTCGTTCAAGGCAACCTGCCGCGACGAAGCCGGCCTCATCGGCGAAGGCACCCACCAGCGCACCATCATCGATTATGGCCGGTTCATGGAGCGGCTGAAGGAAAAGTCCGCCTCGATCGGGCGGTGAGGAAGGCGCTGGGAATCTACAGTCGGTTCAGAGCGACCGAAGTGTACCCTCTTTGTCGGGTAGCCCAATGCCGATCGGGCCATGCTGCCTGTAGGGAGCTTCCGGTCGCCGCCAAGCGGATTGACCAATCGCCTGCGGCCTCAAAGGTCTTGTCCAATCGAAGCAAAACTGCGGCGTTGCCAGCGGGTGGGGGCGCCATTGCGTAACAATGTCAAGAAGTTCAGCAATAACGCCTGAGCGCGTCAATGCAGCGTCGCAGGGCCCGCGAGACGCTCACGCGCGAACCGCCAGAAACATTCCCTGCCGCGGTTGCGCGCTGCTCGTTGCGATCCGCTTCGTTCTTCACTCTTCTGCGGATGCCTGATAACATTAAAATATTCTTATATATCCGCGGGCAGATTGACGATGTGGATAGTATTATATGTATTTCTGGCCGTGGCGGTGATTTCGCCGCTTTTTCTGCGCCGGTACTTTCCTGAAGAATTCGAGGGCATTCGAACGCTTTGCTGGCTTGTCTGGTGCTGGATCTACGCAATACGCTTTCGTATTCGCTTCTGGCTGCAGTCGGTCTTCGGCCAGACTGCGTCCGGCGTCCTGTTCGTGGCCAGCGCCTACATTTTGTTCGAGGTGCTCCTGGCATTTCTGCGTCTCGTCACCCACCAATCGGCCGGACACGCACCCGACGAGAACGCCGGTGCGCCCGAGGGGCTTTGGGGGCGGGTGATCGGGTCTCTTCCGGTCCTGCCGATCCTGCCGTTCTGGGTGGATGTGGTCATCGTGGTGCTGGCGGTGCTGGTCGTGCGCCACCACTGGAAGGAATGGAGAATTCGCGGAAGGGAAGCGACGATGCCGGCCGAGATGGCGGCCTTGCTCGCCAGTTCCAGAACCTATCTGAGGTCCGGCCGAGTCGACAAAAAGCAGTTCTTCGATCTGGTCATGGAGACGACGAGCAAGATTCTCGGCGTCGGCCGCAAGAACAAGACGTTCTGCTTTTCGATGATGGAGGTGGACGAGGCGACCGGAACCATGCCGATCGTCTGCGCCTATCCTCCGGCGTTTTTCGAGGACGTCAAGGACGCAAGGCTATCCGTGGAGAAAAGTGCGGCCGGCGCATCATACCGCAAGCAGGCGCCGATCTACATCCCGTCGACAAAGCACCTGGCCGGGATCAACATGAGCACCTATCGCTGCGTCGGTTTGATATTCGACTACAGTGTTGATCTCGATAAGCATCCGTCACTGATGTGCATACCCGTTATAAGTGAAGGAAAAACGCGCGCAATCATCAATGTATCTTGCGGCGGCAAGCGTGCGTTCGTTCCGATCGACTTCTATATCGTCATGTTTTCTGCGTCCTTATTATCCTATTCGTACGAATAGGCCGGCAGAATTTGCAGAAGTTTGACAGGTTGACGAAATTTCCGGTATAATTTTTAGCAATAAGACCAACAAGCGAAAGCGAGATTGACGATGTCGACCGCAGCCGAACAGCAGTTGGAACCATCGACAGCGTCCGGCACACTTGCCGCGACCCCGCCTCCCTTTAATCTTCTTGAGGACGTTCGCCAGATCTGGCGCGAGTGGCGCAAGCTGCGCGACTGGCAAAAAACGCAGCAGGCTGAGACCGAGCCCGCCCCGGTGGTGACGCCTGCGCCGAGCACGCGACCGCTCGCCCACGCACAGGCGGCCTGTCACCAGACATCCGACGCGGCCTGAATTTCCCAACGTTTCGTCAGTTCGTGGCGAGCACTGCGCCGGTCGCGATTCTGACGTCGTGCCAGCACCCATGGCCATAGCGAACATGGGTGCTTTCCTTTGGCGTCGGGACGCCTACTTGGTCGGCGTCGGCCGCACGAGCGAAACGACGCGCGGCTTCGACGGCGCGTCCAGCCATTCGATCCACTTGTCGCGCTCCTCGGTCGTGTCGAAGAACCGCCAGAGCTTGTAGTCTTCTTCGGTGGTCTGCAGCATCTCGCCGATCGAGACGAGTTCCATCGGCAGTTCCACCTCGTTGCCGTCGTAGCGGATGAAGTAGATGCCTTCGGCAGCAAGCCGGATGATCTGGCCGGTGCCATAGGTGCCATCGGGATCGTCGACGGTGAAGTACATGCCGGTGAGAGTGTCGAGAATCTTGTCGTTCATAGGTTTTGGATGCCAGTTCAAGGAATAGGTTTCATCAGACCGTCGCCCGCCGCCGGAATTAAGGCAAGCTCAAATATCGAGTGTCCACGTCTGGTGAGGGTGGGGTGGCGCTAGGCCGGCCAATTGCATGCGATCCAGCCACTGCTCGTGAATTTTCTGATCGGCGATCAGGTGTCCTTTGTCGCGACATTCCGTCTACGCAACGCGCCTTCGCGTGCGATAAATTTTCTCCGTGTTCCATTAGTAACGTCTAAATTCTTCTTGCGGGTATATGTTGTAACGCATGAACAGACCAAATCTGTTCATCCGCTTTGTAGTGGCGGTCGAGGATAAGTAAAAAACGTTGCCAACACTATTTGCGATCTAGGGAGAAAAATCATGAACAAGATTATGGTCTCTATGGTAGCTGCGTGTTCTCTTCTTGGAAGTGAAGCTTCCGCTAACTGTTCATCAGGTTTTCTGGCTGACGTTCTGTGCCAAGCGGGCGTCATCAATCAGGACACTGCAAATGGCCTCGATCAGGTTCACAAGGGTCTTGGCAACCCATTGGACAATGCCGTTCCGAGCGTGCCGGGCGGCTTCGCGCAGCCAGCCGGCGGAGGGCAGTTTCAACCGGCGCCGATGAACAATCGCTTCCCCCAGATGGCATGGGGCAACTATTGTGTGACGCCGTGGGGTGCGGTCTACGGTCCGCCAAACCCTATAGGCACACCGTGCACCGCCAATTTCAACGGTGTTCCGGTTCAGGGGCTGGTCGCCCGCTAACGCCAAAAGCGCGCAGCGCAGCCCCATGCAGTAACCTGCGCGGGGCTGTTTCAGTTTAAGGGGATGGAGATCGGGAACCTTTACTCGGCGCGTCCCGACCTCTCGAGCCTACTCCCGGCTTCTCCGCCGCCGCCGACCACCACCTTCGCCATCATCAGCGCTCACCTTGCGCTCCGGCAACGTCACCACCGTCGCGAGCTTCGGGAAGCTGTCGACCTTGTTCGGCATCGCCATGGCGTTGACGAAATGCTCTTGAAACTTTGATTCAAGCGCCGTCTCTATCTTCTCGATTTTGCTGACGGTTTGTTCGATTTCGCGGCGGTGGCCGCGGTTAAGCAGCGCCATCAGCGCGCCGGTGCCGGCGGCGTTGCCGACGGCTTTCACGTCGTCGAGGTCGCAGTCCGGGATCAGACCCAGGACCATGGCGTATTTCGGGTCGATGAAGGAGCCGAAAGCGCCGGCGAAGCGGATGGTGTCGACATGGTCGACGCCCTGCTTTTCCATCAAGAGCTTGATGCCGGCATAGAGCGCTGCCTTGGCGAGCTGGATGGCGCGGATGTCGTTCTGCGTCACGGTGATGCGCGGCTCGCCGTCATGCAGCAGGTAGGAGAAGGTGCGACCGTTCGGGATGATGCGCGGGCTCTTTGCCGCCATTGCGCCATCGACGACGCCATCCTCGGAGATAATGCCGGAGAGGTACATTTCGGCGACGATCTCGATGATGGCCGAGCCGCAGATGCCGGTGACCCCGACAGAGGCTGCGGCCTCGGCAAAGCCGTCCTCGTCCGACCACTTTTCGACGCCGATCACGCGGAAGCGCGGCTCCAGCGTTGCGGGGTCGATGCGCACGCGCTCGATCGCGCCGGGGGCGGCGCGCTGGCCCGACGAGATTTCCGCGCCTTCGAAGGCAGGACCCGTCGGCGAGGAGGCGGCGACGACGCGGTCCTTGTTGCCGAGCACGATTTCGGCATTGGTGCCGACATCGACGAGCAGCATCATCTTGTCCTGGCGATAGGGTCCCTCGGCGAGGGTTGCGCCCGCGGCATCGGCGCCGACATGGCCGGCTATGCAGGGCAGCATGTAGAGGCGCGCACCGCGGTTGACGTCGATGTCGATCTCATGCGCCCAGTATTGCAGCGCGCCGGAAACGGCGAGCGCGAACGGCGCCTGGCCAAGCTCCGTCGGGTCGATGCCGAGGAACAGGTGGTGCATGATCGGGTTGGCGACAAAAACCATGTCGAGGATGTCGTGGCGGTCGACTTCGCCCTCGGCGCAGACCTTGCCGATCAGGCCGTTGACGGCCTCGCGCACGGCCTTGGTCATCGCTTCCCGACCATCCGGGTTCATCATCACATAGGAGACGCGGCTCATCAGGTCTTCGCCGAAGCGGATCTGCGGGTTGGACGTGCCCGAGGAGGCGACGATGCGTCCCGATAGCAGCGACACCAGATGCATGGCGATCGTCGTCGAGCCGATGTCGCAGGCAACTCCATAGGCCTCGTTCTTGAGGCCCGGCCACAGGCCGACGATGAAGGGGCGCGAACTATCCATGTCGCGGTGGATGGCGGCGGTCACCGCCCAGTTGCCCTTGCGCAGGATGCCCTGCACCTGCGGGATCAGGTGCGGCGCGATCAAAAGATCCTTCCAGCCCCAGTCCTTCTCCAGCATCACCTTCAGGCGGTCGAGATCGCCGAGCGGCTTATGCATGTCGGGCTCGTCCACCTCGACATAGCAGAGCTGGACGGCGGCGTTGCGCTCGATCACCCGGTCGGTCGCGGCCTTGCGCACCACCTGGGCGTTGATGACGGTATCCTGCGGCACGTCGATGACGAGGTCGCCGAGGATCTGGGCGGAACAGGACAGGCGCCGCCCATCCGGCAGGCCGCGGATCTTCTCGTAACGCTCTTCCTTGGCGCCTTTTTCCGAGATGTGCTCCAGCGAAGAGACGATCTTGTGCTTGGCGAAATTGCCCTCCTGCACCTCGATCTGACAGCGCCCGCAGGTGGCGCGGCCGCCGCAGACGCTCTCGACATAGACGCCGAGCTTGCGCGCCGCATCGAGAACCGGTGTGCCCACCGGGAAGCGGCCGCGCTTGCCCGAGGGCATGAACAGCACCAGAGGTTCCTTTTGCGCGGCTTCGCTCATATTGGTCTCGATCTCGGAAGTGCCTTCGATGCGCATGCTCGGGGTCTTTCATCAGGTCGCTTCACTGGGGCAAGCGAAGCACGAATAAACGGTTTCAGACTGCACCGGACCGGCGCCCGATAGTTGTCCAATCCCGACATGGAAGCATCTGTTTCAAACAGTTAGGTGCAAGGCTTGGCGGCGGGTCAGGCTTACTTGCGCGACAGCCGCCGGGCGTTGCTGCGTACCCGCTTGCCATAGGGCCTGAGCGCTGCCGACGCAATCGCCGTTCCGTGGCCCGACGCCATGCCGCCGGTCATCAGCCGCACGGTGTTGTCAAAGGCGGCCTTCCACAGCGCCATGTTGACGGCCATGACGCTTTCGGCCGTGGCTGCCATCTTTTCGGAGACCATGCGATGCAGCTCTGTCACGTCCTGCGTCCTGCCGGTGAGTGCCGCCATCTGCATTTCCTGCAGCCGGACGGCGATCACGAAGGGGGCTCCGAACCAGAGGGATGCGGCATCGAGGCGAAGGCTGCGTGTCATGGTGATCTCCACTTTGCGTTGGCGGATGGATGAACCGACGTGCGTTGCTACGGCGCCCCGGCAAGTTTTACGACTGCGAATGTATAGGCAAGAGTCGCGGCCAGCACGGCCGAACTGCCCCAAAGGCAAGCCTTGATCACCTGCTCCTGCGGACCGAGATAGACCTTCCTGGTGACGGTGGCGATCATTATTGTTCCAAGCACGGCAGCCGTCACGATGATCACGGGTGCACCATAGGTCCGGAGCGCGGCGTAGAACCGCTGAAACTCGGCCGCATCGTCAAACAGTGTGTACCTGGCGATAATGACCAGAGGGAGAACGACGGCAAGGAGGCGCAACTGGCTTCTCATCGTCTTTCTCCCTCGAGTGATCAGCGCCGATCCAGGAACTACTCGCTCGCCGCCGCACCGCCGGTGCGGGCCGCGCGGCCACCGCGACGACCGCCGCCGCTGGCGGCCGCCGGCGCGGCAGCAACCACATGGCCACCCTCGGCCGGCTTGTGGTCGCGGTAGGTCTTGATCCAGTGGGTGCAGTTCGGGTCGGTGCCGTTCAAGACGTTCGCCGCACGCACGGCTTCCATTTCCTGCGGGCGGCAGGGGTTCATGATCGCCGACGTCATGCCGGCGCCGATGACCATGGGGATGAAGCCGGCATTGATGCCGTGGCGGTGCGGCAGGCCGAAGGAAATGTTGGAGAGGCCGCAGGTGGTGTTGACCTTCAGCTCTTCGCGCAGACGCCTGAGCAGCGCGAAGACCTGCTGGCCGGCGGTGCCCATGGCGCCGATCGGCATGACCAGCGGGTCGACGACGATGTCATGTGGCTTGATGCCGAAGTCGGCGGCGCGCTCGACGATCTTCTTGGCAACGGCAAAGCGCACGTCCGGATCCTCGGAGATGCCGGTTTCGTCGTTGGAGATGGCAACGACCGGCACGTCGTATTTCTTGCAGAGCGGCAGGATCGCTTCGAGCTTTTCTTCCTCGCCGGTGACCGAGTTGACCAGCGGTCGGCCCTTGGCGACGCGCAGCGCCGCCTCGATCGCGGCGGTGACGGAACTGTCGATCGACAGCGGCACGTCGACGAGGCCCTGGACGATTTCGAGCGTCTTGACCAAGAGCGGCGGCTCGGTCTCGTTCGGGTTGACGGCGGTGACCCCTGCGTTGACATCGAGCATGGTCGCGCCCGCTGCAACCTGCTCCAGCGCATCCTTGATGACGGTGTCGAAGTTGCCCTCGATCATCTCGGCGGCGAGCTTCTTGCGGCCGGTCGGGTTGATGCGTTCGCCGATGACGCAGAACGGCTGGTCAAAGCCGATGATGATCTCGCGGGTGGCGGAGGCGACGATTGTGCGGGTCATTAAGGGTCCTTTGTCCTGGCGGTGGGCTATGTAATCACGCCCTGGAGATCGATGATAGGCGTCGGAGACCGGCGCCGGTTTTGTCTGCTGTCTCTTCAGTGCGGATGGTGGGCTGCCGCCTCGGCCATCTGCTGCTGGTTTTCTTCCTTGCCTTCGCGGATCTGCTCCAGA
Source organism: Ensifer sp. NPDC090286 (assembly GCF_044769565.1). Classification (NCBI taxonomy): domain Bacteria; kingdom Pseudomonadati; phylum Pseudomonadota; class Alphaproteobacteria; order Hyphomicrobiales; family Rhizobiaceae; genus Ensifer; species Ensifer sp. NPDC090286. Next base: position 1,051,364 of record NZ_JBIVYF010000001.1, on the reverse strand, counting down.
CGCTCGGCAACGAGCTGATCGGCCGGAAGCGTCTCGCGCTTCCAGGGCTGGCGGCCCTTCAGGACGCCCGATTCATGCACGATTTCTGCGACATATTCTTCCTGGCGGTAGGCCATCACATGGATACCGGAGACGCCCTCGATCTCCTTCACCTCGTTGATGATGTCGATGCAGAGCTGCTTGCCTTCCTTCTTCTGGTCCTGCGCGCCCTCCAGGCGGGTAATCACGCTGTCGGGAATATGGATGCCCGGCACGTTAGAGCGGATCCAGCGGGCGGTCTTGGCCGACGCCATCGGCCCGACGCCAACGAGGATGTAGCATTTCTCATGCAAGCCGAGGTCACGCACCTTCTTCATGTATTCGCGGAACATCGGCACGTCGAAGCAGTACTGGCTCTGCACGAACTGCGCGCCCGCCTCGATCTTCTTGGCGAGACGATAGGGGCGGAAATCATAAGGAGGCGCGAAGGGGTTGATGGCGGCGCCCAGAAACACCTGCGGCGGCGTCGTCAGTTTTCGGCCCGAGAGGAACTTCGAATTGTCGCGCATGATGCGCACGGTTTCGAGCAGCGACATGCAGTCGAGGTCGAAGACGGGCTTGGCGCCCGGCTGGTCGCCGGCCTGCACGCCGTCGCCCGTCAGGCACATGATGTTCTGCACGCCCATGGCGGACGCGCCGAGCACGTCGCCCTGGATGGCGATGCGGTTCTTGTCGCGGCAGGCGATCTGCATGATCGGCGCATAACCCATGCGCGTCAGCAGCGCGCAGATGCCGACCGAGGACATGTGGCAGTTGGCGCCGGACGCATCGACCGCGTTGATGCCGTCGACCCAGCCGTCGAAGATCGCCGCGCGCTCGTAGACGTCCTGCGGGTTGGCGCTGTCGGGCGGGTTGAGCTCGGCGGTGACGGCGAACTCGCCGCGGCGCAAGACCCGTTCAAGCCGGCCGCGGGAGGAGTGGCCGGGCAGCGGATCGAGCGGCGCGCCGGGATCGTGCGGGTTGTAGTCGGGGCTCATGCCTGGCCTTCCTTGGATGCCGCATCGCGGCGCGCTGCTGCTTCCGCGGTCACGCGCAGCCAGGACGAGGTCTCGCGCAGCGACTGGTTGACCGGCTTCTGCACGTTCATAATGGCGTTGCCCTTCTCCATGTTCTGCGAACCCTTCCAGGCCTGGACCCAAACGCAGGGCATGTCCGGCTCGACCTCGCAATTGCCGTTGGCGCGCACGCCGCCGCAGGGGCCGTTGCGCAGCTGCTTCGGACAGTTCATCGGGCAGGACATGCCCGTTGAAGACAACGCGCACTGGCCGCACATGCGACAGTCGAAGAGGAAGCCCTTCACGTGGCGCTCGACGAAGGTCACGGGACGCTCGACCCGGCCGTAGCCAAGCGCGTTCCAGAGCGGATGAAGCAGCAGGAACAGGTCGGCGAAGCGGTGGTAGAACCATTCGAGGAAGCGCGAGTTGCGGACCGCCCAGAGGCGGACGGTGTATTTGTGGCGCGAGCGGCGGCTCGGCGACACGCCTGACGGTGTGAAGGCGCCGGTCGCGGCCTTGGCGCCCGGAGCGGCGTTGCCCTTCAGGATCTTCGGTTCGCCTGATGGTTTGGCATCAGCCATTGTCGCGGCCTCCGGCCTTGACGAGCGCCACCAGACGTTCGCGGTCATAGGCGGCTTCGAGTTCGGCGGCAGCCTGGTCGGCTTCCGTTTCCAGATCGTCGGAGACCGGCACCGGATCGGCCTTGCGCCATTCGGCGAGGTAGTCGTCGGTTTCGGCAGCACCGGTGCGCATCGCGCACATGTCGATCGCCTCGGTAAAGCGCAGCGACAGTTCACGCTTTGCCGTCGTGCGGCCCTTCTTGATGATGACCTGGGCCGGAATGTCGCGCCAGTAGACGATAATGCGATCTGCCATCGGGTGTTGTTCTCCTCCCCCTGCATGTTTCCTTTGATCGGTGCCGATCAAAGGCCGAAAACATGCAGCACTCCTAAGCGCTAAAGCGACCTTTGTGCGTCTCATCAGACGCGCGGCGCTGTAGTGCGACAATGCGCATGTCCCGGCGTCCGGGCTCATCTCGCCACGACGTCGGATATGTCCAAAAACGACGCTCGCGCAGATGCCATATCAGACGTCTTGGCGGTGATGCGCAAGTCGCAGTTGAGCCGCTTGTTGTGGGCAGGAGCCGCGGTCGTGGATTGCCCGCAGTATCAGGCTTTTAGGCTGCAGCCGGCCGATGCAAGCGAAGGGATTTCGCCTACCAGATCCGACGCGTCAGGCCGTTCCACACCCAGGTCCAGATCGGCGGGTGATACCATTGCCGTGACGGACCTGCGACATTGACGGTCCGCAGATTTCCGTCGAGCGCATCTGCGACCGCGGCAATCGCGATCTCCGTTGAGGCGGCCGTCTGCAGCAGCGGATAGGTGTGCATCGTATCGTCATGGGCGGGCTTCTGGCGCGACTGGTAGAGCACGCCGCCGGTATCGACGCCCGCATCGACCAGATGCACGGTCGCCCCGAAGTTTTCGAGGTCGTTGTTGACCCGCGCCCAGTAGCCGCCCATCAGGCCGCGATAGGCGGGATTGATGCCGGCGTGGAAATTGAGGACCGGGCAGGGCATCGCCGCCAGCGTCGCTGCTTTCAGCATGCGGCAGCTGATGAGGAAGACAACGTCGGGTTCGAGCGCGCGGATCTGCGTTATGGCGTCGGCGTCATTCACCGAGGCGATGTATTTGACCGGGATTGAGGGATCGGGTTTTCCCGAGACCTTGTAGGTTGCGAGGATCTCTTCGGCGCGTTTTCGGGTGAAGCGCTTGCCGAATCGCGAGGCGAACATGGTCGAAAGTTGCCCCAGCGCCGTCAGCCAGCCGAGCTTGCGGGCGCGGCGGCGTAGGAACAGGCCCTTCGATTCCGGTTGCTCCTCCACGACGGCCACCTCGGCAAAGCGGCTTGCGAGCGCGTTGATCATGATCCATGGGTTTTCGCCGCCCGCCGTCACCACGACGACGCGGCCCGGGCGCTTGCCTGCGGCTTGGTTGTGGCTGGCGATTTCGGTCATGGCGGCCCCGCGGATGAACAGGGCCGAGTTATGAAGGCTTGCGCGTTACCGCCGGCTTAACTGGTTCCAGTACCATTCGGCGACACCGCCGCCGAGCACGACGAGCGCCACGGATTCGACCATCTTCACGTCATCCGAAAGGCTGCAGACTGCGCCGACGACCAGCGAGAGCAGCAGCCCGGCGGCGCAGCCGATGGCGTAGGGCAGGTAGTCGAGCAATTTCACTGGCGCCTCCCGTCCCAGACGCAGCTGTTGCGCACCGGGATGTAACGTAGGGTAGCGCAGATATGCGGATTAGGAAGGGCTTATTTTTCGTTGCAATTTGCGAAAGTGCTGCAAATTCTCTTCGCCCCGCTTGCGGGGAGAAGGTGACCGGCAGGCCGGATGAGGGGCATTTCTCAGGCCCTTCGGATCGTCACGACGCCGCGGTGATCCGCCGGTGTATGGCCCCGAGACTTTCCCTGAACTTTTCGAAGGTGCCGTGCTCTGTCAATTCCCGCAGCACCTGTTCGTTGATCCCGCCGCGGGTGGCGTAGTCCTCGGCCAGATGGGCAAAGCTTGCGTCCGGCGTCGTTGCCGGTGCCTGGCCGAGTGCGCCAAACAGGCTGGCCACATAGTCGCGGCCCTTCGCGTCGTCGACGCCGTTGTCCTTTAGCCAGCTATGGATCGTTTCCAGGTATTTGAAGTAGCTCGCATAGGTGGCGGTCGCCACACTCAGCGCATCGAACTCGCTTTCGCTTGCAACCTCGATTGCCGTGCCGAGCCGGACGAAGAAGGCTGCCATATCCGGATCCGGCGGGAAGATGATCGTCGGCCCCTGACGGATCGCAATCATCGGCATCGGCAAGGCTTTGGTCACCCGCTTTGCCGGGCCGACCATGGCGGCGATCTCGTCGCGGGAGAAGGTCGCGATCAGGCTGACGACGTGGTGATCCGGGCGGAAGCGCAGGGCAGGCAGGACATCGCGAGCGATCTGCGGCCGGACGCCGAGCATAACCGTGTCGCATTGGTCGAGCACCGCCTGGTTGTCCGGGGCAACCCGCACATCGGCAAATCGGGCGGCAAGGCCGGAGGCGATCTCTTCATTGCGGGGCGATAGCACGACAGAGGTGGTGTCGCCCTCAAGTGTCTTGAGGCCGGTGACGATCGCCGAGGAGAGGGCGCCGGTGCCGATGAAGCCGAGTTTCATGGAAGTTCCTGTTGCCTGAAATTGCGTCGGTTCGACCAGTCTGTGCGTCTATTTCATATAGGCGCGCACCACGTCCACCAGTTCAGCTGCCGCTTCATCCCGGTCCTTCTGCGACAGGTCGGCTGCGGCCAGATGCATGTGGATATGGTCTTCGACGACTTCCGCCATCAGCCCGTTGACCGCGCCGCGTATGCCGGCGATCACCTGCATCACCTCGGCGCAGCCCTTCTCCTCTTCCAGCATCCGCTCGACCGCCTCCATCTGGCCGCGCAAGCGGCGGACCCGGTTGATGAGTTTCTGCTTCTCGCGGATCGTATGGGTCATCGGATACTCCGGTTTCGGGCGCTATGCGGCCCGTGGTTCCACCTCGACGGTCACATGCGACAAATCGTGGATGGCGGCAAGCTTCCCGCGATAATAGGACGGCGCCCGCGGATTGTCGGCGACGATCGAGACGATCGCGCCGTGGTGGCCGGGCCCGAGCTGCCAGATGTGCAGGTCGACGATTTCGGCATCTTCCCTGGCAACGATCTCGCCGATCTCTTCCGGCAGATCCTCGCCTTCGGGGATATAGTCGAGCAGGGTCGCGCCGGTGTCACGGATGAGGCCGAAGGACCAACGCGCAATGACGAGCGCGCCGACGATGCCCATGGCGGGATCGAGCCATAGCCAGCCGTAGATCGCGCCGAGGCCAAGGGCGACAATCGCAAGAACCGAGGTCAGCGCGTCGGCAAGCACGTGCAGATAGGCGGCGCGCAGGTTTCGATCCTGCCTGCCCTGCTGTCCATTGTGGTGCCCATGATAATGCCCATGGTGATCGTGGTGGTGATGGCCGTGGTCGTCCTTCAGGAGCCAGGCGCAGACGAGATTGACGATGAGGCCGGCAACGGCAACGAGGATCGCCTCGCGGAAATCGATGGTGACGGGAGCGTTGAGGCGGCGCAGGCTTTCCCAGCCGATCAGAAGCGCGATCAGCGCCAGCACGATGGCGCTGGAAAAACCGGCGAGGTCACCGAGTTTCCCGGTGCCGAAGGTGAAGCGGCGATTGTTCGAATGCTTGCGCGCATAGAGATAGGCAAGCGCTGCGATCAGCATCGCGGCGGCATGGGTGGACATGTGCCAGCCGTCGGCGACCAGCGCCATCGAGCCGAAGACCTGACCGGCGGCGATCTCGACCACCATCATCGTTGCGGTCACCGCGATGACGATCCAGGTCCGCCGCTCGTTGCGCTCATGATTGCCGCCAAGGAAGACATGATCGTGGTGCGCTGCAAGCACACGCGCCTCGTCATGCGTATGCCCGTGGTGAGCGTGGTGGTGATGATGGTCGTGCTCGTGATTGCCCATGTCGATGCCTCCAATATGATATAGGGGGGTATCCTATATGGAGCGCAGCGTAAAGTCTCTGTTTCGGGCCTGCGATTTCAAATTGATGATGTCGCTAATTCAAGCTTTCAGAAGCGATGTCGTCAGGTCGCCATAACCGGTGAAGCGGTATTCGTATTCGAGGCCCAGTCGTTCGGCCGCCTTCTTGGCCTTCTCCTGCAAGCCCGCGTCTTCCTGCTGCGAGAGATAGACCAGCTTGCGGTAATGGCCGAAATACATGTCCCGGAGCTCCGGGTGCCGGTCGAGGCCGAGCGGTTCGATGACGAAGGCTTCGAACTGGCGGGCGAGGAAGTCGGTGAGGAAGAAGGCGGTGATGTCGTCGTCCCAGCGGCGGGCGAAATCGTCGTTGCCGGCAAAGAAGGAATAACAGTGCGGGCCGGGGATGCGCTCGACCTTTTCTTCCTCCAGCAACCGGTCGAGCTGGCCGCCGGTGCCGCAGTCGGCATAGGCGACGAAGATGCGCTCAAACCCTTGCGCCCGGGCCTTGGCGATGGCGTCACGAATGCCCGGCGTGATCTTGTCGGGGGTGTTGTGCCAGATGGCGGGCAGACAGTTGAGGTCGATATGGGCGAGCCCGTTCGCCTCGCAGATCGCCAGGATTTCGCGGGCGATGGCGCCGCAACCGATCACGTGAACTTTTTTCGGTTGTGCACGTTCTATTGCCGGCGATATTTTTTCCATCTTGAGTCCAATTGGCTTTCAGCGGGAAGGAACCTGACCATGACAGTAAAGACCCTTGCAACCATCGGCGCCGTTCTCGTCGCGCTCTCGACCCTCAGCGCCTGCGGCAACACCATCCGCGGCATCGGGCAGGATACTGCAAACACCGTCAACGCGACACAGTCGGCCGGCAAGAAGGTGGCCAACTCCGTCAATTAACGCTGCCTCGAAGAGCGCCGCTTCCCAGCGCATGTCGGTTCCCGGTTTCGGCGAAACGATGAGCGGATAGGGTGCATTGCGCCCGGGCAGCGGGCCTGCCGGACATTAAAAAGCCGGCCGCGGATGTCACCTCTGCGGCCGGCTTTGTCATTTCGGATCGTCCGAAGCTCAGCCGGCCAGGCGGTTGTGCTTGCGCTTCATGAAGTCCTTGGCGGTTTCGACGGCGATCGCCGCATCGCGGCAATAGGCGTCGGCGCCGACGGCCTTGCCGAATTCCTCGTTCAGCGGCGCGCCGCCGACGAGAACGACGTAATCGTCGCGCAGGCCCTTTTCCTTCAGCGTGTCGATGACGACCTTCATGTAGGGCATGGTGGTGGTCAGAAGCGCCGACATGCCGAGGATATCCGGCTGCTCGCGCTCGATGGCTTCGAGATAGTTTTCGACCGGGTTGTTGATGCCGAGGTCAACCACGTCGAAGCCAGCACCTTCCATCATCATGCCGACGAGGTTCTTGCCGATGTCGTGAATGTCGCCCTTGACGGTACCGATCACCATCTTGCCGAGCTTCGGCGCGCCGGTTTCGGCGAGCAGCGGGCGCAGGATGGTCATGCCGGCCTTCATGGCGTTGGCCGAGAGCAGCACTTCCGGCACGAACAGGATGCCGTCGCGGAAGTCGATGCCGACGATGCGCATGCCTTCGACCAGCGCCTGGGTCAGGACATCATAGGGCGTCCAGCCGCGCTTGAGCAGGATGTTGGTCCCGTCCTCGATTTCCTCCTTCAGGCCGTCATAGAGGTCGTCGTGCATCTGCTGCACGAGTTCTTCGTCGGAAAGGTCCTCGAGAATGATTTCATCGTCTGCCATATTGGGGTTCCTCGGTTCCTGGCACGGTCGCGCGAAATTTTCGGACGCGTCCATCAATCCATAGCGGTCGATGTCTAAAAATCTGTTTTCGAAAGCGACGTCGCATATGACAAAAAGCGACGGGAGGGCGGCTTCTTTTGCCGCCTGTATATTCTTAACAAAAACAATATATTCGCGCCACGCGGTTTTTGCGCCCGCTTGTCGCCGCTCGGCAGTGTTCGAGTTGCGCCACGCCTTGGCGCATTGAGACCCGCAAGGCCCCCGATGCTTGGTAGCATTAGGGCAAATTGATGCTTGAAGGCGCAAAAAGTGATGCGCGGGAGAGGAAAAGCGAATGAGCGACGTGACAGATCAGGGCGCGGTTGAAGGCGGCGGTCGCCGCGCACGCGGCGAGGGACGGGGAGCAGCGGCGCGGCGCGCATCGCGCACCGGCGGCGGCCCGGGGCCGTCTCTGCCCTATATCCAGCGCAAGATTCGCGAATACGAGGTTCTGGATGAAGAGGGCCTGCAGCTGATCGAGCGCAATGCCGACACCATCCTTGAGGAAATCGGCATCGAATTTCGTGACGACGCCGAGGCGCTCGAACTCTGGAAGCAGGCCGGCGCCGACGTGCGCGGCCAGCGCGTGCATTTTCCGAAAGGTCTTTGCCGCGAACTCCTGAAGACGGCACCTTCCGAATTCACCTGGCATGCCCGCAATCCCGAGCGCAGCGCAAAGGTTGGCGGCAAGGCAACGATCTTCGCGCCGGTCTACGGTCCGCCCTTCGTGCGCGACCTTGAAGGTGTGCGGCGCTATGCGACGATCGAGGATTTCCGCAATTTCGTGAAGCTCGCCTATATGGCGCCATCGATGCATTCGTCCGGCGGCACGGTCTGCGAGCCCGTCGACATTCCGGTGAACAAGCGTCACCTCGATATGGTCTACAGCCACATCAAATATTCCGATAAACCCTTCATGGGCTCGGTGACGGCGCCGGAACGGGCGGAAGACACGATCGCGATGGCCAAGATCGTCTTCGGCGACGACTTCGTCGAAAACAACTGCGTGACGCTCAACCTCATCAACGCCAATTCGCCGATGGTCTTCGACGAGACCATGGTGGGCGCGCTCAAGGTCTATGCTCGCCACAACCAGGCCTGCGTGCTTTCGCCCTTCATCCTGTCGGGCGCCATGAGCCCGGTGACGGTTGCCGGCACGCTGACGCAGATCCTGGCGGAAGTTCTCGCCGGTGCCTCCTTCACCCAGCTCATCCGCAAGGGCGCGCCGGTGCTCTTCGGCACCTTTGCCGCCTCGATCTCGATGCAGTCGGGCGCGCCGACCTTCGGCACGCCGGAGCCGTCGCTGGTTTCCTATGGGGCGGCCCAGCTCGCCCGTCGCCTCAAGCTTCCCTTCCGTACCGGCGGTTCGCTCTGCGGCTCCAAGGTTCCGGACGCGCAGGCAGCGCACGAATCGGCCAATACGCTCAACATGACGCTGCTTGCCGGCACCAATTTCGTGCTGCATGCGGCCGGCTGGCTCGAAGGCGGTCTGATCTCGTCCTACGAGAAGTTCATGATCGACCAGGACCAGCTCGGGATGATGCAGAAGATGGCCGAAGGCGTGGACCTTTCGGAAAACGCCCAGGCGCTCGACGCGATCCGCGAAGTCGGCCCGGGCAGCCACTATCTCGGCTGCGCCCACACCCAGGCCAATTTCCAGACGGCCTTCTACCGTTCGCCGCTCGCCGACAACAATTCCTTCGAACAGTGGGAAGTGGAAGGCGAAAAGCGCATCGAACAGCGCGCCAATGCGCTCTGCCGCAGCTGGCTGGAACATTACGAGGCGCCTTACCTCGATCCTGAAATCGACGAAAAGCTCAAAGCCTTCATCGAGAGCCGCAAGAACTCGATGCCGGACGCTTTCACCTGAAAGGGTCCCGAGCGAGCCAGGGAGCAAGGCGGCGCGGCGCAGGTGGCTGACATGATCCAGAAGGAGGTCTGGCGCCCGCATTATGAACATCAGGGGCCGAAACCGAAATGACGGCGCCTTCCGCAAATGCGGACAAGACACTCGAAACGATCCGTGCGGCGCTCGCGCCGCACGGTCTTTTTTTGCGCGGAACCGTGAACTTCGCCTCCGGTGAGGCTGCGCCGCTGCTTTCCGATGGCCGTCCGGCGGCAAGCGTGGTGCTGATCGGCAATATCGGCGGCTCGTTGTGGCAGCCCTTCAGTGCCTGGCGCTGCAGCCTGGCTGATCACGGGGGCACCGACCCGCTCGACAATTGGTCGAAGGCGGTGATCCAGCCGATCGCCGCAGCCTGCGGTGCTACCGCCTATTTTCCGTCCGACCCGCCCTGGCAACCCTTCCAGGAATGGGCGATGCGGGCCGAGGACCTGAAACCGTCGCCATTGGGCATCCTCATCCATCCGCGCTTCGGGCTCTGGCACGGTTATCGCGCAGCACTCGGCTTCGACATTCCGCTTGATTTCACGGGCGAGCGCGCGACGGAACACCCCTGCGACCGTTGCTTGGAAAAGCCCTGCATTTCCGCCTGTCCGGCCGCAGCGCTCGCCGGCGAGCGCTTCGACGTCGGGCTCTGTCGCAGCCATCTGCGCACGGATGCGGGCAGGGCAGGTTGTCTCACAAGCGGCTGTCTCTCGCGTGACGCCTGTCCCGCCGGCGGCCAGTATCGCTACCCGCCCGAGCAGTTGCGCTTCCATATGTCTGCGCTTGAAGTGTGACCGCCGGTCTCCACTCTGGCGCGCAAAGATGGTGCAAATCTCCAAAATGACTAAAATTGGAGGTGTCGTGGAAAGGTAATATTATCGAATTTATAACGATCTGGACGGCGTGGCGTTGGAGTCCATCGTATGAGAGGTAGCCCAGTCGTATCCGTGAGCAACTATCCTCCGCATCTGTCGCGCGAGGACGTGCAGGCGCAGATATCTCGGCTTGACAGTATTCACGCGGCCAACAGCCAGGTTCTGGAGGACGCTTTCAAGCGCCTTCTGGCGATCGGCGCCGGCCATGCGGCCGTCATCACCGCCTGTATCGCCGGCTTCGATGCACTGGTGGACCGCTCGGTTCTCGCCGGCGATCTTCTGCCCGATGCCATCGACATCCTGAGGAAATTTGCGCTTACCGTCAGCGCGCTCGGCCTGCTTCTCACCTTTCTCGCGATCGGCAACAATTACGGCGAGGTCCAGAAGGAAGCCAGGCGCCATGCGGTGAAGGTGGCAACGACGCTGCGGGAAAAGCGGCTGCTTCTGTCCCTGTCGCAGGATGTGCTGAACCGCGATCCCAAATCCTATGTGCTTGCGGGCGTCGGCGGCTTTGCCTGCCTTTGCGTGATCTTCGGGCTGGCGGCGACGGCTGGATGCTACGGGCTGGTTATCGCCCTGGGGATGATCGCGGGCGGCTGAAGCCAACTCCGCCGCCTTCAGACCAAGTCGTTCAGTCGGGATGTGGCTGGATTATTTCTCAAGCTTCCAGGCGCATATCCGGACGGTATCACTGACCCAGCATGCGCCGTCACGCTTCAATTTTCCAAGCGGGCTATGGGCATGCGTGGAACTCGGATCCGCATTCCAATGGGCTATGGCCATGTTGGGTCCGTCCTCATCCGACATGAAGACATAGGTGAAATAGTCGCCGCCATGGAGGACAAAGTCTCCCTCGCCAGTCGGCCAGAACTGGCAGGTGCCAGTAATATACTTGACGCCTTTGACCTGCAGCAGGCATCTCGCCGGGATGGTCACCTGTTCGGCCGCCGCGGTACTGGTTTCCTCCGCCGTCGCGGCGGCGCCTGAACCTACGGCAACCGCGTAGAGTGCTATGCGTGCTAGGCTGGTGAACGTCATCGTGAGCCTACAGGCTGGAGTTGAGTTGCGCTCAGTTGATACGATTCGAAGCGCGCTGTCTCTGCAATGAGTTTACGGCGGTCTTTCCCTGATCCTGCGCCAGAACCGCCGCAATCTCCGTGATGCTTGAGGCCTGATTCGATTGGACCTTTCGCCATGCCGCTTTTTCCAAAACCCTTTCTCGTCGGTGCCGTTCTTTCGGCCGGTCTTGCCGGGCCTGCGCTCGGTGCCTGCCGCGATGTCAGCCATCTTGGCCAGGACTATCTCGCCTGCAGCTTCGACCCCGCAACGAGCGATGTCCGCCTCTACAACAAGGATCAGGCCGGCGTGCCCTTCCGCTCGTTCCGGGCGCTGTCGCTCGAACTGCGCCATCGCGAAGAATATATGAGCTTCGCCATGAACGGCGGCATGTATCACGACGATCTGTCGCCGGTCGGCCTGCATATCGAAGAGGGGCGCGAGCAGGCGCCGCTCAACACCAATTCCGGGTGGGGCAATTTCCACCTGCTGCCGAACGGGGTGTTTTATGTCGGTGACGGCAGGGCGGGGGTGATGGCGGCAGATGCCTATCGCGATGCCAAGCTTACACCGCGGTTTGCCACGCAGTCCGGGCCGATGCTGGTCATCGACGGCAAGCTGCATCCGCGCTTCCTGCCCGACAGCACCAGCTACAAGACCCGCAACGGCGTCGGCGTGACGACCGAGGGCGACGTGGTTTTCGTGGTCTCGAAGCGGCCGGTGCGCTTCCACGATTTCGCGACGCTGTTTCGCGATACGCTGGGTTGCCCCAACGCGCTCTTTCTCGACGGTACGATTTCCAGCGTCTATGCGCCCGACATCAACCGCCACGACCGGCTGTTTCCAATGGGGCCGATCATCGCCGTCGTTGGAAAATTTCCCCGTTGATCGGGAAAATTCCGACGCCGGTCGAAAAAAATGTGCCTCGCACCCAAGGAATGGGCAGCCTGCAACGTCTAAGGTTCAAATGAGGGTGAGGGCGGGCACGGATTTGGACGCTGAACTCGTCGAAAAGGCAGTCGCCGGAGACCGGCAGGCTTTCGGCCAACTGGTCGAACGACACTATGATTTTGTCCATGCGGTCGCGTGGCGCTGGTCCGGCAATGGCTCGGATGCAGAAGATATCGCCCAGGATGTCTGCCTTCGCTTAGGGTCTGCGATCCGTGGCTTTCGTGGCACCAGCCGGTTTCGCACCTGGCTCTATACGCTGACGCTGAACGCCGCCCGCGACCATCGGCGGCGGCAGGCGCGCAGTGACCGGCAGCTGCAAGCCTATGCGAACGAACAGGCGACGGCCGCGCCGCCGCAGGATCCCGACGAGGAGCAGCGCGAGGCGCTCTGGGCAGCGGTGCGCGAACTGCCGGAAAAGCAGTGCGACGCGGTGTTGCTCGTCTATGCCGAAGGCTTGAACCACGCGGCTGCTGCCGACGTGCTCGGCTGCTCGGAAGCAACCATATCCTGGCATGTGCATGAGGCGCGCAAGCGGCTCAAAACATTGCTTGGCAAGGAGGCAGTGTGACCATGAGCGACGATTTCGAAAAGCTTGGCCGGATCGATCCGCCGAAGGCTTCGCCGGAAGCGCGCGCCCGTGCGCTTGCCTTGGCCATGCAGGCCTTCGACGATGCCGAAGAAAATTCGAATGCCACCCAAGGATCGGTTCGGCCGGTTCGTCAAAGCTCCATCTTCAACCGGATATGGAGCCCTATCATGAACCGGAAACTGCTTGCAGGATCGGCGCTCGCCACTCTCCTGGTCGTGCCTGCCGCCGCCTTTCTCACACTCGAATTGACACGCGACGGTGCGCCCTTCGGCGAGCCGGCACAGGAGATCGCGTTGAAGGAGAAAACGGCACCGCAACCGACACCGAAGCCGGCGCTGCCTGCGGCGACGCCGGAGGGCGATCTTGGACGGGCGCGGGAACAACAGGCTTCCGGCGCGGCGACCGATCAGATTGCCGCCGAGCAGAAAGCACGCGCGGAGGAGCAATCTCGTGCTGCCACGTCCGAGGAAAAGTTCGACGCCGACGAGATTGCAAATTTGCTCATCCGGCGAGAGCCGGGAGCACACGGTGCCAAACGCATGACGATGGAGAGCGAGGCGGCCGCGCCCGCCGCCGAGGCCGACGCCATGGCCAACAGCATTGCGCGCGACAGTGCGGCTCCTCTCTCGGCCGTCGGTGGTGCGCAACCGCAGATGACCTATCTGCCGGCGCCGACGGTTCAGGAGGACCTCGTTGCCGCACCCCAGGAAAACCGCGAGCGCTTCGGCAAGGCCGACAGCAATCCGGTGAAGAGCGTCGCGACTGACCCGGTCTCGACCTTCTCGGTCGACGTCGATACGGCGTCCTATGCCTTCGTGCGTCGCTCGCTGATGGAAGGCCAGATGCCGGAGCGCGATGCCGTGCGCGTCGAGGAGATGGTCAACTACTTCCCCTATGACTGGCCGCGGCCTGCGAGCGCTGCCGAGCCCTTCAGGGCGACGGTGACGCTGACGCCGACGCCCTGGAACGGCGGCACGCGGCTGATGCATGTGGCGATCAAGGGTTACGACGTCGTGCCGGCGGAAGCGCCGAAGGCGAACCTCGTCTTCCTGATCGACGTATCCGGCTCGATGGACGAGACCGACAAGCTGCCCTTGCTGAAGAGCGCCTTCCGGCTGCTGGTCGAGAAATTGAAGCCCGAGGATACGGTCTCGATCGTCACCTATGCCGGCAACGCCGGAACGGTGCTGGAGCCGACGGCGGTGAAAGACAAGGCGAAGATCCTGGCAGCCATCGATACCTTGCAACCGGGCGGCTCGACAGCCGGTGCCGAGGGCATCGACGCGGCCTATGGGCTTGCCGAAAAAGCCTTCGTCAAGGGCGGGGTCAACCGCATCATGCTGGCGACCGACGGCGACTTCAATGTCGGCCCGTCGAGCGATGAAGACCTGAAGCGGCTGATCGAAGAGAAGCGTAAGAGCGGAATCTTCCTGTCGGTGCTCGGCTTCGGTCGCGGCAACTACAACGACGCGCTGATGCAGACGATCGCCCAGAACGGTAACGGCACGGCCGCCTATATCGACACGCTGGCCGAGGCGCAGAAGACGCTGGTAGAGGAGGCGGGGTCTTCGCTCTTCCCGATCGCCAAGGACGTCAAGCTGCAGGTGGAATTCAATCCGGCTGAAATCGCCGAATACCGGCTGATCGGCTACGAGACGCGTGCCTTGAAGCGCGAGGACTTCAACAACGACAAGGTGGATGCCGGCGACATCGGCTCCGGTCACAGCGTGACCGCGATCTACGAGGTGACGCCGAAGGGCAGCCCGGCGGTGCTGAACGACGACCTGCGCTATGCGACGGCAGAGAAGCCGGCGGCTGAAGCGACAGGAAACAGCGGCGAACTTGCCTTCCTGAAGATCCGCTACAAGAAGCCGGATGGCGACAAGAGCGAGCTGATCACCACGCCGGTAACCGAGACGAACGCGGTGCCGTCGCTTGCCGAGGCGTCCAATGATGTCCGCTTCTCGGTGGCCGTGGCCGCCTTCGGGCAGAAGCTTGCAGGGGTAACGGCGCTTGCCGACTATTCCTATGACTCAGTCATAGATCTCGCATCGGCCGCCAAGGGCGCCGATCCGTTCGGCTATCGCGCCGAGTTCGTCAATCTGGCGCGGCTGGCCAAGGGGCTTGGCGGTTCCGGGAAGTGATGTCGAGTGGGGCGGGGCAGTCCTCAACCGCGTGGTGAGGACATACCCGCCACCTCTGCGGTGAGGGTTTGCTCCTCATCCGCCTGCCGGCACCTTCTCCCCGTTATGGCGGGGAGAAGGGAACGAGTGGCGACCGTTTCCCCATCGTGAAGGCTGAGATTGTCGCTGACCTTGAGGTCTGGCAGCGGAGGGTGCGCCTAGCGGCTCTCTCCCCGCCTGCGGGGAGAGATGTCCGACAGCACAGTGAGGGGCGTCGGGCGCGAGCGCTGCGTCACGGTCATGCCGGCGCGTGGTACGAGGGAATGGTCGTTGTCGCGCCGCTTTCGACGCGAACGTTCAGGCCTTGGGAAAGGCCCGATCCAAGCCACCCGCCTTTGAAAGGCCGGCCTTGAACGCCTGGTAGGCCGCATGCTGGCTCGAGCGGCCGGCTTCCATCAGGCGCATCTGCAGGCGTGCCGGTGCGTGGCTGCCGAGCCATTGGCCGAGTTTTTCGAGCTTCAGAGAATTGAGGAACTTCGCCTCCGAGGCGATGTCTAGGTGGCGGTAGAGCCCGTCCACCAGCCGCTCGTCCTGCTCGGGATTTTCCATCAGCAAACGCAGGAAGGACTGCTCGGCCTCGCCGAAGGCGCCGAATTTTTCGGCGACGGTGTCCCGGTCGGGAAAGGAGGCTGGGCCGGCGTTCATGTCACTGTCTCCCGTCTGCGGCCGCGCGGTGCGTTCCGCGGGACGCAAAGGGCGCTGTGCCACGTTGAGCTGCTGCACGATCTCGTTCCTTTGGCGGCGGAAACAGGCAGCAACGAATCTCTCTTTCATCGGGGATAGGCCACCGGCCACGGGTGTGCAAGCGGCGAAGAATATGCAAAATATGAACATATAGTCCAATATTGACAAATAATCCAAGTGTAGGCATATGCGACCCATGACCATTGCACCCGCCTTCGCCTCCATCCTTGCCACGCACGCGCCGACCGCCGCTGCAATCAGCGCGCTTCTTTACCCGCATGGGGAGGTGGTGCTGCACGACCTGAAGACCGGTACGATCGCGGGGATCTGGAACTGCTTTTCCGGCCGGGCGGTCGGCGAGGATTCGCTGATCGAAGAGGAGTTCGCAGCCCTCGGCAGCTCCGACGCGGTGCTCGGTCCCTACGAGAAGACCGGTGCGGATGGCCGGCGCTTCAAGTCGATCTCGGCCGTTTTGCGCAACGGCGCGGGAGAGGCGATCGGACTGCTCTGCATCAATCTCGACATGTCGATGATCGATCAGGCGGTGAAGCTGCTTTCTGCCTTTGCCGGCGCCGAGCAGCCCAAGCCGCAGGCGCTGTTTTCGCGCGACTGGCGCGAGGAGATCAACGCGACGCTGCATGGCTGGCTGAAGGAGCGGGGGCTGGCGCTTTCGGCGCTCAAGCGGGGCGACCGGGTGGCGCTGGTGGCAGCGCTCGACGAACGCGGGCTGTTTAAGACGCGCAACGCCGTCGATCACCTTGCGGGCCTCATCGGCGCCTCGCGCGCCTCGATCTACAATTATCTCGCTGCCGCCCGCGGCGAGGCGCCCTGATTGCAACTCGCACTGTTTCCGCATGGAGACCGGTTCGCGGCTCTCCGGACTTGCCTGACCCATAACCGTTCGCGTGCGCCTCAGCCGCGCGAGGAGGAACCATCGATGACGACCTTGCCCGATTTCCGGCTCGAAACCCATTTTTCCCGCTGGGAGTTCAGCGCCCGCCACCATATGACCGCGAGCGACAGCCAGACGACCAGCATGCGCGATCTTCTGGCGCTCGCCGACGACGACGACCGCGCCGCCTGGGACAACATCACGCTCGGCTATACCGAGACCTATGGCGCGCCGGCGCTGAGAGCAGCGATCTCTGCGACCTATGACGGGCTGACGTCTGCCGATATCCTCTGCTTTGCCGGCGCGGAAGAGGGGCTCTACTGCGCCATGCTGGCGCTGCTCGAAGCCGACGACCATGCGATCGTGACAGTGCCGAACTACCAGTCGATGGAGACCCTGCCGGTGACGATCGCCGGATCCGTGACCGGCGTGCCCCTTCGCCCCGAGAACAACTGGCGGCTCGATATCGCCGACGTGCGTGCGGCCTTGCGCCCCAACACGAAGCTGATCTGCGTCAACTTTCCGAACAACCCGACCGGCGCGATTGCCGATCAGGAGACCTTCGCGGCGCTCGCAACGCTTTGCGCCGAGCGCGGCATCCATCTCTTCAGCGACGAGGTCTATCGCGGTCTGGAGCGCGACGCCTCGTTGCGCCTGCCGCAGGCGGCGGAACTTTTCGAGCGCGGCATCTCGCTCAACGTCATGTCCAAGGCCTATGGCCTGCCGGGCCTCCGGATCGGCTGGATCGCCTGCCGCGATCATGCGCTTCTCGAGCGCATGGAGAAGATGAAGCACTACCTGTCGATCTGCAATTCGCGGCCGTCGGAAGTGCTGGCGACGATCGCACTCAAGGGGCGTGCCGTTATCCTCGATCGCAACCGGGCGCTGGTCGCCGGCAATCTCGAGAAGCTCGGCGCCTTCTTTGCCGAATTCCCTGACCTCTATGAATGGCAGGCGCCTGACGGCGGCTGCGTCGGCTTTGCCCGGTATCTGGGCGCCGACGGCGTCGAGAACCATTGCCGCGGGCTGGTGGAAGAGGCGGGCGTGCTGCTGTTGCCGTCGAGCCTCTTTGTTTCCGACCTGCTGCCGGTCGCGACCGATCGCTTCCGCGTCGGTTTCGGTCGCAAGGATATCGAGATCGGGCTCGCAGCCTGGCGCCGGCATATTCACCGATAGCCCCAGTGTCGCCATCTTCGGCCTGCCAGTCACCGCAGGTCCCGCTCCGGGGCACATGCCCCGGAGTTTTAGAACGCACGCATGTGGATACGGACCGCGCGACAATGGTTCCATTGTCAAGATTGTGTTAACGAGCGGCCCCCGCCACCCGAGTGTTTCCTCTGCTGATGCGATACAGACCCGAAATAGATGGACTGCGCGCGCTTGCCGTCGTCCCGGTCCTGCTGTTCCATGCCGGTTTCGGCCTTGTCTCTGGCGGCTTTGCCGGCGTCGATGTCTTCTTCGTCATCAGCGGCTACCTCATCACCGCCATCATCCACCGCGAAATCGGCGACGGAAACTTCAGCATCGCCCGTTTCTACGAGCGGCGTGCCCGCCGCCTAGCGCCGGCGCTGCTGCTGGTCTGCGCCGTCTCCATCCCCTTCGCGCTGATGTGGATGCTGCCGGGAGAGCTCAACAGCTTCGGCAAGAGCCTCTATGCGGTGAACCTGTTCGCCTCGAACTTCTTCTTCTGGGACCAGACCGGCTATTTCGCGCCGAGCACGGCGCTGCTGCCGCTGCTGCACACCTGGTCGCTGGCGGTCGAAGAGCAGTTCTATCTGGTCTTCCCGCTGCTTCTCTTGCTCCTTCACCGCTACTCCCGGGCAACGCTGCTGAAGGTGGTTGCCGCGCTCGTGCTGCTGAGTTTTGCGGCAACGCAGATCTTTGCGAACCTGGACCCGGCCGCGAATTTCTACCTGCTGCCAAGCCGGTTCTGGGAGCTTGGCGTCGGCGCGCTGCTTGCGCTCGTCGGCGTCGAAAAGCTCGATCTTTCGAAAGGCAGCCGTGAGCTTCTCTCTGGCCTCGGCCTGCTGGCGATCGTCGCGAGCTACGTTTTCGTGGTGGAATCGGCCTTTTATCCCGGCTGGACGACCGTGCCGGTGGTGCTGGGTACGGCGCTGGTTCTGGCCTTCGGCCGCAGCGATACCGTCGTCGGTCGGTTGCTCTCGCTGAAGCCGCTGGTCGCAATCGGGCTCATCAGCTACAGCCTTTATCTCTGGCACCAGCCGGTCTTTGCCTTTGCGCGGCTGAGGGCAATCGAGGAAATCCCGGCTCAAGGTTACGCACTGCTGGTCGCGCTGTGCTTCGTGCTTGCCTATCTCAGCTGGCGTTTCGTCGAGCAGCCCTTCCGCAAGCCGGGGCGCTTCAGCCGCCGCGCGGTTTTCGGCGCGACATTTGCCGCCGGGTCGGTCGCGATCGCCTTCGGCTTCACGCTCGACGGTTCCGACGGTCTCGCCGCCAGGAACCGCGCGCTTGCGCAACTCTCGGAGCCGAGCGTCGGCCTCGGCAAGAAATGCGACGCCGTCGCCGACTTGCGCTGCGCCTCAAGCCCGACGCCGGAAGTCGCCGTCTGGGGCGACTCTTTCGCTCGGCACCTTGTCGACGGCATCATCGCTTCGAAGCCGGACGTGCGGCTGGTGCAGCTTGCCAAGAACAATTGCGGGCCGTTTTTGAACCTGTCGCCGATCATGCCGCGGCTCGGTCGCGACTGGTCCGACGACTGCGCCCGCTACAACGAAGAGGTCCGCCGTTTTCTGCTTGCCAACCGGTCGATCCGCTACGTCGTGCTGTCCTCGCAGCTCAGCCAGTACCTGAAGGAAGACAAGGTGCTGGTCGACGGCCGCAACGAAGTGACGACCGAGACAAAGCTTCTCATCGACGGTCTGCGGGCAACGTTTGCCTGGCTGCGTTCGAACGGCTTCGAACCCGTCTTCGTCGCGCCGACGCCGCATGATGGCCGCGATACCGGGCTCTGCGTCGCAAGAGCCCGTCTGCTCGGCCTGTCGGACCAGCAATGCGAGCCGGCACTGAAGACCGTTCGCGAATATGACCGCGATGTTCTGAACGTGGTTGCGGATATCGCCGACGAGTATCCCGTCGTCAGCTTCATGGACTATCTCTGCGACGACGACAGCTGCAAGATCGAGGACAAGGGCGTCGCGCTCTTCGAGGATTTTGGGCACTTCTCCAAGGAAGGCTCCCGCCAGATGGGGCGCGCCTTCGATTTCTACCGCGCCTTCATCGGGGCGGCGAAGGGCAGCCCCGTGGCCGAGCGGGCAACGGACGGCAAAGCCTTCGACAACGCCGCCCTTTAGGGACAGCCGCCACATCGACGCACAAACGAAAACGCCCCGGATCTTTCGATGCCGGGGCGTTTGCTTGTTGGTCTGCCGTGCCTGGCTTGATCAGGCGCGGCGGCTGCGGCGCTCGCGGGCGGGTGCCGCCGCCGTTTCGTTGGCGGTCTTGTTGCGCAACGGGCCGATCTTTTCGATGATCAGGTCCAGCGTCGGGCGCTCGCGGCGCACATGTTCGTCGAGCGCCACGCGCATGGCGGCGAGGTGGCCGCAGGTGGTGCCGCAGCAGCCGCCGATGATCTTGGCGCCGGCATCGGCCGCAAGGCGCACATATTCGGCCATCAGCGGCGGCGTGCCGGAATAGTGGATCTCGGAGCCGCGGAATTCCGGGATGCCGCAATTGCCCTTGACGATCACGGTCGCGCCGGGTGCGGCCTCGGTCATGTCGAGCAGCGAGGAAAGAATGTCGGAGGCACCGACGCCGCAATTGGCGCCGACGGCGACCGGGCCGTCACCGAAGTCGGTCGCAACGCCGTGGATATCCTTCGGATGCAGGCCCATCATCGTCTTGCCGGCGGTGTCGAAAGAGCCGGTATAGACGTAGGGAAGGCCGACCTTGGCGGCAGCTTCGGCGGCAGCACGGATTTCGTCCGGCGAGGACATGGTCTCGATCCAGGCGACTTCGGCGCCGCCGGCCTTCAGGCCTTCGATCTGCTCGACGAAAGCTGAAACCGCATCCTCGTAGGAAAGCGCGCCGAGCGGGATCAGCAGTTCGCCGGTCGGGCCGACGGAGCCGGCGGTGATGACCTTGCGCGATGCCTTGTCGGCAACGGCGCGGGCGATCTCGGCGGCGCGCTTGTTCAGCGCATGCACGCGGTCGTCGGCCTGGTGCAGTTTCAGGCGATGGCGGGTGCCGCCGAAGGTGTTGGTGAGGATGATGTCGGCGCCGGCGTCGACGAAATCCTGGTGCAGCTTGGTGATGTTCTCCGGCTTCGTCTCGTTCCAGAGTTCCGGCGCTTCGCCGGCCTCGAGGCCCATGGCAAAGAGCGACGTGCCGGTGGCACCGTCGGCGAGAAGCACGCCTTTTTCGGCAAGCAGAGCGGAGAGGGCATTGGATGCTGCGGTCATCGGTTTTTCCCGGCTAGAAGAAGTTGCAACAAGATATAAAGATATCTTTATGTCTTGGCAAGCGTTCAGCGATGGGAGGTTTCCGGTTCGGCGCGCATGCTCATGCGGCCGGCGAGCCCAAGGCCGAAGACGGCGAGTGCGGTCAGCAGCCACATCGGATCGGCGCGGTTCAAGAAGAAGCTCTCGAGCATGGCGTTGTAGGTCATGAAGATCACCACCATGACGCAGAAATCGGCAAAGATGCGGCCCTGCTGCCGGCGATAGGCCCGCGCATAGTCGAAGAGCGGTTTGATAAAGAGCAGCGCGGTCATCAGTATGCCGCCGGGCAGGCCGAACATCAGCACCGCGTCGAGATAGCTGTTGTGGCCGGTGACGATGCCGCGCACGTCCCAGCTCGCCTCGAAATTCGCCTCCATGCCCATGATCACCGGCGAGAGCCAGAAGCTCGCATAGCCCTGGCCGAGCCAGGGGCGCTCGGCGATGCTGGCGCTCGCAAATTTCCAGATGTCGTCGCGACCGGTGAAGGTCGCATCGTCGAGCAGCAGCTTGGTGATCGAAAGCAGCGTGTCGGAATAGATGGTGCCGAGCGTCAGGCCGAAGACCAGCACCGACATGGCGAGGTGGGCGAGGATCATCAGCCCCGGGCTGCGCACCGCGCGACCGGCAAGGACGAGGCCGATCGCGATCGGCAGGAAACCGATCGTCGTCTTCGATCCGGTGTGCAGGACGAAATTGGCGGCAAGCAACGTGATCGCCCAGCCGCGAAGCGGCGCGCCGGCGCGCAGGCAATAGATGCCGAACATGCAGAGGATGGAGAAGACCGGTGCCGAGACGTTCTTGTGCAAGAGGTGGCCGCGCCAGAAACCGGCGTGCCAGGGCTCGTCGCCGAAGGCCGAATGGATGGCGCGGTCGGGCGCCACGAAGAGAGCGGCATAGTCGATCAGGATCAGAAACAGGATCGCATTGGCGCCGGCACTGACGAAATCGCGCTCGCTCTTCGGCAGCACCAGCACGCCCGCCACCATGATCATGGCGACGAGGCTGAGCGTCAGGCCGCGGGCCGAGGCCGCCGGGTCGTAGGACTGCAGGCAGGAGAGATAGGCGATGGCGAAGATCGCGATCCAGGCCGGAGAGACGAGGCGGGCGAGCACCCGCCGATCGACGGTCAGGAGCATGGCGAAGAGATAGACGGCACCGAGCACCAGGTAGCCGACCTGGTTGATGATGTTGCCTTCGTTCGCCGCGTTCGGATCCGTCGTCACCGTGCCCTGAAACGGGATCAGGGTGAAGACGATGAGGAACAGTCCAAGGCCCGAGAGCAGCGCGGCAAGGCCGTTGACGAGTTCCGCCAGCCCGGCATCGAACGCCTCCGGCACGCGCTGGCGCGCGGTGGAGGTGTCTGCCGTGGCGGTGTTCGGGTGCATGGCGGCTTAAAACGAATGACTGGGACGCGGTTCGGCATCGTTGATCATGGCCCCCGGCCGTCCTGCCGTTCGGACAGGGCCGGCCTTGGGAGACCCGCACCTTGGCGCAATCAGGTTAAACCTCGGTGAAACGGCGGCCGGGCCGCCCGGCCGGGATAGATCGTCGCGGCGTCGCTGGCCCTGTTATTTGCGCGCCGATTGCCGCAGGTGCTTGCCGCCCGGTCGCCGGGCCCTTAAAAGGCTAGGGTATGTCGGCCGTGTGGAAAACGCGGCCTTGCCGTATTTCGCGGTCCGTCTTCC
Source organism: Ensifer sp. NPDC090286 (assembly GCF_044769565.1). Taxonomy (NCBI): domain Bacteria; kingdom Pseudomonadati; phylum Pseudomonadota; class Alphaproteobacteria; order Hyphomicrobiales; family Rhizobiaceae; genus Ensifer; species Ensifer sp. NPDC090286. The sequence goes on along the minus strand of NZ_JBIVYF010000001.1, from coordinate 1,028,693 downwards.
ATAATTCGATCACGATTTTCGTCCCGAGGTCGTTCGATAGCGTCGAAACGAGAAAACACGATATGCAGTCCCTTATCCGTATGGTCGCGTCCGCCGCGGTCTCCGTAAGCCTGCTGCTTGGCAGCGCATCCTTTGCCGCCGCCGGGCAGGCCCATTTTGTCGTCAACGCCGACACCGGTTCGATCCTCGAGGCCGACAATGCCGACGAACTGAACTTCCCGGCCTCGCTGACGAAGATGATGACGATCTATCTCGCGTTCGAAGCGCTGCGCAACGGCACCCTGCAATGGGACCAGAAGCTGACGGTTTCCGAGCGCGCAAACAGCCTGGAGCCGTTCAAGCTCGCTGTCGGCGCCGGACGCCAGATTACCGTGCGTGAAGCCGTCATGGGCATGGTCGTGCTTTCGGCCAACGACGCTGCCGTCGTCATCGGCGAGCAACTGGCCGGAACGGAAGCGGCCTTCGGCCAGATGATGACGAGCAAGGCCCGGACGCTCGGCATGACCAGCACGGTGTTCAAGAATGCCAACGGCCTTCCAGATCCGGCGCAGGTGACCACCGCGCGCGACATGGCGACGCTCGGCCTCGCGCTGATGCGCGACTTCCCGCAGGAATTCCAGCTCTTCGCCAACAAGACGATCGAGTTTCGCGGCATGAAGCTGCGCGGCCACAACGGCGTGATGAAGCGCTACGAGGGCGTCGACGGCATCAAGACCGGCTACACCGACGCTTCCGGCTACAATCTCGTGACCTCCGCCAAGCGCGGCGACACCCGCCTCGTCGCCGTCGTCATGGGCGGCAAGACGGCACAGTCGCGCGACGACGACATGATCGCGCTGCTCGACAAGTTCCTGCCGCCGAAGGAAGACGCGAGCGCTGCCAGCGTCACCGAGCCGGTGGCGGCAACCACGGCGACGACCACGACGAACTGAGTATTCAGCGCTTGGGCGTGGAGATTGCCCCTCTCATTGGGCTCAATCCGAGGACTAACCCTCTCCCCGCAAGCGGGGTGAGGGTGGCGGTAGGCGGATGAGGGCGCTTTCCTCGTCGCGCAGATGAGGGGCAGTCGTCAGGCGTGATACCTCCGAGGTTTACGCCGCAGCGCGATCCTCGTGGCTGACCGGCGTCACCATCGCGGCGATGACCGTCGAAAGGTCGAGGGCGCCGATCGGGCGGCCGTTTTCATCGACCACATGGGCAACGCCAACGCGGGCGGCCGTCATGGTGCGGGCTGCCGATTCCAGCACCGTTCCGGTTACAAGCGGTACGCCTTCGGCATTGCCCGAGATCGGCCGCATGATCGTCTCGACATTGATCACCCGGCCGCGGTTCACTTCCTTGACGAAGGCGGTGATGTAGTCGTCGGCCGGCGACAGCACGATTTCCTGGCCAGTACCCTGCTGCACCACGCGCCCGTCACGCAGGATCGCGATCTTGTCGCCGAGGCGCAGCGCCTCGTCGAGGTCGTGGGTGATGAACACGACCGTCTTCTTCAGTTCCTTCTGCAGGTCGAGCAGCACCGTCTGCATGTCGACGCGGATCAGCGGATCGAGCGCCGAATAGGCTTCGTCCATCAACAGGATATCGGCATCGTTGGTGAGTGCGCGGGCGAGACCGACGCGCTGCTGCATGCCGCCCGAAAGCTGGTTCGGGTAGTGGTTTTCGAAGCCCTTGAGGCCCACGCGTTCGATCCAGCCGCGGGCACGCTTCTCGCTCTCCTTGCGATCCACGCCCTGGATTTCGAGGCCGTAGACCGTGTTGTCGAGCACGGTGCGGTGTGGCAGCAGCGCGAACTTCTGGAACACCATCGCCGTCTTGTGGCGGCGGAATTCGCGCAGGTCGTTGTCGTTCATCTTGCAGACATCGACGCCGTCATAGAGCACTTCGCCGGCGGTCGGGTCGATCAGCCGGTTGATATGGCGGATCAGCGTCGACTTGCCGGAGCCCGAGAGACCCATGACCACCATGACGCTGCCGGCGGGCATGGAGATGTTGATGTCCTGCAGGCCGAGCACGTGGCCGTGCTGCTCGTTGAGCTCGGCCTTGCCCATGCCTTTCTTGACGGCGTCGACGTAATCGACGCCGCGCGGGCCAAAGATCTTGTAGAGGTTCTTCACCTCGATCGCGTGACTAGCCATGGATAACCTCCGAGTGCTTTTGCAGCCGCTTGCCGAAGGCCTGGCTGGTACGGTCGAAAATGATGGCGATACCGACAAGGGCAAAGCCGTTGAGGAAGCCGACGGTGAAGAACTGGTTGGCGATCGCCTGCAGCACGTTCTTGCCGAGGCCGCCGACGCCGATCATCGATGCGACGACGACCATCGCCAGCGACATCATGATCGTCTGGTTGATGCCGGCCATGATGGTCGGCAACGCCAGCGGCATCTGCACGTTCTTCAATTTCTGCCAGGTCGAGGAGCCAAAGGCGTCGGCCGCTTCCAGCACTTCCTTGTCGACGAGGCGGATGCCGAGATTGGTCAGCCGGATCATCGGCGGCACCGCATAGATGACAACGGCGATCAGGCCCGGCACCTTGCCGATGCCGAAGATCATGACGACCGGGATGAGGTAGACGAAGCTCGGCATCGTCTGCATAACATCGAGGATTGGATTGACGAAGGCCTGGACCCGGTCCGAGCGCGCCATCAGGATGCCGATCGGAATGCCGATGAGGATAGAGATCAGCGTGCAGACGGTGACCATGGCGAGCGTGACCATGGTGTCGTTCCAAAGCCCGACGAGGCCGATGGCGATCATCGACAGCGCCGTCCCGATGGTGACGTTGATGTTGCGGCTGCCGAAATAGACGATCGCGATCATCACGGCCAAGATCACGATCCAGGGCGAACCGACAAACAGGCTTTCGAGGTAGTTCAGGAACCATTGAAGCGGCTGGACCACCGTGTCGATGGCGTTGCCATAGGATCGCACGAAGCCCTTGAAGCTATCGTCGACAGCCTTTCGGGCGAGCCGGATCGTGCTCTCGTCAATGGCAGGGAACTTGCAAAGCAACGCTGGCAAGACACTGCAGATGGAGGCCATTTGTTTCCCCTTCTTGGCCGGAAGTTTTTTTAAAGCCGGCCGCGTCTCGGCATCGAACGGGTCGATGACGGCGCACACTTGGGTGACCTCTTTGGGTCCCGGCACGTAAACTGTGGCAGCGAAATGTGGCGTCCGCTTACCTGATAGCGACGCGAAGGCCCGTGGTTCGCCGCCTCTGGGACGATGAACGTTCAAACGAAACCCGCAAGGACGCCCCATCGTTCCTTAGTCCCGGCATCAAAGCCGGAACGGGCAGGCGGCCGATTCGACGGTCCGCCTGCCGTCACTTTCGATCAGAGCGCTGCCTTGACCTTTTCGGCCACTTCCGGGCTCACCCACTGGGTCCACATATCAGGGAACTCGGCGAGGAAGTGCTTGGCGCCGTCCTCGTTGGTGCCCTGGTTCTGGTCCATCCAGGCAAGAACCTTGTTGACCGTGCCGTTGTCCCACTTGCGCGCCTTGACGTAATCCATGGCGACGCCGGCCTTTTCGGAGAAGGACTTGGTCACAACGGTGTAAACGTCGGAAACCGGGTAGGAATTGACCTTCGGGTTCGGGCAATCCGGCACGGCGGTGCAGGCGTCCCAATCGGCCTTGTCGTGATCGACGCCGAAGGAGAGGCGGGTCATTTCGTATTTGCCGAGGATGGCGGTCGGTGCCCAATAGTAACCGAGCCAGCCGGTCTTCTTTTCGAACGCATTGGCGATCGAGCCGTCGAGGCCGGCGGCCGAGCCGGTGTCAACCAGCAGGAAGCCGTCCTTCTCGGCGTTCAGCGCGCGATAGAGATTGGCGGTCGAGACCTGGCAGTTCCAGCCCGACGGGCAATTGTGAACGGCGGCCTTCGACGAGTCCTCGGGCGCCGGGAAGAGTTCCGGATGCTTCAGCGCGTCCTGCACCGTCTTGATATCCGGGTGCGCATCGGCGAGGAATTTGGGGATCCACCAGCCCTCGACGCCGCCTTCGCTGAGGATCTTGGCGGCTTCGATGAGGCGGCCTTCCTTGACCGCGGCGTCAAGCGGCGTGCGCACGGCGTTGACCCAGAGTTCGGGCGCCATGTCCGGCTGAGACTTTTCGTTCATCGAGGCGAAGGTCGGCATGGTATCGCCGGTGACCAGCGTCACCGTGCAGCCGTAGCCGTTTTCCAGGATGAACTTGTCCACCTGGGCGGCAACGCCTGCGGAAGCCCAGTTCATTTCGGCAATGCTGACTTCACCGCATTCCGCGGCCTGCGCGGAACCCGCCATGGCGTAAAGGCCAGCGGCGAGAATGGTGGAAGCGAGGAGTTTCTTCATGTTGCAAGACCTCCCAGTCTTATTTTGCAGCCAAGATCCAAACGGGAATCCACGGCGGACGCGACACATCCTCCGTCACCCGAAACAACGATGCAGCCGGGGGTTCGGCATCAATCAAGCCAAGGTTCACCCTTGCTGCGGACGGTGCGGGAGTTCGTTTTCAGCCCTGGCCGCGGAACCCTGTCGCCAGCCAATCTCCTCTTATACCGCAAGCCAAGCCTAAGGTTTCTCGCTGAGAAATCAACCTCTTCAATCGGTTGACCGGGAGGCGCCGGGTCTCGCGCGTTCTGTCTGCGACATCGCGGGAGTGCGCATTTTGTGCGTGAGGGACCCCGAATTTAAGCAATAGCGACAATTCTTGCCGCAAAAAATGGCGCTGGACGCCACGGGCCTCGAAACCCTGTCGAGATCCTGACGTTTCCTGTCGTGATTGCGTCATGCCAAACGGCGCGCATGTCGCGAAAAATTTACAAAAAAGTCCGGAATTCATCTTTGGTTAAATCCTCAATAACCATCCGGTAACGATGTCCAGCTAATTGTTCTTCTCGCGGCGGGGGACTGCCGCCGGTCCGGATCAGGTTTGTGCGTCCCGGACTTTGAGCGAACCTTCGGTGTGTTTTTCCGAAGTGACCAGGCGTATTTTGGCGGCCGCATCCCTCTTGGCGAGGTTGATGCGGCCTTCGCATTTCAGGGCCAATGCTAGGCATAAAAAAACCGCCCCGGAGGGGGCGGTCGAGGAGGCTCTGGGAGGAGAGCTCGAAGGGGCATTCGCCCCGATCGCTGGCCTTAGCCGACGTTCGACGTGCGGATGACGCCGAGCGGACCGAAGGGCGCGTCGACGACGAGGTTGCGCACGCGCGACTGGCTGGACGGAACCTTGGAGTTCCAGGCGATCTGAACGAAATTGGGCTTGCTGAAAATATACAGCATGGACGTGAACCTTGAGAGGCCGGAGGCCTATCCTCCGGGGCGTGTTGCTATGCCGTTGATATAGGTGTGCGCTGCAAAAAATTGAATGCCAAACTCGTCACGCCATGTCGCAATCTGGCTACCGGGCGCGACATTTTCGACAAGCCTTGCGAAAGCACGAAACAATGCGTGAAAGGGCTTTGTCAATTGCGGCGAAATCGTGTCGAAACAGACCTTTGCCGCTCATCGTTTCAGTGTTACCGATGGCCGCATGACACGCAGGATCATGTTGCAGGGAACCGGCTCGGATGTCGGAAAATCGGTATTGGTGGCGGGGCTCTGCCGGCTTGCCGCCAACCAGGGCCTGAAGGTCCGTCCGTTCAAGCCGCAGAACATGTCGAACAACGCTGCCGTTTCCGACGACGGCGGCGAGATCGGCCGGGCCCAATGGCTGCAGGCGCTGGCGGCGCGCGTGCCTTCGTCGGTGCACATGAACCCGGTCCTGTTGAAGCCGCAGTCGGATGTCGGCAGCCAGATCGTCGTCCAGGGCAAGGTGGCCGGGCAGGCCAGGGGGCGGGAGTATCAGGCGCTGAAACCCAAGCTGCTCGGCGCCGTGATGGACAGTTTCGAACAAATATCGGCCGGTGCCGATCTCGTGGTGGTCGAAGGCGCCGGCTCGCCGGCCGAAATCAACTTGCGCGCCGGCGACATCGCCAACATGGGTTTTGCCACACGGGCTGACGTGCCGGTCGTACTTGTCGGCGACATCGACCGCGGCGGGGTGATCGCCTCGCTGGTCGGCACGCATGCGATCCTGTCCGAGGAAGACCGGCGCATGGTGACCGGCTATCTCATCAACAAGTTTCGCGGCGACGTGACGCTGTTCGACGACGGCATTGCCGCCGTCAACCGCTTCACCGGCTGGCCCTGCTTTGGCGTCGTGCCCTGGTTGAAGGCGGCGGCGCGGTTGCCGGCGGAAGATTCCGTCGTGCTGGAGAAGCTGACGCGCGGCGAAGGGCGGGCGCTGAAGGTGGCCGTGCCGGTGCTGTCACGCATCGCCAATTTCGACGATCTCGATCCGCTCGCCGCCGAGCCGGAGGTCGATCTCGTCTTCGTGCGGCCGGGCAGTCCCATTCCTTCGGATGCCGGCCTCGTCGTCATTCCCGGGTCGAAGTCGACCATCGGCGATCTCATCGATTTCCGCACTCAAGGGTGGGACCGCGACCTTCAACGGCACGTGCGGCGCGGCGGCCGGGTCATCGGCATCTGCGGCGGCTACCAGATGCTCGGCCGGCGCGTCACCGATCCGCTCGGCATCGAAGGTGGCGAGCGCGCGGTCGAGGGCCTCGGGCTGCTCGACGTCGAGACCGAGATGGCGCCGGAAAAGACCGTGCGCAACAGCCGCGCCTGGTCGCTGGAGCATGACGTGGCGCTCGAGGGTTACGAAATCCATTTGGGGAAGACGCAAGGTGCCGACTGTGATCGGCCCTCGGTGCGCATCGACAATCGCGCCGATGGCGCGCTTTCGGCCGATGGCCGCGTGATGGGCACCTACCTGCATGGGCTCTTCACCAGCGACGCCTATCGCGGCGCGCTGCTGAAGAGTTTCGGCATCGAGGGCGGCGCCAGCAACTACCGCCAGTCGGTGGATGGCGCGCTCGACGATGTCGCGAGCGAACTGGAGGCGGTGCTCGACCGGCGCTGGCTGGACGGGCTGCTCGGTCGTTAGCCGAGAGAACGGTATCGAGTGCGGTCGGCGGAGGCTTGCCGGTGTCAGCAAAGGCCCGACGGAAACCGCCCAACGTCACCGGGCAATCCGCTGTAAAATGGATGGAGGAAGGTGGAGCGCCCGTCACGGTCGTGCGTTCCCGGGCAGGGAACACGATGCAGGACGAAACCAGACGAGCCCATTGGGACAAGGCCTATCAGTCGAAAGGCGAGGCGGGCGTCAGCTGGTTTGAGGATACGCCTGCCGTCTCCCTCGATCTCATCCGCCGGCATGCGCGGATGGCTTCGTCGTCGCTGATCGATATCGGCGCCGGCGCTTCGCGGCTGGTCGATGCGCTCATCGCTGCGGGCATGAGCGATATCACTGTGCTCGATTTGTCGCCGGCCGCCCTGGATGCCGCCAAGGCGAGGCTCGGCACCCGCGCCGATGACGTGCACTGGATCGCGGCCGATGTCACCACGTGGAGGCCGGACCGCCGTTACGATCTCTGGCACGACCGCGCCGCCTTTCATTTTCTCACCGACGCCAGCGACCGGGCTGCCTATATCGAGCGGCTGACCGGTGCCGTCGTGCCCGGCGGACACGCCATCATCGCCACCTTCGCCCCCGATGGTCCCGAGCGTTGCAGCGGCCTGCCGGTGGTGCGCTACGACCCGGCAGCCCTTGCCGAAGTGGTCGGGCCGTCCTTCCGCCTGGTCGAGCATATCGAGCACCAGCACCGGACGCCGGGAAATACGATCCAGTCCTTCCAGTTCAGCGTGTTTGAGCGGGTATAGACCGCGTGGGTTGATCCTGCGCCGTTCAGCCTTTGCGCAAGCGTGCGCGATACTCGACCATCTTCATACGTGCCGTGCACGCGTCGGAGCAGTACAGCTTCGACCCATTTCGCGTCACGTCGATGTAGGCGCGGTCACACCCGTTCGCATGGCACCGTCCAAAGCGCCGACTGCCGAACCTGTCCATGAGCAGCGCCAGGGAAACCACGAACTCGGCTGCCAGCGCCTCGATGATCGTTTCGCCGTCTCCATGGAAATGCAGGTGATGGGGCTGGTCGACGTCGGCCACGAGATAGGGGCGAGGGGCGTAGCGCTTCATCAGGTGGTTCAGCGTCGCCGCAGCGGTCTCGTCCGTGGCGGCCTCAAACACCGGGCCGAGGTCCGTTGCGACCGACCGCAATCGCGCGCCGCCATCGACGACGGGCAGAACGCGCTTGCTCATCGATGGGTTGAGCTGTTCGGCAAACGCCTGCTTCAGCGCGTCGGCTGTCAAGCCAGCATAGGCGCGGCCGCCCGATTGACCGTCCAGTGTGAGGTTTACCAAAGTCGCGGCCAAGGCGGCCTGGCGCTGTGAGTTACTTGTAAGCTGCATTTGACAGGTAACGATCCGGTTGTGTACTCGTTACTAACTATTCGGATTACGAAGGTAACGCAAGAATGGTCGGTGAGAGCTATGCTGCGGTGCTGCGCGGGGATGGTGTCGTCCGTCTCGTGATCGCGACATCGATAAGTCGAATGACCACGTCGATGCTGAGCCTATCCCTTCTGATCGCGGTATCGAAAAGCACGGGCTCAGTCGTGGATGCGGGCGCCGTCCTGTTCGCGCACGCCGTTTCCTTGGCTTTGGTCGCCCCCGCTGCCGGCCGCCTCGTCGATCGTTTCGGTTCGCGGCCAACTCTTTTTGTGTTCGTCGGGTTTCACACCCTGTCCTATGTGACGGTGGTCTTCGCGCTCGTTCATCAGTTGCCAGCCGCCTATCTTCTCTTGGCTGCCGCGGCCCTGGGTGCCACGACGCCGCCATCGGGGTCCGTCGTCCGGGCCAGCTGGCCGCATCTCGTGCCCGAGAGCAATCTATCAAGTGCCTACGCGCTCGATACAGTCATCAACTCGAGCACCTTCATATTCGGGCCCATCCTGGTCGGTGCCTTGCTCTATGTGATGCCGCCAAACATGATCGTGGGGTCGTGCGCTGTCGCAAAGGTCGTTGGCGACATGCTGATCGCCAACAGTCCCATGGCAAGGAGGGCCACCGAGCGTCGTCCGCGAAGGCTGTTCTCCGTCCTGGCGAACGCTCCGCTGGCGCTGCTTCTGGCGATCGTCGCCCTCGATACCTTTACGATTGGTGCCATGCAGGTTGGCGCGGTGGCGAGCGTCACAGCCACCCTGGCAGGTGTTCTTCTCGGTGGATTTGCTGCCGGCGAGGTTTTCGGCGGCATTTTCTATGGCGCGCTGCGCGCACAACCATCGGTGAAGCGCGGCATGATTGCCTTTCACCTGGTGACGGCCTGCTTTTTCATCTTGATGAGCATGACGTCAAACCATTGGCTTCTGTTGCTGCTCTATCTCGGTGCCGGGGTTTTCAGCGGAGCCCGGGATGCGCTCGGCCAGCTCGCTGTCGGGCTGAGTGCCCGACCGGAGGATCGAACCGAGGCGTTTGGCTGGCTTACCAGCTTTATGTGGGCGGGCTACGGGCTCGGCACGCTTTTGTTCGGAAGCCTCGGCGAAGGATGGGGGGCGAGCGCCATTTATCTGGCCGCAGCCGCAGTCTCGACCACAGCGGTGATTGCGACGTGCTGGCTGAAAATCGTCAATCCTCAACCGAAAGAGTAGCGCTCCCGTGGGGCCGATTGGCGCACGGTGCACAGGACCATGCGGTCGAACGCGCGATCGCCGAACCATTTGCGGATGTTGATCATCATGCTGGCGAATTTGCCTCGGAACAGAGGTGCGCCAGAGCTTGAGGGCGCATTGGCGCATTCTGATAGCGATTTGGCACAGAATGAGAGTGTAAGGGCTCGAACCACGGGTGGAAGGCAGGCGGATACGCGACCGTTCTTGGCGGGCCGCGGCCGTCCGTTCACGGCTCGACAAATCGTCGCGTGGCGCAACTCGGCCGGGGAGGCGTCGCATGCGTCGATTGACTTTGCGCGGTCCGGTTCCTAATCATCGGCTGTTGGATGGTTCCTCCGCGTCGTGGCGACACGGGGGAATAATTGGGAATGTGACGGATGGACCCAAGTCGGGCATCCTTATCGCAGCCGACCCCGCGACTGTAGAACGGTCAGGGTTCGCCATCGGGTTTGGTGCCGGGTTGTCGGCCGGTTGCATGGGCAACCGGGGCAGGTCGGGGATCAAGCCGGAAAAGCCACTGGTGTGGCATCGTGATCAGCCGGGTTGGACGCCTCTTCTTCTACGAATCGTCCGCCTTTCACGAAGCCGCCCGCAGCGCCCGTGCGTCGGAGATGACGTGCAAAAGGTTCGCTGTCGGAAAAACGCCGGGAAGGTGAGGCGGGCCGTTCGGGTCCTGACATCGGAACCTTGCCCTTTGAGGGCGAGGCGATGTTTGGCCCCGTGACGCCGTGAGCCAGGAGACCTGCCATCCGACATGGGCATTCCGCCCGAGGGGACGTTTGTCTCCAACGCCATCACGGAGGTTGTTTTGGCTCGCAGATGTTTTCAAGAACGCGCCCTTGGCGCGCCCGACGGCCGTTGCCGCCTGCCGCTGATCTCGGCATGTTGAGGCAGCGGCGATGAGCAGTCTCAGCGACGGACCCGTGCTGGTTCTTGGCGGCGCCCGCTCCGGCAAGTCCGGCTTTTCCGAGAGGCTCGTCGAAGCGTCCGGCCTCACCAGACATTATGTCGCCACGGGACGCGCCTGGGACGACGAAATGCGCGCGCGCATCGACCACCACCGGATAAGCCGCGGCGAAGGCTGGACGACGCATGAGGAGCCGGTCGATCTCGTCGGCGTGCTGAGAAGCATCGACGATCGGGCTAACGTGGTCCTGATCGACTGCCTGACGCTGTGGGTCACCAATCTCATGCTCGAAGAGCGCGACATCGCGGCGGAATTCGCCGCCCTTGCCGCGTATCTGCCTGAGGCGCAGGCGCGTCTCGTATTCGTTTCCAACGAGGTCGGCCTCGGCATCGTGCCCGAGAACCGCATGGCCCGCGAATTCCGCGACCATGCCGGCCGGCTTCACCAGATCGTTGCGGAGAAATCCGCTGAAGTTTACTTTGTCGCGGCCGGTTTGCCGCTGAAAATGAAGGGTTGAAAAATGACCACTGCGAGAGCCAACCAGGGCAAGATCCCGGCGACCGTCATCACCGGCTTCCTTGGCGCCGGCAAAACGACGATGATCCGCAACCTGCTGCAGAACGCCGACGGCAAGCGCATCGCGCTGATCATCAACGAGTTCGGCGATCTCGGCGTTGATGGCGACGTGCTCAAGGGCTGCGGTGCGGAGGCCTGCACCGAGGACGATATCATCGAGCTCACCAATGGCTGCATCTGCTGCACGGTTGCCGATGATTTCATCCCGACCATGACCAAGCTGCTCGAGCGCGAAAACCGTCCCGATCACATCATCATCGAAACCTCGGGCCTCGCTTTGCCGCAGCCGCTGATCGCCGCCTTCAACTGGCCGGATATCCGCAGCGAAGTGACCGTCGATGGCGTCGTCACCGTGGTCGACAGTGCGGCCGTTGCCGCCGGCCGCTTTGCCGACGACCACGACAAGGTCGATGCGCTGCGCGTCGAGGACGACAATCTCGATCACGAAAGCCCGATCGAGGAACTGTTTGAGGACCAGCTGACCGCTGCCGACCTCATCGTTCTCAACAAGACCGACCTCATCGACGCCTCCGGCCTCAAGGCCGTGCGCGACGAGGTCTCTTCGCGCACCAGTCGCAAGCCTGCGATGATCGAGGCGAAGAACGGCGAAGTCGCCGCCGCCATCCTGCTCGGCCTCGGTGTCGGCACGGAAAGCGATATCGCCAACCGCAAGTCGCACCACGAGATGGAGCACGAGGCCGGCGAAGAGCACTCCCACGACGAGTTCGACAGCTTCGTCGTCGAGCTTGGCGCGATTGCCGATCCGGTCGCCTTCATCGATCGTCTGAAGGGCGTGATCGCAGAACATGACGTGCTGCGTCTCAAGGGCTTCGCCGACGTACCCGGCAAGCCGATGCGGCTGTTGATCCAGGCGGTCGGCGCCCGCGTCGACCAGTATTATGATCGTGCCTGGGCTGCCGGCGAGAAGCGTGGCACGCGCCTCGTCGTCATCGGCCTGCACGACATGGACGAGCAGGCGGTACGCGCCGCGATCACCGCGCTGGTCTAGATCGTTTCTTGAGTGAAATGACCTAACGCATTGAAATAATGCAGTTTCGGGCGGAGGCCGCTTTCAGCGTTTCCGCCGGGATTGCCCGAACGGACAAGACGAATGCATCTGCTTCTCGCCCAGAAAGGAACGATCGCCGACGGCAACGAAGCGATCGACCTTGGGCAAACGCCGGCCGATATCCTGTTCCTGTCGGCCGCCGACACCGAGCTTTCCTCGATCGCCGCAGCCCATGGTCGCCGCGAAGGCGGCTTGAGCCTGCGCATCGCCAGCCTCATGAGCCTGATGCACCCGATGTCGGTCGACACCTATGTCGAGCGCACGGCGCGCCACGCCAAGCTGATCGTCGTCCGTCCGCTCGGTGGCGCCAGCTATTTCCGCTATCTGCTCGAAGCCCTGCATGCGGCTGCCGTCACCCACCGTTTCCAGATCGCGGTGCTGCCGGGCGACGACAAGCCGGATCCGGGGCTGGAACCATTCTCCACCGTCGCAGCCGACGACCGCCAGCGCCTCTGGGCCTATTTTACCGAAGGCGGCGCCGACAATGCCGGCCTGTTCCTCGACTATGCCGCGGCGCTGGTCACCGGTGCCGAGAAGCCGCAGCCGGCCAAGCCGCTCCTGAAGGCCGGAATCTGGTGGCCGGGTAAGGGTGTGATCGGCGTTTCTGAGTGGTTGCAGGTCGTCGCCGGCTTTGATGTCGACAAGACGGACAGGGTGGAATTCGAACCAACCATCGCCATCTGCTTTTACCGCGCCCTCGTCCAGAGCGGCGAGACACGGCCGGTCGAGGCGCTGATCGACGCGTTGGCGGAACAAGGTGTCCGCGCGCTGCCGGTCTTCGTCTCCAGCCTCAAGGATGCCGTTTCCGTCGGCACGCTGCAAGCGATCTTTGCTGAAGCAGCACCCGACGTGGTGATGAACGCCACCGGTTTTGCCGTCTCGTCGCCCGGTGCCGATCGTCAACCGACCGTGCTGGAATCGACCGGGGCGCCTGTCCTGCAGGTGATCTTCTCCGGCTCGTCGCGGGCGCAGTGGGAAACGTCGCCACAGGGGCTGATGGCCCGCGATCTCGCCATGAATGTCGCCCTGCCGGAGGTCGATGGCCGCATCCTGGCCCGTGCCGTCTCGTTCAAGGCGGCATCGATCTACGACGCGAAGGTCGAGGCCAATATCGTCGGGCATGAGCCGCTCGAAGACCGCGTGCGCTTTGCCGCTGATCTTGCGGTCAACTGGGCGAAGCTGCGTCGGGCAGAGCCGGCCGAGCGCCGTATCGCCATCGTCATGGCCAACTATCCGAACCGCGACGGTCGCCTCGGCAATGGTGTCGGGCTCGACACGCCGGCCGGCACCGTCGAAGTGCTGCGGGCGATGGCGAAAGAGGGGTATGGCGTTGCCGATATTCCCGACGACGGTGATGCGCTGATCCGGTATCTGATGGCCGGCCCGACCAATTCGGCAAGCCATGATCGCGAAATCCGCGAGTGCATTTCGCTGAACGATTACAAATCTTTCTTCGATTCGCTTCCGAAACAGATAAAGGATCAAGTCGCGGGCCGCTGGGGTGCACCGGAGGCCGATCCCTTCTTCCTCGACGGCGCCTTCGCGCTGCCGCTCGCCCGCTTCGGCGAGGTGATCGTCGGCATCCAGCCGGCGCGCGGCTACAACATCGATCCGAAGGAAAGCTACCATTCGCCGGACCTCGTGCCGCCGCATGGCTATCTCGCCTTCTACGCCTTCCTCCGCCAGCAGTTCGGCGCGCAGGCGATCGTGCACATGGGCAAACACGGCAATCTCGAATGGCTGCCGGGCAAGGCCCTGGCGCTATCGGAGACCTGTTATCCCGAGGCGATTTTCGGTCCACTGCCGCACATTTATCCCTTCATCGTCAACGATCCGGGCGAAGGTACGCAAGCCAAGCGCCGCACCAGCGCGGTCATCATCGATCACCTGACGCCGCCTTTGACGCGCGCCGAATCCTACGGGCCGCTGAAGGACCTGGAAGCGCTGGTCGACGAGTACTACGACGCGGCCGGCGGCGACCCGCGGCGCCTGCGTCTGCTCAGCCGCCAGATCCTCGACCTCGTGCGCGACATCGGCCTCGACAGCGACGCCGGCATTCACAAGGGCGACAGCGACGACAAGGCGCTGGAAAAACTCGACGCCTATCTCTGCGACCTCAAGGAAATGCAGATCCGCGACGGCCTGCACATCTTCGGCGTGGCGCCGGAGGGGCGGTTGTTGACGGATCTCACCGTAGCATTGGCGCGCGTACCGCGCGGCCCCGGCGAGGGCGGCGACCAGAGCCTGCAGCGGGCGATCGCAGCGGATGCGGGGCTCGTCCTCGACCCGCTCGACTGCGTCATGTCCGATACCTGGACCGGTCCGAAACCGTCCATCCTCGCCGACCTATCGAACGCCCCGTGGCGCACCGCCGGCGATACGGTCGAGCGGATCGAGTTGTTGGCCGCACAGCTCGTTGCCGGCGAACTGGTGTGCCCGGAAAGCTGGACCAACACCCGCGCCGTGCTCGACGAGATCGACACCCGCCTCAAGCCCTCGATTTCGGGCTCGGGCGCTGCGGAAATGGCCGGTTTCCTCACCGGTCTCAGCGGCCGCTTCGTCGCCCCCGGTCCCTCCGGCGCGCCGACGCGCGGGCGGCCGGACGTGCTGCCGACGGGGCGCAATTTCTACTCTGTCGACAGCCGTGCGGTGCCGACGCCCGCTGCCTATGAGCTCGGCAAGAAATCGGCCGAACTGCTGATCCGCCGCTATCTGCAGGATCATGGCGAGTGGCCGTCTTCCTTCGGGCTGACCGCCTGGGGCACGGCGAACATGCGCACCGGCGGAGACGACATCGCCCAGGCGCTCGCGCTGATCGGCACCAAACCCACCTGGGACATGGTCTCGCGCCGGGTGATGGGCTACGAGATCGTCCCGCTTGCGGTGCTCGGCCGCCCGCGCGTCGATGTGACTTTGCGCATTTCCGGCTTCTTCCGCGATGCCTTCCCGGATCAGATAGCGCTCTTCGACAAGGCGATCCGCGCCGTCGGCGCGCTGGAAGAGGACGATGCCGACAACATGATCGCCGCGCGCATGCGCGCAGAGACGCTGCGGCTGGAAGCAGAAGGTGTCGATGCGGCCGAGGCTGCGCGCCGCGCCTCCTACCGCGTCTTCGGCGCCAAGCCCGGCGCCTATGGTGCCGGCCTGCAGGCGCTGATCGACGAGAAGGGCTGGGAAACCAAGGCCGATCTCGCCGAGGCCTATCTCACCTGGGGCGCCTATGCCTATGGCGCCGGCGAAGAGGGCAAGGCCGAGCGCGACCTCTTCGAAGAACGCCTGCGCACGATCGAGGCGGTGGTGCAGAACCAGGACAACCGCGAACACGATCTGCTCGACAGCGACGACTACTACCAGTTCGAAGGCGGCATGAGCGCTGCCGCCGAACAGCTCGGCGGACACCGCCCGGCGATCTATCACAACGACCATTCCCGGCCGGAAAAGCCGGTCATCCGTTCGCTGGAAGAAGAGATCGGCCGCGTGGTCAGGGCGCGTGTCGTCAATCCGAAATGGATCGATGGCGTCATGCGCCATGGCTACAAGGGCGCCTTCGAGATCGCCGCCACGGTCGACTATATGTTCGCCTTTGCGGCGACCACGGGGGCCGTGCGCGACCATCATTTCGAGGCGGCCTATCAAGCCTTCGTCGTCGACGAGCGCGTGGCGGATTTCCTGCGCGACAAGAACCCGGCCGCCTTTGTCGAGCTTGCCGAACGCTTTCTCGAAGCGATCGACCGCAATCTCTGGACGCCGCGTTCGAACTCGGCGCGCTTTGAACTCGCGGGCATCAGCAACGCCGCAACACGGCTTCGCGCCGGCAACGAATAAAGCGGTTCCGGAGGGCGGTTTTCCGTCCGGAATTGCTTGGAAACAAAGACCTGGTTCCGTTTCACTGTTCAGTGAAGGAACCGAAGCGGGACGAGGGCAGCTGTCCGTCCCGACTTGAGAACCGAGGGAGTGATCATGAGCGACGAGACGACAGTAGGCGGCGAAGCCCCGGCCGAGAAGGATGATGCCCGCCACGCCATGAAGATGGCGAAGAAGAAGGCGGCACGCGAAAAGATCATGGCGACGAAGACCGACGAGAAGGGTCTGATCATCGTGAACACCGGCAAGGGCAAGGGCAAGTCGACCGCCGGCTTCGGCATGATCTTCCGCCATATCGCCCACGGTATGCCCTGCGCCGTCGTGCAGTTCATCAAGGGCGCTATGGCGACCGGCGAACGCGAGCTGATCGAGAAGCATTTCGGCGATGTCTGCCAGTTCTATACGCTCGGCGAGGGCTTTACCTGGGAAACGCAGGATCGCGCCCGTGACGTGGCGATGGCGGAAAAGGCCTGGGAAAAGGCGAAGGAACTGATCCGCGACGAGCGCAACTCGATGGTGCTGCTCGACGAGATCAACATTGCGCTGCGCTACGACTATATCGACGTCGCCGAGGTCGTGCGCTTCCTGAAAGAGGAAAAGCCGCACATGACCCACGTGGTGCTCACCGGCCGCAACGCCAAGGAGGATCTGATCGAGATCGCCGACCTCGTCACCGAGATGGAGCTGATCAAGCATCCGTTCCGCTCCGGCATCAAGGCGCAGCAGGGCGTGGAGTTCTGATGAGCCAGAGCTGGCAGTTCTGGGCGCTGCTTTCGGCGGCCTTTGCTGCGCTGACGGCCGTGTTTGCCAAGGTCGGGGTTGCGCAGATCAACTCCGACTTCGCGACGCTGATCCGCACCGTCGTCATCCTCTGCGTGATCGCCGCCATCGTTGCGGCCACCGGACAGTGGCAGAAGCCATCGGAAATCCCCGGGCGCACCTGGCTGTTCCTGGCGCTGTCGGGCCTTGCCACCGGCGCCTCCTGGCTTGCCTATTTCCGGGCGCTGAAGCTCGGCGATGCTGCCCGCGTGGCGCCGATCGACAAGCTCTCGATCGTCATGGTCGCGATCTTCGGCGTGCTCTTCCTTGGCGAAAAGCTCAACCTGATGAACTGGATCGGCGTCGCCTTCATTGCGACAGGGGCATTGTTGATCGCAGTTTTCTGAGTTTCTGCGCGCCTGCCTCCCGTGAATTTGTTCCCCTAATGTTCGCCTCAATCAAGCCGCAATCCTGATACACGAAATGGTTGTGGGTGGTGGGAGGACGGCATGCGATTTGGTGACGATGGACGCAAGCCCCTTGAAACGGACTATTCTTCCTTTGCAGCGTCAGTGACGGCTGCGCTGGCGGTCATCTGGGCAGCCGTCCGCCTCGCGACATCGGCTTCGCTCTGCCCCTTTCAGCTTGTCGTTCCTTTCCTCGGTATCTTTCCGGCAATGGTCGCGGCGCGGTTGACGGTCGCGTTCAGCCGACCGGTTCGCAATACCTGGCAGTTGCTGGCGCTTTCCTGCATCTGTGGTTTCGGCACGGTTGCCGGGTTTGTCGGCGTCTACACTCTGACCACGTATTTTGCGAGTTGGGACCCCGGTGGATATGCGGTGCCTTATGCGGTGCTGGCGCGTTACGGACCGGCGTCCGATCTGCTGATGTTCTCGGTCGCCGGTGCGCTCATGGCCGGGGCGACCTTGGGGCTGTGGCTGCTGCGAGACAGGCGGGTGCAACGCAATGGCGCTGATGGCGAACCGGGCGGGACGGCCGCTTCGATGCCTTCGGTGGTTGTCGCGCACGAGCCGTACAGTCGCAGCCGCCAATCGCGGGCAGACGAACGCTACTTCTGGCTATCGATTCTCATCGGGCCTACGGTTGTTTTCCTTCCCCTGATATTGCTGGAGATGATCTTCGGTCCGGAAACCGCTCCCAGCGCATCGAAACTGCCGTGGGCCATGCTGAGATATTACTTCGGCGGCACTTATGCGGCAGCAGTCAGCGCCGCGCTGGTTCTTGCGTTCGTATCCAGTCGGTCACGCCGCTCGGCCTGGCTTGTCGCCGTGTTCATCGGCTTGCACGTCGGTGCGATTTTTACGCTTCTGTTCGATTATGCAGATGACACCACCAGCAATCAGGCGCTTCTCCTGCCTTTCGGCGGCATTGTTGGTGCCCTGTCGGCTGCCATCTGCACCGCCATCTGGTTCCCCGATCGCCGTGGCCTCGGCGCGCAGACTGCGCAACAGGGTGCTTCGCTGCGGGCATTGATGCGCGCGCTCTTGATCGCCGGCTTTGTGGCACCTGCGGCTGCCGCGCTTGCTTGCTGTGTTTTCGCCGTCGCCGCGCAAATGCTTGGCATCGCGCCGCAGGGCTTGTTCAATGGAGGCGGGCAGGTTGGCGCGGCGGAGACGTGGGTCTTGAACTATCGGGTCTGGGCGGTTGTGGCCTTGATGACGATGATGCTCGACCAGTTTCTCAAAGACAGGGCCGCCCGGCCGGGCGTCGCCATCGTCATCCTCTCGCTTGCAGCCTTTCTCGTCGGCGGCGCAATGGCACATAGCCTGAGCGAGGACATCCTTCGGCAGATCGTGCCGATATCGGCGGCCACCTTCCTCGGGCTTGGTCTTACCAGCGTCGTTGCCGGCCTTTCAGCCGTCGTTCTGATCCGCCGCGGCCCTTTGCGCGAAGCGGCCAATGTGGAGAGCGTCGCTGCCTGAGGACGAAGTTCGCGATCCAGCCTACCAGCGGACGCGCCGTTGTCGGCATCCTGGGCCAACCGAAAGGCGACCGGGCGGACAGACGCTTTCATGGACGCGGGCACAGCTCTTCGGGTGTCTTGGGGACCGGCAGTGCGGCTTCGACAATCGCGGCTTGCGAGCGGCGCGAATCTGACCGCGATACCGGCAGCTAAGTACAATGTTCTTGAAATGTTCGTAGATTTACGACAATCCTGCCTGCACGACAGGGTTGAGCGTTGGCGAGGGAAAGCGGCATGGATGTCATGGAGAATTGGCGTGGGCGCCTCGCGCGGGAATATGTGCCGTTTTCGACATGGGTCGCGGCGGCATTCGTGGCGGCCGGCACGGTCGTCGGCTGTTTAGCGGCATCGGAAACTGCCGGTCTTCCGGTTCTAATGTTTGTCGTACCATTTCTCTGCGCCTTGCCTGCGATGAGTTCGGCGTGGCTGACGGTCACCCTCCGGCGGTTTCTCCATGAAAGGTGGCAGCTTCCAGCACTCTCCGCCGCTTGTGCTTTCGTAACGATGGCTGGCTTTGCCCTCGTTTACGTAATTGCGTCTACCGTGGCGATGTGGGATCCCAGCGAAAATGAACCTTCTTTTGTTTGGCCAGGCGACGCGCGTGCGGCCATCATCGGCTTGCTGCAAGAGGCCGTTTTCTATGTCCTCCTTCCAGCTGGAATTGGCGCGCTGGTGGCAAGTATCAGTGCGGCGCTTTGGTTGTATCGCGAGGGACGAAAGCCACAGGCAGGCGGCATCGAAGCCGCGGATGGAAAGATCGCTGCTTCGCCGGCCGTCGAGGCGAATGGGCAGACGGGCAAAGCCAATCGTGAAGAGCGCTATTTCTGGCTCACGACCGCATTGGGTCCGGTCATCGTTGTCTTTCCGATAGCCTTTCTCCTGGATGTGCTTTCTTCCCCCGGGAACGCCAACGGAAGGGTGCTGCCATTGCTGTGGTTCGTGCTGAGGCTCTACTACGGCGGGACATTTGCCGCCGCCGTCTCCGCGGCTCTGATGCTCACGCTCGTCTTCAGGCGCTCCCGTTGGTCAGCCTGGCCAGCTGCACTCTGCGTCGGCCTTCATGCCGGCGCGATATTCCTGCTTCTGTTCGTTCCTTCGGAGGGCAATGCTGAAACACAATCGGATCTGCCGCTGATCGGCGGGGCCGCCGGCGCCCTGTCTGCGGCCGCCTGTGCGGCGATATGGTTTCCCGATCGACGCCGCCAAACCTTGGGAGACACGTGGGCAGAGGCGCGGCTGAGGGGATGGGCGTTGGCGCGCCCCTTGATCGTCGCCGGTCTCGTCGCACCGCTCATCGCAGCCTTCGCTTATGGCGTCTTCGCCGCTGCCTCGCCGTGGACATTTCCAGATGCCACGTTCATCGGGCGGTTGCGGGCATTCGATCCCGAAATCTGGGCCATCGCTTACAGGATCTGGGCAGTCGTGGCGCTGCAAGCGCTGGCGTTACGCTTCCTGCTTGCGGCAGTTGTGGTGGGGCCAATCGGTTTCATCCCCCTGCTGTTCTTGATGTTCCTGTTTACGGGCAGCCTGGGCCACAGCCTCGACGATTACGTCATGTCGACGCCCATGCCGATTTCGTTCGCGTCCTTCTTCGAGCTTGGTTTGCCTGGCCTCGTGGCTGCGCTTGCGGCCCTCTATTTTATCGACCGTGAGCGACCACGCCGCGCAGTCGAGGTGGGCAATGCTGCCGCCTGAGGCGGCAGCATTCCGAGGTCACACCCACCGGCGGACACGCCTGCAATAGGCATCGTAGGCGTCGCCGAAGGCGCGGGCGAGGTGGGTTTCCTCCATGCGGATCTGGTAGGAAATCGAGATCCAGGCCGAGAGCGCCAGCGCCACCGAGACGACGTTGGGCACCGCCAGCACCGTGCCGATCAGCGCGGTCACCATCCCGACATAGATCGGGTTGCGCGAGAAGGCATAGAGGCCGTTGGTCACAAGCGGCGTATCCTGCTTTTCAGGGATGCCGATCTTCCAGGAATGGCGCATCGCCCATTGCGACAGCATCGTCAGCCCGCCGCCGAGCGTCATCAGCGCCAGCCCGACGGCGTGAAGGAGGGGCGTATCGAGCGCCGGAATCCGTCCGAGGGCGGCATCGACGGATGCCGGGAGCATGGCGACTGCCAAAAGGTGGATCACCAGCGCTGCGACGATCAGGCGGAAAAGCTTGCCCGCAAACCCCTCGGCATCGTCGCCATAGGTCAGCACGACCGGCGACCGGCCGGATTGTCCGCGGCGGAGGATCGCCAGCGCCAGCGTGGACAATCCGACGACGAGCATCAGCATGGCGGGAAGGGTGGTGGACATGAAACCTCTGGAGCGAGCGGAGTGACAAGACAGGCGCGTTCGCCGGGTAGGCTCTCCCTGTGAGCGGCTGCCTGGCGAAGCATTCTGGATTATCTTGAAATCTCTAGTGGCTAGAGGTGCAAGTGCCGGGCTTGTCCGACTTTCGTCATGGTTACCGGATCTTTTGCCGAGGTCTGGAGGCTGTCCTCGTCGTCCGCCGTGTCGGAAGGGTGGCAAAATTCGAGCCTTGACGGCTGCTCCTTCCGCCGGGCGATTGTATAGGCAGGAGGCCGCACCCATGTTAGAGCGTCGACAGGCTAAATACGGGTGAACCTTGAAGAATACTCTCAAAGCTGCACTTGGTGTCGCATCGATCTTGCTGTTCTTGTCATCAGGCGTGGCGGGGCAGGCGCAAACCGTGAAGAGCGGTGCGTCACGGGCCCAGGAAACGTCGGCCAGCCAGAAGGCGAAACCGAAAACCAAAACGACGCGCAAGCAAAGGGCCGCGGATGAAGCCAAGGCCAAGGCGCTCGCCGAAGCGCGCCGCCCACGGCTCTGCAAGACCCGGGACAACGAATGCGGCTATGGCGCAGGTCCCGTCGGAGAACAGTGCTCGTGCTGGTCGAAATCCGGTGCGCCGGATCTTGGCATAACTGTCAGACGTTGATCGCCCGCGACATTCGCGCGGGCCGGCAAGCGCGCCGTTCGATGCAACCTGACGCGTTAGAACGCGCAGGTCGCCTGGTTCGTTCTAATGGCTTGTGATTGGGTTTGAGTGATGGAAGCCGGCGTTGAACGCAGAAAAATGACCGACCTCGAAAACAGTGCGCTTCAGTTCGCGACCCGAGCACATGGGGAGCAGAAGCGCAAATATGACGGTCGGCCCTATATCGTTCATCCGATTGCGGTGGCGGAGATCGTTCGAAGCGTTCCCCATACGCCCGAAATGATCGCCGCAGCGCTGCTTCACGATACGGTCGAGGATACCGACGCGACGCTGTTGGAGATCAAGGAGGCGTTCGGCCCCAAGGTCGCAACGCTGGTTGCGTGGCTCACCGATGTATCCACCCCGTTCCACGGCAACCGACAGGTCCGCAAGGAACTGGATCGCCAGCACCTTGCACTGGCGCCAGCGGCGGCGAAAACCATCAAGCTCGCCGACCTGATCGACAATGCGACAGCGATCAGAACCGGCGATCCGAATTTCTGGAAAGTGTTCGGCGCTGAGATGAAGCGCCTACTGGAAGTCTTGGGTGACGGCGACGAAACCCTTCTCGCAAAGGCCCGTGCATTGGCGCCGGAATGAGACTTCTGCCGTTTATCGGCAAGCCTCTCCGCGCC
The DNA here is from genome assembly GCF_044769565.1 of Ensifer sp. NPDC090286. Taxonomy (NCBI): domain Bacteria; kingdom Pseudomonadati; phylum Pseudomonadota; class Alphaproteobacteria; order Hyphomicrobiales; family Rhizobiaceae; genus Ensifer; species Ensifer sp. NPDC090286. Next base: position 1,006,308 of record NZ_JBIVYF010000001.1, on the reverse strand, counting down.
CTGTCGATCCGGCCCGGCGGTCATCGAGGATTGCAGAACGGACGTGCGCTTGCGGTCTCTGCTCGCCGGTGTGGTCCACGCGCCTCGTAGGCTCGACCCGCGCGCCGATTAGGACGGCGCAGAACTTGGCGACCGCACCGGCGCCTCAAAGCCCCAGCCAGATCCTCAAGGGATGCGTCGGATCGGCGAGCAGCCGGATCGCGAGTGCGATCGAGACGATGACGAGCAGCGGCTTGATGATCTTGGCGCCCTTGGCCATGGCATAGCGCGAGCCGACCTGGGCGCCGAGGAACTGGCCGAGGCCCATCAGCAGGCCGACCTTCCAGAGGACGGCGCCGAAGAAGAGGAAGACGCCGAAGGCGCCGACATTGGAGCCGAAGTTGAGGAACTTCGTGTGCGCCGTCGCCTTCAATACGCCGAAGCCGGCAAGCGTGACGAAGCCGAGCATGAAGAAGGAGCCGGTGCCGGGGCCGAAGACGCCGTCGTAAAAGCCGATCAACGGCACCAGCGTCAGCGTGAAGACGAAGGGCGTGACGCGGCTGTGCTGGTCGACGTCGCCCATGTTCGGCTTCAGGCCGAAATAGAGCGCAATGGCGATCAGCAGGAAGGGCAGGATCGCCTTCAGAACGTCGCCGGGGACGATGGTCGCAAGCAGGGCGCCGAGCACGGCGCCGGCCGCCGACATCAGCGCCATCGGCAGTTGCTCTTTCAGATTCACATGGCCGCGCCGGGCATAGGACAGCGTCGCCGAGCCGGAGCCGAACAATCCCTGCAGCTTGTTGGTGCCGAGCGTCTGCAAGGGCGGGATGCCCGCGATCAACATGGCCGGAATGGTGATCATGCCGCCGCCGCCAGCGATCGAATCGATGAAGCCGGCAATGAAGGCGGCGACGAACAGGAAGGCGAGCAGGTGGAAGGCGAGATCTTGCACGGCGGGGACTCAAAGGGGGAGATGTCAGGCGGGATTTTCCGCCTTGTGTCAGAGCCCGGCGCGATTTGCAAAGCCTTCTGTTGCTGTGTCGCTGTTCACGCAGACTTCGGAACTGCGAAACCGGCAGAGATTCAAAGCCTTGTCCTGAGTCGCTGGCTTTCTGGATGGAGACGCTCTTGCGCGCACCGCCGCCGAAGATGGGCTGTCATTGCGATGGTGCGCGCGGATGACGGTCTTCCTCAAACGCGACATGGCGATGGCGCAATCCGGTTTGACCGGCCTTCCGCGCTCCGGTAAAAATGAAGGATATGCGACGGCGTCCGCTTCGGCGGACTGAAAGAGCGTCCGGTGCGGCCGACCCAGCCAGGGGGCCATCAGCCGGTGCTGTCCAGATCGGCCGGGACCATTCGTCCCAGCCGGCGCTTCGTTAAGGAGAACCGACGAAGGAGCCGGCCACCGATGCCATCGGGCCAACATGCTGCAGAGAGGACAAGAGCAGGAGCCGGGCTGGTGCTTGGCCTCGGCTGCGAGCGTCGCACGCCGGCCGACGAGGTGATCGCCCTTGCCGAGCGCGCGCTTGCCGATGCTGGTGCTGTGGTCAGCGATCTGCGGCTGGTCGCCTCGCTCGATGCCCGCGCCGAGGAACCGGCGATCCTGGCGGCTGCCAGACATTTCGCGGTTCCGGCCGCGTTCTACGATGCCGCCACGCTCGAAGCCGAAGCTTCGCGGCTCGCCAATCCCTCGGAGATCGTCTTTGCCTACACCGGTTGCCATGGTGTTGCCGAGGGGGCAGCGCTGGTCGGCGCCGGCAGCGAAGCTGTTCTGATCGTGTCGAAGATCGTCTCCGCCCATGCGACGGCGGCCCTAGCCGGCCCGGCGACATTGCTCGCTGAAAAACGCATCCCGGCGGCGGAGGCTGTCTGATGCGCGCTTATGTTGTTGAATTGAATCAATCTTTTGTCCGGGTTTGCTCAGGAATGGAATCCGGTTCTTTAGAGATCGCGTCAGGCGCGTCGTTGGGCGGCGCCGAAATACAGGTGGGACAGCACGCATGATCGACAACCTCTTTGCCGGGTTGCCGGCGCTCGAAAAAGGTTCGGTCTGGCTGGTCGGCGCCGGCCCGGGCGATCCCGGCCTGTTGACGCTGCATGCGGCCAATGCGCTGCGCCAGGCGGATGTGATCGTGCACGATGCGCTGGTCAACGAGGATTGCCTGAAGCTCGCGCGGCCGGGTGCCGTGCTGGAGTTTGCGGGCAAGCGCGGCGGCAAGCCGTCGCCGAAGCAGCGCGACATCTCGCTTCGCCTCGTCGAACTCGCGCGCGCCGGCAACCGGGTGCTGCGCCTCAAAGGCGGCGATCCCTTCGTCTTCGGCCGCGGTGGCGAGGAGGCGCTGACGCTGGTCGAGCATCAGGTTCCTTTCCGCATCGTGCCCGGCATCACCGCCGGCATCGGCGGCCTTGCCTATGCCGGCATTCCGGTGACCCACCGCGAGGTCAACCACGCCGTCACGTTCCTGACTGGCCATGATTCCTCCGGCCTGGTGCCGGACCGCATCAACTGGCAGGGCATCGCCAGCGGCTCGCCCGTCATCGTCATGTACATGGCGATGAAGCATATCGGCGCCATCACCGCCAACCTCATTGCCGGCGGTCGCTCGCCGGAAGAGCCGGTCGCCTTCGTCTGCAACGCGGCAACGCCGGAGCAGACAGTGCTGGAAACGACGCTGTCGCGCGCCGAGGCCGATGTCGCGGCGGCAGGCCTGGAGCCGCCGGCGATCGTCGTCGTCGGCGAGGTGGTGCGACTGCGCGCAGCACTCGACTGGATCGGCGCGCTCGACGGGCGCAAGCTCGCTGCCGACCCCTTCGCCAATCGCATTCTCAGGAACCCGGCATGAGCGGATTGCTGATTGCCGCCCCATCGTCCGGCTCCGGCAAGACGACGGTGACGCTCGGGCTGATGCGCGCACTGAAGAAGCGCGGCGTGGCGATCGCGCCCGGCAAGGCGGGGCCGGACTATATCGATCCCGCCTTCCATGCGGCGGCGACCGGTGAGCCCTGTTTCAACTACGATCCCTGGGCGATGCGCCCGGAACTGCTGCTTGCGAATGCGTCGCATGCGGCTGCCGGCGGGCGCACCTTGATCGTCGAGGCGATGATGGGGCTGCACGACGGGGCTGCCGACGGTTCGGGAACGCCGGCGGATCTCGCCGCGACGCTGAACCTCGCTGTCATTCTGGTGGTCGATTGCGCCCGTATGTCCCAGTCGGTTGCCGCACTGGTGCGCGGCTACGCGGATCACCGCGACGATATCCGGGTGGTCGGCGTCATCCTCAACAAGGTCGGCAGCGACCGGCATGAAATGATGCTGCGCGATGCGCTCGCCAAGGTGCGCATGCCTGTGTTCGGCGTGCTCCGGCAGGACAGCGCGCTGCAACTGCCGGAGCGCCATCTCGGCCTGGTGCAGGCGGGCGAGCATTCGGCGCTCGAAGGTTTCATCGAGGCGGCGGCGGCGCGCGTCGAGGCGGCCTGCGATCTCGACGCGATCCGCCTGATCGCGACGATTTTTCCGCAGGTGCCCGCAGCCGCCGATACCAGGCGTTTGCAGCCGTTCGGCCAGCGCATCGCGGTCGCGCGCGATATCGCCTTTGCCTTCTGTTACGAGCACCTGCTTTACGGCTGGCGGCAAGGCGGCGCGGAGATTTCCTTCTTCTCGCCGCTCGCCGACGAGGCGCCGGATGCAGCAGCCGATGCCGTCTATCTGCCGGGCGGCTATCCGGAGCTGCATGCGGGGCGCTTAAGCGCCGCCGCCCGCTTCCGCTCGGGCATGCATTCTGCGGCCGAACGCGGCGCCCGGATTTTTGGCGAATGCGGCGGCTACATGGTGCTTGGCGAAGGGCTTGTCGCTGCCGATGGCGCACGCTACGACATGCTCGGCCTGCTGCCACTCGTCACCAGTTTTGCCGAGCGCAGGCGGCACCTCGGCTATCGCCGCGTCGTGCCTGTCGACAACGCATTCTTCGATGGACCCATGACGGCGCACGAATTCCACTATGCGACCATCGTCGCCGAAGGGGCGGCCGATCGGCTGTTTGCCGTCAGCGACGCCGCCGGCGAAGATCTCGGCCAGGCGGGTCTCCGGCGTGGCCCTGTCGCCGGTTCCTTCATGCATCTGATCGATGTCGCAGGTGCTGCATGAGCGCACCGATCGTTCACGGCGGCGGCATCACCGAAGCCGCAGCGCGCTATGGCGGCCGGCTCGAAGACTGGCTGGATCTTTCGACCGGCATCAACCCATGCCCCGTCGCCTTGCCTGAAGTGCCGGAGCGCGCCTGGCACCGGCTGCCGGATCGGCAGACGGTGGATGACGCGCGGCTGGCGGCCGCCAACTACTACCGCACCAACGGCGTGCTCCCGTTGCCCGTGCCGGGCACGCAATCGGTGATCCAGCTGCTGCCGCGTCTTGCTCCGGCGGGCAGGCGCGTCGCGATCTTCGGGCCGACCTATGGCGAATATGCCCGCGTGCTCGAGGCGGCCGGCTTTGCCGTCGATCGCGTCGCGGATGCCGACGCGCTGACGGCCGAACATGGCCTTGTCATCGTCGTCAACCCCAACAACCCGACCGGCCGCGCCCTAACGCCGGCCGAGATTCTGGCGATCGCCATAAAGCAGAAAGCGAGCGGCGGATTGCTGCTCGTTGACGAGGCCTTCGGCGATCTCGAGCCGGAGCTGAGCGTCGCCGGCCATGTGCCGGGGCAGGGCAATCTCATCGTGTTCCGCTCCTTCGGCAAGTTCTTCGGCCTTGCGGGCTTGCGCCTCGGTTTCGTCGTTGCGACCGAACCGGTGCTTGTGTCCTTTGCCGACTGGCTCGGCCCCTGGGCCGTCTCCGGTCCGGCGCTGACGATCTCGAAAGCGCTGATGCAGGGCGATACGAAGGCGATCGCAGCCGGCATCCTCGAGCGTCGCGCCGGCCTCGACGCGGCACTCGATGGGGCAGGGCTCGCCCGCATCGGCGGCACGGGGCTTTTCGTGCTGGTCGAGCATCCAAGGGCAGCTCTGCTGCAGGAGCGGCTCTGCAAGGCCCATATCCTCACGCGCAAGTTCGACTATGCGTCGACCTGGCTCAGGATCGGGTTGGCACCTGACGCGGCGGGCGACCGGCGGCTTGCGGATGCGCTCGCCGGCATGGAGTTCTGAGGTGTCGGAGACCATCCTTTTCATCCTCGCGCTGGCGCTGGTGATCGATCGCGTCGTCGGCGATCCGGACTGGCTCTGGGCGCGCGTGCCGCATCCGGTCGTGTTCTTCGGCAAGGCCATCGGCTTTCTCGACGCCCGGCTGAACCGTGAGGATCTGGAGGATGGCGCGCGCAAATTTCGTGGCGTCGTCGCAATCCTGCTGTTGCTTGGCCTCAGCGCCTGGTCCGGCCATCTGCTGCATCGCCTGTTCGCCGTCTTCGGGCCGCTCGGTTTCCTGCTGGAGGCCGTTCTGGTCGCGGTCTTCCTGGCGCAGAAGAGCCTTGCCGATCACGTGCATCGCGTCGCCGACGGTTTGCGACAGGGTGGGCTTGAAGGCGGACGTGCGGCCGTGTCGATGATCGTCGGCCGCGATCCGAAAACGCTCGACGAGCCGGCGGTCTGCCGCGCGGCGATCGAGAGCCTGGCCGAGAACTTTTCCGATGGCGTCGTGGCACCGGCCTTCTGGTATGCGGTTGCCGGTCTGCCGGGGCTTCTCGCCTACAAGATGCTGAACACGGCCGATTCGATGATTGGCCACAAGTCGCCGAAATATCTGCACTTCGGCTGGGCCTCTGCCCGGCTCGATGACGTCGCCAACCTGCCGGCTGCCAGGCTCTCGATCCTGTTGATCTCGGCCGGTGCGCTGATCCATCGCGGCGCCAGCGCTGCCAAGGATGCTCTGACCGTGAGCCTTCGCGACCACGGCCTGCACCGCTCGCCGAACTCCGGCTGGCCGGAAGCGGCCATGGCGGGCGCGCTTGACCTGCAGCTTGCAGGCCCGCGCATCTATGGCGGCGTCAAGGTCAGCGAGCCGATGATCAACGGGCCGGGCGGAGCGGTTGCGAAAAGCGAAGACATCGACGCCGGTATTGCTGTCTTTTACGGTGCCTGCACGGTCATGACCGGGCTTGTTCTTGCAATCGCAATGATTTGATCGCGGAAGTTGACCTTCGCATTAAGACTCTGCTTTCCATATGTATTAAGATCGTATCATATTCGATCAGTTATTCTCCTGGAACGTTTGGTTCCACCGGTACGTGTTCGTCTTCCCGGAGAGAGAAGCATGCGCAAAAGCCTTTTGACTGCGCTGATTGCCGCTCTGCTGCAGTTTACCGTTCAACCCGTGAACGCCGCCAATCTGATTGCCGATATCAGCCTGTCGTCGCAGACGATGACCGTCAGCCAGAATGGCATCGTGATGTATCGCTGGAAGGTCTCGACGGCGCGCAAGGGCTATGTGACGCCACGCGGCAGCTGGAGTGCGAAGTGGCTCTCGCGCAACCACCGTTCGCGCAAGTACGACGATGCGCCGATGCCTTACGCCGTATTCTTCAACGGCGGCTACGCCATCCACGCCACCTACGACATCAAGCGGCTCGGCCGCCCGGCCTCGCACGGCTGCGTGCGGCTGCATCCCAACAATGCAGCGGAGTTTTTCGCCCTTACCAAGGAACACGGGCTGGCGAACACGCGGATCGTGATTACGCGGTGACGCTGCCTTGCGTCGCACGTCCGGCTTGTTGCCTTCTTGATAGCTCCGCTGCTCATTTCCTTGCCGGAACCTTCTGCCCGTTTTGACGGGGAGAAGGGGAATTGCCGCACGCGGCCGTTTCAATCGCACCGCCGGATTCGCCCACCTGCCGCAGATGGCAAGGCTGCAGTCGTCCTCGTTCCCTCTCGCCGCCCTGCAAGGAGGCGTCCTCGGGCCGAACCTGAGGAGAGGGGCGATACTGTCGAGAAAGTTGCTGCGACTACTGCTTAGCGGCCGCTAACGGCCGTCAGTCGATGCCCGCCACATGCATCAGCCGGTCGAGGCTCGGCACGGTGACGTGGCGGCTGTTTTCGATGCGGATGACGTTGTCCTTGCGCAGCTTGGTGATCTGCCGGCTGACCGTTTCGATGGTCAGGCCGAGATAGTCTGCGATGTCGGCGCGCGACAGCGGCAGGTCGAACTCGTTCGAGGTGCCGTTTTCCGGGTCGATATGGGTGGCGATGATGTAGAGGAAGCTCGCGACCTTTTCCTGCGCGGTCTTGCGGCCGAGCGTCAGCATCCAGTCACGCGCCTCGTCGAGTTCCTTCAGCGCTTGCTCGTGCAGCCGGTGCTCAAGGTTGGGCGCTTCGGAGACCAGGCGATCGATGACGGTGCGCGGGAAACAACAGATGTCGGTATCGACGGCTGCTTCCGCCGTCAGGGCGCTTTCGCGGGTAAAGGGCCGGCCCATGAAATCAGGGGCAAACTGCAGGCCGACGATCTGCTGTCGGCCGTCGGCCAGAACCTTGCTGAGCTTGACGACACCGTTGATGATGTTGGCATAGCTCTCGGTCGCTTCGCCCTGGCCGATGACCTCGCGGCCGGGCTCGATGCTGCGGCGAGTCGAATGGCGGCTGAGGTCGAGCAACTGATCCGGGGTGAGCGTGCCGCAAACGCCGCCATGGCGCGCCTCGCAGGCGGCGCAGACGGCTGGAACCTCCGAATTATGGATATCCTTGCGACGATGTTCGTTCACGATCTGCAATTCTTTCTACCTGCATGCCGTTGGTCTCTGGATGACCAAAGAGGATGCGGGCCGTTAAATCAAGAGTTGACAGGTGCTAATTCCGAAAGCGCGAAACAATGTCTCATGCCAGCTTGAGCATTGTCAATTTTAACGTGTTAATTCGGCGACTTGATCAAAATCAAAGGCCTCTTTGCCGATCCGTCCTAAGCCGTCTTCATGACAGCGGAGAGACTTATGGACGACGCGCTCATTCTCAAGCATGCGAGCCCTGTGCCGCGCTACACCAGCTACCCGACCGCACCGCATTTTTCCGAGGCGGTGGGGCCGGTTGACTATCAAGGCTGGCTCGGTGCGATCCGTGCGGGCGAGGCGATCTCGCTCTATGCGCACGTGCCCTATTGCGACAGGCTCTGTTGGTTCTGTGCCTGCCATACGAAGCAGACGCTGCGCTATGATCCGGTGGCAACCTATCTAACCGGTCTGCATCGCGAGGTTGCAGAAATCGGCAACCGGGTGAACCGCGAGGCCAGGGTGACGGCGCTGCATTTCGGCGGCGGCTCGCCGACGCTCGTCAGGCCGGACGACATGATCGCACTGAAGCGTGCTTTTGCCGAACACTTCACCTTTGCGCCCGATTGCGAGATCAGCGTCGAGATGGACCCGAACGATCTCGATGAAGCGCGCCATGACGCGCTGGCTAAGATCGGCATGACGCGGGCGAGCTTCGGCATCCAGGATTTCGATCCGGTCGTGCAGAAGGCGATCAACCGCATCCAGACCTTCGAGCAGACGCGCGACGCGATCGCGGCGTCGCGGGCGCGGGGCGTACACTCCGTCAATTGCGACGTGCTCTATGGTTTGCCCTACCAAAGCCTTCAGTCGCTGGAGCGGACCATGGGGGCCGTGCTTTCGCTCGCGCCTGATCGCGTCGCACTCTTCGGCTACGCCCATGTGCCGTGGATGAAGACGCACCAGAAGATGATTCCGGACGAAAGCCTGCCCGGCATCGTCGAGCGTTTCGCGCAGATGAGCCGCGCGGCCGAGATGCTGGTTGCGGCCGGCTACGAGGCAATCGGTATCGACCATTTCGCAAAGCCGGACGACAGCCTGGCGCGGGCCAACAGGGAAGGGCGTCTGCGCCGCAATTTCCAGGGCTATACCGACGACGCGGCCGAAACGCTCATTGGTCTCGGCGCCTCGGCGATCGGTCAGTTTCGTCAAGGTTATGTCCAGAACATGCCGGCCACCGGTGAGTATCTGCGCCATGTGGAAAACACCGGGCTGGCAGCCGTGCGTGGTTACCGCTTCACACCGGACGACATCCTGAGAGCAAAAGTGATTGCCGACGTCATGTGTCGCTTTGCCTTCTCTTTCGACGAGATCGAGCGGGACTTCCCGGGGTTTGCCGGCGCTGTGATCGAGGAGGCGCGGCTCTTCCGGGCGCGCGATTGGGACGGGCTGACGACGATCGAAAGCGGGATTTTCCGCCTGACCGAACGCGGCAGGCCCTTTGCCCGCTCGGTTGCGGCCACCTTCGATGCCTATCTCGGCAACGGCCGCGGCCGGCATTCGGTGGCGGTCTGAACCATGCTCCGTCGCAACACCGTTTTCCAATTCGAAAGCCTTTGGCATCAAGGCCATTGGCTTTTGCGGCGCATTTACCTATAGGATCGCCGAGACTCGACTTTAAAATATTAGAGGTATGCGCGTGACAGCTACATTCGACAAGGTTGCCGACATCATCGCGGAAACGAGCGAGATCGATCGCGAGACGATCACGCCGGAAAGCCACACGATCGACGATCTCGGCATCGACAGCCTGGACTTCCTCGACATCGTGTTTGCGATCGACAAGGAATTCGGCATCAAGATTCCGCTCGAGCAGTGGACGCAGGAAGTCAACGAAGGCAAGGTTTCGACCGAAGAATACTTCGTTCTGAAGAACCTCTGCGCCAAGATCGACGAACTGCGGGCTGCCAAGGGCTGATCGGGCTTTCGCCCGAGCCTTGCCACTCGATTTCCAATGCCGCCCGTCGCGCCCCGCGCTTGACAGGCGGCATTGGCGTTTTTACTTGAGCCCGAAACCAACGGGGTGAGCCTCAATGCTCCTTGAATACTTCCAGATGATCGATCGTGTCGAAACGGTCGATCTTTCGGCTGGCCGGCTGACGGCGCGGTCCGTCGTGCCGGAGAAGAGCCCGGTGTTCGAAGGCCATTTTCCAGGCTACCCGCTGGTGCCCGGCGTGCTTCTCATCGAGACCATGGCGCAGGCCTCCGGTTTCCTGGTGCTCGCCGCTACCAATTTCGCGGCCATGCCCTTCCTGATGTCGGTCGACGGCGCCAAGATGCGGACCTTCGTCGAGCCCTCGGCCGAACTCGAGATCGAGGCTTTCCTCGAGCATGAAGGGTCGGGCTTTGCCGTGACCAAGGCGAAGATCACCTCTGGCGGCAAGAAGGTCTGCGATGCCCAGCTGAAGCTGCGGACCATGCCGTTCGATCAGGTTCCGCTCGGCGATATCGTGCGCAAGCGGGCTGGAGAAGTGGGTCTGATGGCGGCGCTTTCAGCGGCGGCCGGTTCGGAGAAGTAAGATGAGCAAATCTGCAAACGACGTTGTCATTACCGGCGTCGGTATCGTCACCAGCCAGGGCGTCGGCGTCGAGCCGCATCTGGCACTGCTTACCGCCGGCACGTCGCCGGCCGCGCGCGTCGAGACCGAGAAGTTCAGCCCCTATCCGGTGCATCCGCTGCCGGAAATCGACTGGTCGCAGCAGATCGCCAAGCGTGGCGACCAGCGCCAGATGGAAAACTGGCAGCGTCTCGGCGTCTTTTCCGCGGGCCTGGCGCTTGATGACGCCGGCCTGAAGGACAATCTCGAAGCCTGCGGCAGCATGGACATGATCGTCGCTGCCGGCGGCGGCGAGCGTGACATCAACGTCGATTCGCTGATCGTCGACGAGGCGCTGAAGCGCAACGACCGCGAACAGCTGCTCAACGAAAAGCTGACGACCGAACTGCGCCCGACGCTGTTTCTCGCCCAGCTTTCGAACCTGCTCGCAGGCAATATCTCGATCGTGCACAAGGTCACCGGTTCGTCGCGCACCTTCATGGGTGAGGAAGCGGCCGGTATCTCGGCGATCGAAACCGCCTTTGCCCGGATCAAGGCCGGCCAGTCGACGCATACGCTCGTCGGCGGCGCGTTTTCGGCCGAGCGCCTGGACATCATGTTGATGATCGAGGCGATCCAGGGCCAGGCAACCGGTGACTGGCACCCGATCTGGTCGCGCAGCCGTGACAACGGTGGCGGCATGATCCCCGGGTCGGTCGGCGCCTTCCTGGTGCTGGAATCACGCGAGTACGCCGAAGCCCGTGGCGCCCGCATCTATGCGACGATCGACGCGATCGGCAGCGACCGCGGCAGCCGCGCTGACGGCAAGCTCGAAGCACGCCTTGCGGACCTTGCGAAACCGGCCGAAAAACTCGACCCAGCCGGCACGGTGGTCTTTTCCGGCACGTCCGGTTTTCATGATCTCGTCGCCAGCGAAAAGGCGTTTCTGCAGGCCAATCTGGCCGGCGCGCCTGTGCGTGCCTATGGCGGCATCGTCGGGCACAGCATCGAGGCGCAGTTTCCGGCGGGCTTGGCACTTGCCGCGCTCACGCTCGGCCACGGCGCCAAGGTGCCGGCCTTCGACGCCAGCTTCGAAAAGCCGATGACGGCTGCTGCCCGGTCGGCGGTCGTGACCACCGTCGGTCATTCACGCGGCGAAGGCGTCGCGGTCCTTTCGGCCGAATAAGAGGAACGATTGATGAGCAACGCTTACAAGGATCACCTCGGCCGCCCGATCGTCGCCGTCACCGGCATGGGCGTCATTACCTCGCTCGGCCAGGGCCTGGAAGACAACTGGTCGGCGCTGACCGGCGGTGTCTCCGGCATCCGCAAGATCACCCGTTTCCCGACGGAAGGCCTCAACACCCGCATCTCCGGCATGGTCGATTTCATCGAGGTGCCGGCGGCCAACTCCGTCGAGCGCTCCTATGCCATGGCGCGCGAGACGACGCTGGAAGCGCTGGCGCAGGCCGGACTTTCCGGCGACTTCAACGGCCCGCTGTTTCTGGCCGCCCCGCCGATCGAGCCGGAATGGAGCGCACGCTTCGAGCTTGCCGATCGTTCGCCGCCTTCCGAACAGCCAGGCGATGCCTATAACCGTTTCCTCGCTGCGATGCGCCAGAAGGCCGATCCGGCGTTCCATGAGGCCGTGCTCTTCGGCTCGATCTCCGAGCGCCTTGCAGATCGCTTCGGCACGCGCGGCCTGCCAGTGACGCTGTCGACCGCCTGTGCTTCGGGCGCAACGGCGATCCAACTCGGCGTCGAGGCGATCCGCCAGGGCCGCACCGATCGCGCGCTGACGGTTGCGACCGATGGTTCGGTCAGCGCCGAAGCGCTCATCCGCTTTGCGCTGCTTTCCGCGCTCTCCACCCAGAACGATCCGCCGGAAAAGGCCTCCAAGCCCTTCACCAAGGACCGTGACGGCTTCGTCATCGCCGAAGGTGCAGCGACGCTGGTGCTGGAATCGCTGGAAGCCGCCGTTGCCCGCGGCGCCCGCGTCTACGGCATTCTCAAGGGGTGCGGCGAGAAGGCCGACCTCTTCCACCGCACGCGCTCCTCGCCGGACGGTGGGCCGGCCATCGCGACGATCCGCGCGGCGCTTGCCGACGCCGGCATCGATGAAACCGGCATCGGCTACATCAACGCGCACGGCACCTCGACGCCCGAGAACGACAAGATGGAGTATCTGTCGATGTCGGCCGTCTTCGGCGATCGCCTGCCGTCGATCCCGGTCTCGTCCAACAAGTCGATGATCGGTCACACGCTGACGGCCGCCGGTGCGGTCGAGGCGGTGTTCTCGATCCAGACGATGCTGACCGGCACGCTGCCGCCGACGATCAACTACCAGAACCCCGATCCGGCGATCGTGCTCGACGTCGTGCCGAACGTGAAGCGCAGCCAGCAGGTTTCTGCGGTGCTGTCGAACTCCTTCGGCTTCGGCGGCCAGAACGCCAGCCTGGTGATGACGGCCGAGCCGGCCTGAGCCAATCCGAGGGCAAGACGATTTGGCGCTGCCCCCCTGTGCCCTGCCGGGCATCTCCCGCACGAGGGGAGATCGGGTGTAGCGCTGTCCTGCTCATCAGGGGGGCGAAGCTGAGCCCTCCGTTGAAGCGATAAGCTTGCCGCGGGTCGATCTTCCCTTTTGGGGGAGATGGCCGGCAGGCCAGAGAGGGGTGCTGCGCCACTCTCCCAAAGTGTATATATGCCAGTCAGCACGGCCCAGCCGCTCGACTATGTAAAGAGATCTAAAGGAAGAACCATGCGCGCCCTGCAACTGCTCGATGACCGCAAGCTCGAAATCACCGACATTCCGGAGCCGGAAGCACCCGGCCCGGGCGAGGTGACGCTGCGCGTCAAGGCGGTTGCGCTCAATCATATCGACGTCTGGGGCTGGCGCGGCATGGCGTTCGCCAAGCGCAAGATGCCGCTCGTCATCGGTGCGGAAGCCTCCGGCGTCGTCGATCAGATCGGTCCTGGCGTTTCGAGCGTGCTTCCGGGCCAGCTCGTCTCGGTCTACGGCGCGCGCACCTGCGGCCTCTGCCGTCCGTGCAAGGAAGGTCGTGACAACCTCTGCGAACATGTCGGCGGCGTTCACGGCTTCCACCTCGACGGCTTTGCGCAGGAAAAGATCAACCTGCCGGCTCGCCTGCTGGTACCGGCCCCTCCGGGCGTCGATGCGGTTGCCGCCGCCCTTGCTCCGGTGACCTTCGGTACCGTCGAGCACATGCTGTTCGATAACGCCAAGCTCGAGCCCGGTGAAACCATCCTCGTGCACGCCGGCGGCTCCGGCATCGGCTCGGCGGCGATCCAGCTCGCCAAGAAGATCGGCTGCACCGTGATCACCACCGTCGGCTCGGACGACAAGATCGAGAAGGCGAAGGCGCTCGGCGCCGATCACGTCATCAACTACCGCACCGACCGCTTTGAGGGCGTCGTGCGCAAGCTCACCAAGAAGAAGGGCGTCGACGTCGTGTTCGAACACGTCGGCAAGGACACCTGGGCCGGCTCCATGCTCTGCATGAAGCGCGGCGGACGTCTCGTTACCTGCGGCTCCACCTCGGGCGTCTCCACCGACATGAACCTGATGATGCTCTTCCAGCAGCAGCTGAAGCTGCTCGGCTCGTTCGGCTGCCGCATGGAGAACATGGCGAACGCCATGCAGAAGATGGCGCGCGGTCTCGTGCATCCGGTCATCGACACTGAAATCACCCTCGACCAGATCGACCGGGCACTGGAGCGCATGGAATCGCGCCAGATCTTCGGCAAGATCGTCCTGAAGATGGATTGATCGACTGTGCGCATGGTGATCACACGGCTGGTGCTGGCGGCGGATCGTTTCCGCCAATGGCTGATCGCGCAGTTCGTGTTTCTGCTTCTGACGATCCTGAAGATGTTTCCCGCCGACGGCGCGATCAGCTTCATGGATCGCGCCCTGCGGTTCATCGGCCCGAAGACCAGCCGTCAGAAGCTGACGCTGACCAACCTTCGCAACGCATTCCCGGAAAAGAGCGAAGCGGAGATCAACGAGATCGCGCTCGAAAGCTGGGGCAACATGGGTCGCATGGCGGCCGAATACGTGTTCCTCGACCGGCTCTTCGATTTCGATCCGGAGCGCACGACGCCGGGCCGGGTCGAGGTCTCGGGCATTCCCTTGTTCCTCGAGCTTCGCGACAATCCGCGCCCCTTCATCGTCTTTACCGCGCACAGCGGCAATTTCGAGATGCTGCCGGTCGCCGGATCTGCCTTCGGGCTCGACGTAACGGTGCTCTTCCGTCCGCCGAACAATCCTTACGTGGCCGAGAAGGTCTTCAACTTTCGCGCCGAACGCATGGGCAAGCTCGTGCCCTCGCATGCGGGCTCGTCCTTTGCGCTCGCCCGCCAGCTGGAGCGCGGCCAGGGCGTCGGCGTCCTCGTCGACCAGAAGTTCCGCAAGGGGCTGAAGACCAAGTTCTTCGGCCAGGACGTGCAGACCAACCCGCTGCTCGCCAAGCTCGTGCGCCAGTTCAACTGCGAGGTCTATCCGGCCCGCTGCATCCGCTTGCCGGGTGGCCGTTTCCGCCTGGAAATCGAACCGGCGATCGCCATCCCCCGCAAGGCTGATGGCAGCGTCGACGTCACCGCCACGGCGCAGGTGCTGAACGACAAGGTGGAAAGCTGGGTGCGGGAATATCCGGGCCAATGGCTCTGGTATCACGACCGCTGGCACATCAAGCGTTATCTGAAAGACTGATTCTCTTTCACATCTGAACAGCGCCTGATTGCGCCTGGCGCAAGCAGGCTTGACGTTCCTGCAAGCCCGGCACCCTTGGTGTCGGGCTTTGCGTTTTGCCAGCTACGCGAGGACATCGGCGCCGATCCTCCCTTGAAAACGTGCGTAAGCGTTAAGTTTTTCTTTCTGCTGTTGAACGCTATCGCAATGAGTGTAAACTTATGCCTGTCGCGTGAGAAAATGCCTGCAAGCGCTTTGGATGACCCGAGCGGTGCGGTTTTACGCGAAAGGGGTGGGGGAAACGTCAAGAACCAGATCAGTGTCCTGAGCATCTACGCCTGTTTTGTAAGTGCATCGAAGCGGCTTTGCCGTGGGGGAATTGGGGTTTCGAATTGAACGCACTGATTGAGCTGTTCTGGTTCAAGTATTCGCAGCTGCAGTATGCCGTACGTACGGCAGACGAGCATTTGATCGGGATTCTGGATCGCGAATTGGATCCGATCTTGAGGTCCGTCTACGATGAGAAGGCGGTGAGCGTCGAAGACGCCCGGCTTCAGTTCCAGTTCCTGATCGACATTCTGCGCGTCGAAGCCGACGACATTTCCTGCGTGCTGCGCCATTCGCAGTTGCTGCAATCGCTGATCAACCGCTACTTCGCCGCGACTGGCGCGGAGAACCTTGACGACCTGCAGCTGGAGCGCCTGCCGGCGCAACCGAACAAGGGCAGGGCGGACGAAGGATTGCTCAACGAGGCGATCCTCGACAGCTTCCCGGACCGGTTGGCGGTGATCACGCCCGACTACCGCTATCTCTACACCAATCCGCGCAATGCCGAGCATCTGGAAAGCCGCCCGATGGACCTGATCGGCCGGCATATCGTCGAGTTCATCGGCATCCAGCGGTTCGAGCTGCGGGTGAAGTCCTATCTCGACCGGTGTTTCGCCGGCGAGGTGGTGGACTACACCTTCGCCAAGATGGTCGATGCGCGCACGGTCGTCGTGCGCTGCCGGCTGACGCCGTGCATGTCGAGCACTGGCAAGCTGATCGGCGCCATCCTGGTGATCCAGGAACATGCCGATCGCCGCCGCGCGATCGCGGCCTGATCGGCGGCGTCGGCACAGGTCCTGTCTTCTCACATCCATCTCGGCTGATGCTCGTTCAGGTCCAGTCGGGGCTTGAGTCCCGAGTCGCAATTGCTGTGGACGAGCCCGAAACGGTTTTGACCATTTTCGACGTGAGGGAGGCTGTACCGTCGTGGAGATCACAATTGAAACGTCGCGCCTTACCCTGCGGCCCTGGAGAGAGGAGGACATCGAACAACTCGCGCTGGGCTTGAACGACCTCGAGCTTGCAAGGTGGCTCGCATTCGTTCCCCACCCCTATACGACGTCACACGCCGAAAGCTGGATCGAGAGATGCCAGCAGATTTCGAGCGCAAGCACGCGGCCGGTCGCCTTCGAATTTGCGATTGAGCTCAGATCCGAGCGACTGGCGATCGGAGGGGTCAGTCTCAACAAGATCGACTGGAAGGCCGGGACGGGTGGTGGCGGAATCTGGATAGCCAAAGCTTATCAGGGACGCGGCTATGGACGCGAGGCGTTCGAGGCGAAGGTGCGCTTCGCCTTTCGTGATCTGGGTCTGGAAAAGCTGGTCAACGGCTATTTCGACGGCAACGAAGATTCCTGGGCGATGCAGCGCAAGCTGGGCTACCGGCGGGTCGGCGAAGTTGCCAGCCGTTCCATGGCCGACGGCCGGCAAACGATCGAACACGTTACGATGTTGCTGCGCAGCGACTGGGAGGATCGGGACGGAAAGGCGCCCAACGAGGCCTGACCTGGCGGCACAACGAGCCGGGATCGCCCGTTCACGAGACAACTGCGCCCGAAACCGGGGGGCGGCCGCGATGACCCTGCCGGCAATCCGGCCTATCCCGCCGGCGCGGTAATGCTGCGCAGACATTCCTGCTCGAAGCCGACGTGCCGCCTGAGGCTGGTGAAGAAGCCGCGCAGCATGTAGCCGGCGGTCTCGGCATTGACCGTCTCGTCGGCGGCGCCGAGGCGCTCCAGCATTTCGGTCAGTTCCTCGGCGAAGCACTCGTCCTCGCAATGCTCGTATTTCAGCCGCTCCAGTGTCGCGCCGAGCGTCGGGTCCGAGCGGTAGGTGCGCTCGATCCAGGGGAAGACCAGGTTTTCTTCGCCCGAATGCATCTCGCGGATCAGCGGCTCCAGCACCTTGGCGGCATAGACGCATTTCTGCCGGTCGATGTCGGCCGGCAGGCTGTCGGCGATTTCCTCCAGGCAATTGCAGAGCGCCAGCTGCTCCTCGTGGGCGCGGGCAAGCCAGGCAAACGGCTCGGCCACGGGTTCCCGCCGGGGGGCTGGGTCCAGTCGGCTGCGGATTCGTCCGTCTTCAAAAGTCTTTTTCATCGGCTTCAGACGCCAACTCCCACGGCGCTCCCTATTGTTTGCCGAGGATGATCCAAACGAGGTGGCAAAGCCTTGATCTGAATCAAGGCCGGCTTGCCCCGATTCTGACACTTTCCGGCAAGCTGCGGTGACACCCCTCGTTTCGGGGTGTCGTTGCGTGCGTTCGGACCAAGTTGGGGACCCAACCATGAAATACACATTCGAGATGATCCTGCTCGGGGTCGGTGCATTCCTGGCGCTCGTCGGCGCCGGGCTTGCCCAGGACCGGCACTTCGAAGCCCATATGTGGGTGCTGTTCTTCACGCTTCTTGCCGGCACCATCCTTTTGATGCGCCGCATCGAGTTCAGCCCGGCTTCCGCGGGCAGGGCGTCACCGCCGCCACCCCAGTCGGAGTATTTTGACGAGGTGGTCAAATACGGCGTGATCGCCACCGTCTTTTGGGGCGTCGTCGGGTTTCTCGTCGGCGTCGTGGTTGCGCTCCAGCTTGCCTTTCCGGACCTCAACATCGAGCCCTGGTTCAACTTCGGCCGCATGCGGCCGCTGCACACCTCGGCGGTCATCTTCGCCTTCGGCGGCAATGCGCTGATCGCGACCTCCTTCTACATCGTCCAGCGCACCAGCCGCGCGCGCCTCTTCGGCGGCAATCTCGGTTGGTTCGTGTTCTGGGGCTACCAGCTCTTCATCATCATGGCCGCCACCGGCTACCTGCTGGGGATCACCCAGTCGAAGGAATATGCGGAGCCGGAATGGTATGTCGACCTGTGGCTGACGATCGTCTGGGTCGCCTATCTCGCCGTCTTCCTCGGCACGCTTCTGACGCGCAAGGAGCCGCATATCTATGTGGCCAACTGGTTCTATCTCGCCTTCATCGTCACGATCGCGATGCTGCACATCGTCAACAACCTGGCGGTTCCGGTCTCCTTCCTCGGTTCCAAGAGCTATTCGGCCTTTGCCGGCGTGCAGGATGCGCTGACGCAATGGTGGTACGGGCATAACGCCGTCGGCTTCTTCCTGACGGCCGGCTTCCTCGGCATGATGTATTACTTCATCCCGAAGCAGGCGAACCGTCCTGTTTACTCCTACCGCCTGTCGATCATCCACTTCTGGTCGCTGATCTTCATGTACATCTGGGCGGGTCCGCACCACCTGCACTACACCGCGCTGCCCGACTGGGCGCAGACGCTCGGCATGGTGTTCTCGGTCATGCTCTGGATGCCCTCCTGGGGCGGCATGATCAACGGCCTGATGACGCTTTCGGGTGCCTGGGACAAGATCCGCACCGATCCGATCATCCGCATGATGGTGATGGCCGTTGCTTTCTACGGCATGGCGACCTTCGAAGGCCCGATGATGTCGATCAAGACGGTCAACTCGCTCAGCCACTACACCGACTGGACCATCGGCCACGTGCATTCGGGCGCGCTCGGCTGGAACGGCCTCATCACCTTCGGCGCGATTTACTATCTCGTTCCGAAGCTGTGGAACCGCGAGCGCCTCTACAGCGTGCGCATGGTCAACTGGCACTTCTGGCTCGCCACCCTCGGCATCGTCGTCTATGCGGCGGTCATGTGGGTCGCCGGCATCCAGCAGGGCCTGATGTGGCGCGAATACGACGACCAGGGGTTCCTCGTCTATTCCTTCGCGGAATCGGTCGCGGCCATGGTTCCCTACTACGTGCTGCGTGCCCTTGGCGGCGCACTCTTCCTCGCCGGAGCTCTGCTCATGGCCTTCAACGTAACCATGACCATCCTTGGCCGCGTGCGCGATGAAGCTCCGATCTTCGGTGCGACGCCCGCGCTCAAGGCTGCGGAATAGGAGGGCATAGAGAATGTCCATTCTCGACAAACACGCGACGCTCGAACGCAACGCGACCCTGCTGCTCGTCGGCTCTCTGCTCGTCGTCTCCGTCGGCGGCATCGTGGAAATCGCGCCGCTGTTCTATCTCGAAAACACCATCGAGAAGGTGGAGGGCATGCGTCCCTATTCGCCGCTGGAGCTCGCGGGCCGCGACATCTATGTGCGTGAAGGCTGCTATGTCTGTCACAGCCAGATGATCCGCCCGTTCCGCGACGAAGTGGAGCGCTACGGTCACTACTCGCTGGCGGCGGAATCCATGTACGACCATCCGTTCCAGTGGGGCTCCAAGCGCACCGGGCCGGACCTTGCGCGTGTCGGCGACCGCTACTCCAACGAGTGGCACGTGCAGCACATGATCGAGCCGCGCTCGGTGGTGCCGGAATCTGTCATGCCGAGCTACGCCTTCCTCAAGGCGACCCCGCTCGACGTGAACAATATCGCCGCCAACCTCAAGGCGAACAAGGCGGTCGGCGTTCCCTATACGGACGAGATGATCGACAACGCGCTTGCCGACATCAAGGCGCAGGCCGATCCGAACGCCGACACGTCGGGCGTCGAGGGGCGC
Organism: Ensifer sp. NPDC090286; assembly: GCF_044769565.1. Classification (NCBI taxonomy): domain Bacteria; kingdom Pseudomonadati; phylum Pseudomonadota; class Alphaproteobacteria; order Hyphomicrobiales; family Rhizobiaceae; genus Ensifer; species Ensifer sp. NPDC090286. Next base: position 986,484 of record NZ_JBIVYF010000001.1, on the reverse strand, counting down.
TATCCGAAGGCTAAGCTCGGCGACTTCGACGGCGATCCGCAGAAGCTGACGGAGATGGACGCGCTCATCGCCTATCTGCAGATGCTCGGCACGCTGGTCGACTTCTCCACCTACGACGACACCACCGGTTATCGCTAAGGAGATCAGCACATGGAAACCTACACGGCCATGCGCCAGTTCGCCGATAGCTGGGCGCTCCTTGCGATGACGCTCTTCTTCCTCGGCGTCGTTGCCTTCATCTTCCGGCCCGGCGCCAAGAAGGCCGCCGATGATGCCGCAGCCATCCCCCTGAAGGAGGATTAATAGAATGGCGGACAAACACGTCGACGAAATCAGCGGCGTCGAGACCACCGGCCACGAATGGGACGGTATCCGCGAGCTCAACAACCCGATGCCGCGCTGGTGGGTCTATACCTTCTACGCGACCATCGTCTGGGCGGTCGGCTACATGATCGTCTATCCGGCCGTGCCGCTCCTGACCGACGCCACCAAGGGCGTGCTCGGCTATTCGAGCCGCGCCGAGGTAAGCGCCGAACTTGCGAGTGCGAAGGCGGCGCAGGCCGGCAACCTCGAGAAGATCGCCTCGAGCTCGCTTGCCGACATCATGGCCGATCCGCAGCTGCAGCACTTTGCCGTGTCCGGAGGCGCCTCGGCCTTCAAGGTCAACTGTGCCCAGTGCCACGGCTCGGGTGCGGCCGGTTCTGCCGGTTTCCCGAACCTCAACGACGACGACTGGCTCTGGGGCGGCAAGCCTGAAGAGATCTACCAGACGATCGCCCACGGCATCCGCTACAACGGCGACGACGAGACCCGCGTCTCGGAGATGCCGTCCTTCGCGGAAATCCTCAAGCCGGACGAGATCAAGCAGACGGCAGCCTATGTCGTCAGCCTCACCGGAACGCCGTCGGATGCATCCATGGTGGAGCCGGGCAAGGCGCTGTTTGAGACCAACTGCGCCTCCTGCCACGGTGCCGACGCCAAGGGCAACCGCGAGTTCGGCGCGCCCAACCTTGCCGATGCGCTGTGGCTGAACGGCAGCAGTGAGCAGGCGATCGTCGCCCAGATGAAGGCGCCCAAGCACGGCGTCATGCCCGCCTGGCTGCCGCGCCTCGGCGACACCACGGTCAAGCAGCTCGCCATCTTCGTGCATTCGCTGGGTGGCGGCGAGTAAGGCCCGCTATGTCTCGTGACTGAGGGCTGGGGCTGGCTCTCATTCATGCGGTGAGAAGGATGCAGATTGCGCCGGTCTCGGCCAGACCGAAATGTCTTCGCTTTGCGGAGGCAGTGCGCCCAGCGTCTCTCTCCCCGCCTGGCGGCGAGAGATGTCCGGTAGGACCGTGAGGGGCAGCTCATCCATTCAATCGAGAAGGCCGTGCCACGGGGCGCGGCCTTTTTTGTTTGGAGACGTTTCGTCATTGACGGGAGGTCGCAACGAAATGGCCGAGCTGTCCTCTCATGACTTGGTCGTTTCGCCGACACGCCTTCGCAATGAAACCACCGCCAGCGTCGCCATGAGAGCGATGGCGACGGCGCAAGTGGCGGCGGCGGTGTTGAAGCCGGTCATGAAGGCGGCCTGGGCTTGTTCCAGCACACCGGCCGGTAGCGAGTTCGCCACGGATACGGCGCCGGCGAGGCTGTCCGACAGTCTGTCGCCTATGTCACCTGCAAGCTCTGTCTGCCCGGCCATTTCGGTGCGGTAGACGGCGGTGGTCAGGCTGCCGAGTGTGGCGATCCCGACGGCAAGGCCGAGTTCCTGCACCACCTCGGAGAGGGCCGAGGCCGATCCGGCCTTTTCGGCAGGTGCTGCGCTGACGACGAGATCGGTGCCAAGCGCGGCAATCGTGCCGAGGCCGAGATAGACGAGCGCGAATGCGGCGGTCACCAGCGCCACGCCGTGCGGCGCGTGGTCGAGCAAGGCGAGTAGGAGGTAGCCGACCACCGAAAGCGCCAGCGCCGTTGCGATCACGGGGCCGGGGCCGAAGCGCCGGGCGATGAGCGGTGCGGTGATGCCGGCCAAAAGCATGGCGAGCGCCGAGGGTCCCATTCTCAGGCCTGCCGACAGGGGAGAAAGCCCGACGACGAGCTGCAGATACTGGGTGACGAGCAGCATCGTGCCGCCGACGGCCGTCAGGCCGACCAGGAGGATCAACAGCGCTGTGCGGAAAGCGCGATCGGAGAAGAGCTCGAGGTCGATCAGCGGGCTTTTCAGCCGGCGCTGTCGCCGGATGAAAAGGAGCGAGGCGACGAGACCGATGGTTAGGCCGAGCATGGCAGCGAGTCCGAAGCCATCCTTGGCGATCTGCTTGATGCCGTAGACGATGGGAAGCAGCCCCGCCAGCGACAGCGCCACGCTCGTCATGTCCAGCCGGTCCGATTGCGGCGCACGGTATTCCGGTAGCAGAAACGGCGCGACGATGAGGAGCAGCCCGACGATCGGCAGTGCCACGAGGAAGGCAGCACCCCACCAGTAGCGTTCGAGCAGGATGCCGCCGACGATCGGCCCCGCCGCCATGCCGAGCGCGAACATGGTTGCCCACACCCCGATCGCAAGCGCCCTCTGGTGCGGGTTTAAAAACATGTTGCTGATCAGCGCCAGCGTCGGCGGCATCAGCGTTGCACCGGCAACGCCGAGGGCTGCGCGTGCGGCGATCAACATGGTGGCGCTGGTGGAATAGGCCGAAAGGATCGAGGCCACGCCGAAGGCGGCCGCGCCCAGCATCAGCAGCTTGCGCCGACCGATGCGATCGCCGAGCGTTCCCATGGTGATCAGAAAGCCGGCGATCATGAAGCCGTAGGCATCGACGATCCAGAGCGCCTGCGTGCTGGTGGGCTTCAGGTCTGCCGCGAGCGCCGGCAAGGCCAGATGCAGCAGCGTCAGGTCGAGCCCGAGCAGGATGGTGGGGAGTGCGAGCAGGGCAAGGCCGGCCCATTCCCGAAGGCCCGCGCGCGGTTCTGCAGGGTCCGCGTGGACGGGATGTCCCTCGGTGAGGTGGGATGGTCGGTCGCTGAGCATGGTCAAAAGTGATCTCCGTCGTCGCTTGGGCTGGTTGCGGAAACCACATCTTCAAGGCACACTGGTCCTGTTACAATTTAAGTATTTATCCTATTACTGCGAGCAATAGCGTGAACGAACGAAGCCTTGAGCGAAGCAAGAACGAGCTGTCGGAGTTTCTGACGCGGCACCGGGCGAAGCTGACGCCGGCGGATGCTGGGCTCGCGTTCAACGGCCGGCGACGCACCCCCGGCCTCAGGCGCGAGGAGGTGGCAGCGCTCGCCGGCGTCGGGCTCACCTGGTACACCTGGTTCGAGCAGGGCCGTGACATCAAGGTGTCGGAGGCGTTCCTGTTGAATGTGGCGCGGGCGCTGAAGCTCGATGACGCCGAATGCAGCCACCTGTTCCTGCTGGCCCACAAACGGCCGCCGCCGCCGGAGGCGCATCATCGCGTCACCGTTTCGCCTTTGGTCCAGCAGTTGCTGGACGAACTGACGGCACGGCCGGCCTATGTGGTCAACCTGCGCTGGGATGTCGTTGCCTGGAATGCGGCGGCGGACGCGCTGTTCGGCTTTGGCGCCCGGCGGCCGGAGCTTGGCAATATTTTGCAGTTGGTGTTTGCCGATCCCGAGATGCGGCGGCGTATGCCCGCCTGGCGCGAAGATGCGCCGAAGCTGCTCGCCCAGTTCCGATACGATTTCGCCGTGGCGCCGGACGATCCGTCGATGCTGGCCCTGGTCGAAAGCCTCAAGGACCTTTCTGCCGATTTCAGGCGCTGGTGGGCAGCCCCCGGCGGCGACGAGGCCCGCCGCGGGATCGGATCCCTGATCGATGCTGCAGCCGAGAGCCTGCGTTTCCGCCACGAGACGTTGGTGGTGGACGAACACCGGCATCTGCGCATGGTGGTCTATTTCGCCGAACCGGCGCTCGCCCGAGAGCGATTATAGAAGCGGCACGGCGGGCTGGAGGCCCCGGGGCTTTTCCTATTCGAGGGCTGCGGCGATGGTGGCACCGACCACGACGCTCGACAGCGCCGTGCCGAGAAGCAGCGAGGTGTTGACCGGCTTCTTCACCACCGTACCGAAGTTGAAGAGGTTCATCGGCAGGAGATGAAAGCCGCCGCTTTCCGGCTTGCTCGACGGCGCTTCCATGAAACACTCGTCGTCGAACCAGACCCAATCGTCGCGCCAGGTCCAGCACCCGTGCTGGCGATAGATGTTGGCCACCTGCTCTGCAAAGCCCTTGTCGGCCGGCAGGCGGATATAGTTTTGCGGCCGGCGGCTAAAATATTGCATGGCAAGCGGCATGGAGCGCTCGGTGCAATAGTTGGACATCCAGAGTTTGAAGCCGATTTCGTCGCGCAGGCGGTCGAGCACCCGGAAGACCTGCACGTGATCCTCATGGCCATATTCGCCCCAGGGATTGTGGGTGAAGACGTTCATGTCGGGCTTCAGGAGCGGCAGCAGTGTGCGGTAGAGCGTCTCGTAATTGTCCCGGTAAGCCTGGGCGATCGGCCGGGTCGAGTGGCGGAAGCTACCGGGCATGATCTGCGACAGCGACTTCTTGACGATGCGCTTGGCTTCGCGGCGCGTGCCTTCGGTGCCGAACTCCATGCCGAAGGGGCCGGGCTTCGGGTTCGTCCAGTCGGCGCAGTCAAACGAGCCGGTTTCTTCCATTTCGAGGAAGCGCACGTTGCCGCGCGGATAGGCCTTGATCGCAGCGCTGCGCGCGTCGCCCATTTGCGGCTCAGACCAGATGTCGCGATAAAGGATGATCACCTCATCGACCTTGTTGAGGATCGAGGTGAACCACAGCAACTCGTCATCGGGATGGGCGCCGATGATGACGGAGTTTTTCAGAAAATCATGCGTGTCGGCCATGCTCTTGCGCGCCCTCGTGTTCGTCGCGCGCAATTCTGACGTGTAGAGATTAAACCAGCGTAAAGCGGGAGGGCCTGTCCACAGGTTACGGGGGCGGCGACGCAGTCCCGGACGTATCAGTTGACTGCCGGTCACGCAAAGAGACATGCCGCGAGCATGGTACGCGCGCTGCCGTCTCTTCAACCTCCCTCATTTCTGTGCTTGTCACAGAAATCCAGCCGCGCCGCGTCGGCGGCGCGAGAAAAGCGGCCGGCATGTTTTGGCTCAGCGCCTCTTGCCGTGCGGACGCACGGCCGCCCTCATCTCTGTGACAAGCACAGAAATGAGGGTGGAGAGGAGGCGGCCAATGCGCCCGTGTGGCGACGCTGCTGCCATCGTCCCCGCTCTGCCTCCTTGAGTGTCTCAGCCTTACTGCGCCGACCAGACCGCCAGTTCGTAGCCATCCGGGTCGGCGAAATGGAAGCGTCTTCCGCCGGGGAAGGAAAAGATCGGCTTGACGATCCTGCCGCCGGCCTTTTCGACGCGGGCGAGCATGTCCTCGAGCTTGTCGGCATAGAGGATGATCAGCGGTCCGCCGCTGCCGACGGGGCCGGTGGTGGTGAAGCCGCCGGTCAGACGGCCGTCCTGGAATTCGCAATATTCCGGACCGTAGTCGGTGAAGGTCCAGCCGAAGGCGCTGCCGTAGAAGGCTTTGGTGGCGGCGATGTCGGAGACGTTGAACTCGACATAGTCGATGCGGCTGTCGTTGCCCTTGTTACCCATTTTATCTGTCTTCTCCGGATTCCATGATTGATTTCAAGGTGGCGAGATCCTTCGCCACCCAGCCGGCGTCGCCAGCAAATTGTTCCGCGCTCATGCCCGGCTGGCGCAGCAGCGTGAACATCACCTCCGCGCCGCCGCCGTTCGGGACCACGCGCAGCGCATTGTGGACCTCCGTGCCGTCTTCCAGCGTGACGAGATGATCAGTGACGCCGAAGGCGTTGTCCGGGGCAAAGCGGACGCGGGCATTGCCGAGAGGGCCCGGCGCCAGCCAATGGTCGCCGTCGCGGGTCAGACCCGACGAGAGGCCGGACGCCCAGCGCGGCATGTTTTCAGGCTTAGCCATGAAGGCATAGACCGCGCGCCAGTCGCGGTCGATGGTGGTGTGAACGATCTTTGCTTCGAGTGTTGCCATGCATTGTTCTCCTGAGCGAAGGAGTAGCACGGGCGGCCTGACCGGTCTTGAACGAAACGGCCAGTCAGGCCGCTTGCCGGTCAGCGACGAGCTGGCGGCGGATTTCGGCGGGTGAGAGCGAAGTGAGTTCCCTGGCCTCGCGCGACAGGTGCGCCTGGTCGGCATAGCCGGCATCGAGCGCGAGCAGGCCGAGCGCCGCGGACGGTTCCCTTTGGCATGCCCCGAGGAAGCGCTGCAGGCGCAGGATGCGGTCGAGTGTCTTGGCGCCGTAGCCGAAATGCTCGTGGCAGCGGCGCCTCAGCGTCCTTTCGCTCGTGCCTGTGGCGGCGGCGAGGGCGCGGATGGGGTTGTCGGACGAGCCATGGCTCTGCCGCAGTTGGGCAAGGGTGGCGGCGATATCGCCCGGTGGCGATGAGACGGCCGGCAGGCGTTCAAGCACCGCTTCCGCCAGCATCGCGGCGCGGCTGGCCGCATCGGGTGCGTCCTCAATCCTGGTTTCGAGTTCACGTGCGGCACGGCCCCAGAAGGCGTCGAGCGGGACGACCTCGCCGAGGATCTGCGAAAGCGATGTGCGCAGGAAGGCGGCTGCGATGCCCGGGCGGAAGCGCAGGCCGATGATATCGGTGCCGGGCGCAAAGGCCGGGAAGGCGGCTACCCGGTCGGGTCCGGCAACCGCCAGGCCGTGCCGGGACCAGAGGATATCGACGCAGCCGTCGGGCACGACCGCGATGGGGGCGGCCGTCCCCTCCAGCAACTCGTGGCGCCAGAGGCATTCGACATGGCGGCCAAGTTCGCCGGGCGCGGCATGCTCTTTATAGATGCCGCGCCGCTTGGCCAGCGTCGGTTCTGGCGGAGGCAGCTTCGTCTGTGTCAGCGGCCCGAGGGCGCCGTCCATGCCTTTTCCTCCAAGCTTCGCCCGGTGCCGATCGCCTCTTCGCGCGACCAGATCTCGCCATCGATCTGTCCCTGCAGTTCCGGATAGTCGGCTGCATGGAAGACCGGATCGAGGCCCTGCCGGCGCTGGGCGAAATAGTCCTTCGTCAGTTTGGCAATGGTACCGGAGAGGAGCACGATGGCAATGAGGTTGATCGTCGCCATCAGGCCCATGGAGGCGTCTGCCGCGTCGAAGACTGTTGTGATGCTTTCGGACGCGCCCCAGACGACCATGACGAGCACGGCGCAGCGCATGACGAGAACGCCGGCGCGATTGGCGCCGCCGAGATAGGTGAGCGCGTTCTCCGCATAGGAATAGTTGCCGATGATTGAGGTGAAGGCGAAGAAGAAGATCGCGACCGCGATGAAGTAGCTACCGGCCCAGCCGATATGCACGTTCATCGCCGCCTGCGTCAGCTGCGTGCCGGTGACGCCGGAGCCGGGTTCCAAGGTGCCCGACAGCAGGATCATGACCGAGGTCGCGGTGCAGATCAGGATGGTGTCGATGAAGACGCCGAGCGACTGCACGAAGCCCTGCGATGCCGGGTGATGCGGCACGGGCGTGGCGACGGCCGCGATGTTCGGGGCCGAGCCCATGCCGGCCTCGTTGGAGAAGAGGCCGCGCTTGACGCCGTTCATCATCGCCGCCGTGACGCCGCCGGCAACGCCGCCTGCCGCCTCCTGCAGGCCGAAGGCGCTGGAGATGATCGTCCACAGCACGCTCGGCACGATCGACGCGTTGACGACGAGTACGTAGATCGCCGTCAGCAGATAGGCGATTGCCATGAAGGGCACGACGATTTCGGCGACGCGGGCAATCTGGCGGATGCCGCCGAAGATGACGATGCCGGAGATGGCCGCAACCGCGATGCCGACGGCGATCTTCGGCACGCCGAAGGCACCCTGGACGGCATCGGCGATGGAGTTGGCCTGCACGGCGTTGAAGACGAGGCCGAAAGACAGAATGAGGCAGACGGAGAAGATCGTTGCCGCCCAGGGCGCGTTGAGACCACGGGCAATGTAGAAGGCGGGACCGCCGCGATACTGGCCGTTTTCGTTCCGCACCTTGTAGAGCTGCGCCAGCGCGCTCTCCGCATAGGCCGTCGCCATGCCGACGAGCGCCACCATCCACATCCAGAAGGTCGCGCCCGGACCACCGAGATAAAGCGCCACGGCAACGCCGGCGAGGTTGCCGGTGCCGACGCGCGAGGCGAGGCTGACGGTCAGCGCCTGGAACGGGCTGATGCCGGCCGCATCCTTCGAGCCGCCGCTGCTCAAGACCCGGAACATCTCGCCGAAATGCACGATCTGCGGAAAGCCGAGGCGCAGCGTAAAATAGATGCCGACGGCGAGCAGGCCGTAGATCAGCACGTAGCCCCAAAAGATCGTGTTCAGAAAGCCGATGATCGCGTCCATGCGGTTCCTCTTTGGTATTGCAAGGTGTGGTGACGTGGCGAACCGCAATGCGGATCGGATGGGAAAGGCCGTTTACTTCGCTTGAGCCAGGCATCTTGCGAATGCCCGGACCTTTCGCCGCATGCGGGCGCTTTAGCCCGCAAACTTGACACAGATCAACGTTTTCGGCGGCCAAATCGGGCAAAACGTGGTGCAATACATGACATATCCGGGGATTTCCCACAAATGAGCCCACAATCCGCCGCAAATCCTGCCTCCGTCGAACGTCACGAGGCCGAACCGGTCAATGCGGCGCATGTGCGCAAGCCGCTCTACGAAAAGCGCAAGAAGATCTTCCCCAAGCGCGCCGAAGGCAGTTTCCGCCGCTTCAAGTGGCTGGTGATGCTGGTCACGCTCGGCATCTATTATCTGACGCCGTGGATCCGTTGGGATCGCGGTGAGCATGCACCGGATCAGGCGGTGCTTGTCGATATCGCCGCCCGGCGCTTCTACTTCTTCTTCATCGAGATCTGGCCGCAGGAGTTCTTCTTCGTCGCGGGCCTGCTCGTCATGGCCGGCTTCGGCCTGTTCCTGGTGACGTCCGCCGTCGGCCGCGCCTGGTGCGGCTATACCTGTCCGCAGACGGTCTGGGTCGATCTCTTCCTGGTGGTCGAACGTTACATCGAAGGCGATCGCAATGCCCGCATGAAGCTCGATGCCGGTCCCTGGACGTTCGACAAGATCGTCAAGCGGGTGTCGAAGCACTCGATCTGGATCATGATCGGCATCGCCACGGGCGGCGCCTGGATCTTCTATTTCGCCGATGCGCCGACGCTTTTGAAAAGCTTCGTTTCGCTGGAAGCGCCCATGGTCGCCTACATGACCGTCGCGATTCTCACGGCGACGACCTATGTCTTCGGCGGCCTGATGCGCGAGCAGGTCTGCACCTATATGTGCCCGTGGCCGCGCATCCAGGCGGCGATGCTCGACGAGAACTCACTGGTCGTCACCTACAACGACTGGCGCGGCGAGCCGCGCTCGCGTCACCAGAAGAAGGCGGTTGCCGCCGGCGAGGCCGTCGGCGATTGCGTCGATTGCAACGCCTGTGTCGTCGTCTGTCCGATGGGCATCGACATTCGCGACGGCCAGCAGCTCGAATGCATCACCTGCGCGCTCTGCATCGATGCCTGCGACGGCGTCATGGACAAGCTCGGGCGCGAGCGCGGTCTGATCTCCTATGCGACGCTCAACGACTATGCCGCCAACATGGCGCTTGCCACCAATGGCGGCACGGCGGCGATCGATCCGGGCCGGGTGCGCAACGCCGACGGCGCATTTTCCGACAAGGTGCGCCACTTCAACTGGAAGATCGTCTTCCGTCCCCGTGTGCTCGTCTATCTCGGCGTCTGGACGCTTGTCGGTATTGGTCTGCTCTATGCGCTTCTGTCGCGCGACCGGCTGGAGCTCAACGTGCTGCACGACCGCAATCCGCAATTCGTCGTCGAATCCGACGGTTCGGTGCGCAACGGCTACATGGTCAAGCTCTTGAACATGATCCCGGAACAACGCACGATTACGCTCGCCATCGACGGCATGCCCTCGGCGACGATGCGCATCGCCGGACAGGCGCCGGGCGACGGCCGCACCTTTGCCCTCGGTGTCGATCCGGACAAGGTGACGGCGGTCAAGGTGTTCGTGACCCTGCCGAAGGACAAGCTGACCGAAGCGGCTGACGGTTTCAGCCTCATCGTCGAGGATCCGTCGAGTCACGAGCGCGACGTCTACAAGGCCAACTTCAACAGCCCGGGAGCCGCAAAATGACAATCAACCAGGCAGGGGCGAAGCCGGCAAAAGCACCGCGGCCTTTCACCGGCTGGCACATGCTGGGCGTCATGGTGCTGTTCTTCGGCACCATCATCACCGTCAACCTGATCATGGCCTGGAACGCCAGCAACAGCTGGAGCGGGCTGGTGGTGCAGAACACCTACGTTGCGAGCCAGCAGTTCAATGGCAGGGTGAAAGAGGCCAAAGCCTTTGTTGCCGACGGTCTCGATGGCAAGCTCAGCGTCGAGAACGAGGCGTTGCGCTACACGCTGACGCGCCGGGGCAATCCCGAGATGACCGCCGACAAGGTGGTCGCGGTGCTGAAGCGCCCGGTCGAGGAGCATGAGGACGTCACGGTCGAGATGGCGCATCAGGGCGAGGGCGTCTTCGTTGCCGCAACAGCGCTGAAGCGCGGCCAGTGGATCGCCGACATCACCGCGACATCGGGCGACACCGTCGTCTATCGCCAGGCGATCCGCTTCATGGTGCCGGGAGCCGCCCAATGAGCTGCTGCGCCCCCGGAACCGAAATGGCTCTGGAGACAGACAGGGCCGGGCAGGGACTGCCGACAACGGAGGAGCTGTGGCTGATGAGCCGCACGCTCGGTGGCGGCCTGCGCCAGACGGATCTGAGCGTTCCCGGCGTGCATTGCGGCGCCTGCATCACCACGCTCGAGAGCGCCTTGAAGACGCGGCCGGAGGTCGACCGGGCGCGCGTGAACCTTTCGTCGCGGCGCGTGTCGATCGTCTGGAAGGAAGAAGTGAACGGCGCCCGTACCGATCCGCGGGAGCTGGCACGGGCCATCCGCTCGCGCGGCTACGAAACCCATCTTTTCGCACCGGGCGAGGAAGACGGCGACCAGACGCTGAAGAAGCTGGTGCGCGCCGTTGCGGTTTCTGGCTTTGCCTCGGCCAACATCATGCTGCTTTCGGTCTCCGTCTGGTCGGGGGCGGAGGCGGCAACGCGCGATCTCTTTCATTGGATCTCGGCGCTGATTGCCGCGCCGACGCTGATCTATGCCGGACGCTTCTTCTATGCGTCCGCCTGGAACGCGTTGAAGCACGGCCGCACCAACATGGACGTGCCGATCGCGCTCGCGATCACGCTCTCCTATTCGATCTCGCTCTACGAGACGATCACCCACGGCACGCACGCCTGGTTCGACGGCACGGTGATGCTGCTCTTCTTCCTGCTGATCGGCCGCACGCTCGACCACATGATGCGCGGGCGCGCCCGCTCGGCCATCAGCGGCCTGGCGCGGCTCTCGCCGCGCGGCGCCATGGTGGTGGATGCTGAGGGCGGACGCGAATATCGTCCCGTCGATGAGATCAAGCCCGGCGAAAAGCTGGCGATCGCTGCCGGCGAGCGGATCCCCGTCGATGGCCGGATTCTCCTCGGCGCCAGCGATCTCGATCGCTCGATCGTCAACGGCGAGAGCGCGCCGGCGCCGGTCAAGGTCGGCGACACCGTGGAAGCGGGTACGCTCAACCTCACCGGGCCGCTGACGATCGAGGCGACGGCGGCGGCACGCGACTCGCTGCTGGCCGAGATCATGGGGCTGATGGAAGCCGCCGAAGGGGGCAGGGCGCGCTATCGCCGCATTGCCGATCGCGCGGCGCAATATTATTCGCCGGCGGTGCATCTGTTGGCGTTCCTGAGCTTCATCGGCTGGATGTTCGTCAATGGCGATTTCCACCATGCGATGCTGGTCGCGGTCGCCGTACTGATCATCACCTGCCCCTGCGCACTCGGGCTTGCGGTGCCGGTCGTGCAGGTGATTGCCGCCGGACGGCTCTTCCAGAACGGCGTCATGGTCAAGGACGGCTCGGCGATGGAGAGGCTTGCCGAGATCGATACGGTGCTGCTCGACAAGACGGGCACGCTCACGGTTGGCGAGCCGCGTCTGGTCAACGGCCAGGACATTCAGCCTTCGATTCTCGCGACGGCGGCGGGGCTCGCCGTGCATTCGCGCCATCCGCTGGCGATGGCCATTCATGATGCGGCGGCGATCGCGCCTGTCCTCAACGGCGACATCCGCGAAATTCCCGGTGCCGGCATCGAGGCGCAGACGGACGCCGGTCTCTACCGGCTCGGCAGCCGCGCCTTTGCCTGTGGCGATGCCGGCGAGGCGACCGGCCAGTCGGAAGTGATCCTGTCGCTCGACGGCCGCGAACTCGCCTGCTTCCGCTTCGAGGATAGGCTGAGGCCCTTCGCCCGCGAAAGCATCGAGGAACTTGGACGCCTCGGCCTGTCGACCGGCATTCTCTCCGGCGACCGCGAGCCTGTCGTTGCGGCGCTCGCCCGCCGGATTGGCATCGAACGCTACAAGGCGGAACTGACGCCGCGCGGCAAGGTCGATGAATGTGCGGCGGCCGCCGAGGGCGGTCACCGGGTGCTGATGGTCGGCGACGGCATCAACGATGCACCGGCACTCAGGGCGGCTCACGTCTCGATGGCGCCGGCAACGGCGGCCGATGTCGGCCGCCAGGCTGCGGACTTCGTCTTCCTGCACCAGGGGCTCAACGCTGTGCCGATGGCGATCGATACGTCGCGCCGGGCCGGGCGGCTGATCCGCCAGAACTTTGCGCTCGCGATCGGCTACAACGTCATCGCCGTGCCGATCGCGATCCTCGGCTATGCCACGCCGCTGATCGCGGCGGTTGCCATGTCGACCTCGTCGGTGATCGTCGTTGCCAATGCCTTGCGCCTGCGCGCGGCGACCGGCAATGTCGCGGAGGCAGCCGAACAGAAGGCAGCCGTCACGCTGCGGCCGGTCGGGAGCGCCTCATGAACACGCTGATCTATCTCATTCCCATCGCGCTGTTTCTTGGTGGGATCGGCCTCGTCGCCTTCCTCTGGGCGTTGAAGAGCGGCCAGTACGAAGACCTCGAAGGGGCCTCCTGGCGGGTGCTCGACGATGGCGACGGAAAGCCCGAAAAGAAGTGATTTCGTCAGTAATCACTTGTCCTTAATCGATTTGAATGCCAAAACAACCTCCGCCGTCGCTTCTCGCGCCCGGGCCTTCGACAGAGCCCCGCGCGACGGGGCGAAGTTCAATTCGAAGAGCCGGCTCTGACGCGCTTATCCCGATCGCGCCCGGCACTTCTGTCCAAGGAGACAATCACGTGTCACAGGCGGAAATCGGCCTAATCGGTCTCGGCGTCATGGGTTCGAACCTGGCGCTCAACATCGCTGAAAAAGGCAACAAGATCGCGGTGTTCAACCGCACCGTCGAGGCCACGCACAAATTCTACGCGGAAGCCGGCGAACTCCAGGGCCAGATCGTGCCCTGCGACACCATTGAAGAATTCGTCGCCGCCATCCGCCCGCCGCGGCCGATCATCATCATGATCAAGGCAGGCGAGCCGGTCGACCAGCAGATGAAGATCCTTGAGCCGTATCTCGCCAAGGGCGACATCATGATCGATGCCGGCAACGCCAACTTCCGCGACACGATGCGTCGCTTCGAGGCGCTGAAGGACAGTGGCCTGACCTTCATCGGCATGGGCGTTTCCGGCGGTGAAGAAGGCGCGCGCCATGGTCCGTCGATCATGGTCGGCGGCAAGGAAGAATCCTGGAAGCGCGTCGAGACCGTGCTGACCTCGATCGCTGCCAAATACGACAACGTGCCCTGCGTCGCCTGGCTCGGAGAAAACGGCGCCGGCCACTTCGTCAAGACCATCCACAACGGCATCGAATATGCCGACATGCAGATGATCGCCGAAATCTACGGCATCCTGCGCGATGGCCTGAAGATGTCGGCGACCGAGATCGGCGAAGTTTTCGGCACCTGGAACAAGGGTCGCCTCAACTCCTACCTGATCGAGATCACCGAGAAGGTGCTGAAGGCTGCCGACCCGCTGACCGGCAAGCCGATCGTCGATCTGATCCTCGACAAGGCCGGCCAGAAGGGCACCGGCAAGTGGTCGGTAATCGAGGCACAGAACATGGGCGTGCCGGCGACCGGCATCGAGGCTGCCGTTGCCGCGCGCAGCATCTCCTCGATGAAGGACGAGCGGGAAGCGGCCGAGAAGATCCTCGGCCTTCCCGCAGTCGGCGAGTTCAAGGTTGCCGACAAGGCGGCCTTCATCAAGGATCTCGAAAGCGCGCTGCTGGCCGCCAAGATCGGCGCTTACGCGCAAGGCTTCGCCGTGATGTCGGCGGCGTCCAAGGAGTTCGACTGGAACCTGCCGATGCCGACGATCGCCAAGATCTGGCGCGCCGGCTGCATCATCCGTTCGCAGTTCCTGGACGAAATCACCACGGCCTTCACCAAGGCGCCTGACGCCGCCAACCTGATCGTCACGCCGGCCTTTGCCGCCATGGTCAAGGACACAGACGGGGCACTGCGCCGCGTCGTCTCGGCAGCCGTTCTCGGCGGCCTGCCGGTGCCGGCGCTTGCCTCGGCACTCGGCTATTTCGATAGCTACCGCCGCGGCCGCGGCACGGCCAACGTCATCCAGGCGCAGCGCGACTTCTTCGGCGCGCACGGTTTCGACCGCGTCGATGGCGCCGACAGCCACCACGGACCGTGGGGCAGCGGCCTCAACGCCTAAGTATCGGATATCGGTCATGCAACGCGGGGCGGCCTTTCAGGTCGCCCCGTTTGCGTTTGGGCGATCCCTGGCTCGATCGGGCGTTAGACAGTCATCGAGACGGAGGCCAGTCCCTCGGCTGCTTCACCACCACCCGTCGCGCTGGGATTGGAGCACGACTTGATCGGCAGGACGACGAACAGCGAGGCGATCATCAGCACAACGATGATCAACACCAGCCTGTCGGTGAAGGCGGCGCGAAAGATCTGAAAGACATAATGTTTCGTCTTCATCGTGCCCACGCGCTTTCTTCGCCATCCATGCCGGATGGCCTTCGTGCACCGTGGACGTCATGCGTCCGTTCCTGTGAGTATGCGTCAGGGGAAACTGTCGAAGGTGCCGATTGTTCCCGCCGGGACGGTCAAGCGACACGCCCACGGCTAACACACAAGCCAGTGCAGGTGGTTAGCGCCGCGAAGCGCGGCGGCCGTCGTGCGCCCCGTTGTGCTTGCCCGAGCCCTGAGAGCCCCGCACCGTTTCGCGCTCGTCGGTGCGCCGCACGAAGGGCGTGACCGTGTTTGGCCGCGGCGTTCGGCGGCGTCGGTCCCGCAGCTTGCTCAGCCTCTTCGGCGGATCGACGAAGATCACCAGCAGGAAACCGATAGCCATGAGCAGGTAGGCCGGAATACCGGTCGTCGTGCTGCCGACGAAAGCGCAAAGCATGGCGAGCGCCAGATAGATGCCGGTGGTGAGGGGATTGGACAGGAAGTCCCACGCGCTATCGGTCAACCGGTCTTTCCATGCAATTTTCGATGTCATGCCTGATATCACCTGTCTCAAGTGATTGGCAGCGTGTGTTTGCTGCGATGGCGCCCCAGCCGTTCCAATATGTGACCGGTGCATGGCGCGGCAATGACACTCAGACCTTTGGCTGCGAGAGTCGGACCAAAGTCCCATCGATTTCGCGCGGCGATCCGTTAGGATCGGTGGGCTGCCACGGCAGCGCTTCACAAGAACCTAGTTTTTTCAGTTCCGATTTAGAGCGGGGTCGCGTTTTGCGTCTGGGCTCTGCTTGCAGATCCTCGGTCCCCGCCGAGGAAGGCGGTGACTGCGAAATGCTGGGCGCCGGCGCGCGACGCCCAGCTCGCTTTAAATCTGTCAGCCCCGGAGACCCGGCGCTTCCTGGCCGGTGCGCTCGACATATTCCGTGTAGCCGCCGCCATACTGATGGATGCCCTCGGGCGTCAGTTCGAGCACGCGGTTGGAAAGGGCTGCGAGGAAGTGGCGGTCGTGCGAGACGAAGAGCATGGTGCCTTCGTAGTCCGCGAGCGCCTTGATCAGCATTTCCTTGGTGTCGAGGTCCAGGTGGTTGGTCGGCTCGTCGAGCACCAAGAGGTTCGGCGGGTCGAAGAGCATGATCGCCATGACGAGACGCGCCTTCTCACCACCGGAAAGCACCCGGCACTTCTTCTCGACGTCGTCACCGGAAAAGCCGAAGCAGCCGGCAAGCGCGCGCAGTGGCGCCTGGCCGGCCTGCGGGAAGGTGTCTTCCAGTTGCTGCAGCACCGTGCGGTCGCCGTCCAGCACGTCCATGGCGTGCTGGGCGAAGTAGCCCATCTTGACGCTGGCGCCGAGCGCGACGTTGCCTTCATCCGGCTCGGTGGAGCCGGCGACGAGCTTCAGAAGCGTCGACTTGCCGGCGCCGTTGATGCCCATGATGCACCAGCGCTCGCGTCGGCGGACCATGAAGTCCAGCCCTTCATAGATGCTGCGGCTGCCGTACTTCTTGTGCACGCCCTTGATGTTGATGACGTCTTCGCCGGAGCGCGGCGCCGGGCGGAATTCGAAGTTGACCGCCTGGCGACGCTTTGGCGGCTCGACCCGGTCGATCTTTTCCAGCTTCTTCACCCGGCTCTGCACCTGCGAGGCGTGCGAGGCGCGGGCCTTGAAGCGCTCGATGAATTTGATCTCCTTGGCGAGCATCGCCTGCTGGCGCTCGAACTGTGCCTGCTGCTGCTTCTCGTTCTGGGCGCGCTGCTGCTCGTAGAAGCCGTAGTCGCCGGAGTAGGCGTTGAGCTGGCCGGCGTCGATCTCGATGATCTTGGTGATGATGCGGTTCATGAACTCGCGGTCGTGCGAGGTCATCATCAGCGCGCCGTCGTAGTTCTTGAGGAAATCCTCAAGCCAGATCAGGCTCTCGAGATCGAGATGGTTGCTCGGCTCGTCGAGCAGCATCACGTCGGGGCGCATGAGGAGAATGCGGGCAAGTGCCACGCGCATCTTCCAGCCGCCCGAGAGCTTGCCGACATCGCCGTCCATCATCTCCTGGGAGAAGCTCAGGCCCGCCAGCACCTCGCGGGCGCGGCCCTCAAGCGCATAGCCGTCGAGTTCTTCGTAGCGTGCCTGCACCTCGCCATAGCGCTCGATGATCGCGTCCATCTCGTCGAGGCGATCCGGGTCGACCATGGCGGCTTCAAGCTCGCGCAGTTCGGCCGCGACTTCGCTCACCGGACCGGCGCCGTTCATCACTTCGGAAACCGCGCTGTTGCCGGACATCTCGCCGACGTCCTGGTTGAAGTAGCCGATGGTCACGCCCTTATCGACCGCGACCTGGCCTTCGTCCGGGATTTCCTCGCCGGTGATCATGCGGAAGAGCGAGGACTTGCCTGCACCGTTCGGGCCGACAAGGCCGACCTTTTCGCCGCGGTTCAGCGCGGCGGAGGCTTCGATGAAGAGAATGCGGTGGCTGAGCTGCTTGCTGATGTTTTCGATACGGATCATGTCTGCGGTAGCCTGAAGGGAGGAGTGGGGCGCCTCGCGCCCAATTGTTGCCCCGGCCTGTCGCAGGTTTCTGCGTCACAAGCAAGACTGGAAGGGAATTTCCGGGTGTCGCTACGCTCGCGTGGGGCTCTGGCTTTGTCGCTTTTGGCCGGACATTTCCTCACGCCTCATTCCTGTGCTCGTCACAGGAATCCAGTTCAGCCCAAGTCTTTGGGCTGAGGAAACCTCCGCGCCGCGGACGCGGCGCTGCTGGATCCCTGTGACGAGCACAGGGATGAGGGAGGAGAAGTATTCGCCAGATCCAGGGGCACCGTCGGGTGCCGGCTCAGGCCCTGAGACCGCGCGAGATTGGCGGCTGGAACTCCGGCTGGCTGAGGCTCTGCAGCGTTTCCGGCGGTTGGCCGTCGATATGGCCGATCACCGCCTTTGCCAGTTCGCGACCGGCGACGCGGATGTCCTCGTACATGGTCATCACTTCCGGGCGCAGCCAGCGCAGGAAGTCGCTCGGGGACTTCGAAACCATGTCGCAGTCTTCGACAAGCTTCTTCTTGGCCATTTCGAGCCCGGCGATCAGCGCGATCGCGCCGGAGCCGCTGCCCGAGACGATGCCGTCGGGTGCGTCTTCGGAGCGCATCAGCACCTCGAAGGCATCGCGGATCTCGACCAGAGAATGGTCGATATTGGTCTGGTGGAAGCCGACCGCATCGGCCTGGAAGTCGCGAAGTCCACGCTCGAAGCCGGCGCGCATGTGCGAATAGAAGGTGAGGTGCGGCGGCGGTTCGAGCAGCACCAGCTTGCGGCGGCCGCGCGCCACCAGCTTGCGCACGGCCTCATAGGCAAAGCGCTCGTTGTCGAAGTCGTGATAGGGATGCACGATGCCCATCTCGGTGCGGCCGTGGGTGACGAAGGGCAGGCCGCGTTCGGTGAGCAACGCCACGCGCGCATCATGCGGCTCGGTACGTGAGATGATGACGCCGTCGGCAGCACCGGTGTCGAGAATATAGCGGATCGGCGCCAGCGCGTCCTTGACGGCGCTATAGGGGGTGACGACCAGGTGATAGGGCGTGCCGGCAAGGATCTCGATGATGCCGACGACCATCGGGCTGGTGATGCCCATGATCTCTTCTTCCAGCGTCAGGACGAGGCTGATGACATTGGTCTTGCCGGTGCGCAGACGCACGCCGGCGCGGTTCGGCTGGTAGCCGATCTGCTTGGCGACGAGGCGCACCCGCTCCTTGGTTTCGGCGCCGATATCGGGCGCGTCCTTCAATGCGCGCGAAACCGTGGTGATGCCGAGCCCGGTCATGAAGGCGATCGTCTTCAGCGTCGGCCGGGCCCCATCCGGCAGTGACTGCGGCCTGTTTTTCGTCTTGTTGTCCATTGCCGTCACCCGCCCACTCTCTTGCCGCACGCCGCCGGTTTGCCCACCCGGCAGCAAACGCGTCGGTTCAGTCCCGTCCGCCGCGCCGTCGCCCTGTCACTTCCTCGCCTTATATACGAAAAGTCATTGGCGGCTATGCTGCTTTGGACGGATCAAATTGCTTCAAATCTGTAACGATACAGTTGCGATGTCGAGCGTTTTTGTTGCTGCACTGCAAAATATGGAGCGGGCAGGTTGAATCAGAGCCTTCGACACGTGATTTTTGCACGTGCGAAACGGCGGCCCCGGCGATGGGGTGCGTTTCTTCCCGAAAATACATGAATTTCAGCATGATATAGAGATTTCCCATTGGCCGGCAATGTGCTGGCAGGGGGTGCAAAGCGCTTTGGAATGCCGCTGTCATTTGCACGCAATAGGTGTTTTTTAAGATTCTGTTTAAATCGATTGTGGTGGGTGTTGCGTCCTGTAATCGATTGCACTAAGTTTTTTACGGTAACGTTACAGTGAGGGAGGAGACTCATGAATTTACGTTCTTTCGCAGCCATGCTGGCGACCGCCGTGGCCCTGCCGCTTGGTGCGGCCAGCGCCGCAGATCTTGAAGTAACCCATTGGTGGACGTCGGGCGGTGAGGCGGCTGCGGTTGCCGAGCTTGCCAAGGCCTTCGATGCGACCGGAAATCACTGGGTCGACGGCGCGATCGCCGGTTCCGGTGGCACGGCGCGTCCGATCATGATCAGCCGCATTACCGGCGGCGACCCGATGGGCGCCACCCAGTTCAACCACGGCCGTCAGGCCGAGGAACTGGTTCAGGCCGGGCTGATGCGCGATCTGACCGATGTCGCGACCCGCGAACACTGGAAGGACATCATCAAGCCTACGAGCCTGCTCGATTCCTGCACGATCGACGGCAAGATCTACTGCGCCCCGGTCAATATCCATTCCTGGCAGTGGCTGTGGCTGTCGAACGCCGCCTTCAAGACGGCCGGCGTCGAGGTTCCGAAGAACTGGGATGAATTCGTTGCCGCCGCACCGGCGCTCGAAAAGGCCGGCATCGTGCCGCTCGCAGTCGGCGGTCAGCCGTGGCAGGCAGCCGGCGCCTTCGACGTGCTGATGGTGGCGATTGCCGGCAAGGACACGTTCCAGAAGGTCTTCGGCGACAAGGACGAAGACGTGGCAGCAGGCCCCGAGATCGCAAAGGTCTTCAAGGCGGCAGACGACGCCCGCCGCATGTCCAAGGGCAGCAATGTCCAGGACTGGAACCAGGCGACCAACATGGTCATCACCGGCAAGGCCGGCGGCCAGATCATGGGCGACTGGGCGCAAGGCGAATTCGCGCTTGCCGGCCAGAAGGCCGGAACGGATTACACCTGCTTGCCCGGTCTCGGCGTCAACGAGATCATCTCGACCGGCGGCGATGCCTTCTATTTCCCGCTGCTGAAGGACGAGGAAAAGTCGAAGGCGCAGGAAGCACTGGCCTCGACGCTGCTCGATCCGAAGACGCAGGTCGCCTTCAACCTCAAGAAGGGTTCGTTGCCGGTGCGCGGCGACGTCGATCTGGCGGCTGCCAATGACTGCATGAAGAAGGGCCTTGATATCCTTGCCAAGGGCAACGTGATCCAGGGCACCGACCAGCTGCTTTCGGCCGACAGCCAGAAGCAGAAGGAGGACCTGTTCTCCGAATTCTTCGCCAACCCGTCGATTACGCCGGAAGACGCGCAGAAGCGCTTCGCCGACATCATCGCCGCGGCGGAGTAACCGCAACTGCCTTGACCGGCCTCGCTTTCAAAAGAGGCCGGTCAAAGCCTCCCATCCGGCATGGCGTGACCGTGCCGGCAGTCCGCGCGTGATCGCGTTCGCGGGCCCTTGGGAGTGGTTGTCGCCCTGATGAGGCAAGGCGCAATTGGCGCTGCCCATCGTCCGAAACCCATTGCAGTTCCGGAGGAACAAACATGGCAGGCTACACTCAGGGTTCGGGCCGACCGAACCAGTGGCTGCGGAACCTGAACGCGAAGATTGCCTCCGTCCCGATGATCCTGACGGCCGTGGTCATTTTCCTCGGCGGTACGATCTGGACGGTCGTCTATTCCTTCACCAATTCCAAGCTATTGCCGCGGCTCTCGTTCGTCGGTCTCGACCAGTACGAACGCCTGTGGGCGGCACCGCGCTGGCTGATCTCGGTGCAGAATCTGGCGATCTACGGCATCTTCTCGCTGATCTTCAGCCTCGTCATCGGCTTCGTGCTGGCGGCGCTGATGGACCAGAAGATCCGCTTCGAAAACACCTTCCGCACCATCATGCTCTATCCCTTCGCCCTGTCCTTCATCGTGACGGGCCTGGTCTGGCAGTGGCTGCTCAATCCGGAATTCGGCATCCAGTCGGTGGTGCGTTCGCTCGGCTGGGAAAGCTTCACCTTCGATCCGCTCTATAACGCCAATATCGTCATCTACGGCATCCTGATCGCAGCACTGTGGCAGGGCACGGGGCTTGTCATGTGCCTGATGCTCGCGGGGCTCCGCGGCATCGACGAGGACATCTGGAAGGCCGCGCGCGTCGACGGCATTCCGATGTGGAAGACCTACATCTTCGTCGTCATCCCGATGATGCGCGGCGTCTTCATCACCACGCTGGTCATCATCGCGAGCGGCATCGTCAAGGTCTACGATCTCGTGGTCGCGCAGACGAGCGGCGGCCCGGGCATCGCGTCGGAAGTGCCGGCCAAGTACGTCTACGACTACATGTTCCAGGCGCAGAACCTCGGCCAAGGCTTCGCCGCCTCGACCATGATGCTCATCACCGTCGCCATCATCATCGTGCCTTGGGCCTATCTGGAATTCGGGGGAGGGCGCAAGCGTGTCTGATATCGTTGCTTTCAATTCTGTGGCGGAAGAAGCCGCACCCAAGGCACAGGCCGCGCGTGTCCTCGCCGGTCCCCGCGGCGCCAGGCCCCGCCGGGCGCTTTCGGGCCGCAACATCATGATCTACGGCACGTTGATCGTCGTCGCGCTCTACTACCTGCTGCCGCTCTATGTGATGGTCATGACCTCGCTCAAGGGCATGCCGGAAATCCGGCTCGGCAACATCTTCGCGCCGCCGGTCGAAATCACCTTCGAGCCCTGGGTCAAGGCCTGGGCGAGCGCCTGCACGGGGCTCAACTGCGACGGGCTTTCGCGTGGCTTCTGGAACTCGGTGCGCATCACCGTGCCCTCGACGATCGTCTCGATCGCGATCGCCTCGGTCAACGGCTATGCGCTTGCCAACTGGCGTTTCAAGGGAGCGGAACTGTTCTTCACCATCCTGATCGTCGGCGCCTTCATCCCCTATCAGGTGATGATCTATCCGATCGTGATCGTGCTCAGGGAAATGGGCATCTACGGTACGCTCACCGGCCTCATCATGGTGCACACCATCTTCGGCATGCCGATCCTGACGCTCCTCTTCCGCAACTATTTCGCCGGTCTGCCGGAGGAACTGTTCAAGGCGGCGCGCGTCGATGGCGCCGGATTCTGGACGATCTACTTCAAGATCATGCTGCCGATGTCGCTGCCGATCTTCGTCGTGGCGATGATCCTGCAAATCACCGGCATCTGGAACGACTTCCTGTTCGGGGTCGTGTTCACGCGGCCCGAGTACTACCCGATGACGGTTCAGCTCAACAACATCGTCAACTCGGTCCAGGGCGTGAAGGAATACAACGTCAACATGGCGGCGACGATCCTGACGGGCGCTGTACCACTCTTCGTCTACTTCGTCTCCGGACGGCTTTTTGTCCGCGGTATCGCCGCCGGCGCAGTGAAAGGGTAACAACATGCAAAACGTCAGCGTATCGGTCAAAGACCTGTCGTTGAGCTTCGGTGCCGTCACTGTGCTCGACACGCTCAACCTCGACATCAAGGACGGCGAGTTCCTGGTGCTGCTCGGCTCGTCCGGCTGCGGCAAGTCGACCCTGCTCAACTGCATCGCCGGCCTGCTCGATGTCAGCGACGGGCAGATCTTCATCAAGAACAAGAACGTCACCTGGGAGGAACCCAAGGATCGGGGCATCGGCATGGTGTTCCAGTCCTATGCGCTCTATCCGCAGATGTCGGTGGAAAAGAACCTCTCCTTCGGCCTGCAGGTAGCGAAGGTGCCGAAGGAGGAGATCGACAAGCGCGTCAGCCGAGCGGCCGAAATCCTGCAGATTCAGCCGCTCCTGAAGCGCAAGCCCTCGGAACTGTCGGGCGGTCAACGCCAGCGCGTGGCGATCGGCCGGGCGCTGGTGCGCGATGTCGACGTGTTCCTGTTCGACGAACCGCTCTCCAACCTCGACGCCAAGCTGCGTTCGGAGCTGCGCGTCGAGATCAAGCGGCTGCACCAGTCGCTGAAGAACACGATGATCTACGTCACCCACGACCAGATCGAGGCGCTGACGCTTGCCGATCGCATCGCGGTCATGAAGAGCGGCGTGATCCAGCAACTGGCCGATCCGATGACGATCTACAACGCGCCGGAAAACCTGTTCGTCGCCGGCTTCATCGGCTCGCCGTCGATGAACTTCTTCCGCGGCGAGCTGCAGCTGCGCGACCAGCGCGCCTTTGTGCACGTCAACGGCGTCGATTTCGACGTGGCGGCCTATCCGTCGCGCGCGCCCTTCGTCGATGGCCAGAAGGTCGTGCTTGGCCTCAGGCCGGAACATGTGCGCGTTGACGAGGCGGCGAGCGGTGCTGTGGCCTCGCACCGGGCGGTGGTCGATATCGAGGAACCGATGGGCGCCGACAATCTGCTTTGGCTGAAGCTCGCGGGTCAGTCGATGTCGGTGCGCATCGCCGGCCAGCGTCGCTATGCCCCGGGCACGGCGGTCACGCTTTCCTTCGACATGGGCGTCGCCTCGATCTTCGATGCAACGAGCGAGAATCGCCTTTAAACAATGAGATGGCGCCGGGCGGAATGCCGCCCGGCCCATCCCGACAATGACTGTGCCGGCGCCGCCGGTCGACCCCATGGAATACGACAATGCTCTCTGAGGACTACACCCGCACGGCCATCCGCCTTGATCTCTCGGGGGATTGGCAGCTCTCCTCCGTCGACAACAGCCACACGCTGGCGATCGCGCTGCCTGGCGACGTACATTCGGCGTTGCAGAAGGCCGGCGTGATCGACGATCCCTATGTCGGCCGCAACGAGAACGACGTGCAGTGGGTGGCGCACAAGGACTGGGTGATCGAGCGCACGGTATCCGTCGCGGCTGCGGACCTCGCTGGCCATTGGTATCTCGATCTCGAATGCCTCGACACGGTCGCGTCCGTCGTCGTCAACGATAAGCCGGTGCTCGAAGTGGAGAATTGCTTTCGCCGTTATCGGCCTGATGTTTCTAAGGCCCTCGTTGCAGGCGAAAACCGCATCCGCATCGTGCTGCATTCCTCGATCGCAGAGGGCGCGCGGCGGCAGGCGGAGCAGCCCTTCTACGTGCCCTATCATCCCGGCAATTCGCCGATCGCCAACGGCAACATGCTGCGCAAGCCCCAGTGCCATTTCGGCTGGGACTGGAACCTCGCGATCGCGCCGCTTGGCGTCTACGGCGAGATCGCGCTTTGCCGGCTGGAAATCGCCCGCATCGAGCATGTGACGACGAAGCAGGTCTGGCTGGAGGATGGCAGCGTCGATCTGGTGGTGACGCTGACGCTCTTTGCGGATGGGCCGGGCATCGTGCCGGTGCATTTCTCGCTCGACGAGGACCGCGAGCGGCTGGACTGCGCCGTCGGCAAGGGCGAGACCCGCATCACCCATGTCTTCACTGTGAGCGAACCCAAGCGCTGGTGGCCGGCCGGCAGCGGCGAGCAGCATCTCTCGAAGCTGACTGTCGAGGTGCCACAAGAGCAGGTTACCCGCCAGATCGGTTTCCGCACCATCGAGCTTCTGACTGACAAGGACGAGGCCGGCAGCCGCTTTGCCTTCCGCGTCAACGGCCGCGAGATCTTCTGCAAGGGCGCCAACTGGATCCCGGCCGATGCGCTGGCGTCGCGGGTGACGCGCGACGGCGTCGAGGACCTTCTGACCTCGGCGGTCGATGCCAACATGAACATGATCCGCGTCTGGGGCGGCGGCTTCTACGAGCCGGACTGGTTCTACGACCTCTGCGACCGTCTCGGGCTCACGGTCTGGCAAGACTTCATGTTTGCCTGCAACCTCTATCCCTCGACGCCGGACTTCCTCGACAATGTCGCCGCCGAAGTGGACTATCAGGCCAAGCGCCTGTCGACCCATCCGTCGATCGCGGTGTGGTGTGGCGACAACGAACTTGTCGGCGCGCTCACCTGGTTCGACGAGCCACGCAAGGATCGCGACCGCTATCTCGTCTCCTACGACCGGCTGAACCGCACCGTCGAGGTGGCGCTGAAGGCGGCATTGCCCGAGGCGATCTGGTGGCCGTCGAGCCCGGCGTCCGGCTATCTCGACTTCGGAGATGCCTGGCACGCCGATGGCTCCGGCGACATGCACTACTGGTCGGTCTGGCACGAGAACAAGTCCTTCGACAATTACCGCACCGTGCGCCCGCGCTTCTGCTCGGAGTTCGGCTTCCAGTCCTATACGTCGATGCCGGTCATTCGGCAGTTCGCGGCCGAGAAGGATCTCAACATCGCGTCGCCGGTCATCGAGAGCCACCAGAAGAACGTCGGCGGCAACGAGCGCATCGCCGGCACGATGTTCCGCTACTTCCGCTTCCCCAAGGATTTTCCGAGCTTCGTCTATCTGAGCCAGGTGCAGCAGGGATTGGCGATCAAAACCGCCGTCGACTACTGGCGATCGCTGAAGCCTCATTGCATGGGCACGCTCTACTGGCAGCTCAACGACACCTGGCCGGTCGCATCCTGGTCGAGCCTCGACTATGGCGGTAGCTGGAAGGCGATGCACTACATGGTCAGGCGCTTCTTCCAGCCGGTCTCGGTCGCGGCCATCCCGTCAGCCGACGGCAAGGAGATCGCCTTCTCGATGGTCAACGACACCGCCGAGCCGGTGACGGTCGAACTGCAGACCTTCCTCGTTTCGCTCGACGGCCAGCGCACGCCGCTTGCGGCTGTCGCCGGCACCTGCAGCCCGGACCGGGCGGCAACGCTGGCGACGCTCGCAGCTTTCGACATTCCGGAAGGCGACCTGTTGTTCTGGTCCTTCGAGGCGTCGAACGGCATGCGCGGCGAGGGGCACCACGTCAACGGCACCTACAAGGCGCTGGACCTCAAGCCCTCCGGCTTGACGCTCGACGTGGCGCCTGCGGGCGAGGGCGCCTTTGATGTCACGGTCAAGGCGAGTGGCCTGGCGCTGCATGTGATGATCGAGGCGGATGTCGCCGGGCGCTATTCCGACAACGCCTTCGACCTCTTGGCCGGCGAGACCAAGGTCATCCGCTTCACCCCGAAGGTGCCGCTTGGCGCAGCTGAGCGCCCGCGCTTTGCCGCCTTCGATCTCGAATCCTGCCAGGGAAAGGGCTGACCGCCATGAAACGCAGCCACGTCAACGACATCATCGCCGAAAGCGATGCCTTCATGAAGAGCTTCGGCTTCACGCTGCCGCCCTTTGCCTATTGGTCGCCAGAGCAGCTTAAGGTGCGTGTCCGGTCCGACAGCCCGACGATCTTCGACGCCCGGCTCGGCTGGGACATCACCGACTATGGCAAGGGCCGCTTCGACCAGTTGGGCCTCGTGCTCTTCACCCTGCGCAACGGCAATGCCGCGAACCTGACCACCGGGCAGGGCATGGTCTATGCCGAAAAGCTGATGATCACCGCCAAGGATCAGGTCAATCCGCTGCATCGCCATGCGGTCAAGACCGAGGATATCATCAACCGTGGCGGCGGCGCGCTGGTGCTGCAGATGTACAACTCCAGGCCTGACGGCTCGGTCGACGAAGAGAGCGACGTGGTGGTCGCCACCGATGCGCGCCTGCGCACGTTCAAAGCCGGCGACCTCCTGAAGTTGAAGGCCGGTGAAAGCGTGACGCTCTTGCCCGGTAACTGGCACGCCTTCTGGGCGGAAGGCGCCGACGTGCTGATGGGCGAAGTCTCGACCGTCAACGACGATCTCACCGACAACTACTTCCGCGAGCCTGTCGGTCGCTTCTCGGCGATCGAGGAGGACGCAAACCCCACCCATCTCCTGGTGTCGGACTACGACACCTGGCTCAGGTGATCCCAAGACCCCTGCAAACCCAAGGCCCCAAAATCTCCCAGACCCCAAGACGAAATCGAGGAGGATTTCATGAAGGACGTCAGTTTCCAGCTTTATAGCGCCCGCAATTTCCCGCCCTTCGCCAATGTGCTGAAAGCCGTCGGCGAGGCCGGCTACAGCCAGGTCGAAGGCTATGGCGCGCTTTACGCGGCGCTGAGTGACGCCGAGATCGCGAGCTTCAAGGAAGGCCTCGACGACAACGGTCTCGCCATGCCGACCGCCCATTTCGGTCTGGACATGCTCGAAAGCGATCCGGCCCGCGTGCTCGAAATCGCCAAGGCGCTCGGCATCAAGGCGATCTATTGCCCCTATCTGATGCCGGACCAGCGCCCGACCGATGCCGCCGGCTGGCGTGCCTTTGGCGAGCGGTTGCAGAAGGCCGGCAAGCCCTATCGCGACGCCGGGCTGATCTTCGGCTGGCACAACCACGACTTCGAATTCTTTGCCCTTCCTGACGGCAGCATCCCGCAGGACCTGATCTTTGAGGGCGGACCGGATCTCTCGTGGGAAGCCGATATCGCCTGGATCATCCGCGGCGGTGCCGACCCGATCGCCTGGATCAAGAAGTACGGCAACCGCATCACCGCCGTGCACGTGAAGGACATCGCGCCTTCCGGCGAGAAGAAGGACGAGGACGGCTGGGCGGATGTCGGCGAGGGCACCGTCGACTGGAAGGGCCTATTTGCAGCACTTTCCGGCACCAAGGCGCGCTACTTCATCGCCGAGCACGACAATCCGAGCGATTTCAAACGCTTCGCCAAGCGCTCGCTCGCCTCCATCCAATCCTATTGAGAACAGGTTCATCCATGACCAAGGAACTTGGCGTCGGCATCATCGGATGCGGCAATATCTCCACCACCTACTTCAAGCTTGCGCCGCTCTTCAAGGGCATCAGGGTCGTCGCCTGCGCTGACCTCAACCCGGCGGCTGCCGAGGCGCGGGCGACCGAATACGGCGTCGAGGCCCAGAGCATCGAGGCGCTGCTCACCAATCCTGCCGTCGACATCGTCGTCAACCTGACGATCCCGGATGCGCACTATCCGGTGTCGAAGGCGATCCTCGAAGCGGGCAAGCACGTCTACTCGGAAAAGCCGCTGGTGCTGTCGCTCGAGCAGGGCGAAGAGCTCAGGGCGATCGCCAAGGCGAAGGGTCTTTCGGTCGGCTGCGCGCCCGACACCTTCCTCGGCGGGGCGCATCAGCTTGCCCGCAGCGCCGTCGATGCCGGCAAGATCGGCCGGGTGACCTCGGGCACCTGCCACGTCATGAGCCCGGGCATGGAAATGTGGCATCCGAACCCGGACTTCTTCTTCCTGCCCGGCGGCGGCCCGATCCTCGATCTCGGCCCCTATTACATCGCCAACCTGATCAACCTGATCGGGCCGGTGAAACGGGTGGCGGCGCTGACGACCATGGCCAACCCGACCCGCACGATCACCAGCGAGCCGCGCAAGGGCGAGGTGATCCCGGTGAAGACGCCGACCAACATTCATGCGCTGCTCGAATTTGAGAACGGCGCGACGATCACGCTGTCGGCGAGCTGGGACGTCTGGTCGCATCGCCACGCCAATATGGAACTCTACGGCACCGAAGGCTCGCTCTATGTGCCCGATCCGAACTTCTTCGGCGGAACCGTGGAGATCAGCGGAAAGGACAAGAACATCCAGCCGCTGGAACCCTGGGATCATCCCTTCGGCATCGCCAACCAGGAGCACCCGCAGGGCCCGATGGCGAACTACCGCACCGCCGGCCTTGCCGACATGGCGCTCGCGATCCTCGAAGGCCGCGACGCCCGCTGCTCGCTCGACCGCGCGCTGCACGGCGTTGACGTCATGGTGTCGATCCTGAAGTCGGGCGAGGAGGGACGGTTCATCGAGCTTTCCACCACCTGCACCCAGCCGGCGGCCCTCGGCATCGAGGAGGCCAGAGCGTTGCTGCGCGAGACGGAAGAAGAAATATCGGGAAATCGCGTCGCTGCCGCTTCATAGCGACAGCGGACAGGTTTAGACCTTTGTCAATTGAGGTTTCCGTAGCGGCCAACCGCTGCGGAAACCGTTTCATTTTCGAGGGTGGCGGATCTGCCGCCATCCGGATACCGATCGCGGAGGATTTGCGATGACCTGGCTACCGGCGGAAAACCGCTACGACACCATGAAATATAACCGCGTCGGACGTTCCGGCCTGAAGCTGCCGGCGATCTCGCTGGGGCTCTGGCACAATTTCGGCGGCGACACGCCGCATGACCGCAAGGTCGACATGTGCCGCACCGCGTTCGATCTCGGCATCACCCATTTCGATCTCGCCAACAATTACGGCCCGCCTCCGGGCTCGGCCGAGACCGCCTTCGGCGAGATCATGCGCACGGACTTTGCCCACCTGCGCGACGAGCTGATCATCTCGTCCAAGGCCGGCTATGACATGTGGGCCGGTCCCTATGGCGAATGGGGCAGCCGCAAATACATGATCGCGTCCTGCGACCAGAGCCTGAAGCGCATGGGCCTCGACTATGTCGATATCTTCTATTCGCACCGCTTCGACCCGGAGACGCCACTCGAAGAGACCTGCGGCACGCTCGACCATATCGTCCGGTCGGGCCGGGCGCTCTATGTCGGCATTTCGTCCTACAACTCGCAGCGCACCCGCGAAGCGGCCGCGATCCTGAAGGACCTGGGCACGCCTTGCCTCATCCACCAGCCGAGCTATTCCATGCTCAATCGCTGGATCGAGGACGACGGTCTGATTCACACGCTCGAAGACCTCGGCATCGGCTCGATCGTGTTTTCGCCGCTTGCCCAGGGCATGCTGACGACCAAGTATCTCGGCGGCATCCCCTCCGACAGCCGCGCGGCGCAGAACCACTTCCTCAAGAAGGACTTCATCCGCCCTGAGATCATCGACAACATCCGCAAGCTGAACGGCATTGCCGAAAAGCGCGGCCAGACGCTGGCGCAGATGGCGCTTGCCTGGGTGCTGCGCAATGGCCGCATCACCTCGGCGCTGATCGGCGCCAGCCGCTCCGAGCAGATCGTCGATTGCGTCAAGGCGCTCGAAAACGACACGTTCACGGCGGACGAACTGGCCGAGATCGATCTGTATGCCCGTGAGGCCGACATCAACCTCTGGGCCAAGTCGGCCGAGCTCTGATTTTGACCGAAAATATTGATTTGCCTGCATTTTGGGCAAATCTCATTGCTTTCCGGCGCATTAGACAAAAGTCGAATGGACGCCGGAAAGCGGCTTCTGGACATGGTCAGGTGTTTCTGTAAGGTGCGACAATGCCTGGCGGTTGCGATGCCTGTTTGCGTCGTCTTCGACGGGTACGAGGAGGAGAGCCACCCATCGTCCGGGAAGGGGCAGGGTGGATTGACGGGCGGTGGTGCTGAACGCGCCCGCCCTTTTGGCGAGAACTAGGGGAGGAACCATGGATCGCCGTTCATTCATGAAAAACGCAAGCCTTGGCGGCTTGGCCGCAGCCGGTGCCGCAGCACTGGCGACGCCGGCGCTTGCGCAGGCAAACCCGAAGGTGAACTGGCGCCTGGCATCGTCGTTCCCGAAGTCGCTCGACACGATCTATGGCGGCGGCGAAGTGCTGTCCAAATACGTCTCCGAAGCGACCGACGGCGCGTTCCAGATCCAGGTCTTTGCCGCCGGCGAAATCGTGCCGGGCTTGCAGGCTGCTGACGCGGCTGCCGCCGGTACGGTCGAAGCCTGCCACACGGTCGCATATTATTACTGGGGCAAGGACCCGACCTGGGCGCTCGGTGCGGCCGTTCCCTTCGCGCTCAACGCGCGCGGCATGAACGCCTGGCACTACCATGGCGGCGGCATCGACCTCTTCAACGAATTCCTCGGCACGCAAGGGCTCGTCGGCTTCCCCGGCGGCAATACCGGCGTGCAGATGGGCGGCTGGTTCCGTAAGGAAATCAAGACGGTCGCCGACATGCAGGGCCTGAAGATGCGCATCGGCGGTTTCGCCGGCAAGGTCGTCGAGAAGCTTGGCGTCGTGCCGCAGCAGATCGCCGGCGGCGACATCTACCCGGCGCTGGAAAAGGGCACCATCGACGCCGCCGAATGGGTCGGCCCCTACGACGACGAGAAGCTCGGCTTCTACAAGGTCGCGCCCTACTACTACTATCCCGGCTGGTGGGAAGGTGGTCCGACGGTCCACGCCATGTTCAACAAGGCGGCCTTCGAAGCGCTGCCGAAGAACTACCAGTCGCTGCTGCGCACCGCCTGCCAGGCGACCGACGCGAACATGCTGCAGAAGTACGACTACCTGAACCCGGCGGCGATCAAGCGGCTGGTTGCTTCCGGTGCCAAGCTCAGCCCGTTCAGCGCCGAAATCCTGTCGGCCTGCTTCGACAAGGCCAACGAAGTCTATGCGGAGATGGAAGCCTCGAACCCGACCTTCAAGAAGATCTGGGACTCGATCAAGGCTTTCCGCGGCGAGTACTACCTCAACGCCCAGATCGCCGAATACAACTACGACACCTTCATGATGATCCAGCAGCGCGGCGGCAAGCTCTAAGCTTTCTCCCTTGCTCATGGAAACGGGCCGCTCGCGATATCCTCGCGGGCGGCCTTTTCGTTGCGGCTCGCACAGCCTGTTGCGCGCCGTCGTTTCCGCATTTCGTGGTATGGTTGCTGCCTCAACAGGACGGAGGAAGAGCCATGCCAAGCGAAGGCCAATCCGTCGTGCTCGGTCCCGACCAGGGGCGGCGCTACGACATGGGCGCGATCCAGGCGGTGTTCAAAGCCGATGGCGCCGAGACCGCGGGGCGCTTCTCGATTTCGGAATGGTGGCTGGAGGCGCGGCATGAAGGGCCGGGCGCCCACAGCCATGACGACAATGACGAGATCTTCTATGTGATCGAAGGCACCGCGAGCGTGCTCGTCGGCGACACCTGGCACCGCAAGCCGAAGGGGTCGCTGTTCGTCATCCCGCGCGGGACGATGCATGACTTCAAGAACGAGAGCCGGGCCCGCATGGGGCTGCTCAACGTCTATGTCGGCGGCCCTTTCGAGGAGGCGATGCCCATGATTGTCGACTGGTATCGGGACAATCCGGCCAAGCGGATCGAGTGAGGGAGGTTCGGTGGGCGGGAGTGGCGGCAAATGCGACAGCCCTGAACTGGTGTCGCCCTTTAAGGAGAGTCGATCGTCTCGAGCTTGTGGAGTCGTCGACTTCAGATACTCCGTCATTCCTGTGACGAGCACAGGAATGAGGGTGGTTTTGGTGGCATCAGCGCCAGTCGGTAAGCTTCCGTCCATGGCATAGATTTTCACGCGAAAACAAAAAAGGGCGGCCCTTGCGGGGGCCGCCCTTCTGTCTGTGTGCCAACCGTCTACTTGAACGACGGCGGCTGGCTGAGATCGTTTGACGGTGCCTGTTGCGGCTGGGCACCCGGACTGCCAAACGAAGGCGGCTGGCTGAGGTCGTTCGACGGAGCGGTCTGCGGCTGGGCGCCGCCCTGATCGGCCGGCTTCTGGTCGAGCGGGCTGCCGCCTGGAAGCTGCAGGCCGCCGGGAAGGCCGAGGCCGCCGCCATTGTCCGGCAAGGTGAGGCCACCGCCGGGCGCAAAGCCAGGCACCTCGATCTTGATCGTGTTCGGATCGACCACCGTTCCCGTGCCCTTGTAGTGCATGACCATCTGCGGGAACATGATCGTCAGCGCCACCATCAGGATCTGGATCCCGACGAAGGGCACGGCACCCCAGTAGATCTGGCCGGTCGTGACCGGCTGGATGTTCTTGCCGGTGATCTTGTCGAGGTAGGGCACCTTGGCCGCGACCGAGCGCAGATAGAAGAGCGCGAAGCCGAAGGGAGGGTGCATGAAGCTCGTCTGCATGTTGATGCCGAGCAGCACGCCGAACCAGATGAGGTCGATGCCGAGCTTGTCGGCAGCCGGTGCAAGCAGCGGCACGATGATGAAGGCGAGCTCGAAGAAATCCAGGAAGAACGCCAGGAAGAAGACGAGCAGGTTGACGGCGATCAAGAAGCCGGTTTCGCCGCCCGGCATCGCCGTCAGCAGGTGTTCGACCCAGATATGGCCGTTGACGCCATAGAAGGTGAGCGAGAAGACGCGCGCACCGATGAGGATGAACAGCACGAAGGCGGAGAGACGGGTGGTGGCCGTCAGCGCGCCGCGCACCACGTCCATGTTGAGCCGTCCCTTGGCCGCCGCCATGATCAGCGCACCGACAGCACCCATGGCGCCGCCTTCGGTCGGCGTCGCGATGCCGAGGAAGATGGTGCCGAGCACCAGGAAGATCAGCGCCAGCGGCGGGATCAGCACGATGATGACCTGTTGGGCAAGGCGCGACATCATGTTGAACTTCAAACCGCGGTCGGCCAGCGCCACCACGTAGATGAAGGCGACGCCGACCGTCGCACCGAGGATGTCGGCATTTTCGCCGTGGGTCGGGTAGAGGTAGACGTGCGCCGCATAGGCAAAGGCGCCGGCGACGATGAGGGCGATGATCAGCGAGGTGACGCCGGAGCCAAGCGTGCGCGCTTCCGGCGGCAGGGCCGGCATCGAGTCACGCTTCAGGATCGTCATGATCAGAATGTAGATCATGTACAGACCGGTGAGCACCAGGCCCGGGATCAGCGCGCCGGCATACATGTCGCCGACCGAACGGCCGAGCTGGTCGGCAAGAACGATGAGCACCAGCGACGGCGGGATGATCTGGGCGAGCGTGCCGGAGGCGGCAATCACGCCCGAGGCGACCTTCCGGTCATAGCCATAACGCAGCATGATCGGCAGCGAGATCAGGCCCATGGCGATGACCGAGGCGGCAACGACACCGGTGGTGGCTGCAAGCAGCGCACCGACGAAGATGACCGCATAGGCAAGACCGCCGCGGATGGGACCGAAGAGCTGGCCGATCGTGTCGAGCAGGTCTTCGGCCATGCCCGATTTCTCGAGCACGATCCCCATGAAGGTAAAGAAGGGGATGGCAAGCAATGTGTCGTTCGACATCACCCCCCAGAACCGGTCGGGCAATGCATTGAGCAAGGGCCAGGAGAGGTTGATCGAGTCCGACAGCGGCGCGAGTTCGACGCCGATGATGAAGAACAGCAAGCCGTTGGCGGCGAGCGAGAAGGCGACCGGGTATCCCAAGAGCAGGAACACGATCAGCGACACGAACATGATCGGCGCCAGGTTTTCAGCAATGAATTCGATCATGGACGGGTCTCCGGAGACACGACATCGTCAAGCGGCGCATGGGTCGGCACATAGGGTGTCGGGTCTTCCATGTTTCCGGTCATGATCGCGATTTTCTTGATGATCTCCGACACGCCCTGGAAGGCGAGAAGCAGGAAGCCGAAGAGCAGGATGGCCTTGGCTGGCCAGATGATCAGGCCGCCGGCCGACGAGGAGACTTCGCCCGAGACATAGGACATCTTCACATACGGGAAGAGGTAATAGAGCACGAGCAGCACGAAGGGCATCAGGAACAGCAGGTGACCCAAGAGGTCGATCCAGTGCTGGACGCGGCGCGAGAACTGGCCGTAGACCACGTCGATGCGGATGTGCTCGTTCTGGCTCAGCGTATAGGCGGCGGCAAACATGAAGGCGGCGCCGAACAGATACCATTGCGCCTCGAGCCAGGCATTCGACGACATGTTGAAGATCTTGCGGATGATGGCATTGCCGGCGCTGACGAGAACAGCGGCCAGGATCAGCCATGAAACGCTTTTTCCGATAAATTCCGTGATCGTGTCTATAAGTCGGCTAAAGCCGAGCAAAGCTCTCATCGATTTCCTCCCCGCGATGGCTCTTATGGTTCTTGTGCCAAGCACAGCCAGAGTGCCGATTTCAAGCGCGCGTTCAAGTCCGGGCCGCGATTTTCCCGTGTAGTTGGGCCGCTTCCGACTAAAGTAGAATAGGCTGTTCCGGCGCTCTGCTCATTGTTTGTGCAATCAGACCGCCGATGCCGGAACATGACGATCGTCAGCCATCTCTAGGGGCAGATCGCAGTCCCGAATCGATGTGGATAGCTGGTCGCAAACAGCGGGGAGAATGCTTTACTGTAACGTTGCAGGCTTGAATTTGTATGATTTTTGGGGTCGGATGGCGCCACCAACGGAGGACGCCTGGAAATGACCGCCATGATCCGAAACCCGATCCTTAAAGGGTTCAACCCGGACCCTTCGATCTGCCGCGTCGGCGACGATTACTACATCGCCACCTCCACATTCGAATGGTATCCGGGCGTGCAGATCCACCATTCGCGCGACCTCGTGAACTGGACGCTCGTCCGCCGGCCGCTGGAGCGCGCAAGCCAACTCGACATGCGCGGCAATCCCGACAGCTGCGGGGTGTGGGCGCCGTGTCTTTCCTATGACGACGGCCTGTTCTGGCTGGTCTATACCGACGTCAAGCGCTTCGACGGCAACTTCAAGGACGCGCACAACTACATCGTCACGGCGGAGACGATCGAGGCGACCTGGTCGGATCCGGTCTACGTCAATTCTTCCGGTTTCGACCCGTCGCTGTTTCACGATGACGACGGCCGCAAGTGGTTTCTCAACATGCAGTGGAACCACCGCACGATGAGTTTTGGCGGCTCGCCGAAACATCCGGCCTTCGACGGCATCTTGCTGCAGGAGTGGGACGAGCGAACACGCCGGCTCGTCGGCCCGGTCAAGAACATCTTTGCCGGCTCACCGCTCGGCCTCGTCGAGGGGCCGCATCTCTTCAAGAAGAACGGCTGGTACTATCTGACGACGGCCGAAGGCGGCACCGGCTACGACCATGCCGTCACCATGGCGCGCTCACGCACGATCGACGGGCCCTATGAGATGCATCCGGACATCTACCTGATCACGTCGAAGGATCACCCCGAAGCGCCGTTGCAGCGCGCCGGCCATGGCCAATATGTCGAGACGCCCGACGGGCAGGCCTATCACACCCATCTGACCGGCCGGCCGCTTGCGCCGCAGCGTCGCTCTCCGCTCGGTCGCGAGACGGCGCTGCAGAAATGTGTCTGGCGCGAGGATGGCTGGCTCTATCTGGAGAATGGCGGACCGGTGCCGGAGGTACTCGTGCCGGCTCCGGGGCCGGCGGAGGAACTGGCGGCGCCCGTCGTCGTGGAGACGGAGTTCGACGACGGCGTGCTGCCGATCGACTTCCAGTGGCTGCGCACGCCGCAGCCGGGGCGGATCTTCTCGCTCGACCTGCGTCCGGGCCATCTGCGTCTCATCGGTCGCGAGAGCATCGGCAGCTGGTTCGAGCAGGCGTTGGTGGCGCGGCGGCAGGAGCATCATTCCTTCCGCGCCGAAACGACGGTCGATTTCACCGCCGAGACCTATCAGCAGGTGGCGGGCCTGACGCATTACTACAACCGCCACAAGTTCCATGCGCTCGGCGTCACCTGGCACGAGACGCTGGGACGTACGCTGACGATCCTCTCGTGCCCCGGCGATTTTCCGCATGCGCGGCTGGAGTTTCCCGTCGGCGGCGGCATCGCCGTTCCCGATGGTCCGCTCGAGCTTGCGATGGAGGTCCGCGACAACGACCTGCAGTTCTCTTGGCGGGCGAGCGGCGCAGCGGAATGGCAGCCGATCGGCCCGGTTCTCGACGCGGGCGTGGTCTCGGACGAGGGCGGCCGCGGCGAGCACGGATCCTTCACCGGCGCTTTCGCCGGCCTGTTCGCCTTCGACACGTCAGGTGCTGGCAAGGCCGCCGATTTCGATCGCTTCCGCTACGTCAGTCTTGCGGCCGGTTGATCTGTGAACATTAGAAATGCGAAATAAGTGATGGATATGATTACGTATTTGTAATGTAGAGTTTCATATTCGGTTCAGGAAGCGGGGCCTAATTTTCGGGTGCAGACAACGAAAGGACACCCGAATGAAACGTCTCCTGATCGCGCTCGTCGCCAGCTCCGTTCTGATTACGCCGGTCGCAGCCCTTGCCCAGCCGGCAGGATCCTTCGAGGTGGCGCAGAACTATGATCGTTCGCGTCGACCCGTCGATCGCGACTACGATCGTCACATGGACCGCCGCGTGGATCGTCACGTCGACAAGCACGTCACGATCGAAAAGCGGGTCATCGTCAAGAAGAAGGAGCGCTGGGCGCGCGGCCATCGCCTGTCGCCGGCCGAGCGTCGCCACATGGCGCAGGTGCGCGACTACCGTTACTACAAGCTTCGCCAGCCGCCGCGTGGCCAGCAGTGGGTACGCTCCGGCAACGACTTCCTGTTGATCAGCCTTGCGACCGGCGTCATTGTCGGCCTGGCGGCAGCACGCTGATAACACCCACTGGGTTCAGCGAAGGGGCGGCGTTTCACGCCGCCCCTTCGCCTTTTCGGTGACCGGCGCGTGGGTTTTGCCGGTCGCCAAACAGCAGCAGTTCGATGGCGCCTGCCGCATCCGGCGCGTCCTCGTCCGCCGGCTCATCGCCCAGAAACGGATCGAACATCGGCACCGGCCGCCCCGCGGCGTTGAGCGCCATGCAGATGAAGCGCGGTCGGCGCGGTGCGCGTGCGGCGTCGGCCATCAGGCGGCCCGTGGCGACCAACTGGCGAAGGGGTCGGCAAGATCGCGCCAGCGCTCCGGACGAAAGCGCTCGTCGGCGATCAGGCAGGCATCGAGTTCGGCGCGAAGCGCCGCCTCGTCCATCGGGTCGGCGCCAATGAAGACGATCTCCTGGCGACGATCACCCCAGACCGGGTCCAGGTAGCGGCCGACCGCCTTCAGGAAGCCGGGTTCGCGCGGCCATTGCTCCTGCGGCACGGCCGACCACCAGAGCCCCATCTTGCCGGTGCGAACGAGCGGGCCGGCTTGGCTGATCTCGCCGACATAATGTGGTCGGGTCGCCAGCCAGAAGAAGCCCTTGGCGCGAAGCACGCCCGGCCAGGAGCGGTTGAGAAAGGCCTGGAAGCGCATGGGATCGAGCGGACGGCGGGCGCGATAGACGAAGGAGCGGATGCCGTATTCCTCGGTCTCCGGGATATGATCCTTGAAACCGTGCAGTTCCTTATACCAGAGCGGATGTTCTTCGGCCTTGGCGAGGTCGAAACGACCGGTTCCAAGGACCTCGCGCAGGTTTACCTTGCCGAAATCGGTTTCAATCAGCCGCGCATCGGGGTTGAGCCCGACGATGATCTTGCGGGCGGCATCCACCTGCTCGGGTGTGGCAGTGCCGACCTTGTTCAAGACGACCACATCGGCGAACTCGATCTGCTCGACCAGGAGATCGACGAGGGTGCGTGTATCGCCTTCGCCCGCCGTTTCGCCGCGATCGGCGAGGAAATCGAGCGAGGAATAGTCGGCGAGAAGATTTGCCGCGTCGACGACGGTCACCATCGTGTCGAGGCGGGCGACGTCGGCCAGGCTTTCGCCGTCCTCGTCGCGAAAATCGAAGGTGGTGGCGACGGGCAGGGGCTCGGAAATGCCGCTCGATTCGATCAGCAGATAGTCGAAGCGGTTCTGTTCGGCGAGGTTGCGCACCTCCTTCAGGAGATCGTCGCGCAGCGTGCAACAGATGCAGCCATTGGTCATTTCCACCAATTGCTCCTCCGTGCGCGATAGACCAGCGCCGCCGTCACGCACCAGAGCTGCGTCGATATTGACCTCGCTCATGTCGTTGACGATGACGGCGACGCGCAAGCCGTCGCGGTTGGAAAGCACGTGGTTGAGCAGCGTCGTCTTGCCGGCGCCAAGGAAGCCGGAGAGAACGGTGACGGGGAGCTTTTCCATCGATTGGTTCCTGTATGTTATATCGTTACAATTGCTATCGGTAAAAAAGGCGAGCGATATCGCTCGCCAGATCCGACTGTGAAACTGGCTTCAAGCCGCGGCATGCCTCGGGTGTTGCCTAGGCAGGTCTTCGCTTGACGTTTCTGTATTCCCGGTCGGCCACCAGGCTCGTCATCTTCGGGTCGAGCCCGCGGATGACGGATCAAGCCCGAAGGCAAGGAGAGGGTGGGCGCCCCCATAATCGAGCCACGCGGACGCCCACCGATACCGTCTTGGGAGGACGGGTCAGCTTGCCGAGGTGAGGCAGGTCTTCAGCGAGGTGCCGATCCCTTCCATCATCTGGAAATAGAGATCCGGGCCGGCCTCCAGCGTACCGGCTTCCGGGTCCAGCGTTCCGGATTTCGCCGGCGTGCCCTCGATCACCACATTGATCAGCTTCGGCTCGAACTGCGGCTCGGCAAAGACGCAGGTCGCGCCCAGTTCCTTGATCTTGGCGTGGATCTGGGACACCCGCTCCGCACCTGGCAGCACCTCGGGGCTGACGGTGATCGAGCCGGCGACGCGAACCTTGTAGCGGTGCTCGAAATACTGGTAGGCGTCGTGGAAAACGACGAAGGGCTTGTCCTTGATCGGCGCCACCGTCTCCGTGAGCTTGGCGTCGAGTGCGTCCAGGCGCTTGTTCAGCGCGTCCAGATTGGCCTTGTAGGCGCCGGCATTGTCGGGATCGGCCTCGGTGAGCGTCTTTTCGATCGCGGCCGCCATCGCCTTCGCATTCATGGGATCGAGCCACATGTGCAGGTCGGTGTCGCCGTGACCGTGATCGTGGTCATGCCCGGCTTCGCCCTCGGCATGCTTGTGGCCTTCCTCACCATGGCCTTCGTCGCCATGGTCATGCGCCTCGAACGCACCGCCTTCGCGGAACTTCAGTTTCTCGATACCGGGTGCTTCGCTGAGTTCCACCACCTTTGCGCCGCTTGTTAATGCGTCGAGCGGCTTGTCGAGGAAAGCCTCGAGACCGGGGCCGACCCAGAAGACCACCTTCGCCGCCTGCAGGGCAGAGGCGTTCGAGGGCTTCATGTTGTAGGTATGCGGGGAGGCCGCGCCCTCGACGATCAGCGACGGCTCGCCGACGCCCTGCATGATCGAGGCGACAAGGGAGTGGATCGGCTTGATCGAAACCACCACATTGGGGCTGTCGGCCGCGGCGGGTGCCGCAAGAAGCATGGTGGAGGCAAAGAGCAGGGCGGATGTCGATTTCATCGGGTTCTCCGGGCTTGATTGACGCCCCTGTCCGCATCGGCCAGAGGTACTGTCGGGCATGCAAATCTCTCGCTTCAGCAGGCCGGTGATGGCCTTGAAGTCATCATGTAATGTTATTACATCAATTGCGTTATGCTATAACGTGTGCGATAGCCAGTGGCAACCATGCAAACCGGAATTTTTTCATGTTGAATGTCCGCTCCCCAGATACGCTGCCGCTGGTCAATCTCAGCAATGCCGGCGTGCGCCGCAACGGCCGCTGGCTGGTGCGTGGCGTCGAATTCTCGATCAGTCCCGGCGAGATCGTCACGCTGATCGGGCCGAACGGTTCGGGCAAATCGACGACGGCGAAGACGGCGATCGGGGTGCTCAAGCCGGACGAGGGCTATGTCGAGCGCAAGCCAGGCCTCAAGGTCGGCTACGTGCCGCAGAAGCTTAGCATCGACTGGACGCTGCCCTTGACGGTCGAGCGGCTGATGACGCTGACCGGTCCTTTGGAGGGGCGGGAGATCGAAGAGGCGCTGTCGGCGACCGGCGTGCTGCATTTGGCGAAAGCCGAGGTGCAGCATCTCTCCGGCGGCGAGTTCCAGCGTGCGCTGCTCGCCCGCGCCATTGCCCGCAAGCCCGATCTGCTGGTGCTCGACGAGCCGGTGCAGGGGGTCGATTTCAGCGGTGAGATCGCGCTCTACGAACTGATCAAGCAGATCCGCAACCGTACCGGCTGCGGCATTCTGCTGATCTCGCATGATCTGCACATCGTCATGGCCGAGACCGACACGGTCGTTTGTCTGAACGGCCATGTCTGCTGCCGCGGCACGCCGCAGGCGGTCAGCCAGAGCCCGGAATACCAGAAACTCTTCGGCAGGCGGGCCGCCAATACGCTTGCGGTCTACAGCCACCACCACGACCACACCCATCTGCCCGACGGCCGGGTGCTGCATGCGGACGGTTCGATCACCGAACATTGCTACCCTGGCGACGGCCATCACCACGACGACGAGGAAAATGTGCACGACCACGGCGAGGATTGCGGCTGCGGCCACCATTCACGACTGCATGGCTATGACGTGAAGGAGAAGCGCGATGCTTGACGATTTCTTCGTGCGCGCGCTGATCGCCGGCGTCGGCATTGCCGTCATGGCCGGGCCGCTCGGCTGCTTCGTCATCTGGCGGCGCATGGCCTATTTCGGCGACACCATGGCCCATTCGGCGCTGCTGGGCGTGGCGCTATCGCTACTGCTCGAACTCAACCTGATGCTCAGCGTCTTCATCGTTGCGGCCGTCGTCTCGGTGCTGCTTCTCTTCCTGCAGCGGCGCGGGGCGCTATCGACCGATGCGCTGCTCGGCATCCTCTCACACTCGGCACTGTCCTTTGGCCTCGTCATCGTCGCCTTCATGACCTGGGTGCGCATCGATCTCGTCGGCTTCCTCTTCGGTGATATTCTCGCGGTCTCCGAATCCGACATCGACATCATCTGGGGCGGCGGCATTCTGGTGATCTTTGCGATCGTCTATCTCTGGCGGCCGCTCCTGGCCTCGACCGTCAATCCGGAGTTGGCGGAAGCCGAGGGGCTGAAACCCGAGCGCACGCGGCTCTTTTTCATGCTGTTGATGGCGCTGGTGATTGCGATCGCCATGAAGATCGTCGGCATCCTGCTCATCACCTCGCTGCTGATCATCCCGGCAGCAACAGCACGGCGCTTCTCGACCTCGCCGGAAATCATGGCGGTGCTTGCCTCGGTCATCGGCGCGCTCGCCGTCACCGGCGGGCTTTTCGGCTCGCTGCACTGGGATACCCCGTCGGGACCGTCTATCGTCGTTGCCGCGGTTGGGCTTTTCGTTCTGAGTCTGCTACCGATCGGCCGCCGCCCGATCGAGGCGGCGCATCATTCCACGCCTGGAGGGCACCACTAATGGCTACGCCGCAACTGACCAAGAACCAGACGCTGGTGATGGATGCGCTCAGCCATTCCGAAGGGCCGATGAGCGCCTACACCATCCTCGACAAGCTGCGCGATCATGGATTTCGCGCACCGCTGCAGGTCTATCGGGCGCTCGACAAGCTGCTCGAATACGGTCTCGTGCATCGGCTGGAGAGCATCAATGCCTTCGTTGCCTGCACCTGCCCGCACGATCACGAACACGACCATGGCGTCACCGCCTTTACCATCTGCGAAGGCTGTGGCCAGGTGACCGAATTTCATGACGAGGCAATCGAGCAGCGGCTTTCGACGCTGACGCGGGCGCAGAACTTCAAGACCGAAAAGACGACGATCGAGATTCGCGGCCACTGCCAGAGCTGCGCGTAAGGGCGGTTGCTTCAGGGCGGCCGGAAAGCGCTCCCTGGACTGCCCTACGATCAATCCAGCCGCGTGAGATCGGCGGCGTAGCGCCGCCAGTTCTTGACGTAATGCGCCGCCGAGCGCTTCAAGCCTTCCACCGCCGCCTCGTCCAGCGTGCGGATCGCCTTGGCCGGCGCGCCGACGATCAGCGAATTATCCGGGAATTCCTTGCCTTCGGTGACCAGCGCATTGGCGCCGACCAGGCAGTTGCGGCCGATCTTGGCGCCGTTGAGCACGGTTGCGCCCATGCCGATCAACGAATTCTCGCCGATGGTGCAGCCATGGATGATGGCGCCGTGCCCGATGGTGCAGCCTTCGCCGATCGTCACCGGGAAACCGGGGTCGACATGGATAACGACGTTTTCCTGGATGTTGGTGCGGGCGCCGAGCCGGATGGGTTCGTTGTCGCCGCGCAGAGTTACGCCGAACCAGATGCCGACCTCGTCGCCGATCTCGACCTGGCCGACGACATTGGCGTCCGGGGCCACCCAATAGCTACCCTTCGGCGGCGTCTGTGGGCGAAGTGATCCGAGGGCGTAAAGCGGCATCCATTCTGTCCTTTCGCAACATGGCCGATTGCGGCCGGGCGGCAGGCGGCGGACCACCTGCCGGAAGTGATCCGGTCAGACGACGCTGACGGAGAGTGCTGCAACGCCATCGACGCCGCAGGTGACCTCGTCGCCGCGCGCGACCGGTCCGACGCCAGAGGGCGTGCCGGTCATGATGACGTCGCCGGGGGCCAGTGTGAAGAGCTTGGAGAGTTCGGCGATGATCTCCGGCACTTTCCAGATCATCTGGTCGAGATCGCCCTGCTGGCGCAGTTCGCCGTTGACCTTCAGCCAGATATTGCCGTTGACCGGATGGCCGATCGTTTCAGCCGATGCGATCGCCGAGAGCGGGGCGGAATGCTCGAACGCCTTGGCGGCGGCCCAGGGCTTGCCAGCCTTCTTCGCTTCCGCCTGCAGGTCGCGGCGGGTGAAATCGATGCCGACGGCATAGCCGTAGACGCAATCGAGCGCGTCTTCGACGGTGATGTTGCTGCCGCCACGCTTCAGCACCACGACCAGTTCGACCTCGTGATGAACGTCGGTGGTCAAGGGCGGGTAGGGGAAGGCGCTACCGGCGGCAAGCAGGTTGTCCGGGTTCTTCTGGAAGAAGAATGGCGGCTCGCGGTCCGGGTCGTGGCCCATCTCGATGGCATGGGCGGCATAGTTGCGGCCGACGCAATAGACCCGGCGGACCGGAAAGCCGACGAGGCTGCCGGAAATCGGCAGCAGCACGGGAAGCGGTGGGGGGATGATTGTTTCCATGATCGTCCGGTCTTGGGCGTCCGCCTAATCGCAACCGACAGGAAGAGCGCCGCGCGTGTGTTGTGCGCTCGCTGTTGGCCGATTTCGGTTCCAGCGAGGCGGGAGAGAATCCGGACGTTACTGCATAAATCCGCGAATCGGAATCGATCTGCAGAAAAATTAGGAACAAGGGTTGAGGAAGAAGATTTTGGTTGAGGCGCGCCCGGCCGGGCGCGCGCGATCACGGCATCCGCAAGGATGCCATCATCGGCAAAGTCAGGCGCACTGCGCGTAGGCCTGAAGCTGGTCGCGGGTCAGGAACCGACCGTCCGAACGCGAATTGAGCTCGGGATGGCTGTATTCGAGGCTGG
Source organism: Ensifer sp. NPDC090286 (assembly GCF_044769565.1). NCBI lineage: Bacteria > Pseudomonadati > Pseudomonadota > Alphaproteobacteria > Hyphomicrobiales > Rhizobiaceae > Ensifer > Ensifer sp. NPDC090286. The sequence continues at coordinate 942,421 of NZ_JBIVYF010000001.1, read as the reverse complement.
GGACCTGGGGAAGCTCAAGGGCCTGGCGCACGGTCATGATGCCGAGATCACGACGGCCACCTTCACGCTTCACGGTGACTTCAACGATGCGATAGAGATTGCTCTCGCTCATATGTTCTCTCCCGTATATCGTTTTTTTGAATTCCCTTGCGGGGACTAAGGCGCTCCGAAATGGGTTTTTGTGAGGCACCTCAGAATATAGTAGAAAGAAATGAATGCTTCACGACAGAAATCGGGCCATTTCTGGAAAAATCACCCGAGATTGGGCAGTAATGTGCTGAAATGATGCGTTTGTCGGGCGAATGCCGGGAGCTTGAACAATCGTAAACGGCCATCAGAGGCCGTGCTTTTCAATCAAAAAATCATTGTGCCGCTTGCCCGATGGCAAGCGCTCGCCACCTTGACGGCGGCATCTTCCATTCTGCGCCGGCTGGCGCGTCAGTGCGTATGCAGCTCGGCTTCTTCGGCGGCCGAGATGAACAGCGATCGGGCTTCCTCGGCGGTGCGACGGCCGTCGATGGCGGCACGGCAGGCACTGCGGGCGGCGACATAGAATGGTCCGCGGCGAGGCCAGTGGTCTGCAAGGCAGGCGAGGGCGTCTGAGGGGCCTTTGACGGTGCGGCAATCGCCGCTAACGAAGTCGAGTTCGATCGGCTGTTTCCAGACTAATTGCATGCGTCTCCTCCTCGAGATCATCTCAATGAACATCGGCATTTGCGACCGCCGGCGTCTGGCTCCTCTCGAGAGCGCCGACAGTCGATCTTGCTAATGTAGCGCAGGAGTTTGCTTTTGTAAGCAGCTTTTCGGCTATGGCAGGGCCGGCTGCCAGCGGCGGTGGCGAAGCCATGTCGTGCGAATGTCGCTGGTGTCGTTATCGGGGCATATCGCGCTGCAATCTTTCGGCAAATGCGCGACCGGCAATGAGCAGTCGCCCCTCGCTCGTATTGCCCGCGAGATAGTCGTCGATCAGCATCCTGGCATGGCGCCGCGCCGGCTCCCCGTCGCGTGCCCAGCCCTGCTCGATGCAAAGCGCGTCGAAGACGCGTTGCAGCCTCGCCATGTCGACCTTCGACAGCGCCAGGCATTGTGTCGCTCGCAATGGGGCCACCCGTCCCTCCCACAAGGTCGCATTCCCGCGCGCACTATGGCAGAAGGCCGGCGAATTGAACCCCTCGGGAATGAGGGGTTACACAGGCGCCCGTTGTGCTCGAGTCAGGCCGCCGGGACGACGCGGTCCACCTTGGTGCGGCGGCCGCCCTCCTCGATCCGGTAATAGTCGGAACCGATCTGCGCATACTGGTCGCAGCGACGCCCGCCGTCCTCGAAAGTGATGCACACCTCGTCGCCAGTGATCGTGTAGCTGCCGCCGTCGCGCACCTCGTAGTCGCGATAGCCGTAGCGGCCGTCGGGGAAGAAGGTGGAATTGACGCCGTTGAGATTGTAGCGGAGCGTCTTGCCGACGAGAAAGGCCTGGAGCGCATCGCCCGACAGCGTCGGAACGGACGGGGCAGTCGGTCGGGGCTTTGCGATTTCGGGCGCCTCCAACTCCATCGATTGGCATCCGGCCAAGAGAAGTGTGAGAAGTGCCGCGATCGCGCGTTTCATGCCGTCCGTCCTTATTCCTGTGACCGGTAACGATACAGGAACGCTGCCCTAGTCCTGTCCGCGGGCGTCGTCAAGCCCGTGAGGGGGAACAGAGAGGGCGAGGCGGGCCGATCATATGCCTTCTTCCCGTTGGCAATCACACGCTCGTCCTCTGTCGTTCAAAGCCGTAAAAAAGTGCCTGTCGCTCAGAAAAGGTTCGTGCCAACCGATGCTGCCACCGTGGCCGCCAGTGCCAGCAGCAGAAATGCGGCGCCGATGACGGTCGCTATTGTCCGCCGGCGCCGTGCGCCGCTCCAATCGTAGCTCATGTTTCGCTCCGATGACGATCCAGTCGATGCGGCACAATCGGTGATTTTGCTTAACAAAATGGAAACCATGCCCGAATGGGCGCGCGCCGGCGCGACGCTCGCATTGGGGGCAGTTTGACGGAACCCAGCCGGTAGTCCCGTCAGCCCGTATCGCGAGGAGCTCGCAGACGTCGTTGTCGCGCAGCAGCTTGTCGCCGCAGGGCTGATCGTTGTGACGCTGGGCGATCCGTGATAGCTCGTCGCGCAGTTGTACGAATCCCGATGATGCGTTCGGTCACACTGCCGTTGATTTCGGAGCGTTTTTTCGTAGTTCCGGTGTTCGGGCGCGTGCCGCACGCCATGCGGCGTGCGCCTTCGACCCACACACGCCAAGATGGAAGGAAGCAGGGGTGTCCATGCGCTGCCTGGTGATCAATCTCGACCGTTCCCCTGAGCGCCTGATCCATATCGGTTGCCAGTTTTCCACCCTCGGCCTGAATTTCGAGCGCGTCGCTGCCGTTGACGGGCGTCAGCTCGATGACGCCGTTCTGGCGATGCAGCCGGCGTCGAAGCAGTGGAAGAGGATGAACAAGGCCGAGATCGCCTGCTTCATGAGCCATCGGACGTGCTGGGCCATCATTGCGGAAGGGAACGATGCCTATGGCGCGGTGATCGAGGACGATGTCTTCTTTTCGCCGAGCGCCACCCATGCGCTGTCGTCATCGGATTGGATCCCAGCCGAAGTGGGGCTGCTGAAGATCGAAACCTTCCGGCAAAAGGTGTTTCTCAGCCGCGCTCGTGTGCTCGCCGATGCCGGCCGCTCGATCCACGCGTTGCGGGGTTGCCATGTCGGCACGGGCGGCTATGTCATCTCTCGGGACTATGCAAAAAGGCTGCTCGAGCTCTCGGAAGCGGCGTTTCCATGCCCCGTCGATCATTTCATGTTCGACGACGAGGTGCCGCGGCCGGAGGACTGCCGCATCCATCAGCTCTATCCGGCTGTCTGCATCCAGGGCATGCTGCTCGACAGCGCCGACCCCGCGCATGGAAGCACGATCCGCAAGCCGGCCGGCGCAACGATCCGCGTGAAGCCAAAGCTCGGGATACACCAGAAGCTCTGGCGCGAGTGCAAGCGCCTGTCCTTGCAGCTAGCGGCCCTGCCGCCGTTCCTTTTCCGCAGCATTCGCTACCGCTGGACGGCCGTGCCGTTCGGCTAAGCCTGGCGCTGGCCACGTTGGCGGCTTCATCACTCATCTGCGCTGCTGTTTCTGCGGCCGAAAGGCGGGCAGGGCGATCTTCATCCGGGCCCGCTCTTTCTGACGTCATCCAACGTCACGCATTCAGAATTTCATGCATCGGACTGCCGGCCGGGACGCCACTTGGCTTCAGGCGGGAGTTGCAGAGATGAAGAAAGGACGACCGGCTGGTCGCCAGGTCGCGAACGGAAAGCCCAGGTTCGTACAGCAGGCCCGTGCATTCGAAATGCAGATTGTAGAAGGCATCGATACTGGACGCGTGGTTCGTCAGGTTCATCTCACGCACGTGATGCGTCAAAAGTTGCGGACCAATGACGCCCCAAGCCTGATCTGCGACATGCACCGGAAAACCGAGCTTTTTCCGCAGTGTCATCTTGTTTCTCTTGCGGGAGGGGATCCAAGGAGGAATGAAGTAGATATCCTCTGAAGCTTTCAAAATATTCTTCAGCAAATGGCTCCCAGACGGCATCTTGAGAACCGCATTGCAGATCAGCTTGGAACTTTCCCAGCCAAATACATATTCGTCTTCGAAAAAAGGCTTCAGGCAATACACATCGCAGTCGACGTAGAGGCCCAGGCTCTCCCGCTGGATACGGTAACGATAGATGTCTGAGGCAAAAGCCAACCTGTTTGTTTCTCGAAAAATCTCAACTTCCTGCACGGACATCAGTTTGCTTGCATCGAATAATCTGACGCCCTCAGGCGCATCTTCGGGCGTTCCAAAGGCGTGCAGAACGACATCATAGCCGTTGCGGAGAAAGGACCGCAAACAAGCGGCATGGACAGGTCCGAGCTGCTTGCCGATCCAAACTGTGTTGACAATATTCGACATCAATCCCTCATTGCGACGGTCAGCTCTAACTAAACAAAAATTGTGGTTTGTAAACGAGTTAGAGACGTTCGAGCGTGCCGTCGTTCTCGCGTCTGCGCCTTCGTGCGCCCGGCAAGACTGCTCTGCCTCAGATGTCGGTCGAGCACGCTGGTGAGAGCGGTCGGGGCCTTCAACTCTGTCCGGTCTGCCACGTCTTCTAACCTTGGACTGTTTGCCCTCTCGCATTCTGCGGTTCCACGCGGTATATGACGCCGGCCCATTGGGGTGCATTGGCCTGACGATGCTGCCTATGGATTTACGACAAGCCCCGGACCACTTGCTACAATGTAGCAATCGCCCAGCGACGGCGGTCAGAGCAGGGCTCAAGCAAGAGCTGACAAGAGATGATGAAGACAGCGCAAACGGTTGAGAGCGTGGGTGAGTGCAGGTACTTCAACGCACCTGTTTTCGCCGTTGCGCCGATGATTGACTGGACGGACAGGCATTATCGCTTTTTCGCGCGGCAGCTGTCGCTGCATGCGCTGCTCTATACGGAGATGATCGTCGCTGAGGCGATCCTGCGGGGGGACCGGCAGAGGCTGCTCGGCTTTGATGCATCGGAGCATCCCGTCGCGCTGCAGCTCGGCGGCAATGATCCGGCGAAGATGGCGGAGGCGGCACGGATCGCCGAAGCCTTCGGCTACGACGAGATCAACATGAATGTCGGCTGCCCGTCGAACCGGGTGCAATCCGGCACGTTTGGCGCCTGCCTGATGCAGGAGCCGGCGACGGTGGCTGCCTGCGTTGCGGCGATGAAGGCGGCGGTAAAAATCCCGGTCACGGTCAAGTGCCGGATCGGCGTCGACGATCAGGATCCGGAAGTGGCGCTGCGCACGCTCGTCGCGCAGGTGGTCGATGCCGGCACGGATGCCGTCTGGGTGCATGCCCGCAAGGCCTGGTTGCAGGGCCTGAGCCCCAAGGAGAACCGCGAGATCCCGCCACTCGATTATGGTCTCGTGCATCGGTTGAAGCAGGAAAACCCCAACATTTTCATCGGCATCAACGGTGGTCTTCAGACCCTCGACCAGGCGCTTGAACAGCTTCAGCATCTGGACGGCGTCATGCTTGGCCGCGCCGCCTATCACGACAGCGCCATGCTGACGGCGGCCGACCGCCATTTCCCGCATCCGCTGACGGGGGTCGAGCCTATCGTCGAAGACGGCGCCGCCTTCTCCGAACGTGGCCATCGTCTCGATCTTGATTTCTGGGCCGGCGTCCGCGACGCCATGGCCGACCACGCCGCCGTGCATATCGCCAATGGCGGACGGCTGATCCACGTGACCCGTCATATGGTTGGCCTGTTCCAGGGCTGGGCGGGCGCCAGACGCTATCGCCAGATCCTGTCTTCCGATGCGACCCACCCGGGCGCGGGTCCGGACGTGATCCACGCGGCCTTCGAGGCGGTGTTCGAGGCGACGGCGGCAAAGCAGGCGGCGGAGTAGGCGACGAGCACGGGCGGATCGTGGCTGGCGCGATGCGCGGCGACCCTAGGGTAGTAGATCTTCAACACCTCCGAATAAGCGGGGCGTGCCCGGTTCTGGATGCTCGGGTCAAGCCCGAGCATGAAGCTGGGCGTGGAGGCGTGGCGCGCTGCGCTCAACCGATCCCCCAAACGAAAACGGCGCCCCTTGCGGAGCGCCGTTCTCAAAATGAATGTCCGACTGGACGATCCGGCTTAGGCAGCCTGGATGTTGACGGCCTTCGGGCCCTTGCCCATGCGATCCGGCTCGGTGTCGAAGGTGACCTGCTGGCCATCCTTGAGGGTAGCGAGGCCAGCGGCCTGAACGGCGGAGATGTGTACGAACACGTCCTTCGCGCCGCCATCCGGCGTGATGAAGCCGAAGCCCTTGTCCTGGTTGAAGAATTTTACGATGCCCTTGGTGGCCATGGAAGAAGTCCTTTTCCTTCAGTCAATTTGCGTTGCCCGCGCCCCCTGGGGGATGTGGGCATCTCGTCTTCCGCTTGCAAGCGGAAAGGCGTCGAGTGGTCACGATATCGGGGAAAAGACGTCTACGGTGCCGCTGCCGGCGGTCCCGACACAAGGCCGGGCGCAGTTGAAAGTCCAGTCTCCGGGATAGAAATCGCCCGAACGGCGGAAGAAGTGACAGGATTTGCAGAAAAAGGCAAGCGCCTTGTGCGCCGCGGGAAGCCGTCCGGCCTCTGTCTTTGCAGGGCTTTGGCCGGTTCTCGATCGTCGGTTTCCGGGCCGGGAGAAAAATCGGGGACGGCCGGTTTGCGGACACAATTTCGTCCCGACCTCGACCGAACGTGCGCGCCGCCAACGGGCGTTCGCGTCTTGGGGCGGACTGCTGTTGGTGGGCTTGCGCCTCGCTATAAGACTTGCGCATCCCCAGGATAACGCGCAGGTTTTACCGAAGGTTGGTTCCGTCTTGGCCGGCAATGGCTTAGCGATGCCCTGCCGGCCGCGCGAAGCGGGACGGCGTGACGTGCCTGAAGAATGCGCCGACGGCCTTGGCCTGCGGTGGGAGTGACATACGGAGAGGGACAGCGTGATCGACCCTTACGAACTGCTTGGACTGGAACGCGACGCCGACAATCAGGCAATCCGCAACGCCTATCGCAAGGCGGCGAAATCCGCGCATCCGGATTCCGGCGGCGATCCCGAACAGTTTGCCCGGCTACAGGTGGCCTATGAGCTGCTCAAGGATCCGGTCCGTCGCAAGGTCTATGACGACACCGGCTACGATCCGCAGCTGGCCGACGCGCGCGATCTCAAGGGCCTGATGATGCTGGAGACGCTGGTCAACGAGTTCATCCTCGACGAGCGCGAGCCCGGCAGCTTCGATCCCGTCGCCGCCATGCGGCGCAAGCTTTCCGACGATATCGTCAAGAGCCGCTTCCATATCCTCGAGCTGGAGCGTCACCGCGCCCGCGTGCGCAAGCACCTCGATCGCCTCGGCCGCCGGCCGGAGACCGACGTGCTCGGCTCGATGCTACGCGCGCGTTCGCGCTCGATCGCCGAGGCGATCAAGAACACCGACGAGCAGATCAAGACGATCGAGCAGGCCTATGAAATGTTGGAAGGCTATTCCTACGAGCTGGAGGCGCTGGCGGTGAACGCCCACGCGGCGGAATAGGCGGCGCCGTCTCGACGTCTTCCCATTGCCAAGCGCGTCGGGGTGGTGGCAACAGCCATGCTCCGCACAGCTGGCGCACGGCCGACGTTATTGGCGGACTCAAGAGCGGCGTGCCGGATCGAGGCGAGTGCCCGCCGGCGCAAGCGGAACGCGGCCTTGGATCAAGGGCTTGAAGCGCGAGGCATTGGTTCCAAAAGTTGTGGTGCGGGGCGGCGCAGGTGACAGCGCGCGCCCCTTCGCCTTACGCGCTATCGACGCCCCATGAACAGCGACAGCGACGCAAAATCGTCGTGCAGGTGGCCGGCGTCGATGGCGCGGCGGAAGATCGCCTCGTAGCCGTCGGTGATCGTCCGGTCGATGCCGCGGGCGGACATCAGCTCGACCAGATGGTGGAAGGCGCCATAGTGCGGCGAGACCGAGGAAAGCGTCTCGCCGTCGGCCGCATAGCGCCCGGCGGCACTGCGCTTGATCAGGTCGCCGACGAGGCCATCGATGACGGGCGCGGTCGCCGACCATTGCTTGCCGAGCGTTTCGAGATCGATCGCCTCGGCGCGCGAAACCGCAATCGCCTGCAGTCCGCCGAACAGCGCGCCCCACATCAGCGCGAGCACGGCGCTGTCGAGCGCGTTGGCAAGGCCCGGGTCGGCCCCGATATGCTGGACATTGCCGCCGAGCGCGCCGAGCACCGCGCGGCTTTCCTCAAACGCTGCGGCCGGCCCGGAGACGAGCAGCGTGCCCACTTCGGTGCCGATGAAATCGGGCGTCGCCAGGATTGCGCCGTCGAGGTAGCGGATGCCATGTCGCCCGGCCCAATCCTGCACCTCGCGGGCGCCATCGGGCGTGCCGGAGGTCAGCTCGACGATCAGCTTGCCCTTGAGGGCGACAGTGACGTCGGGGGCGCGCAGCATGCTTTGCGTCGCCGCGTAGTCGCTGACATTGACGATGACGATGTCGGACGCGGCGACGGCGTTGCGGACACTGGCCGCCACCTCGGCTCCGGCAGCGGCGAGCGGCGCCGCCTTTGCCGGCGTGCGGTTCCATACCGTCGTCGGGTGTCCGGCCTTCAGCAGCGCATGCGCCAGTGCCGATCCCATTCGCCCCATTCCCAAAACGCTGATTGCAGGTTGCATGTCCAGTCTCCATATCCATGGCGCGGGTCGGCGCTGGTGCGCATCCCGCTTCGATTGTTCGACGCGACGGGATTGTCGTCGCGGCTGAGACGTAAGGTGGGGTAACCGGGTCGCAATACGCACCCGGGGGTAAGTGGTTACCCCGGCGTAAGGGAGGAAGACGTGACGGATGCGATGGAGAACTGCGGTTTCATGACCGCGCTGCGGGCGATCGAGGGCAAGTGGAAGGTCGATATCCTCTGCGAACTCGGCAAGGCGGCGCGCCGCTTCGGGCGCCTGCGCCAGGCGATGCCCGCCATCAGCGAGAAGATGCTGGCGCAGCAGCTGCGCGAACTGGAGGCCGATGGCCTCGTCAGCCGCACCATCTATGCCGAAACGCCGCCAAAGGTGGTCTATTCGCTGACCAAACGCGGCGCCGCGCTGAACATAGCCGCGGAAGGACTCTGCAAGTGGGGCGAGATGTTCGGGCGGAACGCAGCAGCGGGCGAGGGAGGCTCCGGCGACCTGCGACGCGGGGCTTCATCCCCTGAGGTCGCGTCGGCTGCCGCGCGTTCGGAGCGGGTTGCTGCGACGATCGCCGAGCCGCATCACGCCAGCGGGGCTGCGCGATGGGCTAGTGGCCCAGTTGCGCCGCCCGCAGGGTTTCGGAGGGCAACTCGCCGTAGCTGAGCTGATAGTAGCGCGCGAAGGCGCCGAGATTGCCGAAGCCGCACTCGAACGCCACCGATGTGACGGTTGTTCCGGGCGCAGGCGCGGCCAGCATGGCGCGCGCCTGGGCAAGCCGCACTCTTCGTGCAAAGGCCATGGGCGAGATCCCGCGCGCCCGCCTGAAGGAATGGAAGAGACTCCGTGCGCTGGTATTGGCGACCGATGCCAGGGCCTCGATCGTCAACGGTTTGTCCCAGTTGTTGCGGATGTATTCCTCGGCGCGCCGCACCTGCCAGGGGGCGGTGGCCGGCGCATGGCCCTCCAGCACCTGGGAATAGTTGTGCCGTGAATGGCAGAGGTAAGCGACCATGATCGCCTGCTCCATTTCGACGACGAGCAGCGGCGGCATCGGAGCATCTGGACGCCCCAGTTCGCCGGCAATGAACTCGACCAGCCGGAACAGCGCGTCGTTCGGTGCGATATCGGCGATCAGCCGCATCGGCGGGTCGACCGGGCCGCCGATCAGGCTCGCAAGTTTCCGCACCAGGCCATCCGGACTGATCCTGAGGATCAGATGCTCGAAATCCCCCGAGTAGCGCAGATTCAAGCGCGCTCCCGGCCCGCCGACGACACCGCGGTTGCGGGCCAGTGTGCCCGACGCCCGATCGATGCTGGCGTCGCCATTGCCCCGCAGGGGAAAGCCCTGCAGGAAATGATCCGACTGCTCGACTACAGCATGCATTGCAGCGCCATAGTGCGCGTAGGTCAGCCCCACATCGTTGATCTGGCAATGGTTGAGCTGGGCATCGAAATCGCGCTCGCGCCCGGGAAAATCTATCGAGCGAACTGAAAACAGGCCCGAGATCCGGGCCAGAAGTTCCTCCGGATCGGTAGTCGTCAGATGCGGGAAGCGAGCGAGCGGATGGGTGCTGACGGCGTCCATGGGCTGATTTCTGCGCTCCTCGCCCCTGATCCTGCTGTTGGGCGGCAGTCTGCGGCTGATTTTTGCGGGAATCAAGTAGCCCATCAGTATCGGCACAAATGAAACTCTCGGATGTCCTGCGGCCAGCGCGCCCGTCATCAAGGCCCGTGGCCCCATGGATGCCTGCAGAGGAGGAAGGACATGCGCAAGGACATCAACAGGGACGTCACCGAGGCTCGATCGGTCAACGGCAGACCGGAACGCAGCAGTCTCAGCCGCCGGAGCCTTCTGCTGCTCGGGGGCACTGCACTTGCCGCCGCAGCCTTTGCGCCGCCGGTGGTGATCCGGTCGGCGCGGGCGCAAACCGGCACGAAGCCACCGAACATCCTGATCCTGTGGGGCGACGACGTCGGCTACTGGAACGTCAGCGCCTACAACCAGGGCATGATGGGCTACAAAACGCCCAACATCGACAGGATTGCCCGGGAAGGCGGACTGTTCACCGACTATTACGGCCAGCAGAGCTGCACGGCCGGCCGTGCCGCCTTCATCACCGGGCAGTCACCCTATCGCACCGGTCTGCTGAAGGTCGGCCTGCCGGGCGCCAAGGAAGGCATGCAGGCGGAGGATCCGACGCTTGCCGAGCTTTTGAAGCCACACGGCTATGTGACGGGGCAATTCGGCAAGAACCATCTCGGCGATCGCGACGAGCACCTGCCGACCGCCCACGGCTTCGACGAGTTCTTCGGTTCGCTCTATCACCTCAATGCCGAGGACGAGCCGGAACACCCCGACTATCCCAAGAACCCGGAGTTCCGGCAGAAATTCGGACCGCGCGGCGTGCTGCATTCCTATGCGGACGGCCGCATCGAGAACACCGGGCCGCTGACCAGGAAACGCATGGAGACGATCGACCAGGAGGTCACCGACGCTGCCATCGGCTTCCTGAAACGCGCCAAGGAGGAGAACAAGCCGTTCTTCCTGTGGTGGAATTCGACACGCATGCATGTGTGGACGCGCCTCAAGGCCGAAAGTCAGGGCAAAACCGGGCTCGGCATCTATCCGGACGGCATGGTCGAGCATGACGAGATGGTCGGCCAGATGCTGAAGGCGCTGGATGATCTCGGCCTCGCCGACAACACCATCGTCATGTACTCGACCGACAACGGCGCCGAAAAGTTCACCTGGCCGGATGGCGGCCAGTCTCCGTTCCGCGGTGAGAAGAATACCAACTGGGAGGGGGGCTTCCGCGTTCCCTGCGCCGTGCGCTGGCCGGGCACCATCAAGCCGGGAACGGTCTACAACGATATCGTCGCGCATGAGGACTGGATCCCGACACTGGTCGCTGCCGCCGGCGAGCCAAAGGTCAAGGACAAGCTGCTCTCCGGCTACGAGGCCGCGTCCAAGACCTTCAAGGTCCACTTGGACGGCTACGACATCACCGACTACCTCAGCGGCAATGGGCCAGACCCGCGCAAGGAGTTCATCTACTTCGTCGATGACGGAACGCTGGTCGGCCTGCGCTACGAGCAGTGGAAGATCGTTTTTGCCGAACAGCGGGCCGAAGGGCTCGATGTCTGGCAGGAACCCTTCGTGCCGCTGCGCCTGCCGAAACTCTTCAACCTGCGCTCCGATCCGTTCGAGACGGCCGACCATGAAGGCATGGACTACGAGCGCTGGCGCGTCGAGCACCTGTTCGTCATGGTCCCGGCCCAGGCCTATGTCGCCAAGTTCCTCGAAACCTTCAAGGAATATCCGCCCAGGCAGAAGCCCGGCAGCTTCTCGATCGACCAGGTGATGGATAACCTGCAGAACTCGAGCGGCGGGAATTAGCGGCTTCAATAGCGCGTCCCGATCGTGATCGGGGCGCGCTAACCCGGGGGCAAGCGGCGACGGCCCCGCCGTCGATCGACCCGCGAGCATTTCCCTTTCAGAGGCGGGGCTGGAGGTGAAGGTACATGCCAACCCTGGCGAGAGGTGTCGGCAATGGAAGAGCGTCGCGAGTTCGTTCGTCTGGCGACGATGTTGCCCCACTGGTCGCCGCCGCCGAGCTGCACCCGGCAGCCGGTGCGGCGAAACAGTTCGAGGAGGTCGACCGCCTGCAGGATCATGTAGTTGAATTCGAGGAAGCTCAGGTTCTCCTGCTGCTCCAGCCGCGACTTCACGCTGTCGAAGGAAAGCATGCGGTTGACGGAAAAATGCTTGCCGACATCGCGCAGCATGTCGACCCAGGCCATCCTGTCCAGCCAGTCGGCATTGTTGACCAAAACAGCATCGGTCGGCCCGTCGCCAAAAGTCAGCAGCCGCTCGAACACCTTCCTTATGCCGGCGACATTGGCCGCGATTTCCTCTTCCGACAGCATCGGCCACGCCGCCGGGCGAAAACTGGGATCGCCGATGCGGGTGGTGCCGCCGCCGATCAGCACGATCGGCTTGTGGCCCACCTGCTGCAGCCGCCTGAGCGCCATGATCGGCATGAGATGGCCGACATGCAGACTGTCTGCCGTCGCATCGAAACCGGCATAAACCGGCACGACGCCGGCCGCAAAGGCGCGATCGACGCCCGCAAGGTCGGTCACCTGGTTGACATAGCCGCGCGCGACCAGCGTCCGGGCGACGGTCGAACGCGGCTGGAAGGCATCGGCTGGATTATCGGAAGGTGTCATCGGGTGCTCCATGGCTGATGCCGCCAGGGAGCGCTGAAAATGACAAAGCCGCCTGACGGCGGCTTGTTTCAAGGCATGATCGAAACGCGCCGCTCCCTATGGGGACGTCGCATAATAGTTGGCGGCGATGAGTGCGGTCTTGATCATGCGGTGGTTGTAGCGGGGAATGGGGGAGGCGGCAAGTTACCGTTCGCAGTCAGTCTTGGTGGTCCGCGCAAATTCAGTGACCATTCCCAGTTATACGGATCGCGACGCCTTAATATCCGGACGCTTCATTCAGAACAAATCCTCCCTTAGATTTTACCCAAAACAGTTTTATAGTAGTGAATTTCATTCGTTTCTTTTTGATGGTAATCGTGGAAATGAGTAGAAATGAGCGCTCTGCAGAAATATTTCTTATCAATTCGAAATTTGGTATCGAGAGTTCTCGCGAATTTTGTAAATATCCTATAGAATACATCAAGTAAAAAATGTCCATTTAGGCGTCTGCCCCAATCATCGCTCGACTGACATTCTTGTTTCAGCAAATCTGAAATCTTTTGAAGCTCGGCTTCCAGGTTTTTATGCGAAATGTCTGGAGTGCTTCCCAATCTAGAATCAACGTAAAGCCGTTGGAAATTAGCTGTACCGATTCCGGCAACGCCGTTCATTTTTGATTTCTGATCTCCGACTGCAATTAGCTGCAGAGAATTTTTATTATTATCTATGTATGTATTAAATTCTTCATGAAGACGATCTTTAATTCCAGAAACTGGAAATGCGTGATAAATAAAATATGCGCAATTTTTAATTGTAGCTATATCGTTCTCAAAACTGTATCCATACGTGTAGATGATGCTTTCATCGAATTTCATTACACCGACGATGTCGTCGTAGTCTCTGTCAAGTAAAAATAAGACGCTCTTTGGATTTTTATCTATATTATCCGCAATCTCAATAATATCAGTCTTAGAACCTGCTGCGAGAAACTTAACGTTAGTGTTCGGCTTTATAGCTTTAAACAAATTCGACCAGAAAAGAAAATCAAGAGAATACTCATCGTCGTGAGAGCCTTCGTGATATGCGACATAATCGACATCAAAGAACAAGGCTCGATTAGCTATGCCATCAGGTGACCGTTCGAACACTGCCATTATCTAGACTCTCCGCGCAGGAGGTCTTCCATTCGTATCACCTGCCGCTGGTTCCCCGCGACGATATCCGGAGAGTGTGTGGCAAATATAATCTGTGCACTGGCGTTGAGGCTCTTCAGGTTGTCTACGAGCCGTCTCTGCCATTCAATGTGCAGCGAAAGCTCGGGCTCGTCCGCGAGATAAACGAATGGGCTGTTCTCCTGTATAAGAGACGTTGTCAGCATGATGAAAAGTTGCTTTTCGCCCGAAGAAAGTTCGGCGATGTCGACCGTTTTCTTGCCTGCAGTGAATGTCGGCTGATTTCTTTCGTCGAATCTGAATTTCTTATTTACAAGTAAATCATTCAGTAGATTCGAAAAGTCGATTTTCGGTCTAAAGGTTTCAACCCTATCTTGTTGTAACTCCTTCCAATTCTCTATGAGTTTATGAAGCCTTATCGTGTCTGAGATAGCAATGAAATCGTTATACTTTAGAGCTTTTTCATTTTTGAACGTAGATATTGACTTTTTTGCTTTGTCAAAGTGGGTTGAAATGTGTTTTTTGTATTTTACATCATCCTTAAATAACACCTTGAATATTTGTTCTATATTTGCTTGTTCTTCATCCATATCCAATTGGAATGCGTCATCTATCTTTTCAACGGTCGCATTGAGTAGAGAGAGAAAATAATTTTGCTGGAATTCCTCAAGTTGCTTTGAGTAAATTGTATCCAGGGACGATAAGTATTTTGTAGTTGTAACAACAAGTTGAGATATTTTTCTGTCAATCGGGTTTGAGCTTTCTCCGATTCCAAGCTTCTGAGAAAGTAAGCCTCGGTGGAGTGGTAGCCAGATGGACTTGGGCAGAAACTCAGAGATTGGGTTACTCTCATGTTCTTCTTCTTCGCTTCCAAATAGATTTAATGTAGAAATTTGCCACCTTGATAGTCCTGTCCTGCTTTCTAGGTGCGATACTAATTCTACTGTAGGCGCTCTCGAATTTTCTTTATATTGATATGATATTGACCCGCGTTGGCTTTCGGCGTTTTTCTTAATCGTTAATATCGGTTTTGCCTTCCCGGCGGCTGGGAGAAAAGTGATCTGAACTTCAGCAAATTCGATCTCTCTTAGCGCGTGAGAGTCACAATTCAGAGAGGCCCGAAGTAGATTTATTAGGGTCGTCTTCCCTGTTCCATTTAATCCAATAATAAAATTAATACTATCATCGAAAACTACGTAAACGTCCCCTTTTCCAATGAAGTTGGTAATCCTCATGCTATCTACATATTTTGCTACCATAAGAATCTCCATCTTCTATATCAGTAGACACTAGTATTATTTTTGCAACCTATGTTTTTGTTGGCGGCATAATGCCGTGCGGCGGTTTTTGCTTTTCCTGTGTTCTGGGAAGAATACTGCGAGCGCCATGCAAGTTAATAGTGCGGAAGTGATAGGCGACTAATCTAGCGCCAATTGCAATCTTTGTGCCTTGCCGTAGATATGGCTCACCGCCCCGGCCGCCCCGTCTTGCCCTTCGTCCGCCCCTTCTGCCGCTTCTCGTCCGCCGGATCCTCATACGACCCCACGCCCGGTTTCGCCCGCGTCAGGAGCGGCTTTTCCGGCACATGACCCGTTACCGGTTTTTCCGTCCGCCCGACGGTCATTTCGTCGAGGGTGTTGCGGCGGAACAGGGATTTGTCGGCGCCGGCGGGGGTGGCGATGTCGCGGCCCATGTCGTCTAGGTGGGGTTTCTGGAAGTAGCCGTCGGAGGAGGGCGCAGTACCCCCCTCTGTCCTGCCGGACATCTCGCCCACATGGGGGGAGATTGCGCTGGGTTGGCCCTTGGCGGAGCGCTTGCCGCCTTGGGCGCCTCGCGCGCCTTCTTGCGACCTTGCCTCTTCCCGTGCCATCGGGTCGTCCATCGCGGCCAGTTCGGCGGCCTTGAGGCGCTTGATTTCGTCGCGGAGGCGCGCGGCCTTTTCGAAGTCGAGGTCGGCGGCGGCGTCGCGCATCTGTTTTTCCAGCGCGTTGAGGTGCGCCTGCAGGTTGTTGCCGACGAGGTGGCCGCCGTCTGCAAAGCCCTTGCCGGCGACGCCGGAGATGTCGGCGCGCACGTGGTCCTTTTCGTAGACCGAGTCGAGGATGTCGGAGATCTTTGCCTTTACCGATTCCGGGGTGATGCCGTTGGCCTCGTTGTAGGCCATCTGCTTCTCGCGGCGGCGGCTGGTTTCGTCCATGGCGCGCTGCATCGAGCCGGTGATCTGGTCGGCGTAGAGGATGACCTTGCCGTCGACGTTACGAGCGGCGCGGCCAATGGTCTGGACCAGCGACGTTTCGGAGCGCAGGAACCCTTCCTTGTCGGCGTCGAGAATGGCGACGAAGCCGCATTCGGGAATGTCGAGGCCTTCGCGCAGAAGGTTGATGCCGACAAGCACGTCGAAGGCGCCGAGACGCAGGTCGCGGATGATCTCGATGCGCTCCAGCGTGTCGATGTCGGAGTGCATGTAGCGCACGCGAATGCCCTGTTCGTGCAGGTATTCGGTGAGGTCCTCGGCCATGCGCTTGGTGAGCACGGTGACGAGCGTGCGGTAGCCGGCGGCGGCCGTCTCGCGGATTTCGCCAAGTACGTCGTCGACCTGGGTCTTGGCCGAGCGCACTTCCACCGGCGGGTCGATCAGTCCGGTCGGGCGGATGACCTGTTCGGCAAAGACGCCGCCGGACTGTTCCAGTTCCCAGCTGCCGGGGGTAGCCGAAACGGCGATGGTATCCGGGCGCATCGCGTCCCATTCCTCGAAGCGCAGCGGGCGGTTGTCCATGCAGGAGGGCAGGCGGAAGCCGTATTCGGCCAGCGTCGCCTTGCGGCGGAAGTCGCCGCGATACATGCCGCCGATCTGGCTGACGGAGACGTGGCTCTCGTCGATGAACAGAAGCGCGTTGTCGGGAATGTATTCGAACAGCGTCGGCGGCGGCTCGCCGGGATTGCGGCCGGTGAGGTAGCGCGAATAGTTTTCGATGCCGGCGCAGGAGCCGGTCGCCTCCAGCATCTCGATGTCATAGCGGGTGCGCTGTTCCAGGCGCTGTGCCTCCAGCAGGCGGCCGCCCTTCTCCAGCTCGGCGAGCCGATGCACCAGCTCTTCCTTGATCGCCTTGATGGCGCCGTTCAACGTCGGGCGCGGGGTGACATAGTGCGAGTTGGCGTAGATCTTGACCGATTTCAGGTCGCCGGTCTTCTGGCCGGTCAGCGGGTCGAACTCGGTGATGGCGTCGATCTCGTCGCCGAACATGGAGATGCGCCAGGCGGCATCCTCCAAGTGGGCCGGGAAGATCTCGATGGTATCGCCGCGCACCCGGAACGAGCCGCGCTGGAAATCCATGTCGCGACGCTTGTACTGCTGCGCCACCAGGTCGGCGAGCAGCTGCCGCTGGTCGAGCCGGTCGCCGACGCTCATCTGGAAGGTCATGGCGGTGTAGGTCTCGACCGAGCCGATACCGTAGATGCAGGAGACCGAGGCGACGATGATGCAGTCGTCGCGCTCCAAGAGCGATCGGGTGGCCGAGTGGCGCATGCGGTCGATCTGCTCGTTGATCGACGATTCCTTCTCGATGAAGGTATCCGAGCGCGGCACGTAGGCCTCGGGCTGGTAGTAGTCGTAGTAGGAGACGAAGTACTCGACCGCGTTGTCGGGGAAGAAGTTCTTGAACTCGGAATAGAGCTGGGCGGCGAGCGTCTTGTTCGGCGCGAGGATGACGGCGGGACGCTGCGTCGCCTCGATCACCTTGGCCATGGTGAAGGTCTTGCCCGAGCCGGTGACGCCGAGCAGCACCTGGCTGCGCTCGCCGGACGACAGGCCCTCGACCAGATCGGCGATCGCCGTCGGCTGGTCGCCGGCGGGCTGGTATTCCGACGCCATGCGGATCTCGACGCCGCCTTCCGATTTTGGCGGTCGCGCCGGCCGGTGCGGCGTCCAGAGCTTGCCGTCCTTGAACAGCGGGTTGCCGCTCTCGATCAGCGCCGACAGCGCTTCGACGGTGGCGGTGACGCCAGAGGTGGAGGTCAGCTTGGCGGCGTCTTCCAGGGAGACGTCGAGGCCGGCCACCGGATTGAGGCCGGCGGCAGCGCGCGTCTTCGGGTCGGTCGAGCCGCCCATGGAGGTGCCGCGCGCCGACTTGCTGCCGACGATCTCGACCTTGCCCTTCTTGCCCGCCTTCTTCGGCTGCGCCTCGTCATCGGCGCCCGCTGCCTTGCGCGCGGCCTTGGAGGCGGCGATCTCCACCGTCTTGCGGTGCTTGCCGGCCTTGGAGGCGATCTCGCGCTGGGTCTCGAATGCAGACGATTCCGCTTCCGCCTCGAGCTGCTTCACCCAGTCGGAGACATTGCCGGACAGAGGCGCGCCGGAAAACGGCGCCTGGGGCGCTTCTTCGAAACCGGACGGCGTGGAGGGCTTCGGCGGGGCATTCTTCGGAGCTTTGGTCATGGCGGGGAATATGGAGAGAGTCCGGCGGAAAGTGAAGGGGCGAGGGAGTACAAAAAGGCAACATTTCGCAGCTCACGCGTCAGCCGCCGGAAGCGCCGTTCACGCATGAAATCATCGGTTTTCAACCAAGGCTGGCCGAGAAACCGTCGCCGCCTAACCCTTACGGTTGCGCACTTGACGCTGCGTTACCCCGATTGGGCGAGAAGACACCAAAGCCCGCCACGTGATAACAATAGTTCTTTGGAGGGTGCCATGTTCTGCTTGCGTGGTGCCGCATTCGTGCTTTGTGCCGTGGTCCTTGGCCCGTTGTCTGCGCCTGCCGCCGAACCGGTCGGCAAGGCGGTGGAAATCCGGACGGCCGTCAGCGGTGCGCGCGGTGCGATTGCGGTCAGAGACCCTGTTTACCGGGATGAACGGATTTCGACCTCGAAGTCCGGCCTCGGCCAATTCGTCTTCGAGGATGGCACCAAGCTTGCCGTCGGCTGGGGCTCTTCCGTGGTCATCGACAAGTTCGTCTATGACGACAAGAAGTCGGTGAAAAAGCTGACGATCATGGCCGCAAAGGGCACGTTCCGCTGGATCAGCGGCAAATCCGGCCATTCCGCCTATGAAATCGTGACGCCGGCGGGCACGATCGGCGTGCGCGGCACAGCCTTTGATTTCTTCGTCGGCCCGGATGGAACCACTGCGGTGGTGCTGCTCAGCGGTGCGGCGGATTTCTGCGGCGCCGGCGGCTGCCGGCAGTTGACGCAGCGTTGCGACTGCGTCGTCGCCAAGCCCGGGCGTCGCGCCACCGCACCGACGCGGGTCAGTCGCACGACGCTCAAGGCGCTCGGCAATGCGCAGGCGCTGCCTTTTCTCTCTGGCGGGCAACGCCTGACCGGCGCGATCGGTTGGGTAGGGGGCGGCTGCGGCCTGCGCGCGGCCCAGTTCGAGGGCACCACCCGTACCGTCCCGGAGCAACCGGCCCGCGTTGAAGAAAAGCCGCGCGAACAGAAACCGCCGCCGGAAGAAAAGCCCCGGGATCCGGGCCCGCAGCCGGAGAACCCCGGCGATCCCGGACCGCAGCCGCATAATCCGGGCGATCCGGGGCCGCAGCCGAACAACCCTGGCGACCCCGGCCCGCAAACCGAGCAGCCCGGCGACCCCGGTCCACGCAACGACAACCCCGGCGATCCCGGACCGCAGACGGGCGGCGGCGGCGACCAGCCGAGCCAGGACCAGGGAACGCAGCAGCACGAGGGCGAAAGCCACGATTGAAGGGGCGGCAGCAGCTTTGCTGGTGTGCGGCTGATTTGTATGCCGAGCGCGCGCACTCGGTCGCTCTGCCTGACGGCGAATTTTCACGAAAATAGCTCTGAATCAGAAAGCTGCGGTCGTTTCCGCATGTGTTCTGTGAGGTGGCATTCGAGCGGCCGCGGGAAAGCTCATTCGGCCGGACGCTTGGTGTTCTCGTCGGTCGCCTGGGCGAAGTGGTCGGCGCGGCGGCCGATCCGGGCGTAGAAGCCGGCGAGCGCCGGCGTCAGCGCCGCCGCCTTCAGCTTGGCGGCGTTGACGATGCTGCGGCTTGTCTGCGTGCGGGCGGCGAGCGCGGCGACCAGCCGATCGTGCAGGCCGCGCAGATCCGCAAAGGCGGGCGAGGCCGCGAGGTTTTCGTCGCCGGCGACGGCATAGACCCGCGTTCTCGTCGTCTTGCCCTTGAGCCCCAGGGCGCCGGCGTCGAGCATCGCGTGGTCCGGCAGCGACTGGGCGGTCGCCTCGGACACTAGAATGTCGATGTTGACGTCCTTGCAGGCCGCTTCGATGCGTGCGGCGATGTTCACGGTGTCGCCGACGGCGGAATAGTTGAACCGCGTCTCGGCGCCCATGTTGCCGACGCAGGCGAGCCCGGTATGGATGCCGATGCCGATGCGCACTTCCTGGTCGGCGCCGAAGCCGAAGGCATTGTCGGCATTGAGCCTCGCCAACGTCTCGCGCATGCCAAGCGCTGCGCGCACTGCCTTTTGCGGATGGTTGGCGACGTCGACCGGCGCATTCCAGAAGGCCATGATCGAATCGCCGATGAACTTGTCGAGCGTGCCTTCGTTGGCCAGCACATGCCGGCTCAGCGCATCGAGCAGCGTGTTGAGAAAAGCGACGACCTCGGTCGGCGTCATGCGCTCGCTCATCTCGGTGAAGCTGCGCACATCGACGAACATCACCGTCAGCTCGCGGTCGTCGCCGCCGAGGCTGAGCGCATTGCGCGTATGCTCGATGCGGTAGAGCAGCGACGGCGAGAGATAACGGCCGAAGGCCTGTCGCACCTCGCGGCGTTCGCGATCGGTCACGAGGAAGCGATAGGCGGTGGCCGCGAAATGGGTGATCGAGGCGGCGAGGATCGGCGCCAGCGGATCGAAAAGCCGTCCGCCATAGTAGAAAGCGGTCCAGGAAGCGACGAGCGCCAGCACAGTCACCGCCAGGCCGCAGACAAGCGCGACCACTGGGCTGACGAAGGTGGTGAGCAGCACCAGCAGCGTTCCGGCAAGCGCGATCGAGAGAATTTCGAGGCCGTTCGCCCAGTCCGGGCGCGAAAGATAGCGACCCGACAGGATCTGCTCGACGATCTGCGCATGGATCGAGACGCCGGGCACGTTCTGGCCGAGCGCGGTGGTGCGCACATCCTGCAGTCCGGCCGCCGAAGTGCCGATGAAGACGATGCTGCCTTCGATGCCGGCGCGGATATCCGGCGATGGCTCGCCATCGGCAAGAATGCGGCGGGCGGAGATATAGCGCTCCGTCGTGTCTGGCGTCACATAGAGCCAGACCTCGCCGGTCGACATCAGCGGCACGACGAAGTCGCCGATCTTGACCGCCGTCAGCGTGTTGGCGACGTCGGGTGCGGCGGCCAGCACATAGGTCGAAGCCCCCTGAGCCACCCGCAGAGCCTCCATGGCGAGGCTCGGGTAGAACTGCTGGCCGTCGCTCAGGAACAGCGGCGCGGTGCGCACCACCGCCGAGGACGAGCCGGGATTGAGGCTGATATGGCCGAGGCCGGCGGCATTGGCCTCGAGCTGCGGCCTCAGCGGCGTGGCGGCGCGCAGGCGGGGCGGCGCTTCGTTGGCGCTTTCGCCGGTCAGGGCAAAGCCGGCCTTGACCGGGGGCAGGTAGCTGCCTTCGTTGGTCAGCCCGAAGCCGAGCACCACGGGCTTGTCGCGGATCGCCTCGGCGAAGATCTCGTCATTGTCGGGCAGGGCGGCAAGGAAGGAGGGATCGACGCCACCGACATCGCGCACGACGGTGCGCGGCGACAAGCGGTCCGGCTCGGCAAAGAGCACGTCGAAGGCGATTGCGGCGGCCCCCATCTCGCTCAGGCGGTTGGTCAGCTTCGCCAGCCGGTCACGCGGCCAGGGCCATTGGCCGAGCTCGCGCAGCGACGCTTCGTCGATATCGACGATCTTGACCGGCATCGGCTCGAACTGGCGTGGCGCTACGCGCTGGTATTCGTCGAAGGTGACGTCGCGCGCCTGGCGCAGCAACTGCGGATCCTGGGCGCGCAGGATGGTGAAGAACGCCACCACCGTCATGCCGATCAGAACCCCGAACAGTTGCGATCGTGTCATGGCGGCCTACGGAACCATGGGCAGGCCCGCCTTGACGAGCCCGTCGTTGAAATGCGCGTGGTCGGCGGGATCGACATAGGCGGTAAAGAAGCGCCAGTAGCGGGGCACGTCGCTTGGTGCGTTGGCGATTGCTTCCGGGAGCAGCTTGCGCGCCTCGTCGATGCGGTCGAGCTGACCGAGACAGGTGATCAGCATGACCAGGTTGAAATAGGTGCGGCGCAAGAGCAGCGCCCGTTCGGCGCAGCGCAGGGCTTCGTCATAGTTGCCGAGATGGTAGTGGGCGAGCGCCATGCGGTTGAGGAAGAGATAGGTGAGCGGATCGTGCGGGCTCAGCCTCAACGCCTTGTGCAACGGGTCCAGCGCCTCGGCGAAACGGCCGATGTAGATGCGCGCCCAGCCGAGCGCCATGTGGGCGAGCGCGAAGTTGGAATTGATGTCGATCGCGTGCTGCGCCTCTTCGACAGCTGCATGCGGTCGCTGGGCCGCGAAGTTGGCGAGACACATGACATAGTGGCAATAGGGGTCGTGGTCGTCGATCACCACGGCGTGCGCGGCCTCCGCCTGCAGCTCGGCGCTGTCGCGGTCGATGTCCTTGCTGAAACCGAAGAAGCAGCGGGCAAACAGCGAGCGCGCGAGCATCATGTGCGCGCGGCCGAATTCCGGGTCGAGAGCGATGGCGCGCCGCTGCCACTCGATCGCTTCGTCGAAATGGGCCGCGGAATCCTGCGCGTTGTGCAGCAGCGTGCCGCGCATGTGGCATTCATAGGCGCCGAGATTGTCGGTGCCCCGCAGCTGCGCGCGGCGGTTTTCACCGATCAGGATCTCAGGCTCGATCGCGGCGACCACATGCTGGGTGATTTCGTCCTGAATGGCGAAGAGATCTGCGAACTCACGCTCGTAGCGCTGTGCCCAGAGGTGGTTGCCGGTCTCCGCCTCGATCAGCTGGCCGGTGACGCGCACCCGCGAGCCGGAGCGGCGCACGCTGCCTTCGACGATGTAGCGCACGCCGAGATCCCGGCCGATCTGCTTCACGTCGACGGCGCGGCCCTTGTAGGCGAAGGAGGAGTTGCGGGCGATGACGAAGAACCAGCGGTAGAGCGACAGCGCGGTGATGATGTCCTCGGTCAGGCCGTCGGCAAAGAAATCCTGTTCGGGATCGCCGGACATGTTGACGAAGGGCAGAACGGCGATCGACGGCTTGTCGGGCAGCGACAGCGGCATGCCGGGCAGGTCCCCGCCGACCGGATCCTCGCGCCAGTCGACACGGTGGACCAGGACCGGGCGCGGAATGTTTTTCAGCGCACGCTCGCCCAGCCGCTGCATCGGAAACTCGAGCTTGCCTTCGATCTGGTCGTGCAGCGCGCCGGAAATGCAGATGTCGTTCGGCTGTGCAACCTGTTGCAGTCGGGCGGCGACGTTGACGCCGTCGCCGAGCAGGTTGCTGCCGTCGACGACGACGTCGCCGAGCGTGAGGCCGATGCGAAACTCCATGCGCCGCTCCGGCGAAAGATCGGCGTTGCGGCGCTGTAGCGTCCGCTGGATTGCAACCGCCGCCCGCACGGCCTGTACGGCGCTCTGGAATTCCGCGACCAGGCTGTCTCCGGCTGCGCCGAAGACGCGCCCCCCGTGCTCCGCAGCCAGGCCGGATATCGTCTCGCAGTAGGTGGCCAGGGTCGCAAGCGTGCCTTCCTCGTCGATCGCGACGAGGCGACTGTAGCCAGCGACATCGGCAGCAAGGATCACGGCGAGCTTCCGTTCCAAGGCGGCGGGCCCCTCCTGCGGCATCTGGTCAGAAGGAAATTAAGCGTAACTTAAATTAGAAAGTCCGAGAAGCGTAAATCGCCCGGATCGGGCCTGAAGACGCTGCACAATGCGCAAAAATGCTTGGCGCTGCTTCTACGACAGATTGTACTCGCGGGTGCTTCCCCCGGGGCGGCCGATCGTGCAAGTTTCGCAGTCTTCCTGCCGGGGCACCTCGTTCGGGCCGGCACCTCTTTCGCACATGGGATCAACAGTGATGGCGCCTTTTTCCGTTGGCCGGCTCAACTCCAGTGATGCCGAGGCCTACCGGGCCGTTCGGCTGGACGGGCTGCTGAAGCATCCGGAAGCCTTCGGTGCGTCCTACGAGGACGAGGCCGGCCGGCCGATCGCGGTCACAGCGGAACGCCTTGTTAGCGGCTTCGTCCTCGGCGCCTTCGATGGCGATGAAAGGCTCATGGGTGTTGCTGGCCTCGCGATCCCGACGGCTGCAAAGGCAAGGCACAAGGGCACGCTCTGGGGCATGTATGTCTTGCCGGAGGCGCGGGGCACCGGGCTTTCGCGGCTGCTGGTCGACGGGATCATCGCGGAGGCGCGAGGCAAGGTGGAGCGGCTGTTGCTGACGGTCGTCTCGTCGAACGCTGCTGCCCTCAACCTCTACCGGAAGGCAGGATTTGTCGAATACGGCCTGGAACAGCGCGCGTTGCGGGTCGACGATGTTTATTTCGACGAGATGTTGATGGCCTTGTCGCTTTAAGCGTCTGACTATCCGCCAGGGAACGCGAAGCGGGGTCGACCTCGCGCCGCGCGGCGGTAGGATGGCGCCATCATGCCCCTGATTCGACCGACACGCGAAAGCGACCTTTCCCTTCTGCCCGATATCGAGCGCTCCTCCGGTGAGGCGTTCCGCACGATCCCTGAGCTTGCCTGGATTGCCGACGACGACGTGCAATCGGCGGAAGCCCATGGCGCGTTCCTGCGAACCGGATTGTCGGTGGTGATCGTCGATGCCTCCGATCGGCCGATCGGTTTTCTTTGCGCCACGGTTGCCGACGATGCCATGCACATCTGGCAGCTTGCCGTCGAGGCGGAACGTCAGGGGCAGGGGCTTGGGCGCACGTTGATGCTGGCGGCAATCACGCATGCGCGCGTGACATCGCTTGCCGCCGTCACGCTGACGACGTTCCGCGATCTTGCCTGGAACGAGCACTTCTATCGCAAGCTCGGCTTCGTGACGCTCGATGCGGGCGAACTCGATCCGCGTCTTGCCGAAATCCTTGCCAACGAGGCGGCGCATGGGCTGCCGGCAGAGCGACGCTGTGCCATGCGGCTGAAGCTCGCCTGAGGGCGCGCGTCCGCATTCCGGAAAGCCGGCGCTGAAAGATGCTCGTTCGGGCGCGGTGTGGCCGCGCTACCGCCTGATGGCGACCACCTGGCCGCGTGCGAACTGCGAGACCCTGACGCCGCCGGACTGGTTGCCGCCGATCAGCTGGGCCGTCGATTTCGACAGCATGGACAGGATGCCGACGTGATAGCCGCGGCCGGTGCGGACGACGACGACGTCGCCGGGGCGCGCATAGGCTAGCTTCACAGGTGCGCCGAAACGCAGCCAGGATCGGGCGATGCCGAAGCTCTGTGGTGGGCTGCGGCCGGCCTTGCGGGCGACCATGCCCATGAAGTGGCCGCACCAGGGTGTGCGTGCCGGGTTGATGCCGAGCGCTGCACGAAGGGTCTTGTTGTTCTTGACCTCGTGCAGGCCCTTGTACTGCTGCGCCTGGGCAAGCATGCCCGCGCTGGCGAGATCAGGTATTAGAAGCGCGACATAGGCAGCCGCAAGAAACGCCAGGACCTTCATGGTCACGTCTCCTTGACAAGTTGCTTGGTGCGAACGGTTGGGGCGGCCTGGCAATCGCCGGCATGGCACCCGGTTGCTCAACGGTTTCCAATGTTGGGCGGGGAGATATCAGCGGGCGCACGCGTGCAGGCGTCGAGAAGACGCCGCATCGGGCACGTCGGCGAACCGCGGTAAAACGCGGAGCCAGCTTCACGGCAACTGCCGTATCGAAGTGTGGTATTCCCCTGTCTGCCCCGTCGGGCAGCAAAGCTTCATTCACCATGCGCCGGTGCAAAATTGTGGCAAAACCCGTAAAATATTAGGGCAGGGATTGCTTATTGCCGAAATAGCTGATGCGAAACGGCGATTCGCCGGGCCAGACATCAAAAATATAGTGGGTCGGCACCTTCCGAGGCAGGTCTTTACGCCGGAGAAGCGGCGGCACTTGCGCGCCTATGGGGCGGCGGCGCATCGTCTCAGCGTGATTCGCACGCCGAGGTTCTTCATGTCGTTCACCCTTTCTCCTGCCTATCTCTGGCCCGTTCTGCTGCTCCTGGTCTCCAACGTCTTCATGACCTTCGCCTGGTATGGGCACCTGAAGTACACGTCGTCGCCGCTCTACATGGCAATCGTCGCGAGCTGGGGCATTGCCTTCTTTGAATATTGCCTGGCGGTGCCGGCAAACCGTATCGGCCACCAGGTCTATTCGGCGGCGCAGTTGAAGACGATGCAGGAGGTGATCACCCTGATCGTCTTTGCAGCCTTCTCCGTGTTCTGGCTGAAGGAGTCGATCGGCTGGAACCATCTGGTCGGCTTCGCGCTGATCGCGGCCGGCGCGTCGTTCATCTTCAAGGGGTGATGACGTCCGTCGCGCTGCAGCGATCGAGTCGTTAGCAAACAAAAAGGCAGGGCCTCGGCCCTGCCTTTTTCATTGTCGACGGCTTCTGTCGGGGCGCCGGTGTCAGACCAGGGCGGCCACAGCCGGCGCGACATGCGGCCAGACCTCGACCCAGCCGCGATAGATCATGTCGAGCGCGACATAGAGGATGATCGCGAGACCGATATAGGCAATCCAGTGATAGCGGTTGAGCAGCCGGGCGATGAAGCCGGCGGCGATGCCCATCATGGCGATCGAAAGCGCAAGGCCGATCACCAGGATCGTCGGATGTTCGCGGGCAGCACCGGCTACGGCAAGCACGTTGTCGAGCGACATCGAGACGTCGGCGACGACGATCTGGAGGGCCGCCTGCATGAAGGTCTTCCTGGGCGCCTCGGAGCCTTGTCCGTTTTCGCCCGCAGCATTTGCTGCCTGCTGCTCGCGAATTTCACGCCACATCTTCCAGCAGACCCAGAGCAGCAGAATGCCGCCGGCGAGCAGCAGGCCGATGATTTCGAGCAGTTGCACCGTGACGCTGGCGAGCGCGATGCGCAGTACGGTGGCGGCAATGATGCCGACGAGAATGACCTTCTTGCGTTGGTCCGTCGGCAGGCCGGCGGCAGCGAGACCGATCACGACGGCGTTGTCGCCGGCGAGAACGAGGTCAATGACGATGACTTGAAGAAGCGCCGCCAAGCCGGCAGCGGTAAAGATTTCCATGATGCAACAGTCCCCCGACCTGCATATGCGAGATATAGATATGACTAACGGATAAAGCACTGCCGTGCCGCTGGATCAAGACCGCCGGGCGGAAATCCTCAACGACGGCCTTGCCGGGCCTCAATCGAGAAGATCGAAAGCGCGGTACATCCACACGAGCTGGTAGGCGACGGCCGCGACGACGAAGACCGCGTGAAAGCGCCGGTTCGGGGTCCAGGCGGCGGCGATGCACAGCAGGATGTAGACGGCGTTGCGTGCCGGATACTCAAGGCCGTAGGAGGCGAAATAGGCCTTTCCCTTCAGCGCGGTGTCGACGAGATCGACGGCGAAGGCAAGCGCCAGGGCGCCGAAGAACCAGGCCCGGCGCGACATGAAATAATGTTCGTAGTCGCTGTAGTCGTCGAGCGTCGTTGGAAACAGCATGACGCAGAGAAAGAAAAAGACGCAGCAATAGAGAACGACGAACAGGTAGACGCTGACATCGATCACCGCCAGCGAATGCAGGTGGAACTCCCACCACCAGAAGTGCACGAGGAAGACGAACATGAACAGGACCCAGCCGAGGTGGATCCAGTAGACGCGCGTCTTGCCGGGATGCTGGACGAAGAGTGCAATGCCGCTCAACAGCCGGGCGAGGCTCAGGCTGACGATCATGCCCATGACGACGCGGATATGCGAGAAGATCTCCGGGTCTGTATGGGCAGGCTCCATGCGCCGCGCTCCTATTCTTCCGCCGGCACCGGCTTCGGTTTGCCGTTCTCGTCGAGCGCGACCATCACGAAGATCGCGTCCGTCACCTTTTCCATCAGATGCGAGAGATAACGCTGCGCCCAGGCCTCGACCTTGAGCGTCATCGAGGTACGGCCGACCTTGACCACGTCCGTATAGATGCAGAGCGTGTCGCCGATCTTGACCGGCAGCGCGAAGGCCATTTCCTTGACCGCCGCCGTGACGACGCGGCCGCGCGCCCGTTCCGCCGCGCGGATGCCGCAGGACAGGTCCATCTGCGCCATTACCCAGCCGCCGAAGATATCGCCCGCCGCATTGGCATCGCCCGGCATGGCGAGCGTGCGCAAGGTGAGTTCGCCGGTCGGTCTCGTCTGTTCGGTCATGCAGCCTGTCTCCCTGTTGGAGACAAGATGTAACCCGAGCGCGCTTCTAGAGGGAAGACCCGGCGCCGCACAAATGCCGGCGCGGTCCTTGAACTGCCATCTCGTTAGACTTTCGCATAAGCTGATTGAGATTTGTCAAATTTAGGGGGTGCTCGTTAGGAGCTTTGCAAAGACCTCACCCTAACCTGCAGGCTCTGGGAGTGCCTGCCGGCTATGCCGCGGCGGCCAGATTTGGGGCGGCGCGGGGAGCGCCGAGGGGCAGGGGATTGGCAATGAAGAAATTCAGGATTTCGGCGCGTCTCTACGCGCTGGTGGCATTCGCGCTTTTGACCATGGCGGCGGCGCTGACCTTCGGTCTGTTCCAGGCGCAGGAAAAGCTCGTCGGCGAACGCAAGGCGATGCTCGCGGCGATGGACGAGAACGCGATCGCCGTGTTCGACGCCTATCACAAGCTGGAAGTGGCCGGCACGCTGTCGCGCGAGGAAGCGCAGAAGCGCGCGCTCGAAGCGATCAAGGCGATGCGCTACCAGGGCAGCGGCTATTTCTGGGTCAACGACATGCATCCGACCATGGTGATGCATCCGATCAAGCCGGAACTCGACGGCAAGGACCTGACCGAAAACAAGGATCCCAACGGCAAGCAGCTCTTCGTCGAGTTCGTCAAGACCGTCGAAAAGAGTGGCCAGGGTTTCGTCGATTACTATTGGCCGAAGCCCGGTGCCGACGCGCCGGTGCTGAAATATTCCCACGTCGCCGGCTTCAAGCCCTGGGGCTGGGTGGTCGGGACCGGCGTCTATGCCGACGATCTCGCGGCGATGTTCCGCGAGCGCGCCTGGCAGGTTGCCGGCATTCTTGCCGCCGCCGCGCTCGCCATCCTGATGGCGGCGCTGGCGATCGTGCGCAGCGTCGTCAAGCCGGTCGAAAAGCTGAAGACTTCGATGCGGGCGATCGCCGACGAGGATCTTTCCTCTGAGGTGCCGGAAACCGACCGTGGCGACGAGATCGGCCAGATGGCCAAGGTCCTCGTGGTGCTGCGCGACTCGGTGCGCGAACGGCTGGAGCTGCGCTCGCGCGAGGCAGAACAGCAGGAGCGCTTGAGCTCTGAACGACGCGGCAACGAGCAGCGCCAGCGGGCGACGGCCGAGGCGCAGACCGAAACGATGGAAACCGTCGGCGCGGCGCTCGAACTCCTGGCGAGCGGCGACCTCACCGCCGAGATCGGCCACATCGCGCCGGAATACGGCAAGCTGCGGGACGACTTCAACACCGCCGTCGCGGCGCTTCGCGATGTCATCGGCTCGATCTCGCATTCGACCGAGATCGTCACCGCCAGCGCCGGCGACATTTCCGAGGCCGCCAACAATCTGTCCCGCCGCACCGAGCAGCAGGCAGCCGCCCTTGAAGAGACAGCCGCGGCCCTGGACGAAATCACCTCGACGGTTCGCCACGCCTCCGAGCGGGCAAACGAGGCGCGTGCGATGGTCGATCAGACCAAGACCAGCGCCGCAAAGTCCGGTGGCATCGTGCGCAACGCCATCGACGCCATGGGGCGGATCGAAAGCTCCTCCGGCCGTATCGGCCAGATCATCGGCGTCATCGACGAGATCGCCTTCCAGACCAACCTGCTGGCGCTCAATGCCGGCGTCGAGGCGGCGCGTGCCGGCGAGGCGGGCCGCGGCTTTGCCGTCGTTGCCCAGGAAGTCCGCGAGCTGGCGCAGCGTTCGGCCGGTGCCGCCAAGGAGATCAAGGAACTGATCAGCGCCTCGGTGCGCGAGGTCGGCGCCGGCGTCGACCTGGTCCGCTCCACCGGCGAGGCGCTTTCGGAGATCGAGGCGCAGGTCAACCGCGTCAACGAGCAGGTGGCCTCGATCGCGACGGCCGCCCGCGAGCAGGCGACCGGGCTGCAGGAGGTCAACGTCGCCGTCAACAGCATGGACCAGATGACCCAGCAGAACGCCGCGATGGTGGAGGAGACGACGGCAGCGAGCCAGACGCTGGCGGCCGAAAGCCGCGAGCTGAAGTCGCTGCTGACGAAGTTCCGGCTGCAGCCTTCAGGCTCGCACGCCGGTTACGGCCGCGCCGCCTGATCCATAGGCTTTTCGATTGCGACCCGCGCGGTACGCCGCGCGGGTTTTTCATGCGGGTCTGACCACAATGCTGTCGCAAGGATCGCTGTTTAGGTGCCGCCGTCGTCACGCCGGTTGTCGTGTACGGAGACATTCTCCGTCTTGACCTCAGCACCGCCGGGGATAGATACGCGAGAAGCGGGTGGTGTTCGACGGGGCGTCGCTCCGGTTGCCGGCCGCTGCACTAGAGGGGACACCATGGCACTTCTCAAACTACTTCTGACCCGGCCGATTGCCTTGCTGATGCTGGCGCTCGGTTTTCTTTCCGCCTGTACCGTGGTCGTCGATGAGCCGCGGCCCGGGCCGAGGCCCACGCGCCCGCAGGCCTGCACGATGGAATATGCGCCGGTTTGCGGCGAGCGCGGCAATCGCACGCGCAGTTTCCCGAATTCCTGCCAGGCGCGCGCCGATGGCTTCAACGTCATCCACCGCGGCGAGTGCCGCCCGGACTACCGTCCGCCGGACCGCGAGCCGCAGGCCTGCACCATGGAATACATGCCGGTCTGCGGCCAGCGCGGCGGTCGCATGCAGACCTTCCCGAATTCCTGCCAGGCGCGTTCCGAGGGCTTCCAGGTGATCGGTCGCGGCGAATGCCGCAGGGAGGACGACCGTCCGTCCGAGGGCCAGTTCTGCACCCGCGAATACGCCCCGGTCTGCGGCCAGCGTGGCGGCCGCATCGAAACCTTCTCCAACGCCTGCGAAGCGGGTGGTGCCGGTTTCCAGGTCATCCATCGCGGCGAGTGCCGCTAACCCCCGCGCTATCCAGTCTTGAGCATGCGAGCCCGCGTCCGATGAGGACGCGGGCTCTTTTTTCATCATATAGCGGCCGGTTCTCGCCCGGCGCACCCGATTTCCTGCAAGTGACGCGCAAGCCTTCGTTTACCGTATTTGAATAAAATCCCAGACAAATCAGCCTTTTTGACCGCTGTGCCCGGTTTGCGACACAGGCAAAAGGCAGCAATTGCAGGTGCTGCAGCAACCATTGCGTGCCAATCGAGCGCAAGGCGGCTGCAGGGGCAGCGGGGCGATGACGGTGGTCTTTCTGGCCATCTGGAGGAAGGCGCAGTTCGGTATGGCCTATGTTACTCGTCTCCATCGCCCGCTGACGGCGCTCGTTCTCTCGTTTTCGCTCGTCACCTGCTCGACCGGTGACGCGTTGTCGCCGCCCGGCCGCATCGATGGCGGGGCGCGGGTCGGGTCGATCGGGCCGGTTCCTGTCGATGCTGTGCCGGCAGATGAGGTGGCCGCCTATCCCGCCGCCACGCAACCCTCGACCTTCCAGGCCAATCCGCAGCATGCAGCGCCCCAGCAGACGCGTCGCGCGCTTCCGATGCTCGATAGCGACGAGGCTGTGGCCACGGGCGCGCAACCGGCAGGCGCCGGCTCGAGCCCCATTCCGCAAGAGGGCGTCAACATGGATGCGATGCTCGGCGTCGAGCAGCCCGTGGTGGGGCTCGCGGAAGAGCAGAGCAACGACATTGCCGAGGGCAATGCCAGCCAGCCGGTGGTCGGCGGCATTGGGGACGAGAATGTGCGTCAGCTCGGCGGCGCAAACAGCGCAGCACCGGCCGAGGCGAACCTCGGCTACGATCCGGATCTGCCGCCGCTGTCGCCGGACAAGATGGCCGCCGAAGAGGCGCAGCGCGCCCGCGCCATGGAACGGCAGCGCGCCCTTCAGCGCACGCAGGAGCCACAGCAGGTCGCCTTCCTGCCGCGCGCCAACAATCCGATGTCGACGCCCGACGATACCGGCGCGATGCCCGGTTCCGAAATCGCCTGCCGCCAGCGCCTGAAAAAGCTCGGCGTCACCTTTCGCGACATTCCGCGCATCAGCAACGGTCCGTCCTGCGGCATCGACTATCCGATCGAACTCAGTGGCCTCTCCGGCGGCATCGGCGTGAAGCCGGCGGTCAAGCTCAATTGCGAGGTGACCGAGGCTTTTGCGAAGTGGGTGAAGTACGAACTCGCGCCGTCGTCGCGCTACCGCTACTGGTCCGGCATCAAGACGATCAAGCCGCTCGGCGGCTATTCCTGCCGCACCATGAATTCGCGTCGCGGCAATCCGATGTCTGAACATGCGCGCGGCAACGCCATCGATGTCGGCAAGTTCGTGCTGAAGAACGGCAAGGAAATCGACGTGCGCAAGCCGGGATTTTTCGCCTTCCGCGAGAAGGCGCTGCTGAAGGCCGTGCGTTCCGACAGCTGCAAGTACTTCAACACCGTGCTCGGCCCGGGCAGCGACCCATTCCACAAGGACCACTTCCACTTCGACCTGAGGACCCGCAAGACCGGCTATCGGCACTGCGATTAGTGGTTCGGTCGGTCAGCAGTTGTGCTTTCGAGCCGCCGGCTACCGAAGCTCGGAAGCCGGCAAAAAAAGAGGCCGGCGGGGAGGCCGGCCCAACGACCGGAGCAAAAGGGGGAGGCTCCGGCGTGCAAATCACGAGCGCAAATCAAAGGGCGATGTCGCGGCCCGCGCGTTGCAAACTGATCGAAGAGCGTCACGGTTTCGTGACAGCCGGGCACAATTGCTGTGGTCGGCCGGGGAAATCTTGCGCCGGCTTTCGTTCGAATGCGTTGCTGGCCGGCTGCCGGCGAAGGTCTGCGGACCGCGCCGATTCTCTAATTAAGTAGTATTATACTTTAGGTTTTAGTCATCTGGCGCTTGTTCCGAACGGTTGCCCCAAATATGGCGATTCGCGACTTTTCCGGATCTTGTTATAACCAATTGAATTTTCTATCTAATTTTCTGCACGCTACAAAATATCGGAATGCCGGGGCCGTGCTGATCTTTCCCTTTCGTCTGGTTTTGTAATAAGTAATACGATATTATATTAGTTCATATAACAATCTTGGATAGTGTCTGGTTGGCCGCTACAAGCATTGGGGGCCCTACTCACTCCTTGACGCCACAGGAGGACGAAATGGGAACGGTCATGCAATTTCCGGGAATGCGCAGCGATATGGCTGTGCACGCCGCTGAAGTCTCAAAAATCCTCAGGACACTTGCCAATCGTAACAGGTTGCTGATCGTGAGCGCCTTGCTCGAAGGCGAGCATTCTGTCGCAGCGCTCGAGGAAATGCTGGGCATTCGCCAGCCCACGCTTTCGCAGCAATTGACGGTGTTGCGGGATGCCGGCATTGTCTCGACCCGTCGGCAGGCCAAGCAGGTTTTCTATCGGCTGAGTCACGACAAGGTGGCGCGTCTCGTCGGCGCGCTCTATCAGATCTTCTGTCGGGATGGTTCTAAAGCATGAATGAATACGGGAATGCGCTGGCGGGCGGGCTGTTGATTGGCCTGTCGGCGGCGATCCTGATGGTGGCCAATGGCCGGGTGGCCGGCATCAGCGGCATAGCAGGGCGCCTGCTGCAGGGCGTACAGGCGTCGTCGGGCGCATTGTTCGTGCTGGGGCTGATCGCCGGACCGGTCCTCTATCGCCTCGTCTTTGATGCCTGGCCGTCTGTGACCGTGACGGCTTCCTGGCCGCTTCTCGTGGTTGGCGGCCTGCTGGTGGGTTTCGGCTCGCGCATGGGCTCGGGCTGCACCAGCGGTCATGGCGTCGTCGGGCTTGCGAGGCTGTCGCGCCGCTCGATCGCAGCGGTCGCCACCTTCATGGCAGCGGCGATCGTCACCGTCTTCGTTACGGGTTTCTTCGCATGAACAGCGCCTTGCTCCGCCTTGCCGCGACGCTCGTCTCCGGCGTCGTATTCGGGTTCGGTCTTTCGCTGTCCGGCATGCTCGATCCGGCCCGCGTGCGTGCATTCCTAGATATCACCGGCAACTGGAACCCCAGCCTTGCCTTCGTGCTCGGCGGAGCCGTCGTCGTTTCGGCGCTCGGCGTTCTCGTGACGCGCCGGCTGAAGCGTCCGCTGTTCGACGAAAGCTTTCATCTGCCCAACAACCAGGTCATCGACCGGCGCCTGATCGTCGGCTCGGCGATCTTCGGCGTTGGCTGGGGGCTGGTCGGGCTTTGCCCAGGTCCGGCGCTCGCCTCGCTGTCGCTTGGCTTGCCGGCAACGGTGCTCTTCGTGGTGGCAATGCTGGCCGGGATGCTGGTCCATGACCGGCTGGTCGACCGCAAGCTCCCGAGGCAGACAACGGCCGAAGCGGGCACCGGTTCGCGACTGTCTCAGCCGCGTTGACGCACAGTCATCTTGTTTTTTCATTCCAGCCGGCTGCAAATCGGAATGAATTGTCCCATATAGGGCGGGACCTCAAGACTCTGCCCCTGCTTCCGGATCAGTTTTCATGGCGCCAATCGTTTCCGTTTCCAATCTGTCGAAGACCTATGCCTCCGGCTTCAAGGCGCTGAAGGGCGTCAGCCTCGATATCGAGGAGGGCGAGATCCTGGCGCTGCTCGGGCCGAACGGCGCCGGCAAGACGACGCTGATCTCCATCATCTGCGGCATCGTCAATCCGAGCGGCGGAACGGTGATGGTCGGGGGCCACGATGTGGTGCGCGATTTCCGCGAGACCCGCGCGATGATCGGGCTCGTGCCGCAGGAGTTGACCACCGACGCCTTCGAGACCGTCTGGAACACCGTCTCCTTCTCCCGCGGGCTGCACGGCAAGAAGCCGAACCCCGCCCATATCGAGAAGGTGCTGAAGGACCTGTCGCTCTGGGACAAGAAGGACAACATGCTGCGCGAGCTTTCGGGCGGCATGAAACGGCGCGTGCTGATTGCCAAGGCGCTGTCGCATGAGCCGCGGATACTCTTCCTCGACGAGCCGACGGCCGGCGTCGACGTCAACCTGCGCAAGAGCATGTGGGACGTGGTCGAGCGGCTGCGCGCCTCGGGCGTGACGATCATCCTGACGACGCACTACATCGAAGAGGCGGAAGAAATCGCCGACCGCATCGGCGTCATCAATGGCGGCGAGATCCTGCTGGTCGAAGACAAGGCGGCGCTGATGTCGAAGCTCGGTCGCAAGCAGTTGCGCGTCGATCTCGCCCATCCGCTGGAGGGCGTGCCCGAGGTGCTTTCGGGCTACAACCTGACGCTCGAGGGCGATGGTCATTGCCTGATCTACGATTACGACACCAGCGCGGAGCGGACCGGGATCACCACCCTGCTTGCCGCCCTGGCCGAGGCCGGTATCAGGCTCAAGGACATTTCCACGCGGCAGAGCTCGCTGGAAGACATTTTCGTCGAAATCGTGGGGGCAGGGCGATGAACATCGAAGCGATCAAGTCGATCTATTTCTTCGAGATGGCCCGCACCCGCCGCACGCTGCTGCAGAGCGTGGTGTCGCCGGTCATTTCCACCTCGCTCTATTTCATCGTCTTCGGGGCGGCGATCGGCGGACGCATCCAGGAGATCGACGGCGTCTCCTATGGCGCCTTCATCACGCCCGGCCTGATGATGCTGACGCTGCTGACGCAGTGCATCGGCAACGGCTCCTTCGGCATCTACTTCCCGAAATTCACAGGCACGATCTATGAGGTTTTGTCCTCGCCGGTCTCGATGGTCGAGATCGTGCTCGGCTATGTCGGCGCGGCGGCGACCAAGGGGATGATGATCGGTACGATCATTCTGCTGACGGCGTCACTCTTCGTCGACCTGACCATCGCTCATCCCTTCGTGATGGTCTTCTTCTTCGTGCTGACGGCCATATCCTTCAGCCTGTTCGGCTTCATCATCGGCATCTGGGCCAAGGATTTCGAGCAGCTGAACCTGATCCCGATGCTGGTGATTCCGCCGCTCGTCTTCCTCGGCGGCAGCTTTTACTCGATCAAGATGCTGCCGCCCTTCTGGCAGGCGGTCAGCCATTTCAACCCGGTGCTGTATCTCATCAGCGGTTTCCGCTGGAGCTTCTTCGAGGTCTCCGACGTCAGCCCGATCTTCAGCGCCGTGATCATCGTCGCCTTCCTGACGGTCTGCATGTCGGTGCTGGCCTGGATCTTCCGCACCGGCTACCGCCTGAGAAACTGACGGCCGCCGGTCGTCAGGGTGTCGGCGCCGGCACAGCTCCGCTGGCATAGGCTATGATTGTGCTGGCGACGGCCATCGCAAGCAGCGCCTGAAGAATCGTGATTACGACGTGGAAGAACGACCGCACGGCGGAAAGCCCGAGGTCGGCCATGAACCAGCGCGTTTCGGCGACGATGTACCAGACGATCGAGGCGACGACGAAGACGACGCCGACGGAGGTGAAGGCGTTATGCCCGGCAAGCAGCAGTTGGCCGCCGAGGCTGATGGCAAAAGCGAAGGGCGCGGTGACATAGCACTGGCTGAAGAAGGGCGGACGCAGCGTGTCACGCGTCAGCTTCTCGCCCTTGCTGCGCAGGAGCTTCACCGCCATCAGCAAGGGTAGAATGCTGAAGGCGACGGCGCGAAACATCAGCAGGTTGGAATCGGAGGCAAGCAGCGACGTCGCGGTCCACGGAACAGCCTGCCTGACGAGGCCAAGCTCCAGCGCGTGTGCCAGAAGCAGCGTGATCAGCAGAAAGAGCGGCGGGCTCAGCGCATCCGAATACTGGTCCGGCACGTCGTCGCCGAGCTCGACGTCGGCATAGCGCATCATTGCCTGCGGGTGGCGCAGCGTGCGCCACAGGGTCAGCGGATAGAACAGCAGCCAGCAGACGAGCTCGTAGAGCAGCTCTTCGATCGACTTCAGCAGTCGCATGAAATCCATGAGCGGCTCCTCTGCCAAGATTCATCGGGCCGGAGCAGTGACCGGCCGGATGTGCGGTCAGTCGCGCAGGCGCAGCTCGTCGGTGCGCATCTGCAGCATCTCCAGCGTCGACAGGAAGCTCATGCCAAGCAGGCTCTGGTCGAGCTTGCCTTCGGCTGCAACGGTCGCACCGATGTTGCGACGCGTGATCGGGCCGATCGAAATCTCCTGAAGCATCACCGGGGCTGCCTGCGCGCGGCCATTGGCAGTCATGACGGTGACGATGTAATTGAGGTTGGCCGGGTCGAGGCCGATCTTTTCCGCATCTTCATAGGTGAGCGCGATGCTGCTGGCGCCGGTATCGACCAGCATGCTGATGTCCTTGCCGTCGACCGTCGCGGTGGTCTCGAAATGACCGTTCAGCATCTTCTGCAGCACCACTTCCTGCTGGCCTTCGCTGTCGGTGATGATGGTGGCGCGGCCGGGGATGAGGCCGGCGAGCAGGCGGTTGCCGAAGCCCTGCAGCTCGAAGCGGTAGACATAGGCCGAGACCAGCGCCAGAACGACGAAGAGCCAGATGGCGATCTGGCGCAGCCCTTCGCCGAAGCGGTGGCGGCTTTGCAGGATGCCGGCGCCGATCAGCGTGGCGATGGCGCCGAGCGAAACCAGTTGTCCGAACTGGTCGTTGGCAAGCCCCATTGTGCGGCCTGTGTCGTGGTTGACGATCAACAGGACGAGACCGATGGCCAGGATCGAGAGCAGGATGGCAAGACGGGTCATGCTTCGCCGCGTTCCCTCGCCATGCGCGTGCGCCGGGTTTCACGCCGCGGCTTGCGTTCGACGGTCTCGAGGCGCTGAGGCAACGCGCTCATGATCGCCCGGCGTTCGGCATCGGAATAGAGCGTCCAACGTCCGACTTCGTCGCGGGTGCGGCCGCAGCCGAAACAGTAGCCGGTCTTGTCATCGATCGAACAGACGAGAATGCAGGGAGATTCCATGGGCGTGCTCAGTTTTCCCTTGATATATCGATGTTTCAAACCGTCAGCGCAAGGGCACCGAGTACGGCGATTTCGGTCAGTTGCTGCGTGGCTCCGATCGTGTCGCCCGTTTGTCCGGCGATCTTGCGCATTGCCAGCCGAGCAAAACCCTTGACGGTGGCAAGGAATGCGACGAGCGCTGCGACGAGGCCGAGCGCTGGAACCTGCGCAAAATAGAAGAGCAGCATCGCGGCAAGAACACCGGAGGCGAGCGCGAAGCGCGTGGCCGCCGGCTCGGGCGCGCCGGCTGCTGCCGCAACACCGCCGCTGCGTGCCGGTGGCAGCGACGACCAGTGCCAGACCATGGCGGCGCGGCTGAGGCACGCGGCACCAAGGATGGCCATGGCAGCGCCGAGCGGTGAAAAGAGCGGCAGGATCGAGGCGAGCGCCGAGACGCGCAGGCCGAAGGAGAGGATGAGGGCGACGGCCGCATAGGTGCCGATGCGGCTGTCCTTCATGATCGCAAGCGCCGCGTCGCGGTCGCGGCCGCCGCCAAAGCCATCGGCCGTGTCGCCAAGCCCGTCTTCGTGCAACGCGCCGGTGACTAGCGCCTGGATGGCGACGACGACAAAGGCGGCAAAGAGCGAACTCACCTGCAACGCCACGAGGCCCATGGCGACGGCGGCCGACGGCAAGGCGATCAGCAGGCCGGCAAGCGGGAAGGCGCGCACGGCGCGGCTCAGGCGCCCGTCATAGCCTTCGAAGTGGCGCGCGGGCATGGGGATGCGGCTCAAGAAGCCGATCGACCGCGCCACATCGTCACAGAAATCGCCAACGAAGCCCATGGCTCCTCCAAGGTTGCGGCCATTGAGCCGGCCTTTGCCAAACTACCGACTGCGGCGAGTCTCGCAAGCCGGACGGGCTCGCCTGTGCGTACCGGCCACACTTTTCCAAGACCTTTCACCGGCCGTCTGCAGCCGCTGACGGATCGAGGCGGCGACGCCGATTGGCGCAAATGTCGTTGCCCGAATTTTCAGCGACCTCTATGAGGGGCGTAGATAGAGCTTCACGATGATGCAAGGATTCCTCCCATGAGTGCCAGCGGCCTGCCGTTTGATGACTTTCGCGAATTGTTGCGCAACCTGCCGGGCCCGGATGCGGCAGCACTTGTTGCCGCACGGGAGCGGGACGCCCAGCTGACGAAGCCGCCGGGCGCGCTTGGTCGCCTCGAGGAAATCGCCTTCTGGCTCGCCGCCTGGACCGGCAAGGCGCCGGCCGTCAACCGGCCGCTGGTGGCGATCTTTGCCGGAAACCACGGCGTCACCCGTCAGGGCGTGACCCCGTTCCCGTCGTCCGTTACCGCGCAGATGGTGGAAAACTTTGCTGCCGGTGGTGCTGCAATCAACCAGATCTGCGTCAGCCACGACCTCGGGCTGAAGGTCTTCGACCTGGCGCTCGAATATCCGACCGGCGACATCACCGAGGAAGCGGCACTTTCCGAGCGCGATTGCGCGGCGACCATGGCCTTCGGCATGGAGGCAATTGCCGGCGGCACGGATCTGCTGTGCATCGGCGAAATGGGCATCGGCAACACCACGATCGCGGCCGCGATCAATCTCGGCCTTTATGGTGGCACGGCCGAGGAGTGGGTCGGCCCGGGCACCGGCTCCGAAGGCGAGGTGCTGAAGCGCAAGATCGCTGCCGTCGAAAAGGCCGTGGCGCTGCATCGCGACCACCTGTCCGATCCGCTTGAACTGATGCGCCGCCTCGGCGGCCGCGAGATTGCGGCCATGGCCGGCGCCATCCTGGCGGCG
The DNA here is from genome assembly GCF_044769565.1 of Ensifer sp. NPDC090286. Classification (NCBI taxonomy): domain Bacteria; kingdom Pseudomonadati; phylum Pseudomonadota; class Alphaproteobacteria; order Hyphomicrobiales; family Rhizobiaceae; genus Ensifer; species Ensifer sp. NPDC090286. The sequence continues at coordinate 902,919 of NZ_JBIVYF010000001.1, read as the reverse complement.
CGCGTGCAGAAGGTGCCCGTGATCATCGACGGCTATGTGGCGACCGCCGCGGCCTCGATCCTGAGGGCGGCCAATCCGTCCGCGCTCGACCATTGCCTGATCGGCCATGTCTCGGGCGAGCCGGGGCATCTGCGCGCAATCGAGAAGCTCGGCAAGACGCCGCTGTTGGCGCTCGGCATGCGGCTCGGCGAAGGCACGGGTGCGGCGCTCGCCGCCGGCATCGTCAAGGCGGCAGCCGCCTGCCACAGCGGCATGGCGACCTTTGCCCAGGCCGGCGTCAGCAACAAGGAATAGTGAAGTTTCGGCCGGTCTTTGCAGGAAGACCGGCCGGTTTCTGTCCAAGGCCTGTCACGGGCGTGACGCCGTCGTGTGCCGGGCCTTGATGGATGCGTCCTTCTCGCCTATCCAAAGCGCAAATGCGCGCCCTAGCTATAGTCTTGGGTGCCTGCAACCGAAACCGCCTTGCATTCGCCTCAATCACGATGTCGAAGCAAGCACGGTTTCAAGCCCTGTCGAGACGAAATGGACGCCAAGAACACCACGCACCGCATTGGACAGACGGGTCCTGTCGAAAAGCAGACCGGCATTCGGCATCTCTTTGCCGCTGCGAGCTATTCGCTCGGCGGCGCCAAGCGGCTGATCGGCGAAGCGGCCTTTCGCCACGAATTGATCGCCTTTGCCGCCGCGATGGTCGCTTTCATCGTCGTCGGCGCAACCTTCTTCCAATATGTGGCGATGGCGATCCTCTTCCTGCTGATGATGGCCTTCGAGGCGATCAACACGGCCATCGAGGAAATCGTCGATCGCGTTTCTCCCGAAATCTCGGAAATGGGCAAGAACGCCAAGGATCTCGGATCCTTCGCCTGCCTCTGCCTGATCGTCGCCAACGGCGTCTATGCCGCCTATGTCGTGATCTTCGACGGCTTCATGAACTAATTGGCCAGCCGGCCGGCGCCTTCACCCGATAGAGCACGTGCGGACGCAGAGGGTTGCCCACGGGCACCGTGACGTCGTCGAAGTCCTCGGCTGGATCCGTACGCATGCCCAATCGTTCCATCAGTGCCCGCGACGGCTGGTTGATGCGCGAGGTGTAACCGATGACCTCGGCAAGGCCGAGTGTGCGCCACGCATGGTCCAGGCAGGCGCTCGCCGCCTCCAGCGCATAACCCTGCCGCCAGTGGGCGCGGGCGAGGATCCAGCCGATTTCGACATGCGGGCCGCCGGGGATTTCGTCTCCAGCCTCCGAAAGGCCGAGACCGCCAACCAGCGCCCCATCGGACTTGCGTTCAACGGCGACGAAGCCGAAGCCGCGGTCGGCGAGGTGGCGGGCGCAGTCGGCAATCATCGCCGCCGTTTCGTCGTGCGTCAGAATGGCCGGATAGTAGTAGCGCCGGACTTCGGGATCGGCGTTGGCAAGCGCAAAGGGCGCGATGTCGCGTTCTTCCCAGGGCCGAAGCCTTAGGCGCTGCGTCTCGACGTGCATGGATCAGGCGAAGCTCTTGCGGCGGCGAACCGGGGCTGCGACATCCTCGATCGCCGGCAGGCTTTCGAGCACGCGGCGGGCCGGCAGGATGGCGATGGCTTCAGTGCCTTCGCGCAGCTTCGAGCGCAGGATGAATTCGCCATTGTGCTTGGCAAGGATCGCCTGGACGATCGGCAGGCCGAGACCGGTGCCCTGTTCAGCGCTCTTGATGGCGATCGAACCCTGACCGAAAGCTGAGAGCACGATCGGGATTTCTTCCTCGGGAATGCCGGGGCCGTTGTCCTTGATCGAGAGGTACTGGCCGCCGCCGGCCGTCCAGCCGACCTTGAAGGTGACTTCGCCGCCGGTATTGGTGAACTTCACGGCATTCGACAGCAGATTGAGAATGACCTGGCGCATCGACTTTTCGTCGACCCAGACCGAGGGCATGCCGTGTTCGAACTGCTGGTGGATTGTGATGTTCTTGGCGCGGGCCTTCAATTGCACCATGCCGATGCAATCCTCGGCGATATCGACGAGGCTGACTGAATCCTCGTTGAGATCGTAGCGGCCGGCCTCGATGCGCGACAGGTCGAGGATCTCGTTGATGAGGTTCAAGAGATGCTCGCCCGAGCGGTGGATATCGTTGGTGTATTCCTTGTAGGTCGGGTTGCTGAGCGGGCCCAGAACCTCGGTCGACATCACCTCGGAGAAGCCGAGAATGGCGTTCAGCGGCGTGCGCAGCTCGTGCGACATGGATGCGAGGAAGCGCGACTTGGCGAGATTGGCTTCTTCGGCGCGCCGGCGGGCTTCGTCGGACATCGACTTTGCCACTTCGAGTTCCGCGATCAGGTCGTCCTTTTCCGACTGAACGGAAAGGATGTGAACGCTTGCGCGGTTCATCCGGTCCGTCATCAGCACCAGGAAGAGCAGCGACAGCGAGATGATGCCGGTGAGGCCGACATAGATAGGGTCGCCGGTCGTGAGCGATGCGAAGGCGAGGGCGGCGACGACCGGTGCGAAGGTGTAGAGGAGCGCGTTGCGCAGCAGGAACGTGCCCATAGCGGTCGCAGCAAGCGCGACCAGCAGCACCGTCCCCTCGAAGAAGCCGAAGCGCACATTGCCGCAGCTGGCGCAATCCTGCGCCACGAAGGTCGCCCAGCAGAGGCCCATCAGCACCTGCCCGAGCAGGAAGCGGCGACGCCAGACCGGAACCTTCTCGGCGCTCATGTCTTCCCGGCGTGCCTTGCGCGCAAAGAAAAGCGTAACGGCATGGGCCGAGAGCGTCATGACCGCCCAGAGGACGAAGCCGAGATTGCCGGAAAGGTAGATGCCGACCGCTGTTATCAGCGCGACGAGCACCGGGATGGCGATCGCGCCATGCAGCGCACTGTCGATGTAGAGATTGAGCATCTCGCGCTCGAAGCCCGAAGGCACCGACGAGCCCGTCTGCAGCCGTTCGCGCGTCGCGCGGACCGTCCTCGAAACAGCCTTGTTTCGATGGCTACGCGATTTGTCGACGATAATCTTATCGGTCGATGTGCTGGCAGCGATACTCATGCTCATATGCGACGGTTGCGATTGCGTTGCAGTCTAGTGAGCAATCCTTAAGAAGTTGCTGCGGTGCGTGAAGGATTCGACAACCATTGTGGCGCAGCCGTGTTCAAGGTCGCAACAGATCGTGCTGCATGTGAGATTCCTTCTCTAATCTTTTGGAATCGACCATGTTTATGACGTGCTGGTCTGTCAGGCACCGTGCGGGCAAACGAGGTTAGGGCAGGCGTGAAATTCGGACGGATGACATATCGGCTTCCCAAGGGCCGCGGCAGGTCCCGCGGTCATGCGCCGTCCGGCGGACGTGGCGGCATGACCGGCGGATGGATCATTCTTCTGCTGCTTGCGATCGGCGCCTTTTTCGCCGACCGGCTGCCGGTCGGAGAACGATCTTCGACCGGTTCAGCACGGGGCGCGGCGATTGCAAGCGACGGCGACAGTCTGCGGATTGACGGGAAGCGCGTCCGCATCGAGGGCATCGATGCGCCGGAACTCGCCCAGACCTGCCAGCGCGACGGCGTTGCCTGGGATTGCGGCCGTGAGGCGCGCGACCGGTTGCGGGCGCTGATATCGGCGGGCGATGTTCGCTGTCGTTTTCACGGCCGCGACAAATACGGCCGCGAGCTCGGTGTCTGCGATGCGGCCAGCCGCGATGTCGGGCGCGAAATGGTGCTTTCGGGTTATGCGGTGAGCTACGGACGCTATGAGGCCGAGGAGGCAAGGGCAGAACGCGAGCAGCGCGGGCTCTGGGCCGGCCAGTTCGCGAAGCCGCAGGAGTGGCGCCGGACAAACGGTCATCCCGACGAGGGGCCGCACCTCATCGATGGTTGGCTTGCCGCGATCCGCGGCTGGCTGCTGGAGCGCCTGACCGCACTCTTTTCCGGTATCGCCGATGCCTAACGACCGGATTTCTCAACTCGAACGGTTGCGGGCGGACATTGCCGCCTGCCGCATCTGTCGCGACAATCCGCTGCGTGGCGAGGCCGACCGGCTGCCACACGAGCCGCGGCCGGTGGCGGTGATCTCCACTGCCGCGCGCATCCTGATTGCCGGGCAGGCGCCCGGGCTGCGTGTGCATGACAGCGGACTGCCGTTCAACGATGCGTCGGGCGATCGGTTACGGCAGTGGCTGGCCGTCGATCGCGAGGCTTTCTACGATCCGGATAAGTTCGCGATCGTGCCGATGGGCTTCTGTTTTCCGGGCTATGACGCCCATGGCAGCGACCTGCCGCCGCGGCGCGAATGCGCGCCGCTCTGGCGCCACCGGGTGATGGAGCAGATGCCGCAGGTGGAGCTGGTGCTGGCGATCGGCCATTATGCGCAGCGCTGGCATATCGGTTCGGACTGTCCGAAATCGATGACCGAGACGGTGAAGGACTGGCGGCGCTACGCCATGCGCAACGCCGTGCCGGCGATCCTGCCGCTGCCGCATCCAAGCTGGCGCAACACCGGCTGGCTGAAGCGCAATCCCTGGTTCGAGGCGGACGTGCTGCCTTTCCTGCGCGAACGTGTTTCCGTTCTCGCAAGCTGAAACAATTTTCTTTATCTTCACCAATTTCGCGCTATAGAGGGAAAAATAATTCGAGAGGGACTCTCATGGATCGCTTAGACCGCAAAATCCTGCGCCTGCTGCAGGAAGATTCCACGCTGGCCGTTGCCGACCTCGCCAAGAAGGTCGGGCTTTCGACCACGCCGTGCTGGCGGCGCATCCAGAAGATGGAAGAGGACGGCGTCATCCGCCGTCGGGTCGCGCTGCTCGATCCGGTGAAGATCAACACCAAGGTCACGGTCTTCGTCTCGATCCGCACGAATTCCCACTCGATGGAGTGGCTGCGCCGCTTCTCCGAGGTGGTGTCCGAATTTCCGGAAGTGGTCGAGTTCTACCGCATGAGCGGCGACGTCGACTATTTGCTGCGCGTCGTCGTGCCTGACATCGCGGCCTATGACGCCTTTTACAAGCGCATGATCGCCAAGATCGAGATCCGCGACGTCTCCTCCGTCTTCGCCATGGAGCAGATCAAGTATACGACCGAGCTGCCGCTCGACTACATGATGATCGATCAGGCGAAGTCCAGCGAGGACTGACCTCAGCTAAGGCTCAGGCGAGCCCCAGCCTAGCCCGGATCTTTTCGTTCGACAGTTCGCGAACCGCGTCCTTGCCCGTCCAGCGGGCGGCGCGGTTTTCGCTTTCCGCCAGTTTCTTCGCCAGCGCAAGCGCCGGGCCGTGGCAGGCGGCATTGCGCTTGCCGATCTGCCGGAGCGCCCAGTTGACCGCCTTCTTGACGAAGTTGCGATCGTCGCCGGAATGCTGCTCGATCAACGGCAGCCAGGCGAGAAGCGTTGCGTCCGGCTCTTTCTTCAGGTGAACCGCAGCCGTGGCGATCATCGCAAAGGCGATGCGGCGGACGAATTCCCGTTCGTCGGCGGCAAATTCCGGGATCAGTTCGCGCTCGAAGCGTGCGGCGATGAAAAGGTCGGCAACGGTATCGACCACTTCCCAGGAATTGCAGTCCTCCGCCCAGTAGCGCGCCTCGTCGAGCGTCAGCGTTTTCGGATTGGCGGTGAAGGCGGCCAGGATGCGCGCCTCGCGAATGCCGGACTGCCAGAGCTCCAGCGCCCGGCGATGATCAGCTTTCACCAGCCGGGTGATCTTGTGCAGCTCGACATTGGAAAGCCCGATGGCGGCGTCGGTGACGATACCGAAACGCGCCATGCCGGCAAGATTGTCCTCAGTGCCAAGCGACCGCAGGTGAGCGATGATCTCGCCCGCGGTCGAGGAGGGGCCAAGGCTCACTTTTCGAGGCGAGCGAGCAGCGAGGACGTATCCCAGCGGTTGCCGCCCATTTCCTGCACGTCGCCGTAGAACTGGTCGACCAGCGCGGTCACCGGCAGCTTGGCGCCGTTGCGGCGGGCTTCGGCGAGCACGATGTCGAGATCCTTGCGCATCCAGTCGACGGCAAAGCCGAAATCGTACTTGCCGGCGTTCATCGTCTCGTGGCGGTTTTCCATCTGCCAGGAGCCGGCCGCTCCCTTGGAGATGACATCGACGACCTTCTCGATGTCGAGGCCGGCCTTCTTGCCGAAATGAATGCCTTCGGCGAGCCCCTGGACGAGGCCGGCGATGCAGATCTGGTTGATCATCTTGGTGATCTGGCCGGTGCCGGCCGGGCCCATCAGGCCGACCATGCGGGCAAAGGCTTCAATGACCGGCTTGGCGCGATCGAAGGCGGCTTCGTCGCCACCGCACATCACTGTCAGCACGCCATTTTCGGCACCCGCCTGGCCGCCGGAAACCGGGGCGTCGATGAAGTGAGCGTTGCGGGCCTTGGCCGCCTCGTAAAGTTCGCGGGCGACCTCGGCGGAGGCCGTCGTGTTGTCGACGAAGACGGCATCGGCCTTCAACCTCTCGAAGGCGCCGTCCTTGCCGGTGGTGACCGAGCGCAGGTCGTCGTCATTGCCGACGCAGCAGAAGACGAAATCGGCGCCATCGGCAGCTTCCGCCGGCGTGCGCGCCGCGCGACCGCCGAACTCGGCAGCCCATTTCTCGGCCTTGGCGAAGGTGCGGTTATAGACCGTCAGCTCGTGCCCGCCGCGGACCTTGAGGTGGCCGGCCATGGGGTAGCCCATGACGCCGAGACCGATGAATGCAACCTTTGCCATTTTCCGAATACTCCCATTGCTTTCGCCTTGGTGTAGCCGATGGCGCGGGTGCGGAAAAGAGAGAAGGGAGCATCGTGCGATGCTCCCTTCTCATGATGCCGTCATGGCCCAATCAGGGCTTGAAGCGTGCGACCACCAGATGTCCGGCAATCGGCTCGCCTTCTTCCAGGCGAACCGTGATGTCGCCGACTTCGACGATCTCGAAGCCGGTGGCGGCGAGGCGGTCGCGCAGGTAGCTCTCGGCATGGGCGAAGCGCTGGTGCGGGCCGACCATGAAATCGCGGCCGGCGAAGGTTTCCGCGGGCAGCGTCTCGCTGGAGAAGATCAGCAGGCCGCCCGGCACGAGGTTGTCGACGGCGCCGAAGAACAGCGCCTCGAGCGCGCCCATATAGGGAAGCACGTCGGTGGCGACGATCAGGTCGAAGGGCTCGTCGTCATTGTCGTCGAGAAAGTCGACCGCTTCGGCGACGTAGAGCGTCTCGTAGAGGTCTTTCTCATGGGCGATCTCGACCATGTTCTCGGAGAGATCGACGCCGGTGATGTCTTCGGCCATGTCGCGAAGCGCGCCGCCGGTCAGCCCCGTGCCGCAGCCGAGATCGAGCACGCGGTCGAACGGCCCGAGCTCAAGCGCCTGCAGCCGCTCGCGAACGAGCAAAGGCACGCAGTAGCCGAGCTGGTCGACGAGCACGTTATCGAACACTTCAGCATGCTGGTCGAAGAGCGTGGCGACATAGGCGTCGGGCGCCTTCACAGGCGTTTCGCCGCGTCCCATCGAGGCCAGCCGCACGGCAGCGCCGCCGTGGTCTTCCGGATCGAGCGCCAGCACTTCGTGATAGGCGTCGGCGGCGGCATCGAACTTGCCGGACTTTTCCAGGGAGAGGGCGCGATTATAGGCCTCGGCCAGCGCTTCCTCGTCGATTTTCGTGCTTTTCTGGGTCATGGGCGCTTCTTACGTCCGCAGCCGGTCTTTGGCAATCGCCGTCGGCGAAAGCTTTGCGGCGGCAGGTCTGGCGTGCCTGTGGCCAGTGGCAGGATTTCATTGATCTTTTGAACGAAAAACGCCGCCATGCGGCGTCATCGGGATTTATCGGCGACAGGAAAGGAGTCATCATCGCAAGCATAAGAAAAGACGGGAGGAATGCCGATGTCCGCCGAGCTTGGGCCGCTGATCTTGAGCGCCGAAACGAAGGAGCCGAAAGGCCCGCCTTTGCCGCAGACGTCGCAGGAACAGATCAACGCCGTGGTGCATTATTATCGTGGCGAGATGGGGCGCATGGCCGGCTGGCGCGACCGCATCGACCGGACGTCCAACTGGGCAATCACTGTCGTCGCAGCGCTGCTTTCGGTGTCGCTGTCGACGCCGTCGTCGCATCATGGCGTGCTGCTCTTTGCCATGCTGCTGATCACGCTGCTGCTGCTGATCGAAGCCCGGCGCTATCGCTTCTTCGACGTCTACCGCGCCCGTGTGCGGCAACTGGAGCGCGGCTACTTCGCCCAGATCCTGGCGCCCGACGGCACGCCGAACCTCAATTGGGCGGCGTCGATCGCCAAGAGCCTGCGCAAGCCCGCCTTCCTGATGAGCTACCGCGAGGCGGTCTGCCGCCGGCTGCAACGCAATTACTGCTGGATGTACCTGATCCTGCTGCTCGCCTGGGCGCTGAAGATTTCCTCGCCGAAGATCTCCACCAATGGGGAGCCCTTCGGCCATGTGCGCTCCTGGATGGACGTCGCCCAGAATGCAGCCCTCGGTCCGTTGCCCGGCTGGCCGGTGATCATCGGTGTCGTGCTGTTCTATGGGGTGGTGCTCTACGGCTCGCTGCACAAGGAGCCGCGCGAGGGCGAACTGGCGCATGGGGAGGTGCATGTCTGAAGGCGCCGGGCGTCACGCCTCGCCGCTCTTGGGGCCTGGCGACTGAGCGCGGTCGCCGTTGGCGACCTCAGTGCAGAATGAACTCGCCCTTCAGTGCGCGCCATTCGGTGGCCGAGATCAGCTTGCGGTGCACGTAGCGCACCGAATGCAACGGCCCGTCCAGCTTCTCTTCCCAGAATTTCAGGAAGCTGCGCATCTCCGGGAATTCCGGTGCCAGGTCGTAGTGCTGCCAGATGTAGGTTTGGAGGAAGGCCGGATGGTCGGGCAGGTGGTAGAGGATCTGCGCCGTCGTCAGTCCGTAGCCCTTGAGTTGAAGTTCCATCTCGTTCGTCATGTGGACCTCACTTCTCGCAAAGGTTGGTCTCTATGATGAAACGCCTGATTTGTTAATCAAGGGCTAATATTTGTCCCGAAGTGAAACTTTCTCGTGAAATAACAAAAGCTTGGCAGCCTCTCTTGGGGAGTGCTGCCAAGCCTGTTCGAAATCGACGTAGAGAGCCTAGCGCTTCAGATGGCGCGTCAGCCGCGCTTCCAGCAGGCTCCAGATGTTGCGCAGGATCTCGACCATGATGAGGTAGAGAATGGCTGCCCAGATATACATCTGGAAATCGAAGGTGCGGGAGAAGGCGTAGCGAGTTTCGCCCATGAGATCGAAGACGGTGACGATCGCGACGATCGCCGAGCCCTTGATCATCAGGATGATCTCGTTGCCGTAGGGGCGCAGCGCCACGATCATCGCCTGCGGCAGGATGATCTTCCAGAAGGCGACACGCTGGGGAAGGCCGAGCGCGTCAGCCCCCTCGCGTTGGCCGCGCGGCACGCTCTCGATCGCGCCGCGCAGGATTTCCGCCTGGTAGGCCGCGGTGTTGAGCGTGAAGGCGAAGATCGCGCAGTTCCAGGCGTCGCGGAAGAACCACCACAGGCCGACCGCTTCGAGCTGCGGGCGGAAGCTGCCGAGGCCGTAATAGATGAGGAAGAGCTGTGCCAGCAGCGGCGTGCCGCGGAAGAAGTAGACATAGCCGTAGGCGAGCCACGACAGGACCTTGTTCTTGGACATGCGGGCAAAGGCGATCGGCAGCGACAGGATGGCGCCCATGACGATCGAAAGGCCGACCAGCATCAGCGTGACGCCGAGGCCGTTGATGAAACGCGGGCCGTACTTGGCGAACTTGTCCGGATCCCAGCCGCCGACGACCGTCAGGAAGATGCCGACGCCGAGCGCCAGCCAGATGCCGAGCGCAACGCTGCCGACGAATCGGGTGAGCGTATAGGGCTTCGGCGGAACCGGTGGCGGCGCCTGGGGCGGGATGATCGTTGCAATGACACTCATCGGCCCATCTCCGCACGCTTGGTTCGCCGTTCAATGTAGGAGAAGACGATCGAGGAAATCATCGCAAGGATGAGGAAGAGCACGCAGGCAACACCGTAGAATTCGAAGGCTTGCTTGGTCACGCGGGCGGCAATGCCGGTCTGGCGCAGGATGTCCGTCAGGCCGACGACGGAGACGAGGGCCGTGTCCTTGAGCAGCGCCATCCAGAGATTGCCGAGACCGGGCAGGGCGATGCGCACGAGCTGCGGCAGGATGATGAGGCGCATGGTGCGGCCGCGATGCAGGCCAAGGGCGTCACCGGCTTCGTATTGTCCATGCGGGATGGCCTTGAAGGCCGACAGCAGCACTTCCGAGCAATAGGCGGAGAAGACGACACCGAGTGCGATCATGCCGGCGAAGAAGGCATTGATTTCGACCGGGCCGTCGTAGCCGAGCGATGCCAGCAGCTGTTGAACGAGGATCTGCAGGCCGTAATAGACGATGAAGAGCGTCAGCAGTTCGGGCAGGCCGCGAAAGATGGTCGTATAGATGTTGGCGGCCAACCGTACCGTGCGTTCTTCGGACTGTTTGCCGAGCGCGATGAAGAAGCCGATCAACAGGCCGACGGGCAGCGTGGCGATGGCAAGGCTCGCGGTAATGACGAAGCCGTGGGCGATATCGTCGCCCCAACCGGTGTCGCCGCAGGCCAGAAGCGTGCCTGGTCCGAACCAGGTAAAGACCCCGACCGGGCCGCAGAATGGATCGACGATCGATCCGATCCAGGAGAGGATGGAATAGAAGCCGGCAAACAACCCGCTCATGTCAGAGATTTCCCCTTTTGCGCTGTTCTTATGCGTATCGATCGCGCTTTGTTTTAGGCTCTTGTCAAACAAAAACGGCGGAAGGGCAAGCCATCCGCCGTTGCAATTTTCGCATCAACCGACGTTTTTCCGGCATGATTCACTAGGAAATCGCACCGGAAACCGTCAATCAGCTGCCATAAACATCGAATGGGAAGTACTTTTCGTTGATTTCCTTGTACTTGCCGTTGGCGCGGATCGCCTCGATCGCCTTGTTGAACTTTTCGCGCAGCGCGTCGTCGCCCTTGCGGACCGCGATGCCGGCGCCGTCGCCGTTGATAACCGGATCGATCGGCAGCGTGCCGAGCAGCTTGCAGCAGGCGCCGTCAGCGGTCTTCAGCCATTCCGAGAGCACGACGACGTCGTCGATGACCGCGTCGATACGGCCGTTGGCGATGTCGAGCTTGTACTCGTCAGCCGTCGGATAGAGCTTGATTTCGGCACCCTTCATATGCGCTTCGGCATAGTTGGAGTGGGTGGTCGAGCCTTGCGCGCCGAGCGCCTTGCCCTGCAGAGCGGCGGCGGTCGCCTCGGTGATCGGCGAATCCTTCGGTACGACGATAGCCGGCGGCGTGTTGTAGTACTTGTTGGTGAAGTCGACCTTTTCCTTGCGCTCGGCGGTGATCGACATGGACGCGATGATGGCGTCGAACTTCTTGGCGATCAGCGCCGGGATGATGCCGTCCCAGTCCTGCGTCACGAAGGTGCATTCAGCCTTCATTTCCACGCACAGCGCCTTGGCGATGTCGATGTCGAAACCCGTCAGCGTGCCGTCCGCTTCGAGGTTGTTGAAGGGCGGGTAGGCGCCTTCCGTGCCGATCACGACCTTTTCGCCATCGGCCATGGCCGAGCCTGCCATGAGCACGAAAACGGCAGCCGATGCGGCGGCTGCCAGCCGCTTGGAAATACGCATGATAGTCCTCTCTGTTGGCCGACATCCGCTTTTCTTGTTTTTCGCGGATGCCAATTTCAGCCGGGGCGTCTGCCGCCGGTTGTGGCGATATTCGTACTCTTTTCCACTAAAAATCAACAGGAAAGCGAAGGCGCTCAACGGGAATCGGGATTCGACCGATGATTGTGCTTTTCAGCGCCGGAGAAACATGAACGAGGCGTTCAGCGGCGGTTAATCTTGCCTCCGCTAGCCCTTGTCAAGGAACCGGTTCGCGGTTTGGGCGTTGCATTGGACCGCGCGTCTCGCGGCCAACACAAAAAAGCCGAAACCTTGGGTCAAGGCCCCGTAAGTATTCGTGTTCGCATTCCCTTCGTCAGCGTGTCATGGGTTGACGAGAGGATGCGGGCCAGGACCTCCCAGGAAGAGGAAGGAAGACAAAATGTCGATTCGATCCAAGCTGTTTGCGACCGTCGCGCTGCCGGTGCTGTCGGTGTCCGTGGCGGTTCCGCCTGCCGTGGCCGACAGCCTGACGAAGCCATTCGAGGTTGCACAGGAGGGCGGTGGCCAATCCGACCAGGAGCTGCTGCTGCAGCAACAGCGCCAGGCGGAAGAAGAAGCCGCGCGCCAGGCTGCCGAACAGCAGCGCGCCGCTGAAGAAGAGGCCGCGCGCCAAGCCGCCGAGCAGCAGCAGCGTGCTGCCGAGGAAGAGGCAGCGCGCCAGGCGGCCGAACAGCAGCGTGCCGCTGAAGAAGAGGCTGCACGCCAGGCCGCCGAACAGCAGCGTGCCGCTGAGGAAGAAGCTGCGCGCCAGGCTGCCGAACAGCAGAAGGCTGCCGAGGAAGAGGCTGCGCGCCAGGCCGCCGAACAGCAGAAGGCCGCTGAGGAAGAGGCTGCGCGCCAGGCCGCCGAACAGCAGAAGGCTGCTGAGGAAGAGGCTGCCCGTCAGGCCGCCGAGCAGCAGAAGGCTGCGGAAGAACAGAAGGCTGCCGACAAGCAGAAGGCTGCTGAAGAGCAGAAGGCCGCCGACGAGCAGAAGGCTGCCGACGAGCAGAAGGCTGCTGACGAACAGAAGGCTGCTGACGAGCAGAAGGCTGCCGAAGAGCAGAAGGCTGCTGACGAGCAGAAGGCTGCTGACGAGCAGAAGGCTGCCGAAGAGCAGAAGGCTGCCGACGAGCAGAAGGCTGCTGACGAACAGAAGGCTGCCGAAGAGCAGAAGGCCGGTGGCGAAACCGCTCCTGCCGTCGAGCCGCAGCCGCAGACCGGCGAAGGGCAGCCTGCACCCGGCACGGAACAACCGCAGACGGGTGAAGGCCAGCCTGTGCCTGGTGCGGAGCAGCCGCAGACGGGTGAAGGACAGCCTGTGCCTGGTACCGAGCAGCCGCAGACCGGTGAAGGCCAGCCCGTGCCCGGCACCGAGCAGCCGGTGACCGCCGAGCAGCCGCAGGTGCAGCAGCCGGCTCCGGAAGTGGTCGATACCCGTACCGAAGAAGAGAAGGTGAAGATCGCCGACGATCCGGCTGCGACCGACGAAACTGTCGTCCTGCCGGTCGAAAACGGTGCGGCCGTGCTCGACAGCGACAAGGACGCCGACAATGCCGGCGGCAACCAGGCGCGCGAAGAGCGTCAGAAGCTGCGCGAGGAACTGCGCGCCAAGGAAGAGGACGCACCGCCGCCGGCCGACGATGCCGCAGCGCAGGCTGCGATCGCTGCCGAGATCCAGGCCGACCTGCCGCAGAAGATCGAAGCAAACCTCAACGAAAAGGGTACGCGCGTCGACGAGGCTCCGGTCTTCGTGGTTCCGGAGACGACCAACATCGTCAACAACACCGTTATCAACAACACGGTGATCAACAACAACACGACGGTCAACAACATCACCAACAACATCACCGAGGTGAAGATCGTCGAACAGATCGACAACCGGGTGATCCTCGGGGTCGGCGACCAGATCTTCGTGCGTGGCGACGACCGTCCGCGCCTGCGTTACGATGCGGAAGAGACCTACTACGATCAGCTTCCGCGTGGCCGCACCCGCGAAACCATCGTTCGTCCGGGCGGCTACCGGATCGTCACCGTCTACAACCGTTACGGCGATATCCTGCAGCGTTCGCGTGTCGACCGCGACGGCAACGAATACCTGATGATCTATGCGCCCGAGCGTGACGAAGGTCCGCGTCCGGCGATCATCGACGTCGGCTACGAACTGCCGCCGATGCGCCTGCGCATTCCGGTCCGCGACTACATCGCCGACGTTTCCGACGATCCCGATCGCGACTACTACCAGTTCCTGGCCGAGCCGCCGGTCGAGCGTGTCGAACGCGTCTACACGATGGATGAAGTGCGCCACTCCGCCCGTCTGCGTGACAAGGTTCGCCGCGTCGACCTCGACACCATCACCTTCCCGACGGGCAGTGCCGAAGTGTCGATGTCGCAGGCCAAGACCATGCGCAAGGTCGCAGCCGCGATGGAGAAGATCCTTGCCAAGGATCCGGGTGAAACCTTCTTCATCGAAGGCCACACCGATGCCGTCGGCTCGGACCGCTCGAACCTGGTGCTCTCCGACAAGCGCGCCGAATCGGTCGCCTCGCTGCTCACCGAGGTCTACGGCATTCCGCCGGAAAACCTGGCGACCCAGGGCTATGGCGAGCGCTTCCTGAAGGTTCGCACCCAGGACGCCGAGCAGCAGAACCGTCGCGTCACCATTCGCCGTGTGACGCCGCTGGTTCGCCCGGTCGCGCAGCGTTAAGCGCCGATCAAGCTTCAGGCAGGGCTGCCCACCTAAATCCCGGAAACCCGCCTCGCAAAAGGCGGGTTTCTGTCATTTGACATTCCTTTCCAGACATTCTTCCTCGGATTGCCATGAAAGCCTTTGTTCTCGCGCTTGTTGCCGTCACCACGTTCGCCCATGCGGCCACCGCTGCGCCTGGGCTCGTCGAGCCGGATCTGCGTCTGCCTTCCAATCCCGGCGGAAAGGGCGCAGCCCCGCGGGTTGCGCTGACGCTCGACGCCTGCAGCGGCGCCACCGACATGCGTATCCTCGGCACGCTGATCGAAAACCGTATCCCGGCGACGATCTTCGTCACCGCGCGCTGGCTGAAGCGCAACGGCCTCGTCGTCGAGGTGATGAAGGCACATCCCGATCTGTTCGAGATCGAGGACCACGGCGCGATGCACGTGCCGCCGATCGACGTGAAGATCTCCGTCTATGGCATCGCGGCGGCCGGCTCCGAGGCGGCGGTCGCGGCCGAAGTCGATGGCGGTGCTGTCGCAATCAAGGCGCATGGATTGCCGGCGCCGAAGTGGTTTCGCGGCGCGACGGCCAAATACACCCATTCGTCGATGAGCCAGATCCGCGCCATGGGTTACCGCATCGCCGGCTACTCGGTGAACGGCGACGGCGGCTCACTGCTGGGGGCCGCTATGGCTGAAAAGCGCATTCGCGCCGCCAAGGACGGCGACGTCATCATCGCCCACATCAACCAGCCGACCCATTCGGCCGGCGCCGGCGTTGCCCGCGGCATCCTCGACCTCAAGGCCAAGGGCTACAGCTTTGTGCGCCTGAACGACATTCCGGATGAAACGGCCGTCGGCGCGACGAACTGATGATGACCCAGCAGGGCCGTGGCCCACGGCATCCCCGAGGTACATCGGGCGCCCGGCCGAGGAGTTGATTGGGCGGCGCCCATGGTGCGCAGCCCAGCAATTGACGGCCGCTGCTCGACGCGTTGAAGCCGTCTGTCGAAATCGATTTTCGGTTGAAGAAACCTCGCCATAGGGTTTTTCCGCGTAGCGGTAGCCTGGGAGGTGTGGATGAAGCGCGTCGTCTTCGGACTCGTTGTTGCCCTGATGTCGTCGGTGTTCTCGTCCTCCGTCCACGCGGATGGTGCGGCCCCGGGCCTGCCGCCGTTCGACAAGGTGCTGGAGCGGGCCGAAGACGGCGATGTCCAGGCGCAGGTCGATCTCGGTATGCGCTACCACACCGGCGAGGGCGTCGAGCGCGACTTGCTGAAGGCGATCGGCTGGTACCGGAAGGCGGCCGAGAGCGGCGACGCGAAGGCGCAATTCCACCTCGGCACCATCTATTTCAACGGCGGCGAAGGCGTGAAGCAGAACTATGAGGAGGCCGGACGATGGTTCCGGTTCGCCGCCGAGCAGCGCGTTCCGGAGGCCCAATACAGTCTCGGGGTGATCTACGAACAGGGGTTGGGCGTCGCCAAGGACGATGCGCAGGCCTTCGCCTATTACCGGCTGGCGGCTGAACAAGGCTATGCGGCGGCACAGTTCAACCTGGGCTTTCTCTACCAGCAGGGGCGCGGTACGGCGCGCGACCCGGCCGCGGCGTTTGAATGGTATCGGAAAGCATCGGAACAAGGCCTGGTGGCCGCCATGCACAATCTGGCCATCGCCTATTTCCAAGGCAGCGGCACGCTGAAGAATGACGCGGAGGCTTACCGATGGACGTCGCGAGCCGCGGTCGCCGGGGAGGCGCGTGCCCAGTACAACCTCGGTTTCATGTACGAGAAGGGTGTCGGCGTGGAGCGCAACATGGCGGAAGCGTTGCGCTGGTACCTGCGTTCCGCCGAGCAGGGATATGTCGATGGGCAAGCGAATGCCGGCCGGCTCTATTTCAACAGCGAGGCAGGGCGGATCGATGCCCAGGAGGGACTTCGCTGGCTTCGCCCGGTTGCGAACGCCGGCCATAAGGAAGCGCAAAACCTGCTCTGCGGCGTTTACGTGCGCGCCTTCGGCGTCGGACGCGACGATAGGGAGGCGGTGAACTGGTGCCGCAAGGCGGCCGACCAGGGCATGGTTGCAGCACAGGTGGACCTCGCCACCTTCTACATGCTCGGTCGCGGCGTGGAGAAGGATCCGGCAGCGGCCTTTGACCTCTACCTGAAGGCGGCCAAGCAAGGGGATGCCAAAGCCCAGTTGAACGTCGGCCTCATGTACCTGAAGGGGACCGGCACCGGAGAAAGCTACGCGGAAGCGCACCGCTGGTTTCTGGCACTGGCTGATCGTGGGGATCCCCGCGGCCAGTTCCATCTGGCGGTGATGTATGCAGGCGGCCTCGGCCTCGAGAAGAACCTCAAGGAGGCGGCGCGGCTTTATGAACTCGCGGCCAATCAGGGCTACGCACCGGCGCAGTTCAGTCTCGGCGTGGCCTATCTCAATGCCATCGGTGTAGAAAGCGACGCTGCGGCTGCTGCCAGATGGTTTCGCAAGGCCGCCGAGCAGGGAAACGCCGACGCGCAACTCAATCTCGGCATCGCCTATGCAAGGGGCGCCGGCGTGGAGCAAAATCTTGCGTCGGCTGCCGAATGGTATGCCAGGGCGGCGAAACAAGGGGTGCAGAAGGCGCAGCAGTTGCTAGACGGGCTGCCGCAGAAGTATCGCGACACCACGAAGCCTTGACTGCAGGCCTCAGGCCCGCTCGCCTTGGTCAGGATGCGGCGATCTTGCGCTTGAGACCCGTGACCTTCTCGACGAAGTCGGCGATCGCGTCCGTGTCATCGAGGTCGAAGACCGGAAGATCGCTGTTGGCGACCGGATGGTCTGCGGCGATCGCGCAGATATGCGGATCCGTTGGGGCCAACGGCTCGCGGTTCGCCGACTCCAGCCGGCGGGCCTCGACCTTGGGGATCGGTTCGCGCTTGTAGCCTTCGATGAGCACGAGATCACAGGGCGCAAGCCGCGCCAGGATCTCCTCGAAGCTTGGCTCCGGCGCGCCGCGCAATTCATGCATGATCGCAAATCGCGTGCCGGAGACGATGGTCACCTCATGGGCGCCGGCCTCGCGGTGGCGGTAGCTATCGGCGCCGACCTTGTCGATATCGAAGTCGTGGTGGGCGTGCTTGACGGTGGAGACGACGTAGCCGCGCTGCGTCAGTTCGGTGACGAGCCGCACCATCAGGCCGGTCTTGCCCGAGTTCTTCCAGCCGGCGATGCCGAAGATCTTCATGGCGCTCATGTCTTGTCATCCTCGAAGAAACACAACCATTGCTCCGCGTCGATCAGATCCTCAGGCGTGTTGACGTTGAAGAACGGGTCGAATGCGCCTTTTGTCGTCGCAACGAGCGGAAAATCGACCGTGACCGACGGGTGGCTTTCGATGAAGGCGCGAACGCGGCGCTTCGGATCGCTGGTCAGGAAGGCTTCAAGTTCGTCGGCAAGGGCGAGCGGCCAGAGCCCGAACAGGGGATGCATCTGCCCGTCGGATGCCGCAACGGCAATCTGCTGCTGCTCTGTCAGGGCGGCCACCATTCGGGTGACGAGATCGTCCGGAAAGAACGGCGTATCGGTCGGAACGACGACGACGTGGCTTGCAGCCGGATTGGTGGCCGCGACATGGCGCATCGCTGTCAGCACGCCGGCAAGAGGACCGAGAAACCCGGGGACCGTATCGGCGATGACGGGCACGCTTTCGTCTATGGCGCCAGCCGGATCGGCGTTGAGGTTGACGGCGACGCTCGTCACCTGAGGGCGGAGCCGGGCGACGATGCGCGACAGCATCGTCTGACCGCCGAGCGGAAGGCCGAACTTCGGGCTGCCCATACGGCGCGACAATCCGCCGGCGAGCACGACGGCGGGCCGGGATGCGCTGATCAGGGGCGAGGGAGGGCTTCCGGGCATTGTCGGCTCCTATTCCAGCGGGCCGGTCAGCGAGCGCTGGGCGACGGCTTTGCGGCCACGCAACGTCTCGCGGTAGAAGGTGTAGAGACCCGAACCGATGATGATCGCGACGCCGATCAGCATCCAGTGATCCGGTACCTCGGCAAAGAAGAATATGCCGATCGCAATCGACCAGATCAGGCTAGTGTAGCGGAAGGGCGCAATCACCGAGATGTCGCCCGCACGCATCGCCAGCACGATCGTCTGGTAGCCGAGCATCAAAAGAACGCTCGCCGAAGCGATATGGCTGAAGGTGGTGGTCGACATCGGTTGCCAGCCGCCCATTGGCTGGATGAGCAGGGCGCCGACGATGGTGGTGACGAGCGAAGTCGACACGGTGATGTAGAGCGCCGGCACGTCGTGGCCGATGCGGCGGGTACAGAGGTCGCGGGTGGCGGTGACGAAGACGCAGCCGACCACGGTCAGCGCCGCCGGCGTGAAGCCCTCGGGGCCTGGTCGGAGCACGATCAGCACGCCGATGAAGCCGGCGATAATGGCGGTCCAGCGGCGCCAGCCGACCGGCTCGCCGAGGAAGAGTGCGGCGCCGAGCGTGACCGCCAGGGGCAGCGCCTGCATGATCGCCGAGGCATTGGCGAGCGGGATCTGGCCAAGGGCCGAGATGTAGGTGACGGAGGCCAGCGCCTCCATGGCGATGCGCAAGAGGATTACCGGCCGCATCAGCGTTCCGATCGGCCGGAAGGCGCGAAAGTGCCAGGCGGCGAGCACGACCATCAGCGTCGTCAGCAGGCCGCGCACGAAGATGATCTGCCCAACATTCATCGCACCGGTGACGGATTTGACGAGCGCGTCGTTGCAGGAAAACGTGACCATCGCCAGGCACATGAAAAGAATGCCGCGGAAATTGGTGGAGGCTTGCATGCTGGCTGTCCTGCGGCGCCGGACGAGCGGGCTGCGCTGCCGGCGAATGGGAGGCGAATCCGTGAATGGATCGCCCAATGTTTAAGCATTGGCTGCCGCCTTGTGCAAACGGGATCGCATGACGCGACGACTTTTCTTGTTCGACAAGTAGAAGGGACGTTTTCGCGCCGCGCCCCGTGCAGGAAAGACTGTCGTTCGCCGGTAAAACGGCTGCGCTCGAACATAAGCTTATTCGCGGAATCTTAAGTTTCGCTCCCTATCGTCGCCGCAATTCCGCATCCATTCGCATGACGCGATCGGCGGGGTGGCGCCGCAATAAACCTTGCAGGGTGGCCATTCCAGGGACGTTTGCTTGAGGCTTGGGAGAGCCTTCGGGCGACCCATCGGTGTTTCCACCAAGAAAAACCGCCGCGCGGGCCTGCTTCCCATAAGAATAATCAGGGGTGCGCAATGTCTTTCATCGATCGCTTGCTGCAACGGCTGCGTATCGTCACCAAGGTTCTGCTTTTCGTGGTTCCGCTCGTGGCGCTTATCGCCGGCATTGGTCTCATCGGCTTCTTCACCGCCCGTACGCTCAACGGCCATATGACCGTGACGCGGGAAACCATCAACAATCTCTCGGATTTCCAGGCGCTGCGCGGTGCGCTTCAGGCATTTGCCGATGCGCCGAGCGAAGAGACACGCACGGCCCTGTCGAGCCAGATCGACGAACAGGAAGGCGGCGTGAAGGCGCTCGACGGCCTGTTGAGCCGTGCCGAGGACAAGGCGGAGATCGCCTCTGTGCTGGCGCTCGGAAGCGCGATGCGCAGGCAGACGGACAAGCTCTGGGCGACCAAGATCGAACGTGACCAGGTAACGGCGTCGCTCGACAAGGCGCTCGCCGACATGACCGAACAGGGCAACGGCGCCTATAAGCAGATCGACATCATCCGCAAGGAATCGGGCGAAAAGGAAGCCTTCGCCAAGGCGTTGCTGTTCGATGCCGCCGCCTACCAGGGCCTTGCCGAGCGCATCAAGAAATTCCGTCTTCCGGTGACGATGGCCGTCAATCCCGACGCCAAGGTCGACCAGGCGAAAAAGCTTCTGCCGCATCTCATGAAGCAGATCGAAGAAGCCGAAAAGATCGCCTCGGAAAAGGTGCAGGCGCCGATTGCCGAAGTGAAGGACCAGGCAACGAAGGTGCAGGCGATCCTTGCCGGCGGCGAGGACAACGAGGCGAAGAAGAACGCGCTGGTGCCGATCCTCAGCAAGTTCTCGAAATATGAGGCCGACTTTGCCAAGGAGGCTGCGAAGAATTCCGACACGGCCGCCAAGCGCTTCGTCGGCATGGATGCCGAGATCTCGCAACTGAAGACCCTGATCGCGCTGATGGGCGACACCTTCAAGGGCCTCGACAGCACGCGGCTGCACATCAGCGAACTGCATCGCACGCTCGATGCCGCCGGCCGGGCGCCGGTCATGGCCGACATCCAGGCGGTTCGCGAGACGGCAGCCAAACTCGGCGAACTCGGCGGCAAGAACGCAGCTCTTCGCGATCTGCCGGGCAAGCTCGGCCCGTCGCTTGAGAACATCGACAAGGGCACGGCAGCATTGATCGACGTCGGCGGCCGCTGGCAGGCGGCAAAGAGCGAAGCGGCGACGATGGTCGCAACCGCCAGCACGACGCTTGAGAGCTTTGTCAGCAGCGCCCAAGAGGCCGGCAAGGTCGACAGCCAGCGCTCGGCCGATGTTTCGATCGTGGCGATGATCGCCGGCACGCTGCTCGCCATCATCGGCGGCCTGATGTTGGTCGAGACGTTGCGCGGCCCGCTGAAGCGGGTGACGGAAACGATGACGCGACTTGCCAACGGCGATCTCGACGTTGCCATCGAGGGCCGCAACCGTGGCGACGAGATCGGCGACATGGTGCGCTCGGTTGCCGTCTTCCGCGACAATGCGGTCGAGAATGTCCGGCTTGGCCGCGAGGCCGAGGCTGCGCGTGCGCTTTCTGCGGAAGAGGAAACGCGTCGGGCTGCCGAGCGCGCCCGCATCGAGGCCGAGCAGATGCAGGCGCTGAACGCGCTCTCCGACGTGCTTGCGGCACTTGCCGACGGCGATCTCGAAGAGGGCATGTCCGAAGACCTGCCGGCCGATTACGTGATCATGGCCCGCACCTATAACAATGCGGTCGAGGCGCTGCGGGCGACGCTGGCCGACGTGCGCGTCGTTACCGGCGAGATCACTGGCGGCACCGGCAATCTTGCTGCGTCGGCTGACGACCTGGCGCGCCGGACCGAGCAGCAGGCAGCGGCGCTCGAGGAAAGCTCGCGGGCGTTGCGGCAGTTGACCGATATCGTCCGCGCGACGGCCGAAAGCGCCCGCAAGACGACGGTTTCGGTCGGCGAGACCAATTCCTACGCGAAGCATTCCGGCCAGGTGGTCGCCAAGGCGATAGATGCCATGGCGGAGATCAACCGCTCCTCGGAGAAGATCAGCACGATCATCGGCGTCATCGACGAGATCGCCTTCCAGACCAACCTGCTGGCGCTCAATGCCGGCGTCGAGGCGGCGCGGGCAGGCGAGGCGGGCCGCGGCTTTGCCGTGGTGGCGCAGGAGGTGCGCGAACTCGCCCAGCGTTGCGCCGGGGCTGCCCGCGAGATCAAGGGGCTGATTTCCGAAAGCTCGGCACAGGTGAGAAGCGGCGTCGCTCTCGTCCAGGAAACCGGCGATGCGCTGACGGTGATCAACAGCCATATCGGCACGATCCACGACCTCGTCAGCAACATCGAGGCTTCGGCCGCAGACCAGTACACCGGTCTCAATGAGGTGAACTCGGCCGTGCATCAGGTCGAGCTGATCACCCAGCAGAACGCTGCGATGGTCGAGGAAAATACCGCCGAGATCCACGGCCTGCGCCGGCAGGTCGAAGCGCTCAACGACAAGATCGAGCGCTTCCGCACCGGGACGGATGGCATCGGCGCGCGCGGCCAGGGGCATCGAAGCTACGCGGCTTGAGCCTCTGAGCGAGTGGCTGGTCTCTCTGCTAGCTCAATGTCCTCGGAGTCAATCCGGGGACCAGACCTCACCGGCAGGCGGGCACGGAGATCGTGCCCGCCTGCCGGTGAGGTCTGATGCAGGCGCTATCCACTGACACGCGGAGTACGTGGGGACATGAAAATGTGCCCCACATTCCCTTCTCCCCATCTGCGTGGAGAAGGTGCCGGCAGGCGGTTGAGGGGCCGCCTGCCGGTTGTTTTTCCAAGATTGGTATCCTGATGAAAGGTCAGCCGCCGGTAACGCTCATGTGGCGGGCAACGGCCGGGCGGTTGTGCTCGCGGTCGATGATGAAGTCGTGGCCCTTCGGCTTGCGGCCGATCGCCTCGTCGATCACCTGGCTGAGATAGGCGTCGTCTTCGGAGGCGCGCAGCGCGGTGCGCAGGTCCGCCGCGTCGTTCTGGCCGAGGCACATGTAGAGCGTGCCGGTGCAGGTGAGACGGACGCGGTTGCAGCTCTCGCAGAAATTATGGGTCATCGGCGTGATCAGGCCGAGCCTTCCGCCGGTTTCCGCCACTTCGAGATAACGGGCAGGGCCACCGGTGCGATAGGGAATGTCGGAGAAGGTGAACTGTTCTTCCAGCTGTCGGCGCATTTCCGACAGCGGCATGTAGTGGTCGGTGCGGTCTTCCTCGATCTCGCCCATCGGCATGGTTTCGATGAGCGTCAGGTCCATGCCACGGCCATGGGCCCAGCGCATCAGGTCCGGGATCTCCTGATCGTTGAAGCCTTTGAGCGCCACCGCATTGATCTTGATCTTGAGGCCGGCGGCCTGTGCGGCGTCGATGCCTTCCATGACCTTGGAGAGATCGCCCCAGCGGGTGATCTGGTGGAACTTTGCCGGATCGAGCGTATCGAGCGAGACGTTGATGCGCTTGACGCCGCAGTCGGCGAGTTCGGCGGCGTATTTTGCGAGCTGCGAACCATTGGTCGTCAGCGTCAGTTCGTCGAGCCGGCCGGCCTCGATCTCGCGACCGAGTTCGCGCACCAGAAACATGATGTTCTTGCGCACCAGCGGTTCGCCGCCGGTGAGCCTGAGCTTGCGGACACCCTTGCCGATGAAGGCGGAACAGAGACGCTGCAATTCTTCGAGCGTCAGCAGATCCTTCTTCGGCAGGAAGGTCATGTGCTCGGCCATGCAATAGGTGCAGCGGAAATCGCAGCGGTCGGTGACGGACACGCGCAGATAGGTGATCGCCCGCCCGAAGGGGTCGATCATCGGGGCCGTCTTCTGCTCCAGCGGCAGAGCGCCAAATCTGTCTATCGTTGCTGTGTTCAAACGTCTTTCTCCCAGCCCCTTCAATGTCGTCGTCGAAGATGGTCGCGTCAAGGCGCATACTGTCGCAAAGTGTTGATCGGAAGACACGGGTAATTCTCGCGCGCCGATTTCTGCGCTAGTGCATTGTCGTCCTTCAGAATAAGGCCGCATCGGGGGACGCAGATTACGGCGAATGGGCGGCATCCGGTTTGTCGTACGCGAAAGGAAGCAGCGAAATGAGCGAATTCTGGCCGACGGAATTGCGGGTGTCGAAGGATCGCCACCGGCTTGTGGTGACGTTCAACGACGGAGCGTCCTTCGATCTCTCGGCGGAGATGCTGCGGGTGCTTTCGCCGTCCGCCGAAGTGCAGGGCCATGGTCCCGGCCAGCGGGTGACGGTGCCCGGCAAACGCAATGTGCAGATCATCTCGGTGCAGCCGACCGGCAATTATGCGGTGCGCATCGGTTTTGATGATACCCACGACACCGGCATCTTCACCTGGAGCTATCTGCATGAACTGGGGGAAAAGGGCGCGGAGCTCTTTGCCGCCTACGAGCAGGAACTTGCCGACAAGGGCATGTCGCGAGACAAGGCGGAAAAGCCGCGCTGACCAAGACCGCGCCTCGCGTCTCATCAGACGCGCAAAATCAGCACTCGTCAGGCCAGCTCGTTCTCTTCCTTCAGCAGCATGCCAATCAGCCGCTCCATCGATCGGGTGACCACCAGGCAATCATCCAGCGATTCATCGTCCAGCAATCGCTCGATCAGCGCCGTATGGATCTCCATCGCCGCCTCGGTGAGCGTCCGGCCTTCAGCTGTCAATGACAGGCGCAGTATACGCTTATCCTTCTCGTCACCGCGGCGCAGGATGAGCCCGCGCTTTTCCAGGTGCGGCAGAAGCATGCTCATGTTCGAGCGCCCGACCAGCAGCTTGCGAGCCAGTTCTTGCTGCGAAATGCCTTCGAAGCGATAGAGGTTGATGAGGATGTCAAGATGCGGCGGCTTGATGTCGAGATGGGCGATCTCGCGCGTCACCGTCTGCTGCATCAACTGGCAGGCGCGGGCAACCGCGATCCAGCTGCGGAAGCGGGGGTGGTCCCAGGGAAAATGATGTTCGCTCGTCACTTGATTTTTGTTCAACGTTGTACAATTATGTTCAGCATTGAACATAACAAGAGATTCCCACTATGGCATCCTTTGCGATCAAGGTCATCCGCAACGCGCTGAAGGGCGTCGACGCGTTTTCACCCGAGGCGGCCGGGCGGCTCGCTTTCAGGCTGTTCACCCTCACGCCCGGCAGAAAGCCGAAGAACGCCAAGGAAAAGGCGGCACTCGCCGCTGCCGCTCCTGTTATCACCAGGGGCCAGCCGGTGACGCTCTCCTATGCCGGCGGCTGGGTGCTGGCGCGCCGGTTCGCGGCGCCGCGCGAGGCCGCCAACACCAAGCGCATTCTCCTCGTGCACGGTTGGGGATCGCGCAGCGACTATCTGGCAGCGATGATCGACGGCCTGGTCAAGGGCGGCGCCGAGGTGGTGACGCTCGACTGGCCCGGGCACGGCGGCTCGCCGGGACGCACGTTGACCATGCCGGCAGCGGTTCGGGCGATCGACGCGGCCTGGCGGCACTTCGGCAATTTCGACGTCTGTGTCGGCCACTCCTTCGGCGGCGGCAGCCTGGCCTGCGCTGCCGGCGGCATCGTCTGCGACGTGCACAGCCATATGCCGAAGAAGCTGGTGCTGATCGGTGCGCCAAGCGAGATGACTTGGCTTTTCAAAGGCTTCGGGAGAATTCTTCGCCTTTCTCCGAAGGCACAGGTGGCCTTCGAAGGCGTTGTCGAACGTCTCTCCGGCCGCCGACTTCAGGATTTCGATGCTGCCCACGTGATCCAGGCGCGCGCCGTGCCGACGCTCGTCATCCATGCGGAAGACGACAAGGAAGTCTCCGCCGACCATGCGCGCCGTTATGCGGCGGCCGGGCCGAATGTCGAAATGCACTGGGCAAACGGCTTTGGCCACCGGCGCATTGTTTCGGCCGCACCGGTGATCGCGCGGATCAACGCCTTCATACACGCGGAAGATCAGAAAGCCGCCGCCTGACTATTTTCGTTGACCGCGTCATCAGTCTGTCATGCTATCGGCCGAAGGGTCGCTGGCCCGGGATTCTCTGTATCCAGATTGCTCCCGGGATTTTTGGCAGCATTGGAGGACGGCATGTCGATCATCACCTCGGTCGAGGAACTCAACACGCTCTATGGCGGCGTCAGCGAAGCGTCGGTGGCCAAGGTCACCAAGACGCTGACGGCCGAATACCGGCTGATGATCGAGGCATCGCCTTTCTGCGCGCTTGCGACCGTCGGCCCGGAGGGTCTCGATTGCTCACCGCGCGGCGACGACGATTGCGTCGTGCGGATCGGCGACGACAAGACCGTGCTTCTGCCGGACTGGCGCGGCAACAACCGCGTCGATTCGCTTGCCAATATCGTGCGCGATCCGCGCGTGGCGCTGATGTTCCTGATCCCCGGTTCGAACACGACGATGCGCATCAACGGCACGGCGGTGCTCAGCGTCGATCCCGCCCTGACGGAAAGCTTCGAGGTCGACGGCAAGCACCCGCGCAGCGTCATCGTCGTGACGATTGGCGAGGTCTATTTCCAATGCGCCCGCGCCGTCATGCGCGCCCAGCTCTGGAACCCCGACCGCTTCCTCGATCCGGCATTGCTGCCGACGCCCGGCACGCTGCTGAAGGCCGCCAAGGCGGATTTCGACCGCGAGACCTATGACCGCGAATGGCCGGAGCGCGCCGCCAAGACCATGTGGTAAGCTGCGCCCCGGCTGATCGGCGCGATCAGGCAAGCACAGAGGCTGGAGGCGAGGGTGCGGCAGCAAGCTCTGACAGGTGCGTTCCTGCTCGCCCTCCTGGCCGGCCAGGCGTCTGCCGGTGAGCCGTCGCTGGCGGAAAGGCTCAATCTGCTGGCTGCAAGCTACCCGGATGCCATCGCGCGCATCGACGGCAATGCCTTGATCCTTGGGGATGGCGGGCCGCCAATCGTCATCGACGACGGCCGAACGAAAAGCCATGCCGAGAAACTCGCTGCGGGGGACGTCGAGGACAGCCTGTCGCAGATTTATCCGCTCGGTGCCTGTGCGACGCCGCCGCCGGTCGATTTCGACCCGGGGCGCATACGCAGCGAAGCGCTTCTGAAACGCCTCTATGGCGGCAGCGCCACAGCCGTCCGGCGGGATCTCGTTGGCGTGGACTGGTTCGGCCAGCGGCTGCAGGTAACGAGGAAGCACGGGATGGCGGCGGCGCTGAAGGCTGTTGCCGCGGACCTTTCGCGAAAAGCCGCACTCAGGCGCTATCTCAGCCCGAGTGCCGGCACCTTCAACTGGCGGCCGATTGCGGGCACCGCGACGCTGTCGGTGCACAGTTTCGGTGCGGCCATCGATATCAACACGCGCTTTGCCGACTATTGGCGCTGGGCCGGCAAGGCCCGCGGCGGCTATCGCAACCGCTACCCGCTGGGCATCGTTCAAGCCTTCGAGAAACACGGCTTCGTCTGGGGCGGCCGTTGGTATCACTTCGACACGATGCATTTCGAATACCGGCCGGAGATGATCGCAATCGCTCGCGCCGCAGGCGCCGATGCGTGTCGCCAGTAGTCCCAGCAGGTACTCGCCATGAAACGCAAAAGGCGCCCGCGAAGGGCGCCCGTTGTCGGTTTTGTCTCAGGAAGACCCCGCCTTCTCAGCGGCGATAGATCAGCCAATTGCGGCCGGATTCCTTGCGCATGCCGTCTTCGAAAAGAACCGTCTTGTTGCGCCCCGCGTTCTTGGCCGAGTAGAGCGCGATGTCGGCCTTGTTGTAGAGGTCGACCGGGTCTTCGGCAGCCGTCGCCATGCAGACGCCGACGGACAGCGTGATCGGGCCGTAATTGACGCCGGTCTTGGAGTTTCGGAAGGGCGTCGCGGCCAGCACGGTGCGGATGCGATCGGCAATCTGGAGGCATTCTTCTTGGCTGCTGTCGCCGAGGATGATCGCGAATTCCTCGCCGCCGGTGCGCGCGACGAAAGCCTCCCGGCGCAGATTGGCGCGCAGCACGCCGCCGACGGTCGCCAGGATCTTGTCGCCGACGGGATGGCCGAAGGTGTCGTTGACCTTCTTGAAGTGGTCGATGTCGGCAACGAGCAGGCCGGTGAAGTTTCTCAGGTGCTCGTTGTTGTAGACAGCCGCCAGATTGTCGTCGAAGGCACGGCGGTTGGCGAGCCGCGTCAAGGAATCGGTGTTGGCGATGCGCTTGTACTCGTCGAGTTCCTGCCGGATGACCTCCATCTCGAAGGACTTCTGCACGACGGTCTCGACGCGTTCCTTGCCCTGGCTCATCGTCTCGGCCGTTGCATCGGTCAGAATGCCGATCGCGTGGCGCAGGATATCGGCGCTCGATGCGCTCTTGCTGACGATGTTGACATAGGCTTCGTCGAGAACCTTGTTGTAGTTCTCGAGGGCGTATTGCTCGTCGCGCAACAGGGTCACGAGTTCGGCAAGCTTGGCCGCAAGCGTGGTGTGGGCGCGCTCGATGCCGGTGGAGCGATGGATGTGGCTGAAATACTGCGCCCCGATCGCGTCCAGCTCTTCCTGGGTCGCGCGACTGCCGAGTGCGGCCAGTTCCTTCGACAATTGCGGATTGGAGCCGAGATAGGCTTCGTAATAGAGCTCGTAATTGCGGGGGATGGGCGCCACGCCCATCATGCGCATCGCATGGGTTACCTGCGCTGCGATATCGGGCGTCTGAGCCTTGCCCGAGCTTGCCGTTTGCATGTGCAAACCCCCTAATATGAAACGCTGCTTATCGGTCATTATTTTTAGGGGCAAATGATTTGCGAAGTCTTAATATTTGCCGCCGTCGCGCCACCGCATCGTGATCGATCGCGGCAGGTTTTGCCGATCGTCAGTGCGTTCGCGACATCAAGGCCACGGCGCCGTGGAGGCGCCGTGGTGTATCAAAATGGATCAGGCTGGGCTGATCATCGTTTCCGGACGAACGACCGCGTCGAACTCTTCGTTCGTCACATAGCCGCCGCCGACGGCTTCTTCGCGCAGCGTCGTGCCGTTCTTGTGCGCGGTCTTGGCGATTTTGGCGGCGTTGTCGTAGCCGATCTTCGGAGCAAGCGCCGTCACCAGCATCAGCGAGCGGTCGAGCGCTGCCTTGATGTTGTCTTCGCGTGCCTCGATGCCGACGAC
Organism: Ensifer sp. NPDC090286; assembly: GCF_044769565.1. Taxonomy (NCBI): domain Bacteria; kingdom Pseudomonadati; phylum Pseudomonadota; class Alphaproteobacteria; order Hyphomicrobiales; family Rhizobiaceae; genus Ensifer; species Ensifer sp. NPDC090286. The sequence goes on along the minus strand of NZ_JBIVYF010000001.1, from coordinate 874,234 downwards.
GCAATTGTCGGTGAAGGACACGGCCGCATCGGCGAGCAACTGAACCGACTGCAGGAAGTTGTAGGCCATCAGCGGGTTGAAGACGTTGAGCTCGAAATGGCCCTGGCTGCCGGCGAAGGTGAGCGCGGCGTGGTTGCCGAAGACCTGCACGCAGACCTGGGTCAGCGCTTCGCACTGGGTCGGGTTGACCTTGCCCGGCATGATCGACGAGCCGGGCTCGTTTTCCGGCAGCGACAGTTCGCCAAGGCCCGAGCGCGGGCCGGAGCCGAGGAAACGGATGTCGTTGGCGATCTTGAAGAGGGCAGCGGCCGTCGCGTTGATCGCGCCGTGGCTGAAGACCATGGAATCATGGGCGGCGAGCGCTTCGAACTTGTTCGGCGCGGTCGTGAAGGCGATGCCGGTGATCTTGGCGATCTCTTCGGCGACCTTTTCGGCAAAGCCGACAGGTGCATTGAGGCCGGTACCGACGGCCGTGCCGCCCTGCGCGAGTTCGCAAAGGCCCGGCAGGGTCATTTTGATGCGCTTGATCGAGGAGGCGACCTGCGCCGCGTAGCCGGAGAATTCCTGGCCGAGCGTCAGCGGGGTTGCATCCTGCGTGTGGGTGCGGCCGATCTTGATGATGTGGTCGAAGGCCTTGACCTTGGCTTCGAGCGCCTTGTGCAGGTGCTTCAGCGCCGGCAGCAGGTCATGGATGACGCGCTCGGCGCAGGCGATGTGCATGGCCGTCGGATAGGTGTCGTTCGACGACTGGCTCATGTTGACGTGGTCGTTCGGATGCACCGGCTTCTTCGAGCCCATGACGCCGCCCATGAGTTCGATGGCGCGGTTCGAGATGACCTCGTTGGCGTTCATGTTCGACTGGGTGCCGGAGCCGGTCTGCCAGACGACGAGCGGGAAATGGTCGTTGAGCTTGCCGTCGATCACTTCCTGCGAAGCCTTGACGATCGCATCGGCGACGGTCGAGTCGAGGCGGCCGAGTGCCTGGTTGGTGCGGGCGGCCGCCTGCTTGACGATGCCGAGCGCCCGGACGATCGAAGCCGGCTGCTTTTCCCAACCGATCTTGAAGTTGCCGAGCGAACGCTGGGCCTGAGCGCCCCAATAGCGGTCGTTCGCCACTTCGATGGGGCCGAACGTATCTGTTTCCGTGCGCGTCGATGTCATCGTGATACCTGCCTTGATCATGCGGTTCATGAAGCCTGGGCGAGGGGCCGTGTGGCGGATCTCTCCAGGGTGCCGGGCCTCTCTCTGCCCCGACGGCCGGAGCTTGTAAAGGGGCGGGCCCGGGCTGGCTATGCTACAATCGTTTGAAACCCCATGGGCGTGGCGGGTCCACGCTGCGCCACCGTGATTCGGTCTTTGCCGGGCCTCCGGCAGCGTTGTGATGTTTCGGTCACAGACGCCATCTTCTTTTCCGGTGACGATCGCCTGCTGCTGCCGGCGCAAGCGCGCATGCCGAAATAAAATCCATTGGGATCAAATTTTTATCGCTCTCCGCACGTCTTTAAAATGAGGCGTTCGGGAGATTTCGACAGGAGGTCCGATGGCGATCAGTGCCGGCGCGTTTCCTTTTCATTCACCATCCTTTTCTATAACTTTTAGCGCACGAGGGCGTGGCGAGAATCTGGCTTCAGCCGAATTCGGCGACAACGCGATACGGGGACGTAGTTTCATATGAGAGTTCTTAAGACGGCAGCGATCGTAGCGCTCATGAGCGGCTGTGCGATCGCGACCATGGACGCGCGGCCGGCTTCGGCCTTCACACTTGGCGATTTCATCCGGGCAGGCCGGAAGAAGCCGGAAACACAGCAGGCCCCGACCAACGAGGCGCTTCCCGGCGTCGGCGCGATGGTCGATCCGCAGCAGCAGGCAGCCAAGCCGCTGCCGAAAATCACTGGCCCGAAATACTATACCTACAAGGCCGAGCCGCTGCGCCGGATCGCAACCGACAAGCTGCTCGATCCCTTGGTTACCGGTTCCGTGCGCAACGACGCGCTGCCGCCGATGCTGCGTACGCCGCTGGCCGACGCGCGCCAGTTCCTTCCGGGCATCAACGTCCGTGCCTCGGGCGATGTCGCAAAGGCGGTCGAAGCCCATTACGGCGCCCGCATGGACTACATCTGGATCGGCGCTGAAGGCGTCAACGCCAAGGCGAAGGCAGCGGTTGCCGTTCTGGCTGACGCTGCCAAGGTCGGCCTCGATCCCCAGGATTATGCCGTCAGCGTGCCCTCCGACACCTTCGACCGCGGCGACATGATCGCCCGCGAAAAGGAGCTGGTGCAGTTCGAGATCGCGCTTTCGGCCGCGACGCTCAGCTACGCGCAGGACACCGTGCGCGGCCGCATCGATCCGAACAAGATCTCCGGCTACCACGACTTCAAGCGCAAGACGGTGGAACTGCTGCCGCTTCTCGACAAGATGTCGGCGAGCAGCGACGTTGCCGCGCTTTTGAATGAGCAGAGCCCGAAGAGTGCGCAGTTTGCCGCTCTTTCCGCGGAACTCGCAAAACTGCGCGCCGAACAGGGTGTCGAGCAACGCGTCGAGATCGCGCCCGGCACGTTGCTGAAGCCGGGCCAGAGCAATCCCGAACTCGCAAACATCATCGCGGGTATCCGGCTCAAGGGTTCGGAAAAGCTGAAAACCGACCATGCTACGGTTCTTGCCGCCTACCAGGGCACCCCGGAATACACGCCGGAGCTGGTCACTGTGGTCGAGGCGTTCCAGCAGGAGCACGGGCTCAAGGCCGACGGTGTTGTCGGCCAGGCTTCGCTGCGCATCCTGACGGGTGGCGACACGGTTGCAGCCAGGATCAATAAGCTCGAGATTGCCATGGAGCAGGCGCGCTGGCTGCCGGATGGTCTCGGCGACCGCTACGTCTTCATCAACCAGCCGGCCTTTACCGCCACCTACGCCGACAAGGGCGCCGAGCAATTCTCGATGCGCGTCGTCGTCGGCTCCAAGGCGAACCAGACCTACTTCTTCCAGGACGAGATCCAGACGGTCGAGGTCAATCCCTACTGGGGCGTGCCGCAGTCGATCATCGTCAACGAGATGCTGCCGAAGCTTAGGAGCGACCCGAACTATCTCGATCGCATGGGCTACCAGGTCGAAGTCGGTGGCCGCCCGGTCCCGTCCGCATCGGTCAACTGGAACGGCTCGACCGCATCGGTTGCCGTGCGTCAGCCGCCGAGCAGCGACAATGCGCTTGGCGAGTTGAAGATCCTGTTCCCCAACAGCCACGCGATCTACATGCACGACACGCCGTCGAAGAGCTTCTTCAAGCGTGACAACCGCGCGCTCAGCCACGGCTGCGTGCGGCTTGCCGATCCGCGCCTGATGGCGGCAGCCGTGCTCGGCACGAGCGTCGACGATGTCGGCAAGGAAATCGCCGGCGGCCGCAACAAGGCGCTGCAGGTTCCGGTGAAGGTTCCGGTCTACGTTGCCTACTTCACGGCTTGGCCGAACAAGGACGGCGTGGTCGAGTACTTCAACGACGTCTACGACCGCGACATGTACATGAACCGGGCCTTCGACGCGACGCGCGGCGCGCGCCGGGCGGAAGGATAAGCAAGAAAAAGGCCGCTTCGAGCGGCCTTTTTCTTGTCTGCTATTTGGAAAACAGGCCCGAGACCAGATCCGGGGTCAGCTCGTCGAAATGGCTGATGACGACGGTGGGATCGAGGCTTTCGACCGGAACATCGGAGTAGCCGAAGGGAACGGCGATCGAGGGCACCTGAGCATTGCGGGCGACGAGGAAGTCGTTGAGGCTGTCGCCGACCATCACGGTGCGGGTCGCCAGGCCCCCGGCATTGGAAACCGTGCGCAGCAGGTGCGCGGCGTCCGGCTTGCGTACTTCGAAGGTGTCGCCGCCGGATATCGCGGCGAAGCGCTCGATCAGGCCGAGCCGTTCGAGCAGGCGCGTGGCGAGCTTTTCCGGCTTGTTGGTGCAGACGGCGAGCTTGAAGCCGGCACCGGACAGGCGGTCGAGCGCGTCGACGAGGCCCGGATAGGGCAGCGAATCGCCCGGCATCGAGCCGTGGTAGAAATCGACGAATTCCTTCAGCTGCCATTCCAGCACGTCTTCGGCGAGCGGCTTTTGCCGCATCGCGAAGGTGCGCTCGATCATGGCGCGGGCACCGTGGCCGACGAGATGGGTAAGGTCGCCGTAGGTGACCGGCTCGACGCCGGCCTGGGTAACCGCATGGTTGAGGCTGGCGACCAGGTCTGGCGCCGTGTCGACGAGCGTTCCGTCGAGATCGAAGACGACAATGGGAGAAGACAAGGAGAAAACCTCTTGGCGCTGAAAACCGTTGCTGATCGGGTAGGCGAACTCATCGGCGATTGCAATGGCAAGCGGGCGCGGCAAAGCACGCGGAATCCTGAGTGCTGATTTCATTTTGACTTTTGTTTGCGCCGTGGGGCGTGTAAGTGTCACAGCGGAAAAACGGGCGGCCGTTCGCTGATTGCGGTCTGCTGCCCGTGCGAATCACAAGGGAGCGACCGGCGCATGGACGCCCGCGAAATGAAGATCAAAGCCGCGGCCGCGGCGCTGGAATATGTCGAAGACGGCATGCGTCTCGGCATCGGCACGGGTTCCACGGCCGAGGAGTTTGTGCGGCTCCTGGCCGAGAAGGTCGCAGCGGGCTTTCGCATCGAAGGCGTTCCCACCTCGGAGCGCACGGCGCGGCTCTGCCTCGAACTCGGTGTTTCGCTGAAGTCGCTCGACGAATTGCCGGAACTGGATCTGACGATCGACGGCGCCGACGAGGTCGATGGCCAGCTGCGGCTGATCAAGGGCGGCGGCGGCGCGCTGCTGCGCGAAAAGATCGTTGCGGCCGCCTCCAACCGTATGATCGTGATTGCCGACGAGACGAAGGTGGTCGACGTTCTCGGCGCCTTCAAGCTGCCGATCGAGGTCAATCCCTTCGGTCAGGTGGCAACGCGGATCGCGATCGAAAAGGTGGCCTCCCGCCTCGGACTTTCCGGCGAAATCGCTGTGCGCCAGTCCCATGACGGCGCCTTCCTGACGGACGGCGGGCACCTCATTCTCGATGCATCTTTTGGCCGTATTCCTGATGCAGATGCGCTCGCGGGGGAGCTGAATGCCATTCCCGGCGTCGTCGAGCACGGGCTTTTCATCGGCATCGCTTCGCTGGCAATCATTGCCGGGCCGCAAGGGGCACGCACGCTGACTGCGTCCTGAGCCGGCTTCGCTGCCCCCATGAGGGGCAGGAGCGGTGAAGACAACAGGTTTCCATACATGCGGGCCTGGCGGCGGCAATCGCCCGGGCAGCATGCGACAAACACAGGAGCAAGGGTAAAAATGAACAAACTCGCAGGTCTTGTCCGCACTTTCGCTGCCACCGCGGTTCTGCTGTCCGCGTCCGTTCCGGCGGTCAAGGCCCAGGACGTCTCCGAAGACCAGATCAAGGCGGCGCGCGCGACGATCGCTGCTCTCGGCGTAACCAACAGCTTCGACAACATTCTGCCGAACCTGGCCGAGCGCCTGAAGAACACGCTGATCCAGGCATCGCCGAACCATCAGGAACTGATCACCGCGACCGTCGACGATAAGGCGCTTAGCCTTGCCGCCCGCCGCGCCGATCTCGAGAACGAAGCCGCGACGATCTACGCCAAGACCTTTTCGCTCGAAGAGCTGAACGCGATCACCGAGTTCTACAACTCGGCCGCCGGCAAGAAGCTCCTGAACGACGGCCCGATCGCCTCGCGCGAACTCCTGAAGGCCGCCGACATCTGGGCATCGGGCGTATCGCGCGACCTGACCCAGGAAGCCACCAAGTCGCTCGACGAGAAGGTCGGCTCCGCTCAGCCGGCAGCAGCCGAAGGCGCCGTTCAGGCGCCGGCCCAATAAGCTGTAGCGCTTGGCGCCTTCATCACGTTTCGAGGAGCCCGGAGCGATCCGGGCTTTTCTTTTGCCCGGAGGCTCCACTATATGTGCCTGCGACGCAGCCATCGGCTGCGCCCGGTTGCGTGTCGGCCAAGGTTCGTTCGGCCCGCTTTTCAGGATCGCCATTTCGGCCCGCTTGCTTTCAGGAGACTGCCCATGCCCGCTTTCGACTATGACCTTTTCGTAATCGGCGGCGGTTCGGGCGGCGTGCGCAGCGGGCGGCTCGCCGCAAGCCTCGGCAAGAAGGTCGCTATCGCGGAAGAGTTTCGCTATGGCGGCACCTGCGTCATTCGCGGCTGCGTGCCGAAGAAGCTTTATGTCTACGCGTCTCAGTTTTCCGAGCACTTCGAAGACGCAGCCGGCTTCGGCTGGACGGTCGGCGAAAGCACGTTCGACTGGAAGAAGCTGGTCGCCGCCAAGGAGCAGGAAATCACCCGGCTCGAAGGGCTCTACCAGAAGGGCCTCAACAATGCCGGCGCCGAAATCCTGCATACCCGCGCCGAGCTCGTCGGCCCCAACACGGTACGCCTGCTCGACAGCGGTAAGACGGTAACGGCCGAACGCATCGTCATTGCCGTCGGTGGTCATCCGACCCCGCATGACGCGCTGCCGGGCCACGAGCACTGCATTTCGTCCAACGAAGCCTTCGACCTTGCCGAGCTGCCGAAGTCGATCCTGATCGCCGGCGGCGGCTACATCGCCGTCGAGTTCGCCAATGTCTTCCACGGCCTCGGCGTCGAGACGACGCTGATCTATCGCGGCAAGGAAATCCTGTCGCGCTTCGACCATGACCTGCGCCGTGGGCTGCATGTGGCGATGGAAGAGAAGGGCATCCGCATCCTTTGCGAGGACATCATTCAGTCCGTCACGCTCGACGCCGACGGCAAGCGCGTCGCACACACGATGAAGCACGGCGACATCGCCGCCGACCAGGTGATGCTGGCGCTCGGCCGCGTGCCGAACACCAGGGGCCTCGGCCTGGAGGCCGCCGGCGTGAAGACGGACGAGCGCGGCGCCATCGTGGTCGACGCCTTCTCGCGCACCAGCGCGCCCGGCATCTATGCGCTTGGCGACGTGACCGACCGCGTGCAACTGACGCCGGTCGCGATCCATGAGGCGATGTGCTTCATCGAGACCGAGTACAAGAACAATCCGGTGTCGCCGGACCACGACCTGATCGCGACCGCGGTCTTCTCGCAGCCGGAAATCGGTACGGTCGGCCTGACCGAAGAGGACGCGGCGCGCCGGTTCGACGAACTCGAAGTCTACCGTGCGGAGTTCCGGCCGATGAAGGCGACGCTTTCCGGCCGCAAGGAAAAGATGATCATGAAGCTGATCGTCAATGCCGCCGACCGCAAGGTGCTCGGCGCTCATATCCTTGGTCATGACGCGGGCGAAATGGCGCAGCTGCTCGGCATTTCGCTGAAGGCCGGCTGCACCAAGGACGACTTCGACCGGACGATGGCGGTGCACCCGACGGCAGCCGAAGAGCTGGTGACGATGTATTCGCCGTCCTATCGCATCCGCAAGGGCGAGCGGGTCTGAGCCGCCTCAGGCAGACGCTCCCGCAAACCGCGCCTCCTCGCGTTTAAAAAGATCGGCGAGACGATCGATGACCGTCCGGACCTCCGGACGGCGTCGGTCGTCGTCGTTTGCCGCGATCCACAACGGATGCGTCAGACCCTCGATCAAGTCGCCTTCGCGCTTCAGGAATGGATCACCTTCGCCGACAAAGGCAGGCAGGACGCCGCGGCCGGCGCCGTTGCGGATCAGCCGCACGAGAAGCGCGGCACTGTCGGTCCACGTATGGATCTGCTGCTCGCGGTTTTCAAAGACCCATCTTTCCGCCGGCGAGCTGGCAACTTCGGTGCCAATCGATATCCAGGGGAAGTCCTCGCGCTCCGGCATGTTGCCGGCGCGATAGACGGCATAGGCGATGTTGACCGAGCGGCGCACTGCTACGTTACCCGAGTGCGGCTTTTCGTGCAGGACGGCGACGTCGGCCTCTCTGAAAGTCAGGTCGAGGCCGCGATGCGCGTGCTTGCAGCAGAAGCGAAAACCGTCGCCCGAGGCGCGGATGTCGGTTGAATGATCGGCGACGAAGCCGGCGAGCCAGGCATCGCTGGCGACCGACACGATCGGCAGGGCAAAGGCGTCGCGGTGCCAGTCGGAGATGTTCTCGGCGGCATTCTGCATGGCGCGGACATGTTCGAGAAGGATCTGGCCGTCGTGAGCGAGGCGATAGCCTTGCTGGCTGCGGATGAAGAGTACCCTTCCGGTCGCTCGCTCGAGTGCGAGCATGCGCCGGCCGATGGTCGGCGCGCTCAGGCCCGTCCGCGTGGCAGCCCCGCTCAAGCCGCCCTCGGTCGCAACGTGATAGAACAGTTTCAAATCGTCCCAGGCTGCCTCAGCCATAAGTCCTCCATGGAGGTTACTGTCTCGTCCTAACGCGGAGCATCCGCCTTGGCTTCCATTCGCGGATGAAAGACGTCTTTCAACGGTGCGCCTACAACGCTGCCGGCAAAGACATTAGGTCTCCGATTGTCTCAAGGCAAAGGAGGCGAGACCATGTTTGAACATTGGGCAGTCATGTGGACGGTGCTGCAGCGCGAACGTCGCCGCGGGTCACGCAACGGCCTGGATGATCCGCTCGACGGACCGGAGTGGCGCGGCCTGCACTGGGTGCTGCCGGTCTTCTCTTTCCTGCTTAACCGGCGCAGATCGGGCGCGCGCCTGACGCGTTCCGATGCGACACTCACTGGACGCACAGGCGCGCGCTGGGACGCGAGGGCCAGCCATTGCCGGCCGCAAGCCGCCGGGCATGATCGCTGAACAGACCGTCGCCTATTTTCGCGGCGGCTGTCGTATTCGAGATGCCACTATCCCATTGAAACTGCGCATCGTTCTTTCGATATAAGGAGCAGGACTTTCGGGATCGTGCGCCCCCAGGACATATCGTTGCGCGCCGGGCGCCCTGCAAAGCAATGAATTCTGGTAGGATGGCTTTCCAAGCGTTTCCTTAACGTCTATAAGCCCGCATTCCGCGGCGTTTCCGGCTGGGCGGGCACGAGGCTTGACCAAGTGACCGGAGCAGGGCGCGCGGATGGTGAGTGAAATTTCAGAATACCGGGCGGCCGCATTGGCCGTCAGGGCGTGACCCGCGCGGTTGGATCCGCGGCAGACAACAGGTGATCGAAATGGCACAGACTTGGACTCCAAACAGCTGGCGGCAGAAACCCATCCAGCAGGTGCCGGAATATCCGGACCTGGCAGCGCTTGAGGCGACCGAAGCGCGCCTCGCGAAGTATCCGCCGCTGGTGTTTGCGGGCGAAGCCCGTCGTCTGAAGAGTGCCCTTGCCAATGTTGCCGAAGGCCGCGGCTTCCTGCTGCAGGGCGGCGACTGCGCCGAGAGCTTTGCCGAGCACGGCGCCGACACGATCCGCGACTTCTTCCGCGCCTTCCTGCAGATGGCCGTCGTCCTGACGTTCGGTGCACAGCAGCCGGTGGTGAAGGTCGGCCGTATCGCCGGCCAGTTCGCCAAGCCCCGTTCCTCGGGCGTCGAAAAGCAGGGCGATGTGACGCTGCCGTCCTACCGCGGCGACATCATCAACGGCATCGAGTTCACCGAGGAAGAGCGTATTCCGAACCCGGAACGCCAGATCATGGCTTACCGCCAGTCGGCCGCGACGCTGAACCTCCTGCGCGCCTTTGCGATGGGCGGCTATGCCAACCTCGACAACGTGCACCAGTGGATGCTCGGTTTCGTCAAGGACAGCCCGCAGGCGGAGCGCTACCGCAAGCTCGCCGACCGGATCTCCGAAACCATGGACTTCATGAAGGCGATCGGCATCACCTCGGAAAACCATCCGAGCCTGCGCGAGACCGATTTCTTCACCAGCCATGAGGCGCTGCTGCTCGGCTACGAGCAGGCGCTGACGCGCGTCGACTCGACCTCGGGCGACTGGTACGCCACCTCCGGCCATATGATCTGGATCGGCGACCGTACCCGCCAGCCCGACCATGCGCATATCGAATACTGCCGCGGCATCAAGAACCCGCTCGGCCTCAAGTGCGGCCCGTCGTTGACGGCCGATGGCCTGCTGGAGCTGATCGACCTGCTCAACCCGGCCAACGAAGCCGGCCGCCTGACGCTCATTTGCCGCTTCGGCCATGACAAGGTCGCCGAGCACCTGCCGCGCCTCATCCGTGCAGTCGAGCGCGAAGGCAAGAAGGTGGTCTGGTCCTGCGACCCGATGCACGGCAACACGATCACGCTCAACAACTACAAGACCCGTCCGTTCGAGCGGATCCTGTCGGAAGTCGAAAGCTTCTTCCAGATCCACCGTGCCGAGGGTTCGCACCCGGGCGGCATCCATATCGAGATGACCGGCAACGACGTGACGGAATGCACCGGCGGTGCGCGTGCGCTTTCGGGCGACGATCTCGCCGACCGCTACCACACCCATTGCGATCCGCGCCTCAACGCGGACCAGGCGCTGGAACTCGCCTTCCTGCTCGCCGAACGCATGAAGGGCGGTCGCGACGAGAAGAAGATGGTCGTCAACGGCTGATCTAAATCTCTGGCATCGTTCAGGTTTTCTGAACGTCGCTTGGATGCTTTGAATTTGACAATGCCGGACCGGCTCTAGAAGTTGGCCCGGCATTTTCGTGTCTGGAGCAGGGCGCGGCGCGGGCTGTCGCTTGCGTCGGCACGCTCCATGGCACGATCGAGGGATCGTGATCTTCAGGAGGGGCCATGCAGGACATTCATCACGGGGGCTGCCTTTGTGGTGCCATTCGCTTCAAGGCGCGCGGCGAGCTGCGCGAACTGATCTTCTGCCACTGCAGCCAATGCCGGAAGCAGACCGGGCTCTATTACGCCGCAACCAACGTTTTAGATCAGGACTTCGAACTGGAGGGGGCGGAGAACGTAACCTGGTACAGGGCCAGTGACAGCGCCAGCCGGGGCTTTTGCCGGCACTGCGGGTCGGCGATGTTCTGGAAGGCGGACGGTTCGGATTATACCTCGATCCTCGCGGGCACCTTCGACAAGCCGACGATGCTGAAGCCCGGCTACCATATCTTCTGTGAAGACCAGGGCGATTTCTACGATATCAAGGACGACCTGCCGAAATTCGCGGCCGGCCGCGTCTGAAGGTCAGGCCGGCGGGTTTGCCGCTCGCCGCTCGGCCTGTTCGAAGCCGTTGGCAAGACCTGCAAGCTTGACCGCCTGCCACTGGCAATATTCTGCGATCAGCCGCTCGCTCAGCCAGAACAGGCCGCGCTGCCCTTCATCGGCTCTTCCAAGGAGGCCCAGGTCCTGGGCGCGGGTGAAGATGCGCCGAATATGGGTGTTCGAGATCATGTAATGCGTGGCGAGGTCCGAGAGGTTTGCCTCCAGCCACACCTTGCCGTCCACCGAGTCGAGACTCTCCGGCCGCGCCATCAGATCGTCGAGCAGAAGGCCGCCGCACTCGGTCCACACGAACGCCGCCACCCCTTCCGGCGGTTCGGTCCACCGGCGGTCCGATAGCAGCAAGCGGGCGGCGATCGGCTGAGCCCGCTCGAAAACCGTGCGGTCGGCGTCGACGCGCGCGACGCGGCATTGGCCGTCGAACCGATCGAGCGTTCCCATCTGGCTCATGAACCAGCGCAACATCGCGCCTTCGCTGATTTCCGTCGGCTCCAGCGGACGGATCTTCTTGCGCGCCCGCCCGCCATCCGCATCGCGCAGAAGCTTGTAGGTCAGGAGTTCGGCGATGAAGGCCGCGGCGGTGTTGCGGCTGGCGCCGCCGGTCTCGTGGATGAACTTGAGGAGGCGTGCGGTCGTGATCCCGGATTCAGGATTGCCGGGCTCGCGCTCGAGGTGAAGGGCATAGACAGCCTGGCTGAGGGTCCATTTCTGGTGGGAGGCAACAAGGCGGGCGATACGGGGAAACGTGTCGTAGGCGGCCATCAGGTCGCGCGCGCTCGCCTGGAGCACGTTGCGTAATTCCGGATGACGAAGAAAACCTTCCGCTGTGAAGGTGAGCGAGCCATCCTGCGCAGCACCTTCCTGCTCTGCCACCACCCGCATCTGCTGCGCACACCCCCAATGCTCGCGCGGCTCGCCGAGGGCAGGGAACTCCAGGAACCCCGCCGGCCAGCTGCCACTCAGCTGTACCCTTCTAGCAGGGCTACCTTGTGCATAACGTGTCAGCAACTGAATTTGTTCAACGGGGCGTTGACGGTTGCCGCCGAGCGCCCCGTTGAAGAGACTACTGCACCAGCACCGGCGACTGGCACTTGACGCCGGTGACGCGCACATCGGCCTCGCCGACCCGCACCCCGACGAGCAGCAGAAGGTTGTAGAGCAGATCGTCGACCGGCTTGGTGACGGCTCCGAGCGTCTGGGCCAGTGCCTGCTGCACGATGGTCGGGCTGCCGAGCGTCAGGAACAGGACCTGGATGTTCAGGTCGAGATTGTTGAGGAGCGTTTGCGTCGTCGAGGTCAGGATGTCCTTGGTCGAGACGGTCTTGATCGACCGGGCCGCAACTTCGGACGGGCTGAAGCTCAGGCGCGTCGGCTTGAGGTTCTGCGCCTCGACATGGGCGAGTGCATCGATCTTGACCACCAGCGCGTCGACGAGCTTGGCTCTTTGCACCCGGGCGTCGGACGAGAAGTTGGACAAGACGGCCGGATCGACGTCGCCGATAGCGATTTCGGCAATGCCGGGGACTGCGTCGACGCTGACCGAGGCATTTTCGGGCGTACCGCCATAGCACCGGATATCGGCGAGCTTGGCTTCCGCATAGGCGAGCTCGACATAGATCGGCAGGCGGATGCGAATGCCGGCAAGGGCAGCCAGACCGTCGACGTTGACTTCGACGGCAAGGCGGGTCTGGGCCGTGCGTACGGCCGCACCGGGCGTTCCGAGGCGATGGCTTGGCGTTTCGATCGGCGGCTCGCCGATCGCGAGCTTGACCTTGGCAGATGCGATCCCGGGCAGGCCAGCCACTGCACTCAGCGCGATCTGGTTTTCGCCGTTTGCAATTGCGGCTGCGGCGGAGACGATCTGCAGCGCGCTCACTCGCATCGCCCAATCGGAGCCGGCGTCGATCTGCAGGCTCTTCTTCGGGTCGAGGTTGAGGATCTGCGCGAGCGTGAAGGTGCGCTTGTTGCTGGAGGTCGAAAGCTCGATGCTCTTGAGTGCGGCCGTGACCGTTCCGGACAGGCCCTGGACGAGCCGCATGGAGGCAAGCAGCTGCGGCATCGTCAGGTTTGCCTTGAGCACGTCTTCATAGGAGGCTGCCGTGAGGTTGAGCCTGGTCGCAATGATCTTCAGGAACGGCTGGATATCGATGTCCGCGTCGATGAGCGCCTGGTAATCCATGACCTTGAGCGAGATCGTCGTTCCGAGCATCTGCCCGAGGATGGAGTTGAGCAGCCCGTCATTGAGGCTTGCAAGGCGTGAGCCGACGGAGAAGGCGGCAATCTTCGAACTGGCTGCCGTGCCGTAGACACTGAGGTCCGGCGCCTTGGTGAAGATCGAGGCGAGGAAGATGTCGCCCTTCCTTTCGAGCATGACCTGCACGGCGTCCGTGGGCGTTGCGTCCTTGATGAAGCGCTGGCCGGCATCGACCGACGGATCGGGAACGTAGCGCCCGCGCGTCACGGTTGCGACACCGTCAAGCTTGGCGGTGTTGATGTCACCGGGCGGCAAGGTCTTACCATCGATGGTCAATAAACCGTTCGGCGTCGACACGCCGTAGTTCAGGCCATTGTTGGCGAAGTGGTTGAGCACGGCCTTCTCGGCGGACGAGACGTTGGCCGCGGCCGCGATCGCGGCGAGATCGACCGTCGACTGCATTTCACGCTTCTGGACGGTGAGGTAGCCGTAGTCGATCGCCAGCGCCATGGACGTGATGACCAAGGGCATGGCCAAGGCGGCCGAGACGCCGATGTTGCCGCTACGGGCACGGGCGAGGGAGCGCATGGGATTCCACAGCATATCAGACCCCTCCGATGCGGATGGTTGCAAAGCGCTCGATCTGTTCGCTCGGCATGGCAAAGGTGAAAAGGTTGAAGATCGGCAGGTCGCCGGCGTCGTATTTGATCCGGACGGTGAACTGGTTTGCGTTGTTGGCGTCGTCCTTGACGGTGACGGTCATGCGCGACGACTTGATGAAGGCCTGATCCATCGTCGTGCGACGGATATAGTCGGTCGCGAGCCGTTCACGCTCGGTTTCGGAGAGGCCGGCAATGGCCGTGCGGGCGGCATCGGCGGCGATCTGCTGAATGGAATGGGCGGCACTCAGGTAGACGCCGTATGCGATCAGGGTCAGCACGCACATGAAGAAGAGCGGTGCTATTATTGCAAATTCGATCGCAGCGGCCCCGTCTCGGCCACCTAACAGGCGCTTGAAATTGGACATTGCAGCATCTCCGCGTACCCACGTTGCTGTATTTTTCGAATGTCCCTGCACCCCTAACGTGATCCTCAAATATTAATTTTTTCATACTCCGATAAGTTGTTGAATCCCAATGCATTTCGCGATTGTTGCAAAATGTGTATTCACAGTTGAATTAGGGTTTATGAAGATGAGCTAGTTTTCGCCCTGCTGCGACGCCTGCGCGCGCGCCTTGTGCGGGCTCTGAGATGCGCGCAAAGGCTGCCGGTTATCTCGCCGGCAGTGAGTGCAGCTTGGGCCCGTATCCGGTTACTGCTGTGCGGGCGGCGCGCGGTAATGTTCGAGCTGACGGTTGAGCGCCGCCAGGTCGGCGCGCAGCTCGGAGATCTCGCGCAGCAGCACGTCATCGACCTTGTGATGCAGCGCGATCAACTCGACCTCCGATTTGAGATTGACTTCGTAATCCTTCGACGCGGCGAAGCGGTCGCGTTCGGCCTGGCGGTTCTGCGACATCATGATCACCGGCGCCTGCAGCGCGGCGAGCATCGAAAGCACCAGGTTGAGGAAGATGTAGGGGTAGGGATCGAACGCTCCGGTGATGAGCAGCACCGAATTGACCAGAACCCAGACAACGAGAAAGCCGCAGAAGCCGATGATGAAGCTCCAGGAGCCGCCGACGCGGGCGATATTGTCCGCAAGCCTGTCGCCGAAGGAGAGCCCGGCCGCAAACGCCGCGTGGGAATCCGTGGAAAGCGTGCGGCGATCGCGGGCGTGGGCGAGGATGCGGGCCTCGATCTCGCCAAGCTCGCTGATCGGCTTGCCGAAAAGCTGTTTCGAAATGTCGTTGAAATGCGGCATGGGGATCTCCGGTGTTGGCCGGGTGAAATCTAGGGCATGTCGCGCAAAAGTCCGCAGCGGTTCTGCTTTGCCCGCGTGCGAACGATCAAAGGCTTAAGGCGTGGGGGGAATTCAGGCGTCAGCCAATACCGCCATGGCGGAAGGCGCGAAGCCGGACCAGGTGCGACGACCGGTCCGGCTTCTTGTGTCAGTGGGTTTCGGCAGCGCTTGCGAACAGGTCCGCGTGCGACTTGAAGAACCGGTCGGTCGAGAATCGGTCGCCGAACATCATGTCGTGCTGCAGGAAGCGGTAGTCACGCAGCAGTGCCGGCACCTTCGGCTGGCGCGACCATTCGGCGACTTCCTTGCCGTTCTTGCGGATCAGCATGTAGCGGTCGACAACGCGGTACTGGTCGTACACCTTGCCGAGGAAACCGGTGTAGTAGGGGTGCTCGTAACCGGACTGCTTGAGGATCTGGTAGGAGAGGAAGGCCGGGCTGATGGTGCCGACGTTCTTCTTCGGACCGGTTTTGTTCGACCAGACGACGAGCGGCGTTTCATGCTGCGCCTTCATCTGTTCCTTCGAACCTTTGCGTTCCGCCGTCACACCCTTCATGAAACCGGTGCTGGTATAGACGGTGTTGAGCGGCGGCAGGTGGTCGCCGAAGAGCACGATGACCGTTTCGCGGTCGCGGTTCTTGGCCCAGTCCATCAGCTTCTTCAGGCTGTCGTCGGCTTCCTTGATGCCCTGGGCATAGGTGGCAAGCACCTGGCGGTCGGCTTCCGGCAGGTCGCCTTCGACCTTGATGGTGTTGTTGGCGTAGCGGTTGGCCTCATAGGGGCCATGGCCCTGGAGCGTGACGGCGAAGAAGAAGAACGGATCGTCCATCGCGTCGGCCTGGCGGATGATCTCGTCGGTCAGAGATTCGTCCGAGGCGAAGATGCCGCGCTTCTGCATCGGCGGCATGTTCTCTTCCGACTTGAACATGTCGAAGCCGAAGGCCTTGTAGACGGCGGTCCGGTTCCAGAACCAGCTCTGGAACGGATGGATGGCGCGCGAGACATAACCTTCGCCACGGAAGAAGGTGGCAAGCGACGGGATCGGATTGCGGATGTACTGCTGGTACGGGATGCTGCCATAGGGCAGGAACGCGTTGGAGAAGCCGGTCAGCGCCTCGAACTCGACGTTGGCGGTCATGCCGCCGAATTCCGGCGAGAAGACGTTGCCCGACTGCATTTCGCGGATCGTCGGCATCGGATCGGGCGACAGCTTGACGTTCGGCAGGCGGGTCGGATCCCAGAAGGATTCGCTCATCAGCACGATGACGTCGGGCTTGCCGCGGTGCGAGGTGCCGGCCGGAAGCGGCTTCACCGGGATGCGGTCGATCGCGTCGGCCATGTAGCCGGCGGGCGCGCTGACGTTGGCCATCGGCAGGTTGATGGCAAAGGCGAGCGCAAAGCCGTTGTGCTTATAGTTCTCGGTCTGGTCCCACATGATCGGGATGACCTTGAGGCGATCACGGATCCAGGAGAACTGGTTGTAATCCATGATGTTCCAGAAGGCGACGAGCAGCGGCAGCGCGAAGGCGAGGCGGGCCATGCGCTCGCGGGTCGTGAGCTTCGGGAAGGTGCGCCAGGCAAAGCGCAGCAGAAGGGCGATGCCAACGACGGCGACGACCAGGCCGACAGCGATGCCGACGGCCGTCCACGGACGGTCCTTCACCAGAACGGGCATCAGTTCCATGATCTGGCGGCCGAACAGGAAGTCGGTCGGATAGAGCGGGTCGGACAGGAATACCTGCTTCTGCTGGCAGACGACGGCGGGGATGATGGCAAGCGGCGCAATCACCACGGCCGACTTGTGTTCGCGACCGAAAATGCCGTCGACAGCGAGCAGGATCAGGAAGAAGGCGCCAACGGTCGTCAGCGCCGGGCGCGTCGGATCGAGCATGTAGGCGATGCTATCGGCAAGCGACTGACGCACGATCAGTTCGACGAGGAATACCAGACCGGCTGCGACGAAGAGGGAGAAGAATGCGCTGCGGGTGGCCGCGAGCGTCTTGGCGTGCCGTGTGGCGAAGCCCGGTCTATCGACATAGACACGTGAGCCTCTCGCAACCGCGGAATCGATACTGGCCAACATATTCTCCAATTTCATAAATGCGTCGTGTAACTGTCATACGCCCGTCATTTTGAACAGGGGATGAATGGTTTCTTAACGGGAATGGAGGGTGGCTTTTCGTGGCGTGAAGCCGCGCGAACAGCCCAGTATAAGGACCGGGAAAAACAGAATTTTTCGGTTTTTTTCGTGTCGTTGCGATTGCCTGTGGGTATTTTCCCGCAGATTGCGCTAAAGAACATTGCGAAAGTCAGCTGCAATCGTTCAGGACAGACCGACAGGCCCGCTCATGACCGCCCATAAAAACGCCCCCTCGCTCCTTCGCATCGCCATTGCCCAGCTCAATCCGACCGTGGGCGACATCGCCGGAAACCTGGCCAAGGCGCGTGAGGCGCGCGCCGACGCGGCGCGCCAGGGCGCCGATCTCCTGCTTTTGACGGAGCTGTTCATTTCCGGCTACCCGCCGGAAGACCTCGTTCTGAAGCCGGCCTTTCTGAAGGCGTGTCTCCAGGCCGTCGAAAAGCTTGCTGCCGAGACGGCGGATGGTGGCCCAGGCGTCATTATCGGCTTCCCGCGGCTGGCAAATACCGGCCGGCACAATTCGATAGCCGTGCTCGACGACGGCAAGGTGATCGCGGTCCGCGACAAGGTCGACCTACCGAACTACGGCGAGTTCGACGAGAAGCGCGTGTTCGATCCGGGCGAGATGCCGGGGCCGGTCAATTTCCGCGGCGTGCGCATCGGCATCCCGATCTGCGAGGACATCTGGGGCGATCTCGGCGTCTGCGAGACGCTGGCCGAAAGCGGTGCTGAAATCCTGCTGTCGCCCAATGGCTCGCCCTACTATCGCGGCAAGGTCGACGTGCGCCATCAGGTGGTGCTGAAGCAGGTGATCGAGACGGGCCTGCCGATGATCTATGCCAACCAGCTCGGCGGCCAGGACGAACTGGTCTTCGACGGTGCCAGCTTCGCCTTCAACACCGACAAGTCGCTGGCCTTCCAGATGAGCCAGTTCGAGGAGGCGATCTCGATCGTCGAATGGAAGAAGGGCGACAGCGGCTGGCATTGCGAGCACGGCCTGAAGTCGCGCCTGCCGGAACGGGAGGAAGCGGACTACCGCGCCTGCATGCTCGGCTTCCGCGACTATGTTAACAAGAACGGCTTCAAGAATGTGGTGCTCGGCCTTTCCGGCGGCATCGACTCCGCCATCTGCGCGGCACTCGCCGTCGATGCGCTCGGCGAGGAGCGGGTGCGCACGGTCATGCTGCCCTACCGCTACACTTCGCAGGAATCGCTGAAGGACGCCAAGGAATGCGCCGCGGCGCTTGGCTGCCGTTACGATATCGTGCCGATCTCCGAGCCGGTCGAAGGGTTCCTCAGCGCACTGTCCGATACGTTCGAAGGTACGGAGTCCGGCATCACCGAGGAGAACCTGCAGAGCCGCACGCGCGGCACCATCCTGATGGCGATCTCCAACAAGTTCGGCTCGATGGTGGTGACCACAGGCAACAAGTCGGAGATGTCGGTCGGCTACGCCACGCTCTATGGCGACATGAACGGCGGCTTCAACCCGATCAAGGACCTCTACAAGATGCAGGTCTACGCGATATCGAGCTGGCGCAACACCACGGTTCCTCCGGGCGCGCTCGGTCCTTCCGGCATCGTCATTCCGCAGAACATCATCGACAAGGCGCCTTCGGCCGAGCTTCGCCCCAACCAGACGGACCAGGATTCGCTGCCGCCCTATCCGGTGCTCGACGACATTCTCGAATGCCTGGTGGAAAAGGAAATGGGAACGGACGAGATCGTCGCCCGCGGCCATGACGAAGCGACCGTTCACCGGGTCGAGCATCTGCTCTACATCGCCGAATACAAGCGCCGGCAATCGGCGCCGGGCGTCAAGATCACCAAGAAGAATTTTGGCCGCGACCGCCGCTACCCGATCACCAATCGCTTCCGCGATCGGGGCTAGGAAGTGGAAACCCGCTCCGAAGAGACGGACGGCCGACAGGGCCGTCCAGAATTTACGGAGGAGGAAATCCGGCTCCTTCGACTGTGGTCGGCGAGCGACGTTTCGGCCGGCCGGCAGCTTTCGGCGCAGGTCGGCTATTTCGCGACGCCTGCGATCTTCGGGATCTATGGCCTTGCGACGGGGAGCCTCACGCTCGTCGGCGTTGCCTTCATCTGCATCCTGCTCCTGTTGGCCTGGGGTCTGCTCACCACTTGGCGGGATCGGCACGATTCCATCCTGATGCAATCGGTCTGTTCCAAGGTATTGGCGACAGTGCCTGTCGGTGAAGACAAGAGATAGCGGCCTCGTCCGGGGAGAAGAGCATGCGCAGTTCGGTCGAAATCCATGACATCGTGACCGGCGAGACGCGGGTTGTCTGGCAGACGGACAGGCTGGTCGAGGCGCCGAACTGGTCGCGCGACGGTTCGCACCTGATCATCAATGGCGACGGCAGGCTCTATCGGCTTGATCTTGATGGCTCCGAGCCGGTGGAGATCGATACCGGCTTTGCCACGCTCTGCAACAACGATCACGGCCTCTCGCCGGATGGTGCGACGATCGCGATCAGCGACAAGACCGAGTTCGGAAAGTCGGCGATCTACCTGCTGCCGGCCGAAGGCGGCACGCCGCGGCTCGTCACCCGCAACCTGCCGTCCTATTGGCACGGCTGGTCGCCCGACGGGAAAACGCTGACCTATTGCGGGATCCGCGACCAAGTCTTCGACATCTATACGATCTCCGTCGATGGCGGCGAGGAGCGGCGGCTGACCCATGGCGAGGGCCGCAACGACGGGCCGGACTGGTCGGCCGATGGCGAATGGATCTATTTCAACTCCAGCCGTACCGGACAGATGCAGATCTGGCGGATCCGCCCTGATGGCAGCGACGTCACGCGGATCACCGACAGCCCCTATGGCGACTGGTTCCCGCATCCGTCGCCTGATGGTAAGCACCTGCTGGTGCTTTCCTATGACGGCGATGTCTTCGATCACCCAAGAGACCTCGATGTTCGCTTGAGGCTGATGGACACGGACGGCGGCAATGCCCGCATCCTGTTCGCGCTCTTTGGCGGGCAGGGAACGATCAATGTTCCGAACTGGGCGCCGTCGAGCGATCGTTTCGCCTTCGTCCGCTACGAACCGGAAAGCTGACCGCGCTGGACAAGTATATCGGGACCATGCTAGCCATGCGGTCGTTCGCAGGGCGCATCCGATCCGCGGGAAGGGCAAGGCCCACCTGTCTCACTGAACTTGGTTGCCACACCTCTTTTCAGTCTGTGGGCGCGGATACCGGACGTGAATGAAAGGAGGTCTTTCATGATCACGCGCGATCTTTCCGCGAACATTACTCTCGATACGATCCGCAAGCAGGCCAAGGCTTTTTTGAA
Source organism: Ensifer sp. NPDC090286 (assembly GCF_044769565.1). Classification (NCBI taxonomy): domain Bacteria; kingdom Pseudomonadati; phylum Pseudomonadota; class Alphaproteobacteria; order Hyphomicrobiales; family Rhizobiaceae; genus Ensifer; species Ensifer sp. NPDC090286. The sequence goes on along the minus strand of NZ_JBIVYF010000001.1, from coordinate 853,584 downwards.
GGCCGTCAAGGCTGGCGATGCCAGCGCAAGGCAGCGGGCGTTTCCCTATTTCTCCGAACCGACCGCAATGGGCCTTCAGGATGCCCAGCTGGTGCTGGCCCGCGAATTCGGCTTTGCCAGCTGGACGCGGCTGAAGCGGCATCTGGAGAAGGCCGAGAGCGGCACGCCGTCGACCGAACAGGTCGCAAACCGCTTTCTCGCTCTGGCGACGGTCTCCTATTTCGGCGACATCGCCGCCGATCCCGAGCGGTTCGCTCAGGCGCTCGACCTGCTCAAGGACCATCCTGAGATTGCCGGGGACAGCATTCACGTGGCCGCCGCACTCGGCGACGCCGCGGCGATCGACCGCTTTCTCGATGGCGACCCGAAACTTGCAGAGAAGCGCGGCGGTCCGTTCGATTGGGAGCCGTTGCTCTACGCTGCCTATGCCCGCGTTCCCGGCCGCTCGTCGCTGCCGGCGGCCGATCGCCTGATTGCGCGTGGTGCCGATCCGAACGCCTACTGGCTCGACGACGGCCAGTATCGTTTCACGGCTTTGACGGGCGTTTTTGGTGAGGGCGAGGCAGGGCCGGAGCGGCAGCCGCCGCACCCGGATTGCCTTGCCTTTGCGCGGCTGCTGCTGAATGCCGGTGCCCGGGCCAATGACAGCCAGGCCCTCTACAACCGGATGTTCGAGCCGGACAATTCCTGCCTCCAGTTGCTTCTCGATCATGGCCTCAATGCCGACGACCGCAACAACTGGCTGGTGCGCAACGATGGCGGCCTCGTCGAAAACGGCGAGCGCGTCTTCGACTATCAGCTTGCCTGGGCGCTGGAAAAGCGGATGTCCGATCGCGTCCGGCTGCTCGTCGCGCACGGTGCCGACGTCAATCGCCCGATCAAGGGGCGCACGCCCTATCAATGGGCGGAGCTCGGCGGCGATCCGGCGCTGGCACAATACCTCGTGTCGCGCGGCGCGACCGAAGCACCGCTGGAAGATGTCGACCGGCTGGCTCGTGCCATCGGCGAAGAGAAGGCGGATGAGGCGAGGGAACTCGTGGACGCGGATCCGACGCTTGTGGCCCGAACCCAGGCCGCGCACCCGGCTATCCTGCACGAGGCGGCGGGCGAGGACCGGCACGATGCTGTGGCGCTGATGCTGTCGCTCGGCTTCGACGTCAACCGCATGACCTCGCGCACGCCGTTGCACGAGGCGGCGCTGCACGGCCATGTCGCGATGGCGCGGCGCCTGCTCGATCACGGCGCCAATGCCTCGGCCCGCGATCCCTACCATCATGCGCCGCCGATCGGCTGGGCCAAGTACAACGGCAAGGACGAGATGGTCGCCTTCCTGAAGGATCAGCCGCTCGATGTCTTCGCAGCCGCGTCCTTCGGTGTGACTGCGCGCCTCGCCGATATCCTCGACCGGCAGCCGGATCTGATCGAAACGCCATTCGGCACGTTCCGCGGCCGCGGCCGGCCGGAGCCGCAGCACGACTGGATGACGCCGCTGGCCTTCGCGGTGATCAACGGGCAGGCGGAAACGGCGCGGCTGCTTCTCGAGAGGGGCGCGAATGCGCGCCTGCGGGATGGCGCCGCAGGTCCATCGATACGCGATCTTGCCGTAGAGCAAGGCAATGCGGAGATCATCGCCTTGCTGCGCGCTTCGGCCGCCACTCCGCAATAGGCCGTGCAGAAGGAGGCGCGGGCGACTGCCCGCACCTCCAGAACTCCGCTGCGACCGCTGATTGTCGGGTGATTCAGTCGGTTGAAATCGTTAAGTATTTTATCACCAGCTTATTTAAGCCAAACTTCGATATTGGCCGCTAGGGTGCCCTCAGTATCCGCTGCCATCGTTGCGCATCGCACCTCCACAAGTGCTAGAATGCCCGGCATGGCCGGTGCGGACGAGGGGGACTGGCGTGGTGGAAAAGGCGTTGCGGCAGGCAAAACGGGACAAGACGGTCTGGGCGATCCATGCCGCCTGTACCTTGGTCGCGGTCCTGATCATTGCAAGCCTCATCTATGTGCTCGACCGGTCCGTCACCGAGGCCGATCGTTTCGGACTTTCGGCCGAGCGCCGGCTCGTCGCAAACGAACTGCGCCACCAGATGGATGCCGTCGTTCAGTTCCAGGCGCAGGTGTCCTTCTGGGACAAGACCTACGAGGAACTGGCGAGCGGGCATGCCAGCGACAGTTTCGTCACCGACGAGCTTTCGGGCTGGCTTTGGGAAGACTACGGCTTCTCCTGGACCATCTTCACTGATCCGGCGCGCAACGTTTCGACGGCGCTCAAGGACGGCGTGTCGGTCCCGGCCGGGGTGGCGCGCGTACCGCTCGACGAGGTCGACGATCTCGTGGAGGAGGCCAAGCGCCGCTACGACAATGCGCTCAGGAACAACGGCGGCACCTATAAACTCGATGTCACGACGCCGGATCCGCAATCCGTCATGCCGGCGGTGCCCGGCATCCATGCGGTGGACCTGCGCGAGATCGACGGGCGCATGAGCGTTGCGGTGGTGCAGGCGGTCATCCCGGAGACTTTAGTGGTTCCGGCGGAACGGCGCGATCCGGTGCTGATGGTCGCCGTTCGACCGGTCACGCCGAAGATGACGCGCGAGATCGCGGCGCGGCTGGGTATCCGAGGACTGGCCTTTGTTCCGCTCAACGAGCGGCCAGCAGGCAGCGCCTATGCGTCCGTCGGGCGCTGCACCGATTCGTCCTGTCTCGTGGCCGCCTGGGTGCCGAAATCGCCCGGCGGGTTCGTGCGCGCGGAACTGTTGCCGAGCGTCATCATCATGGCGATCGTCGCAGCCCTGCTGATGGCCTTCGTGGCGCTGCGCTTCTCGACGCTCTTTGCCGCCCTGCAGCAAAGCGAAGCGCTGAACCGGCACCTGGCCAAGCACGATCGCCTGACGGGACTGATGAACCGCAGCGGCTTCGACGACATGCTGGCAGCGGCGCTTCTGCGGGCGAATACCCACCCTTTCACGCTCGTCTATGCCGATCTCGACCAGTTCAAGGAGGTCAACGACCGCCACGGCCACGCCGCCGGCGACGCCGTACTGGTGGCTATGGCCGAGCGCTTTCGCAATCGCGCCGGGCCCAAGGGAACGGTCGCCCGGCTCGGAGGTGACGAATTTGCGGTCATTCTCGGCGATTGTAGCGAGGCCGACGCCCGCAGCCTGACGGCCGGCCTGATTGCCGACGCGCAGACGCCGGTCGCCTTCAACGGTCAGATGCTCGTCGTCGGCGGCAGTGCCGGTATTGCCTTTGCACCGCGGCACGGACAGACGGCGCGCCAGTTGCTGCTGGCTGCCGACGAAGCGCTCTATCTCGCCAAGCGGCGCGGCCGCAATCGCTTTGAAACGGCCGACGACATGGTGTTGCCGGCCGAGAAGAACGACGGCCAGACGGCCGCCTGAACGGTCAACGGCGGCTGGCTGTCGCGCTACTCCGGAACATTATAGGGCGTGATCACCACCACGGCGGAGAGCTGCGGGCCGATCGCCGGCGCCTGGGCGCCCGGCCGCAGCATCATCGTGCGAAAGGCGGTGCGTGCATCGGTCCGGAGGTCGTGATGCAGCACGAAGTGAATGCGCCGTTCGCGCAGCAGCGCCAGATTGTCCTCATCGAGATCATGGGCGATGTAGAGCGCGCAGGAGCGTTCGAGGCCCTCGAAGGCTGCAAGCACGGAGCGGTTGCCGCCGCCGATCGAATAGGCCGCGTTGATATCGGGATTGGCCGAAAGCGCTGCATGGGCCAGGAGCCCGGTTTCACTGTCGCGGCCGTGGCCTTCGCTGATCTCGACGATCCGGATTGCCGGATAGTGCTCGCGCAGCACCCGGCGAAAGCCGATCTCTCGTTCTTCCTCACCTCGAAAACGGCCGCTCGAAAGGGTCACCAGCACGGTTGCCGGCGCTCGGCAAAAGCGCTCGCCGAGGAGGTAGGCGGCCGTTTCGCCCGCTGCCCGGTTGTCGGCGCCGGCATAGGCCGTCCGCTGCGAATGGGGCAGGTCGGTTACCAGCGTCACGACGGGCGTGCCGCCCATCTCGAAGCGGGCGACGGCGGCGACGATCTCGGGTACATCTGGCGCCTTCAGCACCAATCCGTCGGTTCCGCGCAGCCGGATCCGGTCGAGCAGTTGCACGATGTCCTGCGGGCGCATTGTCTCTGCAAAGTGGAACCGGCAACGAAAGACGGTGGGCGCGAAGGTCAGCGCCTCGCTCTCGAACGCATGGCGCACCGCATCGGTGAAGCGCTGCGGCGACTCCATGACGATATCGATCGCGAACTTGCGTCCCTGGATGTCGAGGCCGGCCTGCTGCTTTTCCAGTTCCTCGATGGCTGCGCGAACCCGGGCCTCCGTCTGGCGGCGCACGCCTGGCCGCTCGTTGAGCACACGATCGACGGTCGCGGTGCTGAGTCCGGCCTGAAAGGCGATGTCCTTGACCAGAAACGGATGGGCCATCGTTGCGTGCTCCTGATGGATTTTTGATGGATTCTTGCTCTATATCATGTTTTTCCGCCGCCTATAGTCGTGTTCATCAGGATGTTCCAGAGGAGGAAACGCGATGAAGACCGACAACAAAGCGCGCCAGCGGATCGACCGTGTCTGGCTCACCGAGGAGGCCTGTGATCTCGAGGCGTTCCGGGCGGAAGTCGAACGCCAGACCAATCTGTCCGACTATCCCCATGCCTCCGGCTGCGAAAAAAACGTCCTGATCTATGACAGCGCCGCGCTGATTGCCGCGTGCGGCGATGCCGAGGAGCGGCGTTCGGTTCTGGCGGAAATCTGCGAGGTGCTGGCAACGGGCCCCGGCGTCGCGGTCTTCAAACGCGCCTATGCCGATACGGCGGCAATCGACGTCGCGAGCGGGGTCTTCGACGCCATCATCGAAGAGCAACATCGCAGCAACAGCGGTGGCGGCGATCACTTCGCCAAGCCCGGCGCCAACGACCGCATCTGGAACTCGCTGGAAAAGCACTGCCTGAACGCACCGGAGAATTTCGCCGCCTATTACGGCAATGCCATCATCGCGCTCGTCAGCGAGGCCTGGCTCGGGCCGAACTACCAGATGACGGCGCAGGTCAACCGGGTCAATCCGGGCGGTGCTGCGCAATCGGCGCACCGGGACTATCACCTCGGCTTCCAGACCGCGGCCGTGATCGAGCAGTATCCGGCGCATGTCCACAAGCTCTCGCCTGTCCTGACGCTGCAGGGGGCGGTTGCCCATTGCGACATGCCGCTCGAAAGCGGACCGACGCTCTTCCTGCCCTATAGCCAAACCTATGTGCCGGGCTATCTGGCGCTCAACCGGCCGGAGTTCCGCGCCTATTTCGACGCACACCACGTGCAGCTACCGCTCGAAAAAGGCGATGTCGTCTTCTTCAATCCGGCGCTCTTCCATGCCGCCGGCACCAACCGCTCGCAGGATATTCGGCGCGTCGCGAACCTGCTGCAGGTGAATTCGGCCTTCGGCCGCGCCATGGAAACCGTCGATCGACTGACGATGAGCGCGACGCTCTATCCGGCCTTGAAGGCCTTGCTGGCGGACGGCAAGCTGACGCAGGCGGAAGCGGCCAATGCCATCGCCTCCTGTGCCGAAGGCTACTCGTTCCCGACCAATCTTGACCGAGACCCGCCAATCGGCGGGCTGGCGCCGAAGACGCAGGCGCAATTGATGCGCGAGGCGCTCACTGCGGGAACGGGCGAGGAGGAGTTTCTAGCGGTGCTTGAGGCGCAGGCGAAGCGCAAGCTGAGCTGACGCGCGGGCTACCATTTGACAGGCTCCCGGCGTGGTTTCACCCGGGTGCCGCAGCCGTTTCAAACGAACATTTCCGAGGGAGAAATTCGATGAGTGGACAATTGCAGGGCAAGATCGCCATCGTTACCGGTGGTACGCAGGGGCTGGGCGCGACGATTGCTGGCCTTTTCGCCGAGCGCGGCGCCAAGGGTATCGTCATATGCGGACGCAACGCCGCCAAGGGACGGGCGAGGGCCGAGCAGATCGGCACGGCACATGGCGCGAAAGTCGTCTATGTCGAGGCCGATCTGGAGAAGGTGGACGACGCCCGCAAGGTGGTCGCCGCTTGCGACGCCGAATTCGGCCGGGTCGATGCGCTGGTCAACGCCGCGGCCATCACCGACCGCGGCACGATCCTCGATACCACGCCCGAACTCTTCGACCGCATGTTCGCGATCAACGTGCGCGCACCGTTCTTCCTGATGCAGGAAGCGGTGAAAGTCATGCGGCGCGAGAAGACCGAAGGCACGATCGTCAACATCGGCTCGATGTCGGCGATGGCCGGCCAGCCCTTCATCGCCGCCTATTGCTCGTCGAAAGGCGCGCTCGAAACGCTGACCAAGAACACGGCCTATGCGCTGCTGCGCAACCGCATCCGCGTCAACGGGCTGAATATCGGCTGGATGGCGTCCGAAGGCGAAGACCGCATACAGCGCGAGTTTCACGGCGCGGCTGCCGATTGGCTCGAAAAGGCGGCGGCCAGCCAGCCTTTCGGCCGGCTCGTCGATCCGGCCGAGGTGGCGCGTGCCTGCGCCTACCTGTCGTCGGCCGAATCCGGGCTGATGACCGGATCGGTGATCTGCTTCGACCAGTCGATCTGGGGCGCCTATGACGGCTCGCCGCATCCGGTCGCTCCGCTCTGAGGCGAGGCAGAAAGAAGCAGGTGGAAAGCGGCGCGTCCGGTTTCGCCCGGTTGGCGCCGCTTGTCTTTCTCAATTCCCTGTGCACTTAGTGCCGTCGTCAGGTGCCCGCGAAAGCGGGAGAATCGGGAATCCGGTCGATATTCCGGAACGTGCCCAACGCTGTGACGGGGACGATCGCGTCTAAGAGAGCCTTGAATTGATTCAAGGTTTTGCCACTGGATCTTCAATCGATCTGGGAAGGTGAGGCGATCGGTTGAACCGAAGTCAGAAGACCGGCCTGGCGAGATAGACCGAACCCCGCGTGGACGGCGGGAGGTTTTCGCATTGTTGGGGATCGAACGATGCTGACTGAACCGAAGGGCGGCCTTGCGGCTGCCGGTGCCTTTTCGCTGCAAGAGCGGGAGGCCGTCTACCGTGCGATCGAGACACGTCGAGACGTGCGCGATGAATTCCTGCCCGAGCCATTGCCGGATGATCTGATCAGGCGTCTGCTGGCGGCGGCGCACAGCGCCCCGTCCGTGGGCTTCATGCAGCCCTGGAACTTCGTGCTGGTGCGGGCGGAAGAAACGCGCGAGCGGGTCTGGCAGGCGTTTCGCCGCGCCAATGACGAGGCCGCGCTGATGTTCGAGGCGGAACAGCAGGGAAAGTATCGCGCGCTGAAGCTCGAAGGCATTCGCAAGGCGCCGCTCAGCATCTGCGTCACCTGCGACCGCACGCGCGGCGGCACTGTCGTGCTCGGGCGTACCCACAATCCGCAGATGGACGTCTATTCCACCGTCTGCGCCGTGCAGAACCTCTGGCTTGCAGCGCGGGCCGAAGGGGTGGGTGTCGGCTGGGTCAGCATCTTCCACGAGGCCGAGATCAAGGCGATCCTCGGCATCCCCGACCATATCGAGATCGTCGCCTGGCTCTGCCTCGGCTATGTCGACCGCCTCTATCAGCAGCCGGAACTCGCCGTGAAGGGCTGGCGCCAGCGCCTTCCGCTCGAGGGCCTGGTTTTCGAAGAAGGATGGGGATGCAGCAAGGAGAAGGCGTAAGGCCTCGCCCGATCAATTCTGGACCGGCTGATAGGCCGGTCCCTTCGGATGCTTGAGGTCGATCGCAGTTTCTTCCTGCGGCAGGTAGGTGGGGCCGACGACGCGCACCTTGTTCTTCGACGGATCATAGGGCCGCTCTTCGGGCGGCGCCTTGGCGGTCTCGCCCGCCGCTTCCGGCTTCTTCGTCTCGATGACGATGATCGACGACTGGTCGTCGCCGATCTTCGTTCCTGTCGTCTTCGGCGTGGTTGCGGCGGTCTGCGGTATCTGGCAGCCGCACTGGCCGGGCTTGCCGACGGCGCGGGTGCGATAGGCAAAGGCGTTGGGCATTTCGGTATAGGGACGGCCGGTCACGGCCGAGACCATCCTGTCGCTCTCTTCCGTGTTGAGCTCGTGGAAATAGAGTTCCGTCTCAGCCCCTGGGCAGCGGGCCCGGCAGGCCTGTTCGTCGCGTGGGAAATCGGCCGGCGTCGCATCGGACGAGATCGGGAAGAAGGCGCCGTCGCAGGTGCGCACGCACATGGTTCTGAGCGTGCCGCTATAGTAGCGCTCCTGCGGCGCGTAGCCGTCTTCGCCGTGTCCGAGCATCGGGCCGTAGGCGTCGTCCGGCGGTAGGTCGGCAACGATGTTGCGGTGGCTTTCCGGCACGTCCGGCTCGACGCTTGCGAACTCCTCGCGGTCGCCATAGCAACCGTTGATCTCAAGTGCAGCGAGGATGCGGCGCCGGCTGTCGTCGCTGCCGCCGGCGACGATCTGCTCGCGCTCGGACTTCAGCATGCGCAGATTGTCTTCCATCTCGGCGATGAGACCGTTGAGCCCGCTGCAGGTGTCGGGGTCGCCGCCGTCGTAGCCGATGGCGTTGCCGCCACCGCACCCGGCGCGGCGGCGGTCGTTCTTCGCCCGCCGCAGTTCGATGTTCTGCCGTGAGATTGCGCTTGCATAGTCGCGGGCATCGGCATTGCTGGCGACGTAGTCAGGCAGTTGCGCGAGCCGGGCGTTCAGTCGGTCGCAGGCCGTCGATGCCAGTGACGGACCGGCACCGATCAGAACCAAAGGCACAAGGGCCGCAGCGACGTGTTTCAGGCGCGTGAACACGGGGCGTAAGTCTCTTCCTGTTGCCAGGTCGGCGCCAACTTCTGCGGGTGGCTGCCAGCGGCATTCCTGTTTCGCCTCCATCATAGAGCTTGTCGGTGATCGTGCAACGACAAGCGACGGTTTGCGTTAACAGTGCCGATCGACGGACGCGCTTAGGCGGCGCGGGCGGTTTCCAGCGACATCGGGCGGTCGAGAACGGTGCCTTCGATTGCAGCGACCGCTTTCATCCGCGAAAGCAGATCCGGGGTCACTTCCCAGGCAACGGCAACCGCGAAGACCGAGCCGATGCGATGCGGTTCGGCGATGCGCTCGCCCGGGCATCCCATGCGGCGGAACATGCGCTCGAGGAACACGTCCGTCACGGTGACGATGTGGCTGATGCCGGAAGCAAGGCCAAGCTCACCGACGCCGCACATCAGCTCGGCAGCCGCGACCGTCACCTGGTTCGAAGCGCGGTCCTGCGAAATCTCCGGCTCGATGCAGAAGCGGCTGGACTCCCAGACCGAAGCGCTGCGGATTTCCGGATTGTCGCCGAGCAGGATCGGGAAGGTGTCGTCCAGCATGTTCGGACCGAGCGTCGGGAGCAGCCTCAGCGATCCACGCAGGCGGCCATCCGGGGCGTAGGACAGCACGTAGAGCGGGTTTGCCTTATCGTAGTTGTCGATTTCCCACTCGCCTTCGGTCTGCACGTCCCATTTCAGGAAGTCGTGGAAGACGCGCTTGCGCAGCCGGAACATGTCGTCGGCCGCCTCTGGCTGTTGTGCGCGGGTCTTTCCGTTCAGGATCCTGATCATCGTTTTCTCCATCCGAGTTTGGGGATGGGGCGATGCTGTCAGGCTCGCGGCGGTTGCGTAACTGTCGCTAGCGACAGTTCAAATGCGCGATATTTGCCACTAGATTTCGAGGGGTTTCGGTGGAGGTGTGTTGTCGGGTGTCAAACGGTGGGGATCAGCGCGTGCCGTACGGCCTGTGCCACGGCCTGGGTGTTGGAAACGACATTCAGCTTGCGCCGCGCATTGGTCATGAAGAAGCGCACGGTGCGCTCGGAAATGCCGAGGATCGTGGCGATCTCCCAATAGCTCTTGCCGGCGGCAGCCCAGGTCAGGACCTCGGTCTCGCGCCCGGTCAACCGCATCTCGCGGGTCGAAATGCTGCCGGCCATGGCGCCGTGCTCCAGCATGGCGGCATGGAAGAGATTGGCGGCCAGCTGGAAATCACGCAGGTGATGGCGGCGATAGGTCGTCCATTCGCCGGCCGACATGTTGACGTTGATGGCCAGCAGCGCCATGCGCCCGGCAGGCGAGGGCAACGGCAGGGCGACGCCCTCGGTGGAAATGCCGATTTCCTGGGCCGCCTGGAACAGCGGTTCGCATTCCGGGAATCGATGCCGCGCCATCGTCCATTCCACCGGCCGCACGCCACCAAGCGCCAGCTTCAGGATCGGATCGATCCGGTGAAGGCTGCGGGCGCGGTAGATCTCGGCGGCATAAGCGCCAAAGGTGTGATGCAGCCGGCAGACCTTGAGCTCGTCCGCATAGGGCTCGGCTTCGAGATAGAGCAGATGGGCAATGCGGAAGGTTCGACGCATCAATGTGAAGAAATGAGCGGGCTCTACGCAGCCGCCGCATTCCAGGATTTCCAGCATGTCGAGGACAGCTTGCTGCTCAGTCATGCCACAACACCGAATCTCGTCCGAGGCCCCAGCATGGTTAGAGGTTCACCTTTTGTCCAGCGCAAACTTTCCCGATTGGTGTATAATACCAATTGTGCACGCCTTGATTGCGACTGCCGATCGGCCGCGTGAGGGAGGCTGATTCGCAGGCGATGCGTAAAACCGGCGATGCCGCGCCTGTGGCAGGCGCGACATCCGGATACGGTTTTGCCGGCGCCGGCATGGCGCCCCATTAAAGCGAAGACCGGTGGCGATCTCCGCGTTGCCATCTCAACCCGGATGGCTGGCTTCGACGACCGCCAGAGCTGCCATGTTGACGACGCCGCGCGAGGTGACGGACGGCGACAGGATATGGGCCGGAAGCGCCGAGCCGAGCAGGATCGGGCCGACATGCAGGCTGTCAGTCATGGTCTTGACGACACCGAGCGTGATGTTTGCGGCATCGAGATTGGGGAAGACCAGGAGGTTGGCTTCGCTCGTCAGGCTGCTGTCCGGCATGACGCGCTGGCGCAGCGCTTCCGAGATCGCCGCATCGCCGTGCATTTCGCCGTCGACCTCAAGGTCGGGCGCAAGTTCCCGCACGAGCTGCAGCGCCGTGCGCATCTTGGTTGCGCTCTCCGAATCGCGCGAACCGAAGTTCGAATGCGAGACGAGAGCTGCGCGCGGGGTGATGCCGAAGCGGCGGATTTCCTGTGCCGCCATGACCGTCGTCTGGGCGATCTCTTCGGCGCTCGGGCAGTAGCTCACATAGGTGTCGGTGAAGAAGGTTGCGCCGCGCTGCGAGATCAACAGGCTCAAGGCCGAGAAATCGAGCACGCCGTCGCGCTTGCCGATGATCTGCGATACGTCGCGCAGGTGCTTGCTGTAGCGTCCTTCGACGCCGCAGATCAGCGCATCCGCTTCACCGCGCTTGACGGCGAGCGCACCGATAACGGTCGTGTTGGTGCGCACGATCGTGCGTGCGGCTTCCGGGATGACGCCGAGACGGCCGACGAGGGCGAAGTAGTCCTCGACATAGTCGCGGTAGCGTGGATCGCCCTCGGGGTTGACCACTTCGAAATCGACATCCGGGCGGATGCGCAGGCCATAGCGACGCAGGCGCGTCTCGATGATCTGCGGACGACCGATCAGGATCGGGCGGGCGGTGCCTTCTTCGAGCAGCACCTGGGCGGCGCGCAGCACGCGCTCGTCTTCGCCTTCGGCAAAGATTACCCGGTTCTTCTGGGCGTTCTTGGCGGCGGCAAAGACCGGCTTCATGATGAAGCCCGAGCGGAAGACGAAGCGGTTCAGCTTGTCGAGATAGGCGTCATAGTCCTGGATCGGACGGGTGGCGACGCCGCTTTCCTCGGCGGCCTTGGCAACCGCCGGCGCGATGCGCAGGATCAGGCGCTGATCGAACGGCGAGGGGATCAGGTAATCGGGACCGAAGACCGGGGTCTCGCCGGAATAGGCGCGGGCGGCAACGTCGGAGGGCTCTTCGCGCGCAAGGCCGGCGATGGCGCGCACGGCTGCCATCTTCATTTCTTCGTTGATCGTGCTTGCGCCGCAGTCGAGCGCGCCGCGGAAAATATGCGGGAAGCAGAGAACGTTGTTGACCTGGTTCGGGAAGTCCGAGCGGCCGGTGCAGATCATCGCGTCCGGACGGGCCTGGCGGGCGGCTTCCGGCATGATTTCCGGCGTCGGGTTGGCGAGCGCCATGATCAGCGGCTTTTCGGCCATCTGCGCCAGAAGTTCCGGCTTCAGGACGCCGGCGGCCGAGAGGCCGAGGAAGACGTCGGCGCCGCCGATGCTGTCGGCGAGCACGCGGTTGCTGCTATCCTGCTCGTAGACGGACTTCCATTCGTCCATCAGCACCTCGCGGCCCTTGTAGACGAGGCCTTCGAGGTCATGGACCCAGATGTTTTCGCGCTTGGCACCGAGCGTCACGAGAAGGTTGAGGCAGGCAAGTGCGGCAGCACCTGCGCCCGAGGTAACGATCTTCGCCTTGGCGATGTCCTTGCCGGCGAGCTCGAGGCCGTTGAGGATGGCAGCGGCGACGATGATCGCGGTTCCGTGCTGGTCGTCGTGGAAGACCGGGATCTGCATCTTTTCGCGCAGGCGACGTTCGACCTCGAAACATTCCGGCGCCTTGATGTCTTCAAGGTTGATGCCGCCGAAGGTCGGCTCCAGCGCCGAAATGACGTCGACCATACGCTCGATGCTCGACGCATCGATTTCGATGTCGAACACGTCGATGCCGGCGAATTTCTTGAAGAGAACCGCCTTGCCTTCCATGACCGGCTTCGACGCCAGCGGGCCGATATTGCCAAGGCCGAGCACGGCCGTGCCGTTGGAAATGACCGCAACCAGGTTGGCGCGGGCGGTAAAATCGGCGGCCTGCTCCGGGTTGTCGCGGATCGCGATGCAAGGGGCGGCAACGCCAGGCGAATAGGCCAGCGCCAGGTCGCGCTGGTTGCCGAGCGGCTTGGTGGGCTGGATTTCGAGCTTTCCCGGGCGGGGATAACGGTGGAAGAAAAGGGCCTGCTGGTCGATGTCGCCGCTGGCCGGACCGGTATGGGATTTCGTCTTGTCGCCCGTATTCATGCTCTCACATTCCTCATTCGTGGTCGTGCCTTTTGGCATGAATTCGAAGCGAGGTACAGTTTTGCAGTGCTGATTTCGGCGGCAGACCGGCAACGCAATGTTGATGTCATCTTCTTGAAACACGAGTCTGGTTTCACGAAGGCACGAAGCGTAACCAGAGACGAGGCTGGCATGATGGCGGCGCAGCAAGACAACTCCGTACGAAAGCTCAGGACGTTGTTCATCTCGGACGTCCATCTCGGCTCCAAGGCGGCCAAGACCGACTATCTGCTCGACTTCCTGCGGCATCATGAAGCGGAGACGATCGTTCTGGTCGGCGACATCGTCGACGGATGGCGGCTGAAGCGCAGCTGGTACTGGCCGCAGAATTGCAACGACGTGGTGCAGAAGCTCCTGCGAAAGGCGCGCAAGGGAACCCGCATCGTCTATATCCCCGGCAATCACGACGAGTTCCTGCGCGACTTTCCAGGCGTGCATTTCGGCGGTATCGAGGTGGCGCAGCGCTACATGCACGCGGGGGCCGACGGCCGTAAGTATCTCGTGCTGCACGGCGACGAATTCGATGTCGTCGTGCGCAACGCCCGCGTGCTCGCCTATCTCGGCGACTGGGCCTACGACACGGCGATTGCCATCAATATCGGCCTTGCGGCGGTCCGCAGGCGTCTCGGCATGCCCTACTGGTCGTTCTCGTCCTGGGCGAAGCTCCAGGTCAAGCACGCCGTCAACTTCATCGGCGAGTTCCAGAAGGTGGTCGCCGAGGAGGCGCGCCGCCACGATGCTCAGGGCGTGATTTGTGGTCACATCCACCATGCCGTGATCGAGGAGATCGGCGACATCCGCTACATCAACACCGGCGACTGGGTCGAAAGCTGCACGGCGATCGCCGAGCACCACGACGGCACGATGGAACTGATCACCTGGCACCAGATGCGCGGCGGCGCCAGCGAAGGCGAAGCATCCGGCGAAGCGGACAAGCTGCTTGCCCAACTGCTGACCCAGCGCGCGGCCTGATCGTCGCGCCGCGCCGAAAGTCCTGTCGCGAAAACTAGGTTATGGCGAGGCGCGCCCGGCTCGTGCTAGAGAGTGGGCACAGCCATCAGGTCAGACGATGATTCCCTCCCAAGCGCCCGCCTATGTGGGCCCTCCGCCGCGCCATTTTGCGCTTCGCATTGCTTTGCTCTTCTGTGCGCCGCTGATCGTCAACGGCTTCGCGATGCCGTATTTCCCGATGTGGCTGAGCACGCTATCGATGAGCGACTTCGAGATCGGCGTCGTGCTGGCGCTGCCGATGTTCGTGCGCGTCATCACCGCGCCCATCGCCGGCGTCATCGCCGATCGGCTCGGCGAGCGGGCGATCGTGTTGATCTGGTCCGGTTTTCTGTCGCTCGCAACGGCGCTGGTGCTGTTCTACTTCCGTGAATTCTGGCCGGTGCTTGTCATCTACACGCTGCAGTCGGCCGTCTATTCGCCCTATGTGCCGATCGTCGAGGCGATCGCTCTGTCCGGCGTGCGGCGCTGGGGCTTCGATTATGCCCATATGCGGCTCTGGGGTTCGGTCGCCTTCATTGGCGCGACGATGCTCGGCGGCTGGATGGTCGGCATTTTCGGCAGCGACATGGTGCTTCCGGCGATGGCGACCGGCTTTGGCCTGACGATCGTGATGGCCTATGCCGCGCCACGGGTCGGCAAGCCGCGGCGGCCGTCACCGATCACGGCCTTGACCGAGCCGCCGCCGAAGTCGCTCCGGCAGCTCGACCTTCAACTGCTGCTCATCGGGGTGACGCTGGTCAACGCCAGCCATGCGATGCTCTTCGCCTTCTCGGCGATCTACTGGCAGCACATCGGCTACAGCGGTACCGAGATCGGCCTGCTGTGGAGCGCGGGCGTGGCGGCCGAGGTGACGATGTTCATCTTCGCCAAGGCGATCAGCCGCCGTTTCAGCGTCTGGGTGATGATCCTGTCCGGCTGTTTTCTCGCGGTGGTGCGCTGGATCATCTTCCCGATGGATCTCGGCTTCAGCGGATACTTCATCCTGCAGTGCTTCCACGCCTTCACCTATGCGATCATGCACACCGGCATGCAGCACAAGCTGGTCGAGCGGGTGGTGGAATCGCAGGAAGCGTCGGCCCAGGGGCTCTACTTCTTCTATACCGGCATCTTCACGGCGATCTTCACGTTCCTGTCCGGCTATTTCTATAACTGGTACGGGGTCAACGGCTTCTATTCCATGTCGGTCGTCGCCTTTGCCGGCTGCTGCTTTGCCGTAACCGCCTGGTATCTTCAGCCCCAGAGGCGCGGCTCCGGCGGGAAGACGAGCGACGCCTCGTAGCGCAGGCCGGGCTTACGGTCTTCGGCAAGCAGCAGCGGTCCGTCGAGATCGACGAAATCCGCGCCCTGGGCCACCAGGATCGCCGGAGCCATCGCAAGCGAACTGCCGACCATGCAGCCGACCATGATCTTGAGTCCGAGCGCATCTGCCTGCGCGCGCATGCGCAGCGCCTCGGTCAGCCCTCCGGTCTTGTCGAGCTTGATGTTGACTGCATCGTAGCGGCCGACGAGGGCTGCGAGGTCCTCGGTCGAATGCACGCTTTCATCGGCGCAGATTGGAACGGGGCGGGCGACCGTTGCCAGCGCCTCGTCTCGTCCGGCCGGCAGCGGCTGCTCGATCAGGTCGATCCGTTCCTCGGCGCAGAGCGCGAAGTGATAGGCGAGGGTCTCGGGCGTCCAGCCTTCGTTGGCGTCGAGGATGATGCGGCTTTCCGGTGCACCGGAGCGCACCGCACGGATCCGGGCGGCATCATCTGTCGTTCCGACCTTGACCTTGAGGAGCGCGCGGTGGGCGTACTTAGCTGCCTGCTCACGCATCGCGTCGGGTTCGGCAAGCGAAAGCGTATAGGCCGTGGTCAATGCTTCCAGTGAAGAAATGCCGGCAAGAACATGGGCCAGTTGGTTTTTCTGCTTTGCTTCCAGGTCCCACAGGGCGCAATCGACGGCGTTGCGGGCGGCACCCGGCTTCATCTCGCGCTGCAGGTCGGCGCGGCTAAGCCCGGCCTCGATGCGGGGACGGATGGCTGCGATTTCGGCCAGCACCGTGTCGAGCGTTTCGCCGTAGCGGCCGTAGGGAACGCATTCGCCGGAGCCGGTATGGACGCCATCGCCTATGCGGCAGGTGACGACGCTTGCCGTCGTCTTGGAGCCGCGCGAGATCGTAAACGTGCCCGCAATCGGGAAATGTTCCACGGCGGCATCGAGGGAAAGTGACATGAAAGCGTCTCCGGCAGGTAATCTGTTGGCCCGGCGTCATAGCGCCGCAACGTTCGGGTGACAGCAAAGGTGCGAGCCGTTATGACGGTGGAAGGATTTACGAATCTTTACACAGTCGTTGCCTCCGGTCGGACGCGCAACGCTCGCGGTAACACTTTAGGGCTGCTGCACAATCTTGTCCTCAAATCTATCGAGATCGGACGAGTTTTGCAGGGGCAAATCGGGATAACAGAAGACACGTGTCGCAAGCCGCCCGCAAGATGACCGCCGATGTCGCGCTGTCCGAGAGTGGCAGCGGGCGAAGCTATGTCTTTACCGGCGCCTGGCGGCACGAGACCGCCGAGGCGATGGCGGCAAAGCTCGATGGCCTTGCGCGCAAGGGCGACGGGGCAGCCCAGTTCGATCTGTCCGGCGTGACGGCGATGGATACCGCAGGCGCCTGGATCATCCGCCGCTTCATGACCCGCATCGTTGGCCCGTCGCGCGACAACGTTCATTTCGCCGAGGGCGGGCAGCGCTATGTCGAGTTGATCGACGCCCTGCCGGCGGAACTGCGCTCGCCGGACAAGAGCGGCGAACGGCTGCCGCTGTTCCAGCGCATCTTCGCCCCGATCGGCGAGGTCATGGCGGCGACGTGGGAAGATATCGTCGCGGCGATGTATATTCTGGGCTCCGCGGTGCGCGGCGCGCAGCTGAAGCTTGGACGGCACAGTGGCGTCTCGCCGGCGGCGATCGTTCACCAGATCGACCGCATGGGCGTGATGGCGGTTCCGATCATCACGCTGATGTCGTTCCTGATCGGCGCCATCATCGCCCAGCAGGGCGCGTTCCAGCTGCGCTATTTCGGCGCCGAAGTCTTCGTGGTCGATCTCGTCGGCATCCTGCAGCTGCGTGAAATTGGCGTGCTCCTGACGGCGATCATGATCGCCGGCCGCTCCGGCAGCGCCATCACCGCCGAAATCGGCTCGATGAAGATGCGCGAAGAGGTGGATGCGCTGAAGGTGATGGGACTGAGCCCGGTCGGCGTTCTGGTCTTCCCGCGCCTCGTGGCGCTGACCGTCGCGCTACCGCTCCTGACGATCATCGCAAACTTCGCAGCCCTGGTCGGCGCGGCGCTTGTCGCCTGGGGCTATTCCGGCATCACGATCCCGACCTTCCTTGCCCGCTTGCAGGAGGCCGTCGATTTTTCGTCCGTCGCCGCCGGCATGATCAAAGCGCCGTTCATGGCGCTGATCATCGGCGTCGTGGCAGCCGTCGAGGGCTTGAAGGTGGGCGGCAGCGCGGAGTCGCTCGGCCGCCACGTGACGTCTTCCGTGGTCAAGTCGATCTTCGTCGTGATCCTGATCGACGGGCTGTTCGCCATGTTCTACGCGGCCATTGATTTCTGATGCGGAGAACAGCGTGAACCCAGTCGAAAAGAGGCACGAGGAATACCAGCCGACCGAGGCGAACGAGCGGGAAACGGTGCTTTCCGTTCGCGACCTGACGGTCGGTTTCGGGTCCAACATCGTGCTCGACAAGCTGAACCTCGAGATCTACCGCGGCGAAATCCTCGGCTTCGTCGGAGCATCGGGCACGGGCAAATCGGTATTGATGCGCACCGTCCTGAGGCTGCTTGCCAAGCGGTCCGGCAAGATCGAAATCCTTGGCGCCGACTACGACAACATCACCGAGGGGGAGCGCATCGCGCTCGACATGCGCCTTGGCGTTCTGTTCCAGCACGGGGCGCTGTTTTCGGCGCTGACGGTGCGCGAGAACATCCAGGTGCCCATGCGCGAATATCTCGACCTGCCGCAAAGCCTGATGGACGAGCTGGCGCGGGTGAAGATCGAGCTGGTCGGTCTTGCGCCGGAGGCGGCGGAAAAATATCCATCGGAGCTTTCCGGCGGCATGATCAAGCGCGCCGCACTTGCGCGCGCACTGGCGCTCGATCCGGACCTGGTTTTCCTCGACGAGCCCACTTCGGGGCTCGATCCGATCGGGGCGGCCGAGTTCGACGAGTTGATCGCCAAGCTGCGCGACACGCTGGGATTGACCGTGTATATGGTGACTCACGACCTCGATAGCCTCTTTTCGGTCTGCGACCGGATCGCGGTTCTCGGCAAGAAGAAGGTTCTGGTCGAAGGCACGGTTGAAGACATGCTCGCCTGCGACGATCCGTGGGTGCAGTCCTATTTCCGTGGCAAGCGGGCACGATCGATCGTTCGCCACGATCAATGACCGGAGCATCCGGCGTCAGGCGAACGGCCTGAAGCGGGTATGATCCGGAAACAAATGTAGGAGCCTTGCGCGATACGTTCGTTGGACGCATGGCGCTCCGCTAGGTGCGGTTTTGACGCTCAGGTGTCGAGATCGAAGGAAGAGCCGGTGAAGCGGCCACGAAGGTAGTCGGTACGAATGGAAACGAAAGCGAACTACGCCATTGTCGGTTTCTTCACGGTGTTCGTGGTCGCGGCCGCATTCGGCTTCGTCTACTGGATGTCGCAGTATGGCCGAAGCGGCGAGATGATCGAGCTAGTGGTCAATATTCCGGGGTCGGCCAACGGCCTTTCGGTCGGCTCTCCGGTGCGCTTCAACGGCATTCCCGTCGGCACGGTTCGCAACCTCGCGATCGATGCCAACGACCCGCGCTATTCGATTGCACTGACCGAGGTTTCGGTCGATGCGCCGGTGCTGAAGTCGACCAAGGCGACGCTCGAAGTGCAGGGCCTGACGGGTGCTGCCTATATCGAGCTTAGCGGCGGTCACAAGGGCGACGAAAACATCCTGAAGACCGCGATTGAAAAGGGTACCCAGGCCCGGATCCTTGCGGACCAGTCGAGCGTCACCAGCCTGCTCGCCACCGCTGACCAGATCATGGATCGCGCCAACAGCGCCATTACCGACATCCAGGGCTTCGTGACCGACGTGCGCGGTCCGCTCACCAAGACGATCGGCAATGCCGAGAAGTTTTCCGACGCGCTTGCGAACAATTCCGGCGCTATCGACGATTTCCTCAAAAGCGTGACGGAACTCTCCGGCTCGGTCAGCGCGGCATCCAAAAAGCTCGACTCGACCCTCGAAACGGCCGAGACGCTCGTGAAGTCGGTGGATCCCAAGAAGATCGACCGCATCGTCTCGAACGTCGAGCAGATCAGTAACGACCTGAAGCAGGCTTCGGGCGGCGTTTCCGAGACCATCGCGGCTTTCCGGCAGACCGTCGAAACCTACGAGCAGTTCGGAAAGAACGCTCAGAAGACGCTGGAGCGGGTCGATACGCTGGTCGCTTCGGTCGACAAGCAGAAGGTGGAGCTCGTCGTCAACGACATCACCGCGGCGACCGCCGACGCCCGCAAGACCGTCGCCAACATCTCGCAGTTCGCCGCCAAGATCACGGCGCGGCAGCAGGACATCGACCGCACGATCACCGACGTGACGCAGCTCGCGAGCAAGCTGAACGCTTCGGCCAACCGGGTCGACAGCATTCTCGTCAAGGTCGACGGGTTCCTCGGCGACGCCGACGCGCCTTCGCTTTCGGCCGATGCCCGCGCGACGCTCGAGTCCTTCCGCAAGATGGCAGACAATCTGAACGCGCAGATCGGACCGATTGCCGACAACCTTCGTCGCTTCTCGGGCTCGGGCCTTCGTGACGTCGAGGCGCTCGTCACCGACACGCGCCGCACGGTGCAGAGCCTGGAGAACACGATCTCCACGTTCGACAAGGATCCGCAGCGTCTTCTCTTTGGCGGCGAGACGGTAAAGCAATATGATGGCCGCACCCGACGCTGAGTCGGTGGGCACAGCCGGCGTGGGGCCGGGTGGTGTGTTTCGATCCGGAATGCGCCGAAGTTGTGTGGGACAAAGGTAACGGCAGTATGAGTTTTCCAGGGCTGGTGGGCGTGCGAGTGACGGGAGCGTGGCGCTCCGCCCTGATTTTCATGCTGGCAGCAGGCCTTGCCGGCTGCGGTACCAAAGCGGTCAACGACACCTATAGTCTTTCGGCAAGGCCGGCCGTCGAAGGTCGCGCGGCCACGGGCAAGCAGATCCTCGTGCCGGAGCCGACGGCTCTGAAGGCGCTCGACAGCGATCAGGTCGTCATCCGCCTATCCGGGGCCGAGCTGCAATATCTCGCCAAGGCGCAGTGGAGCGATCGCCTGCCGAAGCTAGTGCAGTCGAAGCTCGTCCAGGCCTTCGAGGACACGGGCAAGGTCGGCGGCGTCGGCAAGCCGGGCCAGGGCCTGGCAATCGATTACCAGGTCATCACCGAAATCCGCGCCTTCGAGATCTCGACCGAAGGCACCGACGTGGCCAATGTCGAAATCTTCGCCAAGATTCTCAATGACCGCAACGGCACGGTGCGGGCGGCGAAGGCGTTTCGCGCCTCGGCTGCGGTGAGGGGCACGGGCAATACCGCCTTCATCAACGCCATGGATCAGGCGTTCGCCACGGTTTCCGCAGAAATCGTCAGCTGGACGCTCGGCTCCATCTAGGGACGCCGGGGGCGCTCTCTATCGTGCGACGACTGTCTCGATCCGGTTGATCACTTCCGCGACGCCTTCCACGTGCCTGGCCGCCTCTTCGGCGCGCGCAACTTCGGCTGCTGTTGCCACGAAGCCGGCGAGCAGGATCGTATTGCCCTTGCCGGTCACCGTGACATCGGCGGCGTCGAGGCCGGGCGTGACCGCCAGGAGATGGGCGACGCGGCGTTCCAGTTCCGCAGGGTGATCGGCCGTCTGCCGCTCCGGTTCGTCGCCGTAAAATGTGCGCTTCTTGAAGATCATCGTTTTCACCTCGCTCGACGAAAGTGAAACGCCAGACGACGCGCTTTGTTCGCCTGTTTCATTCGAAACAGCGGGATGAGCCCGATCCGTGCGATGGCTCGCTTCAGGCGACGGGCGGCTCCGTCGCGGTTAAGTCACACGGGGATATACAGAATGCGCGGTTTTTGCTTCGCCATGGCTCTGGCGACGACGATGGCATTTGCCTTGGCCATACCGGCGAAGGCGGCGAACTACAGCTACGGCTGCAAGCCGAGCTGCGTCCTCAAGACCGAACGGGCCTATGGCACCGACGGCAAGCTGTTCTGGAAGAAGGTGCGGATCTGCAAGTGATGTTGAATAAGCCCGGAACGGTTCAGGGAGCCGTTTCGGCTGGGGCGCACTCTGGCGTGATCCCGGAGAGAAGCGCGCCCGCGCGGCGCGAGCGCTACTCCCATTTTGTTTGATGTCGTTGCGCCTTACGGCCAGCGCACGACCGGGGGCAGCGACGACAGGATGGACTCGACATTTCCGCCGGTCTTCAGGCCGAAGATGGTGCCGCGATCGTAGAGCAGGTTGAACTCGACATAGCGGCCGCGGCGCACCAGCTGTTCGTCGCGGTCGTCCTCGGTCCAGGGCGTATTGAAGTTGGTGCGGACGATCTTCGGATAGACGATGGCGAACGCCTTGCCGACATCACGGGTGAAGGCGAAGTCGGCGTTCCAGCCGCCTTGCTCTTCCGGGGAGTGCAGCCAGTCATAGAAGATGCCGCCGGTTCCGCGCGCCTCGTTGCGATGCGGCAGGAAGAAGTAATCGTCGCACCACTTCTTGAACTTGGCATGATCAGCAACGGCATGGCGGCCGCAGGTGATCTCCATCGCGCGGTGGAAGAGCTGGGTATCGGGATCCGTCATGACGCGACGGCGATCGAGCACCGGGGTGAGGTCGGCGCCTCCGCCGAACCAGTTGCTGGTCGTCACGACCATGCGGGTGTTCATGTGAACCGCCGGCACGTTGGGATTGACCGGATGGGCGATCAGCGAAATGCCCGAGGCCCAGAAACGGGGATCTTCGGCAGCACCCGGGATCTGGCTGCGGAATTCGGGCGAGAATTCGCCGTAGACGGTCGAGGTGTGCACGCCGACCTTTTCGAAGACGCGGCCTTCCATCATCGACATGCGGCCACCGCCGCCCTTGCCATCCTCACGGCTCCAGTCCTTGGTGACGAAGCGGCCGGGGGCGCGATCGGACAGCGGCCCCGTCAGCTCGTCTTCAACCGCCTCGAAGGCGGCGCAGATGGTGTCGCGCAGCCCCTCGAACCATGCACGCGCCTCCGCCTTCTTGTCTTCGATGTCTGCGGGGAGCCCCTGGGGTAGCTGCGGTCGTTCCATGAAATTACGTCCTGTTGGCGGGATATCCCGATGAAATACCGCCGATTCGAGTGAAGTCGTCACAGTTCACACTTTGGCGCTGATGGCAACGGCGGTCCAGCCGCTTCGGCCACTCTGTCGCGGCGCGTCCTTGGCCCAGCGAAACCGCCGCACAAAGCTCTGGCAAAGGCTGGCTTGCCTCACTATCTTACAATCCAGAGGTATAGCCCATGGCGAGAATACCTGCAGGCCCGCCGCTCGATGGATTGCGGCGGCAGATCGCCCGGCATCGCCGGGACAATCCGACACGAGGCGACGGCCTTTTCGTGCGGGAAACCTTTCGGCTCGATCGCAGTGCTGCCCGCGCGAAGGCCCGGGAATGGTTCGACACCTGGCCGAAGGCCGCCTACTGGACCGAAGTGGAAAGCTGGCGACAGCTCGAGGGCGACGAGATCGAGTTCACGATGCGCCGCCTGCCGACCGCGGATTGATTAGATCCCGCCATTTGCTCGGAAGCGGCTTTCCCCGCGCCAAAGACTGATCGTCGCCGCAAGGTTCAGGAAGACCTCTAACGCTCATTGCGCTCCTGAAAATATATCAGCGTTTTCCCGAGAAGAATTAGTATATTTATTGCAGCGAAGAGAACAAGAACGGCGGTCATAAACGCGAGGAACAAGAACGTGGCGACGCTGAAACCTTCATCTCTGTAAATGAAATGTATCCATGGGGTCAGAATTGCCGCGACGAGAAGCAGGATGATCGTAATTCTCTTTCTTAGTTCGGCCTTCATGCGTTTCCCCTGCCGCGACGCGTGCACTTTAAAGGAAAATCCTTAAGGGTGGTTGTCTTCATCCATGAGCCTTGGGCCAGCGCCTTCCATCGACAACACGTCGTGCGGATTGCGTAAAGGACATTCGCGCAGCGACAGGCAGCCGCAGCCGATACAGCCTGTCAGGTGGTCACGCAAAGCCATGAGGTTGGCGATGCGTTCGTTCAGCTGTTCGCGCCAGCTTTCGGACAATCTGCCCCAATCCTCGACCGTCAGCGGACGATCGTCCGGCAGCACCGACAAAGCGTCCTGGATTTCCGACAGGGGAATGCCGGTGCGCTGCGCCACCTTGATGACGGCGACGCGCCTGAGCACGCCGCGCGGATAGCGGCGCTGGTTGCCGCGGGTGCGGTTGCTGCGGATCAGGCCCTTGGCCTCGTAGAAATGCAGAGTGGAGACGGCGACGCCGCTGCGCTCCGCCACTTCGCCCACGGTGAGTTCACGGCGCAATTCGCTTTGCTTCACAATCGTCATGACGGCTATTGACCTCAACTAATATTGAGGTTTTATAGCATTGGCTCCATGACTGAGACAACAGGAGCTTGATCCCCATGACTGAGAAAATGACCCTTGCCGTGATCTATGGCAGCGCGCGCCAGGGTCGCTTCTGCGACACGGTCGCCAACTGGCTGATCCGGGAACTTTCGGCTTCCGATACGTTCACGCTGACGATCATCGATCCGGCCAGGCTCAGGACGTCCCGGGGCCTTGGCGCGGCGGTCAATCCCGGCGAATGGCTGGAGCGCAAGATCGCCGAGGCAGACGCCTTCATCGTCGTCACCCCCGAATACAATCACGGCTACCCGGCGGCGCTGAAGGAGCTGATCGACTCGGTCTACGAGCCCTGGCATGCAAAGCCGGTCGCCTTCGTCTCCTATGGTGGCGCCTCGGGCGGCATCCGCGCAGTCGAGCAATTGCGCCAGGTGTTTGGAGAGTTGCATGCGGTGACGCTGCGCGACGGAGTGACCTTCCCGAAGGCGTGGTCGAAGTTCGACGCTGCCGGCAATCTCTACAAGCCGGAGGAGCTGCGCGCGCCGCTGTTTTTGATGACGGATCGCCTGACCTGGTGGGCGCGGGTGTTGAAGCAGGCGCGCAAGACCAAGCCTTACAACGAAGTCGCGGCTTGATGCGCCGCGTGTGAAGGGCGGCGGGATCTCAGAGGCACGGCCCGCCGCCATGGAGACGGCTATGGAGACGGTATCAGAGCGGCGAAACCTGCCGGATCGCTTCGCCGGCGATCATCGCGGCGGAGATGGCGATGTTCAGCGAGCGTTGGCCGACGGCCATCGGAATGAGAATGCGGCCGTCGGCGCGCTCGTGCACGTGGTCGGGCACCCCGGCGCTTTCCCGCCCGAAGAGCAGGATGTCGTCCTGGCGGAAATCGTAGCGGGTATAGGGCAGGGCAGCCTTGGTGGAGGCGAGCACCAGGCGGCGGCCACTCGCAGCACGCCACTCCTCGAAGCGCTCCCAGTTGACGTGACGGGTCAGCGCCACCGACGCGATATAGTCCATGCCGGCGCGCTTCAGGTTGCGGTCGGAAAGGTCGAAGCCGGCGGGCTCGATCACGTCGACGCCAAGCCCGAGGCAGGCCGCCATACGCAGGATCGTGCCGGTGTTGCCGGGAATGTCGGGCTGGTAGAGGGCGATGCGCAGATTGCTCATGGGGTCGTGGCTGCTCCGGGAGATAGGGGCGGAACGAATGTCGATGGCGGCTCCTATCGCACCGAATGCATGAGCGATCCACCCTCGATCGAGCGGCGTGGCCTTCAATTGCAGGTCACTCATTTTGCCCGCGCTAATCTGTGCCGAAACGGCAACAGCAGTCGGAGCGATGAAAAATTGGGCAAAAAAGTGCCTGCGACAATCTGGCATGCGAGCGCGAATAAGGGTAGAGATCGGACCTCTTCAACGCGAACCGACGGAGGCAAACATGAATGTATCGATGTTGACACGCCTTCCTGGAGTAGTGGGCCACCGTTTGGCCTGACCGGTTCCGCGACCTATCTTTTAACCGAGATCGACGCGCTTCCGGGACTCCGGAAGACGAAGCCCTTTGCGGGCTGCATTTCCGGACTGACTTTTTCATCATAAGAATGCGGGGCGAAATCCCGCTTTCCTTCAAAATACTCTGAAGGAGCAATGTTATGTTTGGCTGGTTTGAATCCCGCCTCAATCCTTACCCTGCGGAGGAACCGACGGTTCCGCCGAAGACCCTGTTCGGCTTCTGCTGGCACTATTCCAAGCCGGCGGCACCCTGGCTCGTCATCATGTCCGTCTGCACGGCGCTGATCGCCATTGGCGAGGTGGCGCTGTTCCAGTTCCTCGGCAACATGGTGGACTGGCTGTCGAGCGCCGACCGCGAGAGCTTCCTTGCCGCCGAAGGCGGACGGCTGTTCTGGATGGGTGCGCTCGTCCTCATCGGCCTGCCGGGCCTGGTGGCGATCGATTCCTTGATCATGCACCAGGTGCTGCTCGGCAATTACCCGATGATCGCCCGCTGGCAGATGCACCGCTACCTGCTGCGCCAAAGCATGACCTTCTTTGCCAACGAGTTCGCCGGACGCGTTGCAACGAAGGTGATGCAGACGTCGCTGGCCGTGCGCGAAACCGTGATGAAGATCCTCGACGTCTTCGTTTATGTCGTCAGCTACTTCGTCACGATGCTCGCCGTCGTCGCCACCGCCGATTGGCGGCTGGTGATCCCACTCGCCATCTGGCTGGCGATCTATATCTGCATCGTCAGCTATTTCGTGCCGCGGTTGCAGAAGATCTCCAAGGAGCAGGCGGATGCACGCTCGATGATGACCGGGCGGATCGTCGACAGCTACACCAATATCGGCACGGTCAAGCTGTTCTCGCATGCCGGCCGCGAGGAAGGTTATGCCCGCGACGGCATGGACGGCTTCCTCGACACGGTGCATCGCCAGATGCGCAAGGTGACGCTGTTCCACGTGCTGGTCTATGCCAATAACAGCATCGCCCTCTTTGCGATCGCAGCGCTTGGCATCCATCTCTGGCTGACGAGTGCGATCTCCGTCGGCGCGATCGCGATCGCCGTCGGCCTTGCGATGCGCATCAACGGCATGTCGCAGTGGATCATGTGGGAAGTCTCGGCGCTGTTCGAGAATATCGGCACGGTCTATGACGGCATCGGCATGATGACCAAGGGGCACGACATCGTCGACGAGCCGGACGCCAAGGCGCTGACAGCGGACAAGGGGGCAATCGCCTTCGACAACATCCGCTTCCACTACGGCAAGGCCAAAGGCGTCATCGATCACCTCTCGCTCGACATCAAGCCGGGCGAGAAGATCGGCCTCGTCGGTCGCTCGGGCGCCGGCAAGACGACGCTGATGAACCTGCTGTTGCGCTTCTACGACCTGGAGGATGGCGCGATCCGGATCGACGGCAAGGATATCGCCACCGTCACGCAGGACAGTCTGCGCTCGCAGATCGGCGTCGTGACGCAGGACACTTCGCTCCTGCACCGGTCCATTCGCGACAACATCGCCTATGGCCATCCGGAAGCGGACGACGAAGCGATCATCGCTGCGGCCAAGAAGGCGAATGCCTGGGACTTCGTTCAGGGGCTTGAGGACAACCAGGGCCGCAAGGGCCTGGATGCCCAGGTCGGCGAACGCGGCGTCAAGCTCTCCGGCGGCCAGCGTCAGCGCATCGCGATCGCGCGCGTGTTCCTGAAGGACGCGCCGATCCTGATCCTCGACGAGGCGACCTCGGCGCTCGATTCCGAAGTCGAGCAGGCCATCCAGGAGAACCTGTTCGCTCTGATGGCGGGCAAGACGGTGATCGCGATCGCCCACCGGCTGTCGACGCTGACGGAGATGGACCGGCTGGTGATCCTCGAGGCGGGCCGCATCGTCGAGACCGGCTCGCATGCCGAGCTCGTGGCCCATGGCGGTCTCTACGCCGATCTGTGGTCTCGCCAGTCGGGCGGCTTCATCGCCGACGACGTCGAGAAGGAAGAGGCAGCGGAGTAAGCAACCAGAGGCCCGCCGTTCGAATGAGCGGCGGGCCTCTTTCGTTAGATGTTACGCATTTGTAATCTGCAATTGTGTCGAAACCGATTGCTGTTGTCGCCGAACCGCCTATATCGGAACCATGCTCAGCGCCATCGTCAGCCTCTTCGAGAACTGGATCAAACCCTTCGCACCGCGCGAGCGCCTGCAGCCGCCGAAATCGCTCTGGGGTTTTGCCTGGTTCTATGCCAGCCAGGCCAAAGGACCGTTCATCGCAATGGCGGTGCTCGGCGGCCTCGTTGCCATGCTGGAGGCGGGGCTCTTCTATTTCGTCGGCCGGCTCGTCGATCTGCTCGACACCGTGAAGCCGGAAGCCGGCTGGAGCGGTTTGATCGCCGCCAATGGGCCGGAACTCCTGTTCATGCTGCTGACGGTCATGGTCTTCCGCTTCGTCGCGGTGTCACTGGCGGCGCTCGTTGAAGAACAGGCGATCACGACAGGCTTTTTGAACCTGGTGCGCTGGCAATCCTATGTGCATGTCGCCCGGCAGTCGCTCACCTTCTTCCAGAACGACTTTTCCGGCCGCATCGTCACCAAGGTCTGGGCCGGGGCGCAAGCAACGAGCGACCTGCTCGTCTCCCTGTTGCAGGTCGTCTGGTTCATCGTCATCTACACCGCGTCGACCATGGCGCTGGTGGCGCAGCTCGACTGGCGTCTGGCGGCGATGGTCGGCTTCTGGATCGTCGTCTTCCTGGTGCTGGCGCGCTTCTTCGTTCCACGCATCCGCAAGCACGCCCGCGATACCGCCGAAATGGCGTCGATGCTGAACGGCCGCATGGTCGATGCCTATTCCAACATCCAGACCTTGAAGCTCTTCGGCCGCGACGAGGAGAACGACCGCTACATCCGCGGCGGCTTCGACCGGTTCCAGCGCGCGGTGATCCCGTTCACGCGGCTGCTGACGGCGGTGCGCGCTTCGCTGGCGCTGCTTTCCGGCTTGATGATCACGGCGATCGCTGTCTATGCCATCCATCTCTGGCTCGCGGGCTCGATCAGCTCCGGCGCGGTCGCCTTCACCCTGGCGCTGGTGCTGCGGCTCAACATGCTGCTCGGCCGCATGATGACGCAGTTCAACTCGATCATGCGCAACATCGGCACGATCCAGAACTCGGCCGAACTGGTCTCGCAGTCGATCGGTCTCGTCGATCGGCCGGACGCGACGGAGCTTGCCGTGAGCAAGCCGGAAATCCGCTTCGAACACGTGCGCTTCCACTACGGCAAGGGCGAGCGCGTCATCGACGACTTTTCCCTCGTCGTCCGTCCGGGCGAGAAGGTGGGCATCGTTGGCCGATCCGGCGCCGGCAAGTCGACGCTCGTCAATCTGCTGTTGCGCTTCTACGACCTTGAAAGCGGGCGCATCCTGATCGACGGACAGGATATCGCGACCGTAAGGCAGGAATCGCTGCGCGCCCAGGTTGGCATGGTCAGCCAGGATACCTCGCTGCTGCACCGCTCGATCCGCGACAACGTCCTCTTCGGCCGCCCCGATGCGAGCGAGGAGCAACTGATCGCCGCGGCACAGAAAGCCGAAGCCTATGACTTCATCGCCGACCTTCAGGACCAGCGCGGCCACAAGGGGCTCGACGCCCATGTCGGCGAGCGCGGCGTCAAGCTTTCGGGCGGCCAGCGCCAGCGCATCGCGATCGCCCGGGTGATGCTGAAGGATGCGCCGATCCTCGTGCTCGACGAGGCGACCTCGGCGCTCGATTCCGAAGTCGAAGCGGCGATCCAGTCCAATCTCGACCGCCTGATGCAGGGCAAGACGGTGCTCGCAATCGCCCACCGGCTGTCGACGATCGCGGCACTCGACCGGCTGGTGGTGATGGACAAGGGACGGATCGTCGAACAGGGAACGCACGCCGAACTTGTGGCCCGCGGCGGGCTTTATGCCGGCCTCTGGTCGCGCCAGTCCGGCGGATTTCTCGCCCGGGAAGAGGCGGCGGAGTAGGGCGCTCTTCGGGCGCCTCCAGGCCCATCCGGGGGGTGCAAATTCCGCCTAACTGATGGCCGTCAAGTCCTTGTGCCAATTGGCCGCGCTTTTCCCCGCGACAATCTGCCCACATCCCCTTGTCAAGGCTGGACATAATTTGCGATCAAGCATAGAACGCGCCGGATTGACGGGGATTCTGCGTGCCGTGTGCGCGCCGATTCTTTTCGGATTC
The DNA here is from genome assembly GCF_044769565.1 of Ensifer sp. NPDC090286. Lineage (NCBI taxonomy): Bacteria > Pseudomonadati > Pseudomonadota > Alphaproteobacteria > Hyphomicrobiales > Rhizobiaceae > Ensifer > Ensifer sp. NPDC090286. The sequence continues at coordinate 824,150 of NZ_JBIVYF010000001.1, read as the reverse complement.
TGTGCCGATGTCGCATTTGCAACTGCAGGGCGACGGGGCGACAGCACTATGAATAGGGCGTGGTTCCTTGACCTGGATCAAACCGCAAGGGGCAGGAATTTCGCCGGGGGCGGATGCGGTTTCCGCAATATTGCGTGAGAGGATGGTTTAGCCGTGAGCGAACACGACACTTCAAGCGAGGCCTTGGGCGAGCCCACTCGCCGCGACTTCCTTTATCTGGCTACCGGTATGGCAGGCGTCGTTGGCGCTGGCGCCGTCGCCTGGCCGTTCATCGACCAGATGCGTCCGGATGCATCAACGCTCGCGCTCGCCTCGATCGAGGTTGACGTATCGAGCCTGCAGCCCGGTATGTCGCTGACCGCGAAATGGCGCGGCAAGCCGATCTTCATCCGCAACCGTACGGAGAAGGAAGTCGAGGAGGCAAAGGCCGTCCAGCTCGACGAGCTTAAGGACCAGGTTGCGCGCAACGCCAACCTTCCGGCCGATGCGACCGCGAGCGACCTCGATCGTTCCGCCGGCGAAGGCAAGGAAAACTGGATCGTCATGATCGGTTCCTGCACCCATCTGGGCTGCGTGCCGCTTGGCCAGGCCGGTGATTTCGGTGGCTGGTTCTGTCCCTGCCACGGTTCGCACTACGATACGGCCGGCCGCATCCGTAAGGGTCCGGCGCCGGAGAACCTTCACGTGCCGACCTTCTCGTTCGTATCCGACACAGTTATCAAGATCGGTTGAGGGGACTACTGATAATGAGTGCTGAACATTCAACCTACACGCCGACGACTGGCATTGAGAAATGGGTTGATTCCCGTCTGCCGTTGCCGCGTCTGATCCACGATAGCTTCATCAGCTATCCGGTTCCCCGGAACCTGAACTACGCCTACACCTTCGGTGCCATGCTCTCGGTCATGCTGATCGTCCAGATCCTGACCGGTATCGTTCTGGCCATGCACTACGCCGCTGAAACGACCGTCGCCTTCAATTCGGTCGAAAAGATCATGCGCGACGTCAACCACGGCTGGCTGCTGCGCTACATGCACGCTAACGGCGCATCCTTCTTCTTCATCGCCGTCTACCTGCACATCGCCCGTGGTCTCTACTACGGCTCGTACAAGGCTCCGCGCGAAATCCTCTGGATCCTCGGCGTGGTCATCTACCTCCTGATGATGGCGACCGGCTTCATGGGTTACGTTCTGCCCTGGGGTCAGATGTCCTTCTGGGGCGCGACCGTTATCACCGGCTTCTTCACCGCCTTCCCGCTGGTGGGTGAGTGGATCCAGCAGTTCCTGCTCGGCGGCTTCGCCGTTGATCAGCCGACGCTGAACCGCTTCTTCTCGCTGCACTACCTGCTGCCCTTCATGATCGCCGGCGTCGTCGTCCTGCACATCTGGGCCCTGCACGTAACGGGTCAGACCAACCCTACCGGCGTTGAAGTCAAGTCCAAGACCGACACCGTCCCCTTCACGCCCTATGCGACGCTGAAGGATGCACTCGGCGTTTCCGTCTTCCTGATCATCTATGCCTGGTTCGTCTTCTACCAGCCGAACTTCCTCGGCCATCCGGACAACTACATTCCGGCTGACGCGCTGAAGACGCCTGCTCACATCGTTCCGGAATGGTACTACCTGCCGTTCTACGCGATGCTGCGCGCCATCACCTTCAATGTCGGCCCGATCGACTCCAAGCTCGGCGGCGTTCTGGTGATGTTCGGCTCGATCATCATCCTGTTCTTCCTGCCCTGGCTCGACACGTCGAAGGTCCGCTCGGCCGTATACCGTCCGTGGTACAAGCTGTTCTTCTGGGTCTTCGTGGTCAACGCCATCCTGCTCGGCTGGCTCGGCTCGCGTCCGGCAGAAGGCCTGTACGTCGTGATGTCGCAGATCGGCACGCTGTACTACTTCGGCTTCTTCCTCGTCATCATGCCGGTCCTCGGCCTGATCGAAACGCCGAAGCGCATTCCGAACTCCATCACCGAAGCGGTGCTGGAAAAGCAGAATGCCAAGGCGCAGCCGGCCGCCGCGCGCGCCTGATCAGAACAGCGATTGATAAGGAACCCACAACAATGAAAAAGCTTGTTACAGGCATTCTGTCACTCGCTGTCGTCGCTGGTCTCGGTCTCGGTGCGGCTGTTGCCGAAGAGGCGAAGGGCGGCGAGGAGCATGGCGGCGGTACGCCCCACTATCCGATCCACAAGCCGGAACAGCAGGACTGGAGCTTTGCCGGTCCCTTCGGTCACTACGACAAGGGCCAGCTGCAGCGCGGCCTGAAGGTCTACACCGAAGTCTGTTCTGCCTGCCACTCGATGAACCTGGTTGCCTTCCGCACGCTGGAAGGCCTGGGCTACTCGGATGCACAGGTAAAGGCTTTCGCGGCGAACTACGAAGTCCAGGACGGCCCGAACGCCGACGGCGAGATGTACACCCGCAAGGCTGTCGCCTCCGACCACTTCCCGTCGCCTTACGCGAACAAGGAAGCGGCTGCCGCATCGAACAACGGTGCAGCTCCGCCGGACTTCTCGCTGATCGCCAAGGCACGCGGCATCGAGCGCGGCTTCCCGCAGTTCATCTTCGACATGTTCTGGCCCTACCAGGAAGGCGGCCCGGACTACATCCACGCGCTGCTGACCGGCTACCAGGATCCGCCGCAGGGCGTCGAAGTGGCTGAAGGCACGCACTACAACCCGTACTTCGCCAACGCTGCCGCGCTGGCGATGGCTCAGCCGATCTCCGCCGACCAGGTCACCTATGACGATGGCACGCCGCAGACGGTCGACCAGTACGCCAAGGACGTTTCGGCGTTCCTGATGTGGGCCGCCGAGCCGCACCTCGAAGAGCGCAAGCGCACCGGCTTCATGGTCATGGTGTTCCTGCTGATCTTCACCGGCCTGGTGTACCTCACCAAGAAGTCGGTCTACGCCAACAAGGAACATTGATCGGTTTTCGGCTTAAGCCGGTTCGATCAAGACCCAACGAAAAGCCCCGGTTCGTCCGGGGCTTTTTTTGCGTTTTGGGGCCTCACGCAGAGGCGGTGAGGACGGCAACGCCGGGTCAGCGAAGCCCTGTATGCCTTGGCTCATGATCGAGGCCAAGCGGCACATACGCAGCCGTGCATCCTCCGCCTTTGAACATCGGCGGAAACACTATCCTGCCTCAGGCGTCGGCGCATGAGGTGCCTCGTCGTCCAGCCAGCAAGGCAAGTCTCAGCTCTCTCGCGGCTTCTGCAATCTTCTTCCAGGCGGATTATCGGGGGCGTGGAAACGTGGTCTAACGAGACTGTCCGCCAGCAGCTGTCGATAGATGTCGTCACCGCATGCAAACGATTGCGATCTGCAAACGATTGCATATAGCCGAATTCTCGCCTTCGTCCGACTGGCGTGACGTCATCGGCTTGCAGCACCAACCGCGAACCCTTCGGCAGGTCGAGGGGTGGCCGGCCCTTGCTTCCGAGTGCCTGCGCGCCTCGTGGGCGCGTTAATCACGTCTGCGTTCTAGGGTTGCATCATCCGGATGCGGCGTCGTATTCGGATTTATCACTTTTGCTTAAGAGGTTGAAACCCAATGCATATTTCGTTGAAACGCCTGGCGGCCGCCGCCGTGAGCGGCCTGGCCTTCGTTCCCGGCATCGCGCAGGCGGAAAGCTATTCGGCGCTCACCAAGCAGGGCTACACCACCGGAAAGCTCGCCAGAGGCAAATCCGGCGCCTGGGGCTGGGTTGTCGGCAATGGCGAGAGGACGTTCTTTTGCCGGCTCAACGTCGCCTCGGCCTATGTCAACAAGAAGGAGATGGTGAGCTTCACCGCAAGCGGCCGCATGCTCAAGATCGACCGTGCGACCTATGACGGCGCGCTCGGCCTACCGGACCCGAACAAGCCTTACTTGAAGGATCTGCAGGCGGGCCGGGTCAAGCCCGCCGATGTCGGCGGCTGCTCGCCGCTGCGCTGACTGGTCGGATCCCGTCGCTTCGCCCAGCGTGGCTGTGGAGGGCGTCGACAACGCGTTGTTCACGACGTCCGCCGACGAACCCAAATCCCGCTTGTCCGGCTCCGCTTGCGGGTGGTGGTCCTGAAGCAGCGAGAAGCTCGATAGCGCGGCGCACGAGCGCGTGGAGCGTCTGAAAGGCACACCGCGTCTAAAGGGCTTGCCACATCCGAGCGGAAGCGATCAGGCGCTTTTCTTCTCTGATATCCCTGCATACGAAAACGGCCCCGTCGCGAGACGGGGCCGTTTTCCTTGTTCTCTATCCGGGCTTGCTTAGCTGAAGCGGCCGGCGGCGTGGGCGAGCATCGTATAGACCTTGCCGGTATCCGACGTCAGGTAGGTCTGCGTGATGCGCTTGTCCGGGTCGTTGCGGGCGACGTCGGCGAGCAGCTTTTCGAAATCGGCGATGTAGCGGTCGACGGCGGTGCGGAACTCCGGCTCGCGGTCGTACTTCCGCTTGATCTCGTCGAAGGTCTGCTGGCCCTTCAGCGTGTAGAGGCGACGGGTGAAGACGTCGCGTTCGCCGCGCTGGTAGCGGCGCCACAGATCGACCGACGCATCGTGATCGATGGCGCGGGCGATATCGACCGAAAGCGAGTTCAGCGATTCAACCACGTGGCGCGGGTTGCGGCTGTCGCCGGTCCGTGCCGTCGGCTGGGCCTCGGCCGGGCGCTGCGGCGCGGGCGAGGGTGCCTCTTCGCGGGACGCCGCACGGAGCAGGTCGCGCATCCAGCCACCACCTTCGGCGACCTCGTTGCTGACGGCCTGCGACGGCGCCGGCTGGCGAACGGCGGGCTGTTCGATGCCGAGGTTGCCGCGAAGCGCAGGTGCCGGTTCCTGACGGCGCGGCTGCTCGACGACGGGCTGCTGCGCTACGGGCTGCTGAACCACCTGCTGGGCCACTGGCTGGGGCTGCGGCTGTGCGACCGGTTGCGGCTGCGGGGCTGCCTGTTGCTGCACCGGACGGGCGAACGGAGCGGCGGCCGGCTGCTGGCGCAGCGGCTGGGCCACTTCGAGCTGCGTCGAGGACTTGCCGATGATATCGGACAGTTCCTGCAGTGCCTTGATCTGCTCGCTGACGGCGCGGCGCATGACGGCCGCGTTTTCCTTGGCTTCTTCCGGCAGGTCGAAGGCGCCGCGCTTCAGCTCTTCGCGGGTCATGTCGAGTTCCTTGCGGATCTCGCCGGCAGAGCGACGGATTTCGTCGGTCGCACCACTGAAGCGGCCGATCGCCTCGTCGATCGCGACGCGAACGGCGTCACGCAACTGGCCTGCGACGCCATCGGACTTCTTGCCGCTCTCGGCAAGCATGCGCTCGATGTCGGACACGGAGGCTGCAACGCTGCCGCGCAGACGCGAGGCGACTTCCTTGGAGCGTTCCTCGGCATTGGCAAAGGCGCCTTCGATCGAGGCACCGGCATCTTCGCCGACCTTGGCGATCGCCTGGCGAAGGGCTTCCGACGCGCCGAGCGCACGGCCCTCGACCGAGGAGAGCGTCTTGTTGACGTCGGCAAACGAGGTCTCGACGCCGGAGCGAAGCGTGTTTGCGATCTGGCGCGAACGCTCTTCGGCGCGGCTGAACACCTGCTCGACCGAGGCGCCGGCTTCATCGCCGGCCTGGGCCAGCGTGTTGCGCATCGCTTCAGCAGCTTCGGCTGCGCGCTGTTCGGCGCTGGTCAGCAGACGACCGACATCGGAGAAGGACTGCTGGATGCCGCTGCGAAGGTTGCCGGCAACGAGGCCCGAGCGCTCTTCGGCGCGCTGGAAGGCGCCGTCGACGAAGCCCTCGAGCGCCCGCATCGTGCGTTCGATCTCTTCCGAGCGCTGGACGAGGCCAACCGACAGGGTGCGAAGCGCATCCTGGCGTTCCTCGAGCGTGCTGACGAGGTTCGACTGGGCGGCGCCGAGCAGGTCGGAGGCCTGGCCGAGAACGCGCGAGTGGTCTTCGAACCGCCCGACGATGCCGCCGATCTGCGACAGGGTGGAGGCCGAGATATCGGAGAGCTTGTCGACCTTGCCTTCGATGAGGCGGGTGGAGGTCGACAGCATGTCGGAGGCTTGGCGGGTCGATTCCGACACGCGGGCGATCGTCGATTCCAGACGCTGGTCCATTTCGCCGAGGTTGTTGCTCGCCTGGTCGATAACCGTGGCGATGGCGGCGTTGTTGTTGGCGAGCTGGTCGATCAGGCCAAGCGCGGTCGACTGCAGACGGTTTTCGACCATCTTCATCGCCTTTGCCGTCTCTTCGGCGCGGTAGGAGATCGCGTTCAGCGTCTCGCCAGTGCGCTCGGCGATGGCGTTGACCAGGGCGGCGTTTTCGGCACGCAGACGGTCGGCGCTTTCCTGGGTCACGGCGGCGATGCGCTCGGCGGCCTCGCGGCCGGTTGCGGCATATTGGTCGATGACCGGGCGCGCCTGCTCGTCGATCAGGCGCGACAGCTCCATCGAGCGGCCGGCGAGCATCGAGTTGAGTTCGCGGGTGCGGTCGTCGAGCGTGTTGCGGATCGCCTCGCCACGGGCTTCCAGCGCCTTCTCCGTGTTGGTGAGGCCCTGGTGGATGTTGTCGGCGTGGTTGGCGATCTGGCTGTGCGTTGCGGCCAGCCGTGCGGTTGCGCTGTCGGCCGCATCGGCGATCGAGCGAGCGAGTTCGGCATGACGCGCTGCGGTGGCTGCCGCCTTCTGCTCGATCGAGTTGGCAAGCTCGGCATGGCGCGCGGCCGTGGAGGCTGCCGTCTGGTCGATCGTATTGGCGAAGTCCGCCTGGCGCGCGGCAAGTGCTGAGGCGAAATCTTCGCCGGCCTTCGACAGGAGCCCGGCCGAGCGGACGGCTTCCGCGTCGATTTCCTGGGCCGCATCGCTGATGGCGCCGCGCAGGCTGTTCACAAGGCCAGCGGCCTTGTCTTCCATGCGCAGCGTCTCCGCATCGAGCTCCTGGGCGACGTCGCCAACGGCACTGCGCAGCGTGTTGACGAGGCCGGCAGCCTTGTCTTCCATGCGCAGCGTTTCTGCGTCGAGTTCCTGCGCGACATCGCCAACGGCGCTACGGAGCGTGTTTGCGAGCCCGGCTGCCTTGTCTTCCAGGCGTACGGCTTCGGCATCGAAGTCCTCAGCCACGCCGCCGACGGCGCTGCGCAGATTGGCGACGATGTCGGACGTCTTGCTTTCCAGGCGGTTGGCTTCGGCGTCGATATCCTGCGTTGCCTCGTGAACGGCGCCGCGCAGGCTGGTGACCAGAACGGCCGCCTTGCCCTCGATCGTGCGGTTGACGTTCTCAAGGCCGATGTTGAGGGCGCGATCCATGGTGCCGAGGCGTTCGGCGATGCGCTCCGCACCGGACTCGATGGCGCCGGTGATCCGGGTTGCCGCCATTTCACTCATGCGGTCGATGTCGCCAGCGCGGTCACCGAGACTGTCGGCGATACGCTGTCCGGCGCCGTCGACGATCTGGTTGACGCTGCCGACGCTGTCGCGAACCCGGTCTTCGAGCGAGCTGAGGCTGACTTCCAGGCGCAGGCCGGTATCGTCGACCAGGGTGTTGACGTCGTTGACACTGCCGCGAATGCGGTCCTGAAGGGCGCCGAGGCTGTTTTCGATCAGTACACCGGTCTCGCCGACGACGGCGTTGACGCCGCTGACGCTGCCGCGGATACGGTCTTCAAGCGCGCTGAGGCCACCTTCGACGCGGGCCGCCGCATCATCGACGACCGAGCCGACATTGGTGACGCTGCCGCGAATGCGGTTTTCCAGCGCGCCGAGATTGCTCTCGATCCGCGCGCCGGTGTCGTCGACCACGGCGCCGACATTGCCGACGGTGCCACGAATGCGGTCTTCGAGCACGCCGACGCGGGTCTCGAGATGCATGCCGGTTTCGTCGACGATCGAGCTGATGTTGCCGGCGCTCTCGCGCATGCGCTCTTCGAGGGCGCCGAGGCTGGTTTCGACGCGCATGCCGGTGTCGTCGAGGCGGTCGTTGAGGCCGTTGATCGACAGGTCGACGCGGTTGGTGAGGCTGTCGGCCGCGAGGCTGATCTGGTTGGCGGTTTCGGCCAGGCGCTCGGCAATATGGCCGGTGGTCGAGCGCATGCGGCTGTCGAGTGCTTCGCCGCTGCGGTCGATGGCTCCGGCGAGTGCCGCCTGGCGCTCTTCGAGCGACATTTCCAGCATGCTGGCGCTGGTGGCAAGCGTCGTGGCGATCGAGGTCGACTGATCGGCAAGCATGCCTTCGAGCTGGTCGCGGCCCTGGCCGACGGCGAGGTTGATGGCGTTGATGCGGTCGTCGAGCGTTGCGCGGATCTGCTCGTGCGTGGACGAGAGCGTATCGCGCAGGTGCTCGGCGCGGCCGCTCAGCGTCTCCTCGATTTCCGCTGCCTTGCCGGCGAGCGAGGCGGTCGCTTCGGTGGTGCGTGCCGTGAGGGCGTCGGCGATGTGCGCGCTGGTCTCGGTCAGCGTGTCGGAGATCTTGCTGACACGTCCGCTCAGATCCTCGGCAATGCGGGCGCTCGTCTGGGTGAGCGTATCGGAGATCAGGCTGACGCGGCCGCCGAGGTTTTCGGCGATCGTGTTGACGCTCTCGGAGAGCTTCTGCTCGATGTCGCCGACGCGGTCGGTCATGGTTTCGGCGACAGCCGTTGCCCGGAAGGTCAGGCTGTCGGCCACGTCTTCGGCGTGACGGCTCAGGGTGTTGGCCATCTCGTTGGCGCGCGACGACATCGTCGACGTGATCGCGGCGGCGCGCTCGGCGAGGACGCCGTCGAGCGCCGTCGTCTGGTTGGTGAGAGCGTCGGAGATCGCTTCGCCGCGTTCGGAAAGAACGCGCTCCAGCCGGTCGGCCGTGCCGCTTACGGCGGTATCGATCGAATCCGCGCCCATGGAGAGGATCGTCGAAAGGGCGAGGGTGCGTTCCGACAGGGTGTTGTCGAGGCGGTGCTGGCTGGCAGCGATCGCGCTGGTGATCTCGTCGGTCGAGCCGTGCAGGGTCTGCTCGATGCGGGCGTGCGCGGCGTGCAGGCCGTCGACGAAGGCGGCCGTGCGGCTGTCCAGACCTTCGGTCAGGCGCTGCTCGCTCGTCGTCAGTGCGCTCGAAAGTGCGTCCGCACGCTGGCCGAAGCCGTTTTCGATGCGGTCCTGGGCCTGGGTGAGGGCGCCCATCAGGCCACTGGTCTTTTCGGAGAGCACGCTGTCGATGCGGGTGTGCGCATCGCCGATCATGTTGCCGAGTTCCGTGGTGCGGCTGGCAATCGTCTCTTCGATGAAGTCCTGGGTCGCGCCGAGCGTGGTTGCAAGCGTCAGCGACTGGTCGGAAAGGGCCGAACCGATCTTCTCGATGCTGCTGTCGAGCGCGCCGCCGATCGCTTCCGAACCGCCGGAAACGGTCTCGTTGATGCGGTGCAGGCTTTCCATGAGCTTGGTGTCGAGCAGGCTCGCGCGCTTGTCGAAGGCGGAGGCAAACTCGTGGAAGCGCTCGTCGAAGGCGGTGGCAAGCTGGCCGACGGTCGTCTGCAGCTTTTCTTCGAAGAAGCCGCCGCGCAGGTCGAGGTCCATGATCGCGTCGTCGGTGCTGGAGCGCAGGCTCTGACGGAAGCTCGCGCCCTTTTCGTCGAGCGTGGCGTTGAGCGAGGCGAGTACGTGGTCGAGGCCGCCGGTGATGGCGTGCTGGCCGACGCTCAGGCTTTCGTTGAGGTCGCGGGTGCGGGCGATCAGCGTTTCGTTGAGCTGGCGGGCGCGTTCGTTGAGCGCCGCATTCAGCTTCTCGGTGCTGGCGTCAAGCGAGGAGGCGCGCGTTTCGAACTGGCTGAGCAGATCTTCGCCGCGCTTCGTCAGCGTGTCGCTGAGCTGGTCAAGCCGGGTGTCGAATTCGGTGCTGAGGCCGAGGCCGGCAGCCGTGAGGCCCGAAAGCAGCGCATCGGTACGGGTCGTCAGCATGCTGCCGATCGACTGCAGGGCGGTGTCGGACTTCTCGCTGAGGGCGGCCGCACGGGTATCGATCAGCGAGGCAAAGGCTTCGCCAGAGATCGCGATGCGCGAAGCAATGTCTTCGCTCGCCTGTTCCAGGTCGTCCTTCAGCTTGCCATGGGCACCGGAGATCGCCGAACGGATACGCTCGGAATGGCCGATGATGGCTTCGCGTTCAAGGCCGAGTTCCTGCACCAGGGTGCGCACGCGCAGTTCGTTTTCGCTGTAGCTGCGTTCGAGCGCGTTGACCTCGGAATGAACAAGCGTTTCGAGCTCGGTGGCACGGGCAATCGTACGTTCGATGCCCTCGTTCATCGCCGAGACTTCGCGGCGGACGGCCTGGCCGACGGTCATGACGCGATCGGCGGCCGCCGTTTCCGGCTCGGCAAGACGAAGGGCGACTTCGGCCATCGAGCGCGCGGCGTTGCGCAGTTCCTGCGCGCGGGCGATCATGATGGCAAAGGAGAAGAAGAGCATGATCGGCAGCACGATGCCGATCGCAACGCCGACGGCGCCAGGCGTGGCCGAGAGGTCGCTCAGCGAACGGATCTGCCAGATCTGCGGCCCGTAAAGAAGGTTGGCGACACCAAGGCCGGCAACCGCCCAGATGACGGACACCAGCGCGGCAACGCGGATCGCGGCGCGATTGGAGCGAACGTCGAGCGCACGCAGCATCGCTGCCGGCGAACGGCGACCATCGTCGTTGGCGGCGGAAAGGGACGGGGACTTGGGCGCAGGTTCGGGAGCGAGCGTCTTGGCCGCTTCTGCAGCACGTGCCCCGCGGGACTGTTCCGGCTGAGGCCGTGCTTTCTTATTCTGATCGGGCGTTGCCGCCTGATTGGTGGGCTGAGACACATTTTCCTCCGGATCATCCAAGGAAGTCTTGTCATTCGGGCTCGATGCAAGCTCGTCGAAATCAATCTTCAGGGCAGCTTCCAGAGCCTGGAACGCCTTTTCGTCGATCGACTCATTGCTCTTTTTCGTCGCCATAGGGATACGCCTCATTACCTTTTGCCCAGAACGGAAAGCGCCTCTGGCCCGTTGTCGGGCAGGGTCTCTTCCTCATGGGCGGTGACGGCAAGATACGCGCATCAGATCTACGCAATACCCTACTGATCACCCACTGCATTGCCTCGACGGATAGTCGCATTTGTGGCCGAATGGGACCACGCGTCGAGCTTATCCACCGGAACGGTTGCCATTTTCGTACGCGGGTCCGTTCCTAAGCGTATCGTAGTGACACATTAGCTGGGTTCTTACAATTAAGAGCGCTTGGGGTTGATTAAAATCCTAATGAAATCTTAATGCGATGCGGACTTAAAAGCCGGAAAAGATAAGGAAATCAGAGAGTTTAACGGACATTAACCATTTTCCCAAAATACTGCCTATATTGCGCCCGGATTTGAGCCAATAGGTGCCGGAGCCCGCCGAAGATGGAAGTCTCGATCGTGCGGGCAGCGACACCGCTCGCGATGAAGCGATGCCGGAAACATGCCAACATCAAACAAACAATAGGGAAATTGGCTCATGGCGGCCCTCAGGATTGCCTTTGAAGCCCCGGATAGTCCGGGAAACTCTTCTGCGTCAGGCAAAAAGCCGATCGACTTTGCGCACCTCGCCGTGCAGACGATGGGTGACAAGGCGCTCGAAATCGAAGTGCTGCAACTCTTTGCGCGCCAGGCGCGCCAGGTCTTGAAGGAAATTGTAGAGGGCGAGGGCACGCCCCGCGCCCAGGCAGCCCACCGGCTGAAGGGCGCAGCCTTGGCTGTTGGTGCCGTCGACGTTGCAAGCGTTGCCGGCGCGATCGAGCACAATCCGGCCGAAGCCCCGCTCTGCGACCAGCTTGCAGCGGCCGTGCTCGAAGCCGAACTCTTCATTCTGAAGCTCTGCCGTTAGCGGCTCCCGGGCGGACTTGGGCCACCCGGCCCCTGTCTGCCGCACGATGGCCGCGCCTCGCTTCGAGGCCTCGCGCCGGCGGCAATTGCCACCGGCGCGATCTGCGGCGATGCACGCAATGACGGCCGTTGTTGACTGGCCGGCCGATTTGTTGGAAGAACTTCCCCTGAATTTGCGCCCGCGGCGTTCCTTCTCAACAGGCCTGCGCCCGGCCAATCCAACAGTTCATTCCGGAAAGAGACATGACAAAACTTAACATCGTTGCCTTTGATGGCGCGCGCCATGAACTTGATGTCGAAAACGGCTCGACGGTCATGGAAAACGCCGTTCGCAATTCGGTTCCCGGCATCGAGGCCGAATGCGGCGGAGCCTGCGCCTGTGCGACCTGTCATGTCTATGTCGACGATGCCTGGGCCCAGGTCGTCGGCGCTCCGGAAGCGATGGAAGAAGACATGCTGGACTTCGCCTACGACGTCCGCCCGACCTCGCGGCTTTCCTGTCAGATCAAGATGAGCGATGCGCTTGACGGTCTCGTCGTGCACGTGCCGGAGCGCCAGGCCTAAGGCCTGCGTTTCACGCCCCGTCTTTCAGACCTCCGCACAAAAAAAGCGCCTCGCCGGTCGTTGGACAAGCGAGGCGAGGAGGGCGCATCGCATACAGATGAGGGAGGGAACATCTGCTGCACCAAGACACGCCAGGAGAACCCGTTCCGGCTCCGCTGTTCGATTTCTTCTTTTTCTTTTCAAGTGAACAACGTTGCGCAAGTCAAAGTAAAGGCAACATCTAAGCTTTTCGCGCCGCAAGTGCGTCGCGCATAACCTATTCAATTTGTGGGGCTAGTCTTTGTCCCGGCCCCTCTCTCCATGGTTTGAATATAGATGAGTCGCCGGCCGGCAGCCATCGTTATATTTCACCAATAAAATACTGTGGGTATTGCCGCTGAAATGGCCCGAGCCGCGACTATAGTCAGGCTCTTCTTCGGGGTTCCGGCTTTGCTATCTACTGTTGCGCTTTCTTCAGCGTTTCCAGCCTGTATTGCAGGAGACGGATCATGCGCTTGTCGAAGTTGGCGGCTTCGGTGCGGTCGAAGCGGGCCTGATCCTTGTCATGCGCCTCGATCGCGGTCGCGCTGGCGCGGGCAACGCTTTCCTGCATCTCTTCACACGTGTCCTGCGGCTTCAGCGCCAGGAACATCTTTTCCATCCGCCGCGCATGATTGCGGGCGATTTCCGCGTGGCGCTCCTCGTGGCGCTTGATGTCGCTCGACAGCGTGTCCCACACGAGGGCGAGGTCACGTCCTGCCTGGCGGCGGTATTTCCATTTGGGCAGAATGATGCGCGTGTTGAGCGTGACGCGGGCCGAGCCGACGGCGCAACGTCCGTTGCGGCTGACATAGGTGATCGAGCCACCGAACTTGATGCGGGTGGCGCCGGGATGCCGGGCGCCGGTCGACTTCATCATCGGGCCGCTCGCCGAGAGTGCCTTGTCCAGTTCTTCCGCAGTCCGGCCGCCGATCGAAAAATAGGAGAAGCTCTTGTTCACCACGGTTTCGCCCGAGGCCGTGCCAAACGGGGCGGCAACCAGGAGAGCAAGAAGGGCGACTTTGAACGGGACGCGTACTCGGGACATCAATGCGTGGTTCTCTTCGGTTGAACTTCAATCAAGCTTGGGGCATAGCCAGCGCCGGCGCAACAGCAAAACGATGGCTTCCGGCCGTATGCGGATGGTGAGGGAAAATGACTTACAATCCATTTCAGAAATTTAGCTGGAAGCTGGCGCACGGACGCAGCCTCGAACTGGGGCCGCGTGGCGTTTTGATGGCGATCGTGAATGTTACCCCGGATTCTTTTTCCGATGGCGGCCGTTTCATCGATGCCGTTGCGGCGGTGGCACAAGGGGTGCGCTGCCTGGAGGAGGGCGCCTTGATCCTCGATATCGGCGGTGAATCCACGCGGCCCGATGCGGCGGCCGTCAGCGCCGAGGAGGAACAGGCGCGGATCCTGCCGGTGATCGCTGCTCTTGCCCGCGATACCGATGCGCTGATTTCCGTCGACACTTACAGAGCCTCGACCGCCCAGCTTGCGGTCGACGCGGGCGCGCATATCGTCAACGACGTGCACGGCCTTCAGCGCGAACCCGACATTGCCACGGTCGCCGCCAGGACCGGCGCCGGCATCTGCATCATGCATACCGGCCGCGGCCGTGAAAAACTCGCTGACGTGATCGCCGACCAGTTTGAGTTTCTCGACCGGTCGCTCGATATCGCGGCTGCGGCCGGCGTGGAGCGGGATCGCATTATCCTCGATCCGGGCTTCGGCTTCGCCAAGGACACGGACGAGAACCTGGAACTGATGGCGCGCTTTGCAGAGTTGCACCGTTTTGAACTGCCGTTCCTGGTCGGAACTTCGCGCAAGCGCTTCGTCGGTGCGGTCAGCGGCCGCGACGCGGCCGATCGCGACATGGCGACGGCTGCAACGACGGCGCTCTTGCGCGTTGCCGGCGCCGCGATTTTCCGCGTACACGATGTCGCAAACAGCAAGGATGCACTGGCAATGGCGGATGCTATGCTGCACGCCAGAGCGAGGTGAGGCTTACTCGCCCGCATTCCGCCTGAACCTGTGACTGCCAATCACGCGCATGACTGCGGAACGGCTCGACCGCGCAATCATCGCGATCCAAGAAAGCCGATGGGACTGAGAAGCATGAGCGCGACCTATATCATCACCCTCAAGAACTGCGCCTTCTTCGCGCGCCACGGCGTCTTCGACGAGGAGGAGCTTCTCGGTCAGCGCTTCTTCGTCGACGCCGAGCTTGAAGTCGAGCAGGGAACGGCGCTGGTCGACGACTCGATCGAAGACACCGTGCATTACGGCATCGCCTTCCAGGAAATCGAGCGCATCGTCACCGGCCGCCGCCGCTACCTGATCGAGGCGCTGGCGCTGGAAGTGGCCAAGACGCTCTGCGTGCGTTTCCCGCAGATCAAGCGCGCCAAGGTTTCGATCCGTAAGCCGAATGCGCCGGTTCCAGGCGTGCTCGACTATGTCGAAGTGACGGTCGAGCATGTCGTCTGAGGTGACGTGGCGGGCTGCAACGCTCGGGCTTGGCGGCAATCTCGGCGAGCCGCCCAAGGCGATGGCCGAAGCGCTTCGGTTGCTCGATGCCCGCGACGACTGCGTGGTCGAGGCGGTCTCGCGACTTTACCGCACGCCACCCTGGGGCAAGACGGACCAGGCCTGGTTCTACAATGCCTGCGCCAAGGTCGAGACGACGCTCGCGCCCGAAGCCTTGCTCGACGCCTGCCTTGATATCGAACGGTCGATGAAGCGGGTGCGCGACGAGCGCTGGGGGCCGCGCACGCTCGACATCGATGTACTGACCTTCGAAGACGTGGCGCAATCGGGCGGGCGGCTGGAGCTGCCGCATCCGAGGATGACCGAGCGCGGCTTCGTGCTGATGCCGCTTGCCGACTTTGCCGCCGACATGGCCGTTGGCGGCCGGTCGGTCGGCGACTGGCTGCAGCAGGCTGACGTCGCCGGCATCGAGGTTGCCGATGATCACATGAGCTGGTGGCGCGCCGGCGCCTGAACAGGACCGCAACACAAACCACAAACGACAAAGCCCCGGTCGATGCCGGGGCTTTGTCGTTTGGTCGGGTGTTTGACGTTACTTGATCGAGCCGACGGCGATTGCGTCGATCTGGCGATTGAGGCTGACGCCGATGACCGGCACCATCGTCTCTTCGACCTTGACCGAAATGGTGATGTTCATCGTCTGGTCGTCCTGCAGGCGAGCGATCATGGCGCCATTCAGCTTCTTGCGGTTGATGCCGACGACGACCTTGTCCTTGGCGACATTGCCGGAAATGATATCCAGGCCTTTGCCCTCGGCGCCATCGAGGAACTTGCCGGTGTAGGTGTTTCCCTTCTGGGTGATCAGCGCCGACATCGGCTGCTTGAACACGCCGACGCGGCAGAAGCCGTCGAGCTTGATGCCGGTCTCATCGCCCGCGACCGGTTCGCCGGAGAGGTCGCAAGTGAACTTGGTGCCCTTGTACTTGCCGGCGACAATCTCGCCCGGGCCTTTCCACTGGCCGGCGACCTTCTCGAAGAAGACCTTGTCCTTGGCGCCGGAGAAAGCCGGTGTCGCAAGGCCGACGGTGGCTGCCAGCGCAAAAGCGGCAGCGCCGCGAGCGATCAAAGAAGGGCGCGAGAACATAAACGATCCTTGATGAGTCAACGTCCGAAACTGGATGCCACATTTGCGCGCAAATGGTTAATGGACGGTTTCTGTCTGGCGGATATCGGGGCTGATCGCGGCCGGAAAACCAGTTGTTCACAGGCTTTCGCGGCCTGGTCATTGCCTGCCTTAGCATGCGCTTGCAATCGAACAGCTGTCGGCGCTGCACGAAGGAGGATTGCGACCGGGAGAGCCCGGTTGCGATTCGCTTGCAAGCGTTCAGGCTATTGTCAGAGCAAGCTTACTTGTCGCCGAGGACGCGTCCGGCGCCGGGGCTGAGGTCGGAGAGAAAGTCACCGATACCCGGACGTTTCAACGCCCGAAACGGCATGGGACGGCAGAGATCCATGGCGGCGATGCCGATGCGGGCCGTCATCAGGCCGTTGATGACGCCTTCGCCAAGGCGCGCCGAGAGCTTCGAGGCCAGCCCGTGGCCGAGCACCTGCTGGATGAGACTGTCGCCAGCCGCGATCGAACCGGTGACGGCCAGATGGGCGATGACATCGCGCATCAGCCGCAACAGGCCGAGCGTGCCGGGACGGCCGCCGTAGAGTTCGGCCATGGCGCGGATCAGGCGGGCGGACTCGTAAAGGACATAACCGAGGTCGACGAGCGCCCGCGGACTGACCGCCGTGACGATCGACACGCGCTTGGAGGCCGCGAGAATAAGGCGCCGCGCCTCGCGGTCGAGTGGGCTCAGCAATTCGCGCTCGGTGAGTTCGATCACGTGCGGACCGTCGATGATCTCGCCTTCGCTCTCCTTCAATCGTGTGCGCCCGCGCGCCGTTCGCGGATTGCCGGCCAGCAGGTGCACGAGCTTCGCCTGCGCTGCGCGCGCCGGTTTCGCAATGGCCGAAGCGGCGGCCGCCTCCGTTTCCGCTTTCAGCTTCTGGATCGCCGTGAGCTGCATCAGCCCTGAAAGCTCGCGGCCGACAACGATCAGCAGCGCCAGCAGCCCGATCGCGACGACGGCAAGCGCGGTGTAGCCGAGCCAATCGGCGCGCGCGAAGAGATCGCGCAGCAGGCGATCGACCCAGAGGCCTGCCGCAAGCGAGAGGATGATGCCGAGCGCCCCGGTTGCGATCTTGCCGACCGACAGGCGGCGTTTGCGAGGACTTGCTTCGGGCAAGGCGAGGGCGTCGACCGCAAGCGTGGTCTCGCGGAACGGGTCTTCCGCATCGGGGGTCAGCACCACGTTGTCGTCGAAGCTCGCAGGCGCGCGCCGCGCGCGCATCTGCGGCGCTGCCTCGGCGGGCTTGTCTTCGCCAACGGAAAAGGCACCGGGACGGCGGCTGCGACCGTTGCTGTCGTCACTCATGCGAGCCGGTCTCCGAACAGGAATTGCATGGCCCGGTCGAGGCGGATATGCGGCACCGACAGTTTCAAGCCGCCTCCGGTTTCCTCAAGATGTGGCGGACGGAAGCGAACGAAGCTGAGGTCCGGCAGCGGATGAGCGCCCTCGATATAGATGGTCGCGCCGGACCGGGTCTCCATCGTCTTGAAGAGAACTTCAGGATCTGCCGGCAAGTCACCGGGAAATATAGCAGTTTTCTTTTCGCCATCGAATATTTCGCCGTTGATCTTCTCGCCAGCGATCGGCGTGCCGACGATGACCGGCAGGGCATGGCCATCGTGGTTGACGGTCGCTTCTCGGGTGGCCCTGACCGATGCGAGCGCCATGACCTCGAGGCTGGCACCGCTCAACCCGATGCTTTCGGCAGCGCGGTCGACCAGGCGCGCAGCGATGCGCTCCAGTCGGTCGTGGCTTTCGTGATGCAGGTGATCCGCCTTGGTTGCGGCGATCAGCACCTTGTCGATCCGACGCGTCAGCAGGGACGAGAGCCAGCTGTTGGTCCCCGGACGGAAGCAGGCAAGCACGTCCGCCAGGGCCTGCTCGAGATCGAGCAGCGCCTCGGGGCCGTTGTTGATCGCCTGCAGGGCATCGATCAGCACGATCTGCCGGTCGAGGCGTGCGAAATGCTCGCGAAAGAACGGGCTGACGACATGTTTCTTATAGGCTTCGTAGCGCCGCTCCATCATCGCCCAGAGCGAACCTTTCGGCGCGCGGCCCTCAGGCAGGTCCGGAAGCGGCGAAAAAGTCAGCGCCGGCGAACCTTCGAGGTCGCCCGGCATCAGGAAACGTCCGGGCGGCAGGGTCGAGGGCGAGCGTTCGTCCGCCTTGCAGGCTCTGAGATAGCCGGTGAAGCTCTCGGCAAGCCGACGGGCGCTGGCCTCGTCGGCGGTCGCCGTAAATCCGGCCGACGCGGCGAGCGTCAACCACTCGGCCGACAACTTGGCGCGGCCAGGTGCACGGGCGCGCGCCACGGAATTGTTGCTGAACGCGCGGAAGTCCTGCGCGAGCAGGGGCAGGTCGAGCAGCCATTCGCCGGGATAGTCGACGATGTCGAGCGACAGCCGACCCGGCGAGAACAGCCGGTTCCAGCCGCTGGCGCTCTCATATTCAAGCGTGATGCGCAGCTGCGAGATGGCGCGCGTGGAGTCCGGCCAGATGCGATCGCGCACGAGGGCGGCGATATGGTCTTCATACTGGAAGCGCGGCACGGCATCGTCGGGCTGCGGCTCGAGCCTGACCTTGGAAACGCGACCCGAACGCACCGGCTCGAACACCGGCAGGCGCCCGCCGTTTAGCAGGTTGTGCACGAGCGACGAGATGAAGACGGTCTTTCCCGCACGGGAAAGGCCCGTGACGCCGAGCCGGATCGAAGGGTTGACGAGGCCGGAGGCGCGGTCGGTGAGATTGTCGAGCGCGATCAGCGCGTCGTCTTTGAAGCTGGTCAGGTTAGGCGCCAAGTCTTGGTCTTTCTTGCGGCGTGTTTCCCGGGATCGTTCGGATCGGCCAGCCTGCGAAACGGCGATCGGCTGCAGGCTGCCTCCGCGATATAGGCACTAATTGCGGCGCCGCAACGCGCACGCGGCATTTCTTCTTACGCCGTTATGGTGTCGGCAGCAGCAGCGACACCAGGCGGGCGGAGGCGGCGTCGCCGACAGCAGGCAGATCCAGGATGGCCAGCCCAGCCGGCGGATAGCCGTCGGGAAGCGCCTCCCGGGCGGCATCGTCTCCGACCAGACTGCACAGCAGTTGTTCGATCATCGGGTTGTGGCCAACGAGCATCAGCGCGTTTACATGGCGGTGGGCGTCGATGAGATCGAGATAGACGCTCGTCGGACCGGAATAGAGCGCATCGATGTAGCGGATATCGAGGTCTTCGCTGACCGTGCGGAAGAACGGCTCAGCCGTTTCGCGGCAACGCACGGCCGTCGAACAGAGGATGCGGTCGGGGTGGATGCCCTGGTCGGCGGCCGTCTGGGCAAGCCGCTCCGCATCGATGTAGCCGACCTCGTCGAGCGATCGATCGAAATCGCGCTGGCCCGGAAGCGCCCAGCCGGAACGGGCGTGCCGCAGAAGGTAGAGGCGGAGAGCCTTGGGGGCGCTGTCTTGCATAAAATGGTTCCGGCGTTGCCTGCCGGTTGCAGCGACAGGGTAGAATTTTGTCGGCTTTCGTGTCGGCCGGCAGACCGTCACCTTTCCCCGCCCGGACCGTAAAGATCAAGCTGGCGCCGTGATTTTTTCGGGGACTGCCGGGTGCTGCGCTTTGCCGCGGTCGTGAATGGACGATCAGATGACGCAAACACATCATTGTCACTTTTCAGCGAGCAGAGGCGGTGTCGTCGGTGGGCGCAAGTCGGAAATCAAGATCCGACGTGTAATTTTGATGAAATATTCGTCAGTTAGCCTGAACCGCGAGCAATATTAAAATACGGTTGAGTGTCTGTTCCGAGGCTTGAATCACGGCTTCCATAGGTCTATACACCGCCGCAATGAGATGTTCTTCAGGAGAATCGCGTTGAGTGAGAAGATCGATCTTAGTACCTTCGTCCTTTCCGAGGACGAAGAATTCATGAATGCCAACCACCGGGCGTATTTCCGGGCCAAGTTGAACGCTTGGAAAAATGACATCCTTCGCGAGGCACGCGAGACACTGGATCACTTGGCAGAGGAGAGCGCCAATCATCCGGATCTCGCAGACAGGGCTTCTTCCGAAACTGACCGGGCAATCGAGCTCAGAGCCAGGGACCGCCAGCGCAAGCTGATCTCCAAGATCGATGCGGCGTTGCAGCGGCTCGACGAAGGCACCTACGGCTACTGTGAAGAAACAGGCGAGCCGATCGGCCTGAAGCGACTGGACGCCCGTCCGATCGCAACCCTCTCGATCGAGGCGCAGGAGCGCCACGAGCGGCGGGAAAAGGTCTACCGGGACGAATAAGCTTTCGGGCTTTCGTAGCAGTCTGAAAAAAGGCGCGGGTCAAACCGCGCCTTTTTCCGTTGTGCCGAATTTCTAAAGAAACGAAGCAGATTTTCGCTTCAATACCTGGCCTCAGACAGTATCCCGCTTTGTCGCGATGCCCGACGTCGCCGTCGGGCCAATGCGCGATCAGGGCTTACGCCCGGCGGAGATGTCGGCCAGCATGCGGTTCATCTCTTCTTCGATCGTCGGCTCCTTGTGACCGCCATCGGCGCCAGGCGCGCCGAGGGTTGGCTCCTGACGGCCGGCTTGAAGCGATGCACGGTTTTCCGGAGTGACCGATGTCGCCGGGCCGAGGCGCTGCAGGTCGCCGGTGATCTCAGCGTCGAGGAGGCGCTCGAAGTCGGAAAGGGCGGCTGCCGGAGCCGGCTGCGGCTGAGGCTGCGACTGGATGATCGGTGCGGGGCGCTGAAGCTGCTGGGGTGGCTGCGCCTGAATGGGCTGCGGCTGCACGGTCTGGGCCATGGCGACCGGACGGTTCATCGGCGCATCGACGTTCACCGAAGGGGGAACGACGGCGGCAACGGACGGGATCTCGGGTGCCGCCTGAGCGACGGAGCGGGCAAGAGGGCGCTGCTCTGCCGCAAGGGCAGGTGCAGGCACCGGGCGCTGTTCGGCCGTAACGCGCATCGCCGCCACAGGCTCGACGCGGGCGACCGGCTGTTCCTCGGACCGGGTGATGGGGCGAACCGGCGTTGCGACGACGGGTTCGGCCTGCATCGACGGCGCGGGCTGCTGAACGGTTTCCCTGACGGCCGGACGGCTTTCGGCCATCGGTTCGGCGGCCTTGCGTTCGATGACAGCGGGGCGTTCGGCCGGACGCTCGTCGCCGCCGGTGACGATCCGGCTTTCGATGACGATATCCGTCGGCCCGCCGATCATGATCAGGTGCTCGACATCGTCACGGCGCACCAGCACGAGGCGGCGCCGGGTATCCACGGCGGCGGCGTCGAGCACGGCCAGTCGCGGCTGGCGGTTCTTGCCGCCACGGATGAAAGGCGACGAAGGGCGGTTGCGCATGATCCAGAGTACGGCCACGAGGCACAAAAGTCCGATCGCGACCGCTGCAGCGGCAACAACGAACCGGCTGCCGTTGTCGGCGATGATCGTTTCCATCATAGGCTGAACTCCTTCTGCCTTTCGAGTGGCAGTATTTGACGGCTTTTTTCGGGCTCGGACAAGCACTTCGCCGACATTCCCTGTGAATTGGCTCGAATGCTTCCGCACAGGTGCTTTTTGCTGTTATCTCTGATTGTTAAAGATGATTCTTGTCCGAATGATCGAGGGCGTGTCGGCAATGGCCGATTTTGCCCGGCGGTTTGAGCGGATGCCGGCCGGAAGGGCTGGGCCGCGCCCGCGCGCGGCGCCGGCCGCGTAAGAGGACCCGATGACGAAATTGCGGCAGTCAGGCGACTACCAGATGCCGGTTGTTGACCGTGGCGTCAGGCCCGGAACCGTGCTGCGGATCGTGCTGCTCGCGATCGTCCTCACCGTGTCCGCCATCGCCTTCGTGATCTTCCGGAACCAGATGGAAAACGAGATCGTGCTCGGCATCCTCGGCGTTCTCGCCATGGTCGGCATCTTCTTTCTGGTATCCTCGGTCATCGGCTTCATCGAGGTGATGCCGCAGTCGCGCCCGGACGAACTGGCGCGCGCCTTCCTCGATGCGCATGAGGACGGCACGATCGTGACCGACCGCAAGGGCCGGATCATCTATGCCAACGCCGCCTATGGCGCGTTGACGGGTGCCAGAAACGCTGCCGGCATCCAGTCGCTCGAAACCATCCTGTCGCGCAATCGCGAGGCGACGGAAGCGATCTACCGACTGACCAACGGCCTGCACGAGGGCAAGCAGGGGCATGAGGAATTCCGTCTGCTGAAGCCGCTCGCGACCGGTGCGGCCACCGGCTCCGGCGCCCATTGGTTCCGACTGAAGGCGCGGGTGCTGCCGCTCGAAGACAGCGAGCGCAACCCGCTCTATCTCTGGCAGATCGCCGACATCACCGCCGAGCGCGACGACCAGGAACGCTTCTTCAAGGAATTGCAGAACGCGATCGACTATCTCGACCACGCGCCCGCCGGCTTCTTCTCCGCCGGCCGCAAGGGCGAGATCTTCTACATCAACGCCACACTCGCCGACTGGCTCGGCATCGATCTCACCAAGTTCCAGCCGGGCTCGATCAGCATCGGCGATCTGGTGGCCGGCGAGGGGCTGACGCTCGTCCAGGCGGTTCAGGCGGAGCCGGGTCTGAAGAAGACCAAGATGCTGGACCTCGACCTGCGCAAGATGAATGGCCAGAGCCTGCCCGTGCGCATGATCCACCGCGTTTCCTCGACCCGAGACGGCGCGCCCGGCGAAAGCCGCACCATCGTCATGTCGCGAGAGGGCGGCGAGGATAGCGACCAGTCGGCGTCGAGCGCGGCGATGCGCTTCACCCGCTTCTTCAACAACACGCCGATGGCGATCGCCTCGGTCGACGGCAACGGCCGGATCCTGCGCACCAATGCGCCGTTCCTGAAGCTGTTCTCCGGCCTCGTCTCGCAGGACGACGTCGAGCGCGGCGCGCTGATTGATGCCGTGGTGCACGAAACCGAGAAGCTTCGTCTGCACGATGCGCTTGCGGCCGCCAAGGACCGGCAGGGCGACATCGCACCGATCGACGCGCTGCACCCCACCGATGGCGAGCGCCATTTCCGCTTCTACGTTAACGCCGTGATCGACCAGACCGATCAGGCGCCGGAGGAAGCGGCGATCATCTATGCGCTGGAGATTACCGAGCAGAAAGCGCTCGAAAACCAGATGGCGCAGACGCAGAAGATGAACGCCGTGGGCACGCTTGCCGGCGGCATCGCGCACGACTTCAACAACGTGCTGACGGCGATCCTGCTGTCGTCCGACCACCTGCTCCTGTCCGCCCGGCCGGCCGACCCGAGCTTTGCCGACCTGATGGAGATCAAGCGCAACGCCAACCGCGCCGCGGTTCTCGTGCGGCAGCTGCTTGCCTTCTCGCGCAAGCAGACGATGCGGCCGACGGTGCTCAACATGACCGACGTCATCGGCGACCTGCGCATGCTGGTCGACCGCATGACCGGAACCAACGTCAAGGTCGAGGTCGATTATGGCCGCGATCTCTGGCCGGTCC
This sequence comes from Ensifer sp. NPDC090286, assembly GCF_044769565.1. Classification (NCBI taxonomy): domain Bacteria; kingdom Pseudomonadati; phylum Pseudomonadota; class Alphaproteobacteria; order Hyphomicrobiales; family Rhizobiaceae; genus Ensifer; species Ensifer sp. NPDC090286. The sequence continues at coordinate 800,624 of NZ_JBIVYF010000001.1, read as the reverse complement.
GGACCGATCTCGGCCAGTTCGAACAGGTGCTGCTAAACCTCGCCGTCAATGCGCGTGACGCCATGCCCCAAGGCGGCATCATTACGCTTCGCACCCGCAATCTGCCGGCGGAGGAGGTCTCGGCCTTCGGACGGCGCGAACTGCCGGACGAAGACTTCGTGATGGTCGAAGTTTCCGACCAGGGTACCGGTATTGCGCCCGAGATCCTCGACAAGATCTTCGAGCCGTTCTTCACGACCAAGGAAGTGGGCAAGGGCACCGGTCTCGGCCTGTCGATGGTTTATGGCATCGTCAAGCAGTCGGGCGGCTACATCTATCCAGAATCGGAAGTCGGCAAGGGCACGACCTTCCGTATCCTTCTGCCCCGCCATATCGAGGTGCCGGTCGCTGCGGAAGAGGCCGCGCAGGCCGGGACGACGCCCGCGACCAATACGATGGCTGTTGCCGCGCCAGCCGCTCAGGCAGTTGCAGCACCCGCTGCAAAGCAGGAAGAGCCGACCGATCTCACCGGGGATTCGGCCGTGGTGTTGTTGGTGGAAGACGAGGAGGCCGTGCGCCGCGGCGGCAAGCGCATGCTGGAAACGCGCGGCTACACCGTCTATGAGGCCGGCTCCGGCGTCGAGGCGCTCGACATCATGGACGAGCTCAACGGCGCCGTCGATATCGTCGTCTCCGACGTGGTGATGCCGGAAATGGACGGACCGACGCTTCTGACCGAACTGCGCAAAAAGTATCCGGACCTGAAGTTCATCTTCGTCTCGGGCTATGCCGAGGACGCCTTTGCCCGCAACCTGCCGGCGGACGCCAAGTTCGGCTTCCTGCCGAAGCCGTTCTCGCTGAAGCAGCTGGCCGTCGCCGTGCGCGAAATGCTCGATTCCTAAGCTTGGTCGGTCTAAACCTCTTTTGAGCGATCCCGGTGAACTCCGGATACGAAAAAGCCCGGCGAAATGATCGCCGGGCTTTTTTTTCGTCCAAGACTGTCCGAGATTACTTCGCGTTGAGCGCCACGGCGATCTCGCCGGCAAGCCGGGCATTGTTCTCGACCAGCGCAATGTTGGTCTCGAGGCTGCGGCCCTCGGTCATTTCGAAGAGGTTGCTCAGCAGATAAGGCGTGACCGCCTTGCCGGTGATCTCGTCGTTTTCGGCATTGTCGAGCGCGCGGGCGATGTAGATTTCCATCTCTTCGCGCGGGATCTCGGCAGCTTCCGGAACCGGATTGGCGACCAGCATGCCGCCTTCGACGCCGAGCTGCTCGCGCATGGTCTGGAAGTTGGCGATGGCCGCCGGGCTGTTCAGCATCAGCGGGCTCTTCAGGCCGCTGTCGCGCGACCAGAAGGCCGGGAAGATTTCGCTGTCATAGGTGACGACAGGAACGCCGCGGGTTTCGAGCACTTCGAGCGTCTTAGGGATGTCGAGGATCGCCTTGGCGCCGGCGCAGACGACGATGACGCCGGTGCGGGCGAGTTCGTCGAGGTCGGCCGAGATGTCGAAGGAGAGCTCGGCGCCACGGTGCACACCGCCGATGCCGCCGGTCGCAAAGACCCGGATGCCGGCGCGGGCGGCGGCAATCATCGTCGCGGCAACGGTCGTCGCGCCGGTGCGGCGCTCGGCGATCGCGAAGGCGAGGTCGGCGCGCGAGACCTTCATCGCGCCCTGGGTCTTCGCCAGTTCTTCGAGCTTGGCGTCGTCAAGGCCGATATGCAGTACGCCATGGATGACCGCGATGGTCGCCGGCACGGCACCCTGCTCGCGGATGATCGCTTCAACGCTGCGGGCCATGTTCAGGTTGCCCGGATAGGGCATGCCATGGGTGATGATGGTCGACTCCAGTGCCACGATCGGCGCGCCACGCGCCTTGGCGGCTGCGACCTCGTCGGAATATTCCATCGGCAGGAAGGGGGAAGCGGGTTTGGTCATGGTCTTTCCTTGGGAGTTCTGCTGGCAAATGTCATGACAGCATTTGGGGCACGGGCACAAGGGCCAGCGCCTGTTCGAGATTGGCCGCGGACATCTCTTCGGATGCGGCCAAGGGAGAGCGCAAGGTGATTTGGGCGGCTGCGATGCCGTGCCGCAGGCACGCGTTGATGGCGTGGCCGCCAAGGCGCGCCGAGAGGAATCCGGAGGCGAGCGCGTCGCCGGCGCCGGTGACGTCGGCAAGGGCGGGAAGGGCTGGCGGAACGGCAACGCAGGTGTTTTCGCCGTCGAATGCGACGACGGCACGGCCGCCGCGTGTGACGACGCCACCCGTAAGGCCGACGTTTCTCAGCAACGACGGCCACTCATCCGCCTCGGCTGCATCCTTGCCGGTCAGTGCCCGGGCCTCGGATTCGTTCATGAACAGTAACGAGAGATGCGAGAGGCAATGCCGGTAGCGGATGACCTTGGCCGGCGAAACGGCGATGCCGGCGACAAGGCGGCCGTTGCCGGCAGCGGACTGGGCAAGTGCGGCGATGGTTTCTTCCGGCAGGTTGGCGTCGGTCAGAACGAGCTGGCTCGTGGCAATGACCTCGCGCAGCGCCCGTCGTTGCAACTGCCGGGGCGAGAACAGCCGGTAGAGCTCCATGTCGGCAAGCGCAATCACCAGATTGCCGTCGTTTTCAAGGATCGCCGTATAGCTCGGCGTCTGGCGGTCGAGAAAGGTGAGGGGGCTGTCGATGACGCCGGCGGCAGCCGCGGCTGCGGTCACCATTTCGCCGGCCGCATCGCCGCCGCGGGTGCTGATCATGCGCACGCTGTGGCCGAGGCGCGCCATGTTGCGCGCGGCATTGAAACCACCGCCGCCCGCTTCTTCGAACCAGCTTCCCGGATTGCTCGATCCTGGCGCTGTCGTTCCCGATATGCGGCCGCGCCTGTCGATATGCGCACCACCGAAAACGGCGATCTCAGCTTGCGTCATGAATGTTCCTCTGCTTGGCCGATCGGCCGAATATCTGTTGGCATCCTGCAATGCCGCATCGCGAAGCGCCACGCGCCCGACCCGTCCGAAGTGTCATGCACCAACGAATCGGCAGGGGCTAACCGGGCATGTTCGAAGCGCTGCCACCAACATTCGAAAACTTCGGTTTCGTTCCGTGAACAAGAATCGAACGCATGGTGGATAGCTGTTGTTTTTCAATGTGTTGTCGCGCTCTTGCAAATACGGAACAAAACATGTACAAAAACTCCTGCGGCGGCTTCATTGCCTCGGTAGCTTCAATAACCTAAAGGTGGACCAAATGGCACAAAACTCTTTGCGGCTCGTAGAGGACAAATCGGTGGATAAAAGCAAGGCACTTGAAGCGGCACTTTCCCAGATCGAACGTTCGTTCGGCAAGGGATCGATCATGAAGCTCGGTGGGAAGGACAGCATCATTGAGATCGAGACGGTTTCGACCGGCTCTCTCAGCCTCGACATCGCGCTCGGCATTGGCGGCCTGCCGAAGGGCCGCATCGTTGAAATTTACGGCCCGGAAAGCTCGGGTAAGACGACGCTGGCGCTGCAGACCGTTGCGGAAGCTCAGAAGAAGGGCGGCATCTGCGCCTTCGTCGACGCCGAACACGCGCTCGATCCGGTCTATGCCCGCAAGCTCGGCGTCGATCTCGAAAACCTCCTGATCTCGCAGCCCGACACCGGCGAACAGGCGCTCGAAATCACCGACACGCTCGTGCGTTCCGGCGCGATCGACGTTCTCGTCGTCGACTCGGTTGCCGCACTCGTGCCGCGCGCCGAAATCGAAGGCGAAATGGGCGACAGCCTGCCGGGCATGCAAGCCCGCCTGATGAGCCAGGCGCTGCGCAAGCTGACCGCTTCGATCTCCAAGTCGAACTGCATGGTCATCTTCATCAACCAGATCCGCATGAAGATCGGCGTCATGTTCGGTTCGCCGGAAACCACCACCGGCGGCAACGCGCTGAAGTTCTACGCCTCGGTTCGCCTCGACATCCGCCGCATCGGCTCGGTCAAGGAACGCGAAGAGGTGGTCGGCAACCAGACCCGCGTCAAGGTCGTCAAGAACAAGATGGCGCCTCCCTTCAAGCAGGTCGAATTCGACATCATGTATGGCGAAGGCGTATCGAAGACCGGTGAACTGGTCGATCTCGGCGTCAAGGCCGGCATCGTCGAGAAGTCGGGCGCCTGGTTCTCCTACAACAGCCAGCGTCTCGGCCAGGGCCGCGAGAACGCCAAGACGTTCCTGCGCGACAATCCGGATCTCGCACGCGAAATCGAAACGGCGCTGCGCCAGAACGCCGGCCTGATCGCCGACCGGTTCCTTGAGAATGGCGGTCCGGAAGCGGACGACGGTGACGAGCCGCCGGAAGCATAAGCCGCTCGGTCCACTGAGGTTACAAGAAAACCGGTCGCCCCATGGGCGGCCGGTTTTTTGCTGGCGTCTGGACAGCCGGATATGTGAGCGATAAAAGCCTTTGGTTCCGGCGACCCAGCGCGTTGGAGGGTGTGGTCACCATGGGCGGCTGCAGGGTTTAGGGACAATGGCTTAGTGGCGCGGCGTGGGCCGGACCCGGGCCGGAATCGGTGCTTAAGAATAGGACGCAAGATGAGCGGCGTGAATGAAATCCGGTCGACCTTTCTCGACTATTTCCGCAGGAACGGTCACGAGGTCGTGTCGTCGAGCCCGTTGGTGCCGCGCAATGACCCGACATTGATGTTCACCAATGCCGGCATGGTGCAGTTCAAGAACGTCTTCACCGGCCTGGAGCAGCGTCCCTATTCGACGGCCGTGACGGCGCAGAAGTGCGTTCGCGCCGGCGGCAAGCACAACGACCTCGACAATGTCGGCTACACCGCACGCCACCACACTTTCTTCGAGATGCTCGGCAACTTCTCCTTCGGCGATTACTTCAAGGAAAACGCCATCGAGCTTGCGTGGAACCTGATCACCAAGGAATACGGCCTCGACGCCAAGCGCCTGCTGGTCACGGTCTACCACACCGACGATGAGGCCTTCGATCTCTGGAAGAAGATCGCCGGCTTCTCCGACGACCGCATCATCCGCATTCCGACCAGCGACAATTTCTGGGCGATGGGCGATACTGGCCCTTGCGGCCCGTGCTCGGAAATCTTCTACGACCACGGCGACCACATCTGGGGCGGACCTCCGGGTTCGGCCGATGAAGACGGCGACCGCTTCATCGAGATCTGGAACCTCGTCTTCATGCAGTACGAGCAGATCACCAAGGAAGAGCGGGTCAACCTGCCGCGTCCGTCGATCGATACCGGCATGGGCCTCGAGCGTCTCGCCGCCGTGCTCCAGGGCGAGCACGACAACTACGACATCGACCTCTTCCGCGCGCTGATCGCCGCTTCTGAAGAAGCAACCGGCGTCAAGGCCGAAGGCGACCGTCGCGCCAGCCACCGCGTCATTGCCGACCACCTGCGTTCGTCCGCCTTCCTGATCGCCGACGGCGTGCTGCCGTCGAACGAAGGCCGCGGCTACGTGCTTCGCCGTATCATGCGCCGCGCCATGCGCCATGCGCAGCTGCTCGGCGCCCAGGATCCGTTGATGTGGAAGCTCCTGCCGGCGCTCGTCGGCCAGATGGGCCGCGCCTATCCGGAGCTGGTGCGCGCCGAAGCGCTGATCTCCGAGACGCTGAAGCTCGAGGAAACCCGCTTCCGCAAGACGCTGGAGCGCGGCCTCAACCTCTTGTCCGACGCCTCTGCCGATCTGTCGGAAGGCGACCAGTTCAACGGCGAAACCGCCTTCAAACTCTACGATACCTACGGCTTCCCGCTCGACCTGACCCAGGACGCACTGCGCGCCAAGGGCATCACCGTCGATACCGACGCTTTCTCGGCCGCTATGGAACGCCAGAAGGCTGAAGCCCGCGCCAACTGGGCCGGTTCCGGCGAAGCTGCGACTGAAACCATCTGGTTCGAGCTTAAGGAAAAGCACGGCGCAACCGACTTCCTCGGCTACGACACCGAGACCGCCGAAGGCGTGATCCAGGCGATCGTGCGTGACGGCGCCGTCGTCGCCTCGGCTGCCAAGGGCGACACTGTCCAGGTCATCCTGAACCAGACGCCGTTCTACGGCGAATCGGGTGGCCAGATGGGCGATACCGGTACGATCACCGTCGAAGGCGGCAAGCTCACCGTCACTGACACGCAGAAGCGCGGCGAGGGGCTCTTCGTCCACTTCGCGACCGTCGCCGAAGGCACGGTCAAGACCGGCGACGCCGCCCAGCTCGACGTCGATCATGCGCGCCGCTCGCGCCTGCGCGCCAACCATTCGGCAACGCACCTCCTGCACGAGGCGCTGCGCGAAGTGCTCGGCACCCATGTGGCCCAGAAGGGCTCGCTGGTGGCGCCCGAGCGCCTGCGCTTTGACGTCTCGCACCCGAAGCCGATGACGGCCGAGGAACTGAAGATCGTCGAAGAGATGGCCAACGAGATCATCGTGCAGAACTCGCCGGTGACCACGCGCCTGATGAGCGTCGATGATGCGATTGCCGAAGGTGCGATGGCGCTCTTCGGCGAGAAGTACGGCGATGAGGTTCGCGTTGTCTCGATGGGCCGCGGCATCCACGGCTCCAAAGCCAACCGCGCCTATTCGGTCGAACTCTGCGGCGGCACGCATGTGTCTGCCACCGGTGACATCGGCCTCGTCCGCGTCGTCTCGGAAAGCGCCGTCGGCGCCGGCGTTCGCCGCATCGAAGCGCTGACCGGCGAAGCGGCCCGCGCCTACCTCAACGAGCAGGACGAGCGCGTGAAGACGCTTGCCAACACGCTGAAGGTTCAGCCGGGCGACGTGCTCGGTCGCGTCGAAGCGCTGCTCGACGAACGCCGCAAGCTGGAACGCGAGCTGACCGAAGCCAAGAAGAAGCTGGCGCTTGGTGGCGGCGGCGAGGCCGGTTCTGCCGACGCGGCCCGCGACATTGCCGGCATCCGCTTCCTCGGCAAGGTCGTCTCGGGCGTCGAGCCCAAGGACCTGAAGAGCCTTGCCGACGACGGCAAGAAGAGCCTCGGCTCCGGCATCGTTGCTTTCGTCGGCGTTTCCGGTGACGGCAAGGCCAGCGCCGTCGTTGCCGTAACCGACGACCTGACGTCGAAGCACAGCGCCGTCGACCTCGTCCGCATCGCGTCTGCCGCTCTCGGCGGCAAGGGCGGCGGCGGCCGTCCCGACATGGCCCAAGCCGGCGGCCCGGATGGAGACAAGGCAGCCGAAGCGATCGAAGCGGTGGCCGTCGCGCTCGCCGGCTGATTGCCAGCGACAGAATAGGAAAAGGGTGCCCGTTGCGGCACCCTTTTTTGTTTGCTGCGTCAGGTCTTATCGAGCCCGCCGAGGCGCACAAATCCTCTGCGAAAGCAGCCGGATAACTCCGCAGGATTTGTCAAATTGATCTATGGTCTACCGATCCGTGAGCAAAGCGCGAAAGGGTGGACATGGAAGAGCGGGTAACGTGGGCGACCTACGAACGGCGTCTGCACCGGGTCAGCGACTATATTTACGGTCATCTCGACGGCGATCTCGACCTCGATCGTCTCTCGGAGATTGCTTGCCTGTCGCCGCACCATTGGCACCGCATCTACCGTGCGGTCCATGGCGAGACGCTGGCCGGAACGGTGAAGCGGCTGAGGTTGCAGCGGGCCGCCGCCGATCTCGCCCAGACCGATCTTCCTATCGAAACGATCGCGCAGCGCTCTGGCTATCCCAACCTGCAATCCTTCAACCGCACGTTCAAGGCGTCCTACGGGCTGCCGCCGGCGCGATACCGCAAGGAGGGAAGCCATGTGGCCTTTGAAACCGCTTCAACGGAAGGAATTCCAGACATGTACGAAGTCACCCTTAAGGAGGTCGAAGCCTTCGACGTCGTCGGCGTCGCCCACACCGGCTCCTATATGGAGATCGGCAAGGCATTCGAGACGCTCTACGGCACACTCTTTTCGCGGCAACTGTTCCGGCCGGACATGGAGATGATCGGCATTTATCTCGACGACCCGGAGCTGGTGCCGACCGAAAAGCTGCGATCTTTCGCCTGCGTCAGCGCGCGCGAGGCAATGCCGGTGGAGGCGCCTTTGACGCCACAGCATCTCGACGGCGGCCACTATGCGGTGCTTCGCCACAAGGGCCCCTATGCGGACATGCCGAAAGCCTATCAATGGCTCTACGGAACCTGGCTGCCGCAGTCCGGCCGCGAGATCCGCGACAGCCTGATGTTCGAGAAATATCTCAACAATCCGCGGGAGGTCGCACCCACCGAGCTTCTGAGCGAGATCTACCTGCCTTTGAAGTGAAGGACACCTGAGCACTGCGCCGCAATTGACGAATCAGCGGCCGGGCGTCACCTTTTGGTTCGGCGTGGCCTGCGCCGAACCTCCAAAGATCGTCCCCAGCACGGTCCTTTCATGGAGGCAAAGGGACTTCAGTCTCGGGTCGCAATCCTGGTCCCACCGTTTCGGATCCGGTTGCTGGGGAACTTGCCCGAGACGCGAAAGGCCCGTCATGACTGAAAACCGGAATTTCAAACGCCGCGTGCGCGCCCGTGCCGCCAAGACCGGCGAATCCTACACGACCGCACGCATGCACATTCGCGACGCGGAGGCGACCGGCGCGCTGCGGCAAGCCAAATCGCTGTGTCTGGCCGTGGTGCAATCGGCCTATTTGGATGATCCCCGCGACCCGACAGCCCTTCGCCGTGCCGGTGAAGGGATCCGCCAGCTCATGAGGCAGGCGCATCATCCGAAGGCTGGCGCGTGAACTCAGCCTATGGACGGTGCTCGGCTCCGTGCACAAGCTCACTGAACCGCATCGTCCGCACAACAGCCTCTACGTGATCTCGGACAAGGGAACGATTGCGACACGCTATGACGAGCGCATGCTGTCCAACACCAAGATCTCTTTCATGTATACGCCCGGAACGATCCCGCTGACATTCGAGGTCGATGGCATCCGCTTCGGCTGCGCACTCGGCATCGAGTGCCATTTTCCCGAGATTTTCCTCGAATACGAGCGGCTGAATGTCGATTGCGTCCTGTTTTCCACCTCCGGCGGCGCTCTGGCAAACGACCTTGCCTTTGCCGCCGAAGTACAGGGGCATGCGTCGAGCAACCGCTATTGGGCAAGTTTTGCCGTTCTCGCACAACCTGGCCTCACAGCGCCCTCAGGGATCGTGGCACCTGACGGACAATGGGTAACGCGATGTGTGGGAGATGGGGCGTCAATGGCGATCGCCGATATCGGCAACGACCCCAACGATCCGGCCCGACCCTGGCGCCGGCAGGCAAGAGGCGGGATCTACGACCAGCATATCGTCAGCGACGACCCGCGCAGCAGCAGCCGCGATATGTTCTAGGCGTAGACAGCACCTCGGCCGAAGCGATCGCGCCTAAAGTGAAGCAGCCTGCGGCGAGGCCTTCCGCAGGGCTGCCGCCATGCGCGTGGAATCGCCCCAGGTCGAAAGCCAGATCAGGACGGTGGTGGCAAGGGAGATGACGGCGCGCAGGGCGTCAGCGAGCCGGTCTTCGCTCGAAAGCTGCGCCTCCGCGTGATCGAGATGCGCCAGCTCCTCCTCGCGGATCGACAGGATGAGGGCATGAAGCTCCGGATCCTTGTCGGCGAGGAAATGCAGTTGATCGTCGAGATGGTGATGCACGGCGGCTTCCACGGCAGCCGTGCAGGCCCATATGCCGCGACGCCCGAAGAGCGCGGTCACGAACCCAAGCAACCACCCGCCCAGGCTCCAGAACTGCATGATACGGCAGGGTCGGGATTTTCGTGCAGGCATCGCCGCGCGAAACAGCGCGCAGTGCTCGATCTCGTGACCAAGCATTTCCGAGAGCATCGGCAGGCAATCCGGATAGAGCCTGCGGGCGACCGCGATCTGGGCTCCATAAATGCGGATCGCGCCGAATTCCCCGGCGTGATTGACCCTGACGATGCGAGCGATCGTCAGGGCGTTGCGCGGGGAAATCGGCGCGATCATGTTTTCAAGCTCGGTCGAGCCTATCAGGCAGCCATGGCCTTCTGCAGGTTCTCGTCGATCTTGTCGAGGAAGCCGGTGGTCGAGAGCCACGGCTGGTCGGGACCGATGAGGAGCGCCAGGTCCTTGGTCATGAAGCCGGCTTCGACGGTGTCGACGCAAACCTTCTCGAGGGTTTCGGAGAACTTTGCGAGTTCGGCATTGCCGTCGAGCTTGGCGCGGTGGGCAAGGCCACGGGTCCAGGCGAAGATCGAGGCGATCGAGTTGGTCGAGGTTTCCTCGCCCTTCTGGTGCTGGCGGTAGTGGCGGGTCACCGTGCCGTGAGCGGCTTCGGCTTCAACCGTCTTGCCATCCGGCGTCATCAGAACCGAGGTCATCAGGCCGAGCGAGCCGAAGCCCTGGGCAACGATGTCGGACTGAACGTCGCCGTCATAGTTCTTGCACGCCCAGACGTAGCCGCCGGACCACTTCAAAGCCGAAGCGACCATGTCGTCGATCAGGCGGTGTTCGTACCAGATCTTCAGTTCCTTGAACTTGTCGGCGAATTCAGCGTCGAAGACCTGTTGGAAGATGTCCTTGAAGCGGCCGTCATAGACCTTGAGGATGGTGTTCTTGGTCGACAGGTAGACCGGAACCTTGCGCTGGATACCGTAGTTGAACGACGCGCGCGCGAATTCGGTGATCGAATCGTCGAGGTTGTACATGCCCATGGCAACGCCGGCCGACGGTGCGTCGAACACGTCGTATTCGATTTCCTTGCCGTCTTCGCCGACGAACTTCATCGTCAGCTTGCCCTTGCCCGGGAACTTGAAGTCGGTGGCGCGGTACTGGTCGCCGAAAGCGTGACGGCCGACGATGATCGGCTTGGTCCAGCCCGGAACCAGGCGCGGAACGTTCTTGCAGATGATCGGCTCGCGGAAGATGACGCCGCCGAGGATGTTGCGGATCGTGCCGTTCGGCGACTTCCACATCTTCTTCAGCTTGAATTCCTCGACGCGGGCTTCATCCGGCGTGATCGTGGCGCACTTGACGCCGACGCCGTGCTTCTTGATCGCGTTGGCGGCGTCGATCGTTACCTGGTCTTCGGTCGCATCGCGGTTTTCGACGCTGAGGTCGTAATATTCCAGATCGACGTCGAGGTAGGGATGGATCAGCTTGTCCTTGATGAACTGCCAGATGATGCGGGTCATCTCATCGCCGTCGAGTTCGACGACCGGATTGGCGACCTTAATCTTTGCCATGAATATGCCTCGTAGCTTATGCGGGACAGCGGGAGCGATGTCCCTTCCTCTCTGAAAAATCCTGTGCCCTATAGCACTCAGAACCGACAAGGCAAAGCATGCTTGGCTGAAACTTTGGATGGAGGTGGAGACGGACCTCGGACGGCACTTCGCCACCGCTTTTCGACGCCCGCTTTCGTCGCGCCGGCCTTGCAAAGATCGCGTCTGCCGCTATGCAGGAAGAACCGGCGACAGCGGCGCGCGTCCACAGGCGGCCGCGGGACAGGCAAAGGCGACCGATGGCACTTCGTTCCCGTATGCGCGATTGGCTTCTTGCCAATGATCCGGCCTTCTCCCGCCTGCGGCAGGCCTCGCGCATCACCGCGACGATCGTCGTTTCCATCCTTTTACTGATGGCGTTTCATTACCTGGTCGCACCGTTGCCGCCGGCCGCTTTCGGGCTTGCGGCGTCGCTGTCGATCGAAGGGGGGCTGGCGGTGCGCGATCGCACCATCGCCGGCCAGCGGCTCACCCGCATCATCGCCGTCCTCGTCGGCGTTTCGATGGTCGGGCTTGCGTCGGTGCTCGAGAATCACCGCTACGTTTCCGACGTCGTCTTCCTGCTGATCATCTTCCTCGCGGTCTATGGCCGTTCCTTCGGCCCGCGCGGTTTTGCCGTCGGCATGTTCGCCTTCATGTCCTATTTCACCGGTGCCTATCTGAGGCCAACGCTCGACCAGTTGCCGGCGCTGTTCTTCGGGGCGGCCGTTTCGGCCACGGTCGCGCACCTCGTCCGCACGCGGCTGCTGCCGGATGATCGCTATCGCGACCTCCTGCGCGCAACGGCAAGCGTGCAGCGGCGCGTCGACCAGATGTTGCTGCAGTTGGCGGAGATCGCCCGCAAGCCCGTCCTGTCGCCGACCGACCGTCGTCAGCTGCATGCGGCCGAGGAGCGGCTGAAGGAAGCGGTGCTGATGGCCGAGAGCTTCATTCCGACCGAAAACCGGCGCCCGGAACCGCAACCCGGCCTTACGACCTCCGACCTCGTCATCAACCTCTTCGACCTGCATCTTGCGGCCGAAAGCGTGATGGTCGTCAGCTTCCAGTCGATGCCGCCGCCGGCACTCGTCGAGGCGATGGTGGCGCGCGACGGCGGGCGCATCGACGCGGAGATCGCGCGGCTCGGCGATGCGGCTCCGCGCCGCGAAGAAACTGTCAAGGCGCTGCTGTGGCTGCGCAACGTCCGGCAAAGGCTCGCCCGAAGCCTTGCAAAGCTGACGCCGGCCGATCTGGAAGAACCGCCGCTGCACTTGAGTGGCGTTTCCACCCGCTGGAAGCCGTCGCTGGACGATCCCGCCTTGAAGGCGGCGATCCAAATCACGCTCGCTTCGGGTATCGCCATGGTCTTCGGGCTGATGCTGTCGCGCGAGCGCTGGTTCTGGGCCGTGCTTGCGGCGTTTCTCGTCTTCACCAACACGCGCTCGCGCGGCGACACGGCGGTCAAGGCGCTGCAGCGCTCGGCCGGTACGCTCTTTGGCATCGTGGTCGGCATCGTCGTCGGCACGCTGGTCGCCGGCAATATCTACCTGGTGTTGCCGCTCAGCGCCCTTTGCGTCTTTCTGGCGTTCTATTTCCTCGCCGTTTCCTATGCGACGATGACCTTCTTCATCTCCGTCGTGCTGTCGCTGGTCTACAGCCTGATGGGCGTGCTGAGCCCGCATCTGCTTCAACTGCGCCTGGAGGAAACCCTGATCGGTTCGATCGCCGGTGCTGCGGTTGCCTTCGTCGTCTTTCCGACGCGCACCCGCACGACGCTCGATGCCGCCGTCGCAAGCTGGTGCGACGAGCTCAAGGGCCTGCTGCAGGCGGCGCGCGACGGGGCCTCGGGGCTGGTGCTGATCGCCCGGTCGCAGGCGCTCGACCGCGCCTATCGTGACCTGGCGGCGGCGGCAAAGCCGCTCGGGCTTCCCTGGCAGCTGGTGACGCGTCCCGGTCATGTGCGTCAGGCACTGGCGATCTTCATGGCCTGCACCTATTGGGCACGGGTCTTCGCCCGGCGTGTCGGCACGGATGCGGAGCTGGAAGGAAGCGATTTCAAAGCGGATATCGACGCCAATCTCGCGCTCGTGCAGTCGGTGCGGGAGAAGGCATCGGCCTATTTCTACGAGGTCGGCCGGATCGGAGCGCCGGTCGACCGGCACCTGCCGATCTCGAAGGACGATGCCGCACTGGGTCTGGAGATGATCGGGGTCTCTCTCAACCGGCTTCATTTGTAGCGGACTTTAATTTTCGCGGCATTTGTGCGAGGGAAGCGCCGAACGACAGGCAAAGGCGACGGAAATGGCAGGTACGAACAGCGAGCGCGAACTTCTGGCAGAAGGACCGGCGATCATTCTCGCCTATCCGCAGCTCGGCGAAAACATCGGCATGGTTGCCCGCGCGATGGCCAATTTCGGGCTGGCGGAGCTTCGGCTCGTCAATCCGCGCGACGGCTGGCCGAGCGAAAAGGCACGATCGGCCGCAAGCCGTGCTGACCACGTGATCGACGCCGCCAAGCTCTATGGTTCGGTCGAAGAGGCGATTGCCGATCTCAACTTCGTCTATGCGACGACCGCCCGCGACCGCGACGGCTACAAGCCGGTTCGCTCGCCGATCGTCGCGGCGCGCACGCTGCGCCAGCGCTTCCAGGGCGGTGAGAAGACGGGCATCCTGTTCGGGCGTGAGCGCACCGGCCTTACCAACGAGGAAGTGGCGCTCGCCGACGAGATCGTGACCTTTCCGGTCAACCCGGCCTTTGCCTCACTCAATCTCGCCCAGGCCGTGCTTTTGATGTCCTATGAGTGGCTGAAGACCGGCATGGAGTCTGAGGACCAGACCTCGTTCCAGGCGATCGAGCAGCGGCCAGCGACCAAGGAACACCTGCAGGGTCTGTTCGAGCATGTCGAGGAAGCGCTCGAGGCGCGGAACTATTTCCGTTCGGCCGACAAAAAGCCGAAATTGGTCGAGAACCTGCGCGCGGTTCTGACCAGGCCGTCCTTTACCGAATCCGAAATCCAGGTGCTGCGCGGCGTCATTTCTTCGCTCGACCGGTTCACGCGGGAAAATCCGCGCGGCTCCGGCGCTCCGGGCGAACACAGCAGGAAAGCGCGAGACAAAGGTGACAGCGAGTGAACTGAAACCCATTCTCGTCTTCGACAGCGGCATCGGCGGTTTGACCGTGCTGCGCGAGGCGAGGGTGCTGATGCCCGAGCGGCATTTCATCTATGTCGCCGACGATGCCGGCTTTCCCTATGGCGGCTGGGAAGAAGCGGCGCTGAAAGAGCGGGTGATCGCGCTCTTCGGCAGGCTGCTTTCCGAGCATGATCCGGAAATCTGCGTCATCGCCTGCAACACCGCCTTCACGCTTGTCGGCGCCGATCTTCGCGCGGCCTTTCCTCAGATGACCTTCGTCGGCACGGTGCCGGCCATCAAGCCGGCAGCCGAGCGCACCCGCTCCGGTCTCGTTTCGGTTCTGGCGACGCCGGGCACGGTGAAGCGCGCCTATACGCGCGATCTCATTCAATCCTTCGCCACGCAGTGTCACGTGCGCCTCGTCGGCTCGGAGAACCTTGCCAAAATGGCCGAGGCCTATATCCGCGGCGAAAAGCTTGACGATGCGGAAGTTCTGGCCGAGATCGCGCCGTGCTTCGTCGAAATGGACGGCCGGAAGACCGATATCGTGGTGCTTGCCTGCACGCACTATCCCTTCATGGCCAATGTCTTTCGCAGGCTCGCGCCCTGGCCGGTCGACTGGCTGGATCCGGCCGAAGCGATCGCCCGGCGGGCACGCTCGCTGGTGCCGCAGCCGAACGGTTTCGAGCCGCTGAACGGCCAGGACCCGGCGATCTTCACGTCGGGAAAGCCGGATTTTGCGACACGCCGGCTGATGCAGGGGTTTGGCTTGACGGTCGCGGCAAACACCAACGCCGACGAACGGGCAGAGAAGGCTGACGCGATCAACTCGTGAGGATCGCCAGCAGTATGGCGATCAAGGAGACCAGCGCGCAGGCAATCAGGAAGGTCTTGTGGCGGGCGGAGGCCGCCTGCGCCTTTGATATGACGGGTTGACCGTCTTTATAGGCGTCACGCATCCGCTGATCGAGGTCGTTCATCTCGAAGTGGCTTTTCGTCTCGTTCTGCGTCATCGCTGCTCCCGCAAAAGCCTGATGTGTCCGATCGATATGGGGGTGCGCGATCGCTCGCAAAAGTCCGCATGCCGAAAAATCTCAACTTTATCTTGCGACAGGCTGCGTGCGACTTAAGCGTTCGTCGCTGTTGCGGCGCGTATTCCCTGTGGGTTTTCTTCGGCGATGGCAGGCTTTCCGGAAAATCCGTGTTAGGTGTCGCCCGATTGGCGGTCTCCGCATGATCGCGAATCATCTAAAGCATTCCGGAAATATGCGCCGCCGTCTGCGCGCGGAATTGCATGAAACCAACACATTGAGCGGTTCGACAAGCGGAACGCTCTCGCGCGAGAGGTGGACATGAAGGTCGGCATCGACATGGGAGCGACGTCCGAAGGGACATCGGCCTCGCTCGATATCGAGGAGCTTCTGGCCACCCGTCTTCTGGTCCAGGGCAATTCCGGCTCGGGCAAGTCGCATCTCCTGCGCCGGCTGCTGGAACAGTCCGCGCCCTGGGTGCAGCAGTGCATCATCGACCCCGAGGGCGATTTCGTCACGCTCGCCGACAAGTTCGGCCACGTGGTCGTCGAGGGTGAGCGTACCGACGCCGAACTGATCGGCATTGCCAACCGCATTCGCCAGCATCGCGTTTCCTGCGTGCTCTCGCTCGAAGGGCTCGATATCGAGCAGCAGATGCGCAATGCCGGCGTGTTCCTGAACGCCATGTTCGATGCGGATCGCGAGTTCTGGTATCCGGTGCTGGTCGTCGTCGACGAGGCGCAGATGTTTGCGCCGTCGGTTGCAGGCGACGTCACCGAAGAGGTGCGCAAGATTTCGCTCGGCGCCATGACCAACCTCATGTGCCGCGGCCGTAAGCGCGGGCTTGCCGGTGTCATCGCGACGCAGCGCCTGGCGAAGCTCGCCAAGAACGTGGCGGCGGAAGCCTCGAACTTCCTGATGGGGCGCACCTTCCTCGACATCGACATGCTGCGCGCAGCCGATTTGCTCGGCATGGACCGACGCACGGCGGAAATGTTCCGCGACCTGAAGCGCGGTTCGTTCGTCGCACTCGGTCCGGCCCTGTCGCGCCGCCCGCTCAAGGTAACGATCGGCACGGTGGAGACCTCGGCCCGCTCGACGAGCCCGAAGCTGATGCCGCTGCCGGAGGCGCCACAGGACGTCGAGGACCTGATTTTCACGCCGGATCCGGACGAGTTGACCCGGCCGATCATGCGCCGCGCCGTTGCGCCGCCGCGCCCGACGACCGACATTCTTGCCGAGCTTTCGCGCCCACGGCCCGAGCCGGTCGCGCCGATCGAGGCAAGGCCGACGCAGCCGGAGATGACCGCTGACGAGAAAGAGACCCTGCTCGACAGCGTCTTTGCGGAAATCCTCGCCAATCCGGAGGCAACCTTCCGGCCGGACGCGGAACTGTTTCAGGACTTCCTGGTCCGCTGCCGCATTCGCCGCATGCCGTCCGGTACGGCCCTGTCACTTGGCGCGTTCCGCCGCAAGATGGCGGTCGCGCGCTCAGGCGTCGATCCGGAGACTGCTGCGAGCGAGACCTGGGCCCAGGCCCTGCAGCTTGCCGATCGCGTCACCGAGGATCTGCAGGCCGTGTTCCTGATGATGGCGCAGGCGGCCGTCCGGGGTCTGCCATGCCCCTCCGACGCGATGATCGCGCGCGCCTACGGCACCCATTCCGCAAGGCGGGCTCGTCGTCTGCTCGGCTACTTCGAAGAGCATGGGCTGATCGTCATCCATGCGGATTTCGCCGGAAAGCGCATCGTTGCCTTCCCGGACCTCGGCAGCGAGACCGCTCCAGGCGACGCCAACGGGCCGGATGTGACGGGCGCGGCCGCCGCTGCGGCGGAGTGAGTCCGGTTACAGATCAAGCCTTCGTTTCTCGCGGGAACTCAAGGCGCGAGTAGCCGACCGTGTCGGCATGGCTCAGATAAATTCCTGTATGACGCGGTCGGACGCGTGGATGCAGGTCATCTCGAGCCGCGCCGTACCATTGTTGACGAAACGGTGGGGCGTGCCGGCTTCGACGACGATGATGTCACCGGTCTTACCGATCAGCGTCTCATCTCCAACCGTGAACTCCGCCTCGCCGGAATGAATGAGCCAGGTCTCGGGATAGGGATGCACATGCAGCGCCGGCCCTTGGCCTGGCTCAGCATCCATCAGGAAGAGCGAAATCGGCGTGCCATATTGCCCACCTTCAAACAGGATGGTCCGCTTGGGGCTCGGTTTTTGCTCTGAGCGCGGAATGACATGAAACATGCTGGCCTCCATCGGGTTGGCTTGTCGGTTGCAATGAACTATCTTCACGAGAAGATATTATTCGAAGCTATCTTCTCGTCAAGATAATTTCGAAGACCTGGAGCAAGCGATGCAAAACGAAAAGACCGAGAGCGATCACGTCGACCGGTTGCGGGCGCAATGGGACCGCGAACTGCCGGACCTCGACACGGAGCCGATGACCATCCTCGGTCGCGCCTACCGGCTTTCCAATCTGGTGCGCCCCTCGATCGAAGAGACATTCGCATCCTTCGGCATCGATCGCGGCGAGTTCGACGTGATCTCGACGCTTCGGCGATCCGGGCCGCCTTACCGGCTGACGCCGACGGATCTCTATACGCTGCTGATGATTTCGTCGGGCGGACTGACGCACCGGCTCGACCGGCTGCAGAAAGCGGGATTGATCCTGCGCGAACGCTCGGCCTCCGATGGCCGCAGCAGCGTCGTCGGGCTGACGGAAAAGGGAATAGCGCTTGCGGAAAACGCCTTTCGTGCCGACATGGCGAGCGAAGCGCGCTACCTCGACGCGCTGAGCAAGGAAGACCGCGTAGCGCTGGCGGCGCTCCTCAGGAAGCTGCTGATTTCGTTGGAGCAAGCGCCGTCGGGTGATCCGGCGTGATCAACGGCTGTTTGTCACGATTTCGTTTGACAACAGGGGCCGGACCCACTAAAGCCGCCCCAACGCCGGGCAGAAATGTCCGGTGTTTCATTTGACATGTCCCGTGGCTTCTCCGTCAGCTTGATCGTGAGAAACCTGTCAGAACCCCGAAAATGGGTTCAGAGGAGGGCGTGTTTCCTTGATCCGGTTTGGAAACAGGCCGGTGTAACCATTTGAAAGGAAATGCGATGAGCAAGCGCGAATCGTCCAAGTACAAAATTGACCGCCGTATGGGCGAAAACATCTGGGGCCGTCCGAAGTCCCCGGTAAACCGCCGCGAATACGGCCCGGGCCAGCACGGCCAGCGCCGCAAGTCCAAGCTTTCGGACTTCGGTGTACAGCTGCGCGCCAAGCAGAAGCTCAAGGGCTACTACGGCGACATCCGCGAGAAGCAGTTCCGCGCGATTTTCGCTGAAGCTGACCGCCGCAAGGGTGACACCCCGGAAAACCTGATCGGTCTGCTCGAATCGCGCCTCGACGCGATCGTCTACCGCGCCAAGTTCGTTCCGACGGTCTTTGCTGCCCGTCAGTTCGTCAACCACGGCCACGTCAAGGTCAACGGCGTCCGCGTCAACATCGGTTCCTACCGTTGCAAGCCGGGCGACGTCATCGAAGTGAAGGAAAAGTCGAAGCAGCTCGTAACCGTTCTCGAATCGGTTTCGCTCGCTGAACGCGACGTTCCGGACTACATCGAAGCCGATCACAACAAGATGGTCGCGACCTTCGTCCGCGTTCCGGTTCTCTCCGACGTGCCTTACGCCGTCGTCATGGAACCGCACCTGGTCGTCGAATTCTACTCGCGTTAATCCGAGGCTCACGCCTTGTGACGTTTCGAAAGCCGCCCGGAAACGGGCGGCTTTTTTGTCAGTGCCGATCAGCATCCGCGCAACCGCGGACCCCAGCGAACAAGCGCCTTATCGTCGCCTCGATCAAAAGGCGATGACCAAGAGGGAAGCCCGATGCCCGAAGAGCAGAAGCCGCAGGATCTGCAGGCGATCATCGACGACATTCATCGGGAGCTAAGCCCGCGGTTCGGCCAAGGCAAGGTCGCCGACTATATTCCGCAGCTCGCGCGTATCGACGCCAAGCATTTCGGCATGGCGGTCGTGACCACAGGCGGCGAGATCTACCGCGTCGGCGATGCCGAGGTACCGTTCTCGATCCAGAGCGTTTCCAAGGTCTTCACGTTGACGCTGGCGCTCGGCAAGCACGGCGAGAACATCTGGCACCGTGTCGGCCGCGAGCCGTCGGGATCGGCCTTCAACTCGATCGTCCAGCTCGAGCAAGAGGGCGGCAAGCCGCGCAACCCCTTCATCAATGCCGGCGCGATCACCATCAGCGACCTGATCCTCGCCGGCCACACGCCGCGGGAACTGATCGGCGAAATCGTGCAGTTCGTCCGCTACCTCGCCGACGACGACCAGATCGTTATCGACCATGAGGTCGCGCGGTCGGAGACGGCTACCGGCTACAGGAACTTCGCGCTTGCCAATTTCATGCGCTCCTTCGGCAAGCTCGACCATCCCGTCGACCACGTGCTCGGCGTCTATTTCCACCACTGCGCGCTTTCGATGACCTGCAGCCAGCTCGCCAAGTCCGGGCTGTTCCTGGCCGCCGGCGGCAGCAACCCGCTGACCGGTCACAACGTCGTCTCGCGCCAGCGGGCGCGGCGCATCAACGCGCTGATGCTGACCTGCGGCCACTATGACGGTTCGGGCGACTTCGCCTATCGTGTCGGCTTGCCGGGAAAGAGCGGCGTCGGCGGCGGCATTCTGGCGGTGGCGCCCGGCAAGGCCTCGGTTGCCGTCTGGTCGCCGGGCCTCAACGAAAACGGCAATTCGCTGCTCGGATCTCTGGCGCTCGAAATGCTGGCGGCGCGCACCGGCTGGTCGGTCTTCGGCCCTTGAACCGCTCCGACGCGGGCGATCTGCGCCTTGAGGCCGATTTCCCTTGATCTTGACGGCCGGAGCGGGCAAGTGCTGGCCAAGATGAGCCGGGCGCCGGTTGCGCCCGCCTGCCGCACAGGATCCCCGCCATGGACCTTTCATTGAGCCAGCCCCAAGATCCGGTTGAAGCCGCGTTCGATGACGCCGCTATCGACGCCGGCGCACACCCGCTTTTCGAGCGC
The DNA here is from genome assembly GCF_044769565.1 of Ensifer sp. NPDC090286. Lineage (NCBI taxonomy): Bacteria > Pseudomonadati > Pseudomonadota > Alphaproteobacteria > Hyphomicrobiales > Rhizobiaceae > Ensifer > Ensifer sp. NPDC090286. The sequence continues at coordinate 780,233 of NZ_JBIVYF010000001.1, read as the reverse complement.
ATGCCGTCCTCGGTCTCGTTCAACAAGCTGCGCAAGCGTCTGCTTCGCCAGACGCGACAGGCGCTCGACGATTTCGGCATGCTGAAGGGATCGAAGCGCTGGCTGATCGGCCTTTCCGGCGGCAAGGACAGCTACAGCCTGCTGGCGCTGCTCATGGACCTGCAATGGCGCGGGCTCTTGCCGGTGGAGCTCATTGCCTGCAACCTCGACCAGGGCCAACCGAACTTCCCCAAGCACATCCTGCCGGAATACCTGGAATCGATCGGCGTCAAGCATCGCATCGAGTATCGCGACACCTATTCGATCGTGAAGGAAAAGGTGCCGACGGGGGCGACCTACTGTTCGCTCTGTTCGCGGCTGCGCCGCGGCAACCTCTATCGCATCGCGCGTGAAGAGGGCTGCGACGCGCTGGTGCTCGGCCACCACCGCGAGGACATCCTCGAAACCTTTTTCATGAACTTCTTCCATGGCGGCCGGCTGGCCTCGATGCCGGCAAAGCTCCTGAACGACGAAGGCGACCTGATGCTGCTTCGGCCGCTCGCCTATGCGGCCGAGGACGATCTCGCCAAGTTCGCCGCGGCCATGGAGTTTCCGATCATCCCCTGCGACCTCTGCGGCTCGCAGGACGGCCTGGAGCGCAATGCGATGAAGGCGATGCTTGCCGATATCGAGCGACGCATGCCGGGCCGCAAGGACACGATGCTGCGCGCGCTCGGTCACGTGAACCCGTCGCACCTACTCGATCCCAAGCTGTTTGATTTCCAGTCCCTCACACCGGAGCCCAAAGAATGAGCCATCCCGTCGACATTGCCGGCCTTGCCAATCTGCTGCAGGAAGCGGCGGTCAAAGAGATCCTGCCGCGGTTCCGCAATCTTGAAGCCGGCGACGTCAGGGTGAAATCGGAAGCGATCGACCTCGTGACCGAAGGCGATGAAGCGGCCGAGCGGCTGATCAAGGCGCGCATCGAGGACGTCGCGCCGGGCGCGCTTTTCATCGGTGAAGAATCCGTTGCCGCCGACCCGGCGCTGCTCGAAAAGCTCGCCGATGCCGACCTCGCTGTCGTCGTCGACCCGATCGACGGCACCTTCAACTTCGCTGCCGGCGTGCCGCTCTTCGGCGTCATGGCAAGTGTCGTCGCCAAGGGCGAGACGGTTGCCGGCATCATCTACGATCCGCTCGGCAACGATTGGGTGATCGCCGAGAAGGGCTCGGGCGCCTGGATGTGCCGCGCCAACGGATCGCAGGAGCGCCTGTCGGTGACCGCAGGCGTGCCGCTCGAGGCCATGGTCGGCGGCGCTTCGACCGGTTTCTACCAGCAGGAAGCACGCCGCGAAGTCATGGCCAACATGGCGAAGGTGCGCATCGCCACCAGCTACCGCTGCGCCGCACATGAATATCGCATGCTTGCCGGCGGCCACATCCACTTTCTGATGTACCAGAAGCTGATGCCCTGGGACCACCTGGCCGGCACGTTGATTTCGCAGGAAGCCGGCGCCTATGCCGCCCGCTTCGACGGCTCGCCCTACCTGCCGTCCCATCTCAATGGCGGCCTGCTGCTGGCGACAGACAAGGAGAGCTGGGAGACGCTGCGCCGCGAGGTCTTCACGGTCTGAGCCGTTCGAAGCGGCCCGAAAATGCGAAAGCCCGCCCGGATCGCTCCGGGCGGGCTTTTTGTTTGCCTTATGGCGGCCGTTACATATGGCCGCCGCCGTGATCCATGGAGACGTCCTTGTCGCCGGGATGGGTGAAGAGCTTGCCCTTCTCAGCCCAGAGCGTTGCAAGGATCGTCACCGCGCCGAAGAGCGCGAAACCACCGAACAGCGGCTGCAACGTGCCATTGAAGAGCTGGCCGACAGCGCCGCCGATGAGCGCGCCACCGGTGGTCGAAACGAAGCCGGTGATCGCCGTGGCGGTGCCGGCAAGGTGCCCCATCGGTTCCAGGCTGATCGCGGTGAAGTTCGTTGCGATGACAGCGAAGAACATCAAGAGCACCGAGAACATCAGGTAGCTGACGACGAAGGCCGGCGTGCCGGAGAGCGACATCACGAAACCTGCGACCGAAATCAACGTGAACAGGATCATCGAGACGTGCGAGATGCGGCGCATGCCGAAGCTGCGGACGAAGAAGCCGTTGGCGAAGTTCGCAACCGCGATGCCGCCGGCCGTGCCGGCAAAGGCGATCGGCAGCCACTCACCGAGGCCGTAGACCTCGCCGAAGATCTGCTGGACGGTGACGATATAGGCGCAGATCACGGCGGTGAACATCGTCATGCCGATCATGTAGCCGCAGGTGATGCGGTTGGTGAGCACTGTCTTGAAACCCGATGCCACCGCGCCGACGGAGAGCGGCATGCGCTCCTCTTGAGGCAGGGACTCCTTCATGCGGGAAAAGGCCCAGACGAAGAGGATCGCGCCGATGATGCCGATCAGGATGAAGATCCAGTGCCAATTGGCATAGAGGATCACGAGCTGGCCGATCGAAGGTGCCACGATCGGCACGATCATGAAGACGATCATCACATAGGACATGACGCGCGCCATTTCACGGCCGCCGAAGCAGTCGCGCACGATCGCCATGGTAGTGATGCGGATCGCCGCAGCCCCGATACCCTGGATGAAACGCAGGATCAGCAGCGTCTCGAAGCTCTGGGTGAGGGCGGCGGCAAACATCGACACGGTGAAGAAGGCGAGCCCACCGAGCAGCACGCGGCGACGGCCGAAGGCGTCGGACAGGCTGCCGAAGAAGATCTGCGAGATGCCGAAGCCGAGGAAGAAGACGCCGATGACCAGCTGGCTATCGTTGGTGTTGGCGACGTTCAGCGACTGGCCGATCGCCGGCAGCGCCGGGAGCATGCTGTCGATGGCGATGGCGACACTCGCCGTCATGACGGCGATGGTGATGATGAATTCGACGATGCCCATGTTGAGGCGCTCGGCCCCCGAGACCCCGTCGACATGTTCGGATTGATTGGTGATGGTGGACATTGGGATAACCCGTAAATTCAATCTTTGGAAAAAGCTGGCCAGCGGTTTGGAGCGCTACAGCGACTTTTGGCGCTTTAGCGATCAGCCGGCCGGCTGATGGTGCGGTTTGAACAGCTTGCCGCGTTCGGCAATCAGGACGAAAGCGAGGCCGATCGCAGCGACAGTGAAGTAGCCGGTGGCAAGCGGGGTGGCCGTTCCGTCGAAGGACTGGCCGATGAAGGCTCCGATCACGCTCCCGCCGATCGTCTGCATGAAGCCGAGAACCGAGGACGCCGTGCCGGCAACGTGGCCGAGCGGCTCCATGGCCATGGCGTTGAAGTTTGGCGCGATCAGCCCGAACTGGAACATCGTGGCGCAATAGAGGACCACGAAGAGCGGGAAGGGCAGCGGCGCATAGAGGGAGGCCGACATCCAGATGAAGCTAGCGAGCGTAAAGCCGCAGAGTGCCGCATGGGACAACGGCCGCATGCCGAAGCGGCGGACGAGGCGGGAGTTGGTAAAGGAAGCGACCGCCATCATACTCGCGAAAGCCGCAAAGACAAGCGGAAACCACACGCCCAGATCGTAGACGCCGACGAGCACCTGCTGCGCCGAATTGATGAAGCCGAACAGTGCGCCAAGGATGACCGAGGTGGCGAGCGTGTAGAGCAGCGACAGCCGGTTGGTCAGCACGATGCGGAAACCGCTGAGGATCACCGACGGCGTGAAGGCGCGGCGGTGCGCCGGATCAAGCGTTTCGCCGAGCTTCGACAGCACGATCGCGATGTTCATCACCGCATAAAGCGCGACGATGACGAAGATCATGTGCCATTCGGCAAAGCTGATGATGAGCTGGCCGATCGACGGGGCGATGACCGGGACGATCATGAACACCATCATGACCAGCGACATCACCTCCGCCATCTGCCGGCCGCCATAGACGTCGCGGACGATCGAGATGGTGATGACGCGCGTCGCGGCCGCACCGGCGCCCTGTATGAAGCGCAGGGCGAGCATGAGACCGAAGGTCGGCACGACGGCGATTGCGACCGCGCAGACGGCATAAAGCGCAAGGCCGGCCAGAAGCGGCGGCTTGCGTCCGAAGCGGTCGGACAACGGCCCGAAGAACAGCTGCGCCACGCCCATGCCGAGCAGGTAGGCGGTGATGATGTATTGCCGCTCGTTTTCCGACGCCACGCCGAGGCTCGCGCCGATTTCCTGAAGACCCGGCAGCATGATGTCGATCGAAATCGCGTTCGTCGCCATCAGGGTGGCCATCAGCGCGATGAACTGGAATTTCGTGAGGCCGGGCAGGGCGTCGTCGTTGGTCGTGCTTGTCATTTCAAAAGTCCTAGCGGCGCGGTCAGCGCCAAGCGAAACGGGTCTGGGTCCGGACGGTGCCGGAAAATAAGGATGTCGGCTGGCTTAATGCCGGTCGGCACAGGGATGTCAGGCGGGGGCGACCGGGCAGCCGCACCAATTGGACCGGGCCTGCATGAAACGGTGAGGGCATCGATCGGCAGCGACGGGGTCATTTCCGTGCCGGGAGGCCGGAGCGGGAACCGTTGCTGCTTATGCCGAACGATCGCGACTGCTTCATGACAGGCCGAAAACTCGGCCCAGGCCTCGCTTCAGAACGCCGGAAACGTTACAGGAAGGAAGCCCGCTTTCACAAACATTCAAACGGTCATTGCGCGAACCAAGCGCGCAAAGCCTTTGGGAAGACAACGAAAATCGAAATCCGGACAGCGACGTCCGAATCAAAAAAGGCGGTTACCCGCCTTCTCCGATGGATCGGGACAAGGCGTCCTTAGATCAGGCGGCAGCGCCCTTGACGGCGATACCCTGCTCGGAAAGGTGGGACTGAAGTTCGCCGGCCTGGAACATCTCGCGCACGATGTCGCAACCGCCGACGAATTCGCCCTTGACGTAGAGCTGCGGGATGGTCGGCCAGTTGGAATAGTCCTTGATGCCCTGGCGCAGGTCCGCGTCGGCGAGCACGTTGATGCCCTTGTAGTCGACGCCGATGTAATCGAGAATCTGGACCACCTGACCGGAGAAGCCACACTGCGGGAACTGCGGCGTACCCTTCATGAAGAGCACCACATCGTTCGTCTTGACTTCGTTGTCGATGAATTCGTGAATTCCGCTCATCCTGTCATCCTTCCTGCGCCGGCTTCAAGGGCCGGATATCGATTGGGTCTTAGATAGCATGCATATTGGTGATTTTCACCACCCAATCGCAACAAATATTGATGGTCCTCAAGATGTGGTTTTAATACCACTCAGGCCGTGCGGCGCCGCGTCTTGCTGCGCGCCGCCGACGTTTTCCGCCGACTGACCTGCTTCTTTGCCGGCTTGCGGAAGGCCGCCTCTAGAATGTCGCCAAGAAGACCGCCGCCACCGGAAGAGGTCGGCCGTGTCCGGCGCTTGGTCCGCTTGGTGGTGGTTCGCTTGACGCCGGTCTTCTTGAGGATTTCCTTCAGCGCACTGTCAACGACGCCGCTGACAAGTTCCTTGATCAGGTCAGCCACGCCAGCTTACTCCGGCGCGCTCGTCTGAAGTGCAAGGGCATGCAGCACGCCGCCCATATTGCCCTTCAGTGCGTTGTAGACCATCTGGTGCTGCTGCACGCGGCTCTTGCCACGAAACGCCTCGGCCACGACTTCGGCGGCATAGTGGTCGCCGTCACCGGCCAGATCGCGGATCGTGACCTTGGCTCCGGGAATCCCTGCCTTGATCATGTCTTCGATGTCGCCTGGTGTCATGGGCATGATACGCCAACTCCCTATTTATTCTGCAACGTCAGCAACCTGCCGACGTTGTCCATGAAACAAGGGAACCACGATTCAGGGGCGGAACGCAATTGCTGAATTGGGTGAGGCAGGGCTGTTGCCAGCGTGAACACGATCAAATGATCGCTCCCGGCAGCGCCTGCAAGCAGGCACCGCAAAAGAGATATGGGAGCCGCAGAAACTGCAGCTCCCGTCCTCGATCTCTTAGTTCTCAGGCGCGACGTCGCCCTGCATGAAGTCCGGGAACCAGCCTTCATGGGCGGCGCGGAGATCCGCGACCGACACGGCCTTGGCATCGCCAAGCTTGACGGCGTCGCCGCCGGTCTTGCCGATGACGGGGAGCGAGACGCCGGCAGCCTTCGCACGGGCGGCAACCGCATCGAGCGCACCGGCGGCAACCGTCACGACGTAGCGACCCTGGTCTTCGCCGTAGAAGGTGGCGATCGGATCATGGCCGACAACGGCGTCGACCGAGGCGCCGATGCCCGAAGCCATCGCCATTTCGGCAACGGCAAGCGCCAGCCCGCCCGACGAGCAATCGTGCACGGCGGTGACAAGACCGTCGACAATCAGGCCGCGGACGAAGTCGCCAACCTTGCGCTCGTGCGCGAGGTCGACATGCGGTGCCGGGCCGTCGGTGCGGCCGTGGACGTCGCGCATGTAGACAGACTGGGCGATGTGCGAGCCGAGACCGGCAGGGGCGCCGGCGACGAGGATCGTTTCGCCTTCAGCGGCAAAGCGGATACGCGCCATCTTCGACCAGTCCTTGATCAAGCCAACGCCGCCGATCGTCGGGGTCGGCAGGATCGCCTGACCGTTGGTCTCGTTGTAGAGCGAGACGTTGCCGGACACGATCGGGAAGTCGAGCGCGGTGCAGGCCTCGCCGATGCCCTTGATGGCATGAACCAGCTGGCTCATGATTTCAGGACGTTCCGGGTTACCGAAGTTGAGGTTGTCGGTGGCTGCCAGCGGCAGCGATCCGGTTGCCGTCAGGTTGCGCCAGCACTCGGCGACCGCCTGCTTGCCGCCTTCGTAAGGATCGGCTTCGACATAGCGCGGCGTCACGTCCGACGAGAAAGCGAGCGCCTTGGAGGCGTGGCCTTCGACGCGCACGACGCCGGCGTCGCCGCCCGGCAGCTGCAGCGAGTTGCCCTGGATCAGCGTGTCATACTGTTCGTAGACCCAACGGCGCGACGAGTTGTTGGCCGAGCCGACGAGCTTGACGAGCGCGTCTGCGACATCGGCCTGCGGGATATCGTTGGATGCGAGCGGCGCAGCGGACTTTGCGGGGGTCCAGGGACGATCATATTCCGGGGCTTCGTCGCCCAGTTCCTTGATCGGCAGGTTCGCGACTTCTTCGCCCTGGTGCAGGATACGGAAGCGCAGGTCGTCGGTGGTCTTGCCGACGATCGCGAAATCGAGGCCCCACTTGACGAAGATCGCTTTGGCGACTTCTTCCTTTGCCGGTTCAAGAACCATGAGCATACGCTCCTGGCTCTCCGACAGCATCATTTCGTAAGCGGTCATGCGCTCTTCGCGCACCGGAACGGTGTCGAGGTCGAGCTCGATGCCGAGGTCGCCCTTGGCGCCCATTTCGACGGCAGAGCAGGTGAGGCCGGCTGCACCCATGTCCTGGATGGCGATGACGGCGCCCGTCGTCATCAGCTCGAGGCAGGCTTCGAGCAGGCACTTTTCGGTGAAGGGGTCGCCGACCTGAACGGTCGGGCGCTTCTCTTCGATCGACTCGTCGAACTCGGCGGACGCCATGGTCGCACCGCCGACGCCGTCACGGCCGGTCTTGGCACCGAGATAGACGACAGGAAGGCCCACGCCTTCGGCCTTGGAGTAGAAGATGGCGTCGCTCTTGGCGAGGCCGGCAGCAAAGGCGTTGACCAGAATGTTGCCGTTGTAGCGGGCGTCGAACTCGACTTCGCCGCCGACGGTCGGCACGCCGAAGGAGTTGCCATAGCCGCCGACACCGGCAACGACGCCGGAAACGAGGTGGCGGGTCTTCGGATGATCCGGCGAACCGAAACGCAGCGCGTTCATCGCCGCGACGGGGCGGGCGCCCATGGTGAAGACGTCGCGCAGGATGCCGCCAACGCCCGTCGCCGCCCCCTGGTAGGGCTCGATATAGGACGGGTGGTTGTGGCTCTCCATCTTGAAGACGACGCAGTCGCCATCGTCGATGTCGACAACGCCGGCGTTTTCACCCGGGCCCTGGATGACGCGCGGGCCCTTGGTCGGCAGCGTGCGCAGCCACTTCTTGGAGGACTTGTAGGAGCAGTGCTCGTTCCACATGGCCGAGAAGATGCCGAGCTCGGTAAAGGTCGGCTCGCGCCCGATCAGGCCGAGGATGCGCTCGTATTCGTCAGGCTTCAGCCCGTGCGATGCGATGAGGTCCGGGGTGATGGGGCGGGTGTTGGAAATCGTCATCGTCGACCGTCAAATCCTTCGGGCGGCGCGCAATCCACTAGCGAGGAATATGGCGCGTGCGAACCGCAACAGAAACAGGGGGCGCTTTGCGGCTTCTTTAACCTATGCTGCGACGCGGCGCGACAGAAAAATACGGGCGATCAACAGCGGTTGACGGCCGCATGGAGCGCTGTTGTCCCGCGCCTCAAGTCCGCAGTGATCGACGTCGCTCTGCGTCGTGCGGACCGGCGCGCCCGATCGCGGGGTCGAAGATCCACTATCGCCAATCATCTCACGTTTTAGTTGCAAATCTTACGGGTTTTCGCGCATTATTAAGGAATACGCTCCAAGGTTGCATATGCAAATCGCAATCACCGTTTCGTGCATGAGGCCCGAACTGACGTACTTCACCGAAGATGATAGAGCGGCGGAGGTATGAGGGAACGAGCATGACCTCCATCGCCGCTACAAACAACGCAGCCTTACTGATCCTTCAGCGGGCGCAGGCGCCGCTGCCTCAAGAAAGCGGGGGGCAGGCGGGAGCAATCGATGCCATTTCGGCGATCATCTATAAGGTTGCGGGCGGCGACAGCCCGGTGAGGACACAAGCCGCGTCTCAGATCACCAGCGGCCTCCTGGATCTGAAACAGGCCAATGACGATATCGTCTCGGATACGATGGACTTTCTACATTCGGGCGGTTTCCAGTCGAGCGATCCAAGCGTGGGTGACACTCTGAAGGCGTTGATCAACGAGGACGGGGATCGTTTTGCGGGACTGGTGAAGGCGGAAAAAGCAAGGCGCCCGGGCATAACGGATGAAAACGCGATCACGAATGCCCTTGTGGGATTAATCAGAGGAAACCGCCAGAAATTCACGGGTGATGAATTCGTCATCGGTTTCCGACATTCGAACGGCTCATCAAATATAATCAACATCGAGGATATCAACGGATACAGCACCCGTGGCGCCCTGTCTGCTCGTCATAGCAAAGCCCAGGACGAAGCGACTGCCACGCTGAAGGAGCTCCTCGAGATCGCCAAAGACCCGACAAAACCGCACAATTTTGACGGCAGCAGGTTGAGGAACACCGCGATAGCGATGTTTGCCGCCAGCGCGGAACTCAGCGCCTGGGGCGACAAATGGGCGGATGCCTTCGGCTTCCAAAGCGCATCGAACATCAAGGGCTTAAAGCGCTGAGCGTCGATATCAGTCGCGAACCACTGTACATCGAAAGGGTTTGCTGCCGCCAAAAATACGCGGGCGATCAATTTTAACTGATGCCGCATGGGATTCTGGACGAACTCGGCCTAGAACTTGTAGCCGAGCGCAAGGCCGGCGCGTGTCAGGCCGTTGTTGGGACCGTCGCAGAGATTGGCATGCGACGCATGCTCCACGGTCGCCGAGACGTTCCAGTGTTCGTCGAGGCGCACGCCGGCGGCGGCGTATTCGCGGAAGAGGAAGCGGCAGCCGAGTTGCGGACCGGAACCGTTGGGATCGTCGAGATCGCCGTCGTGAACCGTGCCGCCCGCGCCGAACTCCACGAAGAGCCGCTGCGTCATGTCGAAGGTCCAGCTCAAGCCAGCATAGGCCTGGTTGACGCCGTTCGACGCTGTGGCCACGGCTGCACCGGTATAGACACGCGGCCGCAACAGCTTCTCGCCGAAATCTGCCGCACCATCCGCATTGAACGGATCGAAGTAGAGCGTGAAAGACGGAAACACCCCGTCTTCCTGCTTGTCGCCGCTGGCGATCGAGGTCGTCACGCCAAAGCGCATTTCGTCGAAGACGCCGTCCTGAGCCAGCGCCTGCGCGGCGATGAAGGAGGTGGTCGTGACGAAAAGGAAGGGGGCGATCAGCCGGGACGAGACAGGGCGAAACGGTAGCGGCATGCGAAATCCTTAGGGGCGAATCATCTACGCGATACTGCTAAAATAGTATCTTGCGTAAGCTTGCGCGAAAGTCACCCCGCGGATTTCGATCGTCACTCGAAACTGTCGTAGCCGGCTCGGCCGCTGTCGAGCAGCCGCTTCAGCGTCTGGAAGCCAGCCCTGACTTCGGCGCGCTGCGGTGGCGAGGAGAAGCCGATGCGGATCCGATGGAAGACGCGATCGGTGCGGCCGGCCTTGAACTCGTCCTCGTCGTCGACGAGCACGCCTTCCTGCAGCGCCGCTTGCTTGAAGGTGCCGGACAGCCAGGGGTCCGGCAGCTTCATCCAGAGGAACGGAATGCAGGGATGCGAGGCGAACTCGATGCCCTCGAAGACTTCGCGCGCCATCGCCTCGCGGGCGCGAACCTCCTCGATGCCCTGGCTGCGCAAGGCCGCAGCCGAGCCGGAGAGCACCAGGCGCGCGCACAGTTCCGCCAGGATGAACGGCAGGCCGCCGCTGACCATCTTGTGGGCGATGCGGATGCGCTGGCCGAAATGCGGAGGGCAGGCGACCCAACCACCGCGAACACCTGCGGCAACGGACTTCGAAAGACCGCCGACGAGGAAGGTGCGTTCGGGCGCAAGCTCGGCGAGCAGCGGCGTCTGGTCGCCGGTCATGGCGCCATAGAGATCGTCCTCGACCAGCCACACGCCGTATTTGCGGGCGATATCGGCGATCGCCTGGCGGCGGGCGAGCGGCATGACGGCCACCGTCGGGTTCTGCGCGCTCGGCATCAGGAAGGCGAGCTTGGGATGCTGCTGCGCACAGACGCGCTCGAAGTCGTCGGGGATCATGCCGAAGGCGTCGGATTCGACCAGCGTCGTGCGGCGACCGATCAGGCCGGCGCTGCGGCTGACCTGCGAATAGGTGAGGGTCTCGAAGGCAATGCGATCGCCGGGGGCGGTCACCGCCGCGATCACCGCCACGACGGCCGCATGGGCGCCGAGCGTCGGCACGATGTTTTCAGGCTTGGGGCGAAACCCGCCGCGCGCCAGCCATTGGCACCCGGCTTCGAACCAATGATCCGGGAAGTTCCGCGCGTAGCTGGCGATATCGGCGTGATGCTCATGGCTGATCTCACCCAACACTTCGCTCAGCACCGTTCCCTGGCCGATGTCCGGCGCCGCTGTGCTGTCGAACCTGAGCTTGCCGACGGGCGCGACCAGGGGGCGGGTGCCGGCAAGCGACGTCGTCAGCGGATCCGATTGCTCCGGCGGCCGGCTTTCGGGATGGTCGAGCACATAGGTGCCGCGTCCGACCTCGCCACTCACCAGCCCGCGCTCGCGGACGATATTGTAAGCGCGCCCGATCGTGCCGATTGTCACCCCGATGTCGTAGGCGAGGTTGCGTTGCGGTGGCAATTTGGCGCCGACGGGCAGGGCGCCGTTGCCAATTGCCTGTTCGATCTGGTCGGCGATGCGCGCGTAGAGCGGGCCATGACCTTGCTGAATGTCCGGGAGCCAATTTGTCATAGTGACAATTCTTTAGATTACAGCGCGAAATATGTCAATTATCACCGATACAACGATAGCAATCGCTGCATTGGGGTTATCAATGAGTACAATCGATACAATTTGTTTGTCCCGCTCGGAGGCGAAGTCCGCAGGCTGCGCCGGCACATTGCTGGGTGGCGACTATTCGGACGAGCGCGAAAGCCTGCTCAAGCGTCTTTGGAGCCTCTATTGCACGCTGGCTGCAAAGCGGCGCGGCCGGCTGGCGCTCGGGGAATTGAGTGAGTGGCAGCTCAAGGATATCGGCGTTTGCAAGAAGGACGCGCGCCAGGAATCGTCTGTCCCGTTCTGGCGCTAGCCGATCGGATCGGAACGACTGTCCGAAATGCAAAAGGGCCGGCAACCTTGAGGTCAACCGGCCCTTGGATCAATTCGACACGTTCAGCTTGGGCTATTTGCAGCCCTGTCCGCCAGCAGCCCAGCGCTTGATGTCGGCGGCCATGCGCGTTCCCGTCGGTTCGCTCATCAGCGGCCCGAAGGCCTGCAGGCGGGCCGGATTGCCCTCGGCCTGAACGACGGCGAGGGGGCGTGCCTCCGGCGATTTGCGCGGGACAATCAGGATGCGCGGACGGCCGGAGAAGGAGTTGAGCTCGGGCGCAAGGCGATAGGACTTGAATTCGGCGTCACCCGACTTGAACCAGCAGCTGTTGGCACCGAGCGCCACGCGTTCCATGGTCGGCAGCGCCGCCGTGTTCGGGCTTGGTGCCGGCGGCTTCGGCGACTGGCACGAGGCCAGAAGCACAAGACCGAAGGCCGTGCAGGCAAGGCCGGTCAGGCGTGCAGGGGCAAATGAAGGCATCGACGGTCTCGCTCGCAAATGGGGATGGGTCGAATGCCTTCTACCAGCCGGATGGTTAAGCGGCGATTACTTCGAGGGCAGACGCAAACAGGCCGCGACCGTCGGAACCGCCGTGGGCGGCTTCAATCAGGTTTTCCGGATGCGGCATCATGCCGAGCACGTTACCTTCAGCGTTCATGACGCCGGCGATATCGTTCATCGAACCGTTCGGGTTGGTGCCTTCAGCATAACGGAACACCACCTGGCCATTGCCTTCGATCGTCTTCAACGTCTCGGCATCGGCGAAGTAGTTGCCGTCGTGGTGCGCGACCGGCGACCGGATGATCTGGCCCTTGGAGTAGGCGCGGGTGAAGTCGGTGTCGGCGTTGACAACTTCGAGCTTGATCTCTCGGCAGACGAATTTCAGCGAGGCATTGCGCATCAGCGCGCCGGGCAGGAGCCCCGCCTCGACGAGGATCTGGAAGCCGTTGCAGACGCCGAGAACCTTTACGCCCTTTTCCGCCTTGGCCTTGATCGCCTGCATGACCGGCATGCGCGCAGCGATCGCGCCGCAGCGCAGGTAATCGCCATAGGAGAAGCCGCCGGGAATGACGATCAGATCGACATCCGGAATATCGGTTTCGGTCTGCCAGACGGTGACAGGCGCCTTGCCGGAGATCTTGGTGAGGGCCGCGATCATGTCGCGGTCGCGGTTGAGGCCCGGAAGCTGGACGACGGCTGACTTCATATCTGTGTCTCCGATACGGCGAGATCAATCTTGATGCCGCACTCCGACGAGCCAGGCATCTGCTGCGACGATGGCAGCGGCGCTCCCCATGGGACCAGCGGCTGCTCCGGCATTTCGTAACGTCTGGTTCCGCGCCCGAAGACGCGGAACGCCCCCTTTTCCTGTAGGATCAGGCGAAGGAGATGCTGTAGTTCTCGATCACCGTGTTGGCGAGCAGCTTTTCGCACATGGCCTTGAGGTCTTCCTCGGCCTTGGCCTTGTCTGCGGATTCGATCTGCAGGTCGAAGACCTTGCCCTGGCGAACCTGGCCGATGCCATCGAAGCCGAGCGCACCGAGCGCGCCTTCGATTGCCTTGCCCTGCGGATCGAGAACGCCGTTCTTCAGCGTCACGGTTACACGTGCCTTGATCACTTTGATTTTCCCCGAAGTTACTTCACGAGAACCGGACCGGTGCCGCGCACGGGTTCGTTCTCATTCATGATGCCGAGACGGCGGGCGACTTCCTGGTAGGCCTCGACGAGGCCGCCGAGGTCGCGGCGGAAACGGTCCTTGTCGAGCTTCTCGCGGGTCTCGATGTCCCAGAGACGGCAGCTGTCCGGCGAGATCTCGTCAGCAAGCACGATACGCATCATGTCGCCTTCGAACAGGCGGCCGCACTCGATCTTGAAATCGACGAGCTGGATGCCGACGCCGAGGAACAGGCCCGTGAGGAAGTCGTTGATGCGGATGGCGAGCGCCATGACGTCGTCGAGTTCCTGCGGGCTTGCCCAGCCGAACGCGGTGATGTGCTCTTCGGAGACCATCGGGTCTTCGAGCGCATCGGCCTTGTAGTAGAATTCGATGATCGAACGGGGGAGGACTGTGCCTTCCTCGATGCCGAGACGCTTGGCCAGCGAGCCGGCGGCGACATTGCGCACGACGATCTCAAGCGGGATGATCTCGACTTCCTTGATCAACTGCTCGCGCATGTTGAGGCGGCGGATGAAGTGCGTGGGGATGCCGATCTTGTTGAGGTGCGTGAAGATATACTCGGAAATCCGGTTGTTCAGCACACCCTTGCCGTCGATGACGTCGTGCTTTTTCTTGTTGAAGGCGGTCGCGTCGTCCTTGAAGAACTGGATCAGCGTGCCCGGCTCGGGACCCTCATAGAGGATCTTGGCCTTGCCCTCGTAGATACGGCGGCGACGATTCATGGATTTGTCTCTGTGTTTACTGGCGCTCTTGGGGCGCGCACGTGGAGTATCTCTCGCGGTCCATAGCTGAAAAGAACCGATTTCACAATCGGCCTATGTTCCAGTCCCCTGATTTGCATGGGGCACTGCGTGTCCTCCTCGACGCACCGGATGCCGCGATGCTTTCCGGGATAGAACGCGACCGAGGAAACCCCTCAAAGGTAACACGAAAGTCATCGATCCGAAAAACTTCGCATTGCAGTTTGACCCGCGTTTTGATTTATGGCGATAAACTGATTTCAGACATGGAATTCTCAGGGAGATTGATTGATGACGTCGATGCAGGATCGCGAAAAGGCCTTCGAAGCAAAATTTGCGATGGACGAAGAGCTGAGGTTCAAGGCTGAAGCGCGTCGCAACAAGCTGCTCGGCCTGTGGGCCGCCGGCCTGCTCGGCAAGGCCGACGCCGACGCCTATGCCAGCGAAGTGGTGGCTGCCGACTTCGAAGAAGCCGGCCATGAAGATGTCGTTCGCAAGATCAAGGCGGATTTCGACGCGGCAGGCGTTGCCCAGAGCGAGGAGCAGATCCGCGTGCGTATGCTCGAACTGCTCGGCGAAGCCGTCCAGCAGCTGCAGAGCAAGTAAGCCGAAAGGCTGTTGCCAGATCCATTGAAGCGCCGCCCGTCCTTCCGGCCGGGCGGTTTTTATTTGTCCGGACCGCCGAACACAGGCTTCCACCCGCGGCGCAAGCGCTGCTCCAGCTCCAGCCGGTCCATCGGCCGCGCAAGCGCGTAGCCCTGCAGCACGTCGCAGCCGAGATCCCGCAGCATCGCCGCGTGCTCCCAGGTCTCCACACCTTCACCCACGACCGCGATGTTGAGCGAGTGGCCGATGTCGATGATCGCCCGCACCAGCTTTGCCTGCTTGGCACTTTCGGTCATCGGGCCGACGAGCGCCCTGTCGATCTTGAGCCGGGCCGGATTGAGGTTGAGCAGGCCGATGATCGAGGCATGGCCGGTGCCGAAATCGTCGATCTCGATTTCGATGCCGAGGTCGCCGAGCGCCGAAATGGTCTCGGCGATTTCGTCTTCCGGGTCATCGAGGAAGATCGACTCCAGAAGCTCGAAGGAAAGGATGCCCGGCAGGATCCGCATGTCGCGCAGATCGGCAATCAACCCGGGATCGCGCAGCCGCGGCGACGACATGTTGACCGAGATCTTGGGAACCCCGAGCCCTTCCTTCTGCCAGGACTGAAAGTCGCGATAGGCGAGCTCGACCACCTTCCGGTCGATCGCCGGCAGGACGTTGATCTCCTCGGCCACCTTCAGGAAATGGAAGGGGGCGAGAATGCCGCGCTCCGGATGGTTCCACCGCACCAGTGCCTCGACGCCGGATATCTCCAGCGAGCGTGCGTGGAACTGCGGCTGGTAGTAGACCGTGAACTGGCCTTCCTCGATCGCCTGGCGAATGTCGTCGCCGATGCGCTTGGCATTGAGGATCTGGGTTTGAATGAGCTCGGAAAACACCTCGACGCGATCTCGCCCGACGCTCTTTGCCCGATAGAGGGCGATGTCGGCATTCATCAGCAGTTGTTTGGCGTCGAAGTCCTCGCCGCCCCTGAAGGCGATGCCGATGCTTGCGCCCAGGCGGCAGAGCTGGCCGTCATAGGGGATAGGGCGGCGGAAGGCATGGACGATGCGCTCGGCAAGCTCGGTCAGTTGCGGCAGGTCGCGGTCGCGGCGGCAGAGGATGACGAACTCGTCACCGCCGATGCGGGCGATGAAGTCGTCGTGGCGGGCGTGCGCGCGCAGGATCGCGGCGGCATGTGTCAGCATGGCGTCGCCGGCCTGGTGCCCGAGCGTGTCGTTGATCTGCTTGAAGCGGTCGAGATCGATATGCAGGATCGCGTTGACGGCGACATTCTCCGTCAGCATCTGATCCAGGTAGCGACGGTTGGGCAGGTCGGTCAGGTAATCGTGCAGTGCATTGTACTCGATCCGGATCCGGGCCTGCTCGAGTTCACGGTTGCGCGCTTCGGCCGATGCCTTCGCCTGGCGCAACTCTTCCTGCAGCGCAATGTCTTCCGTGACGTCCCAGTTGGCGCCGATGAGCTTGCGTGTGCCGAGATGATCGACATAGGTCGCGGCATTGGAACGGATGTGGCGGACGGACCCGTCCGGGCGCACGATGCGGAAGGCGTTGGCGTAGGGCTTTCCTGAGGCGATGCCTTCATTGGTTCTGGCAATGACGGCGTCGCGGTCGTCAGGGTGCAGGCAGTTTTCCCAGGCCTCGGAGGTCGGTGCGCCATCGGCGGGGTCGAGCCCATAGATCTCGAACATGCGCTCGTCCCAGTCGTCGCGCAGCGCATCGAGATTGAAATCGAACACGCCGATCTTCGACACGCCGAGCGCCAGCCTCAGGCGGCGGGAAACTTCCTCTAGCCGCGCCTCGGCTTCCTTGCGGGCGGTGATGTCGGTATCCGTCCCGATGATGCGGCTCGGCCTGCCGTCCGGCCAGTAGGCAACGGAGGCGCCGCGGCTTTCGATCCAGATCCAGTGACCGTCGGCGTGGCGCTCTCGATACTCGAAAGTGTTGAAGATCGCTTCGCCGGAATCCTGCCGCTCGATCGCCGCGCGCACATGCGCATGGTCGTCGGGGTGAACGTTCTGGATCCAGTTTTCGAGCGTACCGTCGACCTGGGCGTCCTCGGGCAGGCCGCGAAGCCGCCTCCAGGTGGCCGAATAAAACAGGTCTCCGGTTTCGAAGTCGTGATCCCATACCCCCTCAAGCGCGCCGTCGAGGGCATATTTCCAGCGGGTCTCGTCGTTGCGCAACCCGGCGATCTCGTTGACGAAATCGTCGGCCGGCAACATCAGCAGCAGCGAGGCGGCTTCATCGCCAAACCGCACCGGCGAACAGGCAACGAGCATCGGCGCGGAGCGGCCGGGGCCGAGGAAATGGATCGTCTCGGCGACCGCCGACGTTGCGCGCGGCGGCACACGCGGCCGATCCTCGTCCGCAACGAAGTCGCTCAGAAAGGCGTGTCGCAACTGTGAAAGCGCGCGGCCGAACACGTCGCAGGCGCGGGCGTTGGCAGCCAGGATCCGTCCGTGCGCATCGACAATGACGGCGCCTGCCGGCAACCGTTCCAGGGTGGCCTGCGTCAGAGCATCCGGATGCGCCGGTGCGTTTTGCGCACCTTTGGTGAGACGTTCGTTTACGGCCACTTCCCATGTCCAGTATCTGCGGCCGGGCGACCAAACGGAAGGATCCGGTCAATGCGGGCGCAGATCAAGGTTCGACAGCGCTCGGCACCATCATGAGACGAGTCGCGTCGTGCCGGCGATGATGACCGCGGACAATGAACGTCGGATTAATATGGCCGCAACAGGTCGCCGCGGCGCGTCAGGGTTTGAGCCGGCTTAGGAACTGGGCAAACACCATCGTGCCCTCCGGCCACGGCCCATGGCCGGACTCGGTGTTGATGTGACCGGATTCTCCGGCATCGACGAGCAGCGAACCCCAGGCGTTGGCGATGTCGTCCGCATGCTCGTAGGAACCGAAGGGATCGTTGCGGCTGGCGACCATCAAGGACGGAAAGGGAAGCGGATCGCGCGGATAGGGGCCGAAGGTCATCAGATGCTTCGGACGGATCGCCGGATTCGCAACATCCGGCGGGGCCACCAGGAAAGCACCGGCAATCGGCTTCTTGAAATGGGGCAGGGCGTGGATGGCCGTCGCAACGCCCAGCGAATGGGCGACGATGACAACAGGCTTTTCCGACGCATTGACCTCGTCGACCATGCGCGCCACCCAATCGTCGCGGACAGGCTTTGCCCATTCCGCCTGCTCGACGCGGCGTGCGGTCGACATCTTGCGCTCCCAGCGCGTCTGCCAGTGCTCCGGTCCGGAGTTGGTGTAACCTGGAACGATGAGGATATGGGCGTCGGAAACTTTCATGGTGGCCGCGATGTGGCGCTGAAAGGCGCGGAAGTCAAGGCCTGCGGTCCAACCCGTTCGCCACGGCCTGGACGTCGCCGATGGGAGCCTGGCTGACGGCCCCGATGTTTCGCGTTCCAGGCGACTGCTTAACGTGGCGAGAGGCGGCAGGCGACAGCGGTCGCATTTTCTGTATAATCGAACGGACGGTCGCGGATGGTGCGGCTTGGTTCGCCGTATCTCTGTTCCGTGGCCGCTCTGGTTCGTTGAGGAGTGTGAGCCATGACAACATTCCATGTCCTGTCGGGAGCGGACGCGAGTGTCGCCCATCCCGGAATAAAAAAGATCGGCGTCGCGGATGTATTCGACGCCTTACGCTTGGGCTTTGACGATTTTCGCGAGAAACCATCGCACTACGTCTTTCTTTGCCTGATCTACCCGATAGCCGGTGTCGTTCTGATCACCTGGAGCGCCGGCGCCAACATGCTGCCGCTGCTATATCCTCTTGTTTCCGGCTTCGCGCTGATCGGCCCGGTCGCCGCTATCGGCCTTTACGAGATCAGCCGACGGCGAGAACTCGGCATGGACTACTCCTGGCCACACGCGCTTCGCCTGCACCGCTCTCCGGCGCTGCCGTCGATCATGGCCGTCGCCGCCATGCTGTTCGTTGTCTTCATCATCTGGCTGCTGGTCGCCCAGGCGCTCTATGTGCAGATCTTCGGGGCAGAACCACCGGATTCGATCGCGGCCTTCTGGAACGGTATCGTCGGCACTGACCAGGGCTGGAACCTGATCCTCGTCGGCAACGCCGTCGGCTTCGTCTTCGCCGTCATCGTTCTGTCGACATCCGTCGTGTCGTTCCCGTTGCTGATCGATCGTGACGTCGGCGCCGTGTCGGCGGTCGAGACGTCCATTCGCGCAACGCTCGTCAACCCGGTGCCCGTCGCCGTCTGGGGTTTCATCATCGCTGCCGGTCTGGTCATCGGCTCGATCCCGGTCTTCGTCGGCCTCTCCGTCATCATGCCGATCTTCGGACACGCCACCTGGCACCTCTATCGCAAGATGGTGGAACCCGGTCCCCGCGCGCGGTCGCACTGATCGCTGACAACCGAAGGCAGGATAACCGTTCAACAAAAAAAGCGCCGCATGTCGATCGACTTGCGGCGCCTTTGGCGTGCTTACCGAGATGCCCGGCCTAGCGAAAGTGCTTGTAATAGGATGAGATCTGCGCCGCCGTGTTGGACGACAGGTTGAGCTTGATGCCGATCTTGTCGCCGCGATACCAGCGGACCATGCCGGTCAGGAAGCCGAGCTCCTCGCTTCTGATCGTCACTTCCTGTCCCGTCTTGGCGCCGATGTCGAAGAGCAGCTGAAAGCAGATGCCCTCGGCTGAGAGGTCCTTGACGACGCCGCTGCTGGAGCCGGACTTGACGGTCACCGTACCTGTAATTTTCGTTTGCGTGCGCTGCGTCGCCCGCTCGACACTGTCCTTGTAGGCCATGTGATCCTCAGAACCTGGATTGACAGATCCTGAGCTTTGCACGCGATGCGTGAATTTCCTGCTAACGCAAATGCCCGCATTCGAGCTGTGTGCTCCAAATGCGGGCATGGCAACAAAACCAAGGGCCTACGGCCGACCGCTCAGCGCGGAACCTTAGCCGAAGACGCGCTTGAAGATCGTGTCGACGTGCTTGGTGTGGTAGCCGAGATCGAACTTCTCGCGGATGTCTTCTTCGGAAAGCGCCGCACGGACTTCAGCATCGGCCAGCAGTTCCTCGAGGAAGTCCTTGCCCTGTTCCCAGACCTTCATGGCGTTGCGCTGCACGAGGCGATAGGCATCCTCACGCGACACGCCGGCCTGCGTCAGCGCCAAAAGCACGCGCTGCGAATGCACGAGCCCTCGGAACTTGTTCATGTTGTTGATCATGTTCTCGGGGTAGACGAGCAGCTTGTCGATAACGCTGGTCAGACGAGCGAGCGCGAAGTCGAGCGTCACCGTCGCATCCGGGCCGATCATGCGCTCGACCGAGGAGTGTGAGATGTCGCGCTCATGCCAGAGCGCAACGTTTTCCATGGCGGGAATGGAGAAGGCGCGAACCATGCGGGCAAGGCCCGTGAGGTTTTCGGTCAGGACCGGGTTCCGCTTGTGCGGCATGGCCGACGAGCCCTTCTGGCCCGGCGAGAAGTACTCCTCCGCTTCGAGCACTTCGGTGCGCTGCAGATGACGGACTTCCGTCGCCAGGCGCTCGATCGACGAGGCGATGACGCCGAGAGTTGCGAAGTACATGGCGTGACGGTCGCGCGGGATGACCTGCGTCGAAACCGGTTCCGGCTTCAGGCCAAGTGCCTCGGCGACGTGTTCTTCAACGCGCGGGTCGATGTTGGCGAAGGTGCCGACGGCGCCCGAGATCGCGCAGGTGGCGACTTCTTCGCGCGCGGCGAGCAGCCGCTGCTTGCAACGGTCGAACTCGGCATAGGCGAGCGCCAGCTTGACGCCAAAGGTGGTCGGCTCGGCGTGGATGCCGTGCGAACGGCCGATCGTCACCGTGTCCTTGTGCTCGAAGGCGCGGCGCTTCAGGGCTTCGAGCAGCTTGTCGAGATCGGCGAGAAGCAGGTCGGTTGCGCGCACCAACTGGACGTTGAAGCAGGTGTCCAGCACGTCGGACGAGGTCATGCCCTGATGGATAAAGCGGCTGTCGGGGCCGACGAATTCGGCAAGATGCGTCAGGAACGCAATCACGTCATGCTTGGTGACGGCCTCGATCTCGTCGATGCGAGCGACGTCGAAAGTGGCAGCGCCGCCCTTTTCCCAGATCGTGCGCGCGGCATCCTTCGGGATCACGCCGATTTCGGCAAGCGCATCGCAGGCGTGGGCCTCGATCTCGAACCAGATGCGGAACTTGGTTTCCGGCGACCAGATGGCCACCATTTCCGGTCGGGAGTAACGGGGGATCATGGGCTTAAGCTTTCGTCGTCAGTGGAGGGATGGCCGTGCCTCTAGCAAAGATAGCCGCGAAGCTCAACGCCGTTGCTCATGGCGATCGCTTGCCAGCCACAGGCAGACGGCGAACAGTATAACACCGCCGACCGGCAAATAGAGGCGAAGGCCCATGACCAGAAACTGGTAGAAGGCGATCAGCGTCGTAAAGGCGAACTGGAAGAGCCAGGTCGTGGTTCCGATCGGGGCGTGCCACTGTGCATAGAACTCGCGGTAGTCGAGCGCGAAAAGCAGTGCCGTCATCCCGATCGTGCCGAGCGAGAGGAAGAAGAGATAGGCCGCGAAACGCGTTTCCACGCGCCGTCCGATCGCCGCGAAGCGGGCGAGAAACAGCGCCGGCGGCCAGGCGAGCATAGCGCCGGCCCCGAAGACCCAGAGCAGTTCGGCCAGATGGAAGGTCGCGTCCCGTTCCCGCAACCACAGCGCAAACCACGCCGACAGCGTCATCGACGCGCTCCACAAGGGGGCGCCGAAGAGCAACAGCGGAAGGCTCGGCACGGACCGGGCGAGGCGGGTCCGTTTCCGGGCACCGGCCGCCGCACGCCCCGCTTTCGCTTCGACGCTGGCGGCCGCCTCGTTCATTTGGCGATCCGCGTCGGGATCGCGATCCAGCGCCCGTCCGTCGTGCCTTCAAAGCCGAGCGACTTGACGAGCACCATGATCACATGGGTTTCCGAACCGTCGTCGTTGCGGTGGGTGATGGCGCCGCCGACCTGATAGCCGGTGGGGCAACGGCGGCTTTCCGGTATGCGGCTGTCATCCTGAAGCACGTCGCTTGCCGGCGCGCCCGCCTTCATCGTCATCGACAGACGGAAACCCTTGGTTTCCTTCAGGAAGTCCTTGCAGATGCCGTCCGGCTCGAAGGTCTTTTCCTCGAGCGTAACCGTATAGGTCTCGCGAAACGCTTGATCGGCTGCAAAGGCATCGTAGGTCAGCGAGAGCGGCTTGGCGTTGGCTTCCGTGATCGGGTTGAAGGCCGCGAGCAGCCCGGGCGCATCGGCCAGGCGGTAGGCATCGATCAAGGGAGCCGCCCGACGCCGGGCTTCGTGGCGCGCCCTCGACAGCGGGCTGCCGTCTTCGCGGCTGACAGCGCGCACCGGCGCACCCGGCAGGAAACTGTCATTGCGCGTGTCGATCACATAGATGGTCGAATAGGGAAAGCCGGAGCCGTCCTGGACGCCATATTCCTCGAAGGCAAAGACATTGCCGTCGGCCGAGAAGCCGATCGGCTGCAGTGCGGCATAGTCGCCAGCAAGGGCCGGCGATGCAGCGGCGGCCGCAGCCAGGCAACAAAGACCGGAAATTGCCGCGCGTGCTGTCATCGATAGGCCTTCTCAGCCGGCGCACGGATCGCTTCGATTGCTGAGCGATAGGCCTCGACCGAGCCGCCCTTGAAGATCGCCGAGCCGGCAACAAGAACATTGGCGCCAGCGCCGGTGGCAATGGCTGCCGTCTCAGGCGCAATGCCGCCATCGACTTCGATCTCGATCGGCCGATCGCCGATCATCGCCTTGATACGACGGATCTTTTCCGCGGTGGCGTCGATGAACTTCTGCCCGCCGAAGCCCGGATTGACGGTCATGACGAGGATCAGGTCAAGCTCATCGAGCACGTATTCGATGGCGCTTTCGGGCGTTGCCGGATTGAGCGACACGCCCGCCTTCTTGCCGAGCGAACGGACGGTCTGCAGCGAGCGATGCAGGTGCGGACCGGCTTCGGCGTGCACCGTCAGGATATCGCAGCCGGCCTTGGCGAAGGCTTCGAGGAAGGGATCGGCGGGCGAAATCATCAGGTGGCAGTCGAACGTCGCATCGGTGTAGCGGCGCAGCGACTTGATGACATCGGGGCCGAAGGTGATGTTCGGCACGAAATGACCGTCCATGACATCGAGATGGATCCAGTCCGCGCCGGCATCGACGACGTCGCGAACCTCCTGGCCGAGCTTGGAGAAATCGGCCGCCAGGATCGACGGGGCAATGCGGATAGGGTGGGTCATGGCGCACTCCAGCGTGTTTTCCGCGGGAATAGCACCGCCGAGCCCCGCAAACAACATGCCTGCGATCAAAGCTGCGTCAGCGACGCTGCGACCAGCAGGGCATGAGATCGTTTTCCGCCGGCGTCGCGTCGTGGACCCCGCGGGCGATCGCGCGCGCCATGGTCGAGGCGGCAACCGCGCCGAGATCGATGAAATCCTCGAGCGTCGGCGTCTTGCCGCTGGCGCCGGTCGCAAGCGCGAAGATCAGGTCGCCGTCGAGCGGCGTGTGCGCCGGCCAGAGCCCGCGGGCAAAGCCGTCATGGGCGGCAATCGCCAGGCGCTTGGCTTCGGCCTTCGTCAGCACCGCATCCGTCGCGATCACCGCGATCGTCGTGTTGGCGACGGCCGCCTGGCGGTCGCGGAACTTGATGCGGATGTCGGCCGCGTCGGCCGGCATCGGGTGGGGGAGGCCAAGCCCACCGAACTCGTCATCCAGCTCGAAGGGCGCGGACCAGAAATGCCCGGTGTCGCCGACGGTGGCGGATCCGAGCGCATTGACGGCGACAAGCGCGCCGATGGTGATGCCGTTCGGCAGGACGGTCGACGCCGAACCGAGCCCACCCTTCAGGCCCGCGGTCAGCGCACCGGTGCCGGCGCCTGCCGAACCGGTCGAAAATGTCGCGCCAGCCCGCCCGACGGCCTCGAAGCCGAGTTCGCGGTAGGGCGGAAAGCGGCCCCAATCCTTGTCGCCACCATTGATGAGGTCGAATAGGATCGCCGTCGGGACGATCGGGATCCGGTGCGGGCCGACAGCGAAGCCGCGGCCCATTTCCCTGAGTGCCGCCTGAGCACCGGACGCAGCGTCAAGCCCGAAGGCCGAACCGCCGGAAAGAACGAGCGCATCGACCGTCTGCACCGTGTTGTGCGGGTCGAGAAGGTCGGTTTCCCGGGTACCCGGCGCACCACCCAGAACCTGGACGGCGGCCGTTGCCGGCGGGTCGCAGACAACAGCGGTGACGCCCGATTTCAGGCGATGATCCTCGGCGTTGCCGACCGTCAGACCTTTGACATCGGTGATCAGGTTCAGCGGTCCGGGACGCATCATGGCGTGGCTCCTTCCGCGGCCGCAGGCACGAAATGGCCGCCTTGCCACTGCATCAAACGGTAGGGATTGTCGGCACGCTCGTGCGCAGCGTTGAAGGCGGTGAGGCCGAGAACGGTCGGGTAGGGCCCCTTGCCGGCGATCGCTTCGATCAACGACTTGTCGTCCTGTGCTGCTCTATCCTTGGCTTCCTCCAGCAACGCCATCACCGCGAAGGCCGGCATCACATAGCCTTCCGGCTCGATGCCAGCGGCGCGCATTTCGTCGGCAAAGGGCTTGCCTTCCGGCGATTGCGCCGCATCCGGCAGCGTTACTGCAAGCACGCCATCGGCAAGCGGAACCGTGAGATCGGCCGCGTTCAACGCGTCGCCGCCAAGCAAGGTGAGGTTTGCGCCTTCGCCAAGGGCATCACGGGCGATCACCGCGGTATCCTGCCGGTCGCCGCCGGTGAAGACGTGGGTTGCGCCGCTTTTCACCAGGCGTCGCACCAGGTTGATCTGCTGCTCCTGCGCCGGGCGGTAGGTGTCGCTGAAGACCGGTGTCATGCCGATTTCGGCAAGCGCTGCGCGCACCGCCTCGACCAGCTCCCGGCTGTGGATCGTACCGTCGTCGACGAGCGCGATGGGCTTGTCCTTCCAGCGGTTGACGATGGCATCGACGATGGCCACAGCCTCGGCATTGCCGCTCGGCGCGAGGCGGAAGAGCGGCCATTTGTTCTTGAGCGCGTCTTCCATCAGGATATCGGAGCGCACGCTGAGGGTGATTGCCGGCAAGCCCGCTTCTGTCAGGGCCGGAAGCGTCGCATCCAGGCTTTCGGTGCAGAGAAAGCCGACGGCGGCTTCGGCACCTGCCGCAAGCAATGCCTTGGTCAGCGCCTCGTTGCCGGCGGTATCGCAGGTCTCGGGAATGACGACGATCTCGCTGCCGCGATCCCCCGCCTTGAAGCCTGCGCCGTCGATAATCTGCTTGCCGAGCGGCGCGAACGGGCCTTCCACCGGCGCCACGACCGCCACCTTGATACCGGCCGCCCAAGCCGGCGTTGCCTGCACCAGTCCGGCAAGGATAAGGCTGGTGACAATGGATCGACGCATTCACTTACTCCGCCGCCGCAAGCTTTCCCGTCCGAACCGATCCGGGGCAAAATCTTACGGCGAGCCACCACAGCTTCCTCTTCCGTTGCCGCTCGCGTCTGACGCGAGGCACGGTCGTTGTCGCATGTTTTAAGGAAGTGCCCCGCGGCGTCAAAGGAAAAGATGTCGCTCCTGGTGAAGAAGGTTCAATCTGCGTCACGGCCACGTCGCACATGTGCAAGAATCTCCTTCCAGCGGGTTTCATATTTTCCGACAGCGTCTATGTATGTGCCTGACATCGCCCGGAGAAAGATGTGTTGGAGAAGACCCGGCTGGACCCTATCAGTTATCGCGACGCGATGAGCCGCCTGGCCGGTCACGTGCAGATCATTACCGCCGCTGACGGCAGCGAGCGGCGCGGCGTCACCGTGACTGCGGCCTGCTCGGTTTCCGATAGCCCGCCGACGGTTCTCGTCTGCCTGAACGGCGCCAATCCGCGCAACGAGATCTTCACCCGCAGCGACAGCTTTGCGCTCAACCTGCTCGGCGATGAGCACCGGGCGCTGGCCCATGGCTTCTCCGGCCGCGATCAGCTCGACATGGATCTGCGCTTCGCGCTCGGACAGTGGACGCGGCTTACGACCGGTGCGCCGATCCTCGTCAACGCCACCGCCGCTTTCGATTGCCGTCTGGTCGAGGTGAAGACGATCGCCACGCATCTGGTGCTCTTTGGCGAAGTCGTCGACGTCTCGATCGGCTCGTCCCGCCCGCCGCTCATTTATGTGGACCGCGGATACCACTCGCTATAAGTTTTTACTCAGCGATCGACTGCTCATCGCAACATGAGAAGATCGCTCTAAGTCGTTGAGCTCGCCGGTGGATTTTATCCCCTTCCAGCTTCCAGCGATCGATTCGGGCCGTGGTGGAGGAGACATGGCGACACAGGCGGCAACGGGCCTGCCACAGTCCATCGAAGAGACGATGGCACTGCTGGAGGCGCATGATTATCTCGCCGGCACGGCGCTGGCGACGGTGCTGTTTCTTGCGCTCAGGATGAAGCGCCCGCTTTTTCTCGAAGGCGAAGCCGGCGTCGGCAAGACCGAGATCGCCAAGGTACTGGCCAAGGCGCTCGACCGGCCACTGATCCGGCTGCAATGCTATGAAGGTCTCGACGTCGCCTCGGCCGTCTACGAATGGAACTATCCAGCGCAGATGCTCGAAATCCGCCTGTCGGAAGCATCCGGCAAGGTCGATCGCAAGCGGGTCGAAAGCGACATCTTCTCCGAACGTTTCCTGATCCGTCGCCCGGTCTTGCAGGCGATTTCGTCGAACGGAGGACGTGCGCCCGTTTTCCTGATCGACGAGCTCGACCGGACAGATGAAGCCTTCGAGGCGTTCCTGCTGGAAGTTTTGTCCGATTTCCAGGTGACAATTCCGGAACTTGGTACGATCCGGGCGGACGAACCGCCTGTCGTCATCATCACCACCAATCGCACCCGCGAGATCCATGACGCGCTGAAGCGCCGCTGCCTCTATCATTGGGTCGATTATCCCAAGGCGGCGCAGGAATTGGAGATCATTCGCCGCAAGGTTCCCGGCTGCAACGCTACCCTGTCACGAGAAGTCATCGCCTATGTGCAGCGGCTGCGCACGATCGACCTCTTCAAGAACCCGGGCGTTGCCGAAACCATCGACTGGGCAACGGCGCTGACGGAACTTGACCGGCTGGCACTCGATCCGGAGACGATTGCCGACACGCTCGGAACGCTGCTGAAATACCAGGACGACATCGCCAGGATAGAGGGGGCAGAGGGGCGAAAGCTGCTCTCCGAGGTCAAGGCGGAATTGCTGGCGGCAAACTGATGACGGAGGCGCGGGAGCAGCACAGGAACGATGTTCCCCCACCAATCGCGGTAGGCGACGGACGGCTTGCCGACAACATCGTCTTCTTCGCGCGCGCGCTCCGCCGCGCCGGCATCAAGATCGGGCCAGGCGCCATCGCCGACGCCATCGATGCGGTGGCGTTGATCGGGATCGGCGGACGGGACGCGTTCTACGCCGCATTGCAATGCGTCTTCGTCAAGCGTCACGAAGACCAGCCGGTCTTCGACGAGGCGTTTCGCCTGTTCTGGCGGTCGCGCGGTCTCGTCGAAAAGATGATCGCGATGATGTCGCCGCTGGCGCCGGAACGCGAGAGCGAGCGGCAGCAGCGCCGGGCAGGCGAAACCCGCGTCAGCGACGCGCTGCTTTCCGGGCACGAGGCCGATCGACCGCCACGCGACGAGCCGGAGATCGAGGTCGATGCCCGTTTCACGGTTTCCGGTCGCGAGCTTCTGCGTCGGGCCGATTTCGCGCAGATGAACGCTGCCGAACTTGCCGAGGCCAAACGCGCGCTCTCGGCCCTGACGCTGCCGATGGACCGCGTCGTCACGCGGCGCTTCCGCGCCTCGAAGCGGCAGATCCGCATCGACCCGCGCGCGACCATGCGCGATGCCATGCGCTTCGGCGGCGAACTGATCCTTCCGCGGTTTCGGGAGCGGCGCGTCGTCCACCCGCCGCTCGTCGTGCTCGCCGACATCTCCGGCTCGATGAGCCAGTACACTCGCATCTTTCTGCACTTTCTGCATGCGCTGACCGAGGAGCGGCGGCGTGTGCACACCTTCCTCTTCGGAACCCGGCTGACCAATGTCTCGCGCCAATTGCGCAATCGCGATCCGGACACTGCGATCGACGATTGCGTCACTGCGGTCAAGGACTGGTCCGGCGGCACGCGCATCGGCGAGACCTTGCATGAGTTCAACCGACGCTGGTCGCGGCGCGTGCTCGGGCAGGGCGCGATCGTGCTTCTGATCACCGACGGTCTGGAGCGCGACGACGTGGCCGATCTCGAAATCGAGATCGATCGCCTGCACCGATCCTGCCGGCGGCTGATCTGGCTCAACCCGCTGCTGCGCTTCGACGGCTTCGAAGCGCGGGCGCGCGGTGTGCGCGCGATGCTGCCGCATGTTGACGAATTCCGGGCCGTGCACAATCTTGAATCGATTGGCGAACTGGTGAAGGCGCTTTCCGGGCAGGGCTCCCGCCAGGCGGATCCGCGGCGGTTCATCGAACCAAGATGACTGGGCCAAGATGACCGGATGAACGGTATTGATTGGAGGTGGCAAGCATGGGGCAGGCAGTCAATGTTCTCGATCCGCTCGACATCGCCGAGGCCTGGCTGAAGGAGGGACGCCGGGTGGCGATCGCAACGGTGATCGAGACCTGGGGCTCGGCACCACGGCCGGTCGGCAGCCATCTGGTGATCGATGGAGACGGCAATTTTCAGGGCTCGGTTTCGGGTGGGTGCGTCGAGGGCGCCGTCATCACCGAGGCAACCGACGTGATCGTCTCGGGTACTGCGAAAATACTCGAATTCGGCGTCGCGGATGAGACCGCCTGGCGCGTCGGGCTTTCCTGCGGCGGCAGGATCCGGATCCTCGTGGAGCGGGTAAACGGCTGACAATGGAACGGGCGATCCTGGAAAAACTCAACCTTGCGCGCGCGGCCCGCCGCGCCGCCGTCACCGTCAGCGATCTTGCCGGCGATGTCCGCGTCCACCTCGAAGGCGACGACTGTCCCGAACCCTGGCGCGAGGCCGTTGCCCGTGCGCTGCAATCCGGCCGGGCCGGTATCGTCGAGACCGGGCAGGGCGCCTTCTTCCTCAATGTCTATCTGCCGCCGCCGCGCATCCTCGTCATCGGCGCAGTGCACATTTCACAGGCCCTGGCGCAGCTTGCACCCGTTGCCGGCTTCGACATGACCATCATCGATCCGCGCACGGCCTTCGCCACGCCGGAACGTTTTGCCGGTGTCGACCTCATCGCCGAATGGCCGGAGGACGCCCTGAAACTCAGACCGCTCGACCGCTTCACGGCCCTTGCCGCCGTGACGCACGACCCGAAGATCGACGACGGACCGATCCGGGCGGCATTGTCGGCCGGTTGCTTCTATGTGGGTGCGCTCGGCAGCCGCAAGACCCACGCCGCGCGGATCGAAAGGCTGCGGCATGCGGGGGTCGCCGATGCCGACATGGCTCGCATCCGAGCGCCGATCGGTCTTGACATCGGCGCAGCAAGTCCGGCCGAAATCGCGGTTGCGATCCTCGCTGAAATCATCGAGGCGCTGCGACGGCGTGACGTTGGCGCCGCGGGGAGTGGAGCATGAGGTTCGGGCCGTTCAAGGTCGCGGAGGCAGAGGGCGCCATGCTCGCGCATGCGGTGAAGGCCGGCGATCTCAGGCTTCCGAAGGGCCATCGGCTCACGGCCGCCGACATCGCCGCTTTGATCGCTGCCGGCGTCGATGCGGTTGTGGTCGCGCGGCTTGATGCCGGCGATTTCCCGGAAGACGAGGCGGCCACGCGCATTGCCGCGGCCATCGCCCCCGATCATCTCCGGTTTTCGCAGGCTGCGACCGGGCGCGTCAATGTCTATTCCGAGGTCGCCGGTCTCTTTGTTGCGAGCCGCGAAGTCGTCGATCGGTTGAACCGCATAGATCCGTCCATCACCTTCGCCTGTCTCGCCGACCATGTGCCGGTGCAGCCCGGCGATATGGTCGCGACGATCAAGATCATCCCGCTTGCGGTCGCCGGCGCCTTCGTCGAGCAGGCGGAAAGGCTGCTGCGCGACCATCGCCCCTTCGAGGTCAAGCCGTTCGCGGCGCGGCGCACGGCATTGATAGCAACGGAGTTGCCGAACCTCAAACCGCAGGTGATGGACAAGACACATGCCATCCTGGCGGCGCGGCTGCGACAGGCCGGAAGCGAACTCCTCACAGAACGGCGCGTCGCGCACAGCGAGGCCGCCGTGGCGACGGCGATTGCCGAAATGCGAGAAACGCACGACCTGCTGGTCGTCTTCGGCGCGTCAGCGGTTGCCGATCCCGACGACGTCATTCCCGCGGCAATTCGGCGAGCCGGAGGCGTGGTCGATCACGTCGGAATGCCTGTTGATCCCGGCAATCTTCTCGTTCTCGGCCGGGTCGGCGAGACGCCGGTCATCGGTGCGCCCGGCTGCGCCCGCAGTCCGCGCGAGAACGGCTTCGACTGGATCCTCGGCCGTATCCTTGCCGGCGAGTGGCCGAGCTTCGATGATATTACCGGCCTTGGGGTCGGCGGTCTCCTGAGCGAAATCCCGACCCGGCCGCAGCCGCGCGATACTGCAACGGAGTTGTCATTGCTCTCGGTTTCTGTCGTCGTTCTGGCCGCCGGCCGGGCCAGCCGAATGGGCGCGGACGGCGGCCACAAACTTCTCGCCACCTTCGACGGCGTGCCGCTGGTGCGCCGCAGCGTCGAAGCTGCGCTCAAGGCCGCGCCGGGCAGGGTCAGCGTTGTGACCGGCCACCGCGAGGCCGACATCCGCCACGCGCTACAAGGGCTGCCGGTGACGTTCGTCTCCAACCCCGACTACATCTCGGGCATGGCCTCCTCGCTGACGGCGGGGCTTTCGGCAATCGGGACGCAGGCGGCCGGCATGCTGGTCATGTTGGCGGACATGCCCAGGATTACCGGCGACGACCTGCGCCGGATGATCGAGCGTTTCGTCGCCGAGGGCGGCCGTTCAATCATCCGGGCGACCGCCGGCGGGCAGCGCGGCAATCCGGTGATCCTGCCGCGCCAGACATTTTCGGCGATCAGGCAGTTGCTCGGGGACGTTGGCGCAAGGCACATCATCGAAAAGAGCGGCCTGCCGGTCATCGATCTCGAACTCGGCGCCGCGGCGCGCCTCGATCTCGATACGCCGGAACAGATCGTCGCCGCTGGCGGTATCCTGGAGGAACAGACGCGTGGATAATGCCGCAATCGAAGAGATGTTCGAAGTCCTCGGGCCGGTGACCATCAAGCGGATGTTCGGCGGCAAGGGCATCTATTGCCAGGGCGTGATCTTCGCGCTTGAGGTCGACGGCGAAATCCTGCTCAAGGGCGACGAACAAACAGCGCCTGCGCTGGAGGCAGCCGGTTCGCGGCAATGGGCTTATGACGGCAAGGGAAAGCCGGTGAAGATGCCCTATTGGAGCATTCCGGACGACGCATTCGACGATCCGGACGAGATGGCGCGCTGGGTGCGGCTTGCCTATGAGGCAGCGCGGCGCTCCCGGAAGTAGGTCGCCCAACTTATGCGCGGCACCTCAGATGAAATACAGATCACCGCGCCGCCCATCCGCGCGCCTCGGTGACGTCGAGTGGGTTCAGCGATGCCAGTCACACGACACATGATCCAGCAAGGTGATGGAACAGCCGTTGAACTGTTCCAGGCGTCTGCCATCGCAACCGCGCCAACGGGTGCGCTTCTGCTTGTCCATGGCAACTAGGGCGGACGTCGTCTCGGCGCAAGCGAATTTGTCGACAGCGGCGCTCTCACGCAGCTTTCGTCCCGATTGGACATTGTGACGGCGGCGGTTTCCCAGCCAGGGTTCGGCGCCTCGGACGGGCCTGCGGATTTCTGTGGCCCCCGAACGCAGCTAGCTGTCATAGCTGCGCTCCGATTTCTACGCGAGCTACCGGCAATCGATCCGGACCGGATTGTTCTCTATGGAAACAGCCGCGGCGCGGTCGCTGCGGCTATGGTCGCTGCTGAGCTAGCCGACCTTCGTGCCGTCGTTCTGGCAAGTGGTGTCTATGATCTCAAAAGCGTTTTCGACAACGCTCCCATGGGTATCCGGAAAGCGATAGAACTTGAGGCCGGGCTTTACAGCGAAGCCTTCAAGGCACGCTCCGCCTTGCATCATGTTGGTAATATCAGGTCGGAGATCCTGCTTTTGCACGGACGGCATGATGACCGCGCGTCAGTTTCCCAGGCAGAGGCGTTTTACGAAGCCTTGTCCGACGCCGGCGTGCCCGTCGACTGCGGGCACCGTATCCCGCGTGACGAATCACAACGGGTGCTCGGCCCGTTTCTGCAGAGGATTTTCACTTCCGGCGCCACACGCCACTAGGCATTGCGTTCGGAAGACGGTTGTTCCTCCGACAGCGGCACCCGAAAAATTGCGGAATGAGACGGGCGCGATAAACGCCAGCAGCGATCTGGCCAGTCGCCGCCAAGCTATGCGGCGACGCCGTGTTCCTGCTTGCGCAAGGCTTCAGCAGCGTCGGCGGTAAAACGCGACAGCGGTTGGGGCAGGGCGTCGAGGCGGAACCAGCCGAATTCGGAAAGCTTGTCCGGTTCGACGAGTTGCGGCTCGCCGGAGAAATCCCGGGTCACATAGATCATCGAGATCCAGTGCTGGCGATCGGCTTCGATCACCTGTTCGCTCAGGCAGAGGAATTCGCTCGACCGGATCTTGAGGCCGCTTTCTTCTTCGGCCTCGCGTCGGGCCGCAGCTTCCGACCGCTCCATGTGGTCGACCTTGCCGCCGACGATGTTCCAGTAACCGGCCTCAGGCGCCTTCAAGCGCCTGTAAAGCAGAATCTTGCCATCGCGCACGATGACAAGTCCGCAGCCGAAGCCCGGAAAATCGACGCCTGGCTGGCCCATCCGTTCGGATCAGGCCTTGCCGGCAATCAGCATGAAGGCGGGGATTTCGTCGCCGAAACCGACCGGCGTCGGGCCATCGTCATAGTCGCGGCGGTGGCGGTTGCGGCGGTCGCGATTGTCGTCGTTGGCAGGGTTCGATGCACGCACCGGACGATCACCACGATTGTTCTGTGCCTGCTTGTTCTCTGCGCTGCGTGCCGGTTTCACCGATTCCGCCCTTTCCACGACTGTTTCAATTTCGGCTTCACTATCGGCGCGCACGGTATCGGATTTATGATCGGATCGGCCCCTCGAGCCGCGATCCCCATCTTTTTTCCGGTCCTTGCGGCCGTCACGACCGCGTTCGCGGCGGCCGGTGTCGTGGCTTTCCATCGGCTCAGGCAGATTGGAAAGGTCGCCGTTCAGCCATTCGACCTTCTGGCCGATCAGCTTTTCAATGGCGTCGGAGAATTTCGTGTCGCGCTTGGTCACCAGCGTGAAGGAAGCGCCCGAGCGACCGGCACGGCCGGTGCGGCCGATGCGGTGGACGTAGTCTTCCGCGTGGATCGGAACGTCGAAGTTGAAGACGTGGCTGACATCCGGGATGTCGAGACCGCGAGCAGCAACGTCCGAGGCGACGAGCAGCTTGATGTTGCCGTCCTTGAAGTTGGCCAGCATCGTCATGCGCGAACGCTGGTCCATGTCGCCATGCAGAGCGCCGACGGAGAAGCCGTGACGGTCGAGCGAACGGAAGAGGTCGGCGACGTCCTTCTTGCGGTTGCAGAAGATGATCGCGTTCTTCAACTCGTCCTGGGCACGAATCAGGTCGCGCAGCACTGCGCGCTTTTCGTAGTCCTTGGCGTGCGCTGCGACGAAGCGCTGCGTTACGGTCTGCGCCGTCGAAGACGGGCGGGCGACTTCGACGCGCTCCGGGTTCTGCAGGAAGCGATCGGCCAGCTTCTGAATTTCCGGCGGCATGGTCGCCGAGAAGAACAGCGTCTGGCGCGTGAACGGGATCAGCTTGGCGATCCGCTCGATATCGGGAATGAAGCCCATGTCGAGCATGCGGTCGGCTTCGTCGATCACCAGGATTTCTACGCCGGTCATCAAGAGCTTGCCGCGCTCGAAGTGGTCGAGCAGGCGGCCGGGCGTGCAGATCAACACGTCAGCGCCACGCTCAAGCTTGCGGTCCTGCTCGTCGAAGGACACGCCGCCAATCAGAAGCGCGATGTTGAGCTTGTGGTTCTTGCCATACTTGTCGAAGTTCTCTGCGACCTGTGCAGCGAGTTCGCGCGTCGGCTCCAGGATGAGCGTACGCGGCATACGCGCACGGGCGCGGCCCTTTTCGAGCAGCGTCAGCATCGGCAGCACGAACGAAGCGGTCTTGCCGGTACCCGTCTGGGCAATGCCCAGAATGTCACGACGCTGCAGCGCCGGCGGGATGGCGCCAGCCTGGATCGGGGTCGGGATTGTGTAGCCCGCATCGGTGACAGCGGAGAGAACTTTTTGGCTCAGGCCAAGGTCAGCAAAATTGGTCAAAGGGAAATCTGTTTCCGTTCCGGTTCAATAGAACACTGATCGATCGATGGAAAACGCACAAGCACGTGGCCGCGCTCTTAAGCTGAACGCCGCTGAAAGTCAAGAAATCCAGCACGTTGAAGCAGTAAAAGGTAAATAGTGGCGAATCTGTCGCATTTCTTGTCAAGCAGAACCGCGCGGCAGCGTCAGTTCATATAGCTCGCAAGCTTGGTGCTCGCATCCAGAAACCGCATGGGATCGACGGCCTCGCCGTTCAGCCGGATTTCATAGTGGAGGTGCGGCCCGGTGGAGCGCCCGGTGTTGCCGGACTTGGCAATGACTTCGCCAGCCTTCACCTGATCGCCGGCCTTTACCAGCACTGTCGAAAGATGCGCGTAGCGCGTCGCCACACCATTGCCGTGGTCGATTTCGACCATGTTTCCATAGCCGCCGGTCAGCCCCGCATTGGTCACCGTTCCAGGCGCTGCCGAGCGGATGCGGGTGCCGACCGTTGCGCGAAAGTCGATGCCGGCATGCAGCGCGAGGCGCCCGAGAAACGGATCAAGCCTGTTGCCGAAATCGCTGGTGATGTCGCTGGCCGGCGAGGGATTGCCGAAGGGCAGCTTGCGAACCTCGGCGCGCGTGCGGTCGAGTTCCAGGAGCGCGGTATCGAGTGCTGCAAGCGAACGGCCGAAATCGTCATCGTTCACGGGCTCGACGAAGGGACCGCCGATCGCTGTCTCGGCGGAGCCGGATATGTCGTTGGCCGGAATCAACTCGGCGACATCGTCGGCGGGCAGGTCGACACCGGTGCGCCCGACGATCGAGCGAATCGCACCCGACGTCTTCGCCGCGCCGTCCGTCAGCTGCTGGACCCGCGCCATCTGCTCGCGCTCGACATCCTTCAGCGAGAGCGTAACTTTCGAAAAAATCCGGTCAGCCCGGTCGGAACTTGATTCGCCGGCATCGGGTGCCGCATAGGCGAGGGCAGGGACGGCCGATGCACCGACCGGCGCAACGCTCAGCCCCATCAGCTTCTCGATTGCCTTCACACCACCGCTGCCGCTCGCGTCGGCGCGCTTGTCATAGGCAAGCGGCTCGACGGCTGCGGGCGCGTCGGTTGCGGTCGTCACACCGGAATTTTCGGCTCTTTCGACCAGGGCGCCGAGCTTCCCGTTACGCGAGGTCAGCGCCATCTGCTGGCGCAGCAGCTTCTCGACCTTTTCCTCCACCACCTGCTGGTCAAGCAGCTGACGGCTGGTGACCCGATCCACCTGCGCGCGTAGCGCCGTGATCCGGTCTTCGTATTCGTGCTGCATGCGCGCCTGGCGGGCAATCGTGCCGCCGATCAGGTCGTCGCGCAAAACCAGGTAGGAGGTGGCCGCGAGATAGCCGATGCTGCAGACGCCGGCAAAGGAGACGGCGATCGCCGCCATCCACGGACGCACGGTCATGTGCCGGACCTTGTCGCCGCTGGCCAGGATCAGGACGTGATTCTGCTTGCGTTTTCCAAAGGTACGATTTGCCTGATGTCCAGACACCCGTTCTCTCCCGCCATGTGCGCGTTGCCTCGCATCACCTGGGGATCATTACACTTTGTTAGGGTTAACAATCGGTAAGCAAGATTGCGGGAAGGTGATGGCCGCTATCGATTGGTCGAAGCGGTCATCGAGCGGTAGAAGGACGGCGTCAGGCCGGCCTCGGCGCGGGCGATATCGTTGAACGGCGCTTTCAGGGGACCGCGGAAATTGGCGCGCACCAGCGCCTGGAAGGTCGCCGCCGGGTCCTTCTTCTCGCGGGCGCAGAGAAAACGGAACCATTTGGCGCCAACGGCGACATGTCCCTTCTCGTCCTCGTAGATGACGTCGAGCACGGCAGCGCTCTCGAAGTCGCCGGTTTCGCGCATCTTGGCCTGCAGCGCCGGCGTCACATCGAGACCGCGCGCTTCGAGAATGAGCGGCACCACGGCAAGCCGCGCCGTCAGGTCGTTGCGCGTGTCGTGCGCCGCCTGCCAGAGGCCGTCATGCGCGGGCAGGTCGCCATAGTCTGCGCCGAGGTCGTTCAGCCTCTGGCGGACCATGCGGAAGTGCTTCGCCTCTTCGAAGGCGACGCGCATCCAGCCGTCGAAGAAGGAATTGGGCACCGGCTCGGTCGCAAAGCGGGCGACGATATCGAGGGCGAGATCGACGGCGTTCAACTCGATATGGGCGATCGAGTGGAGGAGAGCGATTCGGCCCTTGAGCGAACCGAGAGACCGTCGCTTGACCTGGGTCGGTGGCGTCAGCACCGGTTTGTCGGGCCGGCCCGGGCGTACCGGCACCGGCCGGTCGAGCGGCGAGCGCAGCGACAGCGTGCGGCGCTGCCAGCGACGCGCCGCTTCCTGCGCAAGCGCCGTCTTGATCTCGAGGTCCGCGGCGCGGATCGCTTCGACGGCGCCGCCCCGCAGGCTGTGAAATATGGGCAACTCGCTCATCGGCGCCCTCAGATCGCCTTTGCGGCGTCGAGGACCTCGCGGGCGTGGCCGTCCACCTTCACCTTCTCCCAGACCTTGACGACGACACCGTCGGCGCCGATCAGGAAGGTGCTGCGCTCGACGCCCATATATTTGCGCCCGTACATCGTCTTCTCGACCCAGACGCCATAGGTTTCGACCACTGCCTTCTCCTCGTCGGCGGCAAGCGGCACCGTCAGGTTGTGCTTCTTGGCGAACCGGTCGTGCTTCTTCACCGAATCGGGCGAAAGCCCGATCAGAGCGATGCCGGCTGCGGCGAATTCGTCGGCCAGTTGCGAAAACGAGATCGCCTCGAGCGTGCAGGCCTGCGTGTCGTCCTTCGGATAGAAGAACAGAACGACCGGACGGCCGCGCAGGGCCGAGAGCGAAACCGTACCGCCGCCGTCACGCGGCAGGGTGAAGTCGGGAGCGACATCTCCGGGAGCGGGTCTTGCCATGATTAAACCTTCCTTCCGCCAAGTTTTGCAGACAATCGCGCACTACTGCATGTTTTCATTGGTCTTTGCCGACCAGCGGGCAAAACGTGCAGTGCTCAAGGTAGTCGAGCGACATTTGCGCGCCAAAGGGCACGCGATGCTCTTGGGCATAGCGAAAATCGTCGACCGCCGTCCAGCGCATTTGTGCTAGATTCGACAGGTTTCGGACGGCATGGGCCGCTACGAAACGTTGCAGTCGCCTGCGCGCGCGAATTCCATCGCAGGTGGTCGCTGTCCACAGCATGGTCCCGCGTCCCTTGGTGACTCGGCACGATGACATGTGGTCTACAGAAGCGAGAAGTGGTCGCCCCGTACGTGAGAGACGAAGGGTGGCGACGAAGCTCGTATCGAACGGAGGACGTCCGCGCTGATGAGTGAGATCCGCGGCGAAAAAGTCGGCTTTCGCAAGAAAGACATCGTCGCGTTGCATGCGTTGCCTTCAGCGCAGGCGCACGAACCCATGATCGTGCACGCGCCGCGCAAGAACAGAGCCGCGCGCGTCTGCGCCAAGATCGCACTGCTGATATCGCTGCTCGCGCTTTCCATCGCGGCAATCCTCATCGTCGTCATCGAAAGCGGGATGATGGACAGCACGCTCAATGCGCGCGCCCGCACCGCACTCAATGCAGCACTCGGCGACAGCTATCGCGCCGAGGTCGGCAGCACCGTCGTGCGCATGACCGCAGGCGGCGCGATTGCGCTCAGGGCCCGCGAAGTGTCGCTCAGCGAAGCCTCCTCCGGCCAGCCGGTTGCCAAGCTGCGTGCGATCTCGATCGCGCTCGACCCGCTGGCGCTGATGACCGGCCGCATCGCCGTCTCCAATCTTGAGGCGGAAGGCGGCGACTTCGATACCGGGTTGCTGCCGCGCGGCGAGCCGCTCGATCTGACCAGGATCCGCATTGCCGACGT
Source organism: Ensifer sp. NPDC090286 (assembly GCF_044769565.1). Taxonomy (NCBI): domain Bacteria; kingdom Pseudomonadati; phylum Pseudomonadota; class Alphaproteobacteria; order Hyphomicrobiales; family Rhizobiaceae; genus Ensifer; species Ensifer sp. NPDC090286. Next base: position 741,933 of record NZ_JBIVYF010000001.1, on the reverse strand, counting down.
CGGCGATGCGCTCGAAGCAATCTTCTCGCACGTCGATCGCATGTCGCAGATGGCGGCTGGCCGCGGCAGCCAGAAGGTCACGCTCTCGGATTTCAGTTTCTCCGTCATCGGCTCCCGCGATCGCATCGTGCCCGTCGTCGCCAAGGCGCTCGAGTTCAACCGCGATTCCGGCGGGTCGATGAGCGTCAAGGGCAGCGTCACCGTCGATGGGGTGGAGGTCGATCTCAGCGCCGACGCCCTTGGCGACAAGGGACACATGACCGGCTTCGAGGCGTCGATCACCAATCTGCCGCTCGCGCCCTTCTTCTACCATGGCAAGGTTGGTTCGGAGCCGCCCTTCGGCGTCGTCGCGTCGGCCGGGCTGTCGCTGAACGCGACGCGGGCCGCCGGCGGTGCGAAACCGGATCTGCGCGTCACGGTGCGCACGTCCAAGGGCGAGTTCCACGCAGGCAACCTCATCTCGACCCTCAATGCCTCGCAAATGGACGTCGCCTATGACTTCGAGCGCTCGTCCGTCGAAATCCTGCCGTCGTCGGTCAAGATCGGCCGTTCGACCTTTCCGTTCACTGGGGCGATCATCGACCTCGACAAGATTGCCGGCGCAACGGATACCGGGTTTGCCATTGACCTCCTGCTCAAGAATGCAAGCTCCGCCCCGGAAGACGTCGCCGACGCGCCGCTGATATTCGATGCCAAGGCAAATGGCCGCTTCGTGTCGGACAAGCGCCAACTGATCTTCGACCAGCTTGCCGTGTCGACCCCGCTCGGTTCGATGTTCGGCTCGCTTTCCGTCGCCTTCGGCAAGACCTCGCCACAGATCAGCTTCGCTTCTGTCAGCGATCGCATGGAGGCGACCGCCGTCAAGCAATTGTGGCCGTGGTGGCTCGCCAAGGGCGCGCGCCGCTGGGCGATCGCCAACCTCTTCGGCGGCACGGTCACCAATGCCCGTATCGAAGTGTCGGTCGCCGAGGGCCGGATCGCCAACAACGAAGGCGAGCTCAAGCTCGACGAGCAGGAGCTCAATATCAATTTCGACATCGACGACACGCGCATCAACATTACCGGCGAGATACCGCCGCTGCGCGACACCTCAGGCAAGTTCAAGCTGAGCGGCCAGCGCATGACGGCGGAGATCGAGAAGGGGACCGCCTTCTTCCCGTCGGGACGCTCGGTCGCGCTCAACGGCGGCGACTTCATCCTTCCCGACGTCTATACGAAACCGCTGATGGCCGAGATGAAGATCGAGGTCGGCGGCAACGCCGATGCGATCGCCGAACTCGTCAGCTACAAGCCGATCCAGGCGCTGCAAAAGACCCCCCTGCTGCCGGAAGATTTCAGCGGCCCCTTAACGGCTGTCGTCGGTGCCCGTTTCGGCCTCATCTCGGATCAGAAGCCGCCGAAGCCGCTCTACCAGGTACAGATGCAGCTCGATAAGGTCACCGTCCAGAAGGCCATGTTCGGGCGCGCCGTGGAGGATCTCGTCGGCACATTCCGGGTCGACAATCAGCAGGCGGTCCTCGATGCGGATGCCCGCATCGAAGGCGCTAAGGTCAAGGTCGCGCTGACGGAACCGGTCGATTCCGGTTCGACCGTCAAGCGCTCGCGCGAGATTTCGGGCTCGCTGGAGCAGGGTGTCTGGCAGAAACTGATACCGGGCCTTTCTCGGATCGTTTCCGGGCCGATCACGATTGACGTTGCAATCGACGAGGCGAGCCGGCAGACGGCAGAGATCGACCTCACGAAAGCCCAGCTCTCACTTCCCTGGATCGGCTGGAGCAAGGGCGTCGGGATCCCGGCCGAGGCGCAGTTCACGTCCTCGATGGACGGCAAGATCGCAACGATCAGCAATTTCGCGCTTGCCGGCGACGGCTTCGGTGCGCGCGGCAAACTGCAGATCGACGATGGCGGTCTTCTCTCTGCGGATCTCGACAATGTCCGCTTGGCGCAGGGTGACGACTTCAAGGTCTCCGTCGACCGCAACAGGGGCGGCTACACGGCGTCGCTTTCTGGAGCTGCAGCCGATATCAGGCCGATCCTGGCGCAATTGAAGACCGGAAGCGACCAGAACCAGGGTGGTGGCGACGACATAACCGTCAAGGCCCAGCTTGGCCGTGTCACCGGCTTCAACGGTGAATCGCTGTCGAACGTCAATCTCGTCTACGGCGAACGCGGACGCCAGATCGAGGACGTCAACCTCTCGGCTGTCACGAGCAGCGGCCAGGCGCTGGTTGCCCGGCTCGCCAAGGCCGGCGCCGACAACACGCTGGAACTGACCACGGGCGATGCCGGCGCGCTGGCCCGGTTTGCCGACATCTACCAGAACATGCGCGGCGGCCTGCTCAATCTCAAGCTACGCGATCGCGGCGGCCGTTCGTGGCGCGGCAGCGTCGATATCCGCAAGTTCCAGCTTGTCGGCGAGCAGCGCCTGCAATCGATGGTATCGACGCCAACCGGTGCCGACGGCCGAAGCCTGAACCAGGCCGTGCGGCGCGACATCGACGTGAGCTCGGCCCGCTTCGAACGCGGCTTCGCGCAACTGGCGCTCGACCGCGGCGCGATCCGCGTCGATGGCGGCGTACTGCGCGGGACCGATGTCGGCGCGACCTTCCAGGGAACGGTGCGCGACAACAACGGCATCATGGACATGACCGGCACCTTCATGCCGGCCTATGGGCTCAACCGCATCTTCGGCGAACTGCCATTGATCGGCGTGTTGCTCGGCAATGGTCGTGACCGTGGCCTGCTCGGCATCACTTTCAAGCTCAACGGCCCGTTCAACCAGCCGAAGCTGACGATCAACCCCCTGTCGATCATCGCACCGGGTGTCTTCCGCAGCATCTTCGAGTTCCAATGAAAAAGGCCGGCGCGAGGGCCGGCCTTTGTCTCGTTGTGCGTATCCCCGGCGTCAGGCCGGCCGCACGAGAATGTGCTTCTTCTTGCCGAGCGAAAGCTTGACGACATTGTCAGCGGTCACGTCACCGGTGCCGATCACACGGCGCTCATCGCTGACGGCTTCGTCGTTGATCCTGATAGCGCCGCCCTGGACGTGACGACGGGCTTCGCCGTTGGAAGCGGCAAGGCCGGCGCGTACGATCAGGCTCAAAAGGCCGAGGCCGGCTTCAAGCTCGGCGGTCGGGATTTCGACCGAGGGGAGGTTGTCCGCAAGCGCGCCTTCCTCGAAGGTCTTGCGGGCGGTCTCGGCGGCCTGCTCGGCGGCCGGACGGCCGTGCAGCATGGCGGTGATCTCGGTTGCGAGGATCTTCTTGACCTCGTTGATTTCCGAGCCACCAAGCTTGGAGAGGCGGTCGATTTCGGCCATCGGAAGCGTCGTATAGAGCTTCAGGAAGCGGGTGACGTCGGCATCCTCGGTGTTACGCCAGTACTGCCAGAAATCATAGGCCGACAGCATGTCCGGGTTCAGCCAGATGGCGCCGTTGACCGACTTGCCCATCTTCGCACCAGACGAGGTCGTCAGCAGAGGCGAGGTCAGCGCGTAAAGCTGCTCGGTGCCCATACGGTGGCCGAGGTCGATGCCGTTGATGATGTTGCCCCACTGGTCCGAGCCGCCCATCTGCAGGCGGCAGCCGGTGCGCTTATGCAGCTCGACGAAGTCGTAGGCCTGCAGGATCATGTAGTTGAATTCGAGGAACGACAGCGACTGCTCGCGATCAAGCCGCGTCTTTACGCTGTCGAAGGACAGCATGCGGTTGACCGAGAAGTGACGGCCGACATCGCGCAGGAATTCGAGGTAGTTGATGCCAAGCAGCCAGTCGGCGTTGTTGATCATCAACGCGTCCTTCGGGCCCTCGCCGTAGTTGAGGTAATTGGAAAACACCGTCTTGATGCTGGCGATGTTGGCGTCGATCGTCGCCGGCGTCATCAGCTGGCGCGCCTCGTCCTTGAAGGACGGGTCGCCGACCATGCCGGTGCCGCCGCCCATCAACGAGATCGGCTGATGGCCGGTCGCCTGCATCCAGTGCAGCATCATGATCTGGATCAGACCGCCGGCGTGCAGGCTCGGTGCGGTCGGGTCGAAGCCGATATAGGCCGTCACGGTTTCCTTGCGGAACAGTTCGTCCAGGCCAGTCTCGTCGGAGATCTGGTGGATGAAGCCACGCTCGCTGAGGGTGTGAAGGAAATCGGACTTGAAACCGGACATGATCTGTCTCTCTTGCGGGGGAGTTTTTGAACGAACGGGCGTTTAGCACTGTTTTTGCGCATAATCACTTCAAAAGTGATTCTGGAAATATTGACCCGCATGACACAGACAAGAACCGCGATCGGCCTGATGAGTGGCACAAGCATGGACGGCATCGACGTCGCCCTGCTTCGAACGGATGGGGAGACCGTCGTCGAGCGCGGCCCATCCGCCGGCTTTCCCTACGATGCGCGTTTTCGGGATCGCCTGAAACAGGGACTGGTCGACGCGAAGGCGATCACGCAACGCGACCAAAGGCCGGGCGCCCTCGATGCGCTTGAGCGCGACCTGACGCTGCGACACGCAGAAGCGGTCAAGACCTTCCTCAAGCAGAACAGCCTGTCTGCGGCGGATATCGACGTGCTCGGCTTTCACGGGCAGACCGTGCTGCACCGCCCCAACGAGGCCCTGACGGTTCAGATCGGCGACGGTGTGCTGCTTGCCGGAGAAACGGGCATCGATGTCGTCTACGACATGCGCGCCAACGACATGGAACATGGCGGGCAGGGCGCGCCACTGATCCCCGCCTACCACGCGGCACTGGCGCGTGGTGCGGCCGGCCTTGCAGGCCCGGTTGTCTTCGTCAACATCGGGGGCATTTCCAACCTGACCTTCATCGGCGAAGGCGAGACGCTCATCGCCTATGACAGCGGGCCCGGCAACACGCTGATCGACCAGTGGGTCGAGGCGCATGCGGGCATTCCCTTCGACCAGGGCGGCATGATCGCCAGCGAGGGAACGGTGCTGCCGGCGCTTGCTGAGCGCTATCTCTCCCATGCCTTCTTCACCGCGGCCATGCGCCGCTCGCTGGACCGGAACGATTTTGCACCGCCGGCTGGAAGCGACGCTGGCCTCGCCGACGGTGCCCGCACGCTAGCCCATGTCACGGCGGCAGCGATCATCAAGTCGGCCGGGCACCTGCCGCAGCGGCCGGCCACCTATGTCGTTTGCGGCGGCGGGCGGCTCAATCCGGTGATCATGCGCGACTTCGCTTTACTTGCCGACGAAGAGGCCGCGACGGTGCTTGCGGCGGAAGCTGTGGGCTTCAACGGCGATTCGATGGAGGCCGAGGCCTGGGCGTATCTCGCCGTCCGCTCCTTGCGCGGTTTGCCGCTCACCTATCCGGGAACGACGGGCGTGCGGCAGCCAGTCAGCGGCGGCCGGCGCGCGGCAAAAACTTAAAGTTGATCTCGCGTTTCGCCATGAGTTCGTCACCCGGACGGATTAATCAAATTTTCGCAACAGCGAATTAGGATCTCAGCCGCTGCCACAGGAGGTGGCGAGGAGCGGCTTGGTGCCGCACGAGGGTTTCGGGTTCTTCGATGGGTGGTGCGATTTCTCTGCTGGCCGTGAATTTCATCATCGCGCAGATCTTCACAGCCGCATTTCTCATCATTGCCGCAAAGAGCCGGCAGCGGCGTGCAGCGCTCTGGTGCGCCGCCGGATTTGCCGTCGCCTCGCTTGCAGCCGTCTGCGAAGCCATCGTTCCTTTTTCCTCGACCCCGCGGCTCTTTGCCATCAGCGCCTTTGCCTGCGTGCTCGGCGGCTTCTGTCTCCTGCGGTTTGGCCTCGGTCTTTTTTATCAGGTGCCGGTGCGCCTGCCGTTGCTCGGCGCCTTCTTCGTTGCCGGCGTTTGCCTGGACCTGGCGATCTACGACCTGCCCAGAGGCACCTGGCAGCATGCCATCCCGTATCAGGCGCCTTTTGTCGTGATCCAGGCCTGGACGGCATCGGTCGTCCTGCGTTCCGGCCGCCGCACCTCCTTTGACTGGTTGCTGTTCGGCCTGCTGGCACTCTCAGCCGCCTATTACTTCGTGAAGATTTATGCTGCGGTCGTCGCCGGCTCGGGCGCGACGGCCCAGGACTACGTTTCCAGCCCCTTCGCGCTCATCTCGCAGGCGTTCGGTGCGATCCTCATTGTCGGTGCCGGTCTTGCCATGCTCGGCGTCATGGTCAAGGAGATCGTCGACGACGCGCAGGCGCGCTCGGAAGTCGACCTGCTCTCCGGCCTCTACAATCGCCGCGGCTTCATCGAGCGGGTCATGCCGCTGCTGCACGCCCGCACCACCCAGACGCCCGGCACACTCATCCTTGCCGACCTCGATCGCTTCAAGCTGGTCAACGACACCTACGGCCACCTCACGGGCGACGAAGTCATTCGCCGGTTCGCCCGGGTGCTGATGGACGTCATGCCGAACCGCGCCGTTGCCGGCCGTCTCGGCGGTGAAGAGTTCGCGGTGTATCTGCCCTGCACGGATCTGTCGGAAGCGCGCGTCGTCGCCCATGGCATGCGTGCAGCGATCATGTCCCAGCAGATCGGCGGTCTTCCGGAAGCCGCACGAGTGACGGCAAGCTTCGGCGTCACGGCCGTCGGTACCGGCGAGGCGCTGGAGCCCGTGATACAGCGCGCCGACGAGGCGCTTTACACGGCGAAAGCCAACGGTCGCAACCGCGTCGAATGCGCCGAAGCACCGACCACGGTCGTCAATCCGAGCGTTCCGCACTGGATCGGGCGATCGTAGGCGACTGGCGTCTAGGCGATGCATTTCTCTTGGAGAAACCGGAGGATGTCTTCGGTGAACTGGTGCGGGTTCTGCAGTAGCGAAAAATGGCTGACCTCAGGCTGAATCAACAGGCCGGCACCCGGAATGTTGTCGGCGATGAACAGCGTGTCGTCGCGTTTGATGGCTTCCTCATGGTCCCCGTCCACCACCCAGACAGGGGCCTGGATTTTCTGAAGATCGATGGCGGTGATGTTCGGCTGCGACGTCCACATCGCGTTCATCTCGCGGAAGAAGGTCGTAAATCCCCCTGGCGTCGGCGACAGCAGGGCGTACTCTTCGCCCGTCCGCGCGATATAGGCGTTGAAGACTGCGCTCTTGGACAGATCGTGTGTTCCGGACGGATTGCTGTTCGCCCCGAAGGAAAAGACACCGGCTATGAGGTCCGGATGTCGAATCGCCAGCAGGAGCCCGATAATCGCGCCGTCACTCCAGCCGACAATGGACGCCTTCGACAAGGTCAGGTGCGCCATCAGTGCCATGACATCGCCTGCCATCAGATCATAGCTCATGCTCCCGCTACCCCGGGAGCTGCGTCCGTGGCCGCGGCTGTCCATCACGATGACCTCATAGCTCTTGGCAAGCTCGGCGACCTGAAGCCCCCAATAGTCGGAGTTGCCGAGCCCCCCATGGAGCAGAATGACGGGAGCGCCCGAACCGTAGACCGCATACCAGATCTTGGCATCCGCGACCTCGACAACACCCTCTTGACCGCCGGCCGGAAGCTGTGGAGTGGCGGGCAAGGATAGCCACCTCGGCGAAGACGCCGACCCATTCGACACCTGCGACATGGCTCCCCTCCTGTGAACACTGTTCGGCTCTGCCCCGCCCAAACAGCCTAGACTTGCACTATACGCCGATCGCACGGCGCTGAAACTCACCCTGTCGGGTGAGCCGTATCGCGGCCCTCAGGCGCACGACCACAGGGCGCAATTGTCCATAAAAAAAGCCGCGCACCCGAAGGGATACGCGGCGTTTCTGTACTTTGGTCCGGTCTTTAGCGGATGCGCTTGGCGGCCGGCTCCGGCGTCAGTTCGCCGTTGAGGCGACGGTCGAGGTAGTCCTCGCATTCGCCCATCAGGCCCTCGACCTGGCCATTGAAGAAGTGGTTGGCGCCTGGCACGGTCTTGTGGGTGATGAGAATGCCCTTCTGGGCCTTCAGCTTTTCGACGAGACCGTTGACGTCCTTTTCCGGCGCGACCTTGTCGGAATCGCCGTTGATGATCAGGCCAGAGGACGGGCAGGGTGCCAGGAACGAGAAGTCATAGATGTTCGGCTGCGGCGCGACGGCCATGAAGCCCTCGATCTCGGGACGGCGCATCAGGAGCTGCATGCCGATCCAGGCGCCGAAGGAGTAGCCGGCGACCCAGCAGCTCTTCGAATCCGGATGCAGGCTCTGCACCCAGTCGAGCGCCGAGGCTGCGTCGGAGAGCTCGCCGGCGCCGTGGTCGAATTCGCCCTGGCTGCGGCCGATGCCGCGGAAATTAAACCGGAGCGTCGTGAAGCCGCGCTTCTGGAACATGTAGAAGAGCTGGTAGACGATCTGGTTGTTCATCGTGCCACCGAACTGCGGGTGCGGGTGCAGGATGATGGCGATCGGCGCGCTCTTCTGCTTCGAAGGCTGATAACGGCCTTCGAGGCGGCCGGCGGGTCCGTTGAAGATGATTTCGGGCATTGGCTCTCCGGGAGTGTTCCTGGTTCGAATCTTGGGTTCAGATCGCGATGAGTCTTGACGAAAGCAGTCAGCTTTTCTAAAACCTAGTTTAGAACCGTTCAAAACTTCTGTGCGGGCATTCCGCCTTGTGCTTCGTCTCATAAGGCAAGCGGCGCGGAAAATTCAAGGAAAATGCATCGCCAGAGGTTGCGGGCGTGTGACCTGTTGATCTAGCGAAGGAAATCATGTCGAGTTCGCGCATTTATATGGACTGGAACGCCACGGCGCCGCTTCTACCGGAAGCGCGCGAGGCTTGCCTGTCGGCGCTCGACCTTCTCGGCAACCCTTCTTCCGTTCACGGCGAGGGCCGCGCGTTGCGCACGCTCGTCGAAAATGCCCGTCGCGACGTGGCGTTGCTCTGCGGCGCCAAGCCCGGCAGTGTCATCTTTACCAGCGGCGCCACAGAAGCGGCCAACCTGGTGCTGACGCCCGATTTTCGCATGGGCCGTATGCCGCTGAAGATCGGCCGGCTCTATGCCTCGTCGATCGAACATCCGGCGGTGCGCGAAGGCGGGCGCTTCCCACGTGAAGCGCTCAGCGAAATCCCGGTGACATCGGATGGCGTCGTCGATCTCCCGGCGCTGCGTGACCTGCTGACCGCGCATGACCGCCAGCTCGGCTTGCCGATGGTTGCCGTCATGCTGGTCAACAACGAGACGGGCATCATCCAGCCGGTCGCCGAGATCGCCGAGATCGTCCGCCCTCATGGCGGCATTCTCGTCGTCGACGCGGTACAGGCCGCCGGCAGACTGCCGCTTTCTATCGAAGACCTCGGCGCCGACTTCCTGATCGTCTCCTCGCACAAGATCGGTGGCCCGAAAGGTGCCGGCGCGCTGGTGGCGCGCGGCGAGGTCATGATGCCCGCGCCGCTGATCCGCGGCGGCGGGCAGGAGAAGGGACACCGCTCGGGCACGGAAAATACGGTCTCGATTGCTGGCTTTGCCGCAGCCGCCAGGAAGGCAGGCGAAGGTGTCGGCCAGCGCATGAGCCATGTCGGCGCGCTGCGCGACAAGCTCGAAGCCGACATGCTTGCGGCCGCGGCGGACGTCGTCATTCACGGCCGCGACGTTTCGCGCGTTGGCAACACGACCTTCTTCACGCTTCCTGGCCTCAAGGCCGAGACCGGACAGATCGCCTTCGATCTCGAAGGCGTGGCGTTGTCGGCGGGTTCGGCCTGCTCCTCGGGCAAGGTCGGGCAGAGCCACGTGCTGATGGCGATGGGTTACGATCCGCGCCAGGGGGCACTTCGGATCTCGATCGGCGAGGGCACGACACAGGCTGATATCGACCGTTGCGCCGCGGTCTTTGCAAAGGTAGCAGCAAGACGACGGATGCCCGGGCAAGCGGCCTGAGCGGAACGACCGGACGAAATTGCGGAAAAGCAATTTTCCGCTTGGCAAACAGGGTGAAAAGCGCCTTTTAGCCATTACATAAGCGGTGCGCCAAGTTCGCATCGTGTTGACAAGCTGCCGGACCTTGGATCCGGCAAGATTGGAGAACGACATGCCTGCCGTGCAGGAGACCATTGATCAGGTCCGTCAGATCGACGTGGACCAGTACAAGTACGGTTTCGAGACGACCATCGAAGTCGAAAAGGCCCCCAAGGGCCTTTCCGAAGACATCATCCGTTTCATCTCGGAAAAAAAGAGCGAGCCGGAATGGATGCTCGAGTGGCGCCTTGAGGCCTATCGCCGCTGGCTGACGCTCGAAGAGCCCACCTGGGCGCGCGTCAACTATCCGAAGATCGACTTCAACGAGATCTACTATTACGCCGCTCCCAAGGGCGTAACGGGTCCGAAGTCGCTCGACGAGGTCGACCCGGAAATCCTCAAGGTCTACGAGAAGCTCGGCATTCCGCTCAAGGAACAGGAAATCCTCGCCGGCGTGCAGAAGTCCAAGATCGCCGTCGACGCCGTTTTCGACAGCGTCTCGGTCGTCACCACCTTCAAGGAAGAGCTGAAGAAGGCCGGCGTGATCTTCATGTCGATCTCCGAGGCGATCCGCGAGCATCCCGACCTCGTGAAGAAGTATCTCGGCTCGGTCGTTCCGACGACCGACAACTATTACGCGACGCTGAACTCGGCTGTCTTCACCGACGGCTCCTTCGTCTTCGTGCCGAAGGGTGTTCGTTGCCCGATGGAACTGTCGACCTACTTCCGCATCAACGAGAAGAACACCGGCCAGTTCGAGCGCACGCTGATCATCTGCGAAGAGGGCGCCTACGTGTCCTATCTCGAAGGTTGCACGGCGCCTCAGCGCGACGAGAACCAGCTTCACGCAGCCGTTGTCGAACTCGTTGCGCTCGATGACGCCGAGATCAAGTACTCGACGGTGCAGAACTGGTATCCGGGCGACAAGGAAGGCAAGGGCGGCATCTACAACTTCGTCACCAAGCGTGGCGATTGCCGTGGCAAGAACTCCAAGATCTCCTGGACGCAGGTCGAAACCGGCTCGGCGATCACCTGGAAGTATCCGTCCTGCATCCTGCGTGGCGACGGTTCGCGCGGCGAGTTCTACTCGATCGCCGTTTCGAACGGTCACCAGCAGATCGACAGTGGCACCAAGATGATCCATCTCGGCAAGAACACGTCGAGCCGCATCGTCTCGAAGGGTATTGCTGCCGGCGTTTCGGAAAACACCTATCGCGGCCAGGTTTCGGCCCACCGCAAGGCCGAGAACGCCCGCAACTTCACCCAGTGCGATTCGCTCCTGATCGGCGACAAGTGCGGCGCTCACACCGTGCCTTACATCGAGGCGAAGAACTCGACGGCGCAGTTCGAGCACGAAGCCACCACGTCGAAGATTTCCGAGGACCAGCTGTTCTACTGCCTGCAGCGCGGCATCCCGACCGAAGCGGCGATCGCATTGATCGTCAACGGCTTCGTCAAGGAAGTCATCCAGGAACTGCCGATGGAATTTGCCGTCGAAGCGCAGAAGCTGATCGGCATCTCGCTCGAAGGCTCGGTGGGCTAAGGCCCTGAACTGAAAATTGAATGGCGCGCACCAAGAGCTTGCGCGCGAACGAACGTTCGTTTCCCAAGAGGACGATAGAAATGCTTGAAATCAAGAACCTGCACGCCCGCATCGCCGAAGACGGCACCGAGATCATCCGTGGCCTGAACCTGACCGTGAAGGCCGGCGAAGTCGCCGCCATCATGGGCCCGAACGGCTCCGGCAAGTCGACGCTGTCCTACATCCTGTCGGGCCGCGAAGACTACGAAGTCACCGAAGGCGACATCCTCTATAACGGCGAGAGCATTCTCGAGCTCGACGCCGCCGAGCGCGCCGCCAAGGGCATCTTCCTGGCCTTCCAGTATCCGGTCGAGATCCCGGGCGTTGCCACCATGCAGTTCCTGAAGGTGGCGATGAACGAGCAGCGCAAGTATCGCGGCGAAGACGAACTGACGACGCCGGAATTCATGCGCCGCGTCAAGGAAGCGGCTGCCGAGCTGAAGATCGCTCCGGAAATGCTGCGCCGTCCGCTCAACGTCGGTTTCTCTGGCGGTGAAAAGAAGCGCGCCGAAATCCTGCAGATGTCGCTGCTTGAGCCGAAGCTGTGCGTCCTCGACGAAACCGATTCCGGTCTCGACATCGACGCGCTGAAGATCGTTGCTGACGGCGTCAACGCGCTGCGTTCGCCGGACCGCGCCGTCGTCGTCATCACCCACTACCAGCGCCTGCTCGACTACATCGTGCCGGACACGGTGCACGTCCTCTACAAGGGCCAGGTCATCAAGTCTGGCGACAAGACGCTGGCGCACGAACTCGAAGCCAACGGCTACGCGGAAATCATCGAGGCCGCGGCTTGACGCCTGTTGAAGGAGCGTTCGAATGAATATGCAACAGGCAATCAAGATGACGGCGGCCGAGACGGCGCTCGTCGAAGCCTACACCGCCCAGATCGGTGACCTGCCGGGCGACGGCTCGGTGCTTTCGGTTCGCGACAACTTGGTACACGAACTGCGAACGGCTGGTCTTCCGACCCGCCGCGTCGAATCCTGGCACTACACGGACCTTCGCACGCTGCTGCGCGCCGTTCCCGCTGCCGACCCGACGGCGTTTGCCGATCGCGTCGACGCGCTGGTTCCAGGCTCGACGGTACTTTCCGTGCGCAACGGCCAGGCTGACCTCAAGGGCAACCTGCCCGAGGGCGTGACCGTGCGTTCCTACGTCGACAGCCTGCTCGACGGCTCGGCCGCGGCCGGCCTTGCCGTGCTCGGCTTTGACGATGCGATCGGTCGCATCAATGGTGGCCTCGTGCGCGGCGGTCTCGAGATCGACGTCGCTGCTGAAGCCTCGCTGGAAAATCCGCTGGAAATCCAGCTGGTGCAGAGCCTCGGCCAGGCGCACACGCGCTTCCCGGTCACCTTTGGCGCTGGCGCCAAGGCAACCGTGATCGAACGGCACCTGTCGACCAAGGACGCAGAAAGCTTCGTCTCGTCGGTCAGCGACGTGACGCTCGCCGAAGGTGCCGATGTCATCTGGATCATCCTGCAGCAGCAGGGTGCCGCTGATACGCATCTCGGCCAGATCCGCTTCGACCTCGGCAAGAACGCCAAGCTGCATCTCTTCGTGATCAACGCCGGCGGCAAGCTGGTGCGCCAGGAGATCCACGGCAAGACGAGCGGCGAGGGTGCTGACCTGACCTTGCGCGGCATCAATCTGCTCGGCGGCGAGACGCATACGGACGTGACCTTCACGCTCGGCCACAACGTGCCGCACACGACGTCTTCGGAAATCATCCGCAACGTCGTCTTCGACCGCGCCAAGGGCGTTTTCCAGGGCAAGATCCTGGTCGCCAAGGACGCGCAGAAGACCGACGCGAAGATGTCGTGCAACACGCTGCTCCTCTCCGACGACGCCGACCTGTCGGCCAAGCCGGAACTGGAGATCTTCGCCGACGACGTGCAGTGCGGCCACGGCGCGACGGTTGCCGATATCGACCACACGCAGCTCTTCTACCTGATGGCGCGCGGCGTTCCGGAAAACAAGGCGCGGGCCATGCTCGTCAATGCCTTCGTTGCCGAGATCGTCGAAGAGCTTGAAGACCACGAAGCGCTGGTCGAGGCACTGGAAGACGTCATCTCGACCTGGCTCGACAAGCACGCCTGACGGGCTCCTTGCGTAATTCCTTAAATCGGCAGCGATTTGAGGGTAAATTATGCAGCGGCTCAACATGTTGCAGCGCGCTTAGCGCGCCTTAACGGACGCGCGGCGCTCCAGGGCAATTGGATTAAGAGACATGGAACACACTGTACCGGTGCCTGCCTACGACGTCGAAGCGATCCGCAAGGATTTCCCGATCCTGTCGAAAACCGTCTACGGCAAGCCGCTTGTCTATCTCGACAACGGCGCATCGGCACAGAAGCCGCAGGTCGTGATCGATGCGATCTCCCATGCCTATTCCAACGAATACGCCAACGTCCATCGCGGCCTGCATTTCCTGTCGAATGCCGCGACGGAAGCCTATGAGGCGGCGCGCGAAAAGGTGCGCCGTTTCCTCAACGCCCCATCCGTCGACAACGTCATCTTCACCAAGTCCTCGACCGAGGCGATCAACACGGTCGCCTATGGCTACGGCATGCCTGTCCTTGGCGAGGGCGACGAGATCGTGCTCTCCATCATGGAGCACCACTCCAACATCGTTCCGTGGCACTTCATCCGCGAGCGCCAGGGCGCCAAGCTCGTCTGGATCCCGGTGGATGACGACGGCGCGCTTCATGTCGAAGATTTCGTAAAGTGCCTGACCGACAAGACCAAGCTCATCGCCATCACCCATATGTCGAATGCGCTCGGAACCGTCGTCCCGGTCAAGGAAATCTGCCGCATCGCCCGTGAGCGCGGCATTCCGGTGCTCGTCGATGGCAGCCAGGGCGCCGTACACATGCCGGTCGATGTCCAGGACATCGACTGCGACTGGTACGTGATGACCGGCCACAAGCTCTACGGTCCGTCGGGCATCGGCGTGCTCTACGGCAAGACCGATCGCCTGAAGGAAATGCGGCCGTTCCTCGGCGGTGGCGAGATGATCGAAGTGGTCACGGAAGACACCGTCACCTACAACGATCCACCGCATCGCTTCGAAGCCGGCACGCCGCCGATCGTGCAGGCAATCGGCCTTGGCTACGCACTCGACTATATGGAAAAGCTCGGCCGGGCAGCCATACAGGCGCACGAGGCGGACCTGACGGCCTACGCGCGCGAGCGCCTGTCGGCGGTCAACTCGCTCAGGGTCTTCGGCAATACGCCCGACAAGGGCAGCATCTTTGCCTTCGAGCTTGCCGGCATCCATTCGCACGATGTGTCGATGGTGATCGACCGCGCAGGCGTCGCCGTTCGCGCCGGCACGCATTGCGCCCAGCCGCTCTTGAAACGCTTTGGCGTCACCTCCACATGCCGTGCATCCTTCGGCCTTTATAATACCCGGGCCGAAGTCGATGCTCTGGTCGAGGCACTGGAACACGCTCGCAAGTTTTTCGCTTGAGGAATAATATATAGAAGGTTCAAAGACTTCTCATAAATCTTTGAACCAGAAGAGAAAGTTCAGGAGGCCTGACATGAGCCTTGATGCTACGGAAGAAAAGATCGACGTTCGTGAAGGCATCGTCCATTCGGCGATTCCGGCCGAAGAAATTGCACGCCTCAGCGACGATATCATTGCCGCGCTGAAGACCGTCTACGACCCGGAAATCCCGGCCGACATCTTCGAACTGGGCCTGATCTACAAGATCGACATCGAAGACGACCGCATGGTCAAGATCGACATGACGCTGACCGCACCCGGTTGCCCGGTGGCGGGCGAGATGCCGGGCTGGGTCGAGAATGCCGTCGGCGCCGTCGAGGGTGTCTCGGGTGTCGAGGTCAAGATGACCTTCGATCCGCCGTGGACGCCCGACCGCATGTCCGAGGAAGCACAGGTCGCCGTCGGCTGGTACTGAGCCCTGCCATATTGATCCGTTAAGGCACGGATACTACATTTGATTCTGTAAGGCGCCGGGCCTTTACCCCGGTGACGACAAGGAGAATGAGCCCATGGGCTTTGCCGTGATGAGCCTGACCGACGCTGCTGCTGGCCGCGTGCGCGCGATCGTCGAGAATTCCGGCGCCGATGCCAAGGGCATTCGCGTCGGCATCAAGAAGGGTGGCTGCGCCGGCATGGAATATGCCGTTGATCTCGTGACCGAACCCAATCCCAAGGACGATCTGATCGAGCATCAGGGCGCCAAGGTCTGGATTGCGCCGGAAGCCGTGCTCTATCTGCTCGGCACGCAGATGGATTTCGAAGTGACGACGCTGCGCTCCGGCTTCACCTTCCACAATCCCAACCAGACATCCGCCTGCGGGTGCGGTGAATCGGTCGAGTTGAAGCCGGCCGATCTGGCGGCACTTGCCGCGCAGGGCGACGCCGTCGTGCGCGCCAGCTAAGTTTTACCATTCCTACAATTGGATAGGTCGGCCCGGTTTTCGCCGGGCCTTTTTTCTGCTGAGATACACATCTATGGAATAGGGAGAGGGACATGGCGGCGTTGAACGAAGATCTCGTCTTCAAGGCGCTCTACGAAACGTTTCCCGATCCCGTGATTATCATCGACGCCGAGCGGATCATCCGTTCCGCGAACAATGCAGCACTCCGCCAGTTCGGCTATCCGGCTGCGGAGTTCATCGACAAGTCCGTACGCCTGATCTACGCGACCGACGCGGAGTACGCCAAGCGCCTGCAGAACCGGGCGGCGCGCGTGGACGAAACCGCGCCCCGATCCTCGAACTATCTTTATGTCCGGCGTGACGGCTCGACGTTTTCGGGGCATCTGCGCACGACGCCGCTGATCAACGACGCTGGCGAAGAACTGGCGCTCATCGGCATCATCAGAGACATTTCGGACCTGACCGAAGCGGTGAGCGAACGGCAGAAGGCTTCCGAGATGCTGAATGCGGCGCTCGAAGCGATGCCCGAGGGCTTTGCCATCTTCGACCGGGAGGAACGGCTGGTCGTCTATAACCGGGCCTATCAGGCGATCTGCGGGCCTGCCGGTCAGGCACTCAAGCCCGGCATCACCGCCGAGGAAATCCTGCTCTTGGCGCGTCAGGGCGGTCATTACCCGGACGCCTTGCCGGGCACGCGCGAAGGCGACGAGTGGATCGCCTCGCGACTGCGCGATTTCCGCTATCCGGACGGAAAGCCAAAGATCCACCGTTATGCCGACGACCGCTGGCTGCGCGTGGAGAACATCAAGGCCAAGGACGGCAACACGGTCGTCGCGCGTGTCGATGTCACGGACCTGAAGCGCGCCGAGCTGGCGCTCGAGCGGCAACGACAGGAACTGGAGCACAAGAACGAAGCGCTCGATCAGTTCACCGCCACCGTTTCCCACGACCTCAAGGCACCGCTTCGGCACATCTCGATGTTCTCCGAGATGATCGAAGACGACCTAAAAGCCGGGAACCAGACCGAGCTTGCCGAAAATGCCCGGCACTTGCGCGACAGCGTCCGGCGCATGAACCGCGTGGTCGACAGCCTGCTCGACTATGCGCAGATCGCGCATCGCATCACCGACTGGACCGAGGTGAAGCTGAGCGACGTCGTCTCGGAGACGCTGGCTATCCTTGCCGGTGACGCCAGCGACGCCAACGCTACCTTCGAGGTTGGCCCGCTGCCGGAACTGGAGGGGGATCCCGAATTGCTGCGTCGGCTGGTCCAGAACCTCGTCGGCAATGCGATCAAGTACCGGCACGCCGACCGCCGCCCGCTCATCCGCATTCACGGCAACAACTTGCACCAGACGGTGGAACTGGTGGTGGAGGACAACGGCATCGGCATCGATCCGCGGTTTGCGACCCGAATCTTCGAAGTGTTCCAGCGGCTGCACAAGGATGAGACGGTCTATGGCGGCACCGGAATCGGCCTGTCGCTCGCCAAACGCATCGCCGAAAGCCATGGCGGTTCGATCTGCCTTGACACGAGCTTCCGAGAAGGCGCACGTTTCATCGTGTTGCTTCCGAGGTGGCTGAGGAAGGCGAAGTAGGGCGGAACAAGGTGACCTCGACGCCAAAGCGATTGCTCTTGGTGGAAGACGACGCGCACGATGCGCGTTTCGTGATGCGCGCCTTTGCCCAGGTCGATAAATCGATCGAACTCGTTCTGGCGACCGATGCGGACGAGGCCCTAGGGCAGCTCGCCAGCGGGCATTTCGACTACATGCTGATGGATATCAAGCTGCCCGGCAGCGACGGCATCGAGCTTCTAAGGCGTGTGCGCAAGAGCCGCGCCACTGCGCTGATCCCGATCATCGTGCTGACGTCCTCGATCAATCCGGCCGACGTGCTTCAGTGCTACGGTGCCGGCGCCAATGCCTATGCGGCAAAACCCTCCTCGGTCATCGAGTATCGCCGCTTTGCCGAGGCCTTCATCCGCTTCTGGGTCGAAAGCACGATCCTGCCACCGGGCATGAGTGCGCGCCGATAAATGCGGCCCGCACGCTACGGGTGTGACACGTCACGATCTCTGGGGATTCGGTCGGAGCGCAGATGCAGCGCATCCATCCGGGCGCAGGCGCGCCGGAAAGATAACCGGCGGAACATTGCTGCTCCGCCGGTCGATGTCGTTACTCTGCGGCTTCCGCGTAGCTTTCCAGCGGCGGGCAGGTGCAGACGAGGTTGCGGTCACCGAAGACATTGTCGACGCGATTGACCGGCGACCAGTACTTGTCGACCCGGAAGGCGCCCGGCGGGTAGCAGGCCTGCTCGCGCGAATAGGGACGATCCCATTCGCCCACCAGGTCTTCGACCGTGTGCGGAGCGTTCTTCAGCGGGTTGTTGGTCTTGTCCATGCGGCCGTCTTCGATCGCACGGGCTTCCTCGCGGATCGCCAACATCGCCTCGCAGAAGCGGTCGATTTCAGCCTTGGTTTCCGATTCCGTCGGCTCGATCATCAGCGTGCCGGCGACCGGCCAGCTCATGGTCGGGGCATGGAAACCGCAGTCGATCAGGCGCTTGGCAATGTCGTCGACGGTGACGCCGGCGCTTTCGACCAGCGGCCGGGTGTCGATGATGCACTCATGCGCGACACGGCCCTTGGACGACTTGTAGAGCACCTCGTAGGCGCCCTTCAGGCGAGCAGCGATGTAGTTCGCGTTGAGGATCGCCACCTTGGTCGCCTGCGTCAGGCCTTCGCCGCCCATCATCAGGCAGTAGCTCCAGGAGATCGGCAGGATCGAGGCCGAGCCGAAGGGCGCTGCCGAAACCGCACCGTTATTGCCGTCCGTTGCCGGGTGGCCAGGCAGGTAGGGTGCCAGATGCGCCTTGACGCCGATCGGGCCCATGCCCGGGCCGCCGCCGCCGTGCGGAATGCAGAAGGTCTTGTGCAGGTTGAGGTGGCTGACGTCGGAACCGATGTCGCCCGGGCGGGCAAGACCGACCATGGCGTTCATGTTGGCGCCGTCGAGATACACCTGGCCGCCGTGCTTGTGCACGATGTCACAGACTTCGCGCACGTTCTCCTCGAACACGCCGTGCGTCGAGGGGTAGGTGATCATGCAGCACGAGAGGTTTTCGGCGTACTGCTCGGCTTTCGCACGGAAATCATCCATGTCGATGTCGCCGTTGTCGCTCACCTTGATGACGACCACCTTCATGCCGGCCATCTGGGCCGAGGCAGGATTGGTGCCGTGTGCCGAGGTCGGGATCAGGCAGACGTCGCGATGGGCGTTGCCCTGAGCGAGGTGATAGGCACGGATCGTCAGGAGACCGGCATATTCACCTTGAGCACCGGAGTTCGGCTGCATCGAGATCGCATCATAGCCGGTGACCGCGCAGAGCTTTTCCGACAGGTCCTCGATCATGTGCTGGTAACCAGCCGCCTGATCCTTCGGCACGAACGGATGGATCTCCGCAAATTCCGGCCAGGTGATCGGCAGCATTTCCGCCGTCGCATTCAGCTTCATCGTGCAGGAGCCGAGCGGGATCATCGCCCGGTCGAGCGCGAGGTCGCGGTCGGACAGCCGGCGGATGTAGCGCGTCATCTCGCTTTCGGCACGGTTCATGTGGAAGATCGGGTGCGTCAGGTACTCGCTGGTGCGCAGCAGCGCCTCCGGCAGACGGTAACCCGGCTCGAACTCTTCCACCTTGAAGTCGCCACCGAAGGCGCGCCAGACGGCTTCGAGCGTCACGGGGCGCGAGCGCTCGTCGAGGCTGATGCCGATCTTGGTTTCGCCGATCTTGCGCAGGTTCACTTCCTCGGCGACCGCGGTCTTGAGGATGATGCCCTGCAGCTTGCCGACTTCGACGGTGATCGTGTCGAAGAAGACATCCGGCTCAACGGTGTAGCCGAGCTTTTCGAGGCCCATGGCGAGACGAACGGTCTTCTGGTGAACGCTCTGGGCGATCGCCTTGATGCCCTTCGGGCCATGGAAGACGGCGTACATCGAGGCCATGACGGCGAGTAGAACCTGCGCGGTGCAGATGTTCGACGTCGCCTTTTCGCGGCGGATGTGCTGTTCGCGGGTCTGCAGCGACAGGCGATAGGCGCGGTTGCCGCGGGCATCGACCGAAACGCCGACCAGACGGCCGGGCATCGAACGCTTGTGCGCGTCCTTGACGGCCATATAGGCCGCATGCGGACCACCATAGCCGACCGGAACGCCGAAGCGCTGGGTGCAGCCGATGGCGATATCGGCGCCCATTTCGCCAGGCGACTTCAAAAGCGCCAGCGCTAGCGGATCGGCGGCAACCGTCGCGATCGCACCGGTCTGGTGCAGACGCGCGATCAGACCGGTGAAATCGTTCACCTGGCCGTAGGTGCCCGGATACTGGAAGATCGCTCCGAAGACGTCGACCGGATCGAGATCGGTGAAGGGATTGCCGATGACGATCTGCCAGCCGAGCGGCTCGGCGCGGGTCTTCAGAAGCGCGATCGTCTGCGGGTGGCAGTTTTCGTCGACGAAGAAGGACTTGGCCTTCGACTTCGAGACGCGCTCGGCCATGGCCATCGCTTCAGCGGCTGCCGTCGCTTCATCGAGAAGCGACGCGTTGGCAACGTCGAGGCCGGTCAGGTCGCAGACCATGGTCTGGTAGTTGAGCAGCGCCTCGAGGCGGCCCTGGCTGATTTCCGGCTGGTAAGGCGTGTAGGCCGTGTACCAGGCCGGGTTTTCCAGGATGTTGCGCTGGATAACCGGCGGCGTGATCGTGCCGTAGTAGCCCTGGCCGATCAGCGACACGAGCTTCTGGTTGCGGTTGGCCGTTTCGCGCATCTTGTCGAGCGCCTCGCGCTCGGTCATCGGCGCGCCCCAGGCAAGCGGCGTCTTCTGCCGGATCGACGGCGGCACGGTGTCGTCGATCAGCGCATCGAGCGTCGGGTAACCGACGACCTTCAGCATCTCGTCCATTTCGGCCGGAGACGGGCCGATATGACGCCGGTTGGCAAAGTCATACGGCTTGTAGTCCGTAAAGGTGAAATCCTTGGGCATGCTCATCAGGCGACGAGCTCCTTGTAGGCCGCTTCGTCGAGAAGGGCGTCGGCTGCGTTCGGATCGGCGAGCTTGAGCTTGAAGAACCAGGCGGCGCCCTGCGGGTCGCTGTTGACCAGCGACGGGTCGTCGACGATCGCCTGGTTGACTTCGACGATTTCGCCGTCAAGTGGACAATAGACGTCGGACGCCGCCTTGACGGACTCGACCGTTGCCGCCGTGTCGCCCTTGGCGAAAGTGGAGCCGGTTTCCGGCAATTCCACGAAGACCAGGTCGCCAAGCTGGCCGGCTGCGTGCTCGGTGATGCCGACCGTTGCAACGCCAGCTTCGACCTTCAGCCACTCGTGTTCGTCGGTGAACTTCAACATTATCGCTCTCTCCTGATCAGCGTTTGTAGGTTTGTTTGACGAAGGGAAGGGCAGCGACCGCCAGGGGCAGGTACTTGCCGCGCACTTCCGCAAATAGGGTGGTGCCGACGTTCGTGTGGCCGGATTCGACATAGCCCATGGCCACAGGGCCATCGACGGAGGGGCCGAAACCACCCGAGGTCACCTGACCGACCGGGGTCTTGCCCTCGGCATCGGCAAAGAGATTGGCGCCGCCGCGAACCGGCGCGCGTCCCTCGGGCTTCAGACCGACACGGCGGCGCGAGGCGCCGTCGGCGAGCTGGGCGAGGATGCGGTCGGCACCGGGGAAGCCGCCTTCACGGGCACCGCCGGCGCGGCGCGCCTTCTGCATCGCCCATTCGATGGCGCCCTCGACCGGCGTGGTCGTGGTGTCGATGTCGTTGCCATAGAGACAAAGGCCCGCCTCCAGACGCAGCGAATCGCGCGCGCCAAGACCGATCGGCTTGACATCGGGATGTTCCAGCAGCCGTTGTGTCACATCGACGGCGGAGGCTGCGGGAATGGAAATCTCGAAACCGTCCTCGCCGGTATAGCCCGAGCGCGAAATGATGCAGGTGACATCGTGCAGGTCGGCCTCGGCGACATCCATGAAGCGCATGCCCGAAACATCGGCCCAGAGTTCGCCGAGCACGGCTTCGGCATGCGGCCCCTGCAGCGCGATCAGCGCGCGGTCATCGAGCATGGCGACCTCGCAGGTGTCGGCAAGTCCCTTTTTCAGATGCTCGAAATCCTGATCCTTGCAGGCGGCGTTGACGACGAGGAACAGGTGATCACCACGATTGGCGATCATCAGGTCGTCGAGGATGCCGCCTTCGGCATTGGTGAAGATCGCATAGCGCTGCCGACCCTCGCCAAGGCCGAGAACGTCCACCGGCACCAGCTTTTCAAGCGCAAGCGCTGCGTCCTCGACCTTGCCGGACTTCGGCCGGACGATCACTTGGCCCATGTGCGAGACATCGAAAAGGCCGGCGGCAACACGGGTGTGCTGGTGCTCCTTCATCACGCCATCGGGGTACTGCACCGGCATGTCGTAACCGGCAAAGGGCACCATGCGCGCGCCAAGGGAAAGGTGCAGCGCATGCAGCGGCGTCTGTTTCAAATGAGGATTGTTTTCCAAATCCGGCCTCCAGGTCTGGCGCTCCCGCGCCGGCTCACACTTCCGGCGTCAATCGCCGTCGATTCGAGCCCCCTCTGTCCCTTTGCCTGAGATTGTTATCCCTTCGGCGAGCGTGAAAACGCTTCTCTCCAGAGTCCTACCGGCACCTTGCTGGTCCTTTGGCCTGAGAGTTTCCGGGGCGGTTGCTCCTTCGGCACCGGTTTGAGCCGGCTTCTCCCAACAAGATCGTCTCCAGATAACGGCGAAGGCGGGATGTTGGCAAGGGGGCGGTGTCGCGCTGAAACACATTTTTGTCGCACGACCAAAAGACGCAGCCGAGCCGGGTGCGGCAATTCTGCCTTTGCATTCTTCTCCGGTTGAGGATAACCCAAGACAGATACCGGGGATAACCATGACAGGGCGCGACGGAAAATTCGGGATAGCAGTGCGGCTGATCGCCGTCTTTGCGCTCGTTTTCCTGACCTTCGCCCACAAGCCGCTCAGCGCCAAGACACTGAGCCCGGCTGAAATTTCCGCCTATCAGCTGCCTGACGGAACGATCGGCGAAATCTGCTTCGGCATGGATGGCGTCGACCATGAAAGCGGCAAGGGCCAGGCTATGGCCCCGATCTGCGAGGCCTGCCGCCTTTCGGGCTCCATTCTGCTGCCGGCTCCGCCAACCGAGAGCCTTCGCGCCGAAACGGGCGCGTGGCAGGTTTCTCCGATCGCCGCTGTAAACGCGGCACCCCATCAGCATCTGCGGCTGCTGCCGCCTTCGCGCGGGCCTCCAGCGCGCTCGTAATTCTCCTCTCGCATCCCAATACAATTTGCCGCGTTCAAGCGGTTTGGACCACCGGACATCGGGCAAAGCCCGGCGCGTGGTCAGGAGATTACGACATGACAAAGACCAGGATCGCTTCGCTTTCGCTCGGCCTTACCCTTGCCGCAAGCGGCATCGCCCACGCCCACGCCACCTTCGAGAAGGACACGGCGCCGGTGGAGAGCACCTTCAAGGCGGTGCTGCAGGTTCCCCATGGCTGCGACGGCAAGCCGACGACGGAAGTGCAGATCAAGCTGCCGGAAGGCTTCGTCTTCGCCCAGCCGCAGCCGAAGCCCGGCTGGGAGATCGAGATCATCAAGGGCGACTACCAGAAGACCTACGACAATCACGGCAAGAAGGTCACATCCGGCCCGCTGGAGATCCGCTGGAAGGGCGGCAATCTTCCCGACGAATATTACGACACCTTCGTCGTGCGCGGCAAAGTCTCGGGCTTCGACAAGGAGACGGTGCTTGCCTTCCCGACCACGCAGCTTTGCGGCACCGAAGGCAAGGTCGTCTGGGACCAGGTGGCGGCCGAGGGCCAAAATGCGCATGACATGAAAAGCCCGGCGCCGACCGTCACGGTAACGATGGCCGATGCCGCCGATCCGCATGCCGGCCATGGCGGGCATATGGCTGCAGCCGGCGGCTCGGCCAAGCTCGGCGATCTCGATATCACCGGCGGCTCGGTGAAGGCGATGCTGCCCGGCGCCAAGGTCGGTGGCGGTTTCCTGACGATCAAGAACGGTGGGGCAGGTGAAGACCGGCTCGTTGCTGTCGAGAGCCCCGCGGCCGCACGGGTCGAGATCCATGAGATGAAGATGGAAAACGACGTGATGCGGATGCGCAAGCTGGACGACGGCGTGGCATTGCCGGCCGGCGAAACGGTCGAGCTCAAGGCCGGCGGCCTGCACCTGATGTTCATGGACGTGAAGACGCCCTTCAAGGAAGGCGAAACGGTCCCCGTCACGCTCGTCTTCGAAAAGGCCGGCAAGGTCGATGCGACATTCCCGGTCGGCTCGGCCAAGGGCGGCGAGGCAGCCGGCGGCCAGAAGCATCATTGATCCGAGAAATCGCGATGCCGCTCAAGCGGCGTCGCTCTCATCCTCCTGGCCGGCGGGTTCATCCTGCCGGCCTTCGTTTTCCTGCTTCTCGGAACCACCGTCGTCGTCGCGCATGAATTCGAGATAGCGGCGCAGGGCCTCAGCTTCCGAGCGCTCCGGCAGACGGCCGTCGGCCGTGGCCAGCATGAAAGAGAGGGGCAGGGCGCCTTTGGTCTTGGGGATCGAGACCGGCGTCAGCTTGGGCTCTTCGGTGCGACGCGCCGAGAGCAACGTGATCGCTTCGTCGGTCGGACCGTCGCCACGCACGCGTGCGGACGGCTTCAGCGCTTCCGCCGCATAGGCCGCCGTCGTTGCGGATACTGTGACGATCTGAGTCACGTCTTTCCTGCGTTCCCATTAGCAATCCACTCTTGTCGCTCAGTTTCACCTGAAGGCGGGTAAAAACTGGTGGTTGCATTTTAGGAAAACTCTAACGATGGTCGCCGCGACCCGTGCGGAGCGAGCCGGCACATCACTAATACTTGCGCGATCGCTAAAGTTAAAACACACTCGTTCTAATAGAAACGGGGAGGTTGTGATGACCGAGCGAAGCATGCTGGAATTCAGGGTGCGGGCCCTTTATCTCGCCCGCAATGTCAACGACCTCGACACGATGATGGCGCAACTCGATCCGGACTTCAGCTTCCGCATCGTCGGAAGCGGCAGGCTCGGCACGATGGCGCTTGCCGTCAACACACCGGAAACGGTGCGCGACAGTTTCGCGACGCTCGTCAACAATTGGGACCTGAGCGAGATGGAGATGGTCGGCTGCTATGCCGATGGTGATACCGTCGTCGTCCACCGCGCCGGCTTTGTTCGCTTCATCCCGTCGCAGACCCGCGAGCGAACCGAAATCATCGACAAGTTCACGTTCCGCGACGATCGGATCGTCGATCTGACGGAGTTCGTCGATACCCTGTTTGTCGCCGAAACGATCGGGCTGCTGAACGAGCCGGCCGTCGCCTAGTCCTCTTCGGCGCGCGACAGGATGAGCTTTTGAACCGACGGCTCCTGGGAGCGAATGGCGTTCATCAACACGGTCAGGCGGCCACGCAGGCTGTGGACCTGGTCGAGCAGCCGCATGGCCACGTCGACGCCGTCGTCATTGACGCCCATGGGGCCCGTCAGATCCTGGATCAGCCGCGCGCGCGCAAGGTCGGCATCCTCGAACAGCCAGCCGGCATCGGCCTCCTGGGGCATCAGCCAGCGCTGCTCGACCCAGATGCGCAAAACCTTGACCTCGATATCCAGATGTTCGCAGAATTCACGGTCGTTCATAGGTCATCCTCCCATGCCCTTGCGCGGATCTTCCGTCTTGCCGGCTGCCCAGCCTTCGACGAAGGCGGAAAGCGCCGGGTCCGGGGCCTGCGGCAGCACGATCTTCAGGCTGACATAGGCATCGCCATGGCCGCCGCCCGGCTTGTGCAGTCCCTTGCCCTTCAGCCGCAGCGTCTTGCCGCTGTTGGTGTGCGGATTAATCGACACGTTGACGGCACCATCGATCGTCGGAACGCGGATCTTGCCGCCGAGCACCGCCTCGCTCAGCGATATCGGCACCTCGTAGCGCACGTCGTCACCATCGGTGGCAAAGAGCGGATGCGGGCGGACGCGAATGTCGATCAGTGCGTCGCCGGCCGGTGCGCCGTCGCGACCCGGCTCGCCCTTGCCGCGCAGCCTCAGCGTCTGGCCGTCGCGCGTGCCGGGCGGAATGGTCAGGTCGAGCGCCGGTCCGCCGCCGGGCAGGGTGATCTGGGTCTTGGTGCCGTTCGCCGCGTCGAGAAATGCGATCTCCATCGAGAAATGGGTATCGCGACCGCGCTGTCGCGGCTGCTGTCCGCCCGCACGCCGCGAAAAGAAGCTCGAGAAGATATCGTCGGCTTCGGCAAAATCCGAAAAGCCATGCGCACTTTCGTAGCGTGCCCCCGTATCGCCGGATTGGGCATAATCGCGGTAATAGTGCCGGGGCGGCGTTTCCGCTCCGGTTTCGTCGATCTCTCCGCGATCGTATTTTCCGCGTTTGTCCTCGTCGCCAAGCACGGCATAGGCCGCTGAAACCGCCTTGAAGCGGTCCTCCGCGCCCTTGTCTCCCGGGTTGAGATCCGGGTGCAGCTTCTTGGCAAGCTTGCGATAGGCGCTCTGGATGTCCTTTTGCGTCGCGTCGCGGCTGACACCGAGCGTTTCGTATGGGCTCGTCATGCGATCTCCTTTGGGCGAGCGGGGATCGACCGCGTTTGCCGTGCCTTGCCGGGCCGGCGCATGCGTCTTCAATCGCTCGCCTAAGAGCATAGAGCAGATTTGCGCCCGCGACAGGGGCGAAGACGCCGCGCGACTCCACCATTTCGCGAAAGGGAGCGGTCTGCTACAATCGGTCGCGCAAATGAGCGCTTAAGGGGCAGTACGCCCCGAAGCTTCGGGAGGTCGAAATGTCCGTCCGCCTGCAACTCGCGATCATGGTCGGCCTGATGGTCAACGCCATCCTGTTCGCCATCGGGATCCTCATCGTTCTTTCGGTGCCGGCCCTCACGGCCAACGCCAAATATGCGATCCCGGTCGTGGTCGTCAGCTGTTTCCTGATCACGCCGTTCATCGCCTGGATCATGGCGCCGCGACTTCGGCTGCAATACTGGAGAGAGCGCGAACAGACGAACCGGCAGCATCCGATCTAGCGGCCCATTCATCCATTGTTGACCGTGTCCGGATTGTCGCCCCATGGCGGGCGGCGGTCGATGCAGATTGCATCTTCAACGATCATACATTTTGTTATACCACCATTTTAGTACTTGTTTTCTAACCGGCTCCGCCGCAGATTCTCTCAAGTCTCAAGGACATAGCCGGAACGCAGGCCAGAAGGGGACCGACTTCATGAGAACGATCGTATTGCTGCTCACGCTCACCACGCTGGCCGCCTGTTCACAAACCGCCGGTGGCCCGCCACGCGTCGTCGGCGGCGACGGAGACTACTACCAGGGCATCGTTGCGCCGCGGTAAGTTCGATCGTTCCAATCGATCATTTGGGGTACCGCCCCCCTGAGCGCGCGTCCGTCAGATGGCGCCCTTAACAAGGGCGCCGCATTCGGTGACATCGGCCTGGGTCAAGTCCGCTCGTCGGTCCACGTCCAGCTACCATCCTCCCGGCAATCCAGCAGGGCACGGTAGAGGTCGCGCGTATCGCCTTCCTCGCCGTTGTTGATGCATGTGATGGAACGCTCACAGAGAAGCCTCAGCGTGTTGCGGAAGGTCTCGCGTCCAAGCGTAGCCTCGATCCGGTCGAGAAAGACATAGCGCGGCCTGGAGAGAAGCACCTTGGCGACCGCCAGGAGTTGCTGGTCGCCCAGGGACATCTCCCGATCCTGCTCCTGCTCCAGCCCGTCGGCGCCGTCGGCGAGCTCGTCGAGACCGAGGCTGCGCAAGACTTCCAGCACCTGGCGGTCGGAGAACCCGTCAGGATTTTCTGATGGCACCAGATACTGCCGAAGCGTACCCGGCGGCAGATAGGGCCGCTGCGGCAGAAACATCAGGTCGTCCGGCCGCTCGATCCGCCCGGCGCCGGCGGTTGGAATCCCCGCAGTTGCGCGGAAGAGCGCAGCACCCGCAGTGGCATGCGGACCAGAGATCAGCACCGGCGTTCCCATTGGGATCGACAGCGACAGATCGCGAAGCACCGTGTGGCCCGACGGTCCCAGCGTGACATGGTCGAAGACCAGATTTCCGTCCCGTTTGGCCAGTTCGACGCCGGACACGCTGTGTTTTCGGCTCCGTTCGATCGCCTCGAGCAAGGCGCTGAGCCGCGAAACGACGGCAGCGAAGTTCGAGATCGAGTTGAACTGCCGGACGATCAGCGAGAAGGCGCCGCCAAGCATGGCAAAGGCCGCGCCGGACTGGGTGATGACCCCGAATTCGATTTCACCGCGCATGAAGGCCGGCGCGATGATCAAGTCCGGGATGATCTGGATCATCCAGTTGTAGCCGCTGGTGAAATAGGCGAGGTTCCGGTTGACGGCAGTGATGATGCGAATGTTGCCGACCAAGTCATCGAGACGATGCAGCAGCCGCGTCTTCTGCTGCCCCTCGACGCCGGTCACCATCACCGCTTCGGCGTTTTCGCGCAGATGCATGAGGCTCGACCTGAAGCTTGCCTCCTTGTCGAGCCGCTCATAGTTCAGGCCGATCAGCGGGCGCCCCAGCACGATCGTCATGTATGAGCCGCAGGCGGCATAGAGCACGGCAACGGCAAACAGCAGCGGACTGATGGACCAGAGCACGCCCGAGAACGTCACCACCGTCAGCGTGCTGCTGAACAGCATGATGATGTAGGAGAGCGTGGTGACCGTAAAGGCCTGGATGTCCTCGGAAATCCGCTGGTCCGGATGGCTCAGCGTGCCTGAGACCTCGAGCCGGTAGTAGGCCTCGTCTTCCAGATAGATGTCGACGGCGCGGCGGGTCAGGAATTCGCGCCAGAGCAAAGCCAGCCGTTCCTCCACGAAGCGTGCAATGACGCCGACGACGGTCAGCACGGCAAAGACGCAGACATAGAAGACGGCTTGCCGGATGAATTCGTTCATCTGGCGCTCGGCGATCGCCGTCATGAAATTGCGGCCGACATAGTTGTTGACGACGTTGAGGCCGTTCAGGCCGAAGAGCAGCAACATGAGCCCGAAGAACATCAACCGGGCGCGGCCGCCAACTTCGGAGGTCAGGAAGATTCGGACAGCCCGTGCGAAGCGAAGTGCGGTTGTTCTGATCGGCACTGGCTGGCTGTCCATCAGATTACCTTTGTTGCTTTGGCCGTCAGAGCCAGCCGCCGGAAAAGCCCGCCCGCCTCAGGCCCACCACCAGCGGCTCGCAGCGGCGCATGATGTTCCAGAGCAGGCCGGTCCTGTAGTTCTCGATCATCAGCACCACGGGGCCCTGGTCGATGCCGAAGTGGTAGGGGCTGACCCACCAGCCGGATTCGGTTCCCTCCATCGGAAAGCTTCTGTTGAAGGAGGGCTTGAAGCCGTAGAGCTTGGTCATGCCGAGGTTCATGCGGGCGCAGTTCCAGACCGTCGGAATGACGATCTCCGGCGCGAAGGGCAGTGAGGCGACCACCGCCCAGGGCGACACGGTGCCGTCATCCGGACCAAAGGGTGCGCCGCGGGCGATGTAGTCGAAGAACTCCCGCTCGACGCCGTTCACCATGCCCTTTGTCCAGCCCGGACCATCGCTTGCGGTGAAGCCCCAGCAATGTTCGCCGTAACCGACGAAATTCAGCGGGTTGCGGATGGCATATTCCTGCTGGACGAAGGTGGCATGGCGGCTGTTCTGGAAATAGTCGCTGTTGTGCTCGCGCATGAACTCGTCGCGGATGCCGCGGAAGTCAATCCACATGTGCGAGAGCTGGTGGGTGAAGAGCGGTCCCGAATAGAGCAGTTCGCGCCCGTAAAGGTTCCGCCAGTCGTAGCTTGCGGTGTAGGCGGTGTAGGCTTCCGGTGGCAGTGGATGGGTCGGCGAGCCGAGGCCGAGGATGTAGAGCAGCAACCCTTCGTCGTAACCGCGCCAGCGGTAGGGGATGAAGCCGTTTTCCGGCCGCCAGCCATGGGTCAGCGTCAGTCCGTGGTCGCAGGCCCAGTTCCAGTCGGCCCGTTCATAGAGCGCGTTGGCCAGCCGGCGAACCTCGGCTTCCTCGGCGCTGTCGCCGTCGAAATAGGCGGCGACCGTCAATGCGCCGGCAAAGAGGAAGGCGGAATCGATCGTCGACAGCTCGCACTCCCACACCCGCCGGCCGGTCTCGATGTCGAGGAAGTGATAGAAGAAACCCTTGTAGCCGGAAGCGTCGGGTTCCGGCCCTTGCGGGCATTCAAAGAGGAACTGCAGCCGTCGACGCGCGATCTTGGCGGCGAACTTGCGGATGACGATACCGCGCTCGACCAGCACTGGGATCGTCGCGAGCGCCATGCCGACTGCGGCGATGCTTGCGGGTGCGTCTTCCTGCGTCTTGTCACGAACCAGGCCGTTGTCCGGGTTGGTGCAGTGGAGATAGTAGAGCA
The DNA here is from genome assembly GCF_044769565.1 of Ensifer sp. NPDC090286. NCBI lineage: Bacteria > Pseudomonadati > Pseudomonadota > Alphaproteobacteria > Hyphomicrobiales > Rhizobiaceae > Ensifer > Ensifer sp. NPDC090286. The sequence goes on along the minus strand of NZ_JBIVYF010000001.1, from coordinate 711,547 downwards.
GCGTCGTGAACTGCAACCGGGCAAGATCCTGCTCGGTCGGCATGCGGTTCAGTTCGGGATCTGTCGACAGCAATTCCGACATGGCAGCCAGCCGCAATGACGATGAAGGTTCGTGTCACATGCGCGAGACGCTCCTTGCGGAGCGGCTCGCAAGCCCAGACGAGCCGGGCAGGGTGATGTCAGCCCGGCCCACGCGCAAGCCTAGACGTTATCCCCTTCGGTCGATGTCCCGGCCTTGGCAGGCTGCGCCCCCTTGACGCCCCATTTCCAGCCGCTGATCGAGGGCATGTCGTCGCCATGTTTCTCGATGTATTCGCGGTGCTCGATCAGCTTGGCCTGGATCGCCTGCTTGAAATAGGCCGCCCGCGCGCCGAGATGCGGCAGGCGGTCGATGACGTCGCCGGCCAGATGGAAACGATCGAGCTCGTTCAGCACCACCATGTCGAACGGTGTCGTCGTCGTGCCTTCTTCCTTGTAGCCGCGCACATGCAGGTTGCCGTGGTTGGTGCGGCGGTAGGTGAGGCGATGGATCAGCCAGGGGTAGCCGTGGAAGGCAAAGATGATCGGCTTGTCCCTGGTGAAGATGCCGTCGAAGTCGCGGTCCGAAAGGCCGTGCGGATGTTCTTCCGCCGGCTGCAGCTTCATCAGGTTGACGACGTTGACGACCCGGACCTTGACCTCCGGCAGGTGCTCGCGCAGCAGCTGGACGGCAGCAAGCGTTTCCAGGGTCGGAATGTCGCCGCAGCAGGCCATGACCACATCCGGCTCGCTGTTGGCGTCGTTGCTCGCCCAATCCCAGATGCTCACACCCATGCTGCAATGGCGCACGGCCTGCTCCATCGTCAGCCACTGCGGCCCCGGCTGTTTGCCGGCGACGACGACGTTGATGTAGTTGCGGCTGCGCAGGCAATGATCGGTGACTGACAGCAACGTGTTGGCATCCGGCGGCAGGTAGACGCGGACGACCTCCGCCTTCTTGTTGACGACGTGGTCGATGAAGCCCGGGTCCTGATGGCTAAACCCGTTGTGGTCCTGACGCCAGACATGAGAACTCAGGAAGTAGTTGAGCGATGCGACCGGCCGGCGCCAGGGGATCTCGTTGCAGACCTTCAGCCATTTGGCGTGCTGGTTGAACATGGAATCGATGATGTGGATGAAGGCTTCGTAGCAGGAGAAGAAGCCGTGGCGGCCGGTCAGCAGGTAGCCTTCGAGCCAGCCCTGGCACTGGTGCTCGCTCAAGACCTCCATGATCCGCCCGTCGGGCGAGAGGTGATCGTCCTCCGGATAGATCTCGGCCATGTAGCAGCGGTCGGTAACCTCGAGCACATCCTGCCAGCGGTTGGAATTGTTTTCGTCCGGGCTGAACAGACGGAAGTTCTTCGCATCCATGTTGTTCTTCATCACGTCGCGCAGGAACTTGCCCATCACGCGCGCCGCTTCCACGGTCGTTGCTCCCGGGCTCGGAACGTCGACGGCATAGTCCCGGAATGCCGGCATCTTCAGGTCGCGCAAGAGGAGGCCGCCGTTTGCATGCGGGTTGTCGCTCATCCGGCGATGTCCCGATGGCGCGAGCGCCGCAATCTCCGGCTTCAGCCGGCCCTCGTCGCTGAAGAGCTCTTCCGGACGGTAGCTCTTCATCCATTGTTCGAGCACGCGGATGTGCTCGGGCTTGTCCATCTCGCCCATCGGCACCTGGTGCGAGCGCCAGTAGTCCTCGCATTTCTTGCCGTCGATTTCCGGCGGGCAGGTCCAGCCCTTGGGCGTGCGGAAGATGATCATCGGCCAGGCCGGGCGCTTCAGATTGCCCCTGATGCGGGCATCGTCCCAGATCTGCCGGATTTCGGCCATCGCCGTATCGAGCACGTCCGCCAGTTGCTGGTGAACCTTTGCCGGATCATGTCCTTCGACGAAATAGGGTTTGTAGCCCATGCCCTCGAAGAACTTCTTCAGTTCGTCGTGCGGGATGCGGGCGAGGAAGCAGGGATTGGCGATCTTGTAGCCGTTCAGATGCAGGATCGGCAGCACGCAGCCATCGCGGGCAGGGTTGAGGAACTTGTTGCTCTGCCAGCCGGTCGCAAGCGGACCGGTCTCCGCCTCGCCATCGCCGACGATGCAGGCAACGACCAGATTGGGATTGTCGAAGGCGGCGCCATAGGCGTGGCTGAGCGCATAGCCGAGTTCGCCGCCTTCATGGATGCTGCCGGGCGTTTCCGGCGCCACATGGCTCGGGATGCCGCCAGGAAAGCTGAACTGCTTGAACAGTCGCTGCATGCCTTCGGCGTCTTCGGCGATGTTCGGGTAAAACTCCGTGTAAGTGCCCTCCAGGTAGGCATGCGCCACCAGAGACGGCCCGCCATGGCCGGGGCCGATGATGTAGATCATGTCGAGGTCGTCGCGCTTGATCACCCTGTTGAGGTGAACATAGAGCATGTTGAGGCCCGGCGATGTGCCCCAATGGCCGAGCAGACGCGGCTTGATGTGCTCGCGCTTCAGCGGCTCGCGCAGAAGCGGATTGTCGAGCAGATAGATCTGCCCGACCGACAGGTAGTTCGAAGCGCGCCAATAGGCGTCCATCAGGCGGAGTTCGTCTGATGACAACGGTGCTGCTGATTTTCCGGATGCCGTCTCTTTCATCGATGCTGTTTCAGGCGAAACCATCTGAGCCTCCCGGTCAAAAGGACATATGCTGAAATTCCCTCCGGCTTGCCGTCGCGCAAGCCATCGCAGAATTCGCTACGGTCGTTGCTGTTTTTCTGCGGCGGGCAGGCGGCGGAACGCTTGAAGTTTGAACGACAGCAGCAGGAACACGCTTGCAGCGCCGCGAACTCAGGCCGCGGCGGTCTCGACGCACATGTTATTGCGGATAGGGCTCGGCGTAGTGTTCGACCACGCCGCGGACACCACGCACGTTCTCAGCCAGAATGCGCGCCGCCTTGCGGCAATCGGCAGTCTCCACATTGCCCCAGAGGTGCACGATGCCGTCGGTGACGGCAACCTTGATATCCAGGCCCTCAAGGCCGGTGTTTTCGCCGATGCGCACCAGGATGCTGCGCCGGATGGCTTCATCGCCTGCCGCCGTCTCGTCCTGCTTTGCGGACAAGATCGCCTGCAGCAGGTCGGCGCGGCTGACGATACCGACGACAAGGCCGTTCCGCAGAACCGGTATGCGCTTGATCCCGCGCTCCTGCATCACCGCCGCGACCCGCGCGACGGAGGCGTCCTCGTCGATGGTCACGGGATTGGCCGTCATGGCGTCACCGACCCTCCAGGAGGACCGGCGCACATAGGCGCTCGCCCGCTCGTCCGCGGCCCCGCTCGGGTCGGCGACCGGAATGCCGCCGCCAAGCTCGCTCCGGCGAATGAGATCGCCTTCGCTGATGACGCCCACCAGGGCTCCATCACCGTCGACCACGGGAAGGCCGCTTACATGATTGTCGAGCATGATCCGGGCTGCCTGCCTGACGCTGTTGTCAGGGGACAGCTTGACGACCGACGTCGTCATTACATCTTTAACGCGCATGTCGATCCCGCTCCCCAAAGGACTTGGCACCGTCATTACGCTGCGTAAATTAGTCCCATCTCGTCGGTTCGACAACTAGTGGGTGGCAGAAAAGAGAGTGGCGGACAGGGTGGGATTCGAACCCACGGTACGGTTTCCCGTACGCTGGTTTTCAAGTTGAGGGCTCGCCTATAACAAGCGCTTTCTATCGCTGCGAAATAGTGCCTATCCCTATGATTAAGCAGTGTTATTGCATGCTTGTCACATATATTCGATGTGCCTCATTGAGCCGTCTTTCAATCGTTTGGGCGCAAAATGGGCGCAAAATTTCAGCCCTTGGAAAGGAAGTGTTGCCCCAATTTTTCCGCCGCCTTGCGGTCCTTGCCTTCAACAGAATGAACATAGGTGGACAGTGTGAAAGCGACCGTGCCGTGGCCGAGGCGGTCGGCCACCGTGCGAACGTCGTCGCCGCTCGCCACCATCTGCGAGGCCATCCCGTGGCGGAAACCATGGGTTGGTGCAACACCCGAAACTCCGGCTTGTCGATGAAGCTGGCGCAACCTCGTTGTCAGCATTCCCGGCGGTAAAGCCGTGCCGCCGAAATAGGGGAACATCAACAGCGGCTCACGCTGATAGCCCTTGCCCCATTCAAGCGCTAGTTGACTGATAAACGCCTTGTGCCGCCGGATGGCCGGCGCAAGCTCGGCCGGGAACGAAATAACTCGTTCGGACGATTCCGATTTGGTGCGATGGTCGCGAAACACCGGCTCGCCTTTGGCGGTCTGCACGACGGTTCGAAATATCGAAATGGTGCATGCATCAAGGTCCACGGCGTCGAACGCAAGGCCGAGGACTTCCGAACGGCGCATGCCGCATGTGAGCAACAGCGCCACAATCAAGTCGAGGCCGGGTTGCTTGACGCTTGCCACCTCCGCGAGCTTGTAGACCTTGAGCGCTTCCGCTTCCGTCATCACCTTGATTTTCTTCCGGCCGACTTTTGGCGCGGCAAGTTGGGTGAATGGGTTTTCCGAAATGAGCTTGCCGGCGACGGCCCGCTTCATGACGAGTTGCCCCGCGCGATGGGTATGCAACAGCGTGCGCCCGGACAACGGCACCGCCTTGCGTTGCTCGCCGTCTTTCTTGCTCTTGGAATAGCGAATGCCGCCTTCCGCCTTGAGCTTAGCGAATGCCTCGTCAATGTGGATTGCGGTAATCTTGGAAAGCTGTAGATGGCCGATGTAGCGGCATAGGCGGGCGAGGGAAAACCCGTATCCGTCAAGCGTCGTTTCCGCGTGTTCGCCCTTGAGCCGCCAATGCGCAAGCGTTTCGTTGGCGAATGTCTCGAATGTCTTTTTGCCGCCGTCATTGATGCCGCGCCGCTCTTGCTCAAGCTCCATCTTGGCCGCGTGCCCCTTGGCGTCACGTTCCTTGTCAAAGCTCTTGGTGAAGCGCTTCCGCTTGCCGTCTATGCCGGTGATGTTCCAAACAGCCTGATAGAAGACCGAGCCCGTGGGCGTCGTTTGTCTGCGAACACTTGCCATTTCAATGTCCCTTCGTTTTCGTTGCGTGCATGGCTCGACATGAAGGCGAGCAAAAGCGGCTATCGCGGCGGCCGATTGCGAACCAATCGGCGCAAAACTCGCACTGGCGCATGTTCTGGCCCGTATCGAGATGGGCGAGCGCCGAGGCGAGCATGAAGCCGGCGAGGGAGCGGGCGACCGCGTTGATGGAAATCTTGCCTTGGTCGGAAACCTCGACCGCCATGCCGATATCCCCCGCGAACGGGCGAGACCGGCGAATGTCCTGCATGATGGTGACTCGGTGGCTGACGTCGCGATTATGAAAATGGCTCACGCCGTTCTCGTCGGCATCGCTCCAAAAGCCGGCAACCTGCCCGAGGTGCAGCGCGATAACGTCCCATCCGTCCGAATGTGAGGGTTTCCCCGGCGCCAGTTCGCCGAAAGGGTCTCCCCAACGGCGAACGAACTCCATGACTTGCGTTTCGTCATCCTGCCGGATGGATGCGAAATTGCGCCAAATTCCGCTTGCGCCGGTCACTTTTTTTTCCCGACCGTTGCCAGTCGTCTTGAGCGCTCGGGCGTACCGTTGATGGCCGCGCGACAAGCTATTGTCGCTGCACAATATTTTCTCTTCCGCTGTAGCCGTGGGGAAAGCTCTTCCGGTCCATTTCAGAATTGTTGCCAGTTGCATTGATTGACCCCGCATTGTCAGTGATTTGCATCGTTAAGCATTACATGACACTGGTTTTTGTTACAATGCCATTCCGTCAACTGTTGCGCTTATTGATGGACTTTTGGCATAATTCAACTTGTCACTTACTAACGCGACAGGGAGTCGACAATGAATGACAAGAACCGACAGCGCCGGCCACGCGGCCCCGGTCTTTCACTAAACCAGTTCGCCGAGGAGACCGGAATGTCCTTTCGTCGCGTCCAAGCGGCGGTCAGGAACGGCGAGCTTAAGACGGTCAGCTTCGGCAACGCCGACCGCATCCCTGATAGCGAGAAAGACCGCGTTCTCGCCATGCTTCGGGGCACCGCCGCATAAACCCAAGAAACTCGCTGCATAGGCAACCCGGCCACGGCCTATGCGGGCCGGGAACCCTTTCGCTTGTTCGAAAGAAACCCCAATGAACCTGTCAGAAATTGACTATCGCCGAGCCGTTCCCATGCCTTTCGGCCTCGTGGCGCACTTCTCATTCGTCGGCGGCAATTTCGAATGCGCATGGGCACCCGACCAGCCGTGGCGCATCATTCGAAAATCCAAAGCCAAGCGCCGTTTCATCGCCGCCTATACCGATGCCAGAAACGATTTCATCCGCGACCTTGCCACCATCACCGGCTTGCGGATGGTCGAGCAGACGCAAGACACAGTTGGCCCGATATCGACGCCGGGGACGCCGGTAACGTTCGGCTCGCCGACGAGAAGCCTTTGGCAGACGAACGCGGCATCCCTCAAGGCCGTCTTGCCGGTGACGTGGGCGAACAAGCCGACCTCGGTCGCCTATGTCGATGCGATTTCGTGGTGAGCGCCATGGCTATCACCCCGGAACAACGCCACCGCGCTCACGAGACACTGGCACGGCTCGCCGCCCGCCAATCCGATGCCGAGCTTGAGATTGTCGAGCCAACCCCGAGCGCGCCCGACAGCGGCCCCGGAAGCGCCCGGACGCAGTGCGAGGACGGCGTTTATCGCACCTATGATGAATGGCGGGCGTGGAAGGCCGGGCAGAAAAAGGCCGAGACGGAAAAGGCGCTTGAGGGCCGATTGCTCGCCATCATGGGCCAGCGCGTCAAGGCGCAACGCAAAGAGGTCTACACCACGATACAGCAGGCCTTCGACGCTTTCGGCGAGGAAGCCGCCGACGCCATCAACAAGCGGTTTGCCAAGAACCGGGACGCCATCAAGGCCGACGTGGACGGCTTCAAAGCCGAGCTTTCCGCCGATATTCGCAGGCACTTCAACGAAGTTGACGCTGTGGTCGACACGCTCGCCACGCAAGCCGCCGCCAAGGCGGTCAACAGCATCATCGGGAAACTGAATATCGAAATCAGGAACCTGCACGCCGAAATTGCCGAGTTGAAGCGAAAAGGGGAACAGCCATGAAAGCACAGGGCTATGTCGATATGGAAGTGTTGACCGACGACCCGCACCCTATCGCACCGGCTCGCAAGGGCCGCATGTCGGTCTACATCATCCTGCCGGATGGCTCGGGCTTCAAGGCCACGGCGACCGACGACGGCAGGACCGTCTATTCCGAGCAATTCACCGAGGCCGAAATGGTCGCCAAGCTTCTCAGTTTCTACGGCCTTCACGCCATCAAGGTTCAATGACATGAGCAACATCGTTACCGTGCGGCGTGAAGGCGGGGAATTGGTTGAGCGGGAGATTTCCGGCCCGCCGATTGAGGCCGAGGGGGTGGCGAACGCCCTTGGTGAACTCGTCGCCATCGCCCGCGACATGCAGCCCGACGACCTGTCAATCGATATCGACGCGGCGGCCGGCAAGCTCCATTTCCGCGCCTATCGCAGGTTCAGACCCATCGCGCCGGCAAGCTCGCCAAGTCGCGATTGAGGGGCCGGGGCGGTTGGCTCTGGCGAGGCCGCCCCGGCGACAGGACTCGCTCGATTTCAAGGCAGAATGCTGGGTGGATCCCTTCTAAATTCTGCCGGCACTGCGATGGGCAAATCTACGGCAGACTTTTCGGAAACGTGCTTCAAGATACTTGAAGCATCCTCAACGGCCTTTCGATAGTTTTCCGATGATGAGAACGCGGTGGTCAGTTCCACGAATATGACCTCCTCCAATTCTTTCTTCAAATAGTAAGGCCCGGCGTCGGGGTGGTTCTCTAGGTACCCAGATTGATGAGGCAGGACGCTTTTTATTAGTGCGTTTGATTCATCGCTCTTCTTCAGTACGTCTGTCCCCATACCAGCCCTGAGTATTCCCGCTAAGGCGACTGCCCGACTGCCGATTGTTCTCAGCGCTTCATAGGCCATCCACGCCCTCGGCGGCACGAACAACCTCTCGGAGTCGGCTAAGGGGCGTTGCTCTTGGAGCAGTTTATCGATGGCCGATGCCTGCCAAACCGTCTCCATAAAGAGCTTCATTTCGGCTTCTTGAGACTCGAACGCTTTTTCGAGCGCCGAGATGTTCAGAATGGCCATAAACGACGTGATCATCTCGAAACGTCGCTCAAAAACCGTCGCGGCCCAGAGGTTTTCGGCCGCTGTTATTCGCCGGCGGTCTAGTTCCTCATGGTGAGCCGCCATGTTAGCTAGTGCCCCAGCCCGAAGAGACTTGATGTCCTCTTCTTTCGACCGAATTTCTGATTTCAACTGCTCTATCTGGCGGTCAAAGCCGTGTTGGACGCCTTTTTCGACGAACGCTTTTAAGAAGTAGCCGCCCGCCAAACCCGCTATCGTCACGACCCCACTCGAAATTATCGCAGGTCCCCAACTTTCCCAGGACATTGGCACTCTCTCTCCCACTCAACAACACTACGTTGTAGACGATTGCCATAAACCTCTTTCTGAAACGCTTCCGCAACAGAAATAGTGCAAGCTATGCGGGGGAGTCATCACCGTGGAAAAACATATGAGGAAACTTGCTGCGGCGACATTGTTCGCCTTCTCTGCCACCATTCCGGCACCTGCACTTGCCGGATTCGAAACTGGCAACGATGTCCTGAGCGCTTGCCGGTCACTCAGAACAGAGAATTTCTTCGATGCTGGCCGTTGTCTGGGCTATGTCGTGGCAATCAGTGACATGCTGGAAATCAACTGGTTTCTTTATAATCGCGTGGACTGCCAAATGCCGGAGCGAGTAACGAAAGGGCAGGTCGCAGACATCGTGGTCGCTTACTTGGAGAGAAATCCCGGAACGCGTCACCAAAGTGCCGCCGGACTTGTCAGCATGGCTATTCAGGAACAGTTCTGCGCGAACAATCGAAAAGCAAGCGGGGGGTAATCCGTTCTCTAATTGCATCAGTGGAAAAGCGGCAGTAGGCATGAAGAAAAGCGCGGTCACTACGGCGCTCATTTCCGCCGTGGCCTTTCCTGCGCGCCGACAAGTTCCTTGGCATCGCCCCCGCCGAGCGGCTTTGGCCCGCGTGGCGGCTCGGCCCCGATGGTTTCGAGTTCCGGTGGCGACCCATTCGGTTTCGGCCTGAATCGGTGGATAATGGCTTTCATCGCCCATACCTCGGCGGGCATCGCTCGTGGTGCGGCGAGGCCATCGCGGCCGAGGGAAGATGGCTGGCCGCGAAGCTTTAAAGCCGGTGGCGTTCCTCGACCGTCAAATTCGTGTTGGTGATGCCGCCGACGAGGCCGGCGAGCTTGCCACGGCCAAAGCCACATTTCCGTTCGATGGTCGCCACCGCCAACCCAGCGCGCATGAGCCGTTCAACGGTGCCCGCGGGGCTCACTGTAGGTCTCGCCGGAAAAGCTGATACCAAAGCTTGTCATCGAGATAGTCGCGCGAGGCAAGGCGGTCATCAGGCCGCGCCGCCCGCTCATATCGCGGCACCGGGGCGGGCTTCTCATCGTCTTTGGTGATGAGCGGCTTTGGCCGTCGAAACCACTTCATTTCCGCCTCGCTCGATAGGCCCGCTCAATCGCCATCCCGGTCTCATAGCTCGGCCGGCGGCTTTCGCCGTTCTCCAATCGCCAGAGGGTTTGACGGCTCACGCCGGTTTCCCGTGCAATCTGGGAAGGCGTCATGCCGTGGTCGACTCGCAATGCTTCAAGCATCGAAGCGAATTGTTCGGTGAGGCAGGGTTCTTTGCGCATAGCGGTAACAAGTTACCACACGCGGATAAGTGGGCAAATCATGGCGGATGGGGTGGGATTCGAACCCACGGTACGGTTCCCCGCACGACGGTTTTCAAGACCGTTGCCTTAAACCACTCGGCCACCCATCCAGCACTTTGCGCCCGCTTAAAAGGTTTGGGCGCAAAATGGGCGCAAAATCCACTAGTCGAAACCGGGTTTTGCCTTTGAATTAAAGCGCTTAGGGGCGCTCACATTCTACATTTCAAGACCAGAGCCTTAAACCACTCGGCCACCTGTCCTTGCCTGAAGCAACGCTCGACGGCGCGCTGGGCACGGCGTTATTGCGCGAAGCCTTGGCGCTTTGCAAGAATTAACATGCATCGCTGAAAGATTTTCTCGAGCGCTTCGAAGAGCCGGCGCGGGCAGGGATCGCGTTAACCGGCCATAAACCATAACAAGCGAAATGCGGCGCCAGCCTGTGGATGAGTTCGCATTTTCGCCTTGATGATGTCATGAATACACACCTGTTCCGTTTCGGGACGCCGAGATTTCCGCTGGGGGTAAGCGGAAGGTTTCGAGTACGGCTTTATCGATCGATGTTGTGGGACAGATGACCTCCAGTAAAAATGCGGCACTTCTGGTCAAGGGATTGCGCCTTGCGGCTATTCCGGCGCTGTGCGTAGCGCTCACCGCCTGCGGCTCCACGTCGAACGTCAAGAAGACTGCGCGGAGCAAGGAGTACTTTCCTGAATCCGTCTATGGCGTGAAGGCGAGCCCCCGCGTTGCCACCGGCAACAACATCCCGAAGGGCGGCGGACGCTTTCAGGTTGGCAAGGCCTACCAGGTCAAGGGCAAGTGGTACCAGCCCAAGGAAGACTTCGGCTATAACAAGACGGGCATGGCATCCTGGTACGGCTCGGCCTTCCACGGGCGCCTGACCGCCAATGGCGAAGTCTACGACAAGGCGCATCTTTCGGCCGCCCATCCGACCTTTCCGCTGCCGAGCTACGCCCGCGTCACCAACATGGAAAACGGCACCTCGGTCATCGTGCGCGTCAACGATCGCGGCCCCTACGAATACGGCCGCATCATCGACGTTTCCTCGAAGACGGCAGACCTGCTCGACATCAAGCGCAAGGGCAGCGCGCAGGTGAAGGTGCAATATGTCGGCCGCGCGCCGCTCGAAGGCAACGACATGCCTTACCTGATGGCGTCCTATGTCGAGAAGGGCCAGCGCGGCCCGAGCATCATGCCGGAAGGCCAGATCGCAACCGGCGTAATGGTTGCGTCGAACGAGCCGTTCCGCAAGCAAAGCCTCGGCACGATCAGCGTTCCGGCCAAGGCGTCGCTCGACGTCAGCGAGCCGGTGACGGCGATGGCCGCACCTGTGCCGCAGTTTGCCCAGCAGCCGGCGTCGTTCAACGAATTCGTCATGCTGCCGGAAATCGGCCCGATCCCGCGGGAGCGGCCGGAGTACATTCCGATGCCCAACGGCAACATGGCCTATGCGGCGGCCTATTACGAAGTTCGCGTCAGCGACGCCGAATCGCCCTTCGAAGCGGTCATGGTCGACAAGAAGCAGCTGACGCCGCAAGTCATCGTCGACTACGCCAAGCGCCAGAAAACCAACGGTTCGGCCCGTTAACAGTTCTCGGCGTTGTGCCAAAATGACCACGCTGCTATGCCCAAGGGGAAACCGGAGTTTCCCATGCGCATGAAGATGCTTTCGGCCGCATTCCTGGGCCTTGCGTTGTTTGCCGGCGCCGCATTCGCGCAAACGCCGGCCCCCGCCTTCGACACCAAGGCAAAACAGATCCTGCTGGTCGATGCCGAAACCGGCACGGTGCTTTTCTCGCGTGCCGAAAACGACCCAATCCCGCCCGCTTCGCTTGCAAAGCTGATGACCATGGAAGTCGTCGCCGAGGCGCTTGGCAAGGGCGAGATCTCGCCCGAGACCCTCTACGACGTATCGGAGCATGCCTGGCGGACCGGCGGCGCACCAGCCGGCACTTCCACGATGTTTGCCGCGCTGAAATCGCGCATCCGGGTCGCCGATCTGCTGCAGGGCGTAGCCGTTCAGCTTGCCAACGATGCCTGCATCATTCTCGCCGAGGGCATGACCGGCAGCGAAGGCGCGTTCGCCGAACGCATGACGGCGCGCGCACGCGAACTCGGCATGCCGGTTGCGACCTTCCGCAACGCGACCGGGCTGCCCGATCCCGGCAACAAGATCACGATGAGCGAACTGGTGTCGCTCGTCCGCCATCTGCACGAGGCGCATCCCGATCTCTACCGGCTCTATGCGCAGCCGGAATTCGAATGGAACAAGATCCTCCAACGCAACAAGAACCCGCTGATTTCGGCCAACATCGGTGTGGATGGCCTGGCGACGGGCTTTGCCGAGGGGTTCGGCTTTTCGCTCGCCGCATCGCTGCAGCGCGGCGACCGCCGTGTCTACCTTGCGATGGGCGGCCTTGAAACCGACAAGGAGCGCATCGAAGAGAGCCGCAAGGTTCTCGACTGGGCGATCACCGCCTTCGAGAAGAAGCGCATCTTCGCCGATGGAGAGGCGATCGGCGAGGCGGCCGTCTATGGCGGCGATGCATCCCACGTCACGCTGGTGGCCGGCGGTCCGGTGGACGTTCTGCTGCCGGTCAACAATCCCGAGCGGCTGACGGCGCGCATCGTCTACAAGTGGCCCCTGCGAGCGCCGGTGTCGGCCGGCACGGAAGTCGGCGTCGTCAAACTGTGGAACGGCGAGAAGCTGTTGCGCGAAGTCCCGGTCAAGACGGCCGGCGCGGTGGGGCAGGGAACCCTGACGAGCCGCGCGGTCGACGCCCTGCAGGAGCTGCTTTTCTTCTGGCTTTAGACCATGGGCGCAATGCCGGCGCAGCAATGCATCTGCCAAATCGTCACCTGACGGTTTCGCCCGGAGAACCAATCGGCTAAACAGGGCCAAATCGCATGCCGATACGGGAAAGCATGGTGTCGCTGAAAAAAGGTCTGTTCGTTACATTCGAAGGTGGGGAAGGTGCCGGCAAGTCGACGCAGGTCCGCCTACTGGCTGATTCCTTGCGCGCCCGCGGCTACGAGGTGCTGACGACGCGCGAGCCCGGGGGCTCTCCCGGCGCCGAGGCTGTGCGTCACGTGCTGCTTTCGGGGGCTGCGGAATCCTTCGGGGTCAGGATGGAGGCGATTCTCTTTGCCGCAGCCCGCAGCGACCATGTCGAAGAGGTCATCCGGCCGTCGCTCGACAAGGGCACGATCGTGCTTTGCGACCGCTTCATGGATTCCTCGCGTGTCTATCAGGGAATTACCGGCAATCTCGAACAAAGCTTCGTCGAGAGCCTCGAGCGCGTGGCAATCAACGGTGTCGTGCCGGACCGCACGGTGATCTTCGACCTGCCCGCCAGTGTCGGCCTCGAACGGGCGCAACGCCGCGCCGGCGACGACAACCCAGATCGCTTCGAAAAGGAACAGCTGGAGACCCACGAGAAGCGGCGCGACGCCTTTCTCGACATTGCCAGCCGCGATTCCGAACGGTGCCGGGTGGTGGACGCGACGCAACCGGTCGAGGCAATCGCCGCCGAGGTGCTTTCGCTTGTCGAAGCGCTTCTGCCGCACGGCGACGGCACGGATACGTCCGCTGAGGAAGTCGTGTCATGAGCGAAAGAGCCGGCGTCCTTGATGGTGCCATTGCACCCGCGGAGAACAATCGCCTGTTCGGCCATGAGCAGGCGGAAGCCTTCCTGACGCAGAGCTACCGCTCCGGCAAGGGGCACCACGCGATCCTGATCGAAGGGCCGGAAGGGATCGGCAAGGCGACGCTTGCCTTCCGCTTTGCCTACCACATCCTGAAACACCCCGAGCCAGCCGATGCGCCCGAAGCGCTCGCCGACCCGGACCCGAGCTCGGCGATCGGCAGGCAGCTCGCCTCCGGCGCCTCGCACAATCTCCTGCACCTGGCCCGCCCGATCGATGAAAAGACGGGCAGGGCGAAGGGGGCAATCACCGTCGACGAGGTTCGGCGCGCCGGCAAGTTCTTCAGCCAGACCTCCGGCACGGGCAATTGGCGCATCGTCATCATCGATCCGGCCGACGATCTCAATCGCAATGCGGCCAACGCCATTCTGAAGATCCTTGAGGAACCGCCGCGCCGCTCGCTGTTCCTGGTGCTGACGCATGCACCCGGGAAACTGCTTCCGACGATCCGCTCGCGCTGCCTGCCGCTGCGGTTGAAGCCGCTCGACGCAGCACCGCTCGGCCAGGCATTGGCGCATCTCGGCTTCGATCTTGAGGGCGAGAATGCCGGGCGGATCATCGCTGCCGCCAGCGGCAGCGTCGCCGAGGCGCTGAAGCTGATCAATTATGGCGGCCTTGAAATCGCCGCGACCTTCGAGGGCATCCTTGCGGGGCAGGGACCGGCTGTCCGGAAAGACATGCACAAGCTCGCCGATGCCCTCGCCGGCAAGGACAGCGAAACGATCTTCGATTTCTTCCAGGCCCTTGCCAGCGACCGGATCATGCGCGAGGCGCGCGAGGCGGCCGTTTCCGGCGATATCATGCGCGCCGAGCGCTTCGCCCGGCTGTCAGCCACCGTGACCGAGCGGCTGACCGTCAGCGATGCTTACAATCTCGACCGGAAGCAGACCATCCTGTCTTTGCTCGACGATATGAAAGCGGCGCTATAGCGCCGGCTGAAAACGCCATTTGCGTGCGATTGCCGCGTGAAGGTCGAGCTTGTGATGCTGCGCGAAGAGCAGCACATGCCCGAGAAGGTCGGCGGTCTCGTCGGCCATCTGTGTCCGGAGATCGTCCGGCGATTTCCCCTGGGACCGGCCGCGGCCGCTGAGCTTGTTCCACGCCTGGGTCAGTTCACCCATTTCCTCCTGCATCTTCAAGATGAACCAGTCGGGATCACGCTCGATCCCGTGCGCGGCGGCATAGCCGGCCGACGCGGCTTCAAATTGGCTGCCAAGTTGATCCAGCACGACTCATCCCCTCCTAAGTTGTTTCCGTTTTGTTCTAAGCCCTGCACGCGAAGCGCGCAAGGAGGAGGGCGGTGTCAGCGGTTGTTCCGGCGGGGCTTTTGATTGATCGCATGTTTCTTCCTAGCAGCGTATGCGCTAAGAGCGTGCGTAGCTTAATCCGAGATAGATCGAATCCGCCTATGAGAGACACGTCCCCCTTCTACATCACGACAGCGATTTCCTACCCGAACGGCAAGCCGCATATCGGCCATGCCTATGAACTGATCGCGACGGATGCCATGGCGCGCTACCAGCGCCTCGACGGACGTGAGGTTTTCTTCCTGACCGGCACGGACGAGCACGGGCAGAAGATGCAGCAGACGGCGCGCAAGGAAGGCGTGACGCCGCAGGAGCTTGCCGACCGTAACTCGGCGGAGTTCCAGAAGATGGCGGTTGCCCTGAACGCGTCCAACGACGATTTCATCCGCACGACCGAGGAGCGCCACCACAAGGCGTCGCAGGACATCTGGATCCGCATGGGCGAGGCGGGCGACCTCTATAAGGACTCTTACGCTGGCTGGTATTCGGTGCGCGACGAAGCCTACTACCAGGAGAACGAGACCGAGCTGCGCGCCGACGGCGTGCGCTACGGGCCGCAGGGAACGCCGGTCGAGTGGGTCGAAGAGCAGAGCTACTTCTTCAAGCTGTCGGAATACCAAGACAAGCTGCTGAAGCATTACGAAGAGAACCCGGACTTCATCGGTCCGGCAGAGCGCCGCAACGAAGTGATTTCCTTCGTGAAATCGGGCCTCAAGGATCTCTCGGTTTCGCGCACCACCTTCGACTGGGGCATCAAGGTGCCGAACGATCCGGCGCACGTCATGTATGTCTGGGTCGACGCGCTGACGAACTACATCACCGCCACCGGTTATCTCGACGATCCGGAGGGTCCGCGCGCCAAGTTCTGGCCGGCGAACATCCACGTCATCGGCAAGGACATCATCCGCTTCCACGCGGTCTATTGGCCGGCGTTCCTGATGTCGGCAGGCCTGCCGCTGCCCAAGCGCGTCTTCGCTCATGGCTTCCTGCTCAACAAGGGCGAGAAGATGTCGAAGTCGCTCGGCAACGTCGTCGATCCTTTCAACCTCGTCGAGCATTTCGGTCTCGACCAGATCCGCTACTTCTTCCTGCGCGAAGTCTCCTTCGGCCAGGACGGCAGCTACAGCGAGGAGGGGATCGCGACCCGCATCAACTCCGACCTCGCCAACGGCATCGGCAACCTGGCGAGCCGTTCGCTGTCTATGATCGTCAAGAACTGCGACGGGCAGGTTCCGGTCTGCGGTCCCCTGACCGACGAGGACAAGGCGATGCTGGCCGCCGCCGACGCGCTGCACGACATCACGCGCGACGAAATGGGCAAGCAGATGATCCACCGGGCTCTGGCGGCGATCATTGCCGTCGTTTCCGAGACGGACCGCTATTTCGCCGGCCAGGAGCCTTGGGCGCTGAAGAAGACCGACCCGGCCCGCATGGGCACCGTGCTTTACGTGACGGCCGAAGTCGTGCGCCAGATCGCCATCCTGCTGCAGCCGTTCATGCCGGAATCCTCGGCAAAGCTGCTCGATCTGGTGGCCGCCCCTGCCGACAAGCGCGACTTCGCGGCACTCGGCGAGGCGGGACGCCTCGTCTCGGGCACGCCGCTCGAGGCGCCGAAGCCGGTCTTCCCGCGCTACGTGGCACCGGAAGCGCAGTAAGGCATTTTGAGCATGCTGATCGATACCCATTGCCATCTGGACTTCCCCGACTTCGAAGCGGAGCGTGATGCCATCGTCGCGCGGGCGCACGAGGCCGGTGTCGAGCAGATGATCACGATCTCGACCCGCGTGAAGCGGTTCGAGACGATCCTCGCGATTGCTGAAGCCTATCCGAACGTCTTCTGTTCCGTCGGCACCCATCCGCACAATGCGGACGAGGAGCTGGATATCACAACCGAGGATCTCGTCAGGCTTTCGGCCCATCCGAAGGTGGTGGCGATCGGCGAGGCGGGTCTCGACTATTTTTATGACAACGCACCGCGTGAGGCCCAGATCAAAGGCCTGCGGCGTCACATAGCGGCCGCCCGTGAGACCGGGCTGCCGCTCGTCATTCACAGCCGCTCGGCCGATGACGACATGGCGGCGATCCTGACCGACGAAACCGGGAAGGGGGCCTTCCCTTTCCTTCTGCACTGCTTCTCTTCCGGTCCGGAGCTTGCCCGTATCGGCGTGGAACTCGGCGGCTACGTGTCGTTCTCGGGCATTCTGACCTTCCCGAAATCCGAGGAACTGCGCGAGATCGCCAAGACCGTGCCGCATGACCGGATGATCGTCGAGACCGACGCGCCGTATCTCGCGCCGAAACCGTTCCGCGGCAAGCGTAACGAGCCGGCTTACGTCGCCCATACGGCAGCCGTGCTTGCCGAGACGATTGGCGTGACCACTGAGGAGATTGCAAGGATCACCACGGAGAATGCTTTCCGCGTCTTCTCCAAGATGCCGAGGCTCTGACGTGGCGTTCCGGCGCGCCTTCACCATTCTCGGCTGCGGCTCGTCACCAGGCGTGCCGCGTATCACCGGTGACTGGGGCGCCTGCGATCCTGAAAACCCGAAAAACCGGCGCATGCGCGCGGCCTTGCTCGTCGAGCAGATCGCGCCCGACGGCGGCAGGACGAGCGTCGTCATCGACACCGGACCGGATTTTCGCGCGCAGATGGTCGCAACGAATGTGCGCCACATCGATGCGGTGATTTATACCCATGCCCATGCCGACCATCTGCATGGGATCGACGACCTGCGCGGTTACGTCATCGAAAACCGGAGGCGGGTGCCGATCTGGGCCGACGCCTATACGATGGGCCGCATTCGTGAGGGCTTTGGCTATTGCCTGGAATCGCCGCCAGGCAGCGGCTATCCGCCAATCGTCCAGCCGCACATCATTCCTGATGACCTGCCGCCGGTGGTGATATCAGGCGCCGGCGGGCCGATCGCATTCCGGCCGTTGATGCAGTTTCACGGCAATATTCACTCTCTGGGATTCCGCATCGGCGATTTTGCCTATTGCAGCGACGTCAGCGATTTTCCCGCAGAAACCGTCGCCAAGCTCGGCGGCCTTGATCTGCTGGTGATCGACACGCTGCAGTACAAGTTCCACCCGAGCCACCTGTCGCTGGTGCAATCGCTCGGCTGGATCGAACGCCTGAAGCCGAAGCGGGCGGTGCTGACGCACATGCACGTGCCGCTCGATTACGACACGGTGCAAGGCGAAACGCCTGATCATATCGAGCCAGCATACGACCTGATGCGGCTCGAATTCGATGTCGATGATCCTACGCTCAACGCCTAAATCAGATTAAAATAAATATATAATATACTGATTTATTTCGAAAAATACGGCGTCAAGTTGGCGCGGATTCGCTCCAGCACCGTCGCGCCCGAAAGATCCGGAACGAAGCGCTGGCCGGTGATCTTCTCGAAGGCTTCGATGTAGACCGCCGAGGTCTGCTCGATCAGATCGACAGGAATTTCCGGGATCGCATCCTTGTAGGGGTCGCAGCGCGCAGTGACCCAGGCGCGCACGAAATCCTTGTCGAAACTCCTGGGTCGTTCGCCGTGTTCGAAGCTCTGCTGGTAGCTGTCGGCGATCCAGTAGCGGCTGCTGTCGGGTGTATGGATCTCGTCGGCGAGAATGATCGTGCCGTTTTCGTCGGTTCCAAACTCGTACTTGGTGTCGACGAGGATCAGGCCGCGCTCGGCGGCGCGCTGCTGGCCGCGAGCGAATAGAGCCAGCGCATATTGCCAGACTGTATCGAGCTGTTCCTTCGTCAGCAGTCCTTGCTCGAGGATCGCTTCGGCCGAAAGCGGCTCGTCGTGGCCGCCGTCGAACGCCTTGCTGGTGGGCGTGATGATCGCCTGGGGCAGTTTCTCGTTGTCGCGCATGCCGTCCGGCAAGGTGATGCCGTACATCTCGCGCTCGCCGTTGCGGTACTTGGTCAGGATCGAGGTGCTGGTGGTTCCGGCGAGATAGCCGCGCACGACGACCTCGACCGGCAGAATGTCGAGCCGCTTGCCGATAACGACGTTCGGGTCCGGATAGCTGACCACATGGTTCGGGCAGATGTCGGCCGTTTCCTCAAACCAGTAGCGCGCCGTCTGGGTCAGCACGTGACCCTTGTTCGGGATCGACGTCAGGATGACGTCGAAGGCGCTGAGGCGGTCAGTCGCGATAATGATGCGGTTGCCATCGGGCAGGTCGTAATTTTCGCGAACTTTGCCTTTGTAGCGGTTTGGCAGTTCCGGAATGAAAGCATCTGAAAGAACGCGCAATTCGCTCATCGCATCTGGCCCTGAAAATGAGGTGTTCGGTTCGGGAACGCTAAGCAGGCTCGAAAGGCTGGGTCAAGCTCGCCAAGGCAATGTTCCGCCGCCATCCATGCTTTCCGGCACATACGTTAGTTCCATAATCTATCTTATGCGATCTTTGTATGTAGCTGGGCGGATTCCATTTCCAAGTGAGATTTGCTCCCAGCGTTTGCCCAAAGCGCGCCCTCATCACTTGCGTCACGTCCCTGTCTCTCAGGCCGCCTCGAAAGCGGCACGCTCTTCCATGTAGGCCGATGGGTCGGGTTTGTCTTTCATCATCGTCTTTCGCCAAGCTTCCTGCTCGGCGTTGATCAGCGCCAATTCCCAAACACAGGCAATGACCGGTCTCCGTGCCGCATCCATTGGCTCAGAAGCCGAATAGAGCTTGCGATAATTGTGCTGACACAGGACCGAGCCCTGTATCCACCAGTGCGCAGAGATGGAGATACCGAGGCTGCCGGGATGGATGATGACAAAGCCGAGGCCATTGCTGTCGCCCTCAGCCGCCACGCGCGGAATCACGTCCTGTCGGACGAATGACTGAGCGAGCACCACCATCGCATCATCGATGTGCCTGCCAACGGCTACAAGGCCATAGGCTTTGAGCTTGAGACCGCCGATGTCCCAATCGCCCAGGATGGAAACATCACGTGGACGGTAAACCTCGATCGTTCCGGCATTCATCGGCACGCTCCCATCGATACGTTTGTCTCCCACCACCTTGGGTGGCGACATTCAGGGAAAAACGACGAGCTGCCAAGCGGTCGGCAATAGTGGCGGTGCATCGCGTGGAGACGCTCAACCGGGCAACCTACCCCGGCTCAGCTCGTTTCAGTTCCTTGACCAAGCGTTCCGCCGGACCAAAGTCGGTTATCTCCATCCCGGCGGATTGGAACCCCGAGGACCGATAGAAGGAAGTCGCATAGACGCCGGATGTCACCCACATCTTGAGCGCGCCCGCACTGGACGCGCGCTGCTCCGCTTCCGCCAGCAGGAGCTTGCCGATGCCGCGTCGCCATGCACTCGGATCGACAAAAATAGCGTCCAACTCTGCAGATTCGCTGGATATGGGCAGCACAGTACAGAAGCCGATGACCTCACCGTTCGCTTCGGCAACCAGCGAATTCGGGAGGTGTTCCTCGGCGACCCCGAAGACATCAGGATTGTCGAGAAGTTCCTTGTGGTGATCGCCGGTTGCCAGCGAAGCAAGGCGTTGCACCTCTTCGAGGCGATCGTGATCGGCTTTGGTTGCCGGGCGAAGTGTCGTCCGCATGACTGGCTCCATTGAAGTGAGCCTGAATGGTTGGAAGGCTCTGCATAGCTGAAATCGTGCATGTTACGCGGGCACTCAGCGCACCACCTACCCGCATTAGCTGTCTTGATCGCCTTGACAAAAAAAATTGTCAAGGCGATCATGACAGCATGCTCGATCTCGACGTCATAGATGCACCGACCGCTGCCGCGCTTGCCCTGGAGCCGATCAAGGCCCGATTGCTGGCGGAGCTCTCGGCTCCCGCCTCGGCAGCAGCACTGGCGGGCCGCGTGGGTCTGACGCGCCAGAAGGTCAACTACCACCTGCGTGCGCTGGAGGAACACAAGCTGATCGAGCCGGCTGAGGAACGCCGCTGGGGCGGGCTCACCGAGCGCCTGATGGTCGCAACCGCTACATCCTATGTGGTTTCGCCGGCGGCGCTGGGGCCGATTGCCGCCGATCCCGGGCGCAGCAACGATCGCCTGTCTGCGAGCTATCTGGTCGCTTTGGCGGCCCGCATGGTCCGCGAGGTCGGCGGGCTGCTGCGCAGTGCCCGGGCGCAGGACAAACGGCTGGCGACGCTGTCGATCGACACCGTCATCAATTTTCGCTCGCCCGCGGAGCGCGCCGCCTTTACCGCCGATCTCGCCCAGGCGGTGAGCACGCTTGCTGCGCGCTACCACGATGAAAGCGCGCCGGGAGCCCGGCCGCACCGGCTCATCATCGCCTCCTACCCTGCGCCAAGCGACGACGGCGCAGCCAACGGCGGCCCCGACGACACCAACTCCTGAAAGGATATCCCATGCCTATCAAGAAGGATGGCAGCGGAAAGCGCTGGGTTGAAATGGAACTGATCGTGCCCGGCTCACCCGAAAAGGTCTGGCAGGCGATCGCAACCGGCAGCGGCAACAATGCCTGGTTCACCAAGACGGAAATCGATGAGCGCGTCGGAGGCAGGATCGCCTTCGACTTCGGTCCGAACGGCGCCTCGACCGGCGAGGTGACGCATTGGGAGCCACCTGCCCGCTTTGCCTATGTGGAGCGCGAGTGGAGCGAAGGCGCGCCGCCGGTCGCAACCGAAATCACCGTCACGGCGCGCTCCGGCGATCGCTGCGTGCTGCGCATGGTGCATTCGTTGTTCACATCGAGCGACGACTGGGACGACCAGCTGGAAGGCTTCGAGGGCGGATGGCCGGCGTTCTTCGAGATCCTGAAGATCTATCTCGCGCATTTCGCCGGCGAGACGGCGTTCAGCAGCTTCGCAATGGCTTCCAGCGGGAAACCGGAGGCCACGGTCTGGGCACGCCTGACCGAAGCACTGGGGCTTCTCGGCGCCAATGTCGGCGAAGAGCGCAGCACGCCACCAAAGCCCGAACGCCTTGCCGGCATCGTCGAACGGGTGCAGCAGGACACCAAGCAACGCTATCTGCTGCTGCGCCTGAAGGAACCCGGCGCTGGCGTCGCGCTCATCGGGACCTATTCGACCGGTGATGGCACAAACGCCAGCATCGCGCTCTATCACTATGGAGACGATGCCAAGGCGCGTGCGAAAGACAGCGAGCCGAAATGGCAGGAATGGCTGGCGGCGACCTTCAGCTAGGTCGACTTCACCGGCGGTTGGCGCTCCGCTCGTTTGCACATTGGCAACGGGCGCCTCGCCGCCGCCGGCACTATGCAAGCCATTTTGCAGACATCACTAACTTATGATGCCTGATACAAGACTTTCATATGTAGCAATAAAATGCTGATTTAAAATGCTTTATGCAAACCAATCGGATGCGTTATTCGAAGCGGCAACCAGCGCTCCTGTTTCCAAAAGCCGTGACTGTCCTAAGGTCTTCCATTGCAGCTATGGAGATCGGCGATGTTCAGGAGCTTTGCAATCACCCTCAGCATGATGGCGCAACTGGCAGCCGTGACCGCGGCTCGCGCGGACGAACCCGTCGATACGGCGCGGACAATCATAAGGGAACAGATCGCAGCCTTTCTGCAGGATGATGCGGAAACCGCCTACTCCTTCACCTCACCCGCGGTCCGCGGCAAATTTCCCGACAAGGCAAGCTTCTTCGAGATGGTGAAGCGCGGCTACCAGCCCGTCTATCGGCCTGGCAACTTCGCGTTCGGCCGATCGAAGGTGATTGGCGACCAGGTGCTGCAGGAAGTTCTGATCTCGGCACCCGACGGCAAGGATTGGACAGCCGTCTACGAACTCGTGAAGCAGCCGGATGGCAGCTACAAGATCAACGGCGTGATGATTTTGCAGTCGGCGTCGGGACCAGCGATCTGAGGCACCGTCCGCAGGCGGCCATCAGACGGGGGGAAGGTCCCCTCGCCGCCAGGTTTCCTGGGTTTCGGCCATGAAGTCGGCGAAGCGGCCTTCGTCGATCGCCAGGCGGATGCCGGCCATCAGTTCCTGATAGTAGGCCAGATTGTTCCAGCTGAGCAGCATGCCGCCGAGCGATTCATTCGAACGGATGAGATGGTGCAGATAGGCACGCGAATAGTCGCGCGTTGCCGGGCACGAGGACTGCTCGTCGAGCGGACGCATGTCTTCGGCGTGGCGCGCGTTGCGCAGGTTGATGCGGCCGTGGCGCGTGAAAGCGAGACCATGACGTCCCGAGCGGGTCGGCATCACGCAGTCGAACATGTCGATGCCCTCACCGACCGAGCGCAGGATGTCGTCAGGCGTACCGACGCCCATCAGGTAGCGGGGCTTGTCCACCGGCATGATCGGGCAGGTAATGTCGAGCATGCGCAGCATCACCTCCTGCGGTTCGCCGACGGCGAGCCCGCCAACCGCATAGCCCTTGAGGTCGAGGCCCTTCAGGGCTTCGGCCGAACGCTCGCGCAGCTTCGGGATATCGCCGCCCTGCACGATGCCGAACATCGCCTTGCCCGGCTGGTCGCCGAAGGCAACCTTGCAGCGCTCGGCCCAGCGCAGCGACATTTCCATCGCGCGCTCGATTTCCTTTGGCTCGGCGGGCAGCGCCACGCATTCGTCGAGCTGCATCTGGATATCGCTGTCGAGCAAGCCCTGGATCTCGATCGAGCGCTCCGGCGACATGTGGAAGAGCGCGCCATCGACGTGACTCTTGAAGGTGACGCCCTGCTCGTCGAGCTTGCGAAGGCCGGCAAGCGACATGACCTGGAAGCCGCCGCTATCGGTCAGGATCGGGCCCTGCCAGCGGATCAGCCCATGCAGACCGCCAAGCCGCGCGACGCGCTCCGCGCCTGGACGCAGCATCAGATGGTAGGTGTTGCCGAGAATGATGTCGGCGCCGAGATCCTTAACCTGGTCGAGATACATCGCCTTGACCGTACCGACGGTACCAACAGGCATGAAGGCCGGGGTGCGGATCGTGCCGCGCGGCATGGACACTTCGCCGCGACGGGCCTTGCCGTCGGTCTTGAGAAGCTTGAACTGGAAGGTCTCGGTCATCTAGTCTTTCCGGAAAAGCAGGCTGGCGTCGCCATAGGAATAGAAGCGGTAGCCGGTTTCGATCGCATGCGTGTAGGCCGCGCGCATCGTGTCCAGACCACTGAAGGCCGAAACCAGCATGAACAGCGTCGATTTCGGCAGGTGGAAATTGGTCATCAACATGTCAACCGCGCGGAAGCGGTAGCCGGGCGTGATGAAGATCCCCGTCGGACCGGACCAGGACTGGACAGTGCCGTCTTCCGAGGTGGCGCTTTCGATCAGCCGCAGCGAGGTCGTGCCGACACAGACAATGCGCCCGCCCCTCGCCTTGACGGCATTGAGCTTTTCGGCCGTGCGCGCATCGACGTGGCCGATCTCCTGGTGCATCACGTGGTTGTCGGTATCATCCGCCTTGACCGGCAGGAACGTGCCCGCGCCCACATGCAGCGTCACGAAATGCCGTTCGATGCCGGCCTCGTCGAGCTTAGCGAACAGGCGGTCGGTGAAATGCAGACCGGCGGTCGGCGCCGCAACGGCGCCCTCCTCGCGGGCATACATGGTCTGGTAGTCGGCGCGGTCCTGGGCATCCTCGGCGCGCTTGGAGGCGATGTAGGGCGGCAAGGGAATGTGGCCGACCGCCATGATCGCTTCGTCGAGCGAGGGACCGGAGAGATCGAAGCGCAGCGTCACTTCGCCGGCATCGCCCTTCTCCTCGACGGTCGCGTCGAGCGTTCCGAGAAAGCAGCTCGAGCCACCGTGGCCGAAGGCAATGCGGTCGCCGACCTTGAGGCGCCGGGCCGGGCGGGCGAAAGCCTTCCAGCGATCGGGTGCGACCCGCATATGCAGCGTCAGCGAGACCTGCGTCGCGATCTCTTCGCCGCGCCGGCGGATGCCTTCGAGCTGGGCCGGGATCACCTTGGTGTCGTTGAAGACGAGCGCGTCGCCTTCCCTCAGGAACGACGGCAGGTCGAGCACGCCCTTGTCCGCCAGAACGTCGGCGCTATCGGGACGCACCACGAGCATGCGGGCGCTGTCGCGCGGGCTTGCGGGCCGAAGCGCAATCGAGGTTTCCGGGAGGTCGAAGTCGAATAGGTCTACGCGCATCGCTATCTTCAGACAAAGAAAAACCCGCCCCGGCGCAGTTGGCGACCGGGGCGGGTTCGTGCATTAGCGCAAATCAGGCGTCTGCGGCAACCCGCATCGTCACGATCGAATCGGGATCACGCACCGGCTCGCCGCGCTTGATCTTGTCGATCGTCTCCATGCCTTCGATGACCTGGCCCCAAACGGAGTACTGCTTGTTGAGCCATGGTGCATCGGTGAAGCAGATAAAGAACTGCGAGTTGGCCGAGTTCGGCATCTGGCTGCGGGCCATGGAGCACGTGCCGCGAACGTGGCTGACGTTCGAGAATTCGGCCTTCAGGTCCGGCTTGGAGGAGCCGCCCATGCCGGCGCGAGCCGGGTTGAAATGCTCGCCGCCGGTCTTGCCGTACTGGACGTCGCCGGTCTGAGCCATGAAGTCCTCGATCACGCGGTGGAACACCACGCCGTCGTAGGCGCCTTCGCGGGCCAGTTCCTTGATGCGGGCGACGTGCCCCGGAGCGACATCAGGCAGAAGCTCGATGATGACCTGGCCCTTGGTGGTCTCCAGGATGATCGTGTTTTCCGGATCCTTGATCTCGGCCATGGGTTTTCTCCTTCTGTTGATTTTACTTGCCGACCTTGACGCTGATCATGCGGTCGGGATCGGTGACGGAGCCGTTGTTGGCGTCGTCGCCGAGCTTGATCTTGTCGACGTTCTCCATGCCGGAGACGACCTTGCCGACGACCGTGTACTGGCCGTTGAGGAAGTCGCCCGGGGCGAACATGATGAAGAACTGCGAATTGGCGCTGTTCGGGTCCTGCGAGCGGGCCATGCCGACCGTGCCGCGCTCGAACGGAACGTCCGAGAACTCGGCCGGAATATCCGGGCGCGACGAACCGCCGGTACCGGCAGCCTGCGGCTGGTAGCCGTTTTCCATGTCGCCATACTGCACGTCGCCGGTCTGGGCCATGAAGCCCTTGATCACGCGGTGGAACGCGACATTGTCGTATTCACCGGCGGCGGCCAGCGCCTTGATCTGCTCGACATGCTTCGGTGCGATGTCGGGGCGCAGCTCGACGACGACCGGGCCGTCCTTGAGCGTGATCGTCAGGAAGTTGTCTGCCGATTGTGCAAACGCCGTTCCCGTAAAGGAAGCAAGCGCGATGGCGCCGGCGAAAGCGAGGTGGAGGATTTTCATGATTTCTCCCTGCGTGGTGAATTGGGGCCGCCCGTCAGGGGCGGCGTTTGGCCTGCAGTGCTTCGTAAACGGACTTGGGCACGAAGGCACTGACGTCGCCGCCCATGGCCGCGATCTGGCGGACCAATGTGGCCGTAATGGGCCGTGATGCCGTGCCTGCGGGCAAGAACAAGGTCTGGATATCCGGCGCCATCTGCCGGTTCATCCCGGCCATCTGCATCTCGTAGTCGAGGTCGGTGCCGTCGCGAAGGCCGCGCACCAAAAGCTTCGCGCCGCGCTCCCGCGCCGCATCGACGACCAGATTGTCGAAGGAGACGACGTCGATGTCGCCTGCCCTGTCCGGCAGAAATTCCTGGAGCGAGCGGCGGATGAGTTCGGCGCGTTCGTCGAAGGAAAACAGCGGCGCCTTGCCCGGATGGATACCGATTGCGACGATGACTTTCGCCGCCACGTTCAGCGCCTGCACGAGCACGTCGAGATGCCCGTTCGTCATCGGATCGAAGGAGCCGGGATAAAATGCCGTGGTCATCGCACCTGTTTCCGTTTGGTGAAGCCTTTTGTCACGGACGGCGACGGATCGCAAGAGTTGTACGGCGCTTGGCCCTGTTCCCTGGGAAACATCGGGCCAGAAGGAATGAATGCTAGATGAATGCCATGTTCAACGGTGCTTCACACCAAAGACGTTAAGTGTAGCGCCAGTAACAACGGAACTTTTTTGAACGTACCGCCGTTTAGGATGCGAAAGGATTACGGCTATGGGACTTGCTCTGTTTTCGATGGCGATGTTTTTCGCGATGATCTTTGCGACGATACATGGACTGCGCAACGAGTCCCGTGACCGGCGCGAGCGCTACGCGACCCAGAAGATCTTCCGTTGATGGAGGGCACTATGGCCACCCTGTTCATGATCGCGGCAGCGGTCACCAGTCTCGTATTCTTGATCGACTTTGCCCGGACGATACGCGACCTCCAGCGCGATCGCCAGGGTTCGGAACGGCTCGATGGCTTCAACGTCTAGCGGTTCCAAAGCTTCGTAAACGAAGCGTGGTAGTAAGCGGCCGTCGTTCCCTTCCCCTGAGGCGACCGCCATTGTAAGCCGGACGGCATCCCCTGCCCGTCCGGCTTTTTCTTTGCGTTCAGCAGCCCCGCGTTCGCCTTGTTACTCTGCCACCTGCCTGGCGGCGGCCTTGGCCTCCAACGTGCCCAGCATCCGGAAAAAGCGCCAGTTCAGCAGCACCGCAGCTGCGGCAAGGCCGAGCACGAATCCGAACCAGACGCCGATCCCGCCGAAATTGAACAGGAAAGCGAAGGCCCAGGCGCAGACGAAGCCGATCGGCCAATAGGAAATCAAGGCCAACAGCATCGGCACCTTGGTATCCTTCAGCCCGCGCAACATGCCGGCGGCAATCGCCTGCATGCCGTCGACGAGCTGGAATGCGCCGGCGATCACGATGAGCGGCGCTGCGAAGGCAAGCACGGCTGCCGCATCAGGGCGGGCCGTGTCGAGATAAAGGGCGGCCAGCTGGCTCGGGAAGAATGCGAAGATGGCGCTGCCGACCATGGCAAAGCCAGCGCCGAGCACCAGCGAAGCGATCGCCGCGCGCCTGACGCCCAGGAGGTCACCGCGGCCATAGGAAAGACCCACGCGCACCGTGGCCGCCTGCGCCAGCCCCAACGGGATCATGAAGGCGATCGAGGCGAATTGCAGCGCGATGCCGTGCGCCGCAAGTTCGACCGTACCGATCGTGCCCATCAGCAGCGAGGCGACGGTGAAGAGACTGACCTCGGCAAGAATCGTCAGCGAAATCGGAATTCCGAGAAAAACGACTTCACGGAAAGCAACCCAGTCGGGCCGCCAGAAGCGGACGAAGAGTTCGTACTGGTTGAGCTCCGGCTTGCTCTTGATATAGCCGATCGTCAGCGCCGCGCCGAGCACGGCGACGCCAAGCGCCGCAACCGCCGCACCGAAGATGCCGAGTTGCGGGAAGCCGAAGTGGCCGAAGATCAGCACGTAGCAGAGCGCGGCATTGAGCACGAGCGTCGCCAGCGTGACGTAGAGAATGATCCCTGCCCTCTCCAGGCCACTCAGGAACGCCCTCAGCACCATGAAGATGAGGCCGGGGAAGATTGCCCATTGCGCGATGCGGACATATTCTCCCGCAAGCGCTGCGACCTTGGGCTGCTGCCCGGCAAACAGCAGGATCGGCTCGGCCATCCAGAGGATGGGCGCGGTCAAAAGGCCGTAGAGCATCACCACCCACATGCCCATGCGCACCGAGCGGCGCACCGAAACCTTGTCGCCGCGACCGACGGCCTGTGCCGCCATCGGCACCACCGCATTGGCAAATCCGTTACCGAAAACATAGACGGTGAAATACATCTGGGTCGCCAGGATGATGGCCGCGAGCTCGGTGGCGCCGAGCTTGCCGACCATCAGGACGTCCGTCGTGTTGATGGCGAGCTGCGCCAGCTGCGCACCGATGAACGGCACGCCCAGATAGAAGCTCGCGCGATAGTGCGTCCGCCAGGAATTGTCGGTCGTCAACGATATCGGGCTCGCATTCGCGGTCAGCATGGCAGATTCCTGGCAGTCAATACGGCCCCGGGCCGCAACCGAAGATCGGGGGGAGGAATCCGGAAATAGAATACCGTCGGGCAAAGAGCCAGCCGCAAGGGCGAGGTTGCTCAAACTTTCATCGATAGATCACGGAAATTGATCAATTTCCGTGCAGTCGCGGCCGCTCCATCGCCTCTGGCTCTTCCGGCGCAGCGGCGTCGGCCGGCTCGACGTTCTCCGCGCCTTGCGGTCCAACCGCCCTGCTTCTCGGTATCTTCAGGAAGAACACGACAAGCGCGCCGACGAGGAAGCAACTGGCGAGTGCATAGGGCGCGCCGGCAAAGGCGACGGGCGCGGCAGGGCTGGTGAAATAGCCGAAGGCCTGGGTGAAGATCAGCGGGCCGATGATCGTGGTGATGCTGCCGATGCTGGTCAGCGCGCCCTGAAGCTCCCCTTGCGCCGACGGTGGCACGTGGGCCGCGGCGATGCTGCGCAGCGGCGGATCGGCAAGGCTTTCGAGTGCGGTGGCGATGATCACCGCATAGATCATCCACCCCTGCCAGGCGCCGGCATAGCCGATGGCTCCGAGCGTGGTGAAGGTCAGGCCGAGCATGGCCGTGCGCCACTCGCCAAGCCGCGGCACGACGCGCGGCAGGATGACGGCCATGACGAAGGCGCCGCCGATGCCGAAGATCCCGAGCGAAAATCCGATCTGCCCCTCGCTCCAGCCGTAGCGGTAGCTGGAAACGAAGGACCAGACGGCCGGATAAACGGAGTGGGCGAGCCAGAAGAGGAAGAACACCAGCCCTACCCAGCCGATGCCGGGATAATTGCGCATCTGCTTGAGAGCGCCGAGCGGGTTTGCACGCTTCCACTCGAACCAGCGGCGGTTGGCGCTGTCGAGCGTCTCCGGCAGCAGGAATATGCCAAGGATGAAGTTGACGAAGGAGAGCGCCGCCGCGCCGTAGAACGGGATCCGCGGACCGAGTTCGCCGAGCAGACCGCCAAGTACCGGCCCGAGCGCGAAACCGGTGCCGAAGGCGATGCCGATCAGCCCGAAATTCTTGGCGCGGTTCCCGTCATGGCTGATATCGGCAATGTAGGCCGACGCCGTGCCGAAGCTCGCGCCGCTGATGCCCGCGAGCACGCGGCCGATGAACAGCATCCAGTAGCTGGTGGCGAGCGCGCAGATGAGATTGTCGAGCGCGAAGGTGAAGACCGATGCGAGCAGCACCGGGCGGCGGCCGAAGCGGTCGCTGAGATTGCCGATCAGCGGCGCGAAGAGAAACTGCATGGCCGCATAGACGAGCAGCAGCCATCCGCCGTCGATCGCCGCCTCGCTGACATTGGCGCCCGTCAATTCTTCGAGATAGGCCGGCAGCACTGGCACGATGATCGCGATGCCGATGATATCGAGAAACAGGATGAGGAAGACGAGGAACAGGCCGCGTCGCACAAATTTCTCGTCGCGCATGCGATCCCTCCCCGGCGGCCTGCCCCGGGAAAAGAGACAGAACGTGAACAACGCTACCAATTTAGGTGTAACGGATCATTTCGCACGAAACAATCCGTGAACGTCTCAAATTATCTGATGGGACTATCGCAATGGTTGATAAGTCAGGCAGCGTACAGCCTGCGCCTCAGCGATGGTCCCGCCGCTGTTCGCGCTTCAGAAAGTCGACGAAGGCGCGCAACGGCGCCGGCATGTGCTTGCGGCTTGCATAATAGAGAAGCGGGCCGGAGAAGCTCGTCGTCCACGCCTCAAGGATCGGCACCAGGCGCCCTGCGGCAACCGCAGGCGCGATGAACTCCTCGAAGGTCCGGATCACGCCAAGACCATCGATGGCCGCCCCGAGTTCGAGATCGATCGTATTGGCGGTGACGACGGCCGGCGGCGCGATCGTCAGCGCCGCCTCGCCCTCGCCGAATTCCCAGGGAAGCGAGAAGCCGCTGGCGAAGCGGTGGCGAATGCAGGCGTGTTCAAGCAGGTCGTGCGGATGGGCTGGCACACCGCGCCTGGCGAGATAGTCCGGTGCCGCGCCCGTAACGTAACGCTGGCGGCTCGGCCCGATCGGGATGGCGATCATGTCACGCTCGACGCGTTCCTCGTAGCGGACGCCGGCGTCGAACCCTGCGGCGAGGACATCGACGAACCCGTCCTCCGCCGTCACCTCCAGCGAAATTGCAGGGTGCTCGCGCAAGAATCGGCCGATGATCGGTGGTAGTATTTCGCGGGCGACGATGGTCGGAACGTTCAGTTTCAGCGTTCCCGCCGGACTGTCACGCATCTCGTTGACCTGATCGAGCGCGCCGGCGATCTCGCCGAGCGCCGGCGTCAACCGGTCGAGCAACCGCGTGCCCGCCTCCGTCAGGGTCACGCTGCGGGTCGTGCGGTTGAGCAAGCGCACCTGCAGCTTCGCTTCAAGGCGCCGGAGCGCCTCGCTCAGCGCCGACGCGGAAACCCCACGCTTCTTCGCAGCCGCGCGGAAGCTGCGGGCTGCGGCAACAGCAGTGAAGGCATCGAGGTCGGCAAGCGGCAAATCGTTCATTGTGCGGAATTTCGTACAAGTCGTTCGGTTGAGATCGAATTATCGCACGGCGCGGAACGAAGTAAACAGGACACAGGACAAGCGGCCGGCTGTTTTTCGGCCTTGTCGAAGGAGAACGAAGATGGATTACGTTTCACTCGGAAAGACCGGTCCCTCGGTTTCGGCGCTGGGCCTCGGCTGCATGGGCATGTCCGGCATGTACGGCCCCGCGGACCGAGCCGAAAGCATCGCCACGATCCACGCCGCGCTGGAGGCCGGCATCACGCTGCTCGACACCGGCGATTTCTACGGCATGGGTCACAACGAGATGCTGATCGGCGAGGCGCTGAAAGGTGGCAAGCGCGACAAGGCGCTGCTGAGCGTGAAGTTCGGCGCGTTGCGCGATGCCGCCGGCAACTGGTCCGGCTACGATTGCCGCCCCAAGGCTGTTCGCAACTTTCTCGCCTACACACTGCAGCGGCTCGGCGTCGACCATATCGACGTCTACCGCCCTGCCCGCCTCGACCCGGATGTGCCGATCGAGGACACCATTGGCGCAATCGCCGATCTGGTGAAGGCCGGTTACGTCAGGCACATCGGCCTCTCGGAAGTTGGGTCCGAGACCATCCGGCGTGCGGCGGCCGTGCATCCGATCGTCGATCTGCAGATCGAGTATTCGCTGATTTCGCGCGGCATCGAGGAGGAGATCCTGCCGACCTGCCGCGAACTCGCCATCGGCATCACCGCCTACGGCGTGCTTTCACGCGGGCTGATCAGCGGCCACTGGCAGAAAGGTGCTGCCGCCAAGGGCGACTTCCGCGCCATGAGCCCGCGGTTTCAGGAAGGCAATATCGACCGGAACCTCGCCCTCGTCGATGCTTTGAGACAGATCGCCGACGGCAAGGGCGTATCAGTCGCGCAGATCGCGATCGCCTGGGTCGCGGCCAAGGGCAAGGACATCATACCGCTCGTCGGCGCGCGGCGGCGCGATCGACTGGCGGAGGCGCTTGCTTCGCGCGACGTCCATCTCAGTGCAGACGATCTGGCGGTGATCGAACAGGCGGTCCCGAAGAATGCGGCAGCCGGGGGGCGCTATCCGGAGGCCCAGCTCGCCCACATGGACAGCGAGCGCTAAGCCACAAACGAAAGGGCCGGCTGTCGAGCCGGCCCTTTCGCTGATTCCGGTAGAAAGAAATCAGACTGCGCCCGAGAACGTATCGCAGGCCGTCATCTTGCCGCTGTCGAAGCCGCGCTTGAACCAGCGCATACGCTGTTCGGACGTGCCGTGGTTGAAGCTTTCGGGAACGACATAGCCCTGCATGCGCTTTTGCAGCGTGTCGTCGCCGATCTGCGTGGCGGCATTCAGTGCCTCTTCAAGGTCGCCCTGTTCGAGCAGGCCCTTCTGCTGGGTGTACTTGCCCCAGACGCCGGCGAAGCAATCCGCCTGCAGCTCGACCCGCACCGACATCTGGTTGGCTTCGGTCTCGCTCATCGACTGGCGCATCTGGTTGAACTTCGGCAGAACGCCGATCAGGTTCTGAACATGGTGGCCGACTTCATGCGCGACCACATAGGCCTGGGCGAAATCACCGGCCGCATCGAACTTCTGCGCGAGTTCATCGAAGAAGCTCATGTCGAGATAGACCTTGCGGTCGCCGGGGCAATAGAACGGCCCGGAGGCGGCCGAGGCAAAGCCGCAGGCAGAACGCACCTGACCACGGAAGAGCACCATCTTCGGCTCCTCATACTGCTGGCCGTTCGCCTGGAAGATGCCGTTCCAGGTGTCTTCGGTCTCGGCAAGCACCGTCGCCATGAACTGCTTCATTTCCTCTTCCTGAGCCGTGCCCTGCGGCGCTGGCGAGCCGTCGCTCTGCTCGAAGCCCGGCATCTGCACCTGGCCACCGCCGCCTTCCAGCACCTGCAGCATGTCGATGCCCATGGCCTTGAGGATGAAGTAGAGCACGACGAGGAAGATGATCGTGCCGAAGCTCATGCCGCCGCCGGCGCGCCGCATGCCACCGCCGCCGGTCGGCATGCGAAAGCCGCCACCGCGCCCGAACGGATTTCCGCCGCCGTGGCTCGCGCCGCGCTGGTCTTCGATATTATCGGATTGGCGGCGGCCCTTCCATTCCATGATCTGTCCTCCCGGCCTCTGAAAGGCGTTGTCGGTTTGCTCTTTTATAAGACGGCCCTAACGTCGTTGTAAAACGCAATCGCGACCCGTAAGTTCGCGATCTCACCAATCTTTCTGCCGCGACGGGCAGATCGCGAAAGCGCTGACGGCAAGCGGGCAGCTGGACTCATCAGCCGCCCGCTTTGAGCAACCGCGACCGCCTTGACGCAAACCCGCTTTGCCGGTCCTATTCGCAATCTTGCAAAGGCGAGGAGGCACGGTCATGAAGGCATTGCGGCTCGAAGGCATCGGTCGGTTGCGGGTCGCAGAAGTGCCAAAGCCCTCGCCCGGCCCTGACGATCTGCTGGTACGCGTCGAGGCCTGCGGCATCTGCGGTACGGACAGGCATCTGCTGCACGGCGAATTCCCCTCCAGCCCGCCAGTCACGCTCGGCCACGAATTTTCAGGCATCGTCGAGGCGGTAGGCAGCAGCGTTTCCGATGTCGCAATCGGCGCGAGAATCACCGGCGATCCCAACATCGCCTGTGGCACCTGTCCGCAATGCAGTGCCGGGCGCATCAATCTCTGCCGCAATCTCCGGGCGATCGGCATTCATCGCGACGGTGGTTTTGCCGAATACGTGGTGATGCCGCGCAAGCAAGCACATGAAATACCACTGAGCCTCGATCCCGTGCATGGCGCCTTCTGCGAGCCGCTCGCCTGCTGCCTGCATGGCGTGGATATGGCGGGCATACGCGCCGGTTCCTCGGTCGTCGTTCTCGGTGGCGGCGTGATCGGCCTGTTGGTGGTGCAGCTCGTCCGTCTCGCGGGCGCGACAACGGTTATCCTGTCGACAAGGCAGGCGACCAAGCGCCGCCTTGCCGAAGGGGTCGGCGCGACGGCGACGGTCGATCCTTCCTCTGCCAATATCGTCGAACAGATCGCCGGCGACACCGGGCTCGTCCCCGGCGGGGTCGATGTCGTCATCGAGTGCGCCGGCGTTGCCGAAACCGTCAGGCAGTCGACACGGCTTGCCAGGGCCGGTGGAACCGTCGTGATTCTCGGCGTCATGCCGAAGGGCGACACCGTGGAAATCGAACCGTTCGACATTCTCTTTCGCGAACTGCGGGTTCTCGGATCCTTCATCAACCCCTTCGTCCACCGCCGTGCGGCAGACCTTGTCGCCTCGGGCGCCATCGAGATCGACAAGTTGATTTCGCGGCGGGTAACACTCGGCGAAGCGGCCGACGTCGTTGCGCATCCGCCGGCCGCCGGAGAGGTCAAGGTTCTCGTCATCCCCGGCCGCGCCTGACATTCGCAGCACTGTTTCGCCGCGCGCAGAGCGCGCTGCATGGCCAGAGGTGCGCAAATATGGCTGGTTCCTGTCGATTCCGGAATTTTCGGGGTTTCGCTTGCAGAAACATTTGCCTATAAGCCGCTTCTAGCCTGAAAAGACCCATCAATGCGTGCCCGGCCGGTGACCTCCCACCTCGGCCGGTTTTCGCGCAGCTAGAAACGGATGATCGACCATGCCGAAGCGCCAAGATATCAAGTCCATTCTTATCATCGGCGCGGGGCCGATCGTCATCGGTCAGGCTTGCGAATTCGACTATTCCGGCACCCAGGCCTGTAAGGCGCTGAAGGAGGAAGGCTACCGCGTCATCCTCGTCAACTCCAACCCGGCAACGATCATGACCGATCCGGGCCTTGCCGACGCAACCTATGTCGAGCCGATCACCCCTGAAGTCGTCGCCAAGATCATCGCCAAGGAGCGCCCGGACGCGCTGCTGCCGACCATGGGTGGCCAGACCGCGCTCAACACGGCGCTGTCGCTGCGCCGCATGGGCGTTCTCGACCGCTACAATGTCGAGATGATCGGCGCCAAGCCGGATGCCATCGACAAGGCCGAAGACCGCGCCCTCTTCCGCGAAGCCATGGCGAAGATCGGCCTGGAAACGCCGAAGTCGCGGCTGGCGAATGCCACCGACATCAAGGACCATGACCGCAAGACGCACGAGGCCGAGCGCGCCGAACTGAAGAGCCGGCTTTCCGGCGCCGAACTCGACAAGGCGCTTGATGACCTCGAGAACCAGTGGAACCTTGGCGAAGGCGACCGCAAGCAGCGCTACATGAACCATGCGATGGCGATTGCCGCGCAGGCGCTCGATGATGTCGGCCTGCCCGCGATCATCCGTCCGTCGTTTACGCTCGGCGGAACCGGCGGCGGCATTGCCTATAACCGCACGGAATTCTTCGACATCGTCGGCAGCGGCCTCGATGCGTCGCCGACCACCGAAGTGCTGATCGAAGAATCGGTGCTCGGCTGGAAGGAATACGAGATGGAAGTGGTCCGCGACACCGCGGACAACTGCATCATCATCTGCTCGATCGAAAACATCGACCCGATGGGCGTGCACACCGGTGATTCGATCACCGTTGCCCCGGCGCTGACGCTGACCGACAAAGAATACCAGATCATGCGCAACGCCTCGATCGCGGTTCTGCGCGAGATCGGCGTTGAGACCGGCGGCTCGAACGTCCAGTTCGCCGTCAACCCGAAGGACGGCCGTCTCGTCGTCATCGAGATGAACCCGCGCGTTTCGCGCTCCTCGGCGCTCGCCTCCAAGGCGACCGGCTTCCCGATCGCCAAGATCGCCGCGAAGCTCGCGATCGGCTACACGCTCGACGAACTGGACAACGACATCACCGGCGGCGCGACCCCGGCCTCGTTCGAACCGTCGATCGACTACGTCGTCACCAAGATCCCGCGCTTTGCCTTTGAGAAGTTCCCGGGCGCATCGCCGGTTCTGACCACCGCGATGAAGTCGGTCGGCGAAGTCATGGCGATCGGCCGCACCTTTGCCGAATCGCTGCAGAAGGCGCTGCGTGGCCTCGAGACCGGCCTTACCGGCCTCGACGAAATCGAAATCCCCGACATGGACGAGAACGGCGATGGCCGTAACGCCATTCGTGCCGCGATCGGCACGCCGACCCCGGACCGCCTGCGCATGGTTGCCCAGGCGCTGCGTTTCGGCATGAGCGAAGAGGAAGTCCACGAGGCGAGCAAGATCGATCCGTGGTTCATCGCCCAGTTCAAGGCGATCGTCGACATGGAAGCGCGCATCCGCGAGCATGGCCTGCCTGTCGATGCCGAAAACCTGCGCATGCTGAAGGCCATGGGCTTCTCCGATGCCCGCCTGGCAACGCTCGGTGGCAAGCGCCCGAAGGAAGTGGCGGAACTGCGCAATGCGCTTAACGTCCGCCCGGTCTACAAGCGCATCGACACCTGCGCTGCCGAATTCGCCTCGCCGACCGCCTACATGTACTCCACCTACGAGACCCCCTTCGTCGGTGCCGCTCGCTCGGAAGCCGAGGTTTCCGACCGCAAGAAGGTCGTCATCCTCGGCGGCGGTCCCAACCGCATCGGCCAGGGCATCGAGTTCGACTATTGCTGCTGCCACGCCGCCTTCGCGCTAAAGGATGCCGGCTATGAAGCGATCATGATCAACTGCAACCCGGAGACGGTTTCGACCGACTACGACACCTCCGATCGCCTCTACTTCGAGCCGCTGACGGCCGAAGACGTGATCGAGATCATGCGCGCCGAGCAGGAAAAGGGCGAACTCGTCGGCGTCATCGTCCAGTTCGGTGGCCAGACGCCGCTGAAGCTCGCCGAAGCACTCGAAAAGAACGGCATCCCGATCCTTGGCACCGCGCCTGACGCGATCGACCTTGCCGAAGACCGCGACCGCTTCCAGAAGCTCCTGATGAAGCTCGACCTCAACCAGCCGAACAACGGCATCGCCTACTCGGTCGAGCAGGCTCGCCTCGTCGCTGCCGAGATCGGCTTCCCGCTGGTCGTGCGCCCGTCATACGTTCTCGGCGGCCGCGCCATGCAGATCATCCATTCGGAAAGCATGCTGCAGAGCTACCTGCTCGACACGGTTCCGGGCCTCGTTCCCGAGGACATCAAGCAGCGCTACCCGAACGACAAGACCGGTCAGATCAATACCCTGCTCGGCAAGAACCCGCTGCTGTTTGACAGCTACCTGACGAACGCAACGGAAGTCGACGTCGACTGCCTTTGCGACGGCAAGGACGTGTTCGTCTCGGGCATCATGGAGCACATCGAGGAAGCCGGCATCCACTCCGGCGACAGCGCCTGCTCGCTGCCGGTTCACACGCTCGACAAGGACATGGTCGACGAACTCGAGCGCCAGACGGCAGCCCTTGCCAAGGCGCTCAATGTCGGCGGCCTGATGAATGTGCAGTTCGCGATCAAGGACGGCACCATCTACGTGCTTGAAGTGAACCCGCGCGCCTCGCGCACCGTGCCCTTCGTCGCCAAGACCATCGGCGCGCCGATCGCCAAGATCGCCGCCCGCGTCATGACCGGCGAGGCACTCGATGTCGCGATCGCCGCCTATGGCGAGAAGCCGGATCCGCGCAACCTCAAGCACATCGCAGTCAAGGAAGCGGTCTTCCCGTTTGCGCGCTTCCCCGGCGTCGACACCCTGCTCGGCCCGGAGATGCGCTCGACCGGCGAAGTCATCGGCCTCGACACCGACTATGCGCTGGCCTTCGCCAAGTCGCAGCTCGGCGCCGGCGTCGACCTGCCGCGCGATGGAACGGTCTTCGTTTCGGTGCGCGACGAGGACAAGACCCGCGTGCTGCCGGCGATCCGCATCCTCGTCGATATCGGCTTCAAGGTGATGGCGACGGGCGGTACGGCCCGCTTCCTCGGTGAACATGGCATTGCCGCCACCAAGATCAACAAGGTCCAGGAAGGCCGTCCGCATGTTGAGGACGCGATCCGCAACCGTCACGTCCAGCTCGTCTTCAACACCACCGACAGCAACAAGGCGATCTCGGACTCCAAGTCGCTGCGTCGCGCAACGCTGATGCAGAAGGTGCCCTACTACACGACCATGTCGGGTGCGGAAGCAGCTGCCCATGCCATCAAGGCTCTGAAGGCCGGCAGCCTCGAAGTGCGCCCGCTGCAGAGCTACTTCAAGGCCTAAGAACGAGAGCGGCGCGCGAAACCTTCGCGCGCCGCCGCCATGCCCGAGCACTGTTGCGCTTCAACAGCCCGCTCGCCGCTGAACGCCGCATGAACGACCGGTTCAGCCTGCATTCCCCCAGCACATGTTTCTATGACCCTGCGCACAGAGAGATCGGCGGCTTCGCCGGCGGGCGCGATATGGGGCAAGATCGTGCAACTCTATTTCTTTGATTTGCTGTGGGGCGACGAGCACTTCGTCGACGAAGACGGTATCAGCCATTTCGACGAGGGATCGGCCCTCTATTACGGCCAGCGCATCGCAGACAAGATCGGCCGCGATGCCGACTATGGTTCGCTGAAGGTCCAGGTCCTCTCCAGCAACCGCAAGCTGCTGGCAACGATCGTGCCTTCCATCGGCCGGGGCATCGAACAGCGGGCGCTGCTCGCCCGCCGCCATGTCGGCGCGTCGCTCCGCGCTGCCGCCTGAGTGATCTAGTCCGCCGCAAACACCTCGACCGTGCTTCCGCCTCGACCGCGCTGCGGGCTCTTGGCTGCGAGCCGCACGGTTCTGAGGCCAAGATAGAGCGACGCCGTCGAGATCACGCAGGCGACGACGAAGACGGTGAACAGAGCGCCATGCATGGTCGCGATGTCGGCATTTTCATCGAAGCCGCGAAGGTTTGCAGTCAGTCCACAGATCGCGGCGCCGATCGCATAGCCGGCCGATTGCAATGTCGGCAGAAATGCCGAGGTCTTGTCCCGCTCGCCACGCGGCGAGACGTCCATCATCAACTGGCTGAGCGTTCCCCAGGATAGGCCGAAGCCGGTCCCGACTGCGATCTGGCTCGGGAAGACAAGCCGGAACTCGTCGATCGCGAAGGCGATCATCAGGCCTGCAAGCCCAAGGCTGAGGAGTGCCGGCCCCACCGGGATGAGCTTAACGCGCAGGTCATGCGAGCGAAGGCTTGCGACGAGAATAGCGGCCGTGCTCCAGGAGATCGCCATCAGCGCTGCGGAGAAGCCTGCGGCTGTGGGGCTGAAGTTCCAGACATGTTGCAGGCCGTAGATGAGGTAAACGGATCCGGATGCCTGAGCGAGCGGCATAAGGAGCACGACCCATAGTCCGGTGCCAAGGGGCTTCGTGAGTGCAAAGGCCCCTGCGGGCAAGATAGAATGCTCTGCGCGCCGGTCGGTCGCGACGGCCGCCCACAGGATCGTCAGCGCCGTTGCGAGCGCTGCCGCCATCAAGGGAAAGCTGTTCGCTGTGTTTGATAGCGATATCAGCAAGATACCAGTACCGACGACGGCCAAGCGCAGAAGCGGGATAGGACCAGCCTTCTCGATCGATGGCGCGTTCCGTGGCGGCACAATGATCAGGACAAGGGCGACGAAGATGACGGTTGCGGGAATGTTGACGGCGAAGGCAGCCCGCCACGACCAGTACTCCGTCAGGAATCCGGATACGAGCGGGCCGCCGAAGGCGGCCGTGGCCCAGACGATCGCCTCGGCCCCGAAAACCTTCGGGACCAAGCGCGGCGGGAAGAGCTCAGGGATCAGCGCGTAACAGATCGCCGCGATGATTCCTTCGCCGAATCCCTGGAACACGCGACCGGCAAGAACCTGCGGCATACTACCGGCAGCGGTCGCGATGATCGTGCCGACGACAAAGATCAGCGCGGCCGTAATCAGCGTGGTGCGTGCGCCGAACCGTGCCTTGAGCGTGGCGGCGCACGCCCCGCCGAGAATGGCAAAGACGAGATAAAGCGTGACGGCCCAGGAGAGTATGGTGGCGCCACCGATTTCTTCGACGGCCGTCGGCAATGCCGTCGCGACGAAAAACTCGTTGAAGGCGAAGAGCGCGACCCCGAGGCAGAGGGCCACTGTCGTTGCCAGATAATCAGGCCGCAACAACTCGCTCCAGCGGCCGTCCTCGTCAGGCACAGTGTCGCTTTCGCTTGCCTTGGTATCGTCCTTCGCCAGAAGCATGCCTAAAGTTCCCTCGTCATCTTTCAGGAACACCGTGTTACGACCTCAACCACGGTTGAGGTAAAGCGCTTTCTCCGGAGCTTGCCAGCCCCGCGCTTCCTCCGCAAGTTGCAAGCGCATTTCGGCGTTCGGTGGACGACGGCGAAATATCTGGCTTTCGCTCTTCCGTTTCTGCTATAACGAAGGTTCGAAGTTTCGGACGGTTCCGGCGTTTGCGCGCCGGAGACCGTTTTCTTTTGCGTTGGCGCCGCCCTAAGGGCGGCGCCTCGTGCTTGATGAAGGACATTGAAATGGTCGAAAAAGTGCCGATGACCCAGGGCGGATTCGTCAACCTGCAGGAGGAGCTGCGCTGGCGCCAGCAGGAAGAACGACCGCGAATCATCGAGGCGATTGCCGAAGCCCGTGCACATGGCGACCTGTCGGAAAATGCCGAGTACCACGCTGCCAAGGAAGCGCAGAGCCACAACGAAGGCCGCATTACCGAGCTCGAAGACCTGATCGCCCGCGCGGAAGTCATTGATCTCTCGAAGATGTCCGGCTCCAAGATCAAGTTCGGCGCCAAGGTGAAGCTCGTCGACGAAGACACCGAAGAGGAAAAGACCTACCAGATCGTTGGCGACCAGGAAGCCGACGTGAAGGCCGGCCGCATCTCGATCTCGTCGCCGATCGCCCGCGCGCTGATCGGCAAGGAAGTCGGCGATTCCATCGAAGTGAACGCCCCCGGCGGCTCCAAGGCCTACGAGATTCTCGCCGTCAACTGGGGCTGATCAGCCCCAAACAGGGGCGAAGTCTTCCTTCGCCCCTTTTCTCTTTCTCCCAAAGACGATCATAGCTCGCGCAAGGAGTGCGCTTTCGTGGCCGATATCCGGAACGTCGAGGTCATCGCTCCCAATTTCAAGCGCCGTCTCTCGGGCGTGACGTCTACCATCATCCAGTTGATTCCGATCCAGCGCGCGCTCGGCGAAAAGATCGCCGTGCTTGGTCCGGGCCTGCCTGACACCCTGCCCTCGATCCGCTTCCGCGACCTTCTGCGTCTGTGGAGTGCACCGGACGGCCGGCCCTGCCGGGTCTGGCATGCGCGCCGCAATGTCGAGATGCTGCCGGCGATCGTGCTGCGCGACCTGCTTGGCATGAAGCTGAAGATCGTTTTCACCTCCGCTTCGCAGCGCCGCCACACCGGCTGGAGCAAGTTCCTGATTTCGCGCATGGACGCCGTGATCGCGACGAGCGGTAAGACCTCCGCCTATCTGCAGGTGCCGAACACGGTCATCCTTCACGGCATCGACACCAAGCGCTTCCAGCCACCGACCGACACAAGTGCGGCCAAGGCCGCGCTCGGGCTGGATCCAGCGCAAAAATATGTCGGCTGCTTCGGGCGGGTGCGTAAGCAGAAGGGCACCGATCTCTTCGTCGACAGCATGATTGCGCTTTTGCCCTGCCGGCCCGGCTGGAGCGCCATCGTCGCCGGACGCGCGACCGGCCCGCATGTCGCATTCGAGAACGAGTTGAAAGAGCGGGTCGCAAAGGCCGGGCTTACCGACCGCATCCGTTTCGTTGGTGAACATACCAACATTCCGGACTGGTATCGTGGGCTCGACCTTTTCGTTGCGCCGCAGCGCTGGGAAGGTTTCGGGCTGACGCCGCTCGAAGCGATGGCAACGGGCGTTCCTGTCATCGCAACCGATGTCGGCGCATTTTCGGAACTGGTCGTGGTCGGCGAGCAGGAAACCGGAACGGTGATCGCCGCCAACGATCTGCAGGGGATGGTCGAGGCGACTGCCGGCTTCATGGACGATGATCACCGCCGGGCCTTGGCTGGCGCCAACGGTCTAGGCCTAACCCGCGCATCTTTTGCGATCGAGGGCGAGGCCCGCGCGATCAACGCCGTCTATGAACGCCTGATGCGTCCCTGACAGGCTGCCACCGCGTGGCAGCCTCGCACTAAACTCTCTTAGCGCTTCGAAGCGAAGAGCTTCAGATAGGCGTCGGTAATCGCCTGCTTCGAGAACTGGTTCATCAGCGTCTCATGGCCGCGTTCGGCAAGACGTTCGCCCAGCGAGGGATCGCCTGCGATGCGGTCGATCGCCTGGGCAAAGCCGTCAGCGTCACCGATATCGACCATCAAGCCGTTTTCGCCGTCGCGCATGAACCATTGCGGTCCTTCCGACCGGCTGGACACGACAGGCGTGCCTTGCGCCCAGGATTCGAGGATAACGTTGCCGAGCGGCTCATGGCTCGATGCCATGACGAAGATATCCGAAGCGGCAAGGAAAGGCCGCGTGTCCTTCTGCCAACCGGCAAAGCGCACGCGCTTCGACACGCCGAGGTCGGCGGCGAGCTTTTCCAGGTTTGCCCGCTCTTCGCCGTCGCCCACCAGCCAGAGATAGGCGTCCGGCACCTTGGCGATCGCCTGGATCAGGGTGTGGAAGCCCTTGCGTGGTACGAAGCGCCCCATCGACATGACGACAGGCACGTTTTCAGGCGTGTCGAGCGTTGCGCGGCTGATCGGAGCGACCCGCTCGGTTCCGGTGAAGTTGGAAATCACCTCAACGTCGCGCTTCCAGCCGATCTTGCGCACATGCTCGGCGATGCCCGGCGTGTTGCAGACGAGGCAATCGGTGTTGCGGAAGTAGTCGAGCCGTAGCGGATAGTCGCCGAGACGCGAGATCTTGATGCAGCCCTTGTAGTTGGGCATCAGACGGCTGGCGCGCGGCATCCAGGCGAACAGCGCGTCGGGCTTCTCGCGCCGCGCCATGCTGCTGACCTTCATCGGCAAGAGAATGCGGTCGAGCGAAAGGTTGCGGAAGTTGCTTTCGATGATGCGCGTCGCACCCTCGATGTCCTTCCGCCAGATCCGCCCCGGCCGGATGACCGAGGTCTGCTCGACCCCGCGCTCGCCGAGCGCGTTGACCAGATGGACGAAGAAGCGCTCAGCGCCACCGTCCTTGCCGAAGTGAAAATGCATGACTTTCATGGAAACCTCACCGCTGGTTCTGCCGCCGATCCATGTCGTCATGGTTCGGGTGGCGTTTCAGCGCGTGCCTCTGATAGATCTTGGCGGCAGTCAGGAAAGCGTAGACCGCCCCCGTCATCGCCTCGATGAAGCCTGGAAAGCCGCAGCGCCACAGGCCGTTACGGAAATAGAGCCGGAGGAAATAGAGCGGCGGGCTGAACAGCATCTTGTAGGGCCGCGCCGACTTGCCGGCGGCGAACTGCTGGTCGGCCTTGAGCGTCGAGTACTTGTTTTCCTTGAGGATCTGCTCGTCGATGATCAGCGGCCGGTAGTGCAGCAGACTGCCCTTGGGAGCGGCGCCGACCGCGCCATCCGGCACGATGCCTTCGTGAACCTTCTGGTTAAGGTCGTAGCGGCCCCTGCCCTGGCGGATAAGCCGTAGGTTTCGTCGCTCGTGCGCGCGCTCCGGCGTGTAGCCGTAGCCGATCAGATAGGGCCTGCGCGCGACACGCCAGCCAACCGTCTCCGGTGGCGTATCGAGCAGCGACGGCAGCAGCGCCTTCAGCGGTTCGTCCAGGCGTTCGTCGGAATCG
This sequence comes from Ensifer sp. NPDC090286, assembly GCF_044769565.1. Classification (NCBI taxonomy): domain Bacteria; kingdom Pseudomonadati; phylum Pseudomonadota; class Alphaproteobacteria; order Hyphomicrobiales; family Rhizobiaceae; genus Ensifer; species Ensifer sp. NPDC090286. The sequence continues at coordinate 667,704 of NZ_JBIVYF010000001.1, read as the reverse complement.
ATGTTGAAGCACCAGGGCTGCGTACATTGATCAAGCGCGAACTGCTTCTGGCCGGCATAGCCCCGCCACGGCTCATGCAGGAAGCGGATCGGCCAGCCCTTGTCGATATAGGACTGCACGAGTGCTGCCGTTCCGTCGGTCGAACCGGAATCGACGATGACGATTTCCGCACACTGCTCGAGGCTCTCGATGCAATTGCCGAGATAGGCTTCTTCGTTCTGGCAGATGATGAAGGCGGACAGCGGAAGCTTGTTCATGGACGGGCCTTAGATCTGGACGAGGCCGATATCCTTGACCTGGCGAATGGTCAGCATCGTGCGCACGGTGTCGACCCGTTCGTTGGCCGTCAGCACTTCGATGACGAAATCCTGGAAAGTCGTGAGGTTTTCGGCGACACAATGCAGGAGAAAGTCGCTTTCGCCGGAAACCGTCCAGGCCTGCCGGACGATCTGCCATTCGGCGGTGGCGGCCGCGAAGGCCTTGAGATCGGCTTCCGACTGGCGCTTCAGGCCCACCATGCAGAAGGCGACGAGATCAAAGCCGAGCGCCGGAGCGTTCAGCAACGCGTGATAGCCCTTGATGACGCCCGTCTCTTCGAGCTTGCGCACGCGCCGTAGGCACGGCGGCGCGGAGATGCCGACCCTTTGCGCGAGATCGACATTGGTCATCCGGCCATCACGCTGGAGCTCGCGAAGGATCTTGAGATCGATAGCGTCGAGCTCGACTTGTTTCGTCATGAACGTTCGTCCTTTTCGTGGTGACTTTGAGCGCGAGGCAAAGTCGAAAACTTGTGTCTGCCGATGGTGAGGTTGCCCCGATCGTGGGCGACGTCGACTGATGCGTCCCTATCCCGGCGCTGCCGCGATCGTCTCGGTCGAGATTTTCGGCAAGGCGCGCTCGTCAAGGGCAAGGTCGTTTCGAGTCGGTGCGTGGCCGAGCGCAGTGCGTTCGCAGTGCAACCATGCACGGCCGGCATTCAACCCCATATGCTTCTCCAGCAAAGTGAATCCGCGTGAAATATCGTCAAACCCGCTGGACAACAAGCAGCCCGGCCGACTATTCGCGGGAAAATGGCGTTGGCGATGCCGGCAGATGTGCAAATAGAGGTGGACATCGTCAGAAGCGACACGAAGTGCGCTCCACTGCCGCCGCGCGCTCCGGCGCGAGACTCGGATCAATGCCGGGCCAACGCCTGTGCCTTGAGCGCGTCATCTGGTGGCAAAACCGGGCTTCAGGCTCAAGCACTTGTGTGTATCAGGCTGCGCGCTCTTGAAAGTCATGGTGGGGAATACCTAAAGTATGGGACGATTTCCCATTGACGCAATGGAATCGGATGGGGACGCAATCCTCTCCGATGAACGAAGGACAAGATTATGACTGCCCGTCACGTGAAAGTGCTGATCATCGGCTCCGGCCCGGCTGGCTACACCGCCGCCATCTATACGGCGCGCGCCATGCTCGAGCCCGTGCTGATCGCCGGCATGGAACAAGGCGGCCAGTTGATGATCACGACGGACGTCGAAAACTACCCGGGCTATGCCGATCCGGTCCAAGGCCCGTGGATGATGGAACAGATGCTGAAGCAGGCGACCCATGTCGGCGCCGAGATCGTCAACGATCTCGTGACCGATGTCGACCTGTCGGTTCGTCCGTTCCGCATCAAGACCGACAGCGGTAACGACTGGACGGCGGACGCACTGATCATCGCCACCGGCGCCAAGGCCAAGTGGCTCGGCATCGAGACCGAACCGACCTTCATGGGCTTCGGCGTCTCGGCCTGCGCCACCTGCGACGGCTTCTTCTATCGCAACAAGGACGTGATCGTCGTCGGCGGCGGCAACTCGGCCGTCGAGGAGGCGCTCTATTTGTCGAACCTCGCCAAGACCGTGACGGTCGTTCACCGCCGCGATTCCTTCCGCGCCGAGAAGATCCTGCAGGAGCGCCTGTTCGCCAAGCCGAACGTAAAGGTGATCTGGGATCACGAGGTCGTCGAATATCTGGGTGCGCCGGCCAAGCCGCCGATGCCCGCTTCCGTCAACGGCGTGAAGCTGCGCAACACCAAGACCGGCGAAACCTCCGACATGGTCACCGACGGCGTGTTCGTCGCGATCGGTCATGCACCTGCGGTCGAACTTTTCAAAGGCAAGCTTCGGCAAAAGTCCAACGGCTATCTCTGGACCGCAGCCGATTCGACGGCGACCGACGTGCCCGGCGTTTTTGCCGCAGGCGACGTGACGGACGACATTTACCGTCAGGCGGTTACGGCGGCCGGCATGGGCTGCATGGCAGCGCTTGAGGCCGAGAAATACCTGGCGGGTCATATGCCCGTCGCAATTGCAGCCGAATAGAAGCTGCGAATCGGGGTGGTGTCGCTGAGGCACCTCGCCCGTGTGGGAACAGATGCATCAGCCACGCCCGGAAGACAGGACCCCGTCTTCCGGAGTGGTTTCTTATGGGGGACTTCATGTCGCTGGACTGGGACAAACTGCGCATTTTTCACGCGGCGGCCGAGGCTGGGTCGTTCACCCATGCGGCAGACAAGCTTCATCTTTCGCAGTCCGCGATCAGCCGGCAGGTCAGCTCGCTGGAGCAGGATGTCGGCATCAAGCTGTTCCACCGTCATGCGCGCGGCCTGATCCTCACCGAACAGGGCGAGATCCTGTATCGCACCGCGCATGAAGTGCTGATGAAGCTCGAAAGCGTCAAGGTCCAGCTGAGCGAGACCACCGACAAGCCGAGCGGCAAGCTGCGCATCACCACCACGGTCGGTCTCGGCCAGGGCTGGCTCACCGACAAGATCCAGGAATTCATGTCGCTGCACCCGGAGGTGCAGGTTCAGCTCATCCTCGACAACGAGGAACTGGACGTGAACATGCGCCATGCGGACTGTGCCATCCGCCTGCGTCAGCCGCAGCAGTCGGATCTCATCCAGCGCAAGCTCTTCACCGTGCACATGCACGTCTATGCAGCTCCGTCCTACATCAACAAGTATGGCGAGCCGCAGTCGGTCGAGGATCTCGACAACCACCGCATCATCACCTTCGGCGAGCCGGCGCCGAACTATCTGCTCGACGTCAACTGGCTCGAGATCGCCGGCCGCGATTCCGACAATCCGCGCGTGTCGCATCTGCAGATCAACAGCCAGACCTCGATCAAGCGCGCCTGCCTGCTCGGCATCGGCGTCGCCATGCTGCCCGACTACATCGTCGGCCGCGATCCTGGCCTCATCCAGCTGCCGATCAGCGCCGACATCCCGTCTTTCGATACCTATTTCTGCTATCCGGACGAGATGAAGAACGCAGCCAAGCTCAAGGTCTTCCGCGACTACATCGTCGCCAAGGCCCGCAACTGGAACTTCTAGCGCGCTCCGCGCGAATGCTCATTTTCTGAGCATTTTCCCGAGCGGCTGCCAACCTTCTGTTTTTACATCGATATTACCGATGCGCCGACTTTATTGTGCGGCGCATTTTTGTTGTGCGCCGCAGAAATAGGCAGGGATGCGCGCATGACATGGCTGTCATGCACAGAAAATGATTGTTGCGCGCCCAAAAAAGCAGCATACCAAACTCAGCTGATGCATCTTTGGTGGCTTCTCCTCCCAGTGCCACCGCAGCAGCTGTTCCCCTCTGGAGGTTTAATTACCTTCACAACTTATAAGGGCCCGAGTCATCTTGTGGCCCTCTTTTTTTGTCTACTGTTAGATACAGGCGAACCGTGATGAAAATCACAGCCGGCTATTGAAAGCCGATACTTCGCTTCCCATATTAAAATGCAGCTGATGCATTCTTGGTGGCTTCTCCTCCCCGCCACCGCATTAGCTGTTCCCCTCTGGAGGTTCTTATTACCTTCACAACTACAAGGGCCCAAGTTTTCTTGAGGCCCTCTTTTTTTGCCTGCAGCACGCTCACGGTCTTGTGATTTGAATATCGTGTTTTAGCGATACATCTATCGGTAAAACACGATGCAGCGATATACAATGGACCGAGACGAAATCCTCAAGGCGCTTGCCCATCCCGTGCGGGTCAACATCCTCGCCTGGCTGAAGGAGCCGCAGCGCCATTTTCCGACTCAGGAGCATCCGCTCGATCTCGGCGTATGTGCCGGCCAGTTCGAACGTTGCGGCCTGTCGCAGTCGACCGTTTCCTCGCATCTCGCTGTGCTTCAGCGCGCCGGCCTGGTGACCACCCGCAAGGTTGGCCAATGGATTTTCTACCGCCGCGATGAAGAGACGATCGCCGCCTTCCTCAAGAGCCTCGGCGATCTCTAAGACGCACCTTCTCCCCCAGCAGACCTCCTCCCTGAAAGGACCTCCCATGGCCTCGCTTTTCGACCCCATCACCATCGGCGACATCGCGCTGAAGAACCGCGTCGTGATGGCGCCGCTGACCCGCAACCGGTCGCCGGGCGCTGTTCCGAACACCCTGAACGTGACCTATTACGAGCAGCGTGCGACGGCCGGCCTGCTGATCACGGAGGGAACGGCAATCACCCAGCAGGGCCAGGGCTATGCCGACGTGCCGGGACTCTATACGCCGGAAGCGCTCGACGGCTGGCGCAAGGTGACGGACGCAGTGCATGCCAAGGGCGGCCGGATCGTCGTCCAGATGTGGCATGTCGGCCGCATTTCGCATGATTCGCTGCAGCCGGGCGGCGGCAAGCCCGTGGCGCCGTCGGCCATTCGCGCCAAGTCCAAGACCTATCTGGTCAATGCCGACGGTACCGGTTCCTTTGCCGAAACCTCCGAGCCACATGCGCTGGAGATCGCCGAGATCAAGGCGATCGTCGAGGACTACCGCAAGGCCGCACGCGCCGCAATCGACGCCGGCTTCGACGGCATCGAGATCCATGCGGCCAATGGCTATCTCATCGACCAGTTCCTGCGTTCGGGTTCGAACCACCGCACGGATGCCTATGGCGGCTCGATCGAGAACCGCGCCCGCTTCCTGTTCGAGGTCATGGACGCCGTGACGAATGAAATTGGCGCCGGCCGGGTCGGCATCCGCCTTTCACCCGTCACCCCTGCCAACGATGCCTTTGATCCGCAGCCGCAGCAGGTCTTCGGCCATGTGGTCAAGAATCTCGCCCGCTATCCCCTCGCCTATATCCACATAATCGAAGGTGCGACCGGCGGCCCGCGCGACCACCAGCAGGGCGATCAGCCATTCGACTACGACGCGCTGCGCTCGACCTATGTCGCCGCTGGCGGCAAGGCAGCCTGGATGACCAACAATGGCTATGACAGGGCGCTCGCGGTGAAGACGGTCAAGGACGGCGAAGCCGACCTCGTCGCCTTCGGCAAGCCGTTCATCGCCAATCCGGATCTCGTCGAGCGGTTGAAGCGCGATGCGCCGCTCAACACGCCGGATCAGGCAACCTTCTATGGCGGTGGCGCCAAGGGCTATACCGACTATCCGGCCCTTGAACAGGTCGCCTGACACTCCCACATGGCAATGCTCCGCCTCCTTGGCGGAGCATTTGTCCTTGGGAATGAAGAGCTTATGTTTTCGCTATATTCAGAAAAATGGTCATTGCATCCTGACGGCGACGTCATCGTAACCCCCTCCAGCCGTCTTTACCCCGTCCGCTATCGCGGCCAGCGGGCGATGCTCAAGGTCGCCGAGGACCCGGAAGAGAAGTATGGCCGCCTGCCGCTGCTCTACTGGAACGGGCAAGGCGCCGCAAAAGTCTTTGAAGCCGATGGCGACGCGGTGCTGATGGAGCGCACCGACAGCCGGCGCAACCTCTTCCACATGGCGATGACCGGAAGCGACGAGGATGTGACGCGCATCATCTGCCGCACCGTCGCCGCGCTACATGCGCCGCGCTCAACACCGGTTCCCGGCGATCTCGTGCCGCTCAACAGATGGTTCACCTCTCTGGAAACGGCTGCTCCCGCTCAAGGCGGGCTCTTTGCCCGTGCGCTCGAGGCGGCGAAAAGCCTGTTTGCCGATCCCGAACCGCCGGTCGTGCTGCATGCCGACGTGCACCACGCCAATATCCTCGATTTCGGCGATCGCGGCTGGCTGGCGATCGATCCGAAACGCGTGCTCGGCGATCGCGGCTACGACTACGCCAACCTGTTCTGCAATCCGGAACTGCCCCTGGTTACCGCTCCGGGCCGACTGCAGCGGCATCTGCCCATCGTCGCCAAGGAGACCGGGCTTCACCCACACCGTATCCTCAACTGGGTGCTTGCCTATGCCGGGCTTTCCGCAGCCTGGTTCCTGGAAGACAACGACGAATTCGGTGTCGAGAACGACCTCGCAATGGCGCGGATCGCCATCGCCGAACTCGACCGCTAAGCTTACCCCGTCCGCAACAGGACGACGGCGTAGATACAGGTCTCTCCGCCGGCGTTGCGGAAGACGCAATCCTGCGGCGGGCCGAGCTCCAGGCAATCCCCGACGCCAAGCGTATGGGTCTCCAGCCCTTCCACGAAGGTCAGGCGCCCTGCACTCACCCATATCCACCGGCGATGGAGCGCATAGGCGGATGCCGGGATCGGCACCTCGGCGCCGGGCGGAAGCTCGACCTCGACCAGCTCGAGCGGCAGGTCCGACATCGGCGAGACGTGGCGCCGGAGGTAGCCGGTCTGCGGATCGCGCCACACCGCCTGATCCTGGCGTCGCGACAGCCTGCCCTGGCTCATCTCGGCCCGCGCGATCAGGCTGGACATGGTGAGACCAAACGCACCGGCGAGCTTTGCCAGCAGCGTCGCCGTCGGGCTGCTGTCGCCCCGCTCGACCTTGTGGATCATCGCGCGCGAGACGCCGGAGCGCTCCGAAAGATCGCTCAGCGACCAGCCGCGCGCCTCTCTTTCAAGACGAATTCGTTCACTGAGCCGTTGATCCAGGCTGTCTACTTTAGTATTCATATCGTAGTCATATAGTGAACGAATGCGAGGAGCAAGCATGCTGATCCGGGCGGCCATCCAAGACGATCTGCCAATCATCTGCGACATCTACAACGACGCCGTGGCGAACACGACGGCGATCTGGAACGATACCCTGGTCGATGTCGCCAATCGAACAGCCTGGCTGAAGGCGCGCACGGACGTGGGCTATCCGGTGCTGGTGGCGGTCTCGGACGAAGGCGATGTCATCGGCTATGCGTCCTTCGGCGATTGGCGCGCCTTCGATGGCTACCGCCACACGGTCGAGCACTCCGTCTATGTTCACAAGGATCGGCGCGGTGGCGGCATTGGCCGGAAACTCATGGTCGCACTGATCGCCGAGGCCGAGCGGCTGAGCAAGCATGTGATGATCGCCGGGATCGAGTCGGAGAACGCAGCCTCGATCCGCCTTCATGCCCAACTGGGTTTCGAGGATACCGGCCGACTGCGCGAGGTCGGCACGAAGTTCGGCCGCTGGCTCGACCTGACATTCATGCAACTGGTGCTCCAGACGGGCTCGCCGCGCTAAGCCGCGGCGCCGCCTCGACAATGGTCGTTTGTCGAGGCGGCGGGAGATGCTATGAACCTTCAAGGACTGTTTCTGGAAACATTTTGACGTGGGTCTTCGGCAGAAGGTCAGATCGGGCGCCTGGGCACGTGTCGCGAAAGCGGCACTGGCGCTGGCTGTCAGCATTCCGTCGTTGAGCGCCGTCCCCGCGGCGGCTCGTATCGATGATCTCGCCCCACAGCCCAAATGCGTCTATTCCGGCCCGTCGGCCACCGACCCCGCCAAGTCGCTCTGCATCAGCAAGGAAAACTTCGCCCGCGATATCTGCGGCGTGATCGACCACTATGCGGCCGTCAACGACCTGCCCGCGGCTTTCTTCGCCCGCCTGATCTGGCGCGAAAGCCTGTTCCGGCCCAATGCCGTCAGCCCCAAGGGCGCTGAAGGCATCGCGCAATTCATGCCGGGAACGGCGAAGATGCGGGGGCTCAACAACAGCTTCGATGTGGTCGAGGCGCTCGGCAAGTCGGCGGAATATCTGAACGAACTCAAGTCGCGCTACGGCAATCTCGGCTATGCGGCTGCCGCTTACAATGCCGGCGAGAACGGGCTCGAACGTTTTCTCGAGGTCGATTGGCTGCCGGCGGAAACACGCAACTACGTGCTTGCGATCACCGCCTACAGCGTCGAGGACTGGCGCGACAATCCACCAAAGATCCTCGACCTGACGCTCGACAAGAACAAGAACTTCATCGACGGCTGCGTGGCGCTCGCCAGCACCCGCAACCTGCGCGACATCGAGGTGATCGACGAGGCGGAATGGGCGCCCTGGGGCGTGCAGCTTGCCGCGCATTTCCAGAAGTCGGTGGCGCAGCGATTGTTCGTCAGCGCCGTCAAGCGCCTGCCGGAGCCGATCCGCAGTGAGAAGGCGCTTCTCCTGCGCGAACGCAATGCCAGCTTTGGCCTCAGGATCCGCTACGCCGCACGCATCGGCCGCGAGACCCAGGCGGACGCAAACAAGCTTTGCGCCACGATTCGCAAGAGCGGCGGTGCCTGCCTCGTCTTCCGGAACTGACCGGTTCAGGCCTGGTCGAAATCGATCGTGGACATGGCGCGCCCTAGCCTGCGACACCCCCTTGTAGAAGCGCCGGCCGGTCGTTCAGGCAACCAAGCCCGCGGAGCGTCGTTGCGACAGCCTCGTCGATCGGCGTGTGCGGCTCTTCGCCGAGCACCGCTCGCAGCCGTTCGTTCGGCATTCTCAAGGGTTCACGCCAGAGATAACGCATCTTGCGCAACTCCCTGAAGAGCGGAACGAAGGGCGACGCCAGGTCGATCAGCCACCACGGGAAGGCGCGGACGGGAAGCGCGGGCTTGCCAACGACCCGGCGGATCGCCGCAATCATCTCGTCGCCATTGCGGTCGAGGAAGCCCTGCATGTGGTAGACGGCGAAAGGCGGCAGGTCCTCGGCGCGCTCGACAAGGCGGATCATGGTTTCGGCCACATCGGGCAGATAGGCCCATTGATGGCCGATGCCTTCGCGGCCCGGGTAGGAAATCGCGCCCAACGGTTTGCCCGGTTTCACCAGCCCTTGCGAAAACCAGTTATTGGCTGCACCGGGACCGAAGAAGTCGCCTGCCCTGACGATGATGACGCCGACACCCGCCTCCGACGCATCCTTCAAGCGACGCTCCATCTCCTTGCGAATCTGGCCCTTTTCGGTGTCCGGGTTCTGCGGTGCGTCCTCCGTCAGGACGGGAAAGGCGTCGCGGCCAAAATTGTAGATCGTTCCTGGCAAAAGGATGCGTGCGCCGGTGGCCTTGGCAGCAGCGATCGTATTGTCGAGCATCGGCAGCACAAGCGTGCCCCAATTGCGGTAGCCTGGCGGATTGACCGCGTGCACGATCAGATCGACGCCTTCGGCAGCAGTCCGAACGTCGCTCGCGTTCATGGCGTCGCCTTGCCGCCAGTCGAACGCCGGCTCGGTCTGCGCCGCCGTCGCAGCGTTTCGGTTCAAGGCACGCACCTGCCAACCACGCCTTTTGAGCCCGCGCGCGACGGCGCTGCCGATACCGCCCGTCGCACCGAGCACCAGCGCGCTTCTTATTTTCTGCTGCATCTCGGTCATGTCACGCTCCATCCGTTTCGATGGAGGCAGGATCACGCTTTCACTTGTTAAACGGAATTGCCGAAAAATATTGCGCCGCTATACTGAAATGCATGAGCAAGATGGATTTGAGCTGGGATTTCTATCGAACCTTCCTCGCGGTTCTTGACGAGGGATCGCTGTCGGCCGCCGCTCGCGAGCTTGGCCTGACGCAGCCAACCGTTGGCCGGCACGTGGACGCCATGGAAGCGGCACTCGGCTATCCGCTCTTCGTGCGCTCTCCGCACGGCCTATTGCCGACCGATGCCGCGCTGGCGCTCAAGCCCTATGCCGAGACGCTCGCCGCGACGTCGGCTGCGCTCTTGCGCGCCGCGTCGGGCCAGCGCGATACGGTCAGCGGCACAGTGCGCATCAGTGCCAGCGAAGTCATCGGCATCGAGGTGTTGCCGCCGATCCTCACAGAACTGCACGAGGCCTATCCGGAGTTGACGATCGAACTTTCCGCCTCGGACATGGTCGAAGACCTTTTGCGTCAGGAGGCCGATATCGCCGTGCGCATGGTGGCGCCCGCGCAGGACGCGCTGATCGCCCGCCATCTCGGCGCGGTTCCCTTGAGCTTTCACGCCCACCGCCGCTATATCGAGCGACGCGGTATGCCGCAGACACTGGCCGAGCTTAGCGATCACAGCCTGATCGGCTACGACCGCGAGACGGCTGCGATCCGGGCGATCGTCGCCCGCTCGCCGGAACTGCCGGCGACACGTTTTGCGCTGAAGGCCGACAGCAACCTTGCCCAACTGGCCGCGATCCGCGCCGGGTTCGGCATCGGTATCTGCCAGAACGGGCTTGCGGCGCGCGATCCCGATCTTCTGCCGGTACTGCCGGACCTGTTCGAGATGAAGCTCGACACCTGGCTGGTGATGCACGAGAACCTGAAGACGGCGCCCCGCTGTCGCGTCACGTTCGACGCGCTTGCCGCGGGGCTGCGGGCCTATATTCGTGGCACTGCGCTCGCAGACGCGAGCACCGAAATCTGATCTCAGACACCTCCCGCCGACGGCTCGATACTGGCGCCGACCCACGAAAAAGCCCGCCAAAATGGCGGGCTTTCTGTTTCCTTGATACTTAAAGCCGAGCGCTTAATCCTCGGATTCGGCTGGCGTATCCGCTGCGCCGTTCTCGACGGCCGCCTCTTCGCCTTCCTCTTCGTCACTTTCCGGCTCGCTGATGCGCTCGACCGACACGACCTTCTCATCCTTGGCGGTCGAGAAGATGGTGACGCCCTTGGTCGCGCGGCTCGCTAGCCGGACGCCATTGATCGGCACGCGGATCAGCTGGCCGCCATCGGAGACGAGCATGATCTGGTCGTTGTCTTCGATCGGGAAGGCAGCAACAAGAACGCCGATTTCCGTCGTCTTCGAGGTGTCGGTGGCACGGATGCCCTTGCCGCCACGGCCCGAGGTGCGGAAATCGTAGGATGACGAGCGCTTGCCGAAGCCCTTCTCCGAGACCGTCAGCACGAACTGTTCGCGTGCCTTCAGTTCCTCGAAGCGTTCGTTCGACAGTTCTCCGCCGTCAGCGACTTCCTCGCCGACCAGGGCGATTTCTTCCTCGTCGCCGTTCGTCGCCCGACGTTCCGCCGCTGCGCGCTTGAGATAGGCCGCACGCTCCCACGGTTCGGCCTCGACATGGCCAAGGATCGCCATCGAGATGATGCGGTCGCCGTCGCCGAGGTTGATACCGCGAACGCCGATCGAGTTACGGCCGGCAAAAACGCGCACGTCGTCGACAGGGAAACGGATGCACTGGCCGAGCGCTGTCGTCAGCATGACGTCGTCACGCTCCGTACAGGTGTCGACGGAGAGGATCTCGTCACCCTCTTCCTCGAGCTTCATCGCGATCTTGCCGTTGCGGTTGACCTGGACGAAGTCCGACAGCTTGTTGCGGCGAACCGTGCCGCGCGTCGTCGAGAACATGACGTCGAGGTTTTCCCAGGTCGCCTCGTCCTCAGGCAGCGGCATGATCGTCGTGATGCGTTCGCCGGGTTCCAGCGGCAGCATGTTGATCAGAGCCTTGCCGCGCGATTGCGGCGTGCCGATCGGCAGGCGCCAGACCTTCTCCTTGTAGACGATGCCACGCGAGGAGAAGAACAGAACCGGCGTGTGGGTGTTGGCAACAAATAGCCGGGTAACAAAGTCCTCGTCCCGGGTCGCCATGCCAGAGCGGCCCTTGCCGCCACGGCGCTGCGCGCGATAGGTCGTCAGCGGCACGCGCTTGATGTAGCCGAGATGCGAGACGGTCACGACCATGTCTTCACGGGCGATGAGATCCTCATCGTCCATGTCGGGGCCGCCCTCCATGATCTCGGACCGGCGCGGAGTGCCGAACTCGTCGCGGATGGCAACGAGTTCGTCCTTGACGATGCTCATGATGCGCAGGCGCGACGACAGGATGTCGAGGTAATCCTTGATTTCCTCGCCGATCTTGTTGAGTTCGTCGCCGATTTCGTCGCGGCCGAGCGCTGTCAGGCGCTGCAGGCGCAGATCGAGAATGGCGCGGGCCTGCTCTTCCGAGAGGTTGTAGGTGCCGTCCTCGTTGATGCGGTGACGCGGGTCGTCGATCAGGCGGATGAGGCTCTCGACGTCATGGGCCGGCCAGCGGCGCTCCATCAACTGCTCGCGCGCGGTCTGCGGGTCCGGCGCATGGCGGATGAGCTTGATGATTTCGTCGATGTTGGCAACCGCGATGGCAAGGCCGACGAGCACATGGGCGCGGTCGCGTGCCTTGCGCAGCAGGTACTTCGTGCGCCGGCTAACGACTTCCTCGCGGAACGAGACGAAGGCGCGCAGCATGTCGAGCAGCGTCATGTGCTCCGGCTTGCCGCCGTTCAACGCCACCATGTTGCAGCCAAACGAGGTCTGCAGCGGCGTGTAGCGGTAAAGCTGGTTCAGGATGACGTCGGCATTGGCGTCGCGCTTGAGTTCGATGACGACGCGGTAGCCCTGGCGGTCCGATTCGTCGCGCAGGTCCGAGATGCCCTCGATGCGCTTCTCGCGCACCAGCTCGGCCATCTTCTCGATCATCGTCGCCTTGTTCACCTGGAACGGGATCTCGGTGATGATGATCTGCTCGCGGTCACCGCGCATCGGCTCGACATGCGCGCGGCCGCGCATGATGACGGAGCCGCGGCCGGTCTCATAGGCCGAGCGAATGCCCGAACGTCCAAGGATGAGCGCGCCGGTCGGGAAGTCCGGACCGGGGATGATTTCCATCAGCTCCGGCAGTTCGATCGCCGGATTGTCGATCAGCGCCATGCAGCCGTTGATGACCTCGACCAGGTTGTGCGGCGGAATGTTCGTCGCCATGCCGACGGCGATGCCGCCGGCGCCATTGACGAGCAGGTTCGGGAACTTCGCGGGAACGACTGCCGGCTCCTGCAGGGTGCCGTCATAGTTGTCGCGGAAGTCGACCGTTTCCTTGTCGAGGTCGTCGAGCAGCGAATGGGCGGCCTTCTGCAGGCGGCATTCGGTGTAGCGCTCGGCTGCCGGCGGGTCGCCGTCGACGGAGCCGAAGTTGCCCTGGCCGTCAATCAGCGGCAGGCGGAGCGACCAGTCCTGCGCCATGCGCGCCAGCGCGTCGTAGATCGCGGCGTTGCCGTGCGGGTGGTACTTACCCATCACGTCCCCGGTCACGCGGGCGCATTTGACGTATTTCTTGTTCCAGTCGATGCCGAGCTCGCTCATCCCGTAGAGGATGCGGCGGTGCACGGGTTTCAGACCGTCACGCACGTCGGGAAGCGCGCGGCTGACGATAACGCTCATCGCGTAATCGAGATAGGACCGCTGCATTTCCTCGATGATGGAAATCGGCTCGATGCCTGGCGGAGTTTTTCCGCCGCCGGGGGTGCTTTGCTCAGTCAATGGTGATCACGATCTTTGTTCAGAATCAGTCGGATATTTATAGCGGATTGCCATCGGAAGCGCCAATTTGCGGCCTTTGGCGCCACTTGCCCGTCGGACTGTGAAGATGTCCTTGTAATGCCTTGATTCGCTGTGCGATTCACGCGGTTATCCCAGCAGGGACCGATGAGCCGCACGGCAGTTGTGAACAGTCTTTTGCCGCCGGAGCAGGCTTTTGTAGGGCATGGCGCGCGAAATCGGAAGAGCCGGGCCGCCAACGACGTCCACGGCGCCCGTTTGCGCCCCACCTGGGCGCAGCGATTGCTCATTAAGCCCTTGCTGAGACTTTGTTTGTCGCCCCCTTCCCAAGCCAGTGCCGCTTGCCTAACAATGCACCATGCCACCGGGAAAACCCGGGGCAAAATCCGGAAGGGGAAACGGATGTTCAATGTCGACCTGTTGGTCAATGCGCTTACAACGCTTCTCGTCACGCTCGATCCGCCCGGCCTTGCGCCGATCTTCCTGAGCCTCACGGTCGGGCTCAGCCGCCAGGAACGCTTTCAGGTGGCCACACGCGGCTCGCTGATCGCCTTCTTCATTCTCGCGGCCTTCGCACTCTTCGGCAACGGTATCCTCGGCCTGCTCGGCATCTCGATCGGCGCCTTCCGCATCGCCGGCGGCCTGCTGCTCTTCTGGATCTCTTTCGAGATGATTTTCGAGAAGCGCCAGGAGCGCAAGGAAAAGACCGGCGAGAACGCGACCACCAAGGATCACATCCACAACATCGCGGTCTTCCCGCTCGCCCTGCCGCTGATCGCCGGCCCCGGTGCGATCTCGGCGACGATCCTGCTTGCCGGATCGTTCCCGACCGCCGTCGAGCGTACCCAGCTCATCATCGTCATCGCGCTGTCGATCGTCAGCCTTTTCCTGGCGCTCGTCATCGCCGAGCGCATCGACCGCTTTCTCGGCGTCACCGGCCGCGCCATCCTCACCCGCCTGCTCGGCGTGATCCTGGCAGCACTCGCCGTGCAGTTCGTCGTCGACGGCGTCAAATCCGCGATGACGAGCTGAGGTCGGACGGCCGCGCGCATTCTTTGCCCGACGCCGTCGACGAAGACCGGAAACAAAAAAACGCCACGTCCTTGCGACGTGGCGTTTTTCGTCAAAAGGATCCGCTTGCGATCAGAACGGGATATCGTCGTCCATGTCGCGCGAGAAGCCGCCACCCTGGCCGCCTTGACCGCCCTGGCCACCGCCCGAACGACCGCCGCCGGAGGGCTTGCGCGGCTGGTCGTAATCGTCGTAACCGCCGCCACCGCCATAGTTGCCGCCGCCGCCGAAGTCGCCGGCTCCACCGCCGCCGCCACGGCTGACGCCGGAGCCGCCGCCTTCGCCGCGGCCGTCAAGCATGGTCAGCGTCGAGTTGAAGCCCTGCAGGACCACTTCGGTCGAATAGCGGTCATTACCGTTCTGATCCTGCCACTTGCGGGTCTGCAGCGCGCCTTCGATGTAGAGCTTGGCGCCCTTCTTGACGTACTGCTCGACGACCTTGCAGAGGCCTTCGTTGAACACCACCACCTGGTGCCACTCCGTCTTTTCCTTGCGCTCGCCGCTGTTGCGGTCGCGCCAGGTTTCCGAGGTTGCGATGCGCAGGTTGGCGATCGGCCGGCCGTCCTGCGTGCGCCGGATTTCCGGGTCTGCCCCGACATTTCCGATCAAGATCACCTTGTTGACGCTTCCAGCCATGTTGCTTTTCCCGTGGTTTCACCGGACCGTCGGCCCGGCTTGGAATTTCAAGAGCGCGCATCTTAGCGGTCTGAACCCGCCGATACGCCCCGCCTCACACATAATCCACAACAGTTTTGGTCGTTTTATGAGCGATTTGTTCTTTATTTGTTCTAGTATTTGGCTATGATCCTGTCAACCGACTCGAATTGGCCGCCTGTTTTGCCGATTGCGCCTCGACATGGGCGTTAGCGTCATTACATAGGGGGCTTTCAACCGACATGCAAAAGCTGGCTTCCGATGAGTGAACTCAAGACCATCTCCATTCGTGGTGCGCGCGAGCACAATCTGAAAGGCATCGACCTCGATCTGCCGCGCAACAAGCTGATCGTGATGACCGGCCTTTCCGGCTCGGGCAAATCGTCGCTTGCCTTCGATACGATCTATGCCGAAGGCCAGCGCCGCTATGTCGAAAGCCTTTCGGCCTATGCGCGCCAGTTCCTCGAGATGATGCAGAAGCCGGATGTCGACCAGATCGACGGCCTGTCGCCGGCGATCTCGATCGAGCAGAAGACGACCTCGCGCAACCCGCGCTCGACGGTCGGTACGGTCACCGAAATCTACGACTATATGCGCCTGCTCTTTGCGCGCGTGGGCGTTCCCTATTCGCCGGCGACGGGCCTGCCGATCGAAAGCCAGACGGTCAGCCAGATGGTCGACCGGGTGCTCGCATTCGGCGAAGGCACGCGTCTTTATATCCTTGCGCCGCTCGTGCGCGGCCGCAAGGGCGAGTACAAGAAGGAACTCGCCGAGCTGATGAAGAAGGGCTTTCAGCGCGTCAAGGTCGACGGCACCTTCTACGAAATCGCCGAGGTTCCGGCGCTCGACAAGAAGTACAAGCACGACATCGACGTCGTCGTCGACCGCGTGGTCGTGCGGCCCGACCTCGCCTCGCGCCTTGCCGACAGCCTTGAGACTTGCTTGACGCTCGCCGATGGCCTCGCCGTCGCCGAATTCGCCGACAAGCCGTTGCCACCCGAGGAGACCGCTGCCGGCGGTTCGGCCAACAAGTCGCTGAACGAAACCCACGAGCGCGTGCTGTTTTCGGAAAAGTTCGCCTGCCCGGTTTCAGGCTTCACCATTTCCGAGATCGAGCCGCGGCTGTTCTCGTTCAACAATCCCTTCGGCGCCTGCCCGACCTGCGACGGTCTCGGCAGCCAGCAGAAGATCGATACGGCGCTGATCGTTCCGGAAGAGCATCGGACGCTGCGCGACGGCGCAATTGCGCCCTGGGCGAAATCGTCGTCGCCCTACTACAACCAGACACTGGAAGCGCTCGGCAAGGTCTTCGGCTTCAAGCTCGGCAGCCGCTGGAACGAGCTGTCGGCTGCGGCGCAGAACGCGATCCTGCATGGAACGGAAGAAAAAATCGTCTTCCATTACGAGGATGGCGCCCGCTCCTACAACACCACCAAGAACTTCGAAGGCATCGTGCCCAACCTCGAGCGCCGCTGGAAGGAAACTGACAGCGCCTGGGCGCGCGAGGAGATCGAGCGTTATATGTCGGCTGCGCCCTGCCCGGCCTGCGCCGGTTTCCGCCTGAAGCCGGAAGCGCTGGCGGTCAAGATCGACAAGCTGCATATCGGCCAGGTGACCGAGATGTCGATCCGCATCGCCCGTGACTGGTTCGAGGCCCTGCCGGAACGTCTGAATGCCAAGCAGAACGAAATCGCGGTCCGTATCCTGAAGGAAATCCGCGACAGGCTGCGCTTCCTCAACGATGTCGGTCTTGAGTATCTGAGCCTGTCGCGCAATTCCGGAACGCTTTCAGGCGGTGAAAGCCAGCGCATCCGGCTGGCCTCGCAGATCGGCTCGGGGCTGACAGGCGTTCTCTACGTGCTCGACGAGCCGTCAATCGGCTTGCATCAACGCGACAACGCCCGCCTACTCGACACGCTTCGGCATCTGCGCGACATCGGCAACACGGTGATCGTCGTCGAGCATGACGAGGACGCGATCCTGACGTCCGACTATGTCGTCGATATCGGCCCGGCTGCCGGCATCCACGGCGGCGAGGTCATCGCGCAAGGATCACCGTCGGACATCATGGCCAATCCGAAATCGCTGACCGGCAAATATTTGTCCGGCGAGCTTTCGGTCGCCGTTCCCTCCGAACGCCGCAAGCCGAAGAAGAAAAAGGAAATCACCGTTGTCGGCGCCCGAGCCAATAACCTGAAGAACGTCACCGCCTCGATCCCGCTCGGCGTCTTCACCGCGGTTACCGGCGTCTCCGGCGGCGGCAAGTCGACCTTCCTGATCGAGACGCTCTACAAGGCAGCGGCGCGCCGCATCATGGGCGCGCGCGAAAACCCGGCCGAGCACGACCGCATCGATGGCTTCGAGCATATCGACAAGGTGATCGACATCGACCAGTCGCCGATCGGCCGGACCCCGCGCTCGAACCCGGCGACTTATACAGGTGCCTTCACGCCGATCCGCGACTGGTTTTCCGGCCTGCCGGAGGCAAAGGCGCGCGGCTATCAGCCGGGCCGCTTCTCCTTCAACGTCAAGGGGGGGCGCTGCGAGGCCTGCCAGGGCGACGGCGTCATCAAGATCGAGATGCACTTCCTGCCGGATGTCTACGTCACCTGCGACGTCTGCCATGGCAAGCGCTACAACCGCGAAACGCTCGATGTGCATTTCAAGGGCAAGTCGATCGCCGACGTGCTCGACATGACCGTCGAGGAAGGCGTCGACTTCTTCGCCGCCGTTCCCTCGGTGCGCGACAAGCTCGTCACGCTCAACCAGGTCGGTCTCGGCTATATCAAGGTCGGCCAGCAGGCCAACACGCTTTCGGGCGGTGAAGCCCAGCGCGTCAAGCTCGCCAAGGAACTGTCGAAGCGCTCGACCGGCCGCACGCTCTATATCCTCGACGAGCCGACCACCGGCTTGCATTTCCACGATGTAGCCAAGCTTCTTGAAGTCTTGCATGAGCTGGTCAACCAGGGCAATTCGGTCGTCGTCATCGAGCACAATCTGGAAGTCATCAAGACCGCCGACTGGGTGATCGACTTCGGCCCTGAAGGCGGCGACGGCGGCGGCGAGGTCATCGCCAAGGGCACGCCGGAAGAGATCGTGAAAGAGAAGCGGTCCTATACCGGTCAGTTCCTGAAGGAGCTGCTGGAGCGCCGGCCGATGAAGAAGGTCGAAGCGGCGGAGTAAATCTGCCGATCTGGTCGGCGCGCTTTAGGAGTGTTGGCATGATGCGGCCTGCTCGTCTCAAAGATCTGGCCGCCGTGCAGAGCGTGACGGAGGCGGCCTATGAGCCCTATCAGGCGCTGCTTGGTGGGCCGCCGCTCCCGGTCACGGAAGACTACGCGCCTCGTATCCTTCGCGGCGAAGTCTGGCTTCGGGAGCGAAATGAGGCCGTGTCGGCGCTTGCCGTTGTCGAACGGCACGCCGATCACCTTATGATCTTCAGCCTGGCGGTTGCCCCGGCCTATCAGCACCAGGGGCTCGGTATCGAATTGCTGCGCTTCGTGGATGCCAAGGCGGCCGAGTGGGGCTTGCCGGAGGTGCGGCTCTACACCAATTCACGCATGGAGCGAAACATTGCGCTCTATCGCGCCTATGGATTTCAAGAAACGGGTCGCCGACCCAATCCCTATCGTCCAGGGTGGACACTCGTGGACATGACGAAATCGATCAAAGAGTAAAAAAGTAGGCGGTCAAGCGATGGCCGTCGTTGAGGAGGATGGCATGGCAAAATCCGGAAAGATTCGCGTTGGTATCGGCGGCTGGACCTTCGAGCCCTGGGAAGGCACCTTCTATCCCGACACACTGGCAAAGAAGCGGCAGCTTGAATTTGCCGGCAAAGAGCTGCGGGCGATCGAGGTGAACGGCACCTATTACTCGTCGCAGAAGCCGGAGACCTTCGCCAAGTGGGCGTCGGAAGTGCCCGACGATTTCATCTTCTCCCTGAAGGCGAGCCGCTTCGTCACCAACCGCAAGGTTCTGTCGGAAGCCGGTGAATCCATGGAGCGTTTCCTGACGCAGGGCCTGACCGAGCTTGGACCCCATCTCGGCCCCATCCTCTGGCAGTTCGCGCCGACGAAGAAGTTCGAGCCCGACGATTTCGAAGGCTTTTTGAAGCTTCTACCGGAGAAACAGGACGGCTTGCCGCTGCGCCATGTGGTCGAGGTCCGCAACCCGACCTTCCAGTCTGCGGATTTTGTCTCGCTGCTGGAGAAATACGGCGTCGCCGTCGTGCTTGCCGAACATGCGGACTATCCGATGATCGCCGATGTCACCGCCGATTTCGTCTATCTCCGCCTGCAGAAGGGCAGCGACGAGATCAAGACTTGCTATGCCGCCGACAAGCTCGACCTCTGGGCCGACCGCGCCAAGGCGTTTGCAGCCGGCGGCGAGCCGAGCGGCCTTGAGAAAAGTGCGCCTGATCGCAAGGCCAAGAAGGAACCGCGCGACGTGTTCGCCTACTTCATCACCGAGGGCAAGGTGAATGCGCCGAACGGCGCACGCGAGCTGCAAAAGCGGGTCGATTGACATCAGCGGGGCCAGATTGCGCGCAGACGCGTCTGGCCCGCTTGGGGGCGCATCGGCGCCCAAGAGGCCTCCCACGCGTTGGTCCCAGGCCTGTCGCAGGACGTCGATGTTCAGCCGTGTCGCGGGCTGCACCGACGGCGGCTGTGAACCAAATGCCGGTGCTTACCGGACCGCTAAAAACGAATCACTGCCCCACCCCATATCGCTTTCGCTGACGCAACCGAGCTTGCCGTAAGGGACACTTTTTATGCGGGTTTTTACCCGTCAAAATTTCGTTTGCGCGCCGACCGTTGCGTCAGTCTCACAGGCAACCTCCGGAAGTGCCTGATTTTCATGGCATTGGCCGATGTCCCCGTTTTCCACAGCTGACCCACACAACATCTAGGGCTCAAACTTCCGTCACAAACCACCCCTTGACGCCCCCGGACGATTCACGGTTAATGGATTTCACGTTGCAACGGCGGCGGACCGGATTGTTCAAGTCCCGGTTCCTCTCCCAAAATCGGCGGTTCTGAAAGGCGGCAGTCATGGATTTCACCATGGGGTCGCCCTGAGGATTTTTGTGCGATTTTTCGGGTCCACCGGGGCAATATTTGGCTGGCCTGAAGAAGTTGTTGATACTATATTTAGTATTTGCAGCCAGCCTATCTCACAAGATACAGGGTCACCCAGTTATGGGTTTCTCTCCAAGGACGGAAGCTGAGACTGGCTGCGGGATGCCCCTCGCGGCCCGGCGGGGACAATTGCGCCTGTGGCGGGCGCTAGGCAACACGAAGGACCAGGGACAATGAAGATCGAACGTCGTTTCACAAAAGCCGGGCAATCCGCCTATGCGGAGATCGAATTCCGCAAGGCTACGAGTGAAATCAAGAACCCCGATGGTTCGATCGTTTTCCGGCTTGCCGATATCGACGTGCCGGCTCAGTTCAGCCAGGTTGCCGCCGACATTCTCGCGCAGAAGTATTTCCGCAAGGCCGGCGTACCCGCCAAGATGAAGCGCGTCGAGGAGAACGATGTCCCCTCCTTCCTCTGGCGCGCTGTTCCCGACACGGATGCGCTGAAGGCGCTGCCGAAGGATGAGCAATACGGTTCCGAAACCGACGCCCGTCAGGTCTTCGATCGCCTGGCCGGCACCTGGGCCTATTGGGGCTGGAAGGGCGGCTACTTCGATACCGAGGAAGACGCCTCCGCCTTCCAGGACGAACTTGCCTACATGCTCGCCACGCAGCGCGTCGCGCCGAACTCGCCGCAATGGTTCAACACCGGCCTGCACTGGGCCTATGGCATCGACGGCCCCGGCCAGGGCCACTTCTATGTCGACCCCTTCACCGGCAAGCTGACGAAGTCGAAGTCGGCTTACGAGCACCCGCAGCCGCATGCCTGCTTCATCCAGTCGGTCGGTGACGATCTCGTCAACGAAGGCGGCATCATGGATCTCTGGGTGCGTGAAGCGCGCCTGTTCAAGTACGGCTCTGGCACCGGCTCCAACTTCTCCTATCTGCGCAGCGAAGGCGAAAAGCTTTCGGGCGGCGGCAAGTCCTCCGGCCTGATGTCGTTCCTGAAGATCGGCGACCGCGCCGCCGGCGCGATCAAGTCGGGCGGCACCACCCGCCGCGCCGCCAAGATGGTCGTCGTCGATATCGACCATCCGGATATCGAGGAATACATCAACTGGAAGGTCAAGGAAGAGCAGAAGGTTGCTGCCCTCGTCACCGGCTCCAAGGTCGTCGCCAAGCACCTGAAGGCAATCATGAAGGCCTGCGTCAACTGCGACGGCACGGACGACGCCTGCTATGATCCGAAGCAGAACCCGGCCCTAAAGCGCGAAATCCGCGCCGCCAAGCAGGCTCTGGTTCCGGAAAACTACGTCCAGCGCGTCATCCAGTTCGCCAAGCAGGGCTACAAGGACCTCGAATTCAAGACCTACGACACCGATTGGGATTCGGAAGCCTACCTCACGGTTTCGGGCCAGAATTCCAACAACTCCGTCTCGATCAAGGACGACTTCCTGCGCGCCGTCGAAACCGATGGCGACTGGCACCTGACCGCCCGTAAGGACGGCCGTGTGATGAAGACGCTGAAGGCACGCGACCTCTGGGAATCGATCTCCTACGCCGCCTGGGCGTCGGCCGATCCGGGCCTGCACTTCAACACGACGATGAACGACTGGCACACGAGCCCCGCCGCCGGCCCGATCCGCGCGTCGAACCCGTGCTCGGAGTACATGTTCCTCGACGACACAGCCTGCAACCTCGCCTCGCTGAACCTGATGACGTTCAAGGATGCGGCGACCAAGCGCATCAACATCGCCGACTACGAGCACGCCGTCCGCCTGTGGACGATCGTTCTCGAAGTCTCCGTCATGATGGCGCAGTTCCCGTCCCGCGAGATTGCCGAGCTTTCCTACGAATACCGCACGCTCGGCCTTGGCTACGCCAATATCGGCGGTCTGCTGATGTCCTCGGGCATTCCCTATGACAGCGCCGAAGGCCGCGCGATTGCCGGTGCGCTGACCGCGATCATGACCGGCATCTCCTACGCCACCTCGGCCGAGATGGCCGAGAAGCTCGGCCCGTTCCCGGGCTTTGCGCCGAACCGCGACAACATGCTGCGCGTCATTCGCAACCACCGCCGCGCCGCCTATGGCGAGACGACCGGTTACGAAGCGCTGTCGGTCAACCCGGTCGCGCTCATCCACGGAGACAACCCGGACCAGGACCTCGTCATCCACGCCATGAGCGCCTGGGACAAGGCGCTGGAACTCGGCGAGAAGCACGGCTACCGCAACGCCCAGGCAACCGTTATCGCGCCGACCGGCACGATCGGCCTCGTCATGGACTGCGACACGACCGGCATCGAGCCTGACTTCGCTCTGGTGAAGTTCAAGAAGCTCGCCGGCGGCGGTTACTTCAAGATCATCAACCGCGCCGTTCCCGAAGCGCTGCGCTCGCTCGGCTACGGCGAGAGCCAGATCGCCGAGATCGAAGCCTACGCCGTCGGCCACGGCAACCTGAACCAGGCGCCGGCGATCAACCCGTCGACGCTGAAGGCCAAGGGCTTCACCGACGAAAAGGTGGAGGCGGTCAACGCCGCTCTGAAGAGCGCCTTCGACATCAAGTTCGTCTTCAACCAGTGGACGCTCGGCGCCGACTTCCTGAAGGGCACGCTGAAGGTCACCGACGAACAGCTCGGTTCGATGGACTTCAACCTGCTCGACCACATGGGCTTCTCCAAGAAGGACATCGAAGCGGCGAACATCCACGTCTGCGGCGCGATGACGCTGGAAGGCGCACCGTTCCTCAAGAACGAACACCTGCCCGTCTTTGATTGCGCCAACCCCTGCGGCAAGATCGGTAAGCGCTACCTGTCGGTCGAAAGCCACATCCGCATGATGGCGGCGGCCCAGCCGTTCATCTCGGGCGCGATCTCCAAGACGATCAACATGCCGAACGAGGCGACCGTCGAGGACTGCAAGAACGCCTACATGCTTTCGTGGAAGCTGGCGCTGAAGGCCAACGCGCTCTATCGCGACGGCTCCAAGCTGTCGCAGCCGCTGAACGCCTCGCTGATCGAGGACGACAAGGACGAGGATGCGCTGGAGGACCTGATCCAGGCCCCCGCCGCCGCCCAGGCCGTCACCATCACCGAGAAGATCGTCGAGCGCGTCATCGAGAAGGTGATCCGCGCCCGCGAAAAGCTGCCGAACCGCCGCCAGGGCTACACCCAGAAGGCCGTCGTCGGCGGCCACAAGGTGTATCTGCGCACCGGCGAGTTCGGTGACGGCCGCCTCGGCGAGATCTTCATCGACATGCACAAGGAAGGCGCCGCCTTCCGTGCGATGATGAACAACTTCGCGATCGCCATCTCGCTCGGCCTGCAATACGGCGTACCGCTCGAAGAATATGTGGAGGCCTTCACCTTCACCAAGTTCGAACCGGCCGGCATGGTCCAGGGCAACGACGCGATCAAGAACGCGACGTCGATCCTCGACTACGTCTTCCGCGAACTGGCGGTTTCCTATCTCGGCCGTCACGATCTTGCTCATGTGGACACGTCCGATTTCGGTAACACCGCACTCGGCAAGGGCATCCAGGAAGGCAAGACCAACCTGATCTCGACCGGCTGGACCCGCGGCTACAAGCCGACGATCGTCGGCGGCACCGGCGACCGGGCCTCCAGCGAGCCCAAGGGCTCGTTGACGGGTGCTCCCGCTCGCGCCTCCTCGGGCGCGACTGTGACGGCGATCGCCGGCAACACGGTGCGCAAGCTGGAAACGACGACCGCGATCGCCACTTCAGAAATCGTCGCTTTCAAGCGCGACTATGAAGAGCGCGCCGCAGAGCTGGCAGAAGAGATCGCCGACGAGGTCGAGCAGGAAGTCACCGCCCTCTTCTCCGACAAGGCGGCCGCCGAAGCGGCATCGGCCAAGTCGGATGCCAAGAAGGTGGAAGCCGAACGCCGCGCCCGCTCGATCATGCAGGGCTACACCGGCAACATGTGCACCGAGTGCCAGAACTTCACCATGGTGCGCAACGGCACCTGCGAGAAGTGCGACACCTGCGGCGCGACGAGCGGCTGCTCTTGAAGCTAGCAGAGAGGCATTGTTACTAATAATGCTTTACTGTGGCGACACACCCTAGGCATGGGGTGTGCCGCCACTTTCAAGAGGATGTGATGGCTGAGTGCTCTTGTGCCTTTTGTCAGACCAAGATTGAGTTCAATGTCCCAAGAGAACTCCTTGAACGAATTGCCGATGGACGCTGCGTAATTTTTGCTGGCGCAGGCATCAGCACTGAGAATCGCTTGCATTGCAAGTCGACGTTCTACGAGCAAATTCGTGACGAAGCCGGGGTCGATCAAGACCTCGACTTTCCGTCATTGATGTCGGTCTACTGCCGACAACCTGATGGCCGAATTAAGCTCATTCAGCGAATTAGAGAAAGAATTGAGTACTTCCGATCATTCAGAGGCTTTTATCGGCCCATGACTGCGTTCCATCGCGCACTTCGACCTCTGTTTATGATCAACGATGTAATCACAACAAATTGGGACGATTTTCTTGAGGTAGAGGCAGGATTCGTTCCTTTTGTCTATGATCAAGATATACCATTCATTGAAAGCTCAAATAGGAGAGTCATAAAGATTCATGGATCAATAACGAACTTTGGGTCTATTGTTGCCACCAGCGAAGATTATAGCAAGGCTCTACGCAGATTAAACAAAGGAGCACTTGGAGCATATCTTAAAACAATTCTATCGACAAAGACAATCGTATACATAGGATACTCTCTTAGGGACCAGAATTATTTAAAATTAGCTCAATCCATAAGCAGGCTTATGGGCCAATTTTCCAGGTCAGCTTACTTTGTGTCGCCTTACATCGACGACGATTATCTGAAATCAACAAAGCTCAATATCATACCCATAAAGACGGACGGCTCATACTTCCTCGAACAAATCAGGTTACACCACAACGCAACATCTTGTGATCACAAAAAAATCATTGGGGAAGAAGCTTTTGAGCGTGCAGAATTATTTCTGATTGACGTCAACGAGTACCATACCTATACGGCAGAAAAATTCCGGGAGACAAATAGAAATTTACTTATACTTGCCTTGTCTTATCAAGACGGCCTTCAAGATGCGCTCATGCGTATAAAAGACATGCGAAACACCGGAGTATATTATAATTCCGAGCACATATTGATGTTAGCACACGGATATGAGCGAAAAGTTGAATCGTATCTGAGTAACGACAATTTTTGGGATGCGTGCTATTGTCGGGGATATCAGAACGGCCTGTTGTTCTTATTAGAACCAGAACAAGGCGCAGTCCCACCGATGGTCGATGTTTGCTTTGACGACAACATATATACGACCCCCAAGGCAATGAAGTATCCATATAGGAACCTTCCTAATTCGGTAAAAGAAGAACTTCAGCAACTGAGTTTGCGGCTCGGCGAAAGTATGATCCCGGAGCATTTACCTTACGTCTAAGTGCCACATCGGCCTCTATTGCTACGCGACTCAATTTACTTGCGGCGCTTGTTATCATGCTCACCCCGATGATCGACATCATTCTCGAAGACCCCAGCCGGGAGGACCTCAGCGGCATCGTTGCGCCGCTGGATGCCTATAACGATGCGCATAGCGGCATGGTCGACCTACCCGGTTTTGCCATCGCGCTTCGCGATCCGGAGACGAAAGTCGCGACGGGTGGGCTCTATGCGACGGATGGATATGGCTGGGCCTTTATCCGTTACCTCGCGGTTCCCGATGAACACCGCGGCCAAGGCCTTGGCCGACGCCTGATCGAGGAAGCGGAGAAGATCGCGCGCCAGCGTGGCTATGTCGGCCTTTGGCTCGACACCTTCGAATTCCAGGCCTGGCCCTTCTATGAAAAGCTCGGCTTCGAAGTCTTTGGTGAACTCGAAGGCGGTGATGGGGCGATTGCGCGCTACTTTCTGAAGAAGCGGTTCTGACGTCGGAAAGTCACGCCCCGAAGGAGTTTTTGCGCACCGAAAGCCGGAAGTATGCGGCTGCGTCAGCAGTATGTACGGCCATACGCTTTTTCCGGACAGATGCCCTCGTTGCCCTGCAACGCGTTCATCGTCATCCGAATCGCCGGCTGCCGTTGACGTCCTTGCCGATGATCTCCCGGATAATGGTCAGGGTTTCCTTCGCAGCTTCTTTAGGTGCGAGCGCGGTATCGGCGACGTTGCTGACCAGCTTCGTCATATCGTGATCGATGTCCTTCTCCGCCCAGCGCTTTCCTTTGGCGACGGTGATGTAGACCGAGTAGGCATGATGCATGGTCCCGGGCCGCTCGCCGATGATGTGGAGAATTCCTCGAAACGTGTTGGGATCGGCCTCGGCAAACAACGTCTCGCCGATCCTGTAGCCGGCCCGTACTCTGCCGCTGGTGACCAGGATGTTCTTGTCGCTCACCGTGACGCCGGCATCGCCGAGCAGCCTGCGCATCTCCTCCAGATAGGGCGAAAGATGGCCGTCATCCATGATGGCCTTGGCGTTCAGGCCATCTGAAATGACGATCTGGCCCTTAGGCATATCGCCTTCCCACGATGTCCTGATCGCTTCGATAGCCTTGATTGAGTCCGGGCTCAGAGTTTCACCGGTGGTCGGGTGCGCGATGTAGTCGTTCCGATCCTTGGACAGGGTGCGAACCGGGACGACACTGGGCACGGCCGCAATGAAATCCGGCGTAAGTTCGGCCCAAAGCGAGAGTTTGGCGTCGTCGTAAAGACCCCTCACCTTCGTCGCGAGCGTCGGGTTGAGATCCCATATCTTCTCGCCATGACCCGTCGCGAGATCGACACCTCTTGCCTCGACCTCCGTCATCATCCGCCGGCCCTCGGCGTAAACCTTGTCCTTCGGCCGCTTGTCCCCCTTGGCAAGGCGGTACTGGTAATAGACCCAGAGGGGATCGCCATAATTTGACGTGTAGGTGTTGTCCTTGCCGACTATTCCAAGTCGTTTGTAGAAATCCCACATCGCATCGTTGACCTTGAAGCCGAACTTGTCCCGCACGCGCACGTGATCCTGAAATGCGGTCGTGAGATAACTCAGCATCGGGTCGTTCTTGGTGGGCAGAGCAATCAGGTAGGCCGGATTGGCCGGCATGATCTGGTCCTGGCACCAATCGAGATCGTCGAGGCTGACGGTCATGTGCAGGGTGGTGCAGATATCGAGGCCGATGGTCAGGCCGTGGAGCTTGCCCATGACCATGTCCTCAAGACAGCATCGCACGAGTTGTTCCCGGCTCTTGAAGACTTCGGGCCCAATGAAGCCGGCGACATCGTTGACATGCAGCCATGCACCCTTCGGCTGCACTTTCGCAAGCTCCATGCCGACGGCCCGGCTGAACCCGTACTTCCGGGACTCAAGCACCATCATGTCGACGCCGTTCGCCGCGCCGTTGGTGAATTCCGATCCCTGCCCGGTCTCGAAGTAGAGGCCGTAGCGCTCCCCGGCCTTCGCGCGCGCATATTTCAGGATCTTGTCATTGGTGATGTCGAAGATCTTGTTGCAATCATCCGTACCGGCAAGGCTCTGGAACACGGTGGAAACTGTGCCGGGAAAGTCCTCGCTGACCTCACCCTGGACGTCGATGTGGGCGAGCACGCACCACGGAATGACGTCCACCAGCTTGAACGTATCCACGATGTCTTTCAGCGCTCGCTCCACCGTGACCACGCTGTCGACGGTGCTGTCCACCGGGTTGGTACCGATGACGATATCTCCGGTCGCGTAGGAGAACGCATCGAAGACCTGCCATATGATGTCGTCGGGATGGTCGGTCGGCGAATTCGGCTGGATCCGTGCGCTCATGTATCCTTTTGCCCCCAACTTGGTGCCGGGCATGACATTGAAAATCTTCTGGCTGACGGCGATCAACTCTCCATTGCTCATCAGCTTGGGCACACAGCCGATGGTATCGCTGGTCAAGCCATACATGACGCCTTTGATCTCATCTTCCGATCCGGTCAGAAGAAATTCCTTCAGCTGGCCCATCGTCCAGTCCTTCAGCTTTTCCTGCTGGGCCTTGTCGGTGGTCTGCCAGATCAGTCGCTGCAGATCGTCCTCAAACAGCGGGTGCCGATCGAGGTCTGCGATTTTCGTTCTTGCCAGCAGGGCTCGGGCGTTCGTTCGGGACGCGTCACTGTCCGCAGCCACGGCTGTTGTCTGGTCTCCTTCCTTGAAGGCATTCGCGCACCCCAGCACCTGCCGATAGGTCGTCTCGTCAAAGCCACCCTTGATCCTGCTGATATAGGCGAAGACGTCCTCGTCCTGCTTCACCTCGTCGATTGCGAGTTGTTTGCGCCCACTGCGGCACGGGCAACATGGCTGTAGGCGGTCAATGTGGCCGCTGAAGTCCCCGCCACCAGCAGCAGATCGCGCCTGGACAGTGCATGCTGGTCTGAGAATATGCCTTTGCGCATTGCCATTTCCTTTCCGCAAAACGTCTATCGGCATCTCGCCGGACAACCCTCTGGTGACCGGAGATTGAAGCAAGGCGCATAAGAGTAAATGCTCGACAGGCGTCACTGGGCATCGACACGGACTCGGCGAGCCTTGACCAATCGGGCCTATCCAAGTCGATTACTGCAGGCTCATCACGATGCGACCGTCGATCTTGCCCGCTTCCATGCGGCGGAAGATCTCGTTGATGTTCTCGAGGCTATCCCACGAGAAATGCGGCGCGACCTTGCCTTCGGCGGCGAATTGCAGCGATTCCTCCAGGTCCTGTCGAGTGCCGACGATCGATCCGCGCACAGTGATGCGCTTCAGAACCGTTTCAAACACCGGCACTGAGATCATGCCGGGGGGAAGGCCGACGAGCGCCATGGTGCCGCGCGAGCGAAGGAAACCGAATGCCTGCTCCATCGCGACGGGTGAGACGGCAGTCACAAGCGCGCCATGCACGCCGCCGGTGGCCTTGATGACCTGCTCGACCGCATCCTTCGCCTTGCCGTTGACCGTGATGTCTGCGCCCAGTTGCTTTGCCAGTGCCAGCTTGTCGTCAAAAATGTCGGCGGCGACGACATGCATGCCCATCGCCTTTGCGTATTGCACGGCCATGTGGCCGAGCCCCCCGATGCCGGAGACCGCCGCCCATTCGCCGGGACGGACTTCGGTCTCCTTCAATCCCTTGTAGACGGTCACACCCGCGCAGAGCACCGGCGCGGCAGGGCCGAACTCCAGCGCCTTCGGCAGGCTGCCGACGAAATCAGGATCCGCCAGTCCGTACTCCGCAAACGTTCCGTTGACCGAATATCCCGTGTTCGATTGGGCCGCGCACAGCGTCTCCCAACCGGTACGGCAATGCGGACAGTAGCCGCAGGCGCTGTGAAGCCAGGGAACACCGACCCGGTCTCCCTCTTTCACTCTTTTGACGCCGGCGCCGACCGCCGAGACATAGCCGACGCCCTCGTGTCCGGGAATGAACGGTGGACTGGGTTTTACCGGCCAGTCGCCGTTTGCGGCATGGAGATCGGTATGGCAAACGCCCGTTGCTTCGTATTTGACCAGGATCTGCCCCGGCTGCGGCGTGGGCACCGCCAATTCGTCGATCGTCAGCGGCGCGCCGAATTGCCGGACCACGGCCGCCTTCATCATCTGAGCCATTTGCCAATCCTCCTCCAATCGCCGGGCCACGGAGAGGTTTCTGATGGGAACAGCGGGCCGGCAGGGGCCTATCTCACATGCGAAAATCGTGTAATTGGCGCGGGCATCATGGCGTTCACGACCAGTGCCCGGACGGCATTTCATGGTTGGCGTGTATCGCCTACACTTCAACGAGGCTCACGGAGCGCCATCGTCCGGTTGCAGGGTAAACCCGCCGGCAGAGTTCGACAATGGGTGGAGTGCAGAAGCGGTTCAGAGCCCAACGGCCTCGCTCAGCCTAGCCGGATCGAGCAACGCTTAGCGGGCAACGACGTTCGAGCGGGCGTGCTGGCGCGTGTGTATTGACAGGCTCGGCGGCCATCGTGTTGACTGAATGCTACGGGGCCGTAGCTCAGTTGGGAGAGCGCCGCAATCGCACTGCGGAGGTCGAGGGTTCGACTCCCTTCGGCTCCACCAAAGCAAACAGAATCGTGCCCATTGCCGAAGCATTGAAGAACCGCGGCTGATTTGTAATCAGCAGATCGCAAGTTCGAGTTTCTCTGGGGACACCACTCGTCCCGGCCACCGCCCGGCCTTCGCGCAACAACGCCCGCTCACGCGCCCCCTGTTTTCAGAGGCTGAACGGATCCCGTGCCGAGCGTTTTTCGCTCGGTGCATTGAACGGATCCGCCTTCTTCTCCCTGGACTTGCGGCCTTCGTCGGCGATGATCTCGTCGACTGCCTTCTGGCACTTCATCAGCTCTTCGGCCGCGGGGCCAGTGCCGCGCAGGCTGAGATTGGCGATGACGCGATCTTCGAACGCGATGGCCAGGCCCCGCTTGCGCACGAAGCCCGTCAGGAACTCGGCGTCGGTGACGTTCACGAACAGAAACTTTCCGCTCGCATCGCCAGCGGCGGTCGCCGAAGCGCTCCAGGGCTCGGTCTTGTCGAAGCGAAACGTCAGGTCGTATTCCTTGCCGACCTCAAGCGACCGCCAGTCGTCGCTGGCAAAGCTCATGTAGAGCGGCGACTCGGAGCCCTTGGGATAGAACCCGAGGCGCAGGGTGACGCCGCCGTCGAATTCCGACGAGATGAAGCAGGAGCCCTCCATCGAGGTGTCGGATGCAACGGTCCAACCGTCGACGTCCTTCCACTTGATGATTTCGGACTCCTCAGCCGCGGCCGATCCCGCGGCGATCAGACAGCTTACCAATCCGACCAGCAATCTACGCATGCAAAACCCCCGTTTGCCCGCATTTTGATAGGTCCCCGCGCCGCTGTCGAGGGTACCGAGCCCGATACCAGCAACATTTTAGGAATATTCACCTCTCTGCGGCAAGCGGACGCGCCCATCACATGGCGAAAGGATCCTTCGACGACTTGGTCTGGCCGCCACCGGCAAAGGGATCGTTGTTCGGGGCAGTGCCACCGGCGCCGGCAAAGGGATCGTTCGCTGCCCCCTGCCCGCCATTCGGGATCAAGGCGCTCACCGCCTCCTGACATTTGAACATCTCGCTCACCGCCTTCATCGAATCGCGCAGGCTGAGGCTCGCGACGACGCGTCCCTCGAAGGCCAGCGCCAAGGTGTTCTTGCGAACGAATTCGGTAAAGAAGTCGGTGTTGGAAAAGTTGACGACGAGGGCCTTGGCGCCGGTAAGATCGACGCCGAATGCAACGGCCGGCCACTGGCGACCACGGTCGAGCTGCAGGGCGACGTCATATTCCCGCTGCGGCTCGATGGATTTCCAGTCGGCATTGCCGATCGAAAGAAACGCCAGGTTCGCCGACCCACGCGGATAAAAGCCGATACGAAGGATCGCGCCTGCATCATAGCTCGTCGCGGCGTAACACGAGCCTCCCAGGGAAGGATCGGAACCCACCGTCCAGGCGTTGATCCGTTTCCAGATGTTCGAACGCCCTTCTTCAGCAGACGCCGCTCCGGCCGTGAGCAACAGACCGAGCACCACCAACGACAATCTACGCATGCAATTACCCCACTTTCCACGCAAAGTTATCCTTTTTTGACCTCCTGTCGAGACGGTGATGCCCCTTCCTCGCAGGGATTTTTGCGCATCCCGCACCCCCGGCCCTAAAGCCGGTACAGCCGTCGCGTTCTTCGCGGGTCGCAAGAGGAACGCTCAAGATGAACTCGAGGTGGAGCGGCTGGCGCAAATCAGACACAGCCTGTAGGCAAAGAGCTGTTGAACACGGCAGAGTGATCGCCATGCTTGCTGGACTTCGGAACGAAAGCACGGTTCACATCGTTTACCACCCCATCTTGCCCCCTTCATCAAGTGGACGTTCCCCGTGCTTGCCGCCCTGCTTCTCGCTTCGATAGTCGCATCGCCCAATATGCCTGACGTCAAGCTCAGCGCCGCGACAGTGGATGAACTCCAGACCGATTTCGAACGGGCCGTGCCGTGCCATCAGATCGATGGACGCAACGTGTGGAAGGGTGCGCTGGCGTTCTACATCCAGTCCTTCGTTTATGACGGCGACACGCCCGTCGCGACCGACGCCGCCGACGCGGTGCTGCCGGAAGACAACAGCGCAGAGACGGTGAAGGAGTTCGAGGACGCCTGCTCGACCTCGCAAGCGACCTAAATCTCTCCTCATAGAGCCCCGCGATTCGCTCGAATCAGCTGCGCAGACTGGCGTCATCCGGCGCGATTTTGGCACGCAACCGTCGCCGATAAGCGCCCTGCTCCCGCAAAAGTGACCGATCGGCACCCCCAGAAGCGGCCAATTGCCTGAATTCACGGAATTTTAGGCACTTGCGGAACACATATGGAACAGATAGTGTCTGTTCTTGATTTGTTTCACGCCTCTGGAGCGACGTGCCATGCTGACCCGCAAGCAACAGGAATTGCTTCTGTTCATTCACGAACGCATGAAGGAGTCGGGCGTACCGCCGTCATTCGATGAAATGAAGGATGCGCTCGACCTGGCGTCGAAGTCCGGCATCCACCGTTTGATCACCGCGCTCGAAGAACGCGGCTTCATTCGCCGGCTGCCGAACCGGGCGCGCGCGCTCGAAGTCATCAAGCTTCCGGAAGCCTACGCCGCCGGCCAGCAGCAGCCGCGCAGGGGCTTCTCGCCGAGCGTGATCGAAGGCAGCCTTGGAAAGCCGCCGGCGGCCGCTCCTGCCGCGCCGAAGCCGGCGCCGGTTGCCGAAAGCACGTCCGTTTCCGTCCCGGTGATGGGGCGCATCGCTGCCGGCGTTCCGATCTCGGCGATCCAGAACAACACCCATGACATCACCGTTCCGCTCGACATGATCGGCAGCGGTGAACATTACGCCCTTGAAGTGAAGGGCGATTCGATGATCGAGGCCGGCATCTTCGACGGCGACACCGTGATCATCCGCAACGGCAACTCGGCCAATCCCGGCGACATCATCGTGGCGCTCGTGGACGACGAGGAAGCGACGCTGAAGCGCTTCCGCCGCAAGGGCGCGTCGATTGCGCTCGAAGCCGCCAACCCCGCCTACGAGACGCGCATCTTCGGACCGGATCGCGTGAAGATCCAGGGCAAGCTCGTCGGGCTGATTCGCCGCTACCATTGAGCTGCAGGCAGAACACCGAATTAAAAAAAAGAGCCTCGCCAAGGCAATTGGCGAGGCTCTTTCCATTTCGGGTGACCTGAAATCCAGATCGTCTATTCGTGGATCGTATATTCGCCGAGTTCGCAGAGATCCTGCGTGTCCTCGGTCGTATCGAGGGCCGAGCCCTCTTCGAATTCGAATCGCATGTCGTATTTGCAGACGTCCCGCCCGTCGGCAATGGTGATTTCCATGCTCTCGCCAGGGTTCAGGACCTGCCGACCGAAAACATCGTCTTCCCACTCATTGACGCCGACCGGCGACGTATAAAAGTTCGTCAGGACCACGCTGGTGTTGTTCTTCAGCTGGAAAACCAGGTCGTCCGCGTGCGCCTCAATAGCGGTCGTCGCAAAACACGCCAACGCCGTCAGGATCAGTCTCTTTTTCATTGATGCCATTGCCTCCGTTCTTAATGTTGACGGACGCTACCGATGCGGCTGATCTCAGCGGAGTCATCGTTCCCCCTCTACCGATTTCACCGAAGCGATAAGATCCGACGGAGGCATAGGAGACGTGGCTTGCGCGGACGTGGGGTCGCGCGCACATCCTCCAACTCGCTGAAAGACAAGAGAAGCTCCCCAGTCGCGAAGGCATTGACGAGATACCAGTTTCCTGGCCATCGCGAAAATACGCGTCGAACTCTCATCCTGTGGAAAGCAGCCATTCGCTGATTCCACTTTGTATTTTTCAGAAAATGCCTCTTGCGGATTTTCTGCAATCATTCTAAATCCGCGCCAACGCTTGGTTATCCAAGCAGTGAGGCCTCGTGGCGGAGTGGTGACGCAGAGGACTGCAAATCCTTGTACCCCGGTTCAATTCCGGGCGAGGCCTCCAAAATCTTCACCTCATTCAAAGTGTAGACACGACGCCTTCAACACGAACGCGTCGATTTCTGCCGTTTGCTATCTTAGCACCAGGGCGTCGGGCGTCCGTCCCACGGGCGCACCAGCCCCTCGGAAACAAGCACGCGTCCAAGAGATTGATCGCCGCGGGTAACCAGGCGCAGTTTTTCGCCGGCCTTGGCGCCTGATCGCCCGCCTGCCGAAACCAGCTTGAAGTCGCCCGCGTTCAGCAACTCGCGCAGGCGCTGCTTGGCGTAGAAGCCACGCGAACGCTCCTTGTCGCAGCTTGCCTGGCGGATTCGCGGCGCATCGACGTCGGCGACACGAATCGTCTCGCCATGAAAGACGAAAGTGGCGCCATCGATCACGCAGTTGTCGTTGCGAATGCCGCAGAAATAAAACTGGTCGGTACGGATGGACGCCGTCTTCACCTCTTCATTCGGTCGCACGACAGGGGTGGGTGGCGTGACGCCGACATTCACCGACGGTACCGGTGCGGCCAGAGCGACCTTCGTGACCGGGTCGGGCTTCGGATTCGGCTTGTGCCTGTCCGCCTGATGCGCGACGCGCTCCTGCGCTTCAGGAACGGCACGCGGAGGCTTCGGCTTCGTCTCCGTTCGCGACGCAAAGGCCACGACATCGGAAACCACGGGCCAGTGCCGCAACTCGGCGCGATGGTCATAGGCCATGACGCCGCCAAGGGTGAGCGCTGCGGCCA
This sequence comes from Ensifer sp. NPDC090286, assembly GCF_044769565.1. Lineage (NCBI taxonomy): Bacteria > Pseudomonadati > Pseudomonadota > Alphaproteobacteria > Hyphomicrobiales > Rhizobiaceae > Ensifer > Ensifer sp. NPDC090286. Next base: position 632,729 of record NZ_JBIVYF010000001.1, on the reverse strand, counting down.
GATACCACGGCGCCATGCCGCCCTGCTTGCTGCTGCTTCTGCCCGAACTGCGGCGTCGACGTTTCGTAGTGGCTTTGGCCATCGGTCCCCATCCTGATTCGAGACCGCATTATGCGTTTGATGGGTTGCCGAAAAGTTTTCGAGGGTACCCCAACAGAGGGGAAGACTGCGACGAACCGGTCATTCGCCCTGCGCATCACGGCCGTTCTTGAAATATTCGGGAATCGAACCGCGACCGCCCGAAGATTGGAAACGGCCCTGCCCGCAACAAGAGGACCGGCAATCGCCGTGCGGGTCAGGAGCCTTTCGAAGAATTGGTCTTCCCGCGCCAGCGCGCCCACCAGACGGCCAGGCGACGACGACGGCGGCGAACCGAGGGAATGTCGTGGGAAAGCACGATCAGGCCCAGCGGTATCATCCAGAAGCCCAGCACGGGCAGGAAACCGAGAAAACCGCAGAACACCAGCAGCGAACCCAGCAGGATGCGCAAGAGCGGAGAGTCGGGCAGCGCGATGCGCCATTTGCCCAGCACGATCTGTCGTGTCTGCGGATCAATGCCGAAATGCATCTGCTTCCTGTTTTTATTCATCATTCCCTATCCGGCGTGTTTTCCCACAATTGGGGACTTCTCCACAGCCTGACAACGGAACTTGTCATTTTTTTTGAAAAAAGCGCTTGGCAAATCAGAAAAGCATGCGTATTAGCAGCCTCACTTCTGAAGCGCACAGCACAACAGCGGCGCGGATGATCCCTGGTAGCTCAGCGGTAGAGCATTCGACTGTTAATCGACAGGTCGCCGGTTCGAATCCGGCCCGGGGAGCCACTTTCTAAAAGAGCCATTTGCAGCGATGCGAATGGCTCTTTTTCATTTTGCACCTATGTTCCCTAGGTGATCAATCCCCAAACTCCCGATGGTTCTCCATGACAAAGGCCGCGGCGCCACCCATCATCGTCTGGTTCCGCAAGGATCTTCGCCTGGCCGACAATCGCGCCCTTTCGGCCGCTGCCGGCGAAGCCGCCGTCATTCCCCTCTATATTCGCGAACCCGCTGACAGCGGCAACGGTCCGCTCGGCGCGGCTCAGGAGTGGTGGCTGCACCATTCGCTTGAAGCTTTGGGCGCAAGTCTTGCCGAGCGCGCTTCAAGCCTCGTTCTTCGATCAGGCACGCCGCTGGACGTGATCGTCGAGATCGCGCGCGCAAGCGGCGCGGAGCGCATCTACTGGAACCGCCGCTACGACCCGAGCGGCATCGCCACGGATACCGCGCTTAAGAAGGCGCTGGCCGAACGGGGCATCACCGCCGAGAGCTTTGCAGGGCAGTTGCTGCACGAGCCCATGCGGCTGCTGACGACGACGGGCGGCCCCTACCGCGTGTTCACGCCGTTCTGGCGCGCACTCGAGTTGAAAAACGAGCCGGCACCGCCGATCGACCGGCCGCACCATATTGCAGCACCGGAAACCTGGCCGCGATCGGAGCACCTCGACGACTGGTCGCTGTTGCCGACAAAGCCGGACTGGGCAGCAACATTCAGCGAGGTCTGGACGCCGGGCGAAGACGGTGCGGCCACCCGCCTCGAAGAATTCATCGACGAAAAGCTCGACGCCTACAAACGTCGCCGCGACTTTCCCGACGCGGATGGCACATCCCTGCTCTCGCCCCATCTGGCGTTTGGCGAAGTCTCGCCGGCGCAGGCCTGGCATGCGGCAGCGGGACCCCAGGCCGACAGCGGCGAAGGGGCTGCCACTTTCCGCAAGGAACTCGCCTGGCGCGAATTCTCTTACCATCTGCTGTTTCACTATCCTGAGCTTCCCCGCCGCAATCTCGACCGTCGATTCGACCGCTTCCACTGGCTGAACGACGACGACGAATTCACCACCTGGACCAAGGGGCTCACCGGATACCCGATCGTCGATGCCGGCATGCGCCAGCTGTGGCGTCACGGCTATATGCACAATCGCGTCCGCATGATCGTCGCCTCCTTCCTCATCAAGGACCTGCTCGTCGACTGGCGAAAGGGAGAAGCGTGGTTCCGTGACACGCTGGTCGATGCGGATCCGGCCAACAATGGCGCAAGCTGGCAATGGGTCGCCGGGTCGGGCGCGGACGCCGCACCGTTCTTCCGGATCTTCAACCCGCTGCTCCAGGGCGAAAAATTCGACCCCGACGGTCTCTATGTGAAACGCTTCGTGCCGGAGCTGGAACGCCTCCACCCGCGCTATGTCCATCGCCCTTTCGCAGCGCCCGCCACAGCCCTTGCCGAAGCCGGCATCGAACTTGGCACGACCTACCCCAAACCGATGGTCGACCATGCCGTTGCGCGAGATCGGGCACTGGCGGCTTTCCGGCAGATCACAAGCGCGCCGGGAGATTCCGAAGGCCCATAGAGCCTCCGGTAGAATTCCTCAGTTGGCGTCTCGCCCGATTGCGGCTAGGCTCACCTTACGGATGCAACAGCTGAGGGGGTGGTGTATGCGTAACCTGGAAGCCGATTTTGCTGCATTTGCCGATGCCGTAGAGCTATCTTCCGACAACCTGGCGACGGTCGTGCGGGATTTTCCGCTCAAGGCGCGCATGGTGCTTGGCGCCCTGGTGCACCTTCAGGTGGGAACGCTGATGCTCGCCACGCCAGATGGCCGCCGGCTGGTGATCAAAGGCGCCAGGGCCGGCCCCAGCGCCATCCTCAATCTCAACAACTGGAACCTGCCCCAGCGCGCCATTTCAGGCGGCACCATCGGGGCCGCGGAAAGCTACATCGACGGCGACTGGGACAGTCCCGATGTCGGCGCCTTTCTCGAACTCTTCCTCGTCAACGCCGAAATCGGCAATAATTTCCCGAACCGCGCGCGCGGGCTTCTGCGCCTCTTCGACAAGTTCCTGCACTGGCGCAATGCCAATACCCGCTCCGGTGCCCGCCGCAACATCCAGGCCCACTACGACCTCGGCAATGCGTTTTACAGCGAATGGCTCGATCCGAGCATGACCTATTCGTCCGCGCTCTACGCCACCGGCGCCAACGATCTCCGCTCCGCGCAGAAAGCCAAGTACCGCGCGCTGGCCGAGGCGACGAATCTGCGCGCCGGCGACCACGTGCTCGAGATCGGTTGTGGCTGGGGCGGTTTTGCCGAGTTCGCGGCAGCGGAAATCGGCTGCAAGGTCACCGGGCTGACGATCAGCCGCGAGCAACTGGCCTTCGCCCGCGAGCGCATGCAGCGGGCCGGCCTTGCCGACCGTGTCGAACTGAAGTTCCAGGACTATCGCGAGGAAACGGGCACCTATGACCGCATCGTCTCGATCGAGATGTTCGAGGCCGTCGGCGAAAAATTCTGGGCGACCTATTTCTCGCAGCTGAAGCGGTGCCTGAAACCCGGCGGCAAGGCCGGACTGCAGATCATCACGATCAAGCCCGAATCCTACGAGGAGTATCGTTCCAATCCGGATTTCATCCAGAAATACGTCTTCCCGGGCGGCATGCTGCCGACGCGCGAGCATCTGGTCGAGCTTGGCCGCAATGTCGGCCTGCGGATGATCAACGACTTCGGCTTCGGGGTCGACTACGCCCGCACGCTCGGCGAATGGCGGGAGCGGTTCTGGGCGGTCTGGAACCGGATCGAGCCGCTCGGCTTCGACCTGCGCTTCAAGCGGCTGTGGGAGTTCTACTTCTACTATTGCGAGGCTGGCTTCCGCGCCCGCAACATCGATGTCCGACAGGTCGTCTTCGAGTGAAGCGCACGCCGCGTCTTTACCGCGTCACCCGTAGCGCTTAAGAGGCGGTCGATCCAAGTTTCTGTTCAAAGGTACAGCATGCGTCTTGCATGGTTTTTCCTCGCGCTCGCCATCGCGACTGAAGTGGTAGGCCTGACGGTGATGAAGGCCGCCTCCGAAAGCGGCTCCTACCTCGGCCACATCGTCATGTATGTCTCGATCGCGCTGTCCTACGTATTCCTGGCGAAGGCCGTGAAGACGATATCGGTCGGCGTGGCCTACGCGATCTGGGAAGGTTCGGGCGTCGCCATCATCACACTGGTTTCGGTTTTCGTCTTCGGCCATGTGCTGACCGGACGCGAAATGCTCGGACTTTCGATGGCGATCGTCGGCATCCTGCTCGTCAATGCCGGTGAGTATCATGAGGAAGCCGAAGCAGCGAGTGAAGGAGCCGCCGATGAGCGCGCCTAGCATCTACTTCGTTCTCGCGGTCGTGGCCGGCATCCTCGATATTGGGGCCAACCTTGCATCGACGAAATCGGAGGGGTTCGCCCGCCGTGGCTGGGGCATCCTCTCGATCCTGCTGGTGCTCGCCGCCTTTGCCTTCCTCGCGGAAGCCACCAAGGGCATGGAGCTCGCCATTGCCTATGCCGTGCTTGGCGCAACCGGGATCTTCGGAACGGCCATCTGCGGCCGCTTCCTGTTCGGGCAGAAGCTGAAGCCGATCGGCTGGGTCGGGCTGGCGCTCATCTTCGGCGCGGTGCTGGTGCTTCACACCGCCTGACGCGGCTGCCCGCCGGGTCCGGCGTGCTTCTTGCCTTCCATGGCCTCCGCCTTGCCGCGGGTCAGCCAGCTCAACACGCGGAAATAGAGGCTGTAGGGCAGCAGGTCCATGAGCTTCACCGCGTAGGCAAAGCGGCGCGGGAAGGCAATCTCGAACCGTCGCGACTTCAGCCCGGCGACGATACGCCTTGCCGCCTCCTCGCTGGTCACCGGCGCAGGTCTCAGAAATCGGATATGTGCGGTCCCGGGCGTATCGACGAAGCCGGGGCTGATGATCTGCAGCCGGATGCCGAGCCGGTCGAGATCGAACTTCAGGCTTTCAGCCATATTGATCAGCGCGGCCTTGGTGGCGCCATAGGCGGCACTGGTCGGCAATCCGCCATAGCCGGCCACCGACGTGACGATGGCGATGTGTCCGTACCCCTGCGCCTTCATATGCTCCACCGCCGGCAAGAGACAGTTGACGACGCCGTTGAGGTTGACGGCAAAGCTCTTCTCGAAGGCCTCGCGGTGAAGCTCGTCTCCCCGCACCGGCAGCGCGACCCCGGCGTTCAGCACCACGAGCGAAAGATGCCCGTGATCGTATTCGATCGCCGCCATCACCCGCTCCATGTCGGCGGGGTCGGTGACATCGCCGTCGAGCACGGTGATCCGCCCTTCACTTGCCGCTTCATGCTGCAGATCCACGAGCCTGTCGTGGTTTCTCGCCGTCACGACGACGGAGTAGCCTTCGCGCACCAGCGCAAGCGCCAGTGCCCGCCCGGTTCCCGAGCTTGCACCCGTTACCCAAGCCAGTTTCTGTTCCGATTTCGTAGATTGAATACTCATCACTCACTCCTCGGCACGCGCCGGGAAACACGTACGCATCTCCTTCTGTGGGCGAAAAATGACTTGCCCGGCCCTTCTTCGCGGCAGCGCTCCTTGCCGCCGGCTCTCGCAGTCCCTGGAGACGATTTTTGTTCGGGACAGAGCGACGGCGAAACGCTATTTCTTGCCTGAAGTGCAGGCTGAGCCGAAAACACGCCAACATTTCGGCGGTCCCGGAACGTTGTCGATATTCGCCGCCCGCCGTTCGTTTTTACCTGGTACGTGCCGCCTTGCCGCGGTGCCTGTCTTCAAACACGAGGTTCTGAAAATGGCCATTCTCCCGTCCGTGCTCGAAGCAATCGGAAACACGCCCCTGATCCGGCTGAAATCCGTTTCCGACGCGACAGGCTGCACGATCCTCGGCAAGGCCGAGTTTCTGAACCCCGGACAATCGGTGAAGGACCGGGCAGCCCTTTCGATCATCCGCCATGCGGAACGCACCGGGCAGTTGCGGCCAGGCGGCGTCATCGTCGAAGGCACGGCCGGCAACACCGGTATCGGGCTGGCGCTCGTCGGCCAGGCGCTCGGCTACCGCACCGTCATCGTCATCCCGGAAACCCAGAGCCAGGAAAAGAAGGACGCCCTGCGGTTGCTTGGCGCCGAGCTCGTCGAAGTGCCGGCCGTTCCCTATAAGAACCCCAACAACTACGTGAAGATTTCCGGCCGCCTTGCCGAGCAACTGGCCAAGTCCGAGCCGAACGGCGCGATCTGGGCCAACCAGTTCGACAACGTTGCCAACCGCGACGCCCATGTGGAAACCACGGCGCCCGAGATCTGGCGCGACACGGATGGCAAGGTCCACGGCTTCATCTGCGCCGTCGGCTCCGGCGGAACGCTGGCCGGTGTCGCGCAAGGGCTGAAGGCGAAGAACCCGGCGATCAAGATCGGCCTTGCCGATCCGCAAGGGGCCGCACTCTACAATTTCTACACCAATGGCGAACTGAAGTCCGAGGGAAGCTCGATCACCGAAGGCATCGGCCAGGGCCGCATCACCGCCAACCTCGAAGGCTTCACGCCCGACTTCTCCTACCAGATCCCCGATTCGGAGGCAGTGCCATACGTCTTCGATCTGATCGAACGGGAAGGCATCTGCGTCGGCGGTTCGACGGGCATCAACATCGCCGGCGCGGTGCGGCTCGCCAAGGATCTCGGACCGGGACATACGATCGTGACGATCCTGTGCGACTATGGTAACCGCTATCAGTCGAAGCTCTTCAACCCGGACTTCCTCGCCTCCAAGGGGCTGCCGGTTCCAACGTGGTTGAAGACGGCTTCCAACATTGCAGTGCCATACGAATCAGTTGGATAGGAATGCGATGACCAGGACCGTGACCGCCCTCTTCCGTGAAGACTTCTACCTCTCGACCTGCGAGGCCAGCGTCACCGGAATCCTCGAAGACGGCGGGATCGAGCTTGATCAGACCTGCTTCTATGCCACCTCCGGCGGCCAGCCCGGCGACACGGGCTTTCTGGAGCGCGCCGATGGCAGCCGCATCGACATCGCGGTCGCCCGCCATGGGGAGACCAAGGACATCATCGTCCACGTGCCGGCCGAGGGCCAGCCGGCACCCGAGATCGGCGAGAAGCTGGTTCTGCACATCGACTGGCCGCGCCGCTACCGGCTGATGCGTATGCACACAGCCTGCCACCTGCTTTCGGTCGTCTGTCCCTTCCCGATTACCGGAGCCTCGGTCGGCGAGGACGAGAGCCGTGTCGATTTCGACATGAGCGAGACGATCGACCGGGACGAGGTCACGACAGCGCTGATGAAGCTGGTCGACGAAAACCACCCCGTTTACGTCCAGTGGATCACCGACGACGAACTCGCCGCCAACCCTGGCATCGTCAAGTCGAAGAATGTTCGCCCGCCGATCGGCCTTGGGCGCGTCAGCCTTGTCTGCATCGGCGAGAACTCGGCGATCGACAGCCAGCCCTGCGGCGGCACACATGTGTCGGAAACGCAGGAAGTCGGCGCCATCCACATCGCCAAGATCGAGAAAAAGGGTAAGGAGAACCGCCGGTTCCGTATCCGCTTCGGCACCCCCGAAGACCGCGCATCAGTTTGAGTAAGGAGTTGCGACCGTGACCAACAACAAGAGCGCCTTTGTCGTTTCCGCCGATTGGCTGCAGGAGCGCCTTGGCGATCCCTCGATCCGGATCCTCGACGCGTCGTGGTACCTGCCGGCACAGAAGCGCAACCCGAAGGCGGAATACGACGCCGGCCACATTCCCGGTGCGGTCTTCTTCGACCAGGACGCCATTGCCGACCATACGAGTGGCCTGCCGCACACCTTGCCTTCGCCGGAAGCCTTTGCCGAAGCCGTCGGCGCGTTGGGCGTCAGCGAGAGCGACACGATCGTCGTCTATGACGGCCCCGGCATCATGACGGCGCCGCGCGTGTGGTGGGAATTGCGCATCATGGGCGCCAAGAATGTCTATGTGCTCGATGGCGGCATGGACGGCTGGAAGCGGGAAGGCCGACCCGTGAGCACTGACGTCCCCTCGCCCAAGCCAGCCACGTTCAAGCCGAGCTTTACGCCGGCCGCGGTCACGTCTCTCATGGGAATGAAGCAGATCGTCGCCGATGGCGCGATCCAGATCGCCGACGCCCGCGGCGCCCCGCGTTTTTATGGCGAGGAAGCCGAGCCGCGCGCCGGTCTTCGTTCGGGCCACATGCCGGGCGCCCACAGCCTGCCGTCCGGCGTCTTTTCGGAAAACGGGAAGCTCAAGGATCTCGAAAGCCTCCGCCAGACATTTGCCGCCGCCGGCGTCGATCTTTCGAAGCCCGTGGTCACCACCTGCGGATCGGGCGTGACTGCCGCCATCATCACCCTGGCGCTGCAGTCGCTCGGCCACACCGACAACACGCTCTATGACGGATCCTGGTCGGAATGGGGCGGACGCGCCGACACCGCTGTCGTCACGGGTCGCGAGTGACGCCATGCGCACTCCGAAGCTCGCCTCGCTGACGGCGCACGTCACCGAACTCGAAATGACGGCTCCGCCGAAGCAGAGCCTGCCGATGCCCGTCAATATCCAGACCGCGATCCTGCGCGTCTCCGACATTCCGCTCGGCTACTATCGGTTTCTCTATCTGCGCGTCGGACGCCGCTGGCATTGGACCGAACGGCTGCGGATGAGCGACGAGGATCTGGCTGCCCTGCTTGGAGACAAGCGGCGGAGCGTGACGGTCCTTTACGTCAACGGCGCGCCGGCCGGTTTCTTCGAGCTGCATCAGGGCGACGACGACGTGGTCGAGCTTGTGCATTTCGGGCTGATGGAACACGCACTCGGCCTCGGGCTCGGCAAATGGTTCTTGCTGCAGACGCTGTTTGCCGCCTGGGCGTTGAACCCGAGCAAGCTGACGGTGACCACCAACAACCTCGATCATCCCCGCGCGCTGCAGCTCTATCAGCAATTCGGCTTCTCGCCGGTCGCGACCCGCGAAGCCACGGTCGAGCCTTTGACCGATGCCGAGCTTCTGAGCCTGGTGAAAAATCTCTGACGAGCACCATCCGGCAAGTTCCGGGTGTCCAGATGGCCGCGGCCGGTGCACTCTCCTGATCGAACAACAAAAGCCGATCAAGGAGATACACTATGTCGTTGCGCTATATTCCGATGTCTGACGCGGAAGCTCGCCGGGTGAGAGAAGGCGGGCTGGACGCCTATGGCAATGCGCCGGAGCGACAGATCTCCGATGGCGGCGGCGTACCCTGCCGTCATTGCCTGGATTATGTCGAGGCCGGCGCGCCCTATCTGGTTTTCGCGCTTCGACCGTTTTCCAGCCTGCAGCCCTATGCGGAAACCGGGCCCGTGTTCATGCATGCCGAGGCCTGCCCGGCGCATGATGGCAACGCGTTGCCGCCGATCCTGAACTCACGCGCCGACTATTTGCTGCGCGGCTACGGCGCGGACGAGCGCATCGTCTATGGAACTGGCGACGTCGTTGTCAGGGAAGAAGTGGAAAGTCGTGCGACAGAATTACTGTCGAGACCGGACGTTACGTCCGTGCACGTCCGTTCCACCCGGAACAATTGCTACCAGTGCCGGATAGAGCTGGCCTGAGACGAAATCGGCCCGGCATTACTGCCGGGCCGATACCATTGTCAGGCGACGTTCAGCACTGCCTCGGGCGCATAGGCATCATAGCCCAGCGCTTCGGCGACGGGCGCGTTGGTGACGCGACCGCGGTGCACGTTGAGGCCCGCGCGCAAATGCCGGTCTTCGGCGATCGCCTTCAGGCCCTTGTCGGCGAGCTGCAGACCATAATGCAGCGTGGCGTTGTTGAGCGCATGCGCCGAGGTCACAGGCACCGCACCCGGCATGTTCGCAACGCAGTAATGCACGATGCCGTCAACCTCATAGGTGGGGTCGGAGTGCGTCGTCGCATGCGAGGTTTCGAAGCAGCCGCCCTGGTCGATGGCGACGTCGACGATGACAGCCCCCTTCTTCATGCCGGTCAGCATTTCGCGGGTGACGAGCTTCGGTGCCGCAGCGCCCGGAATCAGCACGGCCCCGATGACGAGATCGGCCGAGAAAACCTCCTCTTCCAGTGCATCGATAGTCGAATAGCGCGTGTGTACGCGGCCGGAAAAGAGATCGTCGAGCTGGCGCAGACGCGGGATCGAGCGATCGATGATGCTGACGTCAGCCCCGAGCCCCGCCGCCATGCGGGCGGCATGCAGGCCGACGACACCGCCGCCGATGACGGTCACCTTGGCCGGCAGCACGCCGGGAACGCCGCCGAGCAGGATGCCGCGGCCACCATTGGCCTTTTGCAGCGAGGTCGCACCGGCCTGGATCGCCAGGCGCCCGGCAACTTCTGACATCGGCGCGAGCAGCGGAAGGCCGCCGCGATCGTCGGTGACGGTCTCGTAGGCGATCGCCGTGACGCCGGAATTGAGCAGCCCCTTGGTCTGGTCCGGATCGGGCGCAAGATGCAGATAGGTATAGAGAATTTGGCCTTCGCGCAGCTGTGCCCATTCGGAGGGCTGCGGCTCCTTGACCTTGACGATCATGTCCGATTTTTCGAACACGTCCTTTGCCGTCGCGACAATTTTCGCGCCAGCGGCACGGTACGCATCGTCGTCCGCGCCGATCCCTGCCCCGGCCTTGGTCTCCACGATTACCTCGTGGCCATGGGCAACATATTCACGCACCGAGCCGGGCGTCAGGCCGACACGATATTCATGGTTTTTGATTTCCTTCGGGCAACCGACACGCATTCTTGCGTTCCTCTCCTGTTATTGGCTTTTGCGCCGCTTTTGACGAGGCAATCAGCAAAACACGCGGACAATCGAATGTCCTTGCAAAGATCAAAGCCAACGCGCATTGATTTCGAATAATATTGCGACAATAGGCGCAGGATTGAGGGAAATCACCAATGAGCGAACTTGACGCCATCGATCATGCGATTCTGCGCATTCTTCAGCAGAACGGTCGGATCTCGAATGCCGACCTCGCGGCCAAGGTCGGGCTCTCGCCGTCGGCCTGCTCGCGCCGGGTCGACATCCTGGAAAAGTCGGGAACGATCGCCGGATACCATGCCCGGATCGCCCACAAGGCGCTCGATTACCAGATCATGGTTATCGTGCACATTTCGCTCTCGGGGCAGTTCGCCAAGACGCTCGCCGAATTCGAGGCGGCGGTAAAGCTCTGTCCGAACGTGCTCGTCTGCTACCTGATGTCGGGGGAATACGACTATATCCTGCGAGTGGCGGCCAAGGATCTGCAGGACTATGAGCGCATTCACCGCGACTGGCTTTCGGCCCTGCCCCACGTGGTGAAGATCAACTCGAGCTTTTCGCTGCGCGAAATCATCGACCGGCCGAATGTCGGCATCTGAAGGCCACCGAAAGACCTATCGGCCGACGACGCAATTGCGGCCGCGTCCCTTGGCGGCATAGAGCCTCAGATCGGCCTGCGCCAGCAGATGCTCGACCGAGCTCCCATCGGCCGGCGTTGACGAGAGCCCGATGCTCGCCGTCACCGGGCGCCCATCCGGCGTCGACAACTGGCTCGATATCGCGATCCGGATTTCATCGGCGCGCCGCAGCCCATCGGCGTGATCCATCTCCGGACAAAGGATGACGAACTCCTCGCCACCGTAGCGGAACAGGCGGTCGACGGGGCGAATCTTCGATTTCACCGTTTCGACTAGCTGTTGCAGCACGCGGTCGCCCTCGAGATGCCCGAAGCGGTCGTTGACGCCCTTGAAGTGATCGACGTCAATGATCATCAGGGTGACGGCAGCGTTCGCCACGGTCGCCGCGCGCAGCATTTCCGGTGCTTCGACCTCGAACCGGCTGCGGTCGAGCGAGCCCGTCAGCGTGTCCTGCCCGGAGCGCGACAGCAGGTCCTCGTAGCGTTCGCGAAAGGTCAGCGTGTTGAAGATGTCGCCGAGCGGCCGGTCCGACATGGCAAGCGACGGGTGGCGCGAGAGGTTGAGATAAAGGCCGACGGCAAGGGCATAGAAGGGTGCCGCCAGCATCTTCGCCATCCAGCCGCCCCAGAAGACCTCCGCCGGCGCGTCGTTCCACCAGCGCAGCGCCGCATAGAAGGCGGCCTGGTCGAACGTGAGCACCACGACACCGCAGATGAGGAAACGGACGGTCACGAAGTGACGCAACCACCGACCGAGGCGCTCGTAGAGCAGGATGATCATCAGCGCATCGAAGTAGAGGATCGTCGTCCCCCAGACCATCAGCCATCCCATCTCGTCGATGAAGGCGAGGTCGGCGGAGCGCTCCGCGACGATCGATACCGTATCGTGCTGCCGCAGCAGAAGGCTGAGCGCCACGGTGAGGAAATTGCCGGCGAGCAGGCCATAGATCGGTTGGCGCACCGTTGCTGCGTCCTCCTTCACATAGAGGAGGAGGATCATCATCAACTTGCCGGAAAACAACACGGCCGATCCCGGCGAGATCACGCCGAACGGCAATTGCACATAGAAGACCGCAGCGAGATAGGTTTCGATGAAGTGCATGACGCCAAGGGCGGCGACAAATACCCCGAGCCCCAGTCGGGCACGAAGGTGCAACAGCCCGATCATCGCCGTCACGTAGACCAGCGCCTCGCCGACGAAGAGAAGAAGGTTGGCGTTTGGCATGTGCTTGAGAAAGTTCCGTTTCCTGGAGCACCGTTAACCAGGAAACTTGAAGAAAACTTTACCAGGTGCCCGCAGTTGCTCGACCTTTCAGTGCGAAAATCTGCCGCTTTCGGAAACGGCGGCTTTCCGGCATAGTCGGCGCCAACCCACCGTCGTTCGCTGACCAGCGCACAAAACTCCCGATTGTATTCCTTTTCCATGAAGACCCGCATTCTTGATAAATGGAGGACCGCATGACATCGATGACTTCCCCGCTTCACCTCACGCGCCGCTCGCTTCTCGCGGGGGCCGCGGCCTCCTCGGCACTCGTCATGCTGCATCCATTCTCGGCGCGCGCCGCCGCCAATCAGGCGCATCTCAGGATCATGGAATCGACGGACTTGCACGTCCACGTGTTCCCCTACGACTACTATGGCGACAAGCCTAACGACACGGTCGGCCTTGCGCGCACCGCCTCGATCATCGACGCCATCCGCGCCGAAGCGACGAACTCCATCCTCGTGGATAACGGCGACTTCCTGCAGGGCAATCCGATGGGCGACTACATTGCCTATCAGCGCGGCATGAAAGATGGCGACATCCACCCGATCGTCGCCGCCATGAACGTGCTCGGCTATGACTGCGGCACGCTCGGCAACCACGAATTCAACTATGGCCTGGACTTCATGTTCAAGGTGCTGAACGGGGCGAATTTCCCCGTGGTCTGCGCCAACCTGACGAAAGGATCGCTTGCCGCCAATGCGCGCCAGGACGAACTGTTCCTGAAGCCCTATGTCATTCTCGACCGCAAGGTGAAGGACGGTTCCGGCCAGGAGCATTCGATCCGCGTCGGCCTCATCGGCTTCGTACCGCCGCAGATAATGACCTGGGACGCCAAGCACCTGGAAGGCAAGGCCAACGCCCGCGACATCGTCAAGGCGGCCGAAGCCTGGGTGCCGCAGATGCGCGAAGAAGGCGCCGACATCGTCGTGGCGCTCTCGCACTCCGGTATCGGCCAGCAGGCCTATGCGGAGAACCTCGAGAACGCCTCCGTACCGTTGGCCGCAATCGAAGGCATCGATGCGATCGTCACCGGCCACAGCCACCTGGATTTCCCCGGGCCGAAGTTCAAGGAGATTGCCGGCGTCGACAACGAAAAGGGACTGATCTCCGGCAAGCCCGGCGTCATGGGCGGCTTCTGGGGCTCGCATCTCGGCCTGATCGACCTGTTGATCGAGCGCGACGGCGGCAAATGGCGCGTCGTCAGTTCGACGAGCGAGGCACGCCCGATCTATCGCCGCGAGGACAAGAAGGTCATCGCCGAGGTCGCCGACAAGCCGGAGGTCCTGGCGGCCGCGCAGAAGGACCACGAGGCGACGCTTGCCTATGTGCGCACGCCCGTCGGCAAGACCAGTGCGCCGCTCTATTCCTACTTCGCCCTGGTTGCCGACGATCCGTCGGTGCAGATCGTCAGCCAGGCGCAGACCTGGTATATCAAGGAGATGCTGAAGGAGACCGAACACCGCGACCTGCCGGTGCTTTCGGCGGCCGCTCCCTTCAAGGCCGGTGGTCGCGGCGGCGCCGACTACTACACCGACGTTCCGGCCGGCGACATCGCCATCAAGAACGTCGCCGATCTCTACCTCTATCCGAACACGGTGCAGGCCGTGGTCATTACCGGTGAGCAGGTACGCAACTGGTTGGAAATGTCGGCCGGCATCTTCAACGAGGTCAAGCCGGGCGCTTCCGACGCGCCGCTGATCAACGGCGGCTTCCCGTCCTACAATTTCGACGTCATCGACGGGGTCACCTATCAGATCGACCTTTCCGTACCGCCGAAATTCGACAAGGACGGCAACACGATCAACGCTGCCTCGAACCGCATCAAGAACCTGCAGTTCAACGGACAAGCGATTGATCCGGCCCAGAAATTCGTCGTGGCCACCAACAACTACCGCGCCGGCGGCGGGGGCAACTTCCCCGACATCGGCGCCGACAAGGTGGTCTTCGTGGCGCCCGACACCAACCGCGATGTGGTGGTCCGCTACATCATCGACCAGGGCACGATCAACCCGTCGGCCGACGCCAACTGGACCTTCGTCCCGCTCGCAGGCACCAGCGTGACCTTCGACAGCGGACCGAAGGCGCGGCAGTTCCTGGCGCAGGTGAAGGGCGTGACGATCGAGGACGCCGGTGACGCTGCCGAGGGTTTTGCGCGTTTCCGCATCAAGCTCTGAGCCACGAATCGATCAGTGGGCTGCCGCTTGCGGTGGCCCACACACTTGGCGCCTGGCCGATCCAGCAGGCTAAACCGCCGGCTCAAATCCGCGACACTTTTGCCGCGAACATGAGCTCACACAGGCAAGCTTCTGTTTATTTTAGACTATCTTGAAGAGACGCGCGCGGCTCAGACCTGGCGCGACGGGGCATCGTCGGAAAACAGCGACGGGCCGGTCTGATCAATGATCTGGCGCCCCTTGCGCAGTGCCGCGTCGATCGCGTCCTGCTCGGACGTGAAGAGATCGGCGCGGATGAAGCTGCGGACCTTGGCGCCGCCTTCGGCCGAGACTTTCTCGATGTTGCCCGCCAGACGAAACTGGGAGCCCTCGCGCATCGGAGTCGCGCGGATGGTGCAATCCGCATAGGCCTCGGATTTCCCCGGTGCTGCCTGCGCCTGGTCTTCAGAGTTGCCGGAGCGGCCGAACAATTTCGAGAAAAACGATGCCATGCCCAAGACTTAGACGCCGCGGCCGACACTGTCAAAGCTTAAGTGCCGATATTCGACCGCGACGCCCCCACGCCGATCAGATGATGAGGTTGGAGAGGATCTCGTTCTCGGTAATGTCCTGATAGCGCAGCCCCGCAGCGTCGAAGCGAGCCTTCAGCACGGGGAAGTTCTCCGCATGTTTCGTTTCGATGCCAATCAGAATGGAACCGAAATTGCGGGCCGACTTCTTCAGATACTCGAAGCGCGAGATGTCGTCTTCGTCCCCAAGCAGGTTGAGGAAATCGCGAAGCGCGCCCGGCCGCTGCGCCATGCGCAGGATGAAATACTTCTTGAGGCCGGCATGGCGCATCGCCCGCTCCTTGACGTCGGGCAGGCGCTCGAAATCGAAGTTGCCGCCGGAAACGACCGCCACCACCGTCTTGCCCGCAAGCGCCTCGGGGCCCAGCGCTTCGAGCGCCGAGATCGAAAGGGCGCCGGCCGGCTCGAGCACGACGCCTTCGACATTCAGCATGTCGACGATCGTCCGGCAGATGGCATTTTCGGCCAGCAGCATAACCTGGTCAGGCGAGAAGCGCCGCAACGCTGCAAAGTTCAGATCGCCGATCCGCCCGACAGCGGCACCGTCGACGAAGTTGTCGACCTGGTCGAGGGTGACAACGCTGCCGGTTTCCAGGCTTTCCCGCAGGCTCGGCGCACCCGACGGCTCGCAGAAGATGAAATGATCGGCCGCGACCTTGTCCTTGAGGTAGCCGGTGACGCCGGCGGCAAGGCCGCCACCGCCGACCGGCAGAACGACGAGATCAGGGACCACGCCTTCCGGCAGTTGCCAGGCAATTTCCGCCGCGACGCTTGCCTGCCCCTCGATGATGTCGGCGTGATCGAAAGGCGGCACCATGACGCCGCCGATCGCTTCCACGTGGTCGCGGGCAGCCTTGTAGCATTGGTCGAAGATATCGCCGACCAGCTTGATGGTGATGAACTCACCGCCGAACATCCTGGTCTTGTCGATCTTCTGCTGCGGCGTCGTCACCGGCATGAACACAACACCCGGAACGCCGAAATGGCGGCAGACGAAGGCGAAGCCTTGGGCATGGTTGCCGGCCGAGGCGCAGACGAATGTCTTCCCCGAGGCACCGGCACCGATCGCCTTGCGGAAGAAGTTGAAGGCGCCCCTGATCTTGTAGGAGCGAACCGGCGAAAGATCCTCGCGCTTGAGGTAAATGTTGGCGCCGTAGCGCGCGCTCAGGTGCTCGTTGAGCTGCAGCGGCGTCGGCGGGAAGATCTCCCGCAAGGCTTCGGTTGCGGTTTCGACATCCTGCTTCATCACGTGCGGTCTTCCGTTGAGTTGGTCGCTGGCGGTCGCTATTGCACATCGCAACGCCCGAAGCCATGGCTTTGACTCGAATCGGGCCGACGTTGAAAATGGCGTACCGCCCAATCCACCGGCACGCCCACACTGTTCTTCCGGGAAATGAACGCTTGAACGCAACCCTGATCCGGCATGCCGTGCACATTTCGGCGATCCTCGGCATATACCTTGCCTGCGCCATGCTGGTGCCGGCGATGGTCGATCTCTATTACGGCCATTCGGATTGGCAGATCTTTGCCGCCTCGGCGTTCATGGTCGGTGGTCTTTCGCTTGCGACCTTCATGGCGACGCGCATGGGCCCGCCGCCGTTTTCAAAGAAGTTCGGCTTCGTCCTCGTCAACATGCTGTGGGCGGTATTTTCGGTTGTCGGCGCGATCCCGCTCTGGCTGTCGTCGATGAAGCTCGATTTTGCCCAGGCGCTGTTCGAATCCGTCTCGGCCATCACGACGACCGGCGCGACCGTGATCGTCGGCCTCGACGACGCACCGCCGGGGCTCCTGCTCTGGCGTTCGCTTTTGTGCTGGCTCGGCGGCATCGGCATCGTCGTGCTTGGCCTGTTCATCATCCCTTATCTCAGGGTCGGCGGCATGTCGTTCTTCAAGATGGAGTCCTCCGACACCAGCGACAAACCCTTTGCTCGCCTCGCGAGCTTCAGCCGCGCCTTCCTGGCGATCTACGTTGTCATCACGCTTCTCTGCACGATCGGCTACTTCCTGACGGGCATGAACCGCTTCGATGCGATCAACCACGCGATGTCGACGGTGGCGACGGGCGGTTTTTCCACCCATGACGCATCCTTCGCCTACTTCGGCAGCATTCCGTTGCTCTGGACCGCCACCTTCTTCATGGCGCTTTGCAGCCTGCCCTTCTCGATCCTGATCGTGCTGGTCGCCCGCGGCAGGCTCGATGCCCTGCGCGACCCGCAGATCATCGTATTTCTAGGCTATCTCTCGGCCTTCTCGATTGCCGTGGCCATCTACCACCGGCTCGCCAATGGCGTGGAATTCCACCTGGCGCTGGCGCATTCCTTCTTCAACATCACCTCGATCCTCTCGACCAGCGGCTATGCCAGCCAGGACTACAGCCTCTGGGGGCCCTTCGTGATCATCGCAGCCTTCATCGCCACCTTCATGGGCGGTTGCTCCGGCTCGACCGCCGGCGGGATCAAGGCCTATCGCTTCATCGTGCTCTTCAATGCGATCCGGTCGGGGCTGAACAAGATCGTCTACCCCAACGCGATCTATGCGGTGCGCTATGGCGGCAACACCGTCGACGCTGACACGCAGCGCTCCATCTTCCTGTTCTTCATCACCTATATCCTGCTGTGGGTGCTCGGCAGTCTCGCTATGGGCGCGCTCGGCTACGATCTGGTCACCGCGACCTCGGCGGTCATTACCTGCCTTTCCAATGTCGGCCCGGGCCTTGGTCCGATCATCGGCCCGGCCGGCAACTTCTCGACGCTCGGCGATCCCGAACTCTATCTGCTGTCGCTGATGATGCTGCTCGGTCGTCTCGAAGTGCTGACCGTGCTGGTAATCCTGACGCCGGTCTTCTGGAAGCATTGACCATTCGCCTCGCGGCCCTATCGTCTTGACTCGGTGCAGCAGATGCCGAATGTCGGTCGAAACCGGCGATGGGGGAACGTCATGGTGAAACATATACGTCGTCTGGCGATGCTGACTACCGCCATGGCGCTTTCGGCGGGGCTCGTCGCCCATGCCGGCCCGCTTGCCGACGCGGCGGTGCAGGCCGAAAAGCTCGCGGCATCCGGCGACGCGGCGAAGGCCCATGAGCTTCTCCGCCAGGCGATGAGCGACTTCTCGCAAACGCTGCCGCTGGCGATCGGCAAGGCGGTTTTCGTGACCAAGGCGCCGACCGGCTACGCCATGTACGACCCGCGCGAGGGCGCGGTCTTCAAGGAGGGAGAGTCGCTGATCTCCTATATCGAGCCGATCGGCCTCACCTGGAAGGATTCGGCAACGAAGGGCCAACTCGAAAGCCACTTCACCGTCGACTTCGATATTCTCAACCCGAAGGGCGACGTGCTCGCGGGCCAGAAAGCGTTCGGTGATTTCACCTTCACCGGCCACCTCAGAAACCAGGAAATCTATTCGACGCTGACCATCGACGTCTCCGGTGCTCCCGCCGGCGACTATGTGCTGCGCTTCCACTTCAATGACGTCAACAGCGGCAAAAGCGCCAGCGTCGACCAACCGTTCAAGATTGCCGGACCGTAATACCATGCCCCACGCAGTAACGACCGTCGGCTTCGATGCCGACGATACACTCTGGCAGAACGAACAGTTCTTCCGGCTGACGGAAGCGCGCTTCGCCGAGCTTCTGAGCGCCCACACGGACACCGAACACCTGTCGGAGCGGCTGCTTGCGGCGGAGAAGCGCAACCTCGGCCTCTACGGCTTCGGCATCAAGGGCTTCGTGCTCTCCATGGTCGAAACCGCCGTCGACGTCACCGATGGCAAGGTGCCCTCCTCGGTCATCGCCGAGATCCTCGCCGCCGGGCGCGACATGCTCGTGCACCCGGTTGAGCCGCTGCCGCATGTCAAGGAAACGCTCGAAGCACTTCACGGCCACTTTCGCCTTGTCATGATCACAAAGGGCGATCTCTTCGACCAGGAGCGCAAGCTCGCCGCCTCCGGCCTTGGCGACCATTTCGACGCCGTCGAGATCGTCAGCGACAAGACCGTCGCCACCTACGAGCGCATCTTCAAGCGTCACGGCGACGGGGCGCTGAAAAGCATGATGGTCGGCAATTCGCTGAAGTCGGATATCGTGCCTGCACTCGGTGCCGGAAGCTGGGGGGTCTATGTCCCGCACGCGCTCACCTGGTCGTTCGAACACCACGACAAGCCGGAGACTCATCCGCGTTTTCGCGAGATTGCGGATCTCGGCGGGTTGGGCTCGGTCCTTGAGCGCTTGACACCGAAGGCTTGACTGTCGTCCGCAAGCGCCAAGTCGATCGCAATTATAAGCTGATGCGTATCGATGATACACGAACCAGCTTATCGTCCACATGGTGGCTTAGATGAGGGGAACCAATGTTGGCGCTTGTTTTCGGTGCAGCGATTGCGATGGTGATGGTGGGCATGCTCATTGGATGGCTGCTGCGGAAGGTTTCGGCTTTGAGCGTCTTTTTCCTCGCGCCTCGCGGGTTTGGCGGTTCTGTTGTTTGTCGCACCCGCCATCTACTCGTTCAATTCGGGCAGGCCGTTTGTCGACGCGTTTATCGTCTATGGCTTTGGGGCACTGATTGCCGCGGGCGTCTTTCGCTTCATGAAGACGAGAGAACAGCGCGCCTAAGCGCGTTGTCCACCCCGATCACCCTTGACTGTTTGACCTAAGTGTTTGATCTAGGCTGCATGCGGGCGTGGCGAAACTGGTAGACGCAAGGGACTTAAAATCCCTCGGCCTTGGCTGTACGGGTTCGACCCCCGTCGCCCGCACCAGACAAACGGATTTCAGGATCAATAGGTAGCGGACATCAGACTGTCACTCTGCAGTGACAGGCTTACGCCGCAAAGAGCGGCCGCTCAGTTGTTGTAGTAATAACAATCGCATTCCGCCTGGTAGGCGTCGTCGTGCCAGACCCGGACGGCGAGTTTCGTTGCGCATCCCTGGTTTTCCAGCCTGAGGCCGAGAAGCGAGACCGCTGCCGCCTTCGAATTGGGGGCGTCCACCTCGATTGCCGATCCGACCTGGTGGACACCCTGCCGCGGGGTCCAGGTGAAGATCTGAACGCTGTAGTGCATCGAATATCCTCCGTGGGAGAGATGGTGTGCACGCAATACTAAACGCTATGTGTTCGCAATGAGCCGGTCGCCTTGACCGTTTCAGCCGTCTTCGACGGTCGCTTCAGGCCGATCGCCGCCATCCGTGTGTTCGAAGTGCCAGTGGCCCTCTTCGTCCTGGAAGCTGATCTCCTCGTCGTCGCCGCCGACCTGCTGTTCGGCGGCGGCGGCCTTGGCGGCGGCAAGCGCCGTTTCGCGGTTGGGAAAGGGTTCCGAATAGGCGTCGGCGGCCTTGTAGGCCCATCCGCCGTCATGAGGAACGATGGTGTAAGTAATCCGCGCCATGCTTCCCTCCCAATAATCCGAAAGACGTTCCCGTCTTCGGCGGGCCGTTGCCGCACAGCCCCGCATTCCTCCTCGTCAAAGGCATACTCAATGCCGAACGCCGCGGATATTAGCACAAGTGTGGTACGAATTGCCACATTCGCGAATCACCCGGAAAGGCTAGCCGTCAAACAAAAAGGCGGCCCCTTGCGGCGCCGCCTAAACTCTTGAAACAATTGCGTCGAGATGATCAGGCCGAAAGCTTGGCGGCGATCTTGGCGACGTGTGCGCCCTGGAAGCGGGCAGCCTGGAGCTCGACCTCGGACGGCTGACGCGAGCCGTCGGCATCGGTTATCGTCGAGGCGCCATAGGGCGAGCCGCCCTTGATCTCGTCGAGGCCCATCTGACCCTGGAAGGCATAGGGAAGACCAGCGACGACCATGCCGTGGTGCATCAGCGTCGGGATGAAGCCGAGGATGGTGGATTCCTGACCGCCATGCTGGGTGGCCGAGGACGTGAAGACCGAACCGACCTTGCCGACCAGCTTGCCAGACGCCCACAGGCTGCCGGTCTGGTCAATGAAGTTGCGCATCTGCGAGGCAACGGTGCCAAAGCGCGTGCCGGCGCCGAAGATGATCGCGTCGTATTGGGCAAGCTCTTCGACATGGGCGACCGGCGCGGCCTGGTCGAGCTTGAAGTGAGAGGCCTTGGCGACCTCGGCCGGCACCAGTTCCGGAACGCGCTTGACGTCGACTTCGGCACCCGCAGACTTGGCTCCTTCGGCCACAGCGTAGGCCATGGTTTCGATATGTCCATATGCCGAATAATAGAGAACGAGAACCTTGGCCATAATTGCTCCTTTGGATACAAGCGATCCCACTTGATCACTGCTGCGCGGAAGATTTATCAAAATGCAGCCGCATGCCAGGAGCCGTCCGGGAAACAGACTGTTCTCGCAATGTGAACAATAATAATTCACTGTTAAATGACTGACTAAACAAACAGGATCCACCCGATGAGCAGCATAAAAGTCGTCACTGCCGCCATGGTCGCCATCGGCGACGAACTTCTGTCGGGGCGTACCAAGGACAAGAACATCGGCCACCTCGCCGACATGATGACCATGGTCGGCATCGACCTGAAGGAAGTGCGGATCGTCGCCGACGACGAAGTGGCGATCGTCGAGGCGATCAATGCGGTGCGGAGCCGCTACGATTACGTCTTTACGTCCGGCGGCATCGGCCCGACCCATGACGACATCACCGCCGACGCGGTGTCGCGCGCCTTCGGCGTCGAATGCATCTACGAGCCGGAGGCGATGGCGCTGCTCGGCGCCATGTACGAACGCCGCAACATGGAGTTTACCGACGCGCGCAAGCGCATGGCGCGCATGCCGCTCGGCGCACGCCATATCCCGAACCCGGTATCGACGGCGCCGGGTTTCGCCATCGGCAACGTGCATGTGATGGCCGGCGTGCCGCAGGTCTTCCAGGCCATGCTCGACGCTCTGCTGCCCGGCCTCAACGTCGGTTCGCCCCTCCTCTCCCGCACCGTGCGCTCGCCCTTCGGCGAAGGCGACATCGGCAGCCCGCTGACCGAAGTGCAGAAGAACCACCCGGAAACGAGCATCGGCTCCTACCCGAAATTCGACGGCAAGACCTTCTCGACGGATATCGTCGTGCGCGCCCGTGATCCGGAAGCCCTTGCGGCAGCGGAAGCGGATGTGCAGGCGATGATCCAGGCAATCGCCGACGCGCGGGCAAAGGGATAGCGCGAAGCCCTTGCACTCAAGGCCTCAATGCCGTTATTGCATGTCGGCAAATCAGGATGACGCGTTCCCGCCTGCCCGATCTGCCGGACGCTTCGCCTTACCCTCGTTCAGACAAGCCGGAGCCCACCCATGTCGCTGCCCGATAAAGCCTTTCCCGTTTCCTGGGACCAGTTCCACCGCGATTGCCGCGCGCTTGCGTGGCGGCTCGCCGACAATGGCCAGGAATGGCGCGCCATGGTTTGCATCACGCGCGGCGGCCTGGTTCCGGCGGCGATCATCTGCCGCGAACTTAACATCCGCATGATCGAAACCGTCTGCGTCGCCTCCTACCATGACTACGATTCTCAAGGACAGATGAAGGTGCTGAAGGGCATCGCCCCCGAAATTGCCGAGGGCGGCGGTGAAGGCGTGCTGATCGTCGACGACCTGACCGACACCGGCAAGACTGCCGCGGAAGTCCGCGCCATGCTACCGAAGGCGCATTTCGCCGCCGTCTACGCCAAGCCGAAGGGCCGGCCGCTGGTCGATACCTTCGTTACCGAGGTCAGCCAGGACACCTGGATCTATTTCCCCTGGGACATGGGCTTCACCTATCAGGAGCCGATCGCCAAGGGCACGCGCGGCTAATAGCCCGTATGTTCCTTCCGGACCCGGTGCCCCTTGTCGGGAGGCGACTTTCGGTCCGTGAGTTTTCGATCAGCTGATCGGCGGTATCGCGCCGATCAGCGTTTCGGCAGTCAAGCCAGGCCCTGCCTTGGCGCCGGCTGCGCCATGGCGCCAGACTGCGGCTGCCGCTGCCTCGAAAGCCGGCATTCCCTTCGCCAGATGCGCGCCGACGATGCCGGCAAGAACGTCCCCCGATCCGGCGGTTGCCAGCAACGGTGGCGCATTGTTGTTGACGACCGCCCGTCCGTCCGGCGCAGCAACGACGGTGTCGGCGCCCTTGTAGACGATCACCGCGTAACTCGCCCGCGCCGCGGCCTGCGCCTTCTCGATCTTCGAAAGCCCGTCGTCACCGGCAATATCAGGAAAGAGGCGCGCGAACTCGCCGTCGTGCGGCGTCATGACCATCTGGCCCCCGCCTTTCGCCAGTGCCGCGAAAAGTTGGCCGGGGTCTGCCTGGAACGAGGTGATGCCATCGGCGTCGAGCACCAGCGCGCGATCGCAGAGTGCAAGCGCAAAGTCCCTCGCCTTCTTGCCGATGCCGAAGCCCGGCCCAAGGACAAAGCTGCCCAGGCGCTGGTCCTGCAGCCATTTGGTAAGCTCCCGCTTGCCGTCGATCTCCTTGACCATAACCGCCGTAAGATGGGACGCATTGATGTCGAGGGCAGCGTTGCCGGAGGCGACGGTGACAAGGCCGGCGCCGGCCGCAAGGCCCGCCGCGGCCGACAGGCGCGCCGCGCCTGTCGCCTGGCGGTCACCTGAGAAAACCACCAGATGCCCGCGCTTGAACTTATGCGTCGAGGCCGCCAGGTCGCCGCCCCAGCCCGCCCAGAGGAACGGCGCATTGAGGCGCAGCGAACCTGCACCGGCGCGCACGATGCGCGCGGGAATGCCGATATCGAACACCTCGAGCGTGCCGCAGAGGGACCGCCCGGGCAAAAGCCAATGACCGGGCTTTGGCGCCATGAACGTAACGGTGTGGCGGGCGGCAAAGGCAGCGCCCCGGACCTCGCCCGTGCGGCCGTCGATGCCGCTCGGCAGATCGACCGCAACGACCGGAACGCCACTGGCATTGACCCGTTCGATAAGGTGAACGACGTCGTCCGTGAGGTCGCGAGACAAGCCCGCCCCGAAGAGCGCATCGATGACGACATCGCCGGCCTGCGGTTCGTAGGCCGCGAGTGGCGCGACGGGATCGCTCCAGTTTGCCCGGGCCCGCACAGCATCGCGTTGAAGCTTGGCGGGATCGCCCAGCACGAACACCGCGACATCCGGCCCGCTTTCGGCAAGGCCGCGGGCGGCAACGTAACCATCGCCACCATTGTTGCCGGGGCCGCAGAGCACGACGAAGCGGCGAGCTTCCGGAAAATACCGTAGAGCCGCAGCGCTCACCGCCAGTCCAGCGTTGCGCATCAGCGTAAAGCTATCGATGCCAGATTGGGCCGCCGCCTGGTCGATTGCCGTCATTTCGGCGGGCGTGATCAACAGGTGCTGAAGGTCGGAGCGCATGCGCCAGACTTATCCATGCCCGCGCGTGCGAAGCAAGGCCTCAGCCCCAACACCACAATTGCCTTAACATAAGGCATTTGCACATAATTGTTGCTCAAATAACAAGCTTCATGTCTGCCATGACGTGGGGGCTCTGCAAGAAGCGGGCATCTTTCGATCGGAAACTATAAAAAATAGGCAGATCGCACCCCACCGAAGGCATGGAAATCCTGTAATCGGCGCGCCGGCGGCAGATTTTTTGTCGTTCTGACAGATTTTCGCAGAAAAACTGGCATGCAACGTGCATATTCAGGGCGAGCGGGCATGATCCTGCTATCAAGGGAGAAGCGGAGAGACATTTTCTCATGAAAAAGATCGAAGCGATCATTAAGCCCTTCAAGCTCGACGAAGTGAAGGAAGCCCTTCAGGAAGTCGGCCTGCAGGGTATCACCGTCACGGAAGCCAAGGGCTTCGGGCGGCAGAAGGGTCACACGGAGCTGTATCGCGGCGCCGAATACGTGGTGGACTTCCTGCCGAAGGTAAAGGTCGAAGTGGTGCTGGCGGATGAAAACGCGGAGGCCGTCATCGAGGCGATCCGCAACGCCGCGCAAACCGGCCGCATTGGTGACGGAAAGATTTTCGTTTCCAATGTGGAAGAAGTCATCCGTATTCGCACGGGCGAAACCGGCCTCGACGCCATCTGACATCACGGGCCGTTCGGCCCGGTTCTTTTCAAATCCTCGTCATCTCACACAGGGAATAACGGCAAATGACGACTGCAAGCGATATTCTGAAGCAAATCAAGGACAACGACGTCAAGTTCGTCGACCTGCGCTTTACCGATCCCAAGGGTAAGCTGCAGCACGTAACGATGGATGTGGTCTGCGTCGACGAAGACATGTTCGCCGATGGCGTCATGTTCGACGGCTCCTCGATTGGCGGCTGGAAGGCCATCAACGAGTCCGACATGGTGCTGATGCCCGATCCGGAAACAGCGCATATGGACCCGTTCTTCGCGCAGTCGACGATGGTCATCATCTGCGACATTCTCGATCCGGTTTCGGGCGAATCCTACAACCGCGACCCGCGCGGCACGGCCAAGAAGGCTGAGGCCTACCTCAAGGCATCCGGCATCGGCGACACTGTCTTCGTTGGCCCGGAAGCAGAATTCTTCGTCTTCGACGACGTCAAGTACAAGGCCGACCCGTACAACACCGGCTTCAAGCTCGACTCCTCGGAACTGCCGTCGAACGACGACACCGACTACGAGACCGGCAACCTCGGCCACCGTCCGCGCGTCAAGGGCGGCTATTTCCCGGTTCCGCCGATCGACAGCTGCCAGGACATGCGCTCCGAAATGCTGACGGTCCTGTCCGAGATGGGCGTGACGGTCGAAAAGCACCACCACGAAGTGGCGGCCGCCCAGCACGAGCTCGGCGTCAAGTTCGACGCGCTGGTTCGCAACGCCGACAAGATGCAGATCTACAAGTACGTCGTGCACCAGGTCGCCAATGCCTATGGCAAGACGGCAACCTTCATGCCGAAGCCGATCTTCGGCGACAACGGCTCGGGCATGCACGTGCACCTGTCGATCTGGAAGGACGGCAAGCCGACCTTCGCCGGCGACGAATATGCCGGCCTGTCGGAAAGCTGCCTCTACTTCATCGGCGGCATCATCAAGCATGCCAAGTCGCTGAACGCCTTCACCAACCCGTCGACGAACTCCTACAAGCGTCTCGTCCCGGGCTACGAAGCGCCGGTTCTGCTCGCCTACTCGGCGCGCAACCGCTCGGCTTCGTGCCGCATTCCGTTCGGCACCAACCCGAAGGCCAAGCGTGTCGAAGTCCGCTTCCCGGATCCGACTGCCAACCCCTACCTCGCCTTCGCAGCCATGCTGATGGCCGGCCTCGACGGCATCAAGAACAAGCTGCACCCGGGCAAGGCGATGGACAAGGATCTCTATGATCTGCCGCCGAAGGAACTGAAGAAGATCCCGACCGTCTGCGGCTCGCTGCGCGAAGCGCTGGAAAGCCTCGACAAGGACCGCAAGTACCTGACGGCTGGCGGCGTGTTCGACGACGACCAGATCGATTCCTTCATCGAACTGAAGATGCAGGAAGTCATGCGCTTCGAAATGACCCCGCATCCGGTCGAGTACGACATGTACTATTCGGTCTAAGACCGTGCGACCGGCGGCATCGACCACCGGTTCAAGCCGTGCTTTGGGCCGGCGGCTCCCTAGAAGGAGCCGCCGGCCTTTTCGTTGGAGCGCAGGGATTGCAAGCGCTCCCGCGCAGGGAGCGGCACGAAACCGTCGAATTGTGTGATATTATGTTGCCAACAACTTTTGCGCGTCCGCAGGACACGCATGGCGAGATCGATCAACGGAGGGCAGAAGGGAAGTCCCTATTGATGTTTTGGGTTCGCCAACCCAGATAATCTCCTGAAAGGATGTGTTGCGTCATGAAACAGAGAAACGCCAAATTCGAGATCGGACAGGTGGTTCGCCATCGGGTTTTCCCGTTCCGCGGCGTCATTTTCGACGTCGACCCGGAATACGCCAACACCGAGGAGTGGTGGAACGCCATTCCGCAGGAGATCCGCCCAAGCAAGGATCAGCCCTTCTATCACCTGTTCGCCGAGAACGACGACAGCGAGTATGTCGCCTACGTCTCCGAGCAGAACCTGGAATTCGACGACAGCGACCGGCCGATGCGCCACGCGCAAGTCGATGCCCTGTTCGACAAGGATGGCGTCGGTCACTACAGGCCCAAGGCGACGTTCCGCCATTGAGGCCGCTTCGCTCTCGAACAAATGAAAACGCCCGGACCGCGAGGTCCGGGCGTTTCTTTATAAGTTTGCGGAGGACCGCTTAGTTCTGCTTGGCAGCCTTCTGGGCTTCTTCAAGCTTCTTGCGTGCGTCCTCGGCCTTCTTCTGCATTTCTTCCTGCAGCAGGCGCTGACGCTCTTCGAGCTGCGACTGCTCGATCGGCTCGCCGTCGTAGACACCGGTGAAGCCCGTGAGGGCCATCTTGATCGGGTTCGGAGCGCGCTGGAAGTTGACCGAGGTGAAGACGACCTCATTGCCCTTCTTCAGGCTGGCGATCAGCTGGTCGGAAAGCGGCGCTTCGGCAACGCACTTGTCCGGCATGCAGATGGCGTAGTCGAGCTTGACCGGCTTGCCGCCGTCGATCTGCATCTGAACGCCGGTCGGGATGAGACGCGCCGACGGTACCGAAACCTGCATGATCTTGCGGTTGACCTTGCCGGAAACGGTGATGAGGCCGACAGCGGTCACGAGCTGGCCGTTATTGGCGGTCAGCAGGTTCTGAACGATGCAGACATCGTTGTCTTCCTGCTTGGTGCAAACCTTGAACCAGCCCTGCGGCGGCTTGCCGCCAGCCTGCTGTGCAGACGCAACGCTCGGAACGCCCGCAGCAGCTACAGTGAGCGCCAGCGCTGCCATGCCCGAACGTTTTGCAATATTCGACTTGAACATCATTGTGATTCCGTCTCCTGAAATCCGGTAACGGAACAGTTGTTCCGCAGGTGAGTATCGTCAGCCGCCGTTGTCCTGTTGGCCAAATAAGGCAAATGCATGACCCCGTTTCCGGAAACACCTGTTACATTGGCTCGCTTCGATTATCCAGTGTTTCCTGTCATTTTTTGACTTCATACTGGGCGGAATTTGGACCGCGGATCGGTTGGATTCATCCGTCGGCGTTGGTAACGTTCGGGGAATCGGCCTGTTGATACCCCTCACGGGAGGTGACCTTGCGTGCAATTCTTTCCGGTCTGGCGCTGATCCTGACCACCACTTCATTCGGCACTGCTGCGGCAGCCGCTCCCGTGCATGCGATTGCCATGCACGGAGAGCCGGCGCTGCCTGCCGATTTCAAGAACTTTCCCTACGTCAATCCGGACGTAAAAAAGGGTGGAAAGATCTCCTACGGCGTCGTCGGCAGCTTCGACAGCCTCAATCCCTTCATCCTGAAGAGCATGCGCACGACCGCGCGCGGCATGTGGGATCCGGAATACGGCAACCTTGTCTACGAATCGCTGATGCAGCGCTCGCGCGACGAGGCCTTCACCATGTACGGCCTGCTCGCCGAAACCGTGGAGTGGGATGACGACCGGACCTTCATCCAGTTCAATCTCAACCCGAAGGCTCGCTGGGCCGACGGGCAGCCGGTGACCCCCGAGGACGTGATCTTCACCTTCGAGCTGCTGCGCGACAAGGGACGTGTCCCCTTCAGCAACCGCATGGCCAAGGTGGCGAAACTCGAGAAAGTCGGCGAGCGCAGCGTGCGCTTCACCTTCACCGAGGATGCCGACCGTGAGCTGCCGCTCCTGCTCGGCCTGTCGCCGGTGCTGCCGAAACATGCCATCGACCTTGCGACCTTCGACCAGACAACGCTGAAGCCGCCGGTCGGCTCGGGCCCCTATCGCGTGGCCGAAGTGAAGCCGGGTGAGCGCATCGTCTACAAGCGAAACGCGGACTATTGGGCGAAGGACCTGCCCTCGAAGGTCGGCCAGGACAATTACGACGAGATCTCTGTGGAGTATTTCCTCCAGGAGAACTCGCTGTTCGAAGCCTTCAAGAAGGGCGAGATCGACATCTATCCCGAAGGCAGCGCCACCAAATGGGCGCGCGGCTACGATTTCCCGGCCGTTCGCTCCGGCGATGTCGTCAAGGAAACCTTCACGCCAAAGACGCCGTCGGGCATGCTCGGCATCGTCTTCAATACCCGCCGTCCGATGTTCGACAATCTGAAGCTCCGTCAGGGTCTGGCGCTGGTGTTCGACTTCGAGTGGGTCAACAAGAACCTCTTCGACAGCGCCTATACGCGGACCCAGAGCTACTGGCAGAACTCGACGCTAAGCTTTCTCGGCGCACCGGCCGACGACCGCGAACTCGGCCTGATCGGCGACGCCCGAGATCGAATCAACCCGGCGATCCTCGACGGCACCTACCGTCTGCCGGTGACCGACGCGTCCGGCCGCGACCGTAACGTGCTGCGTGTCGCCGTCTCATTGATGCGCGAGGCCGGCTATCAGATCAAGGACGGCAAGATGGTCGATCCTCAAGGCAAGCCGCTTGCCTTCGAGATCATGAGCCAGAATGCCGGCCAGGAAAAAATTGCGCTCGCCTACCAGCGGTTTCTCGCCCCTCTCGGCATCCAGGCGACCGTGCGCACCGTCGACGATTCGCAATACCAGCAGCGCAGCCAGTCCTTCGACTACGACGTGATCATCAAATCCTTCCCCTCGACGCTGTCACCCGGCATCGAGCAGGCCGGGCGCTGGACCTCGCAAGCGCGCGACCGGCAAGGCAGCGACAACTTCGCTGGCGTCGCCGACAAGGACGTCGATCGGATGGTCAACAACATCCTGCAGGCCCGCACGAGCGAAGATTTCACGGCGGCCGTGCGCGCGCATGACCGGTTGCTCGTCAACAACTCCTATCTGGTGCCGCTCTACCACCTCGACGCCCAGTGGGTAGCGCGGCGCAAGCATATCGGCCGGCCGGACGTGATGCCGCTCTACGGCTACCAGCTTCCGACCTGGTGGGATCAAGACGCGCAATAGAGGGTCGGTTCCCTTTTGGTAACGCATTGAAAGCCGGGTCAAACCGGCTTATCTCGCCGTCATACCGGAAAAAGGAAAGGCACCCACACCATGCAAACCGTCAGCATCGATATCGTCTCGGACGTCGTTTGTCCCTGGTGCTATCTCGGCAAGGCTCGGCTCGACCAGGCGATTGCCAACGTTCCGGACGTGCTTGTCACGGTCAACTGGCGCCCCTACCAGCTCAATCCAGACCTGCCGCCCGAGGGGATCGATCACAAGCGGCATCTTGCCGAGAAGCTCGGCGGCCAGGCGGCCGTCGACCGCGCTCACGACACGCTGCGCGAACTCGGCAATGCCGACGGCATCGCCTTCGATTTCGATGCGGTGAAGATCAGCCCGAACACGCTTGACGCCCATCGGCTTGTCCGCTGGGCCGCGACCAACGGCGAGAAAGCGCAGTCGGCCGTCGTCGGCCTGCTGTTCAAGGCCAATTTCGAAGAAGGCCGCAATGTCGGCGATCACGCGGTGCTTCTCGATATCGCCGAGCAGGCCGGCCTCGACCGCCCCGTCATTGCAGCACTGCTTGGCTCCGATGCCGACAAGGACGCGGTCAAGGAGGAAGTCGGCATGGCCCGCGAAATGGGCGTGACCGGTGTCCCCTGCTTCATCCTCGAAGGACAATATGCGGTGATGGGCGCGCAATCGGTCGACGTCTTGACCAATGCGGTGCGTGAAATCGCCGAGATGAAGGCGAGCGGCGCGCCGAACTGATCGCGCGGCGAGCCGAAACAGATCTGCTTCAAAAGACCTGACCGTACTGCCGCACCACGCGGCAGTACGGTTTTTTGTTACTTCGCCAGGCCGGCGAGCTGGGTCATCACCATTGCTGCACCCGACAGGCGCTTTTCCGGTGTTGCCAGTTCGCGCTGGAAGAAGATGCTCTGGTCGGGCCGGATCTTCGAAAGCGTGCCCTGCTTGGCGATGTAGCCGACGAGTGCCGCCGGGTTCGGGAATTCCTTGTTGCGGAACTGCACCACGACGCCCTTCGGGCCGGCATCGAGCTTTTCGACATTTGCCGTGCGGCAGAGCGACTTGATGTAGACGATCTTCAACAGGTGCTGGACCTCGATCGGCAGCGGGCCGAAGCGATCGATCATCTCGGCGCCGAAGCCGTCGATCTCCTTGAGGTCCGTCAGTTCGCCGAGGCGGCGATAGAGACCGAGCCTCAGATGCAGGTCCGGCACGTAGTGTTCCGGGATCATGACCGGCGTTCCGACCGAAATCTGCGGCGACCAGCCGGTGTCGTGGATCTCTTCCTCACCCTTGAGTTCGGCGACCGCTTCCTCGAGCATCTGCTGGTAAAGTTCGAAGCCGACTTCCTTGATATGGCCCGACTGTTCTTCGCCCAGCAGGTTTCCGGCACCGCGGATATCGAGGTCGTGGCTCGCCAGCTGGAAGCCGGCGCCAAGCGTATCCAGCGATTGCAGCACCTTCAGCCGGCGCTCGGCCATGCCCGTCAGCGTCTTGTTGACCGGCAGCGTGAACAGCGCGAAGGCGCGCACCTTCGAGCGACCGACGCGGCCGCGAAGCTGGTAGAGCTGGGCAAGACCGAACATGTCGGCGCGATGTACGATCAGCGTGTTAGCCGTCGGCACGTCGAGACCGGATTCGACGATCGTCGTCGACAGAAGCACATCGTAACGCCCGTCGTAGAAGGCGTTCATGATGTCTTCGAGCTCGGTTGCCGGCATCTGGCCGTGGGCCACCGCCACCTTCAGCTCCGGAACGTCCGACTTCAGAAAATCGTGGATTTCCGACAGGTCGCTCAGCCGCGGGCAGACATAGAAGCTCTGGCCGCCGCGATAGTGCTCGCGCATCAGCGTTTCGCGGATCACCAGTGCGTCGAAGGGTGAAATGAAGGTGCGCACCGCCATGCGGTCGACCGGCGGCGTGGTGATCAGCGACAGTTCGCGGACACCCGTCAGCGCCAATTGCAGCGTGCGCGGGATCGGCGTTGCCGAAAGCGTCAAGACGTGGACGTCCGACTTCAGCTCCTTCAGCCGTTCCTTGTGCTTGACGCCGAAGTGCTGCTCTTCGTCGATGACCAAGAGGCCGAGATTGGCAAAGTTGACCGACGTGCCGAGCAGCGCATGGGTGCCGACGACGACATCGGTCTTGCCATCGGCCACTTCCTTCTTGGTCAATGCCAGTTCCTTGGAACCGACGAGGCGGGACGCCTGCTGGATGCGGATCGGCAGGCCGCGGAAGCGTTCGGAAAATGTCTTGAAATGCTGGCGTGCAAGCAGCGTCGTCGGCACGACGACCGCCACCTGCACGCCGTTCATGGCGGCGATGAAGGCAGCACGAAGCGCCACTTCCGTCTTGCCGAAGCCGACGTCGCCGCAGACCAGGCGATCCATCGGACGGCCGCTGCCGAGGTCTTCGCGCACAGCCTCGATCGAGTTCAGCTGGTCTTCGGTCTCGTCATAGGGGAAGCGGGCGGCAAACTCGTCATAGACGCCGTCCTGCGCGGCCAGTACCGGCGCGCGGCGCGTATGACGTTCGGCAGCGATGCGGATGAGGCCGCCGGCCATATCGAGCAGCCGTTTCTTGAGCTTGGCCTTGCGCGCCTGCCAAGCAACGCCGCCAAGCTTGTCGAGGATCGCATCGGTACCCTCCGAGCCGTAGCGCGACAGAAGCTCGATGTTTTCGACCGGCAGGAACAGTTTTGCATCGTCGGCATAGACGAGCTCGAGGCAATCATGCGGCGCGCCGACCGCCTCGATGGTGCGCAGGCCGACGAAACGGCCGATGCCGTGTTCGGCGTGCACGACATAGCTGCCCTCGTCGAGGCCGGCGACCTCGGCTATGAAGTCGGCACCGCGCTTGCGCCGCTTCGAGCGGCGGACCATGCGGTCGCCGAGAATGTCCTGTTCGCCGATGATGACGAGATCACCCGTCTCGAATCCGGCCTCGATACTGAGCACGGCCGCGGCCGCTTCACCCGGCTTCAGCGACTTGACCTCGGCGAGCGCCTTGATCGGCTTGACGTTGCCGAGACCATGTTCGGCAAGCACCTGGAGCAGGCGATCGAGCGAGCCTTCGCTCCAGCCTGAGATCACCACCTTGGCGCCCTTCGAGCGCCGCTCGGCGATGTATTTGACCGCCTGATCGAAGACGTTGACGCGTTCGCTTTCGGCTTCGCCCTCGCCCGCCGACTTCGCCCAGCGCATGCCCTGGCGCGCATCGACCGAGATGACCTGGCGGGCCTCGCCCTCGTGCTCGTTGAAAGGCGACAGGCGAATGGCATCGCGTGAGCTCAGGCCGGCGTTGAAGCCCTGCGCGCTCAGATAAAGCAGTTCCGGTGGAACGGGCTTGTAGGGCGTGCCCTGGGTGGCCTGCGACTTGCCCGGAGACGCCGAGGCCAGGCGGGCGTCATAATAGTCGAGAATGAGCTTCGAGCGCTCGGCCGCGGCCTCGCGCGCCAGATGATCGGTGACGATACGGAAGCCGTCGAGATAGTCGAAGACCGTCTCCAGCCCGTCATAGAACAGCGGCAGCCAATGCTCCATGCCGGCATAACGCCGGCCCTCGGAGACAGCCTGGTAAAGCGCGTCGTCGCGGGTCGTCGCGCCGAACAGCGATAGGTAGTGCTTGCGGAAGTGGCTGATCGTTTCGGGCGTCAGCGACACCTCGCTCATAGGATTGAGATCGAGGGAGCGGACCTGACCGGTGGTGCGCTGGCTTGCCGGATCGAAGGAGCGGATGGTTTCGAGCGTGTCGCCGAAGAAATCGAGGCGCAGCGGCTCGCCGCTTCCGGGCACGAAGACATCGAGGATGCCGCCGCGCACCGCGTATTCGCCGACCTCGCGCACGGTCGCAACGCGCTCGAAGCCGTTGCGCTCCAGCCGCAGCGCGATGCCGTCCATGCGCACCTGATTGCCCGGACGGGCCGAGAACGCCAGGCTCTGGATCACGTCCTGCGGCGAGATCTTCTGGAGGGCGGCGTTGACCGTCACCAGCACGATCGCCGCATGCGGCTTCTTCTTGTGCGCAATCAAGGCGCTCAGTGCCGCCAGCCGCCGTGCCGAGGTGTCGGCGCTCGGCGAAACACGGTCATAGGGAAGGCAGTCCCAACCGGGAAGCGTCAGCACCGGAATGTCGGGCGCGACAAATGAGAGGACCTGTTCCAGATCGGCGATCCGCTGGCCGTCCGAAAGAATGTAGGCGACCGGCTGGCCGGCACGCGCCAACTCGGCAAGGATCAGCGCCTCGGCACCGGAAGGGACCGGCCCGATCGTGATCTCTCGCTGTGCTTCGACAATCTTCTTCGGATCAAGGCCAGCCAGCATCATCGGTCTATTTCATCTCTTCGGGAAGCTTGTCGAAATCCGGACGATAGGCAGCGATGCGCTGAAACATCTGCGTCTGATAGCGAGCCGGCACCGGCTGTTCGCCGATGATCCACTTGACGAGATCGTTGTCTTCCTCGCCCATGATCGTCTCGAGTTCGTCGAGCTGTGCTTCAGAAAGCGTCGAGAGCTCGGCCTCGGCGAACTGCCCGAGGATCAGATCCATCTCGCGAATGCCGCGATGCCAGGCGCGAAACAGGATCCGCCGTCGACGCGGATCGAGATCGGCGCTGGTGCGAGAGATTCCGGTCATGGGAAATTCCTTCCTGCCGCCCGCGATGACGCCCGCACACTCGGACGAACGCGCAAGGCTTTGGGGTACGGTTTGCCTTCAACGGCTCTATAAACTCTGAATAGCCGATTGTCAGCCTTGCCAAAGCCCGAATTATCGTCGCAATTTCATCGCCATGCGCCCCACCCTGCTCGATCCGCTCTTCTCTCCGCTCGACACGCTTCCAGGCATCGGCCCGAAGATCGGCGAACTCTATGCCCGTTTGCTCGGTCGCGAGACGATCGAGGACTGCCGGGTGGTCGACCTCGTTTTTCACGCGCCGCATTCGCTGATCGACCGGCGCCAGCAGCCGGGCATCGCCCACGCGCCGCAAGGAGTGATCGTCACCATCACCGGTCGGGTCGATCGCCACCAGCCGCCGCCGCGCGGCAAGCCCAACCTGCCCTATCGCGTCTTCCTGCATGACGAGACCGGGGAACTGGCGCTCACCTATTTCCGCGTCAAGGGCAACTGGTTGGAAAAATCGCTGCCGGTCGACGAGACGGTCATCGTCAGCGGCAAGGTCGATTGGTTCAACGGCCGCCCGTCCATGGTTCACCCGGATTATGTGGTTCGGGCCAGCGAGGCGGAAAACCTGCCGCTGGTCGAGCCGGTCTACGGGCTGACGGCAGGACTTTCACCAAGGATATTGCGTAAGTCGATCGAGGCAGCCGTCGCCCGCGTCCCGGAAATGCCGGAATGGATGGACGATGCGCTGCTGACGAAGCAGGGTTTCAGCACCGCGGCCGAGAGTTTTCGCGCGCTGCACGATCCGCGCGACGCGACGGACCTCGATCCGCAGGCCCCCGCCCGCCGCCGCCTTGCCTATGACGAGTTTCTCGCCGGGCAATTGTCCCTGGCTCTCGTTCGCCAGCGCCTGCGCAAGGTCGCGGGAGTACCGGTCCACGCGACCGGCGTGCTCTCCCGTCCGGTCATCGACGCTCTTCCCTTTTCCTTGACGAACAGCCAGTCGACGGCAATCGCCGACATCCTGAAGGACATGGCCGGGACTGACCGCATGCTCCGGCTGCTGCAGGGCGATGTCGGCTCCGGCAAGACGATGGTGGCGCTGATGGCCATGCTGGCAGCCGTCGAATCCGGCGGACAGGCGGTGCTGATGGCGCCGACAGAAATCCTCGCCCGCCAGCACCACGCGACGCTTGCCAGAATGGCCGCCCCTGCCGGGATCGCCATCGACGTTCTGACCGGCCGCACGAAGGGCAAGGAACGCGACGCCATTGTCGAACGGATCGCCTCCGGTGAGACCCGGATGGTGATCGGCACGCATGCGCTTTTCCAGGATACGGTGAGCTACAAGGAGCTGACGCTTGCCGTCGTCGACGAACAGCATCGCTTCGGCGTTCACCAGCGCCTGCGACTGACCGCCAAGGGCATCTCGCCGCATATGCTGGTCATGACCGCGACACCGATCCCGCGCACTCTCGTGCTTGCCGCCTTCGGCGACATGGATGTGTCTAAGCTCACCGAAAAACCCGCCGGACGAAAGCCGATCCAGACCGTGACGATCCCGACGGAACGTGTTGACGACATCGTCGATCGGCTCGACGCCGCATTACGCGAGGGCAAGAAGGCCTACTGGATCTGCCCGCTCGTGGAAGAGTCCGAAGCCGTCGATGTCATGTCGGCCGAAGAACGATACGAGAGCCTTGCCAAGCGCTTCGGCAACAATGTCGGCCTGGTGCACGGCCGCATGAATGGCGCGGAAAAGGACGCCGTCATGCTCGCCTTCAAGAACGGCGAGATCCGCCTGCTGGTTGCGACCACCGTCGTCGAAGTCGGCGTCGACGTGCCGGACGCGACGATCATGGTGATCGAGCATGCCGAACGCTTCGGCCTTGCCCAGCTTCACCAGCTGCGCGGCCGCGTCGGCCGTGGCGACGAGGCATCGACGTGCATCCTGCTCTACAAGGGACCGCTCGGCGAAACCGGCCGTGCGCGGCTCTCGATCCTGCGCGACAGCGAGGACGGCTTCCTGATCGCCGAGGAAGACCTGAAGCTGCGGGGCGAAGGCGAGTTGCTCGGCACGCGCCAGTCAGGCACGCCCGGTTTCCGCATCGCCAGCCTCGAAGCCCACGGCGATCTGCTCGAAATCGCGCGCAAGGACGCCGCCTACGTGATCGAGCGGGATCCTGACCTCACATCAGAGCGCGGCGAAGCGCTCCGCACGCTGCTCTATCTATACCGCCGCGACGAGGCCATCCGCTTCCTGCGCGCCGGCTAAAGCACCCTCTCGTTCGTCGGAACGCACGGCGCTGTAGACGTCAGGCAGTCTCTTGCTGGGTGATTTTCAAGGGGGCGTTGGCGAGCGGCTTCTGGTCGGGGGTCACGAGGCCACCCGAGATCAGAAGCTTGGCCGCGTCCTCCGCGCTCATCTCGAGCGGGATGATCTTGTCGCGCGGGATGAACAGCAGGAAACCCGCCGTCGGGATCGGGGTCGGCGGCAGGAAGACGGCCACCATGTCCATGCCGCGTTCCTTGAATTTCGAGGCGATCTCGCCCTTCACATCCGTTGCGATGAACACCAGCGACCAGATGCCCGGGCTCGGATACTCGATCAGCCCGGCCTTCTTGAAAGAGGAGGACTGCTCCTGCAGCACCGTCTGGAAGATCTGCTTGGTGGACTTGTAGATCGTGCGGACAAGCGGCGTGCGATTGACGAGCGACTCGGCGAGATTGACGATCGACCGACCGACGAGGTTTGCGGTCATGAAGCCGACGAAGGTGATCACGAAAATGGCGACGAGCAGGCCGAAGCCGGGAATGGCAACGGGCGAATAGGTATCCGGATTGTAGAAGTTCGGCAGGTAGGGCTTAACCCAGCCGTCAGCCCAATCGATGAAGGTGCGCACGAGCCAGACGGTGATCGCCACCGGCGCACAGATGATCAAGCCGGTCAGAAAGTAATTGCGCAGCCGCGTCGCGATATAGCCGCGTTTGGAATGTTCCGTCATGCTTCTTCCGTCTCAACCTCACTCGACGCCGAAGGCCGGATGATAGGCGACCGTGCCGGCCGCCATCGCGCCGGAAAGAGCCAGCGCCATGAAATATTGCGGCGCACAACCGGGGAATACAAGAGCCGATTCGTTGCGGAAGCCGAACTTTTGATAGAGGGCCGGATCGCCGACGACGACGCAGCCCGAGGCGCCTTCCGCCCGCAGCCATTCGAGGCCCTCGAGGATCAGTTGCCTGCCGATGCCCTGGGCCTGAACGTCCGGCGTGACCGAGACCGGACCGAGCCCGAACCAGCCGCTTTCCGCCGGGTCGAGCGTTACCGGCGAAAAGGCGATGTGCCCGACGATTTCCTCATTCATCTCGGCGACCAGCGAAACGGTCAGCGCGCCGGCCTCGCGCAGCCGCTCGATGATGAGGGGCTCGCTCTGGTCGCTGTGCGGATGCCCCTCAAAGGCGGCCGCGGTGACGTCGCGGATCGCCTTCTCATCTCCCGGGCGCTCATGCCGGACATAGATCATTCGACGGTCACCGATTTGGCGAGGTTGCGGGGCTGGTCGACGTCGGTGCCCATGAACACCGCCGTATGATAGGCAAGCAGTTGGATCGGCAGCGAGAAGATCATCGGTGCGATGACTTCGTCGACATCAGGCAGCACGATCGTTGCCATGGTCTCGAGCTTGGAAGCGGCAGCACCCTTCTCATCGGTGATGAGAATGATCCGCCCGCCGCGGGCCGCCACTTCCTGCATGTTGGAGACGGTCTTCTCGTAGAAGCGGTCGTGCGGGGCGATGACGATGACCGGCATGTTCTCGTCGATCAGCGCGATCGGTCCATGCTTCAGTTCGCCGGCGGCATAACCTTCCGCATGGATATAGGAGATCTCCTTGAGCTTGAGCGCGCCCTCCATCGCCAGCGGGAAGCTGGTGCCGCGGCCGAGGTAGAGCACATCGCGGCACTTCGACAGCTCGCGCGACAGAAGCTCGATCTTCGGCTGAACGGCGTTCAGCACCTGGCCCATGATGCGCGGCATTTCGGCGAGGTAGCGAACCAGGACCTGCTCTTCCTCGGCACTCACCGTGCCGCGGGCGCGACCGGCGCCGATCGCGAGCGAAGCCAGCACGGCGAGCTGGCAGGTGAAGGCCTTGGTCGAGGCAACGCCGATTTCCGGGCCGGCAAGGATCGGGAAGACCGCGTCGGATTCACGGGCGATGGTCGATTCACGCGTGTTGACCACGGCGCCGATCTTCAGGCCGAGCTCCTTGCAGTAGCGCAGCGACGCCAGCGTATCGGCGGTTTCGCCGGATTGCGAGATGAACAGCGCGGCCGCATCAGAAGGCAGCGGGATCTCACGGTAGCGGAACTCGGACGCAACGTCGATTTCCACCGGCAAGCGGGCGTAACGCTCAAACCAGTACTTGCCGACGAGACCGGCGAGATAGGCAGTGCCGCAGGCGGAAATCGCAAGGCTCGGAACCTTGGCAAAATCGATCGTGCCCGGCAGCGCCTTGATGCGGTTGCCGGCAAAGTCGATGTAGTGGCTGAGCGCGTGCGCGATCACCTCCGGCTGCTCATAGATCTCCTTCTCCATGAAGTGCCGGTGGTTGCCCTTGTCGATCATGTAGGCGGCCGCTGTCGACAGCTGCTTCGGCCGGTCGACGACGTTGCCATCGAGATCGAAGATATGCACGCCGTTCGCACCGATCACCGCCCAGTCGCCATCGATCAGATAGGTGATCTCGTTGGTGAAGGGCGCAAGCGCAATCGCGTCGGAGCCGAGGAACATCTCGCCGCGGCCGTGACCGATCGCAAGCGGCGGGCCGTTGCGCGCCGCCATGATCGTCGACGGATCGTCCTGGAACAGCACCGCCAGCGCATAGGCGCCGGTGACGCGCTTCAGCATCGCGTGCATGGCCTCGCGCCGGCCAAGTCCGTCGCGCCGGAACTTGGAGAGCAAATGCGCCACGACCTCGGTGTCGGTGTCCGTCTCGAACTTTGCGCCGCCGGCGATCAGTTCGTCCTTCAGCGCGGCAAAGTTTTCGATAATGCCGTTGTGCACGACGGCGACGCCGTCGGTGAAATGCGGATGCGCGTTGCGCTCGGTCGGCGCGCCATGGGTTGCCCAGCGGGTGTGGGCAATGCCGATCGTGCCGGCAAGCGGCTCTTCGCGCAGCCTGATCTCCAGATTGACGAGCTTGCCTTCGGCGCGCCGGCGCTCCAGCTTGCCGCCAACGACGGTGGCGACACCGGCGGAATCATAGCCGCGGTACTCCAAGCGCTTCAGCGCATCGACCAGTCGTTCCGATACCGGCTGGTTGCCAACGATGCCTACAATACCGCACATAGTCGTCTCCGAATTCGTCCCCGCGCCGTGATCGGCGCCCCTGTTCAACGAGGGCGAAAAATGCCGCCCGGCGCGCTGCCTTGGTAAAGCATTTGCGGATCGAGGCAATCCGCCCCGATTTCACTTTCGATTTCAATGTTTAACGCCGCCGCACGTTCCCGCGAATCCAACCCGATCCAAGGGGCGTGCGACAATCCGAAGTGCTCGGCGCCCGCACGCGTCAGCGCGCGGGCATCATAGGCCTAGCTGCCAGCCTTCGCCGCCTTCTTGGCCGCCTTC
The DNA here is from genome assembly GCF_044769565.1 of Ensifer sp. NPDC090286. NCBI lineage: Bacteria > Pseudomonadati > Pseudomonadota > Alphaproteobacteria > Hyphomicrobiales > Rhizobiaceae > Ensifer > Ensifer sp. NPDC090286. Next base: position 592,353 of record NZ_JBIVYF010000001.1, on the reverse strand, counting down.
ACCGCCTGGTAGCGCTCACGCAGCAGCCTTGCCCGGCCGGGCTTGATTTCCTGGCGCGCGCGGCCGAAGGCGACGGCGTCGGCCGGCACGTCTTCGGTGATCACACTGCCGGAAGCAACCAGCGCGCCGTCACCGATCGCCACCGGCGCAACCAGCGACGAGTTCGAGCCGATGAAGGCATTTTCGCCGATCCGCGTCTCGTGCTTGTTCACGCCATCATAGTTGCAGGTGATCGTGCCAGCGCCAATGTTGGTGCCCGCGCCGACGAAGGCATCGCCGATATAGGTCAGGTGATTGACCTTGGCGCCGGCGCCGATCTCCGCCTTCTTGACCTCGCAGAAATTGCCGACCTTGGACTTTTCACCGAGATCGGCACCCGGGCGCAGACGTGCATAAGGGCCGACCGTCGCACCGGCCCGCACCGTCGCACCCTCGACATGCGAAAAGGCGTGAATGATCGCGCCGCTTTCGACGCGCACGCCCGGGCCGAAGACGACATTCGGCTCGACCAGGACATCCTGCTCCAGCACGGTATCCCAGGCGAGAAACACGGTTTCCGGCGCGATCATCGATACGCCCGATAGCATCAGCTCGTGACGACGACGCTGCTGCCACAGACGCTCGATGAAGGCGAGTTCGGCGCGCGTGTTGCAGCCGGTCAGCTCCTCTTCGGGGGCCTCGACGGCAATCGCCTGCCCGCCGATCTCGCGAACGATCTCGACGAGGTCGGTCAGGTAGTACTCGCCTTTGACGTTGGCGTTGCCGATGCGGCCGAGAAGATCGAGCGCCTTGCGGCCGTCGATCGCCATCAGGCCGCCGTTGCAATAGGTGATGCGGCGCTCTTCTTCCGTTGCGTCCTTGTGCTCGCGAATGGCGAGCAGCGCACCGTCCTTGACGATCAGGCGGCCGTAGCCCGACGGGTCTGCCGCCTCGAAGCCGATCACCACGACCTCATTGCCGGCCGCCAGCCTCTCGCGGGCGGCTCGAAGCGGCTCCGGCTTGATCAGCGGTGTATCGCCGAAGACGACGAGAATGTCGTCGAAACCCTTTGCGATGGCATCGCGGGCCGCAAGCACCGCGTGACCGGTGCCGAGCCGTTCCTTCTGCAGATAGGAGGAAACCGACACGCCACCGATGTCGGCGGCGGCCGAGACTGCGTCGGCGTCGCGGCCGACGACGAGAGCGATATCGGAGATGGAAGCATTTGCGAGCGCCTCAACGACGTGGGCGATCATCGGCCGGCCGGCCACCGGATGCAGCACCTTCGACATGGACGATTTCATCCGCGTGCTTTCACCCGCAGCCAAAACGATGGCCAGGCACGTCCGTTCCATATATCTCTCCTTGGTCTCTTCCAGGCTCACGCCCTCTGCACAATTCCTTAGATTGGAATCGGCTCAAGTACAAAATCGCCGTTCGATTCGGCGCGGTGCTAGCAGCAACATATTGCGAGAAGCATAATTCTCACAATCACGTCGCATTAACCGGCTTAAAACCGGATGATGGCATAAGAAGGCGCGGAGCCTGTGTCAGCAAAACCGTGCGGGTGCATCGCTCCTTCGGGGGATCAAACCGCAATGCACAGCCGCACTGACATCGACACACCGGCAAAGCCTACCGGCGCGGTTGTTCTTCTCGCTCGATCTCCGCTTCTGCTGCTGGCCCTTGTGCTTGGCGTACTCGCGGTTCTGCTGAGCTTCACGATCCCGCAGCCAATCGGCCCGATGTTCTGGGACCACTATCTCTATCTCGATGCTGCCAACCGCATCCGCGACGGCCAGATACCGTCAGTCGATTTCTTCACCCCCGTCGGCGCCCTCGGCTACTATCTCTTCACCGGCCTGCAGGGCATCTTTCCGAACGGCCAGCCGCTACTACTGGCAAGCTGGTGCCTGCTTCTCGCCACGGGACCGCTGATCGCGCTGGTGGTTGCCGATGTCCAGAAGCGTTCGACGGCACTTGCCTATGCGATCCTGCTGCCGTTCCTGGCGTTTTCGGTGCTGCCGTTCAACACCGGCGACTTCTATCCCTACCCTGGCTCCGACGGCTTCGGCATCTACAACCGCCAGGTCTGCCAGCTTCTCTATGCGCTTGCAGCCGCACTCGTCCATGTGCGCGATCGCCGGCTGCTCGTCGCAACGGTCGCCGGCGCCATGGCGGCACTCTTCTTCGTCAAGATCACCGGCGCGGTTGCCGGCACGCTCATGTGTCTCATGGCCTTTGCTGCAGGACGCCTGCCGTTCCGCTCGGCTATTGCAGCCGGACTTGTGGTCATTGCCGTCCTCGCCATCGTCGAAGTCGCCTTCGGCGGCGTCTCCGCCTATCTCTCGGATATCCTGGCGCTGCTTTCCGTCAATGACGGCAGCTTGCTGCCGCGCCTGCTGCAGGCCGCCTCGCTCAATGCCGGACTGTTGATCCCGGCCGGACTGCTTTGCCTGGTGCTTTTCGGAAGCCACCTTACGTCCTTCACCCAGTCGCTGCGCCAATTTGGAAAAAGCCCGTCAATGACGGCGATCGGCAGGACGTTCGACCAGCCGTTTTTCTGGCTGGCGGCCTTCGTTGTTGCCGGCATCGTCTTTGAGAGTCAGAACACCGGCAGCCAGGCGTTCATCTTCCTGTTGCCGCTGCTCCTCAAGCTCGCGATCGACGAGGTCGCGACCGCCAAAACAAGGCCCGCCGTAATCGCCGTCGCCATTCTCGCCCTGGCGGCAGCCTTGCCGCCGGTCACGGCCGTCGCGCAAAAGAGCGCCCGCGCCTGGATCGGGGCCGTCAACAACGTGCCGCTGGAAAGCCGTAACCTCAAAACCATGGGCGCCGTCAATGTGCGCCCCATCCTCGCACTGCGCGCCGAGCGCCTGCGCACCATCTATGCGACCGAGCGCTCCGCTTTCCACGCCTTCGCCAAGGCCGGCGAGTTGCCGTCGTTCCTGCTCTATAGCGATTTCGATTTTCAGGCGGGATGGCTGATGAATGTCGACGGCGCGATCGACGCGCTCAGGGCCTACGAAGCATCAAACCGCGTGCGCTTCGAGTCGATCTTCAACGTCGACTTCACCAATCCCTTTCCGTGGCTGATGAACCGCAGGGCGCCCCGGCATGTCGCGATCGGCGCAGATCCCTTCCGCGCCATTCCGCCGCCGGACGAAGATGTTCGCGCCGCCATCGCTGCTGTCGACATCGCGCTGGTACCGACCTGCCCGGTGACCAACGTCAACCAGACGCTGCTGTCGCTCTATCTGCCGAGCCTCGAGCCGGGACACAGCCGGATCACGCTGACACGCTGCTACGACGCCTTTGTCCGCAACGGCCTGAAGCCTGCGGCCAACGCCGGCGGCTGACGGACGCCGATGACTAAGCGCCCGGCCGCAAGCGGCTCTCGCTGAGCAGCCCGTTTTCCTCAAGGATCGGATAGGCGACGGAAGCGATATGCGCGTTGACGCGCTTCAGATCCCTGAGCATGTCGAGATGCAGCGAACTCGTCTGCAGGCTCTGGACCAGACCGTCGCGTAGCCGCTCGATATGGCGCTCGGCGGAGCGTTTTTCCATGTGGCGCACGTTGACCTTCACCTCGATGAGCTGCTTGGCGAGATCGGCGTTGCGGGTGACGAATATGGTCTGCGCGACACGCAGATTGTCGATCGTCAGATTGAAGAGGCTCTTCAGCTCCTGATAGCCCTCCTCCGAGAACTTCAGGCCGTTGCTGACCTTCTTGGTGATCTGCTCGCACAGCCCCTTCTCGATGATGTCGCCCATGTGTTCGAGATTGATGGCGTAGTCGATGATGACGATCGAGCGGCGGCCGTCGTCGGCGCTGAGGCCATCGCGGCCCAATCGCGACAGGAAGATCTTCACCTCCTGCTGCAGCTGATCGACCTGTTTTTCGAACTTGCCGATATCGCGGATGTCCGAGAGGTCGTTGTTGTTGAAGGCGTTCGCGGCGCGCATCAACATCGCCTCGACCAGGTCTCCGACGCGCAAGACCTCGCGAGTGGCGCCCGAAAGCGCCATGACAGGCGTATTCAGCGTGGCCTCGTCGAGATAGCGCGGGCCGGTCTCCTCAGCCTCTCCGTCCGGAATGAACCGCGCCATCAGCTGCGACAGCAATCCGGCGAAGGGCCAGGCAAGAATGGCGACCGCAAGGTTGAAGGCCAGATGAATGTCGACCGGCAGGTTCTGGCGCGGCAGCGGCAGGCTCTGCAGAAACTCCACGCTCATGCCTGTCAGCGGCAGCGCGATCAGGCAGCCAATGGCGCGAACGACGAGGTTGGCGATGGTGACGCGGCGCGCCGACGGCGCGGAACCGAGCGTCGCCATGACAGGCGGAACGGCGCCACCAAGGTTGGCGCCAAGCACAAGGGCCACGGTCAGCCCGACGCTGAGGATGCCTGTCGTCGAGAGCGACAGCACCAGCATCACCACAGCGAGGCTCGACGACGACGCAAAGGCAAGTCCCGCGGAAATGAGCAGCGCCACAGGCCAGGCACTGTCGAGCATCGACAGGAACGCCCCAAGGGCCGGGCTGTCGCGCATCGGCTCCGTCGCCGCGCCCAACAGATGCAGCGACAGAAGCATGAGGCCGATGCCGACGAAGGCAGCACCCAGGCCCTGGCGGGCGTTCGACCGGCTGGCGCGGTGCAAGACCACGCCGATGAGAATGACGAGCGGCGACAGCCACTCGATGCCGGTCGCCACGATCCAGGCGGTCATGGCGGTGCCGAGATTGGCGCCGAGCAGGACGATCTGCGCCATGCGCGAACGGATAAGCCCCTTTTCCACGAAGGATGCCGTCATCAGTGCCGTCGCCGTGGAACTTTGCAGCGCAAGCGTTGCGACAAGTCCGGTCACGAAGGAACGGAGAGAGCCGTCGGTTCCCTGAGCGAGGCCGGCGCGCAACCGCGCCCCGAAGGCACGGGTCACCCCGTCCTTGACCAGGGACAGGCCGAAGAGAAGCAGCGCCACTGCTCCAAACAGGTTTACCATCACGATTGTCGACTGCATGGAATCTTCCCGCGGAAGCTCGAAAGAATCGCTCCGCCCCTGCAACAGAACCACAGAACAGCGGCATGTTCGAGCCAATGTGACAGATATTTTTCGGTTGCCGGCTAATGAATCCGACATCAACTTCATCGTTCGCGCCGGCCCGTAAGGCGCACGCGTTTCGCAGGTTCTTCGCTTGCCGTGATCGTGTCGCGGCAGGTACCGGAAAAACAGGTGCACCACCGGGATCAACGATCCCGTGAGCGCGCGCAATTTGCGGCAAACAACCCTTCATTTCCTGTTTCGTTTGTTTTAAGGAACGATTTCGTTTGGCCGATGGCCACCGCATTGCAACGAGGTTTCTGCCCCCATGCTCGAATTTCTGAGAAGCGCCGCCCAGACCTGGGTCGTCAAAGGCCTGCTAATCGTTCTCGTTCTGTCGTTCATGGTGTGGGGCGGCTCCTCGCTGACGATGACCAACCAGTCGGACGCGGTGGTCGTCGTCGGTGACGTCAAGGTCAAACCCCCGGAGTTCCGGCTCGCCTACGAGACCATGCTGGCACAAGCCTCCCGCCAGCTCGGCACGCGGCTGACGCCGCAACAGGCGCGCGCTTTCGGCATCGAACAGCGGGTCTATTCGCAGATCGTCGCCGGCGCCGCTCTCGACCAGCTCGCCAGCGACATGAATCTCGGCCTCTCGCAGGATCGGCTCGCAAAGCTCATCGCCGACGATCCGGCATTCCACAGCGTCAATGGCCAGTTCGACCGAATGACGTTCACGAGCGTGCTGCGCAATGCGGGCCTGCGCGAACAGGATTACATCAACAGCCAGAGCCAGACCGCGATCCGCTCGCAGATCGTCGATGCGCTGTCGGATGGCTATGTCGCTCCGAAGGTTCTCACCGACGCAATCGGCGCCTACCGCCACGAGAAGCGCACGATCGATTACCTGCTGCTCTCGAATGCCAACATCGATCCCGTCAAGGTGCCCGGTGACGACGTGCTTTCTCCCTGGTACGACAGCCGCAAGGCGAACTACCGTGCGCCGGAATATCGCAAGATCACTTACGTGAAGCTCGAGCCGACCGACGTCGCCGATCCGACCGTTGTGACCGACGACGAGATCCGCGCCGAATACGAACGCCGCAAGGAAAGCTTTCGCAGCGCTGCCGCGCGGACCATCGAACAGCTCTCCTTCACCTCACGTGAAGCCGCAGACGCGGCGTCGGCAAAGCTTGCTGCCGGCACCAGCTTCGACGATCTCGTGAAGGCCGAAGGCAAGTCCTCCGCCGACGTACTTCTCGGCGAATTCACCAAGGATCGCGTTCCTGACGCCAAGATCGGCGAAGCCGCTTTCGCGCTGCAGGCCGACGGCGTGACTCCGGTTGTTGACGGCGCCTTCGGTCCCGTCATCTTGCGCGTGACGAACATCCGCCCGGAAACCGTCCGCAGCCTCGACGAAGTGAAGGAAGAACTGCGCAAGGACATCGCCCTGTCCACGGCGGGCGAGGAAGTCATGCGCCTGCATGACAAGATCGAAGACGAGCGCGCTTCCGGCGCGCCGATCAAGGAAGTCGCCGACCAGCTCAAGCTGAAGTTCGTAACCGTCGATGCGGTGGACGCGACCGGCAAGGACAAGAACGGCGATGACGTCGTCGGCCTGCCGGAACAGGCAGCTCTTCTCCAGGAAGTCTTCAAGGCCGACGTCGGCGCCGAAACCCTGCCGGTGAATGTCGGCCGCGAAGGTTACGTCTGGTTCGACCTCGACGAAGTTATCCCGGCGCGCGATCGCACGATGGACGAAGCCCGCGACGAAATCGGCGCCGACTGGATGGCCGAGCAACAGCGCGCAGCCCTGGCCAAGAAGGCCGGAGAACTGAAGCAGCGCGTCGAACAGGGCGCAAAGCTCGCCGACGTCGCGACCGAACTCGGCCTCGTCGTCGAAACCAAGGCAGGCTTGACGCGCGCAACCGCGGACGTCGCTCTCAGCCCGGCTGCCGTCGCCGCCGCCTTCTCCGGCGCGAACGGCTTTGTCACCAATGCTCCCGGCATCGGCGGCGAAGGTCAGATCCTTCTGCAGGTCACCTCGGTCGACACCGCCGGTCCGGCAGACGTGCTGCAGGACGACAGCCGCCAGATCGAGGCCCTCGCCCGCGTCAGCGGCGAGGACATCCTGGACCAGATGGTCGCCACGCTGCAGGCCGCTTACGGCGTTTCGATCAACCAGACGCTCGCTGAAACCGCCATTGCGCAACGATAGGCCCAAGGAAACCATCGATGAGTGATCTGAAGCCATTCGTCGCCAAGGTCGCCGCCCGCGAGGCGCTGAACCGCGAAGACGCACGTGCCGCCTTCGAAATCATCATGTCGGGTGCCGCAACGCCGTCGCAGATCGGCGGCTTCCTGATGGCATTGCGGGTGCGCGGCGAAACCGTCGATGAAATCGTCGGCGCGGTGGGCGCGATGCGCGCCCGCATGTTGCCGGTCGAAGCGCCCGCGGACGCGGTCGATATCGTTGGCACCGGCGGCGACGGCGCCGGCACCTACAACATCTCGACGCTTGCATCGCTGATCGTCGCCGGCGCGGGCGTGCCGGTCGCCAAGCACGGCAACCGCGCGCTGAGCTCGAAGTCGGGCACGGCCGACGCGCTTTCCTGCCTCGGCGTCAAGCTCGACATCGGTCCGGAAGCGATCTCGAAATGCATTCGCGAAGCCGGTGTCGGCTTCATGTTCGCCCAGCAGCACCATTCCGCCATGCGCCATGTCGGCCCGACGCGGGTGGAGCTTGGGACGCGCACGATCTTCAACCTGCTCGGCCCGCTGTCCAACCCCGCAGGCGTCAAGCGCCAGCTCGTCGGCGTCTACGCGCCGCAGTGGGTGCAGCCGCTCGCCGAAGTGCTGCGCGATCTCGGCTCGGACAATGTCTGGGTCGTTCACGGAGACGGCCTCGACGAGATCACCACGACAGGCACGACCGAGGTCGCCGAACTCAAGGACGGCAAGATTTCGACCTTCACGCTGACGCCGGCGGATTTCGGGCTTCAGACGGTGACGATCGATGCGCTCAAGGGAGGCGACGGTGCGCACAATGCGGTCGCGCTCCAGGCGGTGCTCGACGGTGCCGAGAACCCCTATCGGGACATTTCCCTTGCCAATGCGGCCGCATCGCTGATGATAGCCGGACGGGCAAAGGACCTCACCGAAGGCATGGTGCTCGCGCGCCAGTCGCTTTCAAGCGGCGGCGCGAAGACCGCGCTGCAGCGCCTGATCAGCGTTTCGAACGCGGCCTGAGGAAGGATCGGCACATGACGGATATCCTGCGCAAGATCGAAGCCTACAAGCGCGACGAGATCGCGGCCGCCAAGTCGCACGTCGCGCTCGACGAGCTCAAGGCACGCATCGCTGACCAGTCCGCCCCGCGCGGCTTCCATGCGGCGCTCGCCGCACGCAAGGCCGCCGGCACGTTTGGGCTGATCGCCGAAATCAAGAAGGCAAGCCCGTCGAAGGGGTTGATCCGTCCTGATTTCGATCCGCCGGCACTCGCCAAGGCCTATGAGGCCGGTGGCGCGGCCTGCCTGTCGGTGCTGACGGACGCTCCGAGCTTTCAGGGCGCGCCTGCCTTTCTCGAAGCGGCGCGCGCCGCCTGCGCCCTGCCGGCGCTGCGCAAGGACTTCATGTTCGACACCTACCAGGTGTTCGAGGCACGCGCCTGGGGCGCCGATTGCATCCTCCTGATCATGGCTTCGCTGAGCGACGACGACGCCCGCCGCCTTGAAGAAGCATCCTTCGAACTCGGCATGGACGTGCTGATCGAAGTGCATGATGCCGAGGAGATGGAACGGGCGCTGAAGCTCGCCTCGCCGCTCGTCGGCATCAACAACCGCAACCTCAGGACCTTCGAGGTCGATCTCGCTGTTTCCGAGCAGCTTGCGGGCATGGTGCCTGCCGACCGTCTGCTCGTCGGCGAAAGCGGCATCTTCACGCATGCGGATTGCCAGCGGCTGGAAAAGAGCGGCATCACGACCTTCCTCGTCGGAGAGAGCCTGATGCGCAAGAGTGACGTCGAATCAGCAACACGCGCACTTCTGACGGGCGCTGCGACCACGCTGGCGGCCGAGTGATGAGCAAGCCGACGCTCACGCATATCGGTGGCAGCGGCGAAGCGAACATGGTGGATGTCGGCGACAAGACCGAGACGGTACGCATCGCCGTCGCCGAGGGCCATGTGCGGATGAAGGCGGAAACGCTGACGCTCATTCTCGAAGGCGACGCCAAGAAGGGCGATGTCATCGGTACGGCGCGGCTTGCCGGCATCATGGCCGCCAAGCAGACCGCCAACCTCATTCCACTCTGCCACCCGCTGATGCTGACCAAGGTCACCGTCGACATCACGCCGGATCCGACGCTTCCCGGCCTTCGGGTCGAGGCGCTTGCCAAGCTGACGGGGCGCACCGGCGTCGAAATGGAAGCGCTGACGGCTGTCAGCGTCGCCTGCCTCACCATCTACGACATGGCGAAAGCCGCGGATCGCGAGATGGAAATCGGCGGCATCCAGCTGGTCAGCAAGTCCGGCGGACGATCCGGCGACTACCGACGCGAGGGGAACTGAGGCCATGGCGTTGCTGTCCGTCGAAGACGCGCTCGAGCGAATCCTCCACGGCGCCACGCCACCGCAATTGACAGAACTCGTCGGCCTTCATGACGGGCTTGCCCGCGTGCTGTCTCAAGATATTCCGGCGCGCGTCACCCACCCGGCCTTCGACAATTCGGCGATGGACGGCTACGCCGTGCGCCACCGTGACATCGAGACCATCGGCTCCGAACTGACCGTGATCGGCCAATCGGCGGCAGGCCACGGCTTCAAGGGCGAGATGAAAGCGGGCGAAGCCGTGCGCATCTTCACCGGCGCGCCAGTGCCATCGGGCGCCGATACGGTGATCATCCAGGAAGATACCGAGCGGTTGCCGGGCAACCGGATCCGCACCACATTCGTGCCCGGCAAGGGGCGACACATCCGAACCGCAGGCCAGGACTTTATCGCCGGCGAAGCGGGACTTTCGGCGGGCGACGTGCTCGATGCCGGGCGCCTGACGCTCGCTGCCGGGATGAACCATGCGAGCCTGCCGGTCTTCAAACGCCCGCGGATCGCCATCCTGGCGACGGGCGACGAGCTCGTGGCTCCGGGCAGCAAGCCGGGCGACGATCAGATCATCGCCTCCAACAGCTTCGGAGTCGCGGCGATTGCCCGCGATAACGGCGCTGAGATCATCGATCTCGGCATCGTCCGCGACGATCGGGACGCGATCAGTGCGGAGATCGGCCGCGCGCAGGACGCCGATGTCGACGTGATCGTCACGCTCGGCGGCGCTTCGGTCGGCGACCATGACCTAGTGCAGTCGACACTGATTGCCTGCGGCATGACACTCGACTTCTGGCGCATCGCCATGCGGCCGGGAAAGCCGCTCATGGTGGGACAGCTCGGAAAGGCCACGGTGCTCGGCCTGCCGGGCAATCCGGTCTCCAGCCTCGTCTGTGCCCTGCTCTTCCTCGAGCCGCTGATCCGTAAGCTCGCCCGCTTGCCATCGCGCGACCGATTGACGACCGCGCGGCTTGCAAGCCCGCTTCCGGGCAACGATGTCAGGCAGGACTATGTGCGCGCGCGCCTTACAAGGGACAGCGACGGCGCATTGCTCGCCCATCCCTTCTCGCGGCAGGACTCGTCGATGATGAAGGTTTTCGCACAGTCCGATTGCCTGATCGTACGACCGCCGCACGCGGCCGAGGCGCCCGCTGGTACGTCCTGCGACATCCTCAAGCTTCGCTGAACAAACCAAGCGCGAGCCACCTGGGCGCGCAAAAGCAAAAGGCCGGGTAGAACCCGGCCTTTGTTTCCGTTCGATCTCGACGATGAGATCGTGGCTTCGTCATAGAGCACCATGTCAGCGCTTGGCGCTATCACTGCTTTTACAGCATCAGGCCGGGGTGCGAATCAATTGACCGTCTCGTCCGAGCGGCTGACCAGGATCTTGTCGATACGGCGCGCGTCCATGTCGACCACTTCGAAGCGGTAGCCATGGGCAATCGCGACGTCGCCCTCTTCCGGCGTCTTGCGCAGTTGCTGGACGAGGAAGCCGGCAATCGTCTCGAAGTTGCCATCGGCGTCGATGCCTTCGATACCGATCGTCAGATGGATTTCGTCGATCGGCGTGCGGCCGTCGACAAGGTAGCTTCCGTCTTCGCGCTGGCGGATCAGCGCGTGCTCGATGTCGTCGTAGTTCGACGGCAAGACGCCAACGATCGCTTCGAGAATATCGGCGATAGTGATGATGCCTTCGGTGCTTCCGTACTCGTCGACGATCATTGCCATGTTGATGCTCGACGACTTGAAGGCTTCCAGTGCCTTCAGGCACGACGCCGTCTCCGGCAATGTGTGGATTTCCTTGATGTACCTGCGGACATCGAACGGCCCGGAGGTCGGAGCGTTTAGAATTTCCTTTGCCAGAACCGCGCCGAGAACGTCGCCGCTTGGACCGTCAACCACCGGGTAGCGGGAATGGCCGAACTGATCGATCTTGCGCCCCACCGTTTCGAGGCTGTCGTTGACGTCGATGAAGCTCACCTCGGTGCGGTGGGTCATGATCGACTTCACGTTGCGGTCGCCGAGGCGGATGATTCGCCGAAGCATCTCGTGCTCCGACTTTTCGATGGCGCCGCTTTCGACGCCTTCGGCCATGATCGCGTGGACTTCCTCTTCCGTCACATGATCCGGATCGTCAGGACGGATGCCGAGAAGACGCATGGCGAGCGACGCCGCCGTCTCGAAGAGATAGACGACCGGCGCAGCGATCCGCGACAACAGATGCATCGGGCGCGCGACGAACATCGCCAGCGCCTCGGAATTCTTCAGCGCCAACTGCTTTGGAATAAGTTCGCCGATAACCACCGACAGGAAGGTGATGAGGGTAACGACGAGCACGAGGGCGACCGTGTTGCCGTAAGGATTGATCCAGGCGATCTCATCGAGCAGCGGCGCAAATTTCGCAGCGATGGTCGCGCCGCCGTAGGCGCCGGCCAAGGTGCCGACGAGCGTGATGCCGACCTGAACCGTGGAAAGAAACTTGCCGGGGTCTTCAGCAAGGCGCAGCGCCACCTCGGCGCGGGCATTTCCCTGTTTTGCCATCTGGCGAAGCATGGGCTTGCTTGCCGAGACGATTGCCATTTCCGAGAGAGCAAAAAATGCATTGATCAAAAGCAGGACGAAAATGACAAAAAACTCGGACATGGTCTCCAGGTCACCGTTGACGAAAGTCGCTCAGCAAGGAGCGAGCCCTCACCAAATAAGGCCAGCGCGCGATCCGAGCAAGCACAAGCAATGAAATCGCTGCAATCTTCTGAACATTGGAAGGGTCGAGCGCTGTTTTGTTGAACAATCTCGACCGGTGGCAGCATCAACTACGGCTGTGCAGGGCGCTGCGAACGCGCTCGCGTCCGATCTTGATCACGTTTTCCATCGCAAGGCGCGCGCCGAGCTCGTCACGCCTGCCGATCTCTTCGACGATCCGGATATGGTTGCGGGCAACTTCGTCTATGCCGCCCTTTTCGGCGACCGGGGAGCTCAACTTGAAGACGCCGACCAGCGCCGCCTCGATCAGCCCGCCGACCGTGCGCATGAATGGGTTGCCGGAGGCCTCGGCGACAGCAAGGTGGAATTTCAGGTCAGCGCCGGCGAGGCTCTCGGCGCTATGGCCCTCCTCGCCCATCGCAACCGCGAGCCGCATCATGCGGCTGATTTCGGCTTCGGACGCATTTCGCGCCGCGAGCGCGGCGGCATGCGGCTCGAAGGCCAGGCGCACTTCGCTGAGATGGTAGAGGAACTCTTCGTCGACACCGCACTCGAAATGCCAGGTCAGGATATCGTTGTCGAACAGGTTCCAGTCGTTGCGCGGCGTCACGCGGGTGCCGATTCGCGCCCGCGGCACGACGAGCCCCTTGGCGGCAAGCGTCTTCATCGCTTCGCGCAGAACGGTTCGCGACACCTTGAAACGGGCCGCGAGTTCCGGGTCACCCGGAAGAATGGAGCCGACAGGAAATTCGCCGGATATGATAGCCTTGCCGAGTTGATCGACAACATGTGCGTGGCTGGTTCGCTTGCGCGAGCCGGACACAACGGTTTCCAGCACACTCCTGTTCAATCCATCTCCTCCAGGCACTCCCCTGCCTGACTTCATACGGCGCACTGCGCCACAACGCCTTCGTGCGAAGCACGGAGGTCAGCCCTAAACCTGTGCAAATGAATGTAGTTTGAACGGTCGATTCCGGAAAGCCCTAGGGCGGGCGCAAAACCGTAAACCGCGCACCGCCGAACGGACAAGCAACCCTTGCGCGATCTCGAAACGACAAACCCCGCCGAAATGGCGGGGTTTGCATTCTGCTGCGTAGGCGCTTGCTTACTTCGGCAGCTGGTCGTCGACACCTTCGACGTAGAAGTTCATGCCGAGCAGCGTGCCGTCGTCCGACGATGCGCCGGCTGCCAGCCACTCGCTACCGTCCTGCTTCTTCAGCGGGCCGGTGAAGGGCTTCAGCTCGCCCGACTCGATCTTGGCTTGGGTGTCCTCGGCGAGCTTCTTCACGTCGTCAGGCATGTTGGTGTAGGGCGCCATCGTCAGAATGCCGTCCTTCAGGCCGTCCCAGCTCGAGGTCGTTTCCCACTTGCCGTCGAGGAAGGCCTGGGTGCGCTTGATGTAGTAGGCGCCCCAGGTATCGACGATCGCCGTCAGCTGCGTTTCCGGGCCGGCCTTGATCATGTCGGACGCCTGACCGAAGGCCTTGATGCCACGCTCGGCGGCAACCTGCATCGGAGCCGTCGTATCAGTGTGCTGCGTCAAGATATCAACGCCCTGGTCGACCAATGCCTTGGCAGCATCGGCTTCCTTGCCTGGGTCGAACCAGGTGTTGGCCCATACGACCTTGATCTTGAAGTCCGGGTTGACCGAGCGCGCGCCGATGACGAAGGAGTTGATGCCCATCACCACTTCCGGGATCGGGAAGGAAGCGATGTAGCCGGCGACGCCCTTCTGCGACATCTTGGCAGCGATCACGCCCTGGATGTAGCGGCCTTCATAGAAGCGGCTGTTGTAGGTCGCGACGTTCGGCGCAGTCTTGTAGCCGGTCGCGTGCTCGAACTTCACGTCCGGGAACTTCTGCGCGATCTTGATCGTCGCATCCATGAAGCCGAAGGACGTCGTGAAGATCAGGCCGCAGCCCGAGCGTGCGAGACGCTCAATCGCGCGCTCGGCATCCGGACCTTCCGGCACGCTTTCCAGATACTGCGTCTCGATCTTGTCGCCGAGCGCCTTTTCGAGCTCCTGGCGGCCGATGTCGTGCGCCTGGGTCCAGCCGCCGTCGGTCTTTGCACCGACATAGACGAAGCAGACCTTGGCCTTTTCCTGGGCGCTTGCGCCGGTGGCAAAGCCGAGCGCGGCCGCGGAGCTTGCGAGAACGAGCAGTAGTTTTTTCATTTTCTTGACCTCTGTCGGTTTGAGAAACGTCAGTATGAAATGCTTACGATCACCGGTCCGGCACAAACGGTTTGCCGAGCGATGCCGGCGTGTTGATCAGGGTCATGCGCCGGTTATGCGAAATGAGAATGAGGACCACGATCGTCGCGACATAGGGCAGCGACGAAAGGAGCTGCGAGGGAATGCCCAGACCAAAGGCCTGCGCGTGCAACTGGCTGATCGAAACCGCGCCGAAGAGATAACCTCCGGCCACCAGTCGCCACGGACGCCAGGACGAAAAGACCACCAGCGCCAACGCGATCCAGCCGCGACCGGCCGACATGTTCTCCACCCATTGCGGCGTGTAGACGAGCGACAGTTGCGCGCCGGCAAGGCCGGCGCAGGCGCCGCCGAACATCACTGCGAGATAGCGGGTGCGAATGACGTTGACGCCGAGCGCGTGTGCTGAGGCGTGGCTGTCGCCGACCGCACGCAGCTTAAGGCCAGCGCGGCTCTTGAACAGGAACCAGTGCACGCCTGCGACGATCGCGATCGAAAGATAGAAGATGATGTCCTGCCGGAAAAGCAGCGGCCCGATGTAGGGGATATCGGCGAGAAGCGGTATCGCGATCGGCTGGAGCTTGACGCCCTGCATGCCGAGGAAACTCTCGCCCATCATGCCGGAGACGCCGATGCCGAGCAGGGTCAAGGCCAGGCCCGTCGCCACCTGGTTTGCCACCAGGCTCAGCGTAAGGAAGGCAAAGAGCTGCGAGAACAGCGCGCCGCAGGCGATGCCCGCAAGCATGCCCAGATAGGCTGAACCGGTGATCTGGGTGATTGCGAAGGCGGAGACCGCCCCCATGATCATCATGCCCTCGACGCCGAGGTTCAGCACGCCGGACCGTTCGGTCACCAGTTCACCGATTGCGGCCAACACCAGGGGCGTTGCGGCCGTGATGACGCTCAAAAGGATCGCTTCGACGATACCCATCAGCGGCTCCCTTCGCTGTTAGTCGCGGTCAACCGGTCGAAGACCAGCTTGATGCGGTAGTGGATAAGCGTATCGCAGGAGAGCACGAAGAAGAGCAGGAGACCCTGGAAAACGCGCGTGACTTTTTCGGACACGCCGATCGACAGCTGCGCCGCCTCCCCACCGAGATAGGTGAGCGCCAGCACCAGGCCGGCGGCGACGATGCCGAGCGGATTGAGGCGGCCAAGGAACGCAACGATGATGGCGGTAAAGCCGTAGCCGGGCGAAATGACCGGGCGCAACTGCTGGATCGCGCCGCTTACCTCGGAAATGCCGGCCAGGCCGGCAAAGGCGCCCGAAAGCAGCATCGAGAACCAGATCATCTTGCGCGAGGAGAACCCGGCAAAGCGCCCTGCCCGCTCCGATTGGCCAAGCACGGAAATTTCGAAGCCCTTCAGCGTGTAGCGCATCATGAACCAGACGAGGATCGCTGCAATGATGGCGAAGGCGAAGCCCCAGTGGGTACGGCCGGAGGCAAGCATTTCCGGCAGGATCGCATCGACGGCAAAGGTGCGCGTCTCCGGAAAGTTCATGCCGCCCGGATTGCGCCAAGGTCCACGCACCAGCCAGTCGAGAAAGAGCTGGGCGACATAGACCAGCATCAGGCTCGTCAGGATCTCGTTGGTGTTCATATGCGCCTTGAGGAAGGCGGGGATGGCGGCAAACAGCGCACCACCAAGCATGCCCATCAGCATCATCAGCGGCAGCACCAGCGGCGACTGCCAGTCGTAAAACACCACTGGCAGGATCGAGCCGGCAATCGCGCCCATGATGAACTGGCCCTCGGCGCCGATGTTCCAGTTGTTGGAACGGAAGCAGACCGACAGCCCGACGGCAATCAGGATCAGCGGGGCGGCCTTGATCGCCAGTTCGTGCAGCGACCAGACCTCGCTCAGCGGCTCGACGAAGAAGCTGTAGAGCGCCATGACCGGGTTCTTGCCGAGCAGCGCAAACATGATACCGCCGAAGACGATCGTCAGCAGGAAGGCGATGAACGGCGAGAGGATCGAAAACAGCGTCGAGACCTTGGCGCGCTTTTCCAGTTCAATGCGCATGTGCGGCCTCCGTGCCTTCCGTTTTGCCGTACATGCCGCCCATCAGCAGGCCGATCTTTTCACGCGAAAGCTCCTTGGCCGGATAGGGATCGGAGAGCTTTCCGTCGCTGATGACGGCGATCTCCGTCGCTACTTCGAAGATCTCATCGAGATCCTGGCTGATGACGAGCACGGCAGATCCGGACTTGGCTAGATCGACGAGCGCCTGGCGGATGCGGCTGGCAGCACCCGCATCGACGCCCCAGGTGGGCTGGTTGACGACGAGCACGCTCGGCTGGCGGTCGAGCTCACGCCCGACGATGAACTTCTGCAGGTTTCCGCCCGAAAGCGAGCCGGCCGGCGGGTCCTCGCCACTCTTGCGCACGTCCATCGCCTCGGAGATGCGTTTCGTGGCGCTCGTCACCGCATCGCGACGGATGATCTTGAGGAAGCCGCCGCCGAGGAACGCCTTTGCGTCCGAGCGACTGCGGGCAAGCACGAGATTGTCCGAGAGCGGCAGCGCCGATACCGCGGCGTGGCCATGGCGCTCCTCGGGAACGAAGCCCGCGCCCATCAGGCGGCGGGCGTTGATGTTACGGTTGCCGACCGGCTTCTGGCGGATCTGCACCGCATTGTCGTCGGCAACCGGATATTCGCCCGAGAGTGCGTCGAAGAGTTCGCCCTGGCCGTTGCCGGCAACACCGGCGATCGCCAGCACCTCGCCGGCATGCACCTTGAGACAGATGTTCTTCAGCGAAACGGCAAAGGGCGTGCGCGCCGGCACGCTCAAGTGCCGCGCTTCCAGCTGCACCTGGCCCTTGGCGCTGGTGCCTTCGGCCGTCACGGCCGCGACGTCGCCGCCCACCATCATGCGCGCCAGCGACGATGGGGTCTCCGTCTTCGGATCGCAGGCGCCGGTCACCTTGCCGTGGCGCAGCACCGTTGCGCGGTCGCAGATGCGCTGCACCTCTTCAAGCCGGTGGCTGATATAGAGAACCGAGCGGCCTTCGGCCTTCAGCTTGTAGAGTGTTTCGAACAGGCGATCGGCTTCCTGCGGCGTCAGCACCGAGGTCGGTTCGTCGAGGATGATGAGGCGCGGGTTCTGCAGGAGCGCGCGCACGATCTCGATGCGCTGGCGCTCGCCGACCGAGAGATCCGCCACATGCGCCTTCGGGTCGAGCGGCAGGCCATAGGCATGCGACAGGCGCGACGCCTCTTCCGCCACCCTCGCCAGCGAGATGTTCGCATCCATGGAAAGCGCGATATTCTCTGCGACCGTCAGCGCCTCGAACAGCGAAAAGTGCTGAAAAACCATGCCGATGCCGAGCTTGCGCGCAGCCGCGGGGTTGGCAATGCGCACGCTCTGGCCCTGCCAGAGGATCTCGCCGGCCGTCGGAGCCAATACGCCGAACAGCATCTTGACCAGGGTCGATTTTCCGGCGCCGTTTTCGCCGAGAAGGGCGTGGATTTCGCCCGGTTCAATCTGCAGATTGATCCCATTGCAGGCCGCGAAGCTGCCAAACAATTTCGTCAGGTTGCTCACAGCCAATAGATGACCGTTCGCCGCTACTCCCTCAACAGGCACGCTGCCCTCTTTCCCCTCTGTTGATCCGCGTCCGCCTTAAGGCTTCGATCACGGAATCAGCAGTGTTGTTCCACTTGTTTTTCTTGTCTCGAGATCCGTATGCGCTCGCCCCGCATCGGCGAGCGGATAAGTCTGATTTATATTGATACGCACTTTGTTGCTTTGCACAATATCAAACAGGGAATTTGCACACGCTTCCAGCGCAGGCCGCGTGGCAACGTAACCAAAGAGTGTCGGACGCGTCGCAAAAAGCGAGCCCTTTTGAGCCAGGATGCCGATGCTGAAAGCGTCCACCGGACCGGACGAATTGCCGAAGCTGACCCAGAGGCCGCGCGGCTTGATGCAATCCAGCGACGCCGGATAGGTGTCGCGCCCGACGGAATCGTAGACGACATCAACGCCGCGGCCGTCGGTCAATTCCTTGACCCGGGCCACGAAATTGTCGGTGCGGTAGTTGATCACGTGGTCGTAGCCATGCGCCAGCGCCAGATCGATCTTGTCCTGCGAGCCCGCGGTACCAATGACCGTCGCGCCAAGCGCCTTCGCCCACTGGCCGGCAATCAGCCCGACGCCGCCGGCTGCCGCATGGAAGAGGATCGTCGTGCCCGGTCCGACCTGATAGGTCTGGTTGAGCAGATATTGCGCCGTCATGCCTTTCAGCATCATCGCAGCCGCGGTCTCGAGGCTGATGCCGTCAGGCACCTTCACCAATTGCGCGGCATCGACATTGCGTTCGCTCGCATAGGCGCCATCGGCCGAGGCATAGGCGACGCGGTCACCGACGGAGAACAGGCTGACGCCGTCGCCAACCGCAGTGACGATACCGGCGCCTTCCTTGCCCGGCACGAAGGGCAAAGCCGACTTGTAGAGGCCGGTGCGGAAGTAGACGTCGATGAAATTCAGCCCGACGGCCACCTGCCGGATCTGCACCTCCCCCGGCCCGGGCGGCGAGAGTGTCACGCCTTCGAGCTTCAGGACCTCCGGTCCTCCGAGTTCGCGTACCACAATCGCCTGTGCCATTGCCTGCTCCTATTTCCGGCCGAGACTTGGGAAAATCTGCAGCACGAAGCCAATCACGTAGAGATAGATGCCTGTGACAACGAAACCGGTGACAACCCATGCCGGCGTCGCAAAATGCAGGAGCAGCGCATAGATGCCGAGCGCCGACCACAGAAGGAAGATGCCGAGGTTCAGCGGTCGCAGGCGCTGGACGCGGACCGGATGAAGGAAGTTGATCGGCAGGAAGGTCAGGACCACCGACACGAAGACGACGATCGACGCCGTCAACTCGCTCGCCTGGATGACGAACAGCGTGAAGACGACCATGTTCCAGACGACGGGGAAGCCGGAGAAGAAGTATTCGTCCGTCTTCATGCCCATGTCGGCATAGTAGATCGCGCTCGATACCACGATCGCGCCGGCCGCGACGAACGACCAGGGCTCGCCGATCATGCCGCTCTGGTAGAGCGCAAAGGCCGGCAGCAGCACATAGGTCACGTAGTCGATGACGTTGTCGAGCGTGTCGCCCGACCAGTTGGGCAGCACTTCCTTGACACGCACCTTGCGGGCGATCGGCCCGTCGATGCCATCAACCAGCAGCGCCAGCCCCAGCCACCAGAACATGTCAACGAAACGGTGCTCGGCCGCAGCCACGACACCCAGGAAGGCGAGAAACGATCCCGATGCGGTCAAGATATGCACGGAGAAGGCGCGAATCTCGGCGTAGGGAACTCGTCTGTAGTTAAAGAACTTCATCTGCGGACGCCGCCCACCCCTGCTGTTTTCCCCGTGCGGGCCTTGACCCGCCTCGACCGCTGTGCGGCGCGTTGCCCGTAATATGCACCCTTTGCAACGCATCGCCACTAAAATTCAAGTATTACAGCCTCCCCTCGCCCCATTGTCCTGTGGACACCTGCAAATTGCTTCTGCGCTGATTCTACCCATTTATTTCGCATGCGCCGACGACTAGAGGTATGATCGAGGCTGGGCCAAGACGCCTCACAGCTTGCGCGAAAGGGCTTTTGCATCATGGACCACTTCGACATCGCCATTATCGGTGCGGGCCTTGCCGGATCGCTCGCGGCCATCGCGCTTGCGGATGCTGGCTACCGCGTGGCCTTGATCGGACCGGAGCCGGCGGTTGCCGACGGACGCACGACGGCGCTGATGGACCAATCGATCGAATATCTGAAGACGCTCAATCTTTGGGAAAAGGTCGAGCCGCTGACCGCGCCGCTTTCGACCATGCGCATCCTCGACGGCACCAACCGTTTGTTGCGCGCGCCGCCAGTCAATTTCCGCGCTTCCGAAGTCGGGCTCGACGCCTTCGGCTACAATATTCCGAATGCCCCTTTCATCGATATTCTCCGCCACCGCGCCGAAGAGATCCCGACGCTGACCCGCATCACCACGTCGGCGATCGGCTTTGAACTTTCGGACACGGTCGCAACGATCGAGCTTGCAAACGGCAGCCAATGCAGCGCGCATCTGCTCGTCGGCGCCGATGGCCGTCGGTCGCCGGTGCGCGAAGCGGCGAAGATCTCCGTCAGCACCTGGTCCTATCCGCAGACGGCGGTCGTCTTGAACTTTGCGCACGAGCTGCCGCACCAGAACATCTCGACCGAGTTCCACACCGAAAGCGGCCCCTTCACGCAAGTGCCCCTGCCGGGCAACCGCTCCAGCCTGGTCTGGGTGCGCAAGCCCGAAGATGCGGCGCAAACGCTGACGCTCGACCTTGGGGCACTCTCTCGCGCCGTTGAAGACCGGATGCAGTCGATCCTCGGCAAGGCAACGGTCGAAGGCGCGCCGCAATCCTTCCCGCTTTCGGGCATGACCGCCCAGCGCTTCGGCAAGGGCCGCGTCGTGCTTCTTGGCGAAGCAGCGCACGCCTTCCCGCCGATCGGCGCGCAAGGGCTCAATCTCAGCCTTCGCGATGTGATGACGCTCGTCGATATCATCGGTGCATCCGGCGGCGAGCCGCTTGCCGGCGATATCGGTGACCGCTTCGACAGCCGCCGCCGGCCGGATATCATCAGCCGTACGGCGAGCGTGGATCTCCTCAACCGCTCGCTACTTTCCGGCTTCCTGCCGGTGCAGGCGCTTCGCGCGCTCGGACTGCATGTGCTTTCCGCCGTCGGGCCCCTGCGCAGCCTCCTGATGCGCGAAGGCGTCCACCCCGGCAGCGCGCTCAATGCCTTCAAGGAAGGCTTACGGGAAAAGATCGGGCGGAAGAGCGCCTGAGCGGATCAGGTAAAGCAGGCCGGTGACGGTCGCGACCGAAAGCGTCGTGGTGATGAGGATCGTCGCGGAGGCCCGCTCCTGCCACACGCCATATTGATGGCCGATGACGAAGACGTTCGTCGCCGTCGGAAGGGCTGCGAGCAATACGGCCGTCTGCACCCAGATCGGATCATAATTCCCCGTCAGGCTCATCGCCGTGAACATGACCAGCGGGTGCAAGAGCAGCTTGGCCGGGACGATGTAGCCGATCTCGACGGGAATGCGCTTGATCGGGCGCAGCGCCAGCGTCACCCCCATAGCAAAGAGCGCGCAGGGTGCCGCACACTGCGCGAGATAGTCGATCAATCTTTGCACCGGCACCGGCGGCTGTACCGCGAAGAAGGCTGCAACCACGCCGGCAAGTGTGGCGAGAATAAACGGGTGCAGGATGATCTTGCGTGCAACGCTGGCTGCAAGCACCAGCGGCTTTTCCTGCCGGCCGCCTGATATCGCCATCATCGCCGGTGCGACCGCGAAATGCGCGGCATTCTCGAAGCTGAAGATCAGCGCCACCGGCACAGCGGCGGCATCGCCCAAGGCGAGAAGCGCAAGGCCGGGCCCCATATAGCCGATATTGCCATAGGCAGCGCCAAAGCCCTGGATCGTCGCCTCGGCTATGGAGTTGCGCCTGACATAAACGCCGATGAGAAAAATCAGCGAGAAGACGGTGTAGGTCGCCCCGACGGTGGTGAGGATGAAGTCGGCGCGCGCCAGCTGTTCGATCGGCGTGCGCGAGACGAGCTTGAAGAACAGCGCCGGCAGGGCGAGGTAGATGATGAAGGTGTTCAGCCAACCCATCGCCTCGCCCGGATGGTGGACAAAGCGCGCCGTCAGATAACCGAGGAAGATCAGGCCGAAGAACGGCAGCACCAGGCCCGCGATTTCCGTCATCTTGTCCCCCGCATCCTTCACCTTCCCGCGCCAACGCCCGCACGCCTAGCGCATCAAGCGCCCTGACGATTAGGCCGGTCCGGCCGAAAAGTGATTCTAAAATACGAGGGTATGCCCTAACCGATTTTCATCAGGATCGGGAAGGTCGTCTGGAACCAGATGGCGACGGAACTGATGAAGCCGAAGAGAAAAGCAAGGCCTGCCAGCACCAGGAGGCCGCCCATGAGCTTCTCGACCAGGCCGAGATGGCGTCGGAAGCGGAAGAGGAAGCGCATGAAGGAGCCGGAAAACGCAGCAGCGATCCAGAAAGGCACGGCGAGGCCCAGCGAATAGATCGCCAGCAGCAGCGCACCGTCGGAAACGGTGTCACGTGCGGCAGCGACGCCAAGGATCGTGCCAAGGACCGGGCCGATGCAGGGCGTCCAGCCGAAGGCAAAGGCCAGCCCCATGATGTAGGCGCCCGAGAGCGTCGCCGGCTTGCCGCCGCCCTGGAAACGGGCTTCGCGCGCGAGCAGCCCGATCTTGAACACGCCAAGGAAATGCAGGCCCATGATGATGATGATCACGCCGCCGATGCGCGACAGCAGGTCCATGTGCTGTCGAAGCACCATGCCGATCGACGAGGCCCCCGCCCCGAGCGCCACGAAGACAGTGGCAAAACCGAGCGTGAACAACAGTGCTGCCGGCAAGACAGCGCGTCTCGTGCTGCCGATGGTCGCCGCGTCGCCGCTGCGGAACTGATCGACCGAGACGCCGGCCATATAGCAGAGATAGGGCGGTACGAGCGGCAGAACGCAGGGAGAAAGGAACGAAAGGGCGCCGGCAAGGACGGCGGTCCAGATGGAAATATCGGCGATCGACAACGGCAAGAACTCCGGCACGCGGCATTTGGGCCATTCCTTAGCCGCAGGATCATGATGATACCAATCACCTTTTGGCGATCATTGCGCCATGCACCGTTTCTTCACAAAACCCGCAATTTTTCGGTTGACCGGGGGGAAACACGCGTGCATATGTCCGCCCACTTCCGCCGGGCTTCACCGCCGCGGCCAGGGAGCGCGTAGCTCAGCCGGTAGAGCAACTGACTTTTAATCAGTAGGTCCAGGGTTCGAATCCCTGCGCGCTCACCACGAAAACCCCAATGAAATTGGTTATTTGTCAGCGTTTTTTTTACGCTGAGTTTCATCATCATGTGCGCGTATTGGCTCCAACTTTCGGTGCGCACCGCGCCCCATCTTTCGCGTGTTGCATTCCGTGCTATCGACAATTCGTCGCGTTGAGTAGATGCTGGGGCTCTCGCTGAGGATGCAAAGCGGTGAACTGCCCAGTTTGGTATCGAGCAAAGGGGTGAAGGCATGAGAAAGCTTGTCATTGCGGTTTTGATGATTGGTACGCTTGCTTCCTGCACGCAGACCGAGAAAGGCACGGCGATCGGCGCCGGCACCGGTGCGATCATCGGCGGGGCGGTCAGCGACAGCTGGGGCGGCGCGGCAATCGGCGCGGTCGCCGGTGGCGTTATCGGCAACCTGATCGGACGCTCCCAGGAGCGCCAGGGCTATTGCATCTATCGCGACCGCTATGGCCGCCGCTACGAGGCCCGCTGCCGGTAACGGCAAGACCATTCACCAAGGTAACAGGCGCGTTCCGGTCCAAACCTTCGTGGAGACGATTGGATGTGCCTGTATGCCCGGCTGAAGCTGCGAGCAGCATAGTCGAGGCCGAACATAGCAGGACGTCCTCAAGCAAGCGTGTTACACTTCGGAAATGACTGACGAAGAACAGAACTACGAGTTTTCGGAATTTTCCGGCCAATTCAGTGACGACGGCGTCGTCGTGGAATTGCGGATCTACCGGGAGGCAGGCACGAATCGCGACTGGACCCTCGAGGTCATCGACGAGGAGGGCTTCTCGACGACATGGGAGGAACCCTTCCCGACCGACAGGGAAGCTTTCGAGGAGTTTATCGCCACGGTGCAGCGCGACGGCATCCAGGCCTTTACCGATGAGCCGCCGCAAACGGTTCATTAGCGTCTGGTTGCCCCGCCACTGCACCCGGCCGGCTCAGCCCACCGGCGCCTGGCCGCCAAATCGCGTCACACGCCATGCATAAGAACGTCAATGATGCGGTCGGAAGACGAATGGGTCAAAACACCCGAACAACCCGGATCGACGACGCCGTAAGCAGTTCGCGATCCCCCTCGCCCCTGCCCTCCCAATAGTCGCGCGCCTGACGGCGATAGGAATCCAGGAAGGACATGTTCTGGTTCTCATCCAGCAGGATCAGCGCACCGGCATGTTGCGACGCACCGAGTTCAACAATCTCCACCTCGTGAAGCACTTGTAGAAGGTGAGGATCGTAGGCCGCCTGATATCGCATGGCGTCATCATAGGTCGGACACATGAAGCAGGCATTCAGCCGCGAGGGAGCTTTGGGAGCGTAGGCCTCGCGGGCCTGCTCGAAGAGCAGTTCCCGGGCCAACCGCCAGCCGTCGCCAAATTGATCTGGCCGGTAGCGCCTGATCATGCGCCCGAAATTGCCGGGCTCGACGATGCTGCCTTCTCTCAAGCGGATTGGCGACCAGTGAAACATGCGGAGCCCCTCTCTTTCTCATTGCACGACGAGACCGATGCGGCCCTAAATTGTCAATGGCCTCTAACGGGATGCGCTGCCTATGCCTCCGCTCCTCTGCGGGCCAGTCGCATCTTCAGCGGACTCATTCCATACTCACGGCTATAGGCGCGCGAAAAGGCGGACAGGCTGTCGAAACCGCAACGAAGCGCGATCTCTCGGATCGGGGTAGCAGAGTCTCGCACCAGTCGATGGGCGAACTGAAGACGCAGGCGAAGATAATAGGCGCCGGGGCTCGTCGATAATCCTCGCGCAAACAGCAACTCCAGCTTGCGCTGCGAGATCGACAGTCGTTTCGTCAGTGCCGCGATCGTCAAGGGACGCTCCAGCGTGCGCTCCATCAGGCGGATAGCCTCGGCGAGCTTCGGGTCGCGCGTCTCGATCCGCCCGAGAGAAACATAGGGCTGCACGTCGGCTGCATTGTGCGTTTGGTCGTAGACGAAGATGCTGGCGACATCGAGCGCCAGGGCAGACCCCAGCCGCTGCGTGATCCAGTGCAGCATCATGTCGAAGGTCGGCGAAGCGCCGCCCGAGGTCCAGAACTTGCCGTCGACGACGAAACGGTCGCCAAGCACGGCCAGCTCGGGAAAGGCCTGGCTGAAATCCTCGAGCTCCTCCCAGTGCGCCGTCGCCTTGCGGCCATTGAGCAGACCACTGCGGCCGAGCAGCCAGCAGCCTGATTCGATGCCGGCGACAATGTCGAAGTGCCGTGAGCACTCCTGCAACGCGCCGATGAATTTCTTGCTGGCGTGACGATCAAGGTTGAAGCCGCCGATCACCAGCAGCGCGTCGCCGGCAAGCGGCGGGTGCAGCATTCCCTCGACCGCGATCGGCACACCGCAGGTCAATACCACCGGCTTGCCATCGGCCGAAAGCAGCCGCCAGCGAAACACCTCGCGGCCCGAGATGCGGTTTGCAGCGCGCATCGGGTCCAACACGGAGGCAAGCGACATGATCGACGACTCCGGCAGGATGACGACGGAAACTTCGATCACAGATTGTAGGCGTCCATCGGAAGGCATGCGGGAAATGTCAAATTTCAAGCGGGAAATGTCAATTCCAATACTGCCTTTCGGGCATTATCGGACCGTATCGATCTCCCTACGCGCGGCGCTGCAGCCCCGCGCAGAGACGTTCCCCTTTCCGCCTTTTGCCGGAACGGGCCGGTCGGAAACCATCCGCCGGCCCGTTTTTTTATCTGATTTTTCGGATTGGTAGCGGCACTGCCGTAACGTCCAGCGCCTCGGTAAGCCGACCAAGGCACGCATTGCGCGTGCGAAATCGGCGATTAGGCTGCTCGGTGACGGACTTCGATGCTTGCCAGAACCGCGTTTCAATCGCTTGCGCTAACAAAACATATAAGCCATTAAGCATGTCCGAAACTGAGGGAGACTATCATGCTGGGCGCGATGAAGAACTTCGTAAAAGCGACAAAGCTCATCGGCCGCATTCCAAAGATCGAGCAGAAACTCGACCTGCTTCTTTGGGAGACTCCGGATATCCCGCGCGACTTCTTCCCGAAGTTCGTCGAAAGCGCGAGGCAGATGGGTTGGTTGGAAAGTGCAAAACAGCACAAGCCGATGACCGCCGACGGTGAACCATGCCCCTGGTACACCTACCCGATGTTGCATTTTCTCAGCACCCGGCAGCTGACAGATTTAAGCGTTTTCGAATACGGAAGCGGCAATTCCACGCTTTGGTGGAGCCGCAAGGCAAAGTCGGTGGTCAGCGTCGAACATGACCGCGACTGGTTCGAGTTGATCTCCAAGCAATCGCCGGCCAACGTAACCTACAACTACCGCGAATTGGTAGAAGGGGGCGACTACTCCACCGAGGTCACGCGCCACCAGGATACCGCCTTCGACGTTGTAGTCATCGACGGCCGCGATCGTGTGAATTGCGCCAAGGCGACGATGAACCTGAAGCAGAGGCCCTCCGCAATCATCTGGGACAACAGTGAGCGCGAGCGGTATCAGGAAGGATACGACCTGCTGATCAACAACGGCTATCGCCGTCTCGACTTCGACGGCTTCGGACCGGTCAACGGCCGTCCGTGGCGAACGTCCGTGTTCTACATGCCGGACAACTGCCTGAAAATCTGAGCACCAGCACTACGTTAACCTGGCCAGACATTTCGTCTGGAGAAAATTGTAATTGCCGAGGGGACTATGACCAAGGGAAAGCTGTTCAATCGGGTGCTTCGCTCAGCCGCCTCGATGCTGACGAGACAAGGTTTCCATGTTTCCGAGGAACGTTACTCTGCTGCGTACCTGAAGCGCTACGGTTTTGATATCAATACGTTCATCGATGTCGGCGTCTATCAGGGCAGCCCGGTGTTCTACGAACTGTTCAAGGACAAGAAGTTCGTCCTGATCGATCCCCAGCCGGATACGATGGAGAAGGCCGCCGACAGCGTAAGGGGCCTGAACTTCGACTACATCCAATCGGGCGCAGGCTCTGCCAAGGGCGTAGCAACCCTTTCCCTGGAAGGTCCCTCCTCGAGCCTGATGAAGCGCAGGGACTGGAAGCGGCAGCCGGAAAAGACGGTCGAGATACAGATTTCGCCGCTGGACGAACTTCTGGAAAACAAGGGCTACAAAGGTCCATTCGGATTGAAGGTGGACACCGAAGGCTTTGACCTTGATGTTCTCAAGGGAGCAGAAAAAACGCTTCGGGAAACGCAATTCGTCTTCACAGAGGCGAGCCTTCGTCGCCGGTTTGAAGGTAGCTATCGGTTTTCGGAACTTGTCGCGTACATGGCAGAGCAAGGCTTCGAAGTCGCCGATGTCATCCCCCATCGTTCGCACAATCGCCTCGTCGACGTCCTCTTCGTGCGCTCGGACAGCTCATATCTGGAGCCCAATGCCGTTCCGGTGCGCATGGTCGGCTCGTCCGTCAAAGCGCACAAGCAGAATTAGTCTTCATCCGGAAACATGCCGGCAATGGCGGAACCGTCACCGAACAGCACAGGTCGCAACAGGAACAGGCATCGATGCGCGTAACACTTGCGATATGTTGCTACAATGCCGAAGAGACGATCGAGCGGACGCTCTTGTCTGCCCGACAACTCGACTGGGATGATTTGGAGATCCTGGTCTGCGACGATGTCTCTACCGATCGCTCCGCTGCCATCGTCCAATCCGTCAGCCAGCAGGATCCGCGGGTAAGGCTGGTAAGTCACGATATCAACAAGGGGAACGCTGGCGCGCGCAACACGCTCGCGCGCGAAGCGACCGGCGAAATCCTGGCGTTCCTCGATTCGGACGACGAAAACGCTCCCGAACGGCTAAGGGTTCAGGTCGCAAAGCTGCTTGCGGCGGAGGAACGGCATACGGCGCCTATCTCGGTCTATTGCACGAGGCGCGTGATCTCCAACGGCAAGACGAGGAGCCTCAGCGCCATGGGCACCGCGCGGCCGGTGGGTGGCGATGCGGTCGCGCTCCATCTCCTCTGCGACGATCCCCTCCCCGGCGACGGCAGGGTCGGCACCTGCACTATGCTCACCCGCGTTTCGACCTTGAACAAGTTCGCCTTCGACGAGAATTTCCGCAGGGCCGTCGATCGCGAATGGGCCATTCGCTTTGCCTTGGAAAGCGGGCTAATCGTTGGCTGCGAAGAAAGCCTGGTCACACAACACCTCAGCCTCACGGACGCAAAGCGGTCTCGACAGAACGATGCACGGCGTCAGGTCGTGCAGAAATTCCGGTCCTACCTGCAGGGGAAGCGCTCGTATCTCTATGCGCTGACCATCCATCGGCCCGGCCGCATGTACACCAAGGGCCATAGGCTCTTGTTCAAGCCGGTTACCGCTCTTCTTTCCTGCTTCCGGAAACGAGCTTAGCGTTCTGCTGAGCGTTAGGGCGTGAATCGGCGGGCCTATCCGTCCGTGCTGGCGTGCCGGAAATCTTCCGCTCGTGGGGGACGAGATGTCGATTGCGAGATGATAAGCCAGCGATGGTGCTGTCTCGCAGATCACCACGTAATGAGTTCTGTAAACGGTAGCGAGAGAACCGTAACCGTCGTTCTTTAGCCGACCAACGCACCAGCTAAGCGCTTGAAATTATTGGCGACCCCTGCAGGATTCGAACCTGCGACAACCTGCTTAGAAGGCAGGTGCTCTATCCAACTGAGCTAAGGGGCCGTCCCGGGCTTTGCCCGTCGGATGCGGCTGAAGGACCTTAGTGGGTCCAGGGCTGCATCCGGTTGAAACGGAAGTTGTCCGGATAGGACACGCTCTTGCGGGTCGCTTCCTTCGGCGCGATCACGCGGTATTCGATGCCGTTGCGCTCGGCGTATGCGATTGCCTGCTCGGCGTTTTCGAACGTCAGTCGCAGCTGCTGCTTCATGTCGCCGGAGCTGGTGTAGCCCATGATCGGGTCGATGGTGCGCGGCTTTTCCTGATCGAACTCCAGCACCCACAGATTCGTCTTGGCCTTGCCAGACTGCATGGCGGTCTTTGCTGGACGATAGATCTTTGCGGACATGGTTTCGAACGGCTCCATACTTTCGCTGGCAACGTTCACGGGCGCCAGCATTCCGTCTTCCCATAACGCAGAATGATTTAAAACGGAATGACTTTTGGCCGGATAAATTTGGCTTTCCGGTAGGAGATGCGCGAACTTATGCGTTTGTCCCAATCGTAGATGTGGCTTTGGGAAACTTTGCTGTTGCAGCCCTGCTACGAAGCGTGTATCTCCGGCGCCGTTGGCACGGAGTGTAGCGCAGTCTGGTAGCGCATCTGGTTTGGGACCAGAGGGTCGGGAGTTCGAATCTCTCCACTCCGACCATTCATCGAGACGGAAGCGTCACTTTCCCCTTTTTTTCAATCTGTTCGTGATCTGCAGGCTAAACATCGCCGTAAGATCGCTCGATTGCGTTGGCAATCGATCGAGTTGTCCCGAATTGGGACAAGAATGCCTATTTGCCATACGAATTTAGGAATCGCTCAATCCATTGTGGATAGAGCGGACCGGCGCGCTTTCCAGCCCTGCCCGCCTCCCAAGCCCGCCCGAGCGATCCAATGACTGCCCAACTCGACCTTGCCACCGTTCTGTTGCTTCACAAGTCGTCGTTCCTGATCGGCGCCTTCTGCTTCCTCTATGCGCGTTGGCAATCGCCACGGGCCCAAGGGCTTGGCATTCTGGCGAGCGGCTTCCTCTTCCTGGCGCTCGCCTCGACGCTTGCGGGCTATGGCGAGCAAAAGCTGCTGCCGCCCACTCTGTGGCGGCTCTCCAGCTTCACGCTCGGGATCAGCGGATACGCTCTATTCTGGATCGGCGTGAGGCGCCTCAGCGGCGGCCGGCGCCGGCTGCCCGACTGGCTGGCGCTTCTTGTGCCGCTTGCCGGCGCGCTCGTCGGTCTCGCCACGCATTTCCACATGGTCAACGTCGTCAGGGCCAGCGTCTTCAACGCCGTCGCCTTTCTTTTCCTCGCGGCTTCGGCTGCTGCCGTCATCGCCGACCGCTCGAAGGAGCCGCTGCCGGCGCGCGCCATGCTGGCGGCCGCCATGGCCGTCGGGGCCAGCCTTTGTCTTGCGGTGGTCATCGGCCTCCTCAAGCCCGGCATCGTGCCGATTACCACAACCTACGCCTTCTTTCTCTCGATCATCTGCCACTTCGCCATCGCGCTCTTCGCGCTCGTGCTCGTCAAGGAGCGGGCGGAAGCGGAGTTGCGCCGATCTGCGGATACCGATGCGTTGACCGGCGTCGGTAACCGGCGATGGTTTCTGGCGCAACTGCCTCAGGCGAGTTGGCAGGGCGACTGCCTGATCGTGATGGACCTCGATCATTTCAAACGCATCAACGACCGCTACGGTCACCATACGGGCGATCAGGTGCTCGTCGCCTTCGCCGATCTGGTCCGGAAAAATCTGCGTCGAGGCGACAGCTTCGCGCGTCTCGGGGGTGAGGAATTCGGGCTCTATCTCCCGCGGACAAGCGAGACACAGGCATTTGCAATCGCCGAGAGGTTGCGCCGCACCGTGGAGGAACTGCAGGTCGCAAGCAGCGGGCAAACCGTTGCGGTCAGCATCAGCATCGGGCTTGCTACCGCCAGCGGCGCGGAGCGTTCCTGGGAGGCATTGTTCAACAGGGCGGATGCCGCGCTCTATGCTGCCAAGCGAGACGGGCGCAACCGTGTCGCGTCCGATGCGGAACCTGCGGTTTCGGAACCGCCTGCTGCGAGCCTTCACCGCGCCAGCTAATCAGGCGGGGCTTCGCCGCAAGCCGCCTTCAAAAAAGAGAAGCGGATCCAAGCATTTCCGATCCGCTTCAGATTGGAGGTATAAGGCTTATTTTAGCGCAATGCGCCGAATTCGCTTGTGGCCAAATTTTGCCTAGCGCGCCACCTTGGCGCGAACCTGTGTCTTTGTTGCACTTTTCGGCATGCGCGCAAGCGTGTAGGACGCACACGCAGCCACCATGGCGCTGTCTCTCCTGGAGTTTCGCTTTGCCTTTGTAAAATCCGGTCTCGCTAGTTTCACCCCGCACGCCCGATAGCGCTCCCGCTGTCGGATTGAACTTTTATGCGTTCGTTGAGGTGGCGGTTCGAGACCGGAATGGCATTGCCGATCTCAAGCCCGACGTACCTTCGTCAGGCGGAACCATCACGCCCAACAACTGCCAGACCGCGTCCCCGGAACGGGTACTCAAACCGTCGTCTCGATGGACTTCCAATTGGAAGAACCAGACGACATGTCTCATACATTGACGGTCCAGTGGACCATCGAACCCCAAACCGCACCCCGCCCCTGGCTTGCCTGCAGCCGCTGCGGCGGCCGACGCCCCTTCGTCTGCAGCGGCAAGACGCGGCTGAACGCCAACGGACGGCGGCTCGACGCCTGGCTGATCTATCGCTGCGCCGTTTGCGAAGACACCTGGAACCGCCCGATCTTCGAACGGCGGACGGTCATAAGCGTCGCGCCGGACGCGCTCGCAGCGCTACAAAGCAACGATCCCGCCTGGATCCGCCAGGTGGCGTTCGACATCGAGGGTCTTCGCCAATGCACGGACCGGATCGAGGATCTGGCCGATTCCAACGTGGAACGGCGCGTGTTGAGCGGGACCGTAGATAGCGCATGGCTTGAGATCGTCGTTGTCGCGCGCCACGCGAGCAGCCTGCGCGTCGACCGCCTGCTATCGGCGGAACTCGCGCTCTCACGCGCAAGACTGACAAAGCTCGAAACCGCGGGGCGAATCACCCTTCTGCCCGAATCGCGAAAGGCCCTGCAATGCCCAATCAGAGACGGCAGCCGCATCGTCCTCGATCTCACTGCGGAAGACGACCGGGCCGAAATTGCCCGGCGTGCCCGCGGGGGCCCGTAGTCGAAAGGCATCATGGAGCGCCCGGCACCGCGCCGGCGCTCCATGACGTCAATGGTTGCTGGTCAGAACTTTACGCCGACACCGACAGTGAACTGGTGCTGGTCGAGATCGACATTGACGCCGCCGAAGTCCTTGTCGCCATAGTCGTTGTAGCGGTACTCGGCGCGGCCGAAGACGCTGTCCGTGAACGAATAGTCGACCCCGGCACCGATCGTCCATCCGTTGAAGGTTTCCTTTTCCTTCGATGCGCCGGGCACATCGACGAAGCCGCGGGTCACCGCCCAGCCGCCAGCGCCATAGAGCAGCGCCTTGTCATTCAACAAGTACCCGACGCGGCCGCGAACTGCGCCCGAAACGTCGGTACCGACCTCGGTCGAGGTTCCGCCGACATCGAACGTCTTGTCGTTCCAATTGTAGTTGACGTCACCCTCGATGCCGTAAACCCAGTCGCCCTGCTGAAAGTTGAAACCGGCGAAGGCGCCGAGCAACCCACCATTGAAATCTTCCGAAGCGCTGCCGCCAGGCGCACTGAAATCTCCGTTGAGCCATCCGCCGCCGCCCTGTAGGCCGACATAGCCGCCGGTCCAGACGAATCCCGGCGTTGGCTGCACGACCGGTGCCGGTGGCTGGCTCAGATCGGCCGCCAGATCCGCTGCCATCGCGGTTTGCGCAACGGCGCAGGTCGCTACGATTGCAACAAGCACACTCCGGAACATCACGGATGCCTCCTGTTGTCGCCAGAAGAATATTAGTAACTCGTTAACACGCAGTCTGCCCGAAAGGCTTCACGATCTCAACCATGAAACCCGTGGGGTTCAGAGACATAATTTAGGAACTGAACGGGGAAGGACAAGGACGGCCGCGACGTGGCCCCGGCGCCTACGGCTGCGAAGGCGGAATTCGGGCGCCTTCCAGCCGGTCTCCAGGACGGATGTTCAGCCGCTTCACCGCGCCGGCATTGAGTTCCAGCACAAAAGCAACCGGCTCTTTCGAATCAATGATTGCTTCGGAAAAAGGCACAGCGCCTTCATGGATCGTGCGAACGACGCCCTTGTTGTCGATGAACAGCATGTCGAGCGACAGATGAGTGTTCTTCATCCACATCATCACGCGGCGTGTCTCGCCAAAATCGAACAGCATGCCGTGATCCGGCGCCATGGATGTGCGAAACATCAGGCCCTGCTCTCGCTGGGCCGGATCGACGGCGAGTTCGACCGTCAGCTCGTGCACCGCCTTGTCGCCATTGACCAGGCGCATCTTGTCCTTGGTGAACTGAACGTCGGCAAACGACGATACCGTCAGTGCAAGCAACAAAAAAAGCGCCAGGAAGGCGCTTTTTCCGAAAAGGTCTCGAACCGCGACCATCAGTGCGACCGGCTCGTCGGCGACGGGCCGTCGGGATGGATCTCTGCGGCCATCAGGCCCTTTTCGCCATCGCCGAACCGGACGAGCACGACTTGGCCCGGCCGCAGCTCGGTCAGACCGAAACGCCTGAGCGTTTCCATGTGCACGAAGATGTCTTCCGTTCCCTCGCCGCGGGTCAGGAAGCCAAAACCCTTGGTGCGGTTGAACCATTTGACGAGGACGCGCTCAAGCCCGCTCGTCGGCGTCACCTGGACGTGGGTGCGGACCGGCGGCAGCTGCGACGGATGCACCGCCGTCGACTGGTCCATCGAGAGGATACGGAACGCCTGATAACCGCGGTCCCGCTTCTGGATGAGCGCAACGACCCGCGCGCCCTCTAGAACCGTCTGGTAGCCATCGCGGCGCAGGCAGGTCACGTGCACCAGCACATCCTGCATGCCGTTGTCCGGAACGATGAAGCCGAAGCCCTTCGCGACGTCGAACCACTTTATCACGCCGGTGATTTCGATGAGGTCGAGAGCGTCGCTGCCAAAGTCGTCACCATGCATGACGTCTTTCGAAGATGTCCTATCCGCCATTCTCTCCCAGCCCCTCGTTTACGCGCGACTACCGATACGGTTAACTGATTCTTATTGACCAGAATAACATCGTCCCGCCGCGGATACGCAAGACCCTCGGCATATTTTGGCCGAGAACTAATATGGGGACGCAGCCTTGCCTCTGGCTTGCTGACGGACCACTATACGCCATCTTCTGCAAAACAGGGACATTGCAATGCGCTATCTGCACACGATGGTTCGCGTCAAGAATCTGGACGAGGCCTTGAACTTCTACGGCAAGATTTTCGGCCTGACGGAAATCCGCCGCTACGAAAATGAAAAGGGCCGGTTCACGCTGGTGTTTCTGGCCGCTCCCGGCGACATCGATCGCGCCCGCGCCGAACTCTCGCCCTGCCTCGAACTCACCTACAACTGGGATACGGAAGACTATACCGGGGGACGGAATTTCGGCCACCTCGCCTACGAAGTCGACGACATCTACGGCTTCTGCCAGCACCTGATGGAAAACGGCGTGACCATCAACCGGCCGCCGCGCGATGGCCACATGGCGTTCGTTCGCTCTCCCGACGGCATTTCGATCGAGATCCTGCAGAAAGGCGAAAACCGTCCGCCGCAGGAACCTTGGGCATCGATGGCCAATACGGGCGTCTGGTAAGCTCCGCACAATTCTCGCGAACGAAGATGGCCCCGTGCTGTCGGTGAAATCCGGCGAGCATGGCCGAGCCGTCGATCAGCAGCAGCTATGAATGATCCAGGGCCCGGTCTATCCGGGCCTTTGCATGTTGGAAACATGCGGGCTCAAGGTTAGCGCCGGTTTACAAATCGCGTATCGTTGAGTACTTTTTCGCGCGAAACGTTGATGCCGGGTCCTATCCGCGATGTCTCGTGGCGGCGACCCCCTTTTGTACTTGGCCTGATCTTTTCCCGTGGCGCTCATTCCGGTCGCCGCGAGAAGCATGAGTTTGTTTGTTCTGAGCGATGTTTCGGAGCTGAGACTTAATGCATGACAAGGCGAGGCTTCGCCGGTCATGCACGGAGAGCGGGGATAGGACGTTGCAACATCCGGAAACGAAGAGCGCGGTGCTCGTCACCATTGCGCGGGCTGCAGCTTTATCCGTTTCGCTGCTGGCCTTGAGCGGCTGCATGTCGGCGGTCGGGGAAAACGATGCCGCGACCGCGCTGAAAGCCGAGGGGCAGGCAACCCCGGCGCAAACCGCAGAATCGGACGCCACGGTCCAGGACGGACAGGTGGTCGCACTCGGCAGCGATCCGCAGGCGCAACAGACAGCGGCCAATGCCGCAGTTCCTCAGGATGCCGGACAGCCGCAATCGCTGACGATGCAGGGAACCGGCCTGCGCGCCGCTTCATCCAGCATCTATGGCCAGGCGCCTGCCGCACAGGCAACGACGACCGGCCAGCCCCAGACGACGGGAACTGTTCCGCTCCCCGCCGGGCAACCCGGCATGAACGCAACCAACAACAGTCTTTTCAGCGGCACCCAGCGACAGCCGCTGCCGGTTATCGCGCCGCAACAGGGGGCCGCCAACATGGCCACCGACGTCGTGATGGACACCGCCGTCGCCGCCTATGCTCCGTCCGCGGCGCAGGACGCCACCCTCCCCGTTGCCGTTCCGGTGCCGCTGAGCGCCGAGGCTGCAGCCAGCGGCCAGACCTCGTCGACGCCACAGGCCGTGGCCAATGCAGAAGCCGCACCGGCAGCGACTGAGGTCGCGGCCGCGCAACAGGCAGCAGAAGCCACGCCAGCCGACGATAACAACGAAACGTCGAAAACCTGGACGCTCGCGGCCCTTTTTGCCGGCAAGCGCAAGGAAAAACCGCAGCAGGTGGCACTTCGCTCGGCTCCGCCGGCGGAAAAGAAGACGATTACCACCAGCAATGCGAGCCAGCCGAAAACGGCCTCCCTCGCCTACACGCTTCCGGGCGTCAAACTGAACTCGCTCTACAACTACGAGCACGAAGAGCATCTCGGCGATGACGACGACGGCGCACCGGTTCAGGTCGCTTCGCTTTCGGGTCTCGCCCGACTGGCGCCGAGCGGGTTGATTCTGCAGACCGAAAAAGTCGATGCCGGCTGCTTCAAGCCAGAGCTCATGCAGATGCTGAAGAAGGTGGAAACGCATTACGGCAAGCAGGTCATGGTGACGTCGGGCTTGAGGCCGATCAAGGTCAACCGCGCCAAGCAGTCGCTGCATACCCGTTGCGAGGCGGCTGACATTCAGGTTCAGGGCGTCAGCAAGTGGGATCTCGCCGAGTTCCTGCGCAGCGTCCCGGGCCGCGGCGGCGTCGGCACCTATTGCCACACGGAGTCGGTCCATATCGATATCGGTGCACAGCGGGATTGGAACTGGCGCTGCCGGCGCGCCAAGGGTTGAAGGCAAGCACTTGTTTCCATGGAGGTTTCAACGAGAAGCCTCCAATCCTTCAGGCCTGTCGAATTTTTACAGAAATATGAAAATTGCCGCTTGCGGTTCTGAAATCCTCTGGCTATAAGGCGGCCACACAGCGAGTGCGCCCTTCGTCTATCGGTTAGGACACCAGATTTTCATTCTGGGAAGAGGGGTTCGACTCCCCTAGGGCGTGCCACTGTGTTGCCCCCTCCCCAAATCACAATCGATTTTTTGTTGTTGGAACAGCGGTTTTCTGCGTCGAACGCATCTCCGATTCCGGCCGTTCAGTCGCCGAATTTTTCTCGGCGATTTTAACAGGAAAAGCACAAAAAAACTGAGATTGGCGCTTGCGGTATCCAGAGTCGCTGGCTATAAGGCGCCCACACAGCGAGTGCGCCCTTCGTCTATCGGTTAGGACACCAGATTTTCATTCTGGGAAGAGGGGTTCGACTCCCCTAGGGCGTGCCACTGTGTTGATCTCCTCCTCCAATTCGAAATCGATTTTCTGTCGTTGGAACAGCTATTTAACGCGCGTTTCGACACCCGCATTTCCGCCTTGTGCCGGCATGAATCTTTCCTGGTATTTTGAACAGGAAAATCACAAAAATCCTGAGATTGGCGCTTGCGGTATCCAGAGTCGCTGGTTATAAGGCGCCCACACAGCGAGTGCGCCCTTCGTCTATCGGTTAGGACACCAGATTTTCATTCTGGGAAGAGGGGTTCGACTCCCCTAGGGCGTGCCACTGTGTTGAATTTCTCCCCCACACTCCTAATATTAAGCAATGCTCTCCGCAGGGCTGCAGCTCATCTTCCTGTCGTGATTTGCGCTGAACGAGCGTAATATTTGGCAGCGAGCTGCAACGCATGTGCGCCCATCGTCTAGCGGTCAGGACGCCGCCCTCTCACGGCGGCAACACGGGTTCGATTCCCGTTGGGCGTGCCAAGATATCCGAAACGACGTGACTATAGTCGTTCGCCGCTCTCGCCCGAAGTCGGCCCCTGATAATCGCCCAAGACAGCATCAAAAGCTCTATTGCTCGGTTCGCGCTCTTCAAACTCTTCATCAAAGGAGCCACGAGTGAGCATCAAGTCGCGGGCCGCGCCGGCCACAGGCGAGATGCGCTCAAGCCAGCCAGAGGCGATGACGGAGTTGTCGTCATGGATGTCCTCCAGTTCCGCAACCGCAACGTTGACGACTCCAAGTGCCCGGGTGACTGCTTCCACCTCCGAAGGTGTCATCGTCACAGGCCAAATGGGGTTATCGTGATCCACCCAATCATAAAACATCTCAAAGTTACTCTTGCGCGCTCATCCTTTGCACGGCCGCAGCGCCTTCCGCCAACCAGCTCATTGCGTCCATGATCCGGTTTCGCATGCGCTGATCAACGAGGCGGGTAGATGGCGTCTCGCTCACGGTACTGATCACTCCAAAGGTAGTTGCATTAGCATCGGACTGACGCGCCAATCCCTGCTCCAGGGGCCGCCAGCCTCTAAACTTGGCCAGCGGCAAGCGTGTCCTGCGTGGCGATGCTACAGCGCCTTGGCGGCATCCGTGACGCGCAGTTGCACGCGACGCTGGCCTTGCCAGAGATCTGCCGAGACCGAGCCCGCGACGTGAATGGACGCGCCGCGGCTCGACAGCAGGAAGTCGCCGAGCGGCGTCTCGGTCGCCCGGAAGGCTATCCCGTCGAGACGGCTGCCGTCCTGGCCCTCCAGCGTCACCTTGACGTGGTTGGCGCCGACCTGGCGGCTGTCGCGCAGGCGATGCTGCGGAAAGGCAAAGACGGGCTGCGGGTGGGCTGAGCCATAGGGGCCCGCCTGCTCCAGGAGGTCGATCAGTTCCAGCGTCGCACCGGATGCTGCAAGCGCGCCGTCGACCTTCAGCGTCTGGATGGCGACAAGCTCACGCACAGCGGCTTCCGCACGTTCCTCGAAGAACTGCCGGAGCTTTCCGAGTTTCGCGCGCTCGACGGTGAGGCCGGCCGCCATGGCATGGCCGCCGCCCTTTACCAGCAGACCACCGTCGACGGCGGCGCGGACCATCTTGCCCATGTCGAAGCCGTTGATCGAGCGGCCGGAGCCGGTGCCACGTCCATTGGGGTCAAAGGCGATAGCAAAGGTCGGCCTGCGGAATTTTTCCTTGATGCGGGCTGCGAGCAGCCCGACGATGCCCGGGTGCCAGTTTTCGCGCGCGGTGACGATCACCGAAGCGCCCTCGCCCGTGCCGTATTCGGCCAGAACCTCAGCCTCCGCCTCGGCCAGCATGACGGCTTCCATCGCCTGCCGCTCGCGGTTGAGTTCATCGAGCTGGGCTGCGATCTTCTCCGCCTCGGCAGCGTCTTCCATCGCCAGCAGCCGGCTGCCGAGTGCCGCATCGCCAATGCGTCCGCCGGCATTGATTCTCGGGCCGACGAGAAAGCCCAGGTGATAGGGCGTGACCGGGCCACCGATCGCCGCTTTCCGCAGCAGCGCCGAAAGCCCGACATTGCCCATATGGCGCGCTGCGATCAGTCCCTTGACCACATAGGCGCGGTTCAGCCCCTTGAGCGGCACGACGTCACAGACGGTTGCCAGTGCCACCAGATCGAGTTGGGCCAGCAGGTCGAACGAAGCGACGCGGCTGTCGCCGGCGTTGCGCAAGACACGCAAGGTATTGACGAGAACCAGATAGACGACGCCGGCGGCGCAAAGGTGCCCCTGCCCCGAGAGATCGTCCTCACGGTTGGGATTGACCAGCGCATGGCAAGGCGGCAGCGCCGCACCGACCTGATGGTGGTCGATGACCACGACATCGACGCCGCGTTTCTCGGCAACGGCAAGCGATTCATGGCTGGTCGAGCCGCAGTCGACGGTGACGATGAGATCGGCGC
The DNA here is from genome assembly GCF_044769565.1 of Ensifer sp. NPDC090286. Classification (NCBI taxonomy): domain Bacteria; kingdom Pseudomonadati; phylum Pseudomonadota; class Alphaproteobacteria; order Hyphomicrobiales; family Rhizobiaceae; genus Ensifer; species Ensifer sp. NPDC090286. The sequence goes on along the minus strand of NZ_JBIVYF010000001.1, from coordinate 552,905 downwards.
CGTTGTCGATCAATTGCTCGATCGCCGTCGGGTTCGGGCCATAGCCTTCGAAAATCCGGTCGGGAATGTAGATTTCCGCATCGATGCCGAAATGGCGCAGGAAACGCGCCATCAACGCCGAAGACGCGGCACCATCGACATCATAATCACCGAAGACCACCGTCTTTTCGCGGCGCTTGATGGCCGTTGCCAGTCGCTCTGCAGCCTTGCGGCAATCGGTCAGTTTGTCCGGGTCCGGCATCAGCGAGCGAAGCGTCGGATCAAGAAAACTTGCGGCATCGTCGAGCACGACGCCACGGCCGGCAAGCACGCGCCCGAGCAGGTCGGAGTAGCCGTGGACCTGGCTGATGGCGAGCGCCCGGTTCTGACCCGCCTGGTCGAGGCGCGACACCCATCGCTGTCCGCTGACCGACCGCTCGACGTTCAGAAAGGCCCGCTGTACCGGATCCACCAATTCTTCCATGCTCGTCCACCCGCTTGGCGCTTGATTCCTCTTAGCGCATAACCCTGGAAATCGTGACCGTTTTCAGAACGGCATACACAGAGATCCACGTTTTGCGGGGATCTGCGCTGCTATCGGCGCCCAAGGCATAAAGAAAGAAGCCTCGCCGGCTTGCTTGCGCGGCGAGGCTTCCAATCTATCGGCGGCAAGCTGCACTGCGTGCCGATATGCCGAATGGTCTCGGGCCCTGTCGCCCTCAGTTTGCCTTCGGACGTTCGATGCGGATGACCTGCGGTTCGCCGACGAGGTAGCCCTCGCCCTTGATCGCCTTGATCGCATCGCGAACGGAGTGCTCCGATGTCGCATGCGTGACCAGGATGATCGTCTGCGGCTCGCCCGTGTCCATCAGCTGCTTGGAATGCTGCATGATCGATTCCAGCGAGATTCCGTTGTCGGCCATGCGGGTCGCGATGCTGGCGAAGACGCCGGTGCGATCGACGACCTTCAGGCGGATGAAGTAGCCGCCCTCGTGGCTCTGGATCTGCGCACGCTTGTAGGGAAGCAGCGCATTGGTCGGACGGCCGAAGGCCGGAACGTGCTGGGCGCCCGGGCGGCTCTTGGCGATGTCGGCGATATCGCCGAGCACGGCCGAAGCCGTCGCGTTGCCGCCGGCACCAGGGCCGACCATCAGGAGTTCGCCGAGAATATCGGATTCAATCGCAACCGCATTGGTCACGCCATCGACCTGAGCGATGACGGAATCATAAGGCACCATCGTCGGATGGACGCGCTGCTCGATGCCGCTTTCGGTGCGCTGGGCGACGCCGAGAAGCTTGATGCGGTAGCCGAGATCGGCGGCCGCATGGATATCGTCGATCGAGATGTTGGTGATGCCTTCAAGGTAGATGTCGTCGGCAGCAATCGCCGTTCCGAAGGCAAGGCTCGTCAGGATCGAAAGCTTGTGGGCCGTGTCGTTACCCTCGATGTCGAAGGCCGGGTCGGCTTCGGCGTAACCGAGGCGCTGGGCTTCCTTCAGGCAGGCTTCGAAGGACAGCTGTTCCTTCTCCATCTTCGTCAGGATGTAATTGCAGGTGCCGTTCATGATCCCGTAGACGCGCGAGATCGTGTTGCCCGTCATGGATTCGCGCAGCGCCTTGATGACGGGGATACCGCCGGCAACAGCCGCTTCGTAGTTGAGCAGCGCGCCCTTCTCCTCGGCGATCTTGGCGAGTTCGATGCCATGAGCAGCCAGCAGCGCCTTGTTGGCGGTGACCACGTGAATGCCGCGCTGCAGCGCCGCCTTGACGGCCGAATAGGCCGGATCGCCGGAACCGCCCATCAGCTCGACGAAAACGTCGATATCGGCGTCACGCGCAAGCGAAATGGCGTCGTCGAACCAGGCGGTCTTCGAAAGGTCGACGCCACGGTCCCTGTTGCGGTCGCGCGCGGTTACGGCCGTGGTCTCGATTGCCCGTCCGCACGTTGTCGCAAGCATCTCGTGACGATCCTGGAGGATTCGCACGAGCGAGGCACCGACGGTACCCAAGCCCGCAATGCCGATTTTGAGGGCATCTGCCATAGCCATTTCCTAACATGTAGAGGGCGCACCGCGAGAACAGCGGGGCCAGTGTGGAAGGAGGCGCGCGTCAAACACGCCTCCCGACTTCTTACCTATGAGCGTTCAGCGAGATGACGTTGTGCATCGTCTCGTCGGCGGTCGATAGGAACTTCTTGATGTTGCGCGCCGCTTGACGGATGCGGTGCTCGTTTTCGACCAGAGCGAGACGAACGTAATCATCGCCCTGCTCGCCGAAGCCGATACCGGGAGCGACCGCAACATCAGCCTTCTCGACGAGGAGTTTTGAGAATTCGAGCGAACCGAGATGACGGAACTTCTCCGGGATCTTCGCCCAGGCAAACATCGTCGCTGCCGGCGGCGGCACTTCGAAGCCGGCCTTGCCGAAGCTGTCGACCATCACGTCGCGGCGGCGCTTGTAGATGTTGCGCACTTCGGCGATGTCGCTGCCGTCGCCGTTCAGCGCCTGGGTGGCGGCCACCTGGATCGGCGTGAAGGCGCCGTAATCGAGGTAGGACTTCACGCGCGTCAGTGCCGCGATCAGACGCTCGTTGCCGACGGCAAAGCCCATGCGCCAGCCCGGCATCGAGAATGTCTTCGACATCGAAGTGAACTCGACCGTGCAGTCGATCGCGCCCGGAACTTCCAGCACCGACGGCGGCGGCGCGTCGTTGAAGTAGATTTCCGAGTAGGCGAGATCGGACAGCACGATGATGTCGTGCTTCTTCGCAAAGGCGATCACGTCCTTATAAAAGTCCAACGTCGCTACCTGCGCCGTCGGGTTCGACGGATAGTTGAGGATCAGCGCCAGTGGCTTCGGGATGGAATGGCGAACGGCGCGTTCCAGCGGCCCGAAGAAGGTTTCGTCCGGCTCGACCGAGATCGAGCGGATGACGCCGCCGGCCATCAGGAAGCCGAAGGCGTGGATCGGATAGGTGGGGTTCGGGCACAGGATGACGTCGCCAGGTGCGGTGATCGCCTGCGCCATGTTGGCGAAGCCCTCCTTCGAGCCAAGGGTGGCGACGACCTGGGTATCCGGGTTGAGCTTGACGCCGAAGCGGCGGGCGTAATAGGCGGCCTGGGCACGACGCAGCCCGGGAATGCCCTTCGACGACGAATAACGATGCGTGCGCGGGTCCTGAACGGCCTCGCAGAGCTTGTCGACAATCGACTGTGGTGTGGGTAGATCCGGATTGCCCATGCCGAGGTCGATGATGTCAGCACCGGCCGCTCGCGCGCTTGCTTTCAAACGGTTGACCTGTTCGAAAACATAGGGCGGCAAACGCCGGACTTTGTGAAACTCTTCCATCTCCAAACCTCGTTTGGCGCACGCTCCCGCCAGCGGCTCAAGCCTTTGCGAAACCGTGCGCTGTGGTGAACGGCCGTCCATGCGGCCATTGAACGCTTTGCGTCCAAATCACCGGAAAGGCAAGCGCTAATTCTGGATCTCTTTAAGCGTGTCCGTGCCGTGTTGTTCGGCGAGCGCGCGCATCTCCTTCAGGCGCCGCTGGTACTCCGCTTCGGAGATCGCGCCGGACTTGCGCGCAGCACCGAGCGAGCTCAGGCGCGCCTGCATATTGGTCGCTTCTTCGTTGGTCATCTGCGCCGTTGCGGCCGGCTTCTGGCCATAGACCGACGGATAATTCTCGAAGTTGGTCCCCTGGCTGTTGCAGCCAGCAAGCGTGCCTAGCAGAACGATCCCGGCAACCCAGGTGATGGAACGCTGTTTTCCGACGGCAAGCATACTGGAGACGACCTCTATTTTGATGGCGCGACGATGCGCTAGCCCTTGTAATCATTTTCGGGCAGAATGTAAAAATACAAAACAAACAAGATGCTGTGGAGGACGCCGGGTGACAGCAGAGAGGAATGCGGAAGGCAAGGACGGCTACGCAGGCTTCGATCCCAAATCCGTCGAACCCTATATCGTCAAGGATCCGGAAAGCCTCGCCGTCAACCTCGCCCGCGCCATGGAACAGCTTGGCAAGGCGGCCTCCGCCTGGCTGGCGCCGCGGGAATCGGGCCAGAAGTCCGATACCTTCGCCGAGCCCGTCACCGACATGGTCAAGACGCTGTCCAAGGTCTCGGAGTACTGGCTTTCCGACCCTCGCCGCACGCTCGAAGCGCAGACTCACCTGATGGGCAGCTTCTTTGAGATCTGGTCGCGCACGCTGCACCGCATGTCCGGCGAAGAGACGGCCGCGCCTGCCGCCCTCCAGCGCAACGACAAGAGATTTGCCGACGAGGACTGGGTGAAGAACCCGTTCTTCGACTTCATTCGCCAGGCCTATTTCGTAACGTCGGACTGGGCCGAACGCATGGTCGAGGACGCCGAGGGGCTCGACGACCACACGAAGCACAAGGCTGCCTTCTACGTAAGGCAGGTTTCGAGCGCGCTGTCTCCGACGAACTTCGTCACCACCAATCCGCAGCTCTACCGCGAGACCGTTGCCTCGAGCGGCGCCAACCTGGTCAAGGGCATGCAGATGTTTGCCGAGGACATCGCCGCCGGTCGCGGCGACCTCAAGCTTCGGCAGACGGACACCAGCAAGTTTGCGATCGGCGAAAATATCGCGATGACACCGGGCAAAGTCATTGCCCAGAGCGACGTCTGCCAGGTGCTGCAATACGAGGCGACGACGGAGACCGTGCTGAAGCGGCCGCTGCTGATCTGCCCACCCTGGATCAACAAGTTCTACGTGCTTGATCTCAACCCGCAGAAATCCTTCATCAAATGGGCGGTCGACCAGGGACACACGGTCTTTGTCATCTCCTGGGTGAACCCGGACGAACGGCACGCGACCAAGGACTGGGAAGCTTATGCCCGCGAAGGCATCGGCTTTGCGCTCGATATCGTCGAGCAGGCGACCGGTGAGCGCGAAGTCAATGCCATAGGCTATTGCGTCGGCGGCACCCTGCTTGCCGCAACGCTGGCATTGCACGCTGCCGAGGGCGACGACCGCATCCGCTCGGCGACACTGTTCACGACGCAGGTCGATTTCACCCATGCGGGCGATCTCAAGGTGTTCGTCGACGAGGACCAGATCAGCCAGATCGAACAGAACATGAGCGTGACCGGCTATCTCGACGGCTCGAAGATGGCGACCGCCTTCAACATGCTGCGCGCTTCGGAGCTGATCTGGCCATACTTCGTCAACAACTACCTCAAGGGCCAGGAGCCTCTGCCCTTCGACCTGCTTTACTGGAACTCCGATTCGACGCGGATGCCGGCGGCCAATCATTCCTTCTACCTGCGCAACTGCTACCTCGATAACAAGCTTTCGAAGGGCGAGATGGTGCTTGCCGGCAAACAGGTGTCACTCGGCGACGTGAAGATCCCGATCTACAATCTCGCGACCAAGGAAGACCACATCGCGCCGCCACGCTCTGTATTCCTCGGCAGCGCTTCGTTCGGCGGCAAGGTCACCTATGTTCTCTCCGGTTCGGGCCATATTGCAGGCGTCGTCAACCCGCCGGACAAGGGCAAGTATCAGTTCTGGACCGGCGGCGCGCCCAAGGGTGACTTCGACGATTGGTTCAAGGCCGCCAAGGAAACACCGGGATCGTGGTGGCCGCATTGGCACCAATGGATCGAGAAACTCGACAAGCGACGCGTTGCGCCCCGCAAGCCGGGCGGTCCGCTGAACTCGCTCGAGGAAGCGCCGGGCTCCTACGTGCGCGCCCGCGCCTGAACCATTTTGCAGGACCTGCCTTGATCTTCGATCCTCCGCTGACGGCCGCGACCCTCGTGCAGCGCTACAAGCGCTTTCTCTTCGACGCCCTGTTGGCTGATGGCACGGCCATGACCGGATCCTGTCCCAATACCGGTTCGATGCGCGGGCTGACGACACCCGGTTCACGCATCTGGATGTCGGAACACGACAGCCCGACGCGGAAGTACCGTCATATGCTGGAAATCGTCGAGGTCGACGGAACGATGGTCGGCATCAACACCGGCCTGCCCAACCGACTTGCGGAAGAAGCCATCGGGCTGGGGCTCGTTTCCGACCTGCATACCTATGAACACAGTGCGCGCGAGCAGAAATACGGGCGCAACTCGCGCATCGACATTCTCCTCAGCGATCCCGAGCGCGGCCGTGCCTATGTCGAAGTCAAGAACGTACATTTCAGCCGCACGCCCGGTCTTTCCGAATTTCCTGACAGTCCGACGACGCGCGGTGCGAAACATCTCGACGAGCTCGGTGATATGGTCGAGGCAGGTCACCGTGCGGTGATGATCTATCTCGTGCAGCGCGATGACTGTGACCGGTTGAGGATCTGCCGCGAGTTCGATCCCGCCTATGCACGCGCCTTCGACCGCGCGATGTCACGTGGTGTCGAGGCCTACGCGGTCAAATGTCAGGTTTCGCCAACGCAAATCCGCCCGACCGGATTGATGGCAGTGGACGAAGCGGCCCTCGCTGCTCTATGAAATCCGACTGGAACAACTGAAAGCTTTGGAATGGTGACTTACATCGAGGCAGGGTCTGCGCCCTACAAGAATACCGGCGTTATCCGGCTCTACGGACCGGAAGGTTTCGAGGGCATGCGAAAAGCCTGCCAGGTGACCGCGCGTTGTCTGGACGAGCTCGTCTCGCGGGTGCAGCCGGGCGTCACCACCGACGAGATCGACCGGTTCGTCTTCGAGTTCGGCATGGACAATGGCGCGCTGCCGGCGACGCTCAACTATCGCGGCTACACGAAATCGTCGTGCACGTCGATCAACCACGTTGTCTGCCACGGCATCCCGAACGACAAGCCGCTGCGCGAAGGCGATATCGTCAACATCGACGTCACCTATGTCGTCGATGGCTGGCACGGCGATTCGAGCCGGATGTATCCGGTCGGCGAGATCAAGCGTGCCGCCGAGCGACTGCTCGACGTCACCCATGAAAGCCTGATGCGCGGCATTGCCGCCGTGCGCCCCGGCGCCCGCACTGGCGCCATTGGCGAAGCGATCCAGGTCTATGCCGAAGCGGAGCGCTGCTCCGTAGTGCGCGATTTCTGCGGCCACGGCGTCGGCAAGCTTTTCCACGATGCGCCGAACATCCTCCACTATGGCCGCGCCAATGAAGGCCCGGAGTTGCGCGAGGGCATGATCTTCACCATCGAGCCGATGATCAATCTCGGCCGCCCGCATGTGAAGGTGCTCTCGGACGGCTGGACCGCGGTCACCCGTGACCGGTCGCTGTCGGCGCAATACGAGCACACGGTCGGCGTCACCGCCGATGGCTGCGAGATCTTCACGCTTTCGCCGGCGGGCCTGTTCAAGCCCGGCGTCAGCACGATCACGCCGCATGACGAAACGTCCAATCTCCCCTGACGGCGATTTGGCGCCATCGGCGGACGAGAGGACGTTTTTTCCGCAGTTGCAGCTGGACGGGAAACCGGCGACGAAGAAGGCGCCGGAACCCGAGGCCCATTACCACGGTCATCGCGACCGGTTGCGGACGCGCTACCGGGAACAGGGCGACTCGGCGCTTGCAGATTACGAAATCCTGGAAATGCTGCTCTTTCGGCTGATCCCACGCAAGGATACCAAGCCGATCGCCAAGGCCCTGCTCGCCCGCTTCGGCACGCTCGCCGGTGTCTTCGGCGCCCCGATCGCGCTGTTGCAGGAAGTGAGCGGTATCGGCGAAGCGGTTGCCCTCGACCTCAAGCTGATCTCCACGATCGGTCACCGAACACTCAAGAGCGAACTTCGCCAGAAGCAGCTTCTCTCGTCCTGGAGCGCCGTTATCGACTATTGCCACGCGGCGATGGCCTACGAGACGAAGGAACAGTTCCGCATCCTGTTCCTCGACAAGCGCAACACGCTGATTGCCGACGAAGTGCAGCAGAAGGGCACGATCGACCACACGCCGGTCTACCCGCGTGAAGTGGTCAAACGGGCACTCGAACTTTCTGCAACGGCGATCATCCTCGTGCATAATCATCCATCCGGCGATCCGACCCCGTCGCGCGCCGATATCGATATGACCAAGCTGATCGTCGAGACGGCCAAGCCGCTCGGCATTGCGGTGCACGATCACATCATCATCGGCAAGGATGGACACGTTAGCCTGAAGGGCCTGCGACTGTTCTGATCACGCCGGCACCCAGCCGTTTCGCACGGCGGAGGCACCAGCCCGGTAGTGGCGCCACGCTGCCGCAAACAGTGGCGAAAGCGGTCACCCCGAAAGGCCGGATTCGACAGACTCCGTCCCCGCCGAGCGAGAAGCCTCGACGACCATGTGCACAAACTGCAGTTTCGCCACTGACGGTTTCGACATCACGAAGGGGTAGAAGTCCGGCTGGCCCATGCTGCGCGCCAGTTCGTTGAGCACCATCGTCATTTCAATCCAGGAATTCAACAGCGACAGAAACCCGTCGGCGCCGGTGTCTTCGGGCGCATACAAGGCGTCGCGCTCAAACGGCTCGATAATCGCTTCAAGATCTTCTGCATCGAGCCCAAACCCGAGCGCTGTGCCAAGGCTATCGATCATATGCAGGTAATGTGCCCAGGTTTCCGCCCAGTCTTCCCAGGGATGTGTGGAAGCATAGGCGCTGATGTATCGGTCGGCCCAGTCTACGGGAGGGCCGTTCTCATAGTTCGCCTTCAATGCCGCCGCATAGTCGGCGCGCTCATCTCCGAAAAGCGAACGAAAGGGCTCCAGCCAAGGGCCGTTGAGAACAAGCCTGTTCCAATAGTAGTGGCCGACCTCGTGTCGCAAGTGGCCGAGCAGCGTGCGATAGGGTTCATGCAGTTCGAGCCGCATCTTCTCCCGCTGAACAGAATCCGCTTCCTCGATGTTGACCGTAATCAAACCGTCGGCGTGCCCGGTCAGCACGCGCGGCCCGTTCTCCGGCGAACGCAGGAAATCGAACATCAGACCGTGCTTTTCGTCCTCGTCGACCTTTGACTTCACCGGCAAGCCGAGCGACAGCAGCTGCGAAACGAGTCGTCGCTTCGCAGCTTCGATCAGCCCCCAGTGACGGGCATTGTCCTCGCAATCGAGATTCGGAATGGTCCTGTTCAGCCGGCAGGCGATGCAAAGGCACCTCGGCTCGCTCGCGATCAGCATCCAGTTGCACAACGCGGCAGTGTCACGATTGCTGCAATACTTCAGCAACGGCCGCCCGCCACCCGCGTCCCACGTGTCCGGCTGCGGGCCCGGTTCAAGCGGCATCAGCACGTCTTCACCCGGCAGATATCCGAGCGGCGCCTGGCAGCTGTTGCAAAGGGTATTGCCGAAGAAGATGTGACTGCCACAGCGGCAGACATAGGTGCGCGAATTCCGCTTGGCCGCGTCGCGGCGCTTCCAGTTCGTACCGATCAGGTCCCCAAGCGTTTCCAGAAGGCTTGCCACGACGTCCTCCAAGTTCGGAACTGGCAAAGTCGGCCTGATTGGCGCTCGGGCCTAAAGCCATTTCGCGCGGCGGAAGAAGCGGTAGAGCGTGCCGCACAGTCCGATGATGACAGCCAGCACGACGAAGTAGCCATAGCGGAACTTGAGCTCCGGCATGTCGTCGAAGTTCATGCCGTAAATGCCGGCGATCGCCGTCGGCACCGCTAGGATCGCGGCCCAGGACGCGAGCTTGCGCGAAATCTCCGTCTGCTCGGATTGCCCGACCATCAGGCTCGCCTCGAAGGTGAAGGCGAGCACTTCACGCAAAGCGTCGATATCCTCCTGAACGCGGCGCACGTGGTCGGTGACGTCACGGAAGAGCGGCTGCAGTGCTGCATCCATGCCCGGCAGATCAATGTGCTCATGCCGTCGACAGACGTCGACCAGCGGCACGACCGCGTTTCGCAGGCGCAAGAGATTGCGCCGCAGCAGATAGAGGCGTTCGATGTCGCCCTTGACCAACCGCTCGCGCAGCAGCCGGTCCTCCAGCTCCTCGACTTCCTCGTGGATCGCCTCGATCACCGGCATGTAGTTGTCGACGATGAAATCGAGGATCGAATAGAGGATGTAGTTCTCGCCATGGGCAAGGGCTGCCGGCGAAGATTCGCAGCGCTGGCGCACGGCCATGTAGGAGGTCGACGCACCGTGTCGGACCGAGATGACGTAACCGCGCCCGACGAACAGATGCGTCTCGCCGAAGGCGATCTCGTCGCCGACCATGTGCGCGGTGCGGGCTACGACAAAGATCGAATCGCCATAGATCTCCAGTTTCGGCCGTTGGTGCGCCTTGCAGGCGTCCTCGATCGCCAGGTCGTGCAAATCGAATTCCTGCTGGATCTGCCGCAACAGTTCGGCATCGGGCTCATGCAGGCCGATCCAGACCACCGCGCCCGGACGATCGCGCCACTTGCCTGCGTCTTCGATGCGGATATCGCGGACGCGCACGCCGTTCTCGTAAACCGCGGCCGCAACGACGCCGGCGCGCGGCTGTGAATGCGGGATGACGGCTTCACCGTCAGACTGTGGCAAAACCCTGTTCGTCAGCTCCAATCCCATCGTCAGCCTCCCAGGCAAATACGACACCGACGGGCTCCGGATGTCGTAACGGAACCAAGCATACGCGCACTCCCTTATATATTCTCATCCGGCTGTTTCGGCTATGAAAACCACTTCATCAAACCGTGCCATTGACGGTATAGAGGCTTGCGAGCGAGAGTTTTCGCAACGCACAACGATTCCACCTTCTAACGGAAACGCCTATGAACCAGTTCGATCTCATCGTTGTCGGAAGCGGACCTGCCGGCCGCCGCGGCGCCATCCAGGCGGCCAAGCTCGGCAAGAAGGTCCTCGTCATCGAACAGGGAAAACGCGTTGGCGGCGTTTCGGTTCACACCGGCACGATTCCCTCCAAGACGCTGCGCGAAACGGCGCTCAATCTTTCGGGCTGGCGCGAGCGCGGCTTTTACGGACGCTCCTATCGCGTCAAGCAGGAGATCAGCGCCGACGACCTGCGGCAGCGCCTGATCATCACCCTCAATCATGAGGTCGAGGTTCTCGAACACCAGTTTGCACGCAACCGCGTGCAGCAGATGCGCGGCAAGGCGAGCTTCGTCAATCCGACCACGCTGGAGGTCGTCAAGGACGACGGCGAGACCATGCTCGTGTCCGGCACCAGCATCATGCTTGCCGTCGGCACCAAGCCCTTCCGCCCGGATTACATGCCGTTCGACGGCAAGACCGTGCTCGACAGCGACGAACTGCTCGACATCGAGACCCTGCCGCGTTCACTGGTGGTGATCGGCGCCGGCGTCGTCGGCATCGAATACGCGACGATCTTCAGCGCGCTCGACACCCAGGTGACGGTAATCGACCCGAAGACAACGATGCTCGATTTCATCGACAAGGAAATCGTCGAAGACTTCATCTACCAGCTGCGCGACCGCAACATGAAACTGCACCTCGGGCAGAAGGCCGAAACGGTCGAGAGGCTAGACGATGGTAAGGTGCTGCTGACGCTCGACAACGGCCGCAAGATCACGACCGACATGGTGCTCTTTGCCGCGGGCCGCATGGGCGCGACCGATACGCTCAACCTTCCGGCCGCCGGACTTGAAGCCGACAGCCGCGGGCGCCTCAAGGTCAATCCCGAGACCTTCCAGACCTCCGTGCCCAACATCTATGCCGCCGGGGACGTCGTCGGCTTCCCGAGCCTCGCCTCGACTTCGATGGAACAGGGCCGCATCGCTGCGCGCGTCGCCATCGGCGCGATCGCGATGGAGCCGCAGAAGTACTTCCCCTACGGCATCTATGCCGTGCCTGAGATCTCCACCTGCGGCCTCTCGGAAGAAGAGGTCAAGGAACGCGGAATCCCCTACGAATGCGGCATCGCCCGCTTCCGCGAGACCTCGCGCGGCCACATCATGGGGCTCGATTCCGGCCTGTTGAAAATGATCTTCTCGCTGAAGACCCGCCGCCTGCTCGGCGTGCATATCATCGGCGAAGGCGCGACGGAGCTGGTGCATATCGGCCAGGCGGTGCTGAACCTCAAGGGCACGGTCGAGTACTTCGTCGAAAACACGTTCAACTACCCGACGCTGGCCGAAGCCTACAAGATTGCCGGCCTCGACGCCTGGAACCGCATGGGCGAGATCAAGCAGGAAGCACCGAAAGCGTAAGCTTCCAGCGACAGAGCTGACCGCCGTCGACGATGACGGCGGCGGCCAAACGCCCGAAGGGCACAGTTGGTGGCTCCGCGCTACGGCCGCCTGTCCCTCAATACCGGCATCTGAAATGCGCGGGACGCCGGCGAATCGGCTAGCTTCACCTCTCCCGATCAAGAGAGCCGAACACCATGCGCATCCTTTCGCTCAATGCCTGGGGCGGCAAGCTCCATTCGCCTTTGATGAGCTATCTCGCCGATGTCGACGCCGACGTCCTGTGCCTGCAGGAGGTCGCGCGATCACCGACGACCGAGGCCGAATGGCTGAGCTATCGCGATGCGGACGTGGAACTGCCGCAACGCGCCAACCTCTTCGACGAGATCGCCGCCTTACTTCCGGGGCATGACGGATTCTTCTGCCCGACGGCGCGAGGGACGCTCTTTGCCGGTGAAGCGCCCGTGGCATCGGAATTCGGCCTGGCTACCTTCGTTCGGCGGGGCTATTCCGTCATTGGCCAGGCACTCGGTTTCGTGCACGGCGGCTTTTCGCCCGACGGTTGGGGGCCGCATCCGCGTGCGCGCAACGCCCATTGCATCCGACTGTTCGATCACGACGCCGGCACACCCATCACGATCGCGCAGATGCACGGGCTGCGAGAGGTCGGCGGCAAGAACGACAGTCCGGAACGCGGCGCGCAGGCCGACGCGCTGGTGGGTCTCATCCACCAGGTCTGGCCCGGCGACGAACGGCTGGTCGTCTGCGGTGACTTCAACGTGCTCCCGGACAGCCAAACGTTTCAGACGCTCGGGCAGCTGGGCCTCGTCGACCTCGTCGTTTCCCGCGGCCACACGGACACGCGCACCTCGCACTATCGAAAGAGCGGCCGCTTTGCCGACTACATGCTGGCGAATGGCGCAGTCAGCGTCGCTCGCTTCGATGTCGTCGCAGCGCCCGAAGTCTCCGACCACCGCGCACTCCTCCTCAACATCGCTTAGCCAGTCGCGCGTTCGGCCGGGTCAAAAATCGGCTTCCGGTCATCGCTTCGACAGGACGATGGGTTTGTCGAGCCACAACGAAAAAGGCCCTGCCGCAAGCGGCAGGGCCTTTCGATTCCTAAGGCTTCGATCCGATTACTCGGCGCTGTCGTCAGCGGCCTTCTTCTTGGCCGGCGCCTTCTTCTTCGGAGCAGCAGCTTCTTCGCCTTCGGCGGCTTCAGCCTTGGCAGCGGCCTTCTTCTTAGCCGGAGCCTTCTTGGCAGCCTTGCCTTCGGTCTCTTCGTCGTCAGCCGTCAGCTCTTCCTTGGAAACCGTCTTGTCGGTTACCGAGATTTCGCCGAGCAGGTGGTCGACGACCTTTTCTTCGAACAGCGGAGCGCGCAGCGAAGCAGCGGCGCCCGGGGTGTTCTTGAAGTAGTCGAGGATCTGCTTTTCCTGGCCCGGGAACTGGCGCAGCTGTTCGAACAGCGAACGCTGCAGTTCGTCGTCGCTGACCTGGACGCCGGCCTTTTCGCCGATTTCCGAGAGAACCAGACCGAGGCGAACGCGGCGCTCGGCGAGCTTGCGGTACTCGGCGCGGGCTTCTTCTTCGGTGGTTTCTTCGTCAGCGAAGGTCTTGCCGGCCTGCTGCAGGTCGGTGTTGATCTGGCGCCAGATGTTTTCGAATTCGGCGTCAACCAGGCGCTGCGGCGTTTCGAACTGGTAGAGTTCGTCGAGCTGGTCGAGTATCTGACGCTTGACCTTCTGACGGGTCAGGTTGCCGTACTGGCTTTCGATCTGGCCGCGGACGATTTCCTTCAGCTTGTCAGCCGATTCGAGGCCGAGCTTGGTGGCCAGTTCGTCGTTGATTTCGATGTCCTGGGCGCCAGCCACGTCCTTGACGGTGATGTCGAAGGTGGCTTCCTTGCCAGCAAGGTTTGCAGCCGGGTATTCAGCCGGGAAAGTCACGGTGATGACCTTCTCGTCGCCAGCCTTCAGGCCAACGAGCTGTTCTTCGAAGCCCGGGATGAAGCGGTTGGAGCCGAGAACCAGCTCAGCGTCTTCGTCCTTGCCGCCGTCGAAGGCAACGCCGTCGACCTTGCCGAGGTAATCGATGGTGACGCGGTCGCCGTTGGCAGCCTTGCCCTTCTTCGATTCGTAGCTACGAGCGCTTTCGGCGATCTTGAGGATCTGCTCGTTGACTTCGTCTTCAGCGATCTCGACGACTTCGCGGGTCACCTTGATGCCGCTAACGTCCTTGAGCTCGATCGCCGGGATGATTTCGTAGGCAACGGTGAATTCGAGGTCGGCTTCAGCGTTGAGGATCTTGTCGGCTTCTGCCTCGTCCTCGGTCATCGCGATTTCCGGCTGGGTCGCCGACTTTTCGCCACGGCCCGAAAGAATCTCGGTCGGCTTGTCGCGGACGATCTCGTTGACGAGATCAGCCATGATCGACTTGCCGTAGATCTTCTTCAGATGCGCGGCCGGTACCTTGCCCGGACGGAAGCCGTTGATCTTCACACGGTCCTTCACTTCGGCCAGGCGCTCGTTCATACGAGCTTCCATGTCCTTGGCCGGGATAACGACCTTGAGTTCGCGCTTCAGCCCTTCAGCGAGCGTTTCGATAACCTGCATGTTCAAACCTTCATTTCACGTTGACTGTGCTCTTCCCCTTCGAAAGGTCTGGCGAGCACGTGAGCCGATCCATTTGCCGGGAGTGGCTTTACGCAGTTCTGCAACCGTTTTGCAAGCAAAATGGCACTCCAGCCCCCTTCATCCCTGCAGAATCCGGACTTCGGGCGCGATCGCTGTCTGGTGCGGGTAGAGAGACTTGAACTCCCACGCCTTGCGGCACCAGAACCTAAATCTGGCGTGTCTACCAATTTCACCATACCCGCGTTCAGACAATCGCACCGCCTGTTCGTATTCCCGCAAGTCCAACCAGCGGAATACCGCGGATACAAAGGGCATGCTGAAAAGTTCAGGGCTTTCCCGAGCGCGGCGTCTCTATATCACTCGTTCTCGCGGGATCAAAGGGAAAATGCGGGAATTTCACCACCGATCCGGCGGGGGACGGCGCAGCTTAATAGAGAGGCTCTTCATAGACCGGGCTGCCATTGACTGCGATCTCGCGGATCTGGGCCTTTCCCTTGGCGTCCACGCGGATATTGACGGAGAGCGCCTCGGCGTTGCGCGCCTCCTCCAGCGTCCGCCCCTCGCCTTCCGGCACATAGAAGCGCTCGATCCCGTATTCGACACTGACGGACGAGAGCCCGGACGAAGGATAGTAGATAAAGGGCAGCGAGCGAAGGACGACGCTGTCGCCGGCGGGGCCAAGCGGCTGGAAGGACGCTTCGGTCGCCGCCCAGAAACCGTCGAGCTGCTTTTCCAGCCGAACGTAGATCTGCGCCTCTTCCGACTGCTTCGGCGTATCGCCCTTGAACAGTTCCGGCTGGAGCCTGGAAATGTCGTAGCTCAGGATCACGTAGTCACCCCGAAGCAGATCACGGGGATCGACGGGCACGGTCTTCAACAGCACGTCACGGCCGCTTCTAAGGATCGACGCCCTGCTCTCGATCATGTAGCCAAGGGCCGCCGTCTGTACGCCCGCAACCAGCAGGGCCGCCAGCAATGGGTTCAGCCAACGGGTCTTTGCAGCTGTCATTGTGGCGCCTCCGTCCCGCGCGCATTTGCCAAGTGCCCCTCGATGCGGATGACGAGCCAGGCGATGCCGGCAACCACCAGCCCGGAAATCAGGAAGAAGCCCGAGGTGCCGAGCATCGAGCCAAGTGTCTCGAAGGCGAGATAGAGAAGCTCGCCGGCGAAGGCGACGTAGCCGAGATAGCGCACGGCGCCGTTCTGCGCCCCGGCAAGCGCAATGCCGAGGAGCGCCACGAGCAGCGTCCCTGCCCCGGTCGCGACCTCCGTCGTCACTCCGACGGCTTCATATTGGAGAGCGGTAAAACCAAGCAAGGCGAGCGCGAAGGAGTAGAAAGCGGGTGCCGAACCGGCATCGACCGCAAGCGCGCGAAGCGGCGAGCCGGGCAGCGTCGCCGCGAGAAAGGCGACGAGGCCGAACGCAGCGAGGCCACCGGCAAAGGCGAGCGATGCATTATCGAGATAAAGCCAGGCGAGCCACGACAGGACGAGCAGATAGGCGAGATGGCGAACCCTGTCGGCGGCCGTGAAGCGCACCAGCAGCACGACGATCACCGCGAGCGCCGGAACGGACCACATGCGCCAGTCCGGCGTGGCACTGAACCCATCGTCTTTCAGCACCGTTGCGAAATAGAACCAGGCGAGCCCGCCGGTAACCGCGGCCATGGCTGCGGAGCGAAATGCCACGGCAGAGAGCACGGCGCCAGCAAACCACAGCAGCGCGGCGTCGGCCGCATCGCCGGACAGATGATACATCTGCCCGATCAGGGCGATGCCACCGCCAAAGGCAGCCGCCCCCAGAACGAGCGCGGCAGCGGCGAGCGTCGGGCGCCCGGTGCGGATCAGCCAGGCGGCGGCAAAGTGAAAGCCCCAGACCAAGGCGACGATGCCGGCGACGCGGGCAAGACGGGGCAGCGCCTCCCAGTTGGCTGCGACAAGCAGCAGGATTGACGCGGACAACAGGAGCGCGGCGAGAATGAGCAGGACGCGCCCGGCCCGGAACGTCGACTCGCGACCGTCATATTCGGCAAGCATGGCGCGCGCCGCATTCTCCTGCAGTAGCCCCTTGTCGATCCAGTGCTTGAAGTCTCGTTCGAGACGCGCGCGGTACATCCTGCCCCCAGCCTAGAATCCGATGCTTGAATTGGTTCCGTTCAGTCCCCACCTAACCACGTATCGGCGCGGAAACACAATCGCCCTGCGGCAGTTGCGCACCAAACCGATAGGGACGAATGAACGGCTTGCGCAACGCGCATATCTTCCATGCGGATATTGCACTGCACAAATCGATTTAAAGGTCCTATATTCAAATCATCAAAGGCGAACGAAGGCATGAAGCCAGACGGTCGCCAGCGGAAATGGCCAACCGCCTCAGTTTACTGAGAAAGGCCCGGGTAAAACCGACGGAATTCGGATGAGCGCACTCCTCCTCCCAGCGCTCTTCCGATCAGATTGGCAACACTCCTCCTCCCAGTTGCCAATCACTCCTAATGACGCTCGCTGGACCTCCTCCCCCAGCGGGCGTTATTCTTTTTCAGCTCCCTCCTCCAATAGCCCTCTGCAAACAGGACTGCCTGCACATTTTTCGTGCACATTGGGCTGGTACGCGTCTCCAGCCATGCGAATTTCGCATAGGTGCCATTCAGCATCGGCGCTACACGTCCACCCGCCTGCATACTATATTCAACTCATCGATCGGGGCGGCGCACTCCTCCTCCCAGCGCCCCTCGATTTGGATCGGCGACACTCCTCCTCCCGGTTGCCGATCAGAACAAAGCGACGCTCGCTGGATCTCCTCCCCCAGCGGGCGTTGTTTGTTTCTGGCCCCTCACATTTCGGGCAGCTTCCAGCCACGACAAGTCGATTGCGCCGCGCGTTTTAGACGCCAGCCGCGAACGCTCCATCACGCAGAGGCTTGCACGGCCTGCATGGGTGCGATGCAGCATTGTCTCTGTAACTTCTGCTCAAAACGATTATATTCCAGAGCATCAGATGACGGCCAGCAAGAGAGATTAAGCGCTGGCACACGACCCTAGAAAGGATAGGATCATGAACCTCGCACGCTCTTTCAACAATTGGCGCAAGTATCGTCAGACCTGCAACGAACTCGGCCGCATGACCGACCGCGAACTGTCTGACCTCGGCATCGGCCGTGGCGACATCCCGTACGTTGCTCGCCAGGCGATCAAGTAATTCAGGCTGCGCCTTAAGCGCAACCGACCTCCAGTAGACGCCCTCCGGTTCATTCCGGGGGGCGTTTTCATTTGGCGCCGCCATTATGATCCAGGTGACGCGTTCGCACTTGCGAGAGACACCGGATGTTCCGCCATCTGCAACTGCCCATGCAACGGAACCGGGTTCACCGAGAGACGCTTCGTCGTCCCTCACCGTCAGCTCTTAAATACGTTTGAAAAACAGTCTCTTATCGGCAGGCAATTAAGATTTTAATCAATCCTTAATCGATGCCGCCTTTTGAAGCGGTGCCCATCTATGCGGCGATGCACTGCACAAATGCATAGCAGCTGCATTTTCTTTGCACTCCACCTTCTAATTAGACAAGCGTATAAGAACCTCAACGACGCAGACAGATGGCTGTCGCGACAACCTGATTTTGAGGAAAAGACCATGAACCCGATTCGTATCGCAAAAAGCTGGATCAACTACCGCCGCACCGTCAGCGAGCTCGGCAACCTGTCGAACCACGCTCTCAATGACATCGGCATCACCCGCTACGACATCCGCAACATTGCGGCCCGTTCCTTCCGTTAATCGGAACGAACGACCAGGACTTTCAAGACGGCGCCTTCAGGGCGCCGTTTTCGTTTATAGGCGTTGGAACGGAAGGCCGAGCCGTGATAGGAAGCCGGCCATGAGCAAAGACACTTCTTCCCATTCCCCCATCCACGTCATCGGCGGCGGTCTTGCCGGATCGGAAGCCGCCTGGCAGATCGCCGAAGCCGGCGTGCCGGTCGTCCTGCACGAGATGCGCGGCGTGCGCGGCACGGACGCCCACAAGACCGACGGCCTTGCCGAACTCGTCTGTTCCAATTCCTTCCGCTCGGATGACGCCACCAGCAACGCGGTCGGCGTTCTGCACGCGGAAATGCGCCTTGCCGGCTCGCTGATCATGAAATCGGCCGATGCCAACCAGGTGCCGGCCGGCGGTGCGCTCGCGGTCGATCGCGACGGCTTTTCCGACGCGGTCAGCGCGGCGATCGCCGCCCATCCGTTGATCACGGTGGTGCGCGAGGAAGTCACCGGCCTGCCGCCGAAAGATTGGGACCTCGCCGTCATCGCGACCGGCCCGCTGACAGCCCCTGGCCTTGCCGAGGCGATCCGCGCAGAAACCGGCGCCGATGCGCTCGCCTTCTTCGACGCCATCGCGCCGATCGTCTATACCGAGACGATCGACATGGATGTCTGCTGGTTCCAATCCCGCTATGACAAGGTCGGTCCCGGCGGCACGGGCAAGGACTACATCAACTGCCCGATGACCGAGGAGCAGTACAACGCCTTCGTCGATGCGCTGGTTTCCGGCGACAAGACCGGCTTCAAGGAGTGGGAAGGCACGCCCTACTTCGATGGCTGCCTGCCGATCGAAGTCATGGCCGAGCGTGGCCGCGAGACGCTACGCCACGGGCCGATGAAGCCGATGGGCCTCACCAATGCCCATAACCCCACCGTCAAGCCCTACGCCGTCGTACAGTTGCGCCAGGACAATGCGCTCGGCACGCTCTACAACATGGTCGGCTTCCAGACGAAGCTGAAATACGGCGCACAGGCCGAAGTCTTCCGCATGATCCCGGGCCTGGAGAACGCCGAATTCGCCCGTCTCGGCGGCCTGCATCGCAACACCTATATCAACTCGCCGACGCTGCTCGATGGAACGCTGACGCTGAAGTCGCGGCCCGGCCTGCGCTTTGCCGGACAGATCACCGGCTGTGAAGGCTATGTCGAAAGTGCGAGCATCGGCCTGCTCGCCGGCCGCTTCGCCGCCGCCGAGCGCAAGGGCGAGACTTTGGCCCCGCCGCCGGCGACCACCGCCTTCGGTGCGCTGCTCAATCACATCACCGGCGGGCATATCGTCTCCGACGATGAACCGGGCAAGCGCTCGTTCCAGCCGATGAACGTCAACTTCGGCCTGTTCCCGCCGCTCGATCCGGGCGCGATCGTCAAGCCGGAAGGCGTCAAGCGCTTCCGCGGCAAGGAAAAGGCGGTCGCCAAGAAGCAGGCGACGGCGTCGCGCGCACTCGCCGATTGCGCCGCCTGGCTCGGCAAGTCCGCCTGACAGACGGACTCGCATTAGTTCCACGACAAAAGGCCCGCTTGCAGCGATGCAAGCGGGCCTGTTCCTATAGCAGTGCGCGGAGAGAGCTTACTCGGTCGCCTGCGCCGTGTGCGGCGGCTCGGCGGCCGGCTGCTCGAACTCCGATTTCGGGCTGAAGCTGCCGAGCAGCCAGAGCGAAACCTCGGCGGCCTCGCCGGCACTCTGAAATTCGAAGTCGTTGTCGAGATAAGCAAAATCGGGGAAATGCACGATCAGGCCGCGGCCGGTCTCGGAGCTGTTGACCCTGACCTTTCCGGGCTGGATCACGTGGCAGACATAATGGGTGCCGTGCGACTGGATGAAGCCCGCCTTGCCGTCATGCAGCCGCAGAAAGATCGCCGTGCGATCCGCCGTCGAATGCAGCGCCCGGATCGCCTCATCAGGAAAGGCGCGACCGAATTCCACCATCGCGGAACCGGCATCGGGATTGTCCCAGTCCCGCTCGGCGCGGGCGTTCATCCACATGTAGAATGCGCCGACCAAGACGATAACGGCGATGAGCAATAACCAAAGCATCCGCGGGCGCTCCCCTTCGCTCGGCATGACGCCGATAAAGCGCTTCTATACGCTGCGAGGCTTGTGCCAATTTGTCGTCACGGCAAACACTCCCGCGCTAATGCCCGAGCAGACCGAACCTCTGGTCGATCGTCCGGACGTATCAGAAGCGACGGCGGCGCGCGGCACGCCACATCCACCATTGCCGCTGCCACTGGGCCGGGCGGATGGGCTTCTGCAGAAGCCCGGCACCCGCAGCCTCGGCGCGGTTAAGGATAGGCTCGACGAGCGCAAGCGGGATGAAGGCCGGGAAATTCGACGGCGCGATCGCTGCCATTTGCGCACGCGCCTTGGCGAGATGATCCCGCCCGAAGCCCGCGAAAGCCCGGATCGCCTGGCCGATCGCGGCGCTGTCTTCACCGGCGATCAGCGTTTCGCGATCGAGACCGGTGGCGCGCAGCAACTCCGCCGGCAGGTAGACCTGGCCACGGCGCAAATGCAGCGGCAGCAGCATGAGGAGGCCTGCGACCGTCTGCGCCACACCGCCGTGACCGGCGACTTCGGCCGATTTCGCGGCATTCTCTGGATCAAGCACCAGGGACGAGAGCTGGATCAGCGCCGAGGCGGTCTCGCCGGCATAGCCCTCGAGCGCCGAGCGGTCCTCCATCGGATCGTCGTAGAGATCGAAGATCCGTGCATCGATCATGTTCTCGAACACGGAGACCGGCAGGCGGTGCTTGCGAATGCAGCCAAGAAGCGCTTCAGCAAGCGGATGCCCTTCCCCGGTCGACGCGTCGTTGCCGATGAGGTCCCGCCACCATTGCATGCGGATCTCGCCCGGGATCGGCTCGTGCACGAGATCGCGGATACGCGCAATCTCCGCGTTGAAGGCATAGAGCGCGGCAAGGGCTGGCTGCTTGTCGGCAGGCGCAAGCAGGCAGGCGAGATACCGGTCGCGGTCCGTGTCCCTGAGGTCAGACAGGATCTGGGCGGAGTTATCGTGCACGTCGTCTTCCCCAGGTCCGATCAGACGGCGATCAGTGCGACGGCGACGGCGCGCGATTCGGCCAGCATCACATTGTAGGTGCGGACGGCGGCCCCGGTGCTCATGGGATCAGACGATATGTTGGCGGCGCGCAAAGCTGTCTTCACTTCGGCCGGCAGCGGGCGAATGTCCTTGCCGGTGCCGACCAGCAGCACCTCGATGTCCTTCGCCTCATCGATGACCTTGTAGAACTTCTCGACCGTCAGCGCATCGCCCTCGGCGACCTCCCATGCATAGACGCCCGAGGGCAGCATCAGGATCGAGCCACGATGCGACATGTCTGCGAAGCGAAAGCCACCATTGCCGTAGGCATCGATGGGCGCACGTCCCGGAAAGTGGGCTTCGCGAATTTCAATTCCCTTAGGCATTTCAAACAGCACCCTTTGCCGCGCCGGCGGCACCCGTATCCGCGCCGGAGGCGTTCTCGTCCCCCGGAATGTGGTCGGTCCGCTTCCTGAACAGGATGAGGATCGGCCCGGCGATATAAATGGACGAGATCGTTCCGACGATAACGCCAAACAGCATTGTAACACTGAAGGCGCGGATGAGGCCGCCACCGAAGAGATAAAGCGCAGTCAGGGCCAGAACCGTCGTCAGCGCCGTCAGGATCGTACGCGACAGCGTCTGGTTGATCGACGTATCGATCAGCACCGACAACGGCATGCGCTTGTAGCGCGCGAGGTTTTCGCGGATGCGATCGTAGATGACGACCGTGTCGTTCAGCGAGTAGCCGACGATCGTCAAAACCGCGGCAATGCTGCCGAGATTGAACTCGATGCCGGTCAGCACCAGGAAACCGATCGTCAGCAGCACGTCGTGCGTCGTGGCGATGATCGCGCCGACGGCGAAGCGCCATTCGAAACGCAGCCACACATAGAGCAGGATCGCCAGGAACGAAACGCCAAGCCCGATGGTGCCGGCACGCGTCAGTTCGCCCGACACGACGGGGCCGACCACCTCGACGCGGCGGAAATCATACTCGTCCGAAAGTTCCGAGCGGATGACGCCGGCGGCCGTCTGCTCGGCGTTGTCGCCCGCTTCCTGCGACGGCACCCGAACGAGAACGTCTTCGCCCGAGCCGAGCTGCTGCACCTGGACCTCACCGAAATTCAGCTCGTCGAGGCGCGCGCGAAGATCGGCGACATCGACCGGTCCGCCCTTGGAATGCAGCTCGATGATCGAGCCGCCCTTGAAGTCGACGCCGAGATTGAGCCCGATACCGGCAAGCAGCAGAACAGAGGCAAGCGACAGGGCCGCCATCAGGATGAAGACCGGGTTGCGGATCCGCATGAAGCGGATGTCCAGGTCGCTGAAGCGGCCAGTCCGAATACCCTTCGGCAGGCGCTCCGACTTCCAGTGGCGCAGCCAGCGCTTCACGATCAGGCGGGTCACCGTGTAGGCGGTGAAGAGCGTCGTCACGCTGCCGATCGCAAGCGTCACGGCAAAGCCACGCACCGATCCGGAGCCGAGATAGAAGAGAATTGCGCTCGCAATCAGCATCGTCAGGTTGGCGTCGAAGATGCTGCTGAACACGCGCGAAAAGGCGTCGTTGATCGTGCGCCGCAGAGGCTCGGCGCCGCGAACCTCTTCCCGCAGGCGCTCGTAGATCAGCACGTTCGAATCGACCGCGACGCCGATCGTCAGAATGATGCCGGCAATGCCCGGAAGGGTTAGCGTCGCGCCCGAGAGGGAAAGCGCCGCGATGATCAGGACAATGTTCAGGGCAAGCGCAATGACGGCAAAGACGCCGAAGACGCCGTAGAAGAAAATCATGGAAGCGGCGACCGCGACCGCAGCGACCAGGCCGGCCTTCAGGCCATCGGCAATGGCGTCGCCACCGACGCCGGGGCCGACCGTCCGCTCTTCGACAAAGGTCAGGGGCGTGGGAAGCGGTCCCGTGCGGACGAGAGCGGCAAGGTCGGTCGCACCTTCGGCCGGCAGGTCCGCGGAGATGCGCAAGGTATCGCCGTTGACCGCCTCCGACAGCTTGAGCGTCGCGATGACCTGTCCGTCCAGAACGATCGCTGCGTCCCTTGGCGGCTGCTGCGCCGCAAGGGCGGCAACGCGTTGCTGCGACGCGGCATCGATCTTGATGGCAACCGACGCGCTTTCGCCGGAAGCATCAGGTTCCGGCTGGGCCGCAACATAATTCGCCGCGGCAAGCAGCGGCGCCTTTTCGACGAGATAGGGCACCGGCGGGTCGTCGAAGGAATAGAGGACTTCCGTTCCGGACGGCGGCTGCCCCTCGACCGCCCGTTGCACGGGCACGGAGGTGTCGAGCATCCGCAGAGCCAGATTGGCCCTTTGGCTGAGCAGGTCCTTCAACCGCTGCGGATCACTGAGGCCGGGCACCTGCACGATCAGCCGGTCGTCGCCGCGACGCTGGATCAACGGATCGGTGGCGCCGACTTCGGCAACGCGGCGGCGCACGACATCGATGGACTGCGCCACGGCCAGCGAGAGCCGGTAGTCGATGCCTTCGTCCGTCAGGCGCAGGCGAACCAGCTCATCCGGTTCCGCACTGTCGAACACAACTTCGGAAATCGGCTCGGAGCCGAAGCCACCGATCTCGACAGGCGCCGTCAGCGGCTTCAGCCGCTCGCGAGCGGCTGAAAGTTGCGAGCGGTCGCGAACGCGGAAGGTGATCGACTGGCCTTCGCCGGAAAGGCCGATATAGGCGATGTCGGCATCGCGCAGGGATTTTCCGACCTCGTTGGCGACCGTCTCGAGCCGTTCGGCGACAATGTCGCTACGCGCGGCCCGCAACATGAAATGGGAGCCGCCCTGGAGATCGAGCCCAAGCGCCACCTGGCGGTGCGGCAGCCAAGCCGGAAGCTCGGCTGCCTCTTCCCGGGTCAAAACATTCGGCAGCGCAAAGGCGATGCCGGCAAGCGCCACCAACCAGACGAGGATACGTTTCAACGGCGGTAATCTGCGCATGCCTCAAACGCTCCAGTTGCTTGGCTGGTGGTGGCTGTTCCTGCCTTATTCCTTGACAGGCTCACCCTTGACGCGAACTTCCGACACGCCGCTGCGGACGACACGGATCTTCACGCCATCGGCGATTTCGACTTCGAGTTCGCTGTCGTCGACGACCTTGGTAACCTTGCCGACGATGCCGCCGCCGGTCACGACCTGGTCACCGCGACGGATGTTCTTCAGGAGCTCCTCGCGGCGCTTCATCTGAGCGCGCTGCGGACGGATGATCAGGAAATACATAACGACGAAAATCAGCAGGAACGGCAGGATGGACATGAGAATGTCCGCGCCGCCGGCGGAAGGGGCGCCGGCAGTCTGCGCAAAAGCTTCGGTAATGAACATCGATCACTCCTTGAGTTCAAATATCGGCGGTTCCTCCGCGCCAAATCGGCCGGAATATAGGGACGCCCGGCCGCTCTGCAAAGCCGCGGGCACCCGTACCCGTTCCTGTGCCTCTGACACAATTTACACAAGAGGAGAACCCCTCGCGCGGGCCTCGGTGACCTTTTCCAGCGTAAACCTGCGTGCTACCGGGTTTCTGGTGGGACCAGGCCGCGACGCGGTTACGGTAAACACCCGGGCCATGCCGCCTCGAATCAGGACGGTACGGCCAAACACCTGATTCAGCGAGTGGAGAGAGACATATGCCGGAAGCAAAGATCGACGTACTCATCAGGGAAATGCAGAAGCTTTCCGCGGCGATCGAGCGCATGGCAGGGCCGGCCGCCGCAGCCAACGACTGGGCCGCTGCCGAGTGCTTCGTCTGGGCACCGGCGACGCACCATCTGCAGCCGGTCGCCAAGCCGAACCGCATCGAACTGTCCCTGATCACCGGGGTCGACCACGTCCGCGACATCCTACTCGACAATACGCTTCGCTTTGCCGAGGGCTTCACGGCCAACAACGTGCTCCTCTGGGGCGCGCGCGGCATGGGCAAATCATCGCTGGTGAAATCGGTCCATGCGCAGGTTGCGCGCGACACCGGCGTTGCGGTGAAGCTCGTCGAGGTCCATCGCGAAGATATCGCCACCCTGCCGGCGCTGATGGACATTCTGAAGACCGCGCCGGTTCCGGTGATCGTCTTCTGCGACGACCTGTCCTTCGATCACGACGATACGTCCTACAAGTCGTTGAAGGCCGTGCTTGACGGCGGCGTCGAAGGGCGCCCTTCCAACGTGCTGCTCTATGCCACCTCGAACCGGCGGCACCTGCTGCCGCGGCACATGATGGAGAACGAACAGTCGACGGCCATCAATCCGTCGGAAGCGGTCGAAGAGAAGGTATCGCTGTCCGACCGTTTCGGTCTTTGGCTCGGCTTCCACAAATGCAGCCAGGACGACTATTTGGCGATGATCGACGGCTATGCCGAGCACTATGGCTTCAAGCGCGATCGCGAAACCCTGCATGCCGAGGCGCTGGAATGGGCAACGACCCGTGGCGCGAGATCCGGCCGCGTCGCCTGGCAGTTCATCCAGGATCTCGCCGGGCGCCTGCGCCACAGGATCGACGGGTAACCGGGCGCGTCGCGGGCGACGCACTCCACCGATATCGCGAAACAGAAGCGCCGCCTGCCCAAAAGGACAGGCGGCGCCATAACATCGGATCCGGGTCGGTTCTGCGACCGATCGAGACTATTCGAGGAAGGTCGCCGGGTTTACCGCGGTGGCGTTCTTGCGCACCTCGAAGTGAACTTGTGGCTGGCTTGCCCGGCCGGTCATGCCGGAGGCTGCGAGCGTCTGGCCGCGCTGAACCTTCTGGCCGCGCTGAACCTTGAGTTCGGACGCATTGCCGTAGACCGTGACCGTGCCGTCGTCGTGACGGACCAGGACGGCGTTGCCGAGTTCCTTCAGGCTGCTGCCCGAATAGATGACGACACCGTTTTCGGCGGCCTTGATCGGCGTGCCCTCCGGCACCGAGATGTTGATGCCGTCGTTGCGGTTGCCGTCGACATTGGCGCCGTAGCCTGCGACGACCGCGCCGCGCACCGGCCAGCGGTATTTGCTGATGCCGGTCGACTTCGGCGAATCTTCGCCCATGTCGGTCGACTTGCTGGCGACTTCGCTGACGCTCTGCTTGGCAACCGGCGCCTGGTATTCAGCCGGCTTGTTCTTGTCGAGCGAAGCGACCTGCGGCTGCTCTGCCTTCTTCGGAACGGAGGCCGTCTTGACCTGGTCCGGAGCGGCACCATTTGCACCCGGCAGCTGCAGCGTCTGGCCGACGCGGATCGATTCGGCCGTCAGGCCGTTTGCCTGCTTGAGGGCAGCAACGGAGACACCCGTCGTCTTGGCAATACGGTTGAGCGAGTCGCCCGGCTTGACGGTGTAGGATCCGCCGCCGGCACCCTCGCCGTTCGTTGCCGGCTTGCCCGCAACGACGTCGGACTTGCCTTCGCCCTTTTCGCGGGACTGGGCCGAACCCGGCAGGATCGCGACGTCGCGCTGGTTGACCGGCAGCGGCGACGGCTGGCGGTTGCTGCCATCGAGATCGGCGATCGAGTTGGTGGCGGCGGCCTTGGCCGCGCTGCCTGCGACGCCGAAGGTCGGGATGACGAGACGCTGGCCGGTTTCGACCTGCGCTGCGGACTGCAGGCCGTTGGCCTTCAGGATTTCCTTTTCCGGAACGCCGAAACGCTTGGAGAGAACGGCGACATTGTCACCCGGGCGAACCATGATCGTCGGGGCGTTCTGTGTCGTCCAGCCGCTCTTGCTTGCGGTTTCCTTGACCGTTGCGGGAAGCGTCTGCTGCGTGGCGAGTGCGGCCTGCTGGCGTGCTGCCGGGAACGGCTGGGCTTCCGGACGCTGATGGGCAGCCTGGCTCGGATCAGCCAGGGTGTTGCGCTGAACGGAGATCGGGGTCGAGGCGACGCGGGCGTTGGACACGGGCGTGGATGCGGTGTTTACCGGATCGTAGGCACCTTGCCCGGCTGCCGCCGGATAGGGCTGGCCGAGAGCCGAGCCGCGGTTATCAACCGGCGCCGCAGCCATCTGACCGACGGACACATCCCCGCGCGGAACCGGCGTTGCGTCTCGCGGGATGGAATTTGTGGTGACGTTGTCGGACCGCGAAAACAGGCCGTCAAACCGGCTTGCATCCGAACTGCAGCCTGTTGCGACGCCTGCCAGCAGGACCGCCACGCAAAGGCGGATCGTCGACTTTCCAACCCCGGGAGATACAAACTTACGCATGACGCTTACCCACTCCGAACGCAACTCGATGTGGATTGATTAAAGCGTATTAGAGTTACCGCGTGGTTAAGGTAGACCCCACCAAAGGACTAATTTGACCAAATGCTAACCATAGGCCGACGGCCGCCCGTCAAGCGCATGTTAGCAGCCGCCGCCGCAGCGGCCGCCCGGGCAGGAAAGCGTAACGCTAGATCAGTTCGGAATAGAGGCGCTCGATCTCGGACACGGGCCGGCGTTCCGTCTGGTCTTCCTCGTAGCTGATGCTCGTCAGGTCCCAGGCAAAAATCTGCCGACCGGCCGGCTGCGCCAGGGTTTCGGATTGGGCCGTCTTGTCTTCCTCGAGCAGGACGCTCACCAGCGTCTGGAAGGCGGCATCTCCGTCCGCGCCGCTTGCTTCTTCATATTCGAGCGACCGCAGGCCGGCCACGGCCGCTTCGCGTGTCCCGAAATAGCGCAGACTGTTCTGGTCCTCCGGCCGAAGACCGTCGTAGTAGTCTATGAAGCTCTTGTAATAGGCCTGGTGATCGCCGGAATCGAGAAACTTGCCGAAGGCCTGGTACTCGCGCGAGGCAAGCTGCGGCGACAGGCGATTGTTCCATTCCTCGCGGGTGAGCGCCGGCTGGCCGTCGGAGGCCTTCTTGGTCTGGCCGAGATAAAGCAGGGCATCGGCCGAAAGCGATATGCGTGGCGTCGGATCAAAGAAAGTCGCGGCGAGCGCCTGTGCCGCCTGCTCATCCTTGCCCGCGGAATTCGTCTGGCCGGCATTGCGCCCGGCAAGATTGTTCAGCCCGTCGCCCGATGCTGCCGCCGTCAACCTGTTCGCGATCTGCATGTGCCGTCTCCGTACCTCGCGACCGGTGTCCGCCGACGTCGCAAGGCAAGCGACGACTCACAGGCGGGAACCCTGTCCGTGCACGGCAGGCGTATGGCGCGAAGCTTGCGCGAAGCTGGAGGAAGTTAAGGACTCGTTAATAGTCTATATCGGCGCGAGCGCGGCTTCTCGCTCGAGTGGAGGGGATTTCGACGATTAGAGGAACGATGCCAGTTGCGGCACGATCGGAAGGTAAGGCGCGTCGAACAGATCTTCGCGATCGAAACGGCTGCCCGTGCGGCTGACGCGCACGACCCGACAATGGGTCTCGCTCATCATGATCGGCACCAAAAGGGTGCCGCCGGAAACCAGGTGATCCGAGAACATGCGCGGCAAGCTGTTGAAGGCGGCGGTGATGAGGATCCGGTCGAAGGTGCCCTCACCCGGCACGCCGGCACTGCCGTCCGCGTGCCGGACGATGACGTTGCGAATGCCCGTTTTCTCGAGGTTCTTCTGGGCGATGCCGACCAGCGTCTGATAGCGGTCGATCGTCAGCACGCGCTCGGCAACGCGTCCCATGACCGCGGCGGTGAAGCCGCTGCCGGTGCCGACTTCGAGAACACGCTGGCCGGATTTCAGATTGAGGCTGTGCAGCAGACGGACCGCAAAGTCGTACCCCTCCATGAACGAACCGCAATCGAGCGGGATCGTTCGCTGCGAATGGGCTTCGGCCTGGTACTGCGGCGGCGCGAAGTAGCTGCGCGGCGTCTGTTCGACGGCCTTCAGCAGGTCATGGTTGGTGATGCCTTCGGCGCGCAGCCGCAGCACCATCTTGGCAAAGCCTTCCTGTTCCGTCACCCGCGCGCTCAATCAACGGCTCCCTCGTTGAGCGCCCGTGCCAGGCGATCCTGGACACTGTAGTCGGTGAGGTCGAGTTTGAGCGGCGTGACCGAAATCATGTTCTCACGCAGGGCGTGAATGTCGGTGCCGGCGCGGAAATCGCCGAAGCGCTCGCCGAAACGCAGCCAGAAATAAGGAAAGCCGCGACCGTCGGTTCGCTCGTCGATCGAAAGGCCGAAGTCGAGCTTGCCTTGCGACGTCACTTCCGTGCCGGCGACGGTATCCGCCGAGCAGTTCGGGAAGTTGACGTTGAGCAGCGTGCCGTCAGGCAGGTCCACCTTCATCAGCTTGCGGATCAAGGCCGGCGCATGGGTTTCGACAACATCCCAAGGCACCGTCTTTCCGACCGTGTGATTGTAGGCCTGGCTTAGCGCGATCGAGCGGATGCCCTGCAGCGTTCCCTCGATGGCGCCGGCGACGGTGCCGGAATAGGTCACGTCGTCGGCCATGTTGGCGCCGATGTTGACGCCGGACAGCACGAGATCGGGCTTGCGATCGAGCACCTTGCGGACAGCCATGATGACGCAATCGGTCGGCGTGCCGCGAAGCGCAAAGCGCTTTTCCGCGATCTGCCGCAGCCGCAACGGCTCCGACAACGTCAGCGAATGGGCAAGGCCGCTCTGGTCCGCTTCCGGCGCGACGACCCAGACGTCATCCGAAATCGTCCGGGCGACCCGTTCGAGCACCGACAGCCCCTCGGCGTGAATGCCGTCATCGTTTGTCAGCAGGATCCGCATGATGCCGTACTCCCCTCGACGTTCGCTCAGGCAACCTTTTCGATGCGCGTCTGGCCGCCCATGTAGGGAACCAGCACCTCCGGCACCGATATCGAACCATCGTCATTCAGATAATTCTCGATGACGGCGATGAGCGCGCGGCCGACAGCAACGCCCGAACCGTTCAGCGTGTGAACGAAGCGGGTTCCCTTGTCTTCCTTGGTGCGATAGCGGGCATTCATGCGGCGTGCCTGGAAATCGCCGCAGACCGAGCACGACGAAATCTCGCGGAACGTGTCCTGTCCCGGCAGCCAGACCTCGAGATCGTAGGTCTTGCGGGCGCCAAAGCCCATGTCGCCGGTGCAAAGGGTCATGACGCGGTAATGCAGGCCGAGGCGCTTCAGCACCTCCTCGGCGCAGGCGGTCATGCGCTCGTGTTCGTCGATCGACGATTCCGCATCGGTGATCGACACCAGTTCGACCTTGTTGAACTGGTGCTGGCGCAGCATGCCGCGGGTGTCGCGACCGGCAGAGCCTGCTTCCGAACGGAAGGACGGCGTCAGCGCAGTGAAGCGCAGCGGCAGCTTTTCGCCTTCGAGGATCTGTTCGCGAACGATGTTGGTCAGCGGCACCTCGGCGGTCGGGATCAGCCAGCGGCCGTCGGTGGTGCGGAAAAGATCCTCGGCGAACTTCGGCAGCTGGCCGGTGCCGTACATCGCATCGTCGCGCACGAGAAGCGGCGGCTGCACTTCAGTGTAACCGTGTTCCTGGGTGTGCAGGTCGAGCATGAACTGGCCGAGCGCGCGCTCGAGCCGCGCCAATTGCCCCTTCAGGATCGTGAAACGCGAGCCGGAAATGCGGGCCGCGCCCTCGAAATCCATCAGGCCGAGTGCTTCGCCGACCTCGAAATGCTCGCGCGGCTGGTGGTTCCAGCTGGGCTTCTTGCCGACGACGCTCTTGACGACGTTGCCGCTCTCGTCGGAGCCGACGGGAACATCGTCCAACGGGATGTTCGGAATGCGCGACAGGGCATCGTTGAGCTCGGCCTCGATCTTGCGGCTGTCCTCTTCCAGCGCCGGCATGGCGTTCTTGAGGTCAGCCACCTCCGCCTTTAGCCTATCGGCGAGCTCGGCATTCTTCTGCGCCATGGCAGCGCCGATATCCTTCGAGGCCGCGTTGCGGCGCGACTGCATGTCCTGCAGCGCCTGAAGGTTCGTGCGGCGGCGTTCGTCGAGCGCGATCAGAGATGCCGACAAAGGCTCCGCGCCCCGCTTCGCCAGGGCGGCGTCCAGCATCTCGGCATTCTCACGGATCCATTTGATATCAAGCATTTTCGTTCCACGCGTTGGTCAGATCACGGCGCGAAATCTCGAATGCTCAGCCCTTGGCGGGGCCGACCTCTCCGGAAGATCCTTCCTGCGACTCAGCAGCCTCGCTCTTGAGCGCGTCCGCTGCCCGCTGCCTTTCGACGAGTCGCGCCGTATAGATCGAAATTTCGTAGAGAAGGATGGCTGGCAGCGCAAGGCCGATCTGGGAAATCGGATCGGGCGGCGTGAGCACGGCCGCGACAACGAAGGCGATCACGATCGCGTATTTGCGCTTCTCGGCAAGGCCCTGAGACGTCACGAAACCGACGCGGGCAAGAAGCGTGGTGATGACCGGCAGCTGGAAGACGAGCCCGAAGGCGAAGACCAGCGACATGATCAGGCTCAGATATTCCGAGACCTTCGGCAGAAGCTGAATGGCCACCTGCCCTTCGCCACCACCCTGCTCCATGGCCAGGAAGAACCACATGACCATCGGCGTGAAGAAGAAATAGACCAGTGCGCCGCCGAGCAGAAACAGGAGCGGTGACGCAATCAGGAACGGCAGGAACGCTGCGCGCTCGTTCTTATAGAGCCCAGGTGCCACGAACTTGTAGATCTGTGCCGCGATCACCGGAAAGGCGATGACCAGCGCACCGAACATCGCCACCTTGATCTGGGTGAAGAAGAACTCCTGCGGCGCCGTGTAGATGAGCTCGACGTTGCGATGGTTCAGGCCCGCCCAGCTTACGGCCCACTTGAACGGCAGCACCAGCAGGTTGAACAGGCCCTTGGCGAAGTAGAAGCAGACGAGGAACGCAACGAAGAATGCGCCGACGGCCCACATCAGGCGCCTGCGCAATTCGATCAGATGCTCGATCAGCGGCTGCGGCCGGTCCTCGATATCGCCGCTCATGCTTCACCTTTCTTGCGCGCGCTGGTGCGCGGCTTTGACGTCTTGGCAGCAGGCTCAACCGCTGTCGGCGTCACTTTTTTCTTTTCAGCGGCCGGCTTCGCGGGCGCCTTGGCAGAAGACTTCGCCGCTGCCGTGGCCGCCTTGGGCGTGGCTGCTGCGGCCTTGGGCGCTGTCGTTGCCGACTTGGGGGCGGCCTTCTTTACGGCCGGGGCCGGATCGGTTTTCGCCTTGGTCGCACGTTTCGGCTTTTCTGCCGGCACGGCGGCGACCTCTGAGCGCTCGATCTGGCGATTGGCCGAACCGATTGCCGCGGCGGCAACCGCATCTGCAGGCTTGGTTTCAACCGCGGCTGGCGCAACAGCCGGCTCCACGGCGGTCACCGGATCGACGCTGCTCGGTGTCGCGGGCTGGTCGGGGGTTGCCGCCTTCTGCAGGTCCGCCTTGATATCGTTGCCCATCTGTCGCAGCGGATTGATCGCATCGCGCAACGCATTGGCCGGATTGAGGCTTTGCGCGTCGCTGATGGTCTTTCGAACCTCGTCGAGGTCCGCTTCGCGCAGCGCTTCATCGAACTGCTGACGGAAATCCGATGCCATGCCGCGCATCTTCGCAGTCATGCGGCCGAAAGCCCGCAACATTGGCGGAAGGTCTTTCGGCCCGACAACCACGATCAGAACGATTGCGATGACGACGAGCTCGGTCCAGCCGATATCAAGCATGCGATATGTCCTGCAAACCCTTGATGCCGCCGGCCCGGTAAGGACACCGGACAGGCTTCACCGACACCAGACTGTTAGCGAACTTCGTCAGACTTGTGGTCAACGGTCTTGCCGTCGAGCGTCTTGTCGGTAGCAGCCGCATCGTCGTCGGACATGCCCTTCTTGAAGCTCTTGATGCCCTTGGCAACGTCACCCATCAGTTCAGGGATCTTGCCGCGACCGAACAAGAGCAGCACCACGACCAGAACGATCAGCCAGTGCCAAATGCTTAACGAACCCATGCTCTTACTCCTCTGAGCCTTCCCCGATTTAGGCTCTATCACATGTCAATTTTCAGGCGTGCCTCAAGCACGCGTCTCGTTGTGACAGACCCTAAGATGCCGAACTGCTTTTTTCAAACAGTAATATATCCCGCTCGTTAACTGAAAGCATTACATCACGCAATCCATGCGGCAATCGGTCCGCCCTGATGCGGGCCCGGACCACCTCCTCGCAACGCGGCACGGCGAGCTCCAGAAGCTCGACCACGCCGATGAAGCGACGGGAGAGAATGCGGGCAGGAATGTCGCCACCTTCTTCGCCGACGCGCACCCCAGACAGCCTGACGGCCACCGAGAGGCGCTTGCCTTCCGGGTGGGGGCCGGCTGCAACGCTTCCGACCGGCGTCTCGACGCGACCGCCACGAACCTGGGCATCGAAGACGTTGATCTCCGAGAAGAAACCGGCGGCGAAAAGATCTCGCGGCTCGCGGTAAAGCTCGTCGGCCGTTCCCACCTGAACGAGGCGCCCGTCCTTCAGGAGCGCGATGCGATCCGCCATGCGCATCGCCTCTTCGGCGTCATGCGTGACGACGATCGCCGTTGCCCGCGTCTCCCGGAGGATCGCGAGCGTATCGGCGCGTATTGAATCCTTGAGGCGCGAGTCGAGGCCGGAAAAGGGTTCGTCCATCAACAGCACCGCCGGACGCGGCGCGAGCGCACGGGCAAGCGCCACGCGCTGCTGCTCGCCGCCGGACAGCACATGCGGATACTGATCGGCATAGTGCGACAGGCCAACACGCTCGAGTGCCGCATCCGCCTGGATCAGGCCCTCCTTCTTGGGGATCGCCGTCAGACCGAAGCGGACGTTGTCGCGGATCGTCATGTGCGGGAAAAGCGCGAAGTCCTGGAACATCAGCCCGACGCCACGCTTTTCCGGCGGCAGGAAAACAGAGGGACCGGAAATTTCCTGGCCGTTGAGCATCAGACGCCCGGCACTCTGCCGCTCGATGCCCGCGGCGATGCGCAGCAGGGTCGTCTTGCCGGATCCCGAAGGCCCGAGCAGGCACAAGACCTCGCCGGCCTTTGCCGCCAGGCTGACGCCCTTGATCGTTTCCTTGGCGTGATAGCTGTGATGGATATCTTCGAAGGTCAGGCTCGCCGCGAAGGAGACGCCCGCTGTCCGTCGCGTGGTCATGACGGGAGCGTCCTGCGGATCTGAAACCATGCTCTTGCATTCCTTGACACCAGTGGCGCAAGGCCAGCGGGACCCAACGCCATGGAAAGCCGATATCTATAATCAGGTTTTTCTAATCGGCTTCTTCGCCCTTCGGTGTCAAGAGCCCCAGTTCCTCCAGATCGAGCTGGGTGATCGGATCCTCGTTCTCGGCGAGTTCGTCGTCGCCGGTCGGAACGGGGATGTTGAGGTTCGAAGGCACGCGGCCGGAAAGCAGCCCGGCGCCCTTCAACTCCTCGATGCCCGGCAGGTCGCGCAATTCCTCAAGGCCGAAGTGGTCGAGGAAGTCACGCGTCGTGCCGAAGGTCACCGGACGCCCGGGCGTGCGCCGCCGCCCGCGAAAGCGGACCCATCCCGCCTCCATCAACACGTCGAGCGTGCCCTTCGAGGTCTGCACGCCGCGGATATCCTCGATCTCGGCGCGGGTCACCGGCTGATGGTAGGCAATGATCGACAGAACCTCGAGAGCGGCTCGTGAAAGCTTGCGGACCTCCTGTTCGTCGGTCTGAACGACGAAGGAGAGGTCGGCGGCCGTGCGGAAGGCCCAATGGTCTGCCACCTGGACAAGGTTGACGCCGCGCGTCGCATAAAGGGCCTTCAGCCGCAGCATGATCGCGCGCACATCGGCACCCAGCGGAAGCCGGCTCTCGATATAGACCTCGGACACCGGCTGCGCCGAAGCGAACACCAGGGCTTCGGCGATACGCTCGGCCTCCTGCTCAAGCCGTGGATCGAAGGATGCCGCTTCGATCTCGTCGTCCTCGTCGGGAACGCCAGGCAGGTACTTCTGGGCTTCAGCCACGGGCTGCCTCCATCTCGGCAAGGGTCTCCGCATCGATCGGATTTGGTCCGCGTCGAAGATAGATCGGCGCGAAGGCTTCTTCCTGGCGGATTTCGAGACGGCCCTCGCGAACCATTTCGAGCGACGCGGCAAAGGAGCTGGCGATTGCCGTTGCCCTCTCCTTCGGCGTCGTCATGTAGCGCACTAGAAAGTGATCGAGCGCCGTCCAGTCGTCGAGGCCGCCGATCATACGGGCCAGGATCAGCCGCGCACCGGACAGCGACCAGACGTGGCGCTTCTCGATCGTCACCTGGGTGATCGCCTGTCGCTGGCGCAGGCTCGCATAGGCGCTCAGCAGATCGTAGAGCGAAGCGTCGAAACCGGATTTCCTCTCGGTGACGATATGCTCCGGTGCACCGCGCACGAACACGTCCCGGCCGAGCCGGTTTCGGTTGATAAGCCGCGTCGCCGCCTCGCGCATCGCTTCCAGCCGCTTCAGCCGGAAGGCGAGCGCCGAGGCCATCTCTTCGCCGGAAGGTCCGTCATCCTTCGCCTGCTGCGGGATCAGCAGCCGCGATTTCAGATAGGCGAGCCATGCGGCCATGACGAGGTAGTCGGCCGCAAGCTCGATGCGTATGCTGCGCGCCCGCTCGATAAAGGCAATGTATTGCTCGGCGAGCGCCAGGACGGAAATGCGCGAAAGATCGACGCGTTGGCTTCGGGCGAGATGCAGCAGCAGGTCGAGCGGGCCTTCGAAGCCGGCGATATCGACCACCAGCGCTTCCTCATGCAGTCCGCGCTCGGCAGTCTCGTCCTGCCACAGCGGGTCCATCGGCGCCTTCGACGCAGGCTTGCCTTGTCTTTCGCCCGCATTGCTCACTGGCAGCCCGACCCTTTCCTTCAGTCTCTGTTTGCCTTCGGTCTTCGTTTGCCTCAGACCGTTGCAAACAGGGCGTTGAACTCCGCCCGCAAATCGACTTCGCTCGCATCGTCGGGCGCCCGGAACGCGGCTTCTGCGGCCCTCGCCCGGCGCAAGCTCTCGCCGGCCAGAACCGGCACGACATCCGCGACGGCCTTCATTTCCTCCATTATGCCATGACAATGCAAGACGAGATCAAGTCCCGCGGCAATGATGTTGCGCGCGCGGGTGGTCATGTCGCCGGCAAGCGCGTTCATCGACACGTCATCCGACATCAGCAGGCCGTCGAAGCCAATATGGCCACGAATGATCTCGCGCACGACCTTCGCAGAGGTGGTGGCCGGATTGTCCGGATCGATCGTCGTGAACACCATGTGCGCCGACATCGCCATTACCTCGTCCTTCATCGCAACGAAGGGCAGGAAGTCGCTCGCAGCAAGCTCATCGAAGGTGGCGCTGACGACCGGCAGGTTGTGGTGCGAATCGACGAAGGTGCGGCCGTGGCCCGGCATGTGCTTCATCACCGGCAGCATGCCGCCGGCCTTTAGCCCCTCGCCCATCGCACGGCCGATGGCCGTGACGCTCTCCGGATCGTGGCCGTAGGCGCGGTTGCCGATGACGTCGTGGCTGCCGGGCACCGGCACGTCGAGCACCGGCAGGCAATCGACGGTGATGCCGAAGCGCATCAGGTCAAAGGCATGCAAGCGCCCCATCAGCCAGGCGGCCCGCAGACCGAGCTCCGCGTCGCGGCGGTAGATCTCGCCGATAGCCGCGCCATTCGGATATTGCTGAACGAGCGGCGGGCGGATGCGCTGAACGCGTCCGCCTTCCTGGTCGATGAGCACGGGCGCATTCGGATTGCCGATGCTGTCGCGAAGGGCTGCCACCAGATCCGAGATCTGCTGCGCCTCGCCAATGTTGCGCCCGAACAGGATGAAGCCCCAGGGGCGTTCTGCCGCGAAGAAATCGCGCTCGTCGCTCGTGAGGGAAAGGCCCTTGCAGCCGGAGATAAATGCTTTTGATTCGCTCATCCCAAAAGCATAGAGCGCGGGCTGCCCGGCGCGAAGTCACAAAGACAGGGCACCCCACTCATTTCACAAGGTCATGGGGCAATCGGAATTCCGAAAACGCGAAAGGCGCGGCCTTTTCGGCCGCGCCTTTCGTCAACTCGATCACTATGCCCGTTTACTTGGTAACCAGGCAGCTTCCGCCGGCGCCCTTGTACTTGGAGCAAAGGGCATTGGCCTCGTCCTTCGAACCGGCCGGGATACGGACGCGGTAGTAGGTGCCCTTGCCGGCGATTTCCGCCTTGCGGATGTCGACGCCGCGGCCGCCAATGACGCTTCCGAACTTGTTCGAAAGGCTGTTGTAGGACTTCTGCGCCTCCGCTTCGGACGGCAGAGAGGCGACCTGGATGAAGTAGCCACCGGCCGGAACCGATGCGGTGGCAACCTGCTGTGCCGGCTGCGTCTCAGCCGGGAGAGCGGCCTGCTCTTGCGCCGGGCGGGCGTTTTCCACCGGCTGTGCGGCCGGGCGGGTCTGCGGCGTCGGAGCCTTTTCGCCACCGGCGGAAGCCGTCGTCGTAACGCTGCGCACCGGAACCTGCTCGATGTTGGCGTTGCCCGTCGCGGCGAGCGCGACCTGGTCGGTGCTGGCCGAAGCCTGACCTGCGGCCGCGACGTCGTTCGAAGGCGTTGCGGGCAGCGGCTGGGTCGTGCCGGCGACATCGGTCGCCGGTGCTGCAACCGGCTCTTCGCGAGCGACCAGCGTTCCATCCGGCTTGACGATCATCGTGCGCACCTTCCTCGGTGCGACGGCCGGCGTCTTGTCTTCCTCCTGGGCCGCGGTCTCACCGTTGCCGCCATCCGGCAGCAGGCGATCGCCTTCCTCTTCGTTCGGCAGTGCCGTCTGCAGGGTTTCGGCCTCGTCGCTGCCTTCGAGCGGCAGGGTCTCCGGCGTCAGCGTCCTTTGGACGACATCCATCGGCTCCTCGGTCGAAGAGACCAAGGCTTCCTGCTGCGGCGCGCCGGCCTGAGCACCGGCAACGCGGTCATAAACCGCCTTGTCCTGGTTCGGCACGGTCTTGCCGCCCTTCTCCTCGGGCACGACCTTGACCGGGGCCTTGTCCGCCAGAATGATCTTCGGGCCTTCGGCCGAGTTGACCGCACCGCTACCGCCCATCCAGGCGTAGACGGCAGCGCCACCAAGGATGATGACGCCGGCAACGCTTGCCGCCAGCAACATCGTGCGCTGCGAGCGACGGCCGGTGCCATATTCGCGGTATTCGCCGGCATCCTGCTGGCTCTGCGCCGCGGAAAGCCGTTCGGCATCGCGGGCAACGGCCGGGCGTTCGACGATCGAGCGGCGGAAGTCTTCTTCCATCGCCTTTTCAAATTCGTCGAAATCGTCAAGCGACCCCTGACCCAAGGCCGGAGCAGCGGCAACAGCCGGCGCCGGACGGGCCGGTTCTACCTTTTCGACGGCAGCCGGACGGGTTTCCTTCACCGGAGCCGGCGTTCCGAAGAGCTGGGCCATTTCCGCATCGATATCGAGATCGTAGTCGGCCGGATAGGCGACCGGCTTCTCCGTCTCGATGACCGGCAGTTGCGGCACGTCCATGTCCGCGATCGGCGCCACGCCGTTCTCGGCTTCGGAAATCATCGAAGGATCGAAGGGCAGCGTGCTCTCGGGTTGTGCTTCCTGGCGCTCAACCGGCGCGGGGGCGACGTAAGGTTCGACGAACCGCTCCGGCTCGCGCTGCGGAATGGCGGCCTGCACGACCGGCTGCACCGGGGCTTGCGGTACGACGGCGGCAACGACCGGCTCATCGACAACAACATCAGCAAAGTCGAGCTTCAGCGCCTCGTCGGAGAGCTCCATTTCGAAGTTCTCGATGTCGAAGCTCGGCTCGTGCTCCGGCTGCGCAAATGGCTTGGCCGCCTCGACCACTGGTTCCACGACCTGAACCGGGGCAGCAGCGATTGCCGCAACCGGCGCAGCACCAGCTGCAACGGGCGTTGCGACCGACGATACCAGCGGGCCCGCAAAGGCACGCTGCTGGCTGGCACCCGAGGCAGATGCAACCGGCGTCGCGCGGCTGAAGGTCGGCGTAAACGGATAGGGGCTCTTCTTTATCGGAGCGGCAGTGGCGGCGACTGGCGTGACCACCGGTGCCACGACAGGCTGCGTTTCCGAATGAAGAGCCGGATGCGATTGGACCGCGGCGGCAACCATCGCGGCAACCGGCGGAACCGGGAACCGTTCGATGTCGGCCAAGAGATCGTCGCGAGCGACATCCTGCTCGACGACTGGCTGAGCTGCGATCAGGTCTTCCTGATAGGAAGGCTCAAGCTGATAGGAACGCTCAACTTCGCGCTCTTCGGCCACGACATCGAAGCGCGGCTGTTCAAAAGCCGAAAACGCATCTGCAACCGGAGCCGGCTCGGCCCAGGCCGAAGCGGCCTCGACGACCGGCGGCTGCCACGTATCGACGATCTGGTCACGTGGATCGCTTTCCTGCGGCTCGACGTGAGGAGCAACCTCGACAACATCGTCCGACAGCAGGTCGGCTTCGCCAAGCGACAATTCGAGTTCGCGTTCAAGATCGAACGACGGCTCATCGACGTAGGCCTCAGGGTTGCCGGCTTCGGCAACCTGCGGCGCGACGGAGAAGGCATGAACCTCAGCATAGTCCTCGTCAGCGACGGGGGCTGGCGCCGCCTCGACGCGTTCGGGCTGGAGGAACATCGGCTCTTCAAGCTCGGCAACGGGCTCCGCCACCGGCTCTTCGTGCACGACGACGTGTTCTGCTACCGGCTCGAACCGAGGCTCTTCTTGTTCGGCTACAGCCTCGAACCGGGGCTCTTCGATCGGAGCCGGCTGGCCTGCAGCCGGCTGCGGCACGGACCGCGGCGCGTCGTAGCTGTCGAACGCGCGAAGCAGTTCGTCTTCGAGATCGAAGGCGGGGTCTTGACGCACCGCCTCCTGGTGTCGCTGCAGTTCCTGCAACTGTTGGACGGCCGGCCGGGCATCGTAACCGACGATCCGGGCGAGTTCGGCCAACGGATCATCGTCTGCCAATACATCGAATTCAGCCGGCCCGCTTCGTGCGAATTGTTTGTCTGCCATGCTCTCCACTCACAATTGCCTGTATCGCTGTGCCAGTGCATTGTGGGAAAATGGTGACAATACTTATCGCATTTCCTCCGGTGCGGAGGTGCCTGTAATAGACAGGCCGGATTTCAATACCGAAGCGACAGCATGCACCAGCCCGAGTCTGGCAGTACTTAATTCTCTATTTTTATCGTTAACAAAACGTAATTCTGGATTCTCTTTACCTTTGTTCCAATGACCGTGGAAGGCGGCGGCAAGATCATACAGGTAAAACGCGATGCGATGCGGCTCCTGAGCCTGCGCCGCAGCCTCGATGACTCGCGGATATTCTGCGAGCTTGGCAACGAGCTGCAGCTCCGCCGGATCCGAGATCTGGCCCAGAACGGCACTGGCGAGATCGGCCGATTCGAGGTTCAGGTCCGGGAATGCTTCCGCAGCCTGGCGGAAGACCGAGCGGCAGCGCGCATGCGCATACTGCACGTAGAAGACCGGGTTATCCTTCGACTGTTCTGTTACTTTAGCAAAGTCGAAGTCGAGCGGTTCCGAGTTCTTCCGGTAGATCATCATGAAGCGCACCGGATCGCGGCCGACTTCATCGACGACGTCGCGCAGCGTGACGAAGTCGCCGGAGCGCTTCGACATCTTCACCGGCTCGCCGTCGCGGAAGAGCTTGACCAGCTGGCACAACAGAACTGTAAGCTTCGACGAACCGCCGGAGACGGCGCGCGCCAGCGCTTCCAAGCGCTTGACGTAACCGCCATGGTCGGCGCCGAGCACATAGATCATCTCGTCAAAGCCGCGGTCGAACTTGTCCTTGAAATAGGCAACGTCGGCGGCGAAATAGGTATAGCTGCCGTCCGATTTGATCAGCGGCCGGTCGATATCGTCACCAACCTCGGTCGAGCGGAACAGCGTCTGCTCGCGGTCTTCCCAGTCTTCCGGCAACTGCCCCTTCGGCGGCGGCAGCGTGCCCTTGTAGACGTGCCCCTTGAAGGTGAGGTCGTTGATCGCGGTGCGGATGGCGGCAGCGCCGTTCGCGTGCAGCGTGCGCTCGGAGAAGAAGACGTCGTGATTGACGTTCAGCGCCGCGAGATCCTCGCGGATCATCGCCATCATCGCGTCGATCGTCCGGTCCTTGACGAGCGGCATCCACTTGTCTTCGGGCATCAGTCGAAGGCTGGTGCCGTATTCGTCGGCGAGCGCTTCGCCGACCGGCACGAGATAATCGCCCGGATAAAGGCCGGCCGGGATCTCGCCGATCTCTTCACCCAGCGCCTGGCGATAGCGCAGGAATGCCGACCGCGCGAGAACGTCGATCTGCGACCCCGCATCGTTGATGTAGTATTCCTTGGTGACCTCATAGCCGGAGAAGGCCAGAAGATTGGCCAGCGCGTCGCCGACAACGGCGCCACGGCAGTGGCCGACATGCATCGGGCCGGTCGGGTTGGCCGATACGTATTCGACGTTGACCTTGCGGCCGCCACCGACCGCGCTGCGGCCGTAGTCGACGCCCGCACGCGCCATGTCCGACAGCAGCTTCTGCCAGTAGGAAACCGAAAGGC
Organism: Ensifer sp. NPDC090286; assembly: GCF_044769565.1. Classification (NCBI taxonomy): domain Bacteria; kingdom Pseudomonadati; phylum Pseudomonadota; class Alphaproteobacteria; order Hyphomicrobiales; family Rhizobiaceae; genus Ensifer; species Ensifer sp. NPDC090286. Next base: position 510,941 of record NZ_JBIVYF010000001.1, on the reverse strand, counting down.
GGACGTTGATGAAGCCCGGACCGGCAACGGAAACGTCGGTGACTTCCGGGTCCTGCTTGAGCTTCTCGACGATGAGTTCGGCAAGCGCGCGCGGGTTCATGCCGAGCGGCTTTGCCAGCACCATCGCAGCATTGGTCGCAACATCACCATGGCTCGGATCGCGCGGCGGCTCGACGTTGACACGGCCGAAGTCAAGCTCGGATCGCTTTTCTCGAACGCTTTCAAGCGTTTCGAGAATGTCCTTAATTCTTGATTCGAAGTCCGTGAAGAGATTCATCTGATCCGTCCGCTTTTCCCGGCCACGAGTGACCGGCGCAAAACTCAAAAAGGAGGCTCGGTTCGGCCGAACCGTAAGCCTCCGGGCGGGGCGTCCCTAGCGCAAATCGGGCGTATGGTCAAACAAGCGCTTGTGCACGCTGATCGCAAAAGTATCGGTCATGCCGGCGAGGTAGTCGCCGACGTGTCGCGCCCGCGCCGGCTCCGCCATGCCGGCAATCTGGTCGATCCAATAGTGCTCCCGCATCAGCTGCGGGTCGTCCATGAAGGCATGGTAGAGATCGCAGACGATCGAGGCGGCATTTTCCCGTACGCGCATGACTTCCGGGTGCCGGTAGATCCGGGTCATCAGCAGGCGCTTGATCTGCTTGTCCGTCTCGCCCATCTCCTCGGAGAAGGTCGCCATCACGATGCCGGCCTGGCGCACATCGGCGGCGCTCTGCGGGCGCATCTCGCCGATGCGCTGTTGCGCGACGCCGATCACGTCCTCGACCATCGCCGTGATCTGCCGACGCATGATCTCATGCGTGAAGCGGCTGCTCTCAAGACCGGGATAACGGTCGTGAACCTCGCGCATCAGGCGCGCGAGAAACGGCACGTCCTCGAGCATTTCAAAGGTGAGATAGCCGGCCCGCAAGCCGTCGTCGATGTCATGGGTATTGTAGGCGATATCGTCGGCAATGGCCGCGACCTGCGCCTCGAGGCTCGCAAAGCTCGCCAGTTCCAGATCATGCAGCGCGCAATAATCAAGGATCGGCTGCGGTACCGGCCCACGGGTGCCCTCACCGTCTGCAGTCAGCAACGGCCCATTGTGCTTGACGAGACCTTCCAGGCTTTCCCAGGTCAGGTTCAGGCCGTCGAATTCGGCGTAGCGCCGCTCGAGCTTGGTGACGATGCGCAGCGACTGGGCATTGTGATCGAAGCCGCCATAGGGCTTCAGCATGTCGTGAAGGGCATCCTCGCCCGTATGGCCAAAGGGCGTGTGGCCGAAATCGTGCACGAGAGCGACGCCTTCGGCCAGATCTTCGTCGAGCTTGAGCGCGCGCGCCAGAGCCCGGGCGATCTGCGCCACCTCGATCGTGTGCGTCAGGCGGGTGCGGTAGTGATCGCCGTCGGCGGCAATGAAGACCTGCGTCTTGTGCTTCAGGCGGCGAAACGCCGTGGTGTGCACGATGCGGTCGCGGTCGCGCTGAAAATCGGAGCGCGTCGCGCTCGTCGCTTCGGGAAAGAGCCTGCCGCGCGTCATCCAGGGATTCGACGCGAACGGCGCATGTTCACCATAACCGAAGCCGAGCGCATTTTTGTCGAATGTCATCTTCCACCTAATTCGTCGTCCCATTGACGGGGCATTCAAGCCTTCATACCTATAGTGAAAGCTACGGAAACGCGTGATGCAAGATCGACCGATTCCGCAAGCGGAAGCAACGGCTTGGCCGCCGGTCTTGAATAAAGTCCCGAAACCGGCCAGATCGCGTGCTTGAATATAGGGCAATTCTCTCCGGTTCTTGACCCCGGCAGGAGGCAGATATGACGCATGAAACCGTGACCCTCTCGGATGCTGCAGCGAAGCGGATCGCCACGATCCTGCGTTCCGACAGCCACAACAACGCCATGAGGGTATCCGTCGAGGGCGGCGGCTGCTCGGGCTTTTCCTACAAGTTCGACCTGGTCGACAGCAGCAATGACGACGACCTGGTCCTGGAAAAGCACGAAGCCAAGGTGCTGATCGACAGCCTGTCGCTCGTCTATATGGGCGGCTCGGAGATCGACTTTGTCGACAACCTGCTCGGCCAGTCGTTTCAGATCAAGAATCCGAACGCGGTTGCCAGCTGCGGATGCGGAACGAGTTTCTCCATCTGACGCCAGCGCCCCACGCCTTCTTAGCCGGCTCCGTTTCAACCACGAACGGAGCCGTTTGCGTCAGAGATAGGGCGATCCCAGCCAGAGAATGCGGTTCGCCAATCGATCGGCGAAGGATTTCTTGCGCAGCCTTTCGAGCGTGACCGGCTCCGCTGAGGCGAGAATGTCGGAGATCGTGCCATTGATCGCCTCGGCGAACCCGTGGTCGAGAACCTCAAGGTCGAACTCGAAATTTAACCGCAGGGAGCGTGGGTCGAGATTGGTGGACCCGACATAGGCCCAGCGGTCGTCCACGGTCAAAAGCTTGGAGTGGTTGAAAGCCCCCTTCGCCCGCCACACGCGACAATGGCCCTTCAGCACCTGATCGAACTGCGCAGTCATCGCCCTGTCGACCAGCAGCAGATTGTTGACCGCGGGAACGATGATATCCACCTCGACGCCGCGGCGCGCGGCCGTGACAAGCGCGCTGATCAGCTCGCGGTCCGGCAGGAAATAGGGCGACATCACCCGGATGTTCTTCTGCGCGACCGAAAACGCCCCCATGAGCATCTTGTGATTGGTCTCGTTGGTGGCGTCCGGCCCAGATGGCACGGCGCGCATCAACACCGACGGCGCCTCGGCCGGCAGCGGCGCCTCTTCTATCGCCCAGGCGGGACCCGCCAGAACTTCGCCGCTTGAGAATTGCCAATCTTCGGCCGAGACTTGGAAGATATCGGCGACCACCGGCCCGAGCATGCGGAAATGCGTGTCCTGCGCCGGTGACTGACCGGCGATCTCGCTGGTGAAGCCCACCCGGATGTTCATGCCGCCGGCAAAGGCAACCTGACCGTCGACCACGAGGATCTTGCGGTGCGTGCGCAGGTTGGCATAGGGCAGCCGTAGCCCCATGATAATGTTGCCGTTGAACACCGCCGTCGGAACGCCAGCCGCCTCTAGGTACCCGACAATGCTCGGCACCGAGTAACGCGCGCCGACGGCATCGATCAGCACCCGCACCTCGACGCCGCGCGCCACGGCCGCGATCAGGGCGTCAGCAAAGCGCAGGCCGATGACGTCGCGATCGAAGATATAGCTTTCAAGCAGGATCGAGCGCCGCGCGCCAGCGATCGCTTCCAACATCGTGGCATAGGCGGCGTCGCCGCCGGCGAGCACCGATATGCGATTGCCCGTGCACATGCGATGGCGCGAAACGCGGTCGCCGAGGATCTTCATCGCCGCAAACCGGTCGCCGAACCGCACCGCTATGTCAGCATCCGACACGTCGAAGCGGCCGAACTGATCCGGCCCCTGCCCGCGCAACAGCGCGCGCTGCGAGCCAATGGAGGAGCGCCTGATGCGGTTGATGCCGCCAACGGCGTAGATCAGTGCGCCGACGATCGGCGAAAGCAGGACGACACCGACCCAGCCGGCCGCGGCGCGCACGTCGTCCTTCGTCATCGCGGCATGAATGGCCGCGGGGATGCCAAGCGCGAAGGACAGGAGCGCCAGGATATGCGGCCAATAATTCTGCACGAGATCGATCATGGGCGGGACTATAGCCGGCCATCGGGCGGAATCAATTCGGCGCCTGAAGCGTATACCGTATCGACCGCCGCTGCCCTGATAAGAAGCGCCGGCGCGCTTCGTGCGCGCTGTTGAAAACCCGCAGGTAGCGGATTTGTCAAAAGAATCCGGAGCGGCTAGAAATGAGCCCGCCAAGGACTTAACCGACATGGAAGGGCGTTTCGAGCCATGAAGATTGCCACCTGGAACATCAATGGCGTCAAGGCGCGAATCGACAGCCTGTTGGCCTGGCTGAAGGAAAGCGGGCCGGACATCGTCTGCCTGCAGGAAATCAAATCGGTGGACGACGGCTTTCCGCGCCTCGAGATCGAAGCGCTCGGTTACCATGTCGAAACACACGGCCAGAAGGGCTTCAATGGCGTCGCGCTGCTTTCCAAGCTGCGGCCGGACGAGGTCAATCGGGGCCTGCCTGGCGACGATACGGACGAACAGTCACGGTTCATCGAAGGCGTCTTCTCGGTCGAAGGCGGCGTGATTCGCGTCTGCTCGCTCTACCTTCCGAACGGAAATCCCGTCGACAGCGAGAAGTACCCCTACAAGCTCGCCTGGATGCGCCGGCTTGAGGCCTATGCGAAGCAGCGCCTGTTGCTCGAAGAACCCTTCATCCTTGCCGGCGACTACAACGTCATCCCTGAGGAACACGACTGCTGGGACATCAGGGTCTGGCAGAACGACGCCCTCTTCCTGCCGGAAACGCGCGCGGCATTTCGCCGGCTGCGCAATCTCGGCTTCACCGACGCGGTGCGCGCGACGTCGGACGCTGTGCAGCTCTATACGTTCTGGGATTATCAGGCCGGCTGCTGGCCGAAGAATTTCGGCATCCGCATCGACCATCTGATGCTGTCGCCGGAGGCAACCGACCGCCTGGTGTCGACATCCATCGACAAACATGTCCGCGCCTGGGAGAAGCCCTCGGACCACGTGCCCGTTATCGGAACGTTTTCGTTCGCGCCCGCTTCAGCCTAAGGCGCGTTATTCCAGATCTTACTATGTGGAGAATGATCCCTGGGCCGAGCCGGGGATCGTCCGAAGACGAGACAATCAGTCGTCGTCGCCCTGCATATGCAGATTCTGCGACAGTGCGATGGCCGTGCGCCGGTCGTCTTCGCTAGCGAGCGAGAAGGCCTGCTCCTGCATCGACTGCATCCAGGGCCGATCCTTCGGCGAACACTGATCGAGCGCCGCGGTCATGAACGCAAGACCACGAACGGTCTGGCCTTCCTGGAAAATCACGTTGCCAAAGACACCCATGGCGCCGGCGTGACCGCTTTTGCGCGCACGGTTGAGCCACTTCTTGGCCTGCTGAACGTTCACGCTACCGCCCTCGCCCGACAAGAGCATGCGCGCGAGCTGGAACTGCGCCTCGGCGACGCCGAAGGTCGATGCCGCCTGGAAATAGAGCTGGCGCGCCTGGGACATGTCGGATTTGATCGGGCTGTCGGGAATGCCGCGGCGATAGTAGCCGGCAAGGGAGATCAACGCGTTGACGAAGTAACCGGTGTCTTCCGAGCCCGGCTCTACGCCCTGCTGGGCGATTTCGCTGTAGATCTTGAAGGCTTCGAGGTCGTTCTCGGCGACACCGTCGCCATAGGCGTACATGTTGGCGAGAGCCCAGCGGGAGCCGGTATGGCCCTTCTCGGCCGCGTATTTGTAAGCCTCTACGGCCTCGTCCTTGCGGCCATTCTTGTAGGCGGAAAACCCGAACTTGAAGAGGGCGAAAGGACCCGATTCCTTGGTGACGCCCGCACCGGGATCAAAAGCGTAGGCCGGCATGGCGAGGGTCCCACAGACCGCCAGCGACACGCCGAGTATCGCAACCTTTAGTGACTTTAGTTCACCCGCAAGCATCACAGTCTAATTCTTCCGTTCCAGCCGGCCACGCCGAACCCATCACCGCTGCAAACACACAAGTCCGGACGACCCGCCGCCGCGAACTTCACCCACTTCGCCGACAAAGCCGACGCAACCTTTCCACAATGAAACTTCGACATAGTTTCCGAAGCTGTCATTTTAATGGACCACTTGCACTGGCGTGCCAGAGGCTACATCTCTCATGACGGTCGTCGATCCAAGTTTCATTTCACCCCAAACGCTGCAGGTATCACACTCACATTGCAGGCTTGTTCCTATATCGCTGCTCCCTGTTTGTGGCGGGAAATGGACATAGCCGGAACGAGTCTGATCCTAGCAAACTCTAGCATTAAAAGTGTTGCTGAATCGTCACATTGCGGGACAGTGCGGACGCGTGGTTAAGGAGCTCCACACAAAAGAAAGGCCCGGTAAAAACCGGGCCCTGCTGGATCAGATGACGAAGGATCAGAACTTCACTTTGATCGATGTCGAAATGGCACCGACAAAGTCGTCGTCGAAATCGTAGGAAACGTCGTCACCAATGACGTCGTCGCCATACTTGACCGCGCCGGAACTGCCGCCGGTCATGATGCCGACAGCACCAGCAAGACGGAACTCAAGATTTTCGGTCGGCGTGTAGGAAACACCGGTTCCCAGCGTCCAGGTGTCGGTCTGCGTTCCATAACCGTGGCTGGTGCCGCGGTCCCAGGTCAGGCTGACAGCACCGCTCCATTGATCATTGAACTTGTGGCCGACACCGCCGGTGATCGTCCAGCCGTCACGGTAGAGAAGATCAAGGCTCGTGCATGGCGTAGTACGGGAGACCGTTGCGGGGCAGAACTTCAGGACCTGAAGCTGGCTCCAGTCCGTCCACTTCACCGAGCCAAATGCCGCCCAACCGGGTGCAAAGCCGCTCTGCAGCTTGAGTTCCAGCGAGTCCGGCATCGAAGCCGCACCGTTTACGTCGTATTTCGTACCGGTCACAAGGCCCACGCCCGGCACAACGAAGCCCAGCTGGCGAAGGTCGATGAAGCCCGAGAGGTTATCCAGATCGACAGCACTGTTGTAGACAAGGCTCGCTCGCAAGGCATACTCGGGGATTTCGTAAGCAGCACCTGCGCGCCAGCCCCAGCCATGCCCTCCAAGCTCGAGCCTGCCAATGCCGGTAAAGGCACCAGCGAGCGGCGTGCCTGTATAATCCTGAACCAGCCTTTCCTTGAAGCCGTCGACTTCCTGATAGAAGACGCCGCCGATCACACGGAACTGGCCCGGACCCATGTCCCATTTGTAGGAGCAGGTCGCGGCGTAGTTGTCGCTCTCTACCTTCGTTTCGATATTGCTGTTGGCACCGGCCCAGTTCTGCCCCGGATTGGTGTGGGCACCCCAGGGCTGGGAGTAGTCAGCCATACAGTCGACGCTGTCACCAAAGGCCGCCTTAACGCCGACGCGCGGAACCCAGTAGCTCTCGGTGTCGTCAGCAGTATTCGGTCTGTTGTTGAGATTGCCGCCACCAAAAGTCCCGGTAAGGATGTTGGTGTTCCCGGTATCGGTATCACGGACGTTCTTCAATTCGCGCTGCGGATTGACGTAAGTCGCCGACGCTTCCCCAGCATAGTCCGACGGATCGAACAGCAGATCGATGTTGTAACCGCCGCGCTCAAGACCGCCCGCGTGCGCGGCGGAGGCAAACAGCAAACCCGCTGCTACCGACAGAACACCCCGCTTGAAATTCATGTGAGCCATCCAGCTCCTCCCCCTGCACTGCAAACTGCGACATTCCACCTCATGTCGTGTGGGCCGAAGTATTCTCACGATCCCGTGAAATCGCAAATGCGAGATCTAGCAGGTAGCACGCCCGATCGGTCACAGAATTTACGTAAGATTCTCATGATTTAGCCACAATGGCGCCAGATTGGAACCATTTTTCCAAAATCATGGACGAAATCCACTAAATTAGAATGGATTTCCAAACCATCGAAAACCTGTGTCACCGGAACAACATTATCGCTTTTTGCGGTAGAACGACGAAAAACTCCGTTGAAGTTCCGTTCAAACACCACGCGAGCTTAATCGCTCGCCCAGCGGATTCAACTGATCGAATCAATGCCAAATCTCGATAGGCGGAAGTTTATCTTGTATTTCTAAAATAAAAATCCGCGGCATTTCTGCCGCGGATTTCGTTTCTTGACGGTCGAGCATTCTCTTGAACGCCCGCTTCGTTCCCAGCGAATTTCTCGCCTCATCCGGCCTCGGCGACGCGCGTCAGCGCAACGCTCAGCGATTCCTTCTGGAGATCGAGTTCGACGAGACGCTCACGTTCCGCTTCGACCAGCTCCGGCTTGGCGTTGGCGACAAACTTCTCGTTTGCCAGCTTGCCGAGGATACGCTCGCGCTCGGCTTCCACCTTGGCGATCGCCTTCTCAAGCCGCGCTTTCTCGGCCGAGAGGTCAATCAGGTTGCCGAGCGGCAGGCAGGCCGTTGCCTCGCCAACGACGATCTGGGCGCTGCCGCGCGGGGCGACAGTGGCGTGATCGATATGTTCGACACGCGCCAGGCGACCGATCGCCTGGGCATGCTGCTGCAGCCGCTCGCGCGTCAGGTTGTTGGCGCCGACCACGATCAGCGGTGCCGTTGCCGCCGGCGGAACGTTCATCTCCGAACGGACCGAACGAATGCCCGAGACCAGATCGATCAGCCAGTTGATCTCGTCAGCCGCCGTGTCATCGGCATAGGACGGCGCCGGCCATTCGGCGTGGCACAGCAACGTCGAACGCTCCTGCCCCTCGCCCGCCGTCTGCGCCCAGAGCTCTTCCGTCATGAACGGCATGAACGGGTGCAGCAGCTTGTAGATCTCGTCGAGAACATAGGCGACGCAAGCCTGCGACTCGCGCTTTGCCGCTTCGTCCTCGCCGCCGAAGATCGGCTTCAGCAGTTCGAGGTACCAGTCGCAGAACTGGTTCCAGACGAACCGGTAGAGGCTGCCGGCCGCGTCGTTGAAGCGATAGGCATCGAGCGCCTCGGTAACGTCCCGGATGGTGCGCGACAGTTCCGTCAGGATCCAGCGGTTGACGGTAAGCGACGAGGCTTCGGGAATGAAGCCATCGCTGCTGGTAACGCCATTCATCTGGGCAAAGCGCGTCGCGTTCCACAGCTTGGTGCCGAAGTTGCGATAGCCGGCGATACGGGCCGGGTCGAGTTTCACGTCGCGCCCCTGGGCGGCCATGATCGCCAGCGTGAAGCGCAGGGCGTCGGCGCCGTACTCGTCGATCAGTTCGAGCGGATCGATGACGTTGCCCTTCGACTTCGACATCTTCTGGCCGTTCTTGTCGCGAACGAGAGCATGGACATAGACCGTATGGAACGGCTCGACCGGGGTGCCGTCGGCATCCTTCATGAAATGCAGGCCCATCATCATCATCCGGGCGACCCAGAAGAAGATGATGTCGAAACCGGTGACCAGCACGTCGGTCTGGTAATACTTCTCCAGTTCCGGCGTCTCGTTCGGCCAGCCGAGCGTGGAGAACGGCCAGAGCGCCGAGGAGAACCAGGTGTCGAGAACGTCTTCGTCACGCGTCAGGATTTCGCCCGGCTTGAAGTTCTCGAGCAGGTCCTCGACATAGGCCTTCATCGGGCCTTCATGCGCCAGATAGTGCTGGATAGCGGCGTGGAGCGCCTCTTCCTCGGTCTTCTCGACGAAGACCTGGCCGTCCGGACCGTACCAGGCCGGAATCTGATGCCCCCACCAGAGCTGACGCGAAACGCACCAGGGCTGGATGTTTTCCATCCACTCGTAGTAGGTCTTCTCCCAGTTCTTGGGAACGAAGTTGGTCCGGCCTTCCTTGACCGCGGCGATCGCCGGCTTCGCCAGCGTCTTGGCGTCAACGTACCATTGTTCCGTCAGGCGCGGCTCGATCGGCACGCCACCGCGATCGCCATGGGGAACCATGTGCTTGTGCGGCTCGATCTTGTCGAGCAGGCCCGCCTCTTCGAAGATGCGGACGATGATCTTGCGCGCTTCGAAGCGGTCCTTGCCTTCGAGTTCGTCCCAGGCGCCATGCAGGGCTGCGGGATCGCTGAGCCCTTCGAGGAAATCCTCGTTGTCCTTGATGGTGATGCGCCCTTCGATCGTCATGATGCTGATCGCACGCAGACCGGCGCGCTTGCCGACGTCGAAGTCGTTGAAATCATGCGCAGGCGTGATTTTAACCGCGCCGGTGCCGGCGGTCGGGTCCGCGTAGTCGTCGGCAACGACCGGAATGCGGCGACCAACGATCGGCAGGATGACGTGCTTGCCGATCAGCGGCTTGTAGCGCTCGTCCTCGGGATTGACGGCGATGCCGCTGTCTCCGAGCATGGTTTCGGGACGGGTGGTGGCAACGACGAGATAATCGCGCTTTTCCCACTCGGTCGCTTTGCCGTCTTCATCGAAGGCAACCGGGTAGTCGAAGGTGACGCCGGGCTCCAGCGGGTAGCGCAGATGCCAGAGGTTGCCGTTGATCTCGTGCTGCTCGACCTCCAGATCCGAAATCGCGGTCAGGAGCTTCGGGTCCCAGTTGACCAGACGCTTGTCCTTGTAGATCAGGCCTTCCTTGTAGAGCGAAACGAAGACCTCGAGAACGGCTTCTGACAGCCCTTCGTCCATGGTGAAGCGTTCACGCGACCAGTCGCAGGACGCGCCGAGCCGCTTCAACTGGTTGAAGATGAGCCCGCCCGATTCGGCTTTCCATTCCCAGACCTTCTCGATGAAGGCTTCGCGGCCCATCTGCCGGCGGTGCTGCTGGCTCTCCATCAGCTTACGCTCGACGACCATCTGGGTCGCGATGCCGGCATGGTCCATGCCCGGCTGCCACAATACGTCCTTGCCGCGCATGCGTTCGAAGCGAACCAGCACGTCCTGAAGCGTGTTGTTGAGCGCGTGGCCCATGTGCAGCGAACCCGTCACGTTCGGCGGCGGGATCACGATGCAGAAACTGTCGGCGCCGGGCTTGGCACCCGCCCCTGCACGAAACGCGTTTTCTTCGTCCCACTTCTTGGCGATACGCGGGTCGACGGATGCGGAATCGTAGGTCTTATCAAGCATTTTGGAGCCAATTTACGAGATTGATGTCAGCGTCTTGTAAACCGGAACGGCCGGTGCAAGTCAACATGAACGCAAAAAGCCGCGACGATCGCGCGGCTTCTTTGATGTTCGGCTTCGGTTTTTAGCGCCGAGGGCCGCGCGCGACCCGCTCGATCTCCTCGCGGACGAGCCGCTCGACAAGCGTCGGCAGATTGTCGTCGAGCCATTCCTGCAGCATCGGCCGCAGCATCGCCTCGGCAATTTCATCAAAGGAACGTCGCGATCCCTGATCCACTGCGTGGGCAAGATCGCCGAAGGACTGAGCGACCTTGCGTCCGACCTCCGGGGAGACGATCGCCGCAAGTGCCGTCTCCGGCGCGGGCGCATCCAGCGCGACGGCTGCCACGGGCGGAATAGCGCTTAAAACTTCCGGTAGTTCGACTGGCGAGGGCGCGGCGACCTCCGGCTCGGCCGGCGCCTCAGCCTCGGCAATCGGCTCGATCACCGGCGCTTTCGGGGCAGAAACCGCGGCCATGCGCGAGGTGACGACAGGACTGTCCTGAATGGCGACGACCTGCGGCGCAGGCTGAACTTCCCGTGCGGGAAAACCCGTGGCATGACGCTCGGAGGCGGCCCGAACTCGCGCCGCGACATCGGCCAGCGAAAGCGGCGGCTGTGCTGCCGACGACGGCTCCGTCTGTACCGTCGGGCTTTCCACGGCCGGCGCGACGGAGGCCGACTTGGGGGGCTCGTCCCGCTCATCGCGCCGGCCAAAGGCGATCGTCTCGATCTCGCTGTCGATGGTTAGCTCGATCTCGTCGCTAGCCTCGTCCTCGAACTGCTCCTGCGGCGCGAATCCGGCTTGCCCGGGTTCGTTGCTCTCAATGATCTTGCGAATGGATGCCAGGATTTCATCCATCGAAGGTTCGCGCGCGACATTGAGCTGTGCCATTTCCATCCTCGTTCGACGCGGCTGACATGTGTGCCAAAAACGGACATGTGCCGGTTATCGACAAACCTTAAGTGAGTTCGCGGCCGAAACATACGCCACGAATCAACGCTTAAGATTCTTGCACAGATTTGTTTTCAGGGGAAAAATAGAAACGCCCCGGGGATACCGGGGCGCTCCTGCAATTTCTGGAAAGACGAGAGGACGCTCTTAGCGACCGTCCACGGTCCGCAGGCCGATCCACTTGTCCTTGACCGCCTCGTAGTGCTCCTCGGAGCGATATTCCGCGACCTGAAGCCCCTGGTCCTTGACCGTCAGCCGCGCAGAGGCCGCAAGCAACGAATAGCTGGCGACAACGGCGTCGCGTTGCGCCAGAGCGAGGAGTTCCTGCGCCTGAAGCACGTCCTGCTGCGAATCGAGTACGTCGAGGGTCGTGCGCTGGCCGACCTTGCGCTCTTCGATCACACCATCGAGCGCCAGCTTGGCAGCGGAAATCTGCGCCTTGTTGGCAGATATGCGCGCAATCGCGGCTTCCAGCTGAGCATAGGCCGAGACGATGGTCTGCTGCACCGAAGCGCGAGCGGAATCGACGAGGATGCGCTGCTGACCCAGACGTTCCTTGGCCTGGCGGATCTGGCCGTACTCGGCGCCGCCCTGGTAGATCGGAACCTCAAGGCGAGCGGTGATGCTGGAACTGTTGCTGTCCAGACCACGATCGCCAGCATTGCCGGTGGTGCGACCGACCTGGCCCTGCAGCGTCACGCCTGGGAGCATCGTGCCTTCGGCCGACTTGACCTGATAACCGGCCGAATCGACCGAGTACTGCGCCGACAGAATGATCGGGCTTTCGCGCAGCCCCGTCGCCACAGCCTGATCGAGCGTGCGCGGCAGGCTCTTGGAAGCCGGCGAAGCCTGCTTGATGCCCCGCGGCACATCACCGACGATCTGCACATAGGTCGCTTCGCTCTGCTTCAACTGAGCGACGGCGACGATAAGCTGCGACTGGGCGTTGGCGAGCGAGGCTTCTGCAAGGCTGACGTCGGTACGAGTACCCTCACCCACGTCCAGACGGGCCTTGGCCGCGTTCACCTGCTCCTGAAGGAAGGCGATGTTCTGCTTGCGGATCGATACGAGCTGCTGGTCGCGCGCGATGTTGGAGTAAATCGTGGCGGCCGAAAGGAGAATTGAAATCTCGTTGGCGCGCAGCGATTCGCGGGTTGCAAACACGTTCGATTCGGCGGCGCGAACATTGTTCAGCGTCTGAAAGCCGTCAAACACCATCTGGTTTACGGTGATGCCGACCTGTCCCTGGTGGAGGTCTTCGCTCAGGGTCTTTTCCCGGTCGATGGTCGAAAGCGTTCCGGACGCGAAGGCCGCCACCTGGGGGCGAAAGCCAGACTTGGCGATCGGCACACTCTCATCGGTCGCCCTGAGGCCGGCCCGCGCGGCGTTCAGGTCAGGGTTGTTTGCGTAGGCTTTGGCCATTGCGCCGAAGATCGTCTCGGCCAGTACTGCTTGCGGTGCAAGCAGCAAGCTTGTCGAAACGGCGGCCATGAGGGCCGCTTTGCGGACAATCGACACCATTACTTCTCTCTCCGATCGGGGCGGCAGAGCCTGCCCTCTATTTCCGCGGCGCCGCTCTTTTTGCAAAAAGTGACCCCAACTAGACACGGCGATGAAGCGCTCACACCGCCCACTGGTGAGCAAATCACTACCACTGCACTCTTTGAAACCCGGAATCAGCATTCCGACAACTGGGCAGCCGTACTCTGCGCAGCCATTTCAAAAAGAAACAAGTACCCCGTTGCGAATTGGCAACATTGTTATTTTAGCAGCGCATTTAATTGTTGATATCCCTCAATAAGTGGGACCTCAGAAAACAAATTCCTGTGCACGACGGAAGCCGGGGAGCGGCTTGACCGCGGTGTTGAAATCGGGGCGCTCGGACGTCTTTCCGTGCTCGTGCACATAGAGTTTAGCGCGAGAAGCATTGCCAAATCCTTCAACGACGACGAGCCGCCCACCATCGCGCAGCTGCCCGAACAAAGCGGTCGGCAGGACTTCGACCGAGCCGTGAACGAAGATCACGTCGTAGGGTGCCTCGGCGGCGTATCCCTTCTCGAGTTCGCCGGTTACGACGGCGATGTTGTCGTAGCCGAGGCGGGACAGCGTTTCGGTCGCGGTGGCGGCGAGGCCTTCATCGCTTTCAAGCGCGACGACCGAACCTGCAACCTGCGACAGCAGTGCGGATGCATAGCCGGTGCCGCAGCCGATCTCCAGAACGACATCGGACTTGGCGATTTCGGCCAGCTGGAGAAGCTTGGCGAGCGGCGACGGCTCCATCAGGAAACGCGGCGCGTTGCCGTTGGCAACCTCGAGCGCGATATCCGTATCGATGTAGGCGAGCTCTTTCATCTTGGCAGGCACGAATTCCTCGCGCGGCACGCTCAGGAACGCGGACAGGATCGAGTGGGACGTGACATCCGTCGTGCGGATCTGGTTGTCCACCATCTTGGTGCGCGCTGCTTCGAAATTCATGGTAGTGCCCTCGTGGTCCGGATAGGCGCGGCGCCCGGTTTCGGGCAAGCACGCACGATCGTCTACTGGCTCCCGTCGGAAAGCCTTTGAGGTAAGCTCATAAATCGGCGACCGGCCGGTTTCAAGCGACAGCGGCAATTTGCGCCGGAAAAACGGGAGGGAATTGCACCGCGAACAGCGGAGGCGACACGATTGCTGGCCGGGATCAGCGTCCCGGCGCGCCTTCCAGCCCGACGAGGGCAATCTTGGTGTAGCCGGCGTTCTGGATGAGGTTCATCACCGTCATCAGTTCACCGTAGTCGACAGCCTTGTCCGCCCGCAGCAGGACGCGTGTCTCGGTATTGCCTTCAGTCAGGCGCTTCAACTCGTCGGCAAAGCTCTCGCGTGCCGTTTCATCGTTGCCGATCGCCAGTGCCAGATCGGCCTTCAGCGTCACGAAGACCGGCTTGTCGTCCCGCGGCGCCGGTTTGGCGGCCGATTGCGGCAGGTCGACCTTCATGTCCACGGTGGCAAGCGGCGCCGCCACCATGAAGATGATCAGCAGCACCAGCATGACGTCGATGAAGGGGGTGACGTTGATCTCGGCGTTTTCGTCGAGATCGCCGCCGCCGTCGCTGATTTTTCCAGCCATGGTTCACCCGATCCTTGCGATGGTCGTCTCGGCGTGACCGAAGTCCTGGCGGCGCGGCTGCGCCTTGCGGGCCAGGCGATGGTCGAGGTCGCGGCTGACGAGCCGCTCAACGGCTGCAGCGGCATCGGCGAGAATCACCTTGTAGCCACCGACCGAGCGGGCAAAATAGTTGTAGATGACGACGGCCGGGATCGCCGCCACCAGGCCGATGGCGGTCGCCAGGAGCGCCTCCGCAATGCCCGGCGCCACGATCGCCAGGTTGGTCGTCTGCGCCTTGCTGATGCCGATGAAGGAATTCATGATCCCCCAGACCGTGCCGAACAGACCGACGAACGGGCCGACGGAACCGATCGAGGCCAGGATGCCGGTGCCGCTTGTCATGCGCTTGCCGGCGCGAACCTCGATGCGGGTCAGAAGCGACGAAACACGCTCCTTAAGGCCGCCCGTCGGCGCGTGGTCGATCACCGCCTCCGAGCGGGCCATCTCGTCGATCGCCGCGGCGACCATTTCGGGCGCCGGTCCCGACTTGCTATCGAAGGCGCCCTTGACGTCTGCCAGGCCGTTGGCGGCCGACAGCAGGCGAACCGCGCGCGTCAGGCGCGCCTTGGCGCCAAAGAGTTCCAGCAGCTTGACTACAAAGATCGCCCAGGTGGCGACGGACGCCAGCGCAAGACCAATCATCACGCTCTTCACCACCACGTCGGCGGCCATGAACATGCCGATTGGAGAAAGGTCGTGCGGCAGCACCGGGCTTGCTGCGCCCTCGCCTGTTGCAGGCGCGCTTTCAGCCGTCGTGGTGCCTTCAACCGCGACCGGGGCTCCCTCGCCCGACGCGGCGGCTGGAGTTTGCAGTGCCGGCTGCGCCTGGGTCGCCGGGTCAACCGGCGGAACGGTTGCGGCCGTGCCCTGACCTTCCGCCACCGGCGCGGATGCGGACGGCGCGGTTGCACCGCTCTGCGTGCCGTCAGCCGCGGGTGCGGGGGTTGTCGCTTGGGCCAGGGCGGCCGTCGGAGAAGCTGCGGAGGACAGGACCAGCATTGCGGCTGCCAGCAAATTGATCGTCGATCGGGCTCGTCTCGGCATCTCGTTCCTCACGTACTGATCCAGTTCGTCGTGTCAGGGCGAAGGGTTTGTCGTCGTCCGCCACTACCCTTGCGCGCTTCCGAGGCTGTTTACGCAAAGGAAAACCGAATGACAAGGATTTGTGGAGTTTATCAATCAAGAATAATTTCGCAACCGTCCATTGCCCAGGCTGGACCGACGTTTTCAGGGCATCGGCTGGTCTTCGACGAAGGCGCCGCTGCGCCAATCATAGGTGCGATGCCGCTCCCAGGGACGGGCAAGCGTCGTGAAGGCCGGCCGGAATTGCATGGCGGGTGAGCTGAGCCCCTCCTGCTGTTCCGCCCGGATTTCGATTGCGCCGGTGCGGCGCAGCGTACCGACATCGACGATGCGGGCTCTGTGCACTGCGCACGCTTCGGCTTCGACCCGCGCAGCGACCACGACCAGGTCCGCCTGATCACACAGGGCGGGAAAGAGGCGTGGATTTTCGAGAGTGACGATCGTCCAGCCGACCGCACTGCGCGCCGCGCACCATTGCTTGTCGCGGCAGACGAAACTGCCTGCCTTGCTTGCCGCGATCGCCGATGAAAAATCGGCACGGATTGCTGCAGCCTTCTCTCCCTCAATCGGCGGCGCTCTTCTGACCGCCTGTTCCATGGCCGGATAAAGACCGTCGGCCGCAGGCGGAAGCGTGGCCGGCCGCTCGTGTTTCCCGACGATGAGCGCCCGTTGCCATTGCGAGAATATGAAGTCCGGCGGGCGCGACCGGTTCGTTGCGATGGCATCATCCGTGACCAAGCCGACGAGCCGGCCGTCCTCGGCGATCACGATATCGGGCCGGCTGCCGCCTTCGAATACCAGGCTGAGAAAGCCTGCGCAGATCAGGACGATGCCGGAGATTGCGAGCCAACTGCGCAGGACGCAAAGAAAGACACCGCCGATCGCGATCAGCACAAAGCCGATGGGGCCGATGCGGCCGGTCACGACCTCGCCATCGAGCGACGTCACGAACCGCGCGACGTCGAGCATCCGATCGAGACCCCACGCCATTGCCATCAAGGGCAGATGCTCGAGCCCGAACGGCATCAGCAGCATGGCGAACAGGCCGAATGGCATGATCACGATGCTGATCAGCGGCATGGTGAGAATGTTTGCGATGAGGCCATAGGCCGGCAGCCTATGGAAATAGGCGATCGAATAGACTGACGTTGCCAGACCGCCAATGAACGAGGTGATCAGGATGCCTGCGGCGACGCCGGTGATGAGCCGCCCCTTGCTGCGGCTGCCGGACGCTTCGGCTTTGCCGGCGCGCCGTTCGCGCCAGCGCCCGTAGCCGGCAACCAGCGCCAGCGTGGCAGCGAAGGACATCTGGAAGCCTGGCCCGGCCACGGCCGAAGGCATGAGCATGACGATGACGATTGCGGCGAGTGCGACGTTGCGCAGGCTGATCGACATGCGATCGAAGAACACCGCGACCAGCATGATCGAGATCATGATCCAGGCGCGCAGCGCCGATACGGCGCCGCCCGAGATGAGAATGTAGAGACAGACCATCAGCAGCGCACCGGCCGCAGCCACCTTCTTGATCGACACACGATGCGCCAGTCCCGGTACCATGCTGAGAACGGTGCGCGCGCCGATCAGAAAGGTGCCTGCCGCCAGCGCCATGTTGAGGCCGGAGATCGCCAGCACGTGCGCCAACCCAGCCTGTCGCAGCACCTCGACGGTCTCCCGGCTGATTGCTCTTTCCTCTGCGGTGACCAGTGCCGCCGCAAGCGCACCGGTATCGCCGCCGATCGACGAACGGATCCTCTCGCCGACCGTTTCCCGCATCGCGGCCATCGTCTTTTTCGTCGCCGAAAGCAACGCGGCCACAGTGCCACCCTCTTCGCTCGCGACCTTCTCGGATAGCTTCGGCGCGCCGTAGAAAAACCCGACGGCGCCGATTCCCTTGAAATAACTGTCGAAGGCGAAATCGTTCAGGCCGGGCAGCGCCGGGCCTGAGGGCGGAGACAGGCGCGCCCTCCCCTCGATCAGAGCGCCGAGCGGAAACGGCTCTCCGGAGCCCCGCGTCACCAGCGTCGCCTTCAGCGGCTGACGGCGCAGCTTTGGCCGGCTCGTTTCCTCGATCTCCAGCCCGTAGCGCCACCGGCCGCGATCATCCTGCTCGCGTGAAAAGACGGTGCCCCGCAGGTTCGTGGTGACCGGAGCGTCGAGAACAACCGTGTCGGTGCGCCATGTCTCGATCGCGACCAGCAGCATGCCAGCGATGAACAGTGTCGCGGCAACCAGCGGAGGACCCACGGGCGCCAGTTTCCACCGACAAGCCAGCGCTGCTATTCCGAAAATGCACAGCAGCACTGCAAGATTGGCAATCCGGATATCGAAGGGCAACGCCAGCCAGGCGAGTACACCGAAGATCAAGAACACCGGGATCAACACAAAACCGTGACCGAATGCCCTTTCGTCTTCCATCGCTGCGAGGAACGCCGGCTTGACGGCGGCAGGCCGGAAACGGGCTGCGCGGCTCGCAATTGCCCGCCACGACGGCCGGAGAAACGGGGGTAGCCGCCCTGTTGCAGGCACGGTCGCCGCGATTACGGCGGCATCGGAACCGGGCACCCCGAAGCTGCCGCGTTCGACGTCGAGCGACGCTTGCCGCATTTCCGTTTCGCTCATTGCGCCCGCACTTTAGCCCCTGACTTCGCGGCCGATCATGCAACCAACGTCTCGCAACTGCAACCGAGGCGCTATCTGCCGAAAAAAGCGGCAAACCTATATAGAATGGTACCGCACCATCATCGGACGAGCTTATTGATCTCTTTGGACTTATTGCCGTAACATGCCATTATTGCGTCGCCATATGCACATTTTCGCATCGCACAATTTGCCTTTCGTACAGCTTGGCAGTCGAAAATAAATCATATAGCAAATTCGCAACGTTCATTGTCGTGGCACGTCTGTGTGCCACGTTGCCATAAGACGGAGGGTCCGATGACTGATAAAACCGCGGTTGTAACACTCGATGGAAAGTCGGCGGATCTTCCGGTGCGATCTGGGTCCATCGGCCCTGACGTCGTGGACATCGGCTCGCTCTACAAGCAGACGAAGATGTTTACCTACGACCCGGGCTTCACGTCGACGGCGTCGTGCGAATCCAAGATCACCTATATCGACGGCGACGAAGGCGTGCTGCTGCACCGCGGCTACCCGATAGAACAGCTTGCCGAGCACGGCGACTTCCTCGAAGTCTGCTACCTGCTGCTCTACGGCGAACTGCCGACGAAGGCGCAGAAGGCTGATTTCGACTACCGCGTCACGCACCACACCATGGTGCACGAGCAGATGTCGCGCTTCTTCACCGGCTTCCGCCGCGACGCACACCCGATGGCCGTCATGTGCGGATGCGTCGGCGCGCTCTCGGCCTTCTACCACGACTCGACCGACATCACCGATCCGCACCAGCGCATGGTTGCCTCGCTGCGCATGATCGCCAAGATGCCGACGATCGCGGCCATGGCCTACAAGTACCACATCGGCCAACCCTTCGTTTACCCGAAGAACGACCTCGACTACGCCTCGAACTTCCTGCGCATGTGCTTCGC
The DNA here is from genome assembly GCF_044769565.1 of Ensifer sp. NPDC090286. Lineage (NCBI taxonomy): Bacteria > Pseudomonadati > Pseudomonadota > Alphaproteobacteria > Hyphomicrobiales > Rhizobiaceae > Ensifer > Ensifer sp. NPDC090286. The sequence goes on along the minus strand of NZ_JBIVYF010000001.1, from coordinate 491,547 downwards.
CGTTCCGTGCGAAGAATATGTTGTCAACCCGGTTCTGTCGCGCGCCATGGACCGTATCTTCATCCTCCACGCCGACCACGAGCAGAACGCTTCGACCTCGACCGTTCGCCTCGCGGGCTCGTCGGGCGCCAACCCGTTCGCCTGCATCGCGGCCGGCATCGCCTGCCTCTGGGGCCCGGCGCACGGCGGCGCCAACGAAGCGGCGCTCAACATGCTTGCCGAAATCGGCACGGCTGACCGCATTCCGGAATTCATCGCCCGCGCCAAGGACAAGAACGATCCGTTCCGCCTGATGGGCTTCGGTCATCGCGTCTACAAGAACTACGACCCGCGCGCCAAGATCATGCAGAAGACCACGCATGAGGTGCTCGCCGAGCTCGGCCACAAGGACGATCCGCTCCTCGAAGTGGCGATGGAACTCGAGCGCATCGCGCTGACCGACGAGTACTTCATCGAGAAGAAGCTCTACCCGAACATCGACTTCTACTCGGGCATCACGCTGAAGGCGCTGGGCTTCCCCACCACCATGTTCACAGTTCTCTTCGCACTTGCCCGCACCGTCGGCTGGATCGCCCAGTGGAACGAGATGATCGAAGATCCGGAACAGCGCATCGGCCGTCCGCGCCAACTCTATGTCGGCGCTCCGCAGCGCGACTACGTGCCGGTCTCCAAGCGCTAAGACCGACAGTCAGCACAGACAACGAAGCCCGGTCAGCGATGACCGGGCTTTTGTTTTTACAGCGTCAGATCGACGCTTCGGACCGGTTGCGGTCAGTCTCGTAATGGCGGCAACACAACACCATCCGAGCGCACACTGCGCGCCAGGCTTCATCTTCAGTGAAATATTGCTGCAATCGCGCCCTCAGGCAGCGGTAAATCTTACGGCTTGCTCTTGTTGAGGTAGCCAAGAACGATCCTGGCCGCTATCTCGCCCGGAGGATGGTCGGTCGCCATGCGCTGCTGCACAAGTGCGTAGCCGTCGAGCATCGAGGCCCGCTGCGCCGTTGCGCCGGAAAGCCGCTCCATCCAGCGCGTCAAAGCACCGGGCCGGATCGATTCGCCGAAATATTCCGGGACGATCGGGAAATCTGCAATCAGGTTGGGCAATGCGCCGCTCCAGATGCGGATCCGCTTGTGCAGGAATTTCACCAGGAAATCAGGCGCATAGGTCGAAACGACGGGCACGCCGGCCAAAGCGAGTTCCAGAATGACCGTACCCGAAGCTGCGATCGCCGCATCGGCCCGATCGAAGGCTGCCCATTTGTCGGCTGCGCCGACGGAAATTTCCGGCTGGATCGTCCAGGATGCGGTAATTTCCCGCACCAGTTTCTCCTGGCGCGGCACGGTCGGAAGCACGAAGCGGACGCCCGGATGGCGGGCAGCGAGTTCCTCGACCGTCGCGCGGAAGATCGGCAGCAGCCGACCGACTTCGCTCGAGCGCGAGCCCGGCAGCAGAAGGCAGGTCGAAACACGCCCGTCCTTGGCGCCTGAAAGGCGCGGCTGGCGGCTTGCGCGAACGGCAAGCACATTGGCGTCGCTTGCAAGCCGATGGCCGACATAGGTGGTCGGAGGCCCTTGCAACCGCTCCATCGCCTCCGGCTCGAAGGGCAAGACGGCAAGCACGTGATCGACATAGCCGCGCATGCGCGGCGCTCGCTCAGGCTTCCAGGCCCAGACGCTCGGGCAGACGTAGTTGATCACGGGCAGATCCGGCAATGCAGCACGGACTTTTCGCGCCACGCGGTGGGTGAAATCCGGGCTATCAATGATCAGAAGCGCGTCGGGTCGGGCTGCTATGATGGCCTTTGCCGTCTGGCGGATGCGCATGATCAGCTTCGGCAGACGGGCGAGCACCTGGGTGAAACCCATGATCGACAGTTCGGAATAGTCGAACAGCGAGCGCAGGCCCTCGGCCTCCAGGGCCTCGCCGCCGACACCGACGAGTTCGACGTCGCGATGGCTTTGCGCCCGAAGCGCGCGGACGAGATCGGCGCCCAGAAGATCGCCGGAAACTTCACCGGCGATCACAGCAAGCTTGTACCGTGGCGCGTTCATCGCCTGTTGCCTCCGGATGCGCGCTCCACTCCGGCGACGAACAGCCCCGCTCGATCGGCGACACTGACCACGTCGCTCCGTTCCAGCACCAGCGCCCGTCCGGCTTCCACAGCAACGCCAGCAAGACCAGCTCGCTCGGCAAGGGCGATGGTGGACGGGCCGATCGACGGCAGATCCGCGCGCAGATCCTGGCCGGGCTTGCAAAGTTTGACGAGAACGCCGCGTCGGCGCGAAGAGACGCGCCCCTCCGCCTTCAACACCGCGACACGCTCCAGCATGGCGTCCGTGCCCTCGGCGCCCTCGAGCGCGACGACACGCCCGCCGACCGCAACCGCCCCCTGCCCCACGTCGAGCGCGCCGAGCGCATTGGCGGCAGCAATACCCGCTTCTATGTCGCGTTGGTCGTCACTGTCAGGCGTTACGGCGCCTATAGGGCCTGAGTCAGCCAGGAGATTGGGAACCACTTCGTGCACGCCGATGACATGCGCGCCGCTTGCCTCGATCAACTGCATCGCCATGCGCAGGACCGCATCGTCCCCGCCCGAGACAAGCGTCTTTAGAACTGACGGTATCTTTGCGAGGGTCCGCAATGTCGGGCGGATATCGCGCCATTCCGGCCGGCGCCGAACCCACCCGGACAAGACGACGCGGTCTATGCCCTCTTCTTTGAATGTCCGGCTGATATTGGCAAAATCGCCGATCGCCAGAACCGAGTGGTCGAAATCGATCCAATCGGCTTCTTCGGCTTCACGCGTGAGTGCGATGATGTAGGGATCTTCGCCGCGCGCACGAACTGCTTCGGCTACATGGTGGGGCAGCGCGCCGCCACCAGCGATGATTGCGAGCCGGCCGCCAGTCGCCGCGCGGCTCGCAGCAGAAGACATCACAGTCAGGCCTTGCCGCGTTGCGGCGACGACAGTGCGCGGTCGCTCTCGGCGCCGATGAAGTCAAGAATTTCCATGACCGGCGCGCAATCCATATAGTCTTCGCGAATCGCTGCGGCATTGGCGCGGATCGATTCCGGCCCTTCGAAAATCTGCTTGTAGGCGCGGCGAACCACATGGATCGTTGCACGATCGATGCCAGCGCGGCTCATACCGACAACGTTAAGGCCACTGAGCAGGCCAGGATTGCCGTTGAGCATGCCATAGGGAATGACATCGTAGCTGACAGCCGACAGACCGCCGACAAAGGCCTGGCGGCCGACGCGGGTAAACTGGTGCACCGCGCAGCCGCCGCCGAGAATGACGCGGTCCTCGACCGTGACATGGCCCGCCAGCATCACATTGTTGGACAGGATGATGTTGTTGCCGAGGCGGCAATCATGCGCAACGTGCGAGTTGGCGAGAAAGAGATTGTTATCGCCGACAACCGTCTTGCCGCCATGTTCGACGGTCCCGGTGTTCATCGTCACGCCTTCGCGGATCGTGCAATTGGTACCGATCAGAAGTTCGGTATCGACAGCACTGTGATGAACGCTCTGAGAATCGCCACCGACCACGGCGTTCGGGAAAATCTTCGTTCCCTTGCCGACCGTCGTCCGGCCGATCACTACGGCATGGCTGAGAATCTCGATGTCGTCGCCCAGAACGACTTTCGGCCCGATGTAGCAAAACGGGCCGATCTTGACGTTCTCGCCGATCACAGCCCCGCTCTCGACGACCGAGGACGGGTGGATCTTCGCAGATGCTGCAATCATGTTCAGGCGTCTTCCTTGCTGACTATCATCGCGCCGATATCAGCTTCTGCGACAAGTTGCCCGTCAACTTTTGCATCACAGTGAAATTTCCAGATATTGCCGCGCTGCTTCTGCTTCACGACATGGAATTCGACGCGATCGCCAGGCACGACCGGCTTGCGGAAACGGGCATTGTCGATGGTCATGAAATAGACCAGGTTCGTGCCGGTTCCGACTTTGCGGGCACAGATCGCGCCAGCCGTCTGAGCCATGCCCTCGACGAGCAGGACGCCCGGCATGATCGGCTGCTCCGGGAAGTGACCGGTGAAATGCGGCTCGTTCGCCGAGACATTCTTGATACCGATCGCCGAATTGTCGCCGTCGATCTCGATGATGCGATCGACGAGCAGGAATGGGTAGCGATGGGGCAGCAGCTTCAGGATTTCTTGAATATCCGCCGTGCCGAGAACCGTTGCTGCTTCACTCATTCGCGCCGCCCTTCTTCTTTTTCTGTCTTTCCTCTGCCCGCATAGCCATTTCCGCGACGTCGCGCAGGAAATCACGCATCGGGCGCGCCGGAATACCACCGTACCGTTCGCCGGCAGGAACATCGGCGGCCACGCCGCTCATAGCGGCGATCTGGACGCCGTCTCCAACCGTGATGTGGCCATTGACGCCGCTGCCGCCGCCAATCATGACGCCATCGCCGATCTTCGTGCTACCGGCAATGCCGACCCCACTGACGATGCCGCAGTAGCGACCGATACGGACGTTGTGACCGATCTGAACGAGATTGTCGATCTTGGTGCCCTCGCCGATCACCGTGTCATCCATCGTGCCACGATCGATCGTCGTATTCGCGCCGATCTCGACGTGATCCTGGATGATGACCCGTCCGACCTGGACGATCTTGATCATCCCGCCTTTCGGGCCCGGCGCATAGCCGAAGCCATCCTGGCCGATGCGAGCACCCGGATGGATGATGACGCTGTTGCCGACGAGCGCGCAGAGCAAGCTTGCCCCCGCAGATATCGTGCAATCGCGGCCGATGCGCACGCCCGGGCCGATCACCGCGCCGGCTGCAATGCGCGTGCCGCGGCCGATCTCGGCGCCGGCCCCAACGACTGCCGTCGGTTCGACTTCGACATCGTCTTCAAGCCGCGCAGTCGGGTCTACGAACGCACCGGGCGCAATCCCGCTTAGGCTCGTATTGCGTGCCGGACGCATTGCAATCTCGTGCAACAACGTACCTGCAAGCGCAAAGGCCGTATGCGGCCGCGCTGTCAAAAGGACGGGAATATAGGCGGGGACGAGAGACGAAATCGTCTTGTCGCAAATGATCGCCGATGCCTCACAGGTCTCGAGTTCGGCACGGCTTTTGCGAGACAACATATAGCACACGTCACCGGGCTTTGCCCGATAGACCGGCGCTACGGAGCGGACAGCGCGGTCAGCGAACGCGACATCCACCAATTCCGCCCCAATTCGATCCGCCAGGTCGCCCAGGCGGATCCCATCGTGGGGCGGAAAAAACCAATTCTGTTCCATGTACACTCCAGAACGATCTTTTCTGGCAGTTCTGGACTGCTTCTTATCAGAACGACGAGGAAATACCGAACTTCAGGTTCTGAACCTTGTCGAAATCTTCCTTGGCGATCGGCCATGCGTAGTCGACACGCAGCGGACCGAAGGGCGAAGCCCAGATCAGACCAACACCGACCGATGCACGCAGCGACGAGTTGTTGCCCTGCACGGTTTCGCCCGGGGCCATCTTGACCTGGTTGCTGTAAAGCGTGCCGGCATCAGCGAAGACTGCACCGCGGAAGCCGCTGTCACGCGGGATACCCGGAAGCGGGAACGTCGCCTCGGCCGAAGCCGTGAAGTAGGTCGTACCGCCGAGCGCATCGCCCGTTGCCTTATCACGCGGACCAACACCGTTACGCTCGAAGCCACGGATGTCGCTGGTACCGAGCTGGAACTGGTCGAAGACCTGCAGATCGCTACCGGTCTCGAAGATATGGCCAGCGCTACCGCCGAGTGAAGCGATGATGTCGGCTTCGTCGTTGACCGTGTAGTACCACTTGGCCTTACCGGTCATCTTGTAGAAGTCGGAGTCGCCACCGAGGCCGGCGAATTCATGCGTGAAGGTCGCAAGAATGCCGTCATGCGGAAGCTGCGCATCGTCGAGCGTATTGTAGGTGATCGACTGCGAAACCGACGAACGGACCCAGTTGCCACCCTCGACCGCACGAACGTAAGGCGATGACAGCTTCGCAACGTTACCACTATAGTCGAACTGCGTGAAGTTGTAGCGCAGCGTCGTCGACAGGTTCTCGGTGATCGGCGCGGTCACGCGCAGGCTGAAGCCCTGATCTTCGTAGCTGTAGTTGTCGTCATCGAAGTCGTTTTCGTTCTTGAAGACGTCGAAGCCTGCGGCCAGACGATAACCAAGGAAATACGGCTCCGTGAACGAAACGTTGTACGTGCGGCTTTCGTCGCCACGACCCGCTGCAACGCGGATGTACTGGCCACGGCCGAGGAAGTTCTTTTCTTCGATCGAAGCTTCGACGAGGAAGCCACCGCCGCTACCGGCAGAGTAACCTGCACCGATACCGAACGAACCGGTCGACTGATCCTGTACGTCGACGATCACTACAACACGGTCAGCGGCGCTGCCCGGAGCGGTCGAAACGTTGACGCTCGAGAAGTAGCCCAGAGCCTCAAGGCGGCGCTTGGCGCGCGCGACCATTTCCTGGTTGAAGGCGTCGCCTTCACCCATGTCGAACTCGCGACGGATGACGTAGTCACGGGTACGGGTGTTGCCGCGGATTTCGATACGCTCGACATAGGCACGTTCGCCCTGATCGACGAGGTAGTCGACCGAGATCGTGTGGTTGCCGAGATCGCGGTTGCCGCGCGGCGTGACGCGAGCGAACGGGTAACCGGCCGAAGCAACGCGCTTCGAGATTTCGGTCATCGTCGCCTGGACGTCCTTGGCCTTGTAGACCGAACCCTCACGGCTGACGACGAGCCCCTTCAGTTCTTCGGCATTGACACCCTCAACGGTCGATTCGACGTTAACCGAACCAAAGTCGTAGCGCGGACCTTCTTCGACGGTGATCGTCACCGTGTACTCGTTGGTCGCCTCATTCAGGGCCGCATCCGAGGAAACGACCTGGAAGTCAGCGTAGCCGCGGTTGTAGTAGAACTGACGCAGCAGCTCTTCGTCCGCACGCAGCTTGTCGGGATTGTAGACGTCCTTGCGCGTAATGAAGGAGAAAATGCCCGATTCCTTCGTCGCGATGACCGACTGCAGACGGCCGTCGCTGTAGGCTTCGTTGCCGACGAAGTTGATCTGGGAAATCTTGGTGCGCTCGCCTTCGTTGATGACGAATGCGAGGTTGACGCGACCTTCGGCGACCGGAACGACCTGCGTCGTCACCGTGATATCGCTTCGACCGATCGCCGCATAGGCGTCCTTGATCGACTGGATGTCCGTCTCGACCGTCGCTTCGCTGTAAGGACCGAGCGGCTGTGTGCGCACGACGCCCTGCAGCTTGTCGTCCTTGATCTTGCGGTTGCCGTTGAAGACGACCTGGTTGACGAGCTGATTCTCGCTGACGCTGACGACCAGCGTGCCGCCGGAAACGTTGATGCTGACGTCGGAGAAGTAGCCGGTCGCATACAGGCGCTTCACGGAAGCGTCGATGTCGGTGTTGTTGAAGCTCTTGCCCGGGACGATCGTGATGTTCGCACGAACCGTCTCAGCGCTGACGCGCGTGGCGCCCCGCACTTCGACGCGGCTGATGGTGGCGGCCTCTGCAACGGACGTGCCTGCGAGCAACCCAACACCAGCGCCGGAAACAACAATGCTTGTTGACAGCGCAGCCGCCGACACCGCGTTCAAAAACCTTGAACCAGCTTTCATGTTCAAATCTTACCTTTTCCAAACGTCGCGCGGCAGTTTCGTGCCGACTCCGGTCACGGTTGCCGTTTTAACCGCTTTTCCCATACAAGCAAGCCAGCTCGTTAATTTCTGTTTACTTCAATTCGAACCGTGGCTTAACGGCCACTACAGCCTCGATTTATCGTAAACAAAACCTTTCGTCGCAAGCCGTTGAAAACCAATCGTTCACAGTATCCGTCGAAATCCCCCTCGCCGTTTCCCCGGCCGAACGCTAGCCGAAGAACATCGATATGTCGTTCCAGGTGGCAAAGACCATGAGCATCAGCACCATGGCAAAGCCGATCCGATAGGCGACATCCTGCGCGGCCGGGCCCACCGGCCTTCCGCGCAAGGCCTCAACCGCATAGAACATCAAGTGGCCGCCATCAAGCACCGGAACGGGCATGAGGTTAAGCAATCCTATGGAAACAGACAGGATCGCGGCAATATTCAGCAAAAACGGAATTCCAAGCGTCGCCATCTGCCCCGAAACCTTGGCGACGCGGATCGGTCCACCGATCTGATCCGCCTTCATCCGCCCGGTCACGACATTGGAGAGATAGTCGAAGGTGCCAGTGACGACATGCCAGCTTTGCAGGACGCCCTGCCCGACGGCCTCGATCGGGCCGTAATTGACGGTGCGGAAGTTACCGGCTTCCTGGTCGGTCAGGATGCCGATGACGCCGATTTCCATCTTGTTGCCGAACTGGTCCGTGAGCTCGGTGCGCTGCGGCACCATGGACAGATCGAGCATCGCGCCGTTGCGTTCGATGCGAATCGAAATCGGCATTTCCGGACGGACGCTGACATAGCGGCGAACGTCGTCGAAGGTGACGACCGGCGTGTTGTCGATCGAAATCAGACGGTCTCCGGGCACGACGCCTGCCTGCGCAGCCGCACTGTTCTCATTCACCCGCGCAACCACCGGATCGGCGACCTGACGCCCGTAGACGGAGAACAGAACGGCAAAGATGGCGATGGCGAGAATGAAGTTTGCGATCGGACCGGCGGCGACCGTTGCCGCGCGCTTCCACAATTTGGCGCCAAGGAAGGTCTGGCTGCGCTCTTCCGGCGCCAGTGCCTCCAGGCGCTTGTAGTCCGGCACGCTCGCCGCATCCTCGTCGCCGTAGAACTTGACGTAACCGCCAAGGGGAATCGCCGCCAGTTTCCACCGCGTTCCGTGCCGGTCGGTCCAGCCGACAAGTTCGGGGCCAAAGCCGATCGAAAAAGCGAGGATGCGGATACCCGACCAGCGGCCGACGAGGTAGTGGCCCATCTCGTGTACGAACACCAGCAGCGTCAGCACCAGAAGAAATGGGATGACGTAGCCGGTCAGAATCTGAAGGGCATCAAACAGATATGTCATGAACGTTCCTCAAGCACCCATGGGCCTAAGCTCAAAGGCTATACAGGACTGATCCGAAAGCGATCTGGCGCCCATCGCTGACGAAATACTGAACCATGACCAGAATCAACGCCGCGACGCACGCGAAAATCAATCCATCGACCCGATCCATAACGCCGCCATGCCCCGGAATGAGACGGCTGGAATCCTTCACCCCAAAACGGCGCTTGATGAAGGATTCGAACAAGTCTCCCACTTGGCTGGCGACGGAAAGCACCAGCGCAATGATCGGAATCCGGAGATCTTGCAGCGAAAAATAAGCCATAAAGACGGCAACACCGGCGAGGATGCCGCAAATTGTGCCACCGATCGCGCCCGACCACGTCTTGCCGGGCGATATGCGCGGGGCAAGCTTCGGTCCACCAATCGCGCGGCCGGTAAAATAGGCGAAGATGTCGGTCGCCCAGACGACTGCGAAGACGAACAGCGTCGCCATCAGGCCGAGATCGTCGGCGCCGCGAAGGGCGGCAAGCGAAATGCCGGTCAGCCCGGCATAGGCGATGCCGCCCGGAAGCCACCAACTGGTCTTCTGCAGGGCTACCCAAAGGACGGTGAGCGCGACGAAGGCGGCCAGGACCGGAAGGCTGTAGCCGATGTATCCGGTCACGATCAGGCCGGCGATGATGACAATGGCCAGCCAACCAACGGCGTTGCCCTGGAAATCCCCTTCCTGGAGGCCAGTGATCGTCGACCACTCATAATACACCAGCAGCGCAATCAGCGCCGAGAGAAGCTGGAATGCCAAGCCGCCGAACCAGGTCGCCGCCAGTGTCACCGCTGCGAGGACCACGCCCGAAGCGATACGAAGCTTGAGTTCAGTCTGCATCAGGAACCAACCGCCAGCGTGGGCTCGGTGACGCCGCCGAAGCGGCGCTCGCGGCAGGCGTATTTTTCAAGAGCCGCCAGGAACGTCTCTCGGGTAAAGTCCGGCCACAGTTCCGGAACGAAGATCAATTCCGAGTAGGCGCCCTGCCACAGAAGGAAATTCGAGAGACGCTCTTCGCCACTGGTCCGGATGATCAGGTCCGGATCCGGGATGTCCGATGTGTCGAGCGTCGCCGAGATACGTTCAGCGGTAATGTCCTCGGGCCGCAACCGTCCTTCCGCGACTTCCGTCGCCAGGCGCCGCATGGCCCGTGTCATCTCGTCCCGCGCGCCGTAGTTGAAGGCGATAACAAGCGTGATGCCGGTATTTGCCCGCGTCGTTTCCTCCGCCTCCACCAACAACGGCAGAATGTCACCCCTGAGGTTGGAGCGGTCGCCGATGACGCGGATGCGCACATTCTCGCGGTGAAGGTCGGCAAGATCCCGGCGGATAAAAGTCTTGAGCAACCCCATGAGATCGCTGACTTCCGCCGCCGGCCTGCTCCAGTTTTCCGAGGAAAAGGCAAAAAGCGTGAGGTAGCGGATCCCCAACTCGCCCGCCGTCTTGACGGCGGCGCGAACAGTCTCGACACCCTTGCGGTGCCCCATCGTGCGCGGCAGCCCACGCGCGTTCGCCCAACGTCCGTTGCCATCCATGATGATGGCAACATGTTCCGGAACGGTCGTGGAAGTGAGGTTTTGCATAAGGCGTCCGCGAAAGGAGACTCAGATCACGAGCAGATCAGACCTGCATGATTTCCTTTTCCTTCTCGACGAGCAAGCGGTCGATATCGGAAATCGTTTCGTCGGTCATCTTTTGCACGCGCTCGGACTGAGAACGGCTGATATCCTGGCCGATGTCGCCATCCTTTTCGGCTTTTTTCAGGTCGTCCATGCCATCGCGACGCACGTGACGCACGGCGACCTTCGCCTTTTCGGCGTAGTCATGTGCCACTTTGACGAGCGACTTGCGGCGCTCTTCGTTGAGCTCCGGCAGCGGAATGCGCAGGTTCTGGCCGTCGATGATCGGATTGAGGCCGAGGTTTGATTCGCGAATGCCGCGATCGACGGCGCCGACCATCTGCTTGTCCCAGACCGAGACGGACAGCATGCGCGGCTCGGGAACCGTGATGTTCGCCACCTGGTTGAGCGGCACGCGCGAGCCATAGGCTTCGACGGTCACCGGATCGAGAACGTTCGCCGACGCGCGGCCGGTACGGAGCGACGCGATATCGCTCTTGAATGCGGAAATGGCGCCATCCATGCGACGCTTCAGTTCCTTCAGGTCAACACCTTCACTCATGGTCGAAACTCCCGTTCTATCATGCGCCGGCCGCAAGGCCGTTCTGCAGCTTCTTAGTTGTCTGTGACGATGGTCGCGCGACCGCCGCCGGTCAATATTTCCGCAAAGCCACCCTTCTCATGAATGGAGAAGACAACGATCGGAATGGCATTTTCGCGTGCGAGCGCGACGGCGGCAACATCCATGACGGCAAGGCCCTTCTCGAGGACTTCGCTGTGCGTCAGGCGGTCGAAGCGGGTCGCAGTCGGATCCTTCTTCGGGTCGGCGGAATAGATGCCATCGACCTGCGTGCCCTTGAAGATCGCCTGCGCGCCCATTTCGGCGGCGCGAAGGGCGGCGGCAGAATCGGTCGTGAAGAAGGGGTTGCCGGTGCCGCCGGCGAAGATCACGACGCGGCCGAGGGAAAGATGGTAGAGCGTTGCACGCTGCGAGAAGCTCTCGCAGATTTCCGGCATCGCGATGGCCGAGAGCACTACCGTGTCGATGTCGAGCTTGCGCAGCGACGTTGCGAGCGCCAGCGCGTTGATCACGGTCGCCAGCATGCCCATGTGGTCGCCGGTCACCCGGTCGCCACCCTTGGAAGCGACGGCCACGCCGCGGAAGATGTTGCCGCCACCGACAACCACGCCCACTTCGACGCCCATGGCGCGAGCCTCAGCGATATCCGCGGCGATCCGGTCGGCGACCGCGACATCGATGCCGAAGCCCTGGCTACCCATCAGGGCTTCGCCGGAGGCTTTGAGTAGAACGCGTTTGTAGAGTGGCTCGGCCGGCATCATCGCTCCTGAACAGATCGGCGCGCGTGCGCACGAAGGCGGCGCACAGCGCATAAGGACACATTGCGCTCCATGGTTTCAACCGCAACGGCGTATTTTCCGGCGGGTCCAGCGCATTGACGAAGCCGGATACACGAAGGGCACCGCGTTGTCACGCGATGCCCCAAGGTTTTCCCAATATGGGTGAAGAAATCAGCCCTTGGCGACGGCTGCAACTTCTGCAGCGAAGTCGGACTCTTCCTTCTCGACGCCTTCGCCGAGCAGCAGGCGAGCCATGCCGGTGACTTCGATCGGCGCGCCAGCGAGCTTTTCAGCGTCCTTGACGGCCTGACCGACGGTGATTTCCGGGTTCATGACGAAGGCCTGCGACAGCAGAGCGACTTCTTCGAAGAACTTGCGCATGCGGCCTTCGACCATCTTTTCGATGATGTTGTCCGGCTTGCCCGAAGCGCGCGACTGTTCGATGAAGACGTTGCGCTCGCGCTCGGCGACAGCGGCGTCGACTTCGTCGGCGCGGATCGCGAGCGGGTTGGTCGCAGCGATGTGCATGGCGACCTGACGGCCAACCGAGTACAGCACTTCCTTGTCGCCGACCGACTTCAGCGCGACGAGAACGCCGAGCTTGCCGATGCCGTCGCCAGCAGCGTTGTGGATGTAGGTTGCAACAACGCCGTCTTCGACCTTGAGCAGAGCTGCGCGACGCAGCGTCATGTTCTCGCCGATGGTGGCAATCGCATCCTTGATGGTCTCATCGACCGACTTGCCGGTTGCCGGGTAGTTTGCAGCCGCAATGGCTTCAACCGAGCCGTCGGTGGTCAGCGCTACATTGGCAACGCCGCGGACGAGTTCCTGGAAGGCTTCGTTGCGGGCAACGAAGTCGGTTTCGGAGTTGATTTCGACGACGACGGCCTTGACGCCACCGCTGACAATACCGATGAGGCCTTCAGCAGCCGTGCGGCCCGACTTCTTGTCGGCCTTGGCGATGCCCTTGGCGCGCAGCCAGTCGATCGCAGCTTCCATGTCGCCGTTGGTTTCGGCGAGCGCCTTCTTGCAGTCCATCATGCCTGCGCCGGTCTTTTCGCGCAGTTCCTTCACCATTGCTGCAGTTACACTCATCTTATTGCCTCTTTGTCTGTTGGTTGGCGCGCTGCCCTTGAGGGCGCGGTACCAGGAGGTGTGGCAGGGAATGGCTTTTCATTGTGACACCGTGATGACTGCATCATCGCGGGCATTGTCCGGATCCAATGATCCGAACGGATCGGCGCCACCCCTGGCTGAAAAGAACAAGGCCGTTTTGACTTTCATCACAAACGGCCTTGTCCCGACATTTCATTGGGGGCGGCAGAGCTTATCTGCCGCCAAGGCCCGATCAGGCGTCGGAGGCCTCGTCGAGCGCCGGCTCAACCGGAGCTTCGGCGGATGCGCCGAGGTCACGGCCCGATGCGCCCTGCTGGCGTGCGATGCCGTCGATGGCAGCGCGTGCGATGAGGTCGCAGTAGAGAGCGATCGCGCGCGAAGCGTCGTCGTTGCCCGGGATCGGATAGTCGATCTGGTCCGGATCGCAGTTCGAGTCGATGACTGCGACAACCGGGATGCCGAGGCGCTTGGCTTCGTCGATCGCGATCGATTCCTTGTTGGTGTCGATGATGAACATCAGGTCCGGCGTGCCGCCCATGTCGCGGATACCGCCGAGAGCGCGGTTCAGCTTTTCGCGCTCGCGCTCAAGGTTCAGGCGTTCCTTCTTGGTGAAGCCCGAAGCTTCCGAAGCGAGGATTTCGTCGAGCTTGCGCAGGCGCTGGATCGAGTTCGAAATCGTCTTCCAGTTGGTCATCATGCCGCCGAGCCAGCGAGCGTTGACGTAGTACTGGGCCGAACGCTTGGCAGCGTCAGCGATGATTTCGGACGCCTGGCGCTTGGTGCCGACGAACAGAACGCGGCCGCCGTTGGCAACGGTGTCGCTGACGATCTGCAGGGCGCGCGACAGCATCGGCACGGTCTGTGCGAGGTCGATGATGTGAACGTTGTTGCGATCGCCGAAAATGTACGGCTTCATCTTCGGGTTCCAGCGGTGCGTCTGGTGGCCGAAGTGAACGCCAGCTTCCAGAAGCTGACGCATGCTAAAATCAGGCAATGCCATGCCTTTTCTCCTTTTCCGGTTTAACCTCCGCGAAGCGTCGAGCATGTCTTTCGACCGGCCCACCGGCGGAACGATCCGGATTTCTCCCGGAACATCCCAAGCTTCACGTGTGGAATGGGCAGCCCCTTAACGGCAACCGCCCGATAAATCAAGCCGCAAACGCCGCTTTTTACGGCAATCGGCTATTTGCAGTCCTCGGATTTGAACACTTCGAGGTCCGCAAGCTTGCCGCTCAGGACGAAATCGCCGTAGTCCATCGTCAGGTCGCGGGTAATCCCGTTCTCGTAGAGCTTGAACGACATGCGGTAGATCGGCAGCGCGTCGCCGCTCTTGTCGTCGTTGAAGTAGGAGATGGTCACCGGCCAGTAATTGTCGCCGCTGAGCTTGCCCGCCTTGCCGGCATCCGGCTCGTCCGCCGAGGGTTTGCGAGACTTGCCGACGAAGGTCGAGGTGATCAGGGTCTTGTCGCCCGAATCGGAGCCGTCGAAGATGCGTGCCTCAAAGAGGCTCTCGCCCTTCTTCGCCCGCGAGATCACTTCCATCATGTGCGCGGTCGGAAACCGGCTCGCCGCGAGTTCTATTTCGCGCTTGTCGGGCGCGGTCAGTTCGACCTTGACGCCCGCCTTATCCTCATGCGCCGTCCCGCGCACTTCCTTGTCCAACTTCTCGTCGGTGAAGGAGCGGGTCAGGAAGCGGAAGTTGCCGTTCTTCAGGTCCTCGTAGGTGGTCGTCTGCTGATCGGTCAGGCGCACTTCCTCACCGGTATCGACCTGGGTGACGAAACGGAAGCTAACGGTATAGCCGGCGCAGGCCGAGCCATTGAACTCGTAGACCATGCGACCATACATGCCGGCGATACCGGAACGATCCGACGCATCCTTGAGTTCGAGATCATAGACGGCACGGTGCGGCACAAGGGCGTTTGCGTACGCCGCCGTGGCGCCCGATAGTGTCATGACGGCGAAACAGGCGCTGCCCAAAGTGACGAGACCGAAGCCTTTATGAAACATCCGTTTCCTCCTGTTGGACTCGCCGGCAATGCTATAAACAAGCGTTCGGCAGAAGCGAGGCGGCGTTCGCAGGAAAAAGCCGGCGCCCGCCGCGATCCGGCCTGAATGCAGGATTTTAACACAAAAGACAACAATGGAGCTTTCCATGTCGGCAGAGATCGAAGCGCGCCTCAAGGACCTCGGAGTGACCCTTCCCCAGGCTGCGACCCCGGTTGCAAACTACGTGCCCTACGTCATCAGCGGCTCGATGCTCTACATCTCCGGACAGCTTCCGATGGAAGACGGCAAGGTCGCCGTGACCGGCATCGTCGGCAAGGATGTGGACGTTGCCCGCGCACAGCGCGCCGCCGAACTCTGCTCGATCAACATCCTCGCCCAGGCCAAGGCAGCACTCGGCGGCGATCTCGGGCGCATCCGCCGCCTGGTGAAGATCAACGGCTTCGTCGCCTCGACCCCGGAATTCGTCGAGCAGCACCTCGTCATCAACGGCGCGTCCAACCTGCTCGCCACCGTGCTCGGTGAAGCCGGCAAGCATGCGCGCGCCGCCGTCGGCATGGCTTCCCTTCCCTTCAACGCCGCCGTCGAGATCGACGCCGTCATCGAAATCGCCTGACAGAGTGCCCGACATGGCTGACATTTCCTGGCTGAAAGCCCAACCGATCGCCCATCGCGGCTATCACGACATGAACAAGGCGGTCTGGGAGAACACGCTTTCTGCCTTCGCCCGCGCCGTCGATGCCGGTTTCGCGATCGAATGCGACCTGCAATACACCGCCGACAGCATCCCGGTCGTCTTCCATGATGACGACACGCAGCGCCTTTGCGGCATCAAGGGCGACGTGCGTTCGCGCACTGCCGGCGAGCTCGGCCTGATGGCGATCGGCGGCACGAAGGACAAGGTGCCGACGTTGACGCAGATGCTGCGCCTGGTCGCCGGCAAGGTGCCGCTCGTCATCGAGCTCAAGGGCCGCAAGGGCGACGACGAGGGCTTTGCCGCCGCCGTGCTCGAAACGCTCGAAGGCTACAAGGGTCACGTTGCGCTGATGAGCTTCGACCACTGGCTGCTCAAGGACCTGAAGGCGCTCGACGCGCCCTACCCGCTGGGCCTCACCGCGGAAGGCGCCAATCCGGAGACTTTCTTCGTGCATGAGGAAGCCATGCAACTCGGGCTCGACTTCATCTCCTACCACTACGGCCACCTGCCGAATTCGTTCATCACCAAGGAACGGACGCTCGGCAAGACGATCATTACCTGGACCGTGCGCGACCGGCAGGCCGAAGCCTACACGTTTGCCCATGCGGATCAGATGACCTTCGAGGGTTTCGACCCGCGGGAGGCCCTGGTTTCCTAACGTAATGTCAGACGCCGTCACCCTCCGTATCGCGCAATCCTTCACCGATATACCGGCGGCACGCTGGAACGTGCTGTCCGGTGCATCGAAGGCGTTTCCCGGCGGCGTCTACAATCCCTTCCTCTCGCATGCCTATCTTTCGGCGCTCGAGGAGTCCGGTTCGGCGACGGCCAAGACCGGTTGGCTCGGCCAGCATCTGTTGCTCGAAGGCGGCGACGGCCAATTGCGCGGCGGCCTCGTCTGCTATCTGAAGAGCCACAGCCAGGGCGAATACGTTTTCGACCACGGCTGGGCCGACGCCTTCGAGCGCGCCGGCGGCCGCTATTACCCGAAACTGCAAAGCTCTATCCCCTTCACGCCTGCGACCGGACCACGGCTGCTTACGGCACCGGATGAAAACACGAGCGCCGTTCAGGATGCGCTTGCGGCAGGCTTGAAGGAGCTTGCCCGCAGACACGATGTCTCGTCGGCCCATGTGACTTTCGTGCCCGAAGCCGAGATCCCTGCGCTTGAGCGCGCAGGGTTTCTGCACCGCACGGACCAGCAGTTCCACTTCACCAATGAAGGCTATGGCTCCCACGCCGATTTTCTGGAGACCCTTGCCTCACGCAAGCGCAAGGCGCTGAAGAAGGAGCGCAGGGCTGCGCTCGAAAACGGCATTTCGATCGACTGGCTAACCGGCAGCGACCTGACGGAAGCGATCTGGGACGAGTTCTTCGCCTTCTACATGGACACCGGCGGGCGCAAGTGGGGCCGCCCCTATCTGACGCGCGCCTTCTATTCGCTGATCGGCGAACGCATGGCCGACGATATCCTGCTGGTGATGGCGCGCCGCAACGGCCGCTACATCGCCGGCGCGATCAACTTCATCGGCGGCGATGCGCTCTACGGTCGCCACTGGGGCTGCATCGAGGATCACCCGTTCCTGCATTTCGAGGTCTGCTATCACCAGGCGATCGACTTTGCGATCGCCAAGGGGCTGAAGCGCGTCGAGGCCGGCGCCCAGGGTGAGCACAAGCTTGCGCGCGGCTACATGCCCGTTACCACCCATTCCGCCCATTTCATCACCCATCCGGGGCTCGCCCGCGCCGTCGGCGACTATCTTCAGCGCGAGCGCAGGGATGTGGAGGAAACGGGCGAAATTCTTGCAGAGCATGGACCTTTCCGCAAAGGTGAACGGCAGGACGACTAAGCCGCTTTTCGTGAAGCCGGTTTCATTACACGAGGAAGAACAATGAGCTACGACGACAACAACATCTTCGCCAAGATCCTGCGTGGCGAAATTCCCTCGCATCGCGTCTATGAAGACGACGCGACGATCGCCTTCATGGATGTCATGCCGCAGGCCGAAGGCCATCTCCTCGTGGTGCCGAAATCCCCCTCGCGCAACCTGCTCGACGCCGATGCCGCAACGCTGCCGGCGCTGATTGCTACCGTGCAGAAACTGGCCGTTGCCGCCAAGGAAGCTTTCGACGCCGATGGCGTGACGATCATGCAGTTCAACGAAGCGCCGGCCGGACAGTCGGTCTTCCATCTGCATTTCCACGTCATTCCGCGGCAAGCAGGCGTGCCGCTGAAGCCGCATTCCGGCACGATGGAAGACGGCGCCATCCTCGCGGCCAATGCCGAAAAGGTACGGCAGGCGCTTTAATCGCGCTCGCATCATCCCCTCTGGGAACCAGGAGCCGGCGACGCCGGCTCTTTAACAGACGGTCAGGTGAAAGACCTCGCCTCGGCCTAAAAACCCAACCACCACAGGCCCAACGCCAACGCGGCAATCGATGACGCGATCCCGATTGCCGGCTTTCGTCCAAACAGGAAGAAGGCGGCAGCCCCAAAGCCGACGGCACCGGCGCGCAGCCAGAGCGGAGATTGTTCGAGTACGCCCGTGGGATAGAGAATGAGCTTTGCGATGACCGCTGCGACCAGCGCGGTAGCAACTGCCCTCACCCAGTTCAGAGCCTCGGAATCATCGCGCAGCTTGTTGCCGGTGATGACACCCAGCCAGCGCCAGATGTCGGTCGCCAGCCAGCCGGCAATCGCGATGAAGACATAGGCCCACCACCCATCCTGCCAGGTCATGCTCCCACCTCCTTGCGGCGGCGCCAGAGGCGCTCGATGAGCCAGGCGAGCGTGCCGCCGACAAGGCCGGCCAGCAGAATGTCGAATTCCGGAAACAGCCAGTAGAACAGCGGCCCCCCGGCAAGGCCGAAGAGCAACGCCACGTAGACGACGGGGTGGCGCGCCGAATGCCAGATCGAGGCGAGGAAGTAGACCGGCGTCAGGAAGAAAAGGCAGCCGGCGACGATTGGCGGGAAATCGGCGACGAAGTGGTAGACGACGGCGACGAGCAGCATGTTTGCCGCCACCAGTGTGATACCGAAGCCGGCGAAAAAGGCGACGCGCCGCTCACGCGGCACCTGCGGCACCTTCTCCATCGCGAACACCCATGCGGTGATCGCGACAAAATGCGACAGAAAGAGCAGAAGCCAAGTCGGCGTGCGTGACCCGCGCAATTCCGGTATCAGCGCGGCGACCATCGGCATCAATCGGACGGACGACAGCGAGACCGCGAGGAAGGCGGTCGCGAGACCCGCGCCACTCATCATCGAGCTCACGAGAATGACCTTGGCCGGGAGCGCCCAGACCATGCCGACCATGAAGACCACTTGCTCGACGGGGATGCCGGCCTGGGCCGTCAGCGAACAGAAGCCGACAAAGGACAGCATCAGAATGAAGGCTGGCAGGCTGAAGATGCCGCGCATGCCTTTCCCGAACCAGGCGAGCGAAGATTGCTCGTCTTCTTCTCTCTTCATCGGCGATTCCGGATTGTTTCCAACTCGACCACGACGACCCGGGATCGAATCGTCCGGGATCAGCAAGGCCGAATATAGGCTATCGGACCGGCCCGCGGGCGAAAAACCACGCTGGAGTTCCTATTTCGTCCTCAAAGAAAAACGGCGCCGGATGGTTTGCATCAGGCGCCGTCGAACGTGTCTTGCGGGTTACTTCTTGCGCGGCACCTTCGGCACCGTGCGGCCCTTTCTGGGAGCCGCGTCGCCTGCCCCGGCTTCGTCATCCGTTGACGCCTTGGCGGCAGCCTTCTTCGGCTTGGACTTCGGCGCGGGCTCGGCGCCCACCTCTTCCTTGTCTTCGGCCTTCTTCGGCTTCGCCGCCTTCATTGCCGGGCGGGATACTTCCGCCTTCGGCTTGATCGGCGTTGTCTCCGGAACTGCATCGAGCAACAGGCCCTTGGTGCCATCGGCCTTGGTGCCGATCGTCACCTTGACGACGCCGCCCTTCTTCAGCTTGCCGAAGAGGATTTCATCGGCGAGCGGCTTCTTGATGTTTTCCTGGATGACGCGGGCGAGCGGCCGCGCGCCCATCTTCTCGTCGTAGCCCTTCTCGGCCAGCCAGGCGATCGCCTCCGGCGCGAGGTCGAAAGTGACGTTGCGCTCGGCGAGCTGGGTTTCCAGCTGCATGACGAACTTCTGCACCACCTGGTGGATGACCGGGGTCGGCAGCGAAGCAAACGGAATGACCGCGTCCAGACGGTTGCGGAATTCCGGCGTGAACAGGCGGTTCAGCGCCTCTTCATCTTCGCCCGTGCGCTTGGAAGAACCGAAACCGATCGCGGCCCGGGCCATTTCCGATGCGCCGGCATTAGTCGTCATGATCAGGATGACGTTACGGAAGTCGATCTTCTTGCCGTTGTGGTCGGTCAGCGAACCATGGTCCATGACCTGCAACAGGATGTTGAACAGGTCCGGATGCGCCTTCTCGATTTCGTCGAGCAGAAGCACGCAATGCGGATGCTGGTCGACGCCATCGGTCAGGAGGCCGCCCTGGTCGAAGCCGACATAGCCGGGAGGTGCACCGAGCAGACGCGAAACCGTGTGCCGCTCCATGTATTCCGACATGTCGAAGCGCAGGAGCTCGACGCCAAGCGAGGTCGCAAGCTGCTTGGCGACTTCCGTCTTGCCGACGCCAGTCGGGCCGGAAAAGACGTAGCAGCCGATCGGCTTGTTCGGTTCGCGCAGGCCGGCACGGGCCAGCTTGATCGACGACGCGAGCGCCTCGATCGCCAGGTCCTGGCCATAGACGACCGAGCGCAGTTCCCGCTCGAGGTTGGCAAGCACCGCCTCGTCGTCCTTGGAGACCGTCTTCGGCGGAATGCGCGCCATCGTCGCGATCGTCGCCTCGATCTCCTTTTCGGTGATCAGCTTGCGACGCTTGCTGGCGGGAAGCAGCATCTGTGCGGCACCGGATTCATCGATTACGTCGATCGCCTTGTCCGGCAGCTTGCGGTCGTTGATGTAGCGGGCCGACAGCTCAACGGCCGCCTTGATCGCCTCGTTCGAGTATTTCAGGTGGTGATACTCTTCGAAGTAAGGCTTCAGGCCCTTCATGATCTCGATCGCGTCGGCAATCGTCGGCTCGTTCACGTCGATCTTCTGGAAGCGGCGGACAAGCGCCCGGTCCTTCTCGAAGAACTGACGATATTCCTTGTAGGTGGTCGAGCCGATGCAGCGGATCGCGCCGGAAGACAGTGCCGGCTTCAACAGGTTCGACGCATCCATGGCGCCGCCGGAGGTGGCACCGGCGCCGATTACCGTATGGATCTCATCGATGAACAGTACGGCGCCCGGATAGTCCTCGAGTTCCTTGACCACCTGCTTCAGGCGCTCTTCGAAATCACCACGATAGCGCGTACCGGCAAGCAGCGTGCCCATGTCGAGCGAGAAGATCGTCGCATCCTGCAACGCTTCCGGCACCTTCTTTTCGATGATGCGCTTGGCAAGGCCTTCGGCGATCGCCGTCTTGCCGACGCCGGGGTCACCGACATAGAGCGGATTGTTCTTCGAGCGGCGGCACAGCACCTGGATCGTGCGGTTCACCTCGGCGTGACGGCCGATCAGCGGATCGATCTTGCCGGACTTCGCCTTCTCATTGAGGTTGACGCAATAGGCGGTCAGCGCGTCCTGCTGCTTCTTGGCGCTTGCCTCTTCGTTGTCGCGCGCGGGCTTCTGCTCGCTCTCGTGATCGTCGGAGCCGCGCACCGGGCGGGCTTCGGAGCTGCCGGGCCGCTTGCCAATGCCGTGCGAGATGAAGTTGACCGCGTCGTAGCGGGTCATCTCCTGCTCCTGCAGGAAATAGGCAGCGTGGCTTTCGCGCTCGGCGAAGATCGCGACCAGCACGTTGGCGCCGGTCACTTCCTCGCGGCCGGACGATTGGACGTGAATGACCGCCCTCTGGATCACGCGCTGAAACCCGGCCGTCGGCTTGGAATCTTCGTCGTAGCCGGTCACCAGGTTCGAAAGTTCGTTATCGACGTAATCGGTTACGGTCTTGCGCAGCGTCTCAAGATTGACGTTGCAGGCGCCCATCACGGCCGCCGCGTCGGCATCGTCGATCAATGCCAGAAGCAGATGCTCGAGCGTAGCGTATTCGTGGTGGCGCTCGTTGGCAAAAGTCAGTGCCTGGTGCAGCGCCTTTTCGAGGCTGGGCGAAAATGTTGGCACGTTAGTTCCTCATTTCTTTTCCATGACGCATTGCAACGGATGCTGATGCTGCCGGGCGAAATCCATCACTTGCGTCACCTTGGTTTCGGCGACCTCATAGGTGAAGACGCCGCACTCTCCCACGCCGTGATTGTGGACGTGAAGCATGATGCGGGTCGCCTCTTCCGGGTTCTTTTGAAAGAAGCGCTCCAGAATATGGATGACAAATTCCATCGGCGTGTAATCGTCATTCAAAAGCAGAACACGATACAAACTCGGCTTTTTGGTCTTCGGCTTGGTACGCGTGATGACGGACGTGCTGCGGTTGTTGCCGTTCCCCTCATCATCGCTACCTTGCTGCATCCGGACCGGCATGGCGATCATTCTTGTCAGTTCCTTGTCCAGCAGCGACCCATCGAACTCGGCCGCAGCCTGCTTGCCCTTTATCTAATGGTTCGTTTTCAGATTTTAAGACCGAACCAACACACTGCAATCATAATCGCACGTTGACCGGCAAGATTGATCAACTTTCTTTGGGCTGCGCACAGCTTATGCGAAAAACAAAAAGGCCGGTCGCAAGCGCTGCGACCGGCCTTTTTATTGGGAAATTGTTCTAGCCGGTGATCAGGCTGCTGCAGCGGCTGCCTTGACTGCTGCCGTTGCCTTGGCAACCGGCGCTTCGTAGGGCTTGTAGGCGTCCTTGGCGAGGTCGGCATACATTTCGCCGATCTTCGTTGCTTCGGCGACGAAGCCTTCGTAGCTCGACTTCACGAAGTTGGTCTGCAGTTCGAATGCAGCCTCGACGCTCTTGACGCTGGTCAGCTTCTCGACATGCGCGACGCTGTCCTCGAACGACTTCTTCGAAAAGTCGGCGGCTTCGGTCGCGATAGCCTGAAGACCCTTGGTCCAGGCGGAATAGCTCTTCACAGCCACGTCAATGGCTTCCTTGCTCTTCTTGTTTGCATCGTCGAAGTTGAACATCCGGTGTCTCCTTGGTGACGGCCTGATCTGGAGGCTTCAGTTTATGTGCACTGCACAAAAAGTCAAGACGAGTGTGCGATGCAATAAAATACAACAGATGCAACAACTTGATGAAATATCGCGGTCCCGCATGAAATTTCTTGCCGCGTTCACTACAGCCCCAAGATGAGCAATGGCGAGCAATTGCCCAGAGAGACATCAACCTCCCGCACAAAACAATAAACCCCAAAAATCCCAGGGATTTTCGGGGTTTATACTGAAAGCGTTCGACGCTGGACCTTAGAGGTCGATGTCGAGGATCGCCATGGAGAAGTTGTAGGAAAGCTCGCCGTCTTCCTCGTCGCGGAAGACCACACCGAGGAACTCGTCACCGAGATAGACTTCAGCGGACTCGTCCTTCTTCGGGCGAGCCTTGACGACCATCTGCTGATTGAAGGTGCGCTTGAAATAGGCTTCAAGCTTGCGGATTTCTTCGGGCTTCAAAACACGTCTCCGTAGCCGTTTAAACTGTGCGGCGCTTCTCGCACGCTGCATCGGCGGGTGTAAACCCCTCGAAAGAGGCTACGCACCGGTTCCCGCATGTCAGATATCGAAGCTGGCAAGGATCTGGTCCATCTGGCGCGACGGCTCGGAACAACCGGCCTCGCCCACGACCTTCGCCGGCACGCCGGCAACGGTCGATTTCGGCGGCACCGGTTTCAGCACGACCGAACCGGCAGCAACGCGCGAGCAGTGTCCGATATGGATATTACCGAGGATTTTCGCTCCGGCGCCGATCAGGACGCCATCTGCGATCTTCGGATGGCGATCGCTGCCCTCCTTGCCCGTGCCGCCAAGCGTCACGCCGTGCAGGATCGAGACGTTGTCGCCGATGACGGCCGTCTCGCCGACAACGAGGCCGGTCGCATGATCAAGGAAGATGCCGCGGCCGATGCGGGCGGCGGGGTTGATATCCGTCTGGAAGACGCTGGACGCGCGGCTCTGCAGGTAGAAGGCGAAATCCTTGCGGCCGCGCTTCAACAGCCAATGGGCCAGGCGATGCGTCTGGATCGCATGGAAGCCCTTGAAATAGAGCACCGGCTCGAGAAATCGGGTGCAGGCGGGGTCGCGGTCGTAGACGGCCTGGATATCGACACGCAGGATGGCGCCCCATTCCGGCCAGTCCTCGAGCATTTCAGAAAAGGTCTGGCGCAAAAGGTTCGCTTGCAGATCCGGGTGATCCAGCCTTTCGCAGATGCGGTAGATCACGCTTTCTTCGAGGGAATGCTGGTTGACCACGGTGGAATAGAGGAAGGCCGCGAGCATGGGATCTTGCTCGGCGGCGACCCGGGCTTCTTCGCGCAGGCTATTCCAGATCGGGTCCATAACTTTCAGCGCTTCTGCCTGGCGAAGTTCGGTCTTGGCGACCATCGTCGCTCTCCTTCCTTGTCCGTGCCTGCCATCACTATAGGGGAAATCAGGCGTGACTTAAATGGCGTCTGGCGGCGACAACGATACGCTAGGCGCGATCGATCTCCGCCAGAAATTCGAGCACCGCTTTCTTGAAAACCCGGTCGCCGACGGCGAGCATATGGTCGCGGCCGGGAATGTCCAGCGCCCGCGCATGCGGCATCAACGCGGCAAGTTCTTCGGCCGATCCGGCGATATCATCGCTCGTCCCGACGCCGATCAGCGTCGGCTGCTCGATGCGCCCCATGTCTTGCGCAGTCAGCAGATCCCGCGAGGTCGAGATACATGCCGCAAGCGCCTGCCGGTCACTCTTGGTCTGGTCGGCAAAGGCGCGGAACATGCGGCCGCGCGCATGGGTCACGTCGTCGAGCGACGGCGCCACCAAAGCGTCGGCAATCGGATCCCAATCCCCTACCCCCGACACCATGCCGATGCCGAGGCCGCCGAAGACCAGCGAGCGCACGCGGTCGGGATGCGCGAGCGCCAGGAAGGCCGAAATGCGCGCGCCCATCGAATAGCCCATGACATGGGCCTCGGCGATCCCGAGATGCCCGAGCAATGCAGCAGCGTCGCCAGCCATCTGCTGCGGGCGGTAGAGTTCTGGGTCGTAGGGCTTGCTGCTCTTGCCGTGGCCGCGATTGTCGAGCGCGATGACGCGGTAGCCGGCATCGCCCAGCGTCTTCAGCCAACCCGGAAACACCCAGTTGACGTTGGCGCTGGAGGCAAAACCATGGATGAGCAGAATGGGCGCGCCGGACGGGTCGCCTTCATCGAAGAAGGCGATCTCCAGACCGTCATGATTGAAACGGGAAAACGGCGGCGGGGTGAGATCCATCTATTCATCCTCGGGCATATCGATCAGGCGCAACCTAGTTCGTCGCTTTGGCGGGCGAAACCCCGCACCGGCAAAAACCACAACTGCGGCAGCTTTGCCGCTACACATTTCCGGCAAAGCTGACTATGGTGCCGCCAAATTTGACCTTCAGACTTGCATTCATCGGAGCATGACATGGCCGGCCACAGCATCCCGCATTTCCAGAATGACGGCGGACATCAGGCAATCGAAATCGGCGTCAAGGAATTCATGTGCACCGGCGCATCCGTTCCCTACGATCACCCGCACATCTTCATCGACATGGGTGACGACAGCGAGAAGGTCTGCTCCTACTGCTCCACGCTCTACCGCTACAATCCGAAGCTGAAGGCGACCGAAACAAATCCTCCCGGCTGCCTCTTCGCCCATAAAGCTGCCTGATAAGCGGCGATGTCGCGCCCCGTCGCGATCATCGGCGCCGGCATCGGCGGCCTCACGGCTGCCTTGTGCCTCGCCCGGCGCGGCTTCGAAGTCGACATCATCGAGCGGGCAACGGCGCTGACCGAGGTCGGCGCCGGCCTGCAGCTCTCGCCGAACGCCTCCCGCATCCTCATCGAACTCGGCCTGCAGACACAGCTTGAGAGCGTATGGACGGAGCCCGAACGCATCGGGCTCGTCGACGGCCGCTCCTTGCGCGCGCTTGCCAACGTATCGGCCGGAACCTTCGCGCGCCGCCGCTGGCATGCGCCCTATGGCGTTCTTCACCGCGCCAGCCTTCAGAAAATCCTGCTGCATGCCGTTCAATCCGAACCGCATTGCCGGCTCCACCTCGGGTGCCAGATCGACAAGCCCGGGGAACAGGCGATCGCGGACGTGACCGGGCGCAAGCCGGACGTCGTCATCGGCGCCGACGGCATCTGGTCGCGGCTGCGCGAGACCGTGCCCGGCGCCGGCCGCGTCCGATTTTCCGGCAATGTCGCCTGGCGCATGACGCTTGCAGCCGACATCGCCGCGGGCGTGCTGAAGCGCGACGAGGTCACCGCCTTCCTCGGCCCGCACGCCCATCTCGTCGCCTATCCTCTACGGGAAGTCGGCGGCTTCAATCTCGTCGCCATCATCGAGGGCAAGGAGACCGACGCGGTCTGGGTCGGCAAGGATTCGGACGAGCGGCGCCAGGATTGCCTGAACGCCTTTTCCGGCTGGAACCCCGGCATCCGCTCGCTTCTCGAAAAGGCGGTAACGCCCACCTACTGGCCGCTCTGCACCGTCGACGACGGCGCCTGGCAGGATGGGCAAAGGACCGTGCTGATCGGCGACGCGGCCCATGCAATGACGCCCTTTGCGGCCCAAGGTGCGGCCATGGCCATTGAAGACGCATTCGCGCTTGCGGCCTGCCTGTCTGAAGACCTCAGCGTCCCGACTGCCTTGCGGAAATTCGAAGCCCTTCGCCGGCCGCGCATCGCGCGTGTCCGCCGCCGCGCGGCTTTCAACCATTTCGCCTATCACGCCCGCGGCCCGGTGCGCATCGGCCGCGACATGGTGCTGAAGCTCAAGGGCGCCGACGCGCTCGCAGCCGACCTCGACTGGCTCTACGGCTACGGCGCGCCGGAACGCTAAGAACCAGCCGCATCTCGCTGCAATTTGGCCCGGCTCATCCGGCGAACCTCCCCCAGAAAAGCAGAACGCCGCGGATAACCGCGGCGCCCGTTCCTTCCTTGTCAGACTGCGTTTGCCGCAGCCAGGCCCGCTTCGATGTCGCGGCGGATATCCGGCACGTCCTCGAGGCCGATCTGCAGGCGGAGAACCGGCCCTTCCGTCGGCGCCAGCGCCACCTTGCGATCACCGAGACCGACGTGGACTGCGAGGCTTTCGAAGCCGCCCCAGGAATAGCCAAGCCCGAAGAGCCTGAGCGCATCGAGGAAGGCGTGCGCCTTGGCCTTGAACCGGTCCGGGCTATCCGCCTTCAGGACGAAGGAGAAGATGCCGCTCGCGCCGGTGAAGTCGCGTTTCCAGAGTTCATGACCCGGGAAGCTCGGCAGCGCCGGATGCAGCACGCGAGCCACTTCGTCGCGTGTTTCCAGCCACTTCGCCAGCGTCAGGGCGCTTTCCTGGTGCCGCTCCAGCCGGATGCCCATGGTGCGCAGGCCACGCAGGATCTGGTAGCTGTCATCGGGCGAGACGCAGACGCCGAGCGTCACCATCGCCTCCGTCAGGGCCGGCCAGTGCTCGGCATTGGCCGAGACTGTGCCGAAGAGCACGTCCGAATGGCCGGACGGATATTTGGTCGCCGCATGGATCGACACGTCGACGCCATGGTCGAGCGGCTTGAAGTAGACCGGCGTCGCCCAGGTGTTGTCCATGGTGACGATACAGCCATGGCGATGGGCGGCATCGGCGATGGCGCGGATGTCCTGCATTTCAAAGGTGTTCGAGCCCGGCGCTTCGGTGTGCACCAGGCGCGTGTTCGGGCGGATCAGGCTTTCGATCGCCGCACCGATCATCGGATCGTAGTATTCGACCGTGACGCCAAGGCGCTTCAGCATCGTGTCGCAGAAATGGCGCGTCGGGAAATAGACCGAGTCGACGATCAGGGCATGATCGCCGGCCGAGAGATAGGCGAGGAACGGCACCGTGACCGCCGCCAGCCCCGAGGGCACGAGGATCGTCCCGGCGGAACCTTCGAGTTCGTTGATCGCGTCGCAGAGCGCGTCGGTGGTCGGCGTTCCACGGGTGCCGTAGGTGTACTTCTGCGCCCGCGTTTCCATCGTCTTGGCATTCGGGAACAGCACCGTGGAGGCGTGCACCACCGGCGGATTGACGAAGCCGAAGTAATCGGAGGGGTTGTTGCCGCTGTGGGCGAGACGCGTGTTGATGCCTGCCTTGCCGTTCACATTGCCACTGTCTGCCATTGCTCATTCCGCTTCTTGATTTCGAATGCAAAACTCTTCGAACGAGCCACAATCGCGGTCAAGTGGCAAAAATCACGGAGTGTCGTTTTGACCGTTGCATGGCCACTTCTGGCGATTTTTCCGCCAGAGCGTGCTTCGCACCCCCAAGATCTGCCTAACTTTCTGGCTTGTTTCGAGTTTTTCACATGCAAAACCAGAAAATCGGCGGCCTCTCTTGACCCTCATGGAATTTGAGCATGAGATAGCCGACACTCGCGCCAGGAGGGTGGCGGAGGCTCACCGCGCTAGGAGACGCGACGGTGCAGACTGGAACTAACGACAACAGAAAAAGGTTCTAAAAATGGCAAAAAGAATTCTGACAGCTCTCGTTGGCGCTGCTGTCATGGGGATTGGCACACAGGCGGCTTCGGGCGCTACTCTTGATGACGTCAAGGCCAAGGGCTTTGTCCAGTGCGGCGTGAACACCGGCCTCGCCGGCTTCGCAGCGCCGGACGCTTCGGGCAATTGGAGCGGCTTCGACGTAGACTACTGCAAGGCAATCGCCGCCGCGATCTTCGCGGATGGCAGCAAGGTCAAGTACACCCCGACGTCCGCCAAGGAACGCTTCCCGGCGCTGCAGTCGGGCGAAGTCGACGTCCTTGCCCGTAACACCACCTGGACGATCAACCGCGACACCGCGCTCGGCTTCAACTTCCGCCCGGTCAACTACTATGACGGCCAGGGCTTCATGGTTCGCAAGAGCCTGAACGTCAAGTCGGCGCTGGAACTCTCGGGCGCTGCGGTCTGCGTGCAGACGGGCACCACCACCGAACTCAACCTTGCCGACTACTTCAAGGCGAACAACCTGCAGTACAACCCGGTCGTCTTCGAAAAGCTTGAAGAGGTCAACGCCGCCTATGATGCCGGCCGTTGCGACGTCTACACGACCGACCAGTCCGGCCTCTATTCGCTGCGTCTGACGCTGTCGAAGCCGGACGATCACATGATCCTGCCGGAAATCATCTCGAAGGAGCCGCTCGGCCCGGCCGTGCGCCAGGGTGACGACCAGTGGTTCGATATCGTCAGCTGGACCCATTACGCATTGATCCAGGCTGAAGAGTTCGGCATCACCCAGGCCAACGTCGAAGAAATGAAGAAGTCCACCAACCCGGACGTTCAGCGCTTCCTCGGCGTCGAGGCTGACACCAAGATCGGTACCGACCTCGGCCTCACCAACGAATGGGCCGTGAACATCATCAAGGCCGTCGGCAACTACGGCGAAGTCTTCGACCGCAACATCGGCGCCGGCAGCCCGCTCAAGATCGAGCGCGGCCTCAACGCGCTGTGGAACAAGGGCGGCATCCAGTACGCTCCGCCGGTCCGCTAAGGCGAACCGATAATACGGGGGAAGCGGGCAACCGCTTCCCCATCCCAACGATAAAAACACCCAAAAGGGTGAAAAGGGGAAAAGAGGCATTGCATGGCGATTGGCGTCACAACTACGCCTGAGAAATCGAAAGCGTCCGGGTCGTTCATCAACGACCCTCAGGTCCGCGGCATCTTCTATCAGGTCATCACCGTCGTCCTAGTAGGGGCTTTCGTCTATTGGGTGGCCGACAACACGATCGAAAACCTCAAACGGGCGAACATTGCTTCCGGCTATGACTTCCTCAGGGGGCGCGCCGGCTTCGACGTCGGGCAGTCACTGATCGCCTATACCAGCGATTCGACCTATCAGCGTGCACTGGTCGTCGGCCTGCTCAACACGCTGCTGGTCGCGGTCTGCGGTATATTCACGGCGACCATCATCGGCTTTGCAGTCGGGATCGGCCGTCTGTCGCACAACTGGCTGATCGCAAAGCTGTCGCTCGCCTATGTCGAGGTGTTCCGCAACATTCCGCCGCTGCTCGTGATCTTCTTCTGGTACAGCGGCGTTCTGGCGATCCTGCCGCAGCCACGTGAATCGGCAGCGCTACCGCTGAACATGTTCCTCAACAACCGCGGCCTCGCCTTTCCGAAGCCGGTGCTCGGTGACGGTTGGCAATACACGTTCTTCGCCTTCGTCATCGCGATCATCCTAAGCTTCGTTGTGGCGCATTACGCCCGCAAGAAGCAGGAGGCCACGGGACAACGTTTCCCGCTGCTCTGGACGGTTCTCGGGCTCATCATCGGCCTGCCGCTCCTGACGTTCTTCGCCACGGGATCGCCGATCACCTTCGACATTCCGGTTGCCGGCAAGTTCAACCTGACGGGCGGCTCGGTCATCGGGCCGGAGTTCCTCTCCCTGTTCCTGGCGCTGTCGTTCTACACCGCGGCCTTCATCGCCGAAATCGTGCGCGCCGGCATTCGTGGCGTGTCCAAAGGACAGACGGAAGCGGCCCACGCGCTCGGCATCCGGCCAGGCCTGACCACGCGCCTCGTCGTCGTTCCGCAGGCGCTGCGCATCATCATTCCGCCGCTCACCAGCCAGTATCTGAACCTGACCAAGAACTCGTCGCTCGCCGTCGCCATCGGCTATGCCGATCTCGTGGCCGTCGGCGGAACGATCCTCAACCAGACGGGACAGTCGATCGAGGTCGTGACGATCTGGATCATCGTCTACCTGTCGCTGAGCCTCACGACATCGCTGTTTATGAACTGGTTCAATGCCCGCATGGCCCTGGTGGAGAGATAAGATCATGAACACACACCAGGGAACTTTTGTCCGCGCCTCGATGATCGAGGGTTCCGCCCCGCCGGCAGCGAAGGGAGGCGTCGTCCGTTGGTTGCGCAACAACCTCTTCGCCACGCCGAAGGATACGGTGCTGACCATCATCAGCCTGCTGTTGCTCGCATGGCTGGTGCCACCGGCCATCCAATGGCTCTTCTTCGACGCGGCATGGACAGGCGGTGGCCGCGGCGTCTGCGCAACGGTTGCGCAAGGCGGCAGCCAGCCGGAAGGCTGGAGCGGCGCCTGCTGGGCGTTCGTCAACGCCAAGATCGATCAGTTCGCCTATGGCCGTTACCCGCTCGACGAGCGCTGGCGGCCGACCTTGGTCGGCGTTCTCTTCGTGCTCTTCCTTGTACCGATGGCAATGCCGAAGGTCCCGTACAAGGGCATCAACGCCATCCTGCTCTTTGCCGTCCTGCCGATCATCGCGTTCATCATGCTTCCGGGCGGCTGGTTCGGCCTGACCTATGTCGAGACACCGCTCTGGGGCGGCCTGATGGTGACGTTGATCCTGTCTTACGTCGGCATCACCGTGTCTCTGCCGCTCGGCATTCTGCTGGCGCTCGGGCGGCGGTCGCATATGCCCGTGATCAAGATGCTCTGCACCGCCTTCATCGAGCTTGTGCGCGGCATTCCGCTGATCGCAGTGCTGTTCATGGCCAGCGTCATGCTGCCCTTGTTCCTGCCGCAGGGCGTGACCTTCGATAAGCTCCTGCGCGCGTTGATCGGCGTGTCGCTCTTCGCTTCGGCCTATATGGCGGAAGTGGTGCGCGGCGGCCTTCAGGCGATCCCGAAGGGACAGTACGAGGGTGCGGATTCGCTCGGCCTCAGCTACTGGCAGAAGACGAACCTGATCGTCCTGCCGCAGGCGCTGAAGCTGGTGATCCCCGGCATCGTCAACACCTTCATCGGCCTTTTCAAGGACACGTCGCTGGTGTCGATCATCGGCATGTTCGACCTGCTCGGCATCGTTCGCTTCAACTTCACGGACGCCAACTGGGCTTCTTCGGTCACGCCGATCTCAGGGCTAATTTTCGCTGGCTTCATATTCTGGCTTTTCTGCTTCGGTATGTCGCGCTATTCAGGTTTCATGGAACGCGTGCTCGACACGGCCCATAAACGATAAAATGAGGGGAGGATCGCATGGCAAACGCAGCCACTGCTTCCAAAATGACCGTATCTGCGACTGACGTCGCGATCGAAATCACCGGAATGAACAAGTGGTACGGGGACTTTCACGTCCTTCGTGACATCAACCTGAAGGTCATGCGCGGCGAGCGCATCGTCATTGCCGGCCCCTCGGGCTCGGGCAAGTCGACGATGATCCGCTGCATCAACCGGCTGGAAGAGCACCAGAAGGGCAAGATCGTCGTCGACGGCATCGAGCTCACCAACGATCTGAAGAAGATCGACGAAGTGCGCCGCGAAGTCGGCATGGTATTCCAGCACTTCAACCTCTTCCCGCACCTGACGATCCTCGAAAACTGCACGCTGGCTCCGATCTGGGTCCGCAAGATGCCGAAGAAGCAGGCCGAAGAAATCGCGATGCACTTCCTGAAGCGCGTCAAGATCCCGGAACAGGCACACAAGTATCCGGGCCAGCTCTCCGGCGGCCAGCAGCAGCGCGTGGCGATCGCCCGCTCGCTGTGCATGAAGCCGAAGATCCTGCTGTTCGATGAGCCGACCTCGGCGCTCGACCCGGAAATGGTCAAGGAAGTGCTCGACACCATGGTGTCGCTCGCCGAAGAAGGCATGACCATGCTGTGCGTGACCCACGAAATGGGCTTTGCACGTCAGGTGGCCAACCGCGTGATCTTCATGGACCAGGGCCAGATCGTCGAGCAGAATTCGCCGGCCGAGTTCTTCGACAATCCGCAGCACGAGCGCACCAAGCTTTTCCTCAGCCAGATCCTGCACTAGGATCGGCCGAGACGACACGAAAAAAGCCCGCCTCATCGAGGCGGGTTTTTTCGTTCTACCGTTCTCGATCCTACTCGACGCGATAGCGCAGGGTGCCGACCGACCAGTGGATGCCGCGCGTGTCGAGATCCTCTGTCCAGTTCTTCTGCAGCCGCGCGACGATCTCGCTCAAGGTCTGGCGCGCATCAACCTCCACCTTGAGGCCTCGCGCTATCGGCGCAAGATCGCTCAGGTCGACCGCATCGCTGACGACAAGCGCGACGAAAATGCCGTCCCCCTCGCCCGATGCCTCGAAATCGAAGCCGTAATATTCATCCGGCAAGGTCAGCGGCACGCCCGGCGCCAGCGTCGTGATCTTTTGCGCAAACTCGTTCGGGAAGATCTGTGTTGCCTTGCCCTGGCCGCTGACATCGAAAAGCAGGAGATTGCCGGCCATCTGGCTGTTGACCGTCAGTTTGAAGACCTCACCGGCCT
The DNA here is from genome assembly GCF_044769565.1 of Ensifer sp. NPDC090286. Classification (NCBI taxonomy): domain Bacteria; kingdom Pseudomonadati; phylum Pseudomonadota; class Alphaproteobacteria; order Hyphomicrobiales; family Rhizobiaceae; genus Ensifer; species Ensifer sp. NPDC090286. Next base: position 458,284 of record NZ_JBIVYF010000001.1, on the reverse strand, counting down.
TCATGGTGGTCGGCCTATCGATCGAGAGCGTGACATCGCCGGCTTCGCTCTTGCCGATGATATCACCGACGGCATCGATGACGTTGGCCGCCTGATAGACCGGCACCGCTGCGTTCGGGGTGTTCGCGTTCTGGTCGGCGCCCTGCCCGTTGCCATCCGCATCGCGCTTTTCCGGCACCATCGCGCTGTCGCCGAGCGCCTCGGGCTTGCCTTCCAGTTGCGGGTCGAGATTGCCGCATTGTTCTTGCGAGGCGCAGTAGGACGCAGATTGCGCCTTTACATACTCAAGAAGCTCGGCGTTGCTCATCAATCCGTTGCCATTGGCATCGGCAGCGTTGCCGGTCTGGCCGGCGACGAAGGCTGCGGTGAAAACACCATGCCGATCCGCGGTCGGAAGCCGGACGTCGTCCCAGGCGACCTGATAGGGCGCCGCCGCACTCCAGGCGGTCACCCCGGCTTCCACGAGCTTCGGCTTGTCGACGAGGGCAAGATCGATCCGAAGGCCGCGGGTCAGAGCCTGCTCGACCGGCTTGGCATCGGGACGCGGGAGAAAGCGGGCGCCGTCGATAGGCTTCGCAATGTCCTCGGACAGTGACCGGGAGATCGTGCCGGAGTGACAGGCATCGATCACGACCGTCACCGCGCGCCCTTTCAGGCGCTCCAGCACCGCATCGATCTCGTCGTCGAGGATAGCGCCTTGCCAATCCGTTTCGCCGGCGGCGATGTCGGCAGGCGCAATCGCCTCATCCAGCCCATCCGCCTCATCGCCATCCACGTCCTTCACCTGCAGTCCGTGGCCTGAAAAATAGAGATAGACGCGATCACCGGGCTTGGTCGCATCGACGAGCCAGCCGTTCATGGATGACAGGATCTCCGCCCTGGTCGCCTGCCCGTCCTTCAGTACACGGATCGAGGCTCTGTCGAAGCCGAACCGTTCCGTGAGCAGCCCTTGCATCGCCACCAGATCGTTCGCCGGTCCCGGCAGCGAAAACTCCGCCGGCAGGTTCTGATAGTTCCCGACCCCGACCAGCAAAGCCCGATCGCCGGCGACCGCAGGAGCGGCGAGGAGCGTGAAACACGCAAGGATCTGGAGGAACGACACCCGCGATCTGAGGCTCGCGCTCATTGGCCCTGACCTCTCGTGTAAAGCGGTTGAACGGCAATCGTACTTTCGCTCCCCTCCAGGCGCGTTTCGAGCAAGCGCAGCAACGCCGCGGCATCGAGGTTCGAATTGGCGAAGGCGGCCGCGATCGCATCGACAGGCGCATTGGTCGCGATGGCGACCAGATGGTCCGCGCCGAAGGGTTTGACCACTTCCAGGTCACGCAGCTTGAAGGCATGGCTTTCGCTTCCGGCAATCTGCACGTCGAGCAGCTGCGCTTCACCTGTGTTGGCGAGGTTGAAGACCAGCATGTTGGCATAGCCGCCCTGCGGCGCCTCGACATTCAGGCGGTCGCCGGCAAAATAGATGTCCTTGACGGGTTTTAGCGAAACGGACCCCGGGCTCTGCGCCGCAAGCGCCTTCAGAAAATCCACCAGGATGAATTTGTCGACCACGCCCTGGAGCCTTTCGGGCGCGACATGTTCGGCGGCGACGTCCCCGTTCGGCGTGTAGAAGACCCCGGATGCCGCCTCCCACCGATAGGGCATGCCATTGCCGCCGATATTGGCAAGATCAGGCATCTCACCGACGACGCGCAATGGCAGCGTACCCGTCCATCCGGTTTCGCGTGGCGACTTCAGCGTCTGCTTCGCGCCGTTCGCTGTTAGCGCCACGCCGACCTTGGCGCTGCGCGGCAGGGACAGTACGATCTCCTTGTCGGAGCGCGCCAACTGCGGCGTGAAGTTCGGCACCTGCAAGGCTTCCGATTGCAGCTTGACGTTGGAAAACACATAGTCTTCGAGTTCGACCCGCGAAATCCGGCCGTCACCATCGCGATCGGCAGCACCTTCCAATGCACGGGCAAAACTCCAGCTCAGGGCGCCGCGCGGCTCGCCGCCGATCACCACCTCCGGCGTCGGCTGGCTTTCGAGCGATGCGGCGAGGATCGTCACCTGCGACAGCTCCACGTCCCTCACCTTGGCGCCGGACAGCGCCTCCTTGGAAGGCGGCGGCACCTTGGCGCGCACCATCGGCGCCAGCCGCGTCTTGCCGAAGATCGAGCGGTTCATGCCGCCGGAATAACAGCTGTCGGAGACGAACAGCACGTGAATGCCCTTGGCTTCCGCCTCCGCGAACCAGGCGCTGAGTTCGTTGTCGACGATGATTTCGCTTGCCGTCTCCTCGGCACGTGCCCGGTCGAAGCCCGGCAGTTCGAGAAATTCGTCGAGCCCGTCCTCCTCGCTGCCGGCGACCAGCTCCGGCATCTGCGCACCGTGCCCGGCATAGGTGAAGACGATCGTATCGCCGCGCGTCGCACCAGCGACCAAATCGATCCAGGCGGAGCGTATGGCCGCCTTCGTTGCCTGCTCGTTGACGAACTGGCGGATCGGACCGACGTCAGCCGCCTTCAGCGCCTGCGCCACGTCGAGCGCATCCTTGACCGCGCCGTCGAGGCTCACTTCGTGCGGATAGACATCGACGCCGACAACAAGCGCCGAGGTCGCCGCGTTGGCGACGGATGCAGGCAAGGCGATCAAGCTTGTCGCCAACAGAGTTTTCCGCAGCCCCCTCACTTGCCCACATCCACTTCCACCCGCCGGTCGAGCTGGTTCAGCATCATCTCGTCATAGGCACTTGGATCGTCCGGCTTGAACGGCTCCTCCTCGCCCTTGCCGACAACGGTCCAGGTGCCGGGATAGCCTTCATCGACAAGGTAATGCGCCAGGGCCTCGGCACGGGCGATCGACAAGACCATGTTCGCCTCTGGCGTGCCGACCGGGTCGGTGTGACCGATCAGGGTGATTGCGGGCGGCTTTGCCGACTTCAGGCACTCGAATAGATCCTTGGCCGACTCGAGACCTTCAGGCGTGAACTCGGCCGTGCCGAAGACATAGCGCACCGGCGTCGCCTTCTTCCGGATCGAGACACCGCGATAGGAGAACTTGCAGGCGCCGCGCGCGGCGAGCTTGACCGGCTTGGTTGCAGCGAGCCGCATTTCCGAGGCCAGGCGATCCAGCCGCTCGATATAGGCCTTGTCCGGTGCCATCCAATCGGGCGTCAGCTCCTCGTTTGCCGCATCTTCCAGTGCCTGCTGATAGGCGGTCGCCGCGGCGTCGTAATCCTTGCGCCCGCGCTTGATATCGCCGAGCGCGTCGAGGATCTGCCAGGGGCCGCCGGCGTCCCGGCTTGCAACCGTCAGCTCCGTTTCGAAGGTCTCAAGCTTGGCGCCCTGCCCCACGGCCGCTGCAATGCGGTTGAAGGTTGCGAGCGCCACGACGCGCCGGGTCAGCGCGATCTCGGTCGCCGAGCAGCCTTTCATGTTCACGGGATCGGCCGCCACCTTGGTGCCGGCCTCGTCGGCGCGGTTCAGCGCCTCCGAAGCCAGGCGAAGGCCGTCGCAGGCCACGGCTGGCGCGGTGAAGACCGCCAAAGCGGCCGAAGCGAGGAGAAATGCCCGTAGCTGAACCATGGCTCGCCCATCAATCCTTGATCTCGAACGTCACCATCTGAACACTGCTGGCACCGGCATCGCCCTGCGCCCGCTTGGCCAGGTTGATCGCCAGCCCCCGCGTCGGCGGCAACCGCGACGTCGCGACATACTGCCGTGCCTTTTCCACCGTCAGCCTCTGCTCGCCGAGGCCGCCGGCGCGACAGAAGGCCAGCATCGTTTCGGCCGGCGCCGGCGTGTCGAAGGTGAGCGTGCCCGTGCCCGGCTGAGGGATCAGGCGTCGCTCGCCGGGCTTAAGCGTGGTGTTGCCGATCATGACGTCGGGGATGACCTCGACATTGCCGTTCTCCTCGACATAGAGGATCTGCAACTCGCAGGCCTGGTTGGCGCTGAGTTCGAAGGAAAGCTCGTCGCCGACCTTGGCCGTCGTCGACTTCACGTTCAGTGCCAGTTCGAGCTTGTGGTCAGCCCCCGCATCCTCCTTGCGATAGTCCGGCACGGCGGCGGCGATCGACTGCGGCCTGGCGTCCGCCATCGGCTCGGAACCGGCAACGATGATCGCCGTCGTGTCGAGCGGACGGCGCTGGGTGAGCGGCGCCATCAGCAACGCATATTGCTGCTCGACCTCGTTGCGCGGAATGGTGCCGCCGGCTTCCAGCGTCGTCACCCAGTCGAGCCCGAGGCGCAGGACATCGGTGTTCGTAACCCGCTTGATCGCTTCCGAGAATTGCTTGGGCGTCATGTCGAACTCGGCCGCCAGGGCATCGAAATCGAGTTCGTCCTCGTACTTGTCGGCGAAGTAGGTGATGATCTCGGCCTCGCCCGGCGCGTGCTTGCTCTGGAGGCCGCCATCGGGGGTCGGCTCGGTGACGCCGAGCACCTTCAGCGCGCTGACGAAGCGCTCGCGGTCCTTGCGATAGGTTTCGTCAAGTTCCTCCTGCTTCACATACATCGCCAGCAGTACGTCCTGCTGGTCCTTGCTGAAGAGCGTCGACGTCTCGATCTGCTCGCGCAACTGATCACGCTTCGAAAGGATACCGTCGGCGTGGCAATCGACGCAGGACCGCGCATTGATGATCTCGACACCCTTGCCGATCGGTCGCTTACGGAACGACACGATCGTCGTCGGTCCGACGTCGAGCTGTTTGCCGGCTGATGTCGAGAGGTAGTAGCCCTGCAGGCCGTTCGGCAACGAGAAGATCATCTCGCCACCGTCGTGCTCGAACGGCACGAGGCCCGCGTCGAGCGGCGCCAGCTCTCGCGGCCCGTGCGGGAAACGCTTCAGCACCTGCTTGCCGACGTCGCCGCCAAAATCATAGGACTTCCAGTAGTAGCCGCCGAACGGCATGTCGTGCCGCTCGAGCATGCGGTTGTGGTCGGAAACCCCGGACGATCCGTCGGCAAACCCGGCCCGCAGCACGTCGCGCCTGCGAATGTTGCCGGCGACGTCGATCTTGAATCGCTTTTCGAGTTCGGCGATCTGGGTCGGCAACTTCATCAGACGGTTGTAGATCTCCGGCCGCGCGCCGTTGCTCATGAACCAGTCGACCCGCATGATCGGCAATTGCGTCGCCGTTTCCTTCGAGAGCGCCGAAAGCGACGCGTCGCTGTCGGGGTCGATCCCATAGAAGTAGCGCTTGATCAGGAAGTCATAGTCCGCCGTATCCCATTGCAGTTCGCGCAGATCGACGCGCACCAGCAAGCCGTTGGTGCCGTCGACCTCTGTCGGCAGCACCAGTTTCGGCCCGTAGGAAAGCGAATTCAGAAGCTTCTTGAAGCCACCGGCAAGCACGTCCATCCGTTTCATGAATGTCTGGTCGTCCTCGCAGCCCATCATGCCGTTGTACTGGTCGCGATAGGAGAAGTAGCGCATGTAAGGGCGGTCGAGGGCGCTGACCGTCTCGATGTCCTTCAGCGCCGCGTCGACGAACTGGCCATAACCCAACATCGGGCGGGCGCGCGCCGGTTTTGCGGCGACCGTCTGCGGCAGGCTCTTTTCGTTCAGGGCGTTGATCCAGTCCTCAAGGACTTTGATCTCCTCGGCAGAGGGCCGCTTGCCGAGCGGCATGCGGCCGCTGACGACAGTCGCGTAGAGCCGCGACTTCGAGGCGTCACCGGGGGTCACGAAGTTTGCGTCGGCGGCAATCGAAGCGAGGTCGCCTGCCGGGTAGCTGCCTTGCGAACTCTCGCCCGGTCCGTGGCAATTGCGGCAATATCTGCCGATGAAGGCATCGGCCTGCTGCGCCAGCGCCGCATTGCCGCCGCCGAGCGCTTCGGTCGCCGTGCTCTCCTTGCAGACGGCCGTGACCGATTGCGCCACCGGCGCTGGCGCCTTTACCTCGCGATCGGCAAGGAAGGCATAGATCGCACGGCGATCGTCGTCCGAAAGAACGTTCAGCCCCTTGGCGATACGCCGCATCACCGGATCGCTGATCGGCGCGCCCGAGAGCTTCTTGCCTTCCTCGATCAAGCCCTTGGTGAAAACGTCGGGCGAGGCAAGACCGGCCATCTTCGCTTTGCTAATGTCGGGCGCGACCGCGCCACTTAAATCCTTTTCCCCCTCATAGGCGCGCTCCAGGTCGAGCCCGTAGGTCGTGGTGCGCGGCGTGTGGCAATCGCCGCAGCCGCCGACATTCTCGACCAGATAGCGACCGCGCTCGGCTTGCGTCTCCTCGCGCGGCTGGTAGGCCGGCACCGTGAAGTGGCTGCGCTTCCACAGCGTGATCGTCGTCTGGCGACTGAAGGGGAACGCGATCTCATGCTCTTTCGACGCCGCATCGGCCTGGGGCAACGTCTCGATATAGGCCTTGATGTCGAGCGCATCCTCCGGCTTCATGCCGCCATAGGAGGTGTAGGGCATGACCGGATAGAGGTTGTTGCCCTCCCGATCGAGACCGACCAGCACAGCGTTCAGAAACTGCGCATTGCTCCAGCCGCTGATGCCGTTGGCGTACGGCGATATGTTCGGCGCATAGAAGGTGCCGATCGCCGTTTTCATCTCCATGCCGCCCGATAGCAGTTCGGTGTTGTCGCCGGAGCCGTGGCAAGCGCCGCAGCCAGCGGCGTTGAACATGTATTTGCCGTTGTCGACATTGGCCTTGTAGGTGGAGAAGGCATCCTCGGCGAAGGCATCGCGCGCCGAGGCGCCAGCGGGACAGAGCGAGACGGCGACCAGCGCCGCGAATGAAGCGGCCAAAGATCCGCGGCCAAAGCCGGACAAGAACGAGGTGCCTTCTCGCTTTCTCTGCAGACCGCGCATGAAACCCACTCCCTAAAACAATAGAATCGCTACTGAAATCTGCTGCACTATCGAAACCGAAATTGCTCGAATTCAACCCGCTTCGGCCGCTTGCCGAGATCTTTCAGGCCCTTGACGATCGCCTCTCTGAGGGGCGGCGGGCCGCAGAACCAGAGATCGGCGTCCGCCGGATCGATCGCGCTGCTGCTCGCAAGCTTGGCCGCGTCCAGACGCCCGTCCACGGAGCTGTCGTGCAGGACAAACGTGAAGTTGTCGAGCTTTCCGGCCTGCCCCTCGAAGGTTTCCAGGCCGATCGCCTCGCGCCGGTCGCGCACGCAATAGACCATGTGGATGTCCTGCCCCTCGTCGCCCTTGAGATGCCGTGCCATCGCCAGGAACGGCGTGACGCCAATGCCGCCGGCGAGCCAGATCTGCTTCTTGCCGCCACGGCGGTGGTTGAAGCGGCCATAGCCACCCTCGAGCTTCAGCCGGTCACCAACAGCGATGCCGTCGCGCAGGGCCTGGGTGTAATCGCCAAGCGGCTTGATCGCGAAGCGCACGATGCCGTCAGGTTCGATACCGGCAATCGTGAACGGATGCGGCTCACGCAGCCCCGGCTTCAGCACCCGCAGAAAACCGAACTGCCCGGGCTTGGCGCGCAGGGCACGCCGCAGTGGCCGCGCCGCAATCACCGTCGCCCCGTCCTCGCGGGCGACATCGAAGACTTCGTAGCCACGGGTTCGGAGCCACGGCAGCAGCTGGGTATAGGCATAGCTGAGGATGCCAAGCGTCGCGAACATGTTGAGATAGACAGCCAGAAGCGCGGTGCCGTCATAGGGACGCTTGATGAACATCTGGTGGAAAGCGACCATCACGAAGAGCAGGCCGATGAAGCGGTGCGTGTAGCGCCAGAGATGGTAGGGGATCTCGATCTTCGTCCGCGGGATGATCTTGACGATGCTGAGAACGAGCAGAACGACGAAACCGTAGAACGCGTATTCTCCGGCGGATGCGGCTAGCTGGTTCAGCCCGCTCGTCAGCGCCAGGCCCTTGAAGTCGGGTTTCAGGAAATAGTGCACGAGAATGAGGCACAGCACCGAAATGCCGATCCTGCGGTGAAAGTGATAGACGCGGTCGAGGCCACCAAAGAGCGCTTCGACGAACGGCGGGCGCGCGGCCATGAACTGGGCGACCGCCATGCCGACGAAGGCGGCAGAGGAGGCCATCAGCGAAAACGTCGTCAATGCATTGGTGTGACTGACTGCGGGTACGGCCAGCAGCGCCGCAAATGCCATCAAGGACCAGACCAGAAACGCGCCCACTTGCATCTTGCGCCCCTCAACGCCGATGGCTGACGGTTGTTGCCCAACCTTGTGCCTGTTGGCTTCGATCGCCAACGACCAAGGAAACATGCAACCAGGTTCTTGCCGCAACGGCCCTCACACCTCTTTCGTGTGCAGGCCTTGTTGGGAGAGTGGCAAGCACCTTTCGGTTCGTCAACACGATTCCGATTGGAAACGTCCTATGAGGTTCGTTTATTCATGCCTTTGAAATTCGTATTTTTTAAGCATTCACTTATTTTATCGCGCACACCGGAAAACCGCGGCTCGTGACCGGCGTAAATCCGGACAATCTGGGCGCTTGCCTGGCTGCAGGAAATCGTGCAAGCTGCTGATATATCAGGACCAAAGGAACGGCATGTCACCGCAATCCCAGGCTCACCTCGCCTACCTCGCGCTCGAACGCCTGATCGTCACGTTGAAGCTCGAACCCGGCGCCCTGGTCACCGAGAGACAGCTGATCGAACTTGCCGGGCTTGGGCGAACACCGGTTCGCGAGGCGATCCAGAAGCTGGCCTGGCAGGGTCTTATGGATATCCGTCCCCGCGTCGGCTTGCAAATCACCACGATCCGGCCGGACGACCAGGTGCATGTCATGCAGACGCGCCAGAAGCTGGAGCCGCTTGCGGCCGCTCTGGTCGCAGCGCACGCAAGCGCCGAAGACAGAAGCGCGATGAAAGCCTGCGGTGCGGAGATGGCCGCCTGCCTCGAGGCAGGCGATATGGAGGGCTTTCTCGTCGCCGACAAAGTGTTCGACGAACTGATGGAAGAAGCCTGCCCGAACCGGTTCCTGACTGCAGCGCTTGCGCCGCTGCAGACACATGCCCGCCGCATCTGGTTTGCTTCGTCCTCGCCTGAAAAGATGGCCGGCTCGGTCCGCCGTCACGTCACGGTGATCGATGCGATCGAGCGGGCCGATGCGGAAGGCGCATCGGCCGCGATGGCTGAGCTGATGAGCTACCTGTCAGACGCCTGAAGAAGCATTGTCTCCACCAAAAGAAACCACTGTAAGCGATTGCTTTCGCACTGGTTTCGTCAAAACGCGTCAGGCCACCGGCATCATGCTGCCGGTCTTCAGCCGACGTACATGCCAGTCGAAAGCCTCTTCCAGAATGTGCGGCGTTTGTCCGCCACGGGTAGAAACCGCACGGCCGAAGTAATCCGACAGGAGCGCCCGATAGGCCGGGTGGCAGCAGTTCTCGATAATGACGGGTGCGCGCTCGCGCGGCGCCAGGCCGCGCAGATCCGCAAGGCCGTGTTCGGTCACCAGGATATCGACGTCGTGCTCCGTGTGGTCGACATGGGAAACCATCGGCACGACAGATGAAATCGCTCCGCCCTTGGCAACCGACTTGGCGACGAAGATCGACAGGAAGGCGTTGCGGGCGAAATCGCCGGAGCCGCCGATACCGTTCATCATGTCGGTGCCGCCGACATGGGTCGAGTTGACGTTGCCGTAGATATCGAATTCGAGCGCCGTGTTGATGCCGATGACGCCCAGGCGACGGATAATCTCCGGGTGGTTGCTCACCTCCTGCGGACGGAGCACCAATTTGTCTTTGTAGGCACCGATATTGCGAAACACCCGATCGGCCCAGGCGCTGGAGAGCGTCATCGACGACGCCGAGGCGAAGCTCAGCTTGCCCGCTTCGAAAAGCTCGAACGTGCTGTCCTGCAGCACCTCGCTATACATGCGCAGATCATGGAACGGGCTGTCGACGAGGCCGCTCAGCACCGAATTGGCGATGACGCCGATGCCGGCCTGCAGCGGATTGAGCGTCATGTCGAGCCGCCCCTTGCGCACCTCCTCCTCCAGGAAGCCGATCAGATGGCCGGCGATCGCCGTCGTCTCGGCATCCGGCGGCGAGATGCGCGCGGCGCTGTCTTCTTTTTCTGTCACGACGACGGCGACGATCTTGTCGGGATCGACGGGGATGTAGGGTGAACCGGCGCGGCTGTCGCAGGCGACGACCGGGATCGGCGTGCGGCTCGGGCGCTTCGCCGGAATGAAGATATCGTGCAGGCCTTCGAGTTCGGGACTATGGCTGAGATTGAGTTCGACGATCACCTTCTTCGCCAGGATCGCGAAGCTTGCGGAATTGCCGACGGATGTCGACGGAACGATGCCGCCGTCTTCGGTGATCGCCACCGCCTCGACCACCGCATAGTCGATCGGGCTGATCTGGCCGGAGCGCAACTGCTCCACGGTCTCCGACAGATGTTGGTCGATGAACATCACCTCGCCGCGGTTGATCGCAGCGCGCAGAACCGGATCCGACTGGAACGGTAGGCGCCGGGCAAGAACTCCCGCCTCCGTCAGCGTCTTGTCGATGTCATGACCGAGCGAGGCGCCGGTCATCAGCGTGATGCGAAACTTCTCCCGTGCGGCCCGCTCGGCCATGGCAAGCGGCACGGCCTTCGCGTCGCCGGCCTTGGTGAAGCCGCTCATGCCGATGGTCATGCCGTCCTTGATCAGCGCGGCCGCTTCTTCCGGCGTGGCGATGCGATCACGCAGCGGTTTGCAGCGGATCCTGGCTTCCAGGTCGGTTGGCGGAACATGGCTCATCGGGCACTCCCAGAAATGGCCCACGAGGCTCATATCAGGACGGCGCGGGCTTGGTTCGTCGTGCGCCTATTTTCGCATGTCTGCGTGCGCACGCTATGAAGATTTGCAGGAGCACGATAGCCGCTGGGACCGCAGGGCGGTACGCAGAATGGGAAAGGCGGAACTACCGCCGACGCATAGCTCGACGGCGTTTCGCCTTAAACGACGAGGGGCGCACCCTTGGCGCGCCCCTCGAACGATAAATTGCACAAAAAAAGGTCAGCCGACGAAGGCGCGTTCGATCACGAATTCAGCCGGCTTGTTGTTGGCACCTTCGGTGAGACCTGCGGCCTCGAGGATTTCCTTGGTGTCCTTCAGCATCGCGGTCGAGCCGCAGATCATGCCGCGATCGACAGCCGGATCGAGCGGCGGCAGGCCGAGGTCGGAGAAGAACTTGCCGTTGACCATCAGGTCGGTGATGCGGCCCTTGAACGGGAACTCCTCGCGGGTCACGGTCGCATAGTGGCGCAGCTTGTCGCCGACGATCTCGTTCAGGAATTCGTGGGTGCGGATTTCCTCGACCAGATCGAAGCCGTATTTCAACTCGGCGACGTCGCGGCAGGTATGGGTGAGGATGACTTCCTCGAACTTTTCATAGGTCTCGGGATCACGGATCAGGCTTGCGAAGGGTGCAATGCCGGTGCCGGTCGAGAACATGTAGAGACGGCGGCCGGGAACCAGCGCGTCAAGCACCAGCGTACCAGTCGGCTTCTTGCGCATCAGCACCTTGTCGCCGGGCTTGATCCCCTGCAGGTGCGAGGTCAGCGGGCCATCCGGCACCTTGATCGAGAAGAATTCGAGTTCTTCGTCCCAGGCGGGGCTGGCGATCGAATAGGCGCGATAGACCGGCTTGTCGCCGACCATCAGGCCGATCATCGCGAATTCGCCCGAGCGGAAGCGGAATTCGGCAGGGCGGGTCATGCGGAAGCGGAAGAGCCGATCCGTGTAGTGTTCAACGCTGGTCACCGTCTCGACGTAGACGCCCGCCGGTGCCTGGATCGCGAAATCTTCCGTTTTTGCCGGAGCATTCATCTTAGCTACAAGTCCTGTAAATGATGACCCTGTCTATCAACAATAAGCCGATATTCCAAGCTGCGCCTTGTTGAAAGGAAATCTCTTCCAAATATAGTCGTTTTTGGGAATTTCGGCGTGCTTCACACTGTCGCGGCCAACCCTACCCTATGATACCCGCCGCCAGCTATAGGATTTAGCGTCGGTCGAGGGTTTGGCGGTCGGCTGGTAGTGCACGGCAATGCCCGGCAGGCGTCCTTCGGACAAGCGCTTCAGAGCCGTAGCATTGCTGACAGCGAAGCTTTCGACGCCACAACGCAGCATCAGCGGGATCTGGTCGATCAGCACGTCGCCAACCGCCCTCACCTCGCCGCTAAAGCCGAGACGCGCGCGTAATAGCGACGCATGGCTGAAGGCGCGGCCATCATTGAACGCCGGGAACGCGACCGCCACCAACGCCAGGCGATCGAGGTGTGGTGCGAGCTTCGTCACGTCGTCGGCGGGCGCGATGACCACACCGAGACCGGTTTCGTCGCTGTCTGCGACCTTGGCAAGGAAGGCGTCGAGACCGACGATCGCCTTCTCGTTCGAGCCTGCCTTGGTTTCCTCCGTCTCGATGATCCATGGATCATCGCCCACGAAACCAGTTTCCTTCCAGATTTTCGTCATGTCTGTTCCTCGGAGCCTCAGGCAGCTTCCTGCGCGCTGCCGTAGAGCGCATCCTTGAAGGGTTGTGGGCCGACGCGGCGATAGGCTTCGAGGAAAGTCTCCTCCCTGTCGCGGCGCAGTCCCAGATAGGTGTCGACGATCGTCTCGACCGCGTCGGTCACCTTCTCCGGCTCGAAGCCGCGGCCGATGATCTCGCCGATCGAGGTGTTCTCGTCGCCGGAGCCACCGAGCGTGATCTGATAGAGTTCCGCACCCTTCTTTTCAACGCCAAGCAGGCCGATATGGCCGACATGGTGATGACCGCAGGCATTGATGCAGCCGGAGATCTTGATCTTCAACTCACCGATTTCCGCCTGGCGCTCGGGCGCGCCGAAGCGGGTGGAAATCTCCTGCGCGACCGGGATGGAGCGCGCATTGGCAAGCGCGCAGTAGTCGAGCCCAGGACAGGCAATGATATCCGTGATCAGGCCGGCATTGGCGGTGGCAAGACCGGATGCGACCAGCGCGCGGTAGACCGGCTCGAGATCGGCCAGCGCCACATGCGGCAGGATCAGGTTCTGCTCGTGGCTGACGCGGATTTCGTCGAAGGCATATTCCTCGGCGATATCGGCAACGGCATCCATCTGCGCGTCGCTGGCGTCGCCCGGAATGCCGCCGATCGGCTTCAGCGAAATCGTTACCATGCCGTAGTCCGGGTGCTTGTGCGGCTGCACATTCTGCTGCACCCAGCGGGAGAATTCCGGATCAGTCTTCTTCCAGCGTGCGAGGCTTTCCCAGCCTTCGGCGCGGTTTTCGAGAGCCGGCGGCGCGAAGTAGGTGGAGATCGACTGGATGTCCGTCTCCGGCAGTTTCAGTTCGGTGTCCTTGAGCGCTGCGAATTCGACCTCGACCTGGCGCGACAGCTCCTCGGCGCCGGTCTCGTGCACGAGGATCTTGATGCGGGCCTTGTACTTGTTGTCGCGGCGGCCGTGCAGGTTGTACACGCGCATGATCGCGGTGGTGTAGGAAAGCAGATCCTCTTCCGGCAGGAAGTCGCGGATCTTCTTGGCGATCATCGGCGTGCGGCCCTGGCCACCGCCGACATAGACGGCAAAACCGATGCGGCCGTTCTCGTCCTTCTTCAGGTGCAGGCCGATGTCGTGAACCTGGATCGCAGCGCGATCGCGCTCGGCACCCGTGACGGCGATCTTGAACTTGCGCGGCAGGAAAGAGAATTCCGGGTGCACGCTCGACCACTGCCTCAGGATTTCGGCGTAAGGCCTTGGATCAGCGACTTCATCGGCAGCTGCACCGGCGAAGTGATCGGCGGTGACGTTGCGAATGCAGTTGCCAGAGGTCTGGAGCGCATGCATCTCGACGCTTGCCAGTTCCTGAAGGATATCCGGCGTGTCCGACAGACGCGGCCAGTTGTACTGGATGTTCTGGCGCGTGGTGAAGTGACCGTAGCCGCGGTCATACTTGCGCGCGATATGGGCGAGCATGCGCATCTGGCGGCTCGACAGCGTGCCATAGGGGATGGCGACGCGCAGCATGTAGGCGTGAAGCTGCAGATAGACGCCGTTCATCAGGCGCAGCGGCTTGAAGGCGTCTTCGGCGAGTTCACCGCTCAGGCGGCGCTCGACCTGATCGCGGAACTGTTCGACGCGGGAGGAAACGAAGGCGTGGTCGAATTCATCGTAACGGTACATCGGGTATCGGTTCCTCAGGCAGCGTGTTTCGGGCCGGAAAGGCCATTGTAGCCGGCAGCATACGGGATCGACGGGCCTTCGGCACGGATGCGCTCGCGCATGCGCAGCGGACGAAGCGCGCCGTTGATCTCTTCGACATCGACGACGTTCGCATCAACGACCTTGTTGTCGTCGAACGCTTGCTTGCCGGTGGCTTCGAGGGCGGTCACGGCCTCGGCATGGCGGGCGATGAAGGCATCCTGAAGCTGCTCGACCCAGTTGCCCGCGGCATCCAGCCAGACGGAGATGCCGTCCGAAAGTCGATTTGCCGTCAAAACCTTGCTCACCATGACCTCTTCCTCAGTTCAAAATCTGTTCGTCACGCCCGAAGGCGGCTTCAACGCTTTTCTTCTCGCCACGCACCTTGCCTGCGACCAGCGGTTCGGACCGCTCGAAGTTGGCGCCGGCGACCGCATCGCCGATGATGACCATGACCGGACCTGCTAGCTCGGTGCGGTTTTCAAGATCCGGAAGGTCCTTCAGCGTGCCGTGCAGCAGGCGGCGATCCGCGCGGCTGGCGTTCTCGATGACGGCAACCGTCGTTTCCGGCGGAAGGCCCGCCTGCATCAGACGACCGGCGACCGACGCGGCGACGGTGCGCCCCATGTAGACCGCGATCGTCGCTCCGGAGACCGCAAGCCGCGCCCAATCGGGCAGGACTTCACCGGTCAAATCATGGCCGGTCGTGAAGACCAGCGAGGAGGCAACACCGCGAAGCGTCAGCGGCAATTCAAAATCGGCAGCCGCGGCGAAGGCCGAGGTGATGCCCGGAACGATCTCGTAGCTGATGCCGGCTTCACGCAATGCCGCCATCTCTTCGCCGGCGCGGCCATAGACCAGCGGATCACCGGACTTCAGCCGGACGACGCGCTTGCCTTCGGCAGCCAGCGTCACCAGCAGTTGGTTGATCTCGTCCTGGGACTTGGTGTGGCAGCCCTTGCGCTTGCCGACGGACAGTCGCTCGGCATCGCGACGGCCCATGTCGACGATCGCCTGCGGCACCAACGCATCATAAACGATCGCATCGGCTTCCATCATCACGCGCTGGGCGCGGAGCGTCAGCAGGTCTTCAGCGCCCGGTCCGGCGCCGACGAGCCAGACGTGGCCTTTCGCCTTCTCAGGCGCATCGAGCAGACGCGAAGCCTCGCGGCGGGCGGCAGCCAGATCGCCGCCGGCGACCTTGTCGGCCACCGGGCCTTGGAAAAACCGGCGCCAGAACAGGCGGCGGGCAACGCCACGCGGCACCAGGCGATCGACCGTCTCGCGATAGCTTGCGGCAAGCGACGCGACGACGCCGAGCGAGGGGGACAGCAGCTGATCGATCTGGGCGCGGATCATCTGCGCCAAGACCGGCCCCGCCCCTTCGGTACCGATGGCAACGGCAACCGGAGCACGATTGACGAGCGCCGGCGTGAAGAAATCACAGAAATCGGGTTGGTCGACGGCATTGGCCGGGATCTTGCGTTCGCGTGCTGCGATGACGATGCGCTGGTCATCGGCGGCATTGCCGGTCGCGGCAAAAACGAGGATCGCGCCGTCCAACTGCTCGGGAGCGAAGGCGGCGGCGATATGTTCGATGGCGCGTTCGCGAAGGTATTGCGCGAACTCCGCTTCCGGTGCGTCGGCGAAGACCACAATCGACGCTTCCGTGTTCAGCAGCAGCCGCACCTTTGCGAAGGCTTCGTCGCCATTGCCGAAAACCGCCACGCGCTTTTGCGCGACGCGAAAGAATGCGGGGAAAACGGCGAGCTGCTGCGGCATGGTTAGACGGTCGTTCCTTCTACAGGCTGCGGCGAATATCCCTTATGGCGCACGACAATTGAAGGAACAGAAATTTCAATGCCTTTCCAGGCACGTATTGTTTTGCTCGGCGCTGCACCATTTTGAGCAAATATCTCCGAGCCCGTTCAATCGCCGACCTTGGCGCGGCCATTGCGCCGCATGGGCAACCTCCGTTAAATGCGGTCAACGACCTGCCGGAGACCTGTGACATGACAAAACCAGAACTCGCCGAACGGCTTTTGACCGTCATCGAAGAGGATATCCTGCCGCTCACCGAAAAGGGTGTCGCCGCCGGCAACAAGGTCTTCGGCGCGGCGATCCTGCGCAAGTCCGATCTGTCTCTGGTGCTGGCCGAAACCAACAACGAGACGGAAAATCCGCTTTGGCATGGCGAAGTCCATACGTTGAAGCGTTTCTACGAGATGGCGGAAAAGCCGGATACGCGTGATCTCATCTTCCTGTCGACGCACGAGCCCTGCTCCATGTGCCTTTCAGCGATCACCTGGGCTGGCTTCGACAACTTCTACTATTTTTTCAGCCACGAGGATTCGCGCGACGCCTTCGCGATCCCGCACGACCTGAAGATCCTGAAAGAGGTCTTCCGGCTGGAGCCGGGCGGCTATGCACAGGACAACGCCTTTTGGCATTCCGCCTCGATCGCTGCCCTTTCGAAGGACTCCGACGCTGAAACCCGCGATCGGCTCGCCGCCCAGGATGCCCGCATCCGCGCCCGATACCAGAGCCTTTCCGACAGCTACCAGTCGGGCAAGGACGAAAACGCCATTCCGCTGAACTGAGATCCATGGAACCTTCACGCGACATAAAGGGCCTGCTCGACATCATGGCGGCGCTCCGCCAACCTGAAACCGGTTGCCCCTGGGACATCGTCCAGACCTTCGAGACCATCAAGCCCTATACGATCGAAGAGGCCTACGAGGTCGCCGACGCCATCGAGCGCGGCGACATGAACGACCTCTGCGACGAGCTCGGCGACCTGCTGCTGCAGGTGGTCTTCCATGCCCGCATGGCGGAGGAAGCCGGCGACTTCGCCTTTGGCGACGTCGTCGAAGCGGTTACCCGCAAGATGATCCGCCGCCATCCGCATGTCTTTGCCCGCTCCGACGCCGATACGCCCGAGGCGGTGAAGCTGCAATGGGATGAGATCAAGCAGGCCGAGAAAGCCGAGCGCCAGGAAAGGCGCGCCAAGCGCGGCCTCGCGCCTGATGCAGCCGCAAACCATCTGGGCTCGGTGCAGCGCTCATTTCCGGCGCTCGTAGAAGCCCTGAAGCTGCAGGAGCGCGCTGCAAAGGTGGGTTTCGACTGGTCGGAACCGGAACCAATCCTCGACAAGATCGAGGAGGAGATCGGCGAGTTGCGCCAGGCGTTGCGCGAAAAGGACCGCTCCAAGGTCAGCGACGAACTGGGCGACCTGATCTTCGCCGTCGTCAACATCGGCCGCCATGTCGGCACCGATCCGGAGATGGCGCTTCGCGGCACCAACACCAAGTTCCGCCGCCGCTTCGCCCATATCGAGCGCGAGCTCGGCGCGGCCGGCGAGACGCTGGATGAGGCAACGCTGGAGCGGATGGAAGAGCTCTGGCAGGCGGCGAAGGCGATCGAACGGCAACTGGGCTAGAGCGAGCGGGACGCGTGCTCGCATGCGTCCCCTTACCCAAAGCCGAGGCCGACAGTCGCCGAGCCCGGGAAAGCTATGGCTTACCAGTCTTCCGCGACCGGCTTCGGCCCATTTCCGAGGCGACGCTCCAGCTCGGAGGCCTCGTTCTCGGTCAACCTGAGATCAAGGCTCACGCGGCCATCTTCCAGGTCTTCACGACCATCGACGATCGCGTGCTGGTAGACCCAGGGCAGAAGCTGCAGCTGATCGATGCCGAGAACGACCGTGCATTCCGTCAGAACACCGGAAAGACGGCGGCCGATTTCGGCGAGCAGTTCGTCGACGCCGTCACCGGTGATCGCCGAAACGGCTACCGTGTTGTTGGACGTCGCCGCCTTGCCGCGCAATGCCTCGCGCGATTCGTCGTCGAGCCGGTCGATCTTGTTCCAGACCTCGATCAGGCGCTCGGAGGCTTCCTTCTCGTCGATGCCGAGATCGGAAAGGATCCTGAGAACGTCGCTTGCCTGAGCCTGGTTGTCCGGGTCAGAAAGGTCGCGCACGTGCAGGATCAGATCCGCCTCCAACACCTCCTCGAGGGTCGCGCGGAACGCGGCGACGAGGTGCGTCGGCAGGTCGGAAATGAAGCCGACAGTGTCGGAGAGGATGACCATGCGGCCATGCGGCAGCTTCAGGCGCCGAAGCGTCGGGTCGAGCGTCGCAAACAGCATGTCCTCGGCAAGAACGCCTGCCCCGGTCATGCGGTTGAACAGCGTCGACTTGCCGGCATTGGTGTAGCCGACGAGAGCGACGATCGGGTGCGGCACTTTCTTGCGCTTGGAGCGATGCAGCTGCCGTGTGCGGCGCACCTGCTCCAGCTCGCGCTCAAGCTTGACGATGCGATCCTGCAGCAAGCGCCGGTCCGCTTCGATCTGGGTTTCACCCGGACCGCCCATGAAGCCGCCACCGCCGCGCTGGCGCTCAAGGTGGGTCCAGCTTCGGACCAGGCGGCCCTTCTGATAATTGAGGTGCGCGAGATCGACCTGCAGCGTGCCTTCCTTGGTGGAGGCACGGCGGCCGAAGATCTCGAGAATGAGGCCGGTGCGGTCGATGACCTTGGCGTTCCATTCCTTCTCGAGATTGCGCTGCTGCACCGGCGTCAGCGGATGGTCGACGATGACAAGGCCGGCGTCGAGCTCGACGAGGATATGGCCGATCTCTTCGATCTTGCCGGTGCCGAGCAATGTGCCGGGCTTCGGCTGCGCCACCGGAACGATGGCGCCGTGCACGACCTCAAGGTCGATCGCCATGGCGAGGCCAGTCGCCTCTTCGAGACGACTTTCGTCCGAGCGCGTCGTGGTGGTCGAGAGGATATCTGCGGACTGCCGTCCGGTCTTTTTCAAGACCGGAACGATAACGACCGCGCGCATGTCGTCGCGGAGCTTCTCGAGCTCCGGAATGATCGACGACAATTTTGAATCACGCTTGGTAATGTGCCTAACGTCCCGTCAGGATGCGGCTTCTTCGTTCTCGAACATCTGCAGCGGCTGGCCGGGCATGATGGTCGAGATCGCGTGCTTGTAGACCAGCTGCGAGTGGCCATCGCGACGCAGCAGGACGCAGAAGTTGTCGAACGAGGTCACAACGCCGGTAAGCTTGACGCCGTTGATAAGAAAAATTGTCAATGAAATCTTTTGCTTGCGGACCGTATTGAGAAAGAGATCCTGCAAGTTTTGAGAACGTTCCGCCATCGCGCCGCTTCTTTCTTATTTGCCGGCGTTTCGCGCCGGTGCATTTTTGTCAAATTCAGCAATCAGAGGCGCCACAAGTACCTTCCCCGACACCTCTTCAGAGTTGGTATCAAATCAATGTCTTTTCCGCAACGCCG
Organism: Ensifer sp. NPDC090286; assembly: GCF_044769565.1. Lineage (NCBI taxonomy): Bacteria > Pseudomonadati > Pseudomonadota > Alphaproteobacteria > Hyphomicrobiales > Rhizobiaceae > Ensifer > Ensifer sp. NPDC090286. Next base: position 438,861 of record NZ_JBIVYF010000001.1, on the reverse strand, counting down.
AAAAAGGCTTCGCGAATATTCTGTGCTATGCTTCCCGGATGACCATTGCCGATCGGCTTGCCGTCGACCGAAATGACCGGAAAACAGATGCTGGTGGCAGCCGTGATGAAGACTTCGCGCGCCGCGAGCATCTCATCCACCGAGAACGCCCTCTCCTCGATTTTGAGCCCGAGCGGCACCGCCACATCCATCAAGGTGGTGCGGGTGATTCCCTTGAGGATGCCGTGTTCCGCCAGCCGCGTACGCAAGCTTCCGTCACGATCGACGATCCAGACATTGGTCGCCGCCCCCTCCTTCACCGTGCCGTCGGCATCGACGAAGATCGCCTCCTGCGCGCCCTCTTCCCTGGCCTTCTGGCGCGCCAGCACGTTGGGCAGAAGCCCGACCGACTTGATGTCCACCCGGTTCCAGCGGTTTTCCGGCACCGTGATCGCCGCAATTCCGTGGGTCGCCTTCCTGGCAATGGCCGCGGCGTCGGTACGCTTCGCCGTCACGACGATGGACGGGCGGATTTCCGCCGCCGGAAAGACGTGGTCGCGGCGCGCCACGCCGCGCGTGACCTGCATGTAGAACAGGCCGTTCCTTACCCAGTTGCGCCGGACGACTTCGCGGATCACGTGGACGAGCGCCGCCCTGTTCATCGGCCAATCGATGCGCAGCTCGCTGAGCGACCGGCCAAGGCGGTCGAGATGACGGGTGAGGTCGACGATATAGCCGTGTCGCACCTCGCAGACCTCGTAGACGCCGTCGGCAAACTGGTAGCCGCGGTCCTCGATATGGACGCTGGCGTCTGCGTGCGGCACGTAGGCGCCGTTGACATAGGCAATTCGGGACATCGTCTCGCCTTTAGAAATACTGGATGCTGACGCGGAACAGTTGCTCGACATGGCGCACCGCATCGGCGGTGGCGAAGAGCACGACGCGATCCTTCGCCTTGATCCGGGTGGCACCATCAGGACGGATGAACGTCTTGTCGCGATAGAGCGCGCCGATGCGGATGCCGTCGGGCAGCTCGAGATCGCGCAGGGCCTTGCCGACGAGCGGCGACGTTTCGAGAGCCTCGGCCTCGATGACTTCGGCCATGCCCTTCTGCACTGCGTAGACCGAGCGGATGCGGCCCTTGCGGACATGCTGCAGCACGCGCGAGATCGTCACGGCGCGCGGGTTCACATAGGCATCGACGCCGGCGGTCGCAGCGAAATCCTGGTAGGACGGCTCGTTGATGAGGACGAGCGTGGACTTTGCACCCAAGTGCTTCGCCATCATGCTGCCGAGGATGTTGATCTGGTCGTTGTTGGTCAGCGCCACCACGAGATCGGCATCCTGGACATCGGCCTGGGCGAGGATCCGCTGGTCCATGGCCGAGCCGTTGAGCACGACCGTGCTGCTCAGCTTGTCGGCCATCATCACGGCGCGGTCACGGTCGCTCTCGATCAGCTTCACCCGCGTGCGCGACTGGTGGTCCTCGATCGCCTTGGCAACGAAATATCCGACATTGCCGCCGCCGAAAATGATGATGCGCCGCGCTTCCTGCTCTTCGTGGCCGAAGAGCGCCAGCGTGCGCCGCGCATGATCGCGATCGCAGACGACATAGGCGATATCGCCCGCCTGCAACTGGTCGTCGGAATGCGGCACGATCACCTTGCCGTTACGGAAAATGCCGGTGACGGTGGCAAGCAAATCCGGAAACAGTTCGCTCAACTGCTGCAGCGGCGTGCCGACGACAGGGCAATCCTCCAGGCATTCGAAGGCGACCATGGCGATGCGATCATCGGCGAAGCGCACGACGTCGATCGCGCCGGGAAAGGAAATGCGCCGCAGCACCAGCCGCCCGACTTCGACTTCGGGCGAAATGGTGACGTCGATCGGCACGTTCTCGCGCGAAAACAGGTTTGCATATTCCGGCGCGAGATAGCTCTGCGCCCGAATTCGCGCGACCTTGGTCGGCACGTTGAAGATCGCGTGCGCCACTTCACAGGCAACGATGTTGACTTCGTCGGACAGTGTCACCGCAATCAGCATGTCGGCCTGGTCAGCACCTGCCTTTGCCAGCACGTCCGGGTGCGCACCGTGGCCGACATAGCCGCGCACGTCGAGGCTCTCGGTAATGTTGGCGATCAGCGCCGCCGACGTATCGATCACCGAAACGTCGTTATCTTCCTGCGCCAGCCGCTCGGCAATGCCGTAGCCGACCTGCCCCGCGCCACAAATGACTACCTTCATGTCGTTCTTTCACATGCGAGCGCGGGCGGGTTGGCCGGGAATTCCGGTTCACACACCCAGCGACTTCAGCTTCCGATGCAGTGCCGACCGCTCCATGCCGACAAATTCCGCCGTGCGCGAAATGTTGCCGCCGAATCGGTTGATCTGCGCGATCAGATAATCACGTTCGAACATTTCGCGAGCCTCGCGCAACGGCAGCGTCATGATGTGCTGGTCGCCCTGGGCCGAGATCTTCGGCAGCGTGTCGCCCACTTCCGTCGGCAGCATGTCGGCCGAGATCGGCGTATCCGGACCGTCGCTGCGCGCAAGGATCATCAGCCGCTCGATGTTGTTGCGAAGCTGCCGGATGTTGCCCGGCCAGTCATGCGCCTGAAGCACGGCCAGCGCATCGTCGCCGATCTTGCGCGGACGGATGCCGGCCTGCTCGCTGACCTGGCGCATGAACATGTCGACGAGGAACGGAATATCCTCGCGCCGTTCGGCCAACGCCGGCACGCGAACCGGAATGACGGCCAGCCGGTGGAAGAGGTCTTCGCGGAAGAGGCCCTCGGAGATCATGTTTTCGAGGTTGTAGGCGGTCGACGAGATGATGCGCACATCGACCTTCACGCGCTTGGTGCCGCCGACACGCTCGAACTGCTGGTCGACGAGCACGCGCAGGATCTTGTTCTGCGTCTCGCGCGGCATCTCGCCGATCTCGTCGAGATAGAGAATGCCGCCATGGGCTTCCTCAAGCGCGCCCGTGCGGCGCGGCTGGCCCGGCGTGCCTTCGGTCCCGAACAGCGCGATTTCCATCCGGTCCGGCGTGATCGCCGCAGCGTTCAGCGCCACGAACGGCCCAGCGGACCGCGTCGACTTGCGGTGGATCATGCGCGCGACCAGTTCCTTGCCGGAACCCGAGGGCCCCTGGATCATGATGCGGCTGTTGGTCGGCGCAACCTTTTCGACCGTCTGGCGAAGCTGCGAGACGGCAACGGACGTGCCGATCAGTTCGACCGGGTCGCCGGACTTCTTCTTCAGTTCCGAGACTTCGCGCTTGAGCTTGGAGTTCTCCAGCGCCCGCTCGGCGATAAGGATCAGGCGGTCTGCCTTGAAAGGCTTCTCGATGAAATCATAGGCGCCACGCTTGATGGCGTTGACGGCGGTTTCGATGTTGCCGTGGCCGGAAATCATGACGACCGGCAGATCCGGGTGGCGTCCCTTGATCTCGTCGAGCAGCGCCAGACCGTCGAGGCGGCTTCCCTGCATCCAGATGTCGAGGAAGACCAGCCGCGGCACACGATCGCTGATCGCCGCCAGCGCGCTGTCACTGTCGAAGGCGGTGCGCGTTTCGTGCCCCTCGTCGGACAGGATACCCGACACGATCTCGCGGATATCTTCCTCATCGTCCACAACCAGAATATCAGCGGCCATCGCTCGCACCCTTATCCTTCAAACTCTCTTCGCCCCCGGTTTCTCCGGCAGGCGGCAGGATCACGCGGATCATCGCCCCGACACCGCCGTCGTATTCGGCAGGCGCGTCGTGCAATTCCAATTGTCCGCCATGGTCCTCGATGATCTTCTTGACGATGGCGAGACCCAGGCCCGTGCCCTTCTCGCGCATCGTCATGTATGGCTCCAAAATACGGTGCCGGTTTTCCGTGGGCAGGCCCTTGCCGTTGTCGATGATATCGACGACGAACCGGCCTGTCGCCGCATCGCTTCGCGCACGCGCCACGATAACAGGCTGGCCGCGGACAGCTTCCGACGGCACCGCCTCGATCGATTCGACGGCGTTCTTGACGATGTTGCCGAAGGCTTGGCCGAGCATGCGCTCGTCGAACAGGCCCTCAAGCGGCTCCTCGCCAAAGTCGCGCACGAAGTTGATGTGGTTGTTGCCCATTTCGCGCAGGAACACTGCATCCTTCAGGATCGCGCGAAGATCCGCCCGTTCCTTTGTCGGCTTCGGCATGCGCGCGAAGGCCGAGAATTCGTCCACCATGCGGCCGATGTCTTCCACCTGGCGCACGATCGTATCGGTGCATTGATCGAAAACGGCCTTGTCGTCCTGATTGATCTGCTTGCCGTAGCGCCGCTTCAGGCGCTCGGCGGAAAGCTGGATCGGCGTCAGCGGGTTCTTGATCTCGTGCGCGATGCGGCGCGCCACGTCGGCCCAGGCGGTCGAGCGCTGGGCGATGACGAGATCGGTGATGTCGTCGATGGTGATGACGTAGGATTCGTTCGCTTCACCGCCTTCTTCCCGCGTCACCTGAACGTTCAACGTGCGCTCGGTTCCGCCGCGCATGACGTTGATCTGCTTGCGGTAATCGTTGCGGTGGCGCCCTTCGGCCTCGACCAGGACCTCCTCGATCTCCGGTGCGACCTCCCGCAGGTCAGCACCGAGAAGATCCGGCGCGGCTTTCTTCAGGAAATCCTCGGACGACGGATTGGCGATGGTGATCTGGCGATCGCGCCCGACACCGATGACGGCCGCAGTCACGCCCGAAAGAACGGCCTCGATGAAGCGGCGGCGGTGGTCGACTTCGTCCTTGGCCTCGAGGATCTGCTCCTGCTGGCTGCGGATCTCCGAAACCATCTTGTTGAAGGTTCGCGACAGATTACCGACGTCGCCATCGACGGCGCGCACCGGCACGACGACGTCAAGATTACCGGAGGCAACGCTGTCGGCGGCACCGATGAGCTGGCGGATGGGCCGGACAATCCGGTCGGCGACCGCGATCGCGGTCCAGATCGCGGCAAGCAATACGATGAGGGCAAAGCCGATATAGAGCACGCCGAAGGCGATCTGGGTGAAGGTCCGCCCGGCTTCGAGCATCTTGTACTCGGCGGTGTTCTCCTCCATCAGCCGGAGCGAACGCATCACCTCCGGATCGACGTTGCGAACCGTGTAGAGGAAGGTGCCGGGAATGTCGTCAAGCGGGATGACCGCGCCGACAAGATTGGTAATGCCCGGCGGGATCAGGGTCGGCTGGCCGGAGACGGAGCTCTTCAATGCATCCGGAGGAATGGCCGGTAGCGGGCGGTCGGTCGAGATGCTGGCCTGCACGATGGGGCTGCCGTCGGCGCGCACAAGAAAGGCGCCCAGCATGCCGCGTCCCCGCGCCTGGCGCGTCATCAGCTCTGCAAAGCCCGTACGGTCGAGGCTGTAGAGCTGGCGATTGCGTTCGAGGTCGTTGGCCATCGACACGGTCTGGCCCTGCAGATAGCTCGCATTTTCGAGCACATAGGCCTGCGCGACGTTGATCGAGGAGCGGACGATCGCCTGGGTTCGGAGCGAGAACCAGCGGTCGAGGCCGACATCGAGCGTGATGCTGGCAAAGATCGCGACGAGCACCGCCGGCGTGATCGCGACGATAGAAAACAGCGCGACGATGCGCACGTGCAGGCGTGCAGCCGCGCGCCCCTTGTGGCGGGCGCGCAGGAGACGCAGGATTTCACGGGCAATCAGATAGATGAGGCCGACGACGAAGAGGCTATTGATCGCCGCGCAGGCGATGACGACATTTCGTTCGAGCTTGATGGGCGTCAGGCCAAGGAGCACGAGCAGGGACACGGTCGCGCAGATCAGCGCGCCGGTTGCCAACATCAGGCCCGGCAGGGCAAAGGACCCACGGCGATCCTGCGCCGCCAGTCCCTCATCTGTGCCCAGCGGCAAGGCCATTGCGTCCACCATGAAAAGCGTTCCCCCAACCGTCGCCGGCCGGCGGCGGCATCTCTTGCTTGCATTCTCGGGTCAAAGGTTGACCTCACCACCCAGCTGGGCTGCCGCGCTGCACCCCCGTCAATCGATTGGGTCAAATCGATTGAACAGGACGGCAACGACGCGCGATTCGGCGGCCGTTATCCGTTCAAGCAACGCATTGTGGCGAAAATGCAACGGTGGGTGTGACCAAGTCAAGCGCTGCGTGAGCTGCGATAGACCGAAACGCCGAGCTCGCGGATCTTCTTGCGCAGCGTGTTGCGGTTGAGGCCGAGCAGATCGGCCGCCTTGATCTGGTTGCCGCGGGTGGCGGTAAGCGCCGCAAGGATCAGCGGATACTCCATTTCCGCAAGCACCCGGTCGTAAAGGCCGGCCGGCGGCAAGGCCTCGCCAAAGCTTGCGAAATACTGGCGCATGTTTTCTTCGACCGCCTGCGAAATCGTCAGCGAGCCGGGGCGTGCCGCCGCTTTCTCGATCGGGCTGTCCGGGATCTCCGAGCGAAGCTCGTTTTCGATGATCTCACGGCTGATGACGTCCTGTGGATAAAGTGCCGTCAGGCGCCGTACCAGGTTCTCCAGCTCGCGCACATTGCCCGGCCAGGGATGCGCCTTCATCAGTTCCAGCGCCTCATGGTCGAAGCGCTTGACGTCCAAGCCCTCCTTCTCGGCTTGCTGGACGAAGTGGCGCACGAGGTCCGGAATGTCCTCGGCACGGTCGCGCAGCGGCGGCAGCCGCAGCGGCACCACGTTCAGGCGATAATAGAGATCTTCGCGAAACAGGCCCTGATTGATCGACTGTTTCAGGTCCTTGTTGGTCGCCGCGACGATACGCACGTCAGAGCGGATCGGCGTACGCCCGCCAACGGTCGTATATTCCCCTTGCTGCAGCACGCGCAAAAGACGCGTCTGCGCGTCCATCGGCATGTCGCCGATTTCGTCGAGGAAGAGCGTGCCGCCCTCAGCCTGTTCGAAACGTCCGGTCGAGCGCATCTGCGCGCCGGTAAAGGCACCCTTCTCATGGCCAAAGAGTTCCGATTCGATCAGGTCGCGCGGGATCGCCGCCATGTTGATCGCGACGAACGGGCCGTTGCGGCGCTTGCCATAATCATGCAGAGCGCGGGCAACCAACTCCTTACCGGTACCGGACTCGCCGGTGATCATCAGCGTCAGGTCGGTCTGCATCAGGCGCGCAAGCACCCGGTAGATCTCCTGCATCGCCGCCGATCGGCCGACCAGTGGCATGCCGTCCTGGGTGTCATCGTCGAGTTTTGCCGGCCGGCGCTTCGGCTCCGACAGCGCCCGGCCGATGATGCCGATCAGTTCGGTCAGGTCGAAAGGCTTCGGCAGATAGTCGTAGGCTCCCTTCTCCGAAGCCTTGATCGCCGTCATAAAAGTGTTCTGGGCGCTCATGACCAGCACCGGCAGGTCGGGACGCGCCTTCTTGATGCGCGGCAGAAGATCGAAGGCGTTTTCGTCCGGCATCACCACGTCGGTCACGACCAGATCGCCATCGCCCGCCGCAATCCAGCGCCACAGCGTCGCCGCGTTGGAGGTGATGCGGACATCGTAGCCGGCGCGGCTCAATGCCTGGTTCAGCACGGTGCGAATGGCGGCGTCGTCATCCGCGACGAGGATCGTGGCACCGGTCATGCAAGGTTTCCTTTTGTCATCGGCATGTCGTCGTCATCCGCGGCCTGGCCCTTGGAGGCCGGCATCAGCACGCGGAAGGTGGTGCGGTTCTGCTGGCTGTCGCATTCGACGATCCCGCCGTGGCCGCCGATGATCTTGGCAACCAGAGCGAGACCCAGGCCGGAACCGTTGGTCTTGGTGGTGATGAAGGGATCAAACAAGAGCGGCAGCAGGTCCTGAGGGACGCCCGGCCCGTTGTCGTGCACACAGAATTCCAGCGGCAGCGAGATCTTCTCGCGCGTTCCGGCAACCGACAGGCGAATGCCCGGCCGGTAGGCGGTCGTCAGCAGGATTTCGCCGTCGTGGCGTTCGCCGATCGCTTCGGCCGCGTTCTTGATCAGGTTCAGGAACACCTGAACCAGCTGGTCGCGGTTGGCATAGACCGGCGGCAGCGACGGATCGTAGTGCTCGGCGAACTTGATGTGGCGGGCAAACCCGGCCTTGGCGATCGCCTTCACGTGGTCGAGCACCGAATGGATGTTAAGCGGAACGCGATCGACGGGGCGTTCGTCGGAAAACACCTCCATGCGATCGACCAGCGAAACGATGCGGTCGGTCTCGTCGCAGATCAGCCGCGTCAGCGCTCGGTCCTCGTCGTTCGCCGAAGTCTCCAGCAGCTGCGCCGCACCGCGGATGCCCGAGAGCGGGTTCTTGATTTCATGCGCCAGCATCGAGGCAAGGCCGGTGACCGAACGGGCAGCGCCGCGATGCGTCAGCTGCCGGTCGATCTTGTCGGCCATCGAGCGCTCCTGGAAGACGACAACGACCGCACCCGGCTCGGACAGTACAGGGGCGACATAGAGATCGACCAGCTTGTCGGCGCCAAGGCGCGGCGAACTCAGGTCGACGCGATACTCGTTGACCGGCGCCTTGCGCTCGCGCACCTGCTCGATCAGCGTCAGCAGCGGGCTACCAAAGGGAATGAAGGCGCTGATGTCGTGGCGCGCCAGGTGGTTGGCGCTGGCGCCGAAAAACGATTCGGCCTCCCAGTTGGCAAAAGCGACGAGACCCTTGGCATCGACCATGATCACCGGGTTCTGGATGGCGTTCAAAACCGCCATCGACAGGCCGTTGGCGACGGCGTCAGGCATGCTCGGTTTCTCGGTCATGCGGCGATCCCTTCTGCGACCGCCTCGCCTTCCGGCTTGCCCGGGGCTGCGTCGAGCATTGCCGCACGGGCCCTGTCGCGGACGAAACGGGCATCGGTCGATGTCAGGATTGCAGCCTTTTCAGCTCCCGCCATGTCGGGAGCGGTGCGATCGAGGTACCATGCAACATGCTTGCGGGCATGCCGAAGACCGACCTCGACGCCATAGAATTCGAGCATCATTTCGTAGTGCTCCGCAAAGATATCCGCGACCTCCGCCGGCGAAGGATGCTTCACGGCGCCGGCAAGGAAGCCGACGTGCCACGGGCGCCCCTGGGAGGAACGGCCGGCCATGACGGCGTCCGCGCCAGATCGGCGAAGGATCTCCTGGGCGTCGGCGACCGTCTCCACATCACCATTGGCGACCAGCGGCACGGTGACCACCTCACGAACCAGCCGGATCGCATCCCAATCCGCCTTGCCGTTGTAGAACTGCATGCGCGTGCGGCCGTGCACGGTGATTGCCTTCACGCCCGCTTCTTCGGCGCGCTTGGCAATCAGCGGCGCGTTGATCGAGTTTTCGTCCCATCCAAGCCGCATCTTCAGCGTCACCGGCACATCGACGGCGTTGACGGTCGCCTCGACCAGCGACAAAGCGTGATCGGGGTCGCGCATCAACGCTGAGCCAGAATAACCGCCCGTCACCTTCTTTGCCGGGCAGCCCATGTTGATGTCGATGATATCGGCGCCGTTGTCAGCGGCGATCTTCGCCGCCTCCGCCATCCAATGGGCCTCGCGGCCCGCAAGCTGGACGATATGCGGCTTGATCCCGGAATTCTTCAGCCGCGCCCAGGATTCCTGGGCATTGCCGACCAGTTCACGGCTCGCCACCATTTCGGTGACGACGAAACCCGCGCCAAAGCGCCAGGCAAGACGCCGGAATGGAAGGTCGGTGACGCCGGACATCGGCGCGAGCGCAACCCGGTTGCGGAATTCGATGGATCCGATGCGGAGCGGAGACGAAAGAGCCGGAATTGGCAAATGCATATCTTTCAGGCACATGTTGTTCCTGCACTATTTTTAGACACTGTTCTCGGACTTGCCAAGCGATTTCGGCGCGGCGCGCAAAATTCCCAGCTCGGCTGGCAAAGCACGACCCTTCGCGGTACATCACGGCGAAGATCGGCGAATGCGGGACCTCATACAGAAAATGCAGCCTCAAGAACAGCTCAAGTGCGGCGTCGTTATCGTTGCGGCAGGACGCGGCGAACGCGCCGGACAATCGGCCGAGGGTCCGAAGCAGTACCGAACCATCGGCGACCGCCCCGTTATCGCCCATACGCTTGACACTTTCGCGACATGGCCGGACGCCGGCCCGATCGTCGTCGTCATCCATCCGGACGACGAGGCGCTGTTCGACGCCGCACGCAAGCACTCTGCGGCCGGCGATGTGATCATCGTCCATGGCGGCGCCACCCGGCAGATATCAGTGCTCGCCGGCCTAGAGGCCCTGGCGGATATCGGCGCGCGCCGCGTGATGATCCACGACGCGGTGCGCCCCTTTGCCGATCACGCACTGCTGTCGCGCTGCGCTGCGGCATTGAGTGAAGACGTCAAGGCCGTGCTGCCGGCAGTCGCCGTTGCAGACACGCTGAAGCGTGCCGGCAAGGATGGCATGGTCACGGAAACCGTGCCGCGCGACGGCCTCTATGGCGCGCAGACGCCGCAGACCTTCGACCTCCGGGCCATTCTTGCCGCCCACCGGGATGCGGCAAGAAGCGGCCGCATGGATTTCACCGACGACGCGTCGATCGCCGAATGGGCCGGCCTCAAGGTCGTGCTCGTCGAAGGCGCCGTCGATAATGTCAAGCTTACGCTGAAAAGGGATATCGCCATGGCCGACGAGAAACTCAAGCGCATTGCCCTGCCCGATGTGCGCACGGGCAACGGCTACGACGTGCACCAGCTCGTCGAGGGCGACGGCGTCACGCTCTGCGGCGTCTTCATTGCGCACACCAAGAAACTCTCCGGCCATTCCGATGCCGACGTGGCGCTGCACGCGCTCACAGATGCGCTGCTCGCCACCTGCGGCGCCGGCGACATCGGCGATCATTTCCCGCCGTCCGACCCGCAATGGAAGGGCGCGGCGTCGCGCATTTTCCTGGAGCATGCGGCCAGGATCGTGCGCGAGCGCGGCGGCATCATCACCAACGCGGACGTTTCGCTCATCGCCGAAGCGCCGAAGGTCGGGCCGCACCGGCTGACGATGCGCGAGAACCTCGCGGACATGCTGGGCATTTCGCTCGACCGCTGCTCGGTCAAGGCAACGACCAACGAACGCCTCGGTTTCGTCGGTCGCGACGAAGGCATCGCCGCCATCGCCACGGCGACCGTCGTCTATGGGAGCCTTTCGTGATGTGGCCCGCCGATATCGAAGTGAAGGCCGGTGAAATCATCGCCGCGTTCACGGCGCGCGGCCTCAAGGTCGCGACCGCCGAATCCTGCACCGGCGGCCTGATCGCCGGCGCCTTGACCGAGATCTCCGGCTCGTCAGCGGTCGTCGATCGCGGCTTTGTCACCTATTCCAACGAGGCGAAGGTGGCGATGCTCGGCGTCGAGGCGGCGACCCTCATCGCCCATGGCGCGGTGTCACGACAGACGGCAATCGAGATGGCGCAGGGCGCCGTCGCGCATTCGGCAGCCGATTTCGCCGTTGCCGTCACCGGCATTGCCGGCCCGGGCGGCGGCTCTGTCGAAAAACCCGTCGGCCTCGTGCACCTTGCGGCATCCGGACGAAACGGCGCATTGCTGCATCGGGAAATGCGTTACGGCGATATCGGCCGCAGCAAGATCCGGCTTGCAACCGTGCGCACCGCGCTCGACATGCTGACGGAAATCGCTCAGGCGGAATAGATGCTGTCGGCGCGCTTTTCGAAGGCGTCGGAGAACATGCGGAATGCGCGATCGAACATCGTGCCCATCAGGGCGCCGAGAATGCGGCTCTTGAACTCGTAGTCGATATCGAAGTGCACGACCGACTGCCCCTCGCCCGACGGCTCGAAGCGCCAGCGGTTGTCGAGATATTTGAACGGCCCGTCGATGTACTTTACATCGATGGTGCGCTCGGCCTTGTTCAAGAGCACCTGCGTCGTGAAGGTCTCGCGGATCGCCTTGTAACCGACGGTCATGTCGGCAAGCAGCAGCACCTTGCCGTCGCGCTCCTTGCGGGAACGTACTTTCAGCGCCTCGCAGAGCGGCAGAAACTGCGGATACTGTTCGACGTCGGCAACGAGATCAAACATCTGGTCTGCGGTGTGCTTGACGACGTGGTTGGTTTCGAAATGCGGCATAAAGGGGAGTTAAGCGGGAGAACCGAGAAGATCAAGGAGCCTGCGCATCTGGCGCCGCGATTTCAACTGCAGAACCGGCACGTCGGGGCCGTGCTTTGCCAGACCTGCGACGATGTGCGGCGTAAATTTCTGCTCGAACGTCCAGATGAACTGAAGGAAATCCCAATCGACCTTTTCGATGCACCCCGGCGCCATCTCCGGGCGGGTGCGGCCGAAGTGTTTCAGCCAGCGGGTAACGACGCCGCGTATGCAGACAAGCCGCGGCATGCGCACCCAGATCACGATGTCGCTTTTTGGCACCCGGATATCGAATGAGGACGGACTGGTGCCATCCATGACCCAGCGATCGGCGGCGATCCTCTCGACAATGCGCTGGCGCTGTTCCGTCCGGTCACGCTCGGCCCAACCCGGCAACCAGCGGATATCCCGATCGATCGAAATATAAGTTAGCTGAAACTGACGGGCGAGCTTCAGTGAAAGAGTCGACTTGCCGCCGCCGGAGCACCCGACAACGAGGATACGCCTGGCCCTGCGAATATGGTCGGCGGCAACGGCATCGTCGACATAGTTGACGATTGCCGGTTTTGACGGCTGGTTCATGGAGACTCCCGCGGAATTCGGGAAGAACGAAACCCAATGCGAAACTCCGGCACGGGGCCGGAGTTTCGGTATTTGTTGGTCAGCCTGCCGCGGCCGCCAGCTTCTTCTCGCGAGCCGCGCGCAGACGGGCGAAGTCGTCGCCGGCGTGGTGCGAGGAGCGCGTCAGCGGGCTCGACGACACCATCAGGAAGCCCTTGGTGTAGGCGACGGTCTCGTAGGACTTGAACTCCTCAGGCGTCACGAACGCTTCGACCTTGTGGTGCTTGCGGGTCGGCTGCAGGTACTGGCCGATCGTCAGGAAGTCGACATCGGCGGTTCGAAGGTCATCCATCAGTTGCAGCACTTCGTTGCGCTCTTCACCGAGGCCAACCATGATGCCGGATTTGGTAAACATGGTCGGGTCCAGTTCCTTCACGCGCTGCAGCAGGCGGACGGAGTGGAAGTAGCGTGCACCCGGACGAACCGTCAGGTAGTTGCCGGGTACGGTTTCCATGTTGTGGTTGAAGACGTCGGGCTTGGCGGCAACGACACGCTCCAGCGCGCCCGGCTTCTTCAGGAAATCCGGCGTCAGGATCTCGATGGTCGTTGAAGGCGATGCTTCGCGGATCGCCCAGATCACCTTCTCGAAGTGTTCGGCGCCACCGTCTTCCAGGTCGTCGCGGTCGACCGAGGTGATGACCACGTGGCTGAGGCCCATCTGCTTGACGGCCTTGGCGATGTTAGCCGGCTCTTCCATGTCGAGCGCATTCGGCTTGCCGGTCGCGACGTTGCAGAAGGCGCAGGCGCGGGTACAGATCTCACCCATGATCATGAAGGTCGCGTGCTTCTTGTCCCAGCACTCGCCGATGTTCGGGCAGCCGGCTTCTTCGCACACGGTCACGAGCTTGTGCGACCGCACCAGCTCGCGGGTCTCCTGATAGCCCTTGGACATCGGCGCCTTGACGCGGATCCACTCCGGCTTGCGCATCACTTCCGTGTCGGGCTTGTGCGCCTTTTCCGGGTGGCGGACGCGTTGCGCCCGATCAGAGACGGCATCGAATACCGTTACCATACTGTCTTCCTCGTCGCGGCGGGGCCGGCATCAGGCCGGGTGACCCATTTTCGCTCTATATAGACGGCCCGATGGCAAATGTCAGGCCGTCTTCATATCACGCCCGACGGAAGCGCAGATGGCCCGGCAGGCTATCGTTTCACAACTCGACCAACGGCGATCAACAGGCAGGCGCCGATGAAGCCGATGATCAGGTAGGCGAGCCAGCCGGCATATGCCATGCCGAAGGACGCCAGGATGAAGTTCAGCACCACCGCGCCGATGATGCCGAGCAGTATGTTCATGAACAGACCCATGCTGCTGCTCATGAATTTCTCCGCGAGCCACCCGGCCAACCCGCCGATGATGATCGCAGCCAGAATACCGACGCCGTTCACGCTCATTTTGGTCTCCGTGCATTGAAAACGAGTTCATTAACAATACCGAAAATACACAAAAAGCGCGGCCGCCGAAACTATCAGGCGTTGAGCGCGCGGCCGTATGCGTCGAGCACGCTTTCCTTCATCGTCTCCGAGATCGTCGGATGCGGGAAGATAGTGTGCATCAGGTCTTCCTCGGTCGTCTCGAGGTTCATCGCGACGACGAAGCCCTGGATCAATTCGGTGACTTCAGCGCCGACCATGTGCGCGCCGAGCAGCTCGCCGGTCTTCTTGTCGAAGATCGTCTTGACCAGACCCTGGTCTTCGCCGAGCGCAATCGCCTTGCCATTGGCAACAAACGGGAAGCGGCCGACGCGGATATCGCGGCCGAGTTCCTTGGCCTTGGCTTCCGTCAGACCGACCGAAGCGACCTGCGGGTGGCAATAGGTGCAGCCCGGGATCTTCAGCTTGTCCATCGGGTGGACGTTCGGCAGGCCCGCGATCTTTTCAACGCAGATGACGGCTTCGTGCTCGGCCTTGTGAGCGAGCATCGGCGGGCCGGCAACGTCACCGATCGCGTAGACGCCGGGAACGTTGGTCTTGCCGTAGCCGTCGATGACGATGCAGCCGCGGTCGGTCTTCACGCCGAGCGTTTCGAGGCCGAGGTTCTCAATGTTGCCCTGGACGCCGACGGCCGAGATCATGCGATCGGCGGTGATCTTTTCGACCTTGCCATCCTTCATCTCGACATGGGCGGTGATCGAGTTGGCACCCTTCTCGACCTTCGTCACCTTGGCCTGGAGATGGATCTTCATGCCCTGCTTCTCGAACTGCTTCTTGGCAATGTTCGAGATCTCGGCGTCTTCGACCGGCATGACGTTCGGCATGACTTCGACGACCGTCACGTCGACGCCCATGGTGCGGTAGAACGAGGCGAATTCGATGCCGATCGCGCCCGAGCCCATAACCAACAGCGACTTCGGCATTTCTTCGGGCTTCATCGCCTCGAAATAGGTCCAGATCAGCTTGCCGTCGGGCTCGATGCCCGGCAGCGCGCGCGGACGGGCGCCGGTCGCAATGATGATGTGCTTGGCGGTGTAGGTGCCCTCGCCCTTGGTGTTCTTCGGCAGCGGCGCCTGCGGCTGGACGACGGGCTTCGTCGACTTGCCGACGACGATCTCGCCCGGCTTCGTCAGCTTGGCTTCGCCCCAGATCACGTCGACCTTGTTCTTCTTCATCAGGAAGCCGACGCCGCCGTTCATGCGCTCGGCAATGCCGCGCGAACGGGCGACGATCGCCTTCAGGTCCGGCGTTACCGTGCCTTCGATCTTGATGCCATAGGCGCCCGGATGCTGGGCATAATGAAGAACCTCGGCGGAGCGCAGCAGCGCCTTGGTCGGGATACAGCCCCAGTTGGAGCAGATGCCGGCCAGATGCTCGCGCTCGACGACCGCGGTCTTGAGACCCAACTGTGCCGCACGAATGGCGGCGATGTAGCCCCCCGGACCCGAACCGATGACGATGACGTCGTAATTCTCAGCCATGTGTTTCCTGCCTTTGTCTCAAGCGACCTTGCGGGTGAAGAGCACCCAGTCGTGTTTCTTGCTTTCCTCAAAGAGCGGAACGGCTTCGACGCGCGCTACCTCGCCGAAGCCGTTTGCCCTGTATAGTGCCTGCGCCCTCACATTGTGGCTTTCGGTGATCAGGCTCACCGGCGCCGATCCGGCGCGTTCGAATTCACTTGCCAAGAGCGCCCTGCCGATCCCGCGACCGCGCTGATGGCGATAGACGCCGAGGCTCTCGATGAACCAGTGGCCGACGATCTGCCTCTGCAGCGCCAGCAGGGGCTCGAGAACCGGGTGCCTGGCAACAATCTCAGCCGCTCCCGGCCCAATCCCATAGCCGACCGACAGTCCCGAAACTTCGTCATCGACCTCGGCAACCAGCGCATCCCGCCAGTTCCCTGGACCCGGCTCTTCGCGCAACTTGTTACGGCCGCGCTCGAAGGCCGTATCCGTCACCCCATGCTGAACCGCGCCGTACCAAAGCCAAGAGGCAAAGCCATGCGCGGCGATGTCGACGAGGATGGCGAGTTCCGCCGCCTCACGTCTTTCCGCCGGACGTATGGTGACGCCCCCCACCATGCTCAGACCCCGAGCATCATCCGCACGACCGGTTCCAGGCCGCGGCCGATCGCTCGCGTATTTTCCGCATCGAGATGTACGCCATCGAGCGGCGTGGTCTCCGCCACCGAGCCAGCGTCGAAGAAGCCGCAATCGAGTTCGTCGGCGAGGTCACGGTAAAGTGGCGCCAGCATCGCCGACTGTTCGATGCCGCCGGCAAACATGGCAGCAAACCCGGCATCGGCCGTTTCGCAGAGCTGCGGCGGTGATACGATCAGGATCTCCGGGCCTTCTTCGCCAGCGACCGGCCAATCATGCCGGCGCACCAGGCTGACGAGACGCTCGATCCCTTGCACGGCACCGAAAGCGGTCCCATGAATGATCGGCTTCATGTCGTTGGCGCCGAGCAGCAGAATGACGAGATCGAGCGGGGCGTGGCTGTGCAGCACCGTCGGCAGCACCTTGGCGCCGTTGCGGTCGCAATCGGCGAGATGATCGTCATAGGCGGTGGTGCGACCGTTCAACCCTTCGGCAATGACCTGGACATCCGGGCCGAGTGCCTTCTGCAATACGCTTGGCCAGCGATCGGCAAGCGCATGACGCCCGCCATCGGTAGCATCATAGCCCCAGGTCAAACTGTCGCCATAGCAGAGAACTGTTTTCATCGTCCGGGCCCGCCTTCGACTGCGCGAAAAGGAACGGACCGGCCCGAAGGCCGGTCCTTATCCAACTCAGACCAGCATGCCCATCGGGTTTTCGATGTAGCGCTTGAAGGCACCGAGCAGTTCGGCACCGAGCGCGCCATCGACGGCGCGATGGTCGGTCGAGAGCGTGACGGTCATGACATTGGCGATGACCATCTGCTTGTTCTTCACGACGACGCGTTCCTCGCCGGCACCGATCGCGAGGATCGTGGCGTGCGGCGGGTTGACGACGGCGGCGAAGTTCTTGACGCCCATCATGCCCATGTTCGAGACGGCAGTGGTGCCGCCCTGGTATTCCTCGGGCTTCAGCTTGCGGTCCTTGGCGCGCTGGCCGAGGTCCTTCATCTCGTTGGAGATGGCCGACAGGCTCTTCAGGTCCGCCTGGCGCACGATCGGGGTGATCAGGCCGCCGGGGATCGACACGGCAACACCGACGTCGGCGTGCTTGTGCTTGACCATGTTGCTTTCGGTCCAGGAAACGTTCGCGTTCGGAACGTCGCGCAGTGCCAGCGCCAGGGCCTTGATGACCATGTCGTTGACGGAGAGCTTGTAGACAGGCTTGCCGCCCTGCTCGGGAGCAGCGGCATTGAGCTGTGCACGCAGCGCCAGCAGCGCGTCGAGTTCGCAATCGACCGACACGTAGAAGTGCGGGATCGTCTGCTTGGATTCGACGAGACGCTTGGCGATCGTCTTGCGCATGCCGTCATGCGGCACGAGTTCGTAGGAACCCGGCTCGAACAGCTTGAGAACGGCTTCGTCCGACGGGCCCTTGGCGAGCGGAGCGGCTGCAGGAGCAGCAGCGCCGGCGGCCGGTGCGGCGGCGGGCTTGGCAGTGCCACCGGAGACGGCAGCTTCGACGTCCTTCTTGATGACGCGGCCATGCGGACCCGAACCGGCGATCGCCGAAAGGTCGATACCGGCGTCCTTGGCCAGACGACGAGCGAGCGGCGAAGAGAAGACGCGGGCGCCGCCCTCAGCCTTGGCCGGCTGGGCTGCAGCTGGTGCAGCGGCTGGCGCCGCAGCCGGAGCGCTCGGCGCTGCCGGTGCAGGCGCTTCAGCCTTGGCGGCAGGTGCCGGTGCTGCCGCGCCGTTGCCGCCCTTGGCGGCAGCAGCGACATCCTCGCCATCGGCGGCGAGAACGGCGATCAGCGCGTTGACCTTGACGCCTTCGGTGCCGGCGGGGACGACGAGCTTGGCAACGGTGCCTTCGTCGACGGCTTCGACTTCCATCGTCGCCTTGTCGGTCTCGATCTCGGCGATCACGTCGCCGGACTTGACCTTATCGCCTTCCTTGACCAGCCACTTGGCCAGATTGCCTTCTTCCATCGTCGGGGAGAGGGCAGGCATTGTGATGTTGATAGGCATCGAAGGGCCCTCCCCTTATTTGTAGCAAACGGCTTTCACCGCATCGACAACCTCTGCGACGTTCGGAAGCGCCAGCTTCTCGAGGTTCGCGGCGTAAGGCATCGGCACGTCCTTGCCGGCGATCGTCAGGATCGGGGCGTCAAGGTAGTCGAAGGCCTGCTGCATGACGCGGGTCGCGATTTCGGTGCCGACGGACGACTGCGGGTAGCCTTCTTCAACGGTGACGAGACGGCCGGTCTTCTTGACGGATTCGATGACCGTCGGCAGGTCCATCGGACGGATCGTGCGCAGGTCGATCAGTTCGACGTCGATGCCTTGCGCTTCGAGTTCGGCAACTGCCTTGACGGCGTAGGTCATGCCGATGCCGAAGGAGACGATCGTCGCGTCCTTGCCGACCTTGTGGATACGAGCCTTGCCGATCGGCAGAACGAAATCGTCAAGCTTCGGCACTTCGAACGAGTGACCGTAGAGGATTTCGTTTTCGAGGAAGATGACCGGGTTCGGATCGCGGATCGCAGCCTTGAGCAGGCCCTTGGCGTCGGCAGCCGTGTAGGGCATGACGACTTTCAGACCCGGGATATGGCTGTACCAGGCGGCGTAGCACTGCGAGTGCTGGGCGGCCACGCGGGCAGCGGCACCGCTCGGGCCACGGAAGACGATCGGCGCGCCCATCTGGCCACCGGACATGTAGAGCGTCTTGGCAGCGGAGTTGATGATCTGGTCGATCGCCTGCATGGCGAAGTTGAAGGTCATGAACTCGACGATCGGGCGCAGACCGGTCATGGCAGCGCCGACGCCGACGCCGGCAAAGCCGTGCTCGGTGATCGGGGTATCGATGACGCGACGTGCACCGAATTCCTGCAAGAGGCCCTGGGTGATCTTGTAGGCGCCCTGGTATTCGGCGACTTCTTCGCCCATGACGAAGACGTCGTCGCTGGCGCGCATTTCTTCGGCCATGGCGTCACGAAGCGCTTCACGAACGGTCATGGTGACCATTTCGGTGCCGGCCGGGATCGCCGGATCAGCGGCAACTTCGACCTTCGGCTGGGCTGCAACCGGAGCCGGCGCGGAAGCGGCGGGCGCTTCGGCAGCAGCTGCCTTCGGTGCTTCGGCCTTCGGAGCGGCGATATCGCCTGCGCCTTCGCCGTCCTGCAGCAGCACGGCGATCGGGGTATTGACCTTGACGCCTTCGGTGCCGGCAGCGATCAGGAGCTTGCCGATCGTGCCTTCGTCAACGGCTTCGACTTCCATCGTCGCCTTGTCGGTCTCGATCTCGGCAATGACGTCACCGGAGGTGACCTTGTCGCCTTCGTTTTTCAGCCATTTCGAGAGCGTGCCTTCCTCCATGGTCGGGGAAAGGGCAGGCATAAGAATTTCTACTGGCATGTTTGTCCCTCCCCGGATCAAAGCAGGATGTCGGTGTAGAGCTCGGATGCATCCGGCTCCGGATCGGCCTGGGCAAAATCGGCGCTGTCGGCAACGATGTCGCGGACTTCCTTGTCGATCTGCTTCAGTTCGTCCTCGTTCGCCCAACCCTTTTCGGTCAGACGCGCCTTCACCTGCTCGATCGGGTCATGCTCAGAGCGCATCTTCTGCACTTCGTCCTTCGAGCGATACTTCGCCGGGTCGGACATCGAGTGACCGCGATAGCGATAGGTCTGCATCTCGAGGATGATCGGACCCTTGCCCGAACGGCAATGCTCAACAGCCTCGTCGCCGGCGGCCTTGACCGCACGCACGTCCATGCCGTCGACCTGGAAGCCGGGAATGTTGAAGGAGACACCGCGCTGCGAGAAGTCGGTCTGCGCCGAAGCGCGCGAAACGGACGTACCCATGGCGTAGCGGTTGTTCTCGATCACGTAGATCACCGGCAGCTTCCAGAGCTGCGCCATGTTGAAGCTTTCGTAGACCTGGCCCTGGTTGGCAGCACCGTCACCGAAATAGGCAACGGACACGTTGTCGTTGCCGCGATAGCGGTTGGCGAAAGCAAGACCGGTGCCGAGCGACACCTGGGCGCCGACGATGCCGTGACCGCCGTAGAAGTGCTTTTCCTTGGAGAACATGTGCATCGAGCCGCCCTTCCCCTTGGAAAGACCGCTGCGACGACCGGTGAGTTCGGCCATGACGCCGCGGGCGCTCATGCCGCAGGCCAGCATGTGGCCATGGTCACGGTAGGCTGTGATGACCTGGTCGCCTTCTTTCAGCGCCATCTGCATGCCGACGACGACAGCTTCCTGGCCGATGTAGAGGTGACAGAAGCCGCCGATGAAGCCCATGCCATAGAGCTGGCCGGCCTTCTCCTCGAAACGCCGGATCAGCAGCATTTCGCGGTAGGCGCTCAGATCTTCCTGTTTGGAGAATTCGGCGAACGTGCCGCCATTGAAGTCTTTCTTCGCCGGCTTTGCGGCACTCTTGCGGCTGGAAACGGACGCGGATTTTCGCGGAGCCATTCGTTCCTCCCAATGGTTAGCCTTTTGCGGTTACCATAGGGAAAGAAAGCAGACACAGCAATGCCATATTTGCATGGCTCACATTCCATGCAAACAATTGATTTTACTTTACAAATTTCAATTAACTGAATTCAGGTTAATTTGCGGCGCGGTGAAAAATAACGATCTCGTCACTTCGCGACATGTTGAGCGCGAGGCGAGCCTTTTCATCCAGCATGTCCCTTTCCAGCGACCCATCACTCATCAGCTGAACCTCCTTTTCAAGGATCAACCGCTGTTTCGTGAGCTTATCCAGCCGCGCCTGCCGCTCGACAATCTGGCGATCGAATTGCTCGGTCGCCTTCAGGCCATAGCCGCCGTGAATGGAATGATAGCCGAAGTAGGAGAGAAAGGCGACCGCGATCAGCGGCATCACCAGCCGTCCCAGTTTCCGTTTCTTATGATGCCGTGTCCACATGCATTCACGCCCTGATACGCAGTACGGCAATCAGATTAGCGGCGATTGATTAACCGACCGTTGACCATGAACGGCAGGAAAATAGAAACCCGCCCACACGGGGCCGTGTGGGCGGGTTCGTTTTTCACACGAATATCAGGCAGCGATCAGCCGCGCAGGATCGAACGGCCGGCGTACTTCGCCTGCAGGCCGAGCTGCTCTTCGATGCGGATCAGCTGGTTGTACTTTGCGAGCCGGTCCGAACGGGCGAGCGAGCCGGTCTTGATCTGGCCGCAGTTGGTGGCGACCGCGAGATCGGCGATCGTCGCGTCTTCGGTTTCGCCCGAGCGGTGCGACATGACGGCGGTGTAGCGTGCCTTGTGCGCGGTCTCGACGGCGTCGAGCGTTTCCGACAGCGAGCCGATCTGGTTGACCTTGACGAGGATTGAGTTGGCGACGCCCATCTTGATGCCGTCGCGCAGGCGGGCCGAGTTGGTGACGAACAGGTCGTCGCCGACGAGCTGGCACTTGTTGCCGATGAGGTCGGTCACGGCCTTCCAGCCATCCCAGTCGTCTTCGGCCATACCGTCTTCGATCGAGAAGATCGGGTACTTGGCAGCGAGTTCCGCCAGGTATTCAGCCATGGCGCCCGGCTCGAGCGTGCGGCCTTCACCTTCGAGAACGTACTTGCCGTCCTTGAAGAATTCCGTCGCTGCGCAATCGAGCGCGATGAACATGTCTTCGCCCGGCTTGTAGCCAGCCTTTTCGATCGACTTCATGATGAAGTCGAGGGCTGCCGGAGCAGAGGCGAGACCCGGCGCGAAGCCGCCTTCGTCGCCGACATTGGTATTGTGGCCGTCGGCTGCGAGCTGCTTCTTCAGGGTGTGGAACACTTCCGAGCCCATGCGCACGGCATCACGCATCGTGTCGGCGCCAACCGGAACGATCATGAATTCCTGGAAGTCGATCGGGTTGTCGGCATGCGCGCCGCCGTTGATGATGTTCATCATCGGAACCGGCAGCACGTGGGCGTTCGGGCCGCCGACGTAACGGTAGAGCGGCAGGCCAGCAGCTTCAGCGGCGGCCTTGGAAACGGCAAGCGAAACGCCGAGAATGGCGTTGGCGCCGAGGCGCGACTTGTTCGCCGTGCCGTCGAGCTCGATCATGGTCTTGTCGATCTGGATCTGGTTCTCGGCATCGAGGCCGCCGATCGCTTCGAAGATCTCGCCGTTGACGGCTTCGACGGCGCGCTCGACGCCCTTGCCGAGGTAACGCGTTCCACCATCGCGCAGCTCGACAGCCTCATGCGCACCGGTCGAGGCGCCCGACGGGACTGCCGCGCGACCGAAGCTTCCGTCTTCCAGGTACACGTCGACCTCGACGGTCGGGTTGCCGCGGCTGTCCAGAATTTCTCGGCCGATGATGTCGATGATTGCAGTCATGATCTCTTCCCTGTTGAGGACGGTGGGTGGTCGGGGCCTGTCATACGCCAAGGCCTCGAAATTACAATGGCGCGCAATATGCAAAAACAACTGCGCCATTGCGGTTCATGAAAATTTCACGAAGCGTCGCCGGGCTCAGCCCTTGGCGATCGCGTCGAAAGCCAGCAGCTTTTCGAGCAGACGCGGCATGTCCTTCAGATGCACCATGTTCGGGCCATCGGACGGAGCATTGTCCGGATCTTCGTGCGTCTCGACGAACAGACCGGCGACGCCAACGGCAACGGCCGCACGCGCCAGCGTCTCGACGAATTCACGCTGGCCGCCGGTCGAACCGCCCTGCCCGCCCGGCTGCTGAACCGAATGAGTCGCATCGAAAACGACGGGCGCGCCGAGTGAAGCCATGATCGGCAGCGAGCGCATGTCGGAGACCAGCGTGTTATAGCCGAAGGAGGCGCCGCGCTCACAGAGCATGACATTGGGGTTGCCACTCTCGGTGAACTTCGCCAGCACGTTCTTCATGTCCCAGGGCGCCAGGAACTGGCCCTTCTTGACGTTGATCGCGCGGCCGGTCTTGGCGGCCGCGACCAGAAGATCGGTTTGCCGCGACAGGAAGGCCGGGATCTGCAGAATGTCGACCGTCGGGGCGACCAGCGCGCATTGCTCTTCGGTGTGGATGTCGGTCAGGACCGGGAAGCCGAATTCCTTCTTGAGGTCGGCGAAGATTTCCATCGCCTTTTCGAGGCCGATGCCACGCTTGCCCGAAAGCGACGTGCGGTTGGCCTTGTCGAAGGAGGACTTGTAGACGAGGCCGAGCCCGAGCTCGTCGCAGAGTTCCGAGAGCGCGCCCGCCATCATGAAGGCGTGTTCACGGCTCTCCATCTGGCAGGGGCCGGCGATCAGCGACAACTTCTCGGTCTGTGCGAAGGCGACCTGGCGGGCACCCTCCCCGACCACGACTCTGGCATTGGTTTTCATCATCAAGCTCCAAACGCGAAGATCACCCCTTGCCCCGGCATTTCGGGAACAATGAGGCGCCCGCCCATTTCTGCAAATTCGATATCGTTGTCGGCAAACAGCGCCCGCGTCGCTTCGAGATCGGCAACCCGGAAGACGATTGCCCGTCCGCGCAAGCCCCGTTCGGCATTGCGCACCGAGCGACCGAAGAAGGCCTCCATCCCGGCGGCGTTCAGCACCGAGATCTTGGCGTTGGTGGTCGCGACATCCATGCCGAAGGAATGCGCCGAAACCTCGCGCTCATCGACCGCTTCCTGCAGCAGATACTGGAAATCGGTCGGATTGGCTTCCGACAGCACCACTTCGCTGATGCCGACCACGCCGTTTTCGTGCCGCTCCAGCGGCGCCCGATCGGTGGGGAGCGCACGGACGCGCTGACAGTTGAAAAGAAAGAGATCCGGCGCGCGAAGATCCGCGGCAAAGGAAAGACGGAACGAGCCCAGTCCTTCACGGCCATCGGGCAGCTTCATCGGCCGGGAAAATTCCAGCATGTCGCCGCCGGAGATGCCCCTCGCCCGGAAACGGATGTGGTCGCTCGCCGCATCCTCGGTGCCGAAGACCAGCGCCGAGAGACCTTCCGGGCCTTGGCGAAACCGGAAAGCCTGATCGCGCGCGACAAAGGCATTGCCGTCGAGTGCGGCCGCCTCGCATTCCTCGCGGGACGCTATGGCGAGCGGCTCGAGATAGGTGCCGTCGGCAAAGAAGACGCAGGCATTTTCGGTGCCGAAGGGATGGCGGGCATCGTCGGCGACGGTAAAGCCGAGATCGGAAAGCCGACGCCGCGCCTGGGTAAGCGTATCCACCGGCAGCACGAGGTGATCGAGCGGGCGGGTGGTGCGCTTGGAGAGGCTCATGGCGTGTTCCCTGATGGTTCGCCGCTGTTTGCAACTTTTGGCCGGCGAATGCAAGCCGGTCACCGCCAGGGAGCGGATCGACGGTCCGGTCTCGGGCCGTTGCCACAAACGCGAACCATCCGCGGCCGGCTGCACCCGCCGCGGATTATGCCTGTCGCCAGCAGAAGAACGGCCGGAAGGTCAGTAGTAGCCCGGCGCCGTCGTGGCGTTGGCCGTGTTCCCCGCACCGAGACCGGGGGCGAACGTCTGGGGCTGCGTGTAGGACGTGTTGGTCGAGGACGTCGAGGCACAACCCGAGAGCCCCAGCACGGCGACCGCCAAAGGCACGAACAACAAAGCGATGAAGCGCATACGGATTGACCCCTTTCCAGTTTCGCTGACGAACAGGAAAGTACGAAACCGATGCTTTGGCGAGTACGTAACAGTAACGCGAGGTAAAAAGGCGACGACGAAGCCGGGTTCGACAACCGCAGCCCCCTACCGGCCGCTGCGGTTGCTCTTGTTGCGCGTAAGCCTTCGGCCCGGCCGGGACGCCGGGCTCACTCCATCAGGGGCGACGATCGCTCTTGATGGCGAAGGTGGCGATGAAGGTCGGCACAAACCTGTCGATCAGGAAACGAGCCGACGGCTGCCAATCCTCGTGAAAGCCGGCCAACCGGAAACCGGCCTGCAATTGCCCCTCGATTTGCTGAGAAAGGCTATGCCCGAACACCAGGGCCTCGCCGCGCCCGACCTTGGCCTGCACGACATCGGGAGGGAGATGCTCCGCTTCGGCAAAGGGGAGCCGGTAGGCCGGGCGGATAAGACCCTTTTCCGCATGGGCCGGATCGCGGTCGCCGACGAAAACGATCGGATTGTAGAAGCTCGAAAGCAGCCGACCGCCGGTTTTCAGCACCCGGTGGCTCTCCCGCCAGACCGGTCGGATATCCGGAACGTAGAGGTTCGAGATGGGGTGAAAGACGATATCGAAGGTTTCGTCGGCAAAGACAGAGAGGTCGCGCATGTCGCCCTGCACGGCCAAAAGCGGCAACCCTTCGCGTTTGGCGACGCGCCGATCCTGTTCGAGCTGTCCCTCGGAGATGTCGAAGACCGTTACGTCGGCACCGGCCGCAGCCAGAATCGGCGCCTGCTGCCCACCGGCGGAAGCCAGGCAGAGGATGCTCTTACCCTTGACGTCGGGCAACCACCCCTCAGGCAAGTCGCCGGGCGTCAGCCGCGCCTGCCACTGACCCTTGCGGGCATCGGCGATCATCTCCGGCGTGACCGGGCGCGACCATTCGCAGTCCTGGCTTGCCTGCCGGTCCCACGCCCGGCGATTGTGATCGATGATATCGAGATTGGAGGAGGAAATATCTTGCATGTTCGGTCCCTGGAAACTTTGTCCTGATGTGACCGCTCATGAAGGCGAATGGAGATCGCAGGCAGATATGCCGTGGCGTTCGTCCGTCGATGCGGATCGCAGCAATGCCATCGTCCATCCCCTTCGCAAGCGAAGTTGAGGCGATTCGGTTTTCACCGGGCATTACTGGCGCATTGGACGACGCTCCTCTTGCTGGAAGCCGCACGCTAGCGGCCGGGTTGCGGGTGGTCAACGCAAACAGAGGTCCATGCCGTGCGGCTTGCGGCCGCAAGGGTTTTGTCCAATCGCCCCGGCCAACGAATATCCGGCACGGTCTGCACGTTATCATGTTGCCTATGATTTCAACCGCTTGAGAAGCCGTCACAATTGCGTAAAATTCACCAATGCAGCCTGGAGTTATGCCGGGCAGCAGGCTGAGGGGCAGCATTTGATTATCGACTTGCAGGACAAGCAACGCATCCGGGCATGGCCGAGGGACGCCAAACGGCGCACCAGGACGCTGGCCTGGCTTCCAATCGGGCACGCATTCACATGATGCGCGAGATGATGGCCAAGCTGGCTTCCATCGCCATCATGATGTTCGCGCGGGCGCTGACGGCGGCGCGTGCCATCTGGCATGAGACCGGCCTGCCGCCAAAGCAGAGCATCTACTTCGCCAACCATTCCAGCCACGGCGATTTCGTGCTGATCTGGGCGGTCCTGCCGCCCTGGCTCAGGGAACGCGCCCGGCCGGTCGCGGGCGCCGAGTACTGGCTGAAATCGAAGCTTTCGAGCTTCATCGGCCGTGACGTGTTCGATGCGCTGCTGATCGAGCGCGACCCGGAAGCGCGCACGCAGGATCCGGTCGAGCAGATGGCGGCCGTGCTCAACGACGGATCGTCGCTCATTCTCTTTCCCGAGGGAACGCGCAACCAGACCGAAGCACGCCTTTTGCCGTTCAAGAGCGGGCTCTTCCACCTCGCCTGCAAGCGCCCGGACGTGGCGCTGGTGCCCGTATGGATCAACAATCTCAATCGCGTCATGCCCAAGGGGGAGTTCGTGCCGATCCCGCTCATCTGCACCGTCAATTTCGGCGAACCGATGCGCCTCAAGGCGCAGGAGACGAAGGAAGAATTCATCGCCCGTGCCGAAGCCGCGCTGCTTTCGCTCGCGCCGTCATCGACGGATGACCGCGTATGAGCACAGCCAGCCTGGACATGCTCAAGCTGCTCTCCGGCGTCGGCGGCGTTCTCGTGCTGGCGTCGAGCGTCGGCTACGTGCTTAAGCAGAAGCTTTCGCCTGACGGGTCGAACGGCGCGATCGAGAACCTCAACGCCCGCATCAAGGCGTGGTGGGCGATGGTGGTCCTGATCGCCATCGCCTTCGTTGCCGGCCGGGTCGGCGTGTTGCTGCTCTTTGCCTTCTGCTCGTTTGCAGCGTTGCGCGAATTCATCACGCTCATCAACACGCGCCGCGGCGACCACTGGGCGATCGCCGCCGCCTTCTTCGTCGTCCTGCCGATCAACTACTTCCTGCTCTGGGCCGAGCAATACGGAATCTATTCGATCTTCGTGCCGGTCTATGCCTTCCTGCTGATGCCGATCGTCGCGGTCCTTCGCGGCGACACCCGCGACTTCCTGGTCCGGATCTCCGAGGTGCAATGGGCGCTGATGATCTGCGTCTTCTGCGCCTCGCACGTGCCGGCGCTGCTCACGCTGCAAATCCCAGGCTATGAGGGACGCAACGTGCTCCTCATCGCCTTCCTCGTCATCGTCGTTCAGTCGAGCGACGTGCTGCAATATGTCTGGGGCAAGCTCTTCGGCAAAACCAAGATCGCGCCCACCCTTTCGCCGTCGAAGACGGTCGAGGGCTTCGTCGGCGGCGTTGCGAGCGCTACCCTGATCGGCGCCTCGCTCTGGTGGATTACCCCGTTCACGCCGGCGCAGGCGGCGCTGATGTCACTCATCATCACCCTGATGGGCTTCTTCGGCGGCCTCGTCATGTCGGCAATCAAGCGGGATCGCGGCGTCAAGGACTGGGGCCATCTGATCGAAGGCCATGGCGGGCTCATCGACCGGCTCGATTCCGTCGTCTTTTCCGCCCCGATCTTCTTCCATCTGACGCGCTACTGGTGGTCGCTGACATGAGCGCCAAACTGAAGGGGCTGGCATCAAGCGGCGTCGTTCATGTGGCCTTCGCCTTTTTCGCCATGGGCGGCTGGGCGCTTTTCGCCAACCGCCATCACCCGATGCCGAAGCCGCTTGTTGCCGGGCTCGTCCAGGGGACGCTTTCGGCGCTGCTGACGCTCTACCTCAAGACGGCGATCGACGCGCTTTCCAAGCGGTTCAGCGGCGCCTGGCGCCTGGTCCTGCCACCACTTATCGCCTGCCTTGGCTCCTCGGCTGTACTTGTCGCGATCCACGCGGCCAGCGGCACGCCCGAGATCCTGAAAACGATCGCGCTGCCGCTTACGGTTTCGACCACCTACGCCGCCATCTACAACTATTCCATCAGCCGAGGCGAACATGACCGAGACCGGTGACCGCAGGCCGCTCGCAAGTCGCAACACCCGCTGGGCGCAGGCCATCGCACGCCGCCTGGCATCGATGAACCTCACGCCGAACCGGATCTCGCAGGCGAGCATGCTGGCGGCCGCCCTTGCCGGCCTTGCCTTCTGGCTCGCGGGCGAAAGCGAGGATGGCGCAAGGGCGAGCCTGTTCATCACTGCCGCCCTCTTTTGCCAGTTGCGTCTGCTCTGCAACCTCTTCGACGGCATGGTCGCCGTCGAGGGCGGCAAGGGCGAGGCCGACGGTCCCTTCTGGAACGAATTTCCCGACCGCATCGCCGACGTCTTCATCTTCGTCGGCGCAGGTTTCGCCATCGGCGTGCCGGCTCTCGGTTTTGCTGCAGCCACCTTCGGCGTGCTGACTGCCTATGTGCGCGAACTCGGCCGTGCCAACGGTGCGCCGAGCGACTTCTCCGGCCCGATGGCCAAACAGCACCGCATGGCGGCGATGACGCTCGCCGCCGTTCTTTCGGCCTTTGAAGGCCTCTGGCTCGGCGATGGCGAAGTGCTGTGGATCGCGCTTCTTGCGATTTCGATCGGGGCAGCGCTGACGGCCGGCCTGCGCGCCCGTCGCCAGATTGCCTGGCTTCGGAAAAACGCGCCCAACAAAGGCTAAACACCCTCTTCACGCATCGTGAACAAGGCCGCCGCAACATGGCGCCGCCCCCTTGACGTGTACCTACGTCAATTATTAGATAGATTAGTCTATTTATTAAACGCCGCGAGCGCCACCGATGAACGAATGCTCGCGCGCGCCGAGATCGGCGGCGATCAGACCCGTGATCGCCGCCTCCTGAAAGCGAACTTTTTCAATCGGTTACGGCGCAAAACTACAGCGCCTCCCGTTACGGAGAACACGAATGACTACCCTGGACCGCATCGACGACGTCGACGCATTGCGCGGCTTTGCCTTGCTCGGCATCCTCCTGGTCAACATCATGGCTTTCGCTTCTGCCTTCTACGGACTGGAAATCGCCGACCCAGCCTTCGGCGGCGTCCTCGATCGCAGCGTGCATTTCGTGATCGCGCTGTTCTTCGAGATGAAATTCTACCTGCTCTTCTCGTTCCTGTTCGGCTACAGCTTCACCCTGCAAATGCGCTCGGCGGAAAAATCCGGCGAGGCCTTCGTGCCCAGGCTTTTGCGCCGACAGATGGGCCTCTGGCTGATCGGGCTTGCCCATGCGGTTCTGCTTTTCCATGGCGATATTCTCACCACCTACGCGGTGCTTGGCATCGCCCTCCTGATCCTCAGAAACCGCAGCGATGCAGGCCTCTTCCGGCTAGCCAAATGGCTGGTCCTTCTCCTTGCACTCGTCTGGGGCGCACTCGGCATCCTCATCACGCTGGATCCGGTGCCGCTCGATCGGTCCACCATTCTCTCCGCTGCGGGGGCGGCCGAGCTTGCTTTCCGCGGCGACTGGCAGGCCATCATCGGTCAGCACCTGACGGAGCTCAACTCGGTCTGGATCATCCTCGTCCTGCTGCAAGCGCCGTGCGCGCTGGCGATGTTCCTGCTCGGCCTGATCGCCGGACGTCGCAAGACCCTGGCGCGGCCGGAGGAGAACACGGCATTGTTCCAGCGCCTCGTTCGCACCGGCCTCTGGGGCGGCCTGCCTGGTGCCGTCATCTATGCCTATGTCAGCGTCGAGATGCCCGAATCGCCGATCGCGGTCATCGCACTTTCGATCGGCCTCGCCACCGGCCCGCTTCTCACCGGCGCCTATGTCGGCGGCATGATGCTGCTTTTCGGATCCAAAGCCGGCCACGGGCTGCGCAACCTGCTGGCGCCTGCCGGCCGCATGGCCCTTTCCAACTACCTGATGCAGTCCTTGCTCATGGCCCTGATCTTTCATGGCTACGGCCTTGCTCTCATCGGCCAGGTGTCGCCGCTGGCAACCATGCTGATCGCGCTTGCGATCTTTGCCGCTCAGGTCGTCATCAGCCGCTGGTGGATGGCCCGCTTCGCCTATGGACCGCTCGAGTGGATTCTGCGCTTCATCACCATCGGCCGCATGCCGCAATGGCGCCGGCCGGCCGAGGCGCGCTGAAGGGCATCGATTTCGCATCACTCGGTCCGTTGGGATCGGAGGCGCCATCTTGTCCGACGGCGCCTCAATCCGCTTAGAGGTCGAGCGTCGCCAGGAAGGTCGCGATTGCCGCGGCGACCTCGGCCGGTGCTTCGATCGGCGAGAAATGGCCGACGCCCTCGAACACGACGAAACGCACCTGAGGCAGACGCCCGCCAAGCTCACGGCGAAGCGCTGGCTCCGAATCTACCACATCCCTGGTGCCGGTGATCACCAGCGCGGACATCCGACGGCACGGGTCGCGTCAGCAACGCATCGAGCATACCGTTTACCGCTTCAACGCTCTCGTAACTCGCAAGGCGCGCGGCTTTCAATTCGGCACACCACGGCGCCGCAGTCGAGAGCTACCGCCGACTGACGCGTGGTTGATTTCGCGGAACGTGAGTCACGCCTCGACGGAAAGTACAAAAAAAGGCCGGTCTTGCGACCGGCCTTTTTCGTTTGTCTTTCCTGTGCGCCTCAGACGAGGCGGGATTGTTCAAGCGCCGCTTCGATGAAGCTTGCAAACAGCGGGTGCGGATCGAGCGGACGCGACTTCAGTTCCGGATGGTACTGAACGCCGATGAACCACGGATGATCCGGGTACTCGACCGTTTCCGGCAGGATGCCGTCCGGCGACATGCCCGAGAAGACGAGGCCGCAGGACTCGAGGCGATCCTTGTAGTCGACGTTGACCTCGTAGCGGTGCCGGTGACGCTCGAAAATCTCGGTCGAACCGTAGATCTCGGCAATCTTGGTGTCGGCCTTCAGGGCTGCGCGATAGGCGCCGAGGCGCATCGTGCCGCCGAGATCACCCGATGCAGAGCGCTTCTCGAGCTCGTTGCCCTTCACCCATTCCGTCATCAGACCAACGACCGGTTCCTTGGTCGGGCCGAACTCGGTGGAGGACGCCTTCTCGATGCCGGCGAGGTTGCGGGCCGCTTCAACGACCGCCATCTGCATGCCGAAGCAGATACCGAAGTAAGGCACCTTGCGTTCGCGGGCAAAGCGCGCCGCGTTGATCTTGCCCTCGGAACCACGTTCGCCGAAACCGCCGGGAACGAGAATGCCGTGCACCTTCTCGAGGTAGGGTGCTGCGTCTTCCTTCTCGAAGACCTCCGATTCGATCCACTCGAGCTTGACCTTCACCCGGTTGGCGATGCCGCCATGGTAAAGCGCTTCGATCAGCGACTTGTAGGCATCCTTGAGGCCGGTGTACTTGCCGACGATCGCGATCGTGACTTCGCCTTCCGGCGTGCGGATGCGATCGGCAACCCGTTCCCAGGCGTCCATGCGCGGCTTCGGCGCCGGCTCGATGCCGAAGGCTGCCAGCACTTCGTTGTCGAGGCCTTCCTTGTGGTAGGCGATCGGAACGTCGTAGATCGATGCCACGTCGAGCGCCTGGATGACCGCCGACTGGCGGACGTTGCAGAAGAGCGAGAGCTTGCGACGCTCGGCTTCCGGAATTTCGCGGTCGGCGCGAACGAGCAGGATATCGGGGTGGATGCCGAGGGCCTGCAGTTCCTTGACAGAATGCTGCGTCGGCTTGGTCTTCAGTTCGCCGGCCGCCGGGATATAGGGCATCAGGGTGAGATGGACGTAGACGGCGGTGCCGCGCGGCAGGTCGTTGCCGAGCTGGCGGATCGCCTCCATGAACGGCATCGCCTCGATGTCGCCGACGGTGCCGCCGATTTCGCAGAGGACGAAGTCGTAGTCGTCATTGCCTTCGGTGACGAAGTTCTTGATTTCGTTGGTAACGTGCGGGATCACCTGAACGGTTGCGCCGAGATAGTCGCCGCGACGTTCCTTGTCGATGATGTTCTTGTAGATCCGGCCCGTGGTGATGTTGTCGGTCTTCGTCGCCGAACGCCCCGTGAAGCGTTCATAGTGGCCGAGATCGAGATCGGTCTCCGCGCCATCGTCGGTTACGAAAACCTCACCGTGCTGGGTCGGGCTCATGGTGCCCGGGTCAACGTTGAGATAGGGGTCGAGCTTGCGCAGTCTCACCCGGTAGCCACGCGCCTGCAGCAGTGCTCCGAGAGCCGCTGCAGCGATGCCTTTTCCGAGGGAGGAAACCACGCCGCCTGTGATGAATACATATCGCGCCATGGGAGTCACCGGATACCTTTTAACAAATGATTCCGCCACCGAAAAATTCATGTTCCAGAACTTTTCGTCTTGGGATGGAGGCAGATTTCACACAAAACAAAACCGGCGGATGAAACATCCGCCGGCGGGTTCTTCAGAATTGCGACCTTACTGGCCGCTGGGAACTTGCGATCCCGTATTGCTGTTGGCGCCAGCGGCGGGCGCCGGAGTCGTTGCGCCGCCGGCCGGGGCTTCGCCCGTCGTTGCCGGTGCGGCGGTCGACGGAACGCCGTTGTCGGCGGGAGCGGGGTTGCCGGTTGCCGGCTGCTGTCCAGTCGCGCCGCCAGCCGGAGCCGGAGCGCCGCCACCGAGCGAATTGAGAACGCCACCACCGTTCGAGCTGGTGCCCGGGATACGGTCGAGGATGTCGGTCGCCTGCGGCTGGTAACGCGCGAGAATGCCCATGCCGAGTGCCAGGACGAAGAACAGCGCTGCAAGGATCGCCGTCGTGCGGGTCAGCGCATTGGCCGTGCCGCGCGCGGACATGAAGCCCGAGCCGCCGCCGATGCCGAGACCACCGCCTTCGGAACGCTGAATGAGTACGACGCCGATCAGGGCGACGACGACCATGAGATAGATGACGAGTAGTACGGTCTGCATCAGCTTCCAGTCCTGCCCTTGGGGCACACGAATCAAACCCTGCGCAAACTCGGCATGGCCGGGCGCAATTTTCGCGCCTCTTTATACCATGCCGTGCGCCATTCCAAGCCCCTGCCCGGTAACCCGGGCGATCAGGCCGTCAATTCTTCATAAGCCCGGTAGATGGCGAGGAAGTCTTCGGCTTTCAAGCTTGCGCCACCGATCAGGGCGCCGTCGACATTGGCGACGCCCATCAATTCCTTCGCATTGGACGGCTTGACCGAGCCGCCATAGAGGATGCGCATCTTGGCGCCGGCGTCGGCAAAGCGCGCGACCAGCTCCTTGCGCATGAAGGCATGGGCTTCCTCGACGTCAGTAGCCGTCGGCGTCA
The DNA here is from genome assembly GCF_044769565.1 of Ensifer sp. NPDC090286. Lineage (NCBI taxonomy): Bacteria > Pseudomonadati > Pseudomonadota > Alphaproteobacteria > Hyphomicrobiales > Rhizobiaceae > Ensifer > Ensifer sp. NPDC090286. The sequence continues at coordinate 405,326 of NZ_JBIVYF010000001.1, read as the reverse complement.
GGCCGGTGCCGATCGCCCAGACGGGCTCATAGGCAATCACGGTGTTTTCCGCAGTTGCTGCATCCGGCAGGCTTTCGGCGAGCTGACGCTTCAAAACATCGAGCGTCTTGCCCGCCTTGCGCTCGTCGCCGGTCTCGCCGATGCAGACGATAGCGACGAGTTCGGCGGCATGCGCCGCTTCCGTCTTTGCGCGTACCAGCGCATCGCTTTCGGCGTGGTCGGTGCGGCGCTCGGAATGGCCGACAATGACGTGGGTGCCGAAGCAATCGGCGATCATCTCGGCGGAAAGGTCGCCGGTATGGGCGCCTGACTGCTTTTGATGGCAATCCTGCGCGCCGATCAGGAGCGGGCTGTCGTCGCAAAGCGCCGTCGCCACGTAGAGCAGCGTTGCCGGCGGGCAGATCAGCGTTTCGACCTTGGCGGAGAGTTCGCCCTTGACCCCTTCGGCCATCGCCTTGATCTGATCGAGCGAAGCGCGGGTTCCGTTCATCTTCCAGTTGCCGGCGACGAGCGGGCGGATATCGGGCGTCATGCAATTTCCTCCGGGTACTTTTCTCCGGAAGCGGCCTAGCAAATGCAGCCGGCAAATAAAAGCACCGCCGGCGATTATTCATGGGCGGGGCCGGTTGCCCCGGCCCGCCGCAAGGATCGTCAAGCCCAGCGCGTCGCCAGCATCATGCCGAAGGACGCCTTGCCTTTTCGCCATCTTCCGCCGCCGGCCCAGCCTTTGCGGCCGCAATCGCATACATCAGCGGCAGGCTCGGCATGCCCGCAGGCGGCGCCATCCGCCCGCCGCCAAGGTCGCGCATGCCTTCGAACGCCACCCAGCCATTGGCATAGGGATATTCTTTCAGGACTTCAATCCGGAGCCCAGTGTCGATCAGGGCCTGCACGACATCTGCGATACCCCAGTTGAACTCGAAGGAAGGGTGCGGATTGGTGAACCCCACGACGCCCTCCTGGTAGCCGCCATGGGCAAGGCCTGCGCCCGAGTCGGCGACATAGTCACCGACGCCTGCCTCCGCGACCGGCTCCTTGGGGGCGTAATCGTAATGCAGCTTCCAACCCGGATCGAAGACCATCGCAAAGGGATGGAATTCGACGAAGGCGAAACTCCCGCCGGGCTTCAGCACATCGGCGATGCCGCGCGCCCAGATCCCGAGGTCCGACAGCCAGCAAATGGTGCCATAGGACGCAAAGACGCGATCGAAACGCCGACCGCTCGCACGGGCATCGTCGAACCAGCCGAAAAGGTCGGACCGCTCGAAGGTGGCGGCGATGCCGCTTTCCGTCGAAAGCCGCGTGGCAAAGGCTATCGCCTCGTCTGAGATATCGACGCCGGTCACGTTCGCACCGCGACGCGCGAGACTCAGGCTGTCCTGGCCGGAATTGCATTGCAGATGGAGAACGTCGAGCCCGGCGATATCGCCGAGCAGCTCGATCTCTTCCGGATAAAGCGTTGAGCCGCCGGCGCGGAAGTAGGCGGCCTGGTCGCCCTTATGGCTGTTGTGCGCGACGGTCGCGGCATTCCAGGAGAGGCGATTGGCCTCGTGAAGATCAATACTCATGTTTCACTCTTAAACATCTGAGAGAGACACGGGAGGTTTTTCCCGTGCCCCTGGTGCGCTTAGAATTTCAGCACCGCTTCGAGTTCATCGTCATAGTGCTCGCCCGTCGGCTTGAAGCCCAGCCCTTGGTAAAAGCCTTCGGGGCTGCCAGGGCCCTGTCCGTAGCTCGTGTAGAGCTCATGCAGGCCCCTAGCCTTCAGATCGCGCACGACAAGGGCGATCGCCTGCTTGCCATATCCCTTGCCCTGGAACGGCCGGGCGATCATGAAGCGCCAGAGATAGACACCCGGGCAATCGATGCCGTCGTCCCAGTCGGATCCTTCGTGCAGCATGATGAAGCCAATGAGCGTCTCATCGGCATAGACCGCACGGAACCAGGCATTCTCGGAAAAATGCGCCTCGGCGATCGAGGTGCCGTTGTCCGCCACCATGTTGCGCTGTTCCTCGCTCAGCGTTTCGCTGAGCTCGCAGACGTCGCAGACGGTCAGGGCTGAGATGCGCCGAAGGGTAATTTCGGCATCAGACGGCAATACGGTTTCACTCATGGGAAACTCCTTAGAAAAATCAAAATGTTAAAAAAGGGCCCGAACCAGAACGGCGGACCTCGAATCACCCGCTAAAGGGGCAATCGGCCGATAAAATGAAATCATGGCGAGAAAACGCCAACGCCAGAATTGCCGAGATCCCGCCAGATTCCGGCAGCGCTATTACCAAGGATATCCGCGCGCCCTTACTTGGGGCGGCCGGCGGTCGGCTGGTTGCCGCCGTTCTCCAAGCCGGCGATCGCCGCGTGGACGTCGGCTTCCGCATCCTCGTCGAACTGCTCGAAGATCGCATCGCCGATCAGGGCGTGAACCTCGCGCAGATAGGGTGCCGCCGCCTCGCCGTCGCCGAGCGCCAGATAAGCGCGCGCGATCGAAAGCGACGAGAGCGGTTGGCGCCGCGCGAGCGTCCACTCACGGGCGAGCAGGGAGACGGCAATGCTCTCGCGATGGTGCCCGGCATCGCAAAGGGCGGCGCCGTAGCCACTCTTGACCCAATAATACATATCCGTGAGCGCAAGATGCACATCGGCGACGTTCGATGCCAGACGCCAAGCGTCGACCGCTTCGCCATAATTGCCTTCTGTTCCAAGCCGGATGCCCGTGCGGCCGTGTTCATAGGCTTCCCGCTCGTGCGGGCTCATTGGTGTGGTTTTCTTCTTTGTCATGTACGCCAGTCCACATGCTCCCGGGAACAACCCCTCCGTGTCCCCTCCACGAGCAAATGGACCATAGCTTGCCGAGATCAACAAGATCTCAGTGCAATTTTATGGTATTCTAGGCGAATAAAAGCGCAAGCTCATGAGTCTTACCGCAGTCGCCGAGCCGATTATGGCCGGGCGAACGACCATGGGGTCGGACATGCTGCGCAACGCCAAAACCGGATTTGGGTGGATCACCATCGTCCTTCACTGGGCGATTGCGGCGTTGATCCTTACCCTGCTCGGCCTCGGCTTCGTCATGCGGCGAACGCCCGTCGATCCGGCGCTGCAGTTTTCGCTCTATCAGTGGCACAAGTCGCTCGGCTTCACCGCACTCGGGCTGGCGACGGTCCGCGCCCTGTGGCACCTCGTCGAGGTTCGGCCGCGTCCGCCCGCGGGCCTCAGCGCGCTTGAGCGCCGAGCGGCCAGCGCCACCCATGTCGTGCTCATGATGCTCGCGCTTGCCGTTCCGCTTGCCGGCTGGGCGGTGGCCTCGACATCGACGCTGAACATACCGAGCTTCTATTTCAACTGGATCGTCATCCCCCATCTGCCGATGGCGAAATCGGAAGCGGCCGAAGACCTATGGACGCTCGTCCACATGACGCTTGCCTATCTGCTCTTCTGCTTCGTCGCGCTTCACGTCCTGGCCGCCCTCTACCACCACTTCGCACGCCGCGACGACGTCCTCGTCCGCATGCTTCAGACCGGCTCACGCCAACGCGCTTCCTCCCAAGCGGCTGGTTCGGATCCGGTTATCGCCGGAAGGAAGAAACCATGACACCGCACTCGCAATCACCAACAAAGGCCATTTCCCTGACGCTGCTGCTGGCGCTCGGGAGCATTCCGTCGCCCGCTGCGGCAGCCGCACCGGACCTTGCCGATGCTGCCGGCAACTACGGCATCACGCCAGCTTCGCGTATCCATTTCACCGTGGCGCAAGCCGGTGGCGGCGGCATTGTCGGCGACTTCGCCAAGTTTTCCGGCAATTTCCGCATCGACCGAAATGATGTCGGCCACTCGACGGTCGAGTTCACGCTTTACCCCGAGAGCGTGAAAACCGGAGAAAAGCGGATCGAGGACTTTCTGAAGTCGAGCGCCGTCTTCGACACCGCCAACTTCAGCACAGTCACCTTCCATTCGACGACCGTGAAACAGACCGGGCCGGATACAGCCGCGGTCGAGGGAACGCTGACGGCGCGCGGCATGTCGCGCAAGGAGCGCTTCTCGGTGACGCTGCTTGACTGGAACCGCGGCTCGATCGCCTTCAACATCCGCGGCAATATCCACCGGTCACCCTACGGCATGGATGTCGGCACGCCGATCTATTCCAACGTCGTCGAGTTCGACATGAACATCAAAGGGCAGAGGCGCTGAACGCCCCTGCCCCTTGCAAGTCGATAGGCGTCTCGGTCAGCCGATCTGGCTTCCGACGAAATCCTTGACGATCCGCACGATGCCGCGGCCGAGCAGGTCGTCGAGGGCTGCAATGAACTGGTCGACATGGGCGCGCTCGCAGATCAGCGGCGGCTCGAGCCGGATGACGTTGCGATTGTATTCGGTGAAGGCCACCAGCACGTCGTAGTCCCGCAAGAGCAGCGCGCCGATGAAGCCGGAGAGCGAGCCCTTGAGCTTGTCGTCCAGCATCGAGACGACAGGACGCAGCACCATCGGCAGCGTCTGGCTGAAGTCCTGGAATTCCAGCCCGACCATCAGGCCCTTGCCGCGCACGTCCTTGATGATCTTCGGATACTTCTCCTTCAGCGCCTGCAGGCGTTCGAGCAGATAGTCGCCACTGTCTGCGGCACGATCGATCAGGTGCTCGTCGTAAAGCACGTTGATGCCTTCGATCGCCGTCACGCAGGCCTCGCCCATGCCGCCAAACGTCGCCATCGCGTGGATCATCGCCGTCTTCGGGGTGCCATAGGCCTTCATGTAGACGTCGCGGCGGGCAATCATCGCGCCGACGGCGGCCTTGCCGGCGCCGAGCGATTTTGCGAGCGCCGTCACGTCAGGAACGACGCCGTAATGTTCGAAGGCATAGAAGCGGCCCGAGCGGCCATAGCCGCACTGCACTTCGTCGGCGACCCAGAGCACGCCGTACTTGTCGCAGAGCGCACGCAGTTTCTGCCAGTATTCGGCCGGCGCCTGGATGATGCCGCCGCCGCCCTGGATGGTTTCGAGCACGATGACACCGATTTCCGGGTCGGACTTGAAGACATTCTCGACCGCGTCGATGTCGGCGAAAGGCACCCGCACCGTGTTGTCGGTGATCTTGAAATCGGCGCGGTAAAGCTGGCCGTCGGTGATCGCGAGCACGCCCTTGGTCTTGCCGTGGAAGGAGTTCTCGGCATAGACGACCTTCGGCCGCTTCGGACCGGCGGCACGCTCGGCGAGCTTGACCGCCGCTTCCATCGCCTCCGAGCCGGATGAGCCGAGGAAGACCATGTCAAGGTCGCCCGGCGAGCAGGCCGCAATGTTCTTCGCCAGTGCTGCCGCATATTGCGACATGAAGGCGATGGCGATCTCGTGGCGCTTTTCGTCCTGGAACTTCTGGCGGGCGTCGAGAATGCGCGGATGGTTATGGCCGAAGGCGAGCGAGCCGAAGCCGCCGAAGAAATCGAGAATCTTGCGGCCGTTCTGGTCGGTGTAGAACATGCCCTCGGCGCTCTCGATCTTCACCTTGTGAAAGCCGAGAAGCTTCATGAAATGCAGCTGGCCGGGGTTCAGGTGATCCTTGAAGGCCGTGGTGATGTCGCCGATCGACATGGCTTTCGCCTGTTCAACGGTGACGAGATTGGGCTTGGCAACGCCGCCGTCGAGTGACGGAGCGGAAACGGCGATACGGTTCGGTCTATCCAGCATGGTCTGTCCCCTCATTCGGCCGGCACGACGACGGAAGCGGCCGAAACGGCGCCCGTCTTCTTGGCCCGATATTCGTCATAGGCGGCAATCAGCATGTCGCCATCGTTGTATTCCGCGCGCCAGCCAAGCTCGCGCTTGAGCTTGCCGGTCTCGCGCACGCACATCTCGTCGGCGATCAGATACTGTTCCGGGTCCATGATCGGCTTGTTGATCAGGTCGAAGAAGGCGAGCGTCTGCTTGACCGCGAAGGCGGGCGTCGGCAGCAGAATGGACTTCGAGCCGGCATGCTTGACCAGGTTGCCGAGCAGCTCGCGCACCGACGGCGGATTGTCGGAACCGAGGTTGTAGGCTTCGTTCGGAACGCCGCCCTTCCAGGCAAGCCGCGCGGCTTCGGCGCAATCGAACACCGAGATGAACTGGTAGGGCACCTTGCCCGAGCCGATCATCGGCACCGGCAGGTTCAAATCGATCAGCTTGAACAGTTTCTCCAAGATACCGAGGCGGCCGGGTCCGATGATCAGGCGCGGGCGGAAGATCGAAATGTTCATGCCCTGCTTGCGCCACTGCATGGCCAGCTGCTCGGTCGCCCATTTCGACTTGCCGTATTCGCCGAGCGGCTTTGCCGGATGGTCTTCGGTCTGCGGCGACTGTACCGTGTGGCCATAGATCATGTCGGTGGTGAACTGCACCAGGCGCGACGCGCCGGCGGCATCCATCGCCTTCATGATGTTTTCGGCACCGTAATAGTTGACGGGCCAGAAGAACTCCCAGCGCTTGGCGCGGACCTGCAACGGCGACAGCATCTTGGCCGCCATGTTGTAGATCATGTCGTCGGCGCCGATGCCGACCTTTTGGACGGCCTCCAGATCGGTGACGTCGCAATGGACGAAGCGCACGCGGCCGTAATGCGGGAGGTCGGACTTGACGATATCGGCGACGACGACCTCCTCGCCTTCCTTGACGAGGCGTTCCGCCAGATGACGGCCAACAAAGCCATCGCCACCAAAGATGATATGTTTCATGACTTGCTCCCGAATTCTGCGGTGCTCACCCCGGCGGCCTCAGTCGGCTTGTCTTCGGCATGGGATGAAATGCCCGACTGGGCGATAAGAACGGTTCCGGCGCAGATCAGCGCGATGCCGGCGATGCGCCAGGCGTTGAGGTCTTCGCGAAAGACGAAATAGGCGAAGACGGCAACGAGAACGTAAGCCAGGCTCAGGAACGGATAGGCAAAGGAAAGCTCGACCTTCGACAGCACGTAGAGATGCGACGCCATCGAGATGACGAAGGTCGCAAGACCGGCAAAGACCCAAGGGTTGAAGACGATCTGAAACAACCGGACGATCGCGGTTTCGGCCGTCATCGAAATCGGTCCGAGCGTCATCATGCCCTGCTTCAGCATCAGCTGCGCGGCGGCATTGGTGAGCACGGTAAAGAGAATGAATGGAATATATTTCATAGTTTTACTCCCAGTCCCGAAAATCTACTTACGGGCAAGAGACGGATATTCCGTGAAGTTTGCGCATTTAATTGAATAAAATTGTCTGCATTCTCATTCTGGCAAAGCCAGAGCGGTGCGCATCCAGAAGTTCGAAACCAGCGCCGGATCGCGCAACGTTTCGAGATTCCTCCAGAAAGGAAAAGACTTTTCAAAGACTTGCGGGGTCATGCGAGCATCCTTGTACGGATTGATCGCACCGCCTGCCTCGATCACGATGCGATCGAGCGCATCGAGCAGCTTTACTGTTCGTTCACCTTGATTGGCGAAGTCCAGCGTCAAAGTAAAACCAGGACGCGGGAAGGACAGGACGCCCCGGGAGCCGATATCGCCGAACCGCTTCAGGATCGTCAGAAACGACGCATGGCCGGCCTGACGGGCGGTTTCCATGAGCTTGGCCGTGATCTCCGGCGCGTTTTCTGCGGGATAGACGCTCTGATGCTGGTAAAGCCCGCGCGGACCGTAGAGCCGGTTCCAGGCGCCGATCGCATCCAGCGGATAGAAATAGGACGTCCAGGGAACGGTCGTCACCGTCTCGCCCGGCTTCACCTTGCGGAAATAATACTCGTTGAAGCCTTTGAGCGTTGCCCGGTTGAGCAGGTTGAACGGCGGCGAAAACGGCACCGACAGCTTCAATCCCTTGGGGATGTCGGGCAGTTCGCAGGAACCATCGGCATGATCGCCGGCAAGCAGCACCCCCCTGCCCATACGAGATCCCCTGGCGAGCTGGTCGATCCAGGCGACGGAGTATTCATGCTCGGCATCGACGCCGTCGACGAGGGCAAAGTACCGGTCCAGGTTTTCGAAGCGGATCGCGTGCTGCTGGACATGCGGCGACGGCACCTTCATCAGCCGGATATCGACGGTCAGGATCAGTCCGGTCAGCCCCATGCCGCCGATGGTCGCGGCGAAGAGTTCCGGGTTTTCGACTGGCGTGCAGGTCAGCCGCTCGCCGGTCGAACGCAGCAACGTAAAACGCGTCACGTGATTGCCGAAGGTGCCGCGCGCGTGATGGTTCTTGCCATGTACGTCGTTGGCGACCGCGCCGCCGACGGTCACAAAGGCCGTGCCAGGCGTCACCGGCAGGAAGAAGCGATGTTCGATCGCCCGTTCCAGCACCTGGCGCAGCGTCACGCCGGCCTCGCAGGTCATCATGCCGGTGCCGGGATCGAAGGCGAGGATGCGGCCGTAAAGGTTGCTTTCGATCAGCGTTCCGCGATCGTTGTGGCAACTGTCGCCGTAGCTGCGTCCGTTGCCGAAGGGCAGATAGCCATCGGCCTCAAGGCTGCCCAGCCGGTCTTCATAGTCGTCAGGCGAAATTCCAGGCCGCACGCGATTGTCGATGCGGCCCCAGCTTTCATGGTCTTGCAGGGTCATTGCGGCCCGATGGCTCCAAATAGGATCAGCAGCGCGCCGATCAGCATGGTCAGTTGGCTGCGCCAGTCGCGCATGATGAAGACGACCGGATCCTCATGCAGCATACCGCGGCGCGCAAGCATCCAGATGCGCAGCAACATATAGAGCACCAACGGGCAGAGCGGCCACAACGCCCAGGGCGTGGTGTACATCTCCTGCAGCTCCTTGCTGTGCACGTAAAGCGCCAGAACCAGGGCCGAGGTGAAGGCCGAGGCAACGCCGGCCTGACCGACCATCTCGAAGTCGACGGCCAGATAGCCACGTCCCGGCACGTTGCCGCCGTCCTTGTCCTCGAACTCGTGCAGTTCGACGTAACGCTTCACCAGCGCGAGGCTGAGGAAGAAAAAGATCGCGAAGGAGACCAGCCAGAAGGAGAGTTCGGTGCCGGTCGCGGCTGCACCGGCGACGATGCGCGTGGTGTAGAGGCCGGCAAGCGTGAACACGTCGACGAGCAGCTTGCGCTTCAGCACGAAGGTATAGGCCGTCGTCGCGCAGGCGTAGAAGGCCAGCACCCCGGCAAACTTCCAGGGCAACAGAAGGGTCAGCGCCACCGACGCGACGATCAGGCAACCGGCGAGAACCAGCGCCGTCGGCACGGACATCTGGCCGCTCGCGAGCGGCCGGTAGCGCTTCTTTGCGTGGCGGCGATCATTGGCAAGGTCCGAGAGATCGTTGATGACGTAGACGGCGGAAGCAAGGAAACTGAAGGCGAAGAAGGCGATGATGACGCTGACGATCGCATCGAAGTGCAGCACCTCGTGGTTGAGGATCATCGGCACGCCGATGAGCACGTTCTTCGCCCATTGATGCACGCGGATCGACTTCAGCGGTGCAAGCGCGCTGACCTTGCCGGTATCGAGCCGCTCGGCATCATGGTTGCGACGCCATTTTTCCGCGGCCGCGTCGGGCGAGACCACGATTGCGCGGCGCGCCACTTCGAAGACGGCGATATCGTCACGGCTGTTGCCCATGTAGTCGAAGGCGCCATCGCCGAACCGCTCGACCAGCGCCCGGCGCTTGTTGCTGCTCGTCAGGTTGAGCGCGTCGGTCGAATGCATGACCGAGGAGAACATGCCGACATGGGCGGCGATGTCGTTTGCCACGGACGGTGCCGCGCCGGTCACGAGCACAAGTTCGCGCCCGTTCTTCTTTTCCTCCGCGAGCCGGTCGATGACGGCTTGCCGGTAAGGCCAGTCTTCCGCCCGGCGGCCGGATCTAAGCGCCACTTCATGCTTCAGCCGTGCTTTGCCCTTTGCCAGCCAGAACAGCATCGGAAACAGCATCAGCGGATTGCGCAGTAGGATGATCGCCGCCCCTTCCCAAAGGGTGTCGGCGGCCAGCAAAGTGCCGTCAAGATCCACACACAGCGGAATGTGCCGTGTCTCGGTGCGCGCGTCCATGAAGTCTATCCCAGCCATAGTTGCCGGTATCATCACGACTTCAACTTTCCAGAGTGGAAACGCGCGGCCCTGTTTCGCTCGCAAATTGGCGGGCTGGTTAACAAATCCGCAGCAGCAGGGCGACGCCTAATGACCACCGATCCAGTTCAGCGCATCGCGCCAGTCGGTCATGCGCACCGGCGTTCCGTGCGAGCCGCTTTCGAAAAGCACGAGGCGCGTCGGATAACCCTTGGCTTTCAGCGACCGATAGAGCGCCTTCTGGCCCTCGGCCGGATAGACGCTGTCGCGGCTGCCATGGCTGAAGAACATCGGCAGCTTCGCCTTGTAGGCGGCGCTTTTCGTGAAGTCCGGATCACTGACGCCGCCCATCACCATCATGCCGGAGAGTGCCGCGACGGCGGAGGCGTCGCGCGAGACACCCCAGCAGATGAAGCTTCCCATCGACGCGCAGGCGAGCACGACCGGACGGCCGCCGGAACGTTCGGACGCGTATCGGACCAGGCCGGCGATATCGGCGGCCCCTGCCGTATCGAAGGACCGGACGCTCGGGGCGTAATAGACGCCGCCATTGGCGACGGCGAGATTCTTCAGCCGATTGAAGTTTCCTCCGAAGGAAAAGTCGTTGGCGCCCAGCCGGCGGTCGCCGCCGCGCCCATGGATGAAGATGACCGAAAACCCGGCGCCGCGATCGGGGCCGACACGGGTCACGTCCAGCCCGCGGCCGCCGATATCGAGCGTTTCGTTGACCTGCTCGCTCTTGACGCCAAGCGACACATAGGCGCGCTTCACCCGGCGCTCCGGGATTTCGTCGCGCTCGTTGATGTCCCGCAGTTCCTGGTAGTCGACCGTCATGTCGTCGCCGCCATCCTCCTGGCCGAGCACTTTGGCATAGGAGAACAGTTCGTCCTTGTAGGGCTTGAGCGTCTGAGCCTTTGCCGGCGAAGCGGCAATTGCCAGGGCCAGGGCGAACAGGCAGGCGCGAAACGGAAAAACAACTGTGGACACGGCCAAATGACGGGCTCCCTCTTTGGCCGCAAGCCTTGCCATTGGCCGCACCGCAAAGCAACACTTGGCCAGAAACACGGCCGTTCGTGCGAAAAATCGCCGGCGGCCGGCGCCAGAAATTCTCCTTTTGTTCGCGTATCCTGTGAGAGTCTGGCAGAATTCAGGTGATTCGACCGCCGGGGGATGGCGGCAAAGCCTGGGGCTTGCTAAGGCCTCTGGCATTCCCGAACGACAGGAACGATCCGAACGGCCCCATGGACGACAACAGCGACCTCTTCTCAATGCCCGAGCAACCGAAGCCCGTTCAGCCGAGCGCCAAGCCGGCCGTGGCTGCAGCCCCCATCGCGCGCGAAGAACCGCGCCCTGCCCCGAAGGGCAGCGATGGCAGCGATTACGATGCGTCGGCGATCGAGGTGCTCGAGGGCCTTGAGCCCGTACGCCGTCGTCCGGGCATGTATATCGGCGGCACCGACGAGAAGGCGCTGCACCATCTCTTTGCCGAAGTCATCGACAACTCGATGGACGAAGCCGTCGCCGGCCATGCGAACTTCATCGAGGTCCATCTCGATGCCGAGGGGTTCCTGACCGTCACCGACAACGGCCGCGGCATCCCGGTTGAAAACCATCCGAAATTCCCCGGCAAATCGACGCTCGAAGTCGTCATGACGGTGCTGCATGCCGGCGGCAAGTTCGACGGCAAGGCCTATGAAACCTCGGGCGGTCTGCACGGCGTCGGCGTTTCCGTCGTCAACGCGCTTTCCGACGCGCTCGAAGTCGAGGTCGCCCGCAATCGCAAGCTCTACCGCCAGCGCTTCTCCCGCGGCATTCCGCAGGGCGGGCTCGAGGAACTCGGCGACGTGCACAATCGCCGCGGCACGCGCGTCCGCTTCCATCCGGACCCGGACATTTTCGGACCGCACGCGCATTTCGAACCCGGCCGGCTTTTCCGCATGGCTCGCTCGAAGGCCTACCTCTTCGGTGGCGTCGAGATCCGTTGGTCCTGCGATCCGTCATTGCTGCAGGAAGGTTCGGAGATCCCGGACAAGGCGGTCTTCCATTTCCCGGGCGGCCTGAAGGATTACCTGGCGGCAACGCTCGGCAAGGAATTCACCGTCACCCGCGAGATCTTCGCGGGCAAGTCGGAGAAGGCCAACGGCCACGGCTCGCTCGAATGGGCGGTCACCTGGTATGGCGGCGACCAGCAGGTTCATTCCTACTGCAACACCATTCCGACGCCTGAAGGCGGTACGCACGAGGCGGGTTTCCGCATCGCGCTGACCAAGGGCCTGAAGAACTATGCCGAACTGAAGCAGAACAAGCGCGCGGCGCTCATCACCACCGATGACGTGATGATCTCGGCCGCCGGCATGCTGTCGGTGTTCATCCGCGAACCGGAGTTCGTCGGCCAGACCAAGGACAAGCTCGCCACCGTCGAGGCGCAACGCATCGTCGAAAATGCGCTGCGCGATCCCTTCGACCACTACCTGACCGACAATCCGGCAGAGGCCGACAAACTGCTCGACTGGGTGGTCGAACGCGCCGAGGAGCGCGTGCGCCGGCGCAAGGAAAAGGAAGTCAACCGCAAGACCGCCGTGCGCAAGCTGCGCCTTCCCGGCAAGCTTGCCGACTGCTCGCAGAACACCGCCGAAGGCGCCGAACTCTTTATCGTCGAAGGGGACTCGGCAGGCGGCTCGGCGAAGCAGGCGCGCAACCGCGCCAACCAGGCAATCCTGCCCTTGCGCGGCAAGATCCTGAACGTCGCAAGCGCCGGTCGCGAGAAGCTCGGCGCCAACCAGCAGATCGCCGACCTCATCCAGGCGCTTGGCTGCGGCACCCGCAGCAAGTACCGCGAAGAGGACCTGCGCTATGAGCGCATCGTCGTCATGACCGACGCCGACGTCGACGGCGCGCATATCGCCTCGCTGCTGATCACCTTCTTCTATCAGGAGATGCCCGAGCTGATCCGCGGCGGTCATCTCTATCTCGCCGTGCCGCCGCTCTATCGCATCAGCCAGGGCGCAAGGACGCTCTATGCCCGCGACGACGCACACCGCGAAGAACTGATGCGCACCGAGTTTGCCGGCCGCGGCAAGGTCGAGATCGGCCGTTTCAAAGGTCTCGGCGAGATGCTGCCGGCGCAGCTCAAGGAAACGACGATGGATCCGAAGTTCCGCACGCTGCTCAAGGTCGAGATCGACGATGTCGATTTCGAGGGCACGCGCGAGGCGGTCGACAACCTGATGGGCACGAAGGCGGATGCGCGCTTCCGCTTCATCCAGGAACGCGCCGTCTTTGCGGACAACCTGGACATCTGAGCCGGCCTTTAGCCAGCCTTTCGGATCACAACAGTCCAAATCAAAACGGCGGCCCAACGGCCGCCGTTTTCGTTTACTGGGATTGTTGGCAGCCTGACCTTATGCCGTCGGGCGAACGGATTTTTCCATGAAGAGGCTCAGCGGATCCGGCTGATATTCACCGAACGGCGGGCGTTCGACATAGCCGGCCGCCTTGTAAAGGCCGATCGCTTCCGGCTGATAGATGCCGGTTTCAAGACGGATTGCCGATAATCCAACTTGCTCTGCGCGCGCCTCCAGCGCCTGCAGCAACAGCTTGCCGACCCTGAGCCCCCTCGCCTCGGGATCGACGAACATGCGCTTGATCTCCGCCGTCCCGTCACCGGCATGTACCAGGGCGCAGCAGCCGACGATATCGCCGTCACGCCTTGCAACGAAGAACGATACCTCCGGCTTTTCCAGGCTTGACAGATCGACCATGTGATTGCTCTCGGCGGGATAGAGCGAGGCGGCGTAAGCGTCGGAGAGTTCCAGGAGACGCAGGACGTCAGCTTGGCGCGGCGTCTCCAGGGCTATGGTTACGGCAGGCAATCGGTTCTTCCTTTTCATTCAATTGCTTTGCGCCAAACTACTGCCGGCACACGCCCGGACCAATACGTCAAATGGCGCAGGTCCCCATGCCGCTCCATCAATCCGCCTAACAGGTTGAAACAATTTGTTCCGCGCTGCCGGCAACATCGCCCTATTTCGAGGAGAATCATGCAGGCATAGGTTGATCCACCACAACCTGCAAAGACGATGGGAACGCGATGCAAGCGGCGCTGATAGTCATGACCATTCTCGGCTGCGACCACGACGTCAGCCAATGCCAGTATATCTCGACGGTCAACGGCAGCTGGCCATCGATCGCGCAGTGCGACACGGATTCGAACGCGCAACTGCCGAAGTTTTCCAATGCGAACTACCCGGTTGTCGTCGCAGTTTGCGAGAGCTCGGCGCCAAGTGTGGCCGAAATGCCCGCGCCGCCGCCGGGCGCCCAGCAGAACCAGACGCTGCCCGTTCCGGCGACGGAGGCAGAACCCGAGCAAGGATTACCGAAACGCACGCTGGCTTTCCTGTCGGGCGCGATCCCCGATCGGGAAAAGCTGAAAAACATCGTGACGAAGCCGGTGCGCTATGTCGAAGATGGCTATTCCTGGGTCGCGCGCCGCTTTACCGACTGACGCGCCTGCATGCCTCAGACGAGGCCGGCCGAGATCAGGCTGTTCGCCGAGGCGACGACCGCGTCCTCCGCCGCGCGTGGCCGCCACCCGAGCACGCGTCGCGCCTTTTCGTTGGAAATGCGTGAGTCATGCACGAGTTCGCGCACGATGAGACGCAAGCCCGCATCGAAAGGTGCGGCAAGTCCCGCCAGCCAATTGGGCAGGACGAACCTTGGAAGCCTGCCCGCGTGTTCAGGGAACCGGCGCCGGAGGATAGCCGTGATATCTGCAAGGGAAAGCGTCTCTCCCGCGATCAAGAAGCGCTCGCCCGCTGCCGCGGCGACGGTCAGGGCCCGCACATGCGCATCCGCCACGTCGCGCACATCGACAATAGGCACGGCGAACTTCGGCAAGGCTGGGTAATTCCCCTTGAGCAGGTTGCGCACCACGGCGACGGATGTGCCAATATCGTGGCCAAGCACCGGCCCGAGCACCATGCCGGGATTGACGACCGCAAGCTGCAGGCCGCTTTCTGCCGCATAGTCCCAGGCTGCGCGTTCGGCAAAGGTCTTGGAGCGGTAATAGGGCGTCGCAAGCGGAGACTGCGGATCGCTCCAGTCCTCCTCCGTAAACGGCGCTCGCCCTAACCCGTAGATGACCGCGGCGACCGACGACGTGAGCACGACGCGTTTGGCACCGGCCGCATGGGCAGCCTTGAGCACCCGCAGCGTGCCGTCACGGGCCGGCCCGATCAGATCACCTTCATTGGCGGGCAAGCGAGCCGGAAATGGCGAGGCGGTGTGGACGACGTAAGAAACATCGGCAAAGGCCTTGGCCCAGCCCCGCTCCTCCAGGAGATCCGCCTCACCAAACGTCAGGCGCGCGGCATCGGTTCCTCCGGCTGATCGAATGGATTGCTCGATCTCCCCGGCGCGCCCGAGCGTTCGGACCGTGCCATGCACGGGATAGCCCTCGCGCAGCAAGGCGAGCGCGACGTGTCGTCCGACGAAACCGCCAATTCCGGTCACGGCAACGGTCGCGGTCCTCGCGTTCATATGTGCATACCTCGCTGGAACGGGTGACGCTCAGGCGGCCTGGCGTGCGGCAAGCTCCGCGTAGTGGCGGGCCGACTGGCGCTCCTCGGCAAACGCCAGGCGCTCGAGCAGATCGATCATCGCGGCGTCGGCCGGCGACTTGGCGCCACCGCGTCGAAGGCGCGCGAGCAGTTCTGCCGAGACCGTCGCATGGCCGTCAACTGCCGCCGGCCCGTCCTGACGCCACAGGAGGACGGCTGTTGCAAAAGTTTCGCTGACGTCGCGTCCAAGTCCGGCGCTTTCGAACAAGGCACGGATCGAGTGGATGCGTCCGCCGGACAGAATGGAGCGCACGCGTTTTTCGCTAACGCCCGAGAGGTCGACGATGACCGCCGAGAAAAACTCTGCGCGGCCGGTCACCAGCGCATGCAGTAGAAAAGCCGGTGTCAGTCGGCCGGTCTCGCGCAGGTGCGTGACGAGGTCCGGCAGTTCCTCGACGGCTGTCGCTCCAATCATGCCGACGGCGGCGATATCGCAGGCCTCACGGGTGACCCGCTGCACGCGGGCTTCGCCAATCGTTACCTGTACGAGGCCAAAGGCGGCAAGTGCTGCGCCGACTTCTTCGACAAGCGCGTGGCGGGCGGCACTCGGCAGGTCGTTGCGCGCAAGAAGCAGATCACGAACGGAAGCCGAATGGCCAAGGCGCTCGGCAATGCGCTTCAGCGATCGGCGCGACAGAAGCGCGCCGGGGTTTTCCAACAGGATCAGCATTTCGTCTTCGTCGCCAATTTCGGCGATCGCAGCGGCGACCCCGCGCGAAACGAAACTGCGCGCCGCAATCAGCGCGCGGGTCTCCAGCGTTCCGCGCGCGGCAAGGTCGACCAAGTCGTCGTCGGTCAGGACAGGAGAATGCGAAACGACGAGATAGGCAATTTCAGGCTGATCGCCGGCGAGGCCAAGAATGATGGCGCGCGGCACCGAGGAACAACTGCAAAGGGCTTCGGCCAAGGCAAGGCGAACTTTCGGCGACGGATCGTCCAACAGGAATGTCATCGCCATTTCGGCGGCGCGACGATCGAGGCCATTCAACTGCGCATCAACATAGGCGCGGCCGAGCGCGCTGGCGGCGCGAATTCGCTCACCCGTTCTCGCCGTTTCCACCCAGCGAAGAAATGCTTGTATGATCACCTACGCCCCACTAGACCACGCCAATGCCACCGATGTTCTGAGCCTAGCGAGCAAAGGTTTAAGATTGGTTCACCATGTCTGTTAACCGCCTCCAAACCATAAGGCCGCTGCTGCTTGCCGACGGCGACGCGCTTAGCCTGGACGTGAGTGTCCTCAACACATTGGCCGGGCTCATCCTGGATGCCGGCTCCGGTCACGAAACACGTACCGCCGCCCTCTCCCAGATGGAGAGACGCGCGTTCGCGCTGCTCGCCCGCGTCGAACCGATCGAACTGCTCCATGAAGACGAACTAAACCGACTGCTTGGCGGCGGTATCGAGGGCGCCGTGCTTATCGGATGCCGCGGCCGCGCGGACATACAGAGGCTCGACATGATGCTGCGGGTTGCCGAAGCAAGGAATGGCCTTCCGGCCGGCCGCACCAGGATCTACGCCGAATATGGCGCATCGCCCGAAGGCCTGCTGTCGCCGCACACGCTGGCGGGATGTTCGCAGAGATTGGAAGGCCTGATCTTCAACGGTTCGGCGCTGGCAAAGGCGGTCGGCTGCAAGGAGCCGGCGAGCGCTCCGCATCAGGGCGTGGCGGCGCCTATCCTCGTCGGCCGCGCCAATGTGGTGCTGAGGGCCCATGAGGCTGGCGTCCGCGCCTATGAGGTGCTGCCGCCCACGGCCGACGCGGCGGCCACGCGCTGGGCACTTTCGCAAAGCACGAACGACGGGTTCGCTTCGGTCGTCTGCCGCTCGCCCGAGCAGGCAGTCATCGCCGGCGGCGCATGACGCCGAGCCTGCACTGCAATCGTCAGCGCGTCGGGCGGGTCATCTGAAAGACGTCGCCGCCGTCGCAGTAATCCATGTAGCCGAGGCGGGCGAGCGGCTTGACCGTCGACATGTCGAAACGGCCTTCGCGGATCGCATCCTCGCGAATGTGGATCCCGACGACCTGGCCGATCACGACGTAGTTGTCGGACAATGCGCCGTCCAGATCCTTCGGCTGGAACATCTCGGTCATCCGGCATTCGAGCGCGGCGTAGGCTTCGCCGACGAAAGGCGCGCCAACCAGCGCGCCATCGACCGGCGTCAGTCCGGCAATCTCGAATTCGCTCTCGCCATGCGGCGCGGGGATCGAGGTCTTGTTGACGGCATCAGCCAGATCACGACTGGCGAAGCTCGCCGTGAACTCGCCGGTCGCCTCGATATTGCGAACCGAGTCCTTGTAGCCGCTGGACGAAAACATCACGAGCTTTGGCCGGTCGCTGATCGCGTTGAAGAAGGAATAGGGCGCGAGGTTCAGCGCGCCCTCGGCCGACCGCGTGCCAATCCAACCGATCGGCCGCGGCGAAACGATCGCCTTGAAGGGATCATGCGGCAGACCGTGACTGTTCGAGGTCGTATCGTAAAACATCAGGCTTCCTCGCCGACCCAGGTGACGATCTCGGCAAGCTCCGGCCGCGGCCGCTCCGTCGGCGGCACCATGGCGGTGCCGATGTGGATGAAGCCGGCAATTTTCTCGCCCGGCTTCACGCCCAACAACGGATAGGCGCGCTCGTCGAACGCATACCACTCGGTCAGCCAGTTGGAGGCATAACCGAGAGCGTTGGCGGCCATCAACAGGTTGAGGCAGACGGCGCCCGCCGACATGACCTGCTCCCATTCCGGGATCTTGAAATGCGGCGCGGCGGTGCTGACGACGGCGACGACCACAGGCGCGCGCGACAGGCGGGTTTCCTCGACCTTGATCATCTCTTCTGACAGGTCTGGCTTCAGCTCGAGCGCCATCGCCTTCAGCTTCGCGCTGATGCGCACCCTCTCCTCGCCGCGATAGACGATGAAGCGCCAGGGCGCGAGCTTGCCGTGGTCCGGCACGCGCGAAGCGAGCTTCAGCATTTCCTCGACCTCGGCCTTGCCGGGGCCTGGGCCTCCCATCTGGAAAGCGGGGATGGAGCGACGGGACGTCAGGTAGTCGACGAGCTTAATTTCGGTTTTCATGTCAGATGAATTCCACTAATTTGCCGCCCCACAGGCAGCCACGAAAATGCCATACCGGCGTCCCAAGTGGAGTCACTCAGTCAGGAAGTCAACTGTTCTCATGCGTGCACTCTCTCGTATTTTCCTTCAGACCGGCCTTGCGATCCTTGTCGCCGGCACCGCGACGGGAAATGTGTTCGCCGAGGATGCGACCCAGGCGTTTGAAAACTTCCCCTCGATCGCCGGCCCGCGCAAGATGCCGAAGCTGACGGGCTTCAGCCCGTTGACATCGGATCCGCTTGCGGACGGCACGCTGAAGGATATCAAGCTCGAGGCGCTGCTTGTCGAAAAGGGCGGCCCCGTCGAAGCTGGCCTGACCTGGCGCGTGTTCAGCCCGATCCCCGGAAGCGACGGCAAGCTGCCGCTTCTCGCAACATCGGAAGGCGGCTCGACCGCGTTCAACCTGGTGCCGGGAGAATACTTCGTCAATGTTTCCTTCGGACGCGCCTCGGCGACACGCAAGGTCCGCGTGCCGGAGCAAGGCGCGCTCGACAAGCAGGTGCTGGTGCTCGATGCCGGAGGTATGAAGCTCAATGCCGTCTCCGGCAGCGACGTGCGCATCCCGCCGGCCGAACTCAGCTTCGACATCTTTTCCGCCGACACCAAGAGTGACGGTGAACGGGCGCTCATCGTCGAGGACGTCAAGCCGAACACGGTGGTCCGGCTGGGTGCCGGGACCTATCACGTAACCTCCAGCTATGGCGGCACGACGAACGCCTCGACTGCGGCCGACATCCAGGTCGAAGCCGGCAAGCTGACCGAAGCAACGATGCAGCACCGCGCCGCGAAACTCACGCTAAAGCTGGTTTCAGAGCCTGGCGGCGAAGCGATCGCCAATACCGCCTGGACGATCCTCACCTCCGCCGGCGACACGGTGAGCGAAGCCAACGGCGCCTTCCCGACGCAGGTTCTGCTCGAAGGCAGCTATTCCGCCGTCGCGCGCTACAAGGACAAGATCTATGAGCGCGACTTCACGGTGAAGGCCGGCGTCAACATGGACGTGGAAGTGCTGCTCAGCAGCGGCGGCAACAATGCGAATACCAATACGAGCGTCGTGTCGGAAGCTCAGGACTAAGCCCGACGTTACGGAAAGCAGCTGACCTAACGTCAGCTTGCCCGCCGCATGAACCGCCGACGCGGCGGCGCCATGGAAAAGACCGCCTCATAGATGCGCGCCAAAAGGTCCTTGCGATCGCCACAGGCACCGAGATCCTCGGGCGTGAGCACGCCGCCGATGCGCGCCGCGATCGTCGTTCCCGACAGACGCCGGAACTCTCGGATTAACAGCGACAGCCTCAGCGTCAGCGAAATCTTGCTCGCCAGATGGAAGAACGGGCCGTTCTGACCTTCGAAGTAGATCGGGATTACGCTCGCCCGCGCGGCTTGGATCAGCTTTGCCGGAAAGATCTTCCACGGCAGGTCCTCGGCACGGCCAAAACCCTTCGGCGCAGTCGCCACGCCGCCGGCCGGGAAGATGACGATGGTCACGCCTTCCTTCAGCAGTCGCAGCGCCTCATGGCGCGTCGCGATGTTGACGGCCAGCGCCTCCTTCGTCTCTTCGAACGATACCGGCAGCGAGTAAGGCGCCATTTCCGGCACCTTCAGCAGTTCGTTGTTGATGAGGACGCGGAAGGGACGGCCGAGCTGTTCGGCAAGCGCCAGCACGGCGATACCGTCGCCGATGCCGAAAGGATGATTGGCGATGATGACGATCGGCGTATGGGGCAGGTTCCGCGGCGGCCACTCGCCCTTCGTCTGCAGCGTCACGTCGATCAGCTGCAGCATCTCTCCGAAGACGCGCTCGCTCTTGCCGACGATGTCGGACCGCCAGCGCGTATAAAGCTTGGCATAGCGGTTGCGGCCCGACAGGCCTTCCATGGAGCGAATGAACCAGCGCTTCAAGCGCCGGTCGTTTTCATTGGCGTAGGACAGCTCTTTGAACTGCACGGAAATCTCCGATGGATACGATCTTATCCGGATATTCCGCTAATATGACAGTTTGCTGACAAAGCAAGTGCTCGGGGTATCAACCCCGAGCTTTCTTTTCTGCCTTGCGCTTGAGATCCGGCGCCATGGCTTCGAGCGAAAGCGAAGCGATCGCTTCGTCGAGCGACATCGC
The DNA here is from genome assembly GCF_044769565.1 of Ensifer sp. NPDC090286. Taxonomy (NCBI): domain Bacteria; kingdom Pseudomonadati; phylum Pseudomonadota; class Alphaproteobacteria; order Hyphomicrobiales; family Rhizobiaceae; genus Ensifer; species Ensifer sp. NPDC090286. The sequence continues at coordinate 384,470 of NZ_JBIVYF010000001.1, read as the reverse complement.
GGTCTGGGCCTGCGAGCCCAGACGGCGGATGTTGACCGAGCGCTCCTCGGCTTCGCGCTTGCCGCAGACCACAATGACCGGAACCTTCGTGACCGAGTGTTCGCGGACCTTGTAGTTGATCTTCTCGTTGCGGAAGTCGGTCTCGACAGTGAGGCCTGCGTCGCGCAGCAGTTCGGCAACCTCGCGACCGTAGTCGTCGGCTTCCGACGTGATCGTCGCGACGACCACCTGCAGCGGCGAAACCCACAGCGGCATGTGGCCGGCGAAGTTCTCGATCAGGATGCCGAGGAAGCGTTCCATCGAGCCACAGATGGCGCGGTGGATCATCACCGGCTGGCGCTTCTCCGATTCCTTGTCGATGTAGAAGGCACCGAAACGCTCCGGCAGGTTGAAGTCGACCTGGGTCGTGCCGCACTGCCATTCGCGACCGATCGCGTCCTTCAGCGTGTATTCGAACTTCGGACCATAGAAAGCGCCCTCGCCCGGCAGGATGCCGGTCTTGATACGACCTTCCGACTGCGCCTCGATCGTCTTCAACACGTCCGTCATCACGCTTTCGGCGCGATCCCAGAGTTCGTCGGAGCCGACACGCTTGTCCGGACGGGTGGAGAGCTTGACCACGACTTCCTTGAAGCCGAAGTCCTCGTAAACCGACAGGATCAGGTCGTTGATGCGCAGGCATTCTTCGGCCATCTGCTCGTCGGTGCAGAAGACGTGCGCGTCGTCCTGGGTGAAGCCGCGCACGCGCATCAGTCCGTGCAGGGCGCCCGAGGGCTCGTAGCGATGAACGTTGCCGAATTCGGCGAGACGAACCGGCAGTTCGCGATAGGACTTCAGGCCATGCTTGAAGATCTGGATATGGCCCGGGCAGTTCATCGGCTTCAGCGCAAAGATGCGCTCGTCGTCGGTCTCGTCACCGGCAACCGTCACCTTGAACATGTTGTCGCGGTACCAGCCCCAGTGACCCGAGGTTTCCCAGAGCGACTTGTCGAGCACCTGCGGCGCGTTGACTTCCTGGTAGGTGTTGGCGAGCCGCCGGCGCATATAGGCAACCAGCGTCTGGAACATGCGCCAGCCCTTGCCGTGCCAGAAGACGACGCCCGGGCCCTCCTCCTGGAAATGGAACAGGTCCATTTCGCGGCCGAGGCGACGGTGGTCGCGCTTTTCGGCTTCGGCAAGCACGTGCAGGTACTGGTCGAGCTCTTCCTGGGTGTGCCAGGCCGTGCCGTAAATGCGGGTCAGCATCGCGTTGTTGCTGTCGCCACGCCAATAGGCGCCGGCCACCTTCATCAGCTTGAAGGCGGTGCCGATCTGGCCGGTCGAGGCCAGGTGCGGGCCACGGCAAAGGTCGAACCAATCGCCCTGGTAGTAGATCTTGAGGTCCTGTCCCTCGGGGATCGCGTCGACGAGCTCCACCTTGTAGGCCTCGCCCTTCTCGGCAAAGACCTGGCGGGCCTTTTCGCGCGACCAGACTTCCTTGGTGAAGGGCTTGTTGCGCGCGATGATCTCCTTCATCCGCTTTTCAATGAGCGGCAGGTCGTCGGGCGTGAAAGGCTCGTTCTTGGCGAAGTCGTAGTAGAAGCCGTTGTCGATGACCGGACCGATGGTAACCTGCGTTCCCGGCCACAACTCCTGCACCGCCTCCGCCATCACGTGCGCGGCATCGTGGCGGATGAGTTCGAGCGAGCGCTTGTCGTCGCGAACGACGATTTCCAGCCGGCCATCGGTCACGGGATCCGACAGGTCGCGCAGTTCGCCGTCGAGCGCGATCGCGACGGCCTTCTTGGCGAGCGACTTCGAAATCGCCTCGGCGACGTCGCGGCCGGTCGTTCCCGCGGGATATTCGCGGACCGAGCCATCAGGAAAAGTAAGGGAAACAGGATTCGACATAATGATCTCCTATCCAGTCCCGCCAACGAATGCGGGTGGTATAGTTGGCCGGCGGTGCCGGTGAATTGACGATACAGCGTCGCATCCGTCAGACGCGCAGGGATCGCTGTAGTGCTTTGGATTGCTGCGTGTTTTTCCCCAGATCGCAGAACGACCCGCGGAAACACGCCGTAGCCTGATAAAGGGTTTTCGAAAGTGAGTAAAGGCGAGGCTGCGGCGGGCGCTAGCTGCGCAGCATCTCGGAAAGCCCCTTCACCGTGTTCCAGTTGCGGAACGTGCCGATGCCGAGCCGCTTGGTGGTCATCGCGCCGAGCAGCTTCGATTCGCTCGCCTTGCCGGGAAAATGCACCCAGAGATCGCCGTCGACGATCGCCAGTCGCTCGCCGGCGGTGCAGTAGCGCCGAAGTCCTTCGAGTGCCGTTTCCGTAAGGGGATCCCGCATCACCCGAACATGGACCTGCGTCGCGTCCGCCTCACCCTCTTGACGGAAGGGATTGGACGCGGCAAGCGTCTGCCAATCGGCCTCGGATCGGACAAGAATGTCGACATGCCGGCCAAACGTCTCGGCAAAGGCCGCCTCAAGCGGCATTTCGAGGTCCCGAGTGGACGTTTGTCCGGTCTGAAACACCAGATTGCCCGTTGCGACCAGGGTCCGCGGCGCTTGATAGCCGAGCGTTTCCGCCATCTTCTTGAGGTCAGCCATGACGACCCGACGGCCGGGCCCGAGGACGATACTGTAAAGCAAGGCGACGTAGCTGTTCATCATTCCCCTGTCAGGCGCGCCAGAAATCCGCAGCGCCCGCTGGCAGCCGGGCGAGCACCCGGTCGAGTTTCGCCTCGTCGATGTTGCGACGCAAGGCGCCAGCAACATCGGCAATGGCGCTGTCCGGGGAAATGTTGTGATCCGGGCGCAGTGCCTGTACCTCCCGGGTCATGGCGATGCGGCCCGAAAACGGGAGCCTCGGCTCTTCAAGGTCCCACTCGGCAACGAAGATCGCGCGGATGACAGGCGGCAGGATGTCGGCAAACAGGATGGCGTCTTCGGTGTCGAGCCGTCGCCGAAACGTCTGCAGCACCGCCTGCGCCATCGTATAGGCCTGGTTCGTCGTCTGCAGCCCGGCCAAGTCGCGGGCATCCAGAATGAAGCGCTCGAAGTCCGCGGAAGCCTGACGGTACTCCATCGGCATGGTCATGGCGGTCATCCAATCTTCGGCCGCGGCCGCCAGAAGCGCCACGGCGCGTACCAAACGAGGCGCGGCTCAAGCCGCTCGGGCACCGGATCGAAACCATGCGTTCCCCCCGGCCCGCAGCGCGCCACCCGAAACAGCGTCATCCAGCCTCCAGCCCAGAAGCCATGGCGGGCAATCGCCTCGTAACCGTATTCCGAACAGGTCGGCAGGTGCCGGCACGAATTGCCGATGAAGCTCGAAAAGGTCAACTGATAGGCGCGGATCAGCGCCATGCCCAAGAGCCGCCCGGGGGTCTTGCGAAAGGGCCCCGACCAGTTTCGGCCACGGGCCGCTGGCGCTGCCTTCTCCTGCGCAGCGTGCCGGCAATTCGGTTCGCCGCACATCTCAGACGGCCGCGAGCAGTCGCCTGGCCTCGATCTGCTCGATGGCATCGACGACGGCATCGAAGGTCAGCATGGTCGACGCATGGCGCGCCTTGTAGTCCTTCACCGGACGCAGGAAGCGCATATCCTCGAAGCGGCCCGAAGGCCCCTCGCCGTCTGCCTTCAACATGGCCAGCATGTCTTCGCGCGCCTGGCGGATCTCCTCCGCACCGGCGCCGACGACATGGCGCGCCATGATCGAAGAGGACGCCTGGCCGAGCGCACAGGCTTTCACGTCATGGGCAAAATCGGTGACGACGTCACCATCCATCTTCAGCCAGATATGCACCTTGGAGCCGCACAGCTTGGAATGCGCCGTCGCGTCCGCATCGGCATCGGTAAGCGTCCCGATCCGGGGAATATTGCCGGCAAATTCGAGAATTCGGCTGTTGTAGATGTCATCCATCATTTGACGCGATCCGACTGATTTTTCGCGGTTTTGAGTGATCGACGCATGATTTTCTCCGGTAGACGGGAAAAAAGCACGACGCGACACGCTCCGCCTCTTTCATCTCTGTGGCACCATACTATATGCTATGTCGTGTTGGGGCGACAGTTCCGCAAGAGGAACAATGTCGCCTGTTGTTTGGGAAACCGTGCCGGAAGGTCCAGTGCACTGCTAAGCCAGGACCGGAAAGCCCCGGAGCCCGCCAACGGAACCCAAGCCTGCAGGGTTAGGCGAATGGCCAGTGGCGAGTTGTCCGAAAGATAAAACGTCAAGCAATCCCGTATTGCTCAAAGAGGCCATTATGGATGCCATAGTGAAGAATTTTCCTGTGCTCGACGATGCGAGCGGCCGTCCGACACAGAAGGAAGCGGAGGACGCTGTACGCGTTCTTTTGCGCTGGGCCGGCGAAGACCCGCAGCGCGAAGGACTTTTGGATACGCCTGCGCGCGTCGCCAAGTCCTACCGCGAGCTTTTCAGTGGTTATGAACTTGCTGCCGAAGACGTGCTCGGCCGCACCTTCGAGGAAGTCGCCGGCTACGACGACATGGTGCTCGTCAAGGACATCCCGTTCTATTCGCATTGCGAACACCACATGGTGCCGATCATCGGCAAGGCACATGTCGCCTACCTGCCGAACGGGCGCGTGCTCGGCCTGTCGAAGATCGCCCGCGTGGTCGATATCTACGGCCGACGCCTGCAGACGCAGGAATCGATGACCGCGCAGATCGCCAAGGCGATCGACGAGTCGCTCGCCCCGCGCGGCGTTGCCGTGATGATCGAAGCCGAGCATATGTGCATGGCGATGCGCGGCGTGCAGAAGCAAGGCTCGACAACGCTGACGACCACATTTACGGGTACGTTCCAGACGGAGCCGGCCGAGCAGGTGCGGTTCATGACGATGATCAGGGGCTTCAAGTAAGGCTCCGACAGACGGAGCCTTTCCATGACGCTCACCTTCGACGCTCCCTCCTCCAACAAGGCCGAACTGGAAACCGGTCCGGCCTTCACCCCGCGTTTCGATGAAAAGGGGCTGATCACCGCTGTCGTCACCGACGCCAGGGATGGAGAGCTGCTGATGGTAGCCCACATGAATGCCGAGGCTCTCGCGCTGACGATCGAGACCGGGGTGGCGCACTACTACAGCCGCTCGCGCAAAAGCCTCTGGAAGAAGGGCGAAAGCTCCGGAAACCTGCAGACAGTCAAGGAAATCCGCACCGATTGCGACCAGGATGCGATCTGGCTGAAGGTTTCCGTCGCCGGCCACGACGCGACCTGCCACACCGGGCGCCGTTCCTGCTTCTATCGAACCGTCGTCATCGAAGACGGCAAGGCCGCGGTCAAAATCACCGACGACCACAGGCATTTCGACCCCGCCGAGATCTACGATAAAAATTAAGCATCGCGCATCTTTTTGGCGCGGCTACATGCTATATTTATCTTTTGGAAACCAACCGGGCGCCTAATCCTTAAGCAAGGATGCGGCGCAATCGGAACGATCCCGTTCCAGACTGTATTGCAAACTGTATCCAATGTTTATCGGTCGCGCCGCAATCGTCGGTGGGATCGGTGATATACCTTAAGAATGGTGCCAGTCTTTCAGCGATGAAGCGGGACAAGGCCGGCACCGGCGCCGGCTTGGCGGAGCCTCCCCAGGACGCGCGCACGAAATTGCGTCTCTCCAGGATCAATCCCGACCCCTGGGAAGTTTAGTCAGTGATGAATTGCCACAGCGACCTTCGCGCATTCTCATCGACGTGTCGCGCTGCGGAGTATTCGGCGGTGTTGGAGGTGCCGGATGTTGAATTGGACGTTTACGCGTAGCAACCAGATTACGGATCTGTCCGGACCGGACGGAACATCGATTTCGACAACGCCGCCTGAACCGGCGCCACCTCCGCAAAAACCGAAGATCGCAATCGCGCTTGGCGGCGGTGCCGCGCGCGGCTGGGCCCATATCGGCGTGCTGCGCGCCCTCGACGAAGAAGGCATCGAAGTCGGCATGATTGCCGGCACCTCGATCGGCGCGCTCGTCGGCGGTTGCTACCTTGCCGGCAAGCTCGACGAACTCGAAACCTTCGCCCGCTCCCTCACCGTGCGCCGGATCGCCGGGCTGCTCGATTTCGCCATCGGCGGCGGCGGTCTTTTCGGCGGCCTGCGGCTGACCAAGCGCATGCAGGAACATCTCGAGGGTCTCAGTATCGAGAGCCTCGACAGGCCATTCATTGCGGTTGCGACAGAGGTGCACAGCGGTCACGAGGTGTGGCTTGAAAAGGGATCGCTGATCACCGCCATCCGCGCGTCCTATGCCCTGCCCGGCATTTTCGAACCGATCAAGGCGAACGGACGCACGCTGATCGATGGCGCGCTCGTCAATCCGGTTCCGGTTTCGGTGTGCCGCGCCCACGAACAGCAACTCGTCGTCGCGGTGAACCTCAACTACGATCTCTATGGTCGCTCGGCCGTCGTCAAACACAGCGCCGGCGCCGAATCCCTGGATGCGCCCGCCAAGGAAGCGCCACACCAGTCTCGCCTCGGCATGACCAGCGTCATGGTCCAGGCCTTCAACATCATTCAGGACCGGATTTCCCGCGCCCGGCTTGCCGGCGACCCGCCGGATCTGGCGCTGCACCCGAAACTCAACGACATCGGTCTTTCGGAGTTCCATCGCGCGGGCGAAGCCATCGATCGCGGCTACCACGAGGCAAAGGCCAGGCTGGTTGAAATTCGCCGCATGCAGGAAGTGCTCGTTCGCTGACGGCTCGCTTGCGGCATGACAAAGCTTGAGGCAGGCGGCACCTTGCCGGTCGCCCATAGGCCATGATGAACACAAGGGTGCCTCGCGGCTCCCAGGGGATTAAGAGGGCGGCGGAGTGCCGCCCTTTTCCGTCAGCCAGCGATATAGGCCTTGATCTGTTCGGTCTCGTGCTCGATGGCGCGGATGTGATGCTTGATCACGTCGCCGATCGAGACGATGCCGGCGAGTTGGCCGTTTCTTTCGACCGGCAGGTGACGGGCCCTCAGCTTGCTCATCATTTCCATCAGGGTCTGCACGGACATATCCTCGGTGCAGCAGTAGACATTCTGCCACATGACCGCTGCTACCGGTCTTTCGAGACAGGTCGAGCCCTGCTTGGCAATCGCCGCGACAATGTCGCGCTCGGTGAGGATGCCTGCGATCTGATCGTCCGCGTCGAGGATGACGACCGCACCGATATGATTGTCACGCAAGAGGATGGCAGCCTGTTGGACTGTCATCTGAGGGCCGACCGTTACGACATTCCGGCCCTTTTCATCGAGTATGGCTTTTACTGACATGCGCACATCTCCCGTTGCGACAACACCGGGTCGGCAGGGAAAGGTCCAGCCATCTCACGTGCGGTACGGTCGGGCGATGGAACCTGTACCCTGGCCGCTTGCGAAAGCCGTCTCGCGTGCTCCTCAGACGCGGATGGCATTCGATACCCGGCCTACACGGGCCGCCCTGTCTTTCGATCACGGGCGACCGTAACAAATGGTGCGCCAGCGCCTTGGGGAAATCAAGCGCTCACAAGCGCCGTCCGCCGATCTTTCGCTCCGTCAGTCGCGCGGATCGAAAAGGCTGAACAGCAGAAAGCCGAAGAGAAAGCCGCCGATATGCGCTTCCCAGGCGACGCTGCCCGCCGCCCCCGGGGTAAACATGCCAAGGCCGATCAGGAAGTTGGTCAGAAACCAGATGCCGGCGAAGACCACGACCGAGCGGTTGGCCAGCGCCTCACCGACGTCGAGCCGGCGATTGAGATGGGCAAACTGCCGGCTGATGCGTCCGCTCGGCGAGAAGACGAAGCGTGCGGCAGCCCCCATGAAGCCCGACACTACGCCGGACGCACCGACGACGACGATCATCTCGCCCCAGTGAAAGACCGTATGCAGCGCGACGGCGGCCGCAGCCGACAGGCACCAGAACACGGCAAGGCGCCCCATGCCGATCCGCCGCACCACCGGCGCACCGAAGGCAACCATCCAGAAGATGTTAAAGATCAGATGTTCCCAGCTTCCGTGCAGGAAGGAGTAGGTGACGGGGCTCCACAGCCACGCAAGCCCCTGCTCCGCCAGAGGGTGATCGTAACGCGCCGGGAGAAAGGCGAAATTGAAGATGATCTCCTGATCGATCGCCGGCGGCAGCACGTAGGTTCGCAGAACATGGATTGCGATCAGAAACAGCAGGATGAAAGTCAGCCCCGCCGGCAGATTAAAGGCCGGCTCGCGCGCCGGGCTCGCGGCGCTCTCGCGCTCTGCTTCCGGTGGCGTCGCCGTCTGATCTCGTTCCATGGTTGCTGCTCTCTCCTCTCAATGCGGTCCACACATTCCTGCTCGATCGCGGCGATGGCATGGCATCGCCGGAATTAGGACTGGAATTGGGGCGACCAGCCATAAGCAAACAAAAAAAGACCGTCCAGCAAAAACTGAACGGTCGCCAAGCTCAGATCCGAGCTCCAGTTCAAGTGCCGAAGACAACGCTTCGTAAAGTGATGTCCTCCCCTGCCAGTTGCGGCGCCCCACTGCAACGGAAACCGTTTGTTAACCTTAATTTCCGGCTGGCACGGTTTTCGCTCCTTAATCCTCAGAACCGCAATGCACGGCCGAAGTTGTTCCGAACCGGGACACACCGGGCCGCAGGAATGGAATGAACGAAGCGATGCGCAGCAATACGACGACGGAGCTTTTCCGATACTGGAACACCATTCGCGGGAAGCGCGAGCTTCCGCGCCGTGACGAGCTTGAACCCTCGGATATCAGAATGCTGCTGCCGAACCTGTTCATTCTCGAGCGCGACCGCAATGCCGGCATCTCGTTTCGCCTGGCGGGAACCCAGGTGTGCGCCCTCTTCGGCCAGGAGCTGCGCGGGCGGCAATTCGGTATGCTGTGGCTCGGAAGCCAGGCGGCGAAAACGCACCGCATCACCGGCCAGGTCATGACGCATCGTGTGCCGCTGGTGCTTTCGGCCAAGGGCCGCACCGCCGACGCGCGCGAGGTCGACATCGAAACCCTGCTCTTGCCGCTGGCCTCCAGCGAAGGAGAAAGCGACCGGGTCCTTGGCGCCCTCTCACCGCTTTCTCGCCCGTATTGGTTGCATGCAACCGCGATCGAGTGTCTCGACGCGACGGGCATGAAGGTTCTCGACCCCGACCGCACCGCCGTCTTTCGCGAAGAGGAAGCCCAGCAACCGAGCGGTACCGTTGCGAAATCGCAGGTCGCGGGCGCATTTTCGAGCGAATTCCGCCAGTTCGGGCATCTCCGCATTCTCGAAGGCGGCCGCCGCGACTGATCCGGAGCGCTGTGCCGAGATGACGCCCTGGACCAACCGGAGGACGAACCTTCTATTAACTTGAAAAGGCTAATCTCCGCCAGCCAAGCTATGTCGCCACAGAGTCATCATGTTCTCGTTTCAGCACGCACAGAATACCGCTCCGAAACCGCACCACGAAGGTGCGTTCCAGCGCGTTTCCGTGAATCTGGCGGGGCGGCTGATGCTTGCCAATCATGACGAGTTCGAGTGCACGGCCATCGACATGTCGCCCGGCGACGTCCTGCTTTCCTCGCCGGCCCAGCCGCGCGCGGGCGAACGCATCATCGCCTATGTCGATCATGTCGGGCGTCTCGAAGGGACCGTATCGCGCATCGCCGACGGCGCTTTCGTCATCCAGCTCAATGCGACCGAGCGCAAGCGCGAGAAGCTCGCGGCCCAGCTCACCTGGATCGCCAACAAGCACGAGCTCGGCCTGCCGGAAGACCGCCGCCACGATCGCCTTGCGCCGCGCAAGACGGTGACCGAGTTGACGCTCGACACCGGAGAGAAGTTCCCCTGCCGCATCATCGACCTTTCGCTGTCCGGTGCCGCCGTCGACATCGAGAACCGCCCGCCGATCGGCACCGCCATTCTGCTCGGCAACATGAAGGGCCGGATCGTCCGTCACTTCCAGGAAGGCTGCGCCATCGAGTTCTCGGGTATCCAGTCCCGTGAGGCACTGACCGAATTCCTCTAACGGCGCGCCTGCGCCGTTCGGCGACCGATCGCCCCGCATCGGGCAAGGCTCACAGCCCGACCGTCCCGCCATCCATACACCCGGCCTGAAGCCGTCTTCGTGCTTCTCATGTGCGGCAACGCCCCCGCTCCTGCATCAAAGCGCTCCGCCTGTCCGCGCCCGAGCGAACGCGCCAGAAGCGCACTCACTTAGCCCTACGTCCGCGTAGCCCGCACGCACAGGATGAGCAGCGACAACCGGAGCGGTTTTCGCAGGCTGCGACACGCCGCACCCGCGCCTGGATCATTTCGAGACAGGTGCGGCGCAACACGCAAACGCGTTCGCCGTCTGCAAATATTTTTCCCGGCAGAATTCAAGCGAAAACGCATATTTCAAGTCAAAAGTCTCCGGAAGAGCCGTAGGCAGACACGGAAAATCCGCCCTTCCCGCCGCGCCCGCGCCGCGACTTTTGCAAAAACCGACGGCCCTCCCCTCATAAAGACACATAAATACAGAGGGTTGATTGCTTAACAAATCACCTCTCCACCTGCGAAGGAAGCTGAAATAGATAAAATTTGATTCAAATTCAATTCAAATACAAATAAAATTCTATTCTTGTTTTATTCTTATACGACTTTCATTTGTACTTGTTTTTAGCTCGCAAGTTCGCGAGCGATAAAAACGTCCGTGCCATTGTCGAACCATAACGGGGAGACAATCATGCTCAAGACAATCACCAAGCTGATCGCGATTGCGGTCCTTTTCACCGGCGGCCTTTTCGGCACAGCCCAGGCTCTTACGGCCAACATGGTCGTGACCGGCTCGACCAACCCGCCGATCGGCCACTACGAGTTCTGCAAGATCTATGCGTCGGAGTGCACCTCCAATGGCAAGGATCGCGGCCCGATGGTGCTGACCCGCGAAGGCTGGCAGAAAATTCTCGAGATCAACTACGACGTCAACCAGGCGATCACCCCGATGACCGACATGGAAATCCATGGCGTCGAAGAGAAGTGGTCCTATCCGGAAACCGTCGGCGATTGTGAAGACTACGTCCTTCTGAAGCGCCGCAAGTTGATCGAAAGCGGCTTCTCCGCATCCGACCTCTTGATCACCGTCGTGCTGCAGCCGAATGGCGACGGCCATGCCGTCCTTACCGTTCGCACCGACCGCGGCGACTTCATCCTCGACAACATGCGCAACAAGGTGCTGCTGTGGTCGGATACCGAATACACCTACCTCAAGCGCCAATCGACCGAGCATTCCGGCCGCTGGGTCAAGCTTCAGGACGGCCGCACCGTCGCCGTCGGCAGCGTTCGCACACAGTAAGATCTGAAACACAGGCAGACCGCCACCCGGCGGACGCCTTCCCAACGGGCCTCGGTCAGTTACTTTCCCCGTCCAGACCGAGCCTCGGCCGGTTCCGTGTCCCTCGGAACCGGCCGTTTTTTTATGCAGCCTCACCTCCCCGGGTACCTGCAGGCATTGGGCATTCATCGAAAGTTAACCGTCTTCGACCAGCGTCGGGCAAGCGGCCTCCGCCACAGTTCGGCCTGCCACGAGCCAAGGGGTCGACACTCGACTTGGGCGCGGCCAACGCGACGGGACGGCCACGATGAGCAATTCTCCAAACGGGATAGACGAACCGGAACTCCGGCCACTTCTCTCCACCCGTTTCGTCTATCGGGTGACGGCGATCGTCGTTGTGCTCGCGGCCCTAACGGCGGCAATCGCCTTCGCCGGAAGATGGTTCGGCGAAAACCTTGCTCTCGCCGGCCACACTGCGAGCCGCGAGCCCTACGATATCTTCATCGGACAGGATCACCTGCGGCTTCCGGCGAACATGATCCGCTTCGAGGCGCAACGTGCCACTTCGATCGTCGGGCGTGTCGACGTCTACCTGACATGGCCGGGCCTCGAAGGTTACAGCGACGAAAACCGCGACCTCTTCAACGACGTCGATGCACCTGAAAATCTGATCTTCCTGCAGATTTCGCAAAGCACCATGTCCCGCGACATGTCGGGCCGGCTGGAGCCGATCTACACGCAAGTCTTCGACGGCGCTCCGTCCCCTGGGCCGAACGGACTACAGTTGCACGCGACCAAAGCTGCCTCCAGCTATGCGGGCGAAGTCTTCTATACTTCGGAGCGGACAGACCAGGCGCCCTACGTGGTGCGCTGCCTGAAATCCGACGCGCAAACCATATCGACGAGCGCCGACTGCCAGCGCGACATTCATGCCGGCAAGGACCTCGTGGTGCTCTACCGCTTCGCCAATAAACTGTTGCCACGGTGGAAGGAGATCGACGACGCGATAACGGCTTTCATCAAAAGCCGAATCGTGCCCTGATTTCGTCCAACTGATGTGGTCGAGGCAGTCGCCGCGCCATTGCGCTACACCGGAATTGTCTTTGTACGAATGCGTCCGATTCCGGAAACCAATCATTCATCATAAACCGATTGGTAACGCTATGCCGATACTGTCTCGAGAACGGTCGTTCCCGGAGGCGGCGTCCGGACAACCCCATGACATGAGAATAAAGAGCAGCGTAGTGTCCCAAACCGGTTTTTTTGATCTCGCGAAGCGCCCATTCGGCGCTCTTTCAAAGATGGTAAAGCGGGTCGTCCTGGCAGGCACCATTGCCTCGGTCGCCTTTGTGTTGCCCGGCTTTGCGGCGTCGACCTACGCCAACCCCAAATATTCGGGCATCGTCGTCGATGCCAAGACCGGCAAGATCCTCTATGGCGAGGACGCCGACGAACTGCGCTATCCGGCATCTCTCACCAAGATGATGACACTCTACCTCACCTTCGAGGCGCTCGAAGCAGGCCGGATCAGCAAGTCCACGCAGATTCCCTTCTCGAAGAACGCGTCCGCGGAACCGCCGTCGAAGCTCGGCGTGCGCGCCGGCCAGTCGATCACCGTCGAACAGGCGATCCTTTCGCTCGTCACCCGGTCGGCCAACGACGCCTCCACGGCGCTTGGCGAGTATCTCGGCGGCTCGGAGCAGCGCTTCGCCCGGATGATGACGAACAAGGCGCGCGCGCTCGGCATGACGCGCACGACCTACCGCAACGCCAACGGCCTGCCCAATCCGGAACAGCGCACGACCGCACGTGACCAGGCCCGCCTCGGTCTCGCGCTCCGCCAGCATTTCCCGCAGTATTACGACTATTTCTCCACCCGCAGCTTCCGCTTCGGCAAGCAGACCATCGGCAACCACAACCGCCTGCTCGGCAATGTGCGCGGCGTCGACGGCATCAAGACCGGCTACACCCGCGCCTCCGGCTTCAATCTCGTGACCTCGGCCCAGATTGATGGTCGCAGCATCGTCGCCGTCGTCATGGGCGGCACCTCGGGCGCGAGCCGCGATGCGCAGATGCGCCGCCTGGTCGCGAAGTACATGCCGGACGCGTCGCGTCGCGGCAATGGCAACCTGATTGCCGAGACGAAGCCGACTCCGGTTCCGGCAGAAGAGACCCAGGTTGCAGCCGCAGCGCCCGTTGCCGAGACGCCGGTCGTCGCGGCCGTCGCCACGGGCCACGACCTGCCCAACACCGGTCCCGTTCCGGACTTCCGCTACAATGGTGAAAGCGCCAGCAGCGTGCAGATGGCCTATGCCGGCAACAAGCGCGCATCGGACAACCCTGTCCTTTCCCCGAAGATCGTTCCCAACACGCTCGACGCACAGAGCCTGAAGCTTCGCCAGCCTGCAACCGCAGCCATGGTCGACACGCAGATCACCCATTCCGTGCCGAAGAAGGCAGACGCTGCCGCCAAGGCAGAGCCCGCCGAAGTCGCAAAGGCCGAGCCGATGCCGGCGCAACCGCAGGGCTGGGTGATCCAGATCGGTGCCACGCCGGACAAGGACCAGGCCATGACGCTGCTCGGCAACGCCAAGGACAAGGGCGGCAAGGCACTTCGCAACGCGCAGCCGTTCACCGTTGCCTTCGGCCAGGTATACCGCGCCCGCTTCGGCGGCTTCGACGACCAGAATTCCGCAGTCAACGCCTGCAAGGCCTTGAAGAAGAAAGGCATCTCCTGCTGGGCCAGCCAGCAGTAACGACGAAATTTGGCGGCCGGATGTGTTTGTTTTTCGGCCGCCTTCCTCGGATTTGTACAGCGTAACGAGGTTAAACATGGCAATGAACGAGAACGTTCCGGGTGTCACCCCGCTGCCGGGGCGACGGGCTAAACCGTCGCGCATCAATCTGCACCCCCTGCACGAGGCGGCCATGCGCATCGCCGATCTCGGCCTCAATCGATCGAAGGCCAAGACACGCGATCTCGTCGGCATGCTCTTGACGCACGGGGCGCGTGCCTGGCGCTCGACCCAGCCACGCGCCGGCATCCACCTTCACGTGACGGCGCCGAACCGACGCCATCCGCTGAAGATGCGGATCACCTGAACATCCATAGTTCGAAAGGCGGCTACGGCCGCCTTTTTGCTTTATGGCTGGATGATGGTGCGGCCTGGGTGAAGCCGCTTCGCGCACGGCAGAGTGCGAAAGCGGGCACTACTTTCAAGGAACACGCTGGTTGCCGCACGATCGCAAACGGCTCAGCAAAATACCCGCGGCACAGGAATTCTAGAGAAGTCCGAGTTCCGCCAGTTCGCGCCGCAATTCGAGCGGCATCTCGGAACCGCCGCCCGAGAGCGACGCCAGGTCGCGCGGGGCGTCCTTGTCGGTCAGGTAACGCCAACCCTGGAACGCACGGCGCGGCTGCAGTTCCGTCTCGACCACTTCCGGACCCAGCAGCAGATTGCAGCGACCGATGCCTTCGCCGTCGGTAAAGGTCTCGATGCCGATGAGCGGCTGGCGCGCCTGCACGCTGCCCTTGATCACCCAGTAGAGCGAACCGCCTTCCAGCAACTCCTCCACGCGCTTGGGCACCATGCGCGTCGTGTGGAACGAATGCGGTTCCAGGCCGGCGGCCATGGCGGCCATCGCCTTGCGCGAAACCCATTCGCGCAGGTCCTCGATCGATTCCGCTCCAACGCAGAGCTTTATGAGATGTAGAGACATGGCTTTTTTGAACACCCGTCCGGCCGTTGCGGTCAAGCGGCCAGACGTCGTTCATCCACAATCACTGCAACACGCCCGGTCGATACACCGACATACGGGCTTCACGAGGCCTGCAAGCTTGCAGGCCTCAACACTCGACGACGTTGACCGCTAGACCGCCGGTCGAGGTTTCCTTGTACTTCTCGTTCATGTCGACGCCCGTCTGCCGCATCGTCTCGATGCAGGCGTCGAGCGGCACGAAATGCTTGCCGTCACCCTTGAGCGCCAGGGAGGCGGCGGTTACCGCCTTGACCGCGCCAAGCGCATTGCGTTCGATGCAGGGCACCTGCACGAGGCCCGCCACGGGATCGCAGGTCATGCCGAGGTGATGCTCGAGCGCGATCTCGGCGGCATTTTCGATCTGCTCCGGCGTCCCGCCCATAACGGCGGCAAGGCCGGCCGCCGCCATCGCGGACGCCGAGCCCACCTCGCCCTGACAGCCGACCTCGGCGCCGGAAATCGAGGCATTGTGCTTGATGATGCCGCCGATCGCGGCAGCCGTCAGCAGATAGTCGCGAATGCCTTCCTGGTCGGCATCGTCATGGAAATGCATGTAATAGCGGATCGTCGCCGGCACCACGCCAGCGGCGCCGTTGGTCGGCGAGGTGACGACGCGGCCGCCGGCAGCGTTCTCCTCGTTGACCGCCATCGCGTAAACGCTCAGCCAGTCGTTGGCGAGCAGCGGATTGGCTTTGTTGGAACGCCACTCTTCCTGCAGCTTGTCGTGGATCGAGCGGGCGCGGCGGCGAACCTTCAGGCCGCCGGGCATGATGCCGTCCTGGCTCAAGCCTCGGTCGATGCAGTTGCTCATCGCGCCCCAGATGCGGTCGAGCCCGGCGTTCAGTTCGTCCGGCGACATCGTCGCCTCTTCGTTCGCCCGCTTCATCTGCGCGATCGTCAGGCCGGAGCGCGCAGACATATCCAGCATTTGCTGTGCCGAGGAGAATGGGAACGGCACCTTGACGCCCGTCGCCTTGTTCTTCGAGGCGCGCATGGCCTCCAGTTCCGTGTCGGTCACGACGAAGCCGCCGCCGATCGAATAGTAGATCCGCTTCAACAGCAGCCGGCCGTCACGGTCGAAGGCGGAAAACGACATGCCATTGGCATGGCCGGGCAGCGGCACCTTCTTGTCGAAGATCAGATCGGTCTTCGGTTGGAATTCGTAGGACGGATGGCCCGGCGGCGTAATGCGGCCCGTGCGTTCGACTTCGTCGATCAGGGTATCCATGCGATCCGGATCGACGAGATCCGGGCGTTCGCCGACCAGGCCGAGGATCACCGCCCTGCCCGTTCCATGGCCGATGCCGGTATGGGCGAGCGAACCGTGCAGGCTCACCTTGATCGCGGCGACGGTGGCGTGGGACGGACGCGGCCAATCATCGGAAAGGATGAGATCGAGAAAGCGATTGGCGGCCGACATCGGCCCCATCGTATGCGAGCTCGAAGGCCCGATACCAATCTTGAACACGTCGAAGACGGAAAGAAACATAAGCTGCCTGCCCCGGAGACTGACCCGCGACGCACGGGCATGATCGCCCGCCGCCGCATTCACGATTGCCTCGATACCACGCTTCATGGTCCATGCGAACCGGCGCCGTATCCTCATATTCACTGAACGATTTTATCCTCAGATCGGTGCCGATTTAAGGACATTCACCAGCAGATATAGGAACGAAGCCTAAGCGATCCCATGGCCGGCGCTCAGGCGGTCAACCGACATTCGATCGCACCCATGCGACATCGTCGCCCGCGCATGTTCCAGCGCCGTAGCCCGGAATCAAAAACGGCGCGGCTCTTGGGAAGCCGCGCCGTCAATCAGTGGACTTGTCTAGAAACTAGATATCAAAGGCCGCCGAAAAGATAAGCAAGAACAAGAACGCCAGCGAAACCAGCTACGGCGCGAGCAGTCACGCCCCAGCAAGACTTCTGAATTGTATTGTCCATGATGTCTCCGAAAAACTCTCAACGGCCGCGGGCAGCACAGTGGGCGCCCGCGTCTGGGGCCATGCATATTGAAGAAAGCGTAAATGCGCAATGGGGGAATGTGGCGGAAAAGTGTCCCGCTTCGGCGCTCCTCAACACGATCCTGGTGAAAACCCCTCAATTCCCCGGCAGAGGCGAAGAGAAATTCCGCCGCATTTTCATCACAGTAGTTGACGCGTCGCCGATTCAGACGCCGCGCCGGCCACCTTGCAATTTCCAAAAGCCATGCCAAAAACACGTGTATGACCTTCGAAGATTACATAGCACTTGTCGTGTTTATCCTGCTTTGGGCGGGTTTCAGCTGGGCGACCGATGGCACCCGCGGCTTCAAACGCGTGAGTCTCACCCGCCTCATGAACGAGCACCGCGGCCGCTGGATCCGCAATTCGCTGAACCGCGACCTGAAGATGATCGATACGCAGATCATCGCGGGCCTGCAGGCCGGAACCGCCTTCTTCGCCTCGACCACCATTTTCGCGCTCGGCGGCTGCTTCGCGCTGCTCGGCGCGACCGAACAGGCGCAGATGATCTTTGCCGACATGCCCTATGTCTTCCATGGCGGCCGCACGGCCTTCGAGCTGAAGGTCGGCGGCCTCACCTGCCTGTTCGGCTACTCCTTCTTCAAGTTCGGCTGGTCCTACCGGCTGTTCAACTATTGCTCGATCCTGATGGGCGGCATCCCGATGACCGCCGACATGCAGCGGGATCGGCACGCGGCGGAAAAGGCAGCCGAGCGGGCGATCCGGATGAACGTGCTCGCCGCCAAGCATTTCAACGCCGGTCTCCGGGCGATCTTCCTGTCGATCGGCTATCTCGGCTGGTTCATCAGTCCCTATGTGTTCGTGGCGCTCACCGTCTTCGTCATTTTCGTCTTGACCCGCAGACAGTTCTTCTCGGAAGCGCGGTCCGCGCTCCTCCAGGACGCGACACCCTGACGATCCGCGCGCCCGGCGCGCCGAACGGCAGCGACTTGCAGCCACAACGTTCCATCAGCAATCAAGGACGCGTGCCTGGCGCAAGCCAGGCCTGCCACTCTTCCCCACGCCAACAGGATGGCGAATGCCCATGTCCGATATCCATGTGACCGCACCGGCAGCAGAGACCCCCGCGAAACCGACAGGCAGGCGGCTCGCCTTCATCGATGTCGCGCGCGGTGTGGCACTGCTTGCCATGGCGACCTATCACTTCGTCTGGGACCTTGAGTTCTTCGGCTATGTCGCGGCAGGCACCGCCGGCACCGGCGGCTGGAAGATCTTTGCGCGGCTGATTGCCAGCAGCTTCCTGTTTCTTGCCGGCTACAGCCTCGTGCTCGGGCAATGGCCGACGATCCGCATCGACGCGTTCCTGCGCCGTTTCGCCAAGATTGCCGGTGCCGCAGCGCTGATCACGATTGCCACCTATTTCGCCTTCCCGGACACGTTCATCTTCTTCGGCATCCTGCATGCGATCGCCGCGGCAAGTCTGGTCGGCCTGATCTTCCTCAGGCTTCCTGCCGTCGTTTCCTTCGTTGCAGCCGCCGCCGCCATCGCAGCCCCGTTCTATCTGCGATCGCCGATCTTCGATGCCCCCTGGCTCTGGTGGGTCGGCCTGTCGGAAACGCTACCGCGCTCCAACGACTACGTGCCGCTGTTGCCGTGGCTCGGGCCGTTCCTGCTCGGCCTAGGTACCGCCAAGCTCTTCCACGCGCGGCTGGTGTCCGCGCTCGCAAGCCGGCCTTCCACAGATGGCAAGGGGCGGCTGTGGATGACGGCCCTCGTCTTCGGCAGCCGTCACAGTCTGGCCATATACCTCATTCACCAGCCCGTGCTCATCGGACTGGTCTATCTCTTCTCGCTGATCTCTCCGCCGACACTGCCGGATCCCAAGGAAGCCTATCGCAGCAATTGCGTTGCGGCCTGCAACCAGGGCAATCCGGCTGTGCCGTGCGACAGCTTCTGCGGCTGCACGCTCGACCGTCTGGTGGAACAGAACCTGTTCGACAGTCTGAACAGGGGAGAGATCAACGTCAGCACCGATGAACGCATTGCGCGAATCGCACAGCAATGCACAATGAACGTGCAATCAGGGGACTAGGACATGAATGCCTATCGTGCCAAGCCGCTGAACTTCCCATGGCCGGCCCTGCTCTACGGGGTCGCCACTCTTGCGGCGCTCATCCTGGCGCGACATTTTCCCATTCCCGTCGCCCATGGCCACGGTTGGTTTCCCTGGATCAGCGGCGGCATCCTGATGGTCGTCGCCGTCTGGCTCGATCTCTGGGCGGTCAAGACGCTGCTCGACCGCCACACCGCCGTCCTTCCCTCTCGGTCGGCAACCTGCCTCGTCACCTACGGGCCGTTCCGCTTCACACGCAACCCGATCTATCTCGGCTACACCTTGATGATGATCGGCTTTGGTCTGGCGACGCTCAATCCCTGGTTCTTCATCACGGCGATCACAGCGGTCATGCTG
Source organism: Ensifer sp. NPDC090286 (assembly GCF_044769565.1). Lineage (NCBI taxonomy): Bacteria > Pseudomonadati > Pseudomonadota > Alphaproteobacteria > Hyphomicrobiales > Rhizobiaceae > Ensifer > Ensifer sp. NPDC090286. The sequence goes on along the minus strand of NZ_JBIVYF010000001.1, from coordinate 365,017 downwards.
ACGACGCTCCTTGCCATCCGCAACGAGGAGCGACATCTGCTGTCGCGCTTCGGTTTCGAGTTCGAGCGCTACTGCCGGCACACCAGCCGCTGGATCTGAGCCCAGGCGCGGCTGCGCGCAGCAAAAAGGGCAGCGCGAACGCTACCCTTGAAAATATCCAGAGATAAACCAGCGAACCTTCAGGTGCCGACGCCGATTTCGGCCAGACGCGTCAGGCATGCCTCCTCGACATTGTCGAGTTCCGTCAACGTATCGTCGATGTCCTTGCGCTTCTGGCGCAGCTCTTCGCGCTTTTCCTCGACGCGCGACATCAACAGCTGAAGCTGGCCGAGCTCGCCAGGCGGGTCCTTGTAGACCTGAATGATTTCACGGATCTCGGCGATGGTGAAGCCGATGCGCCGTCCGCGCAGGATCTCCTGGATGAGCCGCCGGTCAGCCGGCCGGAACAGGCGCGTGCGGCCACGGCGCTCCGGATGGATGAGGCCCTCGTCCTCATAGAAGCGCAGCGTTCGGGTGGAAATGCCGAATTCCCGCGTCAATTCGGTGATGCTATAGTATTTATTCACGCTGCCATTCCATGTGTTCCTGCACATGCACTATCGTTGACCTTGACGTAAAAGTCAAACAACACGCAGCGTTACGTGACGTGGAACCACCAGGTGGCGATGCCGAGAAAGCTGAAGAAGCCGGTGATATCGGTAATGGCCGTCACGAAGACGGCGGAAGAGACCGCCGGGTCGGCGCCGAAGCGATCGAGGCAGAGTGGCACGAGGATGCCGCCAAGGGCGGCAGCCATCATGTTGATCAGCATCGCAGTCGCAATGATGCCGCCGATGTTCGGGTCCTGAAACCAGAGACCGGCAAGAAGGCCGATCAGCGTGCCGAAGATCATGCCGTTGAGCAGCCCGACGCCGGCTTCACGCCGGATGATGCGCGGGGCGTTGTGAATGTCGAGACCCCGGGTTGCGAGCGCGCGCACCGTGACAGTCATCGTCTGCGAACCGGCATTGCCGCCCATGCCCGCAACGATCGGCATCAGGATGGCGAGCGCCACGATGTGCTGGATCGTCGCATCGAAGAGGCCGATGACCGAAGCGGAGATGCAGGCGGTCATCGAATTGATGAACAGCCACGGCACGCGTGAGCGCGATGCCTCCCCGACGGAGTCCGAAAGTTCTTCGTCGCCGACGCCGCTCAGGCGCAGCAAGTCTTCTTCGGCTTCTTCCTGAATGACGTCGACGACGTCGTCGATGGTGAGCACGCCGACGAGCCGGCCATTGTCGTCGACCACGGCCGCGGAAAGAAGGTCGTATTGCTCGAACAGCTGGGCCGCCTCTTCCTGGTCCATCTCGGCCGGAATGGCATGGCTAGTGTCGTGCATGATCGCGTCGACCTTGACCGACCGCTTGGTTCTGAGGATGCGGTCGAGGTCCATCGCGCCGAGCAGCTTGAAGGTCGGGTCGATCACGAAGATCTGCGTGAAACTCTCCGGCAAGTCCTCGTCTTCGCGCATGTAGTCGATCGTCTGCCCAACGGTCCAGAACGGCGGCACCGCCACGAACTCGGTCTGCATGCGCCGACCGGCCGTGCTTTCGGGATAATCCAGCGAGCGGCGGAGGCGAACCCGTTCGGTAAACGGCAGCTTCGCCAGGATCTCGTCCTGGTCTTCCTGCTCCAGGTCTTCCAGAATGTAGACCGCATCGTCCGAATCCATCTCGCCGATGGCCTCGGCGATCTGTTCGTTCGGCATGTGCTCGACGATATCGAGACGGATTGCCTCGTCGACCTCCGTCAGCGCCGAAAGGTCGAACTCCTTGCCGAGCAGCGAAACCAGTGCCAGCCGCTGATCGGGCTGGATGGCCTCGAGCAGGTCGCCCATTTCCGACGAGTGCAGGCCGGCGACATGCTGGCGCAGGTAGATCGTATCGCGATCGGCGATTGCCGCGCCGACATGCATGAGAAAATCGGAGCGGATAGAACCGTCGTCGGCATAAATGTCCGAGCCGTCAAAGGCCTTAACGTCTTCCGAGCCGCGGTCTTCGTCGCCAGTATTGCTCATGCGCGCCCTCGAAACGATTTGCTGCTTCCCGGCCGCCCACCTCGCAAGCCGGAAAGAATGCGTCCACTGACGGTTGCCTGGACCTCACCCGCCGCCACGGACGGGAATTTGAGCCTTACAGCCTGCTAGCGCAAAGCCCTGCCGAGGTCCACAGCACAGATACCACCCGGCGAGCCGCAACAACAGATTTATTCAAGCTGTTGCAAATACATGAAAAACCGGCTGCATCTCGACACAGTCGACATCGCTCGCGCGATCGGCTAGCACTTCAGTCGAGATATCGGCAGCGCAATACGCATTTGGCGTCGCCAAGGAAGATCTGATGGCCATTCGCCCCATTGTCCGCTTTCCCAATCCGCTGCTGACGCGGAAGGCGGAGACGATCACCCGGTTCGACCCGGCACTCGAGGCGCTGGCCGCAGACCTTCTCGACACGATGCGGGCCGCCCCCGGCGTCGGCATCACGGCGCCGCATATCGGCATCCTGGAGCGCGTGACGGTGATCGAACTCGATCGCGACAGCGGCGCCAGAACCTTCGTCAATCCGGAAATCATCTGGCACAGCGACGAGAAGGCGACCCACACCGAAGGCAGCGTATCGATGCCGGGCATCCTGGAGGAAGTCGAGCGCCCGAACGCCGTTCGCGTCCGCTACCAGACGCTTCGCGGCGAGACGATCGAGGAGGAAGCCGACGGCTTCATGGCCATCTGCCTGCAGCACGAAATAGACCAGCTCGACGGCATCTTCTGGACACAACGGCTCTCGCGCCTGAAGCGCGATCGCGCCATCAAGAAGTTCGAAAAGCTGACCAGGGAGCAGGCGCGCGCTTAGCGCACCGGTTCCCTGCCCGCAACGTCAAATCATAGTCACCAAGGACCGAACCATGAAATCGACCTATCTCGCCGTCATCGGCCTCCTCGCGCTTGCCGGCTGCAACAGCGCCCAGCAAAATCTCGAGCCCCTGCCCCAGAGCCTGACCTATGGCGAAAACGCTGCCAACAGAAAGACACAAGCGTCACCCGGGGCCATGGTCCAGAACCGCTTCATGTATGAGGGCCAGATGGTCTACGAGACCTATGAAGTCCAGCCCGACCGCACCTACAAGCTCGTCCGCCGCCGCATGGACCAGAGCGGACCTGCCGGCAACAACTGACACGAATGAGCGGCGCCGGGCGCAGCGACCTCTGTCGCCCGTCGCCGCCATCAATTTCGAGCCGCGTAAACCGCCGTTTCGAATTCGAGATAGCTCCCGAACGAAGCTGGATCGGCAAAGGGCAGTATCTGTGTTGCCCACAGGCCACCGAGACCGTTTTTCCGGTCTATCCAATAATAGAGGTTTGCAAGCCCCGCCCAGGCCAATGCGCCGGCTGGCCTCCCCGTCGGCGCTGCTTCATCGTTGATCATGAAGCTTATCCCCCAGGACTTCGACATGCCGGGGAAAAATTCTGCGTCGTGCGACAGGCTTTTGATCACCCCCGGGAGCCTCTTGATCTTCTTTTCTCCAAGGCCGTTCCTTTCCGCCATTTCGACGGTTTCGGCCTTCAGCACGCGACCGCCGGGAGACATCCCGGCGTTGAGCCACATGCGGATAAATTTGGCGTAGTCGACAGCCGTCGAATAGAGACCGTGCCCGCCCATCTGGACCTCCGGGTCTTGCGGGAGCCTGAAATCAGGCCGCGGCGACAATCGGCCGGCATCGTCCCTTTGATGTAGTGTGACCACACGGGAGGTCATGGACGGTGTCATGACAAAGCCGGTGTCCTCCATGCCAAGCGGTTGGAGGATGCGTTCCGCCATCACGACGCCAAGCCGCTTGCCGGTGATGCCCTCAACGACCTGCCCGGCCCAGTCCAGGCTACTCCCATATTCCCAGTCGTCGCCGGGGTCGAAGAGCAAAGGCGTCCGGATCGATGCGTGGGATGCGGTGATCACGCTTGGCTGCCCATGCTGACGCGCCAACCGGGCATAGGTCTCGTTGAAAAAGTCATAGCCAAAACCCGCCGTATGCAGCAGCAGCATGCGCGTGGTGATGTCCCGCTTGGGTGCGCGGAGTTTCGGATTCCCCGCGGGATCAAAACCCTCGATCACCTGCAGCCTGCCGATTTCGGGCGCGTACTGCTTGGCGGGAGCGTCGAGATCGAGGCTGCCCTCCTCGACCAATTGCAGGCAGGCCGTCGCCGTGATCGCCTTCGTCATCGAGAAGATCGCAAAGACGCTGTCGGCCGTCATATCCGTCGCGCCAGCCAAAGAGCACGTTCCGGCCGTGCCCTCGTAAAAATTGCCCTGTCGATCCGTCGCGATCGCGACAACGCCTGGCACGCCATCGGCGGAACGAACCGCGGCATTGAGGATTGCATCGGCACTAGTCTTGAGATCGCCGGACAAAGGAACCTCCCACATCGCCAAGGCCTCGACACGCGTGGCGGGCGTGCCACCTTTCATGTCGAACCGCCCTGAAAATCCTAGCACCAAAGGGCGACCCAAGCCATTTTCTGCCTGCCATGGACAGAGAGAGCTGTCGGCTGCTCAGCGCGAGACGAGCAAGATTCGGATTACCGCACGGCATCACGATTCCGGCGACCAATGCGCGCTAGAACCGGGAAAGCTAAATATGGATTTGAAACAAAAAACCCGGCCGAAGCCGGGTATTTGGTGCGGTCGAGAAGACTCGAACTTCCACGGGTTGCCCCACAGCGACCTCAACGCTGCGCGTCTACCAATTCCGCCACGACCGCATCGTGGTAGGGCCGACTTGCGCCGGCGCGGCTGCATGTAGCAAAAGCCCCTAGAGTGCACAAGGGATGGCTGTGGACAAAATGAACGATGGTGACGGACCGGAGAGGCATTCTCAATGCGGCGGGAAAAGGTGGTGTTCAGCGGCTGTATTTCAGACCAGCGATGGGATCTTCCAGACGCCTTTCGAGGCTTGCTCTCGCCACAACGGGATCGTCGGCAATTCCCTCGGTGTGCGCGCGCAAGATGAGCGACAGCCGACACACCCCTATTCGAATGCTTGATGTGGGCAGGAAGGCAAAGGGATGCACCGGTTGCGCCCAGGCAGAAATCCCAATTTGGCTAACACCAAGATTAAAAACAAAAAACCCGGCCGAAGCCGGGTTTTTTTGGTGCGGTCGAGAAGACTCGAACTTCCACGGGTTGCCCCACAGCGACCTCAACGCTGCGCGTCTACCAATTCCGCCACGACCGCATCGTGGTAGGGCCGACTTGCGTCGACGGGGCTGCATGTAGCAAAAGCCCCTTGGGGGCACAAGAGGATCACGACAGAAATTTGACGGGAAACGAAACTATTTCAACAGCCCGCCCGAGGAGCCCCGGAAACGCTGGACTCTTGCCGCGCGCCATCCCATGTACAGGCTCTAAAAAACAGGAATGCCGAGCGAATGCAGCGCGAAAATCTGAGCCAGGACATGTTTGCCCCTCCGGAATCACCCCCGGTTCGCTGGCGGATTGCCTCCGAACTGGTCGATTATCCGCAGGCCGTCGAGCTGATGGAGCAGGAAGCCGCCGCGATTGCCGCCGGCACCGCGGATGAACTGGTCTGGCTGGTCGAGCACCCGCCGCTCTATACGGCCGGCACCAGCGCGGACGCCGCCGATCTCGTCATGCCCGACCGTTTTCCGGTCTTTGCCACCGGCCGGGGCGGCGAATACACCTATCATGGCCCGGGCCAGCGCGTCGTTTATGTGATGCTCGACCTCAAGCGCCGGAAGCAGGACGTCCGCGCCTTCGTCGCGGCACTCGAAAGCGTCGTCATCTCCACGCTCGATTCGATGAATGTCCGCGGCGAGCGGCGCGAAGACCGGGTCGGTGTCTGGGTGCGGCGCCCGGAAAAGCCCGCCCTGCCCGACGGCTCGATGTCGGAAGACAAGATCGCCGCGATCGGCATCCGCCTGCGCAAGTGGGTGAGCTTCCACGGCTTTGCGCTCAACGTCGATCCGGACCTCGACCATTTCGGCGGTATCGTGCCCTGCGGCATCCGCGGTTATGGCGTCACCAGCCTCGTCGACCTTGGCCTGCCGGTGATGATGCCGGATGTCGACATCCGCCTGCGCGAAGCGTTCGAGACCGTGTTCGGCCCGACGACGAACGACGCGGCATAAGCCCGCTCAACTTGTCGCCCGACGTCCTGCCTGCCGCTCGCGCCAGATGATGAACAGGCCGGAGCCGACGATGATGGCGATGCCGAGCCATTTCGAGAGCGACGGGAAATCTCCGAAGATGAGATAACCGAGCGCCGTCGCCGTGACGATCTCGAAGTAGTGGAACGGCGCCAGCAGCGAGACGGGTGCTGCCCGGAACGCCTTGACGACCAGCAGGTGGCCGTAGCCGGAGAGCGCGCCGAGAATAACCACCAGCATCCAGCCAAGCGGCGACTTCGGCAGCGACGGCACGAAATCGGCGCTGCCCATGCCGTTGCCGATCAGGATCACCAGTGCCATCGTCAATGTGCCGCCGATGCCGGCAATCGTCTGCATCGTCAGCGGCGAGTCGCCGGTGCCGACAGCGCGGTTGAGCAGCAGATAGCAGGCAAAGACAAAGGCGCAGGCAACCGGCAACAGCGCGGTTAGGCCGAAAGCGGCAAAGCTCGGCTGGATGACGATCATCGCTCCGCCGAAACCGACAACGATGGCAAGCCAGCGCCGCCAACCCACTTTTTCCTTGAGGAACACTGCCGAAAGGCAAGTCAGGATGAAGGGTTCGACGAAGTAGATGGCGAAGGTGTCGGCAAGCGGCATGTACTTCACCGATATGAAGAAGAACAAGGCCGCGGTCGCCAGCAGCACGCCGCGCAGCAGATTGGCGAAGGGCCGCTTTGCTCTCAGCGCCTGCAGGCCGCCGGCGCCAAGCAGCAACGGTAGCGTCGCCACCAGTTGGAAGAAGAAGCGGTAGAAGGTCACCTGCCCCGGCGACATGCCTTCATAGACGGCCATGTATTTCGCAATCACGTCCATGCCGGGCAGGATGACCATCGCAAAGAGCATGATGGCGACGCCCTGCATCACCGTATCGGTGTGTTCGGTGGTCGCGGTTCGGGCATCTGTCATGGGGCATGCTCCTGTGGCCGCCGCAGATTAGAGCCTATGCCTTGGTTTTCAACGGCCGAAGATGCGACGGGAAAAGAACTATCCGCGCCCTAGCCGCAATTGGCGGTGTTTTTGGCGCTTCGGGGTGGTCCCTCGCGGCCCAAATGCCTATAAGCTCACGACAATCTTCCGCCCCGAACCTCAAGGTCGGCCATCAGCCGCCAAGGCCCGGGACCTTTGAACGTGACCGTGGCAAAGGAGATGTCCATGCGCTTGTCCACCGAAACGATGATTGCCCGCCTGCGCGACACCAGCGACGGTGATACGCTGGGAGGGCGCATCTGGAGGGCGCGCGACGCCGCCAATCTCAGCGCCAAGGAACTGGCCGACCAACTCGGTGTGCGCACGGAGACGATCGCGGCCTGGGAACGGGATCGGGCCGAACCTCGCACCAATCGGCTGTTCATGCTCGCAGGCGTACTTGGCGTCACTCCAGCCTGGCTGATCGCCGGGCTCGGCCGCGCACCGGATGCCGACGCTGACGACGAGAAGGACGGCCTGCGCGAGCAGCTCGCCCTCGTCAAGAAGCTGCACGAACAGACCGGCAAGGCGATCGCCGCACTTGAGATGGAACTCAATCGCGTTCAACAGAACATTCGATAACCCATTGCGATTCCACGTGGGGCCGCCGTTCTGGCGGCCCGAAATCATTTCAGTCCAAGGAGAAAATAGATGGATGTACGCGCCGCCGTTGCCGTTCAGGCAGGCAAGCCGCTTGAGATCATGACGGTTCAGCTCGAAGGCCCGCGGGCCGGCGAAGTCCTGATCGAGGTAAAGGCCACAGGCATCTGCCACACCGACGATTTCACGCTGTCGGGTGCGGACCCAGAAGGCCTGTTCCCGGCGATCCTCGGCCATGAGGGTGCTGGCATCGTCGTCGACGTCGGCCCGGGTGTGACCTCGGTGAAGAAGGGCGACCACGTCATTCCGCTCTACACGCCCGAGTGCCGCTCCTGCCCGTCGTGCCTGTCGCGCAAGACCAATCTCTGCACCGCCATCCGCTCGACGCAGGGGCAAGGCCTGATGCCGGACGGCACCTCGCGCTTCTCGATCGGCAAGGACAAGATCCACCACTACATGGGCTGCTCGACCTTCGCCAACTACACGGTTCTGCCGGAGATCGCGGTTGCCAAGGTCAACCCGGACGCGCCGTTCGACAAGATCTGCTACATCGGCTGCGGTGTGACGACCGGCATCGGGGCGGTCATTAACACCGCACAAGTGGAGATGGGCGCAACCGCGATCGTCTTCGGTCTCGGCGGCATCGGGCTTAACGTCATCCAGGGCCTGCGTCTTGCCGGCGCCGACATGATCATCGGCGTCGACCTCAACAACGACAAGAAGGCCTGGGGCGAACGCTTCGGCATGACCCACTTCGTCAACCCGAAGGAAGTCGGCGACGACATCGTGCCTTACCTCGTCAATATGACCAAGCGTGGAGCCGACCAGATCGGCGGCGCCGACTACACCTTCGACTGCACCGGCAATACCAAGGTGATGCGCCAGGCGCTCGAAGCCTCGCATCGCGGCTGGGGCAAGTCGGTCGTCATCGGCGTTGCCGGCGCCGGCCAGGAAATCTCCACCCGTCCGTTCCAGCTGGTTACCGGCCGCACCTGGATGGGCACCGCCTTTGGTGGCGCACGCGGGCGAACCGATGTGCCGAAGATCGTCGACTGGTACATGGAGGGCAAGATCCAGATCGATCCGATGATCACCCACACCATGCCGCTCGAAGACATCAACAAGGGCTTCGAACTGATGCATTCGGGCGAGAGCATCCGCTCGGTCGTTCTCTACTAAGCTGTTATTTTGATTCAAAGAGGCGCCGGAGACGATTGATTTCCGGCGCCTTTTTCAGTCCCGTTGAGAAGTTGATTCAAGATGATCTATGTCGACGCAGACGCCTGCCCGGTGAAAACCGAAATCCTGAAAGTGGCCGAGCGCCACGGGATCGAGGTGACCTTGGTCGCCAATTCGGGCCTGCGCCCTTCGCGCGACCCGATGGTACACAATGTCATCGTCTCGGCAGGTTTCGACGCGGCCGACAACTGGATCGCCGAACGGGCGCATGAGGGCGATATCGTCGTTACCGCCGACGTGCCGCTTGCCGTTCGCTGCGTTGCCGCCGGTGCGCTCGTCACCGGCCCCTCCGGCCGGGTCTTCGACAAGGGCAATATCGGCATGGCCTCTGCGATGCGCGATCTCGGACAGCACCTGCGCGAGACCGGCGAAAGCAAGGGCTACAACGCCGCCTTTACGCCGCGCGATCGATCCGCTTTCCTCGAAACCCTTGACCGACTCGCGCGGCAGTCGAAAAAATGACCGCGCAACGGGCGGGATCAAGGGGCCCGCAACCGCAGGGGCACTAGCATGGCAACGACGACTAAGCTCAGGCATTGGCCGTTTTACACCGCCATTCTGTGCGCGCTCGCAAGCGTGCCTGTCCTCTGGTTCGTGGCGCAGCGTTTCGCCCTTGAAGGGGCTGCGATCACCTTTTTCTGCGTTTATCTCGTCATGTGCTGGCGGCGACTGCGAATAATGACCGGCCGGCATCTGAAGACCCATGCCAGAAACACCGACGAGCCCGAGGTCGTGATCCTGCTGGTGACGTTCGGGGCAGCAGCGAGTTCGCTCATCTCCCTGTTTTTCGCGCTGAACGGCGAGAAGTCCGGCTCGGCGCTGGCGCTCGGCCTCGCCTTCGCCTCCGTCGTGCTCGGCTGGGCAACGATCCACATGATGGCGGCCATGCACTATGCCCATGCCTATTGGATCGCGAACCAGGACCAGCAGACGGCAGAGCCGGCCCGCGGCCTCGAATTTCCAGGCACGCCGGAGCCCGGCGGATACGACTTTCTCTATTTTTCCTTCGTCATCGGCATGACGGCGCAAACATCCGACGTCGCCATCACCACGACCGCCATGCGGCGCATCAACCTGATGCACGCCATCGTTTCGTTCTTCTTCAACACCGTGCTCGTCGCCGCCGCCGTCAACGCGGCCGTGCAGCTAGCCGGCTGAGCATCTTTATCCAAGGAGCATCCCATGAAAGTCCTTTCGCAAAACACCGCCTTCGGCGGCATGCAGGGCGTCTTTTCGCACGAGTCCGAGGCCTGCAAGGGCGAGATGACCTTCGCCGTCTTCGTGCCGCCGCAGGCGATCAGCGAACCGCGGCCGGTGCTGTGGTATCTCTCCGGCCTTACCTGTACGCATGCGAACGTCATGGAGAAAGGCGAATACCGGCGCATGGCCGCCGAGCTCGGGCTGATCGTCGTCTGCCCGGATACCAGCCCGCGCGGCACGGATGTTCCCGACGAGCTGACGAACTGGCAGATGGGCAAGGGAGCAGGCTTCTATCTCGATGCCACCGAAACGCCCTGGGCCGAGCACTACCAGATGTACAGCTACATCACCGAGGAACTGCCCGCCTTCGTCAGCCAGCACTTCCGCATGGACATGAGCCGCCAGGGCATTTTCGGCCATTCGATGGGCGGTCACGGCGCCATGACCATCGCGCTCAAGAACCCGGACCGTTTCAAGAGCTGCTCGGCCTTCGCCCCGATTGTCGAACCTTCGACCGCCGACTGGTCGACCGGCGCCTTCGAGAAGTATCTGGGCGCGGACCGCGCCGACTGGCGCCAATATGACGCCTGCGCGCTCGTCAAGGACGGTGCGCGCTTCCCCGAGTTCCTGATCGATCAGGGCAAGGCGGACAGCTTCCTTGAAAACGGCCTGCGCCCCTGGCTGTTCGAGGACGCGGTCAAGGGCACCGGCATCGATTTGACGCTGCGGATGCACGAACGCTACGACCATTCCTACTATTTCATCTCGACTTTCATGGACGATCATCTCCGCTGGCATGCCGAGCGGCTGGCCTGATCCCCGAAGGGCGCAATTCCGGACGGAAACCGGTTTCGCGGAATTGCGCCGTCAATTTTGACCCGGAGCGACTGATGACCCATCTTCTCCTCGTTGGCGCCGGCGGCGCGATCGGCTCGATGCTGCGCTATCTCGTCGGTCTCTGGGCCGTTCACCGCTTGGGATCCGGTTTTCCCTGGGGCACGTTTGGGGTCAATATAACGGGCTCGTTCCTGATCGGCGTGCTGGCCGAAGTGATCATGCGCAAGTTCGGCGCCTCGCCGGACATGCGTGTCTTCCTCATCACCGGCGTCCTCGGCGGTTACACCACCTTTTCCGCCTTCTCGCTGGACGCGATCACGCTCTTCGAGCGCGGTGATGTCATGCTCTCGGCCGTCTATGTCATCGCCAGTGTCGCGCTTTCGATCCTCGCGGTCTTCAGCGGGCTGGCTCTCATGCGCGCAATAGTCTAAAGGCTCGTCTTACAGGCGCTGCGTATCCAGGGGACACGCGGCGCATTGCTGCATTGTCCTTCGACCGTTGTCGCTTCGAGGCCATTATCATGCAGCACCGAGAATATTGCGGCAGCCCTTGCGCGCCTGAAGCTTCCTCTTTTGCGTCATCCCAACGCAGGGGCTTCGGACCGACGCGCGACGCTGCGACCAAACAGAAGGCAGGTTCGCTCAAATGGCAGGCATAGAACACAGGCAGGTGGACGGTGACGAGGCAGGCATGCGCCTGGATCGCTGGTTCAAGGTGCATTTTCCGGGACTGGGCTTCGGCCCGCTGCAGAAGCTGCTGCGCTCGGGCCAGGTCCGCGTCGATGGTGCCCGCGCCAAATCCGACACGCGGATCCAGCCCGGCCAGACGATCCGTATTCCGCCGCTCGGGGTCGATCCCAAGGAAGTCAAGACCGGGCCGATCGCCGGCCGCGACCTCAGAAATTCGCCGGACGGCGAGCTGCTGTCGCGCATGGTGCTGCACGAAGACGCAAAGGTGATCGTGCTCAACAAGCCGGCCGGCCTTGCCGTTCAGGGCGGCTCGGGCGTCAACCGGCATATCGACAAGATGCTCGAGGCCTGGACAAACCAGAAGGGCGAAAAACCGCGTCTCGTCCACCGGCTCGACCGCGACACCTCAGGCGTGCTGGTGATTGCCCGCACCAGGGGTGCGGCGCAGAAGCTGACCGCCGCCTTCCGCGAGCGCGACACCAAGAAGACCTACTGGGCGCTGGTCAAGGGCGTTCCGCGCAAGCGCGAGGACCGGATCTCGACCTGGCTCGTCAAGGAGCAGACGCCGGACGGCGACCGCATGCGCATCGCCAAGCATGGCGAAGACGGTGCCGACCACGCCATTTCCTACTACCGTATTCGCGAACAGGCTGCACAGAACCTCGCCTGGCTGGAGATGGAGCCCTATACCGGCCGCACCCACCAGCTTCGCGTCCATGCGCTGCACATCGGACACCCGATCCTCGGCGACCCCAAGTATTTCGATGCCGACATCAACTGGAGCCTGCCCGGCGGCATGCAGAACCGCCTGCATCTGCACGCGCGCCATATCGATATTCCTCACCCGGACGGTGGCCGCCTACGCGTGACCGCACCGCTGCCACCGCACATGGTCCAGAGCTGGAACCTGCTGGGCTTCGAAGAGAACGAGCCTGGCGAGGACGATTGATGAAACTGGCACTTTTCGATTGTGACGGCACGCTGGTCGATAGCGGTGGCCTGATCCATGAAGTGATGGCGCGCACGTTCGAGGCGTTTGATCTCGAGCGCCCGCCCCTCTCGGCAACCAAGAGCATCATCGGCCTGACCCTCGACATCGCCATTGCGCGCCTGCTCGGCCGCGAACATGTCGACGATCAGGCGCTGGCGATGACGGCACATTACAAATCGATCTTTGCCGGGGTGCGCGGCGAAGGCAGCTTTCAGGAACTGTTGTTTCCCGGCATTGCCGATATGATGCAGACGTTGTCCTCGCGCGACGCGCTGCTGATCGGCGCGGTGACCGGCAAGTCGCGGCGCGGTTTGACCCATATCGCCGAGACCCACGGCTTCGACAGCGTCTTTTTCGTATCGCGGACCGCCGACGACTGCCCCTCCAAGCCGCACCCGGCCATGGTGACGGAATGCTGCTTTGAAGCCGGCATTGATGCGAAGGATACTGTCGTCATCGGCGATGCGATCTATGACATGCAGATGGCCAAGGCCGCAGGCGCTGCCGCCATCGGCGTTGCCTGGGGCTATGCTTCCGTTCCCGACCTCATCGAGGCGGGCGCGGATTTCGTTGCCCGGACGCCGGCCGACATCATTGAATGGATGGAAAACAATCATGCCTGATATTCGCGACGAACTCAGCGGTGCGATGAGCCACGAGGATCCGGTCCGCCGCGCACAAATCCAGATGCTGAAGCCGTTGCCGAAGCGCTTCTACAAGGACGTCAGCGTCGCGGCCGCGGAAGGCGATACGCACGCCGTGCTGCTTGACGGCCGCACCGTGCGCACGCCGGCAAAGCAGCCGCTCGCCGTGCCGACGCGCAAGCTCGCAGACATGCTCGCCGCCGAATGGGATGCGCAGGCAGAGGTCATCGATCCCGGCAAGATGCCGATCACGCGTATCGTCAACACCGCACTTGACGGCGTCGCCAAGGACCAGCGCTCGGTTTTCGACGATATCCTTCGCTTTGCCGGAACGGACATGCTCTGCTATCGCGCCGACAGCCCGGAAGGCCTCGTCGCGCGCCAGAACGAGATCTGGAACCCGGTGCTCGACTGGGCGCAGCAGACGCTGGGCGCCCGCTTCATCCTCGCCGAAGGCGTGATCCATCAGGAGCAGCCGGAGGAAGCGCTTTCCGCCTATGCCGAAGGGCTGCGAGCCTTCGCGACCCCGCTCGGCCTCACCTGCGTCCACACGGTGACGAGCCTGACCGGTTCTGCCCTGCTGGCACTCGCCTTCGCTTCCGGCCGTCTGACAGCCGAAGAAGCCTGGACGGCTGCGCATGTCGACGAGGACTGGCAGATCGAGCATTGGGGAACCGACGAGGAAGCCTTCCGCCGCCGTGAGAACCGCTGGCAGGAAATGCAGGCGGTCGCCGCGGTTCTTGACGCCCTGCGCTAACGAACCCGGATCAACGGAACAAAAGAAACGGGCTGCGTGTCTTCCGACGCGCAGCCCGTTTCTTTTGTTCAAGATTTTAGCGCCAAGGCAACTCGTACATTAACGTAACGAGAGCGGAGAGCCGTAACGTTAGGCGGCCAGCTTCAGGCCGGCGATACCGCTGACGATGAGCGCGATGCAGCCGAGGCGAACGAAGGTTGCCGGCTCGGCAAACAGGAAGATGCCGAGGATCACAGTGCCGACGGTGCCGATGCCGGTCCAGACAGCGTAAGCCGTACCGAGCGGCAGGGTGCGCACGGCGAGACCGAGCAGCGCGATGCTGAGGATCATCGAGCCAACGGTCAGGATCGTCGGTGTGACCCGCGTAAAACCATCCGTGTATTTGAGACCAATTGCCCAGCCGATTTCGAGAATACCGGCAAGCAGAAGAAGGAACCAGGCCATATCAAACTCCTAAAGTTTGGAGCGAGGCCGTCCCCGCGGATGTTCGGTATCGCCTATGCGAACCGTGCAGCCGTCTGCAACGCGGGTTCTATCTCACACTCCAGTTACGCCGGCAAGGCGGTCATGGGCAAATCAGCCTTGCGTCCGCGGCAAAGCTAAACCATTTCACGCAGCCGTTGAAACCATCAAAACGCGTGGGGGCGCCGAGGTTCTGCAGGTGGCGCTCTATGGAGCGTTGCGCTCCCGGCGGAGTTTCGACCACCATTCCAGCCGCTTACGGATCTCACGCTCGAAACCGCGTTCCGGCGGATCATAGAAGGTCCTGCGCCCCATCTTCTCGGGAAAATAGTCCTGGCCGGAAAAGGCGTCCGGCTCGTCATGGTCGTAGCGGTAGCCGTCACCGTAACCCTCGCCCTTCATCAGTTTCGTCGGAGCGTTGAGGATATGTTTCGGTGGCAGCAGCGAGCCGTTTTCCTTCGCCGCCCGCATCGCCGCCTTGTAGGCGGTGTAGACGCCGTTCGATTTCGGCGCGGTCGCGAGATAGACGCAAGCCTCGGCAAGCGCCAGTTCGCCCTCGGGTGACCCGAGATAGTCGTAGGCATCCTTGGCGGCGTTGCAGATCACCAGCGCCTGCGGGTCGGCAAGGCCGATGTCCTCGACCGCCATGCGCACCAGCCGCCGCCCAAGATAGAGCGGATCCTCGCCGGCATCAAACATGCGGCAGAGATAATAGAGTGCTGCATCCGGATCCGAGCCGCGCACAGACTTGTGCAAGGCCGAGATCAGATTGTAGTGGCCATCCTGGCCCTTGTCATAGACCGGCGCCCGGCGCTGGACGATGTTCTGCAGCGCTGCCGCATCGAAGATCTCGTTGCGCCGCGCGGCGCGCCAGACTTCTTCGGCCAGTGTCAGCGCAGCGCGGCCATCGCCGTCGGCCATGCGGATGAGGCTGGCGCGCGCATCCGCATCGAGCGGCAGTTTCTTGCCCTCGGTCTCTTCGGCTCGCGACAGCAGTTCCTCGATGCTGTCTTCGCCGTGCGGCTTGAACGTCAGCACCCGGGCGCGCGACAAAAGAGCGGCGTTGAGTTCAAAGGATGGGTTTTCCGTCGTTGCACCGACGAGGATCACGGTTCCGTCTTCCATGACAGGCAGGAAGCTATCCTGCTGCGCCCGATTGAAACGGTGGATCTCGTCGACGAAGAGCAGCGTCTGGCGACCGGACATGCGCCTTGCCCGCGCCGCCTCGAACACCTTCTTGAGATCGGCGACGCCGGAGAAGATCGCCGAGATCTGCTCGAAGGCAAGCCCCGCCTCCCCCGAAAGCAGCCGCGCCACCGTCGTCTTGCCCGTTCCGGGCGGCCCCCAGAAGATCATCGACCCAAGCGAACCCGATGCAATCATCCGAGACAGCACGCCGTCCTCACCGGTCAGGTGATCCTGACCGGTGACTTCGGCAAGCGTTCGCGGGCGAAGCCGGTCGGCAAGTGGCCTTGCCGACGCCATTTCCGGTGGCTCGTGGGCGGTGAACAGGTCGCTCATCGGAAGAACTGACGGATGAGTTGGCCGTCACGCTCGATCTCGACGCGCCAGAAGGAGGCATCGTCGGCCATGACCTGTTCCAGCGTCTTCGACGTGTCGATCGCCGTGCCGTTGACCGACCGCACGATATCCTTCGGCTCGAGGCCGATGCGGGCGGCGGGCGAGCCGCGGTTGACCTGCATGACGACGACGCCCTGCAGCGAGGTCGACATGCGCAACTCGTCGGCAAGGCGCGGCGACAGGTTGGCGACGACTGCGCCGGCGAAGGGGTTGCGCCCTTCGATGAGCCGTTCGTCGCGCGGCGAGGTCTCCGGCGCCCGGTCGAGCTTGAGCGTCACTTCCCGCTGCTTGCCGTTTTCCGATACGGTGACCCGCGCCTCGTGGCCGATACCGACCGTCGTCAGGCGATAGCCGAGGGCATCGGGATGTTCGACCTCGATGCCGTTGACGGCAGTGATCACCTGGCCGGGCTTGATCCCCGCCTGTTCGGCCGGGCCGCCCGCCACGACAGCGGTCACCAGCGCACCGCGGGCGCGGTTGAGGCCGAGGGCCTCAGCCACTTCCGAAGTGACCGGCTCGAAGCTCGCGCCGATGAACGGACGTACGAACGCGCCGTTGCCGCCTTCGGCCGACGCGACGAAAACCTTCACCAGATTGGCGGGGATGGCAAAGCCGACGCCGTTCGAACCGCCGCCCTTGGAGAAGATCGCGGTGTTGATGCCGATGAGCTGGCCGTTCATGTCGATGAGGCCGCCGCCGGAATTGCCCGGATTGATCGCCGCATCCGTCTGGATGAAGAAGCCGAAGTCACCCGACGAGACCTGGTTGCGCGCAAGCGCCGAAACGATGCCGCTCGTTACCGTCTGGCCGACGCCGAAGGGGTTGCCGATCGCGAGCACGAGGTCGCCGACCTCGACCGCATCGGAATCACCAAGCGGCACGATATCGAAGGGACCGTCCGACTGGATCTTCAGAACCGCGAGGTCGAGCCGGTCGTCCTTGAGCACGATCTTGCAAGGAAACTCGCGGCCGTCGGCCAGCGCCACCTTGATATCGTCAGCGCCCTCAATGACGTGGTTGTTGGTCACCACGATGCCGTTCTTGCCGACGATCACGCCGGAACCCAGCGAAGACTGCTTCTCCGAACGGTTCGGCATACGTTGGCCAAAGAACTCCTCGAAGAAGGGATCGCCGGAGAAAATCGACCGGCGCTCGACCACCCGTTCGGCATAGACGTTGACGACGGCGTTCGCCGTCTGCTTGACGAGGGGGGCAAAAGAAAGCTGCATTTCAGTCCGCGACTGCGGAACGCTCTTGGCCTCTTGGGCCAATGCCGGACAGGCGAGAGAAACAGCGATGACGAGCGAAACAAGCGCTCTTCGACCTACGATCATGTAAAGCATTCTCCTATTCGTCGCGGCTACGTTCAGATAGGATTTCGCGGGAAAAAAGGCAAATGTTGGCGCAGGATACGCAAAGTCGCCGGCTTCACGCGCTACGCACGAAAACGTGGTTCGCAACCCCTTTCACGGTGATCGAAAGTCTGCTGAGTTCATACAAGACAAGGCTCATAAATCACTTCGGAAAAGACCATGCCATCTTACCGCCCGCCGCGAATCGTTTCCTCCGAAATCACCCCGGAGGCCATCTTTTTCAACCGCCGCACCTTCCTCGGGGCTGCCGCCGGCGGCGTGCTGCTTGCGGGAAGCGGTACGGGGCTCGCGGCCGCACTCAGCGCGCCCAAGGGCAAATACACCGTCGACGAGGACCTGACGCCCGAGGCAGACGTCACCAGCTACAACAATTTCTATGAGTTCGGGACCGGCAAGGGCGACCCTGCGGCCAACTCGAACAGCTTCAAGCCGACGCCATGGACCGTGAAGGTCGATGGCCTCGTCGGCAAGCCGAAGGAATTCGGGCTCGAGGAGCTCTTGGCGTTGCCGATCGAAGAGCGCGTCTACCGCATGCGCTGTGTCGAGGCCTGGTCGATGGTGATCCCCTGGACCGGGTTTCAGCTCTCGGCGCTGCTCGACAAGGTCGAGCCGCTCGGCAGCGCCAAATATGTCTCGTTCGAGACCGTGGTGCGGCCGTCCGAAATGCCGGGTCAATCCGGTTTCTTCCAGCCGCTGCCCTGGCCCTATCGCGAGGGGTTGAGGCTCGACGAGGCCCGTCACCCGCTGACACTTCTGTCCGTCGGCGTCTACGGCAAGACGCTTCCCAACCAGAACGGCGCGCCGGTTCGGCTGGTCACTCCCTGGAAATACGGCTTCAAGGGGATCAAGTCGATCGTGCGCATTTCCCTGACGGAAACACAGCCGCCCTCGACCTGGAACCTCTCGGCGCCGAACGAGTACGGCTTCTTTGCCAACGTCAATCCGGCGGTCGATCATCCCCGCTGGAGCCAGGCAACGGAAAACCGCATCGGCGGTGGCGGCTTTTTCGGCTCCAACCGGCGCGACACCCTGCCCTTCAACGGCTATGCCGACGAGGTGGCCGGCCTTTATGCCGGCATGGATCTCAGGGCGAACTACTGATCATGGCCCGCCTGCCCACCCTTGCAAAGCGTTATCATTCAGCCTCGGTCTGGGCGCTCTACGGCCTCGGGTTGCTGCCGGCAGCCTACGCATTCTATCTCGGCGCTACGGGCCAACTGCCCGGAAACCCGGTCAAGGAATTCGAACACCTGCTCGGCCTCTGGGCGCTGCGTTTCCTCGTCGCGACGTTGGCGATCTCGCCGATCCGCGACCTCTTCGGCATCAACTGGCTGCGCTACCGCCGGGCCTTGGGACTGCTGGCGTTCTATTACGTGCTGATGCACTTCCTCGCCTACATGCTGCTCGATCAGCGGCTAAACTTTCCGAGCATACTGGCCGATATCGCCCGCCGCCCCTTCATCACTATCGGCATGGCCGCGCTCGTCATGCTGATCCCGCTGGCGCTCACGTCCAACAACTGGTCGATCCGCAGGCTCGGTGCGCGGTGGAACAAACTTCACCGCCTGGCCTATGTGATCGCCGCCGCCGGCACCCTGCATTTCTCGATGTCGGTGAAGGTCGTCGGCCCCGAACAGCTGCTTTATCTCGGGCTCGTTGCGGCGTTGCTCGCCTGGCGGCTGGTGCGCAAATCCTATCTTCGGCGTAAGCGCCAGGCCGCCAACGCGCCGGCGAGGACCGCTACCGAAAGCGCCTAGGCGTTCTTCGTCCCAGCCTGAACAATGACCCCCGATCGCATGTCAACGAAACGGCGCCTGAGCGGGCGCGCTGTCAGGCGTGCGCTCAAACGATGGGGCAAACGAAAAATACGCCCAAAGAAAAAGCGGCCGGGTGACGAACACCCGGCCGCTTCAATTTTCTGCCTTCGATCGGCTTAGGCTGCTTCGGCAGCTTCAGCTTCTGCAGCAACGCGGGCGAGATCCTTCGCGCCCTTTGCCGAGACGTCGCGGTCAACGAATTCGATGACGGCGAGCGCGGCGTTGTCGCCGTGACGGAAGCCAGCCTTCATGATGCGCAGGTAGCCGCCGTTGCGGGTGGCGTAACGCGATGCGATCGTGTCGAACAGCTTGGCAACGACAGCGGCGTCGCGGATCTGCGAGATCGCCTGGCGGCGAGCATGCAGGTCACCGCGCTTGCCGAGCGTGACGAGCTTCTCGACGATCGGGCGGATTTCCTTAGCCTTCGGCAGGGTCGTAACGATCTGCTCGTGTTCGATCAGCGAAGCTGCCATGTTGGCAAACATCGCCTTGCGGTGGCTGGCGGTTCTATTCAGCTTGCGGCCGGCTTTACCGTGGCGCATGGCTATTCTCCTTCACTTGCAGGCATTCGCCCGCAGTCTAATGGTTAGTATTGGTCTTCGTAACGCTTGGCGAGATCTTCGATGTTCTCAGGCGGCCAGGACGGCACTTCCATGCCGAGGTGCAGGCCCATGGAAGCGAGAACTTCCTTGATTTCGTTCAGCGACTTGCGACCAAAATTCGGCGTGCGGAGCATTTCTGCTTCGGTCTTCTGAATGAGGTCGCCGATGTAGACGATGTTGTCGTTCTTCAGGCAGTTGGCCGAACGGACCGAAAGTTCCAGTTCGTCGACCTTCTTGAGAAGCGCCGGGTTGAAGGCGAGTTCGGTAACTGCCTCTTCCTCTGCTTCCTTCTGCGGCTCGTCGAAATTGACGAAGACCGACAGCTGGTCCTGAAGGATGCGGGCCGCAAATGCGATCGCATCTTCACCGGTGACGGAGCCGTCCGTCTCGATGGACATCGTCAGCTTGTCATAGTCAAGAACCTGGCCTTCGCGGGTGTTTTCCACCTTGTAGGACACTTTCTTGACCGGCGAGTACAGGCTATCGACCGGGATCAGGCCGATCGGAGCATCTTCCGAACGGTTGCGATCTGCCGGAACGTAGCCCTTGCCGTTGTTGACGGTGAACTCCATGCGGATCTCGGCGCCCTCGTCGAGGGTGCAGATCACATGGTTCGGGTTGAGGATTTCGATATCGCCAACCGTCTGGATGTCACCGGCGGTTACAACGCCCGGACCCTGCTTGCGCACAACCATGCGCTTTGCGTCGTCGCCATCCATCTTGATGGCGATTTCCTTGATGTTGAGCACGATGTCCGTCACATCTTCCCGGACGCCCGGGATAGAGGAGAACTCGTGCAGGACGCCGTCGATCTGCACTGCGGTGACAGCAGCACCGCGCAGAGACGACAGCAGCACGCGGCGAAGCGCGTTGCCGAGCGTCAGACCGAAGCCGCGTTCAAGCGGTTCCGCAACCAGCGTTGCCTTGGTGCGGCCGGAGGAGACGAACTCCACCTTGTTCGGCTTGATCAGTTCCTGCCAATTCTTCTGGATCATGTTTTCTGCCTTCCGTTCGTTGCCACCATCCAATCGTGACAACCGAGCCCCGAAGACCGGGAGCGCGCGTCTGCGCCCTCACCGGCATGTTGAATGCATATGATCAGACGCGGCGCTTCTTGCGCGGGCGGCAGCCGTTGTGCGGGATCGGGGTCACATCGCGGATCGAGGTGATCATGAAGCCCGCAGCCTGCAGCGCGCGAAGAGCGGATTCACGGCCGGAACCCGGACCGCAAACTTCGACTTCCAGCGACTTCATGCCGTGTTCCTGAGCCTTCTTGGCGCAGTCTTCAGCGGCGATCTGTGCGGCAAACGGGGTCGACTTACGCGAGCCCTTGAAACCCTTGGCACCGGCAGACGACCAGGCAATCGCGTTGCCCTGTGCGTCGGTGATGGTGATCATGGTGTTGTTGAACGACGAATTGACGTGCGCAACGCCAGACGTGATGTTCTTGCGTTCGCGACGGCGAACGCGGGTGGCTTCCTTGGCCATAGGATCCCTTTCTTAGATCTCTGCACCGCCGTAATTCCAGCGGCTCCACCGGGAAAAGGATTTGACGTCCCCTGCCCTGCATCTTCACTTCCCGCAGGACGAAGTATCGCCCTGCGAACATATCGCCCGGCCGGATCGGCCGAACAAAGGTCAGGCGAACGCCCTTCCAAACTGCAAAAGGAGGCCGGTGTTTGACACCAGCCTCCCAATCTCCCTTTTCGGGAAATTACTTCTTCTTACCGGCAATCGCCTTCGCCGGACCCTTGCGGGTGCGAGCGTTGGTGTGGGTGCGCTGACCGCGAACCGGAAGGCCACGACGGTGACGCAGGCCGCGGTAGCAGCCGAGGTCCATCAGGCGCTTGATGTTCATCGAGGTCTCGCGACGCAGGTCACCTTCGACCTGGTAGTCGCGGTCGATCGTTTCGCGGATCTGCAGGACTTCAGCGTCCGTCAGCTGATGCACGCGACGATCAGCCGGGATACCGACCTTCTCGATGATTTCCTGTGCGAATTTCGGGCCGATCCCGTGAATGTAGGTCAGCGCAATAACTACGCGCTTTGCCGTCGGGATGTTGACGCCAGCGATACGTGCCACGTCTATTCTCCTTGCGTTCCAGTTGCCATCCGGCAATAGGTGCTTCGTTACGCGACCTCGAAGAGCCGCACGTTGATTGAGGTTCGAGACACGTCAAAAACGACCGTACCCGGACTTCATTTTCTTTGAAGACCGCGCCGACCGCTCTCATGTCGCGAGTTGGCGCTGTCTTTGGCGGAATCGGCCGGAAAAGTCAACTCCCCGGCAGTTCCTTTTCGGCAAAGACCAGTGTCTAAGCCAGAATCTTCTCGATCTCGGCGGTGACGGTGTTCACTTCCGCCATGCCATCGACCGTTCTGAGCTGCCCCGTTCCGGCGTAGTGCTCGGAGAGCGGCGCCGTCTTTTCGCGGTACTCGGTCAACCGGCGCTTGAAGGCTTCCGGATTGTCGTCCGAACGAACGGTGCCGCCAGCTGCGATGGTTTCCGCTACGCGATTCTCCATCCGCTTTACAAGGGCTGCCTCGTCGACCTTGAGCTCGATTACGGCATCGAGCTTCAGGCCCTTGCCCTCGAGCATCTTGCCGAGCGCGATCGCCTGCGGAACCGTGCGCGGGTAACCGTCGAGGATGAACCCCTTCGCACAGTCCGGCTGGTCGATGCGATCCGACACGATTTCGTTGACGATCTCATCGGATACCAGCTGACCGGCATCCATGACCGCCTTGGCACGCTTGCCGACCTCGGTCGCCTGGGCGACGGCCGCCCGCAGCATATCTCCTGTGGAAAGCTGCGGAATGCCGTATCTCTCCGTCAGAAGCTTGGCCTGTGTCCCCTTGCCAGCGCCCGGCGGTCCCAAAAAAATCAGTCTCATCGTCCCCTCTTTCCTCCGCGCAGCTTCGACTTCTTGATCAGCCCCTCATATTGCTGTGCGATGAGGTGGCCCTGGATCTGTGCTACCGTATCAAGGGTGACGCTGACAACAATCAAAAGCGACGTACCACCAAGGTAGAACGGCACGCCGGTCTGAGCGATCAGAACTTCCGGCAGAATGCAGACGAAGATCAGATAGGCCGCACCGATCACGGTGATGCGCGTCAGGACATAATCGATGTATTCCGCGGTACGCTCGCCCGGACGAATGCCCGGAATGAAGCCGCCGTGCTTCTTCAGATTGTCGGCCGTGTCCTTCGGATTGAATACGATCGCCGTATAGAAGAAGGCGAAGAACGCGATCATCGCACCGTAGAGCACCATGTAGAGCGGCTTGCCGTGCGCGAGCGCGCCAACAACGGTGGTCGCCCAGCCCGGCAGCGTCGCGGTATTGGCAAAGCCTGCAAGCGTTGCCGGCAGAAGCAGCAGCGATGACGCAAAGATTGCCGGGATGACGCCCGAGGTATTGAGCTTCAGCGGCAGGTGCGAGGTGTCGCCCTGGAACATGCGGTTGCCGACCTGGCGCTTCGGATACTGGATCAGAAGCCGCCGCTGGGCGCGCTCGACGAACACGATGAGCGCGATGACGCCGACGACCATGACGATGATCGCGAGGATCAGCGGGGTCGACAGTGCGCCGGTGCGGCCGAGTTCGAGCGTGCCGGCCAGAGCCGTCGGCAAATGGGCGACGATACCGGCGAAAATGATCAGCGAGATGCCATTGCCGATGCCGCGCGAGGTGATCTGCTCACCGAGCCACATCAGGAACATGGTGCCGCCAAGCAGAGAAATGACGGTCGAAATACGGAAGAACCAACCCGGATCGTTAACGAGGCCGTTGCCGCTCTCGAGGCCGACCGCGATGGCGTAAGCTTGCGCCGTGCCGAGAAGTACCGTGCCGTAACGGGTGTACTGGTTGATGATCTTGCGGCCCTGCTCGCCTTCCTTCTTCAGCTGTTCCAGTGCCGGAACGACAGAGGTCATCAGCTGAACGATGATCGACGCAGAGATATAGGGCATGATGCCGAGCGCGAAGATCGCCATGCGCTCAACTGCACCGCCCGAAAACATGTTGAAGAGGCCGAGGATGCCGCCGCTCTGGCCGCGGAATGCCTGGGCAAACGCTTCCGGGTTAAGACCGGGCAGCGGGATATAGGTGCCAAGACGGTAAACCAGAAGCGCACCAAGCGTGAACCAGAGCCGTTTCTTCAGATCTTCCGCCTTGGCGAAAGTCGAGAAATTCAGGTTCGA
The DNA here is from genome assembly GCF_044769565.1 of Ensifer sp. NPDC090286. Lineage (NCBI taxonomy): Bacteria > Pseudomonadati > Pseudomonadota > Alphaproteobacteria > Hyphomicrobiales > Rhizobiaceae > Ensifer > Ensifer sp. NPDC090286. Next base: position 340,835 of record NZ_JBIVYF010000001.1, on the reverse strand, counting down.
GGCGAGCTGTTCCGCTGCAGAAGCCATGCAATTCTCCGCGTACCAAATCTCGGAATCAGCGGGAATACCCGGTCCGTTCCGGAAGGACTAACTTTTCGTCTTGAAAACCGGACGCGAGGCGATTGTGTCTGCAATCGGATGCCTCACCGTGGTTTCCGCTATGTCCGCCGCGGCGAGCGATTCGCGCTTGCGGACGTGAGGCTCACATATGGGAGCAAAACCGCCCGGAGTGAAGCACCCCGGGCGGCTCATCAATAATATTATTCAGCAGCCGCTGCGAGCAGCTTGATCGAGCCGCCAGCCTTTTCGATCTTTTCGATCGCAGACTTGGAAGCGCCGGCAACTTCGAGCGAAACCTTCGCCTTCAGTTCGCCGTCGGCCAGAACGCGGACGCCGTCCTTTTCGCGACGGATGACGCCGGCAGCCTTGAGGGCAGCTGCGTCAACGGTCTTGGAGCCGTCGAGCTTCTTGGCGTCGATTGCCGTCTGGATACGGCCGAGCGACACGACAACAAACTCCGAAGCGAAGATGTTGTTGAAGCCGCGCTTCGGCAGACGACGGTAGATCGGCATCTGGCCGCCTTCGAAGCCGTTGATCGCAACGCCCGAACGAGCCTTCTGACCCTTCACACCGCGACCGGCGGTCTTGCCGGAGCCCGAGCCGATACCACGGCCAAGACGCTTACGGCTGTGGGTCGAGCCTTCGTTGTCCTTGATTTCATTCAGTTTCATGAGCTTATCCCCCTCACTTCTCGTCGACGACGCGAACGAGGTGCTGGACGGTCCGGATCATGCCGCGGACAGACGGAGTGTCTTCCAGCGTGCGAACCCGGTGCATCTTGTTGAGGCCCAGGCCGATCAGCGTCTGACGCTGTACGGCCGGACGGCGAATGGGGCTACCGATCTGCTCGACGGTAACGGTCTTCGCTGCGACTTCTTTCTTAGCCATCTGTCAGCTCCCTTATTCTTCGGAAGCAGCGCCGGAGGCAACACGACGAGCCTGGAGCGTGGCGTACTTCATGCCGCGCTGAGCTGCGATGTCCTTCGGGTGCATCTGGTTCTTGAGGGCGTCGAACGTTGCGCGAACCATGTTGTAGGGGTTCGACGAACCGGTCGACTTGGCAACGACGTCATGAACGCCGAGCGTTTCGAAGACGGCGCGCATCGGGCCACCAGCGATGATACCGGTACCGGCCTTGGCCGAACGCAGCAGCACCTTGCCGGCGCCATGACGGCCGTGAACGTCGTGATGCAGGGTACGACCACCACGCAGCGGGACGAAAATCAGGTCGCGCTTTGCGGCTTCGGTTGCCTTGCGGATGGCTTCCGGCACTTCGCGTGCCTTGCCATGACCGAAGCCAACGCGGCCCTTCTGGTCGCCAACGACGACGAGAGCGGCGAAACCAAAACGACGACCGCCCTTCACCACCTTGGCGACGCGGTTAATTGCTACGAGCTTATCGACAAATTCGCTGTCGCGCTCTTCGCGGTTCTGGCGATCTTCGCGAGAACCCTTTCTTTCCTGTGCCATTGTCCTTTTCCTTTTTCTTTTCCGGGTGCAATCGGCAGATTGACAAAAGTCGCCCCCGTCCGATGGATCGGATGCGACCGGAAACCTATGAGAGTGCCAGGCAGGCGCAACGCCCGCCTGGCAACCGATCAGAAGTTCAGACCACCTTCACGGGCAGCATCGGCCAAAGCCTTGATGCGGCCGTGATAGATGAAGGCGCCACGATCAAAGACAACGTCCTTGACGCCAGCCTTTACGGCGCGCTCAGCGATGAGCTTGCCGACGGCAGCAGCAGCTGCCGTGTCAGCGCCCGTCTTCAACGACGAACGCAGATCGGTATCGAGGGTGGAGGCAGACGCAAGCGTCTTGCCGGCCACGTCGTCGATGACCTGTACGTAGATGTTCTTCGACGAGCGATGAACCGACAGGCGCGGACGGCCATTGGCGACCGCCTTGATTTGACGGCGCACGCGGTTGGCGCGACGCACAAGAGTATCTTTCCTGCTAGCCATTTCGCGTGATCCTTACTTCTTCTTGCCTTCTTTGCGGACAATCCGCTCTTCGGCATACTTGACGCCCTTGCCCTTGTAGGGCTCGGGGCCACGGTATTCGCGGATTTCCGCGGCAACCTGGCCGACCTGCTGCTTGTTGATGCCGGACACGATGATTTCGGTCGGCTTCGGAACAGCAATCGTGATGCCTTCCGGCGTCTGGTAGACGACGTCGTGGCTGAAGCCGAGCGCCAGCTGCAGGTTCTTGCCCTGCATCGACGCACGATAACCAACGCCGTTGATTTCGAGCTTGCGCTCGTAACCGTCCTTGACGCCCTTGAAGATGTTCTCGATCATCGTGCGGGACATGCCCCACTTCGAACGAGCATCCTTGCTCTGGCTGAGCGGCTGTACAACAACCGCATTTTCTTCGAGCTTTACCGAGACTTCGTCGTTTGCAACGAAGAACAGTTCGCCCTTCGGGCCCTTCGCCGTTACCTTCTGGCCATCAACGCTTGCCGTGACGCCTGCCGGAACCTGAACGGGCTTCTTACCGATACGAGACATTTTTATACCTGTCTGTTCGCTATGGAGAACTTGCTACCGTCTTCAATTAGAAGACGGAGCAAAGGATCTCGCCACCAACATTCTGTTCGCGTGCCTGATGATCGGCCATCACGCCCTTCGGGGTCGAAAGGATGGTGATGCCGAGGCCGTTCGCGACCTGCGGAATGGACTTAACCGAGACATAAACTCGGCGGCCCGGCTTGGAAACGCGGCCGATCTCACGGATCACGGAAGCGCCTTCGTAGTACTTCAGTTCGATGTTCAGCTCGGCCTTGCCGTTGCCGAATACGACTTCAGAGTACCCGCGGATGTAGCCTTCAGCCTGAAGAACATCCAGAACACGTGCACGGAGCTTCGAAGCCGGCGTGGAAACGCTCGACTTGCGGCGAGCCGCGCCGTTACGGATACGGGTGAGCATATCGCCCAGCGGATCAGTCATTGCCATGTGCCCGTCTCCTTACCAGCTCGACTTGACAATACCCGGCACCTTGCCGAGGTTGCCCAGTTCGCGAAGCGCAATACGCGACATACGAAGTTTACGATAGAAGGCGCGCGGACGGCCGGTAACTTCGCAACGGTTGCGGATGCGGGTCTTGGATCCATCGCGCGGCAGGCCTGCCAGCTTGATGGTTGCCTTGAACCGCTCTTCAATCGGCAGAGACTGGTTCATGATGGTCGCCTTCAGAGCGGCACGCTTTGCAGCCTGCGAGGCAACCAATTTGCGGCGGCGCTTGTTCTTTTCAACTGCGCTCGTTTTCGCCATTAAAGTTATCCTTCTTTACGCTTGTCGTTACGGATTACTGACGGAACGGGAAGTTGAACTCTGCGAGCAGAGCACGAGCTTCGTCGTCGTTAGTAGCCGTCGTGCAAACGATGATGTCCATGCCCCACATCTGATCAACCTTGTCGTAGTTGATCTCAGGGAACACAATGTGTTCCTTGACGCCCATGGCGAAGTTGCCACGTCCGTCAAAGGACTTCGGGTTGAGGCCACGGAAGTCGCGAACGCGCGGAAGAGCGATGTTCACGAGACGATCGAGGAACTCAAACATCCGAACGCCGCGCAGGGTAACCTTGGCACCAATCGGCATGCCTTCGCGAAGCTTGAAGCCTGCGATGGAGTTGCGAGCGCGGGTGATTACCGGCTTCTGGCCAGCAATCGCTGCGAGGTCGGCAGCAGCAACGGTCGGCTTCTTGGAGTCGCCCGTCGATTCGCCAACACCCATGTTGATGACGATCTTGTCGAGGCGCGGGATCTGCATTTCGTTGGCGTAGGAGAACTTCTCCTGCATAGCCGCACGAATGCGCTCGACATATTCCTTCTTGAGCCGCGGCTCGTAAGCGGACTTAGCCATCGATCACTACTCCCGAACGCTTGGCCACGCGGACCTTCTTGTCGCCATCGATCTTGAAACCGACGCGGGTCGGCTTGCCATCCTTCGGATCGGCAATCGCGATGTTCGAAAGATGGATCGAGGCTTCCTTGTTGATGATGCCGGCTTCCTGGCTCTGGGTCTGGCGCTGGTGACGCTTCACCATGTTTACGCCACGCACGACAGCCCGGTCTTCCTTCGGCATTACCTGTACGACTTCGCCGGTACGACCCTTGTCCTTACCGGTGAGAACGACGACTTTGTCGCCTTTACGGATCTTTTGCATCTCTTAACGCTCCCTTAGAGTACTTCTGGAGCCAGCGAGATGATCTTCATGTGGTTCTTGGCGCGAAGTTCGCGCGGAACCGGTCCGAAGATACGGGTGCCGATCGGCTCTTTCTTGTTATCGATAAGAACGGCTGCGTTGGTGTCAAAACGGATGACAGAGCCATCCGGACGGCGGATGTCCTTCGCAGTGCGAACGACAACAGCCTTCATGACATCACCCTTCTTTACGCGGCCGCGCGGAATGGCTTCCTTGATCGAAACGACAATGATGTCGCCGACCGACGCATACTTGCGCTTGGAGCCGCCCAGCACCTTGATGCACATGACACGACGTGCGCCGGAATTATCCGCCACGTCGAGGTTTGTTTGCATCTGAATCATGTCAGGTCGCCTTCTTGTTGTTACCAGGCCGGTTGGGTCGAAACCCCCTCGCCCGGCTTATAGTGCTCATCTCAAAGCAAAAGAACGCCCGGAATCGAGCGTTCCCCTGCTTCAATTGCGTGCTTCATACAGGTATTTTCCCAAGACGCAAGGGTCTTGGCGTCAAAACCTGCTGAAATCAAGCGTGGGCGGCGACTACCGTCCAGCGCTTATCCTTCGAGATCGGCGCGCATTCCTCGATGGAAACGACGTCACCAACCTTGTACTGGTTGTTTTCGTCATGCGCCTTGTACTTCTTCGAGCGACGGACGGTCTTCTGGAGGATCGGGTGCGCAAAGCGGCGCTCGACCCGTACGACGACGGTCTTGTCGTTCTTGTCGCTGACAACAGTGCCCTGCAGAATGCGTTTCGGCATATTTTCTGGTCCTTAGGCCTTGGCTTCTGCCGCCTTCTGGCGGGCAATGGTTTTGACGCGTGCGATGTCCTTGCGGACTTCGTTGATACGCGAAGACTTCTCGAGCTGGCCGGTTGCCTTCTGGAAGCGCAGGTTGAACTGCTCCTTCTTCAGCTTGGCGAGCTCTTCGTTGAGTTGATCGGCGCTCAGGGCGCGAACATCTACAGCTTTCATGAGTTCACTCCTTACTCTGCGATACGCTGCACGAAGCGCGTCTTGACAGAGAGCTTGGCAGCGCCAAGACGAAGTGCCTCACGGGCAAGTTCTTCGCTGACACCATCGATCTCAAACATCATTCGGCCGGGCTTGACCTTGCATGCCCAGTATTCGACCGAACCCTTACCCTTACCCATGCGGACTTCCGTCGGCTTGGCGGTAACCGGAACGTCAGGGAACACACGGATCCAGACGCGGCCGGCGCGCTTCATGTGACGCGTGATCGCGCGGCGGGCCGCTTCGATCTCGCGTGCATTCACGCGGTTGGGTTCCTGAGCCTTAAGGCCGAATTCACCGAAAGCGAGATCAGATCCGCCCTTGGCTACGCCCTTGATGCGGCCCTTGAACTGCTTGCGATACTTCGTACGCTTTGGCTGCAACATTTTTTTACTTCTCCGATATTGGCTGCCAAACGCGAATGTTACGCGTTTTCACGACGGCGGTCACGATCGCCACGGTCGCGATCACGGCCTGCCGGGCCCTGGTTGTCACTTTCGATCGCGCGACGCTCGGAAGCCATCGGATCGTGCTCAAGGATTTCGCCCTTGAAGATCCAGACCTTGATGCCGCAGATACCGAAAGCGGTTTCCGCTTCAGCCGTGCCGTAGTCGATGTCCGCACGCAGCGTGTGCAGCGGAACGCGACCTTCGCGGTACCATTCGGTACGAGCGATTTCGGCGCCACCGAGACGGCCGGCGCAGGTGATCTTGATGCCTTCGGCGCCAAGACGCATGGCCGACTGAACAGCGCGCTTCATCGCACGGCGGAAAGCCACGCGGCGCTCGAGCTGCTGGGCAATCGACTGAGCAACGAGCGTTGCGTCGACTTCCGGCTTGCGCACTTCAACGATGTTGAGGTGCGTTTCAGAGCTGGTCATCTCGGAAAGCTTCTTGCGGAGCTTCTCGATGTCAGCGCCCTTCTTGCCGATGATCAGGCCCGGACGAGCAGAGTGGATCGTGACGCGGCACTTCTTGTGCGGACGCTCGATAACCACCTTGGCAATGCCGGCAGCCTTGAGCTCTTCCATCAGGTAAGCGCGGATCTTCAGGTCTTCGTGAAGAAGCTGGCCGTATTCGGCGTTGTCCGCGAACCAGCGGCTGTCCCAGGTCCGGTTGATACCGAGACGGAAGCCGATTGGATTAATCTTCTGACCCATTATGCGGCCTCCCCTTTGGCTTCCACTTCACGGACGACGATCGTCAAGTGCGAGAACGGCTTTTCGACACGCGATGCACGGCCGCGACCACGAGCGTGGAAGCGCTTCATGACAATCGACTTGCCAACGTAAGCTTCTGCAACGACGAGCGAATCGACGTCGAGATCGTGGTTGTTCTCTGCGTTTGCAATGGCAGATTCAAGGGTCTTCTTGACCGTCTCTGCAATGCGCTTGCGGGAGAATTCCAGTTCGGCCAGAGCGCGATCGACCTTCTTGCCGCGGATCATCGCGGCAACCAGGTTGAGCTTCTGGGGGCTGACGCGGATCGTGCGCGCAACTGCCTGCGCCTCATTATCCTTCAGCCGGCGTTCGGCTTTTGCCTTGCCCATTGTTACTTCCTCTTTGCCTTCTTGTCCGCACCGTGACCGTAGTAGGTCCGGGTCGGAGAGAATTCACCAAACTTGTGGCCGACCATGTCTTCGTTGACGCTGACCGGAACGTGCTTGCTGCCGTTGTAGACGCCGAAGGTGAGACCGACAAACTGCGGAAGGATCGTGGAGCGGCGGCTCCAGATCTTGATCACTTCGTTGCGACCGCCTTCGCGGACCTTCTCAGCCTTCTTGAGAAGATAACCGTCAACGAACGGACCTTTCCATACTGAACGAGTCATTCGAGACTTCCTCTCTTACTTCTTCTTCTGGTGGCGCGAGCGCATGATGAACTTGTCGGTCGACTTGTTCGAGCGCGTACGCTTACCCTTCGTGGGCTTGCCCCACGGGGTAACCGGGTGACGACCACCCGAGGTACGGCCTTCACCACCGCCGTGCGGGTGGTCAACCGGGTTCATGACGACGCCGCGAACGTGCGGCTTCTTGCCACGCCAACGCGAACGACCAGCCTTACCGTCATTGATGTTGCCGTGGTCGGGGTTCGACACGGCGCCGATCGATGCGAGGCAGGAACCATGCACCAGGCGCTGTTCGCCAGAGTTCAGGCGAAGGATCGCCATGCCCTGGTCGCGGCCAACGAGCTGTGCGTAGGTACCGGCGGAGCGGGCCATCTGGCCGCCCTTGCCCGGCTTCATTTCCACGTTGTGGATGATGGAGCCGACCGGGATGTACTGCAGCGGCATCGTGTTGCCGGGCTTCACGTCAACGGCCTTCTCCGAAGCGATGACCTTGTCGCCGGCAGCGAGGCGCTGCGGAGCGAGGATGTAGGCCTTTTCGCCGTCGGCGTAGTTGACGAGCGCGATGAACGCGGTGCGGTTCGGGTCGTATTCCAGACGCTCGACGGTGCCTTCAACGTCGAACTTGCGACGCTTGAAGTCTACCAGACGATAGGTGCGCTTGTGACCGCCGCCCTGGAAGCGAACGGTGATGCGACCGAGGTTGTTGCGACCGCCCTTGGAGGACAGGCCTTCGGTCAGCGCCTTGACCGGCTTGCCCTTGTAGAGGCCGGACCGGTCAACGATGACCAGCTGACGCTGGCTCGGGGTCGTCGGATTGAAATTTTTCAATGCCATTTTCTTGTTCCCTTTTGGGTTTTTACCCTAATGGGCCTATCCGTTAGAGACCGGTGGAGACGTCGATGGACTGACCGTCGGCGAGCGTGATGACCGCCTTCTTCACGTCCTTCTGCTTCCCGGCAAAGCCGCGGAAACGCTTCGTCTTGCCCTTGCGGACCAGCGTGTTCACGGCCGTAACCTTGACGCCGAACAGAGCTTCGACAGCAGCCTTGATCTCAGGCTTCGAAGCGTCCTTGGCGACGTTGAAGACGACCTGGTTCTGTTCGGAAACCAGCGTCGACTTTTCAGTGATCGAGGGGGACACGATCACGTCGTAGTGGCGAAGATCCGTCATTTGAACCGCTCCTCCAGAGCTTCCACGGCAGCCTTGGAAAGCACGAGCTTGCCACGGCGCAGAATGTCGTAAACGTTGATGCCCTGAACCGGCAGAACGTCCACATTCGGGATGTTCTGGGCTGCGAGCTTGAAGTTGTTCTCGATCTCGGCGCCGCCGATGATGAGAGCGTTGGTGAGGCCGAGCGAGGCGAACACCCCGGCGAGTGCCTTGGTCTTGGCTTCCTTGGCAACGAGATCGTCGATGACGATGATCTCTTCAGCCTTCAGCTTGGCCGAGAGCGCATGGCGCAGGCCGAGAGCACGAACCTTCTTCGGAAGGTCGTGTGCGTGGCTGCGGACAACCGGGCCATGAGCCTTACCACCGCCGCGGAACTGCGGAGCACGAGCGGAGTGGTGGCGGGCGCGGCCCGTACCCTTCTGCTTGTACATCTTGGCGCCGGTGCGCGAAACTTCCGCGCGGCCCTTGGCCTTGTGCGTGCCCTGCTGCTTCTTTGCGAGCTGCCAGCGAACGACGCGGGCAATGATGTCTTCACGGGGTTCGAGGCCGAAAATGGCGTCCGAAAGGGAAACCTTTCCTGCGTCCTTGCCCTCGAGGGTTTTGACGTTGAGATCCATTACTCGGCTCCCTTACTTCGATGCTTCGGCGCGCACAGCGGCCGGACGCGGAGCGCCTTCCGGGGTGCCCGACTTGATGGCGTCACGAACGACGATCCAGGCACCCTTGGAGCCGGGGACAGCGCCCTTGACCAGGATCAGACCGCGGTCTTCATCGGTCGATACGACTTCCAGGTTCTGGGTGGTGACGCGCGTCTGGCCCATGTGACCAGCCATGCGCTTGCCCTTCCAAACGCGGCCCGGATCCTGGTTGGAACCGGTAGAACCATGCGAACGGTGCGATACGGAAACGCCGTGCGTTGCACGCAGACCGCCGAAGTTGTGGCGCTTGATGGCGCCGGCAAAGCCCTTACCGATCGTGGTACCGGTGACGTCGACGAGCTGACCGGCAACGAAATGGTTCGCCGTCAGTTCTGCACCGATGTCGATCAGGTTGTCCGCGGAAACGCGGAACTCGACGAGCTTCGCCTTCGGCTCGACGTTGGCAGCAGCAAAGTGGCCGCGCATCGCCTTCGGCGTGTTCTTGACCTTGGAGCGGCCAGCACCGAGCTGGACAGCAACGTAGCCGTTCTTTTCTTCCGTACGCTGGGCTACCACCTGGCAGCTTTCCAGCTTCAAAACTGTAACCGGGATATGCTCACCGGCGTCGTTATAGACGCGGGTCATTCCCACTTTCTGTGCAATCACACCTGAACGCATTGGTTCATTCCTCTTGAGAGTTAGTGACGGAGCAAGCCCCTTCACATCTCTGGTTTAAGGTTTCCTTGAGATCATCCGATCTTGAGGTCGCCCGTTTTTGGAAGCCGTTGGACCGGGGTCCACGTACCTTCCTTGTTTATTAAAGCTTGATTTCCACGTCGACGCCGGCAGCCAGGTCGAGCTTCATCAGCGCGTCAACGGTCTGCGGGGTCGGGTCTACGATGTCGAGAAGGCGCTTGTGGGTGCGCATTTCGAACTGTTCACGGCTCTTCTTGTCGACGTGCGGCGAGCGGTTGACCGTAAACTTTTCAATGCGCGTCGGCAGCGGTACGGGACCGCGCACGCTTGCACCGGTACGCTTTGCAGTCGACACGATTTCACGCGTCGAGGCGTCGAGGATCCGGTGATCAAACGCCTTGAGGCGGATGCGGATGTTCTGGCCGTTCATACGACTTATCCTTGTTCAGGTTACTTGCGGTTTCCGTGGAAAAACACGCAGTGAACTTCGTTTAATTTCGGCCAGTCCGCTAACTTTTCAAAGATCGGAGGGACAGGGTTTCCCCTGCCCCTTCCTATTTGAGCGGCCGTGGCCGGCCTGTCTTTCTGTGAGCGCACAACGTCGAAGCACCGTGCAAATCACGCGTGGGCGCCATTTGCACTATTTCGTCGTCTTCGGCAAGCCGTGCGACCAACTAAATCTTTCGGGGCGGGTATGTCCAAGGCGCATAGCACATGCGCCTTGTGTCTTCCCGCCCTCAGTCTCGTCGATTACTCGACGATCGAGGCAACGATGCCGGCGCCGACGGTACGGCCGCCTTCGCGGATAGCGAAGCGCAGCTTTTCTTCCATCGCGATCGGAACGATCAGCTCGACGGCAACCGTGACGTTGTCGCCCGGCATAACCATTTCCGTGCCTTCCGGAAGCGTAACGATGCCCGTTACGTCCGTCGTGCGGAAGTAGAACTGCGGACGGTAGTTGGTGAAGAACGGCGTATGACGGCCGCCTTCTTCCTTCGTCAGGATGTAGGCTTCTGCCATGAACTTCTTGTGCGGCTTGACCGAACCCGGCTTGCACAGAATCTGGCCACGCTCAACGCCGTCACGGTTAACACCACGGATCAGCGCGCCGATGTTGTCGCCAGCCTGGCCCTGGTCGAGCAGCTTGCGGAACATTTCAACGCCCGTAACCGTCGTCTTCGACGTGTCGCGGATGCCGACGATTTCGACTTCTTCGCCAACCTTGACGATGCCGCGCTCAACGCGACCGGTCACAACCGTACCACGGCCCGAGATCGAGAACACGTCTTCGATCGGCATCAGGAACGGCTGGTCGATCGGACGCTCAGGCGTCGGGATGTAGGCGTCAACAGCAGCCATAAGCTCGCGGATCGCGTCTTCGCCGATCTTCTTGTCCGAATCTTCCAGAGCAGCAAGAGCCGAGCCCTTGATGATCGGAATGTCGTCGCCCGGGAATTCGTAGGACGACAGAAGTTCGCGAACTTCCAGCTCGACGAGCTCGAGAAGCTCGGCGTCGTCAACCTGGTCGACCTTGTTGAGGAACACGACGATTGCCGGAACGCCAACCTGACGGGCGAGCAGGATGTGCTCGCGGGTCTGCGGCATCGGGCCGTCAGCAGCCGAGCAAACCAGGATCGCGCCGTCCATCTGCGCTGCACCGGTGATCATGTTCTTGACGTAGTCGGCGTGGCCGGGGCAGTCAACGTGCGCGTAGTGACGGTTCGGCGTCTCATACTCAACGTGGGCCGTCGAAATCGTGATACCACGGGCCTTTTCTTCCGGAGCGGCGTCGATCTGGTCGTACGCCTTGAACTCGCCGAAGTACTTCGTGATCGCTGCGGTCAGCGACGTCTTGCCATGGTCAACGTGGCCAATCGTGCCAATGTTAACGTGCGGCTTGTTGCGCTCAAATTTGCTCTTTGCCATTTCCGGCTCTCCGTTTTCTATCCCCTACCGGGGAAAACTTTTAACTTCTGTCAGCGTCTGGGTATTCCGGTCACTTCTGACCGGAATACTTCGCCTGGATTTCCTGCGCGACGTTCGACGGAACCGGCGCGTAGTGATCGAAGGTCATCGTGTACTGCGCGCGGCCCTGAGACATGGAGCGCAGGTTGTCGACGTACTTGAACATGTTCGCCAGCGGAACGTTTGCGTTGATCACAACGGCAACGCCACGCGATTCCTGGCCCTGGATCTGGCCACGGCGGGAGTTCAGGTCGCCGATAACGTCGCCGACGTAGTCTTCCGGCGTTACGACTTCGACCTTCATCATCGGCTCGAGAAGCTGTGCACCAGCCTTCTTGGCCGCTTCACGGAAGCAAGCACGCGATGCGATTTCGAAGGCGAGAACCGACGAGTCGACGTCGTGGAATGCACCGTCGATGAGCGTCGCCTTGACGCCGAGCATCGGGAAGCCAGCGAGCGGACCCGAAGACAGAACGCTTTCGATACCCTTCTGAACGCCCGGGATGTATTCCTTCGGAACAGCACCGCCGACGATCTTGGATTCGAAGACGAAATCTTCGCCATCCGGGTTCGGTTCGAACACGAGCTTGACGCGCGCGAACTGACCGGTACCACCGGACTGCTTCTTGTGCGTGTAGTCTTCTTCGTGCTGACGCGTGATGGTTTCGCGGTAGGCAACCTGCGGAGCACCGACGTTGGCTTCAACCTTGAACTCGCGACGCATACGGTCGACGATGATGTCGAGGTGAAGTTCGCCCATGCCAGCGATGATCGTCTGGCCGGATTCCTGGTCGGTCTTGACGCGGAACGACGGGTCTTCAGCTGCCAGGCGGTTGAGGGCGAGGCCCATCTTTTCCTGGTCGCCCTTGGACTTCGGCTCGATCGCGATCTGGATGACCGGCTCGGGGAATTCCATGCGCTCGAGGATAACCGGCTTCAGCGGGTCGCAGAGCGTGTCACCCGTGGTGGTTTCCTTGAGACCGGCGAGAGCAACGATGTCGCCTGCAAAGGCTTCTTCGATGTCTTCACGGCTGTTCGAGTGCATCTGCAGCATGCGGCCGACGCGCTCGCGCTTGTCCTTGACCGTGTTCATGACAGACGAGCCCTTTTCGAGCTTGCCCGAGTAGATGCGTGCGAAGGTCAGCGAACCGACGAAGGGGTCGTTCATGATCTTGAACGCGAGCATCGAAAGCGGCTCGGCGTCGTCAGCATGACGTTCGATTTCAGCTTCGGTCTTGGCGTCGATGCCCTTGATCGCCGGAATGTCGAGCGGCGACGGCAGGTAGTCGACAACCGCGTCGAGAAGCGGCTGAACGCCCTTGTTCTTGAACGCGGTACCGCAGAACATCGGGTGGAACTTCACGTCGATGGTGCCGCGGCGAACGAGTTCGCGGATCTTGTCGTTCGAGGGCATGTTGCCTTCGAGGTAGGCTTCCATCGCGGCTTCGTCGATCTCGACAACAGTCTCGATCAGCTTTTCGCGATATTCTTCAGCCTTGTCCTTCATGTCGTCCGGGATCTCGACGACGTCCCACTGGGCGCCGAGCGATTCGTCGCGCCAGACGAGAGCGTTCATCTCGACCAGGTCGATAACACCCTTGAACTCGGTTTCAGCGCCGATCGGCAACTGCATGACGACGGCGATCGCGCCCAGACGGGTCTTGATCATCTCGACCGAGCGGTAGAAGTCCGCGCCGGTCTTGTCCATCTTGTTGCAGAAGATCATGCGCGGAACGTTGTACTTTTCCGCCTGACGCCAGACGGTTTCCGTCTGCGGCTCAACACCGGCGTTGGCATCGAGAAGCGCGATAGCGCCGTCGAGAACGCGCAGCGAACGCTCGACTTCGATGGTGAAGTCAACGTGGCCGGGGGTGTCGATGATGTTGAAGCGGCGAGCCTTGCCGTCACGACCCTTCCAGAAGGTGGTCGTCGCAGCAGACGTGATCGTGATGCCGCGTTCCTGCTCCTGCTCCATCCAGTCCATGGTAGCGGCGCCGTCATGGACTTCGCCGATCTTGTGGGACTTGCCGGTGTAGTAAAGGATGCGCTCGGTCGTCGTGGTCTTGCCGGCGTCGATGTGCGCCATGATACCGAAGTTACGGTAATCTTCGATTTTGTATTCGCGTGCCATAGTGGACTGCCTCTTGAGACGTTCGCGCCAGAATTACCAGCGATAGTGCGAGAACGCACGGTTGGCATCAGCCATCTTGTGCGTGTCTTCGCGCTTCTTCACGGCGCTACCACGGTTGTTCGCTGCGTCCATGAGTTCGCCGCAGAGGCGATCAACCATGGTCGTTTCGTTGCGCTTGCGTGCAGCCGTGATCAGCCAACGGATGGCGAGAGCCTGACGGCGCTCCGGACGAACGTCGACCGGAACCTGGTAGGTTGCACCACCAACGCGACGCGAACGCACTTCGACGTGCGGCGCGATGTTGTCGAGCGCGGAATGGAATACAGCGATCGGCTCCTGCTTCAGCTTGGTCTGAACCGCATCGAACGCACCGTAAACGATGCTTTCAGCGACCGACTTCTTGCCGTGCAGCATGATCGCGTTCATGAACTTCGTGACAACCAGATCACCGAACTTCGGATCCGGGTTGATCTCACGCTTTTCTGCTCTATGACGTCTGGACATACTTCTCGTCTCTTCAAACTATTTAGCGCTCTACCACGCGGAGGACCTCGCGCAGCGCCGGGATTTTCAAAACCGAATTACTTCGGACGCTTCGCACCGTACTTCGAACGGCGCTGCTTGCGGTTCTTGACGCCCTGGGTATCGAGAACACCACGGATGATGTGATAACGAACGCCCGGAAGGTCCTTAACGCGGCCGCCACGGATCATCACGACCGAGTGTTCCTGAAGGTTGTGGCCTTCACCCGGAATGTAGCCGATGACTTCGAAGCCGTTCGTCAGGCGAATCTTGGCAACCTTACGCAGAGCCGAGTTCGGCTTCTTCGGGGTCGTCGTGTAAACGCGGGTGCAAACGCCACGCTTCTGCGGGTTTTCCTGCAGAGCAGGAACCTTGTTGCGCTTTACCTGTGCCTGACGAGGCTTACGGATCAGCTGGTTTACGGTAGGCATATACCCATCCCTTGCAAAATCTTGTCACATTACCCTTGCGGGCGGATCGTTGCCGTCGCCGGCAGTTTCGAACGCCTCATGAAATGCGCAAAACAAGGGCCGATCCGCCTTTTCCGCAGATGGCCCCAAATAAAGCAGAGGACGCACTATCGTGTGCGTCGTGCGTGCAGCATTGTAGTCGTCAGCGTGCGTTTCGAACCTTGTTTGAGGCGAACTTCAGAACGCGACGTTCCGAACCAGCCAGCCTCACATGGGCTCCGATGCGGCGGGGTGTACTGATTTCAAGGCGAACAGTCAAGGGCAATTAAGAAATATTCCCGGACGCGCTCGCCCGGCATGCCTGAAAAACAAGGCTTTTGCACATGGTTTGGCGCCTGGCGCCCGCCTCATCTGCCCCTCTATGCCCGGAGTGTCTGACGGGATTAAGGAATCGGCAACCACTTTGTGGGGGTTTTCCACCACGATCGACTCACTCTCCACGGCAAGCGTCCGCGCGGCACTGCATTTCCATCGCGCTGATTCAAAAAGGACGCTAAGGTCGCACCAAGCCCATTCGAAAGGAAACAAAATGGCCGTCACCCCAGACAACGACAATGCCCCGGACGAGCCGATGGTGTTCATCATCATCGGCAAGGCCTACGAGACCGACGGCGACGAGGACGGCGTGGACATTCACGTGATGCTGAAGGCGCCCGACGACGACACCGCGGTGCGCGAAGCGCTGAACGCGCTCGCCGAAGAAGGTTTTCTGGAGGCCGACCTGGACCAGATCGGCACATTGACCGACGTTCCGAGCGAAGAGCCGCACGCCTCCGCCTATCAGGGCGCGCTCGAAGGCGAAGTCGCGATCATCCGCTTCAGCTGACCGGCCAGAGGCGAAATCCGCCGCCTGCTACGAGATACCACACATGAAGAAGCCGCCGGGATTGCTCCCGGCGGCTTCTTTTTTGGGGATCAAGAGGGCGAGACCGCCCTCCCCGATTACTCGGCTGCCGCGTTCTCGTTGGCGAGATCGGCGAGCATCGGCGTTGCGACATCCGCACCCGTGCCACGACGACGCTCTTCCAGGATCATTTCGTCGCGTGCGGTTGCGATGCGACGGATCTGGGTCATCGTGCCACCGGTACCGGCCGGGATCAGACGGCCGACGATGACGTTTTCCTTCAGACCCTGCAGGCCGTCGGTCTTGCCGGCGATTGCGGCTTCCGTGAGGACCTTCGTGGTCTCCTGGAACGACGCTGCCGAGATGAACGACGGCGTCTGCAGCGAGGCCTTGGTGATGCCGAGCAGGACCGGATCGCCGTAAGCCGGCTTCTTGCCCTGTTCGATCAGGCCGTCGTTGACGTCTTCGAGCTCGATGCGGTCGACGTTGTCGCCGACGATGTAGGTCGAGTCACCGGCGTCGGTGATTTCAACCTTCTGCAGCATCTGACGGACGATCACCTCGATGTGCTTGTCGTTGATGACAACGCCCTGCAGTCGGTAAACTTCCTGGATTTCGTTGACCAGGTAGGAAGCAAGTGCTTCCACGCCCTTGATCGCCAGGATGTCGTGCGGCGCCGGGTTGCCGTCGAGGATGTAGTCGCCCTTTTCGATGTAGTCGCCATCCTGAAGATGGAAGGGCTTGCCCTTCGGGATCAGGTATTCGACCGGCTCGACACCGTCTTCCGCAGGCTCGATCAGAACGCGACGCTTGTTCTTGTAGTCGCGGCCGAAACGGATCGTACCATCGATCTCAGCGATGATGGCATGGTCCTTCGGACGACGTGCTTCGAACAGTTCGGCAACGCGCGGCAGACCACCGGTGATGTCCTTGGTCTTGGCGCTTTCGAGCGGCGAACGTGCGAGCACGTCACCCTGCGAAACCTTCGTGCCCGGCTCAACCGACAGAATGGCGTCGACCGAAAGCATGAAGCGGGCGTCGCCACCGCGCGACAGCTTCATGACTGCGCCGTTCTTGTCCTTGATGACGATCGCCGGCTTCAGGTCGGTACCGCGCGGCGTCGAACGCCAATCGATAACCTGACGCTTGGTGATGCCGGTGGACTCGTCGGTCGCTTCCAGAACCGAGATGCCGTCGACGACGTCTTCGAAGTGAACGGTACCTTCCACTTCCGTCATCATCGGACGGGTGTAGGGGTCCCATTCGGCGAGACGCTGACCGCGCTTCACCTTGTCGCCATCGTCGACGAGGATCTTCGAACCGTAGGCGACGCGCTGCGAAGAGCGCTCGACGCCACGTTCATCCAGGATCTGGACGGCCATGTTACGACCCATGGCGACGAGAACGCCGTCAGAGTTGCGCAGCATGTTGCGGTTCTTGATCTGAACCGTACCTTCGTAGGACGCTTCCAGGAACGACTGGTCGACCACGGTCGCCGTACCACCCAAGTGAAAGGTACGCATGGTGAGCTGGGTGCCCGGTTCACCGATCGACTGTGCGGCGATAACGCCAACCGCTTCGCCCATGTTGACCGGCGTACCACGAGCCAGGTCGCGGCCGTAGCAGACGCCGCAAACGCCCGTCTGGATTTCGCAGGTCAGCGCCGAGCGGATACGGATCGACTGAATGCCAGCCTTTTCGATCTCGATGACATCCGGTTCAAGGATCATCCGGCCGGCGTCGACGATGCGAGCGCCCGTGACCGGGTGATCGATGTCGTCCAGAGCCGTACGGCCGAGAATACGAGCGCCAAGCGAAGCCACGACCTGACCGGCATCGACGATCGCCGTCATGGTGAGGCCCTTGTCGGTGCCGCAATCGACGGAGTTGACGATGCAATCCTGCGCGACGTCGACGAGACGACGGGTCAGGTAACCGGAGTTCGCGGTCTTCAAGGCGGTGTCTGCCAGACCCTTACGGGCACCGTGGGTCGAGTTGAAGTACTCGTTAACGGTCAGGCCTTCCTTGAAGTTCGAGATGATCGGCGTCTCGATGATTTCACCCGACGGCTTGGCCATGAGGCCGCGCATGCCGCCCAGCTGGCGCATCTGGTTCGGAGAACCACGAGCACCCGAGTGCGACATCATGTAGATCGAGTTCATCGGCTTCTGGCGACCATTGTCGTCGAACTCGACCGCCTTGATGCGGGCCATCATTTCTTCGGCGACCTTTTCGGTCGCTTTGCCCCAGGCGTCGACAACCTTGTT
The DNA here is from genome assembly GCF_044769565.1 of Ensifer sp. NPDC090286. Lineage (NCBI taxonomy): Bacteria > Pseudomonadati > Pseudomonadota > Alphaproteobacteria > Hyphomicrobiales > Rhizobiaceae > Ensifer > Ensifer sp. NPDC090286. The sequence continues at coordinate 323,008 of NZ_JBIVYF010000001.1, read as the reverse complement.
GTACTTTTCGCCCTGGGTGATGAGGCCGTCGTTGTACTGCTGCTCGTATTCCTTCACGAGCGCTTCAGTGTCGCCGACGATCTTCACCTTGGTGTCCGGAATGACCATGTCGTCCTTGCCGAACGAAATGCCGGCGCGGCAAGCATGGGCGAAGCCGAGCTGCATGATGCGGTCGCAGAAGATGACCGTGTCCTTCTGGCCGCAATGGCGGTAGACCGTGTCGATCATCTTGGAGATGTTCTTCTTGGTCATTTCCTGGTTGCAGGTGTCGAACGGCACGTTGACGTTGCGCGGCAGCAGCTCGCCGATGATCATACGGCCAGGCGTGGTTTCATAGATCTTCGAAACCGGGTTGCCCTCGGCGTCGACGGTCTTGAAGCGGCCACGGATCTTGGCGTGCAGCGTCACGGCCTTGGTTTCGAGCGCGTGGTGCAGCTCGCCCATGTCCGAGAACGCCATGCCTTCGCCCGGCTCGTTCTGGTTCAGGATCGACAAGTAGTAGAGACCGAGAACCATGTCCTGCGACGGAACGATGATCGGTGCGCCGTTTGCCGGGTGCAGGATGTTGTTCGTCGACATCATCAGCACGCGGGCTTCGAGCTGAGCTTCGAGCGACAGCGGCACGTGAACGGCCATCTGGTCGCCGTCGAAATCGGCGTTGAAGGCCGTGCAGACGAGCGGGTGCAGCTGGATCGCCTTGCCTTCGACCAGGGTCGGTTCGAAGGCCTGGATGCCCAGGCGGTGCAGCGTCGGCGCACGGTTCAGGAGAACCGGGTGCTCGCGGATGACCTCGTCGAGGATATCCCAGACTTCCGGCTTTTCCTTTTCGACGAGCTTCTTGGCCTGCTTGACGGTGGACGAGAAGCCCTTGGCGTCAAGACGCGCATAGATGAACGGCTTGAACAGCTCAAGCGCCATCTTCTTCGGCAGGCCGCACTGGTGCAGCTTCAGTTCCGGACCGGTCACGATGACCGAACGGCCGGAATAGTCGACGCGCTTGCCGAGCAGGTTCTGACGGAAGCGGCCCTGCTTGCCCTTGAGCATGTCGGACAGCGACTTCAGCGGACGCTTGTTGGCGCCGGTGATGACGCGGCCACGACGGCCGTTGTCGAACAGCGCATCGACAGATTCCTGCAGCATGCGCTTTTCGTTGCGGATGATGATGCCCGGAGCGCGCAGTTCGATCAGGCGCTTCAGACGGTTGTTACGGTTGATGACGCGGCGATAGAGATCGTTCAGATCCGACGTCGCGAAACGGCCGCCGTCGAGCGGAACCAGCGGACGCAGATCCGGCGGGATCACCGGAACGACCTTCATGATCATCCATTCCGGGCGGTTGCCGGAATCCATGAAGTTCTCGACGATCTTCAGCCGCTTCATCAGCTTCTTCTGCTTCAGATCCGAGGTCGTCTCAGCGAGCTCGGCGCGCAGGTCGCCGGCGATCTTTTCCAGGTTCATCGAAGCGAGCATTTCATAGATCGCTTCGGCGCCGATCATGGCGGTGAACTGGTCTTCGCCGAATTCGTCGACGGCGAGCATGTAGTCTTCTTCGCTGAGGAGCTGGTTTTCCTTCAGCGACGTCAGACCCGGCTCGGTGACGATGTAGTTTTCGAAGTACAGAACGCGCTCGACATCCTTCAGCGTCATGTCGAGCAGCGTCGAAATGCGGCTCGGCAGCGACTTCAGGAACCAGATGTGGGCAACGGGAGCGGCGAGCTCGATGTGGCCCATGCGCTCACGGCGAACGCGCGACAGCGTCACTTCGACGCCGCACTTTTCGCAGATGATGCCCTTGTACTTCATGCGCTTGTACTTGCCGCACAGGCACTCGTAGTCCTTGATCGGTCCAAAGATGCGCGCGCAGAACAGACCGTCGCGTTCCGGCTTGAACGTGCGGTAGTTGATCGTCTCCGGCTTCTTGATCTCACCGTAAGACCAGGAAAGAATCTTCTCCGGCGAGGCGATCGAAATCCGGATGGAATCGAAGGTCTGTGCAGGCACCTGCGGATTGAAAAGATTCATGACCTCTTGGTTCATGCCTGTCTCCTTTACGGGCTTTACGCCCTGAGCTTGGCGAGGGTGCCGACAAATCCCGGGCGCCGGCCCCTGCCCCATAAACAGCTAAAACCGCATTGGCTGCGGCTTCGTTCCTGCCGGAGACGTCAGCGTCTCCCGGCGGAAACGGTGCGCGCCGCATTGGCGGCACGCACCTTGGGTCTCTTTACTCGGCTGCGTCGGGCAGTTGCGCCGCGCCAGCCTCGTCGACCTTCGAGTTTTCGAGCTCGACCGAAAGGCCCAGCGAGCGCATTTCCTTGACAAGAACGTTGAAGCTCTCCGGAATGCCCGCTTCGAAGGTGTCGTCGCCACGGACGATCGCTTCGTAGACCTTGGTACGACCAGCAACGTCGTCCGACTTGACCGTCAGCATTTCCTGCAGGGTGTAGGCGGCGCCGTACGCTTCGAGCGCCCAGACCTCCATTTCCCCGAAGCGCTGACCGCCGAACTGCGCCTTACCACCGAGCGGCTGCTGGGTGACGAGCGAGTACGGACCGATCGAACGGGCGTGGATCTTGTCGTCGACCAGGTGGTTGAGCTTCAGCATGTAGATGTAGCCCACGGTCACCTGGCGGTCGAACTGATCGCCGGTACGGCCGTCATAGAGCGTCGACTGGCCGGTCACCTTCAGACCTGCCTGCTCCAGCATCTCGTTGACGTCGGCTTCGACAGCACCGTCGAAGACCGGCGTTGCGATCGAGACGCCGCGACGGGTCTGCTCGGCCAGGCGCACGATCGACTCGTCGTCGTACTGCTTGATCGGCTCACCCTTCGGGCCCGACCCGATGACGCTGTCGATGGTGTCGCGCAGCGGCTGGATATCGGCACCTGCCTTGTAGGCGTCGAGCATCGCGCCAATCTTCTGACCCATGCCGGCGCAAGCCCAGCCCAGGTGGGTTTCGAGGATCTGGCCGACGTTCATGCGCGAAGGCACGCCGAGCGGGTTCAGAACGACGTCGACATGCGTGCCGTCTTCCAGGAACGGCATGTCTTCGATCGGCACGATACGCGACACGACACCCTTGTTGCCGTGACGGCCGGCCATCTTGTCGCCCGGCTGGATCTTGCGCTTCACAGCGACGAAGACCTTGACCATCTTCATGACGCCCGGAGGCATTTCGTCGCCGCGCTGGACCTTCTCGACCTTGTCCATGAAGCGCTGTTCAAGGCGCGACTTGGATTCATCGTACTGGGCGCGCAGAGCTTCGATCTCGCCCTGAGCCTTTTCGTCTTCGACGGCGAACATCCACCACTGCGAGCGGGGGTACTCGCTGACGACGAGGTTCGAAAGCTCGGTGCCCTTCTTGAAGCCCTTCGGGCCGGCAACGGCCGTGTGGCCACGCAGCATGTCGACGAGGCGGGCATAGACGTTGCGGTCCAGGATCGCCTGTTCGTCGTCACGGTCCTTGGCGAGGCGTTCGATTTCCTCGCGCTCGATCGCCATCGCGCGCTCGTCCTTCTCAACGCCGTGGCGGTTGAAGACGCGAACTTCGACGACGGTACCGAAGGTGCCCGGGGGCATGCGCATCGAGGTATCGCGAACGTCGGAAGCCTTCTCACCGAAGATGGCGCGCAGAAGCTTTTCTTCCGGCGTCATCGGGCTTTCGCCCTTCGGCGTGATCTTGCCGACGAGGATGTCACCCGGCTGAACCTCAGCACCGATATAAACGATACCGGCTTCGTCGAGGTTGCGCAGCGCTTCTTCCGAAACGTTCGGAATGTCGCGGGTGATTTCTTCCGGACCCAGCTTGGTGTCACGCGCCATCACTTCGAATTCTTCGATGTGGATGGAGGTGAACACGTCGTCGCGCACGATCCGCTCGGAGAGCAGGATCGAGTCTTCGTAGTTGTAGCCGTTCCACGGCATGAACGCGACGAGCGCGTTGCGGCCGAGAGCCAGGTCACCGAGGTCGGTCGACGGACCGTCAGCGATGATGTCGCCCTTGTTCAGGATGTCACCGACGGTGACCAGCGGGCGCTGGTTGACGCAGGTGTTCTGGTTCGAACGCTGGAACTTCTGCAGACGATAGATATCGACGCCCGACTTCGACGGATCGAGGTCTTCGGTGGCGCGGATAACGATACGGGTCGCGTCAACCTGGTCGACGACACCGCCACGACGGGCAGCAATTGCTGCGCCGGAGTCGCGGGCAACGACCGGCTCCATGCCGGTACCTACGAACGGTGCTTCGGCACGCAGCAGCGGCACGGCCTGACGCTGCATGTTCGAGCCCATCAGTGCGCGGTTGGCGTCGTCGTTCTCAAGGAACGGGATGAGCGCCGCTGCGACCGAAACGAGCTGCTTCGGCGAAACGTCCATCAGGTTGATGTTGTCGCGCGGCGCCAGCATAACTTCGCCGGCGTGACGGCAAACAACGAACTCTTCAGCGAACGAACCGTCGTTCTCGAGAATCGAGTTTGCCTGGGCAACGTGGTACTTCGCCTCTTCCATTGCGGAGAGATAGACGACGTCGTTCGTCACCTTGCCGTCAACGATCTTGCGGTACGGGCTTTCGATGAAGCCGTACTTGTTGACGCGGGCAAAGGTTGCAAGCGAGTTGATCAGACCGATGTTCGGGCCTTCCGGCGTTTCGATCGGGCAAATACGGCCGTAGTGGGTCGGATGAACGTCGCGGACTTCGAAGCCGGCGCGCTCGCGGGTCAGACCACCCGGGCCAAGAGCCGAAAGACGGCGCTTGTGGGTGATTTCCGAAAGCGGGTTCACCTGGTCCATGAACTGCGACAGCTGCGAGGAGCCGAAGAACTCGCGAACGGCGGCAGCAGCCGGCTTCGCGTTGATCAGGTCCTGCGGCATGACCGTGTCGATTTCGATCGAGGACATACGTTCCTTGATCGCGCGCTCCATGCGGAGCAGACCGAGACGGTACTGGTTCTCCATGAGCTCGCCGACCGAACGAACACGGCGGTTGCCGAGGTTGTCGATGTCGTCGATCTCGCCCTTGCCGTCACGCAGCTCGACGAGCATCTTGACCACGGCCAGGATGTCTTCCTTGCGCAGGATGCGCACGGTGTCGGCGACTTCGAGGTCGAGGCGCATGTTCATCTTGACGCGGCCGACGGCCGAGAGGTCGTAACGCTCGGCATCGAAGAACAGCGTGTTGAACATGGCTTCCGCGGAATCCATGGTCGGCGGTTCACCCGGACGCATGACGCGGTAGATGTCGAACAGAGCGTCCTGACGGTTCTCGTTCTTGTCGACGGTCAGCGTGTTGCGGATGTAGGCGCCGACATTGATGTGGTCGATGTCGAGAACCGGGATCTCGTCGAAACCGGCCGAGAGGATGACCGGAAGGGTCTTCTCGTCGATCTCGTCGCCGGCTTCGAGGTAGATTTCACCGGTGCTGAAGTTGACGACGTCTTCGGCAAGGTAGTTGCCGTAGAGGTCGTCGTTGGTCGCCTTGAGCGCCTTCAGGCCCTTTTCCTGCAACTGGCGAAGCAGACGCGGGGTCAGCTTCTTGCCGGATTCGACAACGACTTCGCCGGTGTCGGCGTCGATCATGTCGGCGAGCGTCTTCTGGCCCTTCAGCGCATCCGGCTGGAAAGGCACGCGCCAACCTTCGCCGTCGCGCTGGTAGAGCGACTTCGTGTAGAAGGTGTCGAGGATTTCCTCGCCGTCCATGCCGAGCGCCATCAGCAGCGACGTCACCGGAATCTTGCGGCGGCGGTCGATACGGGCGTGAACGATGTCCTTGGCGTCGAACTCGATGTCGAGCCAGGAACCGCGGTACGGAATGACGCGGGCTGCAAAGAGCAGCTTGCCCGACGAGTGGCTCTTGCCCTTGTCGTGGTCGAAGAACACGCCCGGCGAACGGTGCATCTGCGAAACGATGACGCGCTCGGTGCCGTTGACGATGAAGGTACCGTTGTCGGTCATGAGCGGCATGTCGCCCATGTAGACGTTCTGTTCCTTGATGTCCTTGATCGACTTTGCGCCGGTATCCTCGTCGATATCGAACACGATGAGGCGCAGCGTCACCTTGAGCGGCGCTGCGTAGGTCAGATCGCGCTGACGGCATTCTTCGACGTCGAACTTCGGCGGCTCGAATTCGTACGAAACGAATTCAAGCATCGATGCGCCCGAGAAATCCTTGATCGGGAACACCGACTTGAAAACGGCTTGAAGCCCTTCATCAGGGCGACCGCCCTTGGGCTCTTCAACCATCAGAAACTGGTCGTAGGATGCCTTTTGAACCTCGATGAGGTTCGGCATTTCTGCGACTTCTGGAATTTTACCAAAAAACTTGCGTACGCGCCTGCGACCGTTAAACGAAAGGGTCTGAGCCATCGTCGCTCCTTGTCAATCTTGCATCCGGGCCTGCAACGGACGGGAACCGATGGCCAGTCGACCCCGTCAATCAATGAGTAGTTCAATCTCGTCCAACCAACGAAAAACGCTCAGCGCGGATTGCTGTGCTGCCTTCCGTTCGAGACCATCCTCTTGAAGAACCCATTACCCAAAAGCCGTTTTTCGACAGGCTTTTGGGTAATATGTTCTAAAAACGGTCAAAGAGAGGCGGCCTGAAAAGGCCACCTCCCCTTGCATGTAGCCGAATTACTTGACGTCAACCTTGGCGCCAGCGTCTTCGAGCTTCTTCTTGAGGTCAGCAGCTTCAGCCTTGGAAACTGCTTCCTTAACCGGCTTCGGAGCGCCTTCGACCAGGTCCTTGGCTTCCTTGAGGCCGAGGCCGGTGATGCCGCGAACTTCCTTGATGACGTTGATCTTGTTGGCGCCAGCGTCAACGAGGATAACGTCAAACTCGGTCTTTTCTTCTTCAGCAGCAGCCGGAGCAGCAGCGCCGCCAGCAGCAGCGACAGCTACCGGAGCAGCAGCCGAAACGCCCCACTTCTCTTCGAGCAGCTTGGAAAGCTCAGCAGCTTCCAGAACGGTCAGCGAGGAGAGGTCTTCAACGATCTTTGCGAGATCAGCCATTTTACTTTTCCTTTTGTTCGGTTCGAACTGGTTTTAAATAGAGCAGCGAAAATCCGCCTTAGGCGGCTTCGTCCTTCTTGGCATAGGCCGAGAACACGCGAGCAAGCTGGCTTGCCGGTGCCTGAACAACCGTTGCGACGCGGGTTGCCGGGGCATTGAGAAGGCCCAGCAGCTTTGCGCGCAGCTCGTCGAGCGAAGGCAGGGTCGCAAGCGACTTGACTGCTTCGGCGTTGAGCGTGGTCGTGCCCATGGCGCCACCGAGAACAACGAGCTTGTCGTTGGTCTTGGCGAAATCCATGACAACCTTAGGAGCCGTGATCGGGTCTTCGCTGTATGCGATCAGCGTCTGACCCTTGAAGAGATTGGTCATCCCTTCCGACTCGGTGCCCTGAAGAGCGATCTTGGCCAGGCGGTTTTTCGCGACTTTGACGGTGCCGCCAGCAGCGCGCATCTTCGAACGGAAGTCGTTCATCTGCGCAACTGTGACACCAGCATAGTGGGCCACGACAACCGAACCGGAAGCCTTGAAGACTTCGTTCAGCTCCGTGACGAATTCGCGTTTTTCCGCTCTTTCCACTGTCTGTCTCCAGTAGACAGGGTTGCAATAATGCAGCCCCATCGGGTTTGCCTTTGTCACCCGAGATCTGCTCGATCCCTGATAACGCTTAAGGATCCTGTCCCTTGGCGTTCCCGGAAGAGCCGGGTCTGACACAAGGCAAGCGAGGTTCGAACCGAATTTCGACGCCTCCGGCGCCATAGTGAAATTCAGATCTTACCCGTCTCATGCAGGCCGAAGTGATTAAGGTATAACCACCCGCAATCTCGGACAGGAGTTCCGGACTTGACGTCCGGATTCCCGGCCCCGAAAGGCCGGGAATTCAGTCTCGGGCCGAAGCCCGAAATTCATTAGGCGACGCTGAGCGTGGCGGGGTCGATCTTGAGACCCGGGCCCATGGTCGACGAAATCGCGACGCGCTTGACGTAGTTGCCCTTGGCGCCGGTCGGCTTCGCCTTGACGACAGCGTCAGCAAAAGCACGGATGTTTTCTTCCAGTGCCTTGGCGTCGAAGGACGCCTTGCCGATGCCAGCGTGAACGATACCAGCCTTCTCGACGCGGAATTCAACGGCGCCGCCCTTGGAAGCCTTGACGGCACCAGCGACATCCATCGTAACCGTGCCGACCTTCGGGTTCGGCATCATGCCACGCGGGCCGAGAACCTTACCGAGGCGGCCGACGAGCGGCATCATGTCCGGGGTGGCGATGCAACGATCGAAATCGATCTTGCCGCCCTGGACGATTTCGACGAGCTCTTCTGCGCCAACGACGTCAGCACCAGCAGCCTTGGCTTCATCAGCCTTGGCGCCACGTGCGAAAACGGCGACGCGAACCGAGCGGCCGGTACCGTTCGGCAGGTTGACAACGCCGCGGACCATCTGGTCAGCGTGGCGCGGGTCAACGCCGAGGTTCATCGCAACTTCGATGGTTTCGTCGAACTTGGCAGTTGCGCGTTCCTTGACCATCGAGACGGCTTCGGTGAGACCGTAGATCTTCGTCGGGTCAACGCCCTCGCGGGACTTCTGTACTCGCTTTGCAATCTTCGCCATGGTCTTAGCCTACCACTTCCAGGCCCATAGCGCGGGCAGAGCCCTCGATCATGGCCATTGCGCCTTCGATATCGGCAGCATTGAGATCCTTCATCTTGGCTTCGGCGATCGACTTGATCTGAGCCTTGGTGAGCTTGCCGGCCGAACCGCCCTTACCGGGGGTCTTCGAACCGGACTGGATCTTCGCTTCCTTCTTCAGGAAGTAGCTGACCGGCGGCTGCTTCATGACGAAGGTGAAGGACTTGTCCTGGTAATAGGTGATGACGACCGGGATCGGCATACCCTTTTCCATTTCCTGCGTGGCGGCATTGAACGCCTTGCAGAATTCCATGATGTTAATGCCACGCTGACCAAGCGCAGGACCGATCGGCGGGGACGGATTGGCCGACCCAGCCTTCACCTGCAGCTTGAGCTGGCCTGCAACTTTCTTAGCCATTTCTCTCTGCCTTTCTGAAATCCCCTTGCGACGGATCGCACCGAGGATCAATTGCGCCGGTTTCCCGACTTGTGCCGATCACGGGGATCGGCGGCTGCGGTTGCGTGGTGCGGAACATCCGACCCGGCTAAGGCCGGCATCCTTCCACGCGCATGCGGATTTCTCCGCCAGAATGGGCCGAAACCCACCCTATCCTTTTAAGGCCTTATCAGACCTTCTCGACCTGACCGTATTCCAGCTCGACCGGGGTCGCGCGACCAAAAATCGAAACTTCGACCTTGAGGCGCGAACGCTCTTCGTCGACATCCTGAACGACGCCGTTGAACGAAGCGAACGGACCATCCGAAACGCGAACCTGTTCGCCGATCTCGAACGAGACCGAAGGCTTCGGACGCTCGACACCATCCTGGACCTGACCGAGGATGCGCTCGGCTTCATGGTCCGGAATCGGAACGGGCTTGCTGTCGGTACCGAGGAAGCCGGTTACCTTCGGCGTGTTCTTGATGAGGTGGAATGCCTCGTCCGTCAGATTGGCGCGAACCAGAACGTAGCCCGGGAAGAACTTGCGCTCGGCGTCGACCTTGCGGCCACGACGCACTTCGACAACCTTCTCGGTCGGCACGAGAATCTTCTCGAACAGATGTTCGAGACCCTTCTGCTTGGCCTTTTCCTCGATCGATTCAGCGACCTTCTTTTCGAAGTTCGAATAGGCGTGAACAATGTACCAGCGCGCAGCCATACTAGCCTCCACCCAATCAAGCGCCAACGTTGAGGATGAGGCCGATCGCCCAACCCATCAACTGGTCCGCAGCAAAGAAGAAGGCAGCGGCAAAAAAGACCATGACAAAGACCATCAGCGTCGAGATCATCGTCTCACGCCGAGAGGGCCAGGTCACTTTCGACGTCTCAGAGCGAACCTGCTGCAGAAACGTTACCGGATTCGTTTTGGATGCCATGTAATGCTCACGCCATTACGGCGCGTAAAGCCGATGATTCAGCCCCACGCACCGCGTGTCTGTTTGGACCCTACATAAAGACCGATTCTGAAAACCACAAGAGCCAATCAGTCTTTTCTGTGAATTTCGTCGATCGGCTAACCGATCCTTAAACTTACTCTGCCGGACCCTCAGCGCTTATGCAAGCCTGGAGAGAATGGCAGGGGCAGAGGGGCTCGAACCCCCGACCTGCGGTTTTGGAGACCGCCGCTCTACCAACTGAGCTATACCCCTATTCGGCTGCGTGCGCGTTCAACAACGTGTCGCCGCCTCAAGTCAGCGGCTTCATATTCAGTTTGCCGGAGGATGACAAGCGCCTTTCACCGAAGAAGCAAAAAAATCCTCATTCAATTGCATCTATCCCCTGCCCTACCGGTCGGAGCGCCCAACAATGAAAGGCAAGTCATTGCCGCGCCACTCAGAAATGGTCGTGGCAAGTCCGGCATTCGCTATGCTGCTAGCAGCGCCCCTCATCGGAATCGATTCGCATGTCGCGCATCACGCTGGTCGAATATGATCCCCTCTGGCCGTCGCTCTTTGACGAGCAGGCGCGTTTCATCACCGCCCTGCTCTCGCCTTTCGTCCGCGAGATCCATCACATCGGCAGTACGGCGATACCGGGAATGGCTGCGAAGCCGAAAATCGATATCGATGCGGTGATCACGGACCCAGGGGCACTGCCGGGGCTCAGCGCGCGCCTCAGCAAGGCCGGCTACGCCTGTCACGGCGATCCGCACGCAAACGGCTTGCGGACGTTTACGGCGGCAACGCTCCCCTATGGTACGCGGCTCTATCTCTGTGGAGACGACAACGCCGCCCATGCGGAGCGCATGCTCTTTCGCGATGCGCTCCGGGAGAACCCAGATCTCGCCCGCCGCTACGAGACGCTGAAAAGGCAGCTCGCGAGCAAGGCTGGGGGCGATTGGGATATCTACACCAACGGCAAGCGCGCCTTCATCGAAGCAGTACTGGCGACTTGCTCAACGAAAAAGGCCCCGCCGTCGCCGGCGGGGCCTTCCTACTGAGATTTAATCAGCAGATTACTCGACGATCGAGGCAACGATGCCGGCGCCGTGTGCAAATCGCGCTTGCGCGCCATTTGCACCTTTTTTTGCTGCCGTCGGCAGTTTACGGCATCGCCTTTCGATCGTTACTCGACGATCGAGGCAACGATGCCGGCGCCGACGGTACGGCCGCCTTCGCGGATAGCGAAGCGCAGCTTTTCTTCCATCGCGATCGGAACGATCAGCTCAACGGCAACCGTGACGTTGTCGCCCGGCATAACCATTTCCGTGCCTTCCGGCAGCGTGACGATGCCCGTCACGTCCGTCGTGCGGAAGTAGAACTGCGGACGGTAGTTGGTGAAGAACGGCGTATGACGGCCGCCTTCTTCCTTCGTCAGGATGTAGGCTTCGGCCATGAACTTCTTGTGCGGCTTGACCGAACCCGGCTTGCACAGGATCTGGCCACGCTCAACGCCGTCACGGTTAACACCACGGATCAGCGCGCCGATGTTGTCGCCAGCCTGGCCCTGGTCGAGCAGCTTGCGGAACATTTCAACGCCCGTAACCGTCGTCTTCGACGTGTCGCGGATGCCGACGATTTCGACTTCTTCGCCAACCTTGACGATGCCGCGCTCGACGCGACCGGTCACAACCGTACCACGGCCCGAGATCGAGAACACGTCTTCGATCGGCATCAGGAACGGCTGGTCGATCGGACGCTCAGGCGTCGGGATGTAGGCGTCAACAGCAGCCATCAGCTCGCGGATCGCGTCTTCGCCGATCTTCTTGTCCGAATCTTCCAGAGCAGCAAGAGCCGAGCCCTTGATGATCGGAATGTCGTCGCCCGGGAATTCGTAGGACGACAGAAGTTCGCGAACTTCCAGCTCGACGAGCTCGAGAAGCTCGGCGTCGTCAACCTGGTCGACCTTGTTGAGGAACACGACGATTGCCGGAACGCCAACCTGACGAGCAAGCAGGATGTGCTCGCGGGTCTGCGGCATCGGGCCGTCAGCAGCCGAGCAAACCAGGATCGCGCCGTCCATCTGCGCTGCACCGGTGATCATGTTCTTGACGTAGTCGGCGTGGCCGGGGCAGTCAACGTGCGCGTAGTGACGGTTCGGCGTCTCATACTCAACGTGGGCCGTCGAAATCGTGATACCACGGGCCTTTTCTTCCGGAGCGGCGTCGATCTGGTCGTACGCCTTGAACTCGCCGAAGTACTTCGTGATCGCTGCGGTCAGCGACGTCTTGCCATGGTCAACGTGGCCAATCGTGCCAATGTTAACGTGCGGCTTGTTGCGCTCAAATTTGCTCTTTGCCATGGGTACGTTTCCTGTGGTCAAGTATGAATAATGATCAGCCGGCAGGGCCGGTTTGTGGAGCCGTTTAAGGGTTTCAGGGGATTTGCGCAAGACTTAATTGCGCGCGCCCGGACCGGCCGCCGACGGCCTCTTCCTGGCGATATATAAGAAGCGCGCAACGCCGGTACAAGATTCGGCATCATCGTGACGCGAATCGCTGCAGCCTCAGAACATTCAAGCGCTTAGCAGCGAATGTTTATTTGCTACATTAATCTAAAAGGAAGGAGGACACCGCTATTGGAGCGGGTAGCGGGAATCGAACCCGCGTATTCAGCTTGGAAGGCTGCTGCTCTACCATTGAGCTATACCCGCGGGCCTTCGATCCAGAAGCAGAATGGTGGAGGGAGTTGGATTTGAACCAACGTAGGCTGAGCCAACGGATTTACAGTCCGTCCCCTTTAACCACTCGGGCATCCCTCCATTATTCTGTCGGGATCTTTCGACCAAGCATTTGAGATCGTGAGACAACCAGCGACTTGTCGGTGCCGCTCTCGATCTGTGGCCGGGTATATGACTGCCTCGTTTCGTCCTGTCAACACGGCTCGGTGCAAAAAATCCGATTTTCTCCACAGCCGCAAAATTACCCCCAACGCGGAAAACCATTTCGCCGGACAGGCAAGCCCTCTATAAGACGCCAATGAGCAAAGATCGCACCGGCGACAAGAGCGCCAAGGACACCCATTACGCAAACCTGAGGCGCGCGCACCGCGACGCCAAGCGTGAGCGTGGCGAAATTCCAACCCCGAAAGAGGACAGGCGCCGCAAGGCCCCAGCCGACTGGAAAGCGCCGCAGCTCGCCCCAGAGCAAGTGCTGCTTTACGGCCTGCACACGGTTCGCGCCGCGCTGGACAATCCGGCGCGTCAGATCATTGGCCTCAGCGTGACCCAGAACGCCGCCGCAAGGCTGGAACTCGGGGAGCTTTCGGCCCTGCCCTTCCCGGTCGAAACCGTGACGCCACAGGATCTCGACAAGATTCTCGGTCCCGACGCGATCCACCAGGGCGTGATGCTCGAAACGCGCCCGCTGCCGCATCGCCGGCTCGAGGCGCTGCGCGACTGCCCGCTGATCCTCGTGCTCGACCAGGTAACCGATCCGCACAATGTCGGCGCCGTCATGCGCTCCGCCGTGGCTTTCGATGCCGGCGCACTGATCACCACCATGCGCCACAGCCCGACCGAATCGGGCGTGCTCGCCAAATCGGCCTCCGGCGCGCTGGAAATGATCCCCTATATCCAGATCACCAACCTTGGTGATGCCATCGAGGAACTGCATCGACTGGGCTTCCAGACGATCGGCCTTGATTCGGAAGGACCGCAGCCGCTGGAAGGAACGTTCAGCGGCGAGAAGATCGCGCTCGTTCTCGGCTCCGAGGGCAAGGGGCTCCGGCAGAAGACCCGCTCGATCGTCAACGACCTAGCCCGGCTCGACATGCCTGGCGCGATCAAGTCGCTGAACGTATCGAACGCAGCGGCGATCGCCATGTATGCGGCACGCCAGTATCTGAAGCGCTGACATCGCCGGACACTCCTGGCCGCCTCAGCGTTACGGCGCCGGCGGCCACATCATCCGCGACGGCTCCAAAGCCGAGGCCTTAACGCGAAATAGTGCCTGTGGATATCTCCGCACCGGTAGGATTGCGGAGCCTGATGCCGTGCGGTTTCGAAAGATCGGGAAAGAAGACGGCAAGCCGCGCCGTCACAAACCGACGGATTGCAGCGCAGGGCGACCGGGCGTGCTCATGCCGGCCGTCGGGCAGCCTTCACGCAATTTCTTCCAGGTGGTGACGTTGAGGTTCATCTCGCAGCGCGCGAGATAGGCGTTGCCATCGACGCGCAGGCAGGCGATCTGCCCAAGTTCGTATTTGGAACCGTCTCGATTGCGGCAAGTGCAGCCGTGATCCGGCGGCGCAGCCATCGTGGCTTCGGCGGCGAACAAGAAGACCACCGCAGCGGTTATGCCCCAAAGGATCGTCCGCCCGTCCATCATGAGGGCATTATAAAGCAGATATCGATATTCGAAAACGGACAATGCCGGCTACTTACGCAACCGGCACCGTCCGCACGCGGGGCATACGCCCCTCCCACCGGATCACCTCGGTGATCCGCTGAACTTGGTTTTTAGCTCGCCAGGCGAAGCACGTTGCCTTCGGAGATGGTCTTTTCAGCCTCGGCGATCGCAAACTGCTTGGAGTCGGCGCTGAGGTTCAGGCCTTCGGCGCGAACGAACTCGACATCGGTAATGCCAAGGAAGCCGAAGACCGTCTTCAGGTAGGATTCCTGGTGATCCATGACGGCCGCCGGGCCGGCGGAGTAATGGCCGCCACGGGTGGAGGCGACGATGACCTTCTTGCCCTTGGCGAGGCCTTCCGGACCGTTCTCCGTGTAGCGGAAAGTCTTGCCGGAGACGGCGATGCGGTCGATCCAGACCTTCAGCTGGCTCGGAATGCCGAAGTTGTACATCGGCGCGCCGATGATGACGGTGTCGGCGGCCAGGAATTCTTCCAGCATGTCGCGGCCGAGCTTGACGTCCGCAGCAAGACCGGCGTCGACGCCTTCGAGGTCGGCCGGAGCCATGATCTGGGCGCCGGTCAGATGCGGCAGCGAGCTGCCAGCGAGATCGCGGTAGGTCACCTGGGCATCCGGGCGGTCAGCCTTGACCTGGGCGGCAAGAGCGGCCGTCAGACGGCGGGAAACCGAGTGGTCGCCAAGGATACCGGAGTCGATATGAAGAACGTTCATGGGAACACCTTTGTGTTTACGTTGCGGTGATCCACATATGAGGGGAAAACAATGACCCGATAAGCCAGCGGATATTTGACATACTGTTTCCAGACGGAAACAATCATATCCATCATCCGCACTTCGGAGACAGGACAATGCAGGATCTGAACGACCTCGGGCTTTTTGCCGCCGTCGTGCGAAACAACGGCTTCAGCGCTGCGGCGCGGGACCTCAATATACCCAAATCCAAGCTCAGCAAACATGTGGCCCGGCTGGAGGAGCAGCTCGGTGTGCGGCTGCTTGAGCGCTCGACCCGCAAGCTGCGTGTCACCGACATCGGCCGGGTGTTCTACGAGCATTGCCAGAGCCTTCTCGACGGAGTGGCTGCCGCCGAAGCTGAGATCGCCGCCGTGCGCGCCGAACCTTCGGGCACGGTGCGGCTCGCCTGCCCGCTCGGCTTCACCCCGATGCTTGCCGATATCCTGCCAGCGTTTCACCGCCGCTACCCCGGCGTCCGGCTGCTGATTACAGCCACCAACCGTCGCATCGACCTGATCGAGGAGCGGGTCGACGTGGCGCTGCGCGCCCGCGGCCAGCTCGATACGGACAACCAGCTGATCATCCGCAAGTTTGGCGAGGTGCGCGAGCGGCTTGCCGCCAGCCCCACCTTCCTTGCCCGCTCGGGCGAGATCACGATCGAGAACCTCAGCCAACAGGCGACGCTGTCGATGAACGAACAGCACCCGACCGACGTCTGGCGGCTGGTTTCGATCGACGGCAACACGACGGAAATCACCCACCGCCCGATCATCGGCTGCAGCGACTTCCTGATTCTCGAACGCGCCGCGATCGAAGGCATGGGGGTCGCGCTCTTACCCGACCATATCTGCGAGCGCGCCTTCCGCGCCGGCGTGCTTGCGCCGGTGCTGCCCGAATGGACGTCGAATGACGTCGTCGTGCACCTCGTCTTCCCGTCCCGCCAGGGCATGTTGCCGGCGACAAGAGCCTTGATCGACTATCTGGCCGAGAACCTGCTCAACGCCCTGCAGAAATGCCGCGAGGTTCCGGTGCGCATGGGGCCGTCCTTCGACATCTGATGCCGCAGCAGTGCGGCTTTCCGATCAGCACCGACAGATCATCAGCACATTGCCGTCGGGATCGCGGGTCGTGAACCATTGCTCGGACTGCACCGGCGTCACGATCTCGACGCCGAGGGCCTGTGCATGGCTGGTTGCGGCCGCCACATCTTCCGTGTCGAAGTGAAGATGCGTGGAGCCGCTCATCGATCAAACGTTGACCGCCGACCAGGGTCGGCTCCGCATGTCATTGGCTGCACTGCTCGCCGTTTTCAAGCTCGGCAAAGGATTTGGCGCCAGCGTCGTATCGGTAGGCGATCACCTGCACCGTGCAAGTGTCCTCATACCGGGCGCACGCTTGCATCGAAACGCAAAGATGGCCTTGAACACCCCAGACCTTTGCAGGCGGCTTGTCATAGATGCCTTCGTAGATCGTCTGCGTCCGCTTAGCGCCGTCACGCCACTCAACCACGACCTCCGAGCGAAAGTGGTCGTAGCCGATGTTGCTGTATCCCACGGAATACCGGACCGACCCCAAGCCGGAAACTTGCGTCGCGCCGGAACTCATCTCCGCCCAATCGGATCCCTCCTGCGCGTTGGCAGGGCTCCAAACGATGAAACCGCACAGCAGAACGCACGCCCATCCGATCGGCGCCCGCGCTGCGGGTTTGGCGAAGCTGGCTTCGGTCGCTGCTGAAAGAACGTGTTCGATGATCAGGGCCTTTCCAAGAGAACCAGCCGAGGAATGCTCGTCTGCCGCTCATCAAAAACGGGAGGAACAATCGGCGGTGGCCGAAGCCACTGATTCCCTATAGTTCAGGAGTATGAGAACTCTTGGAAGACTGATCGTCTCCGCCGTCCTGGCATTCCTTGTCAGCCTGATCGTCGCCGGACTGTTCCTGCCGGTCTACGACATATTCGAGGGCGGGCCGTACAACTGCCTGGTGGATGGCATAGCGGCATGCGCCGCCAGCATACCGCTGAGCGCGCTGATCTATGGGCCGCTGTTTTCGATTGTCGGCGTTGTGATCGGCACGCCTGTGTTCATGGCCATCTTTGCGATGCGTGACTGACGGGCTCGCTTTGCGTCGACGCGCGTATCTGCGGCAACGCTCCGAACAATCAAATTCCGGCACGGTAGCAGCCAAAAAATCGGAAAAAACAATGAGGAAGAAATGAAGTGGTGCCCCCAGAGAGACTCGAACTCCCGACCTACTGATTACAAATCAGCCGCTCTACCAACTGAGCTATAAGGGCACTTGCTTTTGTGGGAGTTACCATAATCTCATGTGGTGTAAAGCAAAATTGCGAATTCTCCCAATTTTTCAGATGCGTTCGGTTCCGGGCCATGCCAGAAACGAGAGAGAAAGATTGCCGCTGGCGGCGCATAACATATCGAGCGGACTAGAATTTCATGGCCCGAACGTTCAATTCCTTCGCCTTTCTCGCCTCGTCCGCGGAAGAGGCACAAAAGGCTGCGGCTGATCTCAAGGCGATCTATGGCGACCATGATCCGTCGAAGGCCGATGTGATCGTCGCGCTTGGCGGCGACGGCTTCATGCTGCAGACGCTGCACCAGACAATGAACAGCGGCAAGCTGGTCTATGGCATGAACCGTGGCTCGGTCGGCTTCCTGATGAACCGCTACAGCACCGATAACCTGACGGACCGGATCTGCCAGGCGGTCGAGAACGCTTTTCATCCGCTGGAGATGCAGACGACCGACGTCTATGGCGAGAGCTTCACGGCACTTGCGATCAACGAGGTCTACCTCTTCCGCCAGTCCTACCAGGCAGCAAAGCTTCGCGTGCTGATCGACGGCAAGACACGGCTGGAGGAGTTGACCTGCGACGGGCTGCTGGTCGCCACCCCTGCCGGCTCCACCGCCTACAATCTCTCCGCCCACGGACCGATCCTGCCGCTCGAGGCCCCGCTTCTGGCGATGACCCCGGTCAGCGCCTTTCGCCCGCGCCGCTGGCGCGGTGCGCTCCTGCCGAACCATGTCACGGTCGAGATCGAAATCCTCGAGGCCGACAAGCGGCCGGTGAACGCGGTGGCGGACCATCAGGAGGTAAAGTCGGTGGTCAGGGTGAAGATCGCCGAATCGGAAAACATGACGGCGCGTATCCTTTCGGATCCCGATCATTCCTGGTCAGACCGCATCCTGGCCGAGCAATTTTCGAACTGAGCGCACGTTCTCCGCGCGACCTATGGTATTATCCTGCCGGCCAGGTCTCCGCCGGCCCGCAGAAAACGGCAACCGAGCAGCCGCCTTAAGGACGACGACCCAATGCACAGATCCGCCCTCCTCGCGCTGTTCCTGTTTTTTAGCAGCACCGGCGCCAAGGCTCAGGATGCCAACATCGTTCCGCCTGAGGCGACCTTCGTAACCAGCACCGGCTACTGGGAGGAAAGCGGAGAGCCGCTGTCGTCGCTCGACCCGAACGCCGCCGCCGAGAAGCCGGGCGACGCCCGGCGCGGCTACTACAAGCTGATCGCGCTTCGCCAGGCGGACGGAACCGCCCAGGTCCATCTGCAGCAGGTGGAAGCGACCTCGGCCGGCCCCGTGGTGATTTCGTCGGCGGAACTCGAAGAATTCTCCGCCCTCAAGGCCTATGTCACCGACATCCGTCCGGAGACATCGACCGGCGTCACCGCGCAGCCCGGCATGTTTGCGACCGTCTATCTGAAGACCGACCCGTCGGTGAGAGAACCTGAGAGCTGGACCGTGCTCATCGACGATCTCGGCGACATCAAGATCGAGCGCGCTTCCAACTGAGCAAAAGAAGGGGCCGGATGCGAACATCCGGCCCTCTTCAATTTCAGTTCGGCAGACCGCTGTCAGCCTTAGTTCAAATCATCCACGACGGCATCCGCGCCACCGGCAACGCGGTGTGCAAGGGCTGCTTCCATGAACTCGTTGAGTTCACCATCGAGAACGTCGCCCGGTGCCGTGCTTTCGACGCCGGTGCGCAGATCCTTGACCAGCTGGTAAGGCTGCAGGACGTAGGAGCGGATCTGGTGGCCCCAGCCGATGTCGGTCTTCGACGCGGCTTCGGCGTTTGCGGCATCTTCCCGCTTCTTCAACTCCGCCTCGTAGAGACGGGCGCGCAGCATGTCCCAGGCCTTTGCCCGGTTCTTGTGCTGCGAGCGCTCCTGCTGGCACTGCACGACGATTCCCGACGGGATATGCGTGATGCGCACAGCCGAGTCGGTGGTGTTGACGTGCTGGCCGCCGGCGCCCGACGAACGGTAGGTGTCGATGCGGCAGTCGCTCTCGTTGATGTCGATCTGGATCGAATCGTCGACGACCGGGTAGACCCAGATCGAGGAGAACGAGGTGTGACGGCGGGCATTGCTGTCATAGGGCGAAATACGAACGAGGCGGTGTACGCCCGATTCGGTCTTCAGCCAGCCATAGGCATTGTGGCCCTTGACGAGCAACGTCGCAGACTTGATGCCAGCTTCTTCGCCGTCCTGGATTTCCATCAGCTCGACCTTGTATCCCTGGCGCTCGGACCAGCGGGTATACATGCGCAGAAGCATGTTGGCCCAGTCCTGGCTCTCGGTGCCGCCGGCACCCGAATGCACTTCGAGATAGGTGTCGTTCTGGTCGGCCTCGCCCGAGAGCATGGCCTCGACCTGCTTCTTGGCGGCTTCGGCCTGAAGTTCGCGCAGCGCCTGTTCGGCATCGGCGATGATGGCCGCGTCGCCCTCTTCCTCACCGAGTTCGATGAGTTCGATGTTGTCGTTGAGCTGCTGCTCGAAACGACGAAGGCCATTGATGCCGTCGTCGAGTTGCTGGCGCTCGCGCATCAGCTTCTGCGCTTCCGCAGCATCGTTCCACAGGGTCGGATCTTCCGCCTTGTTGTTCAACCAGTCCAGTCGTCTTACCGCCTGATCCCAGTCAAAGATGCCTCCTCAGCAGGCTTATGGCCTGCTTGATTTCGTCGACAATATTCTCGATTTCGCTGCGCATGATCCTGCTTCTTGTGAACCGATAGGAAAGTGAGCGTCAAATAGCGATGCCCGCCGCTGATGTAAAGGCGGCGGGCATCGCGTGACGGGTATAAGGACTAGAACAGGCCGTTGGAACCGGAGGTCACTGCCTGGTTCGCCTGTGGCGAATTCTTGAGGATCTCTTCCGGCGGCACGTACTGGTCGAGACCGCCGATGACCGAGAAGGTGTCGGCCGGACCGGTGCCGGGCTTGAAGGCCTCGATGATCGTGTCAGGCTCGCCCTCTTGAGCGGCCATGCCGGTCTTGCGGTTGACGGCGACCATGCTCATGCCCTCGGGCACGACGAACTTGCTCGGGCGCGTGCCCTTCACCGCTTCGGTCATGAAGTCGTTGAAGATCGGCACGGCGAGGCTGCCGCCGGTCGCGCCGCGGCCAAGTGGGGCCGGGTTGTCGAAGCCGAGATAAAGGCCGGCGACCATGTCGGGCGTATAGCCGACGAACCAGGCATCCTTTTCGTCATTGGTCGTGCCGGTCTTGCCGGCAACCGGACGGTCGAGCTTGATCTTGCCCGCGGCCGTACCGCGCAGCACCACGCCCTCCATCATCGACGTGATCTGGTAGGAGGTCATCGGGTCGAGCACCTGCTCGCGGTTGTCGGTCAGAACAGGCTCTTCCTGGTTCTGCCAATCGCCGGCGTTGCAGTTGTCGCAGGTGCGGTCCTCGTGGCGGAAGATCGTCTTGCCGTAGCGGTCCTGGATACGGTCGATCAGCGACGGCTTGATCTGCTTGCCGCCATTGGCGAGAACCGAATAGGCCGAAACCATGCGCAGGACGGTCGTTTCGCCCGAACCCAGCGACATAGCGAGCAGCGGCGGCATCTTGTCATAGATGCCGAAGCGCTCGGCGTATTCGGCAACGAGGTTCATGCCCATGTCGTTGGCGAGGCGAACGGTCATCAGGTTGCGCGACTTCTCGATGCCGAGGCGCAGCGTCGACGGGCCGGCGGAGCCGCCGCCGTAGTTTTCCGGACGCCAGACCTGGCCGCCGGCGACGATCTCGATCGGCGCATCGAGGATAACCGACGCCGGAGTATAACCGTTGTCGAGTGCGGCTGCGTAGACGAACGGCTTGAACGACGAGCCCGGCTGGCGCATCGCCTGGGTCGCGCGGTTGAATTCCGACTGGCCATAGGAGAAGCCGCCGACCATCGCCAGCACGCGGCCGGTCTGCGGGTCCATGGCGACGAGGCCACCCTGCACCTTCGGCGGCTGGCGCAGACGATATTCACCCTTTTCGGCGAGCGGCTCGACATAGATCACGTCGCCGGCGCCGAAGACGCCTTCAGGCGATTTCGCCGACTTGCGGTCGCCGCTAGCGGAGCGATAGGCCCATTGCATGTTCTTGGCGGAGATGTGTCCGGTGACACGCTCGGCGACGATCTTGCCCGAAGCTTCCTTCTCCGGCTGGATGCCGATCTCGGCGCCCTGGCCATCGACGGAAAGTACGACAGCGAGCTTCCATTCGGGCACGTCGCTGAAGGCGACGACCGCACCGAGCGGCTCGCCCCAGTCGCCGCCGATCTCGATCGACTTGACTGGGCCGTGGAAGCCGCGACGCTCGTCATAGGTCAACAGGCCGGTCTGAAGGGCCTTGCGTGCCGCGGTCTGGAGACGCGGGTCAAGCGACGTGCGGACCGACAGGCCGCCTTCATAAAGCGCGTTGTCGCCGTACTTCTGGATGATCTGACGACGGACTTCTTCTGCGAAGAAGTCGGATGCAAAGAGATGGGCGCCGCCGCGGCGCGGATTGACGCCGAGCGGCTGCTTCTTGGCCTCTTCGCCATCGGCCTTGGTGACGTAGCCATTTTCGACCATGCGGTCGATCACCCAGTCGCGACGCTCGAGCGCTGCTGCGGTCTTGCGGAACGGATGGTAATTGGCCGGGCCTTTCGGAAGCGCTGCAAGATAGGCAGTCTCGGCAATGGTCAGCTCGGTCACCGACTTATCGAAATAGGTCAGGGCGGCGCCGGCGATGCCGTAAGAGTTCAGACCGAAGAAGATCTCATTGAGATAGAGCTCGAGAATGCGGTCCTTGCTGTAGGCCTGCTCGATACGGAAGGAGAGGATCGCTTCCTTGACCTTGCGGTCGATCGTCTGGTCGGACGAAAGCAGGAAGTTCTTGGCCACCTGCTGTGTGATCGTCGAGGCACCGACCGGACGGCGGCCGGAGCCGAAGTTCTGCAGGTTTACCGCAATGGCGCGCGCGAGACCGGTGATGTCAACGCCCGGATGCTGATAGAAGTTCTTGTCTTCCGCCGAGATAAAGGCTGCCTTGACGCGATCCGGGATGGCCTGGATCGGCAGATAGAGGCGCCGTTCGCGGGCATATTCCGCCATCAGCGCGCCGTTGCCGGCGTGGAAGCGCGTGGTCACCGGCGGCGAATATTTCGCCAGCACCTCATAGTCCGGCAGGTCCTTGGTGACGACACCAAGATAGAGCGCCACGGCTCCGGCCACACCCAGCAGCAGAAACGCGCCAATCCCGAAAAAATATCCAATCAGCCTGATCATCAGTCAGATACCGGTACCTTAATTATCGTCCAATTGCCGAACCGCCCGACTGACAGTCCATGCTCTGTCCTGCCGGCTTTTATGGCAGCGGCCCGACCAAACTCTTTCACGCGAAATCGTCTGGCGTCGCAGCGTCCCGCCAACCCGGCTCCTCATATGGCGGGGAACTCCGGGCTTCAACTCGTTTCTCAACAAATCCGGGCGCAATTCCGGTTAGGTCCCGGATTGTGCGTAAAATAGGGCTGTTATGCGATAATCCCGTGCGCATCCCGTTGAAAAGCATAGCGCTGTTACCGGGGCGACACAAATCACTTCGTTCCCGGACCTGCCTTCAAACGTCAGCCGCCGCTAGCGACAGCCTGCTCGCGGTAGCGCTGCACGGCGACTGCAAGACGCTCGGAAACCTTTTTGCGCCATTCCGGGTCGAGCAGGAGCTTTTCGTCCTCCTTGTTCGACAGGAAGCCCAGTTCAAGCAGGATCGAGGGCACGTCCGGCGCCTGCAGCACGCGGAAGCCGGCGAAACGGTGCGGATTGTTGATGAGATTGATCTGGCCCTCAAAGGACGAAACGACGGCGCGTGCCATGTTGACGGAGAAGGCCTGCGTCTCGCGGCGCGTCAGATCGATCAGGATGTCGGCCACTTCCGCCGGCTCGCTCTGAAGCGGCACGCCGGCGATTTCGTCGGACAAGTTTTCGCGCGCGGCAAGGCTTGCGGCCAGATGGTCGGAGGCCTTGTCGGAGATGGTATAGACCGTCGCGCCGCGAATATCCTTCTGGCGCAGCGCGTCCGCATGAAGCGAAATGAAGAGATGGGCGCCCTTGTTGCGGGCGATCTGCACGCGCTGGGGAAGCGAGAGGAAGACGTCCTTGTCGCGGGTGAGAAAAGCCTCGATCCCGGCGCCCTTGTTCAAGGCTTCGACGAGATCCTTGGCGAAGGCGAGCGTAACGTGCTTCTCTTCCGTCTTCGTTTCGCCGGCGAGCGCGCCGGTATCGATGCCGCCGTGGCCCGCATCGATCGCGATGATGAACGGCCCGCCTTCCTTCGTCGGGGCGACGGCAACCGGCCTGTCGGTCTTGGTGGCGGCAACCGATCCGGTCCACTGCTGCTCACCGAGAAGCGCATCGAAGCGCGCCTGATCGACGCGCTCAGCATCGAGCACGAGGCGGTAGCCCTTGCCCCCCTCTTCCGCGACGACTTCTGCATGGGTGACCGCGACCGGGCCTTTTGCCGAAAGAACGATGCGGGAGCTGCCCGCGCCCATGCCGCCGTAGCGGATCGCATCGAACAGGCCGCGCGGTTCAAGGCTGTCTGCCTTCAGGCCGAAGGCCGTTTCCGGCAGGTCGACCACGACACGAACGGGATCGGCGACATAGTGGAGGGAGAATTCCGGTTTGCGATCGAACTCGACGACGACGCGCGTGCGTGCATCGTCACCTGCGATCCGTGCCGCAAAGGCGAGCAAGGGACCCGGCTCGACGGCCCCTGCCGCCGGCACGTTCAAAAGAAGACCGCCGGCTAGCAGCGATGCTCCGAGCAGAAGCCTGCCCGCGCGCGATATCAAAGACAACAGCGAACCACGCATACAAACCGCCAAAGGCCTCACCTCGGGCTCTCCACCACTTTCTCAGAAAACCAAACAGCAGCCGACGCACGGCTGCTGTACGCACAGGTTGATCAATGAACCCTTATGGTTAACCAATGCTTGACAATGATCATCTTCCCCGGTCAGCCGGGACAATCGATTTACCGTTTATCGACCTACTCCACGTGGACGAGCGAATCGATCATTATTGTGGCGGCACGGGCTTTTCCCTTGCCAATGTGACATAGAAAACATAAAAGCGTCACAAGGAGAAAGTGTTGACGGGATAGAACAGTCGACCGGGCAGCCGGAGCTTCTCCAAAGCTTGGCGCCAGGGTGCGGTCGAACCGGATTGACCGGTTAACTTATCGCATTTCCGCGGTCGCAAGATGTTCATCCGCCGTCGCTGCATTTCCTCCCCGTACACTGGATCGCAAATTTCCGGCGGTGGCCGGAGTTCTTGATGGTGATTTTTCACCGACGCCCGCAAGCGGGCGCATTCATCGGGTCTTCATGAGACCTTAGACATTGGCATTCTTGTTTGGTCATTGATGTTGACTCAGCAGTATCGGTCAGAAGTAGCGCGGCCCCGGGACACACATGTTCCGGCTGTCGTCTGGCTGCTGCACCATCGCCTGCGCCAAACAGGAACTTTCATATCCGGCGCACCTTCCGACGTGTTTGGCAGTCTTCCTAAGGAAGCAGGTCTGTCTCCCGTTCCGCTGGCGCGCCGAGGAGCACAGCTTAGATGGCAGAGAAAATGCTTATCGATGCGTCTCATTCAGAAGAGACGCGCGTCGTTGTCGTTCGCGGGAACCGCATAGAAGAGTTCGACTTCGAGTCGGAACACAAGAAGCAGATCCGCGGCAATATCTATTTGGCGAAGGTCACCCGGGTGGAGCCCTCGCTCCAGGCCGCCTTCGTCGATTACGGCGGCAACCGCCACGGGTTCCTGGCTTTCGCCGAAATCCACCCCGACTACTACCAGATCCCGCTCGCCGACCGTCAGGCGCTTTTGAAGGCCGAAGCCGAAGAAGCGCGGCGCGACGACGACATCGAGCATGTCGAGACCGCCCCTGCCCCGGCAAGCGAACTCTCCGTTCCCGTGGATCTCGAAATCGTCACGGAAGCTGAAGCCGAGCCGGTCGCAGCCGTCGCTGACGCCGCACCGGTCGTCGAAGAGGAAGCCCCGGCGGAAAAGCCGAAGGCGAAGCCGAAGCGCACCCGCAAGACCAAGGCCAAGGCTGCGGAAGAAGCCGCTGCTGCGTCGGCCGATGGCGACGAGAGCAATGGCGGCGAGATGGCTGCCATGGTCGATACCGACGCCATTTCCGAAGATGTCGACAGCCGCCGTCGCCATGACGACGACGATGATGACGACGATAGCCACGACGGCGAAAAGGAAATCATCGAATCCGTCGGCGCCGAAGACGCCATGGAAGAGGTTCCGGACCGCCAGGTTCGCAAGCCGCGCAAGCAGTACCGTATCCAGGAAGTCATCAAGCGCCGCCAGATCCTGCTCGTTCAGGTCGCCAAGGAAGAGCGCGGCAACAAGGGCGCGGCACTAACGACCTATCTGTCGCTTGCCGGCCGTTACTCGGTGCTGATGCCGAACACCGCACGCGGCGGCGGCATCTCCCGCAAGATCACCAACCTGCAGGACCGCAAGCGCCTGAAGGAAATCGCACGCGGCCTCGAAGTGCCGCAGGGCATGGGCGTGATCCTGCGCACCGCCGGTGCCAACCGCACCAAGGTCGAGATCAAGCGCGACTTCGAATATCTGATGCGCCTGTGGGAAAACGTCCGC
Source organism: Ensifer sp. NPDC090286 (assembly GCF_044769565.1). Taxonomy (NCBI): domain Bacteria; kingdom Pseudomonadati; phylum Pseudomonadota; class Alphaproteobacteria; order Hyphomicrobiales; family Rhizobiaceae; genus Ensifer; species Ensifer sp. NPDC090286. Next base: position 296,884 of record NZ_JBIVYF010000001.1, on the reverse strand, counting down.
ACGCTGACGCTGAACTCCACAGCCCCCTGCCTCGTCTATGAGGAAGGCAGCCTGATCAAGCGCTCGATCCGCGATCTCTACAACAAGGACATCAGCGAGATCATCGTTTCCGGCGAGGAAGGCTACAAGGAAGCCAAGGGCTTCATGAAGATGCTGATGCCGAGCCACGCCAAGGTGGTTCAGCCTTACCGCGACGTGCATCCGATCTTCTCGCGCTCCGGCATCGAAGCGCAACTCGACCGCATGCTGCAGCCGCAGGTAACGCTGAAGTCCGGTGGCTACATCATCATCAACCAGACGGAAGCTCTGGTTTCGATCGACGTCAACTCCGGTCGTTCGACGCGCGAGCACTCGATCGAAGACACCGCACTCCAGACCAACCTGGAAGCTGCCGAAGAAGTGGCACGCCAGCTGCGTCTGCGCGACCTTGCCGGCCTCGTCGTCATCGACTTCATCGACATGGAAGAAAAGCGGAACAACCGCTCGGTCGAGAAGCGTCTGAAGGATTGCCTGAAGAACGATCGCGCCCGCATCCAGGTCGGCCGCATCTCGCATTTCGGCCTGCTCGAAATGTCGCGCCAGCGCATTCGCGCCTCGGTGCTCGAATCGACGATGCAGACCTGCCCGCACTGCAACGGCACGGGTCATGTTCGTTCGCAGTCCTCCGTCGCCCTGCACGTGCTGCGCGGCATCGAGGAACATCTGCTCAAGAACACGACGCACGACATCACCGTGCGCACCATCCCGGATATCGCGCTCTACCTGCTCAACCAGAAGCGCGGCACGATCATGGACTACGAAGCCCGCTTCGGCGTCTCGATCATCATCGAGGCTGACGCCCATGTCGGCGCACAGCACTTCGCGATCGATCGCGGCGAGCCGGTCGAAAACCCGGTGAAGATCGAGCAGCTTCTGCACTTCGAGCCGGAAGAGGAAGAAGACGACGTCGTGATCGAAGAGGATCTCGACGAGGAAGAAGCAGAAGAAGTCGCCGGCGAACAGCGCCAGGAACAGCCGAAGGCTGTTGCCCAGTCCGACGATCAGAATGGACGCAAGCGCAAGCGCCGTCGCCGCCGTCGCGGCAAGGGTGGCCAGCAGGCCGAAGGCAGCGCCCTCCAGGTTTCCGAATCGGCAGGCGATGCTGACGACGGTTCCGATGAGGACGAAGGCGAGGACGAGGGCGTCGATGCAGACGCCGCGGCCGCTGATGGCGATCAGAAGCGCAAGCGCCGCCGCCGCGGCAAGCGTGGCGGCCGCCGCAACCGTCCGGAAGGCGAAGGTGAAGGCCAGCTCGATGCCGATGCCGATGCCGAAGCCGGCGACGATGGCGCAGACGAAGCCGAAGCCGTAGAGGCACCGGCCGCTGCAGCCGAGGTCGAAGTGGCTGTCGCCGTCGAGGAAACGGCTGTGGTTGCCGAAGAAGTCGAGGTGGCGGACGCAAAGCCTGCCAAGCCGAAGCGCACCCGCAAGAAGGCCGTCAAGGCTGAAGAGCCGGCAGTCAGCGTCGACGAAGTTGCTCAGGCAGCGATCGAAGACCAGCCCGCCGTTGCCGACCCGGCCGTCGAAGCGGTGGAAGAGGCTGCGGCCGACCTTGCCGAGACCAAGCCGGTGCGCGCCAACCGCGACCTCTCGAAGATCGCTTCCGAACCGGTGGTGACGTCGAGCGCGACGAAGCCCGAAGAGGAAGAGCCGGCCAAGCCGAAAAAGGGTGGCTGGTGGCAGCGCCGCGGCTTCTTCTAAGCCGCGCTGCAAGCGCCAAGCTCTGAAAATATGAAAGGCCCGGAGCGATCCGGGCCTTTTCCTTTAGACGGATGACAGAAGGGACTTTGCCCCTGCCCGTTCGCTCAGGCGGTCACGCCAGCCAGCGTCCGATCCTGTCCATCGCCTCGACCATGTCGGCCTCGGCGCCAGCATAGGAGAAGCGCATCGTGCGGTGCCCTTCCAGCGGATCGAAGTCGAATCCAGGGGTCGCCGCGACATTGATCTCGGCGAGCATCCGCTTGGCAAAGGCCATGCTGTCATTGGTAAAGCGCGTGACATCCACGTAGGCGTAGAAGGCGCCGTCCATCGGCGAGGCGATCGCGAAGCCGATCTCCGGCAAGCGCTTCATCAGCATGTCCCGGTTGGCGGCATAGGCGGTCTTGTAGCGGTCGAGTTCCTCAGGCACGTCGAGTGCTGCTTCTGCCGCAATCTGCGAGAGCTCGGGCGGCGAGATGTAGAGGCTCTGGGCGATGCGCTCGAAACCGCGCACCTTGTCGGCCGGCAGCACCATCCAGCCAATCCGCCAGCCGGTCATGCAGTAGTATTTCGAGAAGGAGTTGATGACGATCACCTCGTCGGTCACCTCCAGCGCGCTGGCCTCTTCGCCGGCAAAGGTCAGCCCGTGATAGATCTCGTCGGAGATGAAGGCAATCGATTCGGCTCGGCAATAGTCAGCCAGCGCCTTGAGGCCGGCCCTGCCCGTCACGGTGCCGGTCGGATTGGCCGGGCTCGCCAAAAGCACGCCCTTTAAAGGACGGCCTAATTTCGCAGCGGCACGTGAAAGACTTTCGGGCGTCAGGGTGAAGCCGGTCTCGGCATTGGCCTCGACCTCGACGACGGTCAGGCCGAGGGCCGCGAGGATGTTGCGGTAGGCTGGGTAGCCCGGCCGCGCAATGGCAACACAGTCGCCGGGATCGAAGAGAGCCAGGAAGGCGAGATTGAAACCGGCGGATGAGCCGGTGGTGACCGCCACCCGCTGCGGATCGAGCGCGATGCCGTGGCGCTTTTCATAGTGCCGGGCGATCGCGGTGCGCAGCGACAAGGTGCCGAGTGCGTCTGTATAGCCGAGCCTGCCATGCTCAAGCCCCTTGCGCGCAGCGTCGAGCGCTGCCTTGGGTGCTGGGTGGGCTGGCTGCCCAACCGCCATCGAGATCACCGGGTGGCCGGCATCGCGGCGACGGGTCGCCTCCGCAAGTACGTCCATCGCATGGAAAGGTTCGACGGCACTACGTTTTGACAAATCTACCAACGGAAAATCCTCGATATGCGGCTGTTCTCCAGCCCTTTGCCCGATGAAAATGACCTTCACAAGTCCGCGAGTGCCGTATTTCCGCCGATTTTGCCGTTTCGTTTCCGCAGCACCCACCCTATGCTGCCGGCATATTGCGGATACGAGGAATCCTGTTGTCATTCAGAACAGCCGGTTGCCCCGGCGACACGCGATGGACGACACACGGGATACGCAAGGACAACGAGGTAGAAATGAACTTCAGCACCAAGATGATTGCCGCCGGGACGCTCGTAGCGCTCGTAGCCGGGGTCAGCCTGCCCCAGAACGCTTTCGCGCTCGACGCGAAGCAGAAGGAAGAGATCGGCGCCTTCATCAAGGAATACCTGATCGCCAATCCGGAGATCATGCTCGAGGTCCAGGAGGCGCTGACGACGAAACAGCGCGCCAAGCAGCAGGAAGCGGCGGAAGGCGCGATCACCGAGAACAAGAAGGCGATCTTCAATTCCGACTACGATATGGTGCTCGGCAACCCCAAGGGCGACGTCACCGTCGTCGAGTTCTACGACTACAATTGCGGCTACTGCAAACGCGCGCTTTCCGACATGGACGACATCCTCGCCAAGGACAAGAACGTGCGCTTCGTGCTGAAGGAGCTGCCGATCCTCGGCCCGGATTCGCTGGCCGCCCACAAGGTGAGCGCCGCCTTCCGCCTGGTCGCTCCGGAAAAATACGGTGACTTCCACCGGGCGCTGCTCGGCGGCGAGGACCGCGCCACGGAGGAGACGGCGCTTGCGGTTGCCGCCAAGCTCGGCGTTTCCGAAAAGGACCTTCGCGCCAAGATGGAAAAGGAGCCGCATGACGCGGCCGTGCGCGAGGCCTACAGCCTTGCCAACGACCTCGGCATCACGGGAACGCCTTCCTACGTCATCGGCAACGAAGCGGTCTTCGGAGCCGTCGGCGCCGAGGAGATCGAAGGCAAGGTCGCCAATATGCGCGAATGCGGCAAGACCGCCTGCTGACAAACCTTCCCATGACTGTGGACAAATCCCGCGGGGGCCCAAAGGGCTTTTCCTCGCGGGACCATCAGTCTATAGGTAACCCTCCATGACCGGACCGGAATCCCTTATGCCATCGACCATTTTCGTGCTGAACGGCCCCAACCTAAATGCGCTGGGCAAGCGCGAACCGGGTATTTATGGCGGCCAGACGCTGGCCGACATCGAGGCCATGTGCAAGGCGGAAGGCAAGGCGCTCGGCTTCGACGTCGATTTCCGCCAGTCGAACCATGAGGGAACGCTGGTCGATTGGCTGCACGAGGCCGGCAACGTCGCCGTGGGCGTGGCAATCAACCCGGCTGCCTATGGCCACACGTCGATCGCACTTCACGATGCCATCCGCGCCATCGGCATTCCGGTCGTCGAACTGCACCTCTCGAACATCCATGCGCGTGAGGAGTTCCGCCACAAGTCGATGATCGCACCCGCCGTCAAGGGCGTCATCTGCGGCTTCGGCGCCCAGAGTTACATTCTTGCGCTGCATGCGCTAAAGAACCTGACAAATCCGTCGAAATAAAAAGAACACAAGAGGCTCATATTCCATGGCTGACAAGAAACCAGGTATCGACCAGGCGCTGATCCGCGATCTCGCCAACATTCTCAAGGACACCGATCTGACCGAGATCGAAGTCGAGCAGGACGACCTGCGCATTCGCGTTTCGCGCAACGGCACGCCGGTTGCGATGCCGATGGCCATGCCGCAGATGCCGGCTTACCAGATGCCCGCCGCAGCGGCCGCCCCGGCAAACGCCGTTGCAGCTCCAGCCGCCGAAAGCGCCCGTGCGTCGAAGAATGCCGTGACTGCGCCGATGGTCGGTACTGCCTATCTGTCCCCCGCACCGGGAGCCCGCCCCTTCGTTGAGGTCGGTGCCACGGTCAAGGAAGGCCAGACGATCCTCATCATCGAAGCGATGAAGACGATGAACCAGATCCCGGCTCCGCGCTCGGGCAAGGTCACCGAAATCTTCGTCCAGGACGCAGCCCCCGTCGAATATGGCGAACCGCTGATCGTAATCGAATAAGGCGGCGCGGCGATGATCTCGAAAATTCTCATTGCCAATCGCGGCGAAATCGCCCTTCGCGTGCTTCGTGCCTGCAAGGAACTCGGCATCGCCACGGTCGCCGTTCATTCCACGGCCGACGCCGACGCCATGCATGTGCGCCTCGCCGACGAGAGCGTCTGCATCGGCCCGCCGCCCTCGCGCGATAGCTATCTGAACATTCACCAGATCGTCGCCGCCTGCGAAATCACCGGTGCCGACGCAGTGCATCCGGGCTACGGCTTCCTGTCGGAAAACGCCAAGTTCGCCGAAATCCTCGAAGCGCACGACATCACCTTCATCGGCCCGACGGCGGAACACATCCGCATCATGGGTGACAAGATCACCGCCAAGCAGACGGCGCAGGAACTAGGCATCCCGGTCGTTCCGGGATCAGACGGCGAAGTGAAGCCGGAAAACGCGCTCGAAGTCGCCCGCAAGATCGGTTTCCCGGTCCTGATCAAGGCGACCGCCGGTGGCGGCGGCCGCGGCATGAAGGTCGCCCGCAGCGAGGCGGACCTCGAGGAAGCCGTTGCGACGGCCCGCACCGAAGCGCTTGCGGCTTTCGGCAACGACGCCGTCTACATGGAGAAGTACCTCTCCAAGCCGCGTCACATCGAAATCCAGGTCGTCGGCGACGGCGCCGGCAATGCGGTGCACCTCGGCGAACGCGATTGCTCGCTTCAGCGCCGTCACCAGAAGGTCTGGGAAGAGGCGAATTCCCCGGCCCTCAACGTCGACCAGCGCATGAAGATCGGCCAGATCTGCGCCGACGCGATGAAGAAGCTGAAGTATCGCGGCGCCGGCACGGTCGAGTTCCTCTACGAGAACGGCGAGTTCTATTTCATCGAAATGAACACCCGTCTCCAGGTGGAGCATCCGATCACCGAAGCGATCACCGGCATCGACCTCGTGCATGAGCAGATCCGCGTCGCCTCCGGCGGCGGTCTCTCGGTCCAGCAGGAAGACATCGTGTTTTCCGGCCACGCGATCGAGTGCCGCATCAATGCCGAAGACCCGCGCACCTTCGTTCCCTCCCCGGGCACGATCACGCATTTCCATGCGCCGGGCGGTCTTGGCGTGCGCGTCGATTCAGGCGCCTATCAGGGTTACCGGATCCCGCCTTACTACGACAGCCTGATCGGCAAGCTGATCGTGCATGGCCGTACGCGCGTCGAATGCATGATGCGCCTGCGCCGCGTGCTTGACGAATTTGTCATCGACGGCATCAAGACGACGCTTCCGCTGTTCCAGGACCTGATCAATAATCAGGACATTGCCAACGGCGACTACGACATCCACTGGCTGGAGAAGCATCTGGCCGCGACGTCCGAGTAAGGACCAGACATTGAAAGGGACGCGCAGCAAGCAGCCCGATATTACGCCGGACATGCTGCTGCGCGCCTATTCGATCGGCCTCTTCCCGATGGCCGATTCGGCCGATGATCCGGAGCTCTTCTGGGTCGAGCCGGAAATTCGCGGGGTGATCCCGCTCGCAGGCTTCCACACCTCTCGCAGCCTCGCCAAGACCATCCGCCGAAAGCCTTTCGACATCCGCTTCAACACCGCCTTCGAAGCGGTCATGGACGGCTGTGCTGCCCCTGCTCCCGACCGGCCAACCACCTGGATCAACAACAAGATCCGCACGCTCTACGCGACACTGCACTCGATGGGCTATGCCCACAGCGTCGAAGCCTGGGAAGGCGACCAACTGGTCGGGGGGCTTTACGGGGTTTCGCTCGGCTCGGCCTTCTTCGGCGAAAGCATGTTTTCCAGACGCACAGACGCCTCGAAGATCTGCCTCGTGCATCTGGTCGAGCGACTGAAGGCGCGCGGCTTCGAACTGCTCGATACACAGTTCACCACCGAACACCTGAAGTCGTTCGGCGCCGTCGACGTGCCGAAGGCGGAATACGAAGTGTTGCTCGCGAACGCGATGTCGTCGCCCGACCTCGCCTTCTAACCAAGCCAGATTTTAAAGAATGGGGATATGCCCCGCCGCTCAGCGCTTCTGCGCGGTATCCGGCGGCGGCAGGTCCGAGGTCGCCTTGCAGGACTGCAGCCAGACGTCATAGACCGGATGCTCGACGGCGTTCAGACCGGGGCTGTCGGCAAACATCCAGCCGGTGAAGATGCGGCGGATCTTGCGGTCGAGCGTGATTTCCTCGACCTCGACGAAGGTGGTGATCTTCTGCGCTTCCGTGTCGTCGCGGCTGTAGCAGACGCGCGGCGTGACCTGGAGGGCGCCGAACTGCACGGTCTCGCCGATATAGACGTCGAAGGTGGTGATGCGGCCGGTGATCTTGTCGATGCCGGAGAAGACGGCAACGGCGTTGGAAAGGCGGGCTGCGTCAACGGCTTCCGCAGATGCGACCAGCGGCAAGGCGGCAAGCAGGGACAAGCCCAAGCGCCGTGCTCCTTGGCCGATTGCCTTGCGCAGATCAGAACCTGCCATCGTCGCCTGTCTCCCGCGTATCCTGTTCGTCATGGATTTCAGGCGCTAACCATCAATTGTGGCCGCGCCATGATCGAGGAACCCATTCCGCGGTCCGTCGTCGTCACTGAGAACAGATTATTCAGGAGCCGGGCGTCCAGGCGTCGTAGTCGCCGGTCACGCGCGGGCGCTTGCCGGTGGCAGCGATCGAGCCTTGCGGGCGGTAGGCGTTGGCCGTGCCGGTCGGATTGGCGCGGTGCGCCTTCTGCCATTCGCGTGGCGTGTACTTTTCATCGGCCGGCGAAACGTCGGTCCGGTGGTGCATCCAGCCGTGCCAGCCGGCCGGAATGGCGGAAGCTTCGGCGTAGCCGTTGTAGATCACCCAGCGGCGGGTGCGACCTTCAGAGTCCTTGCCGCCCTGGTAGTAGACATTGCCGAGTTCGTCTTGACCGACCCGTTGACCGTGGCGCCAGGTGTGAAAGCGCGTTCCGATCGTCTGTTCGTTCCACCAGGTGAAAATCTGCAGCAGGAGCTTCATGGATGCCGTCCTTGACCGGCCGTTGGGAAGGCGGCCAGATACCAAAACAATGTTCCCGCTTATGCCCCGCCGCTCAGGGCTTGTCCAGTGATTCCGAGGTAAAGGCGGTCATTTCAACGGTAGTTGAAAGCCGAAATGGCTGCGCGCAAAGCCTAGGCGCTCATAGAAGCGATGCGCATCGGTGCGCACGGCGTTGGACGTGAGCCTCACCTTCCTGGCCCCCTTCTCCCGCGCCTCGGCAATTGCATGGCCCATCATCCGTTCGCCGATCCCACGGCCGCGCATGTCGGCGCGCGTCTGGACGGCTTCGACGATCAGGCTGGAGCTTCCCCGCCCGGACAGCGACGTGTGCAGCGCGGTTTGAAAGGTGCCGACGACCTGCCCTTCGAGAACCGCGACGAACAGCGTCTGCAGCGTCGAGGCTTCAATCCGGTCGTAGGCGGCGGCGTAGTCTGCGAAGGCCTCAGCGTCGGTCGTGTCGCCGTGGCCGCCGAGGGGATCATTGGCGAAGAGCGCGACGATCGCTTCGAGGTCCTTGCGCTCAGCCTTGCGGATCATGAGTTCGGTCGCGTCCATGGTTCTCCGCTCACATCGTTCATCGGCTGCGGATCAAACACCCCGAGGTAACGGCGCGATGACAGCGCCGTTTCTCTCAAGCTTATCCACAGGCATGCGAAACTTCAGGCAACCGGGCGGATCGCCTAGCCGAGAAGCGGCTTTTCTAGAACGATGGCCGGCAGGCCGGACGGGTCGTCGCCCGGGGTCTCGCCCACATCGGCAAAGCCATGCGCCCGATAGAAGGTGAGTGCATGCAGGTTCTGCGGCTCGACCTCGACGCGCATGCGCTCGGCGTCCGGAAAGCAGGTCTCGAGCTCGGCGAAGATATCGCGGCCGACGCCCTGGCGCTGGAACTTCGGAAGGACGTAAAGCTGGTGCAGCACCACCGTCTTGGCCTGCGTGTCGGACATCGCCGCATAGCCCATGCCACCAAGCTGCCTTCCGTCGTCGGCAACGAGGAACTCGGCGTTCTTGCGCGCGAGCCGGGCTTTGAGCGCCGGCAGCGAATGCCAGCGCTCGTTCAGTTCGTTGACCTTCTCGACACCGTAGAAAGTGTCATAGGTCGCGTGCCACGTGTCGAGGAGCAGAGCGCGAACCTTCTCCAGGTCGCGCTCGCTTGCCGTGCGCACGAAGAACATCGCTTATTCCTCGATGCCGAGCTTGGCCTTGACCAGCGCCTGTACGGCCTGCGGATTGGCCTTGCCGCCGGTTGCCTTCATCACCTGGCCGACGAACCAGCCGGCAAGCGAGGGCTTGGCCTGCACCTTGGCGACCTGATCCGGGTTGGCGGCGATGATCTCGTCGACGGCCTTCTCGATGGCGCCGGTGTCGGTCACCTGCTTCATGCCGCGCGCTTCGACGATCTCAGCCGGATCGCCACCCTCGTTCCAGACGATCTCGAACAGGTCCTTGGCGATCTTGCCGGAGATGGTCTCGGCCTTGATGAGGTCGATGATGCCGCCGAGCTGTGCCGGGGAAACCGGAGTCTCTTCAATGGCTTTGCCGGCTTTGTTCAAGGCACCGAGCAGGTCGTTGATGACCCAGTTGGCGGCAATCTTGCCGTCGCGGCCTTCGGCAACCGCCTCGAAATAGTCGGCGATCGACTTTTCGGAGACGAGCACCGAGGCGTCATAGACCGAGAGGCCGAGGTCGCGCACGAAGCGCTCCTTCTTGTCGTCGGGCAACTCCGGCAGGTCGGCCTTCAGCGCCGCGACGAATGCATCGTCGAATTCGAGCGGCAGCAGGTCCGGATCCGGGAAATAGCGGTAGTCGTGCGCATCTTCCTTGGAGCGCATCGAGCGGGTCTCGCCCTTGTTCGGGTCGAACAGGCGGGTTTCCTGGTCGATGCTGCCACCGTCCTCGAGAATTCCGATCTGGCGGCGTGCCTCGTATTCGATTGCCTGGCCGATGAAGCGGATCGAGTTGACGTTCTTGATTTCGCAGCGCGTGCCGAAGCCCTCGCCCGGACGACGAACGGACACGTTGACGTCGGCGCGCATCGAGCCTTCGTCCATGTTGCCGTCGCACGTGCCGAGGTAGCGCACGATCGAGCGCAGCTTCGTCATATAGGCCTTCGCCTCATCCGACGAGCGCATGTCCGGCTTGGAGACGATCTCCATCAGCGCGACGCCGGAGCGGTTGAGATCGACATAGGACATCGACGGATGCTGGTCGTGCATGGACTTGCCAGCATCCTGTTCGAGATGCAGACGCTCGATGCCGATCTCGACATCCTCGAACTGGCCCTGGCGGTCCGGGCCGACCGAAATGATGATCTTGCCTTCGCCGACGATAGGATCCTTGAACTGCGAGATCTGATAGCCCTGCGGCAGGTCCGGATAGAAATAGTTCTTGCGGTCGAAGATCGAGCGATTGTTGATCGCGGCCTTGAGACCGAGACCGGTGCGCACCGCCTGCTTCACGCATTCCTCGTTGATCACAGGCAGCATGCCGGGCATGGCGGCATCGACCAGCGAGACGTTCGCATTCGGCGCATTGCCGAACTCCGTCGAAGCGCCCGAAAACAGCTTCGAATTGGAAAGCACCTGGGCATGGACTTCCATGCCGATGATGACTTCCCAGTCGCCAGTGGCGCCAGGGATGAAGCGTTTCGGATCGGGAGTGCGGACGTCGACAATGCTCATATCATGCTCTTCTTTGAAGCCTGAATTCTTGGTTTCTCGGTAGAACAATTGGTCCGCCGGTGCAAGTTGTTCGGCTGGATCAGACGCGCCATCTGCAATCTCATGCAAACAGCGGGCGTCTCTTAACCACCGTTTAGCGCCTATCGGCAAGACTTCGGCCATGTCCATCACCTTTGCCTTGCTCGCGTTCGCAATTCTCGTCAACTTGGCTGCCTTCGGGCTGTTCTGGTACGACAAGCGAGCGGCGCGGTCCGGCAAACGGCGGATCAGCGAGCGGACGCTGCTGACGGTCGCCTTTTTCGGTGGCAGCCCGGGAGCGATGACGGCGCGCCATCTCTTCCGGCACAAGACACGCAAGGAACCCTTTCGCACGCGCCTTGCGCTGATCATCGTTTTCCAAGTGGCGCTGGCGGCCATCGGCACCCTGGCGTTGCAATGATGTCTTGACGGGCGGCCGGCGGTCTTTTAGGAAACAACCGTTATTTTGGAGTTTTGATGTTCCTGTCTTCGCCTGAGTCCCGGTAAAGCCCGTCCGCGTAATCCCTTGATTGCGCGCACGGGCCGAAAACGTCACCCCGCTTTTCCAGAGATTTGCGGAACGTTTTCCTGCGTTCTTCCGAACGCTATTCCGGAACATTCAGACAATGGACATCTCGCGCGCAGAGCAGCGCATTCTTCATCATTTGGCCCAGGGCGGTCGCATCGAAATCATCCGCGAAGAAAAGGCGATCACCGAAATCCGGTGCTTCACCCGTGACGGCTGGGTCTATCCCGGCTTCGACCTCGAACTCTTCCGCAAATTGAAGCGGAAGAAGGCGATCTCATCGTCAGGCGGACAACCCTACCGCATCACGGAACGCGGGCTGCAGCTCGTACGCTCCGAACTCAACAACCGCTAATCACGCAACACGAACGATACCGGGCATGCGAGCATGCCCGGTATCGTCAGATGCGCACATGACTTTACGGAAGCTCTTCACGTAACGTCAGCACCTGACGGAACCACGCATTGTACGCGATCGCGGCCCTTGGCCTTCGCCTGGTAGAGCGCACGGTCGGCCGCCAAGAGCAGACCGTCGAGACCGGCGTCTTGGGTCAGGACTTCGGCGGCGCCGATGCTGATGGTGACGGCGATGCTTCCGCCCTGCTCCAGATCGATATGAAGCGCCCGCACGGCCTCGAGCAGCCGCTCGGCAACCTTGAGCGCATCGGTCGGGGATTGCCGAACCAGCACAACGGCGAACTCTTCGCCCCCAAGCCGTCCGACGAGATCGTCACCGCGCAATGCCGCGCGAACGACGCCGGCGACGGAAATCAGCACCTGATCGCCGACGGCATGACCATAGGTGTCATTGATCGCCTTGAAGCGGTCGATGTCGAGCATCATCACCACCGTTCCGCCTTTTCGGGCGACCGGTGCTGCGATCAGCGCGGCGGCACGCGACATGAAGGTCGCACGCGCCAGACATTGCGTCAGGAAATCATAGTCGACCGCATGGGACAGACGGCCGATCAGCGCCCGCCGTGCCGCATCGACGCTGGCGACCGCCAGCGGGCAAAGCGCAAGCAGGGTCGTTCCCAGCCGGGTGGAGGTGAGCGTCTCCTCGGCAACGCCGCTGACGCCGAGATGCAGGGCGCCGGAGGCAACGGCAATCTGCGTCAGCACACAGACGATCGCCGTCAGGATCGTCACTGGAAACAGACCATAGCTGAGCGCGCACCACAAAAGCGCCGGCACCGGAAAGGCGAAAGCGCCCGGCCCACCGACGAAGAGCGCCGCAGCGCAGGACAGAACCAGGGAGACGAACGGCCAGACCGTTGCTGAAGCCGGGGCCGCCGACGCCGCCACTCGCGCGCCACGGGATCGCAAGCCGTCTTCAGGAAGCGGCGCTGCCAGGAAGACCGGGAGCAGAACCACATAATTGACCAGCTCGGTGGTGAGCCAGGCGACGAATGCTTCCGTGACGGGTTTGCCGAACGACAGGTGAACAGCAACCGCTCCGACGAGCGAGGCGCCCATCGCCGCCAGGGAGGATGCCACGAACATGTAAAGCACCGAGCGCGCCCGGCGCAGATGCCGGTGCTCCGGCGAAAAGCGGCGATAGAGCAGGAAACCGATGACGACGCCGACCATGTTCGCCGTATTCAGCGCCGCGGCTTCAGAGAGATCCGCACCGGTCACCAGGTCCGCAAGTACGTAGGCCAGTGCCGCCGTCGACCATCCAGCCGGGCTGGCAAGCGACGGTCTTCTGATCAGCAGGCCGAGCAGGATCGCATTTGCCGGCCAGATCGAGGCCAGCATGCCGACAGGGCGGCTCAAGATGCCGAGCACGCAGGCGGTGAAGACGATCACGCCCAGGCCGGCAAGCCAAAACGAATGGTGGAAAGGTCTCAGAACCAACGGTTGCGGAACCGTTTTATCCAGCATCTGCAACAAGCGCCCCCCTTGCGGTGCCCCACCACCACGTCATACCCCATAATATTTCATGGGCCTAATGAATGCGGTGTGAATAGGCCAGCCCGCTTTGCGCGTGGCTGCCATGCATGGGGCGGCAGGGTGTCAGGGACCCGGGGTCTGCTCCAGGGATTTGCTCAGGCCGATGAAGGCGACGTCGCTGTCGAGTTGTGGCGCATAGGCGGTCGACAGCCAGCTCACGCCATAGCCGTGATTGCGGAAGAAGCGCACGGCGCGGTCGTTGCGCGCGTGTGTCTTGGTGGTGACGGCGTCGAAGCCGTCCGCAGCAATGCGGCGCTCGATCTCGCCAAGTAGCAGCCCGCCGAAGCCCCTGCCCTGGAGTTGCGGCTCGATCCACAGATCGGAGATCGCATTGTCGAAGTTCTCGCACGCCACCCAGCCGCAGATGGCGCCTTCGCCTTCGACGAGCAAAACGGAAAGCCAGTGATCGGACAGAAAACGGAGAAATGCGGTCTCGGCCACGCGCCGCATTTTTTCGCCATCGGCAAGGCCTGCGATTGCCGATTGCCAGGCCCTAAGGCCGATTTCGGCCAGTCGTTCAACGTCGCCGGCGCGGGCATGGCGGATGACGGGCACGACGCGGGTCTCCTTCCGCGACAAGAGTGTCGATCAATGCAGCAGAAGTAGGCGGCAGAAGTGGAAAGGGCGGCACCGTCGGTGCCGCCCCTTCAAGAGATTACCACCACTTGGTGGGAGTGAAGCGACCGGCCGCCTGTTCGATCACATGCGCCGTCTTGAACAGCGTCTCTTCCTCGAACGGCTTGCCGATCAGCTGCAGGCCAAGCGGCAGGCCCTTGTGGTCGAGACCACCGGGAACGGCGATGCCCGGGAGGCCGGCCATGTTGACCGTCACCGTGAAGATGTCGTTGAGGTACATCTTCACCGGATCGGATGCGAGATCCTCGTCGGCAATACCGAAGGCGGACGACGGCGTTGCCGGCGTCAGGATGGCGTCGACGCCAGCGTGGAACGCCAGTTCGAAATCGCGCTTGATCAGCGTGCGCACCTTCTGCGCCTGCAGATAGTAGGCATCGTAGTAGCCGGCCGAAAGCACGTAGGTGCCGATCATAATGCGGCGCTTGACTTCGTGGCCGAAGCCGGCAGCACGCGTCTTTTCGTACATGTCGACGATGTCCTTGCCGTCGACGCGCAGGCCGTAGCGGACGCCGTCGTAGCGGGCAAGGTTCGAAGAGGCTTCGGCCGGAGCGACGATGTAGTAGGCCGGCAGCGCGTATTTCGTATGCGGCAGAGTGATGTCGACGATCTCGGCACCGGCTTCCTTCAGCCAGGCGATGCCCTGCTGCCAGAGCGCTTCGATCTCTTCCGGCATGCCGTCGACGCGGTATTCGCGCGGAATGCCGATCTTCATGCCCTTGATCGACTGGCCGATCGCGGCTTCGTAATCCGGCACCGGCAGATCGACCGAGGTCGTGTCCTTCGCGTCGACGCTTGCCATCGACTTCAGGAGGATTGCGGCATCGCGCACGTCACGGGCGATCGGGCCTGCCTGGTCGAGCGACGAGGCGAAGGCGACGGTGCCCCAGCGCGAGCAGCGGCCATAGGTCGGCTTGATGCCGACGGTGCCGGTGAAGGCGGCAGGCTGGCGGATCGAGCCGCCCGTATCGGTAGCGGTCGCACCAGCGCAGAGATGCGCGGCGACGGCCGCTGCAGAGCCGCCCGAGGAGCCGCCCGGTACGAGATCGAGGTTCGAACCCTTGGCACGCCACGGGTTCTTGACCGCGCCGTAGTAGGAGGTTTCGTTCGACGAGCCCATGGCGAATTCGTCCATGTTCAGCTTGCCGAGCATGACGGCGCCGTCGTTCCACAGGTTCTGGGTGACGGTCGATTCGTAGCGCGGCGCAAATCCGTCGAGGATGTGGCTGCAGGCCTGGGTGTGCACGCCTTCGGTAGCGAAGAGGTCCTTGATGCCGAGCGGGATGCCTTCAAGCGCACCGGCCTTGCCGGCGGCGATACGCGCATCCGAGGCCTTGGCCATCTCGCGCGCCTTTTCGGGCGTGACGGCGATGTAGGCGTTGATCGCCTCATTGGCGGCATCGATCGCGCCGAGATAGGCGTCGGTCAGTTCGACGGCGGTGATGTCCTTGGCGGCGAGTTTCGCGCGGGCTTCGGCAATCGTCAGGCTGGTAAGGTCGGTCATGGTAAAATCTGGCTTTCGCAATCAGAAACGTCGGGGCGGCTGGCGGGAGATTACTCGACCACCTTCGGAACGAGGAAGAAATTGCGATCGGAATTCGGCGCATTGGCAACGATGTCGTCGGCCTTGTTGCCGTCCGTCACGGTGTCCGTCCGCTTCTTCATATCCATCGGCGTGACCGAGGTCATCGGCTCGACGCCTTCGACATTCACTTCGGAGAGCTGCTCGACGAAACCGAGGATGCCATTGAGCTCGCCCATCATCCGTTCGGCTTCTTCTTCGCTGACGGCGATACGGGCAAGGCGCGCGACGCGCTTCACGGTGGCAAGGTCTACGGACATGATCGTCTCCGGTAACTGGAACTTCCCCCGCTATAATGGCGCAGGGCGAGCCACGCAACGGGGGAATTGCCGGAGGACCGGGCCTCTCGTCAAAAGGCCCGGCGCAACATCACACGGCGACGACGCCGCCGACCTGTGGCGTCGCCACCTTCGTCGATGCACTTTCCATGCCGGCAACGAAGGTTTCCGGCGTCTGGTCGATGATCGGGAACGAGCCGTAATGGCAGGGGATCGCCGTCGAGAACGAGAAGAAGCGCTGGCAGGCGAGTGCCGCAACCGCCCCGCCCATGGTGAAACGATCACCGATCGGCACGATGCCGATCTCCGGCTGATGCAGCTCGTTGATCAGCGCCATGTCGGAAAAAATGTCCGTGTCGCCCATGTGATAGAGCGTCGGCTCGTCCTCGAAATGCAGCACCAGGCCGTTGGCATTGCCGAGCGAGTGCGAGACGCCGTCCTCGGTCAGCTGCGCCGACGAATGCAGCGCGTTGACAAAAGTCGTCGAGAAACTGCCGAGTTGGATCGTGCCGCCGGTATTGCCCATTTCCAGCGCCTTGACGCCATGCCGGCCGAGCCAGGCGGCAAGATCGGCATTGGCAACAACCGTTGCGCCCGTCTCCTTGGCGATCGCAATGGTGTCGCCGACATGGTCGCCGTGACCATGGGTCAGGAGAATGTGGGTGAGCCCGGCGGTCGCGTCCCGGCGCTCCTCGTCGCGGAACGCCGGATTGCCGGTGAAGAAGGGGTCGATCAGAATTTTGGACTTTGCCGTTTCGATGTGAAAGGCGGCATGGCCTAGCCATTTGATCTTCATGACGATCTCCCTGATGATTTGTCTGTCGCAACAGCATATGGATCAGACAACTCTCCGCGCAAAGATCGAATCGACAATCCCATGGCAATTCTCACCATCGAAGAACTCGCAACCCAGCTACAGCCGAACCAAGCGATCGCGGGTCTCGACCTCGGCACGAAAACGATCGGCCTCTCGGTCTCCGATCTCGGCCGTCGCTTTGCGACCCCGCGCGAGGTGATCCGCCGGGTCAAGTTCGGCGTGGACGCGGAGGCGCTGCTCTCGGCAGGGAACAAAGAAAAGATCGCGGCCTTCGTCATCGGCCTGCCGGTCAACATGGACGGCACCGAAGGGCCGCGCTGTCAGGCGACCCGCGCCTTCGTGCGCAACATGGAGCAGAAGACGCCCCTGCCCTTCATCTTCTGGGATGAGAGGCTGTCGACGGTCGCTGCCGAGCGGGTGCTGATCGAGATGGATGTGTCGCGACGCAAGCGGGCCGAACGCATCGATTCGGCTGCCGCATCCTTCATTCTTCAGGGCGCGCTCGACAGGCTGGCGTCGCTGGCGAGAGACGGCCTCTCGGACTGAGGGGCCGCGGCGCCGAAGCGGCGGCGATACCAGGCCGCGATCTGGCGGCGCTTGCGAAAGCCGATAATGGCAAAAACGATGAGGCTATCGACGACGATCGCGCGCGCGACGAGCGGCGGGATCGATTCCGGCGGAATGCCGAGGACGTTGCCGTAGATCTGGAAAACCAGATCATGGGTTTGGCGCGTCAGCATGAAAAAGCCGAAGCTCATGTCGTAGTACGAGAGACTGTACCAGCCCGTCAGCAGAAGGACCGGTCCGCCCCAAAGGATCAGAAACCACTTCATGCGGCTCCCCTTTCCGAGATCTGCCGAAAGACGACGGGGTAAATCGCGCGGTCTGCCAACACGACGGCCACAAGAACCATCGCGGGAACTGCGATATCTAGCGCCAGTCCGGCAAAAAACATCATCATGATGATCATAAGACCAGTTCTCACCGAACCGCTCCACTCCGGAATCCATTAAAATGCCGGATCAATCTCCGCCCTTGCGGGGGCCTGCGCAACGTAAACCATTTGTTAAGGTTAATTTTCACAGGGGCGCATCCGCAATCGGGCCTGGATAAGGCCCTCCCCGCATTTCCCGTGCGGCAAGACATTCCGGTTTGCGGAAATTTGCGGTAGCGATAGGCCTCTCGCACGCAGGCCTTCCCCATGACTATCGTCTTCGAAAGCATCCTCCCCGTCTTCCTGCTGGTCCTGCTCGGCGCCTGGCTCAAGCGCTCGACGCTTGTCGACCAGAACCTTTGGCTCGGGCTCGAACAGTTCGGCTACTTCATCCTGTTCCCCGCCCTCCTGTTCTCGACCCTGGCTGAGGCCAACTTCACCGGATTGCAGGCGGACGCAACGGCCATCGCCACGATCGGCAGCGTCAGCCTGATGTCGCTTTTCGTGCTCTTGCTTTGGCCCATGCTTAGAAACCGCAAGGTTTCAGCAGCGTCCTTCACCTCGACGTTCCAGACGGCGACACGGTGGAACGGCTTCATGGCGCTTGCGATCGCCCACAAACTCTACGGGCAACTCGGCCTGACACTGACCGCGCTCTTGATGACGCTCCTGATCATCCCGACCAATCTCTACAATATTGCCGTGCTCGTGTGGTTCACGGGCGGCAGCCGCGATTTTCGCCGCTTCTTCATGCGGATCGCGACGAACCCGATCATCGTTTCTTCTGTGCTTGGAATTTTCGTCAATCTGATCGGACTGAAGATCTACAGCCCGCTGATGGCCACCATCGAGATGCTGGCGAGCGCGTCGCTCAGTCTCGGGCTTGTGATGGTCGGCGCCGGGTTACGCGCGTCGGACGCGCTCAAACCAAGCGCCGTCGCGCTGCTTGCCGTCTTCCTCAAGCTGATCGTCATGCCGGTCTTCATGGTGAGCGCCAGCTATCTGCTCGGCATTCGTGGCGACACGCTTCTCATCATCGCCCTTGGCGCGGCGGTACCGACGGCGATGAACGGCTATTTGCTCGCCAAACAGATGGGTGGCGACGCCGAGCTCTATGCGGCCGTTGCCACCGTTCAGACCGTGGTTTCGTTCTTCACGATCCCGCTCGTCCTTCTTCTCACCGCCTACGTCGCAAGCAACTGACGACGTCACGGGGGGCCGACGGCTTACGCCGCAGGGGGATAGAGAAGGTCGAGGATGTAGGCGGAATCGAAGCGCGAATCGAGCATGCCGTAGGTCGAGCGCCAGCCGGCGGCCAGGCGTGATTCCAGGAACGCATCGGCAATGCGACCGGCACCGAGACGATAGAGCTCGGCAGCAGCGGCAGCGAGCGCCAGTTGTTCGACCAGCATGCGGGCTGCACCTTCGTCGCGTTCGCAGAGCGACATGGCCGCGCGCAGCACGTCGATGGTCTTGCGGCCGGACGGGCCGAGATCGCGCGCCAGCACGACGAAGAGCTGTTCGAACAGGTCCTTGCCCTTGGCGAGAACCCGCAGCACATCCAGCGCCATGACGTTGCCGGAGCCTTCCCAGATGGCGTTCACTGGCGCTTCGCGGTAGTGGCGCGCCAGTGAACGCTCTTCCACATAGCCGTTGCCGCCCAGGCACTCCATCGCCTCATAGATCAGTGCCGGCGCGATCTTGCAGGCCCAGTATTTCGCAACCGGCGTCATGATCCGCGCGTAGGCCGCGTCTTCCGCGCTGCTGCGGGCCCTGTCGAAGGCTTCGGCCAGGCGGAACGAAAGGGCGCTTGCCGCGGCAACGTCGAGCGCCATGTCGGCGAGCACGCGCGTCATCATCGGCTGGCTGGCGAGCGGCTTGCCGAAAACCTTGCGGCCGCGCGTATGATGCACGGCTTCGGCAAGCGAAGCGCGCATCATGCCGGCGGAGGCGAGCGCACAGTCGAGCCGCGTCAGCGTTACCATGTCGAGGATCGTGCGGAGGCCGGCATCCGGCGCGCCGAGGATGAAGCCGAACGTGTCGGAGAACTCGACCTCGGAAGATGCATTGGAGCGGTTGCCGAGTTTGTCCTTCAGCCGCTGGAACCGTAGGCCGTTGGCGCTGCCGTCTTCCAGGAGCCGCGGCACCAGGAAGCAGGCAAGGCCTTCGCGGGTCTGCGCCAGCATGACGAAAGCGTCGCTCATCGGCGCCGACATGAACCACTTGTGGCCATTCAGCCGATAGATCCCCTCGCCCACCCGTTCGGCGGTCGAGGTGTTGGCGCGCACGTCGGTGCCACCCTGCTTCTCGGTCATGCCCATGCCGACGGTGACGGCAGACTTCTGCATCCACGGACGGTTGGTGGAATCGTATTTGCGCGACAGGATCTTCGGCGCCCACTCCTTCTGCACCGCCGGCGAGGCGGTGATCGCAGCCAGCGACGCGCTGGTCATCGTCAGCGGGCAAAGATGGCCGCATTCGAGCTGCGCCGTCAGATAGAAGCGGATCGCACGGACTTTATGCGACTGGTTGCGCTCGTCGGCCAAATTTTCCCAGGCGGACGCGTGCAGGCCCGAGGACATCGAGCGGCGCATCAGCGCATGCCAGGCCGGGTGGAACTCGACGACATCGAGACGCTCGCCGCGCGGCCCGTGGGTCTTCAGCTTCGGCGGACCTTCGTTCGCCATGCGCGCCAGTTCCTGCGCCTCCGGCGAGGTGACGTAGCGGCCGAGCACATCGAACTCGTCGCGCAGCGTCTTGCTCATGCCCGAGGTGATGTCGACCACGAGCGGATCGGAACGATAGGCGTTGACGCCGGACCAGGGCTTGGGCTGGTTCAGCTCGGCGAGTTTCTGTTCAGTCCGGTTCATCTGATTCATGGGCCGGTTCTAGCGCAAGTTTCTCGACCACGGAACGGGGCGCGGAAAAGATAGGATCGCCGTTGCAAGTTTTCTGCGGACGGAACCGCGCAAGCCTTGCCGTGCCGGGGACCAGGTCTTATAGAGCGACCACATTTCCAGAGCGCAAGGGCGGCCCATGATCACTTTCCCGCATCGCCACCTGCTCGGCATCAAGGGGCTTACGGAGCAGGATATCACCTATCTGCTCGATCGCGCCGATGAAGCCGTCCAAATCTCCCGTCAAAGAGAAAAGAAGACGTCGACGCTTCGGGGTCTGACGCAGATCAACCTCTTCTTCGAGGCCTCGACACGCACGCAGTCTTCCTTCGAGCTTGCCGGCAAACGCCTTGGCGCCGACGTGATGAACATGTCGGTCGGCAACTCCTCGGTAAAGAAGGGCGAAACGCTGATCGACACGGCGATGACGCTGAACGCCATGCACCCCGATGTGCTGGTCGTGCGCCATTCGTCGGCGGGTGCCGCCGCCCTTCTCGCGCAGAAAGTCTCCTGCTCCGTCGTCAACGCCGGCGACGGCCAGCACGAGCACCCGACGCAGGCGCTGCTCGACGCGCTGACGATCCGCCGTGCCAAGGGCAAGCTCTCGCGCATCATCGTCGCCATCTGCGGCGACGTGTTGCACTCGCGCGTGGCGCGCTCCAACATTCTGCTCCTGAACCAGATGGGCGCGCGCGTCCGCGTCGTCGCACCGGCGACGCTGCTTCCCTCCGGCATCGCCGACATGGGCGTCGAGGTCTACCATTCGATGGCCGAGGGCCTGAAGGATGCGGATGTCGTCATGATGCTGCGTCTGCAGCGCGAGCGCATGGCCGGGTCCTTCGTGCCGTCCGTGCGCGAATACTTCCACTACTACGGGCTCGATGCGGAAAAGCTGAAGGCGGCCAAGGAGGATGCGCTTGTCATGCATCCCGGGCCGATGAACCGCGGCGTCGAGATCGCCTCGGAAATCGCCGACGGGCCGCAGAGCGTGATCGAACAGCAGGTAGAGATGGGCGTTGCCGTGCGCATGGCAGTGATGGAAACGCTGCTTCTCTCGCAGAATCAGGGGCCGCGCACATGACCAGACCACTCGTTCTGAAAAACCTTCGCATCGTCGATCCCTCGCGTAATCTCGATGAAGTCGGCACCATCATCGTCGGCGACGACGGGCATATCCTTGCCGCCGGTGCCGATGCCCAGAACCAGGGCGCCCCCGACGGCGCCTTCGTCAAGGACTGCGCCGGGCTCACCGCCGTCCCGGGCCTCGTCGACGCCCGCGTTTTCGTCGGCGAACCGGGCAGCGAGCACCGCGAGACCTTCGAGTCCGCGTCGCGTGCGGCCGCTGCCGGCGGGGTCACCACCTTCATCGCGATGCCGGAGACCGATCCTGTCATCGACGACATCGCGCTCGTCGAATATGTGAAGAAGACGGCGCGCGACAAGGCGCTCGTCAACGTGCACCCAGCCGCAGCGCTGACCAAGGGCCTCGCCGGCGAAGAAATGACCGAGTTCGGGCTGCTGCGCGAAGCGGGTGCCGTCTGCTTCACCAATGGCCGCCGCTCGATCCACGACACGCTGGTCCTGCGCCGCGCCATGACCTATGCGCGCGAATTCGGCGCCGTCATCGCCCTCGAAACACGCGACAAATATCTCGGCGCCAACGGCGTCATGCACGAAGGCCTGCTTGCCAGCTGGCTCGGCCTTTCCGGCATCCCGCGCGAAGCGGAGATCATTCCGCTCGAGCGCGACCTGCGCATCGCCGGGCTGACGCGTGCCGCCTATCACGCCGCCCAGATCTCGGTTCCGGAATCAGCAGCCGCAATCCGTACCGCACGCGAGCGTGGCGCCAACGTCACCTGCGGCGTGTCGATCAACAATCTCGCGCTCAATGAGAACGACATCGGCGAATACCGGACCTTCTTCAAGCTTTCGCCGCCGTTGCGCAGCGAAGACGACCGGGTCGGCATGGCCGAGGCGCTCGCCGACGGCACGATCGATATCATCGTTTCCTCGCACGACCCGCAGGACGTCGATACCAAGCGTCTGCCCTTTGCCGATGCCGCCGATGGCGCGATCGGCCTGGAAACGCTGGCCGCGGCCGCGCTTCGCCTGCACCACAGCGGCCAGGTACCGCTGATGCGCCTGATCGACGCGATGTCGACGCGTCCGGCGGCGATCTTCGGTCTCGATGCCGGTACGCTGAAACCCGGCGCCAAGGCGGACATCACCGTCCTCGATCTCGACGAGCCCTGGGTGCTCTACGAAGAGGCGATCGTTTCTCGCTCCAAGAACACGCCGTTTGAAAATGCGCGCTTTACCGGGCGGGTCGTGCAAACCTATGTTGCCGGCAAGCTGGTGCATTCGGCCTAAGCCGAAAGCGATCGCGCGGGAGGGGAACCGGTGGAACTATTGTCCTGGCAGCTTGGGCTGCCCTCTACGCTTCTAAGCCTTGCCTTTGGCTATCTGCTCGGCTCGATCCCGTTCGGATTGATCCTGACGCGCATGGCTGGGCTCGGCGACGTGCGCAAGATCGGCTCCGGCAATATCGGCGCGACCAATGTGCTGCGAACCGGCAACAAGAAGCTTGCTGCCGCGACGCTGTTGCTCGATGCCCTGAAAGGCTCGGCCGCAGCCTTCATCGCATCCTACTGGGGCATAGAGGCCGGAATTGCCGCCGGCTTTGCCGCCTTCATCGGCCATCTCTACCCTGTGTGGCTTGGCTTCAAGGGCGGCAAGGGCGTCGCGACCTATATCGGCGTGCTGCTCGGCCTTGCCCCTCTGATGGTGCTCGCCTTTGCGGTCATCTGGCTTGGCATGGCGAAAATCAGCCGCTACTCCTCATTGTCCGCCCTGGTTGCAACGGCTATCATCCCGGTTCTACTTTACGCGGTAGGCAACGAGAAAGTCGCCCTGCTCTTTGCCGCCATGACGGTCATCACCTGGGTAAAGCACCGCGCCAACATTCAGCGGCTGCTTGCCGGCACGGAAAGCAAGATCGGAGACAAGGGATAATGTCTGAGGCCAGCGCAGGACGAACCGGAGTGGCGCTGACCGAACGACAGAAAATATCCTGGCTCCGTCTGATCCGTAGCGACAATGTCGGCCCCATCGCCTTCCGCGACCTGATCAACCATTTCGGCACCGCCGAAAACGCACTCGATGCCCTGCCGGAACTGTCGCGGCGCGGCGGCACCAAACACAGCTATCGCGTGGCATCCATCGCCGAAGCCGAACGGGAGCTGGAGGCGTCACGACGCCACGGCGCCATCTTCGTCGGCATCGGCGAAGCGGCCTATCCCTCGGCGCTCCGGCAGATCGACGGCGCTCCTCCTCTCCTTGCGATGAAAGGCGATCTCAGCGCGGCTGCCCGCCCGTCGCTTGGCATCGTCGGTTCACGCAACGCTTCGGTCAGCGGCGCGAAGTTTGCGGCGATGATCGCGCGCGACGCCGGTCGCGCCCGTTATGTCGTGACCTCGGGCCTTGCGCGCGGCATCGACACGGCCGCCCATCGCGCCAGCCTCGACACCGGCACCATCGCCGCGCTCGCCGGCGGGCTCGACAAGCCCTACCCGCCTGAAAACATCGGCCTGCTCGAAGACATAACGAGCGGCCGAGGCCTTGCGATCAGCGAGATGCCGTTTGGCTGGGAGCCCCGGGCTCGCGACTTTCCGCGCCGCAACCGGCTGATCGCCGGCATCAGCCTCGGCGTTGCGATCGTCGAGGCGGCCCACCGCTCGGGCTCGCTCATCACCGCGCGATACGCAGCCGATTTTGGCCGGCTCGTCTTCGCGGTCCCCGGTTCGCCGCTCGATCCGCGCTGTCACGGCACCAACGATCTCCTCAAACAGGGTGCGATCGTCACAACCGGGCCGGAAGACGTGATCGAGGCGTTGGCGCCGCTCAGCCAGCTGGAGCTGCCCCTGCCGGGCGCGCGGGAACCGGATGGCCAAACCGGCGTTCCCGCCAATGCGAGCGACAGCGACCGCGCCGCGGTCAGCACCGCACTCGGTCCGACGCCGGTCGAAATCGACGACATCGTCCGCCACACAGGGCTTTCACCGACGCAGGTCTATCTGCTGTTGCTGGAGCTCGATCTTGCCGGCCGCCTCCATCGCCATCCCGGCGGTTTGGTGTCCGTGGCAGCAACGGAATGAGGACTGGCCGGACGGCGCACCAACCTTTTCCAAGGGCGGAAACGACCCAATCCTGCATGAGTTGCATAGTCTGCTCTCATCGTTATTTTGGGTGAGCCCTCTTGACCCCGCACGAATCCCTGTCCATTTCGGGGCGTCAATACAAGGCGAAGCACGGCGCAAACGGCGCTGACGCCCGAACCAGGACCGGTTGTCTCAGAAAATGACGATGAATGTTGTAGTGGTGGAGTCGCCTTCCAAGGCAAAGACGATCAACAAGTACCTCGGGCCCGGCTACAAGGTGCTGGCTTCGTTCGGCCATGTGCGCGACCTGCCGGCTAAGGACGGTTCGGTGCGCCCGGACGAAGACTTCGACATGTCCTGGGAAGTCGACGCTGCCTCGGCGAAACGGATGAAGGACATCGCCGACGCGGTGAAATCCTCCGACGGCCTTATTCTGGCAACCGACCCGGATCGCGAGGGTGAAGCGATTTCCTGGCACGTGCTCGATCTTCTGAAGAAAAAGAAGGTGCTCGGCGACAAGCCGGTCAAGCGCGTCGCCTTCAACGCTATCACCAAGAAGGCGGTTCTCGAGGCAATCGCCCATCCGCGTGACATCGACATTTCGCTGGTCGACGCCTATCTGGCGCGCCGCGCGCTCGACTACCTCGTCGGCTTCAACCTGTCGCCGGTGCTCTGGCGCAAGCTGCCGGGCGCCCGCTCGGCCGGCCGCGTGCAGTCGGTAACGCTGCGCCTCGTCTGCGACCGCGAATCCGAGATCGAGCGCTTCATCTCCGAAGAATACTGGAACATCTCGGCGCTCTTGAAGACGCCACGCGGCGACGAGTTCGAGGCTCGCCTTGTTTCGGCCGACGGCAAGCGTCTTGCCCCAAGGGCCGTCGGCAACGGCGAGGAAGCCAACCGCCTGAAGACCCTGCTCGATGGCGCGGCTTACGTGGTCGACAGCATCGAAGCAAAGCCGGTCAAGCGCAATCCGTCGCCGCCGTTCACCACCTCGACGCTGCAGCAGGCCGCCTCCTCCAAGCTCGGCTTCTCGGCCTCACGCACCATGCAGGTCGCGCAGAAGCTCTACGAAGGCGTCGACATCGGCGGCGAGACCGTCGGTCTGATCACCTATATGCGTACCGACGGTGTACAGATGGCGCCGGAAGCGGTGGAAGCGTCGCGCAAGGCGATCGCCAGCCAGTTCGGCGAACGCTACCTGCCGGAAAAGCCGCGCTTCTACTCCACCAAGGCGAAGAACGCCCAGGAAGCGCACGAAGCCATCCGCCCGACCGATTTCAACCGCACGCCGGATGAGGTCCGCCGTTTCCTCGATGGTGACATGCTCAGGCTCTACGACCTCGTCTGGAAGCGCGGCATCGCCAGCCAGATGGCATCGGCCGAGATCGAGCGCACGACGGCTGAAATCACCGCCGACAACGGTGGCCAGAAGGCCGGCCTGCGCGCCACGGGTTCCGTCATCCGCTTCGACGGCTTCATCGCCGCCTATACGGATGCCAAGGAAGACGGCGAGCAGACGGACGACAGCGAAGACGACGGCCGCCTGCCGGAGATCAATGCGCGGGAGAACCTCGCCAAGCAGAAGATCAACGCCTCGCAGCACTTCACCGAGCCGCCGCCGCGCTATTCCGAAGCAAGCCTGATCAAGAAGATGGAAGAGCTCGGCATCGGCCGTCCGTCCACCTATGCCGCGACGGTCACCACCCTGCTCGACCGCGACTACATCACCAACGACAAGCGCAAGCTCATCCCCCAGGCCAAGGGCCGGCTGGTGACGGCGTTCCTCGAAAGCTTCTTCACCCGTTACGTCGGCTACGACTTCACGGCATCGCTCGAAGAAAAGCTCGACCAGGTCTCGGCCGGCGAGGTCAACTGGAAAGACGTACTACGCGACTTCTGGAAGGACTTCTTCGCCCAGATCGAGGAAACCAAGGAATTGCGCGTCACCAACGTGCTCGATGCGCTGAACGAGGAACTGGCGCCGCTGGTCTTCCCGAAGCGCGAGGACGGCGGCGATCCGCGCATCTGCCAGGTCTGCGGCACCGGCAAGCTGTCGCTGAAGCTCGGCAAGTACGGCGCCTTCGTCGGCTGCTCGAACTATCCGGAGTGCAACTTCACCCGCCAGCTTTCCTCCGAAAGCAACGGCGAGGAGGCCGCGGTTTCGAACGAGCCGCAGGCGCTCGGCAAAGACCCGCATACCGGCGAGGAAATCACGCTCCGGAGCGGCCGGTTCGGCCCCTATGTCCAGCGTGGTGACGGCAAGGAAGCCAAGCGCTCAAGCCTGCCGAAGGGCTGGACGCCGTCGACGATCGACCACGAAAAGGCGGTCGCTCTGCTGTCGCTGCCGCGCGATATCGGTGCCCATCCGGAAAGCGGCAAGATGATCTCGACCGGCCTTGGCCGCTACGGACCGTTCGTGCTGCACGACGGCACCTACGCCAACCTTGAATCGATCGAGGACGTCTTCTCGATCGGCCTCAATCGCGCCGTCTCGGTTCTCGCCGACAAGCAGTCGAAGGCCGGTGCCGGCCGTGGCCGTACCGCCGCCGCATCGCTCAAGGAACTTGGTGACCATCCCGACGGTGGTCCGATCACCGTTCGCGACGGCCGCTACGGCCCCTATGTCAACTGGGGCAAGGTCAACGCCACCCTGCCGAAGGGCAAGGATCCGCAGTCGGTGACGGTCGAGGAGGCACTTGTGCTGATCTCGGAGCGTGCCGCCAAGGGCGGAACGACCAAGGGCAAGGCAACCAAGGCCAAGACGACCAAGGCAGCGGCGAAGTCCGAGGACGGCGCCAAGGCGACCAAGGCTAAGGCCAAGGCGCCCGCCAAGAGCAAAACAAAGACGGCCGCCAAGGCCAAGAAGGACTGATCTTGACCAGAATACCGCGCGACCCGACCGAACAGTCCGGCAAGAGAAGCCAGGGCAAGAAGCCAGCTCGCGCGGCAAAGGGCGGATCGGCCCAGCCAAGCGAACCGATTATCCACGGCGCGGTCCCGCCGCGTGACGTGCTGATGCGCTTCATCGCCGAAAACCCGGACCGCGCCTCCAAGCGCGAGATTGCCAAGGCCTTCGGGCTGAAGGGCGAGACCCGCGTCGAACTGAAAGCCCTGCTGAAGTCGCTGGAAGTCGAAGGTCTGGTCGAAAAGAAGCGCAAGTCGCTGGTGCGTCCGGGCGCCCTGCCCCCCGTGACCGTGCTCGACATCACCATCCGCGATGTCGACGGCGAGCTGATCGGCCGTCCGGCCGAATGGCTAGACGACGACGGCGTCGCGCCTGCGGTGCTGATCAAGCAGTCGGCCGTCGCCAAGGGTAAGGGCAAGGCTCCGGTCGGCGGTCTCGGCGACCGGGTGCTCGCCAAGATCTTCCCGGCCAAGGAACGGGGCGGCCCGGCCTATACGGCGCGCATCATCAAGGTGCTGGACAAGCGCAAGGATGCCGTGCTCGGTGTCTTCCGCTCGACGCCTGGCGGCGGCGGACGGCTGATGCCGATCGAAAAGCGCGGCGAGGAAATCCTGGTTGATCCGGAGTTCACCGGCAACGCTCAGGACGGTGACCTGGTCGAGGTGCAGCTGTCGCGGCTCGGCCGCTACGGCCTGCCGCGCGCGCAGGTGCAGACCGTCATCGGTTCGGTTGCCTCGGAAAAGGCGATCTCGATGATCGCCATCCACGCCCATGGCATCCCCCACGTCTTCCCGGAGCGGGTGATCGAGGAGGCGAACGCCGCCGGTCCAGCCACAATGGCGCACCGCGAGGACTGGCGCTCGCTGCCGCTGATCACCATCGACCCGGCCGACGCCAAGGACCATGACGACGCCGTGTATGCGGAGCCGGATCCGTCCGAAGACAATCCCGGCGGCGTCATCGTCACCGTGGCGATTGCCGACGTCTCCTACTACGTGCGCCCGAAGTCCGCGCTCGACCTGGAAGCGCTGAAGCGCGGCAACTCGGTCTACTTCCCCGATCGGGTCGTGCCGATGCTGCCGGAACGCATCTCCAACGATCTCTGCTCGCTCAAGGAAGGCGTCGACCGCCCGGCGCTTGCCGTGCGCATGCGCTTCTCCAAGGAGGGCCGCAAGGCCGGCCATACCTTCCATCGCATCATGATGAAGAGTGCGGCAAAACTCTCCTACCAGCAGGCGCAGACGGCGATCGACGGCAATCCGGATGACAAGACCGGACCGATCCTCGAGACGATCCTGAAGCCGCTCTGGGAAGGCTATCGCATCCTCACCCGCGGGCGCGACCGGCGTCAGCCGCTCGAGCTCAACATGCCCGAGCGCAAGATCATCCTGAAGCCCGACGGCACGGTCGATCGTGTCCACGTTCCCGAACGCCTCGACGCGCACAAGCTGATCGAGGAGATGATGATCCAGGCAAACGTCGCTGCCGCCGAGACGCTGGAGCAGAAGCGGCAGGCACTCATCTACCGCGTGCACGACCAGCCGTCGCTTGCCAAGCAGGAAAGCCTGCGCGAATTCCTCGCGACGCTCGACATCTCGCTCGTCAAGGGCGGCAACATGCGTTCGAACCACTTCAACGGCATTCTCGCCAAGGCCGAAGGCAAGCCCTTCGAGACGATGGTCAACGAGATGGTGCTGCGCTCGCAGAGCCAGGCGATCTACAGCCCGGAGAACATCGGGCACTTCGGCCTCAACCTTTTGAAGTACGCGCACTTCACCTCGCCGATCCGACGTTATGCCGACCTCATCGTGCACCGGGCGCTGGTTGCCTCGCTCGGTCTGGGCGAAGGCGGGCTGACGCCGCAGGAGGAAGCCGTACTCGACGACATCGCCGCCGAGATCTCGACCTTCGAGCGCCGCGCCATGGCGGCCGAGCGCGACACGGTCGATCGGCTGATCGCGCACCATCTCAACGGTCGCGTCGGCGAAGAATTCGATGGCCGCGTCTCCGGTGTCACCAAGGCGGGACTCTTTGTCACCCTGCCCGCCTATGGCGCCGACGGCTTCGTTCCGATATCAACACTCGGACGCGACTACTTCATCTATGATGAGGCACATCAGGCGCTGTCCGGCGAGAAGACCGGGCTCGGCTATCGCCTCGGCGATCCCGTACGCGTCAAGCTCGTCGAGGCCGTGCCGCTTGCCGGTGCGCTTCGCTTCGAGATGCAGAGCGAAGGACGCAAGATGCCGACGGCAACGCGCTCCTTCCACAAGTCCGGTCGCAGGGATCGCACCGGCGCCCGGAAGAAGCCGGGAACACGGCCGCCGCGCGGCCGGCGATAGGGTCCCCGATAGGACAGAGGAATGCACATGAAAGCAGCATCAGGCGAAACACTTCATCTGGGCGGGTCCAAAAGCGACGAGCGCTCCGTTGGTCTTTCGATGAAGCGCGGCTTTCTCGGCCGCTGTCCGGCGTGTGGCAGCGGCAAGCTGTTTCGCAGCTACCTCAAGTCGGTTGAGACGTGCGCGGCCTGCGGCGAGCGCATGGACCACCACCGCGCCGACGACTTCCCGCCCTATATCGTCGTGACCATCGTCGGCCACCTCGTGCTTGCCGGCTATATGGCGACCGACCTCATTTTGCCGCTCAACAGCTGGCAGCATCTCGCCATCTGGGCGCCGATCACCGTCATCAGTTCGCTGGCGCTGCTGCAGCCTGTAAAGGGCGCCGTCATCGGCCTGCAATGGGCGCTGAAGATGCATGGCTTCGGCGGACACGAGGATGCCCCCGAGGACGTACTGCCGCCGAGGGACGAACGGGCATGACGCCGGCGCGGGAGACGGGCAGCGAGCCCAAGCCTCCGCGTCCCGCGACCCTGCGGCCCCGGGATGCCGCTTCGATCATGCTGCTCGATCGCGTTGGCGGCCGCGTGCACGTGCTGATGGGGCGGCGCCATAGTGCCCACGCCTTCATGCCGGATCTCTACGTGTTCCCCGGCGGACGTCGCGATACTGGCGATCACCGAATTGGCTTCGGTTCCGATCTCCATCCCTCCGTCCTGCGAACGCTGAAGGTAGCCGGCGCGCGCGGGCTGTCCGATGCTCGGGCACGCGCCCTCGCGCTTGCCGCCTTGCGGGAACTCTACGAGGAAGCCGGCATCGCCATAGGCGCGCCGCTTCCGTCCGCGGAAGCTACCGTTCCCTTTCTTCCCGATCTTGCAAAGTTGCGCTATATGGCTCGGGCCATCACCCCTCCAGGCAACACGAGGCGGTTCGATACGCGCTTCTTCGCCGTGTTCGCCGACGAGGCCGAAATCGATCCCACGCGGTTCCTGGACAGTCGGGAGCTTCAGGATTTGCAGTGGATCGATGTGAACGCTACGCCGTCGCTACGGATACCTGACATCACCGCGGTCATCCTCGCGGACCTCAGGAACGGACTGGACGCCGATCCTTCGCTGCCCTGCGAACGACCGGTTCCGCTCTACACCTCGCGCCATGGGCGCTTCGTGCGCACGTTGCTCTAAGGATCCGCGTCAGATGTCACAGCCATCGCCCGGTACGGCTGCACCGGTTGAGGAAATTCACTGGCGGTCGCTGATCGCGGCCGTCGCCGCAATCAGCGCGGTCGGCATCGCCATTGGCCTCGGCCTACCGCTGCTTTCCATCATCATGGAGAAGCGCGGGATTTCCTCGACCCTCATCGGCCTGAACTCGGCCATGGCGGGCCTGGCATCGATGGTGGCTGCCCCGTTCACGACGAAGTTCGCTCACCGACATGGCGTAGCGCCGACGATGCTCTGGGCCGTACTGATCGCGGCCACCAGCGCGCTCGGCTTTTATTACATCACCAATTTCTGGCTCTGGTTCCCGCTCCGGATCGTCTTCCACGGAGCGATCACCGTCCTCTTCATTCTCTCCGAGTTCTGGATCAACGCGACGGCGCCGCCGCGCAAGCGCGGCTTCGTGCTCGGGATCTACGGCACATTCCTGTCGCTCGGGTTCCTGACCGGACCGCTTCTCTTCTCGATCCTCGGCAGCGAAGGCCTCCTGCCCTTCCTCGTCGGCGCCGGCGTCATCCTGTTGGCGTCCGTGCCGATCTTTCTTGCGCGCGACGAAAGCCCTGTCATCGACGAGAAGCCGGAGCGGCATTTCCTGCGCTATGTCTTCCTCGTGCCCACGGCAACGGCCGCCGTCTTCATCTTCGGCGCGGTCGAATCAGGCGGCCTTTCGCTGTTCCTCATCTTTGGAACACGGTCCGGTTTCAGCGAATCGCAGGCGGCGCTGCTGCTGACGGTCATGGGCGTCGGCAACTTCATCTTCCAGATCCCGGTCGGCATGCTTTCCGACAGGGTCAAAGACCGCCGCACACTGCTCTCGGCGATGACACTGATCGGCCTCATCGGCGCGCTGTTCCTGCCGCTCTTGGTCGAGAGCTGGTTCCTGATGGCAATCGTGCTGTTGTTCTGGGGCGGCTGCGTCTCCGGCCTCTACACGGTCGGCCTTAGCCACCTGGGCTCGCGGCTTCAGGGCGCGGATCTCGCGGCCGCCAACGCGGCCTTCGTGTTTTCCTATGCCGTCGGTACCGTCGCTGGACCGCAGGCGATCGGCGCGGCGATGGACGCCACCGGCAACAACGGTTTTGCCTGGGCGATCGCCGGCTTTTTCGGTCTCTATGTCGCGCTTTCGGTGGTCAGGATCGTTTTGAAACCAAAACGGTCTTGACTTTTCGGCCGCGATTTGTAGTTTCGCGCCAACCTTGCCCGTGGCCCGCAACCGGTTGTCCACGGCTTTCATTGTTACAAAGGCAGGACGACCATGGCAAAAGCCACCACCATCAAGATCAAGCTGCTTTCGACAGCCGACACGGGTTTCTTCTACGTCACGACCAAGAACAGCCGTACGATGACGGAAAAGATGACGAAGACCAAGTACGACCCGGTCGTCAAGAAGCACGTCGAATTCAAGGAAACCAAGATCAAGTAAGATCGCCGGTTTTCGGGAATTGAAGGGCGCCGACCGCAAGGTCTGGCGCCTTTTCCTTTTTGGGCCAGCGCCTTGGGCATCTCGTAAATTTGCCGAGCGCAACGCGTTCACGCCGGCCCCAGCAAACGGCTCGCCCTCCCCGGCTCTTGTCCCAGAATCAAAACGCCGCCCCGAAGGCGGGACGGCGTGTCGGAAAGGGGGTCGGCTGGCCTCTGACTGCGGCACGAGGATTCCGCGGACGCCAAAAGCCAACCGACCGACCCCACGACCCAGGAGATGCGGCGGACCTGAGCATCATGGGGTAACGAATATCGCAGAAGGCCGATGCCCCCTCTTTCATGAGCATCACCTGAAAATAAAAAAAAATCAACGAATTCTTAATGCGCGGAGCGGTGCCGCTCGGCGCATGGTTAATTCTGTATCAGACCTGGACAGGCACACTGCATGATCCCTGCTGCTACCCAAACTCCCCGGTAGCAAGAGGTGACGCGAGAATACAACTTTGAATGCAGGCCGCAAGAGGCGGCCCAAGAAATTCCTTGAAGGGCGCCGGGGCCCGAGACGCGTTGGCCGCGGCTCAGGCGGCGGCTGCCACCACCCGGTTACGGCCTTCGTGCTTGGCCTGATAGAGCGCCGTGTCGGCGCGCTTCAGCAGCGCTTCGGCCGTGTCGTTGCCGGGCCGGAGCGTCGCAATCCCCATGGATGCGGTGACCTTCAAGGGACCATCCGCCTGCGGGATCGCAAATGGCAGGCTTTCGATGATCGTTCGCAGACGTTCCGCGACACCGGCTGCCATTTCGGCGGAGGTGTCCGGCATCACCACGATGAACTCTTCCCCGCCGAACCGGCAGGCAAGATCGGCTCCCCGCACCGTCGTGCGGATGCGATTGGCGAATTCCCGCAGCACTTCGTCGCCGACATCATGACCATAGGTATCGTTGACCTGCTTGAAGCGGTCGATGTCAGTCATGCAGATGGACAGCGGCCGCCCGCGCGCGGCGGCACGATCCATCAGCAGCTTCAGGTGCGTGTCGAAATAGCGCCGGTTGTGCAGCCCGGTGAGGCCGTCGGTGACGGCAAGCTCGATGGTCTGCTGCACGCTAGACCGCAGCCTGTCATTGCAGTGCTTGCGCCGGATCTGGGTCATAGAGCGGGCGATCAGCTCGTTGGGATCGACCGGCCGCATCAGGTAATCCGTCACGCCGAGATCGAGCGCACGCACGACCAGTTCGTCGCTGCCCTGCTCGGCGATCAGCAGGATCGGGATGAAACGGGTACGCTCCAGCGAGCGCAACTGCGAGCAGAGCCGCAGCGGATCGTAGTCGTCGAAATTCGCATTGACGATGACGAGGTCGAAATTGTTCTCCGCCGCCTCGAACAGTGC
This sequence comes from Ensifer sp. NPDC090286, assembly GCF_044769565.1. NCBI lineage: Bacteria > Pseudomonadati > Pseudomonadota > Alphaproteobacteria > Hyphomicrobiales > Rhizobiaceae > Ensifer > Ensifer sp. NPDC090286. Next base: position 263,054 of record NZ_JBIVYF010000001.1, on the reverse strand, counting down.
GGCCTGCGGATCGGAGATGACCGAGACCTCGGCAATCGGCTTCAGCGCACGCTGCAGCCGCTCCTGCGATGAGCCGCGGCCATCGACGAGCAGGACGTTGCCGGGCTCGTCTGGCCGGTCCGCCCGGCCGATATCCTCAAGCCCGATCGTCTGCGCCGTCTGCGCCCGCAGACGCAGCTCGTCGCTGACGTTCTTCAGCCGCACCAGGCTCTTCACCCGCGACATCAGTTGCAGATCGTTGACGGGCTTCGTCAGAAAATCATCGGCCCCGGCCTTCAGGCCACGCACCCGGTCCGAAGGCTGGTCGAGCGCGGTGACCATGACCACCGGGATATGCGCCGTCTTCGGGTTGGCCTTCAGCCGCTCGCAGACTTCGAAACCATCGAGGCCGGGCATCATGATATCGAGCAGCACCAGATCGATGGGCGTCTTTTCGCAGAGCGCCAGGGCGGCATAACCGTCACTGGCCGTCAGCACGTCGAAGTACTCGGCAACCAGCCGGGCCTCGAGCAGCTTCACATTGGCCGGAACATCATCGACAACAAGAATACGCGCAGTCATATCAATTTTCCCGCCGCTCAGGCATCGCCCAGGTAGGTTTTGATCGTCTCAATGAACTTTGGTACCGAGATCGGCTTGGAGACATAGGCTTCGCAGCCGCCTTGGCGGATCCGTTCCTCGTCGCCCTTCATGGCAAAGGCGGTAACCGCGATGACCGGGATGACGTGCAGTTCGTCGTCTTCCTTCAGCCACTTCGTCACTTCCAGCCCGGAAACCTCCGGCAGCTGGATGTCCATCAGGATAAGATCGGGCCGATGCTTGCGCGCAAGCTCGAGCGCTTCCATGCCGTTGCGAGTCTGGATCGTCGCATAGCCGGAGGCCTCGATCAGGTCGCGGAAGAGCTTCATGTTCAGCTCGTTGTCCTCAACAATCATCACCTGTTTGGGCATGTCGATCCCTTGCTGTCCATCGTCACCTTGCAAGTCTCCTCAGGACAATTAACGTGCGGAGCCGACGACTCGACCCATTTCCTCAACGTCAGAGATAGGCCTATTTGGTTGAAAAATAGGTAACTCCGCACGTAAAAACCATACGGGGACAAACCATTGAAGAGCGCCGACGAAATTGCAGTAGACATTCTCGCCTGGCTTGCCGGCGAGCCGGAACTCCTGTCCCGTTTCCTGGCGCTGACCGGCACGGACCCGACGGCGCTGCGCAACGCTATCGCCGAACCCGGTTTCATGGGCGGGCTCGTCGCCTTTCTGATGGACCATGAGCCGACCCTGATGGCATTCTGTACAGCGACCGGTACGGCGCCCGAAGACGTTGTGCGCGCCCATACGGTCCTTTCCGGCCACGCAGGCTTCGAGGATTGAGGGTGGCAAACGCACCGACAGTTCGCAGCATCACGCTTGGCAACCGCCCGCTGATCGTCAGTGACATCGACGATGTCGTGCTTGAATTCATCAATCCGTTCAAAGCGTTCCTCGGGAGCTGCGGCCATGTGCTGCTGCCCCGGTCGTTCCGCCTGACCGGCAACATCATCACGCATGCCGACGAGCAGCCGGTGGCGGAGCCGGAGGTCAAAATCCTGCTCGACGCCTTCTACGGCTCGCAGGATCGTTGGCAGACGCCCGCCGCCAGCGCCGTCGAGACGCTCGCCGCATTGTCGGAGGAAGCCGATATCGTCTTTCTGACCGCGATGCCGCCGCAACACGCCGCGGTCCGCCGCGCGCTTCTCGATCAGCTCGGCCTTCCCTATCCGCTGCTTGCGTCCGAAGAGCCCAAGGGCCCGATCGTCCAAAAACTTCACGGCGGTCGAACCGTCCCGCTGGTCTTCATCGACGACATGCTTCGCAATTTGCGATCGGTGAAGGATCACGCGCCGTCCTGCCTGCCGATCAACCTGATGGCCGACTCGGAATTCAAGGCGCTCGCGCCGAAGCTCGACGCAGACATTCGTGCTGTCGCCGATTGGCCGGAGGCAGCCGCCGCCATTCGCGCGCATTTCCGCCGCTAGCCCGGACCGGCAGCCCGTCGGCGCAAATTCAGCTACGCCGGCGCTGCGCGAGACGCGCCCGACGATCCTTTTCAACGGCGACAATTGCATTGTGATTTCCAATCGCGCCTCCTTGAGACTCGCTAGAGTAGAGCTTAAGGTCGCAATGTTCAATATTTGTTCCCGATATGCCCGACAGCGCTGCTCACTCTCCAGGCTTCTGCCGCGACTGCCTCAAGGAACAGGCGGCGTCGGTGCGGCGCTGCCTAGCCTGCGGCAGCCCGCGCATTCTGCGGCATGCCGAGCTCTATGACCTGACGCTGGCGCACATCGATTGTGACGCCTTCTATGCCTCGATCGAGAAGCGCGACAACCCGGAGCTCGCCGACAAGCCTGTGATCATCGGTGGCGGCAAGCGCGGCGTGGTCTCTACCGCCTGCTACGTCGCCCGCATTCACGGCGTGCGCTCGGCGATGCCGATGTTCAAGGCGCTGGAAGCCTGTCCGCAGGCCATCGTCATCAAGCCCAATATGGAGAAATACGCCCGTGTCGGCCGCGAGGTGCGCACGCTGATGCAGGAGCTGACACCGCTGGTGCAGCCACTGTCGATCGACGAGGCCTTCCTCGAACTCAGCGGCACGGAGCGGCTGCATCACGATCCGCCGGCGCGCACGCTTGCGCGTCTTGCCCGCCGGATCGAGTTGGAGATCGGCATCACCGTCTCGGTCGGCCTCTCCTATTGCAAGTTCCTCGCCAAGGTGGCCTCCGACCTGCAAAAGCCGCGCGGCTTTTCCGTCATCGGCCAGGCCGAAGCGCTGGACTTCCTGCGGGAAAAACCGGTGACCCTGATCTGGGGCGTCGGCAAGGCCTTTGCCGCGACGCTGGAGCGTGACGGCGTGCGCACGATCGGGCAATTGCAGACCATGGAGGAAGGCGACCTCATGCGCCGCTACGGCACCATGGGGCAACGGCTCTTCCGCCTGTCGCGCGGGCTCGACGAAAGAGCGGTCGAAATCGACGGCGAAGCCAAGAGCGTATCCGCAGAGACGACGTTCAACGACGATATCGCGCGCTACGACGACCTTGTCACGCATCTGCGGCGCCTTAGCGAACAGGTGGCCCACCGGCTGCGAAAGTCCGAACTCGCCGGCCAGACGGTCGTTCTCAAGCTCAAAACCGCCGACTTCAAGATCCGCACCCGCAACAGGCGCCTGGACAGCCCTACCCGCCTGGCCGACCGCATCTTCCGCATCGGCCTGCAGCTTCTCGAGAAAGAGGCGGACGGAACGAAGTATCGGCTGATCGGCATCGGCGTCAGCGATCTCTCCGCCCCCGATCTCGCCGATCCGCCGGATCTTGTCGATCCCGCGGCCACCAGACGCGCTGCGGCCGAGGACGCGATGAACAGGCTGCGCGACAAGTTCGGCAAGGCGAGCGTTGAAACCGGCTACACGTTCGGCACCAGAAAACGCGATCCGTAGAGCCGCAGGCGCGCTCGAGCAGCCACGCCTCGCAGAGCGATCACGCAACCTTGATCGACCCCACACACGTCAGGATGAATTCCTTAAAGATTGGCGACTAGGCTTGTTCGCCAAGTCACGTGTTGGGTTGAGTGTATGGTATCGCGTTTCGCTCTCACCGCCAGCGTCGTCGCACTGCTCTTGTCGCCGGCCACCGGTTTTGCAGGCAGTCGCGGGCCGCTGCAGATCATCGTCTCGAAGGACCAGCAATCGCTCGTCGTCTATGACGGCGACGCTGTCATTGCGACGTCGCCGGTCTCGACCGGCAAGGCGGGTCACACAACGCCATCGGGAATCTTTTCGATCCTCGAAAAGCGGCGCCATCACAAGTCGAACATCTATTCGAACGCGCCGATGCCCTTCATGCAGCGGCTCACTTGGTCGGGCATTGCGCTGCACGGCTCCAACCATGTGCCGGACTATCCAGCCTCTCATGGCTGCGTGCGGTTGCCGAGCCAATTTGCCGCCTCGCTCTACAAGATGACCGAGCGCGGCGTGCACGTGCTGATCTCCGACCGGCAGATAACGCCCCTGGAGGTCAAGAGCGCCCTGCTCTTCCGCCCGGCTCCGATCGACCTCCAGCCACCGCTTTCCGACGTGCCACTGAGACCGGCGATCAGCCAGGCCGGCGACACGCCGGTGGAAGTGGCAATGCGGGAGCCGCCCGGCGGCGCCCATTCGGCGCGATCCACCGAGGAGCCGATCCGGATCCTGATCACCCGCAGCGACGCACGCGACACCATGCGCGAGGTTCAGTCGTCCCTCGATTTCCTCGGCTACGCACCCGGTGCGATCGACGGCCATGCCGGGCCGGCGACGATTGCGGCCCTGCGCGCCTTCCAGGCAAGCGAGGGCCTCGACGGCGACGGCAAGCTGACGCCGGAACTGACCGACAGGCTTCTGCGCAAGGCCGGCCGTACGCCGCCGCAGAACGGCAAGATCCTCGTGCGGCAAGGCTTCAAGCCGCTCTTTGAGGCAGGGCTTACGATCGACAAGCCGGAAGAGGCACTCGGAACCCATTTCCTCCAGTTCCGCCACAATGAGGAGCAAGGTGCCGAAGGCAAATGGTTCGGCGTCTCGCTTGAGAACCACCTGCCCGCCTCGACGAAGAAGCGCCTCGGCATCTCCATGGAGGCCGATCCCTTCGCCTATAATGGCATCCAGCGCACGCTCGCGCGCATGACGATCTCCGACGATGTGCGCAAGCGCGTGGAAGCGTTGCTCGCCGAAGGCTCATCGCTGTCGATCGCCGATATGGAAAGCGGACTGGAGACCGGTCAGGGCACCGATTTCATCACGATCACCCGGACACGTCCCGGCGACTGATCCGCCCCAGACCGGCAGACGACACCCGAGCAGCGTCCGGCCGCCGGTCGCGAGGTTCCAAACCTGGTCAGACGCCGCTCCGCTGAGATCGAGCGGGTGCGCCCTATCGGATTACACCAGTTCGACGTCGATGACGCCCGGCGCCGAGCGCAGTGCTGCAGCGATCTCCGGTGAAATCCGGAACTTCTCGCTCAGCTCCACTTCGATCTCGCGCTGGCCATTGTCCTTGATGACGACGAAGGAGACGAGACCATCGCCCCTGGTGTTGAGGTGCGAAGCGATCGATTTCAACGGGCCGGAATCGCGCACATAGACGCGCAGCGCCTTCTGCAGTTGCAGCGATTCTTCTTCGAGCGAGCGCAGCGTCTGGATGCGCAGGCCGATGCCTTCCGGCCGCTCTTCGGCAGCCACCGTCATGACCAACGATTTGCCGGGCTCGAGCAGGTCTCGATACTGGTGCAGCATCTCGGAGAACAGAACCGCTTCGAACTGGCCGGAGGAATCCGAGAAGGCAATGATGCCCATCTTGTTGCCGGTGCGTGTCTTGCGCTCCTGCTTCGAGGTCACGGTTCCGGCGAGCCTTCCGGCCGTCGCCCCCTTCTTCACCGAGCCTGCGAAATCACCGAAGTTTTGTACGCGCATCTTGGCGAGCAGCGCATTGTAGGTGTCGAGCGGATGGGCTGAGAGATAGAAGCCAAGCACCTGGAACTCACGGTGCAGCTTTTCCGAGGCGAGCCACGGCGTGTAGGTCGGAAGCGCAATGCGCTCCGGCCCGGTGGCAGCACCTGCGCCGAACATGTCGCTCTGCCCGCTGGTCTTGTTTTCCTGGGCACGCTGGGCAAATCCGAGAATGCGATCGAGCCCGCCGACCAGCTCCGCCCGGTCATAGCCGAAGCAATCGAAGGCGCCGGCGGCAATCAGGCTTTCAAAGACGCGGCGGTTGAGAAGCTTGGGGTCGATCCGCAGGCAGAAGTCTTCGAGGCTTGCAAAGGCCTTGTCGCCGCGAACCTCGACGATGTGCTCGACGGCCGATTCGCCGACGCCCTTGATCGCTGCAAGCGAGTAGTAGATGCGGCTCTCGCCCGTCTGAAAATGCCGGAACGAGGTCTGCACCGACGGGGCGATCACCTCGATGCCCAGACGCTTGGCATCCTGGCGGAAGTCGTTGACCTTTTCGGTGTTGGACATGTCCAGCGTCATCGACGCCGCCAGGAACTCCACCGGATAGTGCGCCTTCATATAGGCGGTCTGATAGGACACGATCGCGTAGGCTGCCGCGTGCGACTTGTTGAAGCCGTAGTTGGCGAACTTGGCGAGCAGGTCGAAAATGAGGTCGGCCTGCGGCTTCGACACCTCGTTCTTGACGGCGCCGTCGACGAAACGGGCGCGCTGCTTGTCCATTTCCTCCTTGATCTTCTTACCCATGGCGCGGCGCAGAAGGTCGGCCTCGCCGAGCGAGTAGCCAGAGAGCACCTGGGCGATCTGCATCACCTGCTCCTGGTAAACGATAACGCCCTGGGTTTCCTTGAGCAGGTGGTCGATCTTCGGATGGATCGACTCGACCTCCTCCTCACCATGCTTGCGGGCGTTATAGACCGGGATGTTCTCCATCGGGCCCGGGCGATAGAGCGCCACCAGCGCGATGATGTCTTCGATGCAGTCGGGCCGCATGCCGATCAGCGCCTTGCGCATGCCGGCACTTTCCACCTGGAACACGCCGACCGTTTCGCCGCGCGACAGCATCTCGTAGGTCTTCGGATCGTCGAGCGGGATGCTCGCCAGATCGACCTCGATGCCGCGCTGCTTCACGAAATCGACGGCGACCTTCAGGACGGTCAGCGTCTTCAGGCCGAGGAAGTCGAACTTGACGAGACCCGCCTGCTCGACCCACTTCATGTTGAACTGGGTGACCGGCATGTCGGAACGCGGATCGCGATACATCGGAACCAGTTGCGACAGCGGCCGGTCGCCGATCACGATGCCGGCGGCGTGGGTCGAGGCGTGGCGGTAGAGGCCCTCGATCTTCTGGGCGATATCGAGCAGGCGGGCGACCACCGGCTCCTTCTCGGCCTCTTCCTGCAGACGCGGCTCTTCCTCGATCGCCTTGGAAAGCGGCGTCGGGTTGGCCGGGTTGTTGGGCACCAGCTTGCAGATCTTGTCGACCTGGCCATAGGGCATTTCCAGCACGCGGCCGACGTCGCGCAAGGCGGCGCGTGCCTGCAGCGAACCGAAGGTGATGATCTGCGCCACCTGCTCGCGGCCATACTTGCGCTGCACGTAGCGGATCACCTCTTCGCGCCGGTCCTGGCAGAAGTCGATGTCGAAGTCGGGCATCGAGACGCGCTCGGGATTGAGGAAGCGTTCGAACAGCAGCGAGAAGCGCATCGGATCGACGTCGGTGATCGTCAGCGCATAGGCGACGAGCGAGCCGGCACCCGAACCGCGGCCCGGCCCGACAGGGATGTCGTGCTGCTTGGCCCATTTGATGAAGTCGGCAACGATCAGGAAGTAACCGGGAAACTTCATGCGCTCGATGACGCTGAGTTCGAAGGCCAGGCGCTCGCGGTATTCCTCTTCGGTGTAGCCGGGCGCCATGCCGAGCCTCGCGAGACGATCTTCGAGGCCCTCCTCCGCCTGGCGACGCAACTCGTCCGACTCGGCCCGCTCGGCCTCCTCCGGATCCGCCGTCGCGCCGGTAAAGCGCGGCAGGATCGGCCCACGGGTCTTCAGCATGAAGGAGCAGCGCCGGGCGATCTCGAGCGTGTTTTCCAGCGCCTCGGGCAGATCGGCAAACAGCGCCGCCATTTCCTTGCGGCTCTTGAGATAATGGTCCGGCGTCAATCGGAAGCGGCTGTCGTCCGAAACCATGGCATTGTGCGCGACCGCCATGAGGGCGTCATGCGCCTCGTAGTCGGAGGGCGACGGGAAGAAGGCTTCGTTGGTGGCGACAAGCGGAATGTCGAACTTGTAGGCCAGTTCGATCATCCGGCTTTCGTGCCGCCGGTCGTAGCCACCGTGGCGCTGCACCTCGATATAGAGCCGATCGCCGAAGAGATCATGCAGGGCTTCGAGGCGCGCTTCGGCGAGCGCCGTCGAGCTCGTCTTCATGGCGACATCCACCGGTCCGCCGGATGCGCCGGTCAGCGCAATCAGGCCTTCGGTGCCGCACTCGGCAAGCCAGGAGCGGGTGATGCGCGTCGCCTGGCTGCCCTCGCCGCTGAGATAGGCGCGGCTGACGAGATCGACGAGGCGGGTATAGCCGTCATCGGTCGCCGCGATCAGCACGATCGACGGCAGCTTGGCAAGCTGGTGCCCATGGCCGCGTCGATCCCCCTCGGTCTCGTCTTCCATGTCGATCGACAGCTGGCAGCCGGTGATCGGCTGCAGCCCGTCACCGGCTGCCTTCTGCGAAAATTCGAGCGCTGCGAAAAGATTGTTGGTGTCGGCGATCCCGATCGCCGGCTGGTTATCGGCAACCGCCTTGCCGATGACCTTCTTCAGCGGCAGGGCGCCTTCGAGCAAGGAGAAGGCAGAGTGGACGCGCAGATGCACGAATTGCGGATCCGTGCCGAGCGCCTCACTCGATGCTGCCTTGCTGTCGTCTGCCATTGTCGCACCCTGATTCCTGTCCACTTGGAAGGATATCCCGTTTATCACCCGCCATGTCCAGATTCCCCTGGCATGTCGTCCCCCTTATTCAACGGGGATGAGGCGCTTTGCGGAGGTGCTTGAGAGAAAATATCGACGCCCGCCTTCAGAGGCCGAGCGCGATGAAAGAGATGCTTGCGATGAACAGGCTCATCGACGCGAAGGCGGCGAGGTCACGAACAAAATCAGTCATAACATGGCTCCTTTTCCGTTATGTTTTTACTTTGTTCCATTTTTGTTCACGCGTCAAGCAATGCACAGGCGTTCTGTTCACGATGGTTAATACGGCGCGTGAATGCAGGTTAACCGGCGGGCAAGCCGCTTGAGGAAAGTGCCGCGCCCGCATATCAAGGGGAACAACCACGCGGAGCGCTCCGACATGCTTGCACGCCTGATTCTCCCCTCGCTGCTACTGCTACTTCCTGCCGTTGCCTCGGCGGCCGACGCAATCGACCCCACCCGTATCGTCTCTGCGGCGACCGGCGACTGGGACAAGGACGGTTCTTCCGATCTCGCGCTGATCGTGCGACCGGCCGAAGGCAACGACGAGGACAACGGCGTCCTTCTCTACCTCACCGGCGACAACGGCGCGCTGGCATTGAAATCGGCCATTGCGAACAAGGTCTGGGGTCAGTTCGAACTCGTCGGCCAAGCGCCCTCGATCGAAGCGCTGCCGAGCGGCTCGCTGCTCATCACCAGTCACAACGATGCCATCGGGCGTGACCGCTGGGAACAGAAGCTGACGGTCGCCTATCGCAACTTCGACTTCGTCGTGGCGGGCTACACCTACTCGTCCTACGATACGCTCGATCCCGACAACACCGCGCAATGCGACCTCAATGTGCTGACTGGCAAGGGCAAATCCAACGACAAGCCAGTCGAAGCCAAGGGCGAGCTCGTCCTCCTCAAGGACTGGACCGACGATCGCGGGCAGAAGGCTTGCGGCCTACAATAATTGGGTGAATGTTCCCTATTTGTTCTTTACAACCTCGACGGACCGCTGCATCCTTTTGCGCGAACGTATGAGGAACAATCATGGCCGCGCTCGAACCACTCAAAGAATTCATCGTCGAAGCGAAATCAAACACCTATGTCGGCGGCGGCGGGCGGCGCTCGTCGTCACGCCCGGGTTCTCGCGATATCGGCTACGAACGGGGTCGCTGGCGCTACGTCGACAGCTATTTCGGCGGGACCGATTTCGCAGGCCAGGAGACCGTCTGGCAGGATGATCAGCCGCAGTGGGCGATGAACTACTTCGGCCGGATCATCCGTCCTGACCTCATCAACGGCGAAAAGGCAGGTGTCATCATCAAGGCGGCACTTCAGGCGATGTACCGCGACAAGCGGCATTTCCTCGGCGGCACGGAGTTCCGGCACGCCCATGGCTACTATATCGACAACAGCCGCGGCGACATCGCACATTTTTCCGGGCACGAGGTCATCTTCGTCGATGGCGAGGAAGCCTATGAGCTCGACTATCGCGGCGGCCTGATCAGGCCATAGGGCAAGACCCTACAGCATGCGGCGCAGGAGCGAGCAACGGTCTGCGACGCGGAAAGATCGCGGCGCGCTTTCGGCGCCCTGTGCGGTGGAAGCGCTTGTGACGGCGGCGGTCGCTCGTCGCACGCGCGCGTTTATTCAAGAAATACCGTTGTCGGTCGTGGGGTCGGGTCAATCGTAACGCAGGGCCTGCACCGGATCGAGGCGCGAGGCGCGCCAGGCCGGAAAGATCGTGGCGAGGAAGGAAAGGGTCAGCGCCATGACGATGACAAGCGCGGTCTCATGGGCGTTCATGTCGGCCGGAAGCTGGTTCAAGAAATAGAGTTCCGGGCTGAATATCGTCGTCCCGGAAATCCAGGAAAAGAACTGCCGGATGGATTCGATGTTGAGGCAGACGATGACGCCGAGCGCCACGCCCGCGACCGTTCCGGTGACACCGATTGCAGCACCCGTCATGAAGAAGATGCGCATCACCGAGCCCGACGTCGCGCCCATTGTTCTCAGGATCGCGATGTCGCTACCCTTGTCCTTCACTAACATGATCAGGCCGGAGATGATGTTGAGCGCCGCGACCAGAACGATCAACGACAGGATCATGAACATCACGTTGCTCTGGACCTCAAGCGTCGAGAGGAAGGTCCTGTTGCGGTCGCGCCAGTCGGTGATGAAGATCTGCCGGCCGGCCGCATCCTCGATCGGCTGGCGCAGCTCGTCGATGGCTTCAGGACGCTCGACGAAGATCTCGATCGACTGGACCAGTCCCTCGGCGTTGAAGAACAGCTGCGCTTCCTCGAGCGGCATGAAGATGATCGTCGCGTCATACTCCGACATGCCGATCTCGTAGATCGCCGAGACGGTATAAGCCTTGACGCGCGGGTTCATGCCGAGCGGCGTCACGTCGCCATTGGGCGAGGTCAGCGTGATCGTTCCGCCGACCTGAATGCCGAGCTGCTCGGCCATGCGCGAACCGATCGCGACACCTGTGCCGGCGGCAAAGCCGACGAGATCGCCGGACTGGATATGGCCGGAAACCGACTTCATCTTGCTCAGGTCGTCGGCGCGGATGCCGCGTACGAGGGCGCCGGTCGAGCTGTCGCCACCCCCCTGCGCCAGAACCTGGCCCTCGACCATCGGGATCGCCATGGTGACGCCCTTGACGCCGGAAAACTTCGTCGCGAGGTCAGCGTAGTTGTCGAGCGGACCGTCGATCGGCTGGACGATCATGTGGCCGTTGATGCCGAGGATGCGGGAGATGAGCTCCGTGCGGAAGCCGTTCATCACGGCCATGACGATGATCAGCGTCGCAACGCCGAGCATGATGCCGATGAAGGAAAAGCCGGCGATGACGGAGATGAAGGCTTCCTTGCGCCTGGAGCGCAGATAGCGCCACGCCACCATGCGCTCGAAGGCGGAAAAGGGTCGGCTGGAGGACTTTTCAGGCTGCGTTGCTGCCTGCACCTGATCTTGCACCACAGCGGTCATCCTGCCTTCCCTTGCCTCATCACTTCACCGCGATCAGGTGGTTGATCGCAGCCTCGACGGTCAGCGGCTCGTGGTCCTCTATTTCGACCTCGCCATTGGCAATCGAACGCGAACCAACGACACGAGCACCGGCACAGCGCCCGCTCGCAAGAGGTATCGCCGACCTAGATTGCGCGGCGATGACGTCGAGACCCGCCATGTGCAGCGGGATCAGGGACGGTTTCACCTCTTCCGCCTGCACCATGCTGGCAGCGGACTGGCTGAGGAACAGCCAAGCGGGAAAGCGCACGTGGCATTTCAACGGAACAGCGGCTTCCCGCAAGTGACTGGCGGCAGGCCCGAAAGGCGGCGTACACGCCGCCAAACCATCAGGCCATCTCGACGACCTTGCCGTCCTCGATCGTCACGCGGCGATCCATCAGCCCGGCGAGTTCATGATTGTGCGTGGCGATCAAGGCCGCGAGCCCTGACTGGCGGGCGAGCGCTTCCAGCGCCTCGAAGACGTAGCCGGCAGTCTCAGGGTCGAGATTGCCCGTCGGCTCATCGGCAAGCAGAACGAGCGGCGCGTTGGCGACGGCACGCGCGATTGCGACGCGCTGTTGTTCGCCGCCCGACAGTTCCGCCGGACGATGTTCGGCGCGGTGGCCGATGCGCATATAATCGAGCAGAGCCTTCGCCCGTTCCGCGGCTTCCTTCTTTGGCAATCCCCCGATCAGCTGCGGCATCATGATGTTTTCAAGTGCCGTGAACTCAGGGAGCAGATGGTGGAACTGGTAGACGAAACCGATCTCGTTGCGACGGATCGCCGTGCGCCGGTCGTCGTTAAGCCCGCCGCAGGATACCCCGTTGACCAGAACCTCGCCGGCATCGGGGCGTTCCAACAGGCCCGCGACATGCAGCAGCGTCGACTTGCCGGTTCCCGAAGGCGCGACCAGCGCGACGGTCTCGCCGCTTCTCAGGGTGAAATCCGCGCCCTTGAGGATGGACAGAAAGGTCTCGCCTTCCCCGTAGTGCCGTTCGACGCCGGAGAGTTGCAGTGCCACACGCGCATTCATTCAAGTGTCGTCCTTGTCATTCGTAACGCAGGGCCTGCACCGGATCGAGGCGCGAGGCGCGCCAGGCCGGAAAGATCGTGGCGAGGAAGGAAAGGGTCAGTGCCATGACGATGACGAGTGCGGTCTCGTCCGCGTTCATGTCGGCCGGAAGCTGGCTGAGGAAATAAAGCTCGGGGCTGAAGAGCGTCGTTCCCGAAATCCAGGAAAAGAACTGCCGGATGGATTCGATGTTGAGGCAGACGATGACACCGAGCGCCACGCCCGCGACCGTTCCCGCAACACCGATTGCAGCACCCGTCATGAAGAAGATGCGCATCACCGAGCCCGACGTCGCTCCCATTGTTCTCAGGATCGCGATATCGCTGCCCTTGTCCTTCACCAGCATGATCAGGCCGGAGATGATGTTGAGCGCCGCGACCAGCACGATCAGCGTCAGGATCATGAACATCACGTTGCGTTCCACCTGGAGCGCGGAGAAGAAGGTCTTGTTGCGGTCGCGCCAGTCGGTGATGAAGATCTGCCGCCCGGCTGCATCCTCGATCGGCTGGCGCAGCTCATCGACGACATCAGGATGTTCGACGAAGATCTCGATCGACTGGACCAGTCCTTCGGCGTTGAAGAACAGCTGCGCTTCCTCGAGCGGCATGAAGAGGATCGTCGCGTCATACTCCGACATGCCGATTTCGTAGATCGCCGAGACGGTGTAGGCCTTAACGCGCGGGTTCATGCCGAGCGGCGTCACGTCGCCATTGGGCGAGGTCAGCGTGATCGTTCCGCCGACCTGAATGCCGAGCTGTTCGGCCATGCGCGAACCGATCGCGACGCCTGTCCCGGAAGCAAAGCCGACGAGATCACCGGACTGGATATGGTCGGAAACCGACTTCATCTTGCTCAGGTCGTCGGCGCGGATGCCACGCACGAGTGCGCCGGTCGAGCTGTCGCCCACACCTTGCGCCAGAACCTGCCCCTCGACCATCGGGATCGCCATGGTGACGCCCTTGACGCCCGAAAACTTCGTCGCGAGGTCAGCGTAGTTGTCGAGCGGGCCATCGATCGGCTGGACAATCATGTGGCCGTTGATGCCGAGAATGCGGGAGATGAGCTCGGTGCGGAAACCGTTCATCACGGCCATGACGATGATCAACGTCGCAACGCCGAGCATAATGCCGATGAAGGAGAAGCCGGCGATGACGGAGATGAAGGCTTCCTTGCGCCTGGAGCGCAGGTAGCGCCACGCCACCATGCGCTCGAAGGCGGAAAAGGGTCGGCTGGAGGACTTTTCAGGCTGCGTTGCGGCCTGCACCTGATCTTGCACCACGGCGGTCATCCTGCCTTCCCTTGCCTCATCACTTCGTTGCGATCAGCTTGTTGATCGCAGCCTCGACGGTCAGCGTCTCGCGCTCGCCGGTCTTGCGATCCTTGAGCTCGATTTCACCATTGGCGATCGAGCGCGGTCCGACGATCACCTGAACCGGCACGCCGATCAGATCTGCCGTTGCGAACTTGGCACCGGCGCGGTCGTCGCGGTCGTCGAGAAGCACGTCGAATCCGGCATTTCCGAGTTTCGAGTAGAGCGTCTCGCAGGCGCCGTCGCAAGCGGCGTCGCCCGCTTTCATGTTGATGATCACGGCATCGAACGGCGCGATCGACTTCGGCCAGATGATGCCGTTGTCGTCATGCGAAGCTTCGATGATCGCCGGCACCAGACGGGTCGGGCCGATGCCGTAGGAGCCCATGTGCACGGCATGCTCCTTACCGTCGGGGCCGAGCACCTTGGCGCCCATGGCTTCGGAGTACTTGGTGCCGAAATAGAAGATGTGACCGACTTCGATGCCGCGGGCCGACAAGCGGTCGCCTTCGGCCACAGCGTTGAAGGCCGCCTCGTCGTGCATTTCCGACGTGGCCGCATAACGCGAGGTCCACTTGTCGAAGATCGTCTTCAGGCCGGCGACGTCATCGAAATTCGTGTCTTCGCCCGGAATGTCGAAGCCGAGGAAGTCCTTATGGCAGAACACCTCGGATTCGCCGGTGTCGGCGAGAATGATGAATTCGTGGCTGAGGTTGCCGCCGATCGGGCCGGTATCGGCACGCATCGGAATGGCGCGAAGGCCCATGCGCGCGAAGGTGCGCAGGTAAGCGGCGAACATGCGGTTATAGGCGTGCTCGGCCCCTTCCCGATCGAGATCGAAGGAATAGGCATCCTTCATCAGGAATTCGCGCGAGCGCATGGTGCCGAAGCGCGGACGGATCTCGTCACGGAACTTCAGCTGGATATGGTAGAGGTTGAGCGGCAGATCGCGGTAGGACTTCACGTAGGAACGGAAGACGTCCGTGATCATTTCCTCGTTCGTCGGACCGTAAAGCATCGGCCGGTCCTGGCGGTCCTTGATGCGCAGCATCTCCTTGCCATAGGCGTCGTAGCGCCCGCTCTCCTGCCACAGCTCGGCAGACTGGAGGGTCGGCATCAGAAGCTCGATCGCGCCGGAGCGGTTCTGCTCTTCGCGGATGACCGCATTGACCTTGTCGAGAACCCGCTTGCCGAGTGGCAGCCAGGTATAGATGCCCGAGGATTGCTGCCGAACCATGCCCGTGCGGAGCATGAGGCGGTGGGAAACGATTTCCGCTTCCTTAGGATTTTCCTTGAGGATGGGCATGAAAAAGCGGGACAGGCGCATGACGGGTTCCAGAACTTGATGAACGTCGCACTATCGGCGGATTCGGGCGAAATGACGTTGAGCGAGATGCCGGCTTCACCTTTTGATTGATAAAGGCGACCGCTGCTTCTCGGGTCGGACTCTCCATTTTCCATCACCGGCGCAGCCGGCAGGAACCTTTACGAGCCTTGCGTTCATAGCTGCTTCGCAGGCGGAAGAAAACCCTGCTCTCCGTTGTCACGGACAGAGATAGCATCCACGGATTTTCAGGGGGAATGCGACGCCGATCCTGCGTCAAAAGAGCACGCTAGTAACAAGATTACGACAGTAATTGTCAACGGGAATATTTTACCCGACTGTAGCAAAAATGCAAAAAAACAGGATGACAGAGCCCAATGTTTGGGCTAGTTTCGGCTCACAAAACAGGCATGAAGACTAAATTCTTGCCGACTTTCGCGGTCAAGTCTTGGGAGGATAAGATCTTAGGCGCGCTTCGTCGCTGCCGCCGGAAACGGATTAAAGATCACGCGAAACTTGAAAAACAAGGCTTTTAGCCTTGTTTTTTTTTGCTTTTCAGCAAGCGACATCCCTGCGAAGCACCTTACAAAATTGAACTATGTCAATTTCACGGCGGTCAATCCTACAATTGCCGGGGTCTTCTCCGCAGGCATGCGCGAAGGCGCCGTCAAGGCATGGATGTGCCCATCAGATTGCAGAGAATTTGTCGCAACGAGAACGATCGCCCTCGGGTGGCGGCAGCGATGAACTTATCAATAGAATTTTGGGTAGAAACGCGGAATGGAATCGATGCCGTAGCCCAGCCTGACGGACAGGATATACCAGGCAAGTTGAATGACGGCCGCAATTATGGTCGTCAGAAGCACGACCCGCTTGGCGTTGAACTTCGCCGGCGCGCTCTCGACACTGCCCGGAACGACGCTGTTTTCTTCCGCCTGGGTGCGCACGCCCAAGGGCAGCACGGCGAAGAGCGTAATCCACCAGATGATGAAGTAGATGGCAAAGGTCGAAAAAAGCGGCATTTCAAGCTCCCGATGAAGGCGATCGGCAAGACGGTGGGCAACCCCGTATTCGCCGCGACTTCCGCGACATTCCGTCCGCCTTATAGCGCCGCCGGCCCGATCGCACAAACCGTCATCGCGCGATCAACTGTCACACCTCTTCGAGCTCGATCAGCGTGCCCTGAAAATCCTTGGGATGCAGGAAGAGCACCGGCTTGCCGTGCGCGCCGATCTTCGGCTCTCCATCCCCCAGCACCCGCGCTCCGCCGGCGCGCAACGCGTCGCGCGCCGACAGGATGTTCTCCACCTCGTAGCAGATGTGATGCATCCCGCCCGACGGATTCTTCGCCAGGAAAGCAGCGATCGGCGAGCCCTCGCCGATCGGCTCAAGCAGTTCGACCTTGGTGTTGGCAAGCGTGACGAACACGACGGTGACGCCGTGTTCTGGCAAAGCCTGCGGCTCGGTGACGGAGGCGCCGAGCGTCGAGCGATAGCTTTCGGCGGCGGCGTGAAGGTCCGGCACGGCGATGGCTATGTGGTTCACTCTTCCAAGCATGGCGATCTCCCGCTTTGACGTCCGGCTTCGCTTACAAGGTTGCGCGCGACGGGCCAATCAGACTTTGGTGACAAACACCGTGACGATCGGCTTCTTGCCCCAGATCTGGTTGGCGGTGCTGCGCACGGCGCGACGGACCGCCTCCTGCAGCATCGCCAGATCCTTGCGCTTGGCCCGCGGGATGCTCTCGACGGCGCCGAGAATGGCGTCATAGAGCGTGTCCTCCATGTCCTCACCTTCGTCGTCGAACTCCGGCAAGCCGATCGCGACGATATCCGGGTCGCCCAGAAAATCGTAGCGGCTGTCGAGAACGACGTTGACGGCGACATGGCCGGCGAAAGAGAGCTTCCGGCGTTCGCCGATGCCCATCTCCTCGAAGTCGCCGATGAGGCTGCCATCCTTGTAAATGCGGCCGTGGGGCGCTTCGTCGATCACTTCAGCGGGACCTGGCGCAAGACGCAGCATTTCGCCGTTCCGAAGACGCGGAACGCTGGCGATGCCGGACTGGCGACCCAGCTCGCCATGCGCCGTCAGATGCGCCGCCTCGCCATGAACAGGCACAAGGATCTGCGGCCGCAGCCACTGGTACATCTGCTGCAGCTCGGTGCGACGCGGGTGGCCGGACACGTGTACCAACGCTTCGCTGTCGGTGATGATGTGGATGCCCTGTTCGACGAGGCCGTTCTTGATGTCGTTGATCGCCTTCTCGTTGCCCGGGATCGTGCGTGAGGAAAACACGACCGTGTCGCCAGCCGAGAAGGCGACATTGCGCATCTCGTCGCGGGCGATCTTGGCAAGGGCTGCCCGCGGCTCGCCCTGGCTGCCGGTGAGGATCACCACGACCTTATCGCGCGGCACGTAGCCGAACTCGTCTTCGGCGAGGAAGGGCTTGATGCCTTCCATCAGCCCAAGGTCCTTAGCGACGGCGACAACCCGCTTCATCGAACTGCCGAGCAGGAGCACATCCCTGCCCGCCTCTTCGGCCGCTTCAGCGATCGAGCGGATGCGCCCGACATTTGAGGAGAACGTCGTGATCGCCACCCGGCCCTCGGCGCTGGCAATGATCTTCGTCAGGCTTTCGGAAACCTCCTGCTCCGACGGCGAAACGCCGTCGCGCATCGCGTTGGTGGAATCGCAGACGAGCGCAAGCACACCTTCATCGCCGATCTGGCGGAAACGTGCCTCGTCGGTCAGCGGTCCAAGCGACGGGTGCAGATCGATCTTCCAGTCGCCGGTATGAACCACGGTGCCCGCCGGCGTGCGGATGATCAGCGACATCGGCTCAGGGATCGAATGGTTGACGCCGACGGCCTCGATCTCGAAGGGGCCGACATTGATACGGTCACCCTGCTTGAAGATGGTGACGGGGATTTCGCCCCGGCTCTTCTCGAAATCGCGCTTGGCTTCCAGCATGCCCGCCGTGAACGGCGAGGCGTAGACCGGAACGTTCAGCCCCGGCCACAGGTCGTTCAGGCCACCATAGTGGTCTTCGTGGGCATGCGTGATGATGATGCCCTTGAGATTGCGACGTTCCTCGGCAAGGAAGCCGATATCGGGGAGAACGAGGTCGACGCCCGGAAGATCGGGCCCCGGAAACGTCACACCGCAATCGACCATGATCCACTGGCGGCTTCCCGGCCGCCCGTAGCCATAAAGGCCGAGGTTCATGCCGATTTCACCGACGCCGCCGAGCGGCAAGAACACCAGTTCTTCTTCTTGCGCCATATCGTGATGCGCCCCTGTTTCCAAATTTATCCGAAAAATACGTCGCCGGCGGCAATCGCCTGCGTCATGCCGTTGCCGGTGTCGAGCACCAGCCGTCCGGCCTCATCAATACCGGCAAAGCGCCCTGAAAGCGACCGGTCCGGCAGGTTCACGGTTATCGTTTCACCAATGCCGCGAGCTGCCGCCCGCCATTGTTCGATCGTCGCGGCGATACCGACGCCCCGATCCCAAACCTGCAGCGTCTCCGCCATCGTCAGGAACAGGCGCGCAAACAGTTCGTCGGGCGAAACCGACGCACCTTCGTTGGCCAGGGACGTCACGGGATAGAGCCCTTCGTCCGGCTGGACAGCGATATTGATGCCGCAACCAATGACCAGCGCCCGGCGCCCATCCGGGAGGCTTTCGCCTTCAAGCAGGATACCGCAGGTCTTCTTGCCGTCGATCAGGATGTCGTTCGGCCACTTGATCTCGACAGGCGCCGAACCCGGCGGCATTACCTGGCGGATTGCCCTGTGAACGGCGACGGCAACGGCAAGCGGCAGCGAATGCAGCTGCTCGACCGGAGCCGGCTCGATGAGGAGAAGCGAAGCGTAGAGATTGCCCGGTTCGGAGAACCATGCCCGGCCGCGACGTCCGCGCCCGCCGGTCTGCCTGATGGCCGTGACCCAGAGATTGCCCGGGTCACCCTGGCGCGCACGCGCCAGGCATTCGCTGTTGGTCGACCCGACCGCATCGAGAGCGACGTGCCGGAAATCGTCGAGCGAGATCCGGCCGCCGCTTTCAAAGGCGATCAAAAGAAGGTCCGCGCCGCGACTTCAGCGGCGTTTCCGAGCGGGCCGCCGATCAGGACGTATCCGAGAACGAACAGGCCCGAGAGACCGAAGACCAGCCGCAGTTCGCCGGCGGTACGGGCGAACTCGCCCTTGGCATCGTCGAACCACATCACCTTGATGACGCGCAGGTAGTAGTAGGCGCCGACAACCGATGCGAGAACGCCGATGATGGCGAGTGCATAGAGCTGAGCTTCGATGGCGGCCATGAAGACGAAGTACTTCCCGAAGAAGCCTGCCATCGGCGGGATGCCGGCGAGCGAGAACATCAGGACCGTCAGCACGGTCGCCATGAAGGGGTTGGTCTGCGACAGACCGGCGAGGTCGTCGACGTTCTCGACGTTTTCGCCTTCCTTGCGGCGCATCGCTAGGATGCAGGCGAAGGTGCCGAGCGTCATGACCATGTAGATGAGCATGTAGAGCAGCACGCCGCGAACACCGGCCATGGAGCCGGCGGCAAGGCCAACCAGCGCGTAGCCCATGTGGCCGATCGAGGAATAGGCCATCAGGCGCTTGATGTTCTTCTGACCGATCGCCGCAAAGGCGCCGAGCAGCATCGAAGCGATCGAGATGAAGACAATGATCTGCTGCCAGTCGGCAACGACGGGCTCGAAGGCGTTGATGACGATGCGAACGAGGATCGCCATGGCGGCGACCTTCGGTGCGGCCGCGAAGAATGCGGTGACCGGCGTCGGCGCGCCTTCGTAAACGTCCGGCGTCCACATGTGGAACGGCACGGCCGAGATCTTGAAGGCAAGGCCGGCGAGCACGAAGACGAGACCGAAGATCAGGCCAAGCGAGCGGCCTTCAGCCGTCAGCGCAGCCGCGATCTGGGTAAAGCCGGTGTGGCCGGTGAAGCCGTAGATCAGCGACATGCCGTAGAGCAGCATGCCCGAAGAAAGCGCACCAAGGACGAAGTACTTCAGGCCGGCTTCCGTCGAACGCACGCTATCGCGGTTGATGGCCGCGACGACATAAAGGGCCAGCGACTGCAGCTCCAACGACAGGTAGAGCGACATCAGGTCGTTGGCCGAGATCATCAGGAGCATGCCGAGCGTTGCCAGCACCAGGAGCACCGGAAACTCGAAACGGTCGATCTGGGCAGAGCGCGCATGGCCGACCGTCATCACCAGGGCGGTGATGGAGCCGATCAGGGCAAGAACCTTCATGAACTTGGCGAAGGGATCCGACAGGAAGGCGCCGCCATAGGCTTCGCCTTCACCGGTCTTCAGAACGAGCCAGAGGCCGGCGATGATCAGAACGGCAACCGCAAGACCGGTGACCGTCGACGCCGACTTCTCGCCGGAAAACACGCCAATCATCAGCAACGCCATCGCGCCGACCGCGAGGATCAGCTCGGGGATCGAGAGTTGCAGGCTTGCAAGGAGGGTTTCAGCAGTCATGTCCAATCACGTCCTGTGGTCATTGCACCGAAAGCGCAACGTTTTGCGCTGCCTGCAGGGCTGCGGAGTAGTTGTTGACGAGCAGATCCACGGAGGCCGCGGTCGCATCGAAGATCGGTGCCGGGTAGACGCCGAAGAAGATCGTCAGGATCACCAGCGGATAAAGGATGGCCTTCTCGCGCGGCGACAGGTCGAGCAACGCCTTCAGGCTTTCCTTTTCCAAGGCACCGAACACGACCCGGCGATAGAGCCAGAGCGCGTAAGCCGCCGACAGGATCACGCCGGAGGTGGCAAAGAGCGCAACCCAGGTATTGGCACGGAAGGCGCCAACCAGGGTCAGCACTTCACCCACGAAGCTGGACGTGCCCGGCAGGCCGACGTTCGCCATGGTGAACACCATGAAGGCGACGGCATATTTCGGCATGTTGTTGACGAGACCGCCATAGGCGGAGATTTCGCGGGTGTGCAGACGATCGTAGACAACGCCGACGCAAAGGAAGAGCGCGCCCGAGACGATGCCGTGCGACAGCATCTGGAAGATCGCACCCTGAACGCCCTGAACGTTGGCAGCAAAGATACCCATTGTCACGTAGCCCATGTGTGCCACCGACGAATAGGCGATCAGCTTCTTGATGTCGGTCTGCATCAGCGCCACCAGTGAGGTGTAGATGATGGCGACGACCGAGAGCGTGAAGACGAACGGCTGGAAGTAGTCGGATGCCAACGGGAACATCGGCAGCGAGAAGCGCAGGAAGCCGTAACCACCGAGCTTCAGGAGCACGCCGGCCAGGATGACCGAGCCTGCGGTCGGCGCCTGAACGTGCGCGTCGGGAAGCCAGGTGTGGACCGGCCACATCGGCATCTTCACCGCAAAGGATGCGAAGAAGGCGAGCCAAAGCCAGGTCTGCATCTGGCGCGGGAAGTTATAGGCGAGCAACTGCGTGATGTCGGTCGTACCGGCCTGCCAGTACATCGCCATGATCGCAAGCAGCATCAGCACCGAGCCGAGCAGCGTATAGAGGAAAAACTTGTAGCTGGCGTAAACGCGGTCCTTGCCGCCCCAGACGCCGATGATGAGGAACATCGGGATCAGGCCGGCTTCGAAGAACACGTAGAACAGCACGATATCGAGCGACACGAAGACGCCGATCATGAACGTTTCCAGGACCAGGAACGCGATCATGTATTCCTTGAGCCGTTTCTCGATCGACAGCCAGCTTGCGAGCACGCAGAACGGCATGAGGAAGGCCGAGAGCACGACGAACAGCATCGAGATGCCATCGATACCCAGATGGTAGGAAATGCCGGTCCCGAGCCACTCATGCTTTTCGATCATCTGGAAGCCGGGGTTCGAGGCATCGAACTGGTACCAGATGTAGACCGAAACTGCGAAGGTGAAGATCGTCGTCAGCAGCGATACGTTCAGGATATTCCGGCGGCCGTAGGCGCTGTCTTCCCTGACAAGCAAGAGAAGCAGAACGCCGACGAGCGGCATGAAGGTGACCGCGGAAAGTACGGGCCAATCGGTCATCAGAAGGAACTCCTGAACATCATCCAAGTAACAAGCGCGGCAATGCCGATGAGCATCGCGAACGCGTAGTGATAGAGGTAACCAGTCTGCAGGCGGACAACGCGGTCAGTGACGTTGAGCACGCGAGCAGCAATGCCGTTCGGGCCGTAGCCATCGATCACGCGACCGTCGCCTTCCTTCCACAGGAAGGTGCCGAGCCACTTGGCCGAGCGCACGAACAGGAAGTCGTAGAGCTCGTCGAAGTACCACTTGTTCAAGAGGAACTGGTAAAGGCCGCGATGCTGTTCTGCCAGATACTTCGGCAGTTCCGGCCGGCGGATATACATGTACCAGGCGGTGAAGAGGCCGAGCGCCATGGCGCAGAACGGGCTCCACTTAACCCACTTCGGAACATCGTGGTAGGTCTCGAGGATTTCGTTCTCGGCCGATGTGAACAGCGCGCCCTTCCAGAACTCGGCATAGTGATGGCCGAAGAAGTAGTCGTGGAAGAGGAAGCCGGCGACGAGCGCACCAACACCGAGAATGTAGAGCGGCACCAGCATGACCTGCGGCGATTCGTGGACGTGATGCATGACATCCGAGGAAGCGCGCGGCTTGCCGTGGAACGTCATGAAGGCCAGACGCCAGGAGTAGAAGCTGGTGAAGAGCGCAGCGACGACCAGCAGCGCGAAGGCAAAGCCGGAAACCGAGCTATGCGCGGCATAGGCGGATTCGATGATCGCGTCCTTCGAGAAGAAGCCCGCGGTACCGATGATCGTGCCGGGGATGCCGACGCCGGTCAGTGCGATGGTGCCGATGAACATCATCCAGTAGGTAACCGGAATGTGCTTCCTGAGGCCACCCATGTAACGCATGTCCTGCTCGCCATCGACGGCGTGGATGACCGAACCGGCACCCAAGAACAGGAGAGCCTTGAAGAAGGCGTGCGTGAACAGGTGGAAGATGGCCGCGCCATAGGCGCCGACGCCGAGCGCCACGAACATGTAGCCGAGCTGCGAGCAGGTGGAATAGGCGATGACGCGCTTGATGTCGTTCTGGACGAGGCCGACGGTCGCCGCGAAGAAGGCGGTGATCGCACCGATGATGGTGACGACGGTCAACGCATCCGGCGACAGTTCGAACAGCGGCGACATGCGGGCAACGAGGAACACGCCGGCGGTAACCATGGTTGCGGCATGGATAAGAGCCGAAACCGGGGTCGGGCCTTCCATGGCGTCCGGAAGCCAGGTGTGCAGCAGGAACTGCGCCGACTTGCCCATGGCACCCATGAAGAGCAGCAGGCACGCGGCAGTAACGGCGTCAGCCTTGTCGAGATGCATGCCGAACAGGGTGACGACCGCCTCCCCTGCTGCTGCACCTTCAGCCGGCAGATAGGTCTTGGCAGCAGCGAAGATCGTCTCGAAGCTGATCGAACCGAACAGCACGAAGACGAGGAAGATACCAAGCGAGAAGCCGAAGTCGCCGACGCGGTTGACGATGAAGGCCTTCATCGCCGCAGCGTTGGCCGAAGGCTTCTTGTACCAGAAACCGATGAGCAGGTAGGATGCCAGGCCCACGCCTTCCCAGCCGAAGAACATCTGCAGCAGGTTGTCCGACGTGATGAGCATGAGCATCGCGAAGGTGAAGAGCGACAGATAGGCAAAGAAGCGCGGACGATGCGGATCATGGTGCATGTAGCCGATCGAATAGACATGCACGAGCGTCGACACCGTGTTGACGACCACGAACATGACCGATGTCAGCGTATCGACGCGGAACGACCATTCGACATCGAAGCTGCCGGACTGGATCCAGCGCAGCACCGAAACCTTGATCATTTCCTGGTGGCCCATGGCCACGTCGAAGAAGACGTACCAGGAGAGTGCAGCGGCGATGATCATCAGACCGCTGGTGACAAACTCCGATGCCTTGGCGCCGATCGAATTACCGAAGAGGCCGGCGATCAGAAAGCCGATCAAAGGCAGGAAGACGATAGCCTTGATGATGGTATCCATAGCCCTATCAGCCCTTCATCATGTTGACGTCTTCAACAGCGATCGAGCCGCGGTTGCGGTAGAAGACGACGAGAATTGCAAGTCCGATGGCCGCTTCCGCAGCCGCGACGGTCAGGATGAACAGGGCAAAGACCTGGCCAGTGATATCGTTCAGGAACGCCGAGAAGGCGACCATGTTGATATTGACCGCAAGAAGAATGAGTTCGACCGACATCAGGATGACGATGACGTTCTTCCGGTTCAGGAAGATGCCGAAGACGCCCAGCGTGAACAGGATGGCGCTGACGGTGAGATAGTGGGAAATTCCGATTTCCATTTTTTTGTTCCTCGATCTCGCGTCCGACTTATATGCCCTGGCCGGGCTTGACCGAGACCACTTCGACGGCGGTCTCGGGCGTGCGGGCAACCTGCTGCGGGATGTTCTGGCGCTTGACGTTGTCGCGGTGGCGCAGGGTCAACACGATCGCGCCGATCATGGCGACGAGCAGGACCAGGCCGGCGATCTGGAAGAAGTAGACGTAGTGGGTATAGAGCACGTCGCCGAGCGCTGCCGTGTTCGTGCGGTCGGCGACCGCCGGGATCGGCATCGAAATCGACTTGGCGATCTCCGGCGAGAACGTCGCACCGCCAACCACGATGATGAGCTCGGCTGCAAGGATCAGACCGATCAGCGCGCCGACTGGTGCGTATTCGAGCACACCGGCCCGCAGTTCCGCGAAGTCGATGTCGAGCATCATGACCACGAACAGGAACAGCACCGCGACCGCGCCGACATAAACGACCAGCAGGATCATCGCGAGGAATTCGGCGCCGGTCAGCAGGAACAGACCTGCCGAGTTAAAGAAGGTCAGGATCAGGAACAGAACCGAATAAACCGGGTTCCTGGCCGCAATGACCATGAATGCCGACGCCACCGCGATGAAGGCAAAGAGATAGAAAAAAAGAACCTGCAGACCCATGATCGGTGCCTTCTTCGTCTTGCACGGTGTGAGGCGCTTCTGGCCCCACTCCACAGGCAAAGCCGGACACGCGTCCGGCCGTTGCCCAAACCTATGTCACATGCACCGCCCTCCCCGGGGCGGCACTACGCTCTGGCCTCAGCGATAGGGCGAGTCCATTGCGATGTTGCGTGCGATTTCCCGTTCCCAACGGTCGCCGTTGGCGAGGAGCTTGTCCTTGTCGTAGTACAGCTCTTCGCGCGTCTCGGTGGCGAACTCGAAGTTCGGGCCCTCGACGATGGCATCGACCGGACAGGCTTCCTGGCAGAAACCGCAATAGATGCACTTCACCATGTCGATGTCGTAGCGAACCGTACGACGGGTGCCGTCGTTGCGGCGCGGGCCGGCTTCGATGGTGATGGCCTGTGCAGGACAGATCGCCTCGCACAGCTTGCAGGCGATGCAGCGTTCTTCACCGTTCGGATAACGGCGCAGCGCATGCTCGCCGCGGAAGCGCGGGCTGACCGGCCCCTTTTCGAAGGGGTAGTTCAACGTCGCCTTCGGCTTGAAGAAATAGCGCATCGACAGAAAGAACGCGCCGACGAATTCCTTCAGGAACAGCGAGCTGACGGCTTGCGAAAGACCGGCCATCATTTACCTCCAGAGTTGCCGGCCTGGGAGCAGCCGGCGGTATGCTGCCAAACGTGAGCCATCGTCATGCGGCTCCCGTCAGCTTGAGAACGAACGCAGTGATCACGACCATTGCGAGAGAGATCGGCAGGAAGACCTTCCAGCCAAGACGCATCAGCTGGTCGTAGCGGTAGCGCGGCACGAAAGCCTTCACCATCGCGAACATGAAGAACACGAAGGATGCCTTCAGCACGAACCAGATGATGCCGGGAACCCAGTTGAGGAACCAGACGTCGACCGGGGGGAGCCAGCCGCCGAGGAACAGGATCGTCGTCAGCGCGCACATCAGGCAGATGGCGGCGTATTCGCCGAGCATGAACATCATGTAAGGCGTGGAGCCGTACTCGACCATGAAGCCGGCGACGAGTTCGGATTCCGCTTCCGGAAGGTCGAAGGGCGGGCGGTTCGTTTCGGCGAGCGCCGAAATGAAGAAGACGATGAACATCGGGAACAGCGCCAGCCAATGCCAATCGAGGAACGACGCCGGCAGGCCGAGGTTCGTACCAATGCCGCTCGACTGCGCGTTGACGATGTCCGTCAGGTTCAGCGAGCCGACGCAGAGCAGAACGGTAACGATGACGAAGCCGATCGAGACTTCATAGGAAACCATCTGTGCCGCGGAGCGAAGCGCGCCGAGGAAGGGATATTTGGAGTTCGACGCCCAACCGCCCATGATGATGCCATAAACTTCAAGCGAAGATATGGCGAACACGAAGAGGATACCGACGTTGATGTTCGCGATCACCCAGCCGGCGTTGAGCGGGATCACCGCCCAGGCGGCAAGCGCCAGCGTCACGGAGACGAGCGGGGCGAGCAGGAAGATCGCCTTGTTGGCGCCGGCGGGAATCACCGGCTCCTTGAAGACGAACTTCAAAAGGTCGGCGAAGGACTGGAAAAGTCCCCACGGGCCTACCACATTCGGACCACGACGGAGCTGAACTGCAGCCCAGATCTTACGGTCGGCGAGCAGGATGTAGGCGATGAAAAGCAGCAGCGCGACCAGGAGCAGCAGCGACTGGGCGACCATGATGATCGCGGGCCAGACATAGGTCGAAACGAAAGCGTCCATGATACTCTATTCCCTCGCGCTCATTCCGCCGCAGCTTTGAAATTGTTGCGTGCCAAAGCCGAGCATTCGGCCATGACGGCGGATGCGCGCGCTATCGGGTTCGTCAAATAGAAGTCTTTGACCGGAGACGCAAACACGGATTTGCCCATCTCACCGGCTTTTTGACCAAGTGCGGCAATTTCGTCGCCGTTGCCGCTCGCGATCGCGTCGATATCGGCGAAATGCGGGTGGGCCGCATAGAGCTTCGAGCGCAATTCGCCAAGCGAATCAAAGGGCAGCTTCTTGCCGAGCACGTCGGAAAGCGCGCGGATGATCGCCCAATCCTCGCGGGCGTCGCCCGGTGCGAAGCCGGCACGGTTGCCGACCTGAACGCGGCCTTCGGTGTTAACCCAGGTACCGGACTTTTCGGTGTAGGTCGCGCCCGGCAGGATGACGTCGGCTGCATGTGCGCCGTTGTCGCCGTGCGAGCCGATATAGACCGTGAAGCCGGACTTGCGTTCCGCAAGATCGATTTCGTCGGCGCCGAGCAGGAAGAGAACGTCGGAGGCGGTGACCATCTCGGCCGCCGTCTTGCCGTTCGCGCCCGGAACGAAGCCGAGGTCGAGACCACCGACGCGGGAGGCGGCCGTGTGAAGAACGGCAAAGCCGTTCCACTCGGCGGTGACCGCACCGACGGCGCTCGCGAGCTTGGCGGCAGCGGAAAGAACGGCAGCACCGCCCTCCCCTGCAACAGCACCCTGGCCGATGAGGATCATCGGGCGCTGTGCCTTCTTCAAGGTCGCGGCAAACTTGCCCTTGCCCGAGACGAGCTCGGCCAGCGTTTCGGTGCCGGCGCCGAGATATTCATATTCATAGCGCAGCTCACCCGGCTCGCCGATCACGGCGATCGGGAAGTTGCCCATGCGGTAACGCTTGCGAATGCGGGCGTTGAGAACAGACGCCTCGAAGCGCGGGTTCGAGCCGATAACCAGAAGCGCGTCAGCGCTTTCGATGCCAGCGATCGTCGGGTTGAAGAGGTAGCTGGCGCGGCCGAGGGACGGGTCGAGTGCGGCACCATCCTGGCGGCAGTCAACGCTCTCGGAACCGAGCGCTGCAATCAGCTGCTTCAGCGCGTACATTTCTTCGACCGAAGCGAGGTCGCCGGCAATGGCGCCGATCTTGTCGCCGGAGGTCTGGGCAACGGCAGCCTTGACCGCCTGGAAGGCTTCGCCCCAGGTCGCCGGCTGCAGACGGCCGTCCTTCTTGACGTACGGACGATCGAGACGCTGCGTCTTCAGGCCATCCCAGATGAAGCGGCTCTTGTCGGAGATCCACTCTTCGTTGATGTCCTCGTTGACGCGCGGCATGATGCGCATGACTTCGCGGCCGCGGGTGTCGACGCGGATCGCCGAGCCGAGCGCATCCATCACGTCGATGGATTCGGTCTTGTTCAGTTCCCACGGACGCGCCGTGAAGGCAAACGGCTTCGAGGTCAGCGCACCGACCGGGCAGAGGTCAACGACGTTGCCCTGCAGTTCCGACGTCATCGCCTGCTCAAGATAGGTGGTGATCTCGGCGTCTTCGCCGCGGCCGATCAGGCCAAGCTCGGCAATGCCGGCAACTTCGGTCGTGAAGCGGACGCAGCGCGTGCAGTGAATGCAGCGGTTCATCACGGTCTTGACGAGCGGGCCGATATACTTGTCTTCGACGGCGCGCTTGTTTTCCTGGTAGCGCGAGCTGTCGATACCGAAGGCCATGGCCTGGTCCTGCAGATCGCATTCGCCGCCCTGGTCACAGATCGGGCAGTCGAGCGGATGGTTGATCAGCAGGAATTCCATCACGCCTTCGCGCGCCTTCTTGACCATCGGCGTGGTCGTGAAGACTTCCGGCGCTTCGCCGTTCGGGCCCGGACGGAGGTCGCGCACGCCCATGGCGCAGGAGGCAGCGGGCTTGGGCGGCCCTCCCTTCACCTCGATCAGACACATGCGGCAGTTGCCGGCGACCGAAAGCCGCTCGTGGAAACAGAAGCGCGGAACTTCAGCCCCGGCCTCTTCGCACGCCTGAAGCAGCGTGAAATGATCCGGTACCTCGATCTCTTTTCCGTCGACTTTCAGCTTTGCCATCTTCGTACTCAATCCTGTCTTCCGTCCGTCGGCCCATCGGCGACGGACAATTCCAACACAGCCTTGCTGCTTGCGGGCGATGGCCGTCTCCGGTCCCCCGCCCCTATTGTCTCACGCGCTTTTCAGCGCCTTGGCCTGTCCAACCCAATCGTCCCGCTTGATCCGCCCGCCGAAACCGAGTTCGTCGTCGAAGCGGGCGACATCCGCCTCGCTCCAGCCGGCGATGTCGGCAAAGCCGCTGATGCCCTTGGCGTTCAGCACCTGCTCGAGCTTCGGGCCGATGCCGGAGATCCGCTTGAGGTCGTCGGCGGCTTTCGCCTTGGCACGCGTCGCGCGCGCCTTGACCACCTTTTCAGCGGCAACCTTCTCGGCCGCCGGCTTTGCCGCTGCGCGCTCGGCGGGCGCGGACGGCCTGGCGACCGGTTCCGGCCTTGCTTCGGCCTGCGTCGTCTTTGCGACGACGGCAGGCGTCGCGTCAGACGCTGCGGGCTCTACCCGCTTCTGCGCTGCCTCGACGGCCCCTTGCATCGCGCCTATCATGGCGCCTGCAATCTGGGTCGTTAGACCGAAGCCGATAGCGGTTGCAGCAGCAACTGCGGCTGCCGGATGGACCATCAGCGGATGCAGCGGCACCTGTGAAAGGCCCTTCATCCATTCGCCCATGCCGAACGGGTCGGCCGGATCGCCGCCGAGCGGACGTGCGAATGGAATGCCTGCCTCGGCCTGTCCCTTCATCTGTCCCTCCCCGCGTGCGCCGGCCATCGTGCCTTACTCCGCCGCTTCCAGAACCGCGCCGTGCGATGACGCATTGCGCGTGTACTGGTCGATGCGCGCTTCCATTTCCGGACGGAAGTGCTTGATCAGGCCCTGGATCGGCCATGCGGCTGCGTCGCCGAGCGCGCAGATCGTGTGGCCTTCCACCTGCTTGGTGACGTCGAACAGCATGTCGATCTCGCGCTTCTGAGCGCGACCCTGAACCATGCGTTCCATGACGCGCATCATCCAGCCGGTACCTTCGCGGCACGGCGTGCACTGGCCGCAGCTCTCGTGCTTGTAGAAGGCCGAGAGACGCCAGATCGCCTTGATGATGTCGGTCGACTTGTCCATGACGATGACGGCGGCGGTTCCAAGGCTGGAGCCGACCTCGCGCAGACCGTCGAAATCCATGATCGCGTCCTTCATCTGCGCGCCAGGCACGCAAGGAACGGACGAACCGCCGGGGATGACGGCAAGCAGGTTGTCCCAGCCGCCGCGAATGCCGCCACAGTGCTTTTCGATCAGCTCATGGAACGGGATCGACATCGCATCTTCGACCGTGCACGGACGGTTGACGTGACCGGAGACCGAATAGAGCTTGGTGCCGTGGTTGTTCGGACGGCCGAAGCTCGTGTACCAGCCGGCGCCGCGACGCAGGATCGTCGGGGTGACCGCGATCGACTCGACGTTGTTGACGGTCGTCGGGCAGCCGTAGAGGCCCATGTTGGCCGGGAATGGCGGCTTCAGGCGCGGCTGGCCCTTCTTGCCTTCGAGGCTTTCGAGCAGCGCGGTTTCTTCGCCACAGATATAGGCGCCGGCACCATGGTGCACATAGATGTCGATGTCGTAGCCGAGCTTGTTGTTCTTTCCGAGCAGGCCGTAGGCGTAGCACTCGTCGATCGCCGCCTGCAGCGCCTCGCGCTCGCGGACGAATTCGCCGCGCACGTAGATGTAAGCGACATGCGCACCCATCGCGAAGGAAGCAATGACACAGCCTTCGATCAGCGTGTGCGGATCGTGACGCATGATGTCACGGTCCTTGCAGGTGCCGGGCTCGGACTCGTCGGCGTTGACGACGAGGTAATGCGGACGGCCGTCGCTTTCCTTCGGCATGAAGGACCACTTGAGGCCCGTCGGGAAGCCGGCGCCGCCACGACCGCGAAGGCCGGAAGCCTTCACTTCGTTGACGATCCAGTCACGGCCCTTTTCGAGCAGCTGCTTGGTGCCGTCCCAGTGGCCGCGCGCCATGGCGCCCTTCAGGGACTTGTCCTTGAGGCCGTAGATGTTGGTAAAGATGCGGTCTTCATCTCTGAGCATAATTCACCTCTTTACCGCGGCTTCTTGCCGAAGACCTTGATGTATTCGGCTTCGCCGCCCTTGGCGAGCGCCTTGGCCTGCTTGACCCAGTCGTCGCGTTCGATGCGGCCCTTGAAATTCAGGTATCCGTCAACCCACTCGCGCTCCGCCTTCTTCCACGAAGCAACTTGCGCGTAGGTGTAGATGCCCAGTTCGTTGAGCGTACCTTCGATCTTCGGACCGACGCCCGAGATCAGCTTGAGGTCGTCGACAGCTGCCGGCTTCTCGATGCCGGCCGGACGGTTCTTGTCCTCCAGCGACGGCTTGCCGGACACGGCGGCGG
The DNA here is from genome assembly GCF_044769565.1 of Ensifer sp. NPDC090286. Lineage (NCBI taxonomy): Bacteria > Pseudomonadati > Pseudomonadota > Alphaproteobacteria > Hyphomicrobiales > Rhizobiaceae > Ensifer > Ensifer sp. NPDC090286. The sequence goes on along the minus strand of NZ_JBIVYF010000001.1, from coordinate 231,618 downwards.
CCTTCACCGGGGTCGACTTGTCGACGGTGTCGCCTTCGACCTTGGCGTTGGCAGCGGCTTCCGCCTTTGCCGTTGCCGGCGTCTTCAGCGAAGCATTGGTCTCGCTCGCTGCGGTCTTGACACGGCCGGCGTTCGACGGCGGAACCGAAACGGCCGGAGCATCGCTTGCCTTCTTGGCAGCGCCGGGCGCAGCCTTGGAGCCTGCCGCCATCAGCGTGGTCGGGCCACCCTCGGGTGCGGAATAGATGCGATCGATCTGCGGACCGGGGGTAACTTCAGCACCCTTGCCTGCCTCAAACCGGTCGATGATCTGCTCGAGTTGCTCGGGCGTCAGGTCTTCGAAGGTGTCCTTGAAGATCATGACCATCGGCGCGTTGACGCAGGCGCCCTGACATTCGACTTCTTCCCAGGAGAGCGTGCCGCTCTCGTTCAGGGTGAAGGGATCATGGGCAATCTTGCTCTTGCAGACCTTGATCAGGTCTTCGGCGCCACGCAGCATGCAGGGCGTCGTGCCGCAAACCTGAACGTGGGCACGCGTGCCGACCGGCTTCAACTGGAACTGGGTGTAGAAGGTCGCAACTTCGAGCGCGCGTATATACGGCATGCCGAGCATGTCCGCGATCGACTCGATGGCAGCCTTCGTAACCCAACCGTCCTGGTCCTGAGCGCGCATCAACAACGGGATGACGGCAGACTGCTCACGACCCTTGGGGTATTTGTTGATCGTTTCCTTCGCCCAGGCGGCGTTCTCCTTGCTGAAGGCAAAGCTCGCTGGCTGGACGGTGTCTTCGGCTAGTCGACGAACGGACATTCTAGTGGACACCTTATCAGTTAATCGAACCGCACCGCGATTTCGTCACCGAGACGAATTCGCAGGCATAGGCTGACTGGTCTTTCTGCAAAAATACGATGTAGCGTGTGCCATTGGCGACCGCGGCCTTGATCTCGTAGCCCTTGGCAACGAGATCGGCCATCGAGCCCCCGCGCATGCCGCCCGACGACGCACCGCTATCGACCTGCTCCTGCGCGGAAGCGGTCGATGCGAGTGCGAGAAGAGCGAGCGTGGCCAGGGGCGCGAGACGCATCAGCGGTCCACCTCACCGAACACGATATCGAGGGAGCCCAGCACGGCCGAAACGTCGGCAAGCTGGTGTCCCCGACAGAGGAAATCCATCGCCTGGAGATGCGCATAACCCGGAGCGCGGATCTTGCAGCGATAGGGCTTGTTAGTGCCGTCGGAGACGAGATAGACGCCGAATTCGCCCTTCGGCGCTTCGACGGCGGCGTAAACGTCGCCGGCCGGCACGTGGTAGCCTTCGGTGTAGAGCTTGAAGTGGTGGATGAGCGCTTCCATCGAACGCTTCATCTCGCCGCGCTTCGGCGGAACGATCTTGCCGTCGAGCGACGAAACCGGGCCGACCTTGGCGTCGCCGAGCAGGCGATCGACGCACTGGCGCATGATGCGCGCCGACTGGCGCATTTCGATCATGCGGATCAGGTAGCGGTCGAAGCAGTCGCCGTTCTTGCCGATCGGGATATCGAACTCCATGTCCGAATAGCATTCGTAGGGCTGCGAACGGCGAAGGTCCCAGGCAGCGCCCGAGCCACGTACCATCACGCCCGAGAAGCCCCAGGCCCAGGCATCGTCGAGCTTGACGACGCCGATGTCGACGTTGCGCTGCTTGAAGATGCGGTTGCCGGTCAAGAGTTCGTCGATATCGTCGACGGTCTTCAGGAACGGATCGATCCACTTGCCGATGTCTTCGACGAGTTCGTGCGGCAGGTCCTGGTGGACGCCGCCCGGACGGAAATAGGCCGAGTGCATGCGCGCGCCACAGGCACGCTCATAAAACACCATCAGCTTTTCGCGCTCTTCGAAGCCCCAGAGCGGAGGCGTCAGCGCACCGACGTCCATCGCCTGCGTCGTGACGTTCAGAAGATGCGACAGGATACGGCCGATTTCCGAATAGAGAACGCGGATGAGCTGGCCACGGATCGGAACTTCCGTGCCCGTCAGCTTCTCAACAGCCAGAGCGAAAGCGTGCTCCTGGTTCATCGGCGCCACGTAATCGAGGCGGTCGAAATAGGGCACGGCCTGCAGATAGGTCTTGGTCTCGATCAGCTTCTCGGTGCCGCGATGCAGCAGGCCGATATGCGGATCGACGCGCTCGACGATTTCGCCATCAAGCTCGAGCACCAGACGAAGAACGCCGTGGGCCGCCGGATGCTGCGGGCCAAAGTTGATGTTGAAGTTGCGGACGTTATGTTCGGTCATACCGATTGCTCCAGGCCGGACGGCAGCCGTTCACCGGCTACCGCGGACCATTTAGTCTCACCGTGCTTTCGCCTTCTCGTCGCCGGGCAGCACGTAGTCCGTGCCTTCCCAGGGAGAGAGGAAGTCGAAGTTGCGGAATTCCTGCTTCAGTTCGACGGGTTCGTAGACGACGCGCTTTGCTTCGTCGTCGTAACGCACTTCGACAAAACCGGTGACCGGGAAGTCCTTGCGCAGCGGGTGTCCTTCGAAACCGTAGTCCGTCAGGATGCGACGCAGGTCAGGGTGGCCGGTAAACAGGATGCCGTACATGTCGTAGGCTTCGCGCTCGAACCAGTCGGCACCGGGATAGACCGGCGTGGCCGACGGAACCGGCTCGTTCTCGCCGGTTGCGACCTTGATGCGCACGCGCAGGTTCTGGCGCGGCGACAAGAGATGATAGACAACGTCGAAACGGTCCGGCCGCTGCGGCCAGTCGACGCCGCAGACGTCGACGAAATTGACGAATGCGCACTGCACATCGTCACGAAGGAACGTCAGCAGCGCAATCAGGTTCGCTGATGTCGTCGTCAGCGTCAGCTCGCCATAGGCGAGCGATGCGTCGGAGATCAGCGCGCCGCGCGTTTCGCGCAGGTAGGACGCAAGCTCATTCAGGGCTTCACTCATATCAAAGACCCCCTGCCCTTAGCGCTCGATCGTGCCGGTCCGGCGGATCTTCTTCTGCAGCAGGAGCACGCCGTAAAGCAGCGCTTCTGCCGTGGGAGGACAGCCTGGCACGTAGATGTCGACGGGAACGACGCGGTCGCAGCCGCGAACAACCGAATAGGAATAGTGGTAGTAGCCGCCGCCATTGGCGCACGAGCCCATCGAGATGACGTAACGCGGCTCCGGCATCTGGTCATAGACCTTGCGGAGCGCGGGCGCCATCTTGTTGGTCAGCGTGCCGGCGACGATCATGACGTCGGACTGGCGCGGCGAGGCGCGCGGCGCAAAACCGAAGCGCTCTGCGTCGTAACGCGGCATCGACATCTGCATCATCTCGACCGCGCAGCAGGCGAGACCGAAGGTCATCCACATCAGCGAACCGGTACGGGCCCAGTTGATGAGCTCGTCGGTCGAGGTGACCAGAAAACCCTTGTCGGCGAGCTCATTGTTGATCTCGCCGAAGAATGCGTCATTGCTGCCAATCGGCTTGCCGGTGGAGGGATCGATGATCCCTTTCGGCTTGGGCGCAACGAGCGTGGTGCCGGAGGTCAGTTCCATTCCAGCGCTCCCTTCTTCCATTCATAGATAAAGCCGATCGTCAGCACACCGAGGAAGACCATCATCGACCAGAACCCGAACCAGCCGAGCTCGTGGAACGATACCGCCCAGGGGAAGAGGAAGGCGACCTCAAGGTCGAAGATGATGAAGAGGATCGACACGAGGTAGAAGCGGATGTCGAACTTCATGCGGGCGTCGTCGAACGCATTGAAGCCGCACTCGTAGGCCGACAGCTTTTCCGAATCAGGAGCCTTGAAGGCGACGGCGAAGGGAGCAATCAGAAGCGCCACACCGATCACCAATGCGATTCCAATGAAAATCGCGATCGGAACGTAGGAACCGAGAAGTTCAGTCATTGTTATCCGTCCCTGCCTGCGGGAGGGCGCATGGGAGAGCGCCAGAACAACAAATCTCGCAGGCCGAAAAATATGTTGCAACGCCGGAGTGGTTAGCGCAGCCCGCGCCGTCGCGCAAGCCTTGAGGGGCCATTTAAACCGCTTCGCACCACAGGATCAGACGGGTGATACCGACAAAGCGCGGATTTGCGGGCTGACGCAAACTTTACGGTAAAACAAAGCGAGACGAGACAGATTGCCGCAGCGCACAATCCGGCCCTAAGGCCGACGCGATTTGCAATAAGGAGGAGAGAAGAAATGGCGCGAGTGACGGGGCTCGAACCCGCGACCTCCGGCGTGACAGGCCGGCACTCTAACCGACTGAGCTACACCCGCGCATGATGACCGCGAACGATCATTAGTACCACCATCGGCCCTCGATGAGAACCTAAGGCAATTCCAGATCAAGAGTGGCGCGAGTGACGGGGCTCGAACCCGCGACCTCCGGCGTGACAGGCCGGCACTCTAACCGACTGAGCTACACCCGCATCATCTTGACTTGGTTGAGGCGTTTCCGCCCCGCATCGAGCAGCAGCGCCGTTCGATGAGCGGCTAACTAAGCGGTTCGGATTGGGGTGTCAAGCGTGTTTGAAGACAAATCCGTGACGGAATGAAAATTGATCCACAGGGCAATAAAACGATCGAAATCAGAACGGACCAATGACGCCTGCCGCCACCGACCCATCGCCCCTACCCGATCATGCATTCGTCCATGCGCGTACAGGGAGGCTGATTCCGGATCCTTCTTCCCTCCCTCCCCCCGCGCGTCGTTGCCGGGGCGCCATACGCGTATTTTGTCCACAAGCACGAAGCCCGCAGTTTCAGGGGGTCGCGCAATCGCCAACAAAAAAAATCAAAAAAACGATACAAATGCTCTTGCGGTTTTTTTCGGTTACGCCTAGATCACGGCCACCGACGCGGCGGACTGATCCGGTCCAAACGCGGAAGGGCGATTAGCTCAGTTGGTAGAGCGCCTCGTTTACACCGAGGATGTCGGGAGTTCGAGTCTCTCATCGCCCACCATTTTCTCCCAAAGAAAAACATCACCGAACCCGCCGTATTTGTCGCTCACGTTATCGCGTGACGTTTGCGATCTGCCTTTCGTTCTGAGTTGCTTTCGCTTTGGATCTCGGCCGTCAGCGGCCGGGAATCAGGGATTCGACGGCCCCGATCGCGATACCCGCCGCCGTCACCCGCGCCTGAAGCAGCAAGACCGCCAAATCCCAATGTATCGGTAGGCGCAGCGGCGCTAGCCGCCGCGATACTGCTCGTCGCTGACATGCTCCAGCCAATCCACAGCCTTGCCGTCGAGCGCCTCCTGAATCGCAAGGTGGACCATCGCCGTATCGGGCGCTGCACCGTGCCAGTGCTTTTCGCCCGGCGGGAACCAGACGACATCGCCCATGCGAATCTCCTGCACCGGGCCACCCCAGCTTTGCACGAGGCCACGGCCGGCGGTGACAACCAGGGTCTGGCCGAGCGGATGCGTATGCCAGGCCGTGCGCGCGCCGGGCTCGAAGGTGACGCTGATGGCGCGGACGCGCGCCGGTTCAGCGGCCTCGATTACCGGGTCCTGGCGCACCGTGCCGGTGAAGTATTCCGCCGGAGCGCGCATCGAAGGTCTCGATCCACCGGGTATGATGTCCATCTCTCGTTCCTCCGATTTTCGTATGTGCGCTCGTCCTCAGCAGAAATGCGCCACGGCCAGCAGGCCCGACCTCATCCGCGAACCTATCATAACCTGTGAATTGTCACAGTCGGACAGGCCTCACGGGCGATCTCGCAAAGATGTTCGTGGTGCGTCAGATAGATCACCTGGCCGACACGCGCCATTTCGGCCATTTGCTCGAAGGCGCGGCCTGCGCGCCCGTCGTCAAAGGTCTCCATGATGTCGTCGGCGATGAAGGGCAGCGATTCGCGGGCGGCGGCAATTTCGTGATAGCCGGCGATCCTGAGTGCCAGATAGAGCTGAAAGCGCGTGCCCTTGGAAAGGTCCTTTGCAAGCTTCGATCCGCCGCCAGCGGCGTTGGCGATCAGAAACTCCTGCCCCTTGTCAGATTGTGCCGACAGGCCGGAATATTCGCCACCGCTGATGCGGCTGAAGGTTTCCGACGCACGGCGCATCATGGCGCTGCGATGCTTCTCGCGGAAAAGTCGAAGTGCAGTCTCGGCCGCGATAACGCCGGCCCGAAGCCGCAGGTAGGCAAGCGCCTTGCTTTCGATCTCGAGCAGCAGCGTCCGCCGTTTTTGGTCGAGCTCAGCGACCGTATCTCCACCCTCTACGGCGGAGAGCGCCTTTTCCTTCTCCCGCATGTCCGTGTGCAATTCGCTGACGTCGCGGTCGGCTTCTTCGAGCGCCCCGTCGAGCCGCACCAATTCCAGCCGCACGGCCGCATCATCGAGTTCGGAGAGTAGCGCCTCGGCCTCAGCGCATTCGGCAACGCCAAGGCGCTGCGCGAGATCCGCTTCCGATTCGACGATGCGCTGGCGTAGCCGTTGTTGTTCTCGGGCGGCATCAAGAAACTGACCTGCCTCGTCGAGCGTCTCACAATCGAAAAATTCAAGGACAAGCCGTGTGCGCCCGACATGAAATTCCTGCTCCGACCTCACACCACGCCGTTCATCCTCAAGGCGGGCGAGCTCCAATACAAAGGTCGCTCTGCGATCGGAAAGCCGCTGCGCCTCCGCTGCGCGCGCCTTGAGCGCCATGTAGGTCACGAGCGTATCGTCCACGCTTGGCTCTCCGGCGAGCTCGGCAATGACACTCTGGAAGGCAAGCTGGTCCTTGCGCATGCCGGCGATGCGATATTCGAGGTCGGCCTGACGCTGCGTAAGCTTGTCGAGTTCCTGCAGGATCGCAAGCATAGGGCCGACCTGAGCCGGCACGAGCGGTTCGTCGCGCGCGCCCAGCCAGTTCCTCGAGAGAAGCGCCGCCCATTGCTCCTGCCAGTCGGTCATCTCGCCCTCCGCAAGAGCAAGGGCCGATTGCCGGGCCTCAAGGACCATTTTGGCGCGCTTTGCCATGTCGCGGGCCGCACCGAGGCTACCGGCGAGCGCCTGTGCCTGCGATACCGCCTGTTCGGCAACCAGCAGAAGGCCGTCGAGCCGTTCCGGCAGGCGTCCCGTCATGTCGATTGCCAGGAGTTCATCGCGTAGCCCAGCGATTGCCTCGCCCTCTTCGGCATGGGCGCGATCGATCTCCATTTGCGCGGAGCGCAATTGTGCCCGTAATTCGAGTGCCCCATGGCGGACCACCAACCAGGCCTCCAGTTGCGGCAGGCTCATGCCGCGCGGTAAGCCACAGTCAGCGACACCTGATGCCAACAGCTCCGCCTGCATAGCCGCATCCGTCCGAGCTTGCCTCTCCTGCTCACGCAAGACGTCTACTCGCACCCGTCGTTCGGCAATCGACAGCGCCAGGCCGCGCATGTCGGCAAGCCTGCTCGTCTCGGAGAGACGCATCGCCGTGGCTTCGTCGTCCTCGGCCATGACGCGTTCGAAGGCTGCTGCCGTCTCAACGACAAGCCGGGCCGTGTGCGCGCGCCAAGCCTCGTCACGGCGGCGACGCAATGCTGCGGCCGAACCGTCGTCCAGGGCGCTGCCGGTCGCAGAAATCCCGGCAAGCCGCGCCTCGTCGCCTGCAAGCAGCTCCCGCTCGCCGGCCATGCGGTCGGCGAGACGTTCTTGACGCTCCTGCTGGGCCGCCATCAACCTGCGCCACCCATCCAGTGTCGCGGGTGCCGGAACACCGAGTGCGTGCAGATCGTCGACGCTTCCGGCAAATGGCTTCAGCAGCACGAGCTTGTCAGCAAGTTCCGCAGCCAGCCGAGCCTTCGACGCCTCGGCCACCTGCCTGCGCACGACACAATCCCTGCGTCGCGCGTGTGACACCTGCGCGGCAAGAGCGGAGACGTCCACTGCCCCCTGCTCCTCGAGCGTCGCCAGCTTGTGCTCGGCATCCCGGCTTGCTTCGACGGTGATCTGCAGTTCCTGTCGAGCCGAGGCCAGGCGCTCGACGAGCGCAGAGTGCCGGCGGGCAAGATCCTGAAGGTCGGCTACCGTACCCGCTGGCAACAGAAGAGCTGCGGGGTCGCGGTCAGCGGGCTCGCCAAGCCGCAGCAGGCAGCCAAGTATTTCTGCCTCAGCCCTTGCCAGATCGTCCTGCCTGGATGGCATATCCCGCGCCGCAGTCACATAGCGCGCATCGAGAGCGGTCTCCTGAAGGGCTGCAAGGCGCTCGATCAGGAGAAGATCCGCCTTGTCCACCTGCACCGCTTCCAGCGCATCGCGGCGATGCTGCGTTTCACTGCTGTTCTGCTGCAGCCTGATCGCAATCTCCGTCTCCTGACGCTGGAGCACCGGCAGCTCGCTCACCCAAGCCGCGGGCGGTACAGGCAACGGCGGAGCACTCGCCAGCTCCGCACGAAGCGTCTGCAGCCGGCCGAAATACGGCAGCGCCTCGATCTCGGCTTTATGGCGCGCGCGCGCCAGTCTCAGCTCGGTGCGACGCGTGTTCGCCTCGTCGTGACGTTCGCGTGCCTGCGTCAGCGTCTTGCGCAGGGCTGCATACTCCCGCGCATTGATATCGAGTGCATTGCGTTCGGTCCTGAGCGCGTCCAGCTCGGCCTTCAGCTCCGCAAGTTGATGCTTGCGTGCCTGCGGCCGGTAGAAGGCGTCGGCCCTCACTCGCAGGGCTGAAAGAATGGCGGCACTGTCCGGCAAGCCGGAGCTTGCGGAAAACAAGAGCGACCCGAGTTCGCCCTCGTTTTTCAGGATCGCTTCGCCGCCCTTCTCAATGCTCTCGTCGTCCAGCGAGAACATCATCTGGTAGGTGTCGCGATCGATCGCGCCGAGCGCTCCGGAAAACAGGTTGTCGGGCAAGGGCTGCTCGTCGAGGCCGACCAGCGAGTTCGTCTTTCGCTTGATCCGGAAGACGCGATCGCTGCGGCCAGCCGCTTCGATCGTGCCGCCCACGCGCATCGTCTGGTATGGGTGCAGGAAGCCGTAGGGGCTGGAATGCTCGATGCCGAAGAGCAGGTCGAGGAAGCCTGAGAACAGGGTCGACTTTCCAGCCTCGTTCGGGCCGTAGACGATGTGGAGGTCGGGCGTGCCGGGCACGCTGTCGCCGAAGTCGAGGCGGCGATCGGTGAATTTGCCGTAGCGGACGAGATCGAGCGCGCTGAGCCGCATCAGTGGCCACCCTCGCCGGCGCCGCCGCCATGCAGATGGGCGAGCACCTCGGCGGTTCCCGACACGCCGGCTTCAAACGCCAGCCGCGCGACCGCCTCTTCGTCCGGCGCCAGCGATTGGCGAAGCTCGGGCGGAAGCTGTTGCAAAACATCTTCCACGGCTGCCAGCACGTCCTGGCGAAACCCGTGCGCCGGCAGGACGTCCGTTTCGACGAGTGCGGCCAACTCTTCGACGGGATCGAGCATGGTGCCCGGTTTTTCGGTCCGGGCATTGCCACAGGTGAGCTCGACCTTCTCGATCCAACATCCGACGATGCCGGCGGCGATGTTGTCGATCTCCGCCCGCAGCAGGTCGGCGTCGCGGCGAAGGCGCCAAGCCAAGGGCGTCGCGCCGGCGAGCGCCAGGCGCAAGATGACGTTCTCTGCCGCTGTTTCACCACAGATGCGCGACAGCGCCTGCCTGACGGCATCGAGCATATCGCGCCATTCCGTGATGCCCGTCAGATCGACACGAAGGCGTTCGAAGCTGGCAATGCCGATCGCCCGCTCGGCAACACTGAGGCGGCCATCGTCGTCAACCGTGACGAGCGACACGCTCTTCACGCCGACCTCGTTGATGTCGCGGCCCTGCGGCATGCCCGGCATGACGATGAAAGGCTCTGCCGCATGGACCTGCCGCTGATGGATATGGCCGAGCGCCCAGTAATCGAAACCATGGGCAACGAGATCGGCGACGCTGCAGGGGGCATAGAGATCATGACCGGCGGCGCCGGCGAGGCTCGTGTGCAGCATGCCGATGTTCACCGCGCCGGGCACCGGCGGCTGGAAGGCCGGAAGCAGGCTTTCGGGCGCATGCGGGCTGGCGAAGCTTACCCCGTGCACATAGACGTCACGACCACTTGCCAGCGTCTTGGCAACCACCGCCTTCGCCTTGCCCTTGAAGACGTGGGTCGATGGCGGCAGGGTCAGCTCATTGGTGACCTGTGACTGGGCGTCGTGATTGCCGCGAATGATGAAGACGCGGATGCCGTGTTCGTCGAGCCGGCGCAGTTCCCGGCCGAGAAACAGGGCCGTGTTCATCGACGTCTGGCTGCCGTCATAGAGGTCGCCGGCAATCAGCAAGGCATCGGCCTCTTCGGCGATGCAAAGATCGACGATCTTGACCAGGGCCTGCCGTGACGCCCCGCGCACGATCTCTGCGAGATCGGCGTTTCTAAGGGCGAGGCTGCGGAGGGGCGAATCGAGGTGCAGGTCTGCGGTATGGACGAAACGGAAGGGCATGGCCGACCATGGCCGCCCCGCCATCGCCCGTCAATCAGCCGTCATGCGTCATCCACTTGCGAGATGCGCAGCCTGCCGGAAAGCATATTTCGGAATTCCGAAGTAAAGACAACGCTAATACAGATGCGACCGGCGGAAATAGTTAACATCGTCCACTCCAGACATCGCGGCGCTACCTGCAAATATCAGATTATACTCACTTTAATCGATTAGGGCTTTTGTAACATCTTGTTCGATAGGTTTGCCCCGGCTGCGTTTCACGCGCGGCCAGGCACCGGAATGATTCCTGCTTCGGCTATCCGCTCCGTCATGACGATCAAGAGCCGGAATGACTTAATTCAAGTACAGTTTTACGGACGGCCGTCCTTCCGGGGGTACCATGTCACGGCTCAAGATTTCCCACACGCTTATTGCCCTTTTCCTCGTGGTTGCCGTTATCGTCTCGGCACTTGCCGTTTCATCTCTCGGCGGCATCAAGATGATGAACGAGCGCAACAACGAGATCGCCACCACCTGGCTGCCGCGCGTCTCGCTTTCCCGCGCGCTCGAAACGCAGCTTTCCGATACCCGCATGGCGTTTGCGCGCCATCTGATTTCCCTGACCCCGTTTGAAAAGAAGGCGGCGGAGAAGGTCATCGGCGAGACCGTCGCAGGCTTCAACAAGCTCGCTGACGAATATTCGAGCCTGATGGTCACCGATGCCGACAAGGCAGGGCTCGACAATGTCCGGACCGCCTATCAGGCCTATCTCTCGGTCGCCGAAGGCATGGTCAAGCTCTCCAACAACCTCGAGAACATGAAGGCGCAGAGCGTCTTCAAGGTCGAGATGCGCGAGACAGAAGGCAAGGTCGACGAAGCGATCAAGGAAATGCGTGCGCTGAACCTCGCCGGTGCAGATGCCGCCGTTGCAGCAAGCTCGGCGACGCATGACCAGATCCGCATGATCGAGATCGGCGTCATCGCCCTTGCCGCCGTCATCGTGCTCGGCGCCATCCTCTATGCCGTGCGCGGCATTGCTCGCCCGATCCAGATCATCACCCGATCGATGGCACGCCTTGCCGAAGGCGACACCGACAGCAGCATCCCCTATGGCGCCCGCAAGGACGAAATCGGCGAGATGGCCCGTGCCGTCGAGGTCTTCCGCCAGGCGGCGATCACCAACCAGCATCTCGAAGCCGACGCCCAGACGCAGCGCGCCAAGGCGGAAGCGGAACGCGTGCGCGTGACGGAAGAAGCGGAAGCCGCAGCCCAGCGCCGCCTTCAGGAAGCAACCGCCGGTCTTGCCACCGGCCTGCGTCGCCTCGCCTCGGGCGATCTCGCCTTCCAGCTCAACGAACCCTTCTCGCCCGATTTCGAGCAGTTGCGTCACGACCTCAACCAGGCCGTCGCCCAGCTCGCCGACACGCTTGCCGCCGTTTCGGCAGCCTCGGGCAGCATCGACAGCGGTGCCCGCGAAGTCAGCCAGAGCGCCGACGACCTGTCGCGACGGACGGAGCAGCAGGCGGCCTCGCTGGAAGAGACTGCAGCCGCGCTCGACCAGATCACCGTCAATGTCGGCAATTCGTCGAAGCGCACCCACGAGGCCCGCACCGTTGCCGGCCAGGCCAACGAAAGCGCCCGCAAGTCCGGCGCGATCGTCTCGGGTGCTGTCGACGCCATGGGCCGCATCGAGCATTCGTCGAGCCAGATCTCCAACATCATCGGCGTGATCGACGAGATCGCTTTCCAGACCAACCTGCTGGCTCTCAATGCCGGCGTCGAAGCTGCCCGCGCCGGTGATGCCGGCAAGGGCTTCGCCGTCGTCGCCCAGGAAGTGCGCGAGCTTGCCCAGCGCTCGGCCAACGCCGCCAAGGAGATCAAGGATCTGATCCGCAACTCCGCCGTCGAAGTCGAAAGCGGTGTCCGGCTCGTTCGCGAAACCGGCGAAGCTTTGCGCACGATCGAAGGCTTCATCGTCACGATCAACCAGCACATGGACGCGATCGCCGTCTCGGCGCAGGAACAGTCCGCCGGGCTTTCCGAAGTCAACACGGCCGTCAACCAGATGGACCAGGTCACGCAGCAGAACGCGGCAATGGTCGAGGAAGCCAATGCGGCAAGCGCTCAGCTTGCCCAGGAAGCCGGCCGCCTGCGGGAACTGATCGCACGCTTCACGCTCGCCGAGGCCGGTGATCACGGTTACGCCCAGTCGACCGGCGCATCGCGTTGGGCCGCCTGATCGCGACCCGAGGCGACGCGCAAGTCGTGTGACGTGCAAACGGTCGCCGATTGCGAGAATTTCTTGCCGAACAAAGTGAAACGGCCGCCAGAAATGGCGGCCGTTTCTTTGTCGGCGACGGAGTTACCGTGAAACGCCGGAGGTTTGTGTCGACAAATGCGGCAATTATAACTATCACTAATGTTACTGCCATTTCACATGGCACCTCATGAAATTCCAGCGACGATCATGAAGAAGACATTCGAAGTATCCGATAGACTGTTCGAGCTTTACCACCGGGTTCACCGGCTGGTGAACGAATCGATGACCGAGGAAGGCGTGTCGCTGGCGCGCAGCAAGTTCCTCTTCTTCCTCAGCAAGCTCGGCCCCTGTCGCTCGACCGACATCGCCTGTGCGCTGAACTTCGCGCCGCGCACGGTCACCGAAGCGATCGACGGCCTGGAGCGTGACCGCCTGGTCATGCGCAAGCCCGATCCCGAGGACCGGCGCGCCAAGATCGTCTCGATCACCGAAACCGGCCGCATCGTTCTGGAAGCCGCCGAACATCCCCGCAAACAGCTGCTCGAGGAAATCTTCTCCGCACTCGACGATGAAGAACTCGACGCGCTCTATGACATCGTCGGCAAGCTGGTCGACCGGACGGACGAGATCCGCAAGCGCAAGGATGAGGCCGAAGAGGCAGCGCAGGTCGCGATCGCCCGCTAGGCTCGGGCCGCCTTTCGCAAATCAACAGTTTCGAAACAGAAAGAGGCCGGGACGTCATGTCCCGGCCTCTCCCGTTTTCTCCGGGCGGTAACGCTTACATCGCGTTGATGGCGCCAATGGAGAAGAACAGGGTTTCGCCAGAGGAGTCGTCGACGCCGTCATTGTCGGTAACGACATAGCCGTTGCCGGCGGCATCGACGGTGAAGCCTTCGACCTTGTCGACGACGTAGCCGTTCAGCGCCTTCAGTTCCGGAATGAGGTCACGAACCTCTTCCTTCTTGACGACAGGCAATTCACCGCCAAGGGCAGCCGGCTTCAGTTCCGACAGCGCAACGCGATAGATCTTCTTGAGCTTGGCAGCCTGGCCGATCAGGTTGTCGCGCTCGATGATGTAGGCGTAGTCGCCGTGAACGGAGATTTCCGACAGGCCGACCCAGCCGTCACCGGCCTTTTCCAGCGGGTAGCGCACCGCACCCCATTCTTCGCTCTTCGGGTTGTAGGAGACGAGCTTGACGAAGCCCTTCTCGTCATCCTTCCACTCGCGCTGAACCGCCATCCACAGCGTCTGCTCTTCGCCTTCGCCGACAACGGTGATGCCTTCGAAGCCGAAGCGGGTTTCGCCGGCGCGCAGCGCTTCCGGCAGGGCGATTTCCTTCTTGATCTCGCCCTTCTTGTTCACGTGGAAGATCGCGTGGCTGTAGAGCTTGTCGGAGTTGCCTTCCGACGCGAGCCAGAAGCCCCCTTCCCCGTCATTGGCGATGCCTTCGATGTCGAGCTTCTGAGCCGGTGCGCCGTCACGGGTGATGGCGAGCGCTTCGGTGATCAGCGCCGGCTTCTGGGTAGCGTCGATGGTGAAGATCGTCGGCTGCGACGAGTAGACCGAATCATTGACGGCGCGCAGGAAGCCGGGCTTGTCGGCGACGGCAACGAGACCGGAGAGCGCACCGAAGCCGATCGGCAGGCCGTCCTTCTCGGCGGAGCGGATCTGCGGATAAGCAGCTTCGCCCTCGGCACGCTCGTAGATCATGACGTGCGAACGTGCGCCGCCATCCTCGACGAGATCGACTTCGTTAGCGGTCGCAAAGAGATTGCGCGACGGGATCGCGACGGCGCCTTCCGGCGAAATGCCCGACGGCAGGAGCTGCAGCAGCTCAGGCTCTGCGCCCGTGTCCTTGTAGACGCCGACGATCGAAGCGCGCTCGGCCAGCACGAAGAACAGGTTGTCGTCGCCGAACTTCGCCGCTTCCAGGCCCTCGGGCTCAACACCCTTGGCCGAAGAGCGCTTCTCCGGATAGTGGCCGATGGCGGCAACCGCGTGCTCGAAACTCGCGCCCGATTCGAACAGCATCTTGCCGGTGGCGTCGAAGATCGTGAAGCCGCGCGAACCGCCTTCATAGTCGCCTTCGTTGGCAACGACGATGCGGTCGTCGTCGAGCCACTTCACCGCATCGGGCTCGCGCTTGCGGCCCGGCTGCTCGTCCTTGAAGGCGATCGCGCCGTTACGCTTGGTGTCGATGTTCTTGAGGTCGACCGTGCCGGCGGAGAAGTGCGTCTTCACGGTCCCGGTCTTGCCGTCGATGATGACGATGTGATTGTTTTCCTGCAGGGTCAGCGCGATCTCGTCCTTGCCGTTGAAGGAAACGAATTCCGGCTCCGGGTCTTCACCGGCGATTTCGGCAAGACCGGTCAGCGTCACGCGCTTCAGCGAACCGCAATCGGCAACACCATCCTTCAGCGGCAGGATAACGAGTTCGCCGGCCGGCATCTGCGGGATCTTGCCATCGTTCAGCTCTTCGTCACGCTCGTTTTCGATGGCGATGGCAGCAAGCGTGCGGTCCTTGTTGACGGCGATCGAATCCGGCTGGCCGCCGAGATCACAGGTCGCATCGACTTTCTTCGACGCCAGATCGACGATCGCCAGAAGCCCGGACGGCTTGACGAAGCTCTCGCGCGTGTTAACTGCGACGAGTGCCTTTGCACCGGCGATGGTGACCGAAGTCGGCTCGCCGTCAAAGGAAACCGTGCCGGCTGCCTTCGGCGCCTTGGCATCGGTAATGTCGATCAGGCCGACGCGCTTGCCGGGGCTGTCGGAATAGACGAGCAGATTGCCGTCCTCGCTGGCCGTGATGATTTCGGCGGATGTCGGCGCCTTGCGCGCATCGCCTTCCGGCAGGTTATCGGCAACAGCAAAGGATGCAATGCGGTTGAAGACGGGCTCGGCCGCCGCAGGAAATGCTGCGGAGGCAAGAAGAACGGCCGCGAGCGCAGTCACGCGCGAAGTGATGGTCATGAAATCCCCCATGTGCGAACACTGAAAACATGGGGGTTCTGCGCGATGCCGATGACAGCCGAATGACAACGCTCGGGTTTTACACCGTTCCGGTCGCGGGAGCGGCGCGCTCGCGCCGCATCTCGTTGCGCATGATGAACAGCGAAGCGCCAAGGATCAGCACCGCGCCGACCCAAAGATACCCTGTCGGCGCGTAACCGAAGACCAACCAGCCGGCGAAGACGTTGAGCGGCAGCTTCAGGTCGTCGAAGGGCTGCACATAGGCGGCGTCGGCCACCGTATAGGCGAGCGTCAGCAGATACTGCGCGACGACGGTCAGGATCCCGGCAAGCAGCAGGAAGCCGAGCGCTGCGCCATCCGGCACGGTGAAACCGGCCGAAAGCGCGATGGCGCCGTTGATCGGCGTCAGAAGCACAAGCAGCCAGACCGTGATCGTTTCGGGGCGCTCAAGACTGGTGAGGCTCTTGGTGATGAGCGACGAAGCCCCCCACAAAAGCGCCGACAGGATCGGAAGAAGGGCAGCCCAGCTGAAACTGTCCGACCAGGGTTCGAGAATGATCATCGCCCCGGCGAAGCCAACCGCGGTTGCCGCCCAGCGCGCCGCGCCGACACGTTCGCCGAGAAACAGGCGGGCGCCGAGGATGATGAAGAACGGCGAGGTCATGACCAGCGCGATCGCCTGCCAGATCGGCACGTGCGCTAGCCCCGAGACCCAGGCCCCGACCCCGAAGGCGGCCAGCACCACGCGCACGACATGGCGCCAGGGATAGTCGGTGCGCATGGCCGACAGCCCGGCGCGTCGCAGAAACGGCAGCGAGAAGAGGAAGGCGAAGGCATATTGCCAGAACGCCATGGCGGTGGCCGGGAAACCGAGCTTCATCGTCAGCCATTGGGTGACGACATTGAGGCCGGCAAAGGCGATCCCGGCCAGAACCATGAAGCCGGCTCCGGCCATGGCGCGCGAGGAGGAAAAGCCGAGGGAAGTCTGATTCATGTCATGCACCCTGAAAGCGGACCAAACACAAATCAGGACGCATGAGCGCACGGCACGACGCCGGGCATCCCTGCCCTTCGTGCCAGCGACCATTCTCTTTCATCCGGACTATGACCGTCGGCTCCGGAGTTGCACCGGATCTGCTGACCCTCCCCCAAAAAATCGAGGAGAGGCGCTCGCGGGCTTGGGCCATCTTCGCGCGCCTTCAAGACGCCGCGCTCTCATGCCCTTACCGCCGGTGGGGACTTTCACCCCGCCCTGAGAATGGGCAAGCCCTAGAGCAAATGGCGGGTACCCGCAAGGGCTGCCCCAAAATGCGAAAGGGTCCGGCTTGCGCCGAACCCTCGAATACCTGGACTGCCGGCCTCGTGTCCGGCCGCCAAGCAAATCTCATCAGCCGTTGACGGCATCCTTCAGGCCCTTGCCGGCCGTGAACTTCGGCACGTTGCGTGCCGGGATGTCAACTTCCGCACCCGTGGACGGGTTACGACCCTTCGAGGCTTCGCGGCGCGAAACCGAGAAGTTGCCGAAGCCGACCAGGCGAATGTCGCCGCCGTTCTTCAGCTCAGCCTGGATGGTCTCGAAAACTGCATCAACTGCAGAAGATGCGTCGGTCTTGGAAAGTCCGGCCTTCTCAGCAACGGCAGACACGAGCTCATTTTTGTTCATGTTTCCACCCCTTTCAGATTGGTTCGAAACGACTGTGTTTTAAGGCGCGGCGGCTTGCGCTTCGCCCGCGTCTTGCCTTTCCCAATTGCGCCTAATCCCTTGGAATGCAAGGCTTGCAGGGCGCTTTTACAACAAAAAAGACCGGCCAATGGCCGGTCTTCCCAATTTTTCTGCAAAATGAGCGCCGCGCGAGCCGGCGGCGCCCTTTTTCGAGCACCCGTTAGTGGGCGATCGAAGAGCCTGCTTCGTCCTGCGAATCAACCGGTGCAACGGTTGCCGGCTCGTTTGCCGGGTCCCATTCGATCGGCTCCGGCATGCGCACCAGAGCGTGTTCGAGCACTTCGCCCATCCGCGAAACCGGGATGATTTCGAGCGCGTTCTTCACGTTGTCCGGGATCTCGGCAAGATCCTTGGCGTTCTCTTCCGGGATCAGCACCTTCTTGATGCCACCCCGAAGCGCTGCCAGGAGCTTCTCCTTCAGACCGCCGATCGGCAGCACGCGGCCGCGCAGCGTGATCTCGCCGGTCATGGCGACATCCTTGGAGATCGGGATACCGGTCATGATCGACACGATCGTGGTTGCCATGGCAACGCCGGCCGACGGACCATCCTTCGGCGTCGCGCCTTCCGGCACGTGCACGTGGATGTCACGCTTGTCGAACAGCGGCGGCTCGATGCCGAAGTCGATCGCGCGCGAGCGGACATAGGACGCCGCTGCCGAAATCGATTCCTTCATCACGTCGCGCAGGTTGCCGGTGACGGTCATGCGGCCCTTGCCGGGCATCATGACGCCTTCGATCGTCAGCAGCTCGCCGCCGACTTCGGTCCATGCGAGACCGGTGACAACACCGATCTGGTCGTCACGTTCGGCTTCGCCGTGGCGGAAGCGCGGAACGCCCAGATAGTCGTTGATGTTGGCAGCGGTCACTTCGACCTTCTTGGCCTTGCCCTTGATGATCTCGGTCACGGCCTTGCGGGCGAGCTTCATCAGCTCGCGCTCGAAGTTACGCACACCGGCTTCGCGGGTGTAGGTCTGGATGACCGCCATCAGCGCGCCGTCGGTGACCGAGAACTCCTTTGGCTGCAGCGCGTGGTCGCGGATCGCCTTCGGCAGCAGGTGCCGCTTGGCGATTTCCAGCTTTTCCTCTTCGGTGTAGCCGGCGATGCGGATCACTTCCATGCGGTCCATCAACGGCGCCGGGATATTCAGCGTGTTGGCGGTGGTGATGAACATCACATTGGACAGGTCGTATTCGACTTCCAGGTAGTGGTCCATGAAAGTCGAGTTCTGTTCCGGATCCAACACCTCGAGCAGCGCCGACGACGGATCGCCGCGGAAGTCCTGGCCCATCTTGTCGATTTCGTCGAGCAGGAACAGCGGGTTGGACCGCTTCGCCTTCTTCATCGACTGGACGACCTTGCCCGGCATGGAGCCGATATAGGTGCGGCGGTGGCCACGGATTTCGGCTTCGTCACGAACACCGCCAAGTGCCATGCGCACGTATTCGCGGCCGGTCGCCTTGGCGATCGACTTGGCGAGCGAGGTCTTGCCGACGCCCGGAGGGCCGACGAGGCACAGGATCGGGCCCTTGATCTTGGTCGAACGCGCCTGCACGGCGAGATACTCGACGATGCGCTCCTTGACCTTGTCGAGGCCGAAGTGATCGACGTTGAGCACCTCCTCGGCATGGTTCAGGTCGGTCTTGATCTTCGACTTCTTGCCCCAGGGCAGACCGAGCAGCCAATCCAGGTAGTTGCGAACGACGGTGGCTTCCGCCGACATCGGGCTCATCTGGCGCAGCTTCTTCAGCTCCGCGTCAGCCTTTTCGCGCGCTTCCTTGGAAAGCTTGGTCTTGGCGATACGCTCTTCGATCTCGGCCATCTCGTCGCGGCCGTCTTCGCCGTCGCCGAGTTCCTTCTGGATCGCCTTCATCTGTTCGTTGAGGTAGTATTCGCGCTGGGTCTTCTCCATCTGGCGCTTGACGCGCGAGCGGATGCGCTTTTCAACCTGCAGGACGGAGATCTCGCCTTCCATGAAGCCGAGCGCCTTTTCCAGGCGCATCTTCACGCTGGTGGTCTCCAGCATTTCCTGCTTTTCGACGATCTTGATCGAAAGGTGCGAAGCCACCGTGTCGGCCAGCTTCGAATAGTCCTCGATCTGGCTGGCAACACCGACGACCTCGGGGGAGATCTTCTTGTTGAGCTTCACGTAGCTTTCGAACTCGGAGACGACCGAGCGGCTGAGCGCCTCGATCTCGACCGGGTCTTCCTCCGGCTCGCTCAGCGTGTGCGCGGCGGCTTCGTAGAATTCTTCGCGCGGCGTGTAGCCGTCGATCTTGGCGCGCGCGCGGCCTTCGACCAGCACCTTGACGGTGCCGTCGGGCAGCTTCAGCAGTTGCAGGACGTTGGCGATGGTGCCGACTTCGTAGATCGCGGACGGTTCCGGATCGTCGTCGGTGGCGTTGATCTGGGTGGCAAGCATGATCTGCTTGTCGGTGCCCATGACTTCCTCAAGCGCACGGATCGACTTTTCGCGGCCGACGAAAAGCGGCACGATCATGTGCGGGAAGACTACGATGTCGCGGAGCGGCAGGACCGGGTAGGTCGCGCTTTCAGTCGCCGGTGACGTTTTGTTCGTCATGTCATTTCCTTTCCGTCCCGATTTCGGGCCCGTTTCCGGGAGCCCTACAGGCACTCCCGGCTGTCATATTTTCCACATGAAAGTGGAGTGCAACCGCGTCCATTTCAAGGCTCGACGCAGACATCCACAAACTGTGGCCGGGTCCTTCTGACTACGCATCAATGCTGTTGCGGACCTTGCGACGGACTACAAGCTCTTGGACCGCAACCATTAAGGTCCTTCATTGAATCGTCACATCATTGCGTTGTTTGCGGCACTTTAGCAACAATCGAATTGTGAAATCTGCGCCCCTGCGTTCGTGTCTCAACAGCTAAGTGTGAAGACATGAAGTAGACATGAAAAAGCCCGCACGAGGCGGGCTTCTCAAAGGATATTTCAGGACGCTCAGGCCGAAACGTTGGTCTTTTCGTCCGACCGTTCCGAGTAGATGTAGAGCGGCCGGGCAGAGCCCTTGACCACCTCGTCGGAGATGACTACTTCGCGCACGCCTTCGAGCGTCGGCAGCTCGAACATGGTGTCGAGCAGGATCTTTTCCATGATGGAGCGAAGGCCACGGGCACCCGTCTTGCGCACGATCGCCCGGCGGGCAATCTCGCGAAGCGCGTCCTCGTGGAAGGTCAGTTCCACGTCTTCCATCTCGAACAGGCGCTGGTACTGCTTGATCAGAGCGTTCTTCGGCTCGGACAGGATCTGGATCAGCGCATCTTCATCGAGATCTTCGAGCGTCGCCAGAACCGGCAGACGACCGATGAATTCCGGGATCAGGCCGAACTTGACGAGATCTTCCGGCTCCAGTTCGCGCAGGACTTCACCGACACGGCGATCTTCCGGCGAGCGGACCGTTGCGCCGAAACCGATCGAGGTCTTCTCGCCACGGGCGGAGATGATCTTGTCGAGGCCGGCAAAGGCGCCGCCGCAGATGAACAGGATGTTGGTCGTATCCACTTGCAGGAATTCCTGCTGCGGATGCTTGCGGCCGCCCTGCGGCGGTACCGAGGCAACCGTGCCTTCCATGATCTTCAGAAGCGCCTGCTGCACGCCCTCGCCCGATACGTCGCGCGTTATCGACGGGTTGTCGGACTTGCGCGAAATCTTGTCGACTTCGTCGATATAGACGATGCCGCGCTGCGCGCGCTCGACGTTGTAGTCGGCCGCCTGGAGCAGCTTCAGGATGATGTTCTCGACGTCTTCACCGACGTAACCGGCTTCGGTCAGCGTCGTGGCGTCAGCCATGGTAAACGGCACGTCGATGATACGGGCGAGCGTCTGGGCGAGATAGGTCTTGCCGCAGCCGGTCGGGCCGACGAGCATGATGTTCGACTTCGCCAGTTCGACGTCGCTGCCCTTGGCGGCGTGCGCCAGGCGCTTATAGTGGTTGTGAACGGCGACCGACAGGATGCGCTTGGCCTGCTGCTGACCGATGACGTATTCGTCCAGAACCTTGATGATTTCCTGAGGGGTCGGAACACCGTCGCGGGACTTGACCATCGAGGTCTTGTTCTCTTCGCGAATGATGTCCATGCACAGCTCGACGCATTCATCGCAGATGAATACGGTCGGTCCGGCAATCAGCTTGCGGACTTCGTGCTGGCTCTTGCCGCAGAACGAACAATAAAGTGTATTCTTCGAGTCACCGCCGTTGCTTCCGCTGACCTTGCTCATTTCGACTTCCTTCCAGCACGCCGGACACTTTCAAGAAAAGTATCGCGGACCACTCAATTTGCCTTGCGCCTCAACCTCACGCAGGGCTTCCGGGAGTACTTACCGCCCCTGGCGAAGACGCCCGACGCGGCCGCAACGACTCTCCCAACTCGAACCAACACTACGCCGTCAGATTCCAACATAGCATTAATGGTTCATATTACCGGCTTTACCCTGTCGATAAAGCCCTTGAGCCATTACAATTGTGTCACAATTACATCTATCCCGACACAAATGCGCGTTATCAGGCCTGCTCGCCGCCTTCGATTTCTTCGCGCGAGGTCAGCACCTTGTCAACGAGGCCCCAGCTCAAAGCTTCGTCCGCGTTCATGAAGTGATCGCGATCGAGCGTCTGCTCGACTTCCTCGTAGGTGCGGCCGCAATGCTTGACGTAGACCTCGTTGAGGCGACGCTTCATCTTCAGGATGTCCTTGGCGTGACGCTCGATATCCGAGGCCTGGCCCTGGAAACCGCCCGAAGGCTGGTGAACCATGATGCGCGCGTTCGGCGTGGCGAAACGCATGTCCTTGTGGCCGGCAGCCAGGAGCAGCGAACCCATCGAGGCGGCCTGGCCGACGCAGAGCGTCGAAACAGCCGGCTTGATGAACTGCATCGTGTCGTAGATCGCCATGCCCGACGTGACGACGCCGCCCGGCGAGTTGATGTAGAGCGCGATTTCCTTCTTCGGGTTTTCCGCTTCGAGGAAAAGAAGCTGGGCGCAGACGAGCGTTGCCATCTGATCTTCGACCGGGCCGGTCACGAAGATGATGCGCTCCTTCAGAAGGCGCGAAAAGATATCGTAGGAACGTTCACCGCGGTTGGTCTGTTCAACAACCATCGGCACCAGTGCCAGGGCGGTATCAACGGGATTTCTCATATCGAACCTTCATCAATCGGGTTCGCAAAACCGTTGCGAACCGGGAATCACGGGATTTACCTTCTGCTCCTACATAGAGTGTCAACACCCTGCACTTCAAGTCGCGAAGCTTCGATAAGCTTAATCGAAGGCACTGTTCGCCTCGAAGTTTGGCCGTCCTCCACACATGGTTGGCGATAGAGCATTTTTCGCGCAACGTCCTCGACCAAGACCGCACACCCAGACGCTGCGCACAGGGATCAACGATATCGGTAAACGAAGCGCAAATGAGGCAAGCAGGCCACGGGTCACAGCTGCGACTCGATCGGCAGAATGCGGATCAGCCCGGCGATCATGCGCCTTGTTAGGCTCGCATCCGGCTCGTGGCGCACCAGCCGCTCGGAGCCATTGGCGCGATCGCGCCAGATGAGGCGTGATCCTTCGATATCGACCCGGTAGCTGATTGCCGGCGAGGTTTCGTCCTCGAACATGGAAGCCAGTTCGCCGGCAAGCGCCGCATCCTGAAAGACCACGCCCATTTCCGTATTGAGCGAGGCTGAGCGCGGATCGAAGTTCATCGAGCCGACGAAACCGTTCAGGCCGTCGACCACGAAGGCCTTGCTGTGCAGGCTCGCATTGCGGCGCCCGAACAGCGTCATGCGGTGCCCCTCGGCAACATCGCCCTGCTCCTTCAACTCGAAGAGCGCGACGCCGGCCCGGATGAGCTTGCGGCGATATTTGACATAACCGCCGTGAACGGCGGCAACGTCGGTCGCCGCAAGCGAATTGGTGAGCACCGCGACGCGAGCGCCGCGCGCAACGATGGCGGCGAGCTCCCGTGTGCCGGCAGCGCCGGGGATGAAGTAGGGCGAGATGATCCTGAGATCCCGCGTGGCAGCCTCGATCAGCGGAAAAAGCTCGCGCAACAGCCAGTTCTGGCGTCGCTGCATCAGCGCCTTTTCCGGCGGATCGGATGCCAGCCGGATATCGGAACTCCAGTGAAGCTGCCGCGTGCCGTGGTAGATCTCGGCCTCCTCCACCGCCTTGTCGATGCGTTCCAGATAGAACCGCCCCGCCGGCGTGCGGGCCAATCCGTCGACGGCCTCGCGTAGCGCGGGCAAATACTGCTTGCGCGGCGTGCGCAGCGCTGCGATCGGAAGCACGGAGGCACTGTTCCAATAGCGGTCGAACATGGCCGACGCCTGATCCAGCACCGGCCCCACCATCCAGACATCGAGATCGCGGAAATTGGAGAGTTCGGCGGCATCGAAATAGGCGTCGCCGATGTTGCGGCCGCCGGCAATCGCAACGCGGCTGTCGGCCACCCAGAGCTTGTTGTGCATGCGGCGCGTGGCGCTGAAAGCGCGGATCGCCATTTCGAAGCCGCGGCGAAAGCGATCGGTGCGCGCCCGGCTCGGATTGAAGAGCCGCACGTCGATATGGGGATGGGCGTCGAGCGCGATGCACATGCGGTCGTGGATGCCGGCATTGATGTCGTCGAGCAGCAGCCGGACACGCACGCCGCGGTCTGCGGCGGCCAGGATCTCACGGGCAAGAAGAAGTCCGGTCAGGTCGCCCTTCCAGTAGTAGTACTGCAGGTCGAGGCTGCGCCCGGTACGCCGGGCCGCGTGCGCGCGCACCACCAGGGCCTCGATATTGTCGGAAACCAGCGCCACGCCATTGGCACCCGCCTGGGCGTCGACGAGAGGCGCCAGATAGCGGTCGAGCTCTGTGCCGGCATCGGCCAACGGAAGGGCGCTTGACGGCGGCCCGTGCGGGCGTCGGCCGAAGCGGCCGTAGATGTAAAGCACGGTCGCCACGAGCAGTCCGAGGATGGCGGCAATGGTGAACAGGACAGAGGACCACATCGAAAACTCGTCCGCGCCGTCAGGCCGACCCCGAGCGACTCGCTTCCACCCGCTTGCCGTCTCTTGGCTCCGGCTGCACGGCCTTCAGGTCGATCGAGGCCTTTACGGGCAGATGATCCGAGGCGATCCGCGCCAGCGGCGAGTCGTGCACCGCGACCGACGTCACCAGATGGTGCGGATTGCCGAGCACACGGTCGAGCGGCAACAGCGGGAAGCGCGAGGGAAAACTGGCGACCGTCGCATGGGACGGATCGAATACCGGGCTGAGGAAGGACAGCGACGAACGCCGCCCCATCCGCCATTCGTTGAGATCGCCGATGAGCAGGGTCGGCCGCCCGTTCGCATCGGATGCCGCCTCGAGGATCGCCTCGGCCTGCTGGGCGCGCGAATGCCGGAGAAGACCGAGATGGGCGGCGATGATGCGCAGCGGCCCCACCTTCAAGTCGAGATCGACGACCAGCGCACCGCGCGGCTCGACGCCAGGGAGCTTCAACTGCCGCACGTCGGAAACGGCGCCCTCGCGCAGCAGCAGGACGTTGCCGTGCCAACCATGCCCCTTGGTCGAAAAGCCGGAAATCGGCACCGAAACAAGGTGTGCCTCGCGGCGCAAGTGTTCGAGATCGAGAAGACCGGCACGCTCACCAAACCGCTGATCGGCCTCCTGAAGCGCCACGATATCGGCACCGAGTTCACCGATGACATTGGCGGTACGGCCGGGGTCGAAGCGCCCGTCGGTGCCGACGCATTTGTGGATGTTGTAGGAGGCGATGACGATATCGCCGCGGCTGACCGCGGCTTCGCGGTGAACGACGGTGGGACGCCTCTTGCGGATCGCAGCGACGATCCCCGCCGATAGACTGGACTGGTTTTTTCCCATGCCGCTCCCTGCTTGCTGGCCGCATCATGCGCAAATAGGTCGCCTGGTGCCATAGAAAAAGGGAGGAAAGCGGAAGTTTGTTCCCCGCGAATGGCGCGCCGGAAGACGCGGGCGCCGGCGGCGAACGCACGCTACCGGCGCCCCCTCCCGCTTTTCAGTTCAGTCGGCCGGCCCTGCAAACAGTATCAGATTTCCGTCGGGATCGAGCACGACAAACGTACGCGCACCCCAGGGTTCCGTACGCAACGCTTGGTGAAAAGCGACCCCGGCCGATTGGTAGCCCAGGTACAATTGCTTGATGTCATTGGCGGTATCGAGGGCGATGGAGGCGGAAAGCAGGTGCTCGCGCTGCCGGATGTCGCCGACGAAGACGGGTTCACAAACGAGACGCAGAGCGAGCCGGGCATTGTCCCGGATCACCTGCCCGTAGAAGGGCGGATCGCCGTAGACGAAATCGACCGCAAAGCCGAGCTTCCCGGTGAAGAAGTCGCATGCGGCCCCAATGTCGGCAACGAACAACTGTGCGGCTGTCGATTGCAGCACCGGCTGCGGTGTGGCGGGTTTCAATTGTTTGGTCATTGTCAGGGCTCCTGATTTGAGCGCCTGCCAACTGTCGAAACCGGATTGACGCGCGACGAGTTCCTGCGCGTCAGCGAGCTTGAACTCAGCCATCAGAATGGCGTGATCGTCAAGATCGCGGAAGCGCGGCAAGGCAGCCCTGATCTCGGCCGCGACCGGATAGTACTGGTCGCGATGCCATCTGAGGTATTGCTTCGCCTGCTTCTTCAGGTTTTCAAGGTTTGGCATGGGCGCAACTACGGTCTGTGTTCCGTAGGCGGGCGTTGCCCTTTCAGCTCTCTGCCGATGCGCCCTACGCAGCCAGGAGAGATTGGCCGCCATGGCACCTGCTGTCAACGCCCCGATGGGTGCGATATCCGCGCTTGCCGGCCGAACCGCGATTCCCTTAGACATAGGGGCCATTGAAGTCCGCGAAGAGCCCCTGCCATGCCTGCCATTTCCATCGACCGCGCGCTGAGGCGCGTTTCCATCGACGCGCGCAATCCAGCCTTCTACCGCCACCCGCTCGCAGCCTATGCCGAGATCCATGCGCAGTGCCCGGCCTTCTTCTGGGAGGAACGGCAGCAGTGGTATTTCGCTGGCTACGATCAGGTGAACGCGCTTCTGCGCGACCGGCGTTTCGGCCGGCAGATCCTGCATGTGGCGACGCGCGACGAACTTGGACTACCGGCGCCGAAACCGCATTTGAAGGAATTCGACGCGCTCGAGGAACATTCGCTGCTGGAGCTCGAACCGCCCGCACACACCCGACTGCGCACGCTCGTCAACCGCGCCTTCGTCTCGCGGCAGATCGAACAGCTGCGGCCAGACATCGAGCAACTGTCCCATACCCTGATCGACGGCTTTGCAGATGACGGCGAGGTCGAACTGCTGAAGAGCTTTGCCGAAACGCTTCCCGTGACGATCATCGCCCGCATGCTCGGCATTCCCGTCGAGGCAGCGCCCGATCTGCTCGACTGGTCGCATCGCATGGTTCGGATGTATGTCTTCAACCCCAGCTACGAGACCGAACTCGACGCCAACCAGGCGTCCGCGGATTTTGCCGATTATCTGCGCGGCATCATCGCAGAGAAGCGTCGCAACCCCGCGGACGACCTGCTGACGCACATGATCACCTCGGAAAAGGACGGCGAGCGACTGTCGGACGCGGAGCTGGTCTCGACCACCGCCCTCCTCCTCAATGCGGGTCACGAGGCGACCGTGCATCAGATCGGCAATGCTGTGAAGACGGTCCTGCAATCCGGACTTTCAGCGAAAGACCTGTTTGCGACGGATGCAGCAACCGCGCTGACGGTCGAGGAATGCCTGCGCTTTGCCGCACCGCTGCATATTTTCCAGCGTTACGCGCTGTCGGATATCGAACTCGACGAAGGTGTCATGCTGCGGAAGGGCGACAAGGTCGGCCTGCTGCTCGGAGCGGCGAATGTGGACCCGAAGAAGTTCACCGACCCGAACGCCTTCCGGCCGACGCGCGACGAAGGCGCCAATGTCTCCTTCGGAGCCGGCCTGCATTTCTGCATCGGCGCGCCGCTCGCCCGGCTGGAGCTCAACCTGGCGCTGCCGATCCTGTTTCGGCGCCTGCCGGGCATGCGGTTGAAGACCGAGCCCGAGGTCAAGGACGCGTTTCATTTCCACGGACTGGAACGCCTCGACCTCGCCTGGTGAGCTGCACCGAAGCCCCATGGGTCTCCGGTGCCGCAGCGATTAAAGGCGGATGACATAGTCCTTGCGGGTCGTCTCCACGACTTCCCAGGTGCCCTCAAACCCGGGGCGCAGGATCATGCTGTCGCCGGCGCGCAGATGCGCCGCTTCGCCACCATCCTGCGTGAGGATCGAATAACCGGAGAGGATGTGGAAATACTCCCACTCCTCATAGACGATCCGCCATTTTCCGGGCGTCGATTCCCAGACCCCGGCATAGAGGCCACCTTCGGCCTCCTCCAGGTTCCAGGTCTTGAACTGCGGCGCGCCTGAGATGAGCCGGTCGGCCGCCGGTGTACCGGTTTCCGCCTCAACGGTGGACAGGTCGAACTTCTGCATATTCGTCATCTTGGCACCCTTGCGAAGGGCGCGCTGGCGCGCCCTTCTCGGCTAGAGTTTCAGAGCTTGGCCAGCGCCTGTTCGAGGTCGGCGATGATGTCGGAGACATCCTCGATGCCGACCGAGAGGCGCACGACGTCGGGGCCGGCGCCGGCCGCCACCTGCTGCTCGGGCGTCAGCTGGCGGTGGGTGGTCGAGGCCGGGTGAATGACGAGCGAGCGCGTGTCGCCGATATTGGCGAGGTGCGAGAACATTTCCAGCCCTTCGACGAAGCGCTTGCCCGCCTCGTAGCCACCCTTGAGGCCGAAGGTGAAGACGGCACCGGCGCCCTTCGGCGAATAGCGCTGCTGCAGCGCGTGGTTGGGGTCGTCCTCAAGCCCGGCATAGTTGACCCACGAAATCTTGTCGTGCGTCTTCAACCACTTGGCGACCGCAAGCGCGTTGTCGCAATGGCGCTGCATGCGCAGCGGAAGCGTTTCGGAGCCAGTCACCAGCATGAAGGCAT
This sequence comes from Ensifer sp. NPDC090286, assembly GCF_044769565.1. NCBI lineage: Bacteria > Pseudomonadati > Pseudomonadota > Alphaproteobacteria > Hyphomicrobiales > Rhizobiaceae > Ensifer > Ensifer sp. NPDC090286. Next base: position 203,275 of record NZ_JBIVYF010000001.1, on the reverse strand, counting down.
TGAACGGCGAGATCGCCGGGCCGAAGTCGCGCAGGCCGAGGACACGTGCGGCGATGGCGAAGGCGATGTTGCCGAAGGTCTGGTGCAGCACGACACCGGCATACTCCGGACGCGGCTCAGACAGCATCGGGTATTTTCCGGACTTCGACCAGTCAAAGGTGCCGCCATCGACGATGACGCCGCCCATGGAGTTGCCGTGGCCGCCGATGAACTTCGTCAGCGAGTGCACGACGATATCGGCGCCATGCTCCAGCGGCCGCAACAGATAGGGAGTCGCCATGGTGTTGTCGACGATCAGCGGCAGGTCGTGCTTGCGGGCGACCTCGGCGATCGCCGCGATATCGACGAAGGTGCCGCCGGGATTGGCGAGGCTCTCGATGAAGATCGCCTTGGTGCGCCGGTCGATCTTCGCCTCAAAGGAAGCCGGATCGGCGGGGTCGGCCCAGCGGACCTGCCAGTCGAAGGACTTGAAGGCGTGGCCGAACTGGTTGACCGAGCCGCCATAGAGCCGGTTTGCGGCGATGAAGTTGTCGCCCGGGCTCATGATCGTGTGGAAGACGAGAAGCTGTGCGGCGTGGCCCGAGGCAACGGCGAGTGCCGCAGTGCCGCCTTCAAGCGCGGCGATGCGCTCTTCGAGCACTGCCTGCGTCGGGTTCATGATGCGGGTGTAGATGTTGCCGAACTGCTGGAGGCCGAAGAGTGCCGCGGCATGGTCAGTGTCGTTGAAGACGAAGCTCGTCGTCTGGTAGATTGGCGTCGCCCGTGCACCCGTGGTCGGGTCGGGCTGCGCCCCCGCATGAATTGCGAGCGTGTTGAAACCCGGATTGTCTTTCGTCATTTCGTCCCTCCCATGACCAGAGCGCGGCCGCCAGCCTGCGCGCCGGGGCGCTCTATCACCTTGAATCTACGCGTGAACCGCTATCGTGCTCGCGCGGTTGAGCGCGCAAGCCGCGGCACTATTCCAGAGCCTACGCATGCGGTCAAAGAGGATTTTTCAAGAACTGACGGTTGTGTGGTCCGCCGGCGATGCGCCGACCGGGATCAGCCGATCAGACGCGGGTACTCGATCGCCGGACAGCGGTCCATGACCACCTTGATGCCGGCGGCTTCCGCTTTCGCCGCAGCAGCATCGTTGCGCACCGAGAGCTGGCCCCAGATCGCCTTCGGCAGCGTCTCCAGCGCGAGAATTTCATCGACGAGCGCCGGCAGGGCGTCGGCAGCGCGGAAGACGTCGACCATGTCGATCGGCTCCTTAATATCGGCAAGCCGGCCGACCACGGCCTGGCCCTGGATGCTCTTGCCGACATGCCCGGGATTGATCGGGATCACCCGGTAACCCTTGCGCAACAGAAACGCCATGACCCGATGGCTCGGACGCTCAGGATTGGGCGAAGCGCCGACAAGGGCGATCGTCTTGGTCTCGCGCAGGAAATCGGCGAGATAATAGTCCGGGTAAGCGTCGTGGTTCATCTGCGGCTTCGTATCCGTTCGTGTTAAACGGTCGTATAATGATGGCGAGGCCGGCCAAGTCAACCGTGCGGGCCGTTCGTTCCCCGCCAAAGATTGCCGCTTCTGCAAGACTTTCCGGTTGCTTTTGCGCCCGTGCGGCGCGACAAGCATCACAAAGCCTGCCACATCGTTTTCCGAGGTCTCATCTTGCCCGTTGAAGTCATTGCGCTCGTCCTGTTCGGGGCGTTGTTGCACGCGACCTGGAATGCGTTGGTCAAGGCGGGAACGGAAAAGTCGCTCGACGCTGCAATGATCGCGCTCGGGGCCGCAGCCGTCGCCATCCCCTTCCTGCCGTTCATGCCGTTGCCCAAACCGGAAGCGTGGCCATACATCCTGGTTTCGGCACTGTTCCAGTTCGCCTATTTCCAACTCGTCGCCGCATCCTATCGCGCCGGCGACATCGGCCTTGTCTATCCGCTGATGCGCGGCGCGGCACCGTTGATCGTCGCGATGACCAGTGGGGCGTTGATCGGCGAAAAGCTCACCTTCGGAACGATGATCGGTATCCTGACGATCTCTGCCGGTGTGCTGACGCTCGCCTTCGAGTCGCGCAAGGGCGGCAAGAACGCGATCGTGCTTGCCCTGCTCAATGCCTGCGTCATCGCAAGTTACACCTTTGTCGACGGTATCGGCGCGCGCGTTTCAGGCAACGCCATCTCCTACACGCTGTGGATGGCGCTGCTGCCGCCGGTTCTGCTGTTCACCTGGGCTTTTGCCCGGCGTGGCATCAAGCCAGTCGCCCGCCACGTCTACAAGAACTGGTGGCGGGGCCTTATCGGCGGCGCCGGCTCGATCGGCGCCTATGGCCTGGCGCTCTGGGCGATGACCAAAGCGCCGGTCGCGACCGTCGCGGCACTGCGCGAAACCTCGATCCTCTTTGCCGTGGTGATCTCGGTCGTGTTCCTGAAAGAACCGGTCAGCGCCTGGCGCATCGCGGCTGCCTGCGTCATCGCGCTCGGCGCCCTGCTCCTGAAACTCGCCTGAGCGTCAGTCTTCCTTCCATTCCGGCATGCGCTTGCCGAGGAACGCGCCGATGCCGTCCTCGGCATCGCGCGCCAGCATGTTCTCAACCATGACGCCGACTGCGTAGTCGTAAGCCTCCGGCAGGTCCATCTCCGCCTGACGATAGAAGGCCTCCTTGCCGATCTTCAGCGCCTGCGGCGACTTCGAGGCAATGACCGCAGCGTATTTGTCGACCACCTGGCGCAGGTACTGCTGCGGCACGATGCGGTTGACGAGGCCGAAATCCTTGGCGGTCGAGGCGTCGATGGTCTCGCCGGTCAAAAGCATTTCCATCGCCTGCTTGCGATGCGCCGCACGCGTGAGCGCGACCATCGGCGTCGAACAGAAGAGACCGATATTGACGCCGGGCGTGCAGAAGGTGGAGCTGTCGGTGCAGATCGCAAGGTCACAGCTGGAAACCAGCTGGCAGCCAGCTGCCGTTGCCAGGCCGTCAATCTCGGCGATGACGGCCTGCGGCAGCTGCGTGATTTTCAGCATGAGATCGGCGCAGAGGCGGATCGTCCGCTCGAAGAAGGCCCGGCCCCGGTCGTCGTCTTCGCGGCGCGCGGTCATTTCCTTCAGATCGTGACCGGCGGAAAATAGCTTGCCGGTCGCGGCGAGCACGACCACCCTGATGTCCTTGGAGGTTGCTACCGCATCGAACTCGGCGTGCAGCGCCTCCATCATGGCAATCGACAGCACGTTGGCCGGCGGGTTGTTCAGCGTCAGCCGCAAGACGGGCCCCGAACGATCTTTCAGCAGCAGGCCGTTCGGCTCTTCCTTCTTGAACGATACGACGTCGGCCATCTTCTTCTCCTGGAGCTTGAACTTTGGCTTGGTGGTACGCCGGACGCGCGTGCCGTGCAAGCCGACAGGCACACCCGCTGACGCATTCCGCCTACGACCATTTTCCGCCTTGCGTCGGGCCATCAGTCGGTTTCAGGTGGCGGGCAGACATGTTGAAGGATGCGATGCATGCCCCTTGAGCCGATCATGACCGTCGACGACCTCAACCGGTTCCTCGACACGGATTTCCCGCAGGTCCACACCGACGGCAAGGTCTTCCATGTCACGGCGGTCGGTCCGGGCTTTGCCACCATGCGGCTCGATCCGAACGAACGGCATATCCGGCCGGGCGGAACCGTCTCCGGCCCTACCCTTTTCGCACTCGCCGACGTTTCCGCCTATATCGCGCTGATCGCCCATATCGGGCCGGTTGCGCTTGCCGTCACCACCAATCTCAACATCAACTTCCTGCGCAAGCCCGAGCCTGAACCGCTCGAATGCACCTGCCGGATCCTCAAACTCGGCAAGCGGCTTGCCGTTCTCGACGCATCGATCGTCAAGGTTGGCGACGACGACCTTGTCGCGCATGCCACGGCGACCTATTCGATTCCGCCACGATAATTTGTGGTATCAAAATACCGCACAAGTAACATATTGTTTTTAATTGATTTTATTTCCGTCGCGCAGATTCCGCGTTCTTGACGCTTGTTTCGCACTTGCGTATAAGCTGCCGCAGATCGCGGTCCTTACGGGCCGCTTTCTCTTTTGCCCGGGAAACCGGGCAAAACCAAGCAACAAGAAACGCCCAGCGGTTCGCCGCTCGGGTCCAAAGAAAGATTTTGATATGGCAACCTTCGTTCAGAAGCCTGCAGAGGTGGAGAAGAAGTGGATCATCATCGACGCCGAAGGCCTCGTTGTTGGTCGCCTCGCTTCCCTCATCGCGAACCGCCTGCGCGGCAAGCACAAAGCTACCTTCACCCCGCATGTTGACGACGGCGACAACGTCATCGTCATCAACGCCGAGAAGGCAGTTCTGACGGGCAAGAAGTACACCGACAAGAAGTACTACTGGCACACCGGCTACCCCGGCGGCATCAAGGAGCGCACTGCGCGCCAGATCATCGAAGGCCGCTTCCCGGAGCGCGTCCTCGAGAAGGCCGTCGAGCGCATGGTTCCGCGCGGTCCGCTCGGCCGTCGCCAGATGAAGAACCTGCGCGTATACGCAGGCGCCAACCACCCGCATGAAGCACAGCAGCCGACCGTCCTCGACGTCGCCAAGCTGAACAGCAAGAACACAAGGAGCGCCTGATAATGGCTGACCTTTCCGCTCTCAAGGACATCGCCACGACCGCGGAACCGGCTGCTCCGGTTCACGTCAAGAAGGTCGACGCCCAGGGTCGCTCCTACGCGACCGGCAAGCGTAAAGACGCTGTCGCCCGCGTCTGGGTCAAGCCGGGCACCGGCAAGATCACCATCAACGGCAAGCCCTACGCGGCTTACTTCGCCCGTCCGGTTCTGCAGATGATCCTGCAGCAGCCGATCGTCGCTGCTGCCCGTGACGGCCAGTTCGACATCGACGCGACCGTTGCTGGCGGTGGTCTTTCCGGCCAGGCCGGTGCCGTTCGTCACGGCATCTCCAAGGCACTCACCTACTTCGAACCGGGCCTGCGCTCGGTCCTGAAGCGCGGTGGCTTCCTCACCCGCGACAGCCGCGTGGTCGAGCGTAAGAAGTACGGCCGTGCGAAGGCACGTCGTTCGTTCCAGTTCTCGAAGCGTTAATCGCTTCAACTGCGACACTTGGAAAGGCGGGGCTTTGCTCCGCCTTTTTTTGTTATCATCCGACGCACCATATCCCGCAACGTCGAGCCTTTGAGGCACCGCATGACCACTTCTCCCGTCGCAAAGACCCCAGAGCCGCCCTATTACATCGTCACCTTTGCCTCGCGGCGCACGGCTGGTGATCACGGCTACGACAACATGGGAGACGAAATGGAGCGGCTTGCGCGCGAGCAGCCGGGTTTTCTCGGCCTGGAAAGCGTTCGCGGCGCCGACGGCTTCGGCCTCACCAATTCCTACTGGGTCGATGAGGCGAGCATCGCTGCCTGGAAAAACAACGTCCGCCACCTGACGGCCCAGCGGCTCGGCCGCGAGCGCTGGTACGAGGATTACCAGGTGCGCGTCGGCAAGATCGAACGCCAATACGGGTTCGAGCGCTCGTAGTTCTCCCGCGGGGTAAGGCCGCCACTGGCGAACGGCTTAAATCGGCAGCTCCGTCGTCGACTTGAGTTCGCGCAGGACGAAACTCGACACCACCGTGCGCACATGCGGATTGCGCATCAGGTACCGTGTCATGAAGGCATCGTAGCTTTCGACGTCATTGGCGCGGATCTTCAGCATATAGTCGAACGTTCCGGATAAAGCGTAGCACTCCATGATCTCCGGCCGCTCGCGCACGACGGCGGAGAAGGCGGCAATCGCCTCATCGTGGTGATCTTCGAGCGTCACATGGGCGATGATGCAGAGTTTCAGATCGAGCTTTGCCGGATCGAGCAGCGCGACGCGCTTGCGGATCACGCCATCCGTCTCCAGTTCCTGCAGCCGTCGCCAGGCCGAGCTTTGCGACATGCCGGCTTTTTCGGCGAGATCGGAGAGAGACTGGCCGCTATCGGCCTGAATCAGCCGTAGCAGCTTTCGAACGGGCTGAAGATTTTCTTTCACATCGGACGGCATTTCGAATTTTCCTCCCGCCATCAGGCCTCCACCTGGCAACTGTGGAACAAATACTCGCTCCATCCGCGATACAATTGCAACAGGAGAGTTCATCTGACGAATGAGGAGACGTCATGACGAAGGAAAGCAGCTACACGGCCAAACTGCCGGAACCGGACGGCACTTATCTCTACACCCCGGAAGAAGATGCGATCTGGGGCGAGCTCTATCAGCGGCAGATGACGCTGCTCGCCGACAAGGCCTGCGACGAATATCTGGAAGGCGCAAAGACGCTCGATCTCGGCCCCGATCACGTGCCGCAATTGAAGGACGTGAACCGGCGCCTCGCGGAAACCACCGGCTTCGGCGTCGAAGGTGTACCTGCCCTCATTCCGCCGTCCCGCTTCTACGAACTGCTGTCTCAGGGCAAGTTTCCGCTGGCGACCTTCATTCGCCGCCGCGAGCATATCGATTACATCGAAGAGCCCGACATTTTTCACGAGGTCTTCGGCCACTGCCCGCTGCTCACCAACCAGAGCTACGCCAACTTCGTGCGCCGCTTCGGCGAGAAGGCGGTTTCGCTCGGCAAGGGCTATTCCTGGCATATGTTCCGGATCTTCTGGTTCACCGTCGAGTTCGGCCTGATCAACACGCCGAAGGGTCGCCGCTGCTATGGCGCCGGCATCGTGTCTTCGCCCAACGAGACACGCAATGCGATGGGAACCCCAGGTGTCGAGTTTCGTCCCTTCGACCTGATGACCGTGCTGCGGACGCCCTATCGTATCGATATCGTCCAGCCGATCTATTACGTGATCGACAGTTTCGCCCAGCTCGAGACGATCATCGAGGAAGATATCGCCGCGCGCATCACCGAAGCCAAGGCGCTTGGCGACTTCGCCCCGACCTACGAAGCCAAGGCTTCATAATCGCCGAAGAAACGGCCGGCAGGGCCTTGCCTTGCCGGCAACGATTGTCCAACCTTCCGCCACCACAGGTTTGAGCGGATGCGCGCAGAGGATGCGCGCTGTCCGGCTCCGAGGCAGAGGCGGGATATGGCGAATAGGACAATCGATCATGCGCTGACGGCGCGCTCACTGACATCGGCGGCGTCCGATCCGACCCATGCCGGCATTCTCTCCTTTATGCGCCGCAAGTATTCGAAGCAGCTGAAGGGCGTCGATGCCGTCGTCTGGGGCATTCCCTTCGACGCCGCCACGTCCAACCGTCCCGGCGCCCGCTTCGGGCCGCAGGCGATCCGCCGCGCCTCGGCCATCTTCGACAACGATCCGCAGTACCCGTTCGACCGCGATCTCTTCGCGGAGATGGCAACGGTCGACTATGGCGACTGCCTGCTCGACTACGGCAACCATTCGAAGACGCCGGCAACGATCGAACGCGAAGCGGCCAAGATCATCAGGAGCGGCGCTTATCTGCAGACGCTCGGCGGCGACCACTTCGTCACCTATCCCATCCTGAAGGCGCAGGCGGCGCTGCACGGTCCCCTCGCCCTCGTCCAGTTCGACGCCCACCAGGATACCTGGTCGGACGAGCGCGGCCGCATCGACCATGGCTCCTTTGTCGGGCGTGCGGCGCGCGAAGGGCTGATCGACACCGAAGCCTCGATCCAGATCGGCATCCGCACGCACGCGCCCGAGGATTGCGGCATCCGCATTCTCTATGGCTACGACGTCGAGGAGATGAGCGCCGGCGACATCGCCGAGACGATCATAAGGCAGGTCGGCGAGCGCAAGGCCTATCTCACCTTCGATATCGACTGCCTCGACCCGGCCTATGCGCCCGGCACCGGTACCCCGGTCGCCGGCGGCCCGTCGAGCGCCAAGATCCTGTCCGTCCTGCGCAAGCTCGGCGCGCTGACGGTGGTCGGCAGCGACGTGGTCGAAGTGGCGCCGGCCTACGACCACGCCGACATCACGGCGATCGCCGGTGCGACCGTCGCGATGTATATGCTGGGGCTGCATGCGGAGAAACTTGCCGAGCGCGCGCCGCTTCGCTGAAGACGACCGTTGCCGTTGCGATGGAGGGCGGCTGCTTATATAGAAAAGGTGGGGTTGGCGGCGCTCCGCCGACCTGTTGAGAAACTGATTCAATTCTATGCCAGAGTGATTCCGGAACGGCTTCTAACTGTCTGGCAGAACGGGAAAATCATGAAACCGAAGATCTTCATCGATGGCGAACACGGCACCACGGGCTTGCAGATCCGCACGCGCATGGCCGGCCGTAGCGATCTCGAACTGCTTTCCATTCCGGAAGCGGAACGACGCAATGCCGCGATGCGCGAAGATCTTCTGAACGACGCCGACATCGCAATCCTCTGCCTGCCGGATGACGCCTCGCGCGAGGCGGTTTCGATGGTCTCGGGCAACAACAAGGTCCGCATCATCGACACCTCGACCGCGCACCGGATTGCGCCTGACTGGGCCTATGGCTTTGCCGAAATGGACAAGGCGCAGCCGGAGAAGATCCGCAGCGCCCGTTGCGTCGCCAATCCCGGCTGCTATCCGACCGGCGCGATCGGCGTGATCCGGCCGCTGCGCCAGGCCGGCATCCTGCCCGACGGCTATCCGGTGACGGTCAATGCGGTTTCCGGTTACACCGGCGGCGGCAAGCAGATGATCGCGCAGATGGAAGACGAGACCAATGCCGACCACATCAGCGCACCGCACTTCCTCTACGGCCTGACGCTCAAGCACAAGCACGTGCCCGAGATGAAGATGCACGGCCTGCTCGACCGCGCACCGGTCTTTGCACCCTCCGTCGGCAAGTTTGCACAGGGCATGATCGTCCAGGTGCCTCTCTATCTCGAGGACCTCGCCGCCGGTACGACACTCGAGACGATCCACGCTGCGATCGTCGCGCATTATGCCGACCAGTCGATCGTCGAGGTCGTGCCGCTCCAGGAGAGCGAAAAGCTCGCCCGCATCGACGCCACCGAGCTTGCCGGCAAGGACACGATGAAGCTCTTCGTCTTCGGCACCCCTGGCGGCAACCATGTGAACCTCGTCGCCCTGCTCGACAATCTCGGCAAGGGCGCCTCGGGCGCGGCGGTCCAGAACATGGACCTGATGCTGTCGGCCTGATCGGCAATCGGCTGAAAAACAAAAGACCCCGGCGAGCCGCTCGCCGGGGTCTTTCTTTTTCCGGATTTCGCCGGGCGTCAGTCGCGCATTTCGATCGCCGTCGGCCGCGGATACTCGCCGTAGAATCCGCGCCAATGGGCGATGGCAAAGCCAAGCACAACGAGGGCGCCGCCCTGGTGCGCCACACCCCAGCCGATCGGCACCTGCAGCACCAGCGTGGTGATACCGATCACCGCCTGTGCCGAGACGAGCAGGAACAGGAGCACCGCACGGCGCGCATGGGTGGTTTCGGGTGCTGCCCGCAGCGAGGCGATCATGTGCATCAGCGCAAAGGCAAAGAGCACGTAGGCTCCGATGCGGTGGACGAACTGCACCGTCTTCGGGTTTTCGAACAGGTTGATCCACCAAGGCTGCTGCAGGAACAGGTCCTGCGGGATGATTGCGCCATCCATCAGCGGCCAGGTATTGTAGCTGAAGCCGGCGTCGAGGCCAGCGACCAGCGCTCCGAGATAGATCTGGAAAAGACTGAAGATGGCGATGATCATGGCCATCTTGCGCGAGCGGTCGGTGGGTGCCGCTTCATTCGAATGCCGACTGAGCCCGCGGAAGATCCACATGCAGGCGGCAAAGATCAGACAGGCGATGACGAGATGCGTCGCCAGCCGGTACTGGCTCACTTCCGTGCGCTCCACCAGGCCCGAGGATACCATCCACCAGCCGATGAAACCTTGAAAACCGCCAAGCGCAAGGATCCCGAGCAACGGCATGCGCAGCTTGCGCTCGACCTTTCCGGTGAACCAGAAATAGGCAAGCGGCAGCGCGAAGATCAGGCCGATCGTGCGCGCGAGCAGGCGGTGTGCCCATTCCCACCAGAAGATCGTCTTGAACTCGTCGACCGTCATGCCGCTGTTCATCTGCTGATACTGCGGAATGCGCTGGTAGAGCTGGAACTCCTCTTCCCACTCGGCCACCGTCAGCGGCGGGATCACGCCATGGATCGGCTTCCATTCGGTGATGGAGAGGCCTGATTCGGTAAGGCGCGTCGCGCCGCCGACGAGCACCAGGGCAAAGAGAGTGAACAGCACGACCGCCAGCCAGCCGCGGATCTGCCGGCGGTTGCGGTCGGTCCTGCCGATCTCGTTTCGAAGCATTTGTTCAGTCGCCATTTCGACGCCGGCCATCATGTTCCCTCTGGTGTCGCAGGGTTGTCGGCGGCGCAACCGGACGGATCAACGGTCGCACCTTTCGGAAAGCCGTTGATTTGCACCAGAGCGGCATGCAAAACAAGGCCGAAACCTTTGCGGCATGCGGTCGCGGCCGCTCCGCGCGCATTTGCCCCTGTGAAAGATATGAAATGCCCGTACGCCTCAGAAAGCTGATCGGCACGATCCTGATCATCATCCTCGTCGTCGTCTATGCGCTTGCCGCCGTTACCTTCGCCTCGCTGCTGCTCGGCGCCGCTCCCTGGTACGTGCACCTGGCCTATTTCTTCTTCACCGGCCTGCTCTGGATCTTGCCGGCCATGCTGATCATCAAATGGATGGAAAAGCCCGCTCGGGATCGTTGATCCTCGATCCGGTAGCCATTCGGGAGGACGCCCATGCGACTTGCGGTCATCGCGGACATCCACGGCAACGATCTTGCGCTCGAAGCTGTGCTCGCCGACATCGATGCACAAGGGATTACCGATATCGTCAATCTTGGCGATCATCTGAGCGGTCCCCTCAACGCCGCGCGCACGGCAGACATCCTGATGGAACGGGCGATCCCCTCGATCCGCGGCAATCACGACCGTTACCTGTTGACGGTCGATCCGCGCGATATGGGGCTCTCCGATCGCGCGGCTTTCGATGAATTGAAGCTGGAGCACCGCGAGTGGTTGGCCACCCTGCCCGTCGCACACGTCCACAGGCAAACGTTCTTCCTCTGCCATGCGACCCCGACCGACGATGAGACCTACTGGCTCGAAGCCCTGACGGCGGACGGCACGGTTCATAGGGCCGCGCGTTCGGCCATCGAGGCCGAAGCTGTCGGGATCGACTATCCGGTAATCCTGTGCGGCCACACCCACCTTCCTCGCGTCGTCCGCCTCTCCGACGGACGCCTGGTCGTCAACCCCGGCAGCGTCGGCTGCCCCGGCTACACCGACAGCCGGCCGGTGGCCCACAAGGTCGAGGCCGGATCCCCACACGCGCGCTACGCCATCGTCGAGCAGTCGAAGACGGAATGGGACGTGACCTTTCGCAGCGTGACCTACAACTGGACGGCGATGTCGCAACTTGCGGCCCGCCGCTACCGCCTGGAATGGGCCAGCGTGTTGGCAACCGGCTTCATCGCGTGAGGCGTCAATTTCGTTTCACGCTTTGCTAACCGCGTTCGCCGGTTATTGCCAGTCGACCTTCATAAGCACTCCCGAATTAAAGCGATCGTAGCGGGTTTGAGGTTCAATCTCTCCGCAACAAGGACCGGACGGCACCTGCGATGACGAACTCGGAACTCACCATGGATGGCTCCGGTGACCGCCGCGCGCATGCGTCCTTGCGCGCAGATCCGACCGATGCCGCCGGCCGCTTCGAAATCTCGCTTCACCGCGACATGGAGACACTCGAAACCGAGTGGCGCATGCTCGACACCCTTCCCGGGAACTCGCTGCACCATGCCTATCATTGGTGCCGCGCCTGGGCTGCGACCCATGCCAGCGACCTGGCTCTCCTGCGGATTGCATTCGATGGCGAACTCCTGCTCATCCTGCCGCTGGAAGTGGCGCGCGGACGCGTGTTTCGAACGGCGAGACTGATCGGAACCGAGCACAGCAACCTGAACACCGGGCTGTTTGCCCACAACGCCGCGGCCATCATCACCACGCCCGCGCTCGCCGACGCGCTTGCCCGCGCCATCTGCGACGCACTGCGCGGCCTGGCCGACATCGTCATGCTCGATCGCCTGCCGAACGACTGGCGCGGCGACCCCAGCCCCTTCGCCCTGTTTTCGGGCGTTACCAATCCCAACCCGTCGTTCCAGCTTCCCCTTCTCGGTGGCATTCAGCCCACACTGGCCCAGCTCAACGCCAAGCGGCGGCGCAAGAAGATGCGCATTTCCGAACGGCGGTTGGCTGAAATGGGCGGCTACGACTATGTGGTCGCCCGCACGAGCGACGAGGCCCAAGCCCTGCTCGACACCTTCTTTCGGCAGAAGGCGACGCGATTTGCCACGCTCGGCTTTCCCGATGTCTTCCAGGATCCGGAAACGCAGGCGTTTTTCCATGCGCTCGCCGCCCGCGTGGACGACGACGTTCAGCTCATGGAACTCAATGCCATACGCCTGCGAGGCGAAAATGACGGCCGGATCGTCGCCGTCGCCGGACTGTCGCGCAAGGCGGATCACGTGATCTGCCAGTTCGGGTCGATCGACGAAGCGATGGCCGGCGACGCCAGCCCGGGTGAATTGCTGTTCTACCGCATGATCGAGCGCCTATCGGGCGAAGGCGTGCGCCTGTTCGACTTCGGCGTGGGCGACCAGCCCTACAAGCGCTCGTGGTGCACGATCGAAACGCCGTTGCGCGATATCGTGCTGCCGGTGACGCTCGCTGGCCGGCTCGCAGGTCTGCGGCACTACCTCGTCGTGAGGGCAAAAAGGGCGATCAAGGCGAACAAGGCCGTCTATGGCCGCATTCAGCGCACGCGACGGCGCAGGCAAGGCAAGACCTTCGACAACAGCGCCGACTGATCATCCAGCTTAGAGCACGGTCCCTGCGCTTTGCGGCAGAGGCCCGCGCCGCCATTACGCCGCGTCGCGGTCCGGGTATTCGGGGTCCGATTGCACCTGGCCGGTCATCAGCACGATGTCGCGGTAGCCCGCCGCGCCGAAGCCGGTCAGTACCTCGACGATCCGCTCGTCGCTCACCGACGGTGCCGACAGGATGATTTCGGCGCCATCGCGACCGGCGATCTTCTCCACGGCCATTTCATCGGCAGGGCCGCATTCGAGGAGAACGAGATCATAGGCGTTGGTCAAGGCGTCGATGATCATCTTCAGCCGGTCGATGCCACGCATCGCTTGGCGCGGATCGGCGTCGCCTTGGGGGATGATGTGCGCGTCGGAAAAGCGGTCGGCGTGGATCGTGTCCGTGAAGGGCACCTCCCCCGCCAGGAGATTGGTGATCCCCGGAAGCTGCTGCGAGCGCGCCATCAGTCGTGTCGGGCAGGCAGAGCCCGTCAGGTCGATCAGCACGACTTTCAATTCTTCTTCGGCGAGCAACCGGGCGAGCATCACGGTCGCGGTGGAGCCCTCGTCGCCGCCGGGCGAAACCGAAATCGCAACGCGCACATTGGTGGCACGCAGATGCTCGGCGACGGCTTCGATCGAGAAATCCGCCTCGGCGGCCTCCTCCTCCGTGTCCCGGGCAAGCGACACGTCCGCCGCAGGTAGCAAGTCGACTGCGTCATCGGCTGCGGACGAAATGACGGGCGATGCCTCAGCCATCTGCGCCGGCGGCAAATCGGCAACGCTTGCGGCAAGCGCCGGACGGGGCCGGACCGGTGCCCGTTCGCCTGTAGCTGAAACCGGCCGCAAGGCTCGCCCGCTGAAAAGCTCGCCGAGCATGATGCCAATGCAGGTCAGGAGGAATGTGGCAAGCGCTGCAACGATGGTGATCGGCAGTACCTTCGGGAAGCTCGCGCCGGTCGGAACCACGGCACTCGAAATGACGCGTGCATCGGCCGGCGTCGCATTCTCCACGGTGCGCGATGTCGCCTCGCGATAGCGCGCGAGATAGGTCTCCAGCAATTGCCGCTGCGCGGTCGCTTCGCGCTCGAGCGCGCGCAGCCCCACCTCTTCTTCGCCGGCCTGCGCCGACTGTGCCTTCAGCGCATTCAACTGCTGCCCGAGCTGCTGTTCGCGCAGTTCGCCGACCTTCGCCTCGTTTTCGAGGCTCGTCAGGATCTTGCGGGTCTCGGTGCTGATCTGGCCGCGGATACCTTCGAGCTGCGACTTCAGCGCCTTCAGACGCGGGTGCCCGTCAAGCAGGGTGGTCGAGAGGTCCGCCACCTGCGCCTGCAGGTTCGCTTCCGTCTCCTTCAGCCGCTGGATCATCTGCGAGCCGACGACATCGGCAATGGTGTCCGGCGCGCGGCCGCTTGCCAGCGCCGAGCGTACGCCGGCGGCACGCGCTTCCGCATTGGCGCGCTCGCCGCGCACTCGCGCCAGTTCCGACGAAATATCCGTAAGCTGCCGCGTCGCGAAGTTGGTGGTTTCACCGGTCGGCAGCAGATCGGACGAGGCGCGATAGGCCGCAACCTTCGCTTCGGCGTCGCGCACCTTCTCGCGCAGATTGGCGATCTCGGGTTCGAGCCAGCGTGTCGCCTCGGAATTGGTATCGAGCTTTGCGCCGCTCTGAAGCGCCAGGAAGACCTTCGCCATCTCGTTGGGCACGGCGGCTGCAAGCTGGCGGTCCTTCGAGGTGAAGGCGATCGCGATCACGCGCGACTTCTCCACCTGATAGACCTGGAGCTTGTCGGAGAATTCCTTGAGCACCCTCTCCTCGGGCGGCATCTCAAGCGGGTTCTTCTTCAGGCCGAGCATGACGAGGAGATCGGAAAGCGCAGAGGGCGCCGACGACGGATCGAACTCCTTGAGCTCGTAAAGCTTCATGTTACGAGCGACCTGCTTGATGAGGTCGGCCGACTTGAGCACCTGGACCTGGCTGAGAATGCCGGATTCGTCGAAGACGCGGTCGGCTCCCGCCTGGGAGGCCTGGTTGGGGCCGCTGAACTCCGGCTCGCGCGATTCGATCAGCACGCGGGTTTCGCTCTGGTAATCCGGCGCGATCATCTTTGCTGCGCCGAAAGCAAGCGCCGCCACAGCGACGGTGGCGAGCAAAACCTTGACGCGCCGATCCCAGACGGCGCGAAAAAGGCCGCCGAGGTCGATATCCACATCCTGCTGTGCGCTGCCGTTTCCCGACATGCTCGTCGCTCCGAACTTTCAAATCTCGCCGGACCGTAAAGGAACATGGTAACGCAAGGGTTAATGCGATCAACCTGCGGATGGTAACGGCCGGGCGGCATCGCCAGGTCTCCGCGAAAATTCTACCGCGAGTTTACCTGCTATTAACCCTAACGGATCGATAACGTCACAAAAGCTGGTCGTTTCCGGAGCCTATGAACCGCATGTCCACTGCAGCTATCAAGACGGGTCTCGCGATCACGGCGGCAACGCTGTCGATGTTGCTCGGCGGCTGCACGAGCTACCAGCCCGCACCCAAAGCCTTCAGCGAAGCCACGATCCAGCCCTATCGGCTCGACAGCGGCGACCGCCTGCGCATCAACGTTTTCGAACAAGCCGGCCTCAGCGGTACCTACACGGTCGATCAGGCCGGCTACGTCGCCTTCCCCCTGATCGGCACGGTCGCCTCGCGCGGCAGGACCCTGCCCGAACTCGAGGGCATGATCGCCGCCAAGCTGAAGCAAGGCTATCTGCGCGATCCAGACGTCACGATCGAGGTCGATCGCTACCGTTCCGTCTTCATCATGGGTGAAGTCGGTCAGGCCGGCCAGTATGCCTATGTTCCGGGGATGACCGTGCAGAACGCGATCGCGGTTGCCGGCGGCTTCTCGCCGCGCGCCAACCAGTCGAACGCCGACATTACGCGCAAGATCAATGGCCGCATCATCACCGGCCGGGTCCCGATCACCGACGCTGTTCTTGCCGGCGACACGATCTATGTTCGCGAACGCCTGTTCTGATCTCGATGCAACAAGAGCGGCCCTTGCGCATCATCCACTGCTTCAGGTCGCCTGTCGGCGGGATATTCCGCCACGTGCGCGACCTGGCCGAGGCGCATGCCAAGGCCGGCCATGAGGTCGGGATCCTCTGCGACAGCACGACAGGCGGCAGTCACGAGGATCGGCTGTTCGACGAAATTCGCCCCTATCTCGCGCTCGGCCTCATCCGGATGCCGATCCACCGGTCGGTCGGGCCGTCGGATTTTGCCGCTTTGTGGCGCGGCTACAAGGAAATCAGAAGTTTGCGACCGGATGTGTTGCATGGGCACGGCGCCAAAGGCGGCGTCATTGCCCGGCTCATCGGTTCAGCCCTGCGGGTCAACAAGTATCGCGTAGCCCGCCTCTATTCGCCGCATGGCGGCAGCCTGCACTACCGTCCGGGCTCTCTGACCGGGCGTTTGGTCTTCCCGGCCGAGCGGATCCAGCAGCGGATCACCGACGCCCTCGTCTTCGTCTGCGACTTCGAGCGGCAGACCTATTTCGCAAAGGTCGGCGCACCGCGCGAGCGCAACGCGTTGATCTACAATGGCATCGACGACCGGGAGTTCGAGGTCGTCCCGCCCCAGCCGGATGCGGTCGATTTTCTCTATATCGGCATGATGCGGGACCTGAAGGGTCCCGATCTGTTTGTGGAGGCTTTCGCCCAGACCGAACGGCTTGTCGGCCGGCCGCTGTCGGCGCTGATGATCGGCGACGGCCCGCAGCAGCAGGAATACTGCGATCTGGTGCTGCAGCAGGGTCTCGGCCGCCGTATCCGCATGCAGCCGGCGATGAAGACGCGAGAGGCCTTTGCGCTGACGCGCAACATCGTCGTTCCCTCGCGCGCCGAATCCATGCCCTATATCGTGCTTGAGGCGCTGGCGGCGCGAAAGCCTGTTATCGCCAGCCGTGTCGGCGGCATCCCGGAAATTCTCGGACGCGACAGCACCGCGCTTGCCGAACCCGCCAATGCCCGGTCGCTTGCCGACATCATGGCCCGCGCAATCACAGAGAAAGACTGGGCGGCACGTGTGATGCCCGATCCGAGCACGTTCAAGTCGCAATTTGCAGCTTCGGTAATGTCGGCGGATATGTTAAGCCTCTATCGGGAATTGTGCCGTTACCAGCCGCCCGCCGATAGCGTGTTGCCCACAACGTAAGCGTTTCTTAGTGGCTTTCTGCTATCCCGGCTGAGGGACTTCAGCGCCGGAAGACAGCCATGAACAAGTTTGACCGCCCGGGTTCGTTCGATCCCGAAGCGCTTCGCAAGAAGATTTCGGAAATCCGCGCCCGCGCGCCTGGCGAAATGCCGGACGAAACGACGACCACGGATCTCAATCCGCTGGCGCGGCAGATCGCCGAGCAGTTCAGCGCCGATACCTATTCGCCGGCGATGATCATGGGGCTGATGCGCCTGTTCGAGTTCAGCGCGCTCTTTGCGATCGGCTATGCCATCAACGCGCTTTATGTCCAGCCGGGCTTCGAGCAGCTGCCGCTCTATCTGGCAATCCTCTTTGGCGGCTCCGCCCTGGCAGTCGCTGCCATGCAGATCGCCGACACCTACCAGATCCCGGCGCTGCGCGCCTGGCTGCGGGTGATGCCGCGCATCCTCGCCTCCTGGGCCATCGCATTCGGCGGCATCGCCATCGCGCTGTTCTTCCTCAAATCCGGCCATCAGTATTCACGTGTCTGGTTCGGTGGCTGGTTCATCGGCGGCGCAATCTTTCTGATCGCCGAGCGCGCCTTCATCGCCTATTCCATCCGCCATTGGGCCCGAAACGGCACGATGGAACGCCGCGCCGTCGTCGTCGGTGGCGGCCAGCCGGCCAAGGACCTGATCCGCACGCTCGAGGACCAGCCCGACAACGACATCCGCATCTGCGGTATTTTCGACGACCGCGACGAGCGCCGCTCTCCCAACGTCATCGCCGGCTACCCGAAGCTCGGAACGGTCGACGAACTGGTGGAATTCGCCCGCCTGGCCCGCATCGACATGCTGATCATCTCGCTGCCGTTGACGGCAGAAAAGCGCATTCTCCAGCTTCTGAAGAAGCTCTGGATCCTGCCGGTCGACATCCGGCTCGCCGCCCACGCCAACAATCTGCGCTTCCGCCCGCGCAGCTATTCCCATGTCGGCGACGTCCCGATGCTCGACATCTTCGACAAGCCGATCGCCGACTGGGACTCCGTCGCCAAGCGCGGCTTCGACATCTTCTTCAGCCTGGTCGCCCTGGTGCTTCTTTGGCCGATCATGCTCGGCGCGGCGATTGCGGTCAAAGCAACGTCTCCCGGCCCGATCATCTTCAAGCAGAAGCGGCACGGCTTCAACAACGAGACCATCGAGGTCTACAAGTTCCGCTCGATGTATACGCATATGAGCGACCCGACGGCCCGCAACGCCGTGACCAAGGGCGACCCGCGCGTCACCCCCGTCGGCCGCTTCATCCGCAAGTCCTCGATCGACGAACTGCCACAGATCTTCAACGTGCTGAAGGGTGAGCTGTCGCTCGTCGGGCCGCGGCCGCACGCCGTGCTCGCCCAGACCCAGAACCGCACCTATTCCGACGTCGTCGAAGGTTACTTCGCCCGCCACCGCGTCAAGCCCGGCGTCACCGGCTGGGCGCAGATCAACGGTTGGCGTGGCGAGATCGACAATGACGACAAGATCCGCCTGCGCACCGCCTTCGACCTGCACTACATCGAAAACTGGTCGCTGCTCTTCGACCTCAAGATCCTGTTCCTGACGCCGTTCAGGCTGCTCAACACCGAGAATGCCTATTGAGCACCGTCGATACAGGCCGGCTCCCGATCGCTCGTCCCCAGCTTGCGGCGCTCTCGCTGCTCGGCTCAGGGCTCGTCGCATTTGCCGTGTTTCTCTCTGGCTTCGTCATTTTCGAGCCGGCACCCTATGAGCTGTTCCTGGTGGCGCTCATCGGCCTTTGGGCGCTTGTGGGCCTCAAGATCTCGCGCAGCGTTGCCCCGCTGCTGACGCTTCTGACCCTGTTCATGGTTGGCGGCATGCTGTCTCTGACGGTCATGACCGACCTGACGAAGGGGCCGATGTACATGGCGGTCTCCGGATTCCTTGCGCTCTCCTCGGTCTTCTTCGCGGCCATCATCGAGGACCGCCACGAACGGCTGCGGCTGATCTTCAACGCCTGGACGGCGGCGGCCATCATCACGGCCCTACTCGGCATCCTCGGCTATTTCGGCGCCGTGCCGGGTGCGGAAAACTTCACGCTCTATGGCCGCGCCAAGGGCGCATTCCAGGATCCGAACGTCTTTGGCCCATTCCTCTCGGTGCCGGCCATGTACCTCATCCACGGCATCCTCACGCAGCCCATCCAGAAGGCGCCGCTCAAGATCGCCGCGCTGCTGGTGCTGGCACTCGGCGTCTTCCTTTCATTTTCCCGCGCAGCCTGGGCCCTCAACCTTTTCTGCGTCGTCGCCTTCGTCTTCGTGATGCTGCTGAAAGAGCGAAACGGCCTCTTTCGCCTGCGGATCCTGGTGCTGGCGCTGGTCGGCGGCATCATGATCGTCGGCGCTCTCCTCGTCGCGCTGCAGTCCGAGCAGGTCGCAACCCTCTTTTCCAGCCGCTCGCAGCTGGTGCAGGATTATGACGGCGGCCACCTCGGGCGCTTCGACCGCCACAGGCTCGGCTTCCTGATGTCGATGGAAAAGCCGCTCGGCATCGGTCCCATGGTCTTCAGCACGATCTTCCCGGAGGACGAGCACAACGTCTGGCTGAAGTCGCTGACCTCCTACGGCTGGCTCGGATTCATCAGCTATGTGACGCTGATCATCTGGACGCTCTCGCTCGGCTTCCGCTTTCTGCTGCTCAACCGCCCCTGGCAAACCTATCTGATGATCGCCTGGGTCGCCGTCCTCGGCCATGTCGGGGTGGGCAATGTCATCGACACGGACCATTGGCGCCACTTCTACCTGCTCATCGGAATCATCTGGGGTTGCGCCGCCCTTGAATATCGCCATCGCCGGCAGGCGCGCGCCGGCCGGAGCTCCTGACCATGGAACATGTGGTTCCGCGCCGGTCGCCGGCCCCTTCCCTCAAGCTCCTAGAAGTGCTGGAGCCGAGCGGTGGCGGTTCGGGCCGACACTTCCTCGATCTCTGCCGCGGCATGCACAAGCGCGGGCATCACGTCGAGGCCGTCTATTCGCCGGTGCGCGCCGAGGAAGGTTTCGTTCGTGAACTGAAGGCAATCGGCCTGCCGGCGGTACACGCCATCCCGATGAGACGCGCGCCCGGGCCGTCTGATGTCGGCTGCTTTCTCGAACTCCGGCGCATCATCCAGAACAACGGTTTCGACATCGTCCATGGCCACAGTTCCAAGGCCGGTGCGCTGACGCGCCTGCGGCTGCCCGGTTCTCATGTGCCGCGGATCTACACGCCACACGCCTTTCGCACGCTCGACCCGACGCTCGGCCGCGGCGGACGGTTGATCTATGGCACGATCGAATGGGCGCTGGCCCGCTTCTTTACCGATCACCTGATCTGCGTCTCCGACGACGAGTTCCATCACGCGCTGTCCTTGCATATGCCGGAGAAGCGCATGTCGGTGATCGTCAATGGCGTGACACCGCCCTCGGGCGAAATGGCGCAGACGCTGCGCGCCAGCTTCGGCATCGCGCCGGACGCTTTCGTTTTCGGCTTCGTTGGACGATTGTCCGCCCAGAAGGCGCCGGAACGGCTGATCGCCGCTTTCAAGAGTGTGGCCGCCTCGGTCAGAAACAGCCACCTCGTCATGGTCGGCAGCGGTGAGCTCGAGGGCAGCCTTCGCAAGGCGATTGCCGAAAGCGGGCTGCAGAACCGGATGCATCTGACCTCCGCCTTCACCGGCCCGCAGGCCGTGCCGGCCTTCGACCTCCTGGTGATGCCGAGCCGCTACGAGGCGATGTCCTATGTGATGCTTGAAGGGGCTGCGGCCGGCAAGGCGATCATCGCCACCGATATCGGTGGCGCGCGCACGGTGATCGAGGACGGGCGGAACGGTTATATCCTGCCCAATAGCGACGACACATCAGCACTCGCCAAGAGCATGATCAGTGCCGCGGAGCCCGAAACCTTCAAGGTCCTGGCGGCCAGCGCGGTAAGCCTGAAGGACCGCTTTACGCTTGCCGTCATGCTCGACCGCACGGAGGCCCTTTACCGGAACGCGGCTTCAAAACTGCAGAAGGCCGACCTGCTCCAGTCAACCACATAGCGAAAAGAGTGATTGCCCCGCTGCTTCTTTTCGAAAACAAAAAAGAGGCCCTGTTGAAGGACCTCTTTTGCTGCATTCGCAGGATCGCTTAGGGCGTCGATCCTTCCGCGCCCGAGCCACCGCCGGTATCGGGGTTCGAACTTGGTGCCCCCGTATCGCCGTTGGAATTGGCGGCGCCGGTATCCGGGTTGGAGCTCGCAGCACCGGTATCCGGGTTGGAACTCGCCGTGCCGGTATCACCCGATGAGCCGGTAGGCTGGCCCGGAACGAGGATGACGGCGTCGTCGGCACGGGCGGTGCCGGACGTCGAAATGACCGGCATTGCCGTCAGGGCCGAAAGCCCGAGCAACGACACGGCAAAAATCTTCGAAAGCGTCTTCATTCCATTTCCTCCTTTGGCAGGCAGGCGCCCGCCATAAGGCCATTCCATCACTTTCGCGAGGACGGCGGTCGGCCCCAGCCGCGTGGACCATCGCACCGGAACGAGGCATTTTAGCGATTTCGGATGAGCGATAAATTTTATGCGTCGCAACCAACGGGGGTCCGTGCGGCTTCGTGCGCCGATCACAGCAAGTGCGACCCGGGCCGGGGCGATGCCGAGATAGCCCGTTACAAGGCCAAACCGAAGCTTGGAGCACCGGAGCCGGCAAGGAGACATCACGATTGCGGACGCCGCCGACAGAACTCCGGCTGGCCGAGTTTCAGCGCCCGAAAAGTCTTCGGACGGAGTGTGTCAGCCGACTGATCCGCTTGTGCCAGCGCGACTTGAGACGCTTCTTCGCCCAAGGCGTCGCTTGCCGGTACTGCAAATACAGGGGCTGCGCCGGGTGCTGGCAACGAACGGAGTTGGGCTTGTCGTGCGTGAAATGGAAGATCGCCGGTTCGTCGGCATGCGAATGCAGGATCACATTCCAACGACGGTCGAGGGAAGCGAATTGCCCAGCGAGAGCGATGTTCAATGCGTCCTGATCGAAGAACTTCAGCCTTGCGGCCTGCGAACGGACAATCTCGAGGCAGCGACCGGACAGATCCCTCTTCAACCATTCCACAATGTCGATCAGCAAAACGCCGGAATTCATCGTTCTCGTTCCGTCCGGAAGCTTCAGACGCGCATTGTCCTGGTTGGACACGCCGCCGACAGCGGCCACCGGCATGCCGGACATATCCAGGTTCAGCAACGGACGCAGACTGTCGACCACGATCGTATCGGCATCGAGATAGACGAGCCGCCCCTCCTTACGGCCAAGGAGGTCTGGCAAGACAAGCCGGGTGTAGATCGACCGGCTCCAGTTGCTGTTGGTTTTCAACCCCTCGAATTGCCGAAGCGTTTTTTCGGACAATTCGAACAGCGTTAAGCGCAGGCGCCCGCCGCACCGTCTCAGATGCGATTTATCCTTGGGGGTCAGTCCGTCGCAGAAGACGATGACGTTGACCTCGTCGACATCGCCATTCAGAGCCAGCGTATGCAACATCACTCCGGCGAACTCGACAAACCTGCGGTCCACGGAAGTGACGACAAAACACGCGCTTAAAGCCAAAGCCGATTCATCAGTTTCCGCACGCATTAAGCCCCCCAAATCGTGCCAGGCCATCAAGACAATGACCCGCTATTCGCCCATCCCTCACGGCAGGGCCGCCGAAGTGATCGGTCGCTTATCGAAAAGATGAAGGGAAATCGAAGTTCCTCAGGGGATTTCGGCCATCAAAGCCGAAGAGGAAAATGGTCGGAGCGGCGGGATTCGAACCCACGACCCCTTGACCCCCAGTCAAGTGCGCTACCGGGCTGCGCTACGCTCCGAACCGAGGAAACCCCTATATAACCAACGCTTAGAGCGCAAGCGGGAAAATGCGGCCTGGATCGAAAAAGGAACAAACGGCGTGGAAAAGTATGTGTGGGAGCCGAAAGTCCTACAGGACATTCCGCAAATTCACGGCATGGCATCGCCCCCGTGACGCGACTGCGGACAGAGAAGGCCCCCACCCCCGCGCGCCACTGGATGCCTGCAAGGTCCGATGCTGCGTGGCGACGAAAAACACCGACCGCGCGTCCGGCTACGGAACCTTCACCAAAACGAGATCCCGTCGCTCGAAACTTGCTGCCTAACGCAACGTGAGCTTGCCATCATGGATGAATTGAGGGACAGTTTGATACTGGCCCTTGAGGCCTGGAGCGTCTCCCTTTCTAGGAGAAAACCATGCCTCTTAAGTCCCTTATGGCCCTCACCGCGCTTGCGCTTCTCACGCTCTCCGGCTGTGCGACCTCGGGTTCGACCAACACGACCTATGCGCAGTGGACAGGCCCCTACCCTGAGCCTGACGTCTCCGCGGCGAGCCCCGGCGGCTTCCGCATCTCCTACTGACGCTTTTTCAAACGCTATTGAGGATGGTCGCGCGCGTCCTGCGGATAGGCGCGCATATGCTCCTCGCCGTCGGGTAGCGCGCCGACGGCACAGGCGCTGTCTTGGTGATCGCATAAAAGATACTTGCGTCGAGACGGCTCGGCCGACATGCAGTCGGGCGTCCGAAACCGGTCTTGATCGATTCTCTGAAATGGCTTTCTCAGCGCACCTGGTCGAGCAACCGCTTGCACTCCAGGAGGTCATAGAGCGCCTCCTGTAGCAGGGCGCGATCTTCCTTGCCCACGGACGAGGATTTTCCGAGAGAGATCTCGGGCACGTCGTCACTGCTGCCGCCGAAGGAGAAGAAACGGCGGCTCGCGGGCGCCTTGGCGCGGCCAACGATCTGATCCTCCTCGGAAAGACCAGCCTTCGGCGGTGCCGGCTCTTCATTGCTGGAGGCCGCAAGTGCCTCGACGGTCGCGAGATCACCGCTCGCAATTGCCGCGACGAACTTGTTGCCGTTGGTCTTCAGGAGTTTCTGCACGCCCTTGATCGTATAGCCGTGATCATAGAGCAGATGCCGGATGCCCTTCAAAAGGTCGACATCCTCCGGCCGGTAATACCGCCGGCCACCGCCGCGCTTCATCGGCTTGATCTGCTGGAAGCGGGTTTCCCAAAAACGCAGGACGTGCTGCGGCAGGTCGAGATCGTCAGCGACCTCGCTGATGGTGCGAAAAGCGTCCGGGCTCTTTTCCATATCGTTCCCAATCCATGCCATGCGACTCAGGCTCGAAAGCCGACAAAGAGCCGATACCGTGCCAATGATGGCACGAATCGGCTCCATTTCAACGGCTTATGGATGGGTTTTCAACCACATTTGTGGCTGTCGTCTGGCGTTCACGAAACGGGAGACACCGGTTTCTGCTTGGCCCTGCGGCCCAGATGCGCCTTCAGCACGCGTTGCTTCAGGACGTTCGACGCCTTGAAGGTCATCACGCGCCGGGGCGAAATCGGCACTTCCTCGCCGGTTTTCGGGTTTCGCCCGATACGTTCGTTCTTGTCGCGGACCTGGAAGGTCGCGAAAGAGGACAGCTTCACACTCTCGCCACGCACGATTGCGTTGCATATTTCGTCAATGACGGTTTCCACCAGCTCGGCAGACTCTGTCCTCGACAGACCCACCTTGCGAAAAACCGACTCAGCCAAGTCCGCCCGTGTTACTGTTTTTCCGCTCATCTTCCCCCACCAACGTCTGGTACGCCGATCAGCGTCCGAAGACTATTGCCCTTGCCTTTTGCGGTCAAGCGCCTGTTGCTTAAGCAATTTCTTTACCAGCGGAGGAGCACGGAGCCCCAGGTGAAGCCACCGCCCATGGCCTCGAGCAGGACAAGGTCACCCTTCTTGATCCGGCCATCGCCCGCCGCCGCATTCAATGCCAGCGGAATGGAGGCTGCGGAGGTGTTGCCATGCAGATCGACGGTCACCACAACCTTGTCGAGAGGGATACCAAGCTTCTTGGCAGAACCGTCGATGATGCGGCGGTTGGCCTGGTGCGGAACCAGCCAATCCAGATCTTCGGCCGTCGTCCCGGTCGCCTCGAAGGCGGCCTCGATGACGTCGGTGATCATGCCGACCGCATGCTTGAAGACTTCGCGGCCTTCCATCTTCAGATGGCCGACCGTTCCCGTGGTCGAGGGGCCGCCGTCGACATAGAGCTTGTCGCGGTGCGCGCCATCGGAGCGAAGCTTCGCCGTCAGTACGCCGCGATCGGCATTGGTGCCCTCGCCTTCCTGGGCTTCCAGGATGATGGCGCCGGCGCCGTCGCCAAAGAGCACGCAGGTCGTGCGGTCGGTCCAGTCGAGAATGCGGGAGAATGTTTCCGCGCCGATCACCAGCACGCGCTTGGCAAGCCCGCCGCGGATATAGGCATCCGCCGTGGTGACCGCGTAGACGAAGCCCGAGCAGACCGCCTGCATGTCGAAGGCCGCGCCATGGCGCATGCCGAGACGATCCTGGATATTGACGGCCGTTGCCGGGAACGTGTTGTCCGGGGTGGAGGTCGCCAGGATGATCAGGTCGATGTCATCAGGGATAAGCCCGGCATTGGCGAGCGCGGCGCGTGCCGCACCTTCGCCGAGCGAAGCCGTGGTTTCACCCTCGCCGGCGATGTAACGCTGCCGGATGCCGGTGCGCTGCACGATCCACTCATCGGACGTATCGACCTTGGATTCCAGCTCCTGATTGGTGACCACGCGTTTCGGCAAAGCCGCGCCGAAACCGCGAACGACGGAACGGATCATCTATTCAAAC
The DNA here is from genome assembly GCF_044769565.1 of Ensifer sp. NPDC090286. Lineage (NCBI taxonomy): Bacteria > Pseudomonadati > Pseudomonadota > Alphaproteobacteria > Hyphomicrobiales > Rhizobiaceae > Ensifer > Ensifer sp. NPDC090286. Next base: position 177,542 of record NZ_JBIVYF010000001.1, on the reverse strand, counting down.
CTCATCATTCATGCCGGCGGAAAGGGCCTGTGGCGGCTCGCCGCCATGGTACTTCGCCAGATCGAGCTCGATCTTCGCCTTCAGGCCATTCTTCACCATGTCGTAGCCGACATCGATCGCGGCTGCAAAACCTTCGGCATCCGCACCACCATGGCTCTTGATCACGACGCCATTGAGGCCAAGGAACACGCCGCCATTGACCTTGCGCGGGTCCATCTTCTCCCGCAGGCGGTCGAAGGCGCCCTTGGCAAGGATATAGCCGAGCTTGGCAAGAAGCGTGCGCGACATGGCAGCGCGCAGATATTCGGCGATCTGGCGCGCGGTGCCTTCGGCAGCCTTCAGCGCGATATTGCCGGAAAAACCTTCCGTGACGACGACGTCGACGGTTCCGCGACCGATATCGTCGCCCTCGACGAAGCCGTAATAGTCGAAGCCGTCGATATTGGCTTCACGGATCAGGCGGCCGGCTTCCTTGACCTCTTCCTGTCCCTTGATCTCCTCGACGCCGACATTCAGCAGCCCGACCATCGGTCGTTCGATCTCGAACAGCGCGCGCGCCATGGCGCCGCCCATCAGCGCGAAATCCATCAATTGCTGCGCGTCCGCACCGATCGTCGCGCCGACATCGAGCACGATGCTCTCGCCCTTCAGCGTCGGCCAAATGGCGGCGATCGCCGGCCGTTGAATTCCCTGCATGGTGCGCAGACAGAAGACCGACATGGCCATCAGTGCGCCGGTATTGCCGGCGGAAACGACGACGTCTGCCTCGCCGGCGTTGATCGCGTCGATCGCTTTCCACATGCTCGACTTGCCGCGACCTCGGCGAAGCGCCTGGCTCGGCTTCTCGTCCATGGCGACTGCAATCTCGCAGTCGTAAAAGGTGCTGTTGGCCTTCAGCTTCGGATATTTTTCAAGGAGGCCCGCGCACTGCGCTTCGATGCCGAACAAAACGAACTTGATGTCCGGATGACGTTCAAGCGCTCTTGCGGCGCCGGGGATGACGACTTCAGGACCATAGTCGCCCCCCATCACGTCAAGTGAAATTCTGACCACGCGTGTCTTATCCTTTATTTCTGCCACACAACACGTGCCGCCGCGGCGCACTCAACGGAAACGCATAGACGAAACATATTGCTTCTGACGCTTGAGCCAAGCACGCGGCAGATCGCTTTGGCGGCTCTTCTGGCCGGTTTGGGGCCAAAATACTGCTTTTCCATTGCGTGACAACCGAATTGTAGATGACGCTTTCGCGACCTCAGTCCTTTTTCCAGTCCTTCAGGACCGCAAAGGGGTTCGGCTTCTTGTCATCGGCAGATGTGCTCTCGATGCGCTCGCCGAACGTCACGCCGGGCTTACGGGGATAAGGGTCGATCGCGAGCGCGACCTGCTCGCTGACGACGACGCCGGCGTCGATGGTGTCGCCGATAAAGGTATCGGGAATATCGGGGCCGTCAGGGTCGAGAACCATCTCGCCGCCGTCGTTGCTTGCCTGGCGGGCGAGCCGCGATCCCTCGGGCACGAAGATCGCCTCGACCAGCTCGTTGATATCGGCTTCGACCGGCTCAAGCGTGACGACACAACTCTGCACGATGCGGGCCTTGACGTCGCCCTTGATCTTCACGCCATCCTTCTTCCAGCGCGCGATCTGCAGGTCGGCCTCGAGCGACAGGACATCGTTGATGTTCCAAAGCTCGGCAAGCGCCTTGCGCTCACGCTCATTGGCGGAGAGGTGAACGCTGACCGCGTTCGCCGAAATGTGCCCTACCTTCACCGGGTAAGAAAAGGCCGGCCGGCTTTCATCTTTCATAATTGGATCCTTCCTCGCGCGGGCTTACCTGGCGCCCATCGCGAATGCAGCCGCCGACCGGCTGCCGGTGGCGACGCTCTTGATTTCTATTACGCCCCAGCCGGCGGAATGTGCAACTGGCCGACTTCGACGACGTCTTCCGCGACATCGACGAGCTGCGCCTCGACCGCCAGCAGATAGCCAGCAAGCGCCATCATCGAAGGCGCCGCGTCGCCGCCATCGGGGTGGAAGTTGCGCCTGAGCGCTGCCGCCAGAGCCTCGACGTCCTTCGTTTCCAGCGCCGCGGCGTACGATTCGAGCCGGCCGTAATACATGCCGGCCAGCTTCTTCATCTTCTTCGGCACGCCGGCGTCACCGACGCCGAGCTCGCGGATCGAATGATCCACGTCCTCGAAGAAGGCATCGATGATCTCCTGGGCGATTTCCTGGCCCGCCCTCGCCGAAGCGCGCGTACGGCGGAAATAGAGGATCAGCGTTGCCGACAGCATCTCGAACCGGCCCATCACCGTGTCCGGCACATCGAGGTCGGTGTAGAGGTAGGGCTGGCGTGCGGCCGCCGTCAGCAATGCATATTGCCGCTCGACAATCGCGGTGTTGCCACTTTTTCTTTTAAACAGTCCAAAAATCATCACAAAGCTCGGGCTTGGCTTTCTCGAAATGCGCGCAAGCGCCCATGACGTTGTTGCATGACAGCCGAAGCTGGTTTACCGAAGCAGGCACGAATTGCAATGGCGGATCTGCCATCGTTTCTCCAAGGGGAGCTGTCGTTGACGAAGCGGTATTTGAGAAAAAACTTTAAGACCCTCGGCCGCGTGGCGGTCGTAGCCACAATCGCCGGTTTTACCCTTTCCGCCTGCCAGTCCGCCAATGTCGGTGAAGTTCTCCATCAGGGCTATGTGGTTGACCAGGAAACGCTAAACCTCGTTCCGGTCGGCTCCAGCCGCGAGCAGGTACTGCTCTCGCTCGGCACGCCCTCGACGACGGCAACCTTCGACAACGAAGTGTTCTACTACATTTCGCAGACGCGCAAGCGCCCTGTCGCCTTCATGAAGCCGCAGCTGGTCGACCAGTCGATCCTAGCCGTCTATTTCGACAAGGAAGGCACCGTCAGCCAGCTGGCTCACTACACGCTGAAGGACGGCAAGGTCTTCGACATGCTGACCCGCACGACGCCGACAGGCGGCAAGGAAACAAGCTTCCTCGGCCAACTGCTGACCGGCCCCGGTGCAGGCCAGGCCGCGGCACGCAGCCTGTTCAAGGACTTCGGCAACTAAGCCGCCCCATTCCAAAGAAAAGGCCCGCGGAACGATGTTCCGCGGGCCTTTTTGTTTGCTTGGCGATGTGATCAGGCGAGGATTGCCAGAAGCAGTAGCGCCACGATGTTGGTGATCTTGATCGCCGGGTTCACGGCCGGACCGGCCGTGTCCTTGTAGGGATCGCCGACGGTGTCGCCGGTCACCGACGCCTTGTGGGCGTCGGAGCCCTTCAGATGGCGTTCGCCGTTCTTGTCGACGAAACCGTCCTCGAAGCTCTTCTTGGCATTGTCCCAGGCGCCACCGCCCGAAGTCATCGAGATCGCCACGAAGAGGCCGTTGACGATGACACCGAGCAGAGAGGCACCGAGAGCCGCGAAGGCCGAGGCCTTCGAGCCCGAAAGCAGCAGCACGCCGAAATAGACGACGACGGGCGCCAGCACCGGCAGCAGCGAAGGAATGACCATTTCACGGATCGCCGCCTTCGTCAGAAGGTCGACCGCGCGGCCATAGTCGGGCCGTTCCGTGCCTGCCATGATGCCGGGCTTCTCGCGAAACTGCCGGCGAACCTCCTCGACGATCGAGCCGGCTGCACGGCCGACGGCAGTCATCGCAATGCCGCCAAAGAGATAGGGAATGAGGCCGCCGAAGATCAGGCCGGCAACCACATAGGGGTTGGAGAGGTCGAAGGAGATCTGCCCGACATCGGCGAAGTAGGGATACTTGTCGCCATTGGCGGCGAAATAGCTCAGATCGTTCGAATAGGCTGCAAAAAGCACCAGCGCGCCGAGACCGGCGGAACCGATTGCGTAGCCCTTGGTGACGGCCTTGGTGGTGTTGCCAACCGCATCAAGCGCGTCGGTGGATTTGCGTACCTCCGGCGGCAGATGCGACATCTCCGCGATACCGCCGGCGTTGTCCGTGACCGGCCCGAAAGCGTCCAGCGCCACGATCATGCCGGCGATGCCGAGCATGGCGGTGACGGCAATGCCGGTGCCGAAGAGGCCGGCGAGCTGGTAGGTCGCGATGATGCCGCCGACGATGACGATGGCAGGCAGCGCGGTCGATTCCAGCGAGACGGCTAGCCCCTGGATGACGTTGGTGCCGTGGCCGGTGACTGAGGCCTGGGCGATCGAATTCACCGGCCGCTTGTTGGTGCCGGTATAGTACTCCGTGATCACCACGATCAGCGCCGTGACCACCAGCCCGAGAATGCCGCAGATAAACAGGTTCCAGCCGGTGATGTCCTTGCCGGCGACGGTACCGATCGAGCCCCATCCGATGGTGAAGGACGTGGCCGCGCCGAGACCGACGATCGACAGCACGCCGGTGACGATCAGCCCTCTGTACAGCGCTCCCATGATCGAATTGTTGGAACCCAGCTTCACGAAGAAGGTGCCGACGATCGAGGTGATGATGCAGGCGGCGCAGATTGCCAGCGGATAGACCATGACGGTTGCGAGCAACGGCGTCCCGGCAAAGAAGATGGCCGCCAACACCATGGTTGCGACGATGGAGACGGCATAGGTCTCGAACAGGTCGGCGGCCATGCCGGCGCAGTCACCGACATTGTCGCCGACATTGTCGGCGATCGTCGCCGGGTTGCGCGGATCATCCTCTGGAATGCCGGCTTCGACCTTGCCGACGAGATCGCCGCCAACGTCGGCACCCTTGGTAAAGATGCCACCGCCGAGACGGGCGAAGATCGAAATCAGCGATGCGCCGAAACCGAGTGAGACCAGGGCATCGATGACTTCGCGCGAGGCAGGCTCATGCCCCATGCCGGCCGTGAGGACGACGTAGTAGACCGAGACCCCAAGAAGGGCCAGGCCCGCAACGAGAAGGCCGGTGATTGCGCCGGATTTGAAGGCGATGTCGAGACCGGAGGCAAGGCTGACGGAAGCAGCCTGGGCCGTGCGTACATTGGCCCGCACCGAAACGTGCATGCCGATGAAACCCGCGGCACCCGAAAGGATCGCACCGATCAGAAAGCCAAAAGCGGCGGCGGGAGAAAGAAGAACCCAAGCGGCGATGAATACGACGACGCCGACAATAGCAATGGTCTTGTATTGACGCGTGAGATAGGCCTGCGCCCCTTCACGAATGTAGCCTGCGATTTCTTGCATGCGGGCGTTCCCCTGGTCGGCGGCAAGCACCGACTGTGTTGCCCAGATGGCGTAAGCCACCGCGAGCAACCCGCATGCGATAACGCCCAATAAAATGGTCATTTCGCATTACCCTCCGTTACAACCCGCGGACTCACTCCCGGCCGCAGGCCCCTCAAAACCGCGAATCACGCACCACCTCCTCAAGCAGCACCCCTCACGGCGCGGCCAGAGTGCGGTTGCAACGGGAGATCGTCAAGCCCCGAGAAACGCCACTGGCGGCGCCTCGTTCGCTTTAGATTTCAGGGGAATGGAGCGTTAGGCGGCGGCCTTGCGCGGCGCCCGCTTCAGGAGCAAGAGGAGGATAAGGCAAACGATCGTCACCGGCCACACGACCGCGTTCAGCATGTCCCAGCCATAGGCGGTGAGCACCTTGCCCGAGGCAAACGACGACAGCGCCACGGTGGTGAACAGGATGATGTCGTGGAAGGCCTGGACCTTGTCGGCTTCCTGCGGCCGGTAGCTGCTGGCGACGATCGCCGTCGAGCCGATGAAGCCGAAGTTCCAGCCGAGGCCAAGCAGCACCAGCGCACCCCAGAAGTTCCAGAGCTCGATGCCCATATGCGCGACTGCGGCGCAGGCCATGAGCAAGAGCAGGCCGCAACCGACGATGCGTTCGGCGCCAAAGCGGCTGATGAGCATGCCGGTGACGAAGCTCGGCGCAAACATCGCCAATACGTGCCACTGGATGCCGAGCGTGGCGAGCTCGGTCGAGAAGCCGCAGCCGATCACCATGGCGACGGGCGCGCCGGTCATCATGAAGGTCATCAGCGCGTAGCTGGAAATGCCGCAGATCATGCCGGTGGCAAAGCGCTGGCTGCGGACGATTTCGCCGAGCGGACGAACGAACTGATCGTGGTGGGCACTCACCATTGCGCCCGGTTCGGGCAGCCGCAACGGCGCGAAAAACAGGGCTGCAACGAGGCAAATCGGCATCAGGACGACGAAAGCCCCGGCAAAGGAAACCGGCGCGAACAGGTCGCCAGCGAAAATGACGATCTGCGGACCGAGAACGGCCGAAACGATGCCGCCGCCAAGGATCAGCGAGATTGCCTTGGGCTTGTAAAACGACGGCGAAGCGTCGGCAGCGGCAAAGCGCAGCTTCTGTGTAAAGCCGTTCGACGAGCCGAGCATCGCGAGTGCGAAGGCGAAGAGCCAGAAATTCTCGCGGAAGAGTGCGACGGCGGCGAGCGCTGCCCCGGCGGCCGCGATTGCGGTCCCGCTCATGAAGGCGAAACGGCGGCCGATCAGGCGCGACAATACCGCAACCAGCACAACACCCAGCGCCATGCCGACGTTGAACGCGGTGAGCGGCGCGGTGGCCAGCGACTTGTCCTCCGCCAGCATCTGGTAGCCGGCGACACCGCCGACCGAAAAGCAGATGGGGCCGACGACGCCGAGCACGGCCTGCGCGGCGGTCAGGAGGTAAACGTTGCGGCGTGTTTCGCGAAGGGTGTTGCCCATGTCATCTGCAGCAGCCGCAACCATCAACCTTATTTCCTCGGTTCGCCGCGGACCTGTCGGGCAATGCGGTCGAGGACAGCATTGACCAGCTTGGGCTCGTCATCCGAGAAGAAGGCCTTGGCGATCTCGACATACTCCGTGACGATCACCGGAACCGGCACGTCCTTGCGCTCAAGCATCTCGAAGGTGCCCGCACGCAGGATGGCGCGCACGGTGGAATCGAGACGCGACAACGCCCAGTCGTCCTGAAGCGCCGAACCGATCAACGGATCTAGCTTGCGCTGGTCGCGCACGACACCGGCGACAATCGACCGGAACCAGGAGGGGTCGGCCTTCAGGTAGGTGTCGCCATCGACATCCTGTCCGAGGCGATGCGCTTCGTATTCAGCAACCACTTCGAGGACACCGGTGCCGCCGATGTCCATCTGATAGAGCGCCTGCACCGCGGCAAGGCGTGCTGCACCGCGCTGGTTGACCTGCTTCAGCGGTTGATCCGAGGGGGTTTTCGTCACTTTTCCGTGCCCAGTTTCTTCTTAAGTTCAATCATGGTCAGTGCCGCACGCGCAGCAAAGCCACCCTTGTCGCCTTCCGACCGGCGCGCACGCGCCCAGGCCTGATCGTCGTTTTCGACCGTCAGGATACCGTTGCCGATCGCGAGGCTCTCGCTCACCGCAAGATCCATGATCGCGCGCGAGGATTCGTTCGCGACGATGTCGAAATGATAGGTTTCGCCACGAATGACCATGCCAAGGGCAACGAAACCGTCGTATTCGGTGCCACCTTCGTCAGCGCCGTCGAGCGCCATGGCGATCGCCGGCGGGATTTCGAGAGCACCCGGAACCGTTACGATATCATAGGTCGCCCCGGCTTCGTCCAGCGCATGTTTCGCTCCGTCGAGCAGAGCGTCGGCCATATCGTCATAGAAACGCGCTTCCACAATCAGGATGTGGGCTGCCGTGGTCTCTGCCATGGATCACCTGTCTTTGAGATTTCAGCGCCGGATGCGACCGGCCAAGGCGGCGGTCAAACCACGCCCGGCGTCGAATGGCAAGCAAATTCCACCGCAGAAGGCCTTTTGCCGCGTCCGGCGGCCGCCAATAACCACCATCCTAGGCTTCGCCGCTCCTCCAACTCGGTCCCACCGGAGGGCACAGCCGCCGACCGGCGAAGACGGGAAGCCGCACGCCTTATTCGCACCCATACGCGGCCTCACAGCCCCTGGTGAAACCATCGCGCGATTGCGCCTAGATGGTCTCGCCGATGGATTGCAACACTAGGATGTATTCCTGTAACCATCGTCGCTAATTTTAGCGATCGCAGGTTGACGACGGGACGAACGCGCGACACGGATAGAACGTATTAGCGTTACCGCGACAACGGTGCGCCAGGGAGGACCATGTGACCGATACGAAAAAGCCGATCGTTAATCCCAAAAACCTGGAACTCGACCACTGGACTCAAGGCACTTTCTTCGAATCCCGTGACGTCGCCTTCGGCGCGCTGCTCGGCCTCAAGGATCTGGGCATCGGCTACGGTGAAGTGCCGCCGGGCAAGTCCGGTTGCCCGTTTCACAATCACCATGTCGAAGAGGAAATGTTCATTATCCTCGAGGGTGAAGGGACTTACCGCTTCGGCAGCGAGCGTTATGCGGTTGGCCCGGGTGACATTCTGGGCGCGCCTGCAGGCGGTCCTGAAACAGCGCATCACCTGATCAACACCGGCTCAGTGCCGCTCAAGTACCTTTCGATCTCGACCAAGGCGGCAACCGAAATCTGCGAGTACCCGGATTCGGGCAAGTTCCTCGCCAGGACGCGCGGCACCAAGGGCGAGCGGTCGTTCAGCTTCACCGGCCGACCGGAAAGCGCCGTCGACTACTGGGACGGCGAGCCCGGTGCCTGACATCATCACAGCATAGGATCGAATATGCATAGCGTTCCCATCATCGAGACCGATCGCCTTGTCCTGCGCCCCTATCGCCGTGACGATTTCCCCGCCTATTCCGCGCTGTTCGGCGATGCCGAGGTCATCCGTTACGTCGGCGGGGTGCCGTTTACGCGGGAGCAGTCCTGGACCCGCTTCCTGCGCCAGGTCGGCATGTGGCACTATTTCGGCTTCGGCTTCTTTGCCATCCAGGACCGGGAGACCGGGGCCTTTCTCGGCGAGGCCGGTTTCCACGACGTGCATCGCGCCATCACGCCTTCGCTCGAAGGAACGATGGAAACGGGGTGGGCACTGTCACCGAAGGCGCATGGCAAGGGGCTCGCGACCGAGGCCGTCAGCGCGGCGCTCAAATGGGCCGACCGCCAGTTTCCGACGTTGCGCAAGACCTGCATCATCGATATCGGCAACCACGCCTCGATCCGGGTCGCCGAGAAGCATGGTTTCAAGGAATTCTGGCGCACGACCTATCACGGCAACCACGTGATCATGTTCGAGCGCCACCAGAAAACAGCGGCTGCGACAGGCGAAAGATGGGCTCGCGCGCACGCCGAAACATGAACAATTTTTAATTGTTTTCCCGATGCCAATGCCATGGAAAGGGCCACATTCCGGCCCAGTTTCCTAGTCGTTGGCACGACGCGCCCTCCCCAAGAAGGGAGCAAACGCCGACCAATCAGTCGAAACAGTCCAGCGCCTTTGCTTGCGGGTGACAACACCCGCAAACGAACCCTGCTGGCCGCCGCAATAGGCGAACCTCACCGGCCCGGAAACCCGCAAGGTTCCGCGTTCCCGTATCGGGCCGGCTTGCGCCTCGTTGCGGCAAACAAAGGAGCATGACCATGAACCGCATAGCCAAGCTTTCCGTCATCGCTGCTCTCTCCGCCCTCTCCTTCGGCGGCATCTCCTATGCCGCAAGCACCGCGATGAACTGGCCGGCCGAAATCGACCACACCGTCCGCGACTTCAAGGGCGATCACTTCAACGTCGTCGACGTGGATACGCTGAAGGAATCGAGCCAGACGCGCACGTGGATCAACGAAGCCACGCCGCAACAGCTTTCGTCCCTGCACGCAGCCGTCGAAGGCAACAAGCCGCTTGCAGCCAAGCTGAAGGCGCAGAATGTCGAGATGAACAACATTGCCGGCGCCGAACAGGCGGCCGATGGCAGCCTGACCCTCTACGTACGTTGAGCGTCAACATCTCCCGAAACCAGAACCGCCCCCGATCGGGGGCGGTTTGCATTCGGTGAAAGAGGAAGTCAGTTCACTCCGGCTTTGGCGCCGGGAACTCCGCGAGACGCGCCGCGTAGCGCGCCATGGTGTCAACCTCGAAGTTGACGAAATCGCCGGCTTTGCGCTCGCCCCAGGTCGTGACCTCCAGCGAATGGCGGATCAGGAGCACGTCGAATTCGGCGCCCGCCACCTTGTTGACCGTCAGCGACGTACCGTCTAGCGCGACCGATCCCTTTGGAGCGACGAACTTTGCCAGATGCTCAGGCGCCCGCAGACGAAAGCGCACGGCGTCGCCTTCCGCTTCCACCGACAGAATTTCCGCCTTGTCGTCGACATGGCCGGAAACCAGGTGGCCACCGAGTTCGTCGCCGATCTTCAAGGACCGCTCGAGATTGATGCGCGTCCCTTTCGTCCAGCCAGCGATCGTGGTCAGCCGCAGCGCCTCTTCCCAGGCCTCGACCTCGAACCAGCGCTCGTTGCTGCCGGCGTTAGGCAAAGCCGTCACCGTCAGGCACACGCCGGAATGGGCGATCGAGGCCCCCATGTCGATCGTCTTCGGGTCGTAGCGCGTGGCAACACGCAGCTTGATGCCTTCCTTCAGCGGGGTGACTGAATCGACGGTGCCGATATCGGTAACAATGCCTGTGAACATCAGTTTTCCCTTTCGTATTCCTCGAACAGATCGTCGCCATAGCGTGCCTCGGCGACGCGGCGGAAGCCTGCGGGCACGGACTTACGGTCAAATGGGGATGCGATGCCGTTTTCGCCAATGGTCCCCGGTCCGGTGTAGAGCTGGATGCGGTCGACAAGGTTCGCATCGAGAAAGGCGCGCGCAGCCACTGCACCACCTTCAACCATCAGCGAGGAGAGACCGCGGGACGCGAGTGCGGCAAGAAGGTCGGCGATCGATCCGGCTTCGAGCACCTCGACGCCGGCCGCCTCCATGGCCGCCTTGCGTGCTGCTCGGCTATCATCCGAATCAGCATCACCGGAACCGTCGCTGGAGACCACGATGACGGGGACCTCTCGCGCCGTTAACACGAGTTTGGAGGAAAGCGGCAGGTCGAGCCGGCGATCGAGAACGATGCGCAGCGGCGAACGATGTTCGAGCCCCGGCAAGCGCACGGTCAATTCCGGATCGTCGGCGGCAGCCGTGCCGATCCCGACCAGGATCGCGTCGGTCTCCGCCCGCAGCATCTGTACTTGACCACGGGAGATGGAACCGGTGATGCGCACCTGCCCCTCGCCCTTGCGGCCGATCATGCCATCGGCCGAAACGGCAAGCTTGAGAGTCACATAGGGACGTCGGCTGACCTGGCGCATGAGGTAGGCTTCAAGCGCCTGATGCCCGTCCTCGGGGAGCACACCGATATCGACGGTAATGCCGGCATCGCGCAGGCGCACGACGCCGCGCCCTGCGACCCGCACGTCCGGATCGAGGATCGAGATCACCACGCGGGATATACCGGAGGCGACGAGCGCATCGGCGCAGGGCGGCGTCTTGCCGTGATGGGAGCAAGGCTCGAGCGTCACGTAGGCGGTGGCACCCCTCGCCTTCTCGCCGGCCTCGGTCAGCGCCTGGGTTTCGGCATGCGGGCGGCCGCTCCGCGCGGTTACGGCCCGGCCGACGATAACGCCGTCCTTGACGATCAGGCAGGCGACGGAAGGATTGGTGGATGTCTGTCCGAGATGGTGGCGAGCCAGCCTCAGCGCCGCGGCCATGAACCTCTCGTCTTCACGGTTGGGCGCTGTCATGGCTCTATCCAGCGTAATCTACTCGCCGGGATCGCGCGCGATCTTGGCGCTGATCTCGGTGATGACCTTCTCGAAATCCTCCGCATGGGAGAAATCGCGATAGACCGAAGCGTAGCGCACGAAGGCCACGTCATCGAGGCTCTTCAGCGCTTCGAGCACCTGCAGGCCGATTTCTTCCGAAGGGATCTCGGTCTCGCCGGAGCTTTCGAGGCGGCGCACGATGCCGGAAACCGCCCGCTCGATGCGGTCGCGATCGACCGGGCGCTTGCGCAACGCAATCTCGAAGGAGCGCAAAAGCTTGTCCCGGTCGAAAGGAACCTTCCGACCGGTTTTCTTGATGATCATCAGCTCACGCAACTGCACCCGTTCGAAGGTCGTGAAACGACCTCCGCAATCCGGACAAATCCGGCGGCGGCGAATGGCATTCCCGTCCTCCGCCGGACGGGAATCCTTCACCTGACTGTCTTCAGAACCGCAATAGGGGCAGCGCATGGGCGACCGATCACATGTAGCCGTACATCGGGAAGCGGTCGGTCAGCTTGACGACCTTGTCGCGCACGCTCGCTTCGACGGCAGCATTGCCCTCGTCGGAGTTCGCGACCTTCAGGCCGTCGAGAACCTCGACGATCCGCTCGCCGATTTCCTTGAACTCGGCCTCCTTGAAGCCACGGGTCGTGCCGGCCGGCGTGCCGAGACGGACGCCCGAGGTGACGAAGGGCTTTTCAGGATCGAACGGGATGCCGTTCTTGTTGCAGGTGATGAAGGCACGACCGAGAGCGGCTTCCGCGCGCTTGCCGGTTGCATTCTTCTTACGCAGGTCGACGAGCATCAGGTGGTTGTCCGTACCGCCCGAGACGATGTCGAGGCCGTTGGCCTTCAGCGTTTCGGCAAGCGTGCGGGCGTTCTTGACGACCTGGGCCGCATAGTCCTTGAACGACGGCTGCAGCGCTTCGCCGAGGGCGACAGCCTTCGCAGCGATGACGTGCATCAGCGGACCACCCTGGAGACCCGGGAATACGGCCGAGTTGATCTTCTTGGCGATATCTTCGTCGTTGGTCAGAACCATGCCGCCGCGCGGGCCGCGAAGCGACTTGTGCGTCGTGGTCGTTGCCACGTGGCAATGGGGGAACGGCGACGGATGCTGGCCACCGGCGACGAGACCGGCGATGTGCGCCATGTCGACCATCAGCCAGGCGCCGACTTCATCGGCGATCTCGCGGAAACGCTTCCAGTCCCAGATGCGCGAATAAGCGGTGCCGCCGGCGATGATCAGCTTCGGCTTGTGCTTGCGCGCCTGCTCGGCGACGTTGTCCATGTCAAGCAGGTGGTCGTCTTCACGCACGCCGTAGGAGACGACGTTGAACCACTTGCCGGACATGTTGACCGGCGAACCGTGCGTCAGGTGGCCGCCCGAATTGAGGTCGAGGCCCATGAAGGTGTCGCCCGGCTGCAGGAGCGCCAGGAACACGGCCTGGTTCATCTGCGAACCGGAGTTCGGCTGAACGTTGGCGAAGTTGACGCCGAAGAGCTTCTTGGCGCGCTCGATCGCCAGTTCCTCGGCGATGTCGACGAACTGGCAGCCGCCGTAGTAGCGCTTGCCCGGGTAGCCCTCGGCATATTTGTTGGTCATGATCGAGCCCTGGGCTTCGAGCACGGCGCGGGAAACGATGTTCTCGGAGGCGATCAGCTCGATCTCGTGGCGCTGGCGACCCAGCTCCTTCTCGATCGCACCAAAGATGTCCGGATCGCTGTCGGCCAGAGAGCGGGTGAAGAAAGCGTCATTGGTCTGTTCAGGCATCGGTGCGAGGCTCCTCTCAAGGGTGGCAGTTCTTTAACTTCCTCGCACGGAGAGAGCAATATCCGCTGTGCGGTTTGCGTCATTTCCCCCATCTGCCGCGCCGAAATATCGCGGGGTCCGGCGCATGAAAAAGCCGCGCTTCCAGGGGAAACGCGGCTTTTCGATTTCGTGTCGCAAATCTGCCTATTGCGGCAAGGCGTCCTGGTCGACCGAACCGGCCGACTGCTCGACGCCATAGGGCGTCTGAAGCGCGAGTTCGGTGGCACCGTCGCGCTGATAGATATCGTCGCGGAACTGAACCACGCCATCCTTGGCGGACCAGGCGGTGATGTAGGTGAAGAAAACAGGCACTTCCTCGGCAAGCGTGATCGGCGTGTTGACGCCGGTCTTGATGGTCGCCTCGATCTGCTGGCGCGACCAGCCGGGCGTTTCCTTCAGGAGCCAGGTCGAAAGGTCGCGCACGTTCTGCACGCGTACGCAGCCCGACGATTCGAAGCGCATGAGCTTGTTGAACAGGCCCTGCTGCGGCGTGTCGTGCATGTAGACCTGATGCTCGTTGTGGAAGTTGATCTTCGTCGACGACATCGCGTTGATCTTGCCCGGGTCCTGACGGAACATCAGGTTCGGCGCCTTTTCCGCGTTCCAATCGACGGTTTCCGGCGACACTTCGGCGCCGCTGCCATCGAACAGGCGGATCGAGTTGCGCGCCAGATAGGTCGGGTCCTTGCGCATCAGCGGCATGATGTCCTTCTGGATGATCGAGCGCGGCGCGGTCCAGTAAGGGTTGAGGATGACCTCGTAAATCTTCGAGTTGAGGATCGGCGACTGGCGGTCGATCTTGCCGACGATCGCCGTGTGGCGCAGCGCCACGCGGCCGTTCTCCACCGCTTCGATATAGGCGGCCGGGATGTTGACCATCACGTAGCGGCGGCCGAGCCCACCCGACATCGACTGCAGGCGAACGAGGTTGGTCTGAAGCTGGCCGAGGCGGGTGTTGGCATCGACATTGATCGCCTTCAGCGTGTACTCGCCGATGACGCCGTCTGCCGGCAGACCGTGGCGGGCCTGGAAGCGCTTGACTGCGCCTTCGACGTAGCTGTCGAAGGACGAGGAGACACCGGCGGAGCGCGGCAGGTCGCCGGAAACCATCAGGCGCTGGCGGAGCTGCTGCACGGAGGGGTCGGTGACGCCGAGCTCGAGCTTGACGCTGGTCTGAACCGACGGCCAGCCGCCCTGCGAAACGATGTTCTGATAGTCGAAGATCGCCTGCTGCACGTGAGCGATCGTTTCCGGGCCGAAGACAGGCGTATTCGAAACAACCGTCGTCGCGGTGCGCGATGCCCCTTTCGCGTCAAACTGGTCGTCCCAGGAGCCGCGGCGAGGCGAATTGATGATCTCGTTCAGGGCGTCCTGTGCGCTTGCCGCGCCGGCGACTGCCACGGCGCCGAAGGTTGCTGCCGAGCGCAAGAAGGCGCGGCGCGAGAATGCATCAATTCCATTCTTTTTCGACATAATCCTACCATCCCAATGCGTTGGCACGCGCCCTATGCGCTGACACGCACGTTGCCGCAGCCCTAACACGATCGTGGTTAACAAAGGTCAACCAACGAGCCACCCTGCCCTCACAAGATTTCACGATGCCGCGAGTGAGGACCCTCATTCGGCAGGCGAAACGCGAAACGAATCCACACACCAGAAAACATGTGGCCGCACCTACCGCATGTCGTCGTCGCTGTCATAGCAATATGGCCAATTCGTGTCTCGGCGAGGCTGAACCGCGACATGGCATGCCTTTTGCTTTTCGCTGGGCGCGACGGAGCCGGAGCCGAATTGGAAACGGCAACATTCTGATTTGCTAATGTTTTTGGCTTGAAAAATCGCGCGAAGGCGCGGAAAGCGTGCCGCAGCTGTGCAGCTTTTCGGCAACAGGACAGGGTGCCGCAAATGGCAAAGGTCGGACACGCAGGGATTGCGCCCGACCCTTGAACTGGAGGTTTGCCTTGATCAGAGGCGGTACATGATCGAGTCGTTCCAGAAGCGATCGAGGCGCTGCAGGAGCTTGTTCATCTGGGTGAACTCGTCCGAACCGATGCCGCCGACCTTCTGGATCGAGCCGATGTGGCGCTCGTAAAGCTTGGCGACGGTTTCGGCGATTTCCTGGCCGTCTTCCGTCAGGCTGATGCGGACCGAGCGACGGTCGACGCGGGAGCGCTGATGGTTGATCAGGCCGAGGTCGACGAGCTTCTTGACGTTGTAGGAGACGTTCGAGCCGAGGTAGTAGCCGCGGGAGCGAAGTTCACCGGCGGTCAGTTCCGAGTTGCCGATGTTGAAGAGCAACAGAGCCTGAACGGCGTTGACGTCGCTGCGACCTTCGCGGTCGAACTCGTCCTTGATGACGTCGAGCAGGCGGCGGTGCAGACGCTCGACGAGGTGAAGGGATTCCATGTAGAGACCGCGGATGGTTTCTTCCTGGGGGTCTCTGGCCTGAACTGCCTGCGGCTTCATCTTGGTGTTCATTTGACTGCCTCACTGTTTTGTTTGGCGGTGTCTGTTTGTCTTCCCGCCTTGAGTGAGACCCTATCGAATACGTCTAAAATTCTACTTAAACCGCAGCCTTAACAAGAGCTTGCCATTTGGCGACCCTGTCTCAGGGTGAATCAACTCTTACCTGCCTGGCAAGCCGCCAGCGCTGATAGAAGATCGCCGCGCGGAAAAGAACGAAGGTAACGGCGACCGCCGCATGCAACACGACCAGCAGCGGACGGGCGCCGAAACTGGCAGGATAGTACTCGTACATCACGACCTCGATCGCTGCCGCAACCACCCAGACGACAGGCCCCCAGGAGACCAGCAGCCACAGGCCGAGGGCAGCCACCGGATAGATCACGGCAAGTGCGGTTGCGGCCGCTCGCCACTCCGGCGTCAGGAGATCGAAGCGCCCGGCGCCGCCATGGGAAAAGCCAATCAGCATGGCCCAGTAGTTCAGCGCGAACCAGATACATGAAGCGGAGACCAGACGCAGGAAGAGACCGAAGAGGATCTCGGTCAGCGACGGTTTCGGCACATGGGCAGAATCATGAAGCATGGGCGGCAAGATAGGGCGGGTCTTTGCCATCCGCCAGCGGCATCACGGCCTCCCCTCCCCCGCGGCCACCCTTAAAGGGAAGAAATGCCGCAGCCCGTTCGCCGGCCGCGCGGTTCCCAATGACGGCCAGCCCATGATAAAGCGCTTGCCTATCGACGATTTTCACGGGAAAGGCGCGGCGCGATGAACGACAGGACAAATCTTGTGGACAGGGTTACCGGCCACCGCCGCATGCGCCGCAACCGCAAGGCCGACTGGACGCGCCGGCTGGTGCAGGAAAACCGCCTGACCGTCGACGACCTGATCTGGCCGATCTTCATCGTGCCGGGAAGCAATATCGTCCAGCCGATCGATGCGATGCCGGGCGTCAACCGAATGAGCATCGACAAAGCGGTCGAGGCGGTGAAAGAAGCGGCCGATCTCGGCATCCCGGCCATCGCCACCTTCCCCAACATCGACCTGTCGCTGCGCGACGAGACCGGCTCCAACAGTCTTGCCGCCGACAACTTGATCAACCAGGCAACCCGCGCCTTCAAGAAGGCCGTGCCCGAAATCGGCATCATCACCGATGTCGCGCTCGATCCCTTCACCAGCCACGGCCATGACGGGATCCTGCGCAACGGCGAAATCGTCAACGACGAGACCGTCGAGATGATCGCCCGCGCGGCCGTCGCCCAGGCCGATGCCGGCTCCGACATCATCGCCCCCTCGGACATGATGGACGGTCGCATCGGCGCGATCCGCCAGGCGCTGGACGCCAGCGGCCACCAGAATGTCGGCATCATGGCCTATGCGACCAAGTTCGCTTCCGGCTTCTACGGCCCCTATCGCGAGGCGATCGGCACCGGCGGCCTTCTGAAAGGCGACAAGAAGACCTATTACATCGACCCGGCCAACGGCACCGAGGCGATCCGCGACGCAGCCCTCGACGTCGAGGAAGGCGCCGACATGCTGATGGTAAAGCCAGGCCTTCCCTATCTCGACATCTGCTGGCGGATGAAGAAAGCCTTCGGCCTGCCGGTCTTCGCCTATCAGGTGTCCGGCGAGTACTCGCAGGTGAAGGCCGCGGCTGCCAACGGCTGGATCGACGGCGAAAAGGTGATGCTCGAAACGCTGCTCGCCTTCAAGCGCGCCGGCTGCGACGGCATCCTTAGCTACTTCGCCGTCGAAGTGGCCCGCATCCTCGCCAAAGGCCGCTGAAACGCTCCGCTTGATCCGGGCCCAGATCCTTGTTTTGCAGGGAATGCCATCCCATATCCTTGCTGCAACCAAACGAGGCTTTTGACCGATGACCATGCACAACGAAGAACTGAGGCTGCCGAGCAATGACTGGCGCGCCTATCAGGGCGTGCTGTCGCGACGCGTCTTTGCCTTTCTGATCGATTACGCGATCATCGCGCTTCTGTGGATCCCCGCGGCGGTCGTCGTCTTCTTCCTCGGCATCCTGACGCTCGGCCTCGGCTTCATGCTGTATCCGGCGCTCTTTGCGATCGTCGCCATGCTCTATTTCGGGCTTACGGTCGGTGGCCGCGAACAGGCCTCTCCCGGCATGCGCGTGATGGGCCTGGCGATTGCCCGAACCGACGGGCGCCCGATGGACTTCCTGACGGCGATCGTCCACCTCGTCATCTTCTGGATCGCCAACGCGCTGTTGACGCCGCTGATCCTGCTGATCGGTCTTTTCACCGACCGCAGCCGCCTGCTGCATGACCTGCTGATCGGCACCGTCACGGTGCGCCGCGACATGTATTGAAACCGGCGCAGGCAACCGAGCTGAAAGCGTAAGGCGGCGTCTTCCGCCTTACCGCCGCCACCTATTGTGGTCACACCTAAAATATCGGCAGGCGCAGACGGAAGCGGCAAACGAGTGAGTTGACGTTTTCCATTCTTGCGCCATGCTACTGTCATGAACCACAGCGCGAAGAGTGACCTCCGCACTCGATGAACACACAGACCGCACCGTCTCCGCAATTTTACCTGACTGCACCGGCAGCCTGCCCTTATCTGCCGAACGAGATGGAGCGGAAGGTGTTCACCCACATGGTGGGTGAGCGCGCGCCCGAGCTCAACGATCTCCTGACGCAAGGCGGCTTCCGCCGCTCGCAGAACATTGCTTACCGTCCTGCCTGCGAAACCTGTCGCGCCTGTATTTCGGTGCGCATCCTCGCCAACGAGTTCAAGCCCACCCGCTCCATGCGCCGGGTGCTTGCCGCCAACCACGACGTGATCTCGGCGGAGTATGCGGCCGAGCCGTCGAGCGAACAGTACAACCTCTTCCGCCGTTACCTCGACCGACGCCACCAGAAGGGCGGCATGTCGGACATGTCGGTGCTCGACTATGCGATGATGGTCGAGGACACCCATGTTCACACCAAGATCATCGAGTATCGCCTGAGGGTCGAAGGCGACGGCATCAGCGAGAAGGCGCGCGGGCCGCTGATTGCTGCAGCGCTGACCGACCGCATGGGCGACGGGCTGTCGATGGTCTACTCCTTCTTCGACCCGGCGCAGGAAGAGCGCTCGCTCGGCACCTTCATGATTCTCGATCACATTCGCCGCGCCCGGGAGCGCGGCCTTCCCCATGTCTATCTTGGCTATTGGGTCAAAGGCTCGCGCAAGATGGGGTATAAAACAAAGTTTCTGCCGCAAGAGCACCTTATGGCCCGTGGCTGGGAGCGCTATGAAGGCGGAGACACCACCCTGGAAGCCGCTCCTACGAAAACGGGTTAGAAATTGAGTTCATCTTCTGATGCCGCGATGCACCGGCGCGGCCTTGCCATCACCGGCCTCGGCGGCCTCGCTCTGTCCTTCGACATTCCGCTCATCCGATCCGCCGGCGGCGACGTCTGGTCGCTGCTTGCCGTGCGCAGCCTGTCGACCTTCGTAATCGCGCTGGGCGCCTGGTTCGTGCTCAACCGCGTGCTGGGCCGGAAGATTTCCCTGATGCCCGGCAAGGCCGGCCTCCTGGTCGGCATCTTCTACGGCATCAATTCCTGCACGTTCCTGCTCGCCGTCTTCAACACCTCCACGGCAAATGTGGTCTTCATCCTCGCCTTCACCTCGATGTTCGCCGCCATCCTCTCGTGGATCTTCCTAAAAGAGCGGCCATCGAATGCGACGCTTGTGACCATGCTGGTGATGGTGCTCGGCGTCGGGCTGATCGTCCAGGACGGGCTGGAAAGCGGCCACCTCTTTGGCGACGCCATGGCGGCATCCTCCGCATTTCTGCTGGCAAGCGCGATCACGATCAGCCGCGCGAGCAAGCGCGACATGGCGCTGGTGCCGCTGGTGACGGCGATCTTTCCGGCAGCCGTCGCGCTCCTGATGCTGCCGGCCGGCGGCTTCACGATCGCCGCCCCCGGCTACATCCTCTTCAACGGCCTGGTGATGATCCCGCTCGCCTTCTTCTGCCTTGCGACGGGCCCACGTTATCTCTCAGCCCCGGAAGTGGGCATGTTCTATCTGCTCGAGACCATTCTCGCGCCGATCTGGGTGTGGATGGTCTTTGCCGAAACACCGACAACGCAGACGCTGATCGGCGGTTCGATCCTCATCTTCGCGCTGATCGGCCATTCGCTCTGGCAGATGCGCAGCCGGTCGCTGAAAGCGGCCGTCGCCTGCGCCGAATAGCACTGCTGTTTAAGACTTGTCGTCGCGCTGACCGCTCGGCCGCGGACGACGCCGCTTGTGATCGACACCCCGATCGCGCACCGGCAGCGGTTCCTGCGGCTGTCCGAGCGAAGCCGGGCGGACGCCAGGCATCTCTACGCGCATGACCCACAGTTCGCGGTTGGTGTTGATCCAGGTGGCCGCGACGCTGAGCGGCGCCGGATTGCCGATCAAGGCGTCACCATCGCGCCGCCTGAGGCGGGTAACGAGGCCAGCGGCCTCCAGAAGCGTTATGTGCGTTTCCAACTCTTCGCCGGTTACCGCGACAGCCACAGCTATGTCGGCGACGCGCGCCTCACCGGCAAAAAGGATCTCGAACGTGCGGCGGCGAACCGGGTGGGCAAGCGCCAGCAGGACATCATCAAGGGTTGTGGCATTCGGCATCGCTGTCATCCCTGTTGGATGCGCAGTGATCCATTATAGCCTTCTGGCTTACAAGCGCCAGTTGCGCTTGCGTTTCATTTGGATTTCCAATGATTTAAGAGCGCGCGCCAGACTGCGCCGGAACGAAACAGAAGCCACGCGGTCGTTAGACCGCATGGCTCTCGTTATCGTGGTCAGCCGCTGAACTTGCCGCTGCGCGGGAAGCCCTTCGGAACGACGCGGCCGGCAGACGCGCGGTCGCCCTGCCATTCGATCAGTTCGTCCTTGGTCTTGGTAAAGACCCGGCCGGCGCTGTCTTCCCAGACGAGACCGTCGGCGATCGTGAAGCAGCGGATGTCGGAGATGCCGCCATCCTTGTAGCGCTGCAGCCGCACGCCCTTGCCGCGCGCCATCTCGGGGATCTGCACGAGCGGGAAGACGACCAGCTTGCGGTTTTCGCCGACGACGGCCACGTGATCGCCCTTGACCGGAACGACCAGCTTCGCTTCGTCGCTGCCCGAGACGTTCATCACCTGCTTGCCCTTGCGGGTATTGGCGACGATATCGCTTTCGGTGACGACGAAGCCATTGCCGGCAACCGAGGCGACGATAAGCTTGCGCGCCGGATCGTGAACGAAGGCCGTCAGAACGTCCTGGTCGGTCTCCATGTCGACGATGATGCGCAGCGGCTCGCCATGGCCGCGACCGCCGGGCAGCTTGTCACCGCCGAGCGTGTAGACCTTACCGCCTGTCGTGAAGACGAGGATCTTGTCGGTCGTCTGCGCCGGGAACGCCACCTTCAGCGCATCGCCCTCCTTGAACTGGAGTGACGACGTGTCGGAGATGTGGCCCTTCAGCGCGCGGATCCAGCCCTTTTCAGAGATGACGACGGTGATCGGTTCCTTCTCGATCATCGCCTGCTGGATCGCTTCGACGTCGGCTTCCGGCGCGTCGGCAAAGGTGCTGCGGCGCTTGCCGATCTCGGTCGCCTTGGCAAACTTCTTTTTGACTTCGCCGATTTCCCAGGCGACGGTCTGCCATTGCTTTTCGTCGGAGGCGAGCAGTGCCTCGATCTCGGCCTTCTCCTTCGAGAGCGCATCGAACTCGGTGCGGATCTCGAATTCCTCGAGCTTGCGCAAGGAGCGCAGGCGCATGTTGAGGATCGACTCGGCCTGGAGATCGGTGAGCGAGAACCGCTCCATCATGACCGTCTTCGGCTCATCCTCTTCGCGGATGATGCGAATGACTTCGTCGATGTTCAGGTAGGCGACAAGGTAGCCGCCGAGGATTTCAAGCCGGCGGTCGATCGCGGCCAACCGGTGGCGCGAGCGGCGCTGCAGCACTTCACGGCGATGCGCCAGCCATTCCGACAGCACTTCGTTCAGCGCCATGACCCGCGGCACGCGCCCCATGGACAGCACGTTCATGTTGAGCGGAATGCGGCTTTCGAGCTCGGTCAGCTTGAACAGCGATTCCATCAGGATGCCGGCATCGACCGAACGGCTCTTCGGCACGAGGACGATGCGGATGTCTTCGGCCGATTCGTCGCGGATGTCTTCGAGCAGCGGCAGCTTGCGGGCGATCAGCAGCTCGGCAATCTTTTCGATCAGGCGCGACTTCTGCACCTGGTACGGGATCTCGGTGACGACGATCTGGTAGCCACCGCGCCCAAGCTCTTCCTGCGCCCAGCGGGCACGGACACGGAAACCGCCACGACCGGTGCGGTAGGACTCGGCCATGCTTTCCCGGCCCTCGACGATCACGCCGCCGGTCGGGAAGTCGGGCCCTTCGATCCCGCCCTTTTGCGGGTTGGCCGGATCGTAAAGCAGATCCTCGACGGTCGCCTCGGGATGACGGATGAGATGCAGCGCCGCGTCGCACAGTTCATGCGCGTTGTGCGGCGGGATCGAGGTGGCCATGCCGACGGCGATGCCCGTCGCGCCGTTGGCGAGAAGGTTCGGGAAGGCGCCGGGGAGCACGGTCGGCTCCTGGTCTTCCTCGTTGTAGGTCGGGCGAAAATCCACCGCGTCCTGGTCGATGCCTTCCAGGAGCAGCGAGCAGACGTCCGTCATCTTGGCTTCGGTGTAGCGCATCGCCGCGGCGTTATCGCCGTCGATGTTGCCGAAGTTGCCCTGGCCGTCGACCAGCGGATAGCGGATCGCAAATTCCTGCGACAGGCGCACCAGCGCATCATAGATCGACGCGTCGCCGTGCGGATGGAACTTGCCCATCACGTCGCCGACGATACGTGCGCATTTCTTGAACGAGGAGTTGGGGCGCAGCCCCATCTCGCTCATCGCATGCACGATGCGGCGGTGCACGGGCTTCAGCCCGTCGCGAACGTCCGGAAGCGCGCGGTGCATGATGGTCGACAAGGCATAGGCGAGGTAACGCTCTTCCAGCGCCGCCTTGAGGTCAACCGGCTGAATGTGATCGTCCCCGCCTGACGGGGGATTGAGGCTTTGTCCCATAGGTTCTTGCTAGCGCAACAAACCCGGAACGGCAAGGTTTTCAGGGCTTGCGCTTGTGGAGAACCCCTGCGCGTCAAATAACCGGCCGCCGCACCGATCCGCTTGCCCCGGCGCAATGTTCGTGCAACGGTCGCGCCGCTATGCGTCGGAGGCTGCCGCCAGGTAACGTCCCGGAAAGCATGCCCGAGCAGGAACATGTGCGGTTCGCCCAAGCGAATATAATTTCGCCCTGTTTCGTAATAGCTTCGGCTGGAGTTGATTTGGACGATTTGCAAGGGGGATCGCAGGACGCGCATTGGCAGATGGAAATGGCGGCAGCGCGCCGCCGACAAAGACGAATGCTGCCAAGCGCCTACAGTTGAAGCCCTTCGCCAAAGGAACCAGATCAGCGACGCCTTATCTTCTTAAAACAGCTACACAATCAAAGATTTTCACGAAGGAACTCGAAATGATGCACACGCGCAAGATCCGCCTGATGATGGCGAGCGCCGCGCTCCTCACGCTTACCGGCCCGGCCTTCGCGCTCGATGGCGCCGATCTGATGAAGAAGCTCGACGCAGCGACGAACGCGAACGGCACCTCGCTCACCTACGACAAGGCCGAAGTCGACGGCGACAAGGTGACGGTGACCGGCGTGAAGCTCAAGGTCGCAAGCCAGCCGGGCGAAGCGGTGGACCTGAAGATCGGGGACCTGACCTTCGAAGGCGTCGAGGAAACCGAAGGCGGCGGCTATTACGCCGAAACCGTTTCGTTCCCCGACGTCAATGTCAGCCAGGACGAGGGTGCCATTTCCGTCAAGGACATCCTGCTCTCCGGCCTGACGATCCCGGCCAATGCGACCGGCGGAACGATCAACGACATCCTTCTCTATGAAAGCGCCAGCACCGGCCCGATCGCCGTCAGCTCCAAGGGCAAGGAAGTCTTCTCGCTCGAAAGCACCGAAGCCAACCTCGCGCGCCAAGAGAATGACGCCGGCTTCGACTTCGACGCGACTGCGTCCGGCATAAAGGCCGACCTGTCGTCGGTCGAAGACGCCAAGAGCAAGGAGGCGATCGAAAAGCTCGGCCTCACCACCATCGACGGCGCCCTGACGATGAAGGGCAGCTGGGAAGTCGAAAGCGGCAATGTCGCACTCGAAGAATATGCCCTCGACTTCAAGAATGTCGGCCGGCTGAACTTCGCTCTCGACATCTCCGGCTACACGCTTGCCTTCGTCAAGTCGATGCAGGAAGCGATGAAGGCTGCCGAAGCCAACCCGAACAAGGAAGAGGCCAACCAGGCCATGGGTCTCGCCATGATGGGCCTCATGCAGCAGCTGACCTTCAACAGTGCCGAAATCCGCTTCGACGACGCGTCGATCACCAAGAAGGCGCTCGACTATGCAGGTTCGCAGCAGGGTGTTTCCGGCGAGCAGATGGCGCAGTCGCTGAAGGGCCTGGTTCCGATCATGATGGCGCAACTCAACGTGCCGGAACTGCAGAACCAGGTGTCGGCCGCCGTCAACGCCTATCTCGACGGCCCGAAGAGCCTGACGATCAGCGCCGCTCCGGAAAAGCCGGTTCCGTTCCCGATGATCATGGGCGCCGCCATGGGCGCGCCGAACACCATCCCGTCGGTGCTCGGCGTCAAGGTAACGGCGAACGACTAATCGTTCAGGTTTCTCCCGGCCTCAGCCGAGCCCGGGAGAGACCAAGATGACGACCAGCCTTGCGCGCCGAGACAGGCGCGCAAGGTTTGATGGCGCCGCGCCCCGCCTCCCATGCGGCCCACAGCATTCACTCGGCGGACTTCGCCAGCCGAAGCCCGCACCGCCACCCCTCCCCTGAAAGAACAAGCTCCGCCTTTGCTTGCGAACCGCAAAGTCGGATCACGTCGGGCGCCCTTGTGGAGCGCGCACCGGTTGCGGGGCACGCTTCTTCCCGGTCGGCTATTGCTTGCACCAAGAAATTTTCACCGTAAGGCGATGGCGTTTTTCATCGAAATCGTGCATGCCAGCCTCAGGCAATTCAGAGTCCGACTTCCAGCGAACTTGAGAGCATTTAAGCCTCGACCGGGACGTCTCGGACTTTGTGCAAAATATACAAATACATGCCCGAATATCGTCTCCACGTTACGGCAGATCGGACGTAAATGCTCGCCTGGCTCCAGCAGTCTGTAAATTTCACCGAAGAATTGCTGGAGGGGAAATTCGCGCCCGTCCGAGCCGATTACTACACAGGCCCGCCGGGTAAGCCGCTGCGGCTGTTGCTTCAGGCGCGGACGGATTTCCTGTCGATCTGGCGGGCGAGCGACTATGCCGAAAAGGTCTCGCAGACCAAGATCCTCGGGCGGCAGATCATCGTTGTCAATTCGCCCGACCTGATCCGCCAGGTCGTCGTCAAGCGCCACGAAAACTTCGAACGCAAGAGCCCGCAGATGCGCCGGGCACTCGAATTCCTGCTGGGCGACGGGCTGTTCATTTCGGACGGAGACACCTGGAAGCAGCGCCGGCCGCTGGTGGCAGACATCGTCCACGCCAAACGGGTCCCCTCCTTCGGACCGGTCATGGAAAATACGACCAGCGAACTGGTCGAGCGCTGGAACCGCATGCCCGATGGCGCCGAGGTCAACGCTCTGCACGAAATGGCCGGACTGACCGCCGAGATCATCGCGCGCAGTGTCTTCGGCAACCAGCTCGGCGACGACAGTGCCGCGGCCGTGACCGAGGGCTTCACCAGCTACCAGTCCCTGGTCGATTCCATCAACATCGGCTACTTCCTCGGCTTCGACGATGGCTTGCCGGTGCTGCGCACACCGAGCCTGCGTCGTTCGGTCAAGCGCATCCACGCAACCATCGACAAGGTGGTGGAGGATCACCTGGCCGGACGCGGCGACCACAATTCGATGGTCGAGCTGCTGATCCGCCGCCAGCAACGAAACCCGGAACTGAAACTCGATGTCGTCGCCTTGCGCAACGAGGCCGCAACCATCTTCATGGCCGGCCACGAGACGACGGCGGCGACGCTGACCTGGACCTGGTATCTGCTCTCAAAGGCCGGCTGGGTCGAGAAGGCCGTGCACGACGAAATCGCCAGGGTCTGCGGCGACCGGACACCGACGATCGACGACGTGCCGCAGCTCGAATGGTGCCGCGCGGTCATCGAAGAAACGCTTCGCCTCTACCCGCCGGTGCCGATCCTGGCGCGGCAGACGCGCGAGGCGGACATGATCGGCGACGTTGCCGCCGAGCCGGGCTCGCTCGTTTTGATCGTGCCGTGGCTTCTCCACCGGACTGAAAGCCTGTTCCAGGATCCACACCACTTCCATCCGGAGCGGTTCACCGAAGGCCGCCGCCCGACGCCCTACAGCTTCATCCCCTTTGCCAGCGGACCACGCGTCTGCCCCGGCCTGCATTTCGGCCTGACCGAAGCGATCCTCTGCCTGGCGATCATCGCGCAGCGCTACCGGGTTCGTGTGAGCCAGCGCCATGCGGTCGAGCCGATCTGCCGCCTGACGCTCAGGCCGAAGAATGGCCTGCCGGTTACCTTGCACAAGCGAGAGGCCCCGTCGCATGGCGCCGGATGATCCGCACGCGGCGCAGCCGATCGGTAAGCGCAGGGCATGGATCTTCGCCGAGGAAAGCGCCCCGCGGCTCGCCGATGCCCTGGCGGGTGGCGACAGGGCGCGGGCCTTCCGGCGCTATTGGATCACCGACAACATCTGGAACGTCGCCAACATCGTCGCCCATTTCGGCATGAAGCTGCTGCCGATGGACGCCTGCTCCAGGCTCGGGGCAGGGCTCGGCCTCTTCATGGTCCCGCGCTTCCACAAGGTGGCAACGCGCCGCGCCCGCGAAACCATCGAACAGTTGCGGCCGGACCTTGACGCCCAGCAGCGCGAGGCACTGTTTCTCGAAAACTGCCGGGCCCAAGGGCGCTTGATGACGGAGTTCTCCGTCGTCAACCGATTGCAGCGACGGCCGGAGCGGCTGAAGACCGATGGCCTTGCGCCCATCCGTGAGGCGGCGAACCACGGCCCGGTCATTCTCGTCGGCCTGCATCTCGGTAACTGGGAAGTGGGCACGATCGCATTCCGCAAGCTTGGTCTCCAGCCGCATGCCTTCTACGTGCCACCCAAGGGCCGGGCCAAGGCATGGATCGCCGGCCGGGTGCGCAGCAAGGCGGGCCTGCAGTTTCTGCCTCCGGGAATGGACGGGATCCGGCCAGCGCTGAAGGTTCTGAAAGGCGGCGGCGTTGTCAGCATCTTCTGCGACGAAGGGTTTGGCGGCATAATCCGCGGGCCGTTCTTCGGCCGCCGGCCGCATCAGGAAGGCAACATCGCGATCGCCATACGGCTAGCGCGCATGACGGGCGCCACGATCTGCCCCTGGTACGGCCTTCGTACCGACGACTTCCGCTTCGAATGCACGGCCTTGCCGCCGATAAGGCTGCCGGAGGACGCGCACCCCAATGCCCGGCTGCTGGACGACATGCAGCTGCTGAACGACACGATCGAGCCGGTCGTTCGCGCCCATCTCGACCAATGGTACTTCCTCGACAACGCGCTTCGGCCGCAGTGAAGCTTGCTCGCGCCTTTTGGTGCGCCTGCATGTCGGCTTTGCGATCGCCGCTTGATGCCGGCCGGGTCTGGCCTATTTATCTCGCCAAGAACCGAATTCCCTGTTCCTGACCGATAAAACGGAAGGAGATAGCCATGGGACTGAAGCAGGCGGACATTACAGCCATCCTTGGCCCGGTCGACGAGACGCTGATGGCCGAACTGCTTGCGACCGGCGCAACGGCCGGCGAGCTCGCAGAGGCGATCGCCTGGGTCAACAACGATGAAGCGCTGATCGGGGAAGGCCGCCATCTGCCGGCCGGACGCGTTGCGGCGCTGATCGATATCTTGACCCCGGACAACGAAGAAGAGCGGAATTTCGAACTGTAGTCGAAGACAACTGCTTGCCGGGTAAGTCCGATTGCAAGCCGCCTGCCGGGCGGCTGGGTGCGTGAGGCCATATGTTCGTGTTGAGGGAGGTCCACAATGGCTGCCAAGGAAGTCAGGTTCAGTAGCGATGCCCGCGATCGGATGCTGCGCGGCGTCGACATTCTCGCCGATGCGGTCAAGGTCACGCTCGGCCCGAAGGGCCGCAACGTCGTCATCGAACGCGCCTTCGGCGCGCCGCGCATCACCAAGGACGGCGTGTCGGTCGCCAAGGAGATCGAGCTCGACGACAAGTTCGAGAACATGGGCGCGCAGATGCTGCGGGAGGTCGCGTCGCGCACCAGCGACGTGGCCGGCGACGGCACGACGACGGCCACCGTGCTCGCGCAGGCCATCGTCAAGGAAGGCGTCAAGGCGATCGCGTCCGGCATGAATCCGATGGACCTGAAACGCGGCATCGATCTCGCCGTCGACGCGATCGTCGCGAAACTGAAGACCCATGCGCGCAAGATTTCCAACAATGAGGAGATCGCACAGGTGGGCACGATCTCGGCCAACGGCGACGCCGAAATCGGAAGCTATCTGGCTAAGGCCATGGAGCGTGTCGGCAACGAAGGCGTGATCACGGTCGAGGAGGCGAAAACCGCGGAAATCGAGCTGGAGATCGTCGAAGGCATGCAATTCGACCGGGGATATCTCTCCCCCTATTTCGTCACCGACCAGGAGAAGATGCGGGTAGAATTCGAAGACCCCTACATCCTCATTCACGAAAAGAAGCTTTCCAACCTGCAGGCGATGATCCCGATCCTCGAAGCGGTGATCCAGGCAAGCCGGCCGCTGTTGATCATCGCCGAGGATGTGGAAGGCGAAGCGCTGGCGACGCTGGTCGTCAACAAGCTGCGCGGTGGGCTGAAGATCGCCGCCGTCAAGGCGCCGGGCTTCGGCGACCGGCGCAAGGCGATGCTCGAAGACATCGCAATCCTGACAGGCGGCACCGTCATCTCCGAAGACCTCGGCATCAAGCTCGATAACGTGACGCTCGCCAATCTCGGGCGGGCCAAGCGGGTGATGGTCGAGAAGGAAGACACCACCATCGTCGACGGCGCCGGCACCAAGGCGGACATCGACGGGCGTGTCGGCCAGATCAAGGCGCAGATCGAGGAAACGACCTCCGACTACGATCGCGAGAAACTGCAGGAACGGCTGGCCAAGCTTGCCGGCGGCGTCGCGGTGATCCGGGTGGGCGGCTCGACAGAAGTGGAAGTGAAGGAAAAGAAGGACCGGGTCGACGACGCGCTGCATGCGACCCGGGCCGCGGTGGAGGAAGGCATTCTGCCTGGCGGCGGCGTCGCACTGCTCCGGGTCGTCCACGCGCTCGATGGGCTCAAGCCCGAAAACGACGACCAACGCGTCGGCGTCGAGATCGTGCGGCGGGCGCTGGAGGCGCCGGTGCGCCAGATCGCCGAAAACGCCGGCGCCGAGGGCTCGGTCATCGTCGGCAAACTTCGGGAGATGAGCGACTTCGCCCAGGGTTGGAACGCGCAGACCGGGGAATATGGCGATCTATACCGCATGGGCGTCATCGATCCGGCGAAGGTCGTGCGGGCAGCGCTACAGGATGCGGCGTCCGTCGCCGGCCTGCTTGTGACGACCGAAGCCATGGTCGCCGAAAAAGCGAAGAAGAACGGGCCCACGCCACCACCCGGCCCGGGCATGGATTTCTGACCCGCACCCGGCGGTCGGCCGCCTAGCCGGACGGCTGCCGGTGGCGCCCGACCTCGGCAATGGCAAGCTCAGCGATCGGCAGCAGGTCCGCTTCGCCGGCGCTGTCCTGCGCCTGGACCGTCATGCCCTGAAGGATGGCGCCGACGAAGCGCGCGAGGCCTCCGGCATCGGTGTCCGCGCGCAGTTCTCCATCCGCTATGCCCTGCCGGAAGCGCGCCTCCAGCAGCGCCAGCGTTTCGCTGCGCAGGGCCGAGACGTGGCTTGCGATCGCCTGGTTCTCGACGGCGCAGGTGAGCACCGCGGTTGAGATCATGCAGCCTTTCGGGCGCCCGGGGCGGGTAAACTCATGGGCCGACGCGCGCAGCAACTTGCCGATCACCTCGACCACGTGCCCTTTGCCGGCAAGATTGCGGCCGGCGGCCGCCCCCTCCTCGCGCCGATATTGTTCGAGCGCCTCGCGATAGAGATCCGCCTTTGAGGTGAATGCCGCGTAGAGGCTCTGCGGCGTGATCCCCATGGCGGCCGTGAGATCGGCGATCGACGCGCCTTCGTAGCCAAGCCGCCAGAAGGTTTCGCCGGCAGCGGCCAGTGCCACGTCGCGATCGAAAGCGCGCGGTCGCCCGCGGCGGCGCGAAGGCGATACCAAAGTCGCATCATTTTCCACAATGGTCACTCTAGAATTCTCTCAACACCTGGCGTATTCAGGAATGGTCATTGTGATTATAGAGGGATTTGTCCAATGAGTCTCCATCTGAAAGCCGCCGCACTGCTCGCTTTGCTGGTCGCCTCCCCTGCACTGGCCGACAATCAGAACACATCGCTGAGCGCACGGCTCGACCCAGTCATCGATCAGGCGATCGCCGACAAGCGCATCGTCGGCGCCGTGATCCTCGTCGCCCGCGACGGGCAACTTGTCTATTCACGCGCCGCGGGGCTCGCCGACCGGGAGGCCGGCCGCGCGATGAAGGAGAACGACATTTTCCGCTTTGCCTCGGTCACGAAACCTTTCGTGACGGCGGCGGCCATGCGCCTTGTCGAAGAGGGCCGGATCACGCTCGACGATCCGGTCAGCAAATGGCTTCCCGACTTCACGCCGACCTTTGACGGCAACCCGGCGACGATCCTCGTCCGCCATCTGCTCAACCATACGGCAGGGCTCGAATACGGCTTCTTCCAGCCGCCCGGCGGCAGCTATGCCAAGGCCGGCGTTTCCGACGGCCTCGATCTCACCGATCTCTCGCTCGACGAAAACCTGAAGCGTCTCGCCAGCGTCCCGCTCGCCTCCGAACCGGGCAAGGCCTTTCGCTATTCGCTGGCGATCGACGTGCTTGGTAGCGTCATCGAGAAGGCAACCGGCAAGACGCTAGACAAGGCAGTCAATGAACTCGTCGTCGCCCCGCTGTCGCTGACCGACGCCGGTTTCTCGACAAAGCCGTCGGAGAGATTGACCGCCGCCTATTTCGACGACTCGCCCGAACCGAAGCGCATGGAGGGAAGCATCCCCGTGCCGATCGGCGAAGGCAAACTGACGTTCTCGCCGGACCGCATCCTCGACGCCAAGCAATTCCCCTCGGGTGGGGCCGGCATGGCGGGGACGGCCAAGGATGTGCTGACCTTCCTCGAAGCCATCCGCAAGGGCGGCAGCCCTATCCTGTCGGCAGAGACGGTGAGGACGATGATGCAGGATCAGACCGGGCCTGAGGCTCAGACGCAAGGGCCCGGCTGGGGCTTCGGCTATGGCTGGGCCGTGCTCGTCGATCCCAAGGCCGGCGCCACGCCGCAATCGAAGGGCACGATCCAGTGGGGCGGCGCCTACGGTCACAACTGGTTCGTCGATCCGGTCGAGAAGATTACCGTCGTCGCCATGACCAACACGACCTTCGAGGGCATGTGGGGGCCGTTCACCCGCGATGTTCGCGACGCCGTCTACGGCAGGCACTGAACGGACATCTGGAGCAGGCAAAGAAAAAGCCCGGCGAGACGATCGCCGGGCTTTCTCTTTGGGATCAGGTCCGTTCGACCTTAGTCCTTCTTCTGCGGGATCGGGCGGATCGCCAGTTCGCGCAACTGGGCCGGCGTCGCTTCGGACGGTGCGCCCATCAGGAGGTCGACCGCCTGCTGGTTCATCGGGAAGATCGAGATCTCGCGCAGGTTCTTGGCGCCGACGAGCAGCATGACGATGCGGTCGATGCCAAACGCCATGCCGCCATGCGGCGGTGCGCCGTACTGGAAGGCGCGGTAGAGGCCGCCGAACTGGTCTTCGACTTCCTGCTGCGACTTGCCGGTCAGTTCGAACGCCTTGACCATCACTTCCGGAAGCTGGTTACGGATCGAGCCCGAGGCGATTTCAAAGCCGTTGCAGACCATGTCGTACTGGTAGGCCTTGAGCGACAGGGGATCTTCGGTGTTCAGCGCCTCGAGGCCGCCCTGCGGCATCGAGAAGGGGTTGTGGGCGAAGTCGATCTTCTTTTCGTCTTCCAGCCATTCGTAGAACGGGAAGTCGACGATCCAGCAGAATTCGTAGCGGTCACGGTCGACGAGGTTCAGTTCCTCGCCGGCGCGGGTGCGGGCTTCGCCGGCAAACTTGTAGAACTTCGTGGGATCGCCGGCGACGAAGAAGCAGGCGTCGCCGTCGTCAAGGCCGAGCTGGGTGCGGATCGCATCCGTGCGCTCTTCGCCGATGTTCTTGGCGAGCGGGCCGGCGCCTTCGAGCTTTTCGCCTTCCTTGCGCCAAAAGATGTAGCCGAGGCCCGGCTGGCCCTGGCTCTGCGCCCAGGCGTTCATGCGGTCGCAGAAGGCGCGCGAGCCACCGGTCTTGGCCGGGATCGCCCAGACTTCGACCTTCGGGTTCGACGCGATCATGTTCGCGAAGACCTTGAAGCCGGAACCGGCGAAGTGTTCGGTCACTGCCTGCATCTCGATCGGGTTGCGCAGGTCCGGCTTGTCGGAGCCGTACTTGCGGATCGCCGTGTCGTAAGGAATGCGCGGGAACTTCTCGGTTACCGGCTTGCCGTCGGCAAACTCGACGAAGATGTCGCGGATGACCGGCTCCATGGTCGACCAGACGTCTTCCTGCTCGACGAAGCTCATTTCCAGGTCGAGCTGGTAGAATTCGCCCGGCAGGCGGTCTGCGCGCGGGTCTTCATCGCGGAAGCACGGTGCGATCTGGAAATAGCGGTCGAAGCCGGCCACCATCAAGAGCTGCTTGTACTGCTGCGGGGCCTGCGGCAAGGCGTAGAAGCTGCCCGGGTGGATACGCGACGGCACGAGGAAGTCGCGCGCGCCTTCCGGCGACGAGGCCGTCAGGATCGGGGTCGTGTATTCGGTAAAGCCGACGTCGCCCATGTGGCGGCGCATCGACGAGATGATCTGGGTGCGCTTGACGATGTTCTTGTGCAGCGTGTCGCGGCGAAGGTCGAGGAAGCGGTACTTGAGGCGTACGTCTTCCGGATAGTCGGGCTCGCCGAAGACCGGCAGCGGCAGTTCCTTGGCGGCGGAGAGAACTTCGATCTCCTGCGCATAGAGCTCGATTTCGCCGGTCGGCATGCCCTTGTTGACGGTATCGTCCATGCGCGCCTTGACGAGGCCGTCAATGCGCACGACCCATTCGCCGCGAACGGTCTCGGCCGCCTTGAAGGCCGGGCTGTCGGGATCGGCGACGACCTGGGTGATACCGTAGTGGTCACGCAGGTCGATGAAGAGCAGGCCGCCATGGTCGCGGACGCGGTGGACCCAGCCCGAAAGGCGAACGGTGGAGCCGACATCCGACTTGCGGAGGGCGGCACAGGTGTGGCTGCGGTAACGGTGCATCGTCTTATCCCGGAATTGCAAAGGGCCGCGCAAGCTCGTGGGACACAGCGCGCGGCAACATGGTCAAAATCGGGCGGAAAAGCGCATGATGCGCAGCCTTTGTCAAGCTGCAGCGCCCGCTGCCGCCCCCGATGGAGGTGCGTTGTAAACGAAGGCAGGAGCCAGTCCAAGACCGCTTGTAACAGAAGGCGGGTGAAATGCCGCGAAAAGAACGGCAATCGTCACAATTCGGGACTGTCCGGCGGCAAAATGCGGGGCTACACATGAGCAAGGCCCGACAGTGATCCCACCCGAGTCGTGGCCGCCTTCCCGGATGTCGCCTGCCCCATGTCTCAGATTCGCCCGCTCATCCCCCTCCTCGTCACCGCAGGCATCCTCATCGGCGGCAACGGCCTGCAAGGCACCTTCATCTCGCTGCGTGCACTCGAAGAAGGGTTCTCGACATCGCTTATCGGGGTCATCGGCGCCGGCTACAATATCGGCTTCGCGCTCGGCTGCGTCTACGTCACCCGCATCCTGCGCTCGATCGGCCATATCCGCACCTTCTCGGCGATGGCGGCGATCGCGTCAGCGGCCGCCATTTCCATGGTGCTCGTCATCAATCCGCTGATGTGGTTCCTGATGCGGCTTCTGGCCGGCATCTGTTTTGCCTGCCTGTTCGCAACGGTCGAGAGCTGGCTGAACGCCAGCGTCACCAATGCCAACCGGGCCCGCACGCTTTCCGTCTATCGCCTCGTCGACCTCGGTTCGGTCACGGCGGCGCAATATGTGATTCCAGGCATCGGGCTTGGCGGCTTCGAGCTCTTTGCCATCATCTCCATGGCGCTGACGCTGTCGCTGGTGCCGATCTCCTTTGCCGACCGTTCAAGCCCGGTGGCGCCGGAGGCGATCCGCTTCGACGTCAAGGCGCTCTGGAACATCTCGCCACTCGCGACCGTCGGCTGCATCGTCGTCGGCCTGACCAACGCCGCCTTCCGCTCGCTCGGGCCGATCTATGCGCAGGGCATCGGCCTTTCGGTGACCGCGATCGCCACCTTCATGAGCGCCGGCATCATCGGCGGCGTCGTGTTGCAATATCCGCTCGGCCACTATTCCGATCGGTTCGACCGCCGCCTGATCATCCTGATCGCCACTTTCGGCTCGCTGCTCGCCGGCCTGTTCCTCGCCTTCGGCGCCGGCAACGACGAGTGGCTGAACTTTGCCGGCATCTTCCTGTTCGGCGCCTTTGCCATGCCGCTCTATTCGCTCTGCTCGGCGCATGCCAACGACCATGCGGCCGAGGGACAGCATGCGCTCGTTTCGGCCGGCATGCTGTTCTTCTGGTCGCTCGGCGCGATCATCGGGCCGCTGTTTGCATCCTTCCTGCTCGAAATCTTCGGGCCGCAGGCGCTGTTCATCTACACGGCAGCGATCCTCTTCCTGTTCATGCTCTACACGCTGCAGCGCATGACGGCGCGCGCGCCGGTACCGGCCGGTGAGCGGGCGATGCCGTTCCGCAACCTGCTGCGCACCTCGTCCTTCTTCAACAAACTCGCTGCCGGCAACAACCACAAACGCAAGGACCGCTGACCTGCGGCAAGATGCGCGCGATCAGGATAATTGCTGAACACAATAATCAGGTTTAGAACCGGCACACCTCAAACAGCAGCCGAGATCGCCGAAATGCCCGTCATCAGCCGCCGCACCTTCCTCCAAGGCTCCGCTGCTCTCGGAGGCGCCTTCACGCTCGGTGCCGGCATGGCGGCGCGCGCCGGCGCCGCACCCGATCCGCAGATCCTGATGGCGCAGCTAACCGAAGCCCAGATCGCCAAGGATGGGCTTACACCCAAGGTCATGACCTACGGCTTGGGTGAGACCTCAAGCAGCGCCATGCCGCCGGTCCTGCGCATGCGCAAGGGCGAACCCTATGCCGCCCGCCTCCTCAACCGGCTCGACGAGCCGACGACGGTGCATTGGCATGGACTGCGCATCGCCAACGCCATGGATGGCGTGCCGGAACTGACGCAGCCCTATGTCTATCCGGGCGACCATTTCGACTATCTGTTCACCCCGCCCGATGCCGGCACCTTCTGGTACCACCCGCATTGCAACACGCTGACCCAAATGGGCGCCGGCCTGACCGGCGTTATCGTCGTCGAGAACCCTGACGACCCGACCTTCGATGCGGAGATCGTGCTCAACCTGCGCGACTGGCGGCTCGGCACGGGCGGCGCCTTCATCGACGCATTCAAGCCGCGCGATGCGGCCCGCGGCGGCACCTACGGCACGGTGCGCACCGCCAACTGGCAGCAAGAGCCTACCTATGACGCGCCGGCCGGCGGCCTGGTGCGCGTGCGCATCGCAGCAACGGACGTCACCCGCATCTATACGATCGGCCTTGAGGGCGCGGACGCAATGGTCATTGCGCTGGACGGCAATCCGATCGACAAGCCCTTTGCGCTTGACCGCTACGATTTTGCCCCCGGCCAGCGCGTCGATCTTGTCGTGCGCATGCCCGATGGCGAAGGCCAGACGGCCACGCTTGGCAACCTGCGTGGATCGCATCCCTGGACGATCGCGCGCTTCCGCTCAGCCGGTGCCTCGCTCAAGCGCGACCTTCGGGATGTCGCCCCCTTGCCCGCCAACCCGATCGCGGAAGCCGATCTTTCCACCGCCACCCGCGTGCCGCTCGAACTGACGGCGACGGCGGAGCACAAGGCGACGCCTTCGATCTGCGGCTCGCTCGGCTACACCTTCTGGGCGATCAACAAGGTTCCGTGGCCGGGCGACACGCCCGACCCGATCGCGCCGATCGAAGAGATGAAGCTCGGCAAGAGCTATGTGCTCGAGATCGCCAACCGGACGCCGCATGCGCATCCGATCCATCTGCACGGCCTGAGCTTCCGCATTATCAATTCCAACAAGCGGACTTTCCTGCCGCCGCCGACCGATACGATCCTGCTTTTGCCCGACGAACAGGCGGAAGTCGCGCTTGTGGCGGACAATCCGGGCGATTGGGTCGTGCATTGCCATATCATCGAGCACCAGAAGACCGGCATGACGGGTTATTTCAAAGTCGTCTGAGATTTCGATTGTGACAGATGCCGCGAAGAGTTACACGAAATTCCAAGCCGCATTTTCGCCACAGTGATTTAAATCTGATGATTGAAACAACAGCAGACCTTGAGGCCGCCTGCCAGCAGCTGGCCCTTTCAAATTATATTACGATTGATACCGAATTTCTTCGCGAGACGACTTTCTGGCCGGAGCTTTGCCTGATCCAGATGGCGAGCCCGGACCTTGCCGTGATTGTCGACCCGATGGCAAAGGGCATCGATCTTGCGCCCTTCTTCGCGCTGATGGCCAACCCTGAGGTCATCAAGGTGTTCCATGCTGCGCGTCAGGACATCGAGATCATCTTCCATCTCGGAAACCTTATTCCGCATCCGATCTTCGATACGCAGGTCGCGGCGATGGTTTGCGGCTTTGGCGACAGCGTTTCCTACGACCAGTTGGTCAACCGCGTCACCGGCACGCAGATAGACAAGTCCTCGCGCTTTACCGACTGGAGCCGCCGTCCGCTGACCGAAAAGCAGCTCGACTATGCACTGGCCGACGTCACGCATCTGCGCGACATCTACAAATACCTGGCGGCAGAACTCGAGCGCGAAGGCCGTTCGCTCTGGCTGACCGAAGAGATGGCCATTCTCGAGGCCCGTGACACCTACGACCTGCACCCTGATGACGCCTGGCAGCGGCTGAAGATGCGGGTGAAGAAGCCGATCGAACTCGCCGTACTGAAGACGGTTGCGGCCTGGCGCGAGCGCGAAGCGCGTGCCCGCAACGTGCCGCGCGGCCGCATCCTCAAGGACGATGCCATCTACGAGATCGCCCAGCAGCAGCCGAAGGATGCGGAAGCACTCGCACGGCTCCGGACCATCCCCAAGGGCTGGGAACGCTCCACCGCCGGAACGGCGGTTGTCGAGGCCGTCAACGAGGCGCTGGCGATCCCGAAGGCCGATCTGCCGAAGCTTCCACGCCAGAGCCATGCGCCGGAAGGTGCTGCTGCCGCCGGCGAAATGCTGAAGGTGCTTTTGAAGCTGATCGCCGAGAAGCAGGGCGTCGCCGCGAAGATCATCGCCAACAGCGATGATCTCGACAGAATAGCAGCCGAGGGCGAGAAGGCGGATGTCGCCGCGCTCAAGGGCTGGCGGCGCGAACTCTTCGGCGAAACGGCACTGAAGCTGATCAACGGCGACGTCGCCCTGCGCTTCGTCGACAAGAAGATCGAAGCAGTGGAAATCGGCGCCGAGATCACGTCCGCGTCAGCTTGAAAAAGGGATCGGGCGGAGACAAGTTTCCGCCCGAATCCAGCTCTAGCCAAGGGCCGGGCGGAACAGAATCACCATCGTTTCAAGCGAGGTGACGTGAGCCGGCGTCCTGGGCAGCGCCGGCCGACACGGATGCCGCCTCTTCCGGTACCGGAGCTTTCTGCATGCGTTGGCGCTTTTCGACTTTCGAAGGACTTCTCTTGCTGCTGGTCATCGCCGGCGCCGGTGCGGTCTACGCATGGGTTTTCTACGGCAAAGGCGCCCTGATCGGCGCGACCTATGCGCTCTTCATGTGCCTTCCGATCATCGCGTTCGAGCGACGCATCATTTTTCGGCGCCTGCATCGGCGGATCCACGCCTTCTCCACGCCGGTCTTCTTCGTCGCGTCGCTGGTGATCTACTTCGTGCTTCTCGACGTCGGCTATGCCGCCGCCGGCCTGCTCATGCAGACGGGTGGCGTCATGAAAGACCATTGGATGGACGCGATGATGCCGTCCAAGACAGTCCTCGTCTTCGCGCTCGGCGTTTCGGGTTCGCTCGTCTTCATCCTCAGGGTTCGCGAACTGCTCGGACGCGACGTCTTCTTGAGCCTGCTCACCGGCCGCTACCGCAGGCCGGTCGAGGAGGAACGCGTCTTCCTCTTCATCGACCTTGCCGGATCGACAGCCTATGCCGAGAAACACGGCGACCTCAGGATGCAGGAATATCTCGGCCGGCTGTTTGCAACGATCGCCGATCCGGTCATGCGCTACCGCGGCTCGATCGACGATTACATCGGTGACGCCGCCGTCATTACCTGGCCTTTCGATCGCGCCACCAACAATGCCGCCTGCATTCATTGCGTCTTCGACATCCTGGAGATGATCGATGCGGACGCGACCCGCTGGCAAAAAGAGTTCGGCGAAGTTCCGCGCCTGCGCGCAGCACTTCATGGCGGCACCATCGTCGCGGCGGAAATCGGGCTCGACCGGCACAAGATCACCTATTTCGGCGATACGGTGAACACCACAGCCCGGCTTGAAGGCTTCTGCAAGACGCTTGGCCACCAGGTGCTGATCTCCACCGACTTCGCCCGCAAGATGCGCCTGCCGCACTACGTCCGGGTCGAGGATCTCGGCGAGCATGCCGTCAGAGGACGGGGGCAGAAGCTTGGCGTTCTGTCGTTGCGCGCGGGCAGCGCGGCGCCTCAGCTGGCATCGACCGCGGCCGAGTGATACCGGCCGGCCACACGACATCGACCGACCGGATCGTGACCGCCGTCAACCGTGCA
Source organism: Ensifer sp. NPDC090286 (assembly GCF_044769565.1). Classification (NCBI taxonomy): domain Bacteria; kingdom Pseudomonadati; phylum Pseudomonadota; class Alphaproteobacteria; order Hyphomicrobiales; family Rhizobiaceae; genus Ensifer; species Ensifer sp. NPDC090286. The sequence goes on along the minus strand of NZ_JBIVYF010000001.1, from coordinate 138,501 downwards.
GCTTGGCGCCCTTGGTGATCTTGTCGACAAGCTTCTTGTCCGCATGAATGGCAATGCCGGCGACTGCAGCGTCTTCGGGACTTGTCTCGGCGAAGACCGCACGGTTGGCGTGGTCGTGGCCGGTGGCGAACATGGCGTCCACATAGATCGAGGCTTTGACCTCTCTTTCGATCGCACGCCGTTGAATGTTGCCGAGCGTCTTCCCATCTGCGGCTAGCACGATGATCGGCTGGATGCTCAAGGCGTTGTAGACGTTGCCGGCGCCATCGCGATAATCTTCGCCGATGATGTCGGGCTTCTGTCCGGCGATCCCGGTGGCGAGGAAGGCGGTGACGTTGAGCTTCTGCCAGGTTGCCAGGTCCTCGCGCAAGACGATTGCAAATTTGGTATCGAACATGACGGCCATCTCCATTTCAGCCCGACAGGGCGTGCCGGAAGACGCATTATCGGACGGTGCAGCAATCGATCTTGAACGATTGTGCGGGGCACCCGGCGACGGCATTCGGGTGGCGCCTGCCGTCGATGGCATCGAGCGCATCGAGGCGCGCCTGCATGGAAAGTTCTTCGAGCCGCACCGCCACGATACCTACGCCATCGGCGTGACGCTCGGTGGCGTGCAGACGTTCCAGTACCGTGGCGAAAGTCGCTTCAGCAATCCTGGAAGCATCATCATCCTCCATCCGGACGAGATCCACGACGGCGGCGCGGGAACGGAGATCGGGCTTCGCTACAGAATGATGTACCTGCAGCCGGAACGGCTGCTCGCAGCCCTTGACGAAACCGATCGTTCCCTGCCCTTCGTCGCGGCCCCTGTCGTGGGCGACGAGGCGCTGAGGCTGGCGGTCGGCGAAGCCGTCATGGATCTCGACAATGGCATCGACGAACTGGCACTCGACGATATCCTCGTGCGGATCGCCGAGGGGCTCTACCGTCACGCCGGCACCAAGGACGCCAAGCCCGGAAAGGCCGACAAGCACGCCGTTCTACAGGCAAGCGAGTTCCTTCGCGCCAATCTCGAACGCCCCGTCGGCTCGCAGGAGCTGGAGGTGGTGAGCGGGCTCGATCGCTTCACGCTCGCCCGGCAATTCCGCCGGGTTCTCGGCACCAGCCCGCACCGCTACTTGCTGATGCGCCGACTGGAGCGGGCACGGCAGATGATCGCCCGGGGCGAAAGCCTTGCCGGTGCAGCACTCGAAACCGGCTTTGCCGACCAGGCGCATTTCACTCGTCATTTCAAGCGCGCCTACGGCCTGACGCCCGGCCGCTGGGCGAGCCTTGCCGTCGCCGGCCAATGCTGTCACCAAAGCTTCATCGGGTTGTAAAGCAAGCATCACCCAACCGTCATCATAGCCGCCTATCGGGTTCGGACTGCAGCGCCGCGCGTCGTGGGACGCGCAAGGGTCGCTGCAGCACGTCGAATTTGCTGCACGTCTTTCTCCTTGGATCTACGGCGATCCAAGGCGGCAGGCAGAAGGCTCCAACCCAAGGTGAACTTCATGACGAAAACGCTTCTCGCCACTGCGGCTCTTTCCCTTTTGATGACGATGGCCGCCTCGGCCGAGGAAAAGTCCTTCACCGCGACCCTGAAGGGCCACGCGATCCTGCCGGCAAACACGATCATCGCTGCCCCCGCGGACGCGCCTGAACATCTCAAGACCTCCGGCAAGTTCACCACCGCGGACCGCAAGCGTGCCGAAGCGCTCGGCACCGTGCCGGGCAAGGACGGCGTGCGCCTGACCGGTCTGTCGCTTCCCTTCGACGGCCAGCCGATGCAGGGCTTTTCCGGCATCAAGGCGATGGAAGATGGTACGTTCTGGAGCCTGTCCGACAACGGCTTCGGCAGCAAGATGAACTCCAGCGACGCCATGCTGATGCTGCACCATGTGAAGATGGACTGGGACGCCGGCAAGGTCGAAGCGCTGAAGACACTGTTCCTGACCGACCCGGACAAGAAGGCCCCCTTCCCGATCGTCATGGAAGGCTCGGACAAGCGTTATCTCACCGGCGCCGACTTCGACGTCGAATCGATCCAGCCGGTCGCCGACGGCTTCTGGGTGGGTGAAGAGTTCGGCCCGTACATCCTCAAGTTCGATCTCGACGGCAAGCTGACCGACGTCATCGCGACCACGGTCGATGGCAAGCCGGTGATGTCGCCCGACAATCCGACGCTGACGCTGCAGGGCGATCCGTCGAAGAAGACGCCTGCCTTCAATCTGAAGCGCTCCGGCGGCTATGAAGGCATGGCGCTTTCCAAGGACGGCAGCAAGCTTTACGGCCTGCTCGAAGGGCCGATCTGGACCGACAGCGAAACGGTCGAGCAGGCCGATGGCCGCCCAGCGCTGCGCATCATCGAACTCGATGTCGCAAGCAAGGCCTGGACCGGCCGTAGCTGGCTCTACCCGCTGGCTGAAGGTGGCGAGGCAATCGGCGACTTCAACATGCTCGACGACAAGACCGCACTGGTGATTGAGCGCGACAATGGCGCCGGCACGATGGACAAGGCCTGCGCCGATCCGAAGGACCCGAAGCCGGACTGCTTCGCAACGGGCTCCAAGGTCAAGCGCATCTACAAGATCGCCTTCGACGACACCAATGCCGGCAAGGCCGTGCACAAGATCGGCTACATCGACCTCTTGAAGATCGCCGATCCTGATAACAAGAAACGCCAGGGCGGCGGCGAAGGCTTCTACGACATGCCCTTCGTCACCATCGAAAACGTCGACCGCGTCGATGCGACCCACATCATCGTCGGCAACGACAACAACCTGCCGTTCTCGGCCGGTCGCGCGCTCGACAAGGCCGACGACAACGAGTTCGTGCTGCTCGAAGTCGGCGACTTCCTGAATGCCGAATAAACAAGAAGGGCGCGCGAATTTCGGTTCGCGCGCCCTTCCTTTTTTAGTCCGGGATTTCTTCGGCGTCAGCTTTCAAAGTGGAAAGCGAGCCGCTTGCCGGTAAGCTTTCCGAGTTGCTGCAGGCGGCCATCCAGACGCTCTCCGGCAAACTCCGAATAGGCAGTCGGAACGACAATTTCCAGATCCACGTCCGGAAGCGACGACTTGCGGAACGTCAGGTTCCGCGCAATGCCGGGCATCGATGCCGAGAAGAGGTAGGCGACGCGCAAGAGGCCGCCGAGCAGCTTTGCCAGTTCCAGCAGGCGCGGCGTGGTGATGCCGGCAAGCGCGTTCGTGGCGCCGTCGTCGTTGAGCCCCTCGAAGCGGTAATAATTGGAAAGCGCGATATAGGCCCGGCCGGCGTGGGTAATGCCCGAGAAGGTCGAGTGGGCAATGATGTTCAGCGCCTGCAGGCCGCGATAATCCGGATGCGCGCGCCAGCTGATATCGGCGAGCAGGCAGGCGGCCTGGCGATACCGGCCCTCCTCTTCGGTCTCCTCGATGCCGAAGAACGGCACCATGCGGCCGGTCCAATCGGCCAGCTCACGGGCGTGCTCGGGCGAGCGGGCGCGCAGGATGGCGATCTCGTTTGCCGCTGTCAGCAGCGGATCCTGGGCGCGCTCCTCGTCCTTCAAGAGCGAAAACAGATAGCCTTCGCGAACGCCGAGCGCCGAAAAGGAAATCCGCTCCGGCTTCATGATCTCAAGCGCTTCCTGCATGGCGATCGCCCCGAAGGGCAGAAGGCTGCGGCGGCTTTTCGAGATCGTCGAATAGGCAGATGGCTTGATGTTTTTCGGCTCGATCACTTCCGGCAGAAGCGCCATCGCCTCGTCGAAGGAAATCTCGTAGCCCTGCATCATGTGCAACGGATAGTCGCGGATCTCCATGTGCAGCTTGGCGATCGAGCGCCAGGTGCCGCCGACCGCATAGAAGGTGCGCCCCGTGCCGGTCTTCAGCACGGCCGAGTTCTTCATGAACTTGCGCACCCAGGTGCGTGCCTTGGTGAGCGAACCGTTGCTGTGTTCGAACAGGCGGATACCGCCGAGCGGCAGGGTGATGCCCTTGCCGATCTTCGTGCCGGCGACGTCGACGAGTTCGAGCGAGCCACCGCCAAGGTCGCCGACGACACCGTCGGGATCGTGGTAGCCGCTGACGATGCCCATCGCGGAATAATAGGCCTCTTCCTCACCGGTGAGGATGCGGACCTTGTGACCGAGGATCGCCTCGGCCTTCTCGATGAAGGCCGGGCCGTTGCTCGCCTCGCGCGCGGCTGCCGTCGCCAGCACATACATCGAGGTCGCCCGCGCCTGTTTGGAGAGCGCGTGAAAGCGATGCAGCGCTCTCAGCGCGCGCTCGACGCTGTCTTCATCCATGCGTCCGGTCGCATCGATGCCTTTGCCGAGACCGCACATCACCTTTTCGTTGAACAGCATGGCCGGCGAGCGGCTCAGGCCTTCGTAGACGACAAGGCGGATGGAGTTCGAACCGATATCGATAACGGAAACCGGGCGGATGCCGGGCAGACGCCCCTGCGCTTCAGATTCGACCATGCAATTCCAGTTTATTTGTGCCAGCCGCTCTTCCAGCCGGCTATGAGCTTCGGTGCGCTGGACTTCAGGGCCTCGCCCCGGCCGGAGAGGCTGGGATTGGTCATGAAATAGTGCTGTGCGTTGAAAGGCTCGGCGTCCTTGCCGACTTCCATCCGGCGAGAGGTGCCATCGGGAAGAATTTCGTAGCTCTGCTGGTTGTCGATGAGATTACCCAGCATGATCTGCGACAGAACCTGTTCGTGCACAGTCCGGTTGATGAGAGGCACGAGCGTCTCAACCCGCCGGTCCAGATTGCGCGGCATCATATCCGCCGAGCCGATATAGACAAGGGCATTCTCCGATGGAAGCCCGTGACCGTTGCCGAAGCAGAATATGCGGGAATGTTCGAGGAATCGACCGACGATGGACTTGACACGGATATTGTCCGACAGCCCCGGGACCTGCGGCCGCAGGCAGCAGATGCCGCGCACGACAAGGTCGATTTCGACGCCGGCGCGGCTCGCCTTGTAGAGCGCGTCGATGATCTCGGGATCGACGAGCGAGTTCATCTTCATCCAGATCGCAGCCGCGCGACCCGCCTTGGCATGCTCAATCTCTTCGTCGACGTGCCTGAGGATGCGCGGACGCAGCGTGTGCGGCGAGACCGCCAGTTTCATGCCCGCCTCCGGCTCGCCATAGCCGGTGATGAAATTGAAAATGTTCGCCATGTCGTGGGCGATCACAGGATTGCAGGTGAAGAACGACAGGTCGGTGTAAATCTTCGCCGTGACCGGGTGGTAGTTGCCGGTGCCGAGATGGCAATAGGTCCGAAGCTTGCCCTCTTCGCGCCGCACCACCATCGACATCTTGGCGTGGGTTTTCAGTTCGATGAAGCCGAAGACGACCTGCACGCCGGCGCGTTCCAAATCGCGCGCCCAGCGGATATTGGCTTCCTCGTCGAAACGGGCCTTGAGTTCGACCAGCGCCGTCACCGACTTGCCGGCCTCGGCAGCGTCGATCAGGGCCCGCACGATCGGGCTGTCGTTCGAGGTGCGGTAAAGCGTCTGCTTGATGGCGACGACATCAGGATCGCGCGCCGCCTGCAACAGGAACTGCACGACGACGTCGAAGGACTCGTAGGGGTGGTGCACCACCATGTCCTTCTCGCGGATCGCCGCCAAGCAGTCGCCGGCATGCTCGCGCACGCGCTCCGGGAAACGCGGATTGTACGGCTCGAAGCGCAGATCGTCGCGCGGAGCCTTGGTGATTTCGGACAAAGTGTTGAGCGCCAGCAGTCCCGGCAGGACGGCGATCCGGTTTTCCGGGACGCCCAGTTCCTGCACCACGAACTGGCGCAGCGACGCCGGCATTTCCGAATCGGTCTCGATGCGGATCACCGAACCGCGGCGACGGCGCTTCAGCGCGGTCTCGAAGAAGCGCACCAGGTCTTCGGCCTCTTCCTCCACTTCGATATCGCTGTCGCGAATGATGCGGAAGGTACCGGAGCCCTTGACCTCGTAGCCGGGGAACAGCCTGTCGATGAACTGGCTGACCATATCTTCGAGGGTGATGTAGCGGATGACGTTCTTGACGTCGGGCAGCCGGATGAAGCGGTCGAGCGCGACCGGCAGGCGCAATAGCGCCGTCATCGGCTCACGGCCGGTCTTGCTGACCAGCTGCAGGCCCATCGAGAAGCCGAGGTTGGGAATGAACGGGAACGGATGGGCCGGATCGATCGAGAGCGGCGTCAGCACCGGGAAGATCGCCTGGTCGAACTCGTTGGCAAGCCAGCTCCTGTCCTGCGCCGACAGCGAGGCCGGGCGAACGATGAGGATGTCTTCCTTGGCGAGGTACTGCTGCAGCACGGCGAGTGAGGCCTGCTGCTCCATCTGCAGATTGTCGATTTCCTTCAGGATGTCTTCGAGCTGCTCGACCGGGGTCTTGCCGTCGGGCGAGCGCATCGAGAGGCCCTGGCGCACCTGGCCTTCGAGGCCGGCGACACGCACCATGAAGAACTCGTCGAGGTTGGCAGCCGAGATCGACAGGAAGCGGACGCGCTCCAGCAGCGGATGCGCGGTGTTCAGCGTTTCCTCGAGCACGCGGCGATTGAACTGCAGCCAGGAAAATTCGCGGTTGATGAAGCGCTGCGGGCTCGTCAGCAGGTCGACGTCCTCCGCCGATGCCTGATTTTCGTTCACCGCAGATAGCGCGTTATCCATGCTTTTCAGATCCCATTGCTCCGGCTGCACCGGCTATCTCAGTTTGACGACGGTTCTGTGACAGTCAATCGGACCGACGCTGATTTCCCAGTTCTTCGAGCACTTCGGAGGCGAGCGCGCGCGAAAGCTTCGTGCCGCGGGCGAGCGCCAGATGGTCGATGCGCTCGACGATCGTCTGCGCGGCTTCGAGCGACCGTTCCATGCGCTGGACTATGTAGCCGACCAGCCGCTCGTCGACGAGGAGCTGGCGATCGGCAAAGAGCTTGATCAGCACCTGCGTCAGCAATTCGTCGTCGGGCTCGCCGATCTCGACCACGGTCGCGGCCTTCAGGCGCGAACGCAGGTCCGGCAGCGTCACCGGCCAAGACATCGGCCAGAGCCGCGTCGTCATCAGCAGGCTGGTGCCATGCTGGCGCACGTTGTTGATGACGTGGAACAACGTCGTGTCGTCGAAACCGCTGCGGTCGGCATCCTCGAAGAGAACGGGCCTTTCGGCCGCGATCAACGCGGCATCGGAGCCGGCGAGCGGGTGGATGACTTCCGCCCCTGCCCGCTCCTTCCAGATGCTGGCGAGGTGCGATTTCCCGGATCCGACCGGGCCGGCGATGATGACCACCGGCGCCGGCCAGTCCGGCCAATGGTCGACGATGGCGATGGCCGCGCTCAGCCTGTCGGAGACGAGCAGGTCCTCACGACCCGTCGCCGGGTCGTGGCCAAAGGCCAGGGGGATTTGTTCAAATGGGCGTTTTGTCATGCTGTACTCGGGACAATCGTCGGAAATCAGGCGGCCTTGTCGCTCTTCGCCTTCTTTTCCACGGCCTTGCCGTGCCCATGATAGAGGTCGCTATCAAGGTAACGCTGGATGCCGAAGCGGACAAGCACGCCGATGGCGGCTGCTGCCGGCACCGCGACCAGAAGGCCGACGAAGCCGAAGAGCGCGCCGAAGGCAAGCAGCGCAAACATCAGCCAGACCGGGTGCAGGCCAACGCTTTTGCCCACCAGCTTCGGCTGGAGGATGTTACCCTCCATGAACTGGCCGCTGAAGAAGACGGCAAGCACAAGGCCGATCCAGAGATAGTCCGGCCAGAACTGCACCAGGGCGACGCCGACGGCGAGCACCAGGCCGACCATCGATCCGACATAGGGAATAAAGCTGATCATGCCGGCAAAGAGGCCGATCAGCAGGCCGAAATTGAGTCCGACCAAGGAGAGGCCGATACCGTAGTAAAGGCCGAGAATGACGCAGAGCGAGCCCTGCCCGCGCACGAAGCCGGCGATGGTCGCGTTCATGTCGCGGGCGATCTGGCGCACATCAGAGACGTAGTCGCGCGGTACCCAGCTGTCGACCTTCTCGACCATCCGGTCCCAGTCGAGCAGGATGTAGAAGGCGACGACGGGGGTGACGACCAGCAGCGAGATGACATCGAGCAGCGCCACGCCGGAGTTCCAGATCTGCTGGAAGAGCGTGCCGACGAAGGCGGCGCCCTGTTCGAGCAGCTTGCCCGAGCTTTGCTTCAGCGACGGCATCTGGCTTGCCAGCCAATCGGGGATCAGCCGCGCCTGCGCCTCGTTGACGAGCACCTGAAGCTTCGAGGCGTAGCCCGGAATATTGGCGATGAAGTCCGACGCCTGGCTGACGATGACGGGAATGATGATCATCAGCGCCAGCACGAAGACGACGACGAAGCCGACTAGGATCACCACCGTCGCCATCAACCGGCTGAGGCCGAAGCGCTCTAGGCGGTCGGCGACCGGGTCGAGGAAATAGGCAAGCGCCATGCCGGCCAGGAACGGCAGCAGGATCGAGCTGAAGACCATCAGAAAGGCAATGAAGGCGGCAAGCACCAGCAGCCAGAAAATGACCTGACGCTGCAATCCGGAACCGCTGACCTTGATATCCATGACATTCCTCTTGAGGCGCCGCTCGCCACTGTTGCGTATCACAACCCTGTCAAGGAGATAGGGGGCGGTGCGCGTAACGGTCAAGTGCGACCGGTGCAGTCATCCAGTTTAAAGCCAAGTGGACTGGCTTGCGCCGTGGGATATGGGCAAAATGGTGAAAAAACGCCGCCAATGCCTGCTCTCGGCTTGCACTCCCTTGCCTGCCGTGCCAATCGCATCCGCAAAATACCTGTCGCACGACGAGCCTTGGAGAACGAGCATGAGCCAGTCGGGAAAGAACGGTCTCACCTATAGCGACGCGGGCGTGGATATCGACGCCGGTAACCTGATGGTCGAGAAGATCAAGCCGCATGTGCGCTCGACCCGGCGCCCCGGTGCCGACGGCGAGATCGGCGGCTTCGGCGGTCTCTTCGATCTCAAGGCTGCGGGCTTCACCGACCCGGTTCTGGTGGCCGCCAATGACGGCGTCGGCACCAAGCTGAAGATCGCCATCGACGCCAACAAGCACGATACCGTCGGCATCGACCTCGTCGCCATGTGCGTCAACGACCTGGTCGTCCAGGGCGCCGAACCTCTGTTCTTCCTTGACTATTTTGCGACCGGCAAGCTCGACCCGGACCAGGGTGCCGCGATCGTCGCCGGCATTGCCGCGGGCTGCCGCGAATCCGGTTGCGCGCTGATCGGCGGCGAGACCGCCGAAATGCCCGGCATGTATTCGGGCGGCGACTATGATCTCGCGGGCTTTGCCGTCGGCGCTGCCGAACGCGGTCAGTTGCTGCCGGCCGGTGACATCTCCGAAGGCGACGTCATCCTCGGCCTTGCCTCCTCCGGCGTGCATTCCAACGGCTACTCGCTGGTGCGCAAGATCGTCACGCTGTCGGGCCTTGCCTGGGACGCCCCTGCGCCGTTCGGCGAAGGCACGCTTGCCGACCTGCTGATGACGCCGACGCGCATCTATGTGAAACCGCTCCTGAAGGCGATCCGCGAGACCGGTTCGATCAAGGCGCTCGCCCACATCACCGGCGGCGGTTTCCCCGAGAACATTCCGCGCGTGCTGCCGAAGCATCTCGCGGCCGAGATCGATCTCGACGCGATCAAGGCACCGAAGGTCTTCTCCTGGCTTGCCCAGACCGGTGGCGTTGCCGCCAATGAAATGCTGCGCACCTTCAACTGCGGCGTCGGCATGATCGCCGTCGTTCCGGCCGACAAGGCTGCCGAGGTCGCGTCCGTGCTGACCGGCGAAGGCGAAACCGTCTTCACGCTCGGCCGCATGGTCGCCCGCGAAGAAGGGGCAGCCGGCACGATCTACAAGGGCAACCTCGCCCTATGACGACAGAAGTCTCGACGGGCAAGAAGCGGGTCGTCGTCTTCATTTCGGGCGGCGGCTCCAACATGCTGGCGCTCGCTAAGGCGACCGCCGAGCCGGACTTCCCGGCCGAGATCGTCTCCGTCATCGCCGACAAGGCGGATGCCGGCGGCCTCGCCAAAGCCGAGGCGCTTGGCATCCCTACCCGCGCTTTCCTGCGCAAGGACTTCGACAGCAAGGAAGCCCACGAAGCGGCAATCCTTGCCGAGCTCGACCGGCTGTCGCCGGACATCATCTGCCTTGCCGGCTATATGCGCCTGCTCTCGGCGACGTTTATCCAGCGCCACGAGGGACGCATCCTCAACATCCATCCGTCGCTGCTGCCGCTTTTCCCCGGCCTGCACACGCATCAGCGGGCGATCGACGCCGGCATGAAGGTCGCCGGCTGCACGGTGCACTTCGTCACCGAGGGCATGGACGAAGGCCCGATCCTCGCGCAGGCTGTGGTCCCGGTTCAGCCTGGAGACACATCCGACAGCCTTGCGGCACGGGTGCTGACGGTCGAGCACCGCACCTATCCGATGGCGCTTCGGCTGATGGCCGAGGGCAAGGTGCGCATGGAAGACGGCCGCGCGGTGAGCGAGAGCGCCGCCGAACCGAACGCCACGCTGATTTCACCCGCAGCCTGACGAGATCAAATGGTCACTTCGCCGACGCCAGCCGGCGATCGAGAGCGTCGAGCACGCGCCGTGTCAAAGCCGGATAATCCTCGTCGAAGTGGTGTCCGCCGTCGATGCCGATGACGTCGACGCCGGTGCCCTTCAGCTGCGGGCAGGCATCGTCCTCTTCGTCGGTGCCGTAGATGCATTGCACCAGCGCCGGATCGATGCGCTTGATGTCGTCGAGCGGATCACCGCCTTTGCCGTCGCCCGAAGCACCGAGCCAGCCCAGCACCGAAACCTTGTAATCAACCATGTGCGAGAGGGCCATCAAGGTCACCTGGCGAACATGGGCCTTTTCGCCAGCCGGCAGCAGGTTGAAGGTTCGCGGCAGGACGTCGGCACCGAAGGAGTAGCCGATGAGGAGCACGTTTCGCACGTTCCAGTGCTTGCGGTAGTAGCTCATCACCTTGGCAAGGTCGTCCGCCGTTACCTGCGGATCGCGCTCGGACCAGAAATAATGCAGGGAATCGAATCCGACGACCGGAACGCCCTGCTGCTGCAGCACGTCGCCGACTTCCTTGTCGATGTCGCGCCAGCCGCCGTCGCCCGAATAGATCACCGCCATCGTGTCGCGGGTCGGCTTTGCGTCGAGGATGGTCAAGGGCAGGCCGAACGGATTGCCGGCGTCGCGTTCACTGTCGATGATATCGGTGAGGTGATCGGACAGCGTCGTATAGGCGTCGTCTTCGCTGTCCTCCTGCTCGATGTCCGGGTGCTTGGCGATCAGCGCCGCCACATGGGCGCGCCCGTCCGCCGACGCTGCGGGAGAAAAGACGACGGAGACCGGATCCGGCAATACGCCGTCGGTCAGTCCATAGACCATGCGGTCGCCCTTCTTCATCTTTTCGGCCGGGGTGCAGAGCTGCTTTTCAAGCGCGATCCCCTCCTCCGGGTCGACCGCCAGCGTCTGGCCGATGGTGGCCGGTGGCGTCTGGGCGGCGATCGCCAGTGCCAGCGCACCGCCGGCACCGACGCCCGCGACGACGGGCAGCTGGTAGGCGTCCGTGCCGACCGCGCGCTGCACCTGCTGGCTGAGCGATTCGATATCGGAGACCATGTAGATGCAATCGCCATCATCCTTGGCGAGCGAGGCGAGATAGGCCTTGAGGTCGATGCCGATGACGACGGTCTTGTCATCCGTCAGCGTGTCGGCGATCGCCTGTTCCTTGTCCGACCATCCGGCCGCGTCCGACAGCAGCACGACGAGTGCGGCCGCCTTTTCCTTCGGCAGCATGATGCGTGGCGACGGGATCATCCCGGTATCATAGCTCTTCGGTGCGTCCTCGGCGAGAGCGGGGAACATCGATGCCGAGAGCAGCAGCGCCGCCGAAGTCAGGCATTTCCAGGCGTTCGCGACACGGATCATTTCTTCACCACTCCCTTGAGACCGCCGCCGATCAGGAATGTCGCATCCATCAGGGCGAGGATCGGATTGATGCCGCCACTGGCGACAAGATAGCGCGGTTGCCACTGCGGATGAAACTTCGACTTGAAGGCCCGCAGGCCCTTGAAGTTGTAGAACCGTTCGCCGTGTTCGAAGAAGGTGCGCCCGGCCCGGTCCCAGACCGGCGCAATCTGGCGCGTGGACATGCCCGACAGGGGCGCCATGCCAAGGTTGAAGGTACGGTAGCCCTCGGCCTTCAGATACTCCATCACCTGGGCGAAGAGAAAATCCATGGCGCCTTTCGGCGCATCCGGCGAGAAGCGCATGAGGTCGACGGTGCCCTCCTCCTTGGTCGCCGTGACCAGAATGTTGGCAAAGGCGACCATACGCCCGCCGCAGGTGAGGATCGCCACCGGCTGCTCACGAAGATATTCGGGATCGAAGGCGCCGAGCGAGAAGCCTTTCTCCTTGGCATTGTGATGCGCGAGCCAGGCATCGGACACCGCGGTCAGGTCCGGCATGACGTCCGCAACGTTTTCGGGCGCGACGACACGGAACTCGAGCCCGTCTCGCTGGGCACGGCTCACCTGCTGGCGCAGGTTTGCCCATTTCCCCCCCTTCAGCTCGAAGCGGGCAAGATCGACGCGGGCCAGTTCGCCAAGCCTGAAGGCGCGCAGCCCGGCATCGGCATAATAGGCAAGCCCCTGCGGCGAGACCTGGTAGAAGACCGCCCGGCAGCCGGCCGCGCGCGCCTTTTCGATGAAGTGCCAGATCAACTCCGGCCAGGCATCAATCGGACCGACGGGATCAAAAAGCGCGATCCAGGAACGGGCGCGCTGGCCATACATGATGAAGGCGCGGCCGTCGGCGGAAAACAACAGGCTCTTGTCGCCCATGCGCACCAGGTTGGCATCGGACATGTCCTGCGCCTCGACGATCGAAAGCGCGCGCTCCATCGCGTCGTCTGAGGCTGGCTCGGCGGATCCGGTTGCCGGACGCATCAGGCTCCAGATCGCAAGCATGCTCGCGCCGATGGTGACGCCGAGAAGCGCGCGAAGGCCGCGCGGCGCTTCGGCGGAGAATTCAAACTGCCACCAGAGTTCATGGCTGTATTCGACATCGCGATAGACGAAGAGCAGCACGACCAGAGCGCCTAGGCAGATGACGCCCAGCGCCGTCAGCCACGGCACCGTCAGCGCCTGCCCGAACAGCGAAGCAGGTCGCACGAACAGGCGGCGGCTGACGATGAGCCCCACCAGGAAGAAGGCCAGCATGCCGGCTTCCACCACGGCGATCGCCTTGATCAGCGACAGCAGAAGCGCGGCGACAGCAATCACGATCGAGGCCCACCAGGCACCGTCGAGCCTGAGCGCCAACCCGCGCGAGACGACGACAAGGGCAAGGCCGAGCAGGCTGGCAAGGAAGTGTGCGCCTTCGACAATCGGCAGCGGCAGCAGTCCTTCAAGGAATGCCAGGTTTTCGTCCGGCGTCGGCGTCACGCTGGAAAGAACCAGCATGATCGCCAGCACGATGCCGAGCGTCGCCAAGAGGAGCGGCGTCATGCGGCCGCCGATGCGCCGTACGCTCGATGCGACCGGATGGCCGGACAGCTGGCGGAGTTCGATGCCGATGACGACGGCGATCGCGATCACCAGCGGCAACACGTGATAGATCACGCGGTAGAGCACCAGCGCGCCGAGAATAGTGTCGACATCGGCATTGTGGCCGAGCGTCGCGATGATGATCGTCTCGAAGACGCCGAGGCCGGCCGGCACATGGCTCAAGACGCCAACGCCCACGGCCAGCGAATAGACCGCAAGGAAGGCCGGCCAGCCGATCGTACCGGCGGGCAGGAGAACATAGAGAACCGTCGCCGAGGCGGCGAGATCGAGCGCCGTCACCAGGAACTGGCGCGAGACCGTACGCGAATCCGGCAGCCGCAAGGTCAGCCGGCCGAGGCTCACCTCCCGCCCGTCCCGCGCCAGAAAGAACACGCTGAAGAGCCCGGCGAGGATGACGGCGGCGATCACGCGCAGCACCAACGGATCCATGCCGGTCATCGGCGCCACATATTCGCCGACAGCGAGCAGGCTGAGGCAGGTCACCGTCAGCAGTCCGAGCCCGAAGGCCAGCGTCACGAAGGCGATGATCCGGGCGATGTTTTCCGGCTCGATGCCGAGGCGCGAATAGGAACGGTAGCGGATAGCGCCGCCGCTGAGCGCCCCGAAACCCGCGGTGTTACCGACCGCATAAGCCGAAGCCGCCGTCAGCGCCACATCGGCATAGGGCAGCTTGCGCCTGATGTAATCGAGCGCGCTGACATCATAGAAGGTGAGCGCGAGGAAGCTCAATGCGGTGAAGAACACCGCGGCCGCAACCGCCGTCCAGCTGGTGTCCGCCAATGCCTGGACGACTTCGTCGTACTGAACCTCGGATGTCAGGTGAAAGATCGCAAAGCCAAAGAGTGCGATAACAAAGAGCGTACCGGCAGCCGAAAGATAGCGACGGTTGCGGCGCAGGAAGGCGATCCAGCCTCCCTCCGCCTGCTGTTCGTCGTCGGCTGCACGTACCGGTAGAGAGGGTGTCATGAAGCGCCCATGTCGATAATGAGGACATCAGCGCTTTAGCTTACCCGATGCGGATCAAAAAGTGAAATATCCGTAATAAATAATAGTCTTACAAAACAATCCCTTAAGCGAACAGTTCCTGCCGGTTCAGCTTCGCCCACTGCAGCAGCATGATCGTCTTTGCGTCGCGGATCTCGCCGCCGGCGATCATCGCGAAGGCTTCGTCGAAGGGGATCTCCAGCACTTCGATGTCCTCTCCCTCATGCGCAAGCCCGCCGCCGTCGCCGCGCTTCTCGGTGGCGTCGATGTGGCCGGCAAAGAAGCTCGTGCGCTCGGTCAGCGCGCCCGGGCTCATATAAACGTCGAAGAGGTGGATGACGTCCTGGACGTGGTAGCCGGTCTCCTCCAGCGCCTCACGGCAGATCGCCTCTTCCGGTGTGTCGCCGTCCAGAAGCCCGGCGGCCGCCTCGATCAGATAGGCCGGGTCGCCCTGGAGCAGCACCGGCACGCGCAACTGCCGCACCAGGATGACGCTCTGCCGCCTGGCATCGACGAGCAGGATGGTCGCCGCATTGCCATGGTCATGGATCTCCCGCTTCAGCGTCACGGTCGCGCCATCGGACATCTGCTGTTCGAACGTCACCTCTTCCAGGTGCGCAAAGCCCTTCCACAGCGTGCGGCGGCCGACGATCCTGACGCGTGGGTCATGGTGGGTGCTCATGCAACTTCCTTCTCCGGCTAGTGCGATCCCGCCATTTGGCCATCAGTGGATATGTTCTGTCGCCGCGCGGTCTTCCCGCTCCATTTGCAGCGTCGTGTGGTGCAGGTCGAAGGTCGCGCGCAAGCGGTCCTCGATCGCGCGGCGCACGGCCTCGGCATCGGCACCGTCGGCAAGCACGGCGTGAGCGGTCAGCGACGGCTGGCTCTGGGTGATCGCCCAAAGATGCAGGTCATGCACGGAGGCAACGCCGGGAACGGCGGCAATCGTCGCATGGACATCGGCGAGGCGCATGCCCGGCGGCACGCCTTCAAGCAGGATGTTGACGCATTCCTTCAGCAGCACCCAGGTGCGTGGGAAGACCATGAAGCCGATGCCGACAGCGAGCAGCGAATCGACCAATTGCCACCCTGTCAGCCAGATGACCACCGCGCCGACGATGACAGCGACCGAGCCCAGCATGTCTGACCAGACTTCGAGATAGGCGCCCTTGACGTTGAGGCTCTCGTCCTTGTGGCTGGTGAGCAGCCGCATCGAGGCGAGATTGACGAGAAGGCCGATGACGGCAATCACCAGCATGCCGCCGGACTGGATCTCCTGCGGCTCGGACAACCGCTTCCAGGCCTCGTAGAGAATGTAGAAGGCGACACCGAGCAGGAGCAGCGCGTTGAAGGCGGCGGCCAGAATCTCGAAGCGGGCGTAGCCATAGGTGCGCAGGAGGTCCGACGGGCGGCGGCCGACATGGATGGCGACGAGCGCAATCGCAAGGGCCGCCGTATCGGTCAGCATGTGCATCGCGTCGGAGATCAGCGCCAGGCTGCCGGTCAGGATCCCGCCGACCACTTCTGCCAGCATGAAGCCGCCCGTCAGGCCAAGCGAGGCCCAAAGCCTTGAAACCGGCGTGCTCGTGACATCTGCGTGGTTGTGATCGCCGCTCATGGGAGGTTCCGTCTGCCGTTCTACAACCTGACTTAGCGCGCCAACCTTACCCAGACCCTGTTGTCGTGGAAGGCGGCACCACCATAGGGCGCAACGGCATCGGCGCCGGTGAGCACGTTGATGCCCTCCCCGTCGAGATGCACGCCATTCGGCCACAGGCCCTCGGCGATGACCACGCCGCGGCGGGCGCCGCCACCGATCTTCGCATGCAGACGCACCTGGCCACGAACGTTGCCGAGCTGGACGATATCGCCATCGGCAATGCCGAGTTCTGCCGCATCTTCCGCATGAACCATCACTTCCGGGCGCACTTCCTTCTGGATCGAGGACGGCGTCTCGGCAAAGGTCGAGTTGAGGAAGGACCGAGCCGGAGAGGTCGCCAGCCGGAACGGGTGCTCGGCATCGGCAACCTCGATGAGGTCGACATGGTCAGGAAACTCCGGCAGCGCCTGGTGCGGCCCCTGCGTGCCCATCGACTTCGGCGGCCGGTTCGGCGCCGGCGTCCCCGTCCAGTCCGCCTTGAAGCGGAACTTGCCATCGGGGTGGCCGAAGCCGTTGAGGAAGTGCGCCTCCTCGAAAGCCGGCTGACAGTCGAGCCACTTCTGGCGTTTCATCTCCTCGTAGCCGATGCCGTAGTTGGCGAGCAGCCGGTCGATGTGTTCGCGCTCCGTCAGGCCGAAGCCGGCATGGTCGGCAACCCCAAGGCGCTTGGCCAGTTCCTCGATGACGAACAGATTGGTGCGCACGGTCGAGGGCGGCTCGACCACCTTGGGGCCGATCAGGATGTGCTGGTGACCGCCACCGCGATAGAGGTCGTCATGCTCCAGGAACATGGTTGCCGGCAGGACGATATCGGCAACAGCCGCCGTATCGGTCATGAACTGCTCGTGCACGGCGACGAAGAGATCGTCGCGCAGGAAGCCGCGCTTCACCAGCCGCTGCTCCGGCGCGACATTCACCGGATTGGTGTTCTGGATCAGCATCGCCGTCACGGGACCGCGATGGCGCAGCGCCTCGGCGTCCCCGGTCAGCACCCGGCCGATCTGCGACTGGTCGAGCATGCGGACATCCGGATCGTGGAAGGCCGAGCCGATCAATTCGCGCTTGTCGAGCTTGAAGATGTCGTTGTTGGAGTGAAAGGCGCCGCCGCCTTCGTGTTTCCAGGAACCGAGAACGGTCGCGACCGATGCTGCCGCGTGGATGGCGACGGCACCATTGCGCTGGCGCGTGAAACCGTAGCCAAGGCGGAAATAAGTCCGCGGCGTCGTGCCGACCAGTCTTGCGAAGGCCTCGATTTCCTCGACCGACAGGCCGGTGATCGCCGACGCCCATTCCGGCCCGCGCAACGTCAGATGTGCTTCAAGGCCGGCCGGATCATCGGCGAAGTCAGCCATGTAGGCCCGATCGGCGTAGCCGTCGCGAAACGCGATGTGCATCACGGCGCACGCAAGTGCGGCGTCGGTGCCCGGCTTCAGCACTAGGCCCATGTCCGCCTGCTTGACCGTCGGATTGTCGTAGATGTCGATGACGACGATCTTCGCGCCACGATCCTTGCGGGCCTTCACGGCATGGGTCATCACGTTGACCTGGGTGGCGACCGCATTCGTACCCCAGATCACGACGCAATCGGCCTTGGCCATTTCGCGCGGGTCGGGGCCGCGCAGGGCGCCGGTCGCCATGCTCAAACCGGTCCAGGCCATGTTGGTGCAGATCGAACCGAAGAAGCCGGAATAGCGCTTGGCATGACGCAGCCGGTCGATCGAGT
The DNA here is from genome assembly GCF_044769565.1 of Ensifer sp. NPDC090286. Classification (NCBI taxonomy): domain Bacteria; kingdom Pseudomonadati; phylum Pseudomonadota; class Alphaproteobacteria; order Hyphomicrobiales; family Rhizobiaceae; genus Ensifer; species Ensifer sp. NPDC090286. Next base: position 120,556 of record NZ_JBIVYF010000001.1, on the reverse strand, counting down.
CGCGCTGTACCTGGCCCATGGTGCCGGCATAGAAGTAGGGCCACACGGTCTCGGCGCCATATTTCTGCTCGGCGCGAATGAACTGATCGGCGATCTCGTCGAGCGCCGCCTCCCAGCTCACCTCCTGCCAGCTCCCCTCGCCCTTGGCGCCCTTGCGACGCTTCGGCGCCATCAGACGGTCAGGATGATAGATGCGCTCGGAATACCGCGCCACCTTGGCGCAGATCACGCCGGCGGTGTAGGTATTGGCGGCTGCGCCGCGCACACGGCCGATCCGCCCCTCGGCGGTCAGGTCGACTTCCAGGGCACAGGCCGAGGGGCAGTCGTGCGGACAGACCGAGTGGCCGATGGTTTTTTCTGCTTTGATGGGGGTCGCAACGTTCATGGCTTTTCTATATGGCATCGGCATTTCGGCTCAAAGAGCCAATCGCCCACCCATCGCAACTATTGATCACAGCCATCGGCGGCGCTCATGAACTATCGGCACATCTATCACGCAGGCAATTTCGCCGACGTCCTGAAGCACGCGGTGCTGGCGCGGCTCGTCACCTATCTGCAGCAGAAGGAGAAGGCATTCCGCGTTCTCGATACCCATGCGGGTATCGGGCTCTACGACCTCTCCAGCGAGGAAGCGCAGAAGACCGGCGAATGGCGCGACGGCGTCGGCCGGCTGCTCGACGGCGAACTGCCGCCGGAGATCGCGGCGATCCTTGCCCCTTACCTCTCCTCCATCCGCGCCCTGAACCCCGGCTCCGAGCTGACGCTCTACCCCGGTTCGCCGAAGCTCGCGCGCATGCTCTTCCGCTCCCAGGACCGGCTTTCGGCGATGGAACTGCATCCGGACGACTACGAGACCCTGCACCGGCTGTTCGACGCCGATTTCCAGAGCCGGGTCACCGAGCTCGACGGCTGGCTGGCGCTGGGCGCGCACCTGCCGCCGAAGGAAAAGCGCGGATTGATTCTCGTCGACCCGCCCTTCGAGAAGGAGGGCGAATACGAGCGGCTGGCCGATGGCCTTGCGCGCGGCTACCGCCGCTTTACCGGCGGCGTCTATTGCCTGTGGTATCCGCTGAAGCAGGGCGCGCCGATCAAAGCGTTTCATGAGGCGCTGAAGGCGCTGGACATCCCGAAGATGCTCTGCGCCGAGCTGTCGGTCAGAAGCGACCGGGAAACCACGGGGCTTTCCGGTTCAGGCCTCATCATCGTCAACCCGCCCTTCACGCTGAAGAGCGAGCTCGACCTGTTGCTGCCGTTCCTGAAAACCCGGCTGGGGCAGGATCGTTTTGCGTCCAGCCGCTGCTTCTGGCTGCGCGGGGAAGAACAGACAACCCGAGGGGCTTGACGGACGGGCGCGACGCACCGCAATCTCATGTGACGACATAGGGAGACGCCCATGACTCGCACGCTCGCCGCCACGCTTCTCATTTCGCTTTCCCTCGCGGGCGCTACGGCGCCGGGCGCCATCGCCGCCGACTATATCGGCAGCAGCCAGGCGCAATCCTACAACGCCGGGGTCTGCAGCGAATCCTCGGTCCTCGGCTTCATCACATCCCGGTTCGCGTATCGGGATGCAAACTACCTGCACGCCAATCTCTCGATCGCCGAAATCCGCAACATGGGGCAGAACCGGCAGGAGTTCCGCGACGAGACGCATCTCGTCGAGCGTGAATACTGCTACGGAACCGCTGTGATGACCAACGGCGAACAACGGTCGCTCTATTACCTCATCGAACGCCCGTGGGGCTTTGCCGGCGTCGGCAGAAGCATCGAGTTCTGTGTCGGCGGCCTCGATCCCTGGTATGTCTACGGCGCGTATTGCGCCTCGCTTCGCTAATCATGAAAGCATTCCGGAATGTACGCCGGCTTTTGCCGGCGCTTTTTATTGTCATCGTCCTTGCTGCCTGCAGCGACCAGAGCACCGAGAAGGCGCCGACGGCGACGGGGCAGCAGACGACAAAGGCAGCCGCTGCGGTTCCGCTCGGCAGCGGCTTCGATTTCTACGTGCTTTCGCTTTCCTGGTCGCCGACCTGGTGCGGCGACAACGACCCCAAGGGAAAATCCAGCCAGTGCGAAGTCGGCGGCAATCGCGGCCTGATCGTGCATGGCCTGTGGCCGCAGAACGAACGGGGCTATCCGGACTTCTGCCCGACACGGCAGTCCGATCGCGTGCCCTCGTCGCTCGGCAAGCAATATCTCGACCTCATTCCATCGATGGGCCTGATCGGCCACCAATGGCGCAAGCACGGGACCTGTTCCGGCCTCAGCCAGGAGGATTACTTCGCCGTCACACGCGCGGCCTGGGAGCGGTTGACGCTGCCATCGGAGCTCGCACCTCCCCGCCAAGAAAAAGGCCTGCGTGTTGCCGCCATCGAAGACGCGCTCGTCGCCAAGAACCCCGGCATGACGAAGGACGCCGTCGCCGTGACCTGCGAGGGCAATCGGCTCGAGGAAATCCGGATCTGCTTCGACAAGTCGCTCAATTTCCGCGCCTGCCCGGCGGTCGATCGCCAGGCCTGCCGAAAGGAAAGCGTGTCGCTGCCCCCGGCGCTTTGACCAGCCGGAGAAGGCGCCTGTTAGAAACCCATCTCGCAATCCCTGGAAGGAAAGACGCTCGATGAAGATCTTGTACTCGCCCGCCTCGCCCTATTCGACCAAGGTGCGCATGGCGGCGCATTATGCGGGCTATGCGGCCGAAAGTGTCCTGACCGACACCAATGCCAACCCGCCGGAGCTGATCGACAACAATCCGCTCGGCAAGATCCCGACGCTGATTCTCGACGACGGTCGGGCGCTCTACGACAGCCGTACGATCATGCATTTCATCGACCGGGAAACCAAGGGCAAGCTCTATCCGAGGAATGCCGGAAAGCGCACCGACGTCGAGCTGCTGGAGGCGCTGTGCGACGGCATCTGTGACAGCCTGCTGTCGATCGTCTACGAGAAGCGCTCCCATCCGCCGGAAAAGGTGCATCAGCCCTGGATCGACCGGCAATGGGAAAAGGTCGAGCGCAGCCTCGACTATCTGAATGCCAACCTGCCGAAGACCGGCGCCAAGCTCAATGCCGGCCATTTCGCGCTCGCTGCGATGCTGCGCTACATCGAGCTGCGCTTTGCCGGCGAATGGCAGAAGGGACGCGCCAAGCTGAAGAACTGGCCGGCGAAGTTCGAAAAACACTTCCCGGATTACCCTAAGTTCAAGGCCTGAACAGAAGCCACAAAAAAGGCCGGGGTGACCCGGCCTTTTTCGTTGATCTGGCGAAGCCGATCAGAACTTCACGCCCATACCGACGCGAACGCTGTGCTCGTCGTAGCCCGACGAAACGTTGGTGCCGCCCATGCGGAAGTCCTTCGAACCGTAGTCCGTGTAACGGTACTCGACGCGTGCGGTGATGTTGTCGGTGACGAAGGTTTCCGCGCCGACACCTGCGGTCCAACCGACCATGGTGTTCTTGTCGGAAGCGCCGCCGACGGTGCCCTTGGTCTGGCCGACGGCGAGACCTGCGGTACCGTAAACGAGGACCGGGTTCAGATCGACACCGACGCGACCGCGGAGCGAGCCGTTGACGCCCTGCTTCATGCGCAGGTTGCCCTTGGTCGAATCCTGGCCGGAGTAGCCGATGTCGGCTTCACCGCCGTATACCATCTGGCCGTCCTGAACGTTGTAACCGCCATAGAGGCCGCCGCCGAAGCCGGCTGCGGTGTTGCTGCCGGTCGCATCGTGCTGGCCATGCTTCCAATCGGCGGTACCACCGACATAGGCACCCGACCAGTTCTTGGCTGCCGGCTCGGTGTATTCGGCCTGCGGAGCTGCCGGAACTTCGTCGATCGCGTCTGCAGCCTGGGCGGCCTGGAAGGCGATGAGGGTCATAGCCGAAGCCATGAGGGTGGTGGTGAGCGTACGCATAAACATTCTCCTTTTCGTACCGATGCCCCTCGGGCTTGGGGTCCCGCAGTGGAACATCGGACAACTTTTAATTAACCCGCCCGGTTGAGCTGAAATTGGCCAGCAATTGCGGATTCACAAGAGCCAAATTGTGAAATTTTGGTGGCACAAACGCGCCCAAAATTTGATGTTGCTTTGGCGCCACAGGAGATTTGTTAACCATGATTCAAGATTAACGAAAGCTATACTATAAGTACGCAAAATAATACAATTTACGCCAATTCCATTAATTTTTGGGCAAGGAATCGTCAGGGAGTGTTTCAGCCCCGCGTTTCTTCCCTATATCTTCGTCCGCTGACGCGAAGATTCGAAAAAGCGGGATGAAACGTTGAAGAAAGCACTGAAGGCGGCACTCGTAACCGGGGGCGCCAAGAGGATCGGCAAAGCTATAGTGGAGGACCTGGCCGCCCACGGCTTTGCGGTCGCCATTCATGCCGATGCCTCATTTGACGAAGCGCAGGCCCTGTCCGAAACCCTCGTAGAGGCCGGAACGAATGCCGTCGCGATTCGAGCCGATCTTACGGATACGGGCGCGACATCGACACTGATCGAGCGCGCGACGGCTGCACTCGGGCCGATCGACCTGCTCGTCAACAATGCGTCGCTGTTCAAGAAGGACAGCCTCGATGCCTTCGACGAAGAGGTCTGGGACCAGCATTTCGCGCTGCATGTGAAAGCCCCGTCCCTTCTCGCGCGCGATTTCGCCGCGCTACTGCCGGCCGATGCCAACGGGCTCATCATCAATGTCATCGACCAACGCGTCTGGGCTCCCAATCCGCGCTTTTATTCCTATATGTTGTCCAAGTCGGCGCTTTGGACGGCAACCCGGACGATGGCGCAGGCGCTCGCCCCGCGCATCCGCGTCAACGGCATCGGCCCCGGGCCGACGCTGCCGAACGAACGGCAGGACCCGAAAGATTTTGAGGCGCAGGTCGACGCGCTGATCTTGAAGCGCGGGCCGACGCTCGACGAATTCGGACGCACGATCCGCTTCCTGTTCGACACGCCGTCGATTACCGGGCAGATGATCGCACTGGACGGGGGCCAGCACCTCGCCTGGGAAACGCCCGACATCAGGGAGATAGTGGAATGAATGGACGCGTGCCGGCCGACGGCGGCATCCTTTATGACGGCAACGAAGCGGAAGACGACGACGACCTGATCGAAGTGTCTGACGCAGGCGGCGTCGCGCCCGTCGTCGAGTGGCACGAGAATCACTCGGAGACCGAGGGGCTGAAGGGCGCGGAGCTGATCCAGGCCTTCGTCAAGCTGCTGCCGAACGGCCCCGGCGTCTACCGCATGTTCAACGAGGCCGGCGACGTACTCTATGTCGGCAAGGCGCGCAGCCTGAAGAAGCGTGTCAGCAACTATGCCCAGGGACGCGGCCATTCCAACCGCATCGCCCGCATGGTGCGCGAGACGGCGAACATGGAGTTCGTGACGACGCGCACCGAGATAGAGGCGCTGCTGCTCGAAGCAAACCTGATCAAGCGCTTACGCCCACGCTTCAACGTGCTTTTGCGCGATGACAAGTCGTTTCCCTATATCCTGGTGACCGGTGACAGCCGGGCGCCGGCGCTCTACAAGCATCGCGGTGCACGCAGCCGCAAGGGCGATTTCTTCGGTCCCTTCGCGTCGGCCGGCGCCGTCGGCCGCACGATCAATTCGCTGCAGCGCGCCTTTTTGCTTCGGACCTGCACCGACAGCGTCTTCGAGACGCGCACGCGCCCCTGCCTGCTCTACCAGATCAAGCGCTGTTCGGCGCCCTGCACGGGCGAAATCAGCGATCAGGGCTACGCGGAACTGGTGCAGGAGGCCAAGGACTTCCTCTCAGGCAAGAGCCAGGCGGTGAAGGCGACGATTGCTGCTGCGATGGGCGAGGCAGCCGAGAACCTCGACTTCGAAAGGGCGGCGCTTTACCGCGACCGTCTGGCCGCGCTCAGCCACGTCCAGAGCCATCAGGGCATCAACCCCTCCGGCGTCGAGGAAGCGGACGTCTTTGCGATCCACCACGAGGGCGGGATCTCCTGCATCCAGGTCTTCTTCTTCCGCACCGGACAGAACTGGGGCAACCGCGCCTACTTCCCGAAGGCCGATCCTTCGCTGCCGACGGCCGAGGTGCTCTCGCAGTTCCTCGCGCAATTCTATGACGACAAGCCCTGTCCCCGGCAGATCCTGCTTTGCGAAGCGGTGGAAGAGCAGGAATTGCTCGGCCAGGCACTCAGCGAGAAATCCGGCTACAAGGTCGCGATTCAGGTGCCGCAGCGCGGCGAAAAAAAAGATCTCGTCGATCACGCGCTCGCAAATGCGCGCGAAGCCCACGGCCGCAAGCTGGCGGAAACGGCCTCGCAATCGCGCCTGCTTGAAGGCTTCTCGGAAACCTTCAAGCTGGAGCGCACGCCGCGCCGCATCGAGATCTACGACAACTCCCACATCATGGGCACCAATGCCGTCGGCGGCATGGTGGTCGCGGGGCCGGAAGGCTTCGTCAAAGGCCAGTACCGCAAGTTCAACATCAAATCGACCGACATCACCCCGGGCGACGACTTCGGCATGATGCGCGAAGTGATGACACGACGGTTCTCACGGCTGCTGAAAGAGGAAGGCAAGCCGGACCGGACCGTCGAGGTCGGCGACGATGCCGCCTTCCCCGCCTGGCCCGACGTCATCCTCATCGACGGCGGCCAGGGACAGATGACCGCGGTGCGCGCCATCCTCAAGGAGCTCGACGTCGAGGACTGCGTGACGGCGATCGGTGTCGCCAAGGGCGTCGACCGTGACGCCGGCCGTGAACGCTTCTTCGCACTCGGCCGCGACAGCTTCACACTGCCGCCGCGCGATCCGGTGCTCTATTTCATCCAGCGGCTGCGCGACGAGGCGCACCGTTTCGCGATCGGCTCGCATCGAGCCCGCCGCAAGAAGGAGATGGTCAAGAACCCGCTCGACGAGATCGCCGGCATCGGGCCGACGCGCAAGCGCGCGCTGCTCACGCATTTCGGCACGGCCAAGGCCGTCTCGCGCGCCGGCATCAACGACCTGATGGCCGTCGCCGGGATTTCCGAAACGGTGGCGCGGCTGGTCTACGAACATTTCCACGACGATGCGGGGAAATGAAAACCTGATGTCACAATTCACCCGGCGTTCACATGCGATAGGGCAAATATGACAGTTGACGACGATGACCTGTTGACCTCCGGCCAGCAAAGTCATTTCTGTACCTGACGAACCAGAGAACACGAATCCATGCCCACGCCCGTCGCCTACAGCATCCCGAACCTGCTCACCTATTTCCGCATCCTGATCGTGCCGCTGATCGTGCTTTGCTTCTTTGTCGAAGGACGGCTGCACAGTTCGGACTTCGCGCGCTGGACGGCCGTGGCGCTTTTCGCCGTTGCCTCGATCACCGATTTCTTCGACGGCTATCTCGCGCGCATCTGGAAGCAGACGTCGAACATCGGCAAGATGCTCGATCCGATCGCCGACAAACTGCTGGTCGCCTCCATCCTGCTGCTCGTCGCCGCCGACGGCACGATCGCCGGCTGGTCGATCTGGGCTGCGATCATCATCCTGTGCCGTGAAATCCTGGTGTCGGGTCTGCGCGAGTATCTGGCGGCGCTGAAGGTCAGCGTTCCCGTCACCCGCATCGCCAAGTGGAAGACGACGATCCAGATGGTCGCCATCGCCTTCCTGCTTGCCGGCCCGGCCGGCGACAAGATTTTGCCCTATACGACGGAAGCCGGTATCGTGCTCCTGTGGATTGCCGCCGCGATCACGCTCTATTCGGGCTACGATTACTTCCGCGCCGGCCTCAAGCACGTGGTCAACGAATGAGCACCGTCAACCTCGTCTATTTCTCATGGGTGCGCGAGCGCATCGGCAAGGGCGAGGAAACCCTCGACCTTCCCGCCGGCGTCGTCACCATTGCCGATCTGCTTCAGCACCTGAAGACGCTCGGAGAGGAATACGAGGCGGCGCTCGAACATGAAAACGTCATCCGTGCGGCCATCAACCAGGAACATGTCGACCACAAGGAGCCGATCGCCGGCGCCCGGGAGATTGCCCTGTTTCCGCCAATGACGGGTGGCTGAGCCCATGCGCGCGCCGGTGACCGTGCGCGTCCAGCGCGAGGACTTCGACCTCAATGCCGAGGTTGCGAAGCTTTCGATCGGGCGTGCCGATATCGGCGCTGTCGTCACCTTTTCCGGGCTTTGCCGCGACGAAGCGGGCGCGCTTGCCGCCCTCGAACTGGAACACTATCCCGGCATGGCAGAGGCGGAGATCGAACGCATCTGTCACGAAGCGGTCGAGCGCTTCTCGCTCCAGGCCGCCACCGCCATCCACCGCTACGGCAAGATCCTTCCCGGCGAGAACGTAGTGCTTGTCGTTGCCGCTTCGCGGCACCGGCAGGCTGCCTTCGACGGCGCCAACTTCATCATGGATTTCCTGAAGACCTCGGCGCCCTTCTGGAAAAAGGAACACCTGGGCGACGGCACGACCGGCGGCTGGGTCAGCGCCAAGGACGCCGACGATACGGCCAGGGACCGCTGGTCGAAGTAAAAACGACGGTCCCTCAAGGTCAGGGAATGACCTTCTCCTTGCGCGTCACCGCCAGCACGATCACCAGAAATCCAAAGATCGCGAAGTCTCGCCAGAGGATCGGGCCATAGGCGGTCCACAGCGTTTCGAGCAGGCCGACCGCAGCCGCCCCAAGCGCGGCATAGAGCGGTGAAGCCTGACCGCCGATCGCGGCGATGAACAGCACCTTGACGCCGAAGGTCAGCCCCGTGCCGAAATCCATGTTGCCGTAGTAGGACGCGGCGAGAATGCCGCAGACCGCCGCAATCAGGGATGCCGCGCCATAGGCGACGATGTAGACGGTGGCAGCGTCGACGCCGCAAAGGGCCGCAGCCCCCCGGTCCTCGGAGACGGCCCGCCAGAACCGCCCTGCCCGCGAATGCGTCAGGAACCAGTGGCCGGCCGCCACCAGCGCCGCCATCAGCGCGGTGTTGCCGAGCTGGATGACCGTCAGGGTGACCGGGAACCGCGGATCGTCCCAGAACACGATGTTGGCGTTGAGGAACGGCGGCAGCCACAGGCTGCGGGTCTCCGAGGCAAGCCGTGCCGTTTCCATCAGCACCAGCAGGCAGCCAAGCGAGGCGACGACGACGGTGTTGGCCGACGAGAAGGCCAACGGTCGCATGACATACCGCCCGGCGACGAGCCCGGCACCAACGCTGAAAGTCAGGGCTGCCGCCGCACCGAGACCAAGGGCGGCCGGAAGCACCAGCCACAACCGGTCCCAGCCGAAAGCGGCAAACAGCACAAAGATCTGGCCCGAGAAGGCAAAGAGCGCACCATAGGTGAGATCGGCCCGGCGCGTCACGGCAAAGGCGATGGCATAGCCAAAGGCAAGCGCCGCGTAGAGCGCTGCAATGGGAACGGCATTGGCGAGCTGCTGCAGAAAATAGAGCATGGCACATCCGGAACGTGACAAGATCAATATAACTGGTAAAATCAATTTTGCCAGTTAGGATTTTAGCATGACCTTCACCTGGACAGCCCATCGATTTGCCGGCGGCGCCCTGGCACTAGACGTCGCCAATTCCATCGTCCTGCGCTTCGACCCCGAGCGCCGGATCGACCGCTTCACCGATGTCGCAGCGCTCGATTCCTTTGCGGACGCGGCCACCCGCTTTGGGGCGGAGAGTGGGCGCTTCGGCGTGCTCGTACCGGTCGCCGAGGAGAACCGTGGCCGACTCTTGCTGCTGCGCGAAGCGACCGACCGGCATTTTCGCGCGGAGATTTCGGATGCAGGGCGGCCGGATCTGTTGGCGGATCTGCTGGAGGCGATCGCCGGCGTCCTGCGCGGCCCGAAGCATCAGGGCGGCCGGCTTTCGCTCGACACGGCGACGGCGCAATCGGCGCTCGCGCTTGCCGCCAACCCGGAGCCCGACCGGCTGAAGATCTGCCCGAATTGCGGCTGGCTGTTTCTCGACCGCAGCCGCAACCGCAGCCGGACCTGGTGCGACATGGCCGTCTGCGGCAACCGCAACAAGGCCAAGCGCCACTATCGCCGCAACAGGGAAGAGGCAGCCTCATGACAAGGACATTCGGGATCGTGGCCACGCTCGCCATTGCACTCGCCGTCAGCGGTTGCCAGCGCGAGAGCGGCGCCGATCCGCTGAAGCTGACGGGCAAGATGTTCGTCTTCAACTACCGCCTCGCCTATGCGACCTACATGGTCACGCTGACCAAGGCCGAGGCGGTGCCCGACGGCAGCGTCGTCGTTGCGCGCTTCGAAAACCCCGCCGGCGGCGACGCGCTGACGCTCGAGCGCAAGCTCTTTCCCAAGCTGGACAAGGTGGTGCTGGAAAGCCCCGATGTCACGTGCGTGAAGAAGGACCGCCCCTACACGGTCTCGATCGAGGTCAAGGGGCCCGAAGGCCAGTCGCTGCAGAAACTGGAAACGACCGTGGTCTCCGATGTCGACCAGGACATCATGCCGGCCAAGCCGCTGGTCGAGGGCCCGGCCTACGACAAGAACCCGGCGGTCTTCAGCGGCGACAAGGCACCGGCGCACTTCGAGACCGCAAAATGCCCCGTGTGAGAGACCGGGCAACAAAAAACCGGAGCGTTTCCGCTCCGGTTCAAATCTCGAGTCAATTCAAGCCGCTACGGCTTGAACCGAAGATTTTGAATCAGCCGACGATCTCGGTGCCCGAGAACCAATAAGCGATTTCTTCAGCAGCGGTTTCCGGAGCGTCCGAACCGTGAACCGAGTTTTCGCCGATGGAGAGAGCGTGAACCTTGCGGATCGTGCCTTCGTGAGCGTTTGCCGGGTTGGTGGCGCCCATGACTTCGCGGTTCTTGGCGATTGCGTTTTCGCCTTCGAGAACCTGAACGATCGTCGGGCCGGAGGACATGAACTCAACCAGTTCGCCGAAGAACGGACGTTCCTTGTGAACGGCGTAGAAGCCTTCGGCTTCGCGACGGCTCATCCAGACGCGCTTGGAAGCGACGACGCGCAGGCCGGCATCTTCGAGCATCTTGGTGATGGCGCCGGTCAGGTTGCGCTTGGTCGCGTCCGGCTTGATCATCGAGAAGGTACGTTCAATAGCCATTGGCTCAAATCCCTTGTTTCTTGAGAAGTGGCGGTTCATTAGCCGCCAATTCCGCGCAAAACAAGGGGGTTCACCGATGATTCGGCTTGGGCCAGGCGGGTTTCACGCAGCCGTCACACTGCGCCCGAGCCCGCCATGGAGATCGAGGCAGCGTTCGAACCAGGCGGTGACGGTGTCACCCGGCTGAAGCAGGCGTTGCGGCGAAACGATGCGCGCCCACTGAAACGCCCCGAAGACGATGTAGTCGGCGAAAAGCGGCGTTGCACCACCCAGAAAATCCTGAAACTTCAGCAGATGGCGCAAAGGCTCGAGCTTTTCCGAGAAGGTTGCGAGCGAGGGTCCGCCGCTTTCGGCCACCGCTTCGAGCGACGTGCCGAAGCGCTTTTCCCGGCTCTCGCGGAAATAGGCCTGATCGACGGGATCCAGCCGGTCGTGAATATCCCTTATGATGATGCGGGTGATGGCCGGGTGCAGGGTCGTCTGCGACCAGCCCTCGACGAAGCGCGAGATCGCCTTCGCCCCCTCGCCGGCGAAGAGCGCCGGCCGGTCCGCATAGGTCCGTTCGAGATAGAGGGCGATCTCGAAGCTGTCCTTCACCAGCGTTTCGCCGTCCCGCAGCAACGGCACCAGGTTCGTCGCCCCGTCCTCGACCGCACGGATTTCGGTGAACCCGATCGGTACAGTGTCGAAGTCGAGCCCCTTGTGGGCCAGCGACATCGCGATCTTCCACACATGCGGCGAGAAGGGACGCGCCCTGTCGGACCCACACAGCGAATAGAGCTTTCTTGTCATGCGAACCCTCCGGGACGATTGTCATCCCCTTGAACGACATATCCGCCGCGTCATCAAATCAGTAAATTTCATGAATGATATCAGCCACAGGAATGCGGTTCCGGGTTAGCGTAACCACCCGCAAACCGCATCCACCAGAAAGGTAGCCGATGCTCGATCACTTTCGCATGTTCGCCGACTATAACCGCTGGGCGAACCGCCTCGTCTATACCGCCGCTGCGGAGTTGACCGATGCCGAACTGCGGGAAAACCGCGGCGCCTTTTTCGGCTCGCTGCTTTCCACCCTCAATCATATCCTCGTTGCCGACCGCATCTGGATGAAGCGCTTCACCGGCGAAGGTGATACCCCGGCTTCGCTCGATACGACCCTGCACGACGACCTCGCCGCCCTCACCGCCGCGCGGGCGGTCGAGGACGAACGCATCATTGCCTGCATCGATAGCCTCAGCGACGCGCGCCTTGGCGCTGTGCTCAGCTACAAGACGCTCACCAATCCGACGGCCGTCACGCAGAAGCTGGCGCCGACGCTCGGGCACTTTTTCAACCACCAGACCCACCATCGCGGTCAGGCGCACGCGACGCTTACCGCGCTCGGGCGCCCGTCGCTGATACTGGACCTCGCCCAGTTTCTAAGGACACAAAGGTCACAGTGGGCGTAGCGGCGAACGCAACGCCTCGATGCCGAACAGCCGCAGTGGCCGGATCTCACGCCCTCGCCACGCGGCGAGCGCCTTCAGGAGCTGGCGCTGGCCGAACCACGCGGCAAGGCCGAGCGCGACGCCGCCAACAATCGACAACAGCGAAAAAGCAGCCGGCGGCAAGGCCGGCTGCAGTGGCAAGATCAGCAATTCCGGCACGAAGCGGTGCAGGATGTAGATGTGGAACCCCGCCGCCGACAGGGGCAAGATGAGCTGGGCCGACCAGCGCGGCAGACTGACGCGTGGAAGGTAAAGCAGCGCTGCCAGGACGCAGATCTGCAGGAGATACTTGATCTTCGTGCCGATCCAGACCCCTTCGTAGAGACCGAAGAACAGGAAGGCGCCGGTACCAGTCAGCATCAGCAGCAGCCGCTGCCTGGCCGTTTCGGCAACGGCAGTGCACCAGCCAATGACGGCGAGATAGAAAATCCATGGCAGCGTGAAGATCTGGCGGTTGCCGATCGGCCAGACGAGCGGCAGCGCCAGCCGGGCGACAAGCGCGGCCAGCAGCAGGGCCATGCCGGCAGCGAAAGGTTTTGCCGACACGAACCGCCGGAACTGCGGGATGGCAAAGAGCCCGACGAAGACGAGCATCATCTGGCAATAAGCTTCGATGAACCAGTAGAGGTAGGGCACCATGCCGTGCGTCTCCGGCAGGGCCAGGCCGAAATTGCCGACGAGGAAGACCGAGGCCCAGGGCACCTCTCCCCAGGCGACCGCATAGGCCGCAACGATCAGGTAATAGGGGATCAGCACCTGCGCGAGCGGCCGCAGGATCGCCCAGCCGTCGCCAGCAAGCAGCGGTCCCATCTGGAAGCGTGCGAGGCTGAAGCCGGCCAGGACGACCATGGCCGCCGACCCGCCGGGGATCGGCCACAGGAGCTCGTGGTGCAGGACGACCAGAAGAATGGCAAGCGCGCGGACCAAGAGGTCCGTGCCGATCCGGCGCGTGGCGGTCTCGCGCCGTTCCTGGAGCGATAGCGTGCCGATCGGCAAGGTCTCCCAGGCATCCGGAACTTGTCCGAGCGCCTTTTCCAGGCCGATCGACAGCTGAACGAAGCGCAGGGAATCACCACCGAGCGAGACAAAGCTGTCGGAGCGTTTCACTTGCTTCGGATAGAAGACCTGGACAAAGAGCCCTTCGATCCCGCCGCTGTCGTCGTCGCTGCTGGCAGCCGCCTGGCGGGCCGCCATGTTCAGCGCGTTGTAGTCAATCTTGCCGCTGGCAAGCCGCGGCATCTCGGCAAGGGGCGTCGCCTTCAGGTGTGCCAAGGTCAGCCCGCTGGCCTGCGCCAGGTACCGTCTGATCTCTTCGGCATCGCGGCTGCCGGCGTAAAAGGCGTGAAGGCCGGCATCGTCGCCGACGACGGCAGCGGTGATGCCGCGCGCTTCGAGCCCCGCTTCCAGAACGTCATGCGCAATCCTGAGCCCGGCGATCTTGGAGATGCACTTCATCCGGCCAACGATCTGGAACAGGCCGTCGGCATGGCGCATCGCGAGATCGCCGGTGCGCAGTTCGGCAAGATCGGCACCGCGGCTAAGATCGTTCCGAGACGTGGCATAGCCCATCATGACGTTCGGGCCACAATAGACGAGCTCGCCGGCCACGCCGTTGATTTCGATCGGCGTGCCGCTCTCGTTTTCGATAAGAAGGCGTCCACCGGGAATGGCGACGCCGATCCTGTCCTCGTTGCCGGCAAGCTCAGCCGGCGGCACATAGGCGATGCGAGCGGTGGCTTCGGTCTGGCCATACATGGCGAAGAAAGCCGCCCCCTGGGTGCCGAGGTGCTCGTTGTAGAGACGGATGATGTCTGGGCTCAAACGACCACCGGCAACGGTCATGAAACGCAGGTGCGGGAACCGCCGATCGCGGAAGCCCACCTTTTCCAGCAGCTCGTAGGAATAGGGTACGCCCGAAAGGTTCGTGCTGCCGCTTTCCGCAAGGCCGTCGAGAAAACCGGCATCGAGGATGGAGCCGCCGGGAATATAGAGGCTGGCGCCAACGGCGAGGTGAGAATTCAGCACCGACAGGCCGTAGGAATAATGGAGGGGCAGGATCAGGCAACCGCGATCTTGCGCCGTCAGGCCCAGATAGTCCGCGATCGCCACCGCGTTGGCCGAAACGTTTTCCCGCGAGAGGCGGACGGCCTTGCCGCAACCGGTGCTGCCCGAGGTCGAGAGCATGACGGCGAGTTCGTCATGGGGCGCCCGGTCGCCTTGTCGCAGATGCTCCGTGCGCCAGCGACCATCGATGCGACGGAAGCCGAAGTCTGGCTCGAAGGCATCGACCCAGGACCCGGCTGCGCCTTTCTTCGGGGCCTGCATGGCGACGGCATGCCCGGCCGCGAGCGCCGCCAAATAGGCGACGATCGCATGTTCGCAAAGCTCGGCCTCGATCGTTACCAGCCCGCGCGGGCCGCGAAAGGCAAGCGCCTGACGGGTCACCCGCTCGAGGAGTTCGCGATAGGTGACGATCCGTTGCGCGGAAAGGACCAGCGCCGGCCGATCGCCCCATTTTGCCAGATCCGCAATGAACGAGAGGGACATGCTTGACCGTCGCTGTTTGCCCGGGCTCGATGCCCGATTTAGCAGCGCCGAATATAATTGGTGACTAAAGGCGTCAAGTATAAAGATGGCGACGGTTGGCGACCATCCATTGCGCTGCGACATGCGGTTGCGAACCAACCGCGGGCGGATGGAATTTAGCAACCATACCGGGCGGGAATCGCCCGCGGTCCCAAATCTTCAGACTCCCTTAAATGCGGCCTTCTCATAGTGGCGGCTTATCGAGCGAGAGAGCGAGACGGCAGCGGGGGCCAAGACAGAATGAACAGGCAAGTTCCAGCGGATGCCAGCCGAACGCAGGCGAGGCAGGCGGCGATCATTCTGAAGGTGGCGCATGCGATGTCGGCGCACGGCATCGCGGCCCTGCCCCGCAACTACGAGCTTTTCTACGAGGCACTGTCCGGCCGCCTGCCGCAGCTTTCCCGGGAACTCGGCGCGCTCGGAAACAATCCGCAGCAGGATGCGCTGGATGCCGTGGGCCTGAGACACCACCTCGTCTCCCATGCAGCACTTGCCGCAGACCGGGCGAGAGCCGCCGGCCAGCAAGCACTAGCCGAGATCGCCGAAAAGCTCAGGCTCTCCCTGTTGCAGAAGCAGAGCTTCAAGGATGAACTCGATCATTTCACCGGGCGCCTGGCCACGGACCCCGTTGCTGGCATGTCCGAATTCGCCGACGATGCCGCGCGACTGCGGGAAGCGGCCGGCCGTCTGACCAATGAAGAAGGCGCTCTCCAGCAGGCGCTGGAAACCAGCATGACACATCTCGCCGAACTCGAAGGCGAGCTTGCCGAAAGCCGGCGATCCCTGACCCGCGACCCGGCCACAGGCCTGCCGAACCGCCTGGCGCTGACGACCAGGCTCGACTCGATCCTCGAAACGGAGCGGACGGACCAGCCGGTTGCCCTGCTTTTTGTCTCGGTGGAGGGGCTGCGCGAGGTGGCGGAGCACCACGGCGGCGCGGCTGCCGCCAAGGCCCTTGCCAAGCTCTCGGCGCTGTTTCGCAAGTCGATCAAGAAGGACGATTTCGTCGCTCGCGTTGGCCAGCAGGAGTTTGCCTTCCTGTGCCGCGATGTCAGCGCCGAAAATGCCGAGGCCATTGCCCGGCGTCTGCGGCAGTCCGTGCAGGAGCTGACAGTCACCCTCCCCGGACGGGCGCACACCTCCGAGACGCTTTCGCTTGCGGCCGGTATCACACTTGCGCAACCGGCATCGACGAGCGCCGATCTGCTGTCCCAGGCGGAACAAGCCCTCACCGGCGCACGCGATGGCGCCGGCATCCTCTGCTATTCGGCGGCCCTCGGCCGCGGCAGGACCTTCGGGCAGAGCGCCGCCTGACGATCTTGCTTCAGGCGGCGACCGGTTGACGGCTGTCGTCGATTTCCGACGCCTTCTCGCGCAGACAGCCGAGCAGGCGAAAGAGTTCTGTGCGTTCGCAATCGTCGAGCGCCGAGAACAGCTCATCGATCGTGCGATGGCGCGGCTGCAGTGCCGCCTCCAGCGCCAGCCGGCCGCGGTCCGTGATCGAGATGATCTTCGCGCGGCGGTCTTCCGGATCTGGTTCACGCAGGACCATGCCGTCCCGCTCCAGGCCGTCGATCGCTTCGGTGACGGTTCTGGCCGCAAAGCCGAGCGCCGCGGCGATATCCGCACAGCGACAGGGGCCGAGCGTGTTCAGGTAAAACAGGAATTTGCTGCGCGCGAGCGAAACGCCTTCCTCCGACATCGACGCGTTCACCAGGCGATGAACGCAGTGGTAGAGCTCGAAGAGCCGCTCGGCGACTTCGACTTTTTCTGTCATGGCAATGTACCTCATATGGCAACGCCAAAACGAAACAACCCAGCCCCGCGTGGCGGGACCGGGTTGTTCGGTCAACCGTTTGGCGTGACTTACTGCTTGTTTTGGTCGGCCTGGCCGAAAGCCTTGGCGCCGCCATTGGCGATCGCGCCGGTTGCCGTCGTGTCGACGGTTTTGTCTTCAATGCCGGCATAATAGTCGCCGCGGCTTGCGGTCGCGGACACACCGGCGCCGGCGGAAGCCTCGGCGCGACCGGTAAAGAGCGGCGTGGAGCTCACACCCTCATAGTAGCTGCCGCCGGCAACGGCCGCAGACGCGCCGCCGAGCATGGCGACCGCAACGAGAACTGCGGCAAAGGACTTCTTCATCGATCTGTTCCTTGGTGGAGATGTAAGATTGGGGCTCAGCCCCTCTAGGCGCTTGGGATCGCCTCATAGGATCATCATGGTGATCCATCAAATCCCTTGAAATGGGGTGCGAGCGAAAGCCCGCGCCCCCTTATTCATCGCGGTTAGCGCGAAATGCCCTGGTAGTATTCGCCTTCGCCGCCGATCACGCTCTTCGGCGCGACGCTGAAGTTTGCGACCGAGCCGGTGTTGGTGCGATCGACATAGCCGGCTTCAGAGCTGCCGATGGTGAAGGACGACTTGCCGGTAACGGCAGGCGTGCGCTCGGTGTAGAGCGGCGTCGGGCTGACACCTTCATAGTAGCTGCCGCCGGCGAAGGCAGCGGAAGCGCCACCGAGGATAGCGGTTGCAACGAGAGCGGCGGAAAGAGCGGTCTGGATTGCGGTTTTCATGGTCTTCACTCCTGGGAGGCTCGTTCGGCTGAACGAGGTTTCATCAAAATGTCCTTGGCCGGATCGGTCGTCCCTCAGAACGCGGGCCTCTGCCACTGGCGTTCGGTCGATCGAGGCGGTCAGAAGAGCGTTCCCCGCCCTTCCGTTATTGAAATGGTCCCTCACGATGAGGATGTGTAGTATCGATAGTCGGAACGCCTTGTTCAAAAATCGATAACAATGGCCTCTTGAATTCCCGGACCGCCACAGCGGTGGCAGCAGCACGCCGACGCCTCTTGCCTTCAAGGCCAAGTCCGGGCAAAAGGCCGCAATGATCCAGATTTCCGGCCTTTCCGCCCGCATCGCGGGACGTCTCCTCATCGAAAACGCATCCGTGACGCTTCCGGCGGGCACGAAGGCGGGGCTCGTGGGCCGAAACGGCGCTGGCAAGTCCACGCTGTTTCGCATCATAACCGGCGAATTCGCGTCGGAAGCGGGCACGATCGCACTACCCAAGAACGCGCGCATCGGCCAGGTCGCGCAGGAAGCGCCCGGCACTGAAGAACCGCTGATCGAGATCGTGCTCAAGGCGGATAAGGAGCGCACTGCGCTGGTCGCCGAAGCCGAGACCGCGACCGATCCGCACCGGATTGCCGAGATCCAAACCCGGCTTGCCGACATCGGCGCCCACTCGGCCGAAGCGCGCGCTGCGAGCATTCTCGCCGGCCTCGGCTTCGACCACGAAGCACAGCTGCGTCCCGCCTCGTCGTTTTCCGGTGGCTGGCGGATGCGGGTGGCGCTTGCGGGCGTGCTCTTTTCCGAGCCGGATTTGCTGCTGCTCGACGAGCCGACCAACTATCTCGACCTCGAAGGCACGCTGTGGCTGGAGGACTACATCCGCCGCTATCCGCACACGGTCATCATCATCAGCCACGACCGCGACCTCTTGAACACCGCGGTCAATGCCATCGTGCATCTCGACCAGAAGAAGCTCACCTTCTATCGCGGCCCCTACGACCAGTTCGAGCGGCAGAAGGCGGAAGCCGACGAACTGCAGATGAAGGCAAAAGCCAAGAACGACGCGGCCCGGAAGCACCTGCAGAGCTTCATCGACCGCTTCAAGGCCAAGGCCACCAAGGCACGCCAGGCGCAAAGCCGCGTCAAGGCACTGGAGCGCATGGGCACGATTGCGGCCGTGATCGAAGACCATGTCCAGGGCTTCTCCTTCCCTGACCCCGAGAAGGAAGCCGCTTCACCGATCATTGCCGTCACCGGCGGCACCGTCGGCTACGAGCCCGGCAAGCCAATCCTCAAGCGTTTGAACCTCCGGATCGATACGGACGACCGCATCGCCCTGCTCGGCTCGAACGGCAACGGCAAGTCCACTTTCGCCAAGTTCATCTCCGGTCGCCTGGCGCCGGAATCCGGCGAACTGAAGATCGCACCCAACCTCAAGGTCGGCTTCTTTGCCCAGCATCAGCTCGACGACCTGATCCCGACGCAAAGTGCTGTCGAGCATGTGCGCCGACGCATGCCGGAAGCACCGGAAGCAAAGGTGCGCTCGCGCGTGGCGCAGATGGGGCTTGCGACGGAAAAGATGGAAACGCCGGCCAAGGATCTCTCCGGCGGCGAAAAGGCGCGGTTGCTGATGGGGCTTGCCGCCTTCGACGCGCCGAACCTGCTGATCCTCGACGAGCCGACCAACCACCTCGACATCGACAGCCGCAACGCGCTGATCACCGCGCTCAACGACTATTCCGGTGCCGTGATCCTGATCTCGCACGACCGGCACCTGATCGAGGCGACGGCCGACCGGCTGTGGCTGGTGCGCGACGGGACCGTGACGAGCTATGACGGCGACCTCGAGGATTACCGCAGCCTGATCGTCGGCGGCGCCAAGGCGAAGGACGAGAAGCCGAGGCCGACGGGCGTCGATGACAGTCTTTCGAAGGCGGACCAGCGCAAGGTCAATGCCGACAAGCGTGCCTCGCTGGCGCCGCTCCGCAAGAAGATCAATGAAATCGAATCCTTGACCGGAAAGCTGGAGAAACTGATTCAGGCACTTGATGTGGAACTTGCCGATCCGGCGCTCTACGAAAAGTCGCCGGCCAAGGCTGCGCAGAAGGCCAAGGAACGCTCCGACGCGGCAGCAAAACTCGCCCACGCCGAAGAGCAATGGCTCGAGCTTTCCGCAGAATATGAAGACGCGATGGCCGGCTGATTAGCCGGCCCGGCGGTCGCCACGTTCCGTCAACCCAGCTCGAAGGTGGTGATTCCGTAGATCCGCGCCAGCGGTAAACCGGGATCCGGTCCACGATACATGCGCGCGGTTTCAAACACGGGCTTCAGATTGTAGCGATCGCAAAGTGCCTTGGCCGAGGCGTTCGGTTCGGGGATGTCGAGATAGACGTCGCTGCCGTTGACGCCGGCGGCAAGCTTGCGAAAGACCAGGTCGGCACCGGTCTCGGTATCGGAAAATAGTGGCCCGATCTTGAAGCCGTTGCGGCAGGCCCGGATCGTCCCGTAAGCCGCAACCGCGCCGTCGCGCAGCAACAAGACGCTGCGCCGCCCGTCGCTCGACTTCAGCCACTCGCGTAGAAATACCTCGCGACGCGCCGGGACGAAGCGTCGATCATAGTCGACGAGGAGCGGCATGTGCACCGGCGCGACCTCCAGGAGATCTGCGCCCGGCGGCTCGACCACGTCGATGATGCCGCCGTAGCGGATATTCGCGTGGGCGTAGGCGAAGCCTGACCGGCCATAGTTCTCCTGCTGCGCGACCACACCGTCCAGGCCGACGATGCGCCGATCGGCAGCCGAGATCGCCTGTTGCCACAGCTGCTGGCCGATGCCCCTGCCACGGTGATCCGGCCGGGTGATGTAGAAGCCGAGAAAGCCGTAATTTTCGTTGTATCGCACCAGCGAGATCGCTGCGACCGGCCCCTCCTCTCCATCCGCTACCCAATACCCCTCCGGGTCGGCCGCCCAAAAAGGCCCTGCGTCGCCGAGACCGGGGTTCCACCCCTCCTCCGCGGCCCACTCGATCATGACGTCGAGGTCGGCTCGGCTTGCCCGACGGATCTGCTGCTGCATCGTTCACTCCCCTTTCAAGCGGCGAGACCGCCCCATCGTCCGTTCGGCTGACGGGAGGGCACCGCACGTCCGCCGGTAAAGTTAGTGCGGCGGCGTTGAGAGGGAATGACAATCTGTCGATTTCGTCGACATAGATGTCTTGGTCTGGCCGCTGGGCGGCCGCTTGCTCCCGGTGCGCAATCTGCTACAAGAACCGACAATAAGTCATACAAATTGAGCGGAACACCATGGCCCCCATCAAAATAGCGCTTGTCGGCATCGGCAAGATCGTTCGCGACCAGCACCTGCCCGCGATCGCCAAGAACGGCGACTATCAACTGATTGCCGCCGCGAGCCGGCATGGGACAGTCGATGGCATCGACAATTTCAAGTCGATCGAGGCGATGCTCGAAGCCGTGCCTGCGATCGAAGCCGTGTCGCTCTGCATGCCGCCGCAATACCGCTACGAAGCGGCGCGCGTCGCACTCGACGCCGGCAAGCACGTGTTCCTGGAAAAGCCCCCGGGCGCCACACTCAGCGAAGTGGCGGACCTCGAGGCGCTGGCCGCATCGAAGGGGTTGTCGCTATTTGCAAGCTGGCACTCCCGCTACGCGCCGGCGGTGGAAGCGGCAAAGTCCTTCCTGGCAAGCACGACCATCAAGGATGTCCAGGTCATCTGGAAGGAAGACGTGCGCCACTGGCATCCAAACCAGGAATGGATCTGGGCGGCCGGCGGCCTCGGGATCTTCGATCCGGGCATCAACGCGTTGTCGATCGTCACCCACATCCTGCCGCGCCCGCTGTTCGTAACCTCGGCAGTGCTCGAATTCCCCGAGAATCGCGACGCGCCGATTGCCGCCAGCATCACCTTCACCGACGGACAGAAGCTGCCGGTCGCGGCGGAATTCGACTGGCGCCAGACCGGCAAGCAGAGCTGGGACATTGTGGCCCGCACGGCGGCTGGCGAGATGGTGCTGTCGGAGGGCGGCGCCAAGCTCTCCATCGACGGCAAGCTCGTGCACGAGGAGCCGGAGCAGGAATATCCGATGCTCTACCGGCGCTTCGCCGAGATCGTCAAAGCCGGGAAATCCGACGTCGACCTGGCGCCGCTGCGTCATGTCGCCGATGCCTTCATGCTCGGCAAGCGCAAGTTCGTCGAGGCTTTCCACGACTGATCTTCCGGACAGGCCGGAAACAAAAAGCCCGCGGTCTCGGCCGCGGGCTTTTTTGTCGAAACGCTTGTAAACTCAGGCCTTCTTTTCCCAGCGGCCGTCGCGGTTCTGCTGCCAGTAGGTCAAGGTGTGCCCCTCGCCCTTCAGCCGCTTCCAATGACCGCGGGCGCCTTCGAGCTGTTCCTGATCATAGCCGTCGAACATGAAGACGATGCGCTCATAGGTCGAAACGTCAGGCGGGCTCGCGCCATCGATGACGAAACGCACCGTCGCCGCATTGGCATTGCCGTCGTCGGCGACGAGCAACACCGGCTGGTCCGCCGCAAAATCCCCGGCGTCGGTGCCATGCGGCAGGAAGCTTTCGTCACGATAAACCCAGAGATGCGTGTCGAGCGAGTCGCGCCGCTCGGCATCGACCGTCTGTACGACGACCCGCCAGCCACGCTCGACACTCTTGTCGAGCAATGGCGGCAGCGCGTCTTCCAGCTTCGATTCCGTCAGGTGATAGAACAGGATCTCGGTCATGCCGACTTCTTCCCGCCTTGTGTCACGTCCGGCATTGGCGATCAGGCCTCGTAGCTCGCCCGCACCAGTTCATCGAGCAGCCGCACGCCGAAGCCCGAGCCCCAGGACTGGTTGACCTCGTCGGTCGGCGCGCCCATGGCGGTACCGGCGATGTCGAGATGCGCCCAGGGGGTGTCCTTGACGAAGCGCTTGAGGAACTGCGCCGCCGTCACCGCGCCGCCGTGGCGGCCGCCGGTGTTCTTCATGTCGGCGAACTTGCTGTCGATCATCTTGTCGTATTCCCGGCCGAGCGGCATGCGCCACAGGGGCTCATGCGTCGCGATGCCGGCGGCAAGAAGCTGGCCCGCCAGGCGGTCGTCGTTGGAGAACAGGCCGGCATGATGCGTCGCGAGCGCCACCATGATGGCGCCGGTCAGCGTTGCAAGGTCGATGATCGCTTGCGGCTTGAAGCGATCGTTGCAGTACCAGAGCGCATCGCAAAGCACGAGACGGCCCTCGGCGTCGGTATTGATCACCTCGATCGTCTGGCCGGACATGGAGGTCACGATATCACCCGGGCGCTGGGCGCTGCCGTCGGGCATGTTTTCCACAAGGCCGATGATTCCGATGGCGTTGACCTTGGCTTCACGGGCGGCGAGCACATGCATGAGGCCGGTGACGGCGGCCGCACCACCCATGTCGCCCTTCATCTCCTCCATGCCGGCTGCCGGCTTGATCGAGATGCCGCCGCTGTCGAAGACGACGCCCTTGCCGACGAAGGCGAGCGGACGATCCTTCGACTTTCCGCCCTTCCATTGCATGATGACGAGGCGCGGCGGGCGGCTCGACCCTTGTGCGACGCCGAGCAGCGCGCCCATGCCGAGCTTCTTCATTTCCTTTTCGGTGAGGATCTCCACCTCGACGCCGAGCTTTTCCAGCTCCTTGGCCTTGGCGGCAAACTCGACCGGGCCAAGCACGTTTGCCGGTTCGTTCACCAGGTCGCGGGCGATAAACACGCCTTCGGCAACGGCCTGCGCCGCCGTGAACGCCTTTTTCGCCGCAATGACCGTGCCGGTGACGATTGTCACCTTGGTCGGCTTTCCGGACGACTTCGCGTCGTCGTCGGCCTTCTTGGTCTTATAGCTGTCGAAGGCGTAGGCATTCATTTCCATGCCGAGCGCGAAGTCGGCGGCCGCCTTGCCGGTCACGTTGGCCTCGTCCGCGTCGATGAAGACCGTCACCCTGTCGACCGAACCGAGCTTCGCTGCAACGCTACCGCCGGCCTTCAGCCAGTCATGGTCGGTTAGCGCATCCGCGTCTCCAAGACCGAGCACGACGATTCGATCGGCGGGCGAGCCATGCGGCGCGACGATGTCGAGGGTG
The DNA here is from genome assembly GCF_044769565.1 of Ensifer sp. NPDC090286. Classification (NCBI taxonomy): domain Bacteria; kingdom Pseudomonadati; phylum Pseudomonadota; class Alphaproteobacteria; order Hyphomicrobiales; family Rhizobiaceae; genus Ensifer; species Ensifer sp. NPDC090286. Next base: position 96,733 of record NZ_JBIVYF010000001.1, on the reverse strand, counting down.
GAGAACGCCTTGCCGGTAAACTTCTTGATCTTCGCCGCCTTCGCCACCACGTTCTCGGGGTCGGCGACATCGGCGCCGGCAGCCGCCGACGCGCCCGCGGTCTTCAGCAGAACGGCGACGCCGCCGCTCGGCTTGTGGGACTTGGCAAAGGTGAACTCAAACTTCATCGACATTGAAAACTCCGGGTATTTCCTGTCTGGACGCAACCCTTTGGATCGAATGGATCTTTCCGAGGGATCGGACGCCAGCCCAAGGGGATCGAGGCCGCACAACGCATCCGGGCGACACGGCAGGGCTCATGGCAAGCCGGCCTGTTACCGGGCGGTTACAGTGGCAAAGATTCGCATCGTTCGCCACCGTCAAAGCTGTGGCCGGCACCCTTCTCGCTTTTCAACCGCTTGGCAAGATGCCCGCAGATGTTTACATGCGGTTAACCGAGGTTCTTCGCCTTAAATTATCCCTGTTGCTACACAATTCGAGCAGCAAGGATGGCTGGCAAAGGACTGGGCTTCGGTTTACGGACATGGGCGAGACCCGGTTCGACAACCGCCGCCGGAACAGAAACATGAGCAGGATTTTGGACCGGACACGGGCATGAAGCTGATCGAACGCTACATATTCCGGCGTGCCGTGATCATGTTCCTCGCAACGCTCCTGCCGTTGCTCGGCATCGTCTGGACGACTCAGGCGCTGACCAACGTCAACCTCGTCACCGACAACGGCCAGTCCGTGTTCGCCTTCGCCAAGGTAGCGACCCTCATCCTGCCCTCCGTCATCACGATCATCCTGCCCTTTGCGCTGGTGATCGGCGTCACGCAGACGCTGTCGACGATGAACACGGATTCGGAGCTGACGGTGCTCAATGCCGCCGGCAGCTCGCGCATGGCGATCATCCGGCCGGTGATCTACCTGGCCTTGGGCCTCAGCGTGCTTTCCTTCGTAGTCGACAATTTCGTCGAGCCCTATTCGCGCGTCGCCTTGCGCAAGATGCTGGCAACCGCCAACGCCGACCTGCTGTCGTCGGTCGTACAGGAGAACACCTTCCGCAAGGTCGCAGACAATCTCTATGTCCAGGTCGGCGCGCGGCGGGGCGGCGGCGTGCTGCAGGGCATCTTCGTCGCCGATTCGCGCAATCCGAGCTTCGAGCTCGTCTACTATGCGCGCGAAGGCGCCATCGACGACAAGAGCTCGGCGCTGGTGATGAAAGACGGGGAAGTGCAGCGCAAGCTCCCCGACGGCAGCGTATCGATCATCAAGTTCGACTCCTACGCCTTCGATCTCGCCGACATGACAAAGACGACGCGCGAGGCGACCATCCGGGCGAAGGACCGCGATCTTCCCGGCCTGCTCAATCCGGACCCGGAAGATCACGTCTACAAGAACAATCCGCTCGCCTTTACCGCCGAGCTCAACCGTCGCTTCACCGAATGGACCTTCCCCCTGCTCTTCGGCCTGATCGCGCTGGTCTTCAGCAGTGACGCGCGCTCCCATCGCGAAGCGCGGCTTCATCCGATGGTCAGCGCCCTCGGCGCGGCCCTGCTCATCCGCTGGATGACGTTCTATGCCGGCAACAGCGCCGAGGACTCCATCTGGTTTGTGCCGTTAATGTATGCCGTGCCGCTGATTGCGGGCGCGCTCTGCATCCACCAGCTCGTCAGCAACAGGCGACTGGACATTCCGATGACCGGGCAGGAAAAGCTGCAGGAACTCCTGGTTCGCCTGCGCCTGATGCGGCCCGATGCCGAGAAAGGTCAGCCATCATGATGGGCACGCTCGGCCGCTACTTCTTCATGCGCTACGTGATCACGACGTTCTGGTTCCTCGTCGGGATCTTCTCGCTGGTCTTCATCATCGACTTCAGCGAACAGGCGAGCCGGTTGGCGAACCTGCCGCGCTACAGCATCTCCGGCGCCCTTTTGATGACCGCGCTGCGGATCCCACTGATCCTTCAGCAGACGATACCCTTCGTCGCGCTGTTTTCGGCCATGGCGGCGCTGATCTCGCTCAACCGCCGCTACGAGCTGGTCGTGACCCGCGCGGCCGGCATTTCCGTCTGGCAGTTCCTGCGGCCGTTCATCCTCGGCTCCTTCCTCTTCGGCGTGCTGGCGGTCGTGGCGCTCAACCCGCTTGCGGCCTGGGGAACGAAGCGCGGCGAGGCGCTTTTGGCCGAATGGGGCTCCACGCGGAACGCCGATGCCGGCTCGATCCCGTGGCTCAGGCAGATCTATAACGGCACGGACACGATCATCGGGGCACGCTCGGTTCAGGACAACGGGACGACGCTTCTCAACGTCACCGTCATCCACTTTGATCCACAGGGCACGATCATTCGGAGACAGGATGCGGCGTCGGCGAAACTCGAAGATGGTTACTGGCTTCTTAACGACGTCACGGAAACGCGCAACGGACAGCTTCCGCAACGTTTGAAAACAGCACAGCTGGCCACCAATCTTAAGCCGGAGTTTGTTCAGGAACGTCTTGCAAAGGCTGATTCCATTCAGTTTTTCGACCTGCCGCGCAAGATCGAAGTGGCCCGCTCCTTCGGTTTTTCGACCAACGGCATGGAAACCCAATTCCACTCAATGTTGTCGTTGCCGCTGCTGCTCGTCGCCATGACGCTGATCGCCGCTTGCGTGTCGCTGAAATTTAGCCGGTTTAACCAATCGCGCTCCGTAATTCTCGGTGGCATCCTTTCAGGCTTCGTGCTTTATGTCGTCACCGTGCTTGTCAAAGCATTCGGGAGCAGCGGCATTGTGCCTCCTTTCGTTGCAGCCTGGTTGCCAGTTGTTGTAGCGATGGCGCTGGGCTCGACGATTCTTTTAAATCAGGAGGATGGCTAGTGGCGGTAGTGAACCGCAAACGTATAAGGCTGATCAACGCCGCCCTGCTTGCAGGCGTGGCGCTGCAGACACTTGCCATGGGAATGAGTGCGCCAGCGATGGCGCAGCAGGCTTCGGAGCGCCTCGATTCGTTGCGCCCGAACATGCCGGAAGACGCCAAGCTGCTTCTGTCCGCCAATGAGCTCGTCTACAACAAGGACGCCGAAAAAGTGATCGTGCGCGGCAACGTGCAGATCGATTACGGCGGCTACAAGATGGTGGCCCGCCAGGTCGAGTACGACCAGAAGAAGGGCCGCATCTATGCATCCGGGGAAATCCAGTTCGTCGAGCCGGGCGGCAATGTCGTCTACGCCGACAAGATGGATATCACCGACGATTTCGGGGACGGCTTCCTCGATCAGATGCGCATTGAAACCACCGATCTGACGCGGCTTGCTGCCACGAGCGGCGAGCGCCGGAACGGTGAGGAATTCATCCTGAACGAGGCCGTCTACACGGCCTGCACGCCCTGCTCGACCAAGCCCGACCATCGCTCGCTGTGGCACATCAAGGCGCAACGCGTCATCCAGAATGGCCGCACGCGGACCATTCGCCTCGAGAACGCCCGCTTCGAGCTGTTCGGCAAGCCGATCGCCTATATTCCGGTCATGGAGCTGCCCGACCATACGGTCAAGCGCAAGAGCGGCTTCCTGTTCCCGACGTTCCGCTCGGCCCAGAAGCTCGGCGTCGGCGTCGGCGTACCCTACTACTGGGCGATCTCGCCCTATATGGATGCGACGGCGACCGTTACGGGCCTGTCGCGTCAGGGCTTCCTGCTGGAGGGCGAATTCCGCCAGCGGTTCCACAACGGCTACCATACGCTGAACTTCGCCGGCATCAGCCAGCTCGACAAGGGCAAGTTCACGCCCGGCACCGTCGACGCGATGCACACCAACCGTGGCATGATCGCCTCGAAGGCGGAGTTCGAGATCAACCCGCGCTGGACCTTCGGCTGGAACGTGCTCGTTCAGTCGGATGCCAACTTCGCCAAAACCTACGAACTGTCGAATTTCGACGGAACGACCTACATCAACCAGGCGTATCTGAGTGGGCTCGGCAAGCGGAACTACTTCGATCTGCGTGCTTTCTACTTCGACATCCAGGATGCCGATGCCAACAGCATCGCGGAAAACCAGCAGCCTGCGGCGCAGGTTCTCGATTATTCCTACAAGGCGCCTGAATCCGTCCTGGGCGGTGAGCTTTCCGGTACGCTGAACTTCACCAACGTGAAGCGCAACCGGCTCGACGCGTTTACGCAACCGGGCGTGACCCGTTTCCGTGGCCTTGAGGGCACATCGCACCGCCTGACGGGCGAACTGGAGTGGAAGCGCACCTTCATTGCTCCGGGTGGCCTGGTCATCACGCCGCTGCTGGCTGCGCGTGGCGACGCTATCGGGCTGAACATGGACAACCCGGGCCCGGCCTACACGGGCGACTACAACACGAGCGACGCGGTGACACGGCGCATGCTGACCGCGGGCCTTGAAGCCCGCTACCCGATCCTGTTCGTCGGTGAAGACAGCAGCCATGTGGTCGAACCGATTGCGCAGCTCTATGCGCGTCCCAACGAGCAATATGCGGGCGGTCTGCCGAACGAAGACGCGCAGAGCTTCGTGTTCGATGCGACGAACCTCTTCGACCGCGACAAGTTCTCCGGTTTCGACCGGATCGAGGGCGGCACGCGCGCCAATGTCGGTTTCCGCTATACCGGAACCTTCGACAGCGGCTACGGCCTGCGCGGCATCGTCGGTCAGTCGTTCCATCTGGGCGGCCTGAACTCGTTTGCGACGGACGATCTGGTCAAGGCCGGGGCGAATTCCGGTCTCGAGACCAGGAGTTCCGACTACGTTGCCATGTTCGGCATCGATGCACCGTCCGGCCTGATGGCGAGCATTTCCGGTCGCCTCGACGAAAAGGACCTGTCGCTGCGCCGCGCCGACACCACCGTCGGCTATCTCGGCACGACGTGGCAGGCGGCGATGACCTATACGCGCATCGAAGCGCAGCCGCTCTACGGATCTCTGTCCAACCAGGACGAAATCCAGACGGCTGCCGCCTACCGGTTCCATGATTACTGGTCGGTGTTCGGCGCGATCACCTATGACATCAACAAGGATGTCATCTCGCGCAACGGTTTCGGCATCACCTACGACGATCAGGACACGCTGTTCTCGATTGTCTACAAACAGGAACGCGATACCGACGCCAATGTGGCGAACGACTGGTCGATCGGCGCGAGAATCAGCTTCCGTACGCTCGGCGACGTGAACGTTGGCGACACCAAGTTCGAAGAACTGGACTATTATTGATATCGTCAAGCGAGTGGGCGGACCAAAAGTTCGCCCATTCGTCGATATCGGCACGGTCAAACGGTCTTGTCATCGTTTGGCCGCATGTATTATGCATTCCCTCCGACAAGATAAGGCAACGGCGCAAGGCCGACAGGCGGACAAAGCCTGTCGACGGTGATAGTCCGGGATATAGGAAAAGATAATGGGCGGGAAAATGTCGATCTTGAGGACACTGTCGGTACTGGCTTTGGCCGGCACCTTGAGCGTTGCCGTATGCTCCGGAGCTCAGGCAGCAGCGAGCACGGTCAAGGTAACGGTCAACAACACGGTGATCACATCCGGCGACATCGCCAAGCGCGTGGCCTTCCTTCGCCTGCAGCGCCAGAAGGGCGGCAACGACGAAGCCAAGAAGCAGCTCGTCGACGAAGTTCTCAAGCGGGCCGAGATCGCACGCATCGGCCAGTCCGTCAGCACCCAGGAAGTCGATGCCGCCTATGCGCGTTTCGCCTCGGGCAATAAGCTTTCGACCGAGCAGCTCGGCAAGATTCTCGATCAGGCCGGCGTAGGCGCCGAACATTTCAAGCAGTTCATCGCCGTGCAGATGAGCTGGCCGCGCGCTGTTAACTTCCGCTACGGCAGCTCCAACCGCCTCCAGGGCGCCGACCTCGTCAAGCGCATGATGGCAGGCGGCGGACAGAAGCCCGTCACCACCGAGTACTTCCTGCAGCAGGTGATCTTCGTCATTCCCGAGAAGAAGCGCGGCGCGATCACCGCGAAGCGGCAGGCCGAAGCCAACGCCTCGCGCGCCCAGTTCCCGGGCTGCGAAACCTCCAAGGTGTTTGCCGCCAACTATCGCGACGTGTCGATCCGCAGCCTCGGCCGCATGCTGGCCCAGCAGTTGCCCGACGAATGGAAGCCGCTGATCGAGAAAGCCGGCGAGAACGGCACCACCGGCACCCGCGTGACGGAAAAGGGCGTCGAGTACCTGGCGATCTGCAAGAAGCGTGAGGTCAACGACGACACCGCCGCCGAAATCGTCTTCCGCGCCGAGGATATCGGCAAGAAGAAGGAAGGCGGCGAGGACCCGAACAGCGAGAAGTACCTCGAGGAGCTGCGCAAGAAGGCGCAAATCGTCAACAAGTAATCACGACGGAACCATGCGCGAAACAACCGGCGGGCCCCTCGCCCTGACCATGGGCGACCCGGCCGGTATCGGACCGGACATCAGTCTTTCGGCCTGGCTCGGCCGCCACGACCACGCGACGGCCCCCTTCCTCTTCATCGGCGACCCCGCGGTGCTTGCCGCACGCGCATCGATGCTCGGCTACACAGTGCCCATCCGCGAGACCGATTGCGCCGGCGCGCTCTCCCTCTTCGATACGGCGTTGCCGGTGCTGCCGCTTACCTGCCCTGCCCCGGTCAACGCAGGCCATCCTGACACGGCCAATGCCAGCGCCGTCATCGGTGCGATCGACACGGCCGTGCGACTGGTGAGCGCCGGTCAGGCGTCGGCCGTGGTCACGAACCCGATCGCCAAGGCGGTTCTTTATGACGCCGGCTTCCGCTTTCCAGGCCATACCGAATATCTCGCCGATCTTGCCGAAAAGGGGACAGGCGAACCGGTTCTGCCGGTGATGATGCTGGCCGGACCGAAGCTGCGTGCCGTGCCCGTCACCATCCACATCCCCTTGAAGGACGTGCCGGAGCAACTGACGCCGGACCTCATCTACCGCACCTGCACGATCACTGCGGCCGACCTTCGCAATCGCTTCGGACTTCAACAGCCGCGGCTCGCAATCGCCGGCCTGAACCCGCATGCCGGCGAAAACGGTGCGCTTGGGCTCGAGGACGACGCCGTGATCCGACCGGTCGTCGACCGGCTGCGCGCTGAAGGCATCGATGCCATTGGACCGCTGCCGGCCGATACGATGTTCCACGATCGCGCACGCGCCACCTATGACGTGGCCATCTGCATGTATCACGACCAGGCGCTGATCCCGGCCAAGGCTCTTGGCTTCGACGACAGCGTCAACGTCACGCTCGGTCTTCCCTTCATCCGCACCTCGCCCGACCACGGCACGGCCTTCAGCCTTGCCGGCAAGGGCGTCGCCCGCAACGACAGCCTTCGGGCAGCCCTCGACCTTGCCGCATCGCTTGCGGCCAATATGCCAGGAGATATTCGCTGATGGCCGCCCTTGACGGTCTTCCTCCGCTACGCGACGTCATCCAGCGTCACGGCCTCGATGCCAAGAAGGCGCTCGGCCAGAACTTCCTGCTCGACCTCAACCTGACGCAGAAGATCGCGCGGACCGCCGGTTCGCTCGAAGGCGTGACGGTCATCGAGGTCGGCCCCGGACCGGGCGGCCTCACTCGCGCCATCCTCGCGCTCGGCGCCAAGAAGGTCATTGCGATCGAGCGTGACTCGCGTTGCCTGCCGGCGCTTGCGGAGATCGGCGCGCATTATCCCGATCGGCTGCAGGTGATCGAAGGTGACGCACTGAAGACGCCCTTCGAGACGCTTGCCGACGAAGGGCCGGTCAAGATCATCGCCAACCTGCCCTACAACGTCGGCACGCAATTGCTCGTCAACTGGCTGCTGCCCCAGCGCTGGCCGCCCTTCTGGCAATCGCTGACGCTGATGTTCCAGCGTGAAGTGGGCCTGAGGATCGTCGCCGACGCGGATGACGACCACTATGGCCGCCTCGGTGTGCTCTGCAGTTGGCGTACGAACGCACGGATGGCGTTCGACGTGCCGCCGCAGGCCTTTACGCCACCGCCCAAGGTGACGTCCTCCGTAGTCCATCTGGAGCCGGTCGAAAACCCGATCCCCTGCTCGGTCGCAGCCCTCGAGAAGGTGACGCATGCAGCCTTCGGCCAACGCCGCAAGATGCTGCGCCAGAGCCTGAAGCCGCTCGGTGGCGAGGCGCTGCTTGCCAAGGCCGACATCGACCCGCAGCGACGCGCCGAAACACTTTCGGTGGAAGAGTTCTGCCGGCTGGCAAACTGCCTCTGAGTGGGCATGTGGGTCGCAAGGCGCGCGTTGCAAATGGCATGAATCAAAAATGGCTCCTCACGGAGCCATTTCTTTTTTGAAGCCTTAGAACGGGTTTTCGGTCAGCAGCCCGTTGACGAAATCGAACAGCCCAGGGCGCCGGTCGCGGCGCAGGCGCTCGGCCTCGACGATCGCCCGCACGGACGCAAAGGCGCGGTCGAGGTCGTCGTTGAGCACGATGTAATCATACTCCCGCCAGTGCTCGATCTCGGCGCGCGAATTGGCAAGGCGCGTGGCGATCACCTCTTCGCTGTCTTCGGCGCGGCGATGCAGGCGCGACTGCAACTCGGCCATCGACGGCGGCAGGATGAAGATCGAGACGACGTCGCCAGCCATCTTCTCCTGAAGTTGCTGAGCGCCCTGCCAGTCGATATCGAACAGCATGTCCCGGCCGGCGGCCATGGCCGCCTCCACCGCGTCGCGCGGCGTGCCGTAGAAATTGCCGTGCACCTCCGCCCATTCGAGCAGCGAGTCGGTGGACCTCAGCGCCTCGAATTCGCGGATGGACTTGAAATGATAGTGCCGTCCGTCAATCTCGCTCGGGCGCCGCTGACGCGTCGTCACGCTGACCGAAATGCTCATCTCCGGATCGGCTTCCAGGAGATTGCGCGCAATGGTCGACTTGCCAGCGCCAGACGGCGAGGAAATGACGAGCATCAGCCCACGACGGGCGATCTTGATGGGCGAAGGGGTCGCCGGGTTCATACCTTACTCCAGATTCTGGACCTGTTCGCGGAACTGGTCGATGACGACCTTCAACTCGATGCCGGCGGCAGACACTGCGGCTGCGTTCGACTTGGAACAGATCGTATTCGATTCTCGGTTAAATTCCTGTGCGAGGAAATCGAGCTTGCGCCCGACGGGACCGCCCTTCGACAGAAGCTCGCGGGCGGCAACGATATGGGAGCCAAGCCGGTCGATCTCCTCGCGAAGATCCGCCTTGGTGGCGAGCAAAGCGACTTCGGCATAGAGACGGTCCCGCTCCAGCGATGAACCGTTGTCAATGACCAGAGCGACCTGCTGCGCCAGCCGGTCGGCAATCGCCGCGGTACTACGTGACGGGTCGGCCTCGACCGTCGCCGTTAGCCGCTCGATCGTCTCGACCTGCGCCAGCAGGATCTGACAGAGCGCCGCGCCCTCGTCCGCGCGCATTTTGCGCAGATCGGCGAGCGCGCCCGCCAGCCCGGCCAGGATATCTGCGTCGAGCGCCGCGCGCTCTTCTTCGCTCTCCTCCGGCTCGCGGAAGTCGACGATGCCGCGGATCGAGAGAAGCGTGTCGAACCGGAGCGGTGCGGGATCGACGAGGTCCCCGAGTTGACCGCGCAGGTTTAGCACCGCCGTCAAGGCTGCCTGGTTGACCACGGCCTCGACGGCCGCCTCGCCGCCGCTGACGGAGAGGCCGATCTGAAGATTGCCGCGGGAAAAATACTCTGCTGCAAGCTTGCGAACCTCGGGTTCGAAGCGCTCGAGCCCCTGCGGCAGGCGCAGCCGGAGGTCCAGGCCCTTGCCGTTGACGGAGCGCAGCTCCCAGGCCCAACGACGGCGGCCGCTGCTGCCTTCTCTCCGGGCAAAGCCGGTCATCGATTGGAGCGGCATCATCACCTCCGTTGCGGTTTCAGCAGAAGCAATAAGGCGACGGCGCGGCATCCCGCAAGGGATATCCGCGCCGTGATTCGTCCGTCCACAGTGCAAGCATCGCTAGGCGGCTCTGCCGCCCGCGAGCGCCGGCCTATTGCGGCTGCGTAGCTGCCGGTTCAGCAGAGCCACCGTCAGACGCAGCCTTCGCCGCTTCGGCTGCCCGCTCCGCCTCAACCTTGCGCCAGCGGCGGACATTGGCATTGTGTTCGTCGAGCGTCTCGGCAAAGACGTGGCCGCCCGTGCCGTCGGCAACGAAGTAAAGCTCCGGCGTGCGCGACGGATTGGCGACCGCTTCCAGGGCTGCACGGCCGGGATTTGCGATCGGCGTCGGCGGCAGGCCCTTGATGATATAGGTGTTGTACGGCGTCTGCTTGTCGATGTCCGACTTCAGGATCGGCCGATCCGCCGGCTTTCCGTCACCGCCGAAAATGCCATAGATGATCGTCGGGTCGGACTGCAGCCGCATGCCCTTGTCGAGCCGGTTGATGAAGACCGAAGCGACGCGCGGGCGCTCGTCGGCGCGGCCGGTTTCCTTCTCCACGATCGAGGCAAGCGTCACCAGTTCCTCCACCGTCGAAACCGGCAGATCGGGATCGCGCTTCTCCCAGATCTGGCCGACGAGGACCTTCTGGGCAGCAGCCATCTGCTGCACGATCTCGCCGCGCTTGGTGCCGCGCGTGAACTTGTAGGTGTCAGGCATCAGTGAGCCTTCGGCCGGCAGTTCCGACGGCAGATCGCCGACGAGCACCGGATCATCGGCGAGCCTGTGGAACATCTGCTTGACCGTCAGGCCTTCGGGCAGGGAAACGGAATAGAGGATCGACTTGCCCGACTTCAGGAGCTGCATGACCTCCTGCATCGACGAGCCCGCCTTGATCTCGTATTCGCCGGCCTTCAGAGTCTCGTTGTCGAGATAGGCCTCGGAGACGAAACGGAAGACACGCGCATCGGTGATGATGTTGCCGCGCTCAAGGCCGCTTGCGATCTCGCTCATGCCGGCGCCGCCGCGGACGATGAAGTTCTGGTTCGCCTGCAGCGGACCCGGCTTCTCGTACTGGTGCATCGCGTAATAGACCGTGCCGGCGGCGGCGAGCGCCGCAAACACGATGACGGTCATGACGAAGTTCAGGAAGATCACGACCTGGCTGCGTGCCTTGCGCGATCGTTTCGGCGGCTGCGGCACCTTTTCCGGACGCAGCGCTTCGTTTGCCGATTTCGGAATGATCGGTCCGTTGCTCGCGTTTTCACTGCGGCCGAATTGCGCCGCGCCGTTATCGTTTGAGTCGCTCACGATTATCCCGAACCCGAAATTCGCGGCCTCATTCTCTTCCTGCTTCCGGTGCGAATTTCGGACTGGACCGTGGCAGGCATAGGTCAAATTTATAAAACGGTGCCGCCCAGAAGGCCGGCGTCCGCAGTTACTCAAAAATCCGCGGCCGGTGCAATCTCACCGAAGAACCACAGAAATGTGTCGAATCACCGTCCGTTCAAGAGAACGCGGCGGACGACCGACACTTTAATCCGGAACCTCGGCCCGCGGTAATAACCGGGCAAACCGTCGTTCCAGGCAATGGTTGAATGGCAATCTGACAGATATGCCTTGCGCGAACATCGCGGTCGGCGAGCGCCATCTTCCATGACGGCGCCTCCTCCCAACACATGCTTGTAGCGAGCAATACGGCAAAAGCTGGATCATTGCGCCGCCTTCTGCGGTCGGCGCAATGATTGGCTCAGGCGACGCTCCGGACGCGCGGTCAGGCGCCGGTGTAGCGGCGCAGGACCAACGAAGCGTTGGTGCCGCCGAAACCGAAGGAATTCGAGAGCGCCACGTTGATTTCACGCTTGCGCGCGACATGCGGCACGAGGTCGATCTTCGTCTCGACCGATGGGTTGTCGAGGTTCAGCGTCGGCGGCGCGATGTTGTCGCGGATCGCCAGCGCCGAGAAGATTGCTTCCACCGCGCCGGCAGCGCCTAGCAGGTGGCCAATGGCCGACTTGGTCGAGGACATCGAGATCTTCGACGCGTGTTCGCCAACCAGACGCTCGACGGCGCCAAGCTCGATCGTGTCGGCCATGGTGGAGGTGCCGTGGGCGTTGATGTAGTCGATATCGGAAGCGGTCAGACCGGCGCGCTTCAGCGCCATCTGCATGCAGCGATAGGCACCGTCGCCATCTTCCGACGGAGCAGTGATGTGGAAGGCATCGCCCGAAAGGCCGTAACCGACGACTTCCGCATAGATCTTGGCGCCGCGCGCCTTGGCATGCTCGAGCTCTTCGAGGATGACGACGCCGGCGCCCTCGCCCATGACGAAGCCGTCGCGGTCGATATCGTAGGGGCGCGAGGCCTTCTGCGGATCGTCGTTGTGCTGGGTCGACAGCGCCTTGCAGGCGGCAAAGCCGGCGAGCGAGATCCGGCAGATCGGCGATTCCGCGCCGCCGGCCACCATGACGTCGGCATCACCGAGCGCGATCAGTCGGCTCGCGTCGCCGATCGCATGGGCGCCGGTCGAACAGGCGGTGACAACAGAGTGGTTGGGACCGCGCAGCTTGTGGCGGATCGACACCTGGCCAGAGGCAAGGTTGATGAGGCGACCAGGAATGAAGAACGGCGAGATGCGGCGGGGGCCCTTGTCGCGCAGCGTGTAGCCGCCTTCGACGATGCCCTCGAGACCGCCGATGCCTGAACCGATAAGCACGCCGGTTGCGATCTGGTCTTCATCGCTCTCCGGCTTCCAGCCGGCATCGGAAAGCGCCATGTCGGCCGCAGCCATCGCGTAGACGATGAACGGATCGACCTTGCGCTGCTCCTTCGGCTCCATCCAGTCGTCGGCATTGAAGGTAGCATCGGTGCCGTCGCCGAAAGGAATGCGGCAGGCAATCTTGGCAGGAAGGTCCTCGACCTCGAATTCGGTCACCTTGCGCGCGGCATTGTGCCCGGCAAGCAGGCGCGCCCACGTCGCCTCAGTTCCGCAACCCAAGGGAGATACCATGCCGGTACCGGTGATAACGACACGTCTCATAGTCCGCGACCCACCCTGACTTTTCCATTTCAGAGCCGGATCGGACCACGTGTAACGAACCCGATCCGGGCATCCATTTTAAGGTTCTTATTCACGATCAGAGGGAAATGCGGAAAACGCTTGCTGATCGAAATCCCCGCTCAGCGCGGGATAGCCCACTTCCCTGGGCTGAAACGGGCCGCTTTAGGCGGCCCGTCCACGGCCGAAGCCGCTTCAATATATTAGGCCTGGGCCTTTTCGATGAACTTGACGGCGTCGCCGACAGTCAGGATCGAGTCAGCAGCGTCGTCCGGGATTTCAACGCCGAATTCTTCTTCGAAAGCCATGACCAGTTCGACGGTGTCGAGCGAGTCCGCGCCGAGGTCGTCGATGAAGCTTGCGCCTTCGCTGACCTTTTCGGCGTCGACGCCAAGATGATCAATAACAATTTTCTTTACGCGTTCTGCGATATCGCTCATGTCGGAGTTCCTCGACCTTCGTTTCTGTAGGCGCCTATTCCGGCACCGGTACTCTTCTGTAAGCCTGATAGACCAAGACGGCCCACCCGGCAATCCATCCAACCGGAACTGCGGCAAACCCAAGGCAGCCAAGGCTGCCGGACGCCTGGCGGGACCGGTCGACTGCTAACAGTCATGGCCCGATTAACACGGTTTAACGCTGTCGCAAAGTCCGAAAATGCCTGTCATTCGCTTGCTCAACATTGAATTTCAGGCATTTGGCAGGCGGCATCCCGGGACGTTGAAGATCGCCCGCCGCACAATCTCGGCGGGCGGCCCATCCCGGAAACCGGATCAGATCATGGCCATGCCGCCGTTGACGTGAATCGTCTGGCCGGTGACGTAACCGGCTTCATTCGAAGCGAGGTAAGCGACCGCCGAAGCGATTTCGGCGCCGGTGCCCATGCGCTTCATCGGGATCGCGCCCATGATCGCGTCCTTCTGCTTGTCATTGAGCTTGCCGGTCATCGCGCTTTCGATGAAGCCCGGAGCCACGCAGTTGACCGTGACGTTGCGCGTCGCGATTTCCTGGGCAAGCGACTTGGAGAAGCCGATCATGCCGGCCTTGGAGGCGCAGTAGTTCGCCTGGCCGGGGTTGCCGGTGACGCCGACGATGGAGGTGATGTTGACGATGCGGCCGAAACGGCGGCGCATCATCGGATGGGTGAGTTCGCGCGTCAGGCGGAACACGGCCGTGAGGTTCACTTCGAGAACGGCATCCCAGTCCTCGTCGCTCATGCGCACGAAGAGGCCGTCCTTGGTGATGCCGGCGTTGTTGACGAGGATATCGACGCCACCGAGTTCGGCTTCAGCCTTTTCGCCGAGCGCCTTGACTTCGGCGCGGTCGGAAAGGTTTGCCGGGAAGAGCTGCACGCGATCGCCAAGTTCGTTGGCAAGCGCTTCGAGCTTTTCTACGCGGGTGCCGTGCAGGCCGACGATGGCGCCTTGAGCGTGCAGCATGCGGGCGATTTCTTCGCCGATACCACCGGATGCGCCGGTAACGAGAGCCTTGCGGCCGGAAAGATCAAACATCTCTTTGATTCCTTATAACTGGAACGCCTAGGCGCTCGCTCAGGCGAGCAAGGCGGCGAGTGCTGCGTCGATATCGGCGGGCGTATTGACGGCGATACCGTTGACGGTCTTGTCGATACGGCGGGCAAGCCCGGTCAGGACCTTGCCGGAACCGAGTTCATAAAGCGTCGTGACGTTGTTGGCGGCAAACCACTCGACCGTCTCGCGCCAGCGGACCTGGCCGGTGACCTGCTCGACCAGCAGCCGGGCGATCTCGTCGGCATCGCTGACGGGGGCGGCGAGCACGTTGGCGATGACGGGCACCACCGGATTGCGCTTTTCGACCTTGGCCAATGCCTCGCGCATAGCGTCGGCAGCCGGCGCCATCAGCGCGGAATGGAAGGGTGCCGAAACTGGCAGCATCAGCGCGCGCTTGGCGCCCTTTTCGGAAGCGAGCGTCGCGGCCTTCTCGACGGCGGCTTTCTCGCCGGAGATCACCAGCTGGCCACCGCCATTGTCGTTGGCGATCTGGCAGGAACCGAGGGCCGACGCTTCGCGGCAGACGGCCTCGACGTCGGCGTGCTCCAGACCGATGATCGCCGCCATTGCGCCCTTGCCGACCGGAACGGCCGCCTGCATGGCGTTACCGCGGATGCGCAGGAGGCGTGCGGTGTCGGCGATCGAGAAGGTGCCGGCGGCGCAGAGAGCCGAGTATTCGCCGAGAGAATGGCCGGCGACGAACGAGACCTTGGACTTGATGTCGAGGCCGTTGGCTTCAAGCACGCGAATGACGGCCATCGATACCGCCATCAGCGCCGGCTGGGCGTTTGCCGTCAGCGTCAGCGTTTCGTCAGGGCCGTTCCACATGATCTCGGACAGCTTCTGGCCGAGTGCTTCATCGACTTCGGCAAAGACGGCTGCCGCTTCCGGAAAAGCGTCGGCCAGATCCTTGCCCATGCCGACAGCCTGGCTGCCCTGGCCTGGAAACGTGAATGCAATGCTCATGGGATCGTCCCTTCCCTAGATCACTAGGATTTCGGGTCGGCGCGACACGAAATCCTAGTGATCGGTTCTTATGAGTTAGAGCGGGATGCAGGCAGAAACCATACATCTCCGGTTTCCTCTCCATTCACATTCCTTACCGACGAGTCAAGCTTGGAGGCCGGCAGGGACGCGACCGACAGGCCCTTTTGCCCTTGATCTTCAACAATCAAGGCGTAAGTTTGCCGCCCGATGTCGCTCTGCCCTTTCCCCAACCACCGGGGCTGAGGTGACCGCTCCATTCCCGGTGCCGGCGCCCCTTCCCTCCCCAGGTCGGCGCTCGCCCTTCACAAGGATACTTATCTAGATGCGCTACAACACGCTTGGCCGCACCGGCATCAAGGTTTCGGAAATCTGCCTGGGCACCATGACCTGGGGCTCGCAGAACTCCATCGCCGAGGCGCATGAGCAACTGGATTACGCCTTCGACAAGGGCGTCAACTTCATCGACACCGCCGAACTCTACCCGACCACCCCGCTGTCGCCGGAGACCTACGGCGACACGGAACGCTTCATCGGCGAATGGCTGGCCAAGCGCGGCCGGCGGGATGACGTCGTTGTCGCGACCAAGGTTGCCGGTCCCGGCCGTCCCTATATCCGTAACGGCAACCCGACGACACCCGAAGGCATCGACCAGGCGATCGATGCCAGCCTCAAGCGGCTGAAGACCGACTACGTGGATCTCTATCAGCTTCATTGGCCGAACCGCGGCCACTATCATTTCCGCAATGCCTGGTCCTACGACCCGTCCAAGCAGGACAAGGACCACGTCGCGAGCGACCTTCGGGCGATTCTCGACAAGCTCGGCGACCTCGTTAAGGCCGGCAAGGTGCGCGCCATTGGCCTGTCCAACGAGACGGCCTGGGGCACGATGAAGTTCATCGACATGGCTGAGCGTCATGGCCTGCCGCGCGTCGCTTCGATCCAGAACGAGTACAACCTGCTTTACCGCACCTACGACCTCGACCTTGCGGAACTGTCGCACCATGAGGATGTAGGCCTGCTCGCCTATTCGCCGCTCGCCGCCGGCCTTTTGAGCGGCAAGTATCTCGACGGCGCGAAGCCGAAGGGCTCGCGTCTTTCGATCAACGGCGATCTCGGCGGCCGCTTCACGCCGCACCAGGAGCCGGCCGTCGAAGGCTATGTCAAACTGGCGCGCGAGCACGGCCTCGATCCGGCGCAGATGGCGATCGCCTTCTGCCTGGCGCGGCCGTTCATGGCGTCCGTCATCATCGGCGCGACGTCGATGGAGCAGTTGAAGACCAACCTCGGCGCCATCGATCTCACGCTGTCGCAGGACGTCGTGAACGGGATCCGGCGGCTGCACCGGATCTATCCGATGCCGATCTGAGTGTGAGAGCAGATCGCCGATGCCGGTGCCCCAGACGAAAGCGGAACTGCTTGAGGCGATCGCCGTCCCGTTCGCCAGGCTGATGCGCGAGTTGGAACGGGTTCCTGACCAGCGCTACCGCGAACCTTCGCTCGAAGGCCACGCCAAGGGCACCATGATGAGTGTCGGCGATCTCGTCGCCTACCTCATCGGCTGGGGCGAACTGGTGATCAAATGGATCGATCGCGATCAGCGCGGCGAGCCGGTCGACTTCCCCGAGACGGGCTATAAATGGAATGAACTCGGACGGCTGGCGCAGAAATTCTATGCGGACTTCCAGGCCCTTTCGCCGGGCGAGCTTGTCGCCAGGCTGAAGCAAAGCAAGGAGGCGATCGAAGCACGGATCAGGGATCGCGACGAGCAGGCGCTCTACGGGCGGCCATGGTACGGAAAATTCACGCTCGGACGCATGATCCAGTTCAACACGTCCTCTCCTTATGCCAATGCCCACGTCCGCCTGCGCAAATGGAAGAAGGCGAACGGGCCGACGTAAAAAGCGGAAAAGATGCGGCAAGCCTTGCCTTCCGCGGAAAAATGCGTATAAGCGCGCTGTTCGAAATGCCCGGTCTTCTGGCTGGTGGCTGAACGGAGGGCCGGTTTCCCGTTAGGGGAGCCGTTAGGATTGCACGTCTTTCCGGCCTCCCGTGTCTCCGCTCTCGACCGTCTCGATACAACACTTTCTTGCCGGCTGCCTGTCAGCCACTAAGAACAGTCGTTGAGGCTTAGCCGCCGAGGTCCGGGCTGATTAACGCAAGAAAGGCAAGCCACAATGGCTCTTTATGAACACGTATTCCTGGCCCGCCAGGACATCACGCCGCAGCAGGTCGACGGTCTCGTCGAGCAGTACAAGGGCGTGCTCGAAGCAAACGGCGGTAAGGTCGGTCGCGTCGAGAACTGGGGCCTGAAGTCCCTCACCTACCGCATCAAGAAGAACCGCAAGGCTCACTACGTTCTCATGGACATCGACGCTCCGGCAGCGGCTGTTCACGAAATCGAGCGCCAGATGCGCATCAACGAAGACGTCCTGCGCTACATGACGATCGCCGTCGAGAAGCACGAGGAAGGCGCGTCGGCCATGATGCAGAAGCGCGACCGTGACGACCGTCCGCGCCGCGATGGCGACCGTCCGGAGCGTGGCTTCGGCGACCGTGGTCCGCGTCCGGACCGTGGCGACCGCGAAGACCGCCCGCGCCGTCCGCGCGAAGACCGCGTGTAATCAAGAAACTTTAGGAGATTAAGACAATGGCTGAAGTTTCTTCCGCTCCGGTTCGTCGCCCGTTCCACCGTCGCCGCAAGACCTGCCCCTTCTCGGGCGCAAACGCTCCGCGGATCGACTACAAGGACATCCGTCTTCTGCAGCGCTACATTTCCGAGCGCGGCAAGATCGTTCCTTCCCGCATCACGGCCGTTTCCCAGAAGAAGCAGCGCGAACTCGCCCAGGCGATCAAGCGTGCACGCTTCCTCGGCCTGCTGCCCTACGTCGTTTCCTAAGAACGGCTGACCGTCCGTCAGTCTTCTGACTCGACGGAACCCGACGTGTTGGGAGAGGCGCTCCCCTAAGGTGAGCGCCTCTTTCACTCCCTTCCGCGATGGGCGCGGATCGGAACCGGCGCGATGCGCCAAAATCCCATGCTGGGGAAAAGGCTTCGGCCATCCCCTAACTGCACGAAGCAGGACAGCGAACGTGACGAATGTGAACAGGACATCGCTGCTGACCGGCGTTCTCGCCGGCGTTACCGCCGCCCTCTTGTCGATGGGCGCGAATACGCAGTCGTCTCTTGCGATCGTCCTTTATGCCGCTTCGGCCCTTCCGATCCTGATTGCCGGCCTCGGCTGGGGCAATGCCGCCGCGATCACCGCAATCGTCACGGCCGGCGCCACCGGTGCCGTTCTCGTTTCGCCCTATTTCTCGCTGCTGATCCTCGTTGTCACGCTGATCCCCGCCGGTTGGCTGAGCCATCTCGCCAATCTCGCCCGCCCGGCGTCCGAACTCGGCGGCCCGGACGAGGCGCTCGCCTGGTATCCGCTTTCCGATATCCTCAGCCATCTCGCTGGTCTGGTGACCGTCGGCATGATCATCGTCGGCATCATCGTCGGCTATGGCGCCGATATCTCCGATCGCATGGTCGATATCGTCATTCAGGCGGTGAAGGCGCAGGACAGCGCCTACAACCCCGATGCGGCCGCCATCGCCCAGATCAAGTCGCTCTTCACCCTCGCCTTGCCGCTCGTCCAGGGCGCGATCTGGGTGCTGATGCTGTTTACCGCCTACTACCTTGCCACCCGCATCGTGCAGATGTCCGGCCGGTCGTTGCGCCCGCGCGAGGACATTCCTTCGACGCTGCGCATGCACCGCAACGCGATCTTCATCTTCCTCGGCGGCCTGGTCCTCACCTTCCTCGGCGGCGCACCCGCAACGATCGGCGCGCTGATCTGCGGAACCTTCGGCGCGGGCTTCCTGCTTGCCGGTTTCGCCTCCTTCCATTTCCGCACGCGCGGCAAGTCCTGGCGGCTTCCCGTGCTGTGGATCGCATACCTGTCGGTGCTCGTGTTCACGATCCCGGCATTCTTCTTCCTCCTGTCCGGCCTGATCGATACGCGACGCACCATCGCGGTCACGCCGGTTGGAAAAAACTGACCAACGAACTGGAACTCTGAAAGGAAACCAACATGGAAGTCATTCTTCTCGAACGTATCGCCAAGCTCGGCCAGATGGGCGAAACCGTAAAGGTTCGCGACGGCTTTGCCCGTAACTACCTCCTGCCGCTCGGCAAGGCGCTGCGCGCCAACGCTGCCAACAAGGCCCGTTTCGAAGCTGAGCGTTCGACGCTCGAAGCTCGTAACCTCGAGCGCAAGTCGGAAGCCCAGGCTGTTGCCGAGAAGCTCGACGGCAAGTCGTTCATCATCGTTCGCTCGGCTGGCGAAACCGGCCAGCTCTACGGTTCGGTTGCTGCCCGCGACATCATCGAAGTGCTCGCTGCCGAAGGCTTCAACGTCGGCCGCAACCAGGTCGACCTCAACCAGCCGATCAAGTCGATCGGCCTGCACAAGGTCACGCTGCACCTGCACTCGGAAGTCGAGATCTCGGTTGAAGTCAACGTTGCCCGTTCGGCCGAAGAAGCCGGTCGCCAGGCCAAGGGCGAAAGCCTGACCTCGGCCGACGCCATCTACGGCGTTGACGAAGACGCCCTGAAGCCGGAAGACTTCTTCAACCCGGAAGCCGAAGGCGAAGAAGAATAAGCCTTAAAGGCCATTCGACATGCGAAAGCCCGGATCATCGATCCGGGCTTTTTTCTTGGCCGCTGCACGGCCCGCTCTGGCAATGACGTCCAGGAAGTCGGCCGCCTTATCCGTGAGCGGCAAGGGGCGAGCCGCCCTTGTTGGCCTGGTCCGGCGCAACACGCACCGGCGCATCCTTGTCGACGCGCACGACGACCGAGAGACCGGGTGAGAGCATTTCCGCCAGCGGCTGGCCGGGATCGACGGCGATGCGCACGCCGACGCGCTGGGCCACCTTGGTGAAGTTGCCGGTGGCGTTGTCCGGACGGATGATGCTGAACTCCGAACCGGCGGCGGGCGAGAACCGCTCGATATGCCCCGTCAGCTCGTTCCTCTGCAGGGCGTCGACCGCGATGGTGACGGGTTGGCCCGCCTTCATGCCATCGAGCTGCGTCTCCTTGAAATTGGCGACCACCCAGACGTCGTTCGGAACCAGCGCCAGGAGTTGCGAGCCGGCTGTCACATATTGACCGATGCGCGCGCCGATCTCGCCGAGCCGGCCGTCACGCGGCGCGACGATGCGCGTGTTGTCGAGATCGATACGCGCGAGTTCGACGGCCGCTTCCGCCCCGCTCACCGCGGCCCGCAGTCCGGAACGCGCGCCGAGCGTCGTCGCCAGTGCCTGCTTCGAGACTTCCAGCCCGGCTTCTGCCTGGCTCACGGCAGCGTCGGCCTGCTCGAAGCCCGCACGCGCTTGATCGGCGTCGCTGCGGGTCGAAACACCCATTTCCGCAAGCGGGCGAATGCGGTCCCAGGTCGCACGCGCCCGGTTGAAGGCGGCCTTGGCGCTGTCGATCTGCGCCTGGCTTGCGGCGATACCGGCCTTGGCCGAAAGCTCCTGCTGGAAGGAATTGGCAAGGGCTGCCTTCTGACCGGCAAGCGT
Source organism: Ensifer sp. NPDC090286 (assembly GCF_044769565.1). Taxonomy (NCBI): domain Bacteria; kingdom Pseudomonadati; phylum Pseudomonadota; class Alphaproteobacteria; order Hyphomicrobiales; family Rhizobiaceae; genus Ensifer; species Ensifer sp. NPDC090286. The sequence continues at coordinate 75,752 of NZ_JBIVYF010000001.1, read as the reverse complement.
GGCTTCCGCCTGCGCCACCTTCTGCGCATAGATGCGGTCGTCGATCTTCACCAGCAGTTGCCCGGCCTTGACCGTCTCGTAGTCGTGCACCGGAACGTCGGCGACATAGCCCGCAAGCTGTGGGCTCATGATCGTGACAAAGCCACGCACATAGGCGTTCTCGGTCGATTCGACCGAACTGTGGAACGGCGGCAGCCGCCAAGCGTAGAGCACAAGGGCGATGCCGGCGATGCCGGCGAGAAGAACGATGATGCTCGTGGGCGAGCGTAGGGATTTCAACATGGTCGTCAACTCTGTCAATCAGGTGGCAGGCATCGGCGCAGGCGCGGACAATCTCTGCCTGAGCCAGTTGTAGAAGATGTGCAGCAGCAGCCCGGCGAGCGCGAAGAGCGCGACCGCCGAAGCCAGCAGGAAGGCGTCGTTGTAGGCGAGGATGTAAGCTTCGCGGGTTACCTGCTGTGACAGCAGCACGGTGCCTTCGCCGCCGAGCAGGATCTTGTCGCCCATCACCTTGGCGTAGGCGGCGGAAAGCTGGTTGACGCGCTGGGCAACCAGCGGGTTCGAGAGCACCATCTGTTCGGCGAGAATGTTGGAGTGAAACTTTTCGCGGATCGTGACGAAGGTGCCGAAGGCGGCAGAACCGATCAGGCTGCCGATGCTCTGGGTAAAGAGGAAGATCACGATGAAGCTCAGGATATAGCTCGGCCCCTTGGCGAGCGCCGCCTTGAAGCCGCGTGCCATGGCCGGCGGCAGGAAGAGCGCCGTGCCAGACGCTATCATCGCCTGGCTCAGATACATCTGCTCCGGCCGCGTGAGGCTGGTCGCCTGGCTATCCATGTAGGCGCCGGTCGCCAGAAGGCCGAGCGCCAGGATATGCACGCGCTCCGCATGCTGAGGATTCATCAGCGCGGCGCAAAGCAGGCCGCCACCGATCGCCGCGGCAAGAATGATCCAATAGAGGGTCGCGACCTGCTCGAACTGGAGACCGAGCTGCTGGTAGAAGTTCGCCGCGACCGTGGATTGTTCGGAGGCCACCAGGCGGAAAATGAGGAGAACGGCGGCAAAGTGCACGATCTCCTTGGAGGCGATCCAGCGCACGTCGATCAAGGGTACCGGGCGATGGAGTTCGATCAGCACCGCAGTCGTCAGCGTCGTGATCGAGACGACCAGCAGGACGCCGAGCCATGGCGCCTCGAACCACCAGTAGAGGCGCCCCATGGTCAGGACCACGGCGAGGCAGCCGAAGGCGACGGCGACGAGCAGGTAGCTCAGGATATCCATGCGCTGGATGACCTTCGCATGCGGGACCGGCGTCAGCGGCAAGAGGTAGATGATCGGCAGCGCGATCAGCGCCAGTGCCATTTCCAGCGTGTAGAGCGCGTGCCACTGGCCGTATTCGATCAAGGTCGGCGAGATCAGGCGGGTGACCGGCGCGGAAATCGTCGTGCAGGTGAGCGCCAACGCCAGACCGACGGTCAGCTTGCGCGCCGGCGGAAAGGCTTCGAGCATGTAGAGAAAACCGAGCGTCGACATCGGTGCGGCGGCAATGCCGCTGATGAAGCGCACGACGATCGCCGAATGCAGATCGGAAACGAAGACGTTCATCAGCGAGACGACGACGAAGCCGGCGATGCTGATTTCGGCAAAACGGCGCAGCCCGTACTGGGCGCGGATCTTCACCAGCGCAATCGACAGGCTGACATTCGGCGCCATGTAGGCCGCCGAAAGCCAGCCGGCCTCGATGGCGGTCGCCGAAAGCGAGCCCTGGACCTGCGTGAGGTTGGCGAGCGCCAGGTTCATGCCGAGCCCCTGCGTCAGGAACAAAAGCACGGAGCCCAGGACATAGACCGCCGAAAGCAACAGGCCTTTATCGACCGGGGCCGGTACGGGCGCTGGCGCTGGCACTGGTTCCGGTGCAATCGCGGCTTCCCCGCGTTGATCCTCGTCGATGGTCTCCGCAGCCTCAAGCTCGATGGCGAGGCGATTGTCGTTTGCGGCGGCCGTCGCGCCTGCACCCATCGCCGTCACTCCCGCGCCAGCGACTGGACATTGTCGGCGATCGCCCGGATCACCCGCTTCGTCACCGCAAGCTCGGCTGCGTCGATGCCTTGCAGCACTTCGGCCCGGATCTCGTCGGCAAGCCTGAGGATCTCGTCGGCGACCGTGCGGCCGAGTTCGGTCATATGGATCTGCTTGGCGCGTCGGTCGGAGACCTCCACCCGCCGCTCGATGAAGCCCTGCTTCTCCATGCCGTCGAGCAGGCGCACCAGGGTCGGGGTCTCGATGTCGAGCTCGTCGGCGAGCTCCCGCTGGTTGAGGCCGTCCTTCTTCGTCAGGGCGAAGAGCGCGCGGGCGCGCGACAGCGTCAGCCCCCTCTCCTTCACCCGCGCATCGAACACGGCGCGCAGCTTGCGATTGACCAGCGACAAGGCATCGAACAGTTCGCGGTTCACGGTTGGCTGATACATTGGTATCTTTTCCATATTACTAGCATGCTAATTATATTGCCTCTATCTAATCCAAATGCGGTGGATTTTCAAGATGCGGATTTGAGGCAGAGGAGGACGGCGTTACACTTCGGCTTGTCGGGAAGGTTCGGGTGATTCGCGGCGTCAACGACCAAATTTGTGACGACGGCATAATCCGCACATTTGCGAACCCCCGCCTGTGGATCAGTCGAACAACGGGAACAGCGCCGAGTGCGGTGACGTCGCTCTGCGACTGTGTCCCTCGTGCACTTGACCCGGTCCGCGCTTAGACGCAAACCGGTGCCACACCAGACAGAGGCAGAGATAATCGAATGAACGAAGCGTCGCGAAAGCTATCCCCTATCGGCAAGGATCAGGCGGACCAGCACTACCGCGAGGCCCCGAACAACCTCGAGGCCGAGCAGGCGCTGCTTGGCGCGATCCTCGTCAACAACGACGCCTACTACCGCGTCTCGGACTTCCTGAAGCCCGTGCATCTGCACGAGCCGCTGCACCGCAAGATCTACGAAGTCGCCGGCGACATCATCCGCATGGGCAAGATGGCGAACCCGGTCACAATCAAGACCTTCCTCAAGGCCGACGAGAAGGTCGGCGACGTCACCGTCGCGACCTATCTTGCGCGCCTTGCCGGCGCCGCCGTGTCGATCATCAACGCAGAAGACTATGGCCGCGCGATCTATGACCTGGCGCTGCGCCGTTCGCTGATCACCATCGGCGAGGACATGGTCAACATCGCCTATGACGCGCCGCTCGACATGCCGCCGCAGGGCCAGATCGAAGATGCCGAACGCCGTCTGTTCGAACTGGCCGAGACCGGCCGCTACGACGGCGGCTTCCAGTCGTTCAACGACGCCGTGGCGCTCGCCATCGACATGGCCGGCCAGGCCTTCGAGCGCGACGGCAGCCTTTCGGGCATTTCAACCGGCATCCTGTCGCTGGATGGCCGGATGGGTGGCCTGCAGCGTTCCGACTTGATCGTGCTTGCCGGACGTCCGGGCATGGGCAAGACCTCGCTTGCCACCAACATCGCCTACAACATTGCCGCGGCCTACGAGCCGGAAATCCAGGCGGACGGCTCGTTCAAGGCGAAGAACGGCGGCGTCGTCGGCTTCTACTCGCTCGAAATGTCGTCTGAACAGCTCGCCACCCGTATCATCTCCGAGCAGACCGAAGTCTCCTCGTCGAAGATCCGCCGCGGTGACATCTCCGAGGCCGATTTCGAAAAGCTCGTCGCCTGCTCGCAGATGATGCAGAAGGTGCCGCTTTATATCGACCAGACCGGTGGTATCTCGATCGCCCAGCTTTCCGCCCGCGCGCGCCGCCTGAAGCGTCAGCGCGGCCTCGACTGCCTGGTGGTGGACTACATCCAGCTCATGACCGGCTCGGGCAAGTCCAGCGACAACCGCGTGCAGGAAATCACCCAGATCACCACCGGCCTCAAGGCGCTCGGCAAGGAGCTGAACGTTCCGATCATCGCGCTCTCGCAGCTCTCCCGTGGCGTCGAAAGCCGCGAAGACAAGCGTCCGCAGCTCTCCGACCTTCGTGAATCGGGCTCGATCGAGCAGGACGCCGACGTCGTGCTCTTCGTGTTCCGTGAGGAATACTACGTGAAGAACCTGGAGCCACGCGACGAGTTCGATCCGAAGTACGAAGAGTGGAAGATGAAGATGGAGCAGGTGAAGGGCACGGCCGACGTGATCATCGCCAAGCAGCGTCACGGACCGACCGGTACCGTGAAGCTCGCCTTCCAGTCGGAATTCACGCGCTTCACCGACCTCGCCGATCCATCCTTCACTCAGTACGAGGAACACTAGACTGCTTCCTTGTTTCTTCGAAACAGTGAAACAGCCCATCACTTATGAAAGAACGCAATTCCGGACGGAAAACCGTTTCACACGTTTCCTGGGATTGCTCAGAGTTCCGTGGGGGCGGCCGGAGCGGGCTGGGAAAAATGTTTGCGGTTTCCCAGCCCGCTCTCAATTTCAAAAGGCATGTGCCTTTCTCGCTGAAGCGCGCCTCGCACTCCGGCACGAACTTTCAGAACACGAGGCGCAGCAGCGCCACCGAGACGACGCCGACGCCGACCGACACCAGGAGCGGCAGTCGCATGGCGGCCACCGCCGTCGCGGCAGCGGCGATCGTTTCCGCCGGGCCGGTCACGAAGGCCGTCGGCGCGATGACCGCCATCAGCACAGCCGGCGGGATCGCCTCCAGCGCGCGCTTCTGATTTTCCCCGATCGTTACATAGCGGATCAGCACGAGGCCGCCGATACGGGTCGCGATCGTCGCAACCGCCATGGCAAGAATTGCGAGAAGCGTGTTGAGATCGACGGTCATGCATGGGCCTCCTTGCGAGCGCCGGAGAGAAGCGCCACCACGACGCCGGCCGCAGCCCCGGCAGCGATGTACCAGACGCCCGGCAGCAATTGGTGCGTAATGACCGCCGCGAGCGCGCTTGCAGCCAGAACGGCCCCGGTCTCGCGCCCCTTCCAGAAGCCCATGACCAGCACGATGAAGACAGCGGGGAACGCAAAATCGAGGCCCGTAACCTTCGGATCGCCCAGGAAGGCCCCGAGCAGCGCGCCGGCAAGGCTCGTCAGCACCCAAAGGCAATAGAACGGTACCGCAAGGCCCGCATACCAGGCAGGCGTCAGCTTGCCGTTGCTCGCGCGCATCTCGGCCATGGCCCAGATCTCGTCGGCCAGAAGCAGCATCGACGCATAGCGCGCCGGCCCGGAGAAACTGTCGAGCTTGCCGCCGATCGAAGCGCTCATCAGCACATGGCGAATGTTGACGAGCAGGGCCGAAAAGCCAAGTGCTGCCCAGGACGCCGGATGCGTCCAGATATCCATGGCGACGAACTGCGATCCGCCGGCAAAGACCAGCGCGCTCATCAGCGCCACCTCGGCCGGCGTGAGCCCCTTGCTCGCAGCCACCGCGCCGAACACGAGGCCAACCGGCATGACCGCAACGATCAGCGGCGTCATGGCGACTGCCGCGGCCCGAAATTCCTGAAACGCACTTCTTTCCTGCAACGTCCACGTCTCCATTCGCGCGATGCACCGCCTTTCCACGCAGGCGCGCCATCGCAATCACCCGCGTGTTCTAGGTCTCGGGTTGAGGATCGTCTTGAACGAAAGTGATCAGCCGGCGCGGAAGGCCCCGGGGGTAACGCCGGTGCGCGCCTTGAAATGACGGCTGAAATGCGCCTGGTCGGCAAAGCCGCATTGATAGGCCGCGTCCACCGCCGACCAGCCGTGCCGCAGCAGCGTCTTTGCCGCCCGCACACGCTTGTCGGTCAGGTACGCGTGCGGCGTGATATGGAACTCCTTGCGGAAAGCGCGGATGAGGTGGGCACGGCTGAGGCCTGCAACCTTCGCCAGTTCCTCGAGCCCGACGTCCTCGGCATAGTTTTCGGCCAAGAAGTCGCGCGCCCGGTGCACCGCCGATTGCTCCCGCGTTTCGATCGGCGTGATGATCGTGCTGCCGTGGCGCTCGAACATCGTCGCGAGAACGCTGAACATGCTCTCTTCCGCCTCGAGGGTGCTGCCGTTCAGCTCGAGCATGCGGTGCGCGTGATGAAAGGCTATCGCCAGGTCCGGCGCCTGCAGTACGCGCCTGGAGAAGGACGGCGTGCCCTTGAAGGCGCGGCCGGTCACGTCCTCGATGATGTTCACCAGAAGCTCGGCGCTCGGGTAGACCATGCGATAACGGTAACCGCTGCCACCGGGATGGCCGTCATGGATCTCGTCGGGGTTGATGAGATAGAAAAAGCCCGGGCCCGCTTCCGAGCGCTCGCCCTTGATCTTGCTGATCTGCGAACCGGCCTCGATGGCGCCGATGCTGAAAGTCTCGTGCGCATGCGGCGCGAATTCGTGGGTGATGAAGGTCGCCGTCAGACATTCCATGCCCATGAAACGGGGATCCCGCCAGAAGCGCGTGCGCTCGGCGCCCTCAATCGGCGTGTCATCGATGGCCTGCTGCTGCGAAATCGTCTGCATACGCAAACCATAGGGAATTGGCGTCCCCGCGTCTTGCACAAAAGTGCTCGCTCGAAGCCGCCCCTCCTTTCGGCCGATGCGACAGGCCGGCATTTGCGGCGATGAGCGCTAGGCTGTATTGCTCTTGGATCGTCCACGGCAGAGTACCCGGCATGCTCCCTCCAGAATTTCTCGCCGCCTCCAACCGGCTCACCATCGACCTCGGCGCCCTCACCGACAACTGGCGCGCGATGAATGCCCGCTCGGGCAAGGCGCGGGCGGCGGCAGTGCTCAAAGCGGACGCCTATGGACTCGGGATCGATCAGGCGGCCCCTGCCCTCTATGCCGCCGGCGCGCGCGACTTCTTCGTCGCCAATGCCGAGGAAGGTGCCGATCTCCGCCCCCTGGTTCCGGACGGCCGGATCTACATTCTCGCCGGCATGTGGCCGGGCAACGAGGCGCTTTTCTTCGACAATGACCTGGTGCCGGTCATCAATTCGGACGAGCAACTGGCCGTGTTCATGGCCGCACTCTCCGAACGGGGCGACCACCCTTGCGTGCTGCATGTCGATACCGGCATGAACCGGCTCGGCCTCACGGTCGAGCAGGCCGTTGCGCTTGCGACAGACCCAGCGCGGCCGGCGAGCTTTTCGCCCGTGCTGATCATGAGCCACCTCGTCTGCGCCGACGATCCCGAACACCGGCTGAACGGCCTTCAACTCCGGCGCTTCCACGAGGCGACCGCCGCCTATGAAGGCGTCGATGCGAGCCTTGCCAATTCCGGCGGCGTCTTCCTCGGTTCCGACTATCATTTCGACCTGACCCGGCCGGGCATCGCCGTCTACGGCGGCGAGGCGGTGAACGACGTTCCGAACCCGATGAAACCGGTGGTGACCGCCGAGGCACGGATCATCCAGGTTCGCGATGTGGCCGCCGGCGGCACCGCGAGCTATGGCGCATCCGCCCGCTTCGACCGCGACAGCCGTATCGCGACCGTCGCAGTCGGCTATGCCGATGGCTACCACCGCTCGGTCTCCGGCGGCGGCGTCACCCTCAGGCAGGCGACCCCGTCGGGCGCCTTCGGCTTCCTGCATGGCCGGAAAGTGCCGCATGTCGGCCGCGTCACCATGGATCTCAGCCTTTTCGACGTCACCGACCTTCCCACGGGTACTGTGCGGCCGGGCGATTACATTGAGCTCTTCGGCCGGCACATCGCCATCGACGATGTCGCGCGCGCCGGTGGCACGATCGGCTACGAGATGCTGACCAGCCTCGGACATCGCTATGCCAGGCACTATGTCGGCGGCGCGTGACGCCGTCCTTCATATCATTTTTCGGTCATTCTCACTGAAATTCACCTTTTGTTCCGCGTTTCGCGGCATTATGTGACGATACAAGTGATTCTTTTCCGCCGACGTCCGATCGCGACGTCGGCGGTCTCACATTCCGAAAGTCGATGCCGATGGCGAAAGCGCGTACCCAATTCATCTGCCAGAACTGCGGCACGGTCCACACCCGCTGGGTGGGCAAGTGCGAAGGCTGCGGCGAGTGGAACACGATCATCGAGGACAATCCGACGGCAGGCATCGGTGGCGGTCCGTCGCGGGCGCCGAAGAAGGGACGCCCGGTGGCGCTCACCACCCTCTCGGGCGAGATCGAAGACGCGCCACGGATTCAGACAGGCATCTCGGAGCTCGACCGGGTAACCGGCGGCGGCTTCGTGCGCGGCTCGGCGCTGCTCGTCGGCGGCGATCCCGGCATCGGCAAGTCGACCGTGCTGATGCAGGCGGCGGCCGCGCTCTCGCGCCGCAATCATCGCGTCATCTATGTCTCGGGCGAAGAGGCCGTCGCGCAGGTGCGCCTTCGCGCCCAGCGCCTCGGCGCTGCCGACAGCGACGTGCTGCTCGCCGCCGAGACCAATGTCGAGGACATTCTGGCGACGCTCTCTGAAGGCAAGCGCCCGGATCTGGTGATCATCGATTCGATCCAGACGCTCTGGAGCGACATCGTCGATTCGGCGCCGGGCACCGTCACCCAGGTTCGCACAGGCGTTCAGGCAATGATCCGCTTTGCCAAGCAGACGGGAACCGCCGTCGTGCTCGTCGGCCACGTCACCAAGGAAGGCCAGATCGCCGGCCCGCGCGTCGTCGAGCACATGGTCGACGCCGTGCTCTATTTCGAAGGCGACCGCGGCCATCACTACCGCATCCTGCGCACCGTCAAGAACCGCTTCGGCCCGACCGACGAGATCGGTGTGTTCGAGATGTCGGACAAGGGCCTGCGCGAGGTTGCCAACCCGTCGGAACTCTTCCTCGGCGAACGCAACGAGAAATCGCCGGGCGCCGCCGTCTTTGCCGGCATGGAAGGCACCCGCCCCGTCCTCGTCGAAGTGCAGGCGCTGGTCGCGCCGACCTCGCTCGGCACGCCGAGACGCGCGATCGTCGGCTGGGATTCCGCACGGCTCTCGATGATCCTCGCCGTGCTCGAAGCCCATTGCGGCGTGCGGCTCGGCCAGCACGACGTCTATCTCAACATTGCCGGCGGTTACCGCATTTCCGAGCCGGCTGCCGACCTGGCTGTGGCTTCCGCACTGGTTTCATCGCTTGCCGGGCTTGCCCTTCCGGCGGATTGCGTCTATTTCGGCGAAGTCAGCTTGTCGGGTGCCATCCGGCCGGTTGCGCATACCGCACAACGCCTTAAGGAAGCCGAGAAGCTCGGGTTCTCGCAGGCGGTCCTGCCGTCCGCTTCGACCGAACTGCCGAAAAACGGCAATGGCCGCTGGAGCGAGATGGAAAGCCTGCCCGATCTGGTGGCGCGCATCGCGGGGTCGCGAAACGCACTGAGACCGGCGGAGGACGAAGACTGAAGATGCGGATGTCGCAGGCCGCCCTTTAAGGGCCGCAAACAGGCTGAAAATGCCCTGAACTCAGGGCCGATGGCGGATAGGCTTGAGGAGACCCGGACGAACCGGGTCCGGAGTAAGGACAAAATGCCCATTACAATTCTCGACGGTATCGTTCTCGGCGTCGCCCTGTTTTCCGCAATCCTGGCCATGGTTCGAGGCTTCTCGCGCGAGGTGCTCTCGGTCGCGAGCTGGGTGGGTGCGGCAGCTGCCGCCTACTTCCTCTACCCGCATCTCCTGCCCTATGCGAAGCAGTATACCAACAGCGACACGGTCGCGATGATCGGATCGGCAGCGGTGATCTTCCTGATCGCGCTGATCATCATCTCCTTCATCACCATGCGGATCGCCGATTTCATCATCGACAGCCGCATCGGCGCGCTCGACCGCACGCTCGGTTTCCTGTTCGGCGCCGCCCGCGGCATCCTGCTGGTCGTCGTCGCCATGCTGTTCTTCAACTGGCTCGTCGCTCCGCAGCAGCAGCCGGCCTGGGTCACCCAGGCGAAATCGAAGCCGCTGCTCGACAATCTCGGCAACAAGCTGATCGCTCTGCTGCCTGAGGAAGCCGACGCCACCATTCTCGATCGCCTGCGCGGCAAGGACACGACCGGCGAAGGCGAAGGCGAAGCGCCGGCAACGACGCCTGGCCAGGCACCTGCGACGACGCCGGACCAGGCGCCCGCCGACGACGCCCCGGCCACCAACGGCTGAGACAGGAACGATTTGCCGACAAAGCCCGCCCCGCGGGCTTTGTCCTTTTGGGGAATAACGCTTGCAGCCGTTTTCAGCTAAGATTGCTTGAAGACGGCGGGCCTGATCACGATATGCGCACCGGTACGGAGCAAAGGCGACTGTGATGACCGATAGATCCATCGAAATCCACGATGAACTCGAAGGCGACGAGCTGCACGAAGAGTGCGGCGTCTTCGGCATACTGGGGCACTCGGATGCGGCGGCGCTGACAGCGCTCGGCCTGCACGCGCTCCAGCATCGCGGTCAGGAGGCGGCCGGCATCGTCACCTTCGACGGCAAGCAGTTCTGCACCGAAAAGCGCATGGGCCTCGTCGGCGACCACTACACGGATCCGGCGACGCTCGCGAAACTGCCCGGCTTCATGTCGATCGGCCACACCCGCTATTCGACGACGGGCGAAGTGGCGCTGCGCAACGTGCAGCCGCTCTTTGCCGAGCTCGAAGTCGGCGGCATCGCCGTCGCCCACAACGGCAACTTCACCAACGGCCTCACGCTTCGCCGGCAGCTGATCGCCGACGGCGCCATCTGTCAGTCGACGTCGGATACCGAAGTCGTTCTGCACCTGATCGCGCGCTCGAAGCAGACCTCCTCCTCCGACCGCTTCATCGACGCCATCCGCCAGATGGAAGGCGGCTATTCGATGCTGGCGATGACCCGCACGAAGCTGATTGCCGCGCGCGACCCGATCGGCATCCGCCCGCTGGTCATGGGCGAACTCGACGGCAAGCCGATCTTCTGCTCCGAGACCTGCGCGCTCGACATCATCGGCGCCACCTATGTGCGCGACGTCGAGAATGGCGAAGTCATCATCTGCGAAATCCAGCCCGACGGCTCGGTCACGATCGATGCGCGCAAGCCCGAGGTATCGCAGCCCGAGCGGCTCTGCCTGTTCGAATATGTTTATTTCGCCCGGCCGGATTCGGTCGTCGGCGGCCGCAGCATCTACGTCTCGCGCAAGAACATGGGCGTCAATCTCGCCAAGGAAGCGCCTGTTGAGGCCGACGTGGTCGTTCCGGTTCCGGACGGCGGCACGCCGGCCGCGCTCGGCTATGCCCAGCAGAGCGGAATTCCCTTCGAATACGGCATCATCCGCAACCACTATGTCGGCCGCACCTTCATCGAGCCGACGCAGCAGATCCGCGCCTTCGGCGTCAAGCTGAAGCATTCGGCCAACCGCGCGATGATCGAGGGCAAGCGCATCATCCTCGTCGACGATTCGATCGTGCGCGGCACGACGTCGGTGAAGATCGTACAGATGATGCGCGACGCGGGCGCACGCGAAGTGCATGTACGCGTCGCCAGCCCGATGATTTTCCATCCGGATTTCTACGGCATCGATACGCCGGATCGCGACAAGCTGCTCGCCAACCAGCATGCCGACCTCGCCTCCATGTGCCGCTACATCGGCGCGGACTCGCTCGAGTTCCTGTCGATCGACGGCCTCTATGAGGCGGTCGGTGGCGAGAAGCGCGATCCGAAGGCACCGCAGTTCACCGACCACTATTTCACCGGGGACTATCCGACCCGCCTCCTCGACCAGGAAGGCGCCAGCAATGTCCGCAAACTCTCGGTTCTCGCCAGCAACGGATAATCAGACAACAAAATGACGATCGATCTCAAAGGCCGGGTGGCCGTGGTCACCGGCGCATCGCGCGGTATCGGCTATTTCACCGCTCTCGAACTGGCCAAGGCCGGTGCCCATGTCGTCGCCTGCGCGCGCACCGTCGGCGGTCTCGAAGAACTCGACGACGCGATCAAGGCGGCGGGCGGTTCTGCGACGCTGGTGCCCTTCGACCTCGCCGACATGCCGGCGATCGACAAGCTTGGCGGCGCGATCAACGAGCGCTGGGGCAAGCTCGACATCCTGGTTGCCAATGCCGGCGTGCTCGGCACGATCTCGCCGATCGGCCATGTCGAGGCGAAGGTGTTCGACAAGGTGATGATGATCAACGTCAACGCCACCTGGCGGCTGATCCGTTCGCTCGAGCCGCTGCTGATTAAGTCGGACGCCGGTCGTGCGCTGATCCTGTCGTCGAGCGCCGCACAGAAGTGCAAGCCCTTCTGGGGCCCCTACTCCGCGTCGAAGGCCGCCGTCGAGGCTCTGGCCCGCACCTGGGCCGGCGAGACGCAGCGCCTGCCGCTGCGCATCCTCTCGGTCGATCCCGGCGCCACCCGCACCGCGATGCGCGCCCAGGCGATGCCCGGCGAGGATCCGGAGACCGTGCCGCATCCGTCGGAAGTCGCAGCCAAGCTGCTGCCGCTGGTTGGCCCCAACCAGACCGAAACCGGCAAGCTCTACATCGTGCGCGAAGACAAGATCGTCGATTACCGGATGCCCGAATAAGCTTCGGCACACCGCTCAAATGAGAAAGGCCACCGTCTCGTCACGGTGGCCTTTTCTTTTTGCGTGTCGTTTTGGTCTCGGTCAGTCCTTGTCGCCGGGCAGGCCGTCGCCGCCGGTCGAAGGATGGACCGGCCAGTCGCCGCCATACTTGCGCTGCCAGGAGCGCGCGCCGAAGGGCAGCGTGATCAGATAGCCGAGCGCCGTTACCGCCATCGTTTCCCAGGTATAGGTCATCAGCGTCGCAACGTAGAAGACGACGCCGAGGATGGCCGGCAGGACGAGGTCGCGGCGAACGCGGCTATTCTCCGACTTGCCGGACCAGACCGGCAGGCGGCTGACGAGCAGGAAGGCGATCAGTACCGTATAGGCCGACGCGATCAGCGCGAAGGTGCGCTCCGGGGCAAGGCCCAGGAGACCCAGGTAAACCGGCAACAGCACGAGCATGGCGCCTGCGGGCGCCGGCACGCCGACGAAGTATTCAGACTGCCAGGACGCCTTGACCTGGCGCTCCGCCATCACGTTGAAGCGCGCGAGCCTCAGACCCATCGCGATCGCGTAGACCAGAGCCGCGATCCAGCCGATCGAGCGCGCCTGATCGAGGATGAAGACATAGAGCACGAGGGCCGGCGCGACGCCGAAGTTGATGATGTCGGCAAGCGAATCCATCTGGCCGCCGAAGTTCGACGTCGCCTTCAGGGCGCGCGCGACGCGACCGTCGATGCCATCGAGAAAGGCGGCGAGCAGCACCATCGCAACGGCAAGCTCGATGCGGTTTTCAAAGGCGAGCCGGATGCCCGAAAGACCGGCGCAGATCGCGAGCACCGTAATGAGATTGGGGATCATCAGCCGCAGCGGGATCTCGCGCAGCCGTGGGCCGCGCGCGGTATCGCTCGAGCCGTTGGTGTCCTCGGACACCTGCGGCGCTTCGATCGGTTTTTGCTGTTCAGAGCCTTCCATGGACACTCCTTATGCGCGGCGGCTGATGACCGGGCCCTTGGCCGAGCCAAACTCGGCAAGCACCGTTTCACCGGCAACGGCGGTCTGCCCGACGCTGACGCGCGGCTCGGCGCCGGCCGGCAGGAACACGTCGAGGCGCGAGCCGAAGCGGATCAGGCCGAAACGTTCACCGGCCTCCAGCGAGCCGTTCTCATACTTCCAGCACAGGATGCGGCGGGCAACGAGGCCGGCGATCTGAACGACGCCGATGGCGCCGTGCTTGGTGTCGATCACCAGACCATTGCGCTCGTTCTCCTGGCTGGCCTTGTCGAGCTCGGCATTGACGAACTTGCCGGCGCGATAGGCGACGCGGGTGATGGTACCGGCCATCGGCGCGCGGTTCACGTGGCAGTTGAACACATTCATGAAAACGGAGATGCGCAGCATCGGTTCCGAGCCGAGGTTCAGTTCTTCCGGTGGCAGGACCGTCGCGATCGACGAGACGCGGCCGTCAGCCGGGCTGATCACCAGATCGTCGTCAAGCGGCGTCATGCGCTCGGGATCGCGGAAGAAGTAAGCGCACCACGCGGTCAGCACGAAGCCGATCCACATCAACGGCTCCCACAGGAAGCCAAGCACCAGCGACACGACGAAGAAGATCGCGACGAAGCGATAGCCTTCCTTGTGCACCGGGACGAGCGTGTTGCGGATCGTATTGACCAGGCTCATGAACTCTACTCCAGATTTTCCGTGGAACGTGATCGTTTTCTATAAGTTAGCGCGGGATGCGGACGGAAAACCGCAAACGCATTTCCTGCCCCCGCTCTAGCGCGAAATGTCCCGGCGGGCAACGCCGCCCGCCCGGTAGCGACAAAACGCGTCGCGCTCAGCAAAGAAAAAGACGCCATCAAACCGCCGGCTCGCCACGCGTGACGATGCCGAGATCGTCGCTTTCGCGCACGCGCTTCAGTTGCTCTTCGGCCTGGGTCGCTTCGCGCTGGCGGCTCCACATCGAGGCATAGAGCCCGTCGCGGTCGATCAGTTCGCCATGGGTGCCGCGTTCGGTAATGACGCCGTCCTTCAGCACGATGATCTCGTCGGCGTTGATGACGGTCGAAAGCCGGTGCGCGATGACCAGCGTCGTGCGGTTGCGCGACACGACGTCGAGGGCCGACTGGATCTCCTGCTCCGTGCGGGTATCCAGCGCCGAAGTCGCCTCGTCGAGGATCAGGATCGGCGGGGCCTTCAGGATCGTGCGGGCGATCGCGACGCGCTGCTTCTCGCCGCCCGAAAGCTTCAGGCCCCGCTCGCCGACCATGGCCTGGAAGCCCTCCGGCAGCGTGCGGATGAACTCGGCGATCTGCGCGGCTTCGGCCGCCGCCTCGACTTCGGCTTCGCTCGCCGAAACGCGGCCATAACGAATGTTGTAGGCGATGGTGTCGTTGAAGAGCACCGTGTCCTGAGGCACCATGCCGATCACCGAGCGCAGGCTCTTCTGCGTCACTGTGCGCACGTCCTGGCCATCGATGGTGATCGCCCCTTCCTGCACGTCGTAGAAGCGATAGAGCAGCCGCGAGAGCGTCGACTTGCCGGCACCGGACGGGCCGACCACGGCAACCGTCTTGCCGGCGGGCACCTCGAAGGTGATGCCCTTCAGGATCGGGCGCGCCGCATCATAGGCGAAATGCACGTCCTTGAAGGCGATGGCGCCCTTGCCGATGACAAGTTCGCTCGCATCGGGCCGATCCACCACTTCGGCACGCACGTCGAGCAGATCGAACATATGCTCGATATCGGTGAGCCCCTGACGGATTTCGCGGTAGACGAAGCCGATGAAATTGAGCGGGATCGCAAGCTGGATCAACATGGCGTTGATGAAGACGAAGTCACCCAGCGTCTGTTCGCCGCGCTGAACGGCCAGCGCCGACATGATCATCATGACGGCCGTACCGGCGCCGAAGATCAGCGCCTGGCCGAAGTTGAGCCAGCCGAGCGACGTCCAGACCTGGGTCGCCGCCGCCTCGTAGCGTTCCATCGACTTGTCGAAACGACGGGCTTCCATCTCCTCGTTGCCGAAATACTTGACCGTCTCGAAGTTCAGCAGCGAGTCGATCGCCTTGGTGTTGGCGTCGGTGTCGCTGTCGTTCATCGAACGGCGGATGGCGATGCGCCAGTCGCTCGCGCGCACGGTGAACCAGATGTAGAGCCAGACGGTGACGGCAGTGACGAGGAGATAGCTGAAGCCGTAGCCCCACCAGAAGATCACCGCCGTCAGCAGGAACTCGATCAGCGTCGGCACGCTGTTGAGGATCGTGAAGCGGACGATCGTTTCGATGCCCTTGGTACCGCGCTCGATGACGCGCGAAAGCCCGCCGGTGCGCCGCTCCAGATGGAAACGGAGCGACAACTGGTGCATGTGTATGAAGGTCTTGTAGGCGAGTTGCCGGACGGCATGCTGGCCGACGCTTGCAAACAGTGCGTCGCGCAACTGGTTCAAACCGGCCTGCAAAAGACGGGCAAGGTTATAGGCAAGCACCAGCATGACCGCGCCGGTCATGAACACGGGCAGAAAGCCCAGGACATCCGGCTTGCCGTTCAGCGCATCGGTTGCCCATTTGAAGGAATAGGGAACGAGGATCAGGACGACCTTGGCGATGATCAGAATGACCGTTGCCCAGATCACCCGGAGCTTGAGATCGGCCCTGTCCGACGGCCACATGTAGGGCCACAGATTGGCGATCGTCTGCAGGGGATTGCTGGTATCGGCCGAAACGGTTTTCTTCTGGGGTGCCACGTTCTGATCCGCTCTTACGTTTGCGCGCTTGGAGGCAGATTGTCGCGCATCCAAGCTCTGCGCCGAGCCCTCCCTGTAAACGAAGACCTCAGGCGCCGTCATCACCGTTCAATGAAAAGCGGCGCCCTGTCGAAGGCGCCGCCCTTGGTCGGGAGATAGGCATCCGCCGCAGCCGCCGCAATGTCGGCGGCCGCAGATCGGATGCTTATTGCTCTTGTTTCATGTGCTTCTTGTGAATTTCCCGCGATTCTTCATCCGGCAGCGCCTTGTCCGGCACGCCGAAGACCTGGCCCGGACGAATGCGGTCCGGGTCCTCGATCTGGTCCTGGTTGGCGAGATAGATCGTGGTGTAGCGCAGGCCCGCGCCATAGACGCGGCGCGAGATCTGCCACAGCGTGTCGCCGCGGCGGATGATCACCGAACTCTTGCTCTCCTTGAGCGGAGCCTGCTCGAGCGTCTGGGGCTGGTCGGGCGAGGCTGCAACGGCTGCGGTTTCGGTCGCCGGCTGTGCCGGTGCGGCATCGTTTACTACCGCGCTTCCGGCACCCATCGCTTTTGCCAGTTCACCCGGCGCCGGGGCATTGTCCTTCGGCTGAGCCTTCTCGGGCGACGCCGGCGTGGCGCTGCCCTGCTCGGCCAGGACCGCACCGACGGTCGCATCAACCTTGGTAAGGGCCGTCGCCACGCTCGACGGGTCCTGAGGCGCTGCCTTCAGCGCCGCGAGCGCGCTGGCCGCGGCCTTTGCTGCCCGCGTCGCCGAGGCGACGAGCGTCTGGTCGGAATTGTCGGCAAGACGGAAATCCGCGAGCGACTTCAACGCGATCTCGGTCGCCGAACGGGCGGCAGCCAGCTGCTCACCGTTCGGGACCTTGCCATTGGCATAGAGCCCCTTCAAGAGCGCCAGCGCCTTTCCAGCTTCCGCACGCAGGCCATCGAGACCCGCGGTTGCCGACGGCGTGCCCGAAGGCGCAACGGCCGCGACCTGCGATCCTGCGGGCCGGTCGAAGGGAACCGAGGCGCGCATCACGACCTTGGTGCCGTCCTCGTTCAGCATGTCCGCCCGGATGATGTGGCTGCCCACCGTCAACTCGATCTCACCGTCGACGACGAAGTGGCCCTTGTCGTCGGCCTTCATTTCGCCGACGAGCCTGTCGTCGGCATAGACGCGCACCAAGGCACCGGCCTTGGCGCTGCCGGCGACGAACATCTTGCTGCCTTCGATCTCGACCGCACTCACCTGCAGGCCCGGAACGCCGGAAAGCTGCGCGGGCGCCGTGGCGGCATCGACCGCCTGCGGCGTTGCGGAGGCAACCTCGGCCGGCTTGAGGTCCGCAGCCGCGACTTCCTCCGCCGCACCCGGCGTCGTGATCAGACGGCTCGCCGTACCCGGCTTCGAGACCATGGCAAGCAATTGACCGGACGGGTCCTTGGGAACGGAAACGGTCGCAACTTCCTCGGAGCTCTTCACCGCACCGTTTTCACCGGTGGCACGCAGCGTGAGCTGATGGTCACCCGCCGGAAGGGGATTGTCGAAGACCGCGGCAAAGTCGCCGGTCGCGCCGACATCGGCGGTGCCGACCACGGTGTCGCCGCTCAGGATCTCAAGCTTCGAGTTCGGCTGGGCGTGGCCGGCGATCACCGTCGAGCCATCGGGCTCAACACGCAGCACGTCGAAACCGGGAACGGCCGGATCGGTCGCAGGCGCGTTGGCGGCGGTCGCCGCTTCGGCCTTCGGCTGCTCCTGCTGCGGCGCAGCATCCGCCTTGGCGGTCTCGGCAGAGGCGCCGGTCGCCTGCGGTCCACCGGTCGCAGGCGTAGCCTCGGTCGACTGCGTCGCGGTGCCTGCTGCCTGATCGGCCGCCGGCTTCTTGCCGTCGCCGCGCAAGTTCGGTTGAATTACGAATACCATCAACGCTGTTGCTGCCACGAGGACAGAAATGGCCACCCAGCCGGCCTTATTTTTGATCATGCCACTCTCCACACGGAGCGGAGCAACGCTCCGCGCATGCCCTCTCATCGGCCTGCGGTGCGGGCTTGCGCCGTCATTATAGCGCAACAGCAAGCAACTCGTCCGATTTCTTCAATCAATCACTGAAATTGCTAGCGATTCGCGATTCGGCATACAAGCAGCCGAAGGGGCGGCAACCCACAGAAAGCCGGGTTTCCCCTCATTTTTCTTGACCCATGCTGCGCTGCAATGTTTTTTGAGGGCATGAGCACCGAGAACAGCACGATTCGATCCATCTGCGTCTACTGTGGTTCACAGCCGGGACGTGACAATGCCTACATGGAAGCCGGGCGCGCGCTTGGCCGATCCATCGCCGATCACGGGCTTCGCCTGGTCTATGGCGGCGGCACCCGCGGCATCATGGGAGCGGTCGCCAGCGGCGTGCTTTCCAATGGCGGCGAAGTCACCGGGATCATCCCCGAATTCCTGATGGACAAGGAAGCGACCCGCCATTCGCTCGGCCAGCTGAACGAGCTGATCGTGACGGCCGACATGCACGAGCGCAAGCACACGATGTTCGAACGCGCCGACGCTTTCGTGGCGCTGCCCGGCGGCATCGGCACGCTGGAAGAGATCGTCGAGATCATGACCTGGGCGCAGCTCGGGCGTCACCGCAAGCCGATGGTCTTCGGCAACATCAACAATTTCTGGAGGCCGATGATGGACCTCCTGCAGCACATGCGCGAGGAAGGCTTCGTCCACACGGCGCATCTCGTGCAGCCGCTTGTCGTCAATGACGCGGCCGACATCGTGCCGACCATCCTGGCGGCCGCCAACGGCGGCAACGACCGTGAGGGCGAAACCGAGATCATCTCCAAGCTTTAAGTAACGCATGCGGCCAAAAAAAAGGCGCGCCACCCGGCGCGCCTTTTTTGATTCTATCGATTGGCCTTATTCGGCCGGGCTTGCCTGCAGGGCGCGGCGCGCCCTGCTTTCCGCCAGCATTGCGCCGGTATAGATCACCAGCGCCGCCCAGATCAGGCCGAAGGCAATCAGCTTTGCCGTGCCGAAGGGCTCGTGGAAGACGAAGACGGCGATCACGAAGATCATCGTCGGCGCGATGTACTGCATGATGCCGATGGTCGACAGGCGCAGGAGCTTGGCGCCGTTGGCATAGATCATCAGCGGCACGGCCGTCACGATACCGCAGGACAGCAGCCACAGGACGTCGGCCATGCCGGTGTCGCCGAAATGGCCCTGCCCCGTCGTCTCCAGCCAGATGATGTAGCCGATGGCCGGTACGCTCAACAGCAGGACTTCCAGGAAGAAGCCCTGGTTGGGGCCAACCGGCAGGGTCTTGCGGAAGAACGCGTAGAACCCCCAGGACAGGCAGAGACCGATCGACACCCACGGCAGACCGCCGGCGTCGAAGGCAAGCACGGCAACGGCGGAGGCAGCGAGCGCGATGGCAACCATCTGCGCCGGGTTCGGCCTCTCCTTCAAAAGCACGGCGCCGAGAAAGATCGAGAAGAGCGGATTGATGTAGTAGCCGAGCGCGGTTTCGATGGCGCGGCCCGCACCGATTGCCCAGACATAAATGCCCCAGTTGATGGTGATGAGCACGGCGGTCAGGGCGGCCATGCACAGCATGCGCGGCGAGCGCAGTGCCGCTTTGATGTCGTCGGTGCGTCCGAGCCAGAGCAGCACGAGACCCGCGAGCGGCACCGACCACACGATCCGGTGCGCCACCACTTCCGGCGCCGGGATATGGGCAACCGCCTTCATGAAGAAGGGCAGGAAGCCCCAAAGCAGATAGGCAGTCAGCGCGAAGGCAAAGCCTTTCGCGGAATCGGTATTTTCGGCGGGTGCTTTCGGCTCGGCCATATCATCTTTTCCTGGTGTTTTGCCGGAGAGCCCTGGCGGCAATGGCCGCTCTCCGGTCAGAAGGGAGGGCACAGCCTGTCGGCCGGCACGATCTCCCATTGGTGCGTCCTACCCCAATGGCCGGTGATGCACCAATTCATTTCCGTGAAGGGAGAATGAGTTTTGCTCACCCTCCCCGAGGCCCAGTCCATCAACGTTTTCTGGACCGATCGCCGAGATTACTCGGCGGCGATCAGTCCGACGTGGTCGCGGTTCTTCAGCAGCTTGAAGACGATACTGTCCATCAGTGCCTGGAAAGACGCATCGATGATGTTGTCGGAGACCCCCACGGTCCACCAGCGCGCGCCCGTTCCATCGGTCGATTCGATCAGAACGCGGGTGATCGCCTCGGTCCCGCCATTGAGGATACGGACCTTGTAGTCCGCAAGCTCCAGGTCTTCGATTTCCGACTGGTATTTGCCGAGATCCTTGCGCAGCGCGAGGTCGAGAGCGTTGACCGGGCCGTGGCCTTCGGCAACCGACATCATCGTCTCGCCGTCGACAACCACCTTCACCACCGCTTCCGACACGGTCTTCAGATGACCGTTGGCATCGAAGCGACGCTCGACCATCACCCGGAAGCTTTCGACGTGGAAGAAATCCGGCACCGTGCCGAGGATGCGGCTGGCGAGCAGCGCAAAACTCGCATCCGCGCCTTCATAGGCATAGCCGGTCGCTTCGCGTTCCTTGACGATGGCGATCAGCTTGTCGAGCTTCGGATCGTCCTTGCTGACGACAATGCCGCGTCGCTTCAAGGCGTTGATGAAATTGGCCTTGCCGCCCTGGTCGGACACCATGACCTTGCGCAGGTTGCCGATGCTTTCGGGCGCCACATGCTCGTAGGTGCGCGGATCCTTGAGCAGCGCCGAGGCGTGGATACCGGCCTTGGTGGCAAAGGCCGACGCACCGACGTAAGGGGCCTGCTGGTCGGGCGAGCGGTTCAAGAGTTCGTCGAAGGAATGGGCGAGCTTCGTCAGCTCCAGCAAGCGGTCGGCGTCGATCGCCGTTTCGAAGCGGCTGGAGTAGGTCTCCTTCAGCGCCAGCGTCGGGATCAGCGTGACGAGATTGGCGTTGCCGCAACGCTCGCCAATGCCGTTCAGCGTTCCCTGGATCTGGCGCACGCCTGCCTCGACCGCCGCCAGCGAATTGGCGACCGCCTGGCCCGTATCGTTATGCGCATGGATGCCGAGATTGGCACCGGGCACACCGGCAGCGATCACGGCGGCGACGATCTCGCGCACCTCCGGCGGCTGCGTGCCGCCATTGGTGTCGCAGAGCACCACCCAGCGCGCGCCGGCGTCAAAGGCCGCCTTCGCGCAGGCAAGCGCATAGGCGGGATTGGCCTTGTAGCCGTCGAAGAAATGCTCGCAATCGACCATCGCCTCGCGGCCCGAGGCGACCACCGCCTCGACCGAGGCGCTGATGTTGTCGAGGTTCTCCTCGTTGGTGCAGCCGAGCGCCACTTCGACGTGATAGTCCCAGCTCTTGGCGACAAGACAGATAGCGTCGCTTTTCGCCGCGAGCAGTGCCGCGAGGCCTGGGTCGTTCGACGCGGAAACCCCGGCGCGCTTGGTCATGCCGAAGGCGACGAAGGAGGCCTTCTGGGTTCGCTTGCGCCCGAAGAACTCCGTGTCGGTCGGGTTCGCGCCGGGATAGCCGCCTTCGATGTAGTCCATGCCGAACTGATCGAGCAGGCCGGCAATCGCAATCTTGTCCTCGACGGAAAAATCGATGCCGGGCGTCTGTTGCCCGTCTCTCAGCGTCGTGTCGAAGAGGTAGATGCGTTCCCTGGTCATGGCTCTCGTCCAAAAATGCTCTGTTTAGTTTTGCTCGGTCTTGCCTGCGAACTGGTCCGTGGTGCGGATCAGCCGATCGAGGATGCCGGGCTCGGAATAGGCGTGGCCTGCGCCTTCGATCAGATGAAGCTCCGATCCCGGCCAGGCCTTGTGCAGTTGCCAAGCGTATTTCGCCGGGCACGGCATGTCGTAGCGCCCATGGATGATGACACCTGGAATGCCGTGCAGCCGGTGGGCGTCGCGCAGCAATTGGCCATCCTCCATCCACCCGGCATTAACGAAGAAGTGGTTCTCGATCCGCGCGAAGGCGTCGGCGTAATCGTCCTCGGCGAAGGGCGCGCTGGTTGCGAGTTCCGGCAACAACGTGATCGTCTCGCCCTCCCAAATGCTCCAGGCCTTGGCGGCCTCAAGGCGCGTCGCCTTGTCGTCGCTCATCAGGCGGCGGTGATAGGCCTGCATCATCTCGTGGCGCTCGTTCTCCGGAATGGGCGCGATGAAACGCTCCCATTTGTCCGGGAACATTTCCGAGACGCCGAACTGGTAGTACCAGTCGAGCTCGGCCTTGGTCAGCGTGTAGATGCCGCGCAGCACCAGTTCGGAAATCCGTTCCGGGTGCTTCTCGGCATAGGCGAGCGCCAGCGTCGATCCCCAGGAACCGCCGAAGACCAGCCACCTGTCGGCGCCGGCCATCTCGCGCAGCCGCTCGATATCGGCGACGAGATGCCAGGTGGTGTTGGCTTCGATCCTGGCATTCGGCGTCGACTTGCCGCAGCCGCGCTCGTCGAACAGCGTTACGTCGTAGAGCGCCGGATCGAACAGACGGCGGTGGCTCGGCGAGATCGTGCCGCCGGGTCCGCCATGCAGGAAGACGGCGGGCTTCGCGCCCGGTGTGCCGGCCTTCTCCCAATAAATCGTGTGGCCGTCGCCGACGTCGAGATGGCCCGACGCATAGGGCTCGATTTCCGGATACAGCGTACGCAAAACAGTCGTCATTTTCAGTCTTTCGTGAGCGGCCAGTGCACGGTGTCGTAGTCGGGATGCTGGCGGTTTGTTTCGAGGACGATCAGATGGCGGGTCGCCGAGACCTCGGTGCCGTCATCCGTCTCCCTCGGCGGCAGGCCCGCGAGCCGCGAGAACCATATGACGCGGGATTCGACGCCGGACTGGTAAACGGGCTGCACGTCATCAGGGTCGTCGAGCGAGCCGAGCGCGATGTTGATGAAGTTCTCGTCGGGCATATCGTAGAACAGCGGCGTGCCGCAATCGCTGCAGAAGCCTCGGCGCACCAGATGCGACGAGCGGAACCAGGACGGCTGGCCACGGGTGATGTCGAACGTGTCGCGGGACGCATTGGCGAGCGGCATGAAATAGTTGCCGGTCGCCTTCTGGCACATGCGGCAATGACAGATATGCGGGTCCGAAAGCACGCCCTCGGCGCGGTAGCGCACGGCGCCACATTGGCATCCGCCCGTATAGATGCGCGCGATGGTCACCGGAATGCTCCCGAAGGATGCCATTGGTCGGTCTCGTGGTCCGGGTGCTGGAACGAGATGATGCTTTCCTGCCTGGCGTAGAAATCCTGATCCTCAAGCACCGGCTGTTCGAAGATCGTCTCGACCCAGGGCAGACGCGAGGCGTGGTTGACCTGAATTTTCGGCGCAAGATCGGAACGATCGTCGAAGGTGCCGATGGCGATCTCGAGGCCGCCCGGATGCCGGTAGGTCATCGGCGTTCCGCATTTCGGGCAAAAGCCGCGGTCGATGTTGACCGAGGACTGGAAGTAGCTCGGCTCGTCCCGTACCCATTCGACACCATCCTTCGGCGCCGTCACCAGCGCCGAGAAGAACGAACCGAATTGTTTCTGGCACATGCGGCAATGGCAGATCGACGCGCGCCCGAGTTCACCCTTGATCCGGAAGCGGACTGCGCCGCATTGGCATCCACCTGTTCGAACGTTTTCGGTCATCGCTTCTCCTCCGGGGGCCAGGTCTCGGTGTCATGGTCGGGATGCTGATAGGAAACGAGTTTCTCCAGGAATTCCACGGCGTCCGGGTCTTCCATCGTGTGAACACCGGGCAGCGCGGCCACGTGATCGGTATAGGGCAACTTGCTTTCGATGCCCCATTGCACCGTTGGCGTGATGCCCTGCGGTTCGTCGAAGGCGGCAATCGCCAATGCCATGCCGTCGGGCGCCTCATAGGTCAGCGGCGTGCCGCAATCGCCGCAAAAACCACGCCAGCCGAAATTGGACGACTGGTAGCGCTTGCGCTCGCCGCGCGTCCAGGTGACATGCGCGCCGCCGACGGAAACCAGCGGCAGGTAGAAATTGCCGCTCGCCTTCTGGCACATGCGACAATGACAGATCGACGCATCGCCGAGCCTGCCCTCAATGCGAAAACGCACTGCGCCACACTGGCAACCGCCTGTATAATAGGGCCTGTTGTCCAGACTCATCGCGATTTCTCCTCAGCCCGGCGCGTGGCAGACGGCTTCGATATTGTTGCCGTCGGGATCGAACACGAAGGCCCCGTAATAGTCCGGGTGGTAGTGCGGTCTCAGCCCCGGCTTGCCGTTGTCACGCCCGCCGGCGGCCAGTGCCGCTTGATGGAAGGCATCGACCTCGACGCGGCTGCGCGCCGAAAAGGCGTAGTGCCGGCCCGGCCCCGTCGCAGCCGTCTCATGCAGCCAGAAGACCGGCCGCTCGCGGCCATAACCACCCACCTTGAGACCACCGGTGTGTTCGAGCGGCACCATCATCAGCAAGGAGGCGCCAAGCGGAGCAAAGGCCTTGTCGTAGAACGACTGCGCCCGCTCGAAATCCGAGACGGGAATGCCCGTATGGTCGATCATCGCACGAACTCCTCTTTCATGCATGCGCTCCACTTTTCGCCGCCCTTTCAGATACCCTGTCCGAACCGATCAGAAGGATCGGACAGGGCTCGATAGCTAGGCAGCCGTCACCGTTTGATATCCCAGGTCGTCACCCGCTCGCCGGTTGCCGGATCCTTGCCGTCCTTGAGCTGAACGCCGCGCGCCAGCAGATCGTCGCGGATCTTGTCGGCCTCCGCGAAGTTCTTCGCCTTCAGCAGTTCCAGACGAGCCCGCACGCGGCTGTCGATGTCGCGGACCAGCCCCTCGTCGAGTTCGACCGCCTGCGGCACCACGCCGATCAACGCGGCACTTGCGGCAAAGGTCCCAAGCAGCTTCGGATCAGCTGCCGCCTTCTGGGCGAGCGCATGGACCGCCTGGACCGCCGCGACCGTGTTGAGGTCATCGGCAAGTGCGGCGACCACGGCCGGATCGGCCTCACCCTTGGCGTCACCCGGCACCGGCCACTTGGAGAGCAGATGCTCTGCTTCTTCCAACCGCTTCACCGAAAAATCGATCGGCTCGCGATAGTGCGTCATCAGCATGGCGAGCCTCAGCACATCGCCCGGCCACTGGCGGCCGGCGAATTTTTCCGTGTGCAGCAGTTCGTAGATGGTGACGAAGTTGCCCTCAGACTTCGACATCTTGCGGCCTTCGACCTGCAGGAAGCCGTTGTGCATCCAGACATTGGCCATCACCTCGGTGCCGTGAGCGCAACGGGACTGGGCAATCTCGTTTTCATGGTGCGGGAAGATGAGATCCAGCCCGCCGCCGTGAATGTCGAAGACTTCGCCGAGGTAGCGGCTGCTCATGGCCGAGCATTCGATGTGCCAGCCGGGACGGCCCCTGCCCCACGGGCTTTCCCAGCCCGGTTCGTTTTCGCCAGAAAGCTTCCACAACACGAAATCGCCCGGGCTCTTCTTATGCGCCTCGACGGCGACACGGGCGCCGGCCTGCTGTTCGTCGAGATTGCGCTTCGAGAGCTGACCGTAATCGGCCATCGACTTGGTATCGAACAGCACCTCGCCACCTGCCTGGTAGGCGTGGCCCTTGGCAATGAGCTTTTCGATGATGTCGATCATCTGCGCGATGTTGTCGGTGGCCCGCGGTTGGACATCGGGGTCAAGGCAGCCGAGCGCCTTGGCATCGTCGAGAAACTGGGTTTCGGTCTTCTCCGTCACCCGCCGGATCGCGTCGTTGAGCGGCAGGGTCGGATAGTCCCGCAGCGCCCGCGCGTTGATCTTGTCGTCGACGTCGGTGATGTTGCGCGCATAGGTGACGTGATCCGCGCCATAGACATGACGCAGCAGCCGGAACAGGACGTCGAAGACGATGACCGGCCGGGCATTGCCGATATGGGCATAGTCATAGACCGTCGGGCCGCAGACATACATGCGAACGTTGTCGGGGTCGATCGGCTTGAACTCGACCTTCTCCCGCGTCAGCGTGTTGTACAGCTTCAGTGTCGGCGTTCCGCCCATTGCCATTCTCCAAGATGCATACGACCGTAAAATACCGCGCCCGGGAGGCCCGCGCGTTTGTCATCTTGGATTTTAGGAGACGAAAACGGCCAGGCCAGCGGAGCGCTAGCGAATAATGTTCCGGCAGATAATGCAGATAACCGTTTTCATGGCCTCACTTATCGCGCGTCACCCGATTTCGGTCAAGAGGTCAGCCGCATGCAAGCACAGCCGACTATCGAAAGGATTCCGCGGTCATGGATTTGTCATGATTAGGCTTATCTGAGATCGCCATGCGGAAAACAGATTCGCGGTGTAGTTGGTAACGCACCACGAAATCCTGTCTCCGGAGAGCAAGGAGGAGCGTCGCTTTCGTGAAGACGTGCGAAAGCGGCAGTGTATCCGGTTCGGGAAAGCATCAAGGAGTGAGTGCAAGTGAAAGCCGCAAAGACCAAAGACATCGCCAAATCCGCCAATCTCGTCGAACAGTATCGCCCGCTCGGCCTGAAGGCCGTACTTGCCGCAGCGCTGCAGGTGAAGGCGAAGCCGGCTGGCAAGCTGACAAAGCGGCCGGCCTGACGCTTCCAACGCTCTTTTCCTTAAAAGAGAGACATCTGCCCGCCATCGGGCTCGGCCGGTTTGCTCTTGCCTTTTAGCTGGGCATCTGCGACCGGCCTGGGTGTGACGGCGTCCTGGATTTCGGGCCCGGTGTTGACGACCTTGTTGACCTTGTCCGAAACCGGGATTGCCTCGAAGTAGTCCTCCGCGACCGGGCCGAAAAGATCGGCAACCTCACGCGGCTCCTGCGTCTTGCAGTCCAGCCAGCGGGCGAAATCCTCGGGCTGGATGACGACCGGCATGCGGTCATGGATCTGCCGGATCGAGGCGTTGGCGGCCGTCGTCAGGATGGCCGCGGTGTCGACCTCGGAGCCGTCGGCTGAGGACCAGGTTTCCATCAAACCGGCGAACGCGACGATGCCGCCCTTCCTCGGGCGCACCCAATAGGCCTGCGACGGCTCGCGGCTGCCCTTCGGCGGCCGGCGCCATTCGTAGAAGCCGGAGGCCGGCACAAGGACCCGCCGGTGCCGCATGGCCGCACGGAACGACGCCTTTTCGATTGCCGATTCGACCCGCGCATTGATCAACAGTGGAAAGTCGCGTGGGTCCTTGACCCAGCCCGGCATGAAGCCCCAGCGCACGAGCAGCGCCTGGCGCTCCGGCAGGTTGCTGCCTGGTGCCGCACGCTCGCCGGCCACGACAACCATGATCGGCTGGGTTGGCGCTATATTGAAGCGCGCCGGAAAGTCGTCGCTTTCCAGCAGGCTGAACAATTCCATCATTTCGTCGGGGGTCGCCGTCAGCGCAAAACGTCCGCACATGACATCGATGTGGCACTTCACGTAGGATGGGTCAACGCTACCGAGACGATTTGATTCCCGATGCCGACCAAGCCCGAACTTGCCTCCTCCGTCATTCTCGAACGCGACGGCCGCTATCTGCTCGTCCGCCGGGCCAACCCGCCGTCGGCCGACATGTACGCCTTTCCGGGCGGCCGGGCGGAAGCCGGCGAGACGCCGGCGGAGACAGCACTTCGCGAATTGCTCGAGGAAACCGGCATCAAGGCGCGCGATCCGGTGCTGTTCGAAGTCTACGATCTGCCGGGCAAGGAGTCCGAGGGGCGACACTTCCTGCTGTCGGTCTTCAGGGCTGAGGCCGATGCCGACGCAGTTGCCGTCGCCAGCGACGACGCCGCAGGGCTCGGCTGGTTCACAGCTGAAGAGATCTTCGCCCTGCCGATTCCGGACAGCGTGCGCGAATGTGTGGAAAGGCTCTCCGGCGCCGGAGCGAACGCCGCGACATCAGGCGACGGCCTTGAAACCGCCGCCAATTCGGGCTTGGTGAAATCATGATCCCTGTCCCGATCCTCGCAAGACTTACGCTCGCCGGCATCGCCTTGACAGTCGCCACTGGCGCGGCAGCGCAAAAGTCACCGACGAAAGAGCCGGCCAAGACCGAGACCGCAGCCCCTGCCCCGGCCGCCGTGGAGGAAAAGCCGACGCCCTATGACCAGCGGCTGGTTCGGCTCTCCGAGATCCTCGGCTCCGTGCACTACCTCCGCAATCTCTGCGTCAAGGAACCGGAAGATGTCTGGCGCCGCTCGATGCAGGAACTGATCGACAAGGAAACCGCCACCGAAGTCAAACGGCGCGAGCGGATGACAGCCGCCTTCAACCGCGGGTATCGCACCTTCGCGTCCGTCTATACGAGCTGCACGGGGCCCGCGATCGTCGCCGAACAGCGATATCGTGCCGAAGGGGCAACACTTGCGTCAGAAATCGTCGCCCGCTTTGGAAATTAGCAATAAATTAACCTCTTTTCTCACGACCCCGTGTCGTTTCGGGAAAAGGCTGCTAAGTTCGTTAAGAGAGTGGTAAGAAGTGGCGAGTCCGTCACGGCCGTTCAGTCGGAGTTCAGCCGAACGGCCATAAAATGAACCGCTTGCACAATGGAAGTCGCATGGAACGAATGATGGAACCAAGCCTGACCGACATCGATGACATGATCGTCCACGAGAAAATGCAGGCCGCGCTGGAACACCAGAGCGAGGCCTGGGCGGACGGAATGGCCGACGGTATCGAGCCGGAAATCATCGCCGATGCAGCCATTGCCCTTGCCATGCGGGAAACCGTTCGGCTTCATGGCGAAGACGGCGCCGAAGCAATGCTCAATTCGCTTCGCGAGCGCGTGCTCGCTGGCGAGTTCTCGCCCCAGCGCACGATTCAGTAATATCAGGACTGCCCGATGCATCGGAATCTCGCAAACCGGACCCTTCCGGTTCGCCTCGCTACACTGCTGTTGGCCGGTGTCGCCTTGACCACCCCGGCAGCGGTTTCTCCCGCCTTCGCTCTCAGCGAATTGCAGGGCGCGCCGCAACCCGTCCCGGCCGAGCAACAGCCTGCCGCGGGTGACCAGAAGGCGACGCCGCCCGTAGCCGAACCCGTTGCCGAAGAGCCGGATGAGGAAGAGAAGCTTCCGCTCGAAATCCCGATGCCCGATCCGCTGATCAACAAGTCGGCGACAGCCACCAAGGAAGACGCTCCCGAAGCCGAAGAGCCGGAGCCGACCGGGCCTGTCGAAGTGCTGACTGATGTCTCCAAGATCCCAGCGCCGGTCGCCCGCATGCGTGAGCTGATCGTCGAGGCAGCAGCTTCCGGCGATATCGAGCGGCTGCGCTCGCTGCTCGGCAAGGGCCCGAACCAGACCCAGGTCACCGGCGTCACCGGCGACGAAGACCCGGTCTCGATCCTGAAGAGCCTTTCGGGCGACCAGGAAGGCGTCGAAATCCTCGCGATCCTGCTCGACGTGCTGTCAACCGGCTTCGTGCTGGTGGACAAGGGTACGCCGCAAGAGGCCTATGTCTGGCCCTATTTCGCGGAAAAGAAGCTTTCGACGCTGACCGCACCGGAAAAGGTCGACCTGTTCCGCCTGGTCACCGCCGGCGACTTTGCCGACATGGAAGAATTCGGCAGCTACAACTTCTATCGGGTCGGCATCATGCCGGATGGCAAGTGGAAATTCTTCATCGCCGGCGACTGAGCGCCGGCGACCTGCTTGCCGATGACAGCCGAACATCCTACCTCTTCGCCAAGAGATCGCCGGTGGGACCGGGGCCCGAGTCGGCCGCGGCCATCCAGGTGATCGTTTGCTAGGTTAGCGCGGGATTCTCCCCTCCCGTCGAACAGGATTCGAACGATGCCCAGAGTTCGCCTCGACGATCGCGCGATCGTCGCCATTTCCGGCAAGGACGCCGAAGATCTTCTCCAGGGACTGATCACCACCGATCTCGACGCGCTTGCGCCCGACGAGGCGCGTCCCGGCGCTCTGTTGACGCCACAGGGCAAGATCCTGTTCGAGTTCCTGATCTCCCGCGACGGCGACGGCCTACGACTGGAAACGGCACATGACCAGGCCGAAGCGCTGCTGAAGCGCCTGACGATGTACAAGCTTCGCTCGGCAGTCGAGCTTTCGATCAAGACATCCGACGCCGTCACCGTGATATTCGACGAAGCAGCACCCACGGGTGCCTATCGCGACCACCGTTTCGAGAAGGCGGGCATTGCGCTCTTTCGCGCCTATGGGGAAGCCACCGGCGACACGGCCGGCGCAGAGGACCTCGAACGGCTGCGGATCGCGGCGGGCATTGCCAATGCCGGCGCCGATTATGCGGTGCAGGACGCCTTCCCCCATGATGTGCTCATGGACAGGAACGGCGGCCTTTCCTTCAAGAAGGGCTGTTATGTCGGCCAGGAAGTGGTGTCGCGCATGCAGCACCGCAGCACGCCGCGCCGCCGGGTGGTGATCGTTTCTGCCGACGCCGCCCTTCCCCCGACGGGAACGACGATCACCGCGAGCGACAAGTCGATCGGCACGCTCGGCACGGTACAGGGCAAGTCGGCACTCGCGATAGTGCGCATCGACAAGGCCGGCGAAGCGATGGCGAACGGCATCCCGCTGCTGGCCGGCGACGTTCCGGTGACATTGGTCCTGCCCGAATGGGCCGGGCTCACCTTCCCGACCTCTGCCGACGAGGCGAGCGCGTGACGACGGCCCGCGCCTGGCAGCGCATGCTCTCCGGCCGAAGACTGGACCTGCTCGACCCGTCGCCGCTCGACGTCGAGATCGGCGATATCGCCCACGGTCTCGCGCGGGTCGCCCGCTGGAACGGCCAGACCGCCGGCGACCATGCCTTCTCGGTCGCCCAGCACAGCCTGATGGTCGAGGACATTTTTCGCCGCAGCAACAAATGCAGCACCGACGATTGCCTGTTGGCGCTTTTGCACGACGCGCCGGAATACGTGATCGGCGACATGATCTCGCCGTTCAAGGCGGTGGTCGGCGGTGGCTACAAATCGGTCGAGAAGCGGCTGGAAAGCGCCATCCATCTCCGTTTCGGCCTGCCGCCGCATTGCTCCAAGGAATTGAAGGACAAGATCAAGAAGGCCGACCATGTCGCCGCCTATTTCGAAGCGACCGTGCTTGCCGGCTTCTCGGTCGAAGAGGCGCGAAAATTCTTCGGCCTGCCACGCGGCATCACCCGCGAGACGCTGCTGATCGATCCCGTGCCGGCGGTCGAGGCGCAGCGGTTGTTCACCGAGCGGTTCCTGGCGCTGGAAGCGCAGCGCCTGCCTGCACGCGCGGAAATCTGACATGCCGGACATCATCGTTTCACCGCTTTCCCGCATCGCCGAAATGGCCGTCCGCCATGGCTGCACAGAGATGATCAGCCTCGTTGCCAAGGGCCAGGACTTTCATCGCCCCGGCGTCATCGCCAAGGCGCGGCATCTCACGCTCGGCATGAA
Organism: Ensifer sp. NPDC090286; assembly: GCF_044769565.1. Taxonomy (NCBI): domain Bacteria; kingdom Pseudomonadati; phylum Pseudomonadota; class Alphaproteobacteria; order Hyphomicrobiales; family Rhizobiaceae; genus Ensifer; species Ensifer sp. NPDC090286. Next base: position 44,199 of record NZ_JBIVYF010000001.1, on the reverse strand, counting down.
CGACATCACCTTTGCCGGCACCGGCGACCTCATCGCGCCGCAGGAAGACCATGTCCGGCAGATCGTCGCCTTTGCGCGCGAATGGGACCGCGCACGGCCGCTCCTCGTTCATTGCTGGATGGGCGTCTCCCGCTCGCCCGCAGCCGCCCTCATCGCCGCGCTTGCGGCCGAGCCGAACCAGGACGACACGCAACTGGTGCTAGGGCTGCGTCGAGCCTCGCCCTTTGCGACCCCCAACAGCCGGCTTGTCGAGATCGGTGACGCCGTACTCGAGCGCAACGGCCGGCTCATCGCAGCCGTTCGCGCGATCGGTCGCGGTGCGGATGCCGACGGCAACGCACCGTTCCTTCTGCCGCTTGCTTCCGAAGGAGCAGCCGTTGCCGATTGAGACACAGCCGACAACGGTCGAGATCGGCCTCAACGCTGCGATCGTCGCCGTGGTCAACCGCAGCCCGCGCATCCTCGCAGTCAGCGAAAGCGACGGCGACGCGCGCGACAGCCTGCCCTTCGGCCCCTTCGATCCGGCGCTCCACCGGACCTTTGAGACGAGCCTGCGCGATCGCGTCGAAAAACGCACGGCGTTGAAGCTCGGCTATATCGAGCAGCTCTACACCTTCGGCGATCGTGGCCGCCAGCGGCTGCCGGGTGAAGAAGGCAAGCACATGGTCTCTGTCGGTTATCTGGCGCTGACCAGAACCGATGCCGAGAATACCGAACGGCTGGCCGAAGCCGGCGCGCACTGGCGTGACTGGTACGGTTACCTGCCCTGGGAAGACTGGCGGCAGGGACGCCCGGCGGTGCTCGACCAGGCCATCCTGCCGGCGCTTGCCCGCTGGGAGACCGGCGTGTCCGGCGAGGAGCAGGCCGCACGGATTGCCGGGCGCCGGGCGCGCATTCGCCTGGCCTTCGGCCTCGGCGATTTCCCCTGGGACGAAGAGCGCGTGCTGGAACGCTATGAGCTGCTCTACGAGGCGGGGCTCGTTCCCGAGGCGGCCATCGACGGCCGCGGCAACGGCAGCGACATTCTGACCGTCGGGCTGGCGATGCGCCACGACCATCGCCGCATCGTCGCCACCGCAATGGCGAGGCTGCGCGGCAAGATCAAGTATCGGCCGGTCGTCTTCGAGCTGATGCCGCCGGAATTCACCCTGACCGATCTGCAGGCAACCGTCGAGGCGATCTCCGGGCGCCACCTGCACAAGCAAAATTTCCGGCGCCTGGTCGAAGGGGCCGAGTTGGTCGAGCCGACGGGCATGACGCTCTCTTCCACCGGAGGACGGCCGGCTGCCCTCTTCCGCTTCCGTCGCCAGATCCTCGACGAGCGTCCTGCCCCAGGGCTCAAAGTCGGCGGGCGATGACCGCAGCCACCAATCCCTGAGCGGGACCGGCACCTAAAAACATCCGGCGGCACGCCCTACATAGGAGGGATGATGCTATGATCGGTGCTGCGGGACGAGGCCGAAGAGTCGCCACCTGCCGCCGAGCGACCCGATATCTACGACCGAGGTGACAACCATGCTGCTCGCACTGGCCTTTTTGACGTCGCTGCTCGGCACCTCGCCGCAATCGGGAACCGACGAGAAGCCGAAGATGCCCGACTACTTCAAGAACCAGCAGGGCGGCGGCATGCAACCGCAGACGACCATCTGCAATCTCAACAGTCAGGACACGAACGGACAGTTCAAGACCTGCCGTTATGATTGCGGCACGCAGATCACCGTCGGCGAGCGCTTCTCCTGCCCCTTCATCATGCAGCGTTGATCGTGTCTTCGACTATTTCTTGATGGCGATGTCGAGACCGATGTCGAGCGTCGGGGCGGCCATCGTGATCTTCGAGGTCGAGATATAGTCGATGCCGCTCTCGGCGATTGCCCGCACCGTATCGATATTGACGTTGCCTGAAGCCTCTAACCGCGTCCGGCGGGCATCGACCGCATAGGCGTCGGTGGAGAGCTGCCAGTGCGCCCGGTTGATCGCAACGGCCTCACGGAGCAAATCAGGCCCCATGTTGTCGAGCAGGATGACGTCGGGTTGGGCCGTCAGCGCCTCGCGCATCTGGTCGAGGCCATCGACCTCGATCTCGATCTTGACGAGATGGCCACAATAGGCGCGCGCCGCGTCGACGGCGCTGGCGACGCCGCCGGAAACGGCGATGTGGTTGTCCTTGATCAGCACCGCGTCATCCAGCCCGTAGCGGTGATTGGAGCCGCCACCCAGACGCACAGCGTATTTCTCCAGCGCCCGCAGGCCCGGAATGGTCTTGCGGGTGCAGCAGACCTTCGCACGCGTGTGGGCGATCTCGTCGGCGAATTTCGCCGTGTAGGTGGCGATGCCCGAGAGATGCATGAGGAAGTTCAAGCCGACGCGTTCGGCCGACAGCAGGCCGCGAGCGCGGCCGGAGATCCGGGCGATCGCCGTGCCCGGTTCGACCCGGTCGCCGTCCGCCACCAGGGCTTCGAAGCGGATCGACGGGTCGACCAGACGGAAGGCTGCACGCGCGAGCTCCAGCCCTGCAATGACGCCGGCATCCCGCACATTCATACCGGCCGTTGCCGTCAGGTCCGGCCCGATCGTCGAAAGCGTCGTGATATCGCCGGCGCGGCCGAGATCCTCAAGCAGTGCCGCGCGCACCTGATCCTCGATCATCAGTGCGGGCAGTTCGGGGCGGAGGGCTGCTGTCATCGTGTCACTCATTCCAAAGGTTCAATTCGAAAGCGGCCGACCAGGCTGCCCTCATGCTGCTTCCGTCTCTGCCAGTTCACGCGCCAGGCGATTGGCCTCAGCGAGCGTCAGATAGGTGCGGCGACGCCATTCCGGGCGTTCCTGCGGGCAGTCCGCGCGGAAGTGACCGCCGCGGCTTTCGGTGCGCCGCAGCGCGCCGACGGCGATCAGCTTGGCGGTCGTGATGATGTTGGTGAAGCGCATTCGAGTGTTGTCGCGCTCGAGCTGCTCGATCTCGCGGATCGCCCGCACCAGGCTTTCGCGCGTGCGGATCACACCGACGCAGTCGCTCATGACCTTGCGCAGGATCGTCAGCTGCGGGCTGTCTTCGACCGTCACCGGATCGTCGTTCTCGCCGGCATTGTCGCCCCATTCGGTCAACTGCGGCGTCGGCAGCGTGCCCTTGATGTTTTCGGCAATGCGCGCGGCAAAGACCACGGCTTCGAGAAGCGAGTTGGAGGCAAGACGGTTTGCGCCGTGCACGCCGGTCGAGGTCACCTCGCCGGCTGCCCAGAGGCCATCGATCGAGGTGCGACCTTCGGCATCGGTGAGCACGCCGCCCATGTGATAGTGAACCGCCGGCACGACCGGGATCGGCTGCGTCACCGGATCGATGCCGGCCGCTATGCAGGAGGCATAAACGGTCGGGAACATCTCGGGGAAATGCTTGCCGACCGCCTTGGTGCAATCGAGGAAAGCGCCGCGTCCCGCCTGGACTTCGGCGAAGACCCCGCGCGAAACGATATCGCGCGGCGCAAGCTCGCCATCCGGGTGGATATCGAGCATGAACCGATGGCCGGCAGCGTTCAGAAGCTGGGCGCCGTCACCGCGCAGCGCCTCGGTCGCGAGTGGCGCCGGGTCCTTGCCGATGTTGATGGCGGTCGGGTGGAACTGCACGAATTCCGGATCGGCGATGATCGCGCCGGCGCGGGCGGCCATGCCGAGCCCCTGCCCGCAGGCTTCCCACGGGTTGGTGGTGACCGCATAGAGGTGGCCAACGCCACCGGAGCAGAGCACAACGGCGCGGGCCGGAAAAGCCACGCGCTTCTTCGACTGTCCGGCATCCGGGCGCGCGATGACGCCCGAGATGAAGCGGCCTTCGCGCACCAACTCCTCGACCACATAGCCTTCGATCACGCGGATCGACGGCGTCCGGCGGACGGCGGCAATCAGCGCTTCCATGATCGCCTTGCCGGCCATGTCGCCCTTAACGCGGACGATGCGGCGCTCGGAATGCGCCGCCTCGCGCGACAAGAGCAGCTTGCCTTCGAGGTCGCGATCGAAGGGCACGCCATAGTCGAGCAGGTCATGGATGCGCGCCGGGCCTTCGGCCACCATCATGCGCGTCATCTTCTCGTCGACGATGCCGGCACCGGCGGCAAGCGTATCGGCGACGTGTTTTTCGAAGGTGTCGCCGGGGCTCATGGCGGCGGCAATCCCCCCTTGCGCCCAGGCCGACGAGGCGCCATGGCCGATCGGGGCTGCGGCAAGGATCGTCACCGGCCTCGGGCTCAGCTTCAGCGCGCAGAAGAGGCCGGCCAGGCCGCCGCCGACGATGACGATGTCGTCAATCCCGTTGAAGGATTGCGGGCGGAAATGGTCGGTCAGCATGATTCATTCTCCTCCAATGCGCATGCCTGCATCCGGTGTAAGCCGGTTGAAATTGTTACTGCTTGAGGTTCACCATGCGCTCGACCGCAAGGCGGGCGCGATCGGCAATCGCGGGATCGACGAGAACCTCTTCCGTCATGGTCAGCAGGCTGTCGAGGATCTTCGGCAGCGTGATGCGCTTCATATGCGGACAGAGATTGCACGGCTTGACGAACTCGACGCCTTCGATCTCCGCCTGGATGTTCGACGCCATCGAGCATTCGGTGACGAGCAGCACCTTCGACGGGCGGTTGTCCTTAACGTAGTTGATCATGCCCGACGTCGAGCCGGCGAAGTCGCAGACAGCGATTACATCCGGGTGGCATTCCGGATGGCCGATGATCTCGATGCCCGGATTGGCTTCCTTGTAGGCGAGCAGTTCGGCGGCGGTGAAGCGCTCGTGCACCTCGCAGTGGCCCTTCCACGTCAGGATCTTCTTGTTGGTCTGGCGGGCCACGTTCATCGCCAGGTATTCGTCGGGAATGCAGAGCACCGTGTCGGATTCCAGGCTCTCGACGACATCCAGCACGTTCGACGAGGTGCAGCAGATGTCGGTCTCGGCCTTCACGTCGGCAGACGTGTTGACATAGGTGACGACGGGAACGCCGGGGTAGCGCTGCTTCAACAGGCGGACATCGGCGCCGGTGATCGATTCCGATAGCGAGCAACCAGCCTTGGCGTCGGGAATCAGCACCGTCTTTTCCGGGCTCAGCAGTTTCGACGTTTCGGCCATGAAGTGCACGCCGCACTGGATGATGATCTCGGCATCGACCTTGGCGGCATCGCGCGCCAGCTGGAGCGAGTCGCCGACGATATCGGCGACGCAGTGGAAGATATCCGGCGTCTGGTAATTATGCGCGAGGATGACGGCGTTGCGCTCCTTCTTCAGCCGGTTGATAGCGTGCACATAGGGCGCATAGACCGGCCACTCGATCGCCGGAATGAAATCCTTGACCTTCTCGTAGAGATGCTCGGTTTCGCGCGCGATCGCCGGCGTAAAGGCAAGCTCGGGTCTTTCGATGATACCGAAGCGCTCGGCGGCGCTGACAAAAACCGGTTTCGCCACGGTCGCGGTGCGGGGTGCAAGGCGCGTCATCGACATCTCCTCTCCGCCCCTCTTCCTGGGCGGCTCTTCAATTATGCTCAATCTGAGCATAATTGAACCAAAACAAAAGCGGCAAGGCCGCATGGGTTGATTTAGAAAGTTTTGTGACAGAATTCAAGAATAGAAGCGCCGCTTTTCGCAGCGCCTCTGATTTTCGTTTTCGTTCAGGCCATGGCGGGGCGTGCCACGCCCTTCTCCTCGATCGGCCAATGGACGATTGCCGCGAAGATGCCGAGCGCCACGCCGAGCCACCACACCGGATCGTAGGACCCGAAGTGGTCGTAGAGGTAGCCACCCATCCACACGCCCAGGAACGAGCCGACCTGGTGCGACAGGAAGACGATGCCGCCGAGCAGGCCGAGGTGCCGGGTGCCGAACATGATCGCGACCAGCGCATTGGTCGGCGGCACCGTCGAAAGCCAGAGCAAGCCCATGACGATGGCAAAGACGATCACCGAGGTCGGCGTCTGCGGCAAAAGCAGGAAGGCCGTCACCGCCACCGAGCGTGCGATATAGATCAGCGCCAGGAAATAGGGCTTCGAGTAGCGCTGGGCGATGAAGCCTGCCGACAGCGAGCCGATGATGTTGAAGAAACCGATCAGCGCCAGCGCGATCACCGCATAACGCGCGTCGATGCCGATATCGCCGATATAGGCCGGGAAGTGCGCGGTGATGAAGGCAACCTGGTAACCGCAGACGAAGAAGCCGGAGACGAGCAGCAGGTAGCTCTTGTGGCCAAGCGCTTCCTTCAGCGCCTCGCCGATCGACTGCTTGTACTGAGCCTCGCTCTGGCGGCCGGAGGACGCGTTGCCGCGCAGCGGGATCGCGAAGAACGGCACCAGCAGCATCAGGACGCCGAGATAAACCAGGCTGTCCGACCAGCCATAGGCCGAGATCAGGCCCTGGCTGAGAGGCGCGAACAGGAACATGCCGGCCGAACCCGCCGCCGTGCAGATGCCGAAGGCAAGCGAGCGCTGATGCGGCGTGACGTTGCGGGCAAAGGCAGAAAGCAGAATGCCGAAGGAGCCGGAGCCCACCGCCATGCCGACGAGCACGCCGCCGCCGATGTGCAGCCAGATCGGCGCATCGGCGAAGGCCATGATGAACAGGCCTGCTGCGTAGAGAAGGCCCGACATGGCAAGCACCCGCCACGTACCGAACTTGTCCGCGATCGCACCGAAAAACGGCTGGCTCAGGCCCCAGCAGAGGTTCTGCAGCGCCATGGCAAGGCCGAAGGTCGTCCGGTCCCAGCCGGTATCTGCGAGCATCGGCAGCTGGAAAAAGCCCATCGCCGAGCGCGGGCCGAAGGTGAGCATCGCGACGACCGAGCCGGCCGCAATGATCAGCCAGGGCATCTCCTGACGGGCACTGGACGGCGCGGATGCTCCGGAAACAGCGGACATGGAATCTCTCCGATTGATGGAGCGCGATCCTAGGCGGCTGCTAAAACAGATAAAAGCCAATTAAATTGACGCCGCAATCACCGGAATTGATGCCTTGATCAAGCGGCACTGCGAAACCGGTCGCGAAACGCTCTCGGCGTCATGCCCTTGGCCGCCTTGAACTGACGATTGAAGTTGGCAAGCGAACGATAGCCGACGGCATCGGCGATATGGGCGATCGAGCGCGTCGAACCACTGAGCAGCGCGCAGGCCTCGCCGATCCTAAGCCGCATCAGATATTCCGAGACCGGCATGTTGAGGTGGCGCAGGAACAGCCGGTGCAGGCCGGAGAGGCTGAGTGCTGCCAGATCGGCGAGTTCGTCCATCGACGGGTTTTCAGCGTAATGCAGGTGAATATGGTCGAGCACCCGGTCAAGGCGGCCGCGGTCGACCGATCGGCCCGACGGCGTGACGACCCGGCTCGACAGCGGCGTGACCACCTGCTCGCGCGCCAGGATCGTCAGCATCGACAGGACGTCCGGCAGCCGCTCCTCGGGCGCCAACCGGCGCAAGCCTTCAAACAGCGGCCTGACACGGGCGGCCACGTCCGCTGAGAATTGCAGCCCCGGGGCCGAACGCTCGAACATCGCCTTGACGCCGGCGAGTTCGACGAAGCCCTCCTCCAGGCGCTCCACCCATTCCGGATGAAACCAGAGCACCAGCGCCACGTGCGGCTCCGCCTCCTCGACCTTGCCGGCGGAATGCCAGGTGTGCGGCAGGTTTGAGCCGACGAGCACGAGGTCGCCGTCGTCATAGGCGCCGATATGGTCGCCGATGAAGCGCTGGCCACGCGAGTTGAGCGTCAGTGTCAGTTCGAACTCGGGATGATGGTGCCATTGGAACGGGATGGCATCGTCGAGCCGACGGTCGAGCAGGATGGATGAGGCATTGGTCGGCCTCGATATCTTCTGCAAAACAGCCTTCATGTTGCGCCACTCCCCCCCTGGAAGCCAGAATAGTATCAATTTTGGCAGGCTGCGTGCAACAGCGGTATCCTTGAAAGGTCTAGGTTTTCTCCATCACCAACACGGCATTTTGAGGCGAGGAGATACCCATGCAGCCACTCAGAGACAGCCACCCGACCGCGGCCCATCTCGACATTCAACTGAAGGACATCAAGAAGCGGCTGCCTTTGCGCGTGTTGTCGGAAGCGGACTGGCAGCACTGGGTCACCAAGGGCTATGTCATCGTCCGCCAGGCGGTAGCGCCGGCCAATGTCGAGCGCCTCGTCGATCTGCTCTGGCGCTTCGACGAGAAGGATCCGAACGATCCCTCGACCTGGTACGCGCCGCAGCGACGCGAGCACAAGATGAAGGAACTCAACAACACCGGCATGCTGGAGATCTACAATCACCAGTATCTCTGGGATAATCGCCAGGAGCCGCGCATCTACGGCTCCTTCGTCGACATATGGGACCGCGAAGACCTGTGGGTGACGATCGACCGCGCCAACCTCAACCCGCCGAAGAAGGTGAAGGGCAATCCCAACGGCTTCATTCACTGGGACGTCGACACGTCGATCCGGCCGCTGCCGATCGGCGTCCAGGGCGTGCTCAGCCTGAAAAAGCAGGACGGCGACGTCGGCGGCTTCCAGTGCGTGCCGGAACTGTTCGAAAACTTCGAAAGCTGGGAAAAGACACAAAGCACCGACCGCGACCCGATGCACCCCGACATGACCGGTCTTTCAACGGTCAACATCGAGATGGAGGCCGGCGACCTGATGATCTTCAACAGCCTGCTCGCCCATGGCGTGCGGCCCAACCACTCCGACGGCCGCGTGCGCATGGCGCAATATATCTCGATGCACCCGGCGGAATGGGAGAATGTCGCCGAGCGCGAGGAGCGGGTGCGGCTGTGGCGCGAACTCGATCATCCGAAGCGCGACGCCTTCCCCGGCGATCCGCGCGAATGGGAAAAGCACAACGCTTCCCCCGCCAGCCTCTCAGATCTCGGCGCCAAACTTCTCGGCATCACGCCCTGGGCGTGAGAGCCAAGCCCATCCGGGAAAAGTGTGTAGCGGTTTTCCGTTCTGAATGCTTCTGAACTAAGCCGAAGCGCGCACCTTCATCGGCCAGCGCTCGCCGCGTCGGCCGATGATCTTGACCGCGTCGCCGACCTTCACGGTGCCTTCGCTGCGCGGCACCGCGTTCCAGCCGAAGAGCACGCCGGGCACACGCCGGTCAGAGGACATGCGCTTTTCCGCGAGCCCCTGGATCGGGTTGCCGCCGATGCGCTCGCCGGTCACCTGGTCCTGCGTGGTCATGATGCAACGGGCGCAGGGTTTGACGAGATCGAAGCGGATGCCACCGATCTCGACGCTTTCCCAGAAGTCTTCATCCCAGGCGTCATCGCAATCGACGAGGATATTGGTGCGGAAACGATCCATGCCGACGGGCTCCTGTCCCTTTTCGGCAAGCGTCCGGTTGAGATCGGCGAGCGAGCCTGTCGTCGTAATCAGCACCGGAAAGCCATCGGCAAAGCCGACGGGCGCGGCGGTACCCGCCCATTCGGCGCCGACATGGCGCTCGGCCGAGGCATCCATATGGGCGAGCCTGACCGGGCGACCGAACCATGAGGAGAGGACCTCGTCCGTCGTTTCGTCCGACACGGCGGCATCGACTTCGCTGCCCCAGACGACGACGTTCAGCCGGCGGTCGGGATCGAAGCGAACCGAGATCTCCCGCTCGCCCATCTTCAGGTACACGCCGCCATCGATGTGGCTGGCCTCGACCTGCGCCAGCAGTTGCAATTCGCGCTGGGTGATAAAGCGCCCGTCCGGCTCCACCAACATGAAGCGCCGATCGCCCTCGACGCCGTCGAGATTGACCGAGACCGACTCGCGGACAATCGCGCGACCGCTCTTTAGCGGATGAATGTTGAGACCGGTCACCTTCATGGGCACTTCCCTCGTCTTCAGAAACTGATTCACGTGCCTGACGATCTGATTCATCAGCGCCGCACAATGTCTTGAAAGGACTAGATCATTTCTCGGATTGATGGAAACGGAGAAATGTTCCGGTGCAATCTACACACCCGCACAAAGAAGCGCGACGCGCCCTTCCGGGCAACTAGATTTCATCGAGCATCATGGCAAGCACGTCACGCAGCCGCTGCTCGCGTTCCGTGGCGAGCCCGCGCCCGGCCTTGGTCTTGAAGCCGTCGGCCAGCCGGAAGAGCTTGGTCTCGAAATGATCGATGGCGAAGGCCTTGTCGTCGAGCGCCCTGGCCTCGGCCAATGGATCGAGCGGGTCGTAGAGGCCGCTGCCCATGCGTCCTGCGATATAGAAACTGCGCGCAGCGCCGACCATACCGATCGCATCCAGCCGATCGGCATCCTGAAGGATCTCCGCCTCCAGCGTTTCCGGCGGGATGTTGGCCGAGAAGCTGTGCGTCAGGATGGCATGCGCCACCGCGGCAATCTCATCCGCGCCCCAACCGAGATCTTTCAGAATGCCCGCCGCCTTCTCAGCCGCCAGTCGCGATGCCTGGGTGCGCAAGGGCGAATTCTTCTCGACCGAGACGCAATCATGCAGCAGCACCGCGGCGGCGAGCAAACGCGCGTTGCCGCCCTCCTCCGCCTGGATGCGGGCGGCATTCTTCCAGACCCGGATCAGATGAGCGGCATCGTGCGAGCCGTCATCGGCGGCAAAGGCATGCGGCAGCAGCGCTACAGCAAGCTCCTCGTGCGGCGCGAAGGCGGCCGCGAGTTTCGAAATCTCTGTCATGCTGTCCTATTGCTGTTCGGCAGGCTTTGCCGGCGCCGTCGGTGCAGCGACAACGCCGGACAGGATCTTCTGGTAGAAGAGCCCTATTCCGATCAATACCCCGCCAAGGCCGATGAAGGACAGAGCCCTGAGGAAACCTTCGAGGTTGGACATGTCGATCAGGAACACCTTCAGCACAGCAACGAAGACCAGAACGGCCGAGGCAATGCGGATGCTCTTGGCATTGAAGCGCGAGCCCAGCACCAGCAGCAGCACGCCGAGCAGCAGCCAGACGACCGAGTAGGTGTAGGTCTCGCCCTGCAGGAAGCCCTTCCATTCGGCGATGTTTTCCCCCTGCCAGACACGGCGGACCGTGAGGCTCGCCCAGGCAAAGGCAAGCACCGCGCCGCTGACGGCAAGCGCCATGACATAGGGCAGAGGCCGCTTGTCGCGCGCATACCAGGCAAGGCCGGCATAGCCGAGCCCCGGCAGCAGATAGCCGATCAACAGCAGATCGAAGAACGGAATACGTCCCAGCAGTTCGCCGCTGAAATAGGGGTTAAGGCCGAGGAGATGCGCCGAAAGCACCGACAGCATCGAAAGCACGCCGAGGCCCATACCGCCATAGCGGAAGACCGGGCTCGGCGACTTCATGTCGAGGCTCATGAAGATCGCCGAGGCGCCGATTGCCAACAGCGTGTAGATCGACTGCTCGCCGAGCGTCGGCACAGCGCTGTCGAGCACGCCGCCGTTCATCGCATGGCGTACCAGGATCGCGAGCGTCAGCAACACGAAGAGGCTGGCGAGCGCCTGTAAAAGGTTGCGCACGCGGATGCCGGGCCAGGATCTCAGGAAATAGGCGGAGCCTGCAAGCAGCACGGCGGGAATGCCATAACCCGGCAGCAAGGCATTGAAGACAGGCGTCGTGCCAAGATTGCCGGCACCGACGATCGTCGGTTCCCAGGCGATGCGCCCCAGAACGACGATGGCCGCCGCGCCGGTCATCCACGGCAGGATCGGCCAGGTGCGGACGCGGGTCGCGAGTGTGTAGGCGGTGCCGAGCACGGCGATCGCAAGCGTCGTGACCAGCCCGTCCGTCCAGGCGTGGAGGGCAAGCACGAAGAGGGCGAAGGAGCCGGCCACCAGCAAGCCGGCCGCCGTATCACGCGCCTCTGCCGCGCCGTCACGACGGTAGAGCCAGTCCGCAAGCGCCAGCAGCGTCGCCCCAGCGACGAACGAGAACAGGCCGTGCGGCAGGTCGAAGGAATAGCTGCCGGTCATCAGGAACGACATGGCGACAAGCGCGATCGGAACGACCGCGGCAATGCCCGCCCAGAGCGTCGAATATTGCGGATGGGCGAGGAGCCGGCGTGACAACACGAAACCACCGAGGCCGATAAACAGCGCAGCAAGCAGCATAGCGGTGAACATGGCGGTGCGCCCGGGCAGCACGACAGCCGGAAGGGCATCGGCCAGCGAAGGATCGAGATAGGCGAGCACGCCGCTCAGCGCCGTCAGGCTCCAGACGCCAGCGACAGCGCCGACCGCCGAAAGCGCGGCGGGGTACACGGCCGTCGGCCGCCAGGCCCCCAGGGCTGCCAGCGCCGCAATGACGACGGCAAACTCCGTCACCGGATATTTGACCGCGGCCACCGCCGGGCTGATGAGAAGGAGCGCAAGCACGGTGGCGGCGACGGCAGCCGAAATGGAGATGGCCGCATGCGGCGGGATGAACAGCCGCTCCCAGGGACCGGCAACGGCGCCGCGTCGCTCGGCCCCTTCTGGCGCTTCGGGCGCAGGCGCCGCTTCCGTGGCGCCCGGCCAGATGAGGCCGACGCCAACGATCATCACCAGCAGCGCAAAGGCGACCGGCCGCGGTTCGAATGGCGCGACAGCGGTGATGTAGGCCAGGCCCCAAAGCCCGACGCCCGCATTGGCCAAGGTCGGAACGACGGTCCAGTTGCGCAGGCGCGACGCAAGCAAGGTCGCGAGCCACACGATCGAGAGGAAGCTGAAGAGCACCCAGGGGCGCGGTTCATTGCTCGAGACGAGCAGCGGCGTTGCGAGCGAGGCAAGCAGGCCGAGGCCAGCGAGCGCCTGCCCGTGCAGCAGCGATAGGCCGACGGTCGCAAGCGAAATCGCCGCCAAGAGAACGAAGGCCGTGCCCGTGCCGATATAGTCGTAGATGCCATAGGCGGCATAGGCGACCCCGAAGAGGGTGACGGCACCGGCGGCCGTCAGGATGCCGGGGATCATGGCATTCTGGAATTCGTTGGCGATCACGGGTACGGCGCGCCGACGGATGACCTCGCCAGCCGCCATCAGCAGGAGGCCGAACAAAGCGGCAAGCGTCAGGCGAACCGCCGGGCTCAGTAGGCCGGCGTCGATCGAGTACTTGACCATGAAGACGCCACCGAGCGCCAGCGCGATGCCGCCAACCCAGACGGCCCACCGGGCGCCGAGGCGGCTCTCGAGGCTCTCGGTCTGACGGGGTGCCGTTGCGACCAGCTGCGGTGCTTCCGTGCTGGCAGCGATCGTCTCCTCGCCCTCGATTTCGGCCGCGGCTCCTCCTGCATCGCCAAAAATCCGGGCGCCTTCGCGCGCACTGGCCGACATGGCGGCAGCAGCATCGTCCAGCGTCTCCGGCTCCAGCGTCTCTGGCCCCAGCGTCTCCGGCGCAGCCGGCAATTCGTCCGCAGCAGTAAGCGCCTCGGTCGCTCCTTCGGCCGGAGCGCGATCGCCCGGCGCAGCCTTCAGCGCCACAACCTCCGCCTTAAGGGCGGCCAGTTCGGCACCAAGGCGCTCGGTCGTCCTGCGGTTGCCGAGATAGGCGGACAGGGCCAGAATAAAGGCAGCTAAAGCAATAAGTTCGAACATACTTTCCCCTGGCAGTCGCAATCGCCGGCGCGCGCAACCATACAGACTTTTGTGCAAGCGCCAAATCTATAGACGGCCGAGCGCTGTAATCTCTTCACGGAAATGTCGCAGAACTGTCATTGGGCAGCTGGTACAGGCGGATGAACACCGCTGCCTCTCGCGCGGTGGTTTCCATCGTTCAACCAGGAGACCCGATCATGGACAAGCATCTCGCCCAGACGGAAGAGACCGAATTCAAGACGCTGACGGAACGCAGGGAAGAGCTGGAAGATGTCGGCCACAACTGTTCCGCCAATCCGACGATGGGCGACATCATCCATCGCCGCTTCTCGCGCCGCTCGTTCATCGGCGGCTCGCTGGCCGTCGCCGCGATCTCGACCACCGTCAGCCCGCTCGCTCTCCTGACCGCTGAAGAGGCACGCGCCGAGGACGGCTCGCTGTTCGACTTCACCGAGATCGAAGCCGGCGTCGACGAGAAGCACCATGTCGCCGAAGGCTATGATGCCGATATCCTGCTGCGCTGGGGCGACAAGATCTTCGCCGACAGCCCGGAGTTCGACCCGAAGAACCAGACGGCCGCCGCCCAGGAAAGGTTGTTCGGCTACAACAACGACTATGTCGGCTTCATCCCGCTCGACGGCAGCGCCGACCACGGCCTGCTCGTCGTCAACCACGAATACACCAACGCCGAGTTGATGTTCCCGGCCTTCGCCAGCATCGTGAAGGAAAAGGTGACGAAGGACGGGAAGGAAGTCGAGGAAGAGAAGGTCGTTCTCGGCGAGTACACCAAGGAACTGGTCGACATCGAGATGGCTGCCCATGGCGGCACGATCATCGAGATCCGCAAGGTCGACGGTAAGTGGCAACCGGTTCTCGATGGCAAGAACAACCGTCGCATCACCGTCAACACCGAGATGCAGATCACCGGTCCTGCCGCCGGCCACGACCGCCTGAAGACGCCATCCGACCCGACCGGTAAAAAGGTGTTCGGCACGCTCAACAACTGCGCCGGCGGCGTCACCGCCTGGGGCACCTATATGATGGCCGAAGAAAACTTCAACGGCTATTTCGGCGGCGAGATCGCCGAGGACCATCCGGAATACAAGCAGCTGAAGCGGCTCGGCGCGCCGGGCGGCCAGTATGAATGGGCGTCCTTCTACGACCGTTTCGACGTCTCCAAGGAGCCGAACGAAGCCAATCGCTTCGGCTGGATCGTCGAGGTCGATGCGCTGGACCCGACCTCGGTGCCGAAGAAGCGCACGGCTCTCGGCCGCTTCAAGCACGAAGGCTGCGAATCGATCGTCAACAAGGACGGCCGCGTCGTGCTCTATTCCGGCGACGACGAACGCTACGACTATGTCTACAAGTTCGTGACCAAGGGCGTCTTCAACCCTGACGACCGCGCCGCCAACATGGATCTCTTCGACGAGGGCACGCTCTACGTCGCCAAGTTCGACGAAGACGGCACCGTCACCTGGATGCCGCTGACGCACGGCGAAGGCCCGCTGACCGAAGCCAATGGTTTTGCCTCGCAGGCTGACGTACTGATCAACACCCGCCTTGCCTCCGACGCGCTCGGCGCCACCAAGATGGACCGTCCGGAAGACGTTCAGCCGAACCCGAAGACGGGCAAGGTCTACGTGATGCTGACCAACAACACCAAGCGCAAGGCCGACGAAGTCGACGCCGCCAACCCGCGCGCCAAGAACGCCTTCGGTCATATCGTCGAAATCACCGAGACCGATGGCGACTTCGCCTCACTGAAGAGCCGCTGGGACGTGCTCCTGAAGTGTGGCGATCCGAGCGTGGCCGATGTCGGCGCTTCGTTCTCGACCGCGACCACCAAGAACGGCTGGTTCGGCATGCCCGATAATTGCGCCATCGACACCGATGGCCGCCTCTGGGTTTCGACCGACGGCAACAACGAGAAGGACACCGGCCGTACCGACGGTATCTGGGCAATCGACACGGACGGTACCGCCCGCGGCACGTCGAAGCTCTTCTTCCGCGTGCCGGTCGGCGCCGAAATGTGCGGCCCCTGCTTCAACCCGACGTCGGACACCTTCTTCCTGGCGGTCCAGCATCCGGGCGACGCCGGCCTTGCCACCTACGAGACCCCGGCCACCCGTTGGCCGGACTTCAAGGACGACATGCCGGTACGCCCGGCCGTCGTTGCCGTGACCAAGCAGGGCGGCGGCCGCATCGGCTGATCAGGACTGCGATTGCAAGTAGGGACGCCGCGCAGTTCTGTGCGGCGTTTCTTGTTTCCAAGGTCGTTTGCAGCGACGGAATTCCGGACCGAAAACCGCTGCGCACTTTTGCTGGAATTGGCTTTCCCGCTTCGCAATTCCGGACGGAAAACCGCTGCGCACTTTTCCTGGAATTGGCTTTCCCGCTTCGCAATTCCGGACGGAAAACCGCTGCGCACTTTTCCTGGAATTGCTTAACGCCTGAGATTGTCGATCGGGAAGATGGCGCAGGTTTCGGTGCCGTGGGCGAGCAGCTTGCCGTTGCGGTCGCGAAGCCACGCCTCGGAGGTCGCGATGGTGCGGCCGCGATGTACGATGCGTCCCTCGCAGAAAACCTCGCCCATATCGGGCAGCAGCGGGCGCACGAGGTTCACCTTGAACTCGACCGTCGTATAGGCCTCCCCCGGTTTGACGGTGGTGAAGACCGCGCAGCCGAGGGCCGAATCCATGATCGTTGCGGTCCATCCGCCGTGAACCGTGCCGAGCGGATTGAGGTGTTCTTCGGTCGGCAATCCCCTGAAGACCACCCGCCCCTCTTCCACTTCGCTTAGCCCGAACTTCAGCGTCTTCGACATCGGCGGGGCCGGCAGGTCGCCGCTCAAAAGGTCCCGCATTGCCTTCAGGCCGCCGTCGCGGGCGACACGGTCAAGCGACAACACGCCGATGCCGGACACGGCCATGCCGGGGTAAAGTTCCTGGTGCATCGATAACTCCTGGGGTCAGGCGGCCGAGGATTGCGCTTTCAGCGCCTTCAGCGCCGCATGGACGAAGCCGTCGCGGGCGGAAGAAACATCGAGGCCGCGTGGTTCATAGACATGGCGGTGAAGGAAGAAGGCCGTCAGCCGGAAGGCGGCGGCAAGGCTGTCGTGGTCCGCAGCCCTTCGCGCTTCGGCAGAAAGGAAATCCGGCAGCGCCAGCATGCGATCGGCATAACGCTCTCCCGCCTCCCGGCAAACCGCCCTGCCCGATTTCGGCGAGACGTAGACGAGTTCGGTGCGGGTACCGGTTGCGACGCATTCGGTCAGATCGAGGCCGAAGCCGAGGTCGTTGAGGACTGCGAGTTCGAAGCGCACGAACAATTCTCCGGCATCGGCGGGATCGGCCAGATGATCGACGATGACGGTCAGCGCCTCGTAGAGATGCGGATGCGGGTCACGCTCGGGAAGCAGGCGCAGAAGCGCGCCCAGCGCCTGGATGCCGTAGACCGAGGTCGCCGTCTCCATTAGCCGGGCGGCGCGCAACTCAACCGGCTCGATCCGGAACTCGCCCATATGCTCGTCGAGCCGGGCGCGCCAGGTGACCTCCACCGAGTTGCCCGGCTGCAGCACCGGCTGCATCGAGCGCGAGCGGCCGGAGCGCACCATGCCGAGATGCCGGCCGTGGATGGCGCTCATGACCTCGACGATAGCAGAGCTTTCGCCGTGCCGCCGGATCCCGAGAATGATGGCCTGATCGCTCCATTGCATGGCTATGGCATACACCCGTGGTCGAAAGGGGATCAAGCTATGTTGCGAGCGCAAAGCACCATTGCCGACTGTCGCCATTCGGCCACACTCATCGGTTGCCTCATTTGCGACATGCTGTCGCCGCCCCGACGCCGTCTTTGACATTAGAACGGAAGAGCGGCAAAAGCCGTGCCTCCCGCCCGAAAATGACAATCAGCAGGATCAATATTCAAATTATGTGTGTGTCCCGGAACAGCGCCGGCCGCCTGGCGCAGCTCTTCGCCCTTCTTCTCGCCACCTCGACGCTCGCAAGCTGCGTCACCACGTCGGGGCCTGCCAAGCCGAAGGGACCGGATCCATACTACGTGGCGATGTACGGCCCGCTGCCGAACGAAAAGTTCCCGCTGGATGCCATCGACATCAGCAAGGTCGATAAGCGCTACCTGCGCCAGCAGGTCGCCTATCAGACGCATGAGCCGCCGGGCACGATTGTCATCGATACCCAGAACCGCTTCCTGTACCTTGTGCAAGATGGCGGCATGGCGATGCGCTACGGCATCGGCGTCGGCAAGGCCGGTCTCGAATTCGAAGGCGAAGCACGCATCGCGCGCAAGGCCGAATGGCCGCGCTGGACGCCGACGCAAAGCATGGTCGAGCGCGAGCCGGAACGCTACGGCCCGCTTGCTGGCGGCATGGAGCCGGGCGTGCGCAATCCTCTCGGACCGCGCGCGCTCTATCTCTTCCAGGGCAACCGCGACACGCTGTTCCGCATCCACGGCACGACCGAGGCCTGGTCGATCGGCAAGGCCGTTTCGAGCGGCTGCATCCGCCTCTTCAACCCCGATATCATCGACCTCTACAGCCGCGTGCCGCTCGATTCACGCGTCGTCGTGCTGCAGGCCGAACCGCCGATGACCGAGCCGACCGGCGGCATCCCGATGGCGAGCGCCAACAATGGCGGCCTCCCTCCGATGTACTGAGGACAGGTGAAAGCGGCGGCCGGGTGCTTTACCAGGCGTCCGGCGCCCTGACCATGTGTACGATATTGGCCGGGTTCATGATCCAGCCGCCACGAAAGCCCTCGCCCAGATCCTCGACCGCGTCGCAGCGTACGACCCCCTTGGCGGCGAGCTGCCCAAGGGCACCAGCATGGTCATCGGTGAAGAGTTCGAGCCAGACTTCCGCCTGGCTGAAATTCGCAGCCTCGTCGATCCACAGCTGGTTCGGCCCAAGCTTGAAGCCGACGGCAGGCAACTTTTCCGGGATGGGTTCGAGGCCAACTTTGTCGCGATAGAAGGCGACCACCGCTTCATATTGATGCGAGGGGACCTTCATTGCGATGTTGATACCACCGGTAATTTTCGTCATGACGCACGCTCCTGTTGGCCGCCGACCCGTCTGGGCGCGGCTGCGATGTTGATCTGTCAAAGCCCACGAAGAATTGCCGCAAGCGAGCGAAAGCGCCGCCCGCTTGCACGAACGTGCGACGGGCGCTCCCGGTGCTGCCTCGAGATGTCCTTCCGCTCGCGGCGTTACCGCTCCAGGCGGGTTTCTAGGCCTGCGGCTCGAGCGCCGGCTTGCCTGAGAGTTCGCTGAGGTAATAGCCGTCGCGCAGATTGATGCCGTATTCGAGCCAGGCTTTCATGCAGGCGAGCATCTGCGACCAGCCCTCGCAGTTGACGTAGGAGCTCTTCTGCCCCTGCCCGTTCTCGCGCCAGCCCGTTTCGGCGATGGTCACCATCGTTGCGCCATCCTCCAGCGACTGGAAGCGCATCTCCACACGGGTCTGGTAGGCATCCTCGCCTGCGGCGACCATGGCACCCCAGCAAAAGACGATTCGCTCGTTAGGCTCGACCACCTCCACCTGGACCGGCACTTCGCCCCACCAGGTCACGGTTGCACCGGCGACCAGCGGCCCGCTGATACCACCGAGCGTCACGAAGTAGCGACTGAGCTGGTCCGGATTGACGACCGCGTCGAAAACCTGGGCGACAGGGCGGCCGATCCGTCCGTTCACGCGAAATTCAAAGGGCATGGCGTATTCCTCCTGTCGATACCAACGAGATTATGTTATAGAAATACAACATGTCAACCGATTCGAAAGACGACCTGGTGTTCAAGGCGCTCGCCAACGGGCTGCGCCGGCAGATGCTCGACGCCATGCGGCAGGAGCCGCAGACCACCGGCATGCTGTGCGAGCGCTTCAGCAATCTCGACCGCTGCACGGTCATGCAACACCTCAAAGTCCTTGAGCAGGCCGAGCTCGTGCTCGTTCGTCGCGAGGGGCGTGAACGCTGGAACCATTTGAACGCATTGCCGATCCAGGCGATCCATGATCGCTGGATCAGCCAGTATGCCGGCCATGCGATGTCGGTGCTGTCTGCCCTGCAGCAGGATCTCGACCGGTAACCAGACCGATGGTTTCGGCTTTCAATCGATCGCCTTTCTTCGTATGAACGGCCGATACGTAAATTGGGGACATCGTCGTGCGCTACCTCATCACCGGCACCGCAGGCTTCATCGGCTTTCACCTCGCCAAGCGGCTGATCGACGAAGGGCATTTCGTGGTCGGCTTCGATGGCATGACCCCCTATTACGACGTGACGCTGAAAGAGAACCGGCATGCGATCCTCGCCCGTTCGAACGGCTTCAAGCCCGTCGTCGGCATGCTTGAGGACAGGGACGCGCTGCGCCGGGCCGCTGAGCTTGCCGAACCCGAGGTCATCATCCACCTCGCCGCCCAGGCGGGCGTGCGCTACAGCCTCGAAAATCCGAAGGCATATGTGGATTCCAACCTGGTCGGCTCCTGGAACATTCTGGAACTGGCGCGGGAGCTTAACCCGAAGCACCTGATGCTGGCGTCGACGTCCTCGATCTACGGCGCCAACGAGAAAATCCCGTTTGCCGAAACCGACCGGGCCGACGAGCCGATGACGCTCTATGCTGCCACCAAGAAGTCGATGGAGCTGATGGCGCACAGCTACGCCCATCTCTACAAGGTGCCGACCACGGCCTTCCGCTTCTTCACGGTCTACGGCCCTTGGGGGCGGCCCGATATGGCGCTGTTCAAGTTCGTCGATGCCATCCACAAGGGGCAGCCGATCGACATCTACGGCGAAGGCCGCATGAGCCGCGACTTCACCTATATCGACGATCTCGTCGAAGGCATTCTCCGGCTTTCCCATGTGGCGCCGGCGGAAGAAAACCGCGTGCCTGAGGAAAAGGCCGAGGACACGCTGTCGCGCCAGGGGCCCTTCCGCGTGGTCAATATCGGCGGCGGCCAGCCGGTCGAACTGATGACCTTCGTCGAAACGGTCGAAAAGGCGGTCGGCAAGCCGGCGGTGCGCAACATGCTGCCGATGCAGCAGGGCGACGTGCCGCGCACCTACGCCTCCCCCGACCTTCTCGAAGCGCTGACCGATTTCAAGCCCTCGCTCCCTGTCGAAGAGGGCGTGGCGCGCTTCGCTGCCTGGTACAAGGATTACTACAACGCGAACCGGTAAGCCGCTCGCCAGCTAATCCCCGCGGATTATTCTGTTGGCGGGACGGCTTGCTTTACGCGCAATCGAGCATAAATGGGTGTGAACCTGAGCGCATAAGCAATTGCAAAAATACGCAATTGCACGTTCTATGAACTGAGCTCGCTGTGGAACACAACAAGGGAAAGAGCCTATGAAAATCACGATGATCGGCGCCGGCTATGTTGGCCTTGTTTCCGGCGTGTGTTTTGCGGACTTCGGTCACGACGTCGTTTGTCTCGACAAGGATGAGAGCAAGATCGACGCCTTGATGCAGGGGCGCATTCCGATCTTCGAACCCGGTCTCGACCAGCTGGTGGCAAGCAACGTCGCTTCGGGCCGCCTCACCTTCACGACCGATCTCGTTGCCGCCGTCGCCGACAGTGACGTCATCTTCATTGCGGTCGGCACCCCGTCGCGGCGCGGTGACGGCCACGCCGACCTTTCCTATGTGCATGCCGCTGCCCGCGAGATTGCCCAGAACCTCAAGGGGTTCACCGTGATCGTGACGAAATCGACCGTTCCGGTCGGCACCGGTGACGAGGTCGAGCGCATCATCCGCGAAACCAATCCGGACGCCGATTTCGCCGTCGTTTCCAACCCGGAATTCCTGCGCGAGGGTGCAGCGATCGAAGACTTCAAGCGGCCGGACCGCATCGTCATCGGCCTTTCAGGCGACGATGTGCGAGCACGGGATGTGATGACCGAAGTCTACCGTCCGCTCTATCTCAACCAGTCGCCGCTGGTCTTCACCTCGCGCCGCACGTCCGAGCTGATCAAATACGCAGGCAATGCCTTCCTCGCGATGAAGATCACCTTCATCAACGAGATGGCGGATCTCTGCGAGCGGGTCGGCGCCAATGTTCAGGACGTTGCCCGCGGCATCGGCCTCGATGGCCGTATCGGCTCGAAATTCCTGCATGCCGGCCCCGGTTACGGCGGATCGTGCTTCCCGAAGGACACCCTGGCGCTGGTCAAGACCGCGCAGGACTATGACAGCCCGGTACGGCTGGTCGAGACGACGGTGGCCGTCAACGACAACCGCAAGCGGGCCATGGGCCGCAAGGTCATCGCTGCCGCCGGTGGCGACGTGCGCGGCCGCAAGATCGCAATCCTCGGCCTCACCTTCAAGCCGAACACGGACGACATGCGCGACAGCCCGGCGATCGTGGTCGTGCAGACGCTGCAGGATGCCGGCGCCCATGTCATTGGCTATGATCCGGAAGGCATGGAAAACGCGAAGAAGCTGATCGACGGGATCGACTATGCCAGCGACCCCTACGAGGCCGCCAACGAAGCCGATGCACTGGTGATCGTTACCGAATGGAACGAGTTCCGGGCACTCGACTTCCGCCGGCTCAAGACAGTGATGAAGACGCCCATTCTCGTCGACCTCAGGAACATCTACCGCCAGGACGAGGTGGTGAAGCACGGCTTCAGCTATTCGAGCGTCGGCCGGTCGCTCTGACGGGAGCGGCTGAGCCCACTCCCCCAGAGGCTAGGCCTTCGGTATCGGCAAGGGCGGCAGGGTTTCCCAGCTCTTGCCGGCGAGGATGACGCAGCTGCGCCCGTTGACGTCGGTGACGATCAGCGTCCAGCTGCCATTGTCGGCAGCGTATATTTCCATGATCGCCTGCTGGTTGATCAGCGCGGTTGCCGCCGGCTTCTCCTGATATTGTCGCGTCAGAAACCCGATCACTTCGGACCGGTCGGCACAATTGACCGGAGCCTGGGAGATCGCGGGAACCGGACGCGCCACCACGCCCGCCGCCAAGAGGGCGGCCAATGCCAGGCCGCGGATCGCACTGCCCACCATCACCGAACTCCTTTCACCGGACGCGCGGCGAAGGAGTTTGCGTTGACCTTTCCGTCGCCGGCCGGCTGCGGCATGGGCACGGTAGGCCCGCGCCGCCCTGCAGCCAGTATGGTGGAAAGGCCGGATTATTACAATTAGCTAATTTATAGAGCAAGCAGCCGGGGGGCGCCGGATGCGCCCGCGGCGAAGGCCTGCCCTATTTGCGCTTCATCGCTTCCATCAGCGCCGCACCGAAGGCGCCCTGAGCCGGTTGCTGCGGCTTCTGCTGGCGCGGGGCCGGGCCACGATTTTTGTTGCCGCCCGGTGCGCCTGACCGCGGCTCGCGGCCCGTCTCGGCGCCACCATCCTTGCGCATGGTGAGACCGATCCGCTTGCGCGGAACATCGACCTCAGTGACACGAACGGTCACGACATCCCCGGCCTTTACCACCTCATGCGGATCCTTGACGAAGCGATCCGCGAGTTGAGACACGTGCACGAGACCGTCCTGGTGCACGCCGATATCGACGAAGGCGCCGAAGGCGGCGACATTGGTCACGGTGCCCTCGAGCTGCATGCCGACCTTCAAATCCTTGATGTCGTCGATACCGTCGGCGAAGGTCGCGGTCTTGAAGCTCGGGCGCGGGTCGCGGCCGGGCTTTTCCAGTTCCGCAAGGATGTCCTTGACCGTCGGCAAGCCGAAGCGCTCGTCGACGAAGACCTTCGGATCGAGACTCTTCAGCGCGGCGCTGTCGCCCATCAGCGCCCGAACGTCGCGACCACAGGCCGCAACGATCTTCTTGGCGACACCATAGGCCTCCGGATGGACCGAGGAGGCGTCGAGCGGCTCCTTGCCGTTCGGAATGCGCAGGAAGCCCGCGCACTGTTCGAAGGTGCGGGCGCCAAGACGCGGCACGTTCAACAGTTCCTTGCGGCTCGCAAAGGGGCCGGTCGCGTCGCGATGGGCGACAATCGCCTCGGCCGAGGATTTGCCGAGGCCCGAAACGCGTGCCAGCAGCGGCGCAGAAGCGGTGTTGACGTCGACGCCGACGGCATTCACAGCATCTTCCACCACCGCATCCAGCGAGCGGCTGAGCTTCGACTGGTCGACGTCGTGCTGGTACTGGCCAACACCGATCGACTTCGGCTCGATCTTCACGAGTTCGGCCAGCGGATCCTGCAGGCGACGGGCGATCGAGACGGCACCGCGCAGCGAAACGTCGAGGCCGGGGAATTCCAGGGCGGCGGTTTCGGACGCCGAATAAACCGAGGCGCCTGCCTCGGAGACGATGACCTTTGTCGGCTTCGGCGCCGGAAGCTGCGAGAGCATATCGGCCACGAGCTTTTCGGTTTCGCGGCTGCCGGTGCCGTTGCCGATGGCGATCAGCTCCACCTTGTGCTTGCGGATCAGCGAAGCGAGTTCGGCCTGGGTGCCGCGGACGTCGTTCTTCGGTGGGAACGGGTAGACGGTCGTCGTTTCCAGCAACTTGCCGGTGCCATCGACGATGGCGACCTTGACGCCAGTGCGGATGCCCGGGTCGAGCCCCATCGTCGCCCGCGATCCCGCAGGTGCTGCCAGCAGCAGATCCTTGAGGTTGCGGGCAAAAACGTGGATCGCTTCTTCCTCGGCCCGCTCGCGCAGTTCGCGCATGAGGTCGAGCGACAGCGACATGGAAAGCTTCACGCGCCAGGTCCAGCCGATCATCTCGGCAAGCCACTTGTCGCCCGGCAGGTGACCGCCAACATTGTAGGCGGCGGCGATCATGCGCTCGACCGGCTTGACCGGCGAGGTGTCGTCCTGGTCGACGACGATGTCGACGGACAGCACCTCTTCGTTCCAGCCGCGCAGCATGGCCAGCGCCCGGTGGCCCGGCGTCGTCGCCCAGCGCTCGGAATGATCGAAATAGTCGGAGAACTTGGCGCCCGCCTCCTGCTTGCCGTCGACGACCTTGGCGCGCA
Source organism: Ensifer sp. NPDC090286 (assembly GCF_044769565.1). Classification (NCBI taxonomy): domain Bacteria; kingdom Pseudomonadati; phylum Pseudomonadota; class Alphaproteobacteria; order Hyphomicrobiales; family Rhizobiaceae; genus Ensifer; species Ensifer sp. NPDC090286. Next base: position 19,734 of record NZ_JBIVYF010000001.1, on the reverse strand, counting down.
GGAAGGCGGCGCCCTTCATGTGGTTGCGCAGGCGGCCGAGCAGATCGGCATTCTCCGTCATGCCTTCGGCGATGATGTCGCGCGCACCGTCGAGCGCCGTCTTCACGTCGGCCACCTCGGCAGTCAGGAAGGTCGCGGCGCGGTCGGCAGGTGCCACCGAGCGATCGGCAAGGATCGCCTCTGCCAGAGGCCCGAGGCCACGCTCGCGGGCGATCTCGGCCTTGGTCCGGCGCTTCGGCTTATAGGGCAGATAAATGTCTTCGAGTTCGGCCTTGGTTTCGACGGCGGCGATCTTGGCTTCGAGTTCGGCGGTCAGCTTGTCCTGGCCGCGGATCGATTCGAGGATCGATGCCCGACGCGCCTCGAGTTCGCGCAGATAGGTCAGCCGTTCCGCAAGCGTACGCAACTGCGTATCGTCGAGCCCGCCCGTCACTTCCTTGCGGTAACGTGCGATGAACGGCACCGTGGCGCCCTCGTCGAGCAGCTCGACCGCTGCAACGACCTGCGACGGTGTTGCCTTGATTTCGCTGGCGATAATGGCGGCGATGGGTTTTGCAGGGCTGGCCATATGGAAATTCCGTCTTTGCTGTTTGGTCGGCGACCATAAAGGCGCAGACCTTGAAGGCCAAGTGAAGGCCTTCGGCGGAAAACCGGAACTCCACAGAAGATGGACCGGCCGCCCCGCTTTCAGGCGGGACGGCCGATGGTTCAGCACGCCATAGCGGCAGGCTCGACATGCTCCTGCTCAGGCACGGCATCCCAGGTGTTGACAGGTTCGAGCGGTGGGCGGCGCTTTTCGAACTCGATCAGTTGCCGCTCCCTCTCCTCGATATAGCCGCGCGAGGCCGGAACCGCACTGAGAGACGGCGAGATCTGCAGCTGGAAGATGAAGTGCTTGTCGTAGAGGAAGGCCGTCTCCGACGCAGCCAGATAGAACTCCCACATGCGGAAGAACCGCTCGTCGTAGAGCTTGATCGCCTCCTCGCGCCGGGCGACGAAGCGCTCGCGCCAGGCTTTCAATGTCCAGGCGTAGTGCATCGGCAGGATTTCGACATCCTTCACCAAGAGCCGCGTGCGCTCGACGGAAGGCAAAACCTCCGAAATCGCCGGGATATAGCCGCCGGGAAAGATGTACTTCTCGATCCACGGATTGGTGGCCCAAGGCTTGTAGATCTGGCCGATCGAATGCAGCAGCATGACGCCGTCAGGCTTCAACAGCGCGTTCATCTTCTCGAAGAAGTTGCCGTAGTTGCCGATGCCGACATGCTCGAACATCCCGACGGACACAATGCGGTCGAACTGCCGCCCTTGCAGGGTGCGATAGTCCTGCAGTTCGAAGCGGACCCGATCGGAGAGCCCGCGCCTGGCGGCGCGGTCGCGCGAGACCTTCAGCTGCTCTTCGCTGAGCGTGATGCCGGTAACCTCAACGCCCGAGGATTCGGCCAGATACATGGCCATGCCGCCCCAGCCGGAGCCGACCTCCAGCACCTTCTGGCCGGGCTCCAGCAGGAGCTTTGCCGCGATGTGCCGTTTCTTGGCGAGTTGAGCCGCATCGAGCGATATTCCGCGCGGTTGAAAATAGGCGCAGGAATATTGCCAGTCCTCGTCGAGGAACAGGTTGAAGAGCTTGCGATCGAGATCGTAGTGATGGGCGACGTTGTGCCGGTTGCGGTTGACCGGCATGCGGCTAAGCATCTGCTGGCGCAACACATGCCAGAGGGCAGCCAACGTATTGGTCGCCGTTGCGGCGTTCTCGAGCCCGTTCCTCTTCACGATCGAGAGCACGTCAAAGATATCGCCCTTCTCAATGACGACACGCCCGTCCATGTACATTTCACCGAAGCGAAGAGCGGGATCGCGAACGATCGCTGCCTCCGCCTCCGCATCGATGATGCGGATTGATGCCGGCTTTCCACTGCCGTCACCCAGGATCACTTCTTCACCGGAAGAAAATACGACCGTCAGGTTACCGTTGCGCACCAGACGGCGAAGCAATGTCAACAATGCTGCATTCATATCCCACCCCTACCAGACCTACCGAACGTGTCCTGGTGCATGAGAGATGCGAAGGGTCGGCTCTTTCGGGGCTTCAGGCGCCAGCGCGTCCGGAAGCGGCGAGAACCGGCACGGGCGTGGCCTCACGGGTATCCGGCGGGACACATCTGGCTCCTCTTGGGTGCCGCGCCGAGAATTCGTCAGGCCGCCGCCATCGGGCTCTTATCCATCAGAACTCAAATTAAGGTAGGAAGCTTCGATCGATTGGCAATGGGTTCTTTATGGCCCCTCATAAATTTGTTTCCTTAGCAAATGCTGAGAAACAAACCTAGATTTCAGCGACGCCTAGACCGGGCAGACGCGCGCGGTCATGGGGTCGGTCGAAGTCGAGCAGCGGGCCTGCAGGCACGATGCGCGTCGGGTTGATGTGGGCGATGCCGTAGTAGCCGCGCTTGATGTGGTCGATGCGCACGCTCTCGCGGATGCCTGGCCACTGGTAGATTTCGCGCAGATAGTTCGACAGCGCCGGATAGTCCTCGATCCGGCGGATGTTGCATTTGAACGCCCCGTGATAGGCCGCGTCGAAGCGAACCAGGGTGACGAAGAGGCGGATGTCGGCCTCGGTCAGGTGCTCGCCGGCAAGATAGCGGTTGTCCGCAAGGTGAGCCTCCAGTTCGTCGAGCATGCCGAACAGGCTTGCCACCGCCTCGTCATAGGCGCCTTGTGTTTTGGCGAAGCCGGAGCGATAGACGCCATTGTTGACACGCTCGTAGATCGGGCCGTTCCAGCGCTCGATCTCGGCGCGCAGGGCCTCGGGGTAGAAGTCGAGCCGGTTGCCGGTGAGCCCGTCGAAGGCGGAATTCAGGATGCGGATGATATCGGCGGACTCGTTGTTGACGATCCGCCCTTCGCGCATGTCCCAGAGCACGGGAACAGAGACCTTCCCGGTGTAGGTCGGGTCGCTCGCCACATAGAGTTCGTGATGGAAGCGGATCTTGCCGACGCGTGCACCGGCATCGACCGGTTCGTCATAGACCCAGCCGTCTTCGCCGAGTTCCGGATTGGAAACCGTCAGGCCGACAATGTCCTGCAAGCCCTTGAGATTGCGGAAGGCGATCGTGCGCGAGGCCCAGGGGCAAAGATAGGAAACAAACAGGCGGTAGCGCCCGGCCTCGGCCGGCAAGGCTTCCTGGCCCTGCGGGCCCGGCCTGCCATCGGGCGTGATCCAGCGGTGAAACCGCGTCGGCTCGCGGTGGAACGCGCCGCCCTTCATCTCGCTCGCCGCAACGTCGCCCTTGACCCATTTTCCTTCGACGAGTTGCGGCATCTCACTTCTCCTGGATCGCACGTCAGTGACGGCTACCTCTCACGGGGCCCGGCTCACGGTCAATCGCGCGCACGGGTGACACATTGTTCGCAATCCGCGACATGCACGCACGCGATACGTGCAAAGCAACATCGTCGCGCCACAATGTCGGGCAATCCCGATTCCCAGAGGAGAATCAGGATGAAGAAAGCGCTTGCCATTTTCGTGCTGTTTGTCGCGGTCGTGTGGTTGATGAACACATCGTTGTTCATCGCGCCGCCGGCGGGTGCCGCAAAGCTGCTTGCCCACCGGGGCATGCATCAAACCTATCCGAAGGAGAATGTCGGCAGGGACACGTGTACGGCAACGATCATCAGGACGCCGGAGCATCCCTATCTCGAAAACACGATTGCCTCGATGCAGGCGGCCTTCGAGGCCGGCGCCGATGTCGTCGAACTCGACGTGCATCTGACGCCCGACAGACAGTTCGCCGTCTTCCACGACTGGACGCTCGATTGCCGGACAGAGGCAAAGGGCGTGACCGAGGAAACGCTGATGGCGACGCTGAAGTCCCTCGACATCGGCTACGGCTATACGGCCGATGGCGGCAAGACCTTCCCTTTCCGCGGCAAGGGCGTCGGCCAGATGCCGACGCTCGAGGAGGTGCTGGCCGCCCTGCCCGACCGCAAGTTCCTGATCAACTTCAAGAGCCGGCGCGCCGAAGAAGGCGCAGAACTCGCAACGCGCGTCGAGGCGCAACCGCAATGGCGGGAGGCCGTTTTCGGCGTCTATGGCGGCGAAGAGCCGACCCGCGAGACGCTGAAACGCCTGGAGGGCATGCGCGGTTACGACCGGACGTCGACGAAGGCATGCCTGATGCACTACTTCGGCTACGGTTGGGCCGGCATCGTCCCGGACGCGTGCAAGAACACCCTCGTCGCCGTACCGGGAAACTATGCGCCGTTTCTCTGGGGCTGGCCTGACCGCTTCGCCGCACGGATGAAGGCGGCCGGAAGCGAGATCATCCTGCTCGGCCCCTTTGACGGTGACGACTCCACCACCGGCATCGACACGATGCAGGATCTGGAAATGGTACCGCCAGGGTTCTCCGGCTACATCTGGACCAACCGGATCGAGATGATCGGCCCGGCACTTGCAAAGCGGCAGGTCGCCGACGCCGGTACGAACTGACACGGGCGGCCGGCTTGCCTGCGGCGAGCTTCGACCCTATGGCTTTGAGCAACCGTCGACGCTGGCCGCAACGGCGGTCTCAATCCCGCGGAAGGCAAGCACATGAACGTCACGATCTATCACAACCCCACCTGCGGCACCTCGCGCAACACGCTGGCGATGATCCGAAACGCCGGTATCGAGCCGACGGTGATCGAGTATCTGCAGGCGCCGCCGTCTCGGCAGGCGCTGGAAAAGATGATTGCCGATGCCGGCCTGACGGTGCGTGACGCTCTTCGCGAGAAAGGCACTCCCTATGCGGAGCTTGGGCTCGGCGACCCCACGGTCAGCGACGAACGGCTGCTCGAAGCGATGATGGCGCACCCGATCCTTATCAACCGCCCCTTCGTCGTCACCCCGATCGGCACGCGGCTCTGCCGCCCGTCCGAACGGGTGCTCGACATTCTGCCCGACACGCACAAGGGCCCGCTCTCGAAGGAGGACGGCGAACCGGTTCTCGATGCGAATGGAAAGCGCATTTCAGGCGCTTGAGCCCACCTGGGCGGTGAGCGGCACGGCACCCGTTTCAACGGGTGCCGAAAAACATCACACCAGACGGTGTGCGCGCGGCCTTATCGCGGGAATTCCAGGCCCATTTCGCGGAAGCGCTCGGGGTCGTCGCCCCAGTTCTCGCGCACCTTGACGAACAGGAACAGGTGCACCGGCTGCTCGAGGATCTCGGAGATCTCCTTGCGCGATGCGGTCGAGATCGCCTTGATCGCGTCACCGCCCTTGCCAAGCGCAATCTTCTTCTGGCTCTCGCGCTCGACATAGATCACCTGCTCGATGCGCACCGAGCCGTCCTTGCGCTCTTCCCACTTCTCGGTCTCGACATGCGAGGCGTAGGGAAGCTCCTGGTGCAGACGCAGAAAGAGCTTTTCGCGGGTGATTTCAGCGGCGAGCTGACGCATCGGCAGATCGGAGATCTGGTCTTCCGGATAGTACCATGGGCCTTCCGGCAGCGTCTCGGCCAGGTAATCCATCAGATCCTTGCAGCCCGAGCCGTTCAGCGCCGAGATCATGAAGGTGCGCTCGAACTTGATCGTCTCGTTGGCGGCAGCCGCCAGCTTCAAGAGGTCTTCGGGACGCACCTGGTCGATCTTGTTCAGCACCAGGATCTTGGGCTGGTGCACTTCCTTGAGGCCCTCGAGGATCGCTTCCGCATCGCCCTTCAGGCCGCGTTCGCTGTCGATCAGGAACATGATCACGTCCGCATCCTTGGCGCCGCCCCAGGCGGTCGTGACCATGGCGCGGTCGAGCCGGCGGCGTGGCTTGAAGATGCCGGGCGTGTCCATGAAAACGATCTGGGCGTTGTCATGAATGGCGATGCCACGCACGATCGCGCGCGTCGTCTGCACCTTGTGGCTGACGATCGAAACCTTGGCGCCGACGAGGCGGTTGACCAGGGTCGATTTGCCGGCGTTGGTCGCGCCGATCATCGCCACGAAGCCCGAGTGGGTCGGCGCGCCTTCGGCGGCCGTATCTTTTTCCATGTCCGTCATGTTTTCCGTCAATTTCCGGCAGAACTCTTCCGCCACACGCCTTCGCGTTCCAACAATTTCGTCGCGGCTACCTGTTCGGCTCCGCGCTTGGATCTGTCCGTTCCGGTCTCCGGCGCGACACCCGTGACTTCGACGGTTACCGTGAAGCGGGGGTCGTGGTCAGGGCCGGAACGCTCATCCGTCCGGTAGGCTGGCGCGATGCCGAACTTGGCATGCGCCCATTCCTGCAATTCGGTCTTTGCATCGCGGCGAGCCCCATCGGCGCGCACTGCGCGATCCTTCCAGTGGCGCAGCACGAAGCCGCGGGCAGCTTCAAGACCGCCATCGAGATAGATGGCAGCGATCAGCGACTCTACCACATCCGCCCGCACATTCATCATCGCCTTGCCGGTTATCTTCTTGACGTCCGAGCCGGTGCGGATGAATTGGTGCAGTTCCAGGTCGTCAGCGACCTTGGCGCAGCTTTCGGCGCTGACGAGCTGGTTCAGCCGGACCGAAAGCTCGCCCTCATTGGCATCGCGAAAGGTCTGGAACAGAAGCTCCGCCACGCAAAGCCCGAGTACCCGGTCGCCCAGGAATTCGAGGCGCTGATAGTTCGAACCCTTGGCGCTTCGCGCGCTGGAATGGGTGAGCGCCCGGTCAAGGCGCTCCTTCTCCGCGAACTGATAACCGATCACGGCCTCAAGCTTTACCCGATCCTCCGCGCCCAGCGACCGCGACTTCATCATTCGACCGCCTTGAACAGACGGTCGTAGCGCAGGTTCGTCGGCCACTTCCACACTTCGCGGAACGACGTGTCGTGACCCAGCGAGAAGAAGATCATACTGGCGCGGCCGACGAGGTTTTCGGCAGGCACGAAGCCGACGTCGAAGCGGCTGTCGGCCGAGTTGTCGCGGTTGTCGCCCATCATGAAGTAATGGCCGGCGGGCACGATGAACTCGCGGGTGTTGTCGCCGCGTGCATCCGGGAACTGGTCAAGCGTGTCATAGGAGACGCCATTGTCCATCGTTTCGCGGAAAACCGGAACGTCGGCGCCGGTGTCGTATTGGTCGTCGGCGCGGAAACCGCCATCCGGCGTGCGCTCGACCGGCTTGTCATTGATGTAGAGAATGCTGTTGCGCACCTGGATGCGGTCGCCCGGAAGGCCGACGAGGCGCTTGATGTAGTCGATATCCGGGTTCGGCGGGAAGCGGAAGACGACGATATCGCCACGCTTCGGCTCACTTGCGAAGATGCGGCCGGAGAACAGGTCGGGCGAAAGCGGCAGCGAATACTTGGAGAAGCCGTAGGCGAACTTGTTGACGAAGATGTAGTCGCCAACCAGCAGCGTCGGCATCATCGAGCCGGACGGAATGGTGAAGGGCTGAAAGAGAACCGTACGGATGACCAAAGCCAGGAGCAACGCCTGGATGACGACCTTCACGTTCTCCCAGAGGCCGCTCTGCTTCGCTTCTGTCTTTTCTGCCACGCTACTGTGTTCCTTTATCATCGCAACGCCCGCGCGGGGCCTGCTCTCAACTTTTGCCCGGACTCTCGGTCCGGCTTTGGACTGCGCGCAATCCCGGTCTCATATGCTGCAAACCGCCGCCCCTTCAATTGGTCAGGGCCGGTTTTTCCAGCGGAATGCTCTAAACCGTTCCCTCAATCGGGGCAACGGGCAGCGCCTCGATAATCACGAAGGCCTGGGCCAGGGGGAAATCGTCGGTAATCGTCAGATGGATGGCCGCGCGATGATGCGGCGGCAGCATCTGCTCCAGACGCGCTGCGGCACCTCCGGTCAGGTTCATCGTCGGCTTGCCGCCCGGCAAATTGATGACGCCCATGTCTTTCCAGAAGACGCCTTGCGCGAGGCCCGTGCCGAGCGCCTTCGAACAGGCTTCCTTGGCGGCGAAGCGCTTGGCGTAAGATGCCGCGCGGTTCTTCCGCCCTTCGGACTTGGCGATCTCGATCTCGGTGAAACAGCGCTGAACGAAGCGTTCGCCGAAGCGGGAAAGCGAGTTTTCGATCCGTCTGATATCGATCAGATCGCTGCCTATGCCTATGATCATGAAGAGGATCCAAGCTCTTTGGTGCGTGCCCGGCGGCGCTTCTGAAAGAGCCGGGCCGCCTGGTAAGCCGCAATGTAGGAAAGAAGGGCGCCGCCTGCCGCGAGCGGCAACGAGCCCACCAGCATCGGCTTGAACACCGGACCCCAAAGAGCCGGAAGGTCGAGGTGCTCGACCATGCGCATGACGTCGGCCGAGCTTGCGGCGTGAGCGCTCTCGACACCGAGGATCGCCGTCCCAAGTTCGTAGGACGCCGTCAGGATCATCGGGATCGTCACGGGATTGGCGAGCGCTGTCGTGATCGCCGCTGCGACGAGATTACCCGAGAACAGGAAAGCGAGCGCAACGGCGATAATGATGTGCAGGCCGAAAAATGGCGTGAAGGACGAAGCGGCACCCGCCGCCACGCCGACTGCGATCGAATGCGGTGTCGATGAAAGGCGCAACACGCGCAGCGTCACATAACGCAGGCCGCGCGCAAACCCTTTGCGCGGCCAAAGAATGGACCGCAGCCTTTCGGAAATCGTAACCGGTTTTCTGCGCCTGAATAACATTATGCCGTCATGACCGCGTCTTTAAGCCGTCAGCCGGCACAAGACCGCGCGTCCGCCTGTTTGCTGGCCGCAAGATAGGCGTCCTGCCTGTCGCTTGCAACCCGCCCAGGCGCCGCGCGCATGTCGCAGGCGAGCCATCCGGCGAACGCATGGCTCAGCATCCCGCCAGAAGACGGGACGCAGCGGGCTTAGTAGTTACGGAACAGGCCGCGATCGATCTGGCGCTGGCGGTACTCGAGGTCGATACGGTCGACCGAGCTATTGAGATAGGCGAGCTCGCGCTCTTCCTGAGTGGGGACGCGCAGAGCGCGGGTGATCTTCTTCAACTGATTAAACATGGCAAACCTCTTTGTTTACCTCCCGACCGAGAAGATAGTTTAGAGGTCCCTGTTCCACCAGATACAGGAAATGGCGGCAGCCATGCGCCAATAGCATGGCTTGCCGTTTCGTCATGCGCAGCCTGCCTGTTTTGCAGGCAATTGCGCAGGGCGCAGCCAGTCACCTTATTCAAACAGGCGCTTCACCATGGACACGCTCGGCAATTCCTTGAGCTGCGTGATCAGGTGATTGAGCTGACGCAGGTCCCAGACTTCAAGGTCGAACTGCAGTTCGCTGAAGTCGGCAGCCACGCGCCCCATCGACAAAGTCCGGATATTGACGTCGCTGGTGGCGATCGCCTGGGCCACCTCGGCAAGCGTCCCCGGCTCGTTCAGGGCGCTGATCGCGATGCGGGCGATAAAGCGGCTGCTGTTGGCCTCGTCCAGATCCCAGCGCACATCGATCCAGCGCTCCGGTTCGTCATCGAACTTCTGCAGGATCGGCGACTGGATCGGGTAGATGGTGATACCCTTGTCCTTCTCCATGATACCGACGATGCGGTCCCCGGGAATGGCCCCGGCCGGGCTGAAATGCACTTCGGCATTGCCGGAGAGACCACGGATCGGCAGAGCCTCCGGCCCTTCGGCCTGGGCAACGCCGTTCGCATCCTTGCCACGGCCCGGCAACTTGAACACCATGCCGGCGGCACTGCGCATGTTGAACCAGCCGTCGTCGGCGCTGGGCTTCACCGTGACCCGCTCGTCCTGATGATCCGGGAACACTGCGCGCAGCACGTCGAGCGAAGAAAGCTCGCCGCGACCGACGGAGGCGATGGCGTCCTCGACCTCCTTCTGGCCGAGCCGATGCAGCGCCGGCTTCAGCGCCTCGCGCGAAAAGGTCTTGCCGGCGCGCTCGAAGGTGCGCTCCAGAATGCGATAGCCGAGGCCGGCATATTGCTTGCGGATGGCCGCACGCGTCGCGCGGCGGATCGCCGAGCGGGCCTTGCCGGTAACGACGATTTCTTCCCAGGCGGGCGGCGGCACCTGGATGCCCGAGCGGATGATCTCCACTTCGTCGCCATTGTTGAGGCGGGTGACCAGCGGCATGATACGGCCGTTGATCTTGGCGCCGACGCAGGTATCGCCGATATTGGTGTGGACGGCATAGGCAAAGTCGATCGGCGTCGCGCCGCGCGGCAGCGCGATCAACTGGCCCTTGGGCGTGAAGCAGAACACCTGGTCCTGGAACAGTTCGAGCTTGGTGTGCTCCAGGAACTCTTCCGGATTGTCGCCCTCCGCGAGCGATTCGATCGTGCGCCGGAGCCAGGAGTAGGCATTCGACGTCGGCGACAGGGCCGCATCTGCCGACGCACCCTCTTTCCCCTCCCCGTCCTTGTAGAGCGAATGGGCCGCGATACCGTATTCGGCGATGTCGTTCATGCGGCGCGTGCGGATCTGCAGCTCGATGCGCTGGCGGGACGGGCCGACGATGGTCGTGTGGATCGACTGGTAATCGTTCTGTTTCGGGGTGGAGATGTAGTCCTTGAAGCGGCCGGGAACGACGCGCCAGCGCGTATGGACGATGCCGAGCGCGCGGTAACAGGCCGGGATATCATCGACGATAATGCGGAAGCCCCAGACGTCGGACAGTTGTTCGAAGGACAGAGACTTCGACTGCATCTTGCGGAAGACCGAATAGGGCTTCTTCTGCCGGCCCTTGACCTGTGCCGCTTTCAGGCCCTCCGCCTGAAGCAGTTCGCGGAGCTCGTCTTCGATCTTCTTGATCAGGCCCTCGTTGCGCTCGGACAATTCCTCCAGCCGCCGGGTGACCGTTTCGAACGCCTCGGGGTTGATATGGCGGAACGAAAGGTTTTCGAGTTCCTCGCGCATGTCCTGCATACCCATGCGGCCGGCGAGCGGCGCGTAGATATCCATGGTCTCTTCGGAGATGCGGGCGCGCTTTTCCGCCGACATGTGGTCGAGCGTGCGCATGTTGTGCAGCCGGTCGGCGAGCTTGACGAGCAAAACCCGCACATCGTCCGAAATGGCGAGCAACAGCTTGCGCAGGTTTTCCGCCTGCTTGGCCTTCTTGGTAACGAGATCGAGCTTCTTGATCTTCGTCAGCCCCTCGACGAGCGCGCCGATATCCTCGCCGAAGAGATCGTCGATCTCCTGCCGCGTGGCCGTCGTGTCCTCGATCGTGTCGTGCAGAAGAGCAACGGCAATGGTCGACTCGTCGAGACGCATCTCCGTCAAGATCGCCGCCACCTCCAGGGGGTGGGATATATAGGGATCGCCGCTTGCCCGCTTCTGCTGGCCATGCTTCTGCATCGCATAGACGTAGGCCTTGTTGAGCAAGGCCTCATTGACGTCGGGCTTGTATTTCTGCACGCGCTCAACGAGCTCGTATTGGCGCATCATTCGCTGGCGATCCTCTAGATCATGATGATTTCAGGTCCCACCGACCTAAAATCATAAACGTGATCGTTCTCCTAATTTAGAGCGGGGTGCAGGCGGAAAACCGCAATCACTTTCCATTTCCCGCTCTAGAAGAAATCAATAAAAAAGTGCGCCAATCATACGAGTGGCGCACTGCTTTGAAAACACGTGGGAACGGGCGTTCCGCGACGGATCTCAGTAGTCGTCGCTCTTTTCCGGCGGCACGAGACCTTCGATGCCGGCAAGCAGTTCTTCTTCCGACATGCGGTCGAAGGTAATGGCTTCCGGCTGATCTTCGTCCTCGGCGACTTCGGTAAAGGTCGTCTCGGCATCGGTCTGAAGCAGCGAAGCCGGATCGGGCTCGGGCTCGTCCACTTCAACGTGCTTCTGCAGCGAATGGATCAGGTCTTCCTTGAGGTCGCCAGGAGACAGGGTCTCATCTGCGATCTCGCGGAGCGCGACGACGGGGTTCTTGTCGTTGTCGCGGTCGATGGTGATGGCGGCGCCCTGAGAAATCAGGCGCGCGCGGTGGCTGGCAAGCAGAACGAGTTCGAAACGGTTATCGACCTTGTCGATGCAATCTTCGACGGTGACGCGGGCCATTGCCTGTCCTTTTGGGCTCGAAGCGCGGCGGCATCGCCGCTGCACGGATTGACAACACGAAACCGGAGCAGTCGCCTGACGGCGCCTCATCGGGTCCGATTTCTGGAATTAAGCGCCCGGATACTATCAAAACAAGGCAAGTTCAAGTTTTTCCTTCAAGGGACGCTCACGTAACGTCACACTTCGTGATAAAATGCGATGCGAATGAGCTGGAAACGTCGCTCACACATTTAGGTTGCATCGCCGGGTCAGGAATGAAGCCCCTGATGGAAAAGGCGACCCAGAGATGTGGACGATCTATAGCAACTGCTAAAACTAGCTATATTCGCGAGCGCGCGGCTGGAATAATGCAATACATAAGCTACATTATTTGCCATATCAGCAATTATTAATGTAATCGACTTACTTTTGCGCACCCGCCGGCAGGCGGCCTTTGATGCGCCGCTATTGAAAAAGGAAAGACGATGTTCGACCCCCGCGAAAAAATCGCACTCTTTATCGACGGCGCGAATCTTTACGCGGCATCGAAAAGCCTCGGCTTCGACATCGACTACCGTAAGCTCCTGAAAGCATTTCAGAAGCGCGGCTATCTGTTGCGCGCCTACTACTACACGGCCCTCATCGAGGATCAGGAATACTCTTCAATCCGCCCGCTCATCGATTGGCTAGACTATAACGGTTACAAGGTCGTGACGAAGCCGGCCAAGGAGTTCACCGACTCGCTCGGCCGCCGCAAGATCAAGGGCAATATGGATATCGAGCTGGCGATCGATGCCATGGAGCAGTCCGAAACCGTCGATCACCTCGTCATCTTCTCCGGCGACGGCGATTTCACCACGCTGGTGGAAGCGCTTCAACGCAAGGGGCGCAAGGTTTCCGTCGTTTCGACGATGTCGACGCAGCCGCCGATGATCGCCGACGACCTGCGCCGTCAGGCCGACCACTTTATCGATCTTGCAACGCTGCGTGCCGAAATCGGCCGCGAACCGTCCGAGCGCACCCCGCGCCACAACACCGAGCCGGTGGCCGATCCGGTCGAGATCTGAAGCGTTCATCCGAACGCAAGGCGTGCGATTGCGCGAGCGCCATTCGAAACGCCCCGCATCAACGACGTCGATCGTTGAAGTTCTCTCAAAAATCTCAAAAATTGCCGGCAGGTTTTTCAGCGCGCGGTGGGCGACCTGTCGCGTTGCACCGGCCGTCTTTGGCGGATGCAACGCAAAGGGATTTCTCTTAGCCGCGGTCCTTCAGAAGGCGGTTCTTCTGGCGGTTCCAGTCGCGTTCCTTCGACGTCTCGCGCTTGTCGTGCAGCTTCTTGCCCTTGCCCAGCGCCAGTTCCAGCTTGGCGCGGCCGCGATCGTTGAAGTAGATCTTCAACGGGATCAGCGACATGCCTTCGCGGTTGACAGCACCCTGTAACCGGTTGACCTCGCGCTTCGACAGAAGCAGTTTCCGCCGCCGCCGCGTTTCATGGTTGAAGCGGTTCGCCTGCAGATATTCCGGCAGATAGGAATTGATCAGCCAGATCTCGCCACCCTCGTCCGTCGCATAGGACTCGGCAATGTTGGCCTTGCCTTCGCGCAACGACTTGACCTCGGTGCCGGTCAAAACCAGACCGGCCTCGTAGGTGTCGACGATCTCGTAGTTGAAGCGGGCCTTGCGGTTTTCCGCCACAACCTTGTTGACCGTGCGCTGGCTTCCTTTGGGTGCCATCAGTTCATCAATCCTGCGTGTCTGAGCGCTGCATCGATCGCAGCCTCGGTTGCCGGCTCGAGCGTCGGCAACAGCGGCGAGCGCACGGCGCGGCTCATGCGGCCGAGGCGGTTCAGCGCATACTTGGCGCCGCAGAGGCCCGGCTCCATGAAGATCGCCTTGTGCAGCGGCATCAGCTTGTCCTGATAGGCGAGCGCCTTGGCATAATCGCCGGCGAGCGTCGCCTGCTGGAACTCGGCGCAAAGACGCGGCGCGACGTTTGCCGTAACCGAAATGCAGCCGACGCCGCCATGGGCGTTGAAGCCGAGCGCGGTTGCATCTTCGCCCGAAAGCTGGACGAACTCCGGACCGCAGGCCATGCGCTGCTCGGAGACACGCTCGATCTTGCCGGTGGCATCCTTGACGCCGATGATGTTGGCGTAAGCCTTGCTGAGCGCCGCCATTGTCTCGACGCTCATATCCACGACCGAGCGGCCAGGGATGTTGTAGATGACGATCGGCACCTTCACGCTTTCGGCGATTGCCGCATAGTGCGCGAAGAGACCCTTTTGCGTCGGCTTGTTGTAGTAGGGCGTGACGACGAGGATCGCATCGGCACCGGCCTTTTCAGCGTGCTGCGCAAGCTCGATCGCTTCCGTCGTGTTGTTGGAGCCTGCACCGGCAATAACCGGCACGCGCTTGGCGGCGGCCTCGATGCAGAGTTCGACGACCTTCTTGTGCTCGTCATGCGAAAGGGTCGGAGACTCGCCGGTGGTGCCGACCGGCACCAGGCCGTGGCTGCCTTCTTTTATCTGCCATTCCACATGCGCGACGAAACCATCCGCATCCACCGCGCCGGTGGCGGTGAACGGTGTTACGAGAGCGGGAATGGAACCCTTGAACATGCACAACTCCTGACGGCGTAAAAGCGAAGTCTGCACTCATGCTTTGGCCGTAATCGACGGTTAAAAAACTGCCGCACCATAATCATGTGACGTGGCTGCGGCAAGCGTTGTAACACGGCATTTCACGCCGGTTTTCATGCAAAAGCTTGATGTTTGGCACGCATAATCACGACCGCCCAACCAGGGCGAGAGCGGGTTTGGCGCGATTGTTGTGATCGACACTGGCCGCCCGCCTTTTCATCGGGCAATTTGGCGGCGGACGAAGTTGGACACGGGGAACACGGGGTTCTTGATGCGCGGGTCAATATATCTGCCTGCCGCCGCCATCATCGGCGCGGCGCTTCTGGCAGCGTCGGCAGGCAGCGCAGAAACCCTCGATCGCGTACCGGTTCCGACACGCAAGCCCGTGCTTTCGGACAAGGCGATCCCCATTGCCACCAACGAAACCACGAATGCCGTCGCGACAACGGCCGGATCGGTCAGCAGCGATCTCAAGGCAGGGCTCGATGCTCTTTCCAACAAGCAGCCGGCCGCGGCGATTGCCGTGCGCGACGCCATGGCCGAAGGCACGCTCGATCGGCACATCTTGACTTGGGCGATCGCGGTTTCCGGCCAGCGAGGCGTGCCTTCCTTCGAAATTGCCGACGCCCAACGGGAACTGCAGGGATGGCCAGGGCTGAAATCCCTGCGCGCCAACTCCGAACGAGCGCTTTATCGAGAGAACCCGCCAGCGGCCGACGTGCTCGCAGCCTTCGGCAACACGCAGCCGGAAACGACCGAAGGCTCCCTCATTCTTGCCCGCGCGCTCGTCGCCACCGGAAAAGCCGATACGGCAGCCAAGAACCTGCGTGCAATCTGGCAGCGCGACACGCTCGACAAGGACATCGAAACTAATATTCTCAACGAGTTCTCCGGCCTCCTGACCGCGGACAATCATCAGCGCCGCATGGTGATGCTTCTCTATCGCAACCGCGTCGAGCAGGCCGAACGGTTCGGCGACCTTGGAAAGGCACAATCGCTATATCGCGCCTGGGCGGCAGTCAGCCGCGGCAGCGACAAGGCGACGGCCCTCATTGCAGCGGTCGACCCCGCCTGGCGCAAGGACCCGGCCTATCTCTTCATTCAGGTCGAGTACCTGCGCAAACAGAAGAAATACGAAGAAGCGGCGAAGCTCCTTGCGCGAATGCCCAAGGACAAGGGCGCTTTGGTGAACCCCGGCGAATGGTGGGTCGAGCAACGTGTCGTCAGCCGAGGGCTGCTCGACAATGGCGACTTTCGAGGCGCCTACCGGATCGCCGCCAGCCATCTCACGACCGAGGCGACCGATATCATCGACGCCGAGTTTCATGCCGGATGGTATGCCCTGCGCGGCATGGAGGACCCGGCGACCGCTGCACGTCACTTCCGCCGCATTCTCGATGTGTCGAGCCGGCCCCTCTCCGCTTCGCGCGCATGGTACTGGCTTGGGCGCTCGGCCGAGGCGGGCGGACCGGGTGACGCCAACGAATATTTTGCAAATGCGGCCCGCTATCCCGGGACGTTCTACGGGCAACTCGCAGCCGCCCGGCTGGGTCGCAAGACGCTGAACGTCGCCTATCCGGCCCCGACGGCAGAGGACCGATCACGGTTCGAAAACCGCGAGGCGGTGCGCGCCATCACGCGGCTCGAAGGCACTGGCCACACCTGGCGCGCCGACAGCATCTACCGGGCGCTTGCCGACGAATTGACGAGCCCAGGCGAGCTGGCACTGCTTTCGGCCCGCGCGGAAAAAACCGGCAATCACCAGCTGTCGCTCCAAGTCGGCAAGATCGCCTTTGGGCGCGGGATCGATGTCGCAGCGCTCGCGTTTCCCGTCGGCGTGATCCCATCGAGCGCCGATATCGACGGCTCCGGCAAGGCGCTCGCCTATGCGATTGCGCGTCAGGAAAGCGCCTTCAACCCGGGCGCCATATCCACCGCAAACGCTCGCGGCCTGCTGCAGCTGATGCCGGGAACGGCCAAGGGCGTTGCCAGCCGATACGGCCTTGCCTACTCGCAGGATCGCCTGACGAGCGACGCGGGCTACAACGCCACGCTTGGCGCGCATTATCTCGGCGAACAGATCAGCAGTTTTGGCGGCTCCTACATCCTCACTTTCATCGCCTACAATGCCGGCCCGCGCCGCGTCCCGGAATGGCTCGACCGCTACGGCGACCCGCGCGGAAAACCGATCGATGAAGTCGTCGATTGGATCGAACGCATTCCGTTCCAGGAAACCCGCAACTACGTCCAGCGGGTGATGGAGAACTATCAGGTCTACAAATCGAGGCTCGGGCAAACGGCAGATATCGTCGAAGACCTGCGAATGGGCCGGCAATAGCCGGTCTAGCAGCGATCAAGTAATTGTGATGAGCGCCGGCGGCACAAACCGTGCGCTCAACCATTTCCTTCCTAAGGCCAGTCTATTCCGAAGGAAATGGTGAACGTTATGAAGACCTTGACAATCGTCGCCCTTTCGCTGGCGACCACCTTGAGCAGTGTGCCGACCGCCGGCGCGTTCCCAAGCGCTCCGCCGATCGTCGCCGGAACGTCCAACGTTCAACAGGTTCAGTTCTCTTACGAGCGCGGCGAAGAACGCAAGAGCCGATCCAGTTGCGCCGTTCCCTATTGCGAACTTCGCGCCCGACATGGCTATCGCGATCGGGATCGCGACTACCGCGACTATAATCGCAGCGGGTATTACCGCGACAGATATTACCGGGATCGATATCGCCGCCACTATGACCATGACGACAACGACGTCGGGGCGGTGATCGGCGGCCTGGCCGCAGGCGCGATCATCGGCGGATTACTGAGCCAACCGCGATATTACAACAGCCCGAGATACTACAACGGACCAAGAGCCGTCAGCGGCAACGCGCATCAGCGCTGGTGCTATGCCCGCTACCGCTCCTATAGAGCCTCGGACAACAGCTATCAGCCCTATGGTGGCCCTCGGCGCCAATGCAGCTCACCCTATTGACCTAGGGAGTAACCGAGCAGACGACCGAAGCGCACAGAAGAGCCGCAACAGAAAGACGCAAAGTTGGTCCTCGCCAGCCAAGCTCGGGCCGCCGAAGAGTTATGTCGGCCCGAGCAACTTGCCCTTCCCCTTCAAACGGATAGGATTTCGCCTGGCCGAGAGGGAGCAGCATGGGTCAAGGTGTATTCCAGGAGCATTTCTTCCGCAGTTCCGACGGGCTTCTCCTTTACGCGCGAAGCTACGGCCCTCCCCCCTCGCCATCCGCGGCAATACCGATCATCTGCCTGCCGGGCCTTACCCGCAACAGCCGGGACTTTCACCAACTCGCAAGCTTTCTTTCGACGTCAGGCGACTTTCCCGTCATCGCACTGGACTACCGAGGTCGCGGCAACTCGGAACGCGACAGCGACAAGAGCCACTACACGGTGGCCGTCGAAACGGGCGATGTGATAACGGCCTGCGCGCACTTCGCTGTCGAACGGGCAATCTTTATCTGCACATCGCGTGGTGGCCTGATCCTCCACAACCTCATCGATCGTGCCCCTTCGTTGATTGCAGCCGCAGTGCTCAACGACATCGGGCCTGTGATCGAAATTGGTGGATTGCTTGCGATCCGGGATTATCTCAACTCGAGCGATGCTCCGACGAACTGGGCGACAGCAGCCCCCTATCTAAGGACGTTGCACGGAGCCGACTTTCCTGCCTTAGGCGACGGCGACTGGTCGGACATGGCCAAAGCGATTTATCGCGACGAAGACGGCATGCCGGTTCCCGATTTCGATCCGGCCATCGCGCTGTCCCTACGCGGATTGGCACCCGAAACACCATTGCCCGACCTCTGGATCCCCTTTGATGCCATGAGTCAGGTCCCTTTGATGGCCATCAGGGGAGAGCATTCGCGGCTTCTCTCGGAAAAGACGGTACGCGAAATGCGCCGGAGGCACGCCCGGATGGCGGACTTCACTGCTCCCGGCCAGGGACATGCACCACTGCTTCATCTCGACGGCCCGCGCGAGGCGATCACCGCATTTCTAAACGACATCGCGCGCTCGCGCTGACCCATGGAAGCCGCGCCCGACGCTGTCCTTATTCCCTGATCCCTCAAGCATGATGTGTAAGTGCAGGCCAAATTCCTGGCATTATACCAAAACGAAAAAACCCGGCTCGAAAGCCGGGTTTCTCTCTTCTGACCAAGGTCAGACGATATTAGAAGTCGCGCTGCAGGCGGACGAAGCCGAATACCTGATCGTCGCCGTTGTCTTCGTCTTCGTACTGAACCGAGACGCGGGTCGCGAGACCTTCGGTGATCTTGTAGTCGAGCGTGACGCCAGCGCGCCATGCATCGTCGCCGCCGAAGTCGGTAAGCGAACCGCGGCTCAGGTTGTCGAAGTACTGAACGCCGGGGGTGATGGCGAGCTTATCGGTGGCGTTGAAGCGGTACGAAGCTGCAACGGTCCACTCAGACTTTGCCCAGTAAGCGTTCGGGTTCGAAGCCCAGATACCAGCGAGCTGGAAGACGCCCGGGCCGAGGTCAGCCGAGAGCAGAGCGCGGATTGCGCCTTCTTCGAACTCAGAGTCGTAGCCGCCGAGCAGGTCGAAGGAAACGCCGCCGAGCGAAGCCGAAACGATACCGGAAACACCGACGCCGTTCTTCTTCGTGGTTTCGGTGCCTTCGAGTTCGTCGATCGAGATACCAGCCTGGAACGAACCGCCGTCATAGAGGTAGGCGATCGAGTTGAACTCGGTGTTGTTGCCGAGCGAGTCGGTTTCGCCGTTCAGGCCCTTATCCCACCAGTTGTAGAAGAAGCCTGCCTTGAGGCCGCCGAGCTGGATGTAGGCTTCATCGACGTCGATCAGGCTGTCGCCTTCGTCAGAGTCGTTGTCAGCGTTGAATTCAGCAGCGAAGAAGCCGGTGAGCGTGCCGTACTCGGTGTCGCTCTTGGCGTCGAACGAGATGTAAGCGCGCGAGAAGGCATCCCAGTCGGACGTGCCAGCATCGCCCCAACCCTGACGCTTGTTAACGGCGTCACGACCGAAGTCGGTCTGGAAGCGGATGAAGCCGCCGATCTTGAGGCAGGTTTCGGTGCCCGGGATGTAGAAGTAGCCAGTGCCGAAAGCGTCGCAAACGCGAACGTATTCCATGGG